>AOLX01000033.1 GCA_000336895.1 Haloarcula argentinensis DSM 12282 | reverse complement strand
AAGGACTGGGCAAGACCGGTGCCAGCCGCCGCGGTAATACCGGCAGTCCAAGTGATGGCCGATATTATTGGGCCTAAAGCGTCCGTAGCCGGCCGGACAAGTCCGTTGGGAAATCGACGCGCTCAACGCGTCGGCGTCCAGCGGAAACTGTCCGGCTTGGGGCCGGAAGACCTGAGGGGTACGTCCGGGGTAGGAGTGAAATCCTGTAATCCTGGACGGACCACCAATGGGGAAACCACCTCAGGAAGACGGACCCGACGGTGAGGGACGAAAGCTAGGGTCTCGAACCGGATTAGATACCCGGGTAGTCCTAGCTGTAAACGATGCTCGCTAGGTGTGCCGTAGGCTATGAGCCTGCGCTGCGCCCTAGGGAAGCCGAGAAGCGAGCCGCCTGGGAAGTACGTCTGCAAGGATGAAACTTAAAGGAATTGGCGGGGGAGCACCACAACCGGAGGAGCCTGCGGTTTAATTGGACTCAACGCCGGACATCTCACCNCTTTACTCGACGCTACTGAGAGGAGGTGCATGGCCGCCGTCAGCTCGTACCGTGAGGCGTCCTGTTAAGTCAGGCAACGAGCGAGACCCGCACTTCTAGTTGCCAGCAATACCCTTGAGGTAGTTGGGTACACTAGGAGGACTGCCGCTGCTAAAGCGGAGGAAGGAACGGGCAACGGTAGGTCAGTATGCCCCGAATGGACCGGGCAACACGCGGGCTACAATGGCTCTGACAGTGGGATGCAACGCCGAGAGGCGGAGCTAATCTCCAAACGGAGTCGTAGTTCGGATTGCGGGCTGAAACCCGCCCGCATGAAGCTGGATTCGGTAGTAATCGCGTGTCAGAAGCGCGCGGTGAATACGTCNAGTGGGGTCCGGATGAGGCCGTCATGCGACGGTCGAATCTGGGCTCCGCAAGGGGGCTTAAGTCGTAACAAGGTAGCCGTAGAGGAATCTGTGGCTGGATCACCTCCTACTGATCGGGATTGGGGCTCTGCCCCAACCCACCTTTCGGTGTTCGAGAACTCCGTCGACCGGGCACCTATGAACTATCAGGGCTAACAACCGTGCGGATCTGCCGGGCCCATAGCTCAGCGGGAGAGCGCCGCCTTTGCAAGGCGGAGGCCCTGGGTTCAAATCCCAGTGGGTCCATACGACGTGCCAGCCCCGAACCGTTCCCCTTAAGTGCGGGACGGCGATGGGATATGGTACGACGACAGATGCACCAGGCCGGGTGAAACCGAGCCTGGGAAGGGTCGATTCGCCCACCATCTCCACCTTGGGGGCGAATATGAAACCGTGTGTACGTGCGATCCAGGCGTCCACTGGACTCNGTTGAACGAGTCACAACGACGTTGGCTACTATGCCAGCTGGTGGATTGCTCGGCTCAGGCGCTGATGAAGGACGTGCCAAGCTGCGATAAGCTGTGGGGAGCCGCACGGAGGCGAAGAACCACAGATTTCCGAATGAGAATCTCTCTAACAATTGCTTCGCGCAATGAGGAACCCCGAGAACTGAAACATCTCAGTATCGGGAGGAACAGAAAACGCAACGTGATGTCGTTAGTAACCGCGAGTGAACGCGATACAGCCCAAACCGAAGCCCTCACGGGCAATGTGGTGTCAGGGCTACCTCTCATCGTCCGACCATCTCGACGAAGTCTCTTGGAATAGAGCGTGACACAGGGTGACAACCCCGTACTTGAGATCAGTACGACGTGCGGTAGTGCCAGAGTAGCGGGGGTTGGATATCCCTCGCGAATAACGCAGGCATCGACTGCGAAGGCTAAACACAACCTGAGACCGA
>AOLX01000032.1 GCA_000336895.1 Haloarcula argentinensis DSM 12282 | reverse complement strand
AGTTTGCGCCTGGACTCGTTCAGCGACGAGTTAAATCGTCGGTGAATGAGTCACAGTGCGTATGAATGATGGCTTTGGTCTGTTAGTGCTCGTGGGCTTAACGTCTCGTTACCTCGACGCGCACACCCCGAGTCTATCGACCGCGTCTTGTACGCGGGACCTCGGCGGTGTCTCTTTTCCAAGTGGGTTTCGAGCTTAGATGCGTTCAGCTCTTACCCCGTGCGGCGTGGCTACCCGGCACGTGCTCTCTCGAACAACCGGTACACCAGTGGCCACCAACCGTAGTTCCTCTCGTACTATACGGTCGTTCTT
>AOLX01000031.1 GCA_000336895.1 Haloarcula argentinensis DSM 12282 | reverse complement strand
TTGGTCTGTTAGTGCTCGTGGGCTTAACGTCTCGTTACCTCGACGCGCACACCCCGAGTCTATCGACCGCGTCTTGTACGCGGGACCTCAACGGTGTCTCTTTTCCAAGTGGGTTTCGAGCTTAGATGCGTTCAGCTCTTACCCCGTGTGGCGTGGCTACCCGGCACGTGCTCTCTCGAACAACCGGTACACCAGTGGCCACCAACCGTAGTTCCTCTCGTACTATACGGTCGTTCTT
>AOLX01000030.1 GCA_000336895.1 Haloarcula argentinensis DSM 12282 | reverse complement strand
GTTCAAGACGCTGGGTCGTCTCGGCGGCCAGGTCAGCCAGTACCGCTGTCGCCGGCGCTGGCTGGGTTGACGTACTACTTCGATTAGGTCTGAACAGCCAGATCGACTGGAAGAGCTGGTGTTAGAGGAACGGAAGTGATGTCACCACAACTTGGGCTCAGTCAGGCCCGATATTATAAATCGGGTTGAACACGAATGCCGAGCTCGGCATCGACTGTTCGGCACGTTTTATTCCGTTTGAGCCAATAGATACTCTACTTGAACGTATGATACTCAGCAGAGAAATCAGGTTTGCTGGGCGAATGATACCCATGTTTGGAAAGTGTCTGGCGCGTTCGGTTATATTGTTGTTCCGTTAGATTTTGTCTATACTCGGTCGAATTTCCGATATTGTGTACCCCTTCACAAATGATCTGGGATTCAACTCGGTCATGATTAATGACCTCCACACTCCCAGGAACTGTTTCTGGGACGGTGACGTGTAGGTATCCCATAGGGTCGCCATCTGGAGAGCTTGTAGTCAGCACTTCAGTCAATGTGGTTGCATCAGAAGTTTGCTGGTCAGCTACATTTAGCATATCAACGCATCCTGCTATTGCAAGTAAACCAACCAGAACAAGAATTAGATTTTGTCTCACAGAAGTCAATAGCTAGGAATAAGTGTTATTCTTTTACATTATAATCCAGCCCTATGCAGCCTGTTTTGAATCTTCCAAATTAATAAGAATAACTTTCACCCCAAGAATGAGATCGTAGACGTGCGAGAGCAAATTTTTGAGTATCTCATGTTCACACGGTTCGGCTATCACATTGGAGCACTCTGAACACCGTTGCTGGCGATTAGCCCCCAAGCCGGTGCATGTGATGACAAGCAGTCGGTCACGGCTGGTGATGGTGGTTCGACATTGCCTAAGTTGACCACTACTGGCAGCTTATGTCCCGATATCGAGGACTTGGCAGCTGAAACCAATCTAAACTACTCCGATGACCGCGACAACGGATTCGGAACCGATTCATGGACATAGCTGTGGGACTTATCGGTGAGACGCATTCGAGTCAAACACTTGTATTCCCACGTCGACTCGAACAGGACTTCTGCCGCATCATCAATCCAGGTCGCCGGAATACCATCATAACGCAGATTCTCAAGGGTTTCACCGACAACGGCAGAGACGATCTCCCAGCAGCGTGACTCCGAGATGGTGCCTTGCCGGACAAGGAAACGGATGACTTCCGCGAGGTGGTTCTGAAAGAGCGCATAGGTCAGTTTGTCGTAGGCCGGTCTCATCTCATCCGAGACTGTTACTGATCCCGGGTATAGGCTGATGCTGTGAGACGCCGCAGCGAGACGATCCCGACAGATTCGGAGGCCACCATAATCACGGATAAACACTTCATCGGGGAAGCCATCATCGAAGACGATAATACAGTTCTGGAGGTGGGCTTCCAATCCGATACCATAGGCCACCAGCAATCGAAGCGCATCTGGAACGATCGTTTCAGCATATCTTCGAAGGAAGGACGCCGTCATGTCAGGCCCGCCGTCTGGAGCTAGGACATCGATTAGCGGCCGGTCTTCAAGCGGACCACGGGACAGCAGCGCTGCTCCCGTCACCGGAAGTTTCCCGTCATCCACATACTTGAGAGGATTGTGACGCACCAGCGCCGAGAGGTGTTTGGCCCGGTCGTGGCTCTGGCCATCAGTATGTGGACCGCCGGGGTCGTGGAAGCACGCCCCGGCGGTTTCGGGCAGTCCACGGAGCGATTTGAACTGACCATCATCTAACACCCTATCGAGAACGTCAGTGATCCGTGGACCGTTGTGAACTGTCTGTGGCGTAATTGTCCGAATGGAAGATGTCGTCTGGATACCCAGTGAGAGCTTCAGATGGGGAGGTGTAGAGCGTTTGGTTCCCTGTGGAACGAGCGTCCGAAGTGAGACGGTCGCCGCTGCAGGCAGAGCGCAATCTGGGATAGCAACTATCACACCACGGTCGAGCTCGCGACCGTACCGTTCCGGGAGTTCGTGGCGGTATTGCCAGGGGTGGACCGGGAGAACTGTCATCGATTCGGGGTCGTGCCCAGCATCTGTTACCGCGTCAGCGACAGCATCACGAAGACCTGAGACTAACTCGTAGAGCCGTTCTGAAAGCGTGAGGCCGCCCTCGGTAGTTACACCGCTTGAGTATTCGTTTGTGACTGCTACGAACCGGATCTCAGGAACACCATCGTATTCTGAAGCGTACGAAACGACTTCCGACGAGCAAAATCCTTGTCGAAGTTTTGCCCCCGGATGGAGTGGATGGCCCTCGGTTATCAAGCGTTCCGAGCGCAAAATGGGATCAGTTGCTGCACGCAAGAACGCAGTATCAGAGTCCCAATCAGCGTCAGAGGCCTGCTGGCGGATCGACAATTCGCGTTGGTTTCGTTGTGTGTACGACAATGCGAGGTTCGCCGCGCTGTCGGCGAACTCCTCGGTCAGTCGCTCAACGTCATCATGGGTTGCGCCATTGAGTCGGCCCGCCGTCCACAATGTCTGCAGCACGGTCTTGGGCCGCATGAGCCGGCGTGTTGTGTCCACGTCACATCGAACCACGTCACCCACTGGATCGGGCCGGCGGTACGCCCGCATCGCCTCAATAGGTACTGCGAGGGTTGTGTCTATCGACGGGAGCGGCAGTACAAGTGCGCGCTCGGCGGTGGGTGGGAGTGGTCGGAGTCGGTCGGCAACCGTTGGGGCCGACAAACCGGGTGGGACGACAGTTGACTGGTCAGGCTCGGACAAAGGGAACGTCGTTGCCTCTTCTGCCAAACCACCTATGTTCTCACGAACCACCCCGGCGAGTAGGCGGTGTAGTATCGCCCGCCGCGCGGGTCGGATCGCCGCACTGTAGCTGTCGAACAGACATCTCCCATCACCCTGTGCAAGTAGCGGAACGGCATTCGCGAGACGACGTTCAGCTTCGGATAGATTAAGGCGTCTGCCGTCGGCAGGATCGAATACCGACATTCTCACTCCCCCCACATCCCTGAACGACCACGGGCTGCAAGGGGGTTAGAGACGGTTGTTCGGCTGTAGTCGTGGACAGCGTCTCGGAGTCGCATCGCCGTCAGCGCCTTGTGGACCATCCGATCATCAAACAGCGACGAGCGGTCGGTAGACACACGCCCATCCGGCACTGTATCACTGCTTGCAATCGCGTCGAACGTCTCTTCACAGCGCCGCCTGACTACGTCCCAACAATCTGTGGCCGTAATTGGTTCAGTCACAGTGAGCCGTCCGATCAGTTCACCGAGATGGTTCTGGAACAGCGCGTACCAGAGCTTCTCACGAGCCGTGCCTGCGTCGGTGGTGATCACATCGGATTCAGGATACGGTGATAGGTCAGCTCCGCCGAAACGACCTTCGTGGATACGAATGCCGCCGAAGTCACCGACGAGTGCACCCGTCGGCTGACCCTCATCAAACACTACGTACGTATTCTGGAGGTGGGCCTCAAGCGCGATTCCGTGGTCAACGAGGAGCGAGAGAGGACCGGGAATGACCGCATCGAGATACGCCGCAAGGAACGACTCAACGACAGTTGATCGATCAGTGGCCGACAGACCCTCCGCGAAAACGTCGATCGTGGCACTAAGTACTGACTGATACCCAGAGGGAGACCGTGACAGGAGACTTGCCGCCGTCACCGTATGCTGGCTCTCCTTGACAATAGGATGAGTTGCGGGATGCTGACGAGCGAGCGCTGAAAGGTGGCGAGCATCGTCGTAGTCCGATCCCTCGAGATGAGGCCCGTCTGGCGGATGATAGCAGGTCGCGGCCGGCTCAGCCAGTACGCCAAATCCCTCGACAGACAGGGAGTCACATATTGTAGCCAATCTCCCGCTCAACTGTGGTCCGTTCGTCACAGCATGCGGCGACAGGGTTCGGACTGCGTTGGTCATCTGGACACCGATGGCGAGCTTGAGATGTGACGGCCGGTCGGTTGTTGTCGCCTCTGGCGACGGAACGACTGTCCGGAGAGATAGCAACGGGGTTGCGGGGACCGTATACGATGGAACTGGGACGACAGTCCCCACCGCCCGCTCTTCGGTGTAACGCTCAGGCAAGACGTGCCGGAACTGCCACGGGTGGATGGGCACGACGGCGTATTCTGTGACAGATCGCCCTGACGGGAGGGCCGTCTCAACGGCGCTCCGAAGCCCGGGGAAAGTCGCATAGAGACGATCAGTCAGCGACTGTCCATTGCAGTACTGCTCCAAGGCACGGTCACAGTGGATCGCTGCGAACCGCAATGGAATCGAGTCAGCGAATTCCGGAGCAAACGAAAACGTCTCGATCGGTGACATCCCGTGCCTGATCTTCGCTCCAGGATGGAGGGGGTGTCCCCCAGTAACTAATCCGTCAAATGATGCGGAGGCGTCCGTCTTCTGTAAATCACTCGACTCGGTCGGTGTTGGTGCTGTCGACCGATCTGACCACTGGACCCGCCGAGCCAGCTGCGCAAGCGCAAGGTTCGCCACGCTTTCCCCGAGCTCCTTCCGGAACCGTTCGGGCGCGCTGGGGTCATCGAATACCTGTTCGCATTCAAGAAAGCCCACGAGTGATTCCGGTGACCCGATTGGCTCCGTCGCCTCTATTTGACAGTTTATAGCCGGTGAGACGAACTCGTATCGCTCAAACGCCCGAATCTCAGCGACTGGTACTGCGATAACAGCCTCCGAGGCAGGAAATGGGAGGAGAAGAGTACTATCTGCGCTTTCGATATCGGGAAGTCGGGCTTTAAGAGAGTCACTATCGAGTGATGCGAGTGGATCGTTGCTGTTATCCGGTAACTCCAGATCTGTCGTGTCGACGACGTGCGGGTCCGGAAGTGGATCTGGGCGGTCGCGAGCGAGTCCCCCAACCAATCGGGCAAGTACTCCCCACCGTGCAGCGGTGACCGCACGTCGATATGCCTCATCCGGTGGCGAGGCTAAATCGTGGCGGCGTGCGTATCGGAATGCGCTCGCGAGCCCCGTTCGCTCGTGGTCGGTCAATTCTCCGTGTCCCACCGGAGGCTGCTCCTCGACTGCTCCACCGCTCAACAATCGTGTCATCAGCGCAGACTTCTAGGCCAACCTAAAATAAGCGTTTCTATTTTTAGGTATACCTAATATAATAACAATCAGTAGATAAGAGGTTAGGTATGCCGCTACTCACCCGTCGACCTAGCCCTGCGTTTGCGGCGCTGTCAGCAACATCAGTTATTCGTGCTTATGGATACGCGCTAACAGCAACCTATCTGTCGTTCTACGCGGCAGCATTCGATGCGACTGGATTCTGGATCGGGATGTTCACTACGGTTTTCGCGCTCTCACAAACCGCGACAACAGTAGCACTGGGGGCGTGGGTGAGCGGCGACGAAATAAAACGCCTGCTTGTAGGGGCCGCATGTGCGAGTGTGGCAACTTACCTCGGGTTCGTATTTGTTACCGATGAACTGACGTTGATCGCGGCACGGGTTGCTCAAGGCGCTACGATCAGCGTGCTGTTCGTGCTTGGGACTGCTGCGGTCTCAGGCCGGGCCGTAGCAGATGACCGTGGCCGACAGGTAGGTGTGTTCAACCAAGTCGGTGCACTCGCCGGTGGCCTCGGTACTGCAAGTGCGGGGGCGATTTACAAGATGGCAGGGTTTGCCCCCGGCTATCTTCTACTCGCTGGGGTGAGTCTGGTCAGCGCCTGGGCGTTGACTAGAACCGACCTCGGCGTCGATGACTTCGATCCCGCTGGAGGCCCCGCTGCCTACCGACGACTCATTGGCCACCCTGCGATACACGGAATCGCTGCTTTTCGCGTTGGTTTCGGCTTCGCCAAGACTGCCGTCAGAGTATATCTCCCTATTTACGCCTACCTTGCAGTGTCGGTATCACCGTTGTCGGTCGGTATCGTTCTCACCGCTCCCCGGGTAGCACGGACTATCTGCCAAGGATATGCCGGCGCACTGGCCGACCGGGTCGGCCGGCGACCACTACTCGGTGCCGCTGCGCTCAGTTATGCCACCGCCGCATTAGTCATTCCGTTCGCCCAGTCAGTCACAGCCCTCACTGCCTGTGCATTTCTGTTCGGACTCGCCGATGCCTGTCGGGTGCCTGCAAGCGTCGCCTTATTCACCGAGGCGGGGACGGCCTCTCGGGCTGTTACCTCCCTGTCGCTACGGAGTCTCCTCTGGAAGCCCGGCTCCGTTCTAGCACCAATCATGGCAGGGACCCTCCACGATATTGTCTCGGTGAATGCCGTCTTCTATGCGACCGCTGCCGTGGTTGTCGGGACTGCCGTTGTTGCGGCCTCGCTTGATGCCAGCCATGCACCGAAGGAGGCCATCTCTGGTGCAGGTTGATGTTAATCAGACGTACATTCCAATAGGTTTTTATACTTTTAGGCTAGCCTAAAGCACGATGCGGAGACGAACCTATATTACGAGTGGTATCGTTTCAGCGACCGGACTGTTGGCAGGCTGTAGCAATGGAAGCGGTGAAAGTGAGTCAGTAACCGAAAGTAGCAGCTCTTACACTGTTTCGATGGAGCCAATGGGACCCGTGACCTTCGAGGAGCCACCCGAAGATTGGGTGGCACTGCTACCGAGTTACGCCGACATGGGGATGGCCCTCGACGCGGGCCAGACACTTGGAATACAGTTGCCGTACCGGTATGCCACCGAGTATTACGAGGAGCTCCCCGGTGTCGAGTACGATCCAGATGCGGTGACGACTCTCTATCAGGACGGCGTCGATAAAGAGTTGTTCTACGAGATGGATGCCGACGTTCACTTCATGGAACCAAACCAACTTCTCAACTGGTACGACTGGGACGACCGAGACATCCAAGAGGTCAAAGAGAACATCGGGCCCTTCTTCGGGAACTTCATCCGGCGGCGTAGCGACGACTGGCACGACTACCCGTATTACTCACTGTACGAGGCCTTCGAGAAGATTGCACAGGTCTTCGGCCGCGAGCAGCGCTACCAGCAGTTTGCGTCGTTCCACGAGGAGTTCCTGACGGACCTTCGGGAACAACTGCCCGAAACGACACCGGAGGCCGCACTACTCTACCCCGCAGACGAAACGCCGGAGACGTTCTACCCCTACCAGCTGTACGACGGTGGTGTCGGAAAGAAACACTGGCGCGATCTGCGGCTCCGGGACGCTTTCGAAGGGACCGACGTAGGACACTACTCCGGCAACACGAGTCTCAAAGTAGATTTCGAGACGCTGCTGGATATCGATCCGGATGTCCTGCTGGTCCGTGGGCAGGTCGAAAAGGATCAAGCGACGTTCGAGGAGTCCATCGTAGAGCCGATGCGGAACAACCCTGTCGCCAGCGAACTGACCGCCGTCCAGAACGACGCGGTCTACCGCGGCGGATATCTCGATCAGGGACCGATCATCAACCTCTTCCAGACCGAAGCCGCGGCCCAGCGGATCTACTCTGACGTGTTCTCCGATGAGACGCTGTTCGACCGGCAAAGGGTCGCGGATATCATCAATGGCGATGGCTAACTGACTGAAAGGGCCGTCCGATATGGAACCGACCATCGACGGCTTCGTTCATGTCCGATACTACTGAGATGGGAGCGTACGGGCAACGGTTTAGCTGGGCCACCGTCTCAACTCCGTAACCCCGCCGCCGCCATTCTGTTCTAGAATATAGTAATAGAAATAAAGTAAGTTGCCAAATTTTGATGTTTGATCAGAAAGTCCCTCAGAACAAATTTGAGTATGAGGAAGAGTACAAGTTTCTGATCACAAAGAGCCTGCTCGCCGTAACAGCGAGTACGGTCCCCTGGACTAGAGTATCTGCTCAGGAAATAAGGCCGTTGCCGTCACGAACGCGACGAGGGCATATAATCGTAGATATGAGGGTTGAGATATAACATCGCCGCCTATAGTATTGTTTCTTACTTCGATATCAGTGTATTCGTATGATTGCAACTGGATCTCATAGAAATAGACAGAAATGGCTCCGACCCCAGCAATTAATGCGGGATCACCGTAGAGAAGACGCTACCGGCGAACGGCTGGGCGGGGTGGCCGACGGCGATTGTCCCAAGACCGACGAGTTCGAACGCGAAGAGGATAGATTGCCCTGCTCGGCACACGCAGGGTGTAGATCAAATCACTGGTTGCCGATATAAGATACGTCCGAGCGTCCTAGACCTGTTTACGCTTCTCACTTCAAGAATCATTATACCGCTCATTGAGTAACAACCACTAAGTGGTTGTCATTCTAATTTACCAATGCGGCAACTCGATACGCCGCTGACCGCGAGAGCGGTTCTGAACGACGGGAGTCGTACAGCTCGTGTCCTTTGGTAGTACGGTTCTCGTCCGCTCTTTCCTTTCATCGCGGATAATCAACTCTGGTGGACGACAGCCAGGTCACAGTCGAGGTCACGGAGCGACTCGTGTGTCGGCTCTGAGAGCAAGCGCGAAAACGTACTCCGATCGGTGCTCGCTCCGAGTACGACAAGGTCATAATTAGTAGCGTTGCGTTCGAGAAAGTGCTCAACAGAGTCGTGCGCGACCCGCGTTTCGACGGGCCTGTCGAATGGCTGTTCAAGGTTTTCGAGCATTATCTCGGCATTTCTTCGACTAGCACGTTTTTCGATACAAGTACAGACACTAACCGTTCCATGCTTCGGACAGAGTCGCTGGGTGAACTCGAGCATCGCGTTCGCAACCGGACCTGCAGCCCGTACCATAACGAGAACGTGATGCCACTCAGTCATCCCGGTAGCCGATCGGAATGCGATTACATCGGTCTCGTCCGAAGAGGTCGAGACGGAACTGTCGAGAGACATGAGCCTCTTCGATATCACGTATCGGTGTGGGCGCGATGATCGGTGCAGGCGTGTTCGCCCTGACGGGCTTTGCCGCCGGATTGGCCGGCCCGGCGCTAACCATCGCTTTTTCCTCAACGGATTTTTCGCGCTGTTTACTGTCGATCGGCTGATGGAGACAGCCTTCGACGTTGCAGCCGACCGCAATGCCGAAATAGAAGTAATGAGCGTCGTCACAGTCCCACAGCAGACACCCCTCTCGGAGGGCCGTCAGTTCGTCTCGGAGGAACGTGCCGTACTTGATTCGGCGCTGGAGTTCGCAGAGAATGAGCGGCCCGATGTCCCGGTCAGCGAGACCATTCGAATCGGACACGAAGTCGCCCCGGCGATCCTGAACACCGTTGAGCAAAACGACGTCGACGTCGTCTTGATGGGATGGCGCGGCCAGGGCCGCCGGCGGGATGTCGCCTTGGGGAGCAACGTCGACCAAGTGGTTACCCAGGCGGGCTGTGACGTGCTTGTCCAGCGAATCGGAGACCAGCCAGCCGTTGAGGACATATTGGTCCCCACCGCAGGTGGGCCCATGCGGAATTCGCCGCTGAGGTGGCCCGAGCAGTAGCACGGGTTAACGATGCCCGGGTGGAGATACTGACCGTGGCCGACTCCGGAGAGCCGGCCGAGGCCAGCGAGGGACTGCTCGAAATGACGGCCTCGATTCTGAACGACGTTGAGACGACCCGGAGGCGTATCGAGAGCGATGACGTCGCCGGCTCCATCGTCGAGGCGACTGCCGACGTTGACATGACCGTCATCGGCGCATCGCGTGAGAGTATGCTCCAGCAATTAGTCGTCGGGGCCATTCCCGAAACCGTCGGGCGGCGCGCACAGAGTACGGTTATCATGGCAAAACGCGACCTCGGTATCACATCGTTCGTGACGCGGTGGCTCCGCGGGTATCGCCGGTAGCGAGTCGGGATATCTTTTTCCGTAGATTTATGCAGATGTGTACACGACGGTAGAACTGAGATGGACAGACGGCAGTTCGTCCAGACAGCCGGAGGTACAGCGACCGCTCTGAGCACGCTTAGCGTGTCTGGAACCGTAGCCGCGCAGGAGGATGGCGGCGGTGAGAGTGGTGGGAGTGAAGCAACCACAGTGCCGGACTACGGCGGGTGGTTTAGTGACGTCGGAAACTTCAGTGACCCAACGGGCACCGTCGACGCAACAGGACAGGAGTCGGCAACAGTCGAAGTCGGTGTGCAGGCAAACGGCGGCGCATTCGGCTTCGGCCCGCCCGCGATCCACGTCGACACGGGCACGACAGTCCAGTTCGAGTGGACCGGCGAGGGTGGCGGCCACAACGTCGTCTCGGACGGCGACGGCCCACTTGACTCAGGGTCACCAACGGGGAGTGCTGGAGTCAACTACGAACACACGTTCGAGGAGGCTGGTCTCTACAAGTACTACTGTGACCCGCACAAGGGCCTCGGGATGAAGGGCGCTGTGGTCGTGGGCGAAGAATATCCGACAACAACTATTGGTGGTGGTGGGCCCGTCGAAGTAGACCCCCACCAGGCGGGAGTGCCGTTACAGCCACACTTCATTGGTTTCGGTGCAGGTTTCGCCGTGATCCTCCCGATGATATTCGCCTTCTTCCAGCTCAAGTACGCCGAATCACCGCATACCAGCGGCAGTAACGACTGATTTATTCGTCACCAACACACGGGCGCATGAACGTCCAGTGAAAGTGTGTCTCGCCGTTCGGCCGTTTCTCGCGTGTCACCGTATATACGTATGGCCCGTAGGGACAGTCTGGACAGCCATCATCGCACGGCTCCCGTTTTAGAACGGTGAACCGCTTGTCTTCCTTTTATTTCGACGATCTCTTCACCTGGTACTGGCTCTATTTGCTCGGTCGGCTCATGGTGGGACTGTGATAGCTCCCGGAAGAGGAAAATATTAACAGGGGCTTAGTGGTTGTTTTCCGAGCATCGGTGGTTTCATTCGGATTCCAAGACGCGCAGCGAACGACCACTCGCTTCGCAAGATCACCCGAACAGCTGGCGCATCATCGGATGCATCTCCATGAGTTGCTCTTCAGCGATCTCCTCGTACAACTTATACGTAATCGAGACAGTGAGCAGCAAGCTTGTTCCCCCAACACCGCCGATGGTGCCAAGCATGTTCGCCATGACCGCCAGCAGACCGACAAGCGCGCCTCCCAGAACCGTGACTTGTGGGATATATCGCTCCAGAACCTTCTCAATGACGCCGACGTTCTGGCGGAAGCCAGGTATCTGCATCCCGGAACTATGAATCTGTTGTGCCGTCGGCTCAGGCCCCATATCGGCAGTCTCAACCCAAAAGACGGCGAAGATGGCACCACCGGCGATCATAAACGTGAGGTCAATGCCCATCCGGAGCAGTACTTTCCAGACAGGTTGGGTAGCCCCGCCGAGGAACCACATCCAGTCACGCGGAGAGTGGATCGGTGCAAGAAAATAAAACAGTCCCCCGACAGGACGCCCGTTCGCGTAGACACCGAGCCACGCTGGCAGACTCTGCAGTTGCGCCCGCAAAATACGGCCCAGGAACTGAATGTTCGCCTGTATGGCGCGGACGAATATCATCGGGAGGACGCTCGCGTAAATGAGTTTCACCGGGAATCTACCTCGTGCACCCTTTACTCTCGCGTTCGAGAGTGGGATCTCTACCCGCACGGATTCGGCGTAGACGACGATAGCGAAGATGAGGAGTGTCGTAAAGAGTTGGAGTAAATGACCCTGTGTGAACAGGAGTGCCTGAAGGCCGTCGGAACTGAATACGGGGCCAATAGGAACGTCGCCGGTTGCCATCCGTATCCAGGTCAGGATAATACCGTACTGTTGACCGCCGATAACCGGATGTGTAAGCAACCCGCCGACGAGTCGCTGACTGATGCCAGCGACGATAAACAGGCCGATACCGGAGCCGACCCCCCACTTGGAGATCACTTCGTCCATGAGGAGAATGAGCAATCCACCGACGAACATCTGTGCGAAGATGAGCCACTGGACACCGGCGGTTCCAATACCTAGCGACTGGGCCACCTGGGTGTCAACAGGCAGGAAATTCCCTGCAAACACCATCGGCAAGCCGGTCAGACAGATCATCACCAGCACCAGCAGCTTCTGAAGGCCCTGATAGAGTATCTGGTCGCGTGGGTCGTTCTGTGTATCGAGTCCAAGGAGATTGGCTCCACCCAGCAGCTGTAAGACGATACTCGCCGTGACGATGGGTCCGATGCCGAGCTGTAGCACTGATCCCTGGCCGGACGCAAGTATCGAGCTAAAGCGACCGAACACGGCCTGATCACGGGTGATATCAAGCCCGAACAGCATCACGTTCGTCAGGAAAAAATAGAGGACCAGCACGCCTGCCGTCCACGCCAGTTTCCGTTTGAACGGGATGTGTCGGTCCGGCTTGCGGACGGCTGGCATCCGGACCAGCACGGGTTCTGCAGTGTCTTTCCAGCTCATCGCTGTCCTCCAGCGCACGGCCAAGTGACGATACCATACTGACAGCTGTACCGACAACGAATCATATGCGTCATGCTTGTGAGACCCCCACGCCAGAACAGGTCACAGACAGCTCTACCGCTGCCACTCTACGTAGCACTGCCGATGATACTGCTGACGCGGTGGTTGTCGCTATCTCTTGTGTGGCCTTTCAAATGTTTACTGGTTCGGGAACGTCCGGGTTCGCCGCCGCGTCCACCGTTTCGAGACGGTGGCGCCGGCCTGCCCGATCAAACGCCGCGATAGATGCATCGTCCCAGGGTGGCACAGCGACAAAGACGACTTCGTGCAGGTCATCGCGTTTGGTCACCTCCAGCCCGGAGCGTGGGTGTGAGATGAACCGACCCTGCGTCCGCTGTGGTGGGGTCGACAGGTCAATGCCGAATACGGAACTGACCGAGTTCGGCGCTTCGGGTAGGTAGACGTCTGAAAAGACCGGGGCCTGGTCAGGGGCGTCGATACCGGCTTCGAGTTCTCCCGCCGGCGTGACCGCGAGGCCGAACGACACCGTGTCCGGCTCCGCTTCCGCGGCAAGCGAAAGAAGCATCTCCTGCAATGGCTCGGTCATGTACACTGTCTGGCAATCGAGTGTTGGCGGGGTATCACAGCCCGCCGGTATGAGGACTGACTCCCCGAGGAGTGCGACACCGCCGGTAAGCACCCCGATGACCTCCAGATTCCTATCAGCATACAGTCCCCACCCTGAGACACCGATCGCCGGGTGAGTGTCGGCCAGTGCCCCCAGCGCTCCCAGTACGAGGAAATAGACGCCGATGCTGAAGACGACTAGCGATACCGGTGACTTGAGACGCGAGCGTGACGACGGCATTCACTCGACATCCTGTCGCCGTGTCGCTAATCAGTTTCGTCTTTACTCTTTCGGGGGCCAAGTAACAATCACTAAGGACCTGTCAGTCTGACGGCGAGGCGGACGGTCGAATATCGAGGGTCTTCTGGATGAGCTGCCGCGATACCATCGAACAGAGAAAGTACCAGACAATCCATGTTTTCATGGGTCCGAACAACGGCTCTTGCCAGCCGACGGCACCGGCGAGTGGTACGATCAACCCGGCTTCGGTCCCACTGAGATGCCCGCCACGGACTTTCCACCGGAGCCAAAGGAACACTGGAATGGTCAAGAGCATGATCCACACCATCGGCCGGAACTGTAGTTTGAACATCCCGAGCTGGTCGCCAGCGGCTTCCAGTTGTTCCTCCTGTAGTTCCTCGAGGGCTTCATCGTCCCCGCGCTCTTTTGCCGCCTCCTTGCGTTCTTTCAATTCGTTCATCCACTCCTGATACGCCTGTATCGTCTCGGTGTCTCTCAGCCGTGACTGCAGTACGGTCGAATACAGTCCGGTGACGAGTGCGAGCAATATGATGACGGCGAAAAACGGGAGCGCATCCGTGATCGGGGCAAGAAGGAGATCATCGTACGATGCGATGGTATTCCTGATACCGGTGCTCCAGTACCCTGCAAAGAGTGAGAGGGCCGCCAGCCCTGCTGTCTTGTCATACCAGGCCCACGATTCGGCCTCGATTCCGTCCGTGTCCGTCGTTGTGTCCAGCGGTTCGTCCGGTTGCAGTGCCTCCCGCACCCGCTCTGGATTCGCCAAGGTAAATCCAGTGCCGTCACTGACAAGCACCTCCTCCCGTACGAGCCGCCCCCACTCCTCACTGGACAGCGACTCACTCACGTCGTTCCACTGGAGCGGTTCGTTTCCGTCGTCACTGTGCTCGACCACCGTAGCGAGAGCGTCACGCATCGCTGGTTCTTCTATAACCGATGGTATCGGTTTGTCTGGCATTCCAACAGGTAATTCTAAAACTGAACCGTTATCAATTCTTCTGTCCCGCCGGTTTCCTACTACCGTCGTCCCGAAGCGAATAGCTTAGGTCCGAAGACAGCACACGTTCAGCTATGCCCCCAGCAGTTCTAGCGGAGAGTATCAGCAAACGGTACGACGACACGGTCGCACTCGACGACGTGTCGATTAATGTCGACGGTGGGGAGATATTCGCACTAGTTGGCCCAAATGGGGCTGGAAAGACGACCCTCGTCGAAGCCCTTACTGGAACAGCAACACCCGATTCGGGCTCGGTTAGCATCTTCGGCGAGTCACCGACCAGTGTCGAGGACGGTCGTCTCGGATTGTTGCCCCAGTCGTTTACACCGCCGGAACGGCTGACAGCACGTGAACTAGTAACGTACTATCAGGGACTCTACGACGACCCCCAGCGCGTCGACGACGTACTCACTGCTGTCGGCATGGAAACAGCCGATGAGACGTGGTACAGGAACCTATCAGGAGGGCAGCAGCGGCGTGTCTGCGTCGGCATTGCTCTCGTCAACGACCCTGACCTCCTCTTTCTCGACGAGCCAACGACGGGAATCGATCCGGCTGGCCGCCAGTCGCTCTGGTCACTCATCGACGACTTGGCGGCCGGGGGGACGACGATATTTCTCACGACCCACTACATGAAAGAAGCCCAGCACCTCGCAGATCGAGTCGCCTTGCTCGATGACGGCACACTCGTCGAAGTCGGCCCGCCGACCGACCTTATCGAATCCTACGGCGGCGGTACGCATCTCCTCGTCGAGACAGAAACGTCTCCAGAGCAACTGGCGGGGCTTGACGCAGAGGTCGAGTCGACGGAAGACGGCATACGAATTCTAGATGTTGCGACAGCTGATATCGGGCGGGTCGTCGGACAGCTGGACGCGCAGGGAGTTACGTATGAGACGCTCACATGGACCGACCCCTCCCTCGAAGATGTCTACCTGAGTCTCACCGATGAGCGTATCCACGAAGACGGACCCTCGCGAGAGCCTGTTACCGCTGGGGGTCGGTCTCAATGAGTCGGACGAGCCGTGTCACTGCCGAGGCCGGAGCGGCGTGGCGAACGTTCCTTCGTCGGCGGACGGCCGTGTTTTTCACCTTTGGATTCCCGCTCATCCTTGTCGGGATCTTCGGCATCGTCGTTCAGGCGAACCCGGCGGGCGGCGGTCTGTTCGGACACCCAACCAGCTTCTACGTGCCGGGCTATCTGGCGGTTATCGTCCTCTTTACGCCGCTGTCCAGAATCGGGAGTTCACTCGCCCGATATCGGGACGGGAACCGGTTTCAGAAACTGTCGACCACGCCTGCGAGCCCGAGCGAGTGGTTGGCGGCACATACCCTCGTCAATATCGCTATCATCGTTCTCGCGAGTTCCGTCGTGCTGGGGGTGCTGGAACTGCTCGTGGGCGAGACTATCCGACTCTCGCCGTTGCTCCTTCCGTTTATCAGCCTCGCAGTCGTGGTCTTTTGCGGGCTCGGAGCCATACTGGGACGGATCACTGGCTCACAGGACGGCGTTGTCGCTGCCAGTAATGCCGTGGCGCTGCCGCTCGTGTTCCTCTCTGAGACGTTCGTTATGCCGGAGCGGCTTCCGACGTGGTTCCGCCCGGTGATCGGTCTGTCACCGCTCACGTACTTCTCTCGCGGGGTCAGAAACGTCACGTACCTCAACCAGCCGGCCTGGCTCGACCAGCTGGTACTGGCGATGTTCGCTGCGCTGGTTTTCGCCCTCGGTGCCTACGCTGTGCCACAAGAGTGACGGGGCGAACAGTGCCCTCACTCTTGACAGGCCAGCCCTAACAATGGCTTAGTGGTTGTTACTATCGAGTGCTCTCGGGTTTACTCCGGCAACTCCGCTATACTCAAATGTCGATATCGAGCACTTCCTCGGACTGGCAGTCCGGACACGTGAGCCGATACCGTATGTGGCCCGACTGGTGGTCCGTTTCGACGTGAGTCTGCCAATCGCTGTGAAGGACTGTATCTTGGAAACTACAGTTACTGCACGCCTGTTCCTTGTGTAATAAGCTCCGGGTGAATGCATGGACCCCACGCTCGTGGGCCTCGGTAAACTCGCTCATCACAGCAACAGGTAGCGTAATCGGGAACATAAGTCTGGCGAGAAAGCGTTACAAGTTACCACGGGACAAACCGCTGTTGACCCGGTTAGCGTTACGCTTTGGTGTCGGCCCGATGAGAGACGACATCCCAATCGGATGGGGAGAGTTCGTTTGCGTCAAACCCACCATGTTCAGGATACGCTGTCAAGACAAGATAGTCAACACGATCCGCGGTGTACTCGACGAAGGTAGCGATGTTATCACTTGCGAGGCTTCCCAGCCCGTCAAGGAGCAACACCGGCACACGCTCACCCACGTCGTATGCCTCGTGACCGGCGAGAGCAACGACGAAACCGAGTAGCTCCCGCTCACCCTCGCTAAGGGCATCGAGTGTCGTCTCGCGCCCATCACGAGCGACGACAAGGTCGAACGTACTGGTCAGGCGAGCCATCTCGAAACCAGTATCGAAACGTTCGAACAGCTCCGCTAGCGCCGTCGAAAACGACTCGCGGAGGTCCTGCTTGATCTCATCTTTACGGTTCCGAAGCGAAGCGATCTCGGCCGTGAGATCGTCGTACTCCGCGCTGAGCATCTCACGCTGCTCGGCACGGGACTCGGCGTCGGCCAGTTCCGCTCGAACATTTTCGAGTTCGGCTTCTGTATATTTGATCTCACTCTCGATATCGGTGAGCCGTTCCGATTCTGTCTCGACGGACTCTGTCACCTCATCGACGCGGGCCTCCAGATCAACCAGTCGGTCGCGGGCCGAAGAGAGTTCCTCGTTTTTTTCGTCGAGAGACGTTTCTAGCTCGGCGATTCGGTCCGTCAAGTCCGCTTCCTGCCGGCGGGCGGTTTTGACCTCATCTCGGCGGGCGTCAAGCTCTTCGACTCGTGTCCGGTACTCTGATTCCTCCCGACGTAGCTCGGTAATTTGCTCGTCCAATGCGTCGAGCTTGTCAGCCATTTCGTCGCTCGTCGTCTCCGTCCCACAGAGCCAACACTCGGCTGTGTCCCCAAGCACATCCCGAGAGACGTCAGTCAGCAACTCAGTTCGATCCGAATCGAGTACCCGCTTGTTAGCCTCGAAAACCCCCTGTAACAGCTCCCGGTCCCGTTCGAGTGATCGAAGACGCTCGCGGACCTGCTCTAACTCCGTCTCTATATCGCTCTCCTCCGGGACAGTCAGCTCAGAGAGTTCAGTGCGATTCTCGGCGAGCCGGCTTTCCACTCGCTCGACAGTCTGTTCGAGTCGGTCGACACGTCGCTGCACGCGTTCTCGCTCTGCACGGAGGTCGCTGAGTTCTGCTCTGGCCTCGGTGTCGTCGCCGTCGGCGTCAAGCGCCTCCCGTTCGCTGCGTAGTTCCTCAAGCTCAGCCTCAAGATTGGTCTCTCGCTCCTGCAGTTTGGGGAGCCGCTCTGCCGCATCGTTAGCCCGTTCGAGTTCGCGTTCCACCTGGTCTCGTTCGGACCGCAGTTCGGCCAGTTGGCTGTCGATGTCCTCGAAATCGAGCGGCCTCGTAAGCAATGGCTCAAGTGGTTCGCCATCTCGGACTGCCTTTCGCACAGCGTTGTTCTCGTCAAGAAACGCGAACAGATCGGCACAGATTCGGTCGTACTCGGACGAAAGGTACGGGGTACCGCGTCGACTGACCGCCACGCCGTCCCGTTCGAGTCGAACTTCGAACGCCTCGCCGTCCGCGTTGAGTTCGACTCGGCCCTGGTCGGCACCTTCAGTGAGCGGCGTCTCAGTCCCGAACACTGCCTGGACACCCTGTAGAAAGCTCGATTTCCCCTGCCAGTTACTCGCCCGGACGGCGTTCACTCCAGGTACAATTGCCTCGTTTGCGCTACGAATCCCGGCGATATTCTCGACTGTGAGTTCCCATGTCATGTTCAGAAGGCCGGGAGCAGGAGTGTCTCCAAGAGGGATGGTTCTTCGAGTATTAGACACTGAACCGCTTCGACCGCGCCGTAGGGTGTAATCACCGACGAGAGAGTGTTCTTCCAGCTATCCACGGCGGTCTCTTTCTCGCCCTCATCTGAGACGTGCTGTTCACAGACATAGCCACGCTCGACTGCCTCGTCGAACGGGACCCGAACAGAACAATCCGAACAGCCGAGTTTTACCTGGACATCCACTTCGGCGGACTCAGCGTCTGCGAGTCGCTCCTTCGATGCCAGCGAAGAGAGAACCGACTGTGCCTTTTCCTCGGTCTGCTGTCGGGCGACCTCGACGGTGTTTGACTCCCAGTCGGTCTTCGCCTCGTTAGTGTTTTTGTCCGCTTCGAGACACCCCTTGAGATGATGGCGCATCGTGCTCCAAGAGATGAGTTCGCTCTCGATGCGCTCGATGTCGAGTCCATCAGCAGCAAGCGCGGCTGCCAGCTCGTCGTACGCTACGTCGTCATCACCGGTGATGAGTTCGTACTCACGGTCCAGATGGACATCGAGTGTTTCCCGATCTACTTCGGCGTATAGCTCTTTGAGAACCCGTTTGTTGAACCACTCCGTAAGCGATTTGTACCCGTCCGCTGATCGTCCGTCACGGCCGGTCCAGCGAGCCACGAGATACTCGTCGAGAGAGTGGTCCCCTGACCCAGGGGCGGTGAGGTCATACCGGTCAGCCAGTGTCTCGACCTTGCATCCCATACTGTTTCTACCCGAATCAAAGGGATGCCGACTATTAAACGTGCGTACTATCATTTGGCTCGCGTTCAAATGAGTTGATTCCATGTAAAGCTGAACGCTCTGAACCAATCGTTGTCCATTTCTTCTTTCGCGGTACTGGAACAGGGATGGTTATATTCTTGCGTTTGTGTTTGTATAGCTTCGTACTCAACAGCATTTTGTATCCATATTTTCGTATCCGAAGACAGATATACACTATTTGCTGGCCATTAGTAATAACTTAGGGCATATTTCTGGATAATACGTGAGATGTATCTTCGTTGTAGTTGGTCTTAGAGTTATATGAAGAAATGGGATTGTTTATAATCTACTGTCCGTGTTTCGACAGACGTTTGCAGGCGATCAATCAAAATCGCTACGCCTGTCGGAAACTGTTCGACGGCAGCGGCCATGTTTGGTTTCTGAAGTTGCTTCGACTCTTCTGAGAGCTCGGTACTGAGATCCTTTTGAAGCTTTTCACGACCCTCAACGGCCGTATTCGATGTGGCTAATCAATTGTATTTTTCTCTCCAGTGGCCGATCTCACGACTTATTAGAAGGTCGGCACACCGAGCCGCCACACAAAAATAAGTCGTTGCCTGCGAAGGGCGAGCGAATGGCGATAGATGGATCTTACATCAGCTGCAATCCTGCCGGGAGAGCCAGTTACCGACAGCTATGGATAATGCACTGGTCTGTCTGAGTTGCCAATATTACTCTTGGCTTTGAGCGAGTGACACCAAGAGAAGGTAGGCAACCACACCAGTGATCCAGACAAGAACTCCAGCGACCTCGGGTCCTTGTAGGTCAACGTATTCGATGAGTGCTACTGGACTTATACTCAGCCCGAATATCCCGATCGCATGGCCGAGTCTATGTGGTTGCTTCCGAAACGTGATCTGTTCTCCAAGCAGCGGGATCTCACATGAGACATAGAAATACACACTACCGGCGTACACTGCTGCAATGCCGAGCGCGAAGAACCAATCCGGAAGCAAGAACCGGTAGACAAGACCGCCAACAGCGAGACCACAGAACAGAGCGATTACGAGGGACTTGGGTTACGCTTTGACCAACGTGTGGTTATCCTTGTTGCATAGACACTTTAGACCGCATCATTCTTCGCGATAGTCATCGGTGGCCAGACACGTCATCTCGAGCAGACTCGGGTTACTGCGGCGCGGCGTCCGTCTCACGGTAAGAGAACGACTCTGGCGAGACAGTCTGTTCATCGCCTTGAGAGTTGATCAGTACAGCCCAATGCTTACACTGACACGTGGCGAATCGTGGTTGTGGGCGATAATCTTATTGAGCCACCTGAAGTCTGTCCTAAATGTGGAGCAGTAGACGCTTACGCCAAGCGGTTTGTGACAGGCGGTGGATGGCGGCCAGTGTACCGGTGTGAGAATTGCGGACATCATAGGGTGTCATAGAACAGTTCACAAGGGTGTTGTTTGCCTCCGTTGTACCGAAACACAATCCTGAGACCACCAACCATACTACGCGAACTCCGATATGAGAGTTTTTCCTGCTATACTCACATCCTCTCCGTACTTGTTTTCCAGATGTTCTATGATCTCAGATTCAAGAAGGAGAAATGAATAGTTGTCGCCTGTGTCCGCTAATTCGTAGAACCGAAAAGGAAGATCTGCAAGGAGATATTCGTTGATTTCGTCGACAACCAAGTCAAATCGATTGTGGCCATATTTCGTATCCGGATAGGCAAATTCGAAGGAATCAACTCGTTCATCGTCTCTATCGAGGAGTTCGATCCTAAAGGATTCACCATCATCGAGATAGTAGGATTGATCCGGCCCCCACCAGCCAACTCGTTCGCCTGAATTAGCATAAAACCGGATTTTGTAGCCGTAATTCTCTAAAACCGCACTGAGCGATTTTTGCGGCACGTCCTCGGGATATTTCCAATCTGAAAACACACCCCGAGTGGATAATCTGAGAAACGTGTGAACGGTATTATATACGGGGACCGGTTCACCCTCGCGGACATTATAAAAGGTCTCATCCTCGTCCAAAATGTAGTCTTCAATAGTCTTGGACTCTTCTAACTCGCAGTTGTAGTACTGTTCGTAGGACCGTCTAACGCTGTCAGCATCGAAGCCCAAATCCCGTAGAAGATCAGCGATCCGAGACGCAGCCTCTGGTTTCGAGGTATCAAGTCTTCCCTCGTGGTTGCTCTTCTCAGGTTTACTCACAGAATGTGTATTCTGGTGGGTTGTTTCTGTTCCGGAACGGGGTCCGTGATTGTCGTCTAATTCAGATTCGTTTGTGGACTTCCCGAAGATCGACATCAACCTATCGAGTGGATTCATAGGTCAGGTTCCCCCAGATCTTGCATATAGGTTCCATGGAATTTGATATCGAAGTAATATAAAATTAGGGGCTGTACGGCCGTTCTAGACTTGCCCTCTTAAGAAGGTGTCATAGAACAGTTACACACCAAAGAGCAGGGTGAACGCTGAGATGGATGAGTCCAGCGACCCTGCAAGATGACCCGTCGGTAGAGTCGGTTTTCAATGTCGCGGAGACTGAGACGCTGGCGTTGTTTGAATACCTCTCCTTCGAGTCTCTCGAAGGTTTTGACGTGTTCTCCCCGGCGGAGACGGGGCGAACACGAGAACACGAGCCTCTAGAGATGATGCGTGGCTTCCTTCATTGCTACTACCACGATATCTACGGCATTCGCCCGGTTGAGCGGGGGCTTCGGAATACGGTTGTCTGGCTTAGCTGTGGGTTCGATCGACTGCCCTCGATAGACGCAGTCGATCGCTTTCTCACCGACCTCGAACACGTCGTCGATGGGGTCTTTGACCGACTCGTCGAGCAGGCCGCCTGGCGCGGCCTGCTCGACTTGACTTACTGCATCGATTCGACCGATGTGAGGGCGATGCCCGCTGATAAAGATGCGTCGAAGTGCTACGATCCAACCGCCGAAGAGTACTACTACGGGTATGGTTGTACGATTGTTTCGACCGGGTCACAAATCCCAATTGCGGTGGAGTTCACGGAAAGCAAACAAGCACCAGAAGAGACGGCGATGCGCGTCACGCGTGACGCGCTCGCCGTCGCAAGACCGGTGTGACGGTCGGTGACAGCGCCTACGACACGCTCCACTGGCACGACCCCTGCGACCAGCAGGTGGTCGTGCCAGTGGCACCGTACAACGCGCGAAACACTGACGACCCATTTGACATTGAGTACAGGGTTGAAAACCACATCACCGAACATAGCGAAGATATCCAGCTGAAACAATCGACGATAGACGAGACGTATAGTCGCCGTACTGGAACTGAACGAACCAACGAATCAGTGAAGAATTCCGGCCTCGGACGAACGCACGCTCGAGGCCGCGTCCACGCACGAGCGCAAGTATTGCCTCGCGCTGTGTCTTCGCCTCGTCGTCGCAATCACCAACTACGAACGCGGAGACAATCCGGGAAGCACGATCATCATGGTGTGACAAGAGTTCTATGACACCCTCAACGTCAGTATAATCCTTCGGTGACAGATTAGTGGTCAATGTGCAGGCTTACCGAGTAGTCGTTTCAGGGAAGTACCCGAGCAATAAATGACTGCCGAGCAGAGTCCCAAGCGAACGGGTACACACCGGAGCGTGGCCCTAGCCAGGTACCAGAGCCCGTGCAGCTACACTGTACTCCCAGTGAATGGCATTCCTGCTAGCGAGCGACAGCGTCTCAATACTCTACCGCCACACTCCTGATGTCCGTCCACTCCCGGTACACCACATGATGCGAGCCGTAGTTTCCGCACTCACTCACAGAACACCGGTCGCTACTGGTCACGCAAAGAGAATGGTGGGTTGCTTGTGGATGGGAGAGTTGGGATGCAACGCACCATCCATTGTCGCCGTCGTGGATGTCGACGACAGGCTCCAGCCCCGACACAATTGGGAGGATGGATGAATCCAATGGGATCGGACAGGGCACGGAACCCATGTAGTCCTGACACGAGTGGCCACGAAAACGTTTGTGATATCCCCACGCTGTCTGTCGGTTTGTCGACGATCCACGACCGACTGAACAACCAGCTACGGAATACAGAAGCAACTGCACAGCTCTTACATTCCGAGCAACAGCAAGGCGGGTGGCAGCCGGGGGAAAGCGGCGTGCCACGCACCACCCAATGTCGCCGTTGCAGACGACAGGTCCTGCACCCAACACATTCGATAGGACAACTGGCTATCAGGGAAACATGGAGCGGGGGGCAGAACCTAACCGACTAGTATGCAGTTGGTAATAAAATGGGTTGTGATATCCGCTTGCCGTCTGTCGATAATTCGACAGCTACACACTCACACGTACGTTCTCGGGAGGCAGGCCGATGACTCCACAGCCGACCGTCGGCGAGATCGCCGCTATCACGACCATCAACAGTGAGCCGCTGTTGCTAATCAGCTCCGTCACCGACGATCACGCCACGGATGTCCTGCTGGCGGACATCCCAACAGAACCGCTCTACAGACTGTAAGCATCCGGCCCGGACACAGCCACACGCCGACAGTTGGCTCAGACACTTGGTCGGGTTGATGACCGCATGTCGTTCACGGTCACCCACACAGACTACGCACTGGTTGAACGCGACAGCAGCCGTCCTCACCCCTTCAGAGGAGAAGATAACTGATCGCTCGTGTTGTACCCACGAGATTGCCATCGAGCGTCGGGCAGTGCTCAAAGAATGACCGATCTTAGTACTCACCCCGGTATCGATCACGACTGTAACCCTACCAGCAGGAGTGCGCCGCTACCGGTGAATCCAGTGACACGCTGGTCCGGACGACGACAATGCATCCATACGGCTAGTCGCCGCCGACGCCGCTGTCTGCCAGCTGCAAGAACCGGGAACGACCTCCTGTTTCCAGGAATGTAGTGAGTGGTCGTGACACGAACGGAGCGACCACAGCGATTCCTCAGTTCACAACGGGTGTGATGCCGAGAGTCAGCTAAGCGGCCTAAATATCTCCGTTCCGAATGTTGGCAACTCGTTGACGACTGAACAGTTGCTCGTCTTGATCAAAGATATCGGAGAATAGCTGTTTTGCAGCACGCGCGGTCTTTGCGAGGTTGATAATTGGGCCCTGGTACATCCCGCCCGCCGGGTAGACTTCTCTGTTCTGGACCGCGCTAAGTTGGCTCGCCACGCTGTGATCCTGGAGGGACGTAAGATACGTTTCACGGAATTCCGAGCGCGTCCAATACTTGTCTGTGTAGAACAGCATAATCTCGGGATCGACCTCCAATAGCGTCTCGTAATCGATGGTGCCGCGGTCTGAGGTGAAACTCTGGATATCTGAAACTTCAAAAGCATCGCTCACACCGAGGTCGTGCCAGTGTTTGTATGCGGTCGTGTCATCGAGCCGATACGGATAGTATTTTTCCGGTTCGGTTGATGCTGGAGAGAGGAGCCCGATAGCCGGCCGCTCGCTCTCGGGTGGCAGTCGTTCCTGTATGCCCGAAATGGTCTCGTCGTGGAGCGTCTGAAGCGCATCAAAGCGGTCCATTCGCTGGAATACCTGTGCGACCTTCTCGGTGGCCTCATACAGCGAGTAGTACGGATAGTCTTCGTGCCACGGATACGTCGAGAAACTCGTGTTGCCACAGAACGGAGAGATTCGGTCAGCCATCTCCGTAACATCCGCACGTTCCCAGTTGGGGATGAGATTAATCATATAGTTCGGGTCGATAAAATGGACGCCGCTATCGATTTCCAAGAGAATCTCCTTGGAAATCCCGTCCTGCCAGAGCGAGACCATATCTTCCTTGCTTGTGGACAGGCCCGGAATGTCCTCGTATGCCCACGTTCGGTACTCACCCGTGAGGACGACCGCGCTCGGCTTCTCCAAACCGAGTGCGACACCCATGTCTCCCCAACTGGCGTTTTCCGCGACCCACGTTTCGGGAACGGACTCGAAGGTCACTTCGCCGGCCGGTTCTATCGACACTGAGTACGAACTATCCGCCGTGGTCGTGTCAGAGGTCCTCGTCGTGGTCTGTATAGAACCCGACTCATTCGTGTTGGACTGGGAGCCATCCCCATCGGTACAACCAGCGAGCAATCCGCTACCGACGAGGGCGCTTCCGTACTTAATGAGATCTCGTCGCGTCGATGTACGAGAGCCGGTGGAATTGTCTTGCACACGATTTAGGCCAACCTAAATATTCAAAACTGTTTTGGAACGCAACAACTCATTCGTAGCGTCATCAACCCATAGAGAGAAATCGGGTCCGACACTACCCAACCACTCGAAAGACAGTTAGCAGATTGTCTGGTAGCAAATGGGCAAACGGACACGAACTGCTCGCGTCTCAAACTGACTCAACTGGGCAGTACCGTTTGTACTAACCATCTGATGGAAGGCGCTATTGAGGGTATGCAAACTGTTCTATAACATCTTTTTAGTGACTAGAGAACAGGATGCTACGTTGTGAATTCCGCCCTCCAGAGGCCCCACGGCCCACTCTCACAGCACTATATCCGAACTGTAGACACCCCATGCTTGCCCTGTCACATTCAGTTACAGAAGCGAGCTAGTCCACAATTACTCAGGAACTGCGGTGACAATTGGGTGCCGAGAACGTCCGAAGAATCTGAAGGGGGCTAGTAGTATGGCCAAGGATTCAGATCTCAGTGTGAACGGTCCTGATACCCTGGGCGGCGCAGTACTATACATGCTTGTCGGTATTGCTATCGCCGGCTACGGCGGATTTGACTACGTCCAGCAGACCGAAGCGGTTCGAAATTCGGTTGAAGTGGACGCGACTGTCACAGAACTCAGCATCGAGACAGATAGTGGCACATCATCGAACCCGGGCGTAGAGTACGAACCAACCGTCGAATTTGAATACACGTACAATGGGACAAGATACACTGGAACAAAACTCTATCCAGCGAATATTGAGCGTAATTATGAGACACGATCAGCAGCCGAATCAGCGGTTGAGGATTACGAACAGGGAACACAGACAACTGCATATGTGTCGCCAGACGAGCCAGGAGATGCGTTTCTAAAGAACAAAACATCGAGTGCACCAATCATAGCTATCGGTATTGGTGGATTATTCGCTCTCTTTGCAGCTTTTTCGGCAGTGAGAAAGATCTGAGCCACCACGTATAATCGACCGCCGTCTTCGAGAATCCTTACCAGTCGCTGGAGCAGGGATAATGCTAGCTTGTAACCGACCGTAATCGCAGTTCCACGTAGCTAACCAACACAACCGACAACTAATGAGAGTGCGTTGGTTAGCACATGCCCGATCCCGCCCATGCCGAGACCGGATTCGAAAAACGCCGAGCCATTGACCGTGACTCGATCCCCCCAGAGTTGACTGAGATATACGAACGAGCATCGAGGATATCGAGACACTCTGTGCAGACCTAGAAGTGGCAGCCGAAACGGGCGATCAATCCACAGACCAACCCGACACACCGGAGGACTGGGACGAAGATGACTGAGAGGACCAACTTGCCGAGGCGCGTGAGAAGGCAGAGATTTCACAAATAACGGGTACGCTTACCACGAAGACGATGGATGACCGTAATTTACTATTTGCAGTGGCGAGACAGCAACACGATCACGAGCTAGGATGTGGACCTGCTGATCCAGCCTGAGAAAATTACCTGTGAAAGCGAGTGAACCAGGTTCAAGGTAGACCTGCGTTCTGAGCACCAGTAACTGATTTTCGTCCAAATTTGGCTATCCAATCGATACGGACCTATCTCGAATACATTGCTTGTCTTGATAGAGAGCTATCACAAGCATCTTTACTGGTAGCTAATTTGTGCTGATATGGTCAACCGCCCTCAAGATGCCCTCCCTGCGGTAACACTGGCTGTTGTCATCCTCTTGGCTGGTTGTGCTGGGGTACCTACCACAGACCAACAGACCCAGACTCCCGAATCGACGGTCGAAAACTTTTCGTATCCACCGGGGTGGTCTCAGGAGGGGATAACAGTTTCAAACGTCTCTACTGCACTGCAAACGCATTCTGCGACGGTGAAGAACACATCCCGCAAAAGCCGGTTGACTACTATCAGCGGCGGCAAGAACCGCACGATAGTGCGGACGCTCGATGCCGATGCTGGCACCGCTGAAATACGGTTTGTCGATACGAGGTACGGTACGGACTCACACACATATTATAACGCTGATGGTGTGTACAAGTATGATCGAATATCAGGCGAGTTGGAACAGCGTCCCGGCGAGGATTGGGAACGAGAGCGTGTCGCCTCGCACGAGGGACTTCGACGGCCCTTGCTGAGTCTCGAAATAAACGCGACAGAGACTGTTATTGTTGAGGGGACGACAGCTGTCAGATACACTGTGACTGGTATCAGAGACCCTGACTTTGTCCCAGCCAATACCGCAACCGGGCACATCATTGTTGCCGAGGAAGGATACATCGCAGAATTCAACATCACGAGAGGGAACGAGAAGTTCACTCAGCAAACAATATATGAGGTTTCTGAGTTTGGAAACGCGACGGTACCCCGGCCAGCGTGGATGCCGGAAAAGTAGCTTCAGTAATACTTTGAACTCTACTGGTCGGACGCTGTTCTCGGTGAAATAGCCGTTCAATGAGTCTGCGAAGCTACCTTTTCCTGCCTCGGGCGTGCATTCGATTCGCTCGCGTTCAGGATACTGCACTCACTCTGCTCGTGTGGATGCTCACTGCACCACCTGTACTGATCGCTGGAGCAACCTACAGTTCAAGTCGCTCCATCGGCTCAACCTCGAAGGTCAGCAAATGTGACCGAAGACGGACGTAGGCCCTGTCGCCATCAGTCGTCACACAGTACCGGTTCGGCCTCGCATCGCGAGGGTCACTGTCGTTCTCTTTCCATTCCTCCAGCGTAAGCTCAAGTGTCTTCAACTCGCCGTTAGCGCTCTCGAAGACGGTCGCAACCGACGGTGTTCCGTGGTTGTCAGCGACGTAGGCCACCGTGACAGCGTCGTGGTCGGCGTCAAGTTTCGTCCACCCATCGAGTTCGTCCGGCGGGTCCTCAGCAAACTGTTCGATCTCACGCCGCGTCAGTTCGGCCTCTGCTGCATCTCGCCACGCTTGCTTGATATCCTTGGCTTGGGACCGCTCAATCTCTTGGAGCACGTCGGTGTCGATACAGTCCGCAGCCCAGGCAAGCACTGTCTTGGCCTTCTTATGTCTCTCCTCGGGTTCGCCGACTAGCTGCCCGAAGCTCATCTCATTGGGAGACATCAGGAGAACGTGAAAGCGCCAGTAGCCAGGATCAGCGTCGTAATCATCACCGGCATCGGGAGCCCACGACTCCATCGAGGTCTGGACTTCCTCGTGATGACCGAAGCCGGTTCAGTCGACGCCGGCGCAGCCGTACTCGCAGCAGTCGTGATCGTGGGCGGATGGCGGTAGCTCCGTCAGTGAGCGCCGTTCCCATCGTCTCCTGTCATCGGGCGTCGGAATACCCAACGAGATGATATCGGGTTCCGCTTCGACCGCGTTCCGGATGATACCTTCCAGAGAAGCCTTTGACTCCGGCGCGAAGCCTGTTGCTTGGATGCTACTCCCGGTTGAGGCCGGCCTACTGCAGCCAAGTGACACTTCCCGTTCCCTGAACGTGCAGAGTTACGAGGGAGATGATCGTACTCGTTAAGCACGGCACTGAGGATGAACGCTTGTAACTCTGACTGGATGACAACATCGAGACACGACTTCAGAAGAGCGTCGGGGATTATTTGAAAGTCCGGAGTCGTTGACCCACACAATGGTGTCACTGCTAACCGTCGCCGGCATCGCTGTCGCCGTGTTCGTCGGCTTCAACATCGGCGGCTCGTCGACAGGTGTAGCGTTCGGGCCGGCGGTGGGTTCACGTCTCGTTCGGAAGGCGACTGCGGGAGTTCTGTTCGTCGGCTTCGGCTTCCTCGGGGCATGGACCGTAGGTCGGAACGTCATCGCAACGATGAGCAGCAGTATCGTGCCGGCAGCCCAGTTCACGCCCATTGCAAGCGTCGGGGTTCTGTTTTTTACGGGCGCGTCGCTGTTGATATCGAATCTCTACGGCGTCCCAGCCTCCACATCGATGACGGCTGTCGGTGCCATCGTGGGGTTGGGGCTCGCCTCGGGCACGCTCAATCAGGCGCTGATGTTCGTCATCGTCTCGGCGTGGATCGTCGCCCCACTGGTGAGCCTCGCCATCGGGCTCGTGGTCGGGCGCTACCTCTACCCGTATCTCGACCGCTACGTCGCGTTCACGAAGTTCGATCTCCACTTCGTCCAGATTGACCGCTCAGGGACAATTCCACGCCCATATCTAAACCAAAACGCGTCGCCACAGGACGTCGTCGGGTCACTTTCGGTGGTCCTCATCGGCTGTTATATGGCGTTCTCGGCGGGCGCGTCGAACGCGGCGAACGCCGTGGCACCCCTTGTCGGAGAAGGCGGCGCCCTTACCGTCGACCAAGGAGTCCTGCTCGCGGTGGTAGCCTTCGGACTGGGGAGTTTCACAATCGCCCGGCGTACGCTGGAGACAGTCGGGGACGACATCACGGAACTCCCGATCCTCGCGTCGCTGATCGTCTCCGTCGTCGGTGGGACGGTCATCACGATCCTCTCATACTTGGGAATCCCTGCGAGTCTTGCGGTCAGCACTACCTCTGCGATTATCGGGCTTGGCTGGGGGCGGGCGAGTCGGGCTGCAACGCTTTCGGAATTAGCCACCCCGACGCCCGAACGGTCGGAGCTCGATGTCGCCACAGGGGCACTGGTTACATCACGCGCCGAGGAGGCGCCAGCGAGTCCGACCATTGGAGACATCGCCCGACACGAAGAGCCTGCGGAGGGGTCAGAAGCGGTCCCGGATGTTCCGGACATCGGTGCAGAGGGGCCAGCCGATCTCGACGAGCGAAGCCTCTTCGACCCAGCGGCAGCCAAGCGGATCGTCACGATGTGGGTCCTGACACCCTCGCTGGCAGTTGCCGTTTCCTACCCGGTGTTCGCAGTGCTGCTGTGAGGGGTGGACGCTATACGAGCGGTGATACACCCGGAATGGTCGGTCGCGAGCGACGCGGGGGTCCCGCGAACGCAGTGCACGGGACGTCGGTGAGTTTTGCTCACCTGTAGACGGCAGCGGCGAGCGGGACGAACACCTGTTCAACCGGTCACGTCAGTCGGCCAGCCATCCACCGTCCTAGCGGACTCAGAAAGGGCGAGGCCGCCTCAGCCGTTCCCCGACCCCGCAGTACCGCAGGCACTCGGCTTCTTGCTCGCCTACGCAGGAGCCCGAAGCGCGGAACTCGTCGCCGTCTCCGATGACGAGGATTTTCAGAGCTCACGGTTGACTGTCGTGTAGTACATCAGAAACAGGATACCGGTCTAATGTTCCAGTTACCGCTCGTAGTTCGGGGACTCGCTTCGAGAGTTCTGCAGGCGTGTGGCCGTCCGACCCAAGAACGAACTGGATTCCGTACTCGGTGAACAGATCTAGCACCGCTGGATCAGGATGTACTCGCCCAAGTGAGCCGTGGACACGGCCAGCGTTTACTTCAGGAACTATCTTGGAGTCAACAAGCGCCCGCGCGACCCGTTCGTAATCTTCTCGAGTTGTGTGCCGCCGCAATGCTGGAATGCGTTCTGGGAGGTCAAGATGCCCCAGTACGTCGAAGAGTTCAGATTCGATGAGTGCAACTACCGCATCGTAGTACCGCTCGACGGCTCTCCGGCGTTGGGTTGCGGACGCAGTGCCGTACTGTGTCCCACTGGTGTAGTCGTACTGGTCGGCGAAGTGGACGCTCCCGATAGTGTATGCGAAGTCGGCCGTGTCGAGAAACGCCGCAATTCGCGACTCGGTCCCTTCGACGTAGCTTACCTCGGCAGCATCGTACAGTCGGAGGTCAGTCGTCGCTCTGGCAGCACGAATATCCGTCCGGCGTTGTTGATACGTTTCGACGAGGTCGTATCTCGCACGTCGCCCGAAGTCGTCTGCAGTGACGATACAATGATCGGTCAGCCCGAGTGCAGACAAGCCAGCCTGTTCGGCCGCGGTAATCATTGCGTCCAGATCCGACCCATCCGAGTACGTGGTATGCGTATGGATATCGGTCTGCATCAGGTCTCGCTCTCGCCACTTACGTCATAGAGTCGTTGCCCGTCCAGCTTCGGAACGATGTCACGGCTGTCGAACGCGAGTGTGTACTCGTAAAGATCCGTCCGTTTGGTCTGCGGTTTCTCTTCGTACTTCGGCCCCTTCCCAAACTGAACGACCTCCCGATATATGTCGCGTTGCTCCGGTGTCAGTGGCTTCCCGTGCAGTTGCCGCGCAATATACAGCGCGCCAACGAGATCCTCAGGTGAGGGTTTCCCTTTTGAGCCGGCGGCAACAAAATACGTCTCGTGGTCGCTGTCTGCGAGATAGTTGGCAACCGCTTTCCCGTTAGTCAACCCACCAACGTATATATCGATGTCGTCACCGCCTGCTAAGCGAAGATCCGTGACTGCGTTCCCACCGTTGGTCGAGGTCATCGCAGTCGGTCGACCAGCGACGTCAATATCCTGCACAAAACTCGGCGAATTAAAGAAGTCGTATCCTTCTTCGCCTCGATAATCTGGGCCGGAACTCCCGCCGATTTTCGCGTCTGGATGCTCAGCCTTGAATGCTGGTTCGTTCCCTCGTTCCTCGGTAATGTAAATATACTCCGCGCCATTTGCAAATAGTTCTGGGACCGTCGTCGAGAACTGCGCTACGTCGACGACGACATAGTTCCCTGGATCGGGATCATCCGGGATCTTTGCACGTCCGAGGATAATCGTCTCCAGCAGTTTCGATTCGAGTGAGTTACCAGTAATCAAGCTCACATCTCTCACTCAATCCGTCATGTCAAAAGGACCGCTAAGAGTGCTATACACCCGTTACACTCGATATATATGCCTCAATAAGTCTGTACAACACCAGTAGATCCCCTGTACAACCAATCGGAACGGCAGTCTGAGAGTGAGAATGAGAACACGAAGAGGGTGGAAAGACATTAAAGGAAAAGCGCGAGCGCGGCAACGACAAAGAGAGAGCCGGCAAAGAATCCGACATCCTTGGGCCGGATCTGCATATCTGCTAACCGAAGTTCTGTACTCGCTTCGTTAGCTAGTGAGTGCGAGAATCCCCGAGCCTCCATTGCCTCGACAGTGACTCGACTTCGCTTTGCAACATTGAATATCATCGGATAGAACGCACGTACCGATAGCTTCAGCAGGTAGGCATAATGACGCCAGCGGAATCGCCCGGGTGAGTCAGGAGCCGTACTCCGTAGCCGGAACGAGTTCACCAGATCGTGGTATTCCTGAAACAGCACTGGGAGCATCCGGTAGCCGTACGTGATGAGGAACGTAAACTGTCGTGGAATCCCGAGACTTCTGAGACCCTGAGAGAGGGTCTTCGGGCCCATGCTCGAGAACACTGCCAAACTCGATACGGAGATGATCGTTAACTTCAGCGTGTACGGTATTAGCGCTCGAATTGCCGCGACGGGATCACCCGTGAAGACAGTCACGACAGCGTACGATCCTAACGTCGTTGCCACAGTAAACGCCATCAGCCCGACGAGAAACAGGCTGACCCGTGACAGGACTGCGAGCACTGACACGAACGCTAGCAGTCCGAGAAGGACGGTCGTGTCGTAGAACAGCCACGGGACGAACAGGAAGACGACGTACCAGAGTAACAGGACTCTGGGGTCCAAGCGGTGGAGGAACGAACCTTCATTCTCGTAGGCCGTCCGGAGCAGGTCAGACTTGATCGCCTCGACAGACGTGGCATCGCGAAGCGTATCGAGTGTCGTCATTACTGCTCCTCCACGGGCGATTTTGCTGTCTCGGTCGATGGACTTGGTGTGTTCAGTCGATCTGTGAACGCCTCGACTGTGAGTGGAGCAGGAGTAAGATCGAGTTCTGTCCCCAAGCGAACCACTTGCGGTGGGTGAAGGTTTGCTTGTTTGAGGGCAGGAAGGTCAGCAAACACGTCACTCGGCGGACCGTCAGCGATTATGTCACCGTCGTCGAGCACGACGACACGAGTCGCCCACGATGCCGCGAGTTCGAGGTCGTGTGTCGCAATCACAACCGTCTCGACACGCTCGCCTGCCCGGTTGATGGTTCGACCGACCTCCTCACGGCTTGCGAGGTCGAGACTGCCGGTTGGTTCGTCAAGCAAAATAATCGACGGGTTCGTCGCCAGCCCGATCGCCAGTGACGCCCGTCGCTGCTGGCCGACGCTGAGCAGACGGCCATCTCGGGACTGGAGGTTCTCCAAGTCGAGGAATTCGATCACCTCGTCCACTCGCTGCTCAACGTTCGGGTAGTCCCTGTCGTCGAGATAGTGGCCGACATCGGCTCGGACACTATCGTCGATAAACATCTCTTCTGGGTTCTGCTTGACGTACACAACCTCCTCGGCCAACTGCTCCGGGAGTACATCTTCAGTGTCCGTTCCGCCAACGGTTACCGTCCCTTCGTCGGGTGTTTCCAAGCCAGTCACCAGTTGCATGAGCGTGGATTTCCCAGCACCGTTGCTGCCGGCGAGGACGACCCGTTCGTCCGGGTAGACATCCAGTGAGAGGGTATCGAGAACGTCTTTCGTCCCGCTTCGGAGTGTCTCGTATGAATGTGAGACGTCATCAAAGGAGACGACAGGCTTCCCAGTCTGGTTCACTTTCGATGATCCATCAGTTCGTGCTCCAGTGGTGCTGCCGTAATCGGTGAACAAATCAAGGCCATCCGCAAGTGTCACCGGGAGCGGGCGAGCATCATCAAGGACGCGCTCGGCGATCCGCGTGACCTGTGGGGGATGGACATCCTGCCCTCTGAGATCTTCGAGCTGATTGAGGGCCGTCTCGACCGGTAATTTCCAACTGACAATGCCATCCTCAACGAGGACAACGCTATCACAATATTCGGCGATGAACTCTGTCTGATGCTCGATAGTGACCACGGTTTTCCCATGGGTTTCGTTGAGCATGGCGAGGCGGTCGTAGGTCTCTCGGGCGTTGACTGGGTCAAGCTGTGCCGCTGGTTCGTCGACGACGAGGATATCGGGGTCTAGCGATACTGCTGCTGCCAGCGCAACCAAGTGTTTTTGCCCGCCGGAGAGTTCCCAGACGAAACGGTCCTCCAGCCCACTCAAATCAAGCAGATCTAGTGTCCGGTGGACTCGCTCGCGGTAGTCCTCGTGCCCATAGTTCATCGGGGCGAACGCGACTTCCTCGAAGACAGTCGGACTGACAAGTTGGTTGTCGAACTCCTGGAACACGTAGCCGACATGCTGAGAGAGGTCTGCAACAGAGCTCTCCGAGACATCGTGTCCAGCGACGGTAACTTGTCCTCGCATATCCCCCTCGTAGAAATGGGGGATGATCCCGTTAAACGACTTACACAGCGTCGTCTTGCCGGACCCGTTCCCACCGATGATGGCGACGAACTCGCCGGGTTCGATTGTCAGATCTGCCCCGGACAACACGGCTTCCTCAGCACCAGGATACTGGAACTGCAGTTGTTCAACGTCAATGTGAGAGTTATGTGTCGTTGTCATCATCTTAGGCCGTTTGCGTTGCGCGGTACCAGACGATGGAGGCCACGATAGCGGAGACGACAATCGGGACTACGATGTAACTCTGGCCGAACGTCGCGAGGAATTCCGGCTCCCAGACGACGTTGACCGCTCCACCGACTTCGCTGGCAGCCTCGGCCACGAAGGCGAGCGGGAAGGTGATAAGCACCGCCAACAGCGCCTTCGGCGAAAAGCCACGCCACATCGACCCGCCGCGTTCACCCTCAAACGGTTCCATACCGAGCAGCGGTTCGACTTTCCCGTGAAGCTTGGGGTAGAGATACAGTGCGGGGATTACGCCGAAAAGAATCCCCGTGATCAGCATCTGTGTGAGAAAGTCAACCCCTTCAAGCACGATAATGCTCTCGGGGAGACCGGGTACGGCTTCCAATTCTTCAACCCCGATATACACCTTCCCAATATCGATGAACGTAGCGAAGAACTCTTCGAGTGCCTCAGCCAGAAACACGACAATTGCCAGCTGAGTGGTGTTTTCCGGGTCTTGAAGCAGTTTCGCGGCGAAATAATAGCAAACAGGGATGAGGAGCAAACCCTCCATGGCACCCAGTCCATCGAACTCACCAAGCAGTATTTCGCCGAATACGATTTCGCCAACAGGAACGGCTACTGCAGCCCAGTAGGTCCTGAAGAGTAGCACCAGCACGATCGGGATAAAGATGAAGCCACCAACGCCCAGTTCTAGCGGTCCGACCGTGAACTCAGGCATGATTTCTGTGAACGCATTCTGCAACCCAGTAAGGGACATAACGAGTATGAACACCATCATGTCCTGTTTACCAAACGAGAACCAACCCTCCGTATCAGCCGAGAGTGTGCTCATGCTACACTGGGACGCATGCTGATGACGTGTTTGAGCATTTATAATATGTATACTGAGTACTATGAACTGGCCACCGTGGCTCATAATGCTATATACGGCCCTGTTTAGATGTCTCCAATAACGTGAGGTGGCGTTGCAGAAGGGGACATCCATGACGGGACCGGTCAGCAATCTTGGAGTCGTCCACCCATCTGGACAGTGATGCCCTCTTCGCGAGCGTAATCTGCGACGGTCTTGAACGGGAGACCGAACGAATCGACGGTCGTCTCGTGTGGAATCGGCCAGTCATCGCTGTAGACGACGTAGGAGTTGGTGGCAAGGCTGTACTCTCGACCGGCTTCGAGACTCTGGCCGTTGACAGCCACGCCGATTAGCCGTCCAGCCGCGGGATCGTACTCGACGGTCATTCCGCTGACGTCGCCGTGCCAGAGCCGTCCGTCCTCGCGGTGGGGACGGAAGGCCGCCTCCAAGAGGGCGCGTAGCTGTTCACCCGTGACGTGGAGGACTTCTACCGTACCGCCGAAGGGGTGCACACTGGCCACCTCGCCAGCCGTGACTTCGCCGGACAGGGGTCGCCCCTCTCGAAGACCGCCATTGTGGACGAAGCTGACGTCGGTATCAGCCGTCCAGCGATAGGCGTTGGCCACGAGATTGCCAACACGACTCTCGCCGCGGGTTCGCCGGTCGAGACCTCGATGGATCGGGTCATCGACAGTGGCAACAGTCTCCAGCAAGCCGACATCGGACAGCTGCTCGCGTGTCGTGTCAGCCACGGATTCGTCGAGAGGTCCCTCAGCTGTCGAGTGACGGGTGGCACTCGGCGAGCAAGTCCCGTCAAAGAGCTCGACTTCCCAGACCACCTGCCCGTTCGCTCCGGGACGGACGACCAGTGTTCCGTCGGCAATCTCGTGGCGTTCCGTGTGGACGTGGCCGCCGAGGACCACGTCGACGCCCTCGACGGCCGCAACGGCGGTCTCTAGGTCGCTCCGCAAGTGTGCGAGAACGACGAAATGATCGACACTGTCACCGAGTTCACTGACCGCTGTCCGCACGCTCTCGACCGGACTGGCCACGTTCAGCTCTGACGCGCCGGTGGGTGCAATCCGGGGAGTCGCCGGATCGATGACGCCGACGAATCCGACTCGCCGCCCGTCTCGGTGCAGGACCGTCGTTCCGTCTAACCCAGCGAATGGAACGCCACGCTCGTCCTCACTCTCCCCTTCAAAAACGTTCGCGACGATCCACTCCTGTGGACTCTTCGAGATCACGTCTAGAATGGGGGCAGTCCCAAAGTCGAAATCGTGGTTCCCTACCGTCTCGACGTCGGTACTCACTGCCCGGAAAAACGGCATCGCTTGATGCCCCTCGTAGTAATGAGCGAGGACACCCGGTGCAGTGTTGTCGCCGGTGCCAGCGACCACTGCATCCTCACCGCGGATCGACCGGATCGTTCCGGCAAGCCGACCCATGCGCACGGGGTCGTCGCAAGCGTTCTCAATGTCAGAGTAGTGGAGCAACCGGATCGACATCTTTCGGAGCCGATTCCAGTGGGGCATAGAAGTGAATACCGTTTGCTTCTTGGCAGGGTACCGATAGCAGAAGCTGTCGGTTCTGGAAGGTCGCGAGTTCGTTTAGCGATTACACCGGGTTCAGCGCCACTAGTTTGCGGAATATCGGTAGCAGGGCGAGTAGAGATCCACTATCCAGATGAGTGTCCCCATTGAAATTGACGTCCCGCTAAGTACCAACAGGACTGACTCGCTGCGATAGTTAGAACGGATTTGAGAGATATTCGTTCGGAATTGAGTTGCGCACAGTAACGAGTGGGTCGACGACTTGGCTGATTTCGAGGCCGCCAACGAGGCTCGAAAAGAGGTAGGCGTCGGTCAGCGTGTACTCGTGTTCGGCAGCGAGTAATTCGATGAGGTCCTCGTTTGCCATCTTGACCGCATCTTCCATCGTTTCGGCACTTGCAACCGTCTTCCACGCGTCACCAGTGTCGACGAGTGGGCGCTCAAGATCGACAGCAGCGTCCGCGATTACTGAGACGGTGACGTCGATTTCGGTTCCGATTTCGGCACCAGTACCACACATTTCACCGTCTGCCATCGCAGCCTTCGAATCACCCATCGCTAACATCGCACCGTCTTGGAACACCGGAAAATAGGCTGTCGTCCCGGTGGTCATATCCGTCGTATCGAGATTTCCGCCGTGGTCGTGTGGCGTCAACGTCGACATTGCTTCCTCGGATGTTGCCACGCCAATGGTCCCGATGACAGGGTCAACTGGGATCTCCATATCCTTGAACGAGAGTGACGTACCGTCGTTAGTTATCTCCGTCACGCGCGTCGCTGGGTGTTCGATGTTTTCGTGATCCTGCAGGAGTCCAAACCCCGGTGCCGTAATTACGCGACCCAAGTCCTCGTTGAGTCGTACGTCTTCGATCTCAACCTTGAGGACATCGCCGGGTGTGGCTCCCTCAACAGCGACCGGCCCTGTAGCCGCGTTCACTTCTTCAGGGATCGCATCCATCAGATCAGCGTCTGACTGAACGGCTTTGTTCAGGCTATCGATGGTTTCAAACGTGAGTGATTCCCCATCTGCAGCCGTATACAGCGGTTCCATATTCGGAGCGAACTCGTAGACATGGCCATCTTTGTATGATATGACAGTCCGTGCCATCGTACGATTTCGTTGAAAACTGTCACTTATAAATCTATTTGAGTGAAATCTGCGTTAGCTCGATTTTTCGGTACTTCGGTCCATCTGACTCCAGTCCCACGAGAATCGATCAAAATGAACGACATGGCCACGCGCCGAGAAGCAGTCTCCGGCTATCGCTAAACTGGGACGCTCCATCGACTTGCCTTCGAAGGTCAGACGATGCGAGCGAAGAAAGTCGCGACTGGTAGAGTCCGTGGTTGTCAGTTGACGTGTAGCTGCACGGACGGTTGCCACTCGACAGTGCCACTCGCATGGTCCCCGCCCCACGATGATTTGCTGAAGCTAGCGTGTATTCACGCGAGAATCTAACAGGCCGTCTCATTCCGATTCGTCGATCAGTGTTTTGAGTTCCACCAGCCGTGGCAGTTCTGAAACGCCGCTGAGTACGACCAGAACCGACAACGTGTTTCGACCGGGCGTCGGCATATCGCCGCTTCGCACCTCTGGTGACTGGAGTTCTTCAGTGAGCCATCGCCGCCCGTCGGTAACGGCATCCCGGATCAACCACGCGGGCGGCCCGGCAAACACGGCCAGGGCTCTATCGACCGAGTCCAGCTCGCACTGGGCCGTCAGTTTGCCACGGACCGCTCGGCGAAGTGTCGTCTCGACGGCGTTGTATGCCTCGATTTCGTCGACGTCGTCTGAGCTATCGCCGAGAAAACGGTTCTTGAGCTGGTCTATGACTGTTCCGTCACCCCCGCCATCGGCCGATTGCAGGTCCTGACTGGCGTAGCCAAGCACCGTGAAACCCGAGTCTGAGAGGGTGTTGATTATTTCGCTGGCGTCGACGACACTCTGGCCGACTGCCTCGGATGCCGTCGCCTCACCTGCTGCGAACAGCGCCCCCAGCCGCGTCACGACCGTCTCGTTCAGTGTCTCGGCGGCCTCATCGACTGTCTGCCCGCTCCCGAGCCACGCTTCGTTATCGAACAGTATCTTCCCGTCGACGGTCGCTTCCAGCGCTCGAAGTGCTTGGATGGTGTTCGCGGCTGCTTCGTCGTCTCTGCCGGTGGGCAACACCGACAGACAGTAGACTGGGATCGTGTAGACCTCTCTGAGTGCGTCGGCAACGTGGGCCGTGGCGCCGCTGCCCGTCCCGCCCGCAAGCCCGGCCACGAGGACGATGGCGTCGATATCGCTCGTTACCAATTCGTCTATTGCCCGGCGCACTTCGAGCCGTTCGTCTTCGATGGCGGCGGCACCGTTCGTCCGGTCCCCGTTCGTTCCGCTCCCGTTTGTTTCGGAGAGGCCGAAGGCGTGCCGACGGTCGTTCGGGAGTGCGTCGAGTTCAGTGAGCGCTTCGGTGTCCGTGTCGAGGGCACAGGCCGCGCCGAGATACGTCGTCTCGCGGCGGTCGTTGTCCTGCCACAGCCGCTCGACGATCCGGCCTCCAGCACCACCGATTCCGACTGCCGCGACTCGCATACGTCGCATTTAGTGTAGACTGATATTAATAATCCGACTCGGTACGAGGCCCCACCGGAACCTCATCGCATAATGAGGTACAATCGAAAACAGGGAGCGAGCTTCGTTAGCGGTTCCTCTGTCTGGTGTCCCTGTGCCAGACCACCAGTATCCGTCGGACCAGAGGCTTTTCATGCGGCAAGCGCTGAGAGAGGGCGTGTCTCAGGCCCTCGCCAACGAGCCATCCGATTCCCTGTCTGTCACTATCTCCGGCGGATCGATGGGTGGCCTGTTTACCGGCATCGCTCTCGGTAGTGCAGGCCACGAGGTAACTATCGCCGAGCAATCGGCCGGCGACCTGCGAAGTCGCGGCGGCGGCATCGTCGCCCAGCAGTCAATCCGCCGGTTCCTCTCGCACCACGACATCGTCGACCCAGCGCGCATAACCACCCGAGCCAGTGAGCGGCGCTTTCTGACCGCTGACGGCGATGTACGGACATCGACACCAGATTCAATGGTGTTCACCTCCTGGGACGCCGTCTATCGGCAGTTGCGAGCGGCGTTCCCGGACGACCGGTACCACACCGGTCGGACTGTCACGGGCGTCAGGGCCACAGACGGCACGGTTAGATTCGCCGACGGGGATCGGACCACCGCCGACTTGGTCGTCGCTGCCGACGGCGGGCGGTCTACAGCCCGTGCGCAACTGTTTCCCGACACCGACCCGGAGTTTGCTGACTACGTCGCCTGGCGTGGTGTCGTCCCGGAAGCGGACCTGTCGGACACAGTTATCGACGCGTTCGATGGCCGTTTCACCTTTTATCAGGGGGAACAAATGCTCATTCTTGCGTACTTCATCCCCGGCGAAGACGGCAGCACCGCCTCCGGTGGCCGCCGTCTCAACTGGGTCTGGTACGATACGCTCTCCGGGCGAGAGCGTGAGACGATCTTCACCGACACAACAGGGGCAAGCAAGCAGTTCAGCGTGTCGCCAGGGCAGCTCCGAGGCCCAGTCGAAACTCGCCAGCGCGAGCGGGCAGCCGAGATACTGCCGCCCGTGTTTACCGACCTCGTTGCAACAACAGCAGCACCCTTCGTGCAGGCGATTTACGATCTGCAAATCCCCCAGATGACAGTCGATAGAGTCTGTCTGCTCGGTGATGCGGCGTTCGTCGCCCGCCCGCACACAGCCGCTGGCACTTCGAAGGCGGCGAGTGATGCCGTCGAGCTAAAAGCCGCTCTCGACCGCCACAGTTCCCTTGGAGACGCACTGGCGTCCTGGGATGATGCCCGGACCAACTACGGAGCGCGTCTCGTTGCGCAGGGCAAGCGAATGGGCGACGAACGGTTGTCACTTGGGAGTTGATGGACTACCGTTCTGCGTGCGGTTCTCTCGGGTATAGGTTCGGTACTGACTCTTAGATTCTGGCGCTGTCTTCCCGCGTTGTAAGAATGGACGGCGTGTTACTTGTCTGCTGCTCTGCTAGTCAGCATATGACCCTCGTTGTGCCGTTCGACGGTTCCGAACTAGCCGAGGCAGCACTCGTCCGGGCGACGGAGTTCGGCACTGTCTTCGAAGAGGATGTGCTGGCCGTCAGTGTCATCCGGGATGGGAATGCCAAGTACGCTCGGGAACACGACTGGATCGGGCCCAACGAGGACTTCAATCTGGAGACGGTCGTCACCTCACTGCACGAACAGGTGATGGACCTGTGTCCGAGTTCGGATTTCCGACATACAGTCGTAGATCGATACGCGCCGGCTGGGGCTGTAGCGAAAGCTATCCGTAAGATGGCCAAGAGAGAAGACGCCTCAATGGTATTCATCGGAAGCGAAAACGCCGGTCATCTCGTTACAAGCATCAGCAGTGTTGGCGGGTCGATTGCCTCGGACGATGCCTACGACGTTGTCATCGTTCGACATCGCAACCCGTCCAAGATTGCCAAGCTCAGGAACACGTCCCCGCACAGACAGCCGAAATCCGATTTTTATCTCCCGGAATAGGAACGGCAGTCGTTCAGCAAAACAAGTATTGAAAACAGAAGCGCGTCTTTGGACGCTTTTTCGCCGAATATCTTCGCACTCTGTCTCACCAATTGAGACCTGTGGTATCGTTCACTTAGCAAAGCGTGGGTCCCACGTATGCAAATACGCGCTGTCCAACGGAGTGATGACCGGTGCAGCTGTCACGGCGCGACTTCCTGACCGCGGCGGGCGCGGGGACGGTCGGCGCGCCCGCTCCCGGTGCGTCGCTCCATCTCGTAACTGACACCCGCCCGGGCGATGTCAGCGGAACTCTCGAAGATCTTACCTCGGCACCGCCACGGGTGGCCGTCGAACAGAAGGAGTCCGGGGTGTGGGCGCTACAGATATCCAAGACCGTTCCTGACCCAGCCGAAGACGTGACCTGCTAACCGAGGTTGAACGCCCGGGTTGCCAGACGTTCCCGGTTCGCTTTTCCCTATCAACTAAGTGGTGTGGCTGGTTCGAGATGATATATGACTCTCCGCACCGACGGGAGGGGTGCTTCTCTACCGTCGCTCGACTCGACATTTTCTGACGACGAAGTGACGATGGTTCTCACTAAATGCGGGCTTCTCGTTGATAGAGCGGAGACGCTTGCTCGACTGTATGCCCACCATCGGGACTGGACGGTTGTCGAAGAGAAGTGGATCGAAGAGCGATTTGACGAGCGTAGCACGCGTGGGAGTTCGAAAGGAATCTACCGCGCTCTCAGTTCGCGGTTCAAGACCGCTGGTAGCAAGCTTCCGTCTATTGTCCAACTCCCCTCTATACTCGACCAGTGTGAGACGGTACGTGACAAAGCTCAGGTGTTGTATTTCTATTTGCTAGAAGACGATCCCCTCGTGAAGTACACGGTGCATCGATACGTCGACCGCCTGCAGGAGTCCGGTGTCGACGGACTGGGCTTCGAGCAGGAGACGTTAGAGCGTCTCCTGAGCGAGTTCCATTACGAGGACGGGAGCGAGTTTGACTACGCTGAATCGACGACGCGCCGGTGGGGAGAGGGGCTCCGATCGGTGCTGCGCGATATCGGTGTTCTCGACACTCAACAGACCTTGCAGGGACAGATCCCAAATCTCGGGTCGACGCCGTTACTCGTCGCATCAGGCTACTCGTGGGAGAGCCAGGGCGACGACTGGCTCTCCCAGCCGACCGGCTGGCTCTACCTCTTCCAGTCGGACCAGTACTGGGACTCCTTGGCCGAGCGCGTGAGCGACGATCCGAACTGGGAAGCGAGCGGGATTCACGGTGAATTACGGCTCCAGCCGGTCGACGACACGTACGGCTGGGCTGAACCGTGGGAGGGCGAAGTATGACGGACGAGGGCTGGTTCGCTGCCGATGTGGGGAGCGACTTCGAGGAGTCCGTGCGCATCGACCGCGAAGACGACGGTCGGGATCACCGGCTGGACTCGATCGAGACCTACCACGTGACGGAGGAGTCCGAGGACTTCATGTCCGACTTCTTCTCGCGCCTGCTCGGCCGTTCCGAGGATATGCGGTCGGGTGCGAACTACTGGCTCTACGGGTACTACGGGAGCGGGAAAAGCCACCTCCTCAGCGTGCTTCGTGGTCTGTTAGACAGCGAATGGCTCCGACAGCGAGATGAGGTCTGGGAGCAACTAACCGATGGTCGTGAGCTGGACACGCTCGAATCCACGTGGTCGTCGATCCACGATGAGTACGAAGTCATCCCGATCTCGGTGAACCTACTGAAGCATCAGGGCCAGAAGAAACTGAGCTTCAGCGAGATTGTCCTCCGCAGTGCTCACACGTCGAAACGGCTCACTGGTGCCGAGGGGGGGCTCTCGTCGCAGCTCGACGTCGCCTTCTTCGAGGACTGGTACCGGACGACCGACGCGTGGGACGACCGGACACCCAACACCCAAACGGCACTCCGGAGTACGGTTGACAGCCCCGAGAAGTACGACTGGGAGGACGTTCAGCAGTACACCGCTCTCGCGGACGCCGTTCTACCCACCCTCTTCGAGCAGGAGACCGGCACGGTTGATGGTCTAGACGACCTGATGCCGTCTGATCTCGACCCGCAGGCGATGGTCGAGCGCCTCGAACAGTTGCGGAGCGACCGCGAAGCGGAACTCGGCCGCCCAGTCAAACTCGTGCTGTTGCTCGACGAGGTCAGTCTCTTCATCGGGACGGATTTCGACCGCCTCACAGAGTTGCAGACGCTCGCGGAGAGCGTCGACGAGACCGGCGACGGCGACATCCAACTGGTGGCGACGGCACAGGCCAAAATCGAGGACGTCCAGCCGCAGTTCGCGGCTCGTGGGGCCGACTTCAGCATCGTCAAGGACCGGTTCCCGCATCGGTTTGGCCTGCCGAGCCGACACGTCGGCGAAATATCGACGCAACGGCTACTCAAGAAGTCGGAAGCCGGGAGGGAGGGCACGGAGCGCGTCCTCGACCGAACCAGCAACGAGCCCGAGACACTGCTCGTGTACTCCGGCATCGAACAGAACACCGACCCCCCGCTCGACAACATCGATCGCGAGCGTCTCATCGAGTTCTATCCGTTCCTCCCGTATCAGCCACCGCTGTTCCTCGAGATCCTCTCGAACCTCCGGCAGGAAGCACACGATCCGGCGAAGTCGATCTTCTCGGGAACCGCACGAGCGATTCTGGCTCTCGTCCACGGACTCCTCCAAGAGTGGATAGAGGCCGGCAACGAGACCAACGTCATTTCGCTGGTCGACTTCTACGACCTCATCGAACCGGAGCTCGATGACATTACGCCACAGGACGTGGGCGTCATCGAGGAGATTGAGGAACAATACGAGGCAGGCGAACTGGAAGAGATCGACGTGGACGTCGCGAAGGCCGTGCTGCTCCTCCAACACATCCCGGACACCATTCCGATGTCCGAGCGGAACCTCGCAGTCGCCGTGTTGAGCGACCTCGATGGCCCGACTCAGTTCCAGATGGAGAACCGCGTCGAGGATTCCCTCCAACGGCTTCGGAAATTCATCCGCCCCACGCACGACGAAACTGGGCCGAAGTACGCGTTCACGCATCCTGAAGAGCGCGAGATCATCGAGGCCGCCGAGGAAAACCTCGACAATCCGGACTGGCAGTCCATCATCGAAGCCGTGGACAGGTATCTCTGGGAGGACATCGTACGCGACCTCTCACTGCCGACGTCGGCCGAGTACGGGGATACCGGCGAGCAGTATCCCGTTCGCTACGGATTCAGTATCGACGGGATCGAACTCGGTACGACGGTCGACGCTGAGGACGCACTCGATGTCGAGGTCGCCGTCGAGGGAATTTCTCCCGCTGGAACAGACGTCGACTACGACGGGGACCCGCTCGAATGGACGATCGGACAGGACGGACTCGACGACCTCCGAGATAGCCTCATCGAGTGGTGGTCGCTCAGAGATGCCGTCGGAGACCATACGCTCCCACAGTCCGTCGAGCGTGACCTCTCCGACCGCGGGGCTCGCGTTCAGAGCAAACTCGCTGGGGCCCTCAATAGCGGAGCATTCGACATCAAGGATCGAGGCGATCAGATCGGGGGCATGGGCACAGGAGTCGAGGAGTATCTCGATGTCAACTATCCCGACGACTTCCATCCCGTAATGCTGCAAGTCGGCGACGAACACTTACAGGAGCTCCGGGGCCTCTCCGCCCAGGACCCGCTCCCTGTGTGGGCCCAGCAGATCGATGTCGCGACCGAAGACCCCGAAACGCACGGTGGGTCGATCCAGAACAACGTACGCGCCTTCACCGGCCGACAGTTGAAGCAACGCGGCGGGAACCTCGCGATGGCGACGATCCTCGACGGCATTGTAAAGAAGAAGCCGATCTACGAGGACGCCCCCCCGGCGCTGTGTGCGATCATCTGGGGCCTCTGCCGGAAGGGGGACTTCCTGCCCGTCGACGAAACGGGTGACTCCCTCGAACTCGACGCAGTCATCGATCTGAACAAACTGACGACGACACGTCTCAAGATTGCGAAGAGTGGCGATGTCCGAGGAACTCTCCGCGAGGGCGGATTCATCGACTCGACGGAAACCATCCCGGACGGAATCGTCAGGCTACAGTCCGCGAACGACACGCTCGCGGGTCGAATCGGTAGTCTCGTAGAGGACGTCAAACTGGTCGCCGAGAGTGACATCCAAACGCAAGCCGTTCGCATCCTTCTCGAGTCGTTCGTGGACGCGCTCGAAGCCGAGCAGCAGAGTGCGATCGACCGACGAGAGGCCGTCAAGTCACGCGACACTGACTGGGAGGACGTCGTCGAAGCAACCAACAACGCCCAAGAGTGGTACGACGATGCCGAGGAGGTGTGGAGCTTGCGCCTGCCCGCGCTCACACGAATCGACGCACAGTTGACTCTCGCCCAGCAGTCGTACGACTGGCTGACCGAGGAGTGCGACACGGCCAGCCAGACGCTTCGCGAGAGCATCGACGACTACGAGGGCGAGTGGTGGACGCACGATGGCTGGGATCGGTTCAACGACGCCCAAACCACTGTACCGGCGCTTGACGACGCGATCGAGACCGCGTGGGACTCGTTCCGGGAAGAAACCGGAGCCGATGGATTGGTCGAGGAGTTACAGGCGCATCCGTGGATCCAGCCCCTGAGCGAGTTCGGGTCAAACGTTCGGCCGGCCTTCGAGAGCGAGTACATCACACCGCTCCGCCGAGCTGCATCGTGGCACGAGGACGTCTCGGACGCGGTGTCGACGGTGATCAGCGGAACGACCAACGCCGAGGCTGACGACTTCATTCGAGCGACGAACACACTCCTCGACAGCGAACCCCTCGCTGTGGTTGCAGGCAGCGACATCGGCGAATTACGGGATACGTTCGAAGAGCTACAGACACTCGTTGGGGAGCAGTCTCCCACAGACATCGCGGCGATCGGGGTTCTCCCGTCGGATCGCGGACCGCTGGACTCCGAACTGGAACGGCTTGTCGAACACCACGACCTCAGTATCGAGCGGACTGAAACGGGGGTGATCATCCGATGACGACCAACCGTCCCTTCCAAGACTTCACAGATCGGGTCGCACAGTTCGCCGACGGACGACGCGGCATCCGAAACCCGTTCGTCATCGTTCCCGTCCAACCGAAGTACGAGCGACGCGTCGCCGAACAGCTCACCGAGTGGGCAACGGACCCACATCGTACCAAGGATTTCCCGGATGACGGAACCGTCCAAGTCCTCCGGTTAGACGAGCTGTTCGTCGAAACAGCAGTCTTCGAACTTGCAGTTGACCTCGGGAAGCACAGCCAACCAGCGACGATCACCGAGACGATGCAAGACCGGCTAGCGGAAGAACTCGTCGAGAGTATGCTCGATAGGATCGAGTCACCAAGCGAGCAGCGACACGTCGTCCTCCTCACGCATCTCGGCAGCCTATACCCGTTCACGCGTGCGTCAGAGCTCCTCGACGAACTCGATCGTTGCAACGTCCAGTCCACGATCGGCATTCCGTTCCCCGGAGACATCGTCGGTGGGAAACTGAGCTTCTTCGGCGAGGAATCGCGCAACTACTACCCAGCCCACCAGATCGAAGGCCGGGTTGAGGGGGTGCATCTCCAATGAGCGACACACACATTCACGACATCTTCCAGCAATCACCGACTCGCGAACTCGAAGAAGTCCAGAAGGTCAACGCCAGAGCACAGGCCGAAAACGACGTCCGCGAGTTCTACGAGACCGCCAGCGCTCGCGACGTGCTCACTACGCTCGGAGATCTCGTCGACAAGTATCCACACGAGCAACCGCGTTTCCTCTACATCTCCGCGACGTTCGGGTCGGGGAAGACACACCTCCTGAAACTCATCGGCTTCGCCGCCGATACCGAATCGGAGTTTACCGATCTCGGCGAAGAACTGGCGAACAGGTGGCCGGGTTTCCAGTCGTTCCGACAGAGCGTCGCCGACTCTCACGTCGACCGACTGAAGCCCGTCTTCCTGAACCTCCTCAACCGAGACGCGTCACAAGAACCGCCGCTCCCCTACCTCATTTACGAGGCAATCGGCCGCGAACTCGGGTATCCGACTGATCCGAACTGGCTGCTCGAATGGGCGTGGCAACTCGACATGAACCACGATGACTGCTGGGAGCGGCTACAGCAAGTCGAGCACGACGGACAGACGTTCGAGGACGTGTACGACGAGCGGGCGTCACTACGAAGCTGGCTGTACGACGCCGTTCCGACACTCGAGGACTCACCGTTCGCGTCTCGGGAGGAGGTCAAGCAGTCGATCGACGACGCCATCGCGGAAGTCGATCCCGACGAGTTCGATCCCGAGGAGCTCGTCGACCGCGTCGAAGCGGCGCAAGCGTCGCTGAGCACGCCGGAGACCGAGACGGAGTTGCTGATCGGGCTCGACGAGGTGGCCCTGTTCATCGGCGATGGCCGCCATCGCTACAGAGAGTTCCAAGAAACGATGGAAGCGCTGACCGAGCTCGGCGTCGGGCCTAACCCTCCGGTCATCGGGACTGGACAGTATCCGATCGAACGTATCCACGGTGAGTTCGACGATACGGCAGTCACGGAACAACCGTGGTACGGTGCCCAAGAACCGCTCGAAGGCGCGGACACCGAGATCATCGTCCGGAAACGGTGGCTGCAGAAGGATGTCGAGGGCGGACAGGCCGTCGAGACCGCGCTCCGGGAGCTGCCCGACCTGACACTCGACGCATATACAGATATCGCCGGGGCCGATCCGGACGCAATCGAATCGTACCCGTTCCGAGAGTACGATCTCGGGTTGCTCCGGACGGTGATTCAGCAACTGATGCCGCGTGGACGCGTGACTGAAAAAGAGTACGTGCAGGGTCGGGCGTTGCTCATCCTCGTCCGATCGCTGTTCACGCGGTTCGAGTGGGGAGACAAGCAGGTCGGTGCCCTCGTCACATGGGACGAGCTGTACGACCTGCTGGTCGAGGAGACGACGTACGTCCCGCTCTGGGTACAGGAGATGGTCGAGAACAAACTCGTCCCATCGGCCGGCGGCGACGAGAACGCGTTCTCAGTTCGGGTGGCAAAGGCGCTGTACCTGCTGAATCAGGTTCAGTCCTCGGTGCCATCGACACCGGCAAACCTCGCCCGACTGATGGTCACGTCGACTGACGAGTCGTTCGAGTCCGTCCGAGACGACGTCGAATCGGCGCTGTCTGCTCTCCTCAAGGATCGGAAGGTGCTGACGGAGACAAACGACCGTGGCGACGAGGAGTACCTGCTGGTCTCCGAGGAACAGGAGGATATCCTGACGCGGGCGAAGACCCGCGCACAACAGATTCCATCGCACCGGCTGTCGGCCAAGTTGGAGAATTCCATTCGCGAGGGCAGCGATCGCCTGCTCTCTGCTGGCAGTCGACACGAAGTGGATTTCGAGGGAGAGCGCAAAGTCCCGCTCCGGTTTGGCTACTCCGTCCTCGATCCGATCGAGAAAGCACCGACGCCGGAGTTCGACGCCGTTCGTGTGCGACTGGTCGCGAACCGTGACGCCGAGGTCAGCGATCAGGTTGCGGCGTGGCAGGCAACGAACGAGGGCCGGGACGGTGGTGAGCATATCCTCGTCGCCGTCAGTTTACAGCAATCGACGATCGATCGCCTGCGAGACGTGATGGGTATGCAGGAAGTGCTCTCGGAAGAGACAGACACGTATCCGGATCTGGAGTCCGATCACCGCGACGAACAGCGGGCACTCGAATCGGCGATTCGCGAAAGTCTCAAAGAAGCAGACGTCTACGTCCGGACGGGCGGGACGAGAGGGCGATACGAGGACGCGTTCGATCAGGTCGTGCAAACGGAAGTCCAGTCCGTGTTCAGCGGAACGCGGTTCGTCCTGACGAACGGCATCACGGAAGTCGACGATGCCAAGCTGATGGCACAGTTCTTCCGCGGTGTCGCCGACTGGCCGCTCACGAGCGAAGACGCTGTCACGCTTGGAGTAGATACCGACCGCGCCGAACTCGCCGACGGCTGGTGTCGGGAATTCCTCAACGAGTACGTGGACACTCAGTCGCTTCGGGCTGAGGACGTGCTTACCCAGACTGTCCAGCGTGGCGGCGCGTATCGCGGGACGCCCCAGGAGTCGATCTCGGCACTGCTGATCACGCTTGCAACAGCCAACGAGATCGCACTCCGGCGGGACGACGAGTACATTACCGAACCGGAGGAGATCGGACGGGCGGTCAGAAACAAGACGAACCTGACCGAGGTACAGATCCGCTTCGAGTCGATAGGCGATATCGATCCAGAGCGGATTCGGGAAACCGTCAAGACGCTGATCGGCGAGGAGCCGGACGGGACCGACCCCGACGCGTGGCTCTCTGCGTTAGCCGAGTGGGTTGACGAGAACAGCGTACTGGTGAAACGCGTCATTCGAGGCGTCAGCAGGGAGTTCGGCGACGGCGCTTCGCTGGACGAACTCGAAACAGCGCTCCAACCCGCACTCGAGGGCGAATCTCTTGAAACGGATGCTTTCGCGTCCGAAACGGTCGAACAGCAGTCCGAGCGGTTCGCTCGGGCCAGCGAGCTCTTCCAGCCGAGCGAGGACGGCCAGTCTCTCTGGGAGCAGTTCAGCCAGCGGACAGTAGAAATGAAGCGGCGCTACCCCGGTCCGGACATTACGGGGGAGATGCAAGCAGTCGTCGGCGGAGACGAAGTGCCAGCCGCCGACCGGCTTCGAACACTACTCGAAGACGCTGACACGCACAGGCGTACCGTCGTCCGTGCGCAGTACGAACGCATCACGGGCGAACCGCCGACGGACGAGGAGCCAGAGAGCATGGTGTCCAGTCTCGCCACGTGGCTCTACGCTCATGACGGGAGCAGCAAGGAAACCGCAGACCGCGTCGCCGTCGAATTCGACGGCGTCACCATCGACGACCTCTACGATCTCTTCGAGACGGCGTGGCGTGGTGACTCGTTCTCCGAGGAAGCCCTCGTCGACCCGACGGTCGTCCAACAGGCCAGACGGTACGAACGGGCACGGCGGCTCCTCGAAGCCCCCGGTAGCGAAGCCTCGCTCTGGTCGCAACTCCGCGACGCGTCGAAACGGCTCGCGGAAGACCATCCGAATCACCCAGTCACGGCCGACGTGAACGAGATGCTCACCCGGTCGCAGCCGCCGAGTGTCGACGATGTAGAACAACTCCTCGATGCGGCGGAGAACCCATTCAAGATCGACGAGCGGCTTGCGGAACTCGCCGAGGAACTGCAGTCCGAGCATCCAGACCACGACATCACCGACGAGATCGTCGATGCAGTAGAGGGGATCCGCTCACCAAGTGAGGAACGAGTGGGTGAATTGATCGAAGAAGCTGAACAAGTGCTTGCGGGCGTGGACGAGCAGTTACGGCGAATTCAGGAGACGATAGATGACCTACCGGATGGCGCTGTCGTGCTGATCGAGTCGCTCGATTGACGCTCTAGTGTTGCAAAACACCGAATTTATTTATCTTTACTTCGCAAATGTGCAACATAGTGTACACTGAGGCAGAGCTTCGGGCGCTGGAAGCCTTGCAAGGAGAGTCGACAGTTTCGGGACTCGCCGAGGAACTAAACCGGAGTCGCAGTTACATGTCCGAACTCGTTACCCGAATGGAGTCGAAGGGGTTGGTTCACACCAGCCGTGAGGGAAAGCAAAAGCAGATCAATCGGTCAGACGCCCGAGCCATAGAACTGTTCGACAGTTTCGTCCAACGGTACACCCATATTCCGTTTCCCGAATTGCTCGGCGGCGCAACGCTACGGATTCTGTACTGCCTGCAGTCGCCGGCGAGTGCCAGCCAACTCGCGGAACAAGTGGGCGTTCATCGGAGCACGGTACATCGGTCGTTGTCCCCACTGGAAAACCGCGGGATGGTATACAAGTCGGACGGAAAGTACAGGCTCAACGACGACTTCGAGGAGCTATCTACCGTGGCCCGTGAGTTTGCGCACTTGCGGCACAGACACCGCATCGAAGACCACACGGAGTCGTTCACAATTCTCTGGGAATCACTGGATGAGTTTCTCGTCCAGACCCACACCGATATCGAGGAAGATGCGTTCCACCTGACGGGGCCGGAATTGTTCCAAGCGTACGACCTCCCGTTGATGGCTCGTCAGCGTCGGTACTACCTGTACTCGGAGACAGTTGCAGAGGTATCGCCGGCGGAGTTGTGTTGTCATATGATCGTGATCGATGACGGAACGCGCTCGCAGTCCTACTGCCTCCTCTTGCTCAGCGAGATGGCAATCGACCGCGACGAAGTACTCCAAGCCGCGCAAAAGTACGAGGTCGACGAACAGGTGTCGAACCTCCTCGAATACCTCGATACTGAGGGGGGAAGTCGGTCGGGACGCCTCCCGCGGTGGGAGGAGTTCCGTGAGCTCGCCGACGAATACGGGGTGGCAGTATGAGGCGGCGGTTCGACAGCGAGTACATCGAGTCTGAACTGCGACGGGTCGGCAAGCAACTCGAAACTGAACTGACTGTCTTTCTGATCGGCGGCGGTGCGATGTCGTTCCGCGGTCTCAAGAACGCCACTAAGGACATCGACCTCATCGTTAGCGGCGGCGACGAGCTTCGAGTGCTACAGGCAGTCTTGCTTGACAACGGGTACGACATCGTCAAAGAGCCCGGAGAGGAGTACGGCGACCTCGGAGCGCAGCGGATCCTCGAGAACGACGACGGGTGTCGTATCGACATTTTCAACCAACAGGTGATCGACAAGCTCGTCCTCTCGGAGGGGATGCGCCGGCGGAGCAAAACCTATCTCGACGCCAGGAGGCTGTCGGTCGCGCTGGTCAGTGCCGAGGACATCTTCCTGTTCAAGTCGGTCGCCGGGCGAACGGACGACATCGAGGACATGTTTTCGCTCGTACAGACCGAACTCGATTTCGACGTTATCGAGGACGAGTTGGAGCAGCAGAGCGACTTGCTGGGACAGGAGCTGTTCGTCACCCACGCGAACGAGGCATTGCTGCAACTCGAAGAGCAACACAATATCTCGACGCCGTTGGCCGAGCGGGTCTCCGAAATCACCGAACGCGTGTACCGGGAACTCGAAGTGTTGCAGGCCTTCGACGAGTCGATTGCGCTGTCCGAACTCCGGAGCCGGCTCGACCACACGGACGAGGAGATCGATGAAGCGGTACGAAGTCTGGAAGAGAAAGAGGTCGTAATCGTCGACGAGGGTGAGATCGTGAAGCAATCGACGACCCTGTGAGAGTCGGATCGTTGGGACGTTAGACGGCCTTACATGTGCTTATTTGTTCTGGGGTTCTATATGCGAGTAGTAGATAATATAGCATATGAGTGAGACCGAATCCCGAGAAGAACCCGATCAAACTCCGGTTTCTGAAGAGGAGTTCAAAGAGCACCTTTCACACCTGTTTGAGGCGATGGTAGCAATCTCACCCACGCGGAACTATGTGAGTCAAATGGTTCATTTGTTGCCCGAAGAGCGCCGACAGATGCGGTACGCGTACCCTGAACTCTTTGAGCGAATGGAAACGCAAGAGTTCCTCACGGAAGGTTTTGGGCTGGAGATTAGTGAAGAGGAGGTTTCAACGGACCACCGAGGCCCGAGTAGCGACCTGTCCTCCTTGATTAACGACGTTATGGAGTTCTTCGATGATGAGGAAAGGCGGCGGCTTCTAGGTAATACCTTGATGAAGAGATTCCGAATCCCCGGCGTGAATGGATCGATCACAAGTTGAAGATGGCCGTTAGCGAGCCAAATTATGGTGAAGAAATCCGTTCAATCTTCAACGTGATGCGGAAGTACGGCGACCAACAGAACGGCTACCGACTCAACACGGAACGTATTGAGGAACTCACCGATATTGAGGAGGGCCGAATACGGGATATCAAGCGGTTCTTGGTATCCGAACTGGATGTTTTGCGGGATAGCAACGGCGAGTTTCGGTTTGAGAGTGTTATAATGGATTATCCGGGTGTGGTAGACTCGAACCTTCCCAGCGATGACTAAGAGATCGGCGAAACGAACGAAACGTACTGAGAAGAGAAAGGATGGAATTCAGCGCGAAGGGGTAACAGACTCAATTCCTGAGCCAAGCTATTCGGTCGGGGTCAAGAAGACCACTGCAGAAGCGATCGATAATGCGCAGAAACCCCAACGCTTCGCCTTCGAAATCCAACCACACGTCATCACATCAAAGCCTCTCCCGGTAGTTCAGCGCAAGCCGGGACTCCGTGAGACTCTAAGGATTACCCCCATTACGATTGAGACCGGTGGGAGCTTTTCGGATGAAACTTACCCTGAGATTGACCCCGCCGTACCCCGTCTACGAATCTGGGAGTCAGCACGGATCCAACCAGTCACGCCGCTTCACAGCTCCCTCGAAAGCGTCGAGGTCGGCCTCCCACCTCGAAACCTCATGCAAGTCGAGCCTCTCGAAGATGATCGCGATATAACGTCAACTGAGGGAGATACATCGACCGAGAGTGTATCGGTGACTGAAGAGAAACAATCGGATAGTAGGAAGGAAACCGACACCTCTGTAGAAGGTTCTGATGAGGGCGCTGGAGATGCTGGCTTGCGAACTCCACCAGATCTCTATGACCTTCTTTTCAAAATGCCGGCAGGCTCTATCAGCATGGATGAACCAGTCTGCATCGTGGCAGGGACGAGAAAGAGCGAGCGATATAGACAAACACTGGAAACACTCTGCCGAGAACAGTTTCGGCAAATCGTAGGGGGGCGTCCACTCGCGGATCTGTTCACTTCCGGAGAAGCGGCATCGGTAGAGGACACCCGGGTTCAGAATCGAATTTCATCACTAGACGATTCGGATAGTGACTACTTCGGGTTTGTCAGTAGAGTTGAAGAAAAAGAGGGTATCACGCGAGAATTAATCGAAGAGAAAGGGGATGCCGATCTAGAGCGTCTCCACTCCCGTATCGATGAGTTCTTCACGCAGACACTCGGCTATCTCCTGCTCTTTGTCGATGAACAATTTGCTGGTGCTCTGTATGAGAACTTGCGTTCAACAAAAGACGTTCGCGAATCGGTCAATATTCGACCGCTCCGGGTACGCGACCTTCCTGACGATGTTAAGCGGGAACTCGTCCGGCTAGCGTGGGGCGATGTCTATCTGGAGACTGATCAGCGTGATCTCGATACGCTATTCCACGCCGGTGAAGAGAAATTCAAGCAGGCAATTGAGCCAGATCAGGGTGTAATTGAGGAGATCACCAGTCACAATCAGGGAGAAGAATCATACCTCCATTATTTGTTGAAGTGCTTCGTCGTCGATTTCCTCCTCAGACAGGAGAATCTGGATCCAGCGGGAGATCACCCTTGGGAGTATATGCGTGAGCGAGTCCAGACAGAAACTGAGCCTTGGGCTCACTCTGAGATCCGACCAGACGTGTACAATTCAAAGACAAAGGAAGTCTATGAAATCGAGACACTCTTTGGTTCTGACCATCGGACGATAAATCGGACAATAGAGAAGTACGAGGGAGTGAACATCAAAAGGATCAACATCATCATTCCGAATCTGACCTGTCTGCGAAATCTAAAGACGATCAACAGGAAGACCAACGAGAAGTTCGGAAATATGTTCCAGAACGAGGTCGAGTTCTGGGCGGTAGATGCTAACCACGGAGATCTGTTTCCGGTTCGAGAGCTAGTGCGTAGGCTCGTTGATCTGAACGAACGTGCCGAGGATCTGGCCTAAGAGCCTCACACCTCAACATTGACCTGTTTCGCATACCTAATATTGTGGGAGATGTTCTCTCCGCAAGCGGGGTGGCCGATATGGACAATCTTCAAGACATCGCAATGGCTCTGCTTGAAACATCACGGATTCTCGTATGGACGGACAATCTACCCACCCCCGCAAGGCGCAGCTCGACAAGGAAGAACGCGAGCATCTCGAAGATGTCGTTACCGAGATGCGCGACCGCGTCGAGGCGAACGTTCGGTACCAGCTCGAAGACGAGTACGGCCTCGACGTAAAACCCGACACCGTCGGAGCAAGCTCCGACGAGCCCTCCCTCGCTGACGCTCGCGAGGACGACGACGCGTCCCTGAGCGAGGCGCAGGAAAACCTGGTCGAGGCTATCGAACTCGAAGCCGCCGATGGTCACAGTTGGGAGGACGCTCACGAGCAGTATATCACGGGCGTCGGCTACACCATTGTCAACCGTCTGGCGGCGCTCCGTTGCATGGAAGTCCGGGACTTCATCGAGGACGAAGTGACGGCCTTCCGCGACGACGGTCTCACGCCCGCCGCAGACCGGCTAGTCACCGAGGAGTTCATGCTCGAAGAGGAGGCCGTCCTCGAAGCCTATCGGAACGCGTGCGACGACCTCGCTGATGAAATAGAGATCCTCTTCGACCGCTCGACGGCTTACAGCCAGATCGACCCTGACGACGACACCTACGAAGACCTCTGCAGTCTGCTTGATAAGGTGCCAGATGAGGTCTGGCGGGCCGACGACGTGCTGGGCTGGGTTTACGAGTACTACAACCGACCTGTCGTCGAGGCACTTGACGCGAAGAACACGCTCGAACCGGAGGACGTGGGGCCGGCGAATCAGTTCTATACGCCGCACTGGGTCGTCCGGATGCTCACCGACAACTCTCTTGGCAAGCTCTATCTCGAAGCCACAGGACAGGAATCGACAGTACCGGAGCCCGAGGCGCTCAGTCCAGAGGAGCGCAAGGAACGCTTAGTCACGCCGGAAGACAGCCCGACCGTTCCCGAACTCTGTACGTACCTTATCCCGGACGAGGAAGCGGGTGCCGCCCCCGAGTTTGACCATCCCTCGGAACTGCGAGTCATCGACCCCGCTTGCGGGAGCGGCCATTTCCTCTTGTACGCGTTCGACGTACTAGAGCGCATCTGGTGGGCCGAGACCGACCTCGACCGTGCAGAAATCCCGGCAAAGGTGCTGGAGCACAACCTCTACGGCGTCGATATCGACCTGCGCTCGTGTCAGCTCTCGGCGTTCAATCTGTATCTGAAGGCCAGAACACGTACCGAAGAGGAAGACGGCCAGTTCGAAATGCCCAACGTCGACATCGTCTGTGCGGACGCCCGCGTGGCGGAGGTCGAGGAAGGCGCAGCAGTGCTGGACGACATCACCGGCGAGGGAACTGACCTACGCGAGGCGCTAGGCGACATCATCGACACGTTCCAGCACACGGAAGCTCTTGGGAGCCTCCTTGACGTGAGTGGGACGCTTGAGGAGGTGTTCGACTCCAGCAAGACACAGTCCGAACTCACCGACTACAATGAGGGGGCTCATCAGTCGTTACACTCCTTTTTGAAGGCACTCCGGCGAGCTGTCGAAGAACGGACGAGCGATTCGTTCGGAGAACAGAACCTCAAGAGCTTCCTGAATCTACTAGTTGTACTGACCCAAGAGTACGATGTTTCGCTTATGAATCCGCCATATGGAGCAAGTGGAAGAATGCCCCCAGATGTGCGGGACTATGTGCGAGACCACTATAAATACGCTGCAGAGTATTATATCAATTTCTTTGAGGCTTGCAACAGAGTTACTAAACAAAATGGAAGGGTGAGTATGATTGTCCCTCGGACATTTATGTTCAAAAGCTCCTTTGAAGAGTTTAGGGAGGACTTCATTGGAGCGCAGGGGTCTTTCGATTTCTTGGCTGAATACGGTAACGACGTACTTGATAATGCAACCGTCCGAACTGCAGGAACAGTCGTCCGAGTTGGCAATTATGCCGATCAGGAATCTACAGGTACGTTCTTCCGACTTCATGATGTGAATTCTCACAGAAAGGAGGGTACGTTCCTAAATACAGCATTCGGAGAGGGAGATGACAATATCGAGCGTCTCTTTTCTCGTCCTCTGTCCGAGTTCGACAAAATTCCCGGTAGTCCAATCTCATACTGGGCACCCCCACAAATCAGATCCTTATATGATTCAGATACTGTTCTCGATGCAGATAATGGAAGGTTGAATGATAGGAAGAGCTTGGGCGACGCAAAGCAGGGCTTGATAACAGGTAATAACGGCAGATTCGTCAGAAAATACTGGGAGGTTGACAGCTACACCTATTGGAAACCCTTTGCTAAAGGAGGCGAGGATGCTTGGATTCTCCCGCAAGTAAATCTCACAGTTGCGTGGGGAGATAGTGGAGAAGAGATACGCAGGTATGAGGGTTCTAGGCCGCAGAATACGCAGTATTTCTTCACGGAAGCCCTCACATATACGTATATGAAAGAAAGCGGCCGAAGGTTTGGTTACCTTCACCCTGAATCAATATTTGGCCGTGCAGGCTGTGCATATATCCCTTCCCGGAGCCCGTGGAATGTTCTCTCATACACAAACAGCAATCTTGTAACCTATCTTATGGTTTGTCAAACTCCTGATCGTCAATGGGAAGTTGGATATGTCTCAAAACTCCCATGGCGTGACGAATTAGGTAGCAACACCAGACTTGAGAGTCTTTCGCGTGAAATCGTAGGCCATTTGATCTCTAAAAGACGGTATGATTTTGCGTCTCCATATTACGAATGTCCGGTCTTACTGGGCGTTCTTGGAGAAGAGACTTCACCCCAGAAATTCGACCACCCCCATAAAGGACTTCGCGAGGAGTTGGAGCTTGATCAGCCTGATTTCTCCGCTAAAAAAGGTAGCCCTCTGTCGAAATTGGGCACTATAGCTGCGAAGCACCTCGAACAAGTTGAATATAACCTCCAATCATGTGCGGGAGCAATTGATGAGGCTGTCTTTGACCAGTTCGATATTTCGGCTCAAAATCGAGAAACCGTCCTTCAGGAAATTTCCCTTCGCACGAACGAAGACCCTCGTGAGCGCAAAGATCACGATCCTGAATCGATCACGGAACCTTCTGATGACTTCCCCGAACAGGTCAAAGACCTCCTTCTCCATTTCACTCTCCGAGCTATCCACGACGCCGACGACGGCATCGTCCCGCTCTCAGAAATAGACCGAAAAGACGATCTCCTGACCCACATCGAGGCGGAGTTCGAACGCGTCTGGGGTAATTACGCAACTGATCGCCTCGCGGAAGCCGACGAGGTACTCGGAAACCGGAGCGCGAGTGATGAGGCATACCCGAATCTCCGCGCGTGGCTCGAAAACGACCTGTTCGAGTACCATATCTCGAAGTTTGATCGGACGCCGATCCTCTGGCGCTTCTCGACTGAACGACTCGTCTCGGATCCCGAAGGTGAAGGGTTCGGCTGCCTCGTGGACTACCACCAGTTAGACGCGAGTATCTTCGACCGTCTACAGAATCAGTACCTCGAACCTCGACGGACGCACCTTCGCGAGCGGCGCGCGGCCGCGAACAGCCGCCGTAATGATGAATCGCTCTCGGCTTCTGAGCGTGCCGACGCCGCCGAGGAGTACGAACGCTGTGAGAGCGGTCTCGAACAGCTCAGCGCCTTCGAAGAGCAGCTTGGTGAGCTTTCCGAACCCTCCCCACGCGAGTGGCCCGACGAGAAGCAGGAACGCGCCGCCGAGGCAGCCGAACGCGTGGCGGAGTTCCGGGAGCGGACAGCGTCACGGCTAGACACTCTCGAAACCCTCGCCGATCTGGAGGACGTGGATATGGGAGACCTGTTCAGCCCCTCGTTCTACGAGACCGTTCAGGGGAACAAGGACGAGTGGATCGACGCGCTCGACGACCTGCAGACCGCCTTCGAGGCATACGCCGAGGCTGGCACCGAACCCGTCGAAGCTCACCTCTACGATCTCTTCGAGTACTACGACGATCTCGTCGGCTCCTCGCACTACGCGAGCAACGGGATTCTGTTCATGACGTACTACTTCGACCAGTTCGAGGATGCCGGGCAGGCCCAAATCGGGGATGCTGGTGTCTCTGAACGGCAGCGGCTTCTCTCGGAACTCGCCGCCGACGTTGACGAGTACACGCAACTGGCTGATGAGATATCCGAAGACTGTGACGAGGTCGCTGCGGACATCCCCAACGATTGGGAAGAGCGCGCGCTCTCAGAGGTGACGACCACCGGCTACCAGCCTGTCCACAAGCACGGCGTCGCGATCAACATCACGCCGCTCGCTGAGAAGAGCATCGTCCCAGAGGTTGTCGAAGACAAGGTGCTCTGAAGTATGCAAGCAACACAAACCCTCCCTGAAGCCGCGAAAGACACCATCCGAAGCGAGTTCGACCGGGCCGAATCAGCAGACCCGATCGTCCTCTGGTGGGACGACGGGAACTATCTCGAGGACATCATCAAGCAGGCCTGCGACGAACTCGGCGTGCATCTGAAAGTCGCCGAGGGGACGCCGCTGGAACTCCGTGCTGCTCCAGTCGACGGCGAACAGGTCTGGTACGTCCCACACGTCAAGGAGCCCGAAGACACCGAGGGTGACTTCGACTGGTTCCGCGACGTCGAGCACACGGGCGGCGAGGTGGAGATGAGCATCGAAGACCTCACTATCCACGCGTTCGAACGCGGGCAACTCGACGCGTGGGAGCTGAAAACCACGACGCGGTCGGACGACCCCGCAAAGCGCCGCGAGATCGCGCGGATTCTCCACGACCAGCTCACCGGCGGCCAGCTCCCGACGCTCGAACAGCTCCGCACGCGAATCGTCACCGGCGGCTACACCGATCCGGTCGCGTTCGTGCTGGAGAACGGCTGGGGCGACATCGACGACAGCCCCGACACGATCGAGCAGATGCAGGACTTGCTCACCAGCGAGGGTGTCGACGCGGTCGCCAGCGAGGACGAACCCGCGGGGATCGTCGCGGCGACGCGTCGGTGGGGCGTCGCCGAGTGGCTGATCCACGCCGGTGTCGATGCCGAACGGTTCCCGACGGCGTTCCGCGCCGAAACGGCCGGCGATCACGATCTCCCCGAACTCAAGTCGCTGTTGAACAACACCACCTCGGCCGGTCTCATTGCCGACCGCTATCTCGGCGAAGCGACCTGGCCCGACATCGTCGCGGACGTCGACGAGCCGTGGGAACTCGCGGATTGTCTCGTCGACGCCGCTCTCGAACGGCGTCTCTGGGAGGCGTGGCACGCATCCTTCGACGCCGGCGACTACGAGGCGTGTCTCACGCGCGCGGAGGAGCGCTACGACGCCCTCCTTGGCAGCGAGGACTTCCGTGGCACTTACCGCGGTGCCTACGGTCCAGACAGTCCGTGGACGCAGACGTGGGAGCAGGCCGCGGAGGTCGCCCGCCTCGCACACCAGCTCGAGACGTGGGACGAGAGAGCCACCGACGACGTTGTCTCACTGTACGCTGACCCGGACGACGGAACGTGGCAGATCGACAACGCGGTGCTCAACCTCGTCGTCGCCGGCGCGCCCGAGTCCGACCTCCCTTCCGACCATCCTGCCGTCGATACCCTCGACGACCTCCGGACGCACCTCCAGTCGGAATACGTCGAGTACCTCGAAGCCCTCGGAGACCGCGTCACCGAAACTGTCGAGGCCGGCGCTCCGTTCGTCGACGAGGACCACTCCTATCAGTTCTTCACCAAGGAATCCGACGGCCTCGAAAGCGGCCAGACGGTCGCACTGTTTGTTATCGACGCCCTCCGACTCGACCTCGCACGCCGGCTCGCGGACGAGTTACGCGACTACGTGGCGACGCTCCCGGCCGACGCCCCCGAGTTCGCCGTCGACGAAGACGTCTGGCTCGGGACGCTGCCCTCGGAGACTGAATTCGGGAAAGCCGCACTCACGCCGGGAGAGATCCAGATGTTCGACGTCTCGCTGGTCGACGGCGAGTTACAACCCCTTCGAAACAACCGAAAGGTGAACACGAATCGACGGAACTCGCTGTTGCACGGCGACGGCTGGACGGTCACTCGCGACACGGAGGACGGCTGGCAGTCGACGCGTGTCGCCTACTTCAAAAACGACCTCGACGACATCGGCGAGAAGGAACTCAGCGATCTCGAGGCGATGCTGGCCCGACGCGTCGACTCGCTCGCAGAGTTCATCGGTACGAAGCTCGAACAGGGAGAGTGGGACCAGGCATACGTGCTGACCGATCACGGGTTCGTCCTGCTCCCGGACAGCGCGTCACCGGAGAAGATCTCACGGCCGATGGAGGCGTCAGACTCCGGTCGGCGATGGATTGCCGGCGAGGACGTAGACGCGGATTCACCCGGCGTGCTACTCGACTCCAGCTCCCGACTGGGGTATCTTGACGCTAACGTCAGCGTCCTTGCGAGCCCGCTCAAGCGGTTCAAAAAGCAGGGCCTCGGGGACGCACGGTTCTACCACGGTGGCCTGCTCCCACAGGAGTTCGTGCTCGATTTCATCAGCATCACGCAGGGGTAGCTGTCCTGGTCCATCGCGATGGGACAATATTCAAGAGACCACAGTTGTACTGGAAGAATATCACTGACTCTCATATGGACGGGAACGCTCTGGGCCCGCGAAAGGCGCAACTTGACAAGGAAGAGCGCGAACATCTCGAAGCTGTCGTCACCGAGATGCGAGACCGTATCGAGGCGAACGTTCGGTACCAGCTCGAAGCGTATGATCTGGCAGACCGTCCCGATGACGCGTCGCTGAGCGAGACACAGGAAACCCTCGTGGAAGCTATCGAACTCGAAGCCGCCGATGGTCACGATTGGGAGGACGCTCACGAGCAGTACATTACGGGCGTTGGCTACACGGTCGTCAATCGGCTGGCCGCGCTTCGCTGCATGGAGGTCCGGGACTTCATCGACGACGAGGTCACGGCCTTCCGCGATGACGGCCTCACGCCGGCCGCCGACCGGCTAGTTACCGAAGATTTCATGCTCGAAGAGGAGGCCGTCCTCGAAGCCTATCGGAACGCGTGCGACAAACTGGCCGCGGAGATCGAGATTCTCTTCGACCGCTCGACCGCCTACAGTTTGATCGACCCCGACGACGACACCTACGAAGATCTCTGTGGGATGCTGGACGAGGTTCCTGACGAGGTCTGGCGGGCCGACGACGTACTGGGCTGGGTCTACGAGTACTACAACCGTCCCGTCGTCGAAGCACTCGACGCGAAGAACACGCTCGAACCAGAAGACGTGGGGCCGGCGAACCAGTTCTACACACCCCATTGGGTCGTCCGAATGCTCACCGACAACTCGCTCGGCAAGCTCTATCTCGAAGCGACTGGGCAAGAAGACGCCGTTCCGAAGCCGGACGCACTCAGTCCAGAGGAGCGCAAGGACCGCTTGGTCACGCCGGAAGACAGCCCGTCGGTTCCCGAACTCTGTACGTACCTTATCCCCGACGAGGAGGCCGGCGACGCACCCGAGTTCGACCATCCCTCGGAACTGCGGGTCATCGACCCCGCTTGTGGGAGCGCCCATTTCCTGCTGTACGCGTTCGACGTGCTGGAGCGCATCTGGTGGGCCGAGACCGACCTCGACCGCGCCGAGATCCCGGCGAAGGTTCTCGAACATAATCTCTACGGCGTCGACATCGACCTGCGCTCGTGTCAGCTCTCGGCGTTCAATCTGTATTTGAAGGCCAGAACACGTACCGAAGAGGAAGACGGCCAGTTCGAAATGCCCAATGTCGACATCGTCTGTGCGGACGCCCGCGTGGCGGAGGTCGAGGAAGGTGCAGCAGTGCTGGACGACATCACCGGCGAGGGAACTGATCTGCGTGATGCGCTGGGCGACATCATCGACACGTTCCAGCACACGGAAGCTCTTGGGAGTCTGCTCGACGTGAGTGGGACACTCGAAGACGTGTTCGAGAGCGGGCAGACGGACCTCTCGGACTGGGGTGACGGAACACACCAGTCACTGAACTCCTTCTTGAAGGCACTTCGAGAAGCCGTTGGTGAGCGCTCGTCAGATTCGTTCAGCGAACAGAACCTCAAGAGTTTCCTGAATCTGCTAGTAGTGCTAAGCCAAGCGTACGACGTGGCGCTGATGAACCCACCGTATGGTTCAGGGGGACGAATGCCGGACACCGTGCAGGAATACATCGAAGAGAACGGGAATTACAAATATACGACGGAGTACTACATCAACTTCTTCGAGGCGTGTGATCGGCTGGCGAAAGCTGACGGACGCACGGGGATGCTCGTTCCGTGGTCGTTCATGTTCAACAAGTCCTTCCAGACCTTCCGGGAGGATTTCGTCGGTGGGAGAGGTGCATTCGACTTCTTCTCGGAGTTCGGATACGACATCCTCGACAACGCAACCGTCGGCACTGTCGGGACTGTTGTTCGCTCCGAGGCAGACAGCGGCCAGACAGGGACGTTCATCCGCCTCCCGGATGTTGCAAAGGGCGAGAAGGAAGGGAAATTCATCCGCGCGTCTTTCGATGGTTCTGAAACCGGTGTCAAGCGACTCTATCATCGAAAGCTTTCCGAGTTTGCGATGGTTCCCGGCACGCCGCTTTCCTATTGGGTGTCACGAGACCTGCGAAGTATCTATCAGTCCGATACCGTTCTTGACGCGGATAATGCGGGCTTAGACGAACGGGAGACGCTGGGTGACATCAAACAGGGTACCGCAACCGCAGACGATTCCCGGTTCGTCCATAAGTTCTGGGAAGACAGGGGCGCTGAGTGGGTCCCGTTTGCGAAGGGGGGCGCTGATGCGTGGCTGTTGCCTCGAATAAAGAACACCCTCCTGTGGGGCGAAGACGGGACGGAAGTCGATAGATACCCGAAATCCTACCCCCGCAATACAGACGCCTACTTCAACTAATCATTGACGTACACCGTCGCAAAACGAAGCGGCCGGAGGTTTGGGTATCTCCACGATTCGTCCGTCTTCGGTCACAAGGGCTCGGTGCTGATTCCGGACCGGGCTATCTGGAACGCCCTATCGTACACGAATAGCCATCTATTCACTTACTTAATGCTTGCACAGACCTCCGAGCGAATGTGGGAGGTCGGATTTGTCTCGAAGGTTCCGTGGCGGAAAGAACTCGAAGACATTGATGAACTGGCGACCCTCGCCCGGGAAGCCGTCGGACACCTCATCTCGAAGCGGCAGTACGACTTCGTGTCGCCGCATTACGACGGGCCTGTCCTGCTCAATGCACTCGGTGTCGATGACCCACTACCGCAGTACGATCATCCACACCGCGAACTTCGGGGCGAGCTTTCGCTCGATAGCCCGGCACAAACTGTGTCCACGGCAGACTCGCTCAATCAGGTCGGAACGGCCGCCGCGAAACACTTGGCGCGAGTCGAGCAAAGGCTCCAGTCCTGTGCGAACGACATCGACGATGCCGTCTTCGATTGTTTCGACATTACCGATGCGCAGCGCGAAACGATCCTTCAGGAGATCGCGCTCCGAACTATCGAAGATCCGCGCGAACAGGAGGTGTATGATCCAGCAGCCATCTCAGAGCCAGCTAGCGACTTCCCGGAACAGGTCAAAGACCTCCTGCTCCATTTCGCGCTCCGAGCGATCAACGACACCGATGACGGCATTATCCCGCTTTCAGAAATCGACGGCACGGACGACCTTCTGACCCACATCGAGGCGGAGTTCGAACGTGTCTGGGGCGAGCACGCAACCGACCGCCTCGCGGAAGCCGACGCGGTACTCGGGAACCGAAGTGCGAGTGACGAAGCGTACCCGAACCTTCGGGCGTGGCTCGAAGACGACCTGTTCGAGTACCACGTCACGGAGTTCGACCGAACGCCGATCCTCTGGCGGCTCTCGAGCGAGCGACTCGTTTCCGACGCCACGGACGAGGGCTTCGGCTGCCTCGTCGATTACCATCAATTGGACGCGAGCATCTTCGACCGTCTGCAAAACCAGTACCTCGAACCGCGGCGGACGCACCTCCGCGAACAACAGGCGGCGGCTAACAGCCGTCGTAACGACGAATCGCTCTCGACTTCCGAACGAGCCACCGCCGCCGAGGAGTACGACCAGTGTGAGAACGGCCTCGAACAGCTCAGTGCGTTCGAAGAACGGCTTGGCGACCTTGCGCAGGCCAACCCGCGTGACTGGCCCAGCGTGAATCAGGAACGCGCGGCCGAGGCGGCCGAACGCGTCGAGGAGTTCCGGGAGCGGACAGCGTCACGGCTAGACACTCTCGAAACCCTCGCCGATCTGAAGGACGTGGATATGGCAGATCTGTTCAGTCCCTCGTTCTACGAAACCGTACAGGAGAACAAAGACGAGTGGGTCAATGCGCTCGACGACCTACAGACTGCCTTCGAAGCATACGCCGAGGCTGGTTCCGAACCCGTCGAAGCTCACCTCTATGATCTCTTCGAGTACTACGACGATCTCGTCGGCTCCACACACTACGCGAGCAACGGGATCCTGTTCATGACGTACTACTTCGAACAGTTCGAGGATGCCAGGCAGTCACAGATCGGAGATAGCGATGTCGCCGAGCGGCAGCGACTGCTCGCAGAACTCGCGGCCGACGTTGACGAGTATCGGCAACTGGCCGACGAAATCGCTGCAAACTGCGACGAGGTTACAACCGATATCTCCAGCGATTGGAAAGAACGGGCGCTCTCAGAAGTCGTGACTGCGGGCTACCAGCCAAACCACAAACACGGCGTCGCGATCAACATCACGCCGCTGGCTGAGCAAGACATCGTCCCGGAAGTAGTTGCAGACAAAGTACTCTGAGGCAGTTGTGAACCGATTGCCGTCAGAGGGACCGGCTGACAAGGTTCAAGAGTCTATGCCGTTTTGGAACACGTAGCACTCGATGACGGAGTCTTCATTCTCGCCCGGGCAACGAATCCTTCTCAACGGAACGCCGGCTGAAGTCATCAAAACACAGACGGTCGGCGAGATCGAATATTTGAGAGCGTATATCGACGGCGAAGGTGTCAAGACTGTCTGTCTCGACGATGTAGGGATTCAGCCACAGCAGTCCGACATCGAGGAGTTGGCCAACCAGCGAATCGACGACCTTCACCCGGATCACGATGCGGTCGCAGCGCAGTGGTTCGACCTCCGGACGCAGGCGACGAAACTCAAACTCGCCCACGAGCAGGGACAGCTCTTGAGCATCTCGAACTCGCTCGTTCGGCTGGAGCCGTATCAGCTTGACGCGGTAAACTGGGTGATGCAGAAGCTCCGGCAGCGGGCGCTTATCGGTGACGACGTCGGGCTTGGGAAAACGATAGAGGCGGGACTCGTCCTCAAGGAACTCGCTGCACGGAATCGCGCCGACCGCGTCCTGTTCGTCGTTCCCGCCCACCTCCAGAAGAAATGGATCCGTGATATGGACCGCTTCTTCGATATCGACCTGACCGTGGCAGACCGCGCGTGGGTGGACGGTGAGCGCCGTCGGCTCGGCGAGGAGGCTAACATCTGGGCCCAAGAGCAGCAGCGGCTCGTCACCAGCATGGCGTTCCTGCGACAGGACGAGTTTCGGCCTGCACTCCGGGACGCGTTCTGGGACGTCGTCGTGGTCGACGAGGCTCACAAGGCTGCAAAGCGGGGGAAATCACCGAGCAAGACGGCACGGATGATTGATACCGTCACGGGGAACTCCGACTCGCTGCTGCTTCTCAGTGCGACGCCACACGACGGGAAGGGCGAGGCATTCCGCTCGCTCGTGGAGTACATCGACCCGTTCCTCGTCGCCGAAAACCAGGAACTCTCACAGGAGACAGTCGACCGCGTAATGATCCGTCGCGGGAAGACCGACATCTACGACGAGGACGGTGAACGCGTCTTCCCAGACCGGGAGGTCAACTCGGTCTCGGTTTCGATGACGCACGACGAGCGGCAGTTCTACCGGGCGGTCACCGACTACGTCAAAAACGTCTACAACCGCTCGGAGAAGCTGAACGAACCCGCAGTCGGGTTCGCGATGGCGCTCATGCAGAAACGGCTGGTGAGTAGCGTCGGCGCGATTCACGCAACGCTCCGTCGACGACTGGACGACCTCCTCGACGAGGAGGCGGAAACGGACGGTCTGTCCGAGGAAGCACGAGCCTACCTCGATGGCGAGGATCTAGACGAGGACGACAAGCAACACGCGGAAGACGAGATCGCCGGTCTGACCGTCACCAGCACCGACGAACAGCTCCAAACGGAGATCGATACACTCCGCGACCTCGTCTCGCTGGCGGAGGATTTACCGATCGACTCCAAGGCCCAGAAAGTCAGACGGTTCATCTCACAGCTCCTCGAGGAGCAACCAGACGAAAAACTCCTGTTGTTCACGGAATACCGCGATACGCTGGACTACCTTCTCGAATTCGTGCAAGACGAGCCGTGGGCCGACGAGATTCTCGTGATTCACGGCGACGTTGACAAGGACGAACGGACCCGGATCGAAGACGAGTTCAATCACGGCCAGTCACGACTCCTGTTCGCGACCGATGCAGCGAGTGAGGGAATCGATCTCCAGCACAGCTGTCACATCATGGCTAACTACGAGCTTCCGTGGAACCCGAACCGGCTTGAGCAGCGGATCGGACGCATCCATCGCTATGGACAAGAAGAGGAGGTCAAGGTCTGGAACTTCCTCTTCGACGACACCCGGGAGAGCGAGATCTTCGAAATGCTCCAAACCAAGGTCGAGGAGATCCGGTCCCAGCTCGGAAACACAGCGGACGTGCTTGGCATCCTCGACGACATCGACGTGGACTCGCTCATCATGGAGTCCATTGAGAACGACGAACCGCCGAGTGCGACCAAAGAGGAACTTGAGGAGATGATCGAGGAGCGTCAGCGAACGCTCGAGGAGTGGTACGAGCGGAGCCTCGTCGATACGAGCACGTTCGACGCGGAGAGCCGCCGACAGATTCAGGAGGTCGTCGACGAGTCGGAAAACGTCTACGGAAGCGAGGGTGACATCCGCGAGTTCTTCGAGCGAGCAGTCGAAGCCTTCGGCGGCGAATTCGAAAAGCGCGGTACCAATCTCTATCAAGCCGAACTACCGGACGGGATCAATTCGCCCGGCCAAGACGCGACGTTCGGCCCGTTCACGTTCGACCGCGACTTCGCGATGGATCACGAGAACATCACCTACCTCGCTCCTGATACGGACGTCCTGCAGCGGCTCATGGCACGCGTGTTGGAAGACGAGCGCGGAGAGGTTGGACTCAAACTCCTTCCATTCGTCGACACGCCGGGGATCACCTACAACTATCGCGTGGCGTTCGAGGACGGCACCGGCGACGTGATTCGCGAGGAGACCAACCCCGTCTTCGTCGATGCTGCGCAAGAGGACGCCCAACAGGCCCTCGGAGAACGTGTGGTCGAGGGCAACTCGGTGGCAGCAAAACCCGACGCCGACGACCTTCGGACGGTTCTCGACGCTCAGTCCGACTTACGGACGGCCGCCGATCGCTATGTGAGCGTGCGGGTCAACGAGATCAAGAACCATCTTCAGGAGAAGCGTTACGGGGAGACCGCTCGGGAGCTGGAGAATCTCGAGGAGTACGCACAGGCGGAACGAGAACGGATCGAGTCCTTCATCGAGGAGTACGAGCGCAAAGCCGACGCCGGCTCGGACATGGATATCGCAATCCGTGGCCAACAGGAGCGTCTCGAACAGCTCGAAGAACGAATCGAGACACGTCGTGAAGAACTCCGACGTCGAGAGCAGATCATCTCCCTTGCGCCCGAGGTTGAGAACTACTGCTTGACGCTTCCACTCTGAATTGAGTGGGTACTGTAGCTAAAGTGGCCGAGGTACCTATCGGCTGACGAGATTGTCTCGGCAAAAGTGAAGTAAGCCGAAACTCTTGTTGAGTAGTATTCGATGAACAATACGCTTCTAACTGGTCCCCAACATTCACGTTTGGAACAAGCTGCTTTTGAACGGGCCGACCAGATGGGTGCTGACCTTCTTGGCTCCGTCCTGTATATAACGCGGAATGACGCTCGTAGAAGTGAAGTTGCGGACAATTGGGCCACGACATACGACCCGCTCTGTCTTCGCGCCGAGACACTCGATGCAGTCGTTCGTGAGTGGTACGAGCATCTTCACGGTCCGGTCAAACCACTCTCCGGACAGTTGAACCGCCGGATTGCGGAGTACGCGCTCGACAGAACGACAGCCGATACGACAGGTAGCCTCGCCGGTGAACCTGCCTCAGCAGCTCTCGCGGATTCGTTCAGTAGTCGTTTTTCACTCTTCGATGACGCCGGCATCGGGACTGCCGACGCACTGGCGGCAGAGTTCGAGGGCTCCACGCTCGATGACCGTATCGCGACAGCCACTGTCGACGCCTACCGCCACTATCGGGATCTCCACGCCGACTCCGTCGACGAGTGGGTCTGTACTCGGGGAGAGATGTTCGACGCCGTCGCAACGGCAGAGAAGTCACTCTCGGCCCTCTCCCCGGAACTGGACGTCGTCATCCTTTCGGGTTATCACGAGTTCCGTCCCGTCGAACGCCGCCTCATCGAACGCATCGTCGACGAACTCCCGGTGATTGCACTATTACCGCTCCACCAAGACGGGCGGAGCGGGGTCGACGCAGTGGCGCAAGACGCCCTAGAGGTCTACGAAGCACTCGACTTTGAGAGAGTAGATATCGAGCCCGTCAACGAGTCCGGGCGAGCCTTCGGAACGATCACTAAGTCGCTATACCGCCCGGATCCCGACGCCGTCCCTGTTCCAGACGCGCTCCGATGGCGGGAACTCCCGACGCCCGAGCGCGAGATTCGCTTCGTCGCTCGCGAGCTCCGGACTGAGTTGGCTACTGGTCGCGATCCCGACGACCTGGCTGTCGTCGTCCCGGGGACGGAGGCCTATTCGGGGTACGTGGAGGATACGTTCGAAACGTTCGACATTCCCCACGTCACGACAGCTGCCTCACAGTTGAACCAGACGTTTACCGGGAGCGTCGTTCACGATCTGCTGAACCTGGCCGAACCTGACCCGCGGGCTGAGGATCTCACATCCTTGTTGGCGAATCCGCTGGTCGACGTCGTCGACACCGACCAAGCCAACGCGGTCACGGCAGCTGCTCGCCGGCGCGACACCGTTTCTGTGTCGCCCCTGCTCGACGATATCGACGGCGAGGTCGCGTTACTGGTCGAGGATCTGCTGGCCACGCTGGAGACGCTTCGAACTGGGGACATCGAGGATGCGACCGAGACGCTTCGACGGCTGATGAACGATCGCTTCGACCTGGGTGCGGCGACAGATGACTACGCCAGCGGTGCTGAGCAAGCCGTCGAACAGCGAGCCTACGATCTCGTGGACGAGGTCCTATCCTCGTTTGAGTCGCTGGCGGCGGTCAATAGTGACCTCTCTCCGTTGGCACTGTTCTCCCGTGCGTTCGACGGTGTGCCGATCCGGGTTCCACAGCGCGCCGCCGATGGTCACGTCGAAGTGATGGGCCTGCTCGACGCCCGGATGCGCTCGTTCGAGAAGGTGTTCCTCGTGGGACTGACGACCGAGCACTTCCCGGTGACGGCGGAACGTCCGGCCTTCTTCGAGGAGATGACCGACGCCCACCCACGGTTCGACACTGGCGACGAGCGGCTCCGTGGCCGCTATCTCTTCGCGACGCTGCTCGCGAACGTTGACGAACTCACGATCACCACACCGGAGACGGGCGACGACGAATCCGCCGTCGTCCGGTCGCCGGTCCTCGACGAACTCCAGCGCGTGACCGGCATCGACCCCGAAGACGGCGTCGACGACCGCGTGGGTTCCCGCGAAGACCTCCAGCGGCACGTCGCTGCAACGGCCGACCGGCGTGCGGCAGTCAGCCGCGCCGGCGACCGAGGTGACCTCTCCCCCGAGCAGACCAAGCGCACTGATCGAGGACTACACTGTGCGGACAACAGGGGAACGGCTGGCCTCTCCGAACATGACGGCATCTTAGAACCCGAGACAGTCGATGCGGTCTACCCTCCGTCGGAACGGGAACCCTACAGCGCGAGTCGAATCGAGCGATACGTCGAGTGTGGGTTCAAGTTCTACGCTGACGAAGTGCTCGGAATCGATGATCCCGATGATGTCGAAGTCGTCCCTACTCCCCTCGAAACCGGGTCGTACGTTCACGGCGTCCTCGAACGGTTCTTTGCGGATCTACAGGACGAGACCGAGGATGGCGTCGATCTCGCCGAGTTCGATCGGGACGACCTGGCGACGCACCTTCGCGAGATCGCCGTCGAGGCACTCCGGGATGCTGACTTCGAGTACGACGGGCTGTTCTACGAACGGTGGAAGGCGGAGTTGTTCGCGGGCCTCACTGACGATGAGAGCGCCCCGTACGAAGCCGGGAGCAAACCCCACGACGCACCGGAACAGGGGTTGTTAGCCACGTTCCTCGACAACGAACTCTCACGGGACGGCACCGCCCGCCCACACCTGTTCGAAGCCCCCTTCGGCGAGGGACTTCCCGACTCGGATGCTGGGCCGTTCACGGTTGAACGGCCGGACGGCTCGATCGTCTCGATTCGCGGTTACATCGACCGCGTTGACGTGAGCCGGGACGGTGAGCAACCGACGCTCACGCTGTACGACTACAAGACCGGGCGGGCACCGTATATGACGAAGACGACTGGGGGAACGAAGTTCCAACTCCCCATCTATCTACTCGCCGCCGCCGAGGTCGTCGACGGTGACCTGTTCGAGCAGGGATCGCTCTCAGCGACGTACTACCAGGTACGACCACCCAACGACCTCAAGATTCCACGCGGGGTCGAGTCGAAATTCGATTCCGAGGTCGAACTCCGTCGCTTCCTGAATGATGTCGTTCCGGAGTGGCTGGGCCAGATCGACGAGGCGATCAGCAACGGACGGTTCCATACGACGCTCCTGTCGGCCCGTGGTGCGAACTGCCGGTACTGTGACTACCGACGGGCGTGCGATGTCCGCCACCACCGCAAGCGGGAGTTCGTTGACGAGGTTCGCGAGGACGACGGTGCGTACGTCCCGCTCCGTGTTCGCGACGACGAGGACATCGAGGCGGTGATGAGCGATGACTGAGGACCGCGCGGAAATTCAGCTCACAGCGGAACAGGAGAACGCGCTCGTCCAGGGCCGGAACGTCGCGATCACTGCCGGCGCCGGGACGGGGAAGACGACAACACTCACCGAGCGCTACGTGACGATCCTGGCCGAAAACCCGTCGCTCACGCCGGAGAACATCGTCACGATCACCTTCACCCGAAAGGCTGCTGCCGAACTGACCGAGCGCGTTCGGGAGGAGGTGTACGATCGGCTCGAGGCTGTCGACTCACCAGAGGCCTACAACCGCTGGCGAACCGTCCTCGACGACCTCGAAGACGGCTATGTCCACACCATTCACGCGTTCTGTGCGCGGCTCTTGCGAGAACGGGCCGTCGAGGCCCCGGTCCCACTCGGCTTCGACGTGCTCGACGAAGACGGGGCCGCGACACTCCAGCGCGAAGTCGTGACGGAGTTCCTCGAACGCAATCAGGACGATGAGGATGTCGCCCTTCTCGCTCAGCTCTGGGGCCGCGACCAGTTGGTCGATGTACTCACTGGATTACTCGATGAGCGCCCCCAGAGCGAAGCCGTCCTCGATGAATGGCGTGGTGCCGACGTCGACGACTACGTCGATATCTGTTGGGAGGTCGTCTGTGACCTCGATGTCGCCGACGCTCGACAGACGCTGTCTGCGGAGGGACTCCTTGAGCAGCTACGCACGGTCGCGGGCCGCGTCGACCGCGAGGGCGCTATCGCCGACAAGGACGGCCTTCGGGCCTACCGGACCTTCACCGAGGTCGCGACGACACTCCCCGACGACCCCGAGGGAGGCGATTCACGCGACTGTCAGCGCGCAATCCTCGAGCTGTACGAGGCCTGTGAAAAGAAGAACGGCGGCCTGTACAGCAGTTCGGGGTACGTCGTCGGTGACCGGGACGATTGGGGTGAGTACGGTGACGTCTACGACGATCTAAAGGACGCCATCGACGCGGTCATCGCGGCCGTCGAACCGCACGCGGATGCGGTCGAGACGACGCCCGGTGAACTGGAAGCGAATAGCGCTCACTACGCGCTCGCCCTGATGCGGGTCTTCGACGATATCCTCACAGCCTACACCGACGAGAAGGACCGCCGTGATACGCTCGACTTCCCTGACGTGATCGAGACGACGCTTCAGTTCCTGCGAACCAACGATGCCGTCACGGAGCGGCTCCGAGAACAGTTTGCGGCTGTGATGGTCGATGAGTTCCAGGACACAGACCCGCGCCAGTGGGAGTTAGTCAAGCTCCTCACGGGCGTCGAGGAGGGGGCGGCGTCGAACGTCTTCCTGGTCGGTGACGAGAAACAGAGCATCTACGGATTCCGTGGGGCCGACGTGACGACGTTCGGGACAGCGAGAGCAGAACTTCAGGCCGTCAACGAAGCCCGTGGTGTCGACGACGTTACCGACAGCGATTCCGAGAGTCCGACGGCGCTTGAACTCTCCGGGAACTTCCGGACACTGGACGAGCCGCTATCGTTCCTGAACGAACTCTTCGAGTCCCTGTTCCAGCCGGAAGGAGATACCCACGAACCGTACGAAGCGCCACCGCAGGAGTTGACCACGCAACGCGACCGTGTCGAAGATATCGAGGGACTGACCGGGAGCGTCGAGTATCTCGCTGTCCCCGACGATGCCGACACGGCGGGAGAACTCTTCGGCGACGACCACCCGGTCGCCGAAGGCGCGCTTGACCACACCATCGAGGCCGAGGCGCAAGCGCTCGCTGCTCGACTGACCCACCTGTTCGACGATCCGCCGACAGTCCAAGACCCGGATACAGGTGTCCATCGCGAGGCCGCTCCAGACGATACGGCAATCCTCCTCCGCCGCCGAACCCATCTGGATCGGTATCAGCGTGCGCTCGAGGAGTACGACATTCCCTACACTGTCGTCGGTGGTGCCGGGTTCTACGATACGCCCGAGGTCCAGACGCTCACGAACCTGCTTCGGGTACTCGGTGACCCACAGGACGACATCTCCCTCTACGGGGTGCTTCGGTCGCCGCTGTTCGGATTCGCGGATGGTCGACTTGCACCGGCTGTCGCAAAGGCAGATTCAGTCTGGGATGCGCTTGCCGAGACGGACGATCCACAGCTCGCGGACGCGTTTGACCTTCTCACGACGTGGCGGACCCTCAGCGGCTGTGCGACGCCGTCCGAGGATGGCGTCCTCCCGTGGAACCGCCTGTTGTCCCGGGTTATCGACGACACGGGGTATCTGGCGAGCGTGAGCGCTGACGAACGCGGTCAGCAAGCCGTCGCAAACGTCGAAAAGTTCCGTGACCAGGTCCGAACCTGGAGCGAGAACGGCGTTCATACCGCGGCTGGATTACTCCACCGTATCGACCGCCAAGCCGAAATCGATCCCCGCGAGGGGGAGGCAGATATTCCGGGTGACGCCGAGGGTGTCCGCATTATGACGATTCATTCTGCGAAGGGGTTGGAGTTCCCGATCGTCACCGTCCCCGACCTCGGAAGTGACCTCAATTTCGGTCGCTCTATCGACGACCACGGCTACGTTCAACTCGTTTCGGGTACTGATACCACGCCCCCTGTCCCAGCGGTCGGTGGACCGAATCCGGGCGATGCGTTCTCGATCGAGAAGACAGCCGTCCACGAGTACGCCGATCGACAGTCGCTCCCGCAGGAGCGAGCGGAATCGAAACGACTCCTCTACGTTGCGTGTACACGGACCCGAGACCACCTCCTGCTCTGTGGAACTCACGAGATCACCGTTGACGATACCGGGATCATTGAACTCGAAGATCCCCCTGCCTTCGACGATGCAACTCGGTGGCGAGACTGGCTTCAACCGTCGCTTCTCACTGAGGACCTCCTCCGTCGAGCGAGCCGAGAGGGGCAGGCGCGTGGACAGATCGGGGAGGCCAGCTATACGGTTCGCAAACCTCCGCGTCCGGTCGACTGGGGCCCCGACGAGGACATCGAAAACCCGGAGCCAGAGATATCGCTTCCCTTGCCACAGACGCTGGCTTCGGCGAAACGAATCGCTGCGACGACGCTGGTAACGGCGGTAGCGGACGCATCCGGGGAGAGTCATAGTCACACGAGTGGCGAAGAGTCGGCCGGCCTGAGCCCGACAACGTTTGGAACGATCGTCCACCGACTCACCGAACTCCGCCCACCAAGAGACGAGTGGCCGACACTGATCCGGCGTCTCAGCCGGATGGCCGGCGAAGAACCGACGGAAACAGACCTCCGTGATGCTGTCGAGCACGCTGGAGATGCAGTCGAATTTGTAGACCGCGTGGAGGCCAACACACAACTCCAAGCGACCTATGATGAGTATTCCGTCGTTGCCCGGCTTGATGACTCGCGGATTGTTGGTGATATCGACCGATTGCTTGTCACCCCCGGCAGCTACCGTATTATCGACTACAAAACGAACGACCTCTCGGAAGCCTCGAGTGCCGGATTGGCTGAACACTATCGCCCCCAGATGCTCGCCTACGCGCTAGCGCTCTTCCAGCACGACCGGAGCCGCAGTGTCTGTGCGTCTCTTCGATTCACTGATGCCGGTGTCGAGGAGCGATTCGACTGGGAGCCAACCGAATACTCCCAGATAGAATCTGAGCTCAGTTCTATGGTTGAATTGGTTTCTGAGTGGGAATAGCCCAGAAGAGAAGTGCCACTCCCGATACAGTAGACGGGGTGGCAGTCAGTTTGGGAGTCGCTCCGGAATTTCCTCCGAAGGAGTATCGTAATTGCGACGTGCTCGCTGACAGTCGACTGGACATACCCCTTCCGAGAGCGTGTTCGTGGCCGTGCAGCAATCACAGAACCGATAGACTGCAAGCAGATATCACAACTGTTTTTGTTACCAACTGTGTACTGGTAGGTGGGTTCTGGTCCTCGCTCCATTTCCCCCTTGAATCCGATTCAGATCATCGATTGGCCCGAGTCCAGAACCTGTCGTCGTGGATGACGACTCCGAATGGTGCGTTGCACGCCACTCCCCCCGGCTGCCCACCATTCTTTTACTGACCTGACGTGAGGAGATGCACCCCTCGTGACACGTATCCGGAAGTCGTCCGCCGTCACTGCTGCGTCTTTCCAGCAGTGGTGCGGCTACAGATCGGTTCGAGTATAGCGTGGCCCTGATGTAATACACCGTAAGTACACGTATACTATTGGTGCGAGCAGCACGGTTTGAGTCGATATCCATTTCGGTATTCAGGTCGCACCAACGACCCCGCTATCCATTCTTGCAGAATGACCTGCCTCACGACGCTGAGTCCGTCGATAGAAGCACTCATAAGACGGAGAAGGGGGAAACCAGGTTGGCAGACACTGGCGTTGGCCCCACTGGCTATATACACCCCAAACGTATAAGTTTTTTGACAATAATTATACAATATTATAGAATCAGTTGAGCGGATAATAATAGGCGACAGGAGGTGGCTGCTCGCCTACATTACTTTCTTGCGCAGATAGGCTGAGATGGCTTCGCTGATGAGCACAAGGCCCAGAATAGAGATGAGTATCGTCAGGACTGCTTCCCAATTGAAGTAGTTGATCTCTGTTTGTAGCGGGACACCGATCCCGCCTGCACCGACGAACCCGATGATCGTCGACGCTCTGACGTTGATATCCCATCGAAGCGTCGCGACGCTGATGAACGCCGGCTTGATCTGTGGAACGATACTGTAGATGAGTACATCAACGGGCGATGCCCCAGCTGCCGTGATCGCTTCGACAGACCCGCGGTCGATCTCCTCGATGGCTTCCGCGATTAGCTTTGCAGTGAACCCGATCGACCTGATCGAAATCGCCAGCACGCCAGCGAGGGCCCCAGGGCCGAAGATAACCACGAAGATCAGCGCCCAGATGATAACGTTGACCGAACGGGTAAACGAGATGATGAACTTCCCCAGCAGGTACGCCGGCTTGTTGGGTGCCGTGTTGCTGGCACCGAGGAACGCGACCGGGATCGCCATCACGATGGCCAGTGCCGTGCCGAGGATCGAGATATTGATCGTCTCAAGCAGCGGCCCGACAATCTTCCGGGAGTACCCTACATTGGGGGGATACATCCGACCGAAGAGATCGGCCAGCTCACGCGGGGCAGTCACGGCGTAGCCGTAATTCACTTCCATGGCGCGCCAAGCTGCGACGAGAATGACAAGGCCAGCCAGTAGCCCAAAGAACCGGAGCAATCGCTCACGGCGATCGAACCGACTCCAGGAGTCAGTACTGTTTGACATTATTGGATCCGCCTCCGGGCGAGAGCGCTGACACCTTCACCGACCATGACAATCGCGACGATGACAGCGATGATCGCCATGCTGAATTGATAGTCGTACTTGTCGAAGGAGTTCAACAGCGTGATCCCGATACCACCCGCTCCGACAATCCCGACGACAGTGCTGTGACGGAGGTTGATGTCGAGCCGGTAAATCGACAGCCCGATGATCCGGGGCATGACCTGTGGGAGGACGCCGTAGAGATACGTCTGAACGGGCGTCCCGCCGACAGCAGTGATCGCCTCCATCTGTCCACGATCGATATCTTCGATCTCCTCGGCAAGGAGTTTCGCGAAGAAACCGATCGTTTTGAACGCGAGGGCAAGGACACCAGCGAGCGGACCGAATCCGACCGCTTTGACCATAATGATCGCAACAATGAGCTCGTGGAGCGAGCGCGTGACTGCAACGATGCTGCGACCGACGTAGTAAACTGGCTTCGGCGAGAGGTTGTTGGAAGCCATGATAGCGACCGGCACGCTGACGATGATGCCGATTGTCGTGGCGACAATCGTCATCACGATACTCTCGACGATGCCCTGAATGAGCAGTTCCCGCTGGGAGGGCGTGTACGCCGGTGGAAGCATACTCTGGACGAGTTCGACACCGGCTCCGATCCCTCGAACAAAGCGGCTGGGGGAGATCCGAAGGTTCCAGAAGCTATACGCGAAGAACAACAAGATAAGCCCGTAGATGAGATACTTGACCTTCTTGTTGTAGAAGACTGTGGGCCGCTCCCAAGATCCTTCAACGGCCGATCCAGATTCAGCAGCCATATTGATTAGTCACCTCGTTCAGCAATGACGTCGTCAGAGTCGGTGCTGCTCCCTGCACTCGGCGCTTCGCGGTCCGCAATGGATTCACCACCGCGATAGATTTCGTCTCTGGCTGCCTGATCTAGATCGTCAGGTGGGCCGTTAAAGACGATCTCACCGTCACTGAGTCCGATGATCCGGTCCGCGTAGTCGACCGCCAGATCGACTTCGTGGATGTTGATGATGATCGGGATATCGTCTTCGTGAGCGATGTCCGTCAGAAGGCTCATGACCTCCCGGGAGGTGTCGGGGTCCAGCGCGCTCGTCGGTTCGTCAGCGAGCAGGATCTTCGGCCGCTGAATGACGGCACGGGCGATACCAACCCGCTGTCGCTGGCCGCCGGAGAGTTCATCTGCACGGTTGTTCTCGACTCCCTCTAGATTCACCCGACTGAGGATCTCCCGTGCGCGCTTGATATCCTCTGGTGGGAAGTTCCGACGGAATGCGTTCCACGTACTGAGATAGCCAAGGCGACCGGAGAGTATGTTCTCCATCACCGTGAGGCGCTCGACGAGATTGAACTCCTGAAAGATCATTCCCATATCGCGACGGACATCGCGAAGGGCTGATTTGTCTAGGCCAGTCACCTCTGTATCATCGAGCGAGACACGCCCGGCAGTTGGCTCGGTTAATCTGTTGATACTACGAACGAGCGTGCTTTTTCCGGCCCCGCTTGGCCCGATGATCGCAACGATCTCGTTACCACTGACTTCGAATGAGACACCTTTGAGTGCTTTATCACCGGAGTCGTACGTTTTTTCCAGGTTATCTACAGTGAGCATTATTCGGTTCTCTTCTTAGCCTTCGATGTTCTCGGTGTTGTACTTGATTTCGTTGTTCTCCTGAATCTGGAGGATGATATCGTAGGTCGTAGCGTAATCAATCTCCGTCCATTTTCCGCGACCACCGAAGACCTCCGCGATCTTGGTGTCCGAGTAGTCGTAATCGAGGAATGCCGCCCTGATACCTTCCTGAATTTCTGGTTTTAGATTGTAGCGGTAACAGAAGCTCGTCGTGGGGAACGGATTGCTGGCCCAGACGACTTTGAGATTCGTCGGATCAATGTTGTCCGCCTCCGCAACACGCGTGACACAGGTGCTACAAACAGGGGCAGCATCGTAGTCGTCGTTTGCCACTCCGAGGATGCTCTGTTCGTGGCCGCCGGAATAGCTCACTTCGTAGTCTTCGCCTGGAGTGACACCCTGGTTCGAGAACAGCGCACGCGGAGCGAGGTTTCCGGAGTTAGACGACGGTTCGGCGTGTGCGACACGTTTGCCCTTGATATCCTCAAGCGACGAGATGTCGTCGTTATCCGCCTGTGTGGCGAGCCACAGCCGATATCCGAAGTCACCCTCCTGCGAGATCTGGAGCGAGAACGGGACAGCACCGGCCAGATTCACAGCGAAAGGCGTTGGCCCAGTAGAGAATCCGGCGACGTGGAGGCGTTCGGATCGCATCGCCTCAATCTGGGACGCGTACGAGTTGAGGGGGAAGTACTTGACCGATTTCCCCGTCTCTTCGGCGATGTTGTCCATCAGCGGTTGCATCGTATCCCGGTAGACTGCCGGGTCCTCCGTCGGAGTCATCGCAAACGCGATGCGGTCCGGGTCTATCAGGTCGTCTTGATTATCCGGAGTACCCTGGACGGGGTTACCGTAGCGAGGCTTCTCGCGTTCCTTCATGTTTTTCAGGTCCTGCAGGGACCCCGTCTCGAACCCTGTCTCGATGAGCGTCTGCATCAGCTGCGGGAACTCCGGGTTCGCCGGATCGAACTCGGGATAGTTAGTACTCTGTCCGGAACTACCGTCACCGCTACTGGAACCGTCACTGCTATCAGTGCTGTCACCACCAGATGCTTCGGTGTTCTGGCTACTCTCCTGAGAACAGCCTGCAACGCCCGCTGCAAGCGCAGTAGCGCCAATTTTCAACACAGATCGTCGGTCAACTGGGTTCTGTTTCATTGTCGACGCAGACATGTGCGAAACCTGGGTTAAAAAGTATTTATGTTCAAATCTGACAAAACTACAAACCCATCATACCGAGTTTCAGGCGTTCTCAATATAGAACCTAGTATAAGTATTAGAATTAGACATATGAAAGATACTGAACACTAAGCAGTAATCGAGGGCGATCTTCGAATTCCACAGGGGCCACGGCAATATTCAAGCGAGCCTCAAGGCCAACACCTATTACCCATCAGTATATTTGTCTCCATATAGAATATAGTAGTATATAGACTATATAAAAATGACGGAACCACCGTTTGTAACATAAGATGACTGTAATGAGTGCAATCGCGAATACGGCTGTTTTCGGAGGTATAGAGGGGATAACTGTCGATACTGAGATACTCCACCTTTTTATAGCAGGTGCACTGGGTATGCTGCTCGGGCTCGAACGGGAGTGGGCCAACAAGTCTGCGGGAATCCGTACGTTTACGTTGACCAGCCTGGTCGGCGCTGCCGCAATGTCGCTCAACGAGACGATCCTGCTTGCGTCGGGAGGGGCATTGGTACTCGTGCAAGGGGGGTTGCTCGGGATCCGGGGAATTGTCGCACAGTGGACCAGTGACGACGGTGAGTCGGAGTTCGGCCTGTCCCTGACAACTTCAACTTCACTGCTTGTCGCGTACGCGGTCGGCATACTGGTTGGAGCCAATCATGTTCTGATCGGCGTCATTATTGGCATCACGTCGTCGTTCCTGCTAGTCCTTCGAAGGGAGCTACATGAGTTTGCACACCAGCTATCGCGAGAAGAAGTACGCAGCGCAGGTGAGTTTGCGATCATCTCGTTTGTCGTGTATCCGCTCCTGCCCGGCGGAACGTACGGACCATGGGATGCGATTGATCCGAAACTGGTCTGGATGCTCGTGATTGCAGTCAGTGGGATCGGGTTTGTCAACTATATCGTGATGCAGCGATACGGCAGCAAGGGGATCGCTGTAACTGGCTTCTTCGGTGGGCTAGTGAACTCTACCGCCGTAATCGGCGAAATCGCGGGCCGTGCAAAGAACAACACTGGCATCACAGAGCTCGCAGTGGGAACGATACTGATCGCTGATGCGGCGATGGCGGTCCGTAATTTGGCGATCATCGTTGCATTCGTCCCCGAGTCGGCTGTCAGTGTTGGACTCCCACTGGGCCTGATCGCCATTAGTGGCGTCGGACTCGCATATTACGATAGCGACTGGGAGGGCGATCTGGAACTGGATTTCGACTCGCCGTTTAGCAGCGCGAACGCGCTGAAATTCGGACTGCTCTTCCTCACGGTCTTGGTTCTCACCGCCGGAGCACAGCGCATATTCGGAACAGCCGGCTTCCTGATTACGAGCTTCCTCAGCGGAATCGTATCGAGCGGCACGACGACAACGACCGCAGTAACGCTGACGTCGACTGGTCAAATATCGCCGGCAGTAGCGGCGCAGGGTGTGCTGGCCGGGACGCTCTCCAGTATCCTCGTGAAAATCGGGTTTGCAACGAGTATCAACCGCTCACTGCTAGCGCCGGTGGTGCGAAAGTCACTCTACCTGTCGCTGATCGGAATCGGTGGCGTGGTTATCAGCATCCAATTAGTATGAACGGACAGAGCTATCGGCGTGTTTCGAGGGCCGCCACGGTCCCTGCAGTGAAGAAAGCGCCTGTGCTCTCGGTAGCAGCGGCTTCTGCCGAAGCATCACTGTTTGAGACGGAGGACGCTAGATGACATACACCAGTGCAATTATCGACCTTGACGGTACAGTCTATCGCGGGGATTCGTTAGTCGAAAACGCTGCAGAGGGGGTACGGACAGTACGTAAGGCGGGGCTTTCGACGCTGTTCGTCACCAACAAGCCGATTGATCGGCGTGAAAAGTATTGCGAGAAGCTGAACGCACTGGGCATCGATTGCAGCAGTGATGACATCATCACGTCCGCCACCGCATCAGCGGATTATCTATCTGCGCAGTATCCCGAGCGCGAAATCTACGTTATCGGCGAGGACGCTCTGGTTGCGGAACTGCGTGCTGCTGGGCTGAGGACAACGACTGACCCAGAGCGAGCAGGCACCGTGATCGCGTCACTGGATTTCGGTTTCGATTACCAGGTCCTACAGGATGCGCTAATCGCACTCACTGAGAACGACGCGCTGTTCGTTGCGACCAACCCGGATCGAACGTGTCCGGTAGATGGGGGTGAGATACCCGATGCAGCGGGGATGATCGGGGCGATAGAAGGAGTGGCTGGGCAGGAATTGGACCAGTTGATCGGCAAACCGTCCAACGTAATCCTTCAGATGGCGCTGGAACGCCTCGGTAGTGAGCCGGAGCACTGTCTCATGATCGGTGATCGCCTCGGGACAGACATCAGAATGGGAAACCAGGCCGGGATGGAGACGGTACTGCCACTAACTGGCGTTACCAGTACGGCGGACTTAGCGGAGAGTGACGTGAGCGCTGACCACGTCGTGACCGACCTTTCAGAACTGGCAGCGATCGTAGAAAACGGACAGTAAGTCCGGAAAATGAGGGAATAATTGTTTCCAGCGGTCTCGATACCCCAAAAGTTCAGTCGAGCACGCCGGGGTAGTCAGCGATGATTCCGTCAACACCGGCCTCGACGAGTTTCTCCGCCTGATGCCATGTCGTTATCGTGTACGGGATTACCTTCCGACCTTCCTCGTGAGCGGTCTCGACCAGATCGATCTCGGCGAAATCCGGGTCTTCGAGGTAGTAGTCCTCGTTGAAGAAGGGCGTGTTCATGATCATATTGTACGGCGGCTGGATGTACTCCGCGTCCAGATCACGGACGACAGAAAGACCGTCCTCGATTGAGTCCCAGAGCAGGTACGCTATCGGAATACTGGAGTCCGCGTTTCGGACGGACTGCAGGGCGGCCTTCTGGAACGACTGAATGATAACGTCGTTTTCGTGATGAGAGAGGACTTCGAGTGCCTGTTCCGTGAACGGATCCCAGGTCTCAACATCGGATTCCGACGCGTCATCGTCAGGAGAGACACCAGCGGCCTTCCACTCGATATCGAGCGGGATACTGTCCGGCGTCGCTTCGACGAACTCGTCTAATCGAGGGATCGTCTGACCGCTGTCACGGATTTCAGCGTTCAGAACCGTTTGCACATCGTTCTCCCAGACGTACCCGGATTCATCTGTCAGGTCGTCTAGCTTATCGTCGTGGAAAACGACGATTTCGAAATCCTCACCCTTCCAGGGTTTCCCGCCTGCAGGCACGAGATCGCATTCCATCATATCGGTATTGTACTCGTGACTGCGAGGACCGCCGTACGCTGCCTGCTGAACTGCGGCGATGGTGTTTTGCGGATACAGACCGCGGTAGCCACGGTGTGCAGCGAGGATCGGTGGGGAAGCGATAGGCGGTTCGGTACTGCTGTGATCGTTTTCCCTGCCAGCCGCAGTGCCCACAATGGACCCGAGTGCGGCAGCGGACGTACTCTTCAGCACGGTTCGACGGCATATGTCTGGTATTCGAACCATTCCGTGGCATATTACCCACACAATCTATATATAACTATTGATCGATAATATTGCTATATACTGTTCTGTTTTCTTGAGTTTATTCACACTTCAGAGCGACAGAACCGGCTGTTGGCTGAGAGTACATATTAGTATATAGTATAAATATTAGTAGAATCTCGGATGTGGTTATGCTGAAACGACAGACAGCACACGAGACGGACGGAGCTGTGCTTGGCGGTCCTGTCTTGCCAGTAGTACGGAGCGGATCGGGCGCGAAGTCAGATAGTACTATCGACGGTACTGGTTACTTCAGGCGATTGCGCCGCCGCTGCGTGATAGATGGCTTCGCCCGTCTGTGGATCGAACAGGTGGAGCCGCTCGGTCTCAACTGTCAACGCAACTCGGTCGCCCGGTTCGACGGCCGTTCGGGGTTCGGCATGTAGTTTGAACTCCTGATCGCCGGTCCGACACTCCAGCAGGAGGCTATCACCGAGCGGTTCAGTGACGGTTACCTCAGCGGGGAAGGAACTTCGGTCGGCCGAATCAGCTACCGAAAGGCTCTCCGGCCGAATGCCTAACAGCGCCTGCGCACCGGCGGCTGTTTCCAAGCCGTCGGCCTCTGGTAACGGGATACGGAACGTTGGGCCGACGGCCTCGTATTCAGTCCCATCACGGGAGATATCCACGGAGAGCATGTTCATCGCGGGGTCGCCAATGAACTCCGCAACGAACCGAGTCTCAGGGTAGTCGTACAGCCGCTGTGGGCTGTCGACTTGCTGGATGCGACCGTCGTTCATTACCACCACCCGGTCACCGAGGGTCATCGCCTCTGTCTGGTCGTGTGTCACGTAGATGGTGGTGGTTTCGAATTCGCTGTGGAGTTTCGCCAGTTCGGCCCGCATCTTGATCCGGAGTTTGGCGTCGAGATTCGACAACGGTTCGTCCATGAGGAACACCTCCGGGTCCCGGACTAATGCGCGACCGAGTGCGACTCGCTGTCGTTCACCGCCGGATAGCTCGCCGGGCTTTCGGTCGAGCAGGTCGTCGATGTCGAGCACCGCTGTAGCTTCCTCCACCTGACGGTCGATCTCCTCGTCGCTGAAGTCGCCGGCTGACTTCATGCCGAACGTGATGTTCCGGCGCGCGGTCATGTGTGGGTACAGCGCGTAGTTCTGGAACACCATCGAGACATCGCGGTCTTTCGGTTCGACACCAGTGACTTCCTGATTGCCCATCTGAATCGTCCCCTCAGTGGCCTGCTCTAGCCCGGCGATCAGCCGAAGTGTGGTGCTTTTCCCACAGCCACTCGGCCCGACCACAGTCACGAACGCCCCGTCCGGGATCTGGAGGTCGATATTTTTCACCGCGACGACACCATCGAATTCTTTCCGTACGTCCTGTAGGGTTACGTCAGTCATTGCTCTCCTCTCATTTTTGTTGGATCGTAAACGTCTCTAGCAGCTGTCGTCGGAACAGCACCAGCAGCGCCAGCGGTGGCAACAGGGTCAGTATCGACCCGGTCATCACCATGGACCAAGCGACTTCGCCAGTGCTGGCCTGTCCTCGAAGCAGATTCAAGCCGACCTGTGCGACCTGCAGGCTCTCTGCGTTGATGATCACCAGCGGCCAGAGGTACTGGTTCCACGTGTAAACGAACATGATCACCGACACGCCCACGAGAACGGCACGGGACATCGGAATCAGGACAGACCACAGGAACCGCAATGGACCGACACCGTCGACCTTCGCCGTCTCAACGAGCGATGCTGGAATCGACAGGAAGTGCTGACGAAGGATGAACACGGTCGTCGCACTGGCCAGATACGGGACTGTGATCGCGAAGAAGGTGTTTCCCATGCCAAGTTCAGTCGTCAGGCGATACAGCGGCACAAACCTGACTGGGACCGGGAGCAAGAGAGTAAAGAGAATAAACAGGAACACCGCGTTCTTGTAGGGAAATCTGTAGTAGACGATCACCAGCGCGGCCAGCAGCGACACGATCAATTTCCCGACGACGACGGCAACAGACATCACAAATGAGTTCAGCATGAACCGCCAGAATTCGAGGCCGATGAGCGCACGACGGTAGTTCGACAGTGCGTGGCCGCCAGGTACCAGATCGCCGATCGAGGTAACGATCCCGGCCCGCTTCGTCGAGACAAGCGCCGCGATCAACACTGGCAGTACGATCAGGAACACGACGGTCGCTGCGAGCACGTGTAGCGTGAGCTGCTCCGTCTCGAATCGCCGGATGCGTTCACTGGTAGTTCGTCCCGCAGACCGGGAGCGCTCAGCAGCGGCGGTCAACGCAGTAAGGAGTGAACCGAGCATGTTATCCTCCGTAGTAGGCATATCTGTCGCTCAACCGGAACTGGCCGTACATCAACAGCCCGACAGCGATGAACAGCACAACGGACTTCGCCGAGGCGAATCCAAACTCGTAGAACTGGAAGGCGGTCCGGTAGAGGTCATAAATGAGGATATTTGTCGCACCGGCGGGCCCACCTTTCGTCATGAGATCGACCATCGGGAACGTCCCGAAAAAGCCGTAGATCGTGTTCATGATGACCAGAAACACGAGCGTCGGCGAGATGATCGGGACGTACACGCGCAGCAGTCGCTGCGTTCGGGAGACGCCGTCGAGCTCGGCGGTCTCAGTCAGCGACTCGGGGACGTTACCGAGTGCGGCTGTCATGAAGATGACGTTGTACCCGACCTGCTTCCACACTGCCGCGATCAGCACGACGACGAACGCCTGCGGACCGTGGCTGAACCAGTTGACATCGACGCCGAGGGCCTCGATATAGCTCGTGAAGATTCCGATGTTCGGGTGGGCGATGAACAGGAACACCAGCCCGGCGACAGCCGGCGGCAGTGCGTACGGCCAGATAACCGCCACCAGATACACTCCCTTCCCAACAGTAATTTCGTGGATGAGAAAGGAGACACACAGAGCAACGGCCATCACGCCAACGACGACACACGTAGCGAACAGTACCGAGATCAGGACGCTCTGGAGATACTCCGAGGAGGTGGCTAACCGTCTGTAGTTATCTAGCCCGACGAACACGTCACCTTGGGCAAGCGAGGCCCGGTAAAAACTGAGTCCAACTGCACGGACCGTCGGGTAGTAGAGAAACACCAGCGATACGACCATCGTCGGTAACAGCAGCACGCCGGCTTGCAGGTGGTCTGTGAAGACTTCGCGCGTGGACATTAGCTGTAGTATCGGTTAAGCTCTTCTTCGACGGCCGATTTCAGCTCGGAGAGCCCCTCGTCGACGCCGACCTCGCCGCTGAACAGCTCGACTGACTTGTCCTGAATTGTTGTCTGGACCTGTCGAGCCGGGCCGATGAGCATCCGCTTCGTCGCCGGCGTGTTCTCGGCCTGGGTCAACTGGTCGAACGCGGTTCGGTACATCGGGTTCTCGGTAAACCAGCCGTCGTTTTCGAGCTGCTCGACAGCGCTCTGTCGGATCGGGTAGTAGCCAGTCCCCTTGTGCCAGGTGATCTGTGACTCCGGTCGACCCATGAACTCAAGGAAGCTGCCGATCTCGTCCTGCCGCTCCTGTGGCAGTCCGGAGGGAACGAACCACGAAGCACCACCAATAACCGGCCCGGTTCGGTCGCCGTCTATCGTCGGGTAGAAGGCGTTGTCGACCTCGAACCCGTTTTCCTCCGCGCCGGATCGGATACCAGTGACAGACGCCGTCGAGGTCATCAACATAGCGGCTTTCCCGGTAAGGAATGTGGACGTTGCTTCCCCCCAGGCCTCGATTCCAGGGTTACTGAACAGGCCGTTGTCAGCCATTTCGTGCCACCACTTATACAGGGACCGGGCCGTCTCGGTGTCAGTTTGCATCGTCGTCGGCTGGCCGGCATGGCCGTTCTTAGCGTCGAGTAGCGTCTGCCCGTCGACGGAATAAAAATGCTCGATGAACCAGACGTGGTTTGGCCAGGTGATCCCGGCTTCGGTAACTCCTTCGTCGACGAGCGTCTGTGAGTAGCTACGCACTTCCTCCAGTGTCGTCGGCGGACTGTCAGGGTCGAGCCCGGCTTCCTCGAACGCCGACCGGTTGTAATAGAGGATGGCGTTCGAGTTGTTGAACGGCATCGATGTGAGCGTATCATCGATGGTGAAAAACGAGGTCACGTTTGACAGGAAGTCATCGACCGGATAGTCGTCGGAGAGCAAGTTCTCGACGGGCTCGACCGCGTCCGTATCGAGGACCTGCTGGGCGAACAGACTGTCTATCTGGAAGACATCGGGGACCTCGCCAGAGTCGAGCGCGCTCAGTGTGTTCGTCAGCACTCCCTCGTAGGAGTCCTGAAAAACGAGGTTGACTTCGATGCCCGTCTCGGACTGGAACTGGTCGACCAGCCCCTGCAGCGTCTCACCGTTGGTCCCACCCATGGCATGCCAGATAGTGAGGCTGTCTTCGTTGACCGGCCTGACACTGGCACCGCTGCTACTGCTACACCCGGCTAGACCCACGGTCCCCACCGTGAGTGCAGCCCCCGATGCTTTCAGCACTGACCGCCGCGATACATGGTCGTACCCGCCACCACTGTGAACCATATCCGGTGCCAGCAATGCATGAAAGATGAATGATTATAATTGCTCTCTATACTGTCCAATATGTATACAAAGGTATCGTGACAGAACAGTAGGCGCTGTCAGTTGCGATGGCGGCTCGTAAATGGCTGTCGGCCCTGAGATGCACTGCGGGAGTTTCCGTCCGGTCACGCCATATCGGAGGGGAGCGAATTGCAGCCGCTCCGCCGGCAGACAATATTTGATAACGGCTGGCACTATTCGGCATATGCTGAACCACCCGTTAATTGTGTTATCCGCTTATCTGTCGACGTGACACTGTTCGACGAAACTACACTCAATGAGTTGTCGTTTGACAACCGAATCGGTCTCGCACCGATGACACGTGTGAGCGCCACTGACGACGGTCGTGCTACCGCGGAGATGGCACAGTACTATCAGCGGTTCGCCGAAGGCGGCTTCTCGTTTCTCATTACGGAGGGGACGTATCCTGACGATGCATACAGCCAAGGATATCTGAACCAGCCCGGACTGGTAACCGACACGCAAGCGGCGGCCTGGAAACAGGTTACCGAGGCGGTCCACGACGCTGGTGTCCCGATTTTCGCCCAGCTGATGCACGCCGGGGCACAGAGTCAGGGGAATCCACATGTCGACGGGGACCAGACGATTGCCCCGTCGGCGGTGCAACCGGAGGGAGAAAAGGCCGAAGCCTACGGCGGGAGCGGTGAATTTCCTACGCCCAAAGCAGCCACCGTCGATGAGCTAGCCGGTATCCGTGACTCGTTCGTCAACTCGGCCCAAAACGCCATCGACGCGGGGTTCGACGGTATCGAAATCCACGGTGCGAACGGGTACCTGCTTCACGAATTCCTCTCAGCAGAGTTCAATCAGCGTGACGACGAGTACGGCGGTAAGCCCGCAAACCGGGTGCGCTATCCGCGTGAGGTTGTCGCCGCGATTGACGAGGCGACACCCGCCGATTTCGTCGTTGGTATCCGTGTCTCACAGTCGACCGCCCTTGACGAGACCCACCGGTGGCCCGAAGGTGAGGACGCCGCAGCGGTGTTTTTCGATGAACTGTCGGCGGCTGGTGCCGACTATATCCACGTTACGGAACCCGATGCGACCACGCCAGCGTTTGGCGACGACGGACCGACGCTGGCCGAAGCCGCGGCTAAGTACGGCGACGATGAGACGGTCATCATCGACAACGGCGGGCTTGGCACGCCTGACGCGGCACGCGAGAAGGTCGATGCCGGTGCCGACCTCGTAACGCTGGCGACGAGCGCACTCGCTAATCCGGACTGGCCTGATAAAGTCGAAGCCGGCGAGGAACTGACCACGTTCGACCCTGCTGAGTTCCTCGCTCCGTCCGCTGCACTCTCCGAGCATGAGGTGCAGAAAGAGGGTACCTCGGCAGACGATTGAGCGGATTGCTGTAACTGTGTACCGGTACGATCGCATGGTGTGGTGCGGTCGATACCGAACCGAGTCCCAGTAGTTACTTTGAGACAGTCTTCTCTCACTTTCAGAGAGACGGATCGCTCAGCACCGTGGTCATAGTTGTTAGGGCCACGTATCTGAAAGCAGCGCCGTCAAGAAAACTGCCGTTCCCAGAGCACCGAACACCAGCCCAGTAGTCGGATAGGGAAAGACTCCTTCGAAGAGTACGACCAGAAACAGGCCGACGAGAGGCAACTGCACGCCAAGAAGCTCCGCCTCTCTCTTCTCCATATCGCTTCGTCTCTACCAGCCGATAGAAAATGGTGTGTAGTTCGATAGATGAAATGTTCAGATAAAATGAAAATGAGAACGACTAACTAGGAACGTTGCGACGTGGGAGGTACAGATGCCAGAGCCAGTCATCGCGTCGGTTGGGGCTTCAACGCTCGGCCGCACAGACCTTCCGGGCCGGGACCTGTTCTCGGTCGCCCTTGCAGAGGCGTTCGACGAATTACCCGATCCCGCCGACATCGTCGAGGCGGTGTACGTCGGCAACCAGTCGGAGACCTACGAACACCAGATTATGCAGGGAACGCTGCTGGCCGAGTGGGCCGGCCTCCGTCACGTCCCCGCAGAGCGTGTCGAAGGGTGTGCCGCCGCGGGTGCGCTCGCGCTGCGTCATGCAGTCAAGGACGTCCGCAACGGTGAACACGAGGCAGTACTCGCGTGTGGCGTCGAGAAGATGACGTCCGCAGGCACCAGCGGCGCGACGGACGCACTCTCGGCGGCGTTCGACCGCGCCATCGAGCAACGTTCTGGCATCACCGCACCCAGCCAATACGCACTGCTCGCCCAGCGGTACCTCCACGAGACCGACGCCACGGAACGTGATCTTGCCGAGATCGCAGTGAAGAACCACGGCAACGCGGCTCGCAATCCCCGGGCGCAGTTCCCGAAAGAAATCGACGTGGCGACCGTGCTGGAATCGGACCCCGTCGCTCCGCCGCTGAAGCTCTACGACTGTGCGCCGGTCGGGGACGGTGCCGCCGCCGTTCTTGTGACGACCGCCGAGATGGCGGCAGATCTCGACCAGCCACAGGTGCGCGTCGCGGGCAGCGGGGCCTCCGCGAACAACATCGCGGTCGCCGAGCGGGACATGACCGACATCGCGGGCGCCCGCATTGCTGCCGAGACGGCCTACGAAGAAGCAGGCATCGACGCCGAGGCCGTCGACATCGCGGAGGTCCACGACGCATTCACCGTCTGTGAGGCGCTCCTCGCGGAAGCGGCTGGCTTCGCTCCCACAGGAACGGGCTATCAGAGCTACCAGCCGCCAGCGGAGCGGGCTGACGGCTGGACGGACGTGCAGTTGAGCCCGAGCGGCGGACTGAAGGCCCGCGGTCATCCCATCGGTGCGACCGGACTCTTGCAGGCGCTCGAAGCCTACGAACAACTCACAGGTGCCGCAGGCGACCGGGCAGTCGAGGATGCCGAGACAGCCCTGTTGCTCAACGAGGGGGGCGTCGCGGATGCGGTTACCGTTGGCCACGTCCTCACGACGGCGGAGGCACAATGACTGACGGCGACCTCGACGCCAGCGGAAGCACAATGTCTGACAGCGACCTCGATGCGACCGATCCGCGGACACTACCGGGGTTTTTTGATGCGCTCGCCGATGGTGAACTCTTGGGCGGGGTTTGTGTGGACTGTGGACAGGTCCTGTTGCCGCCGCGACCGGCCTGCTACGCCTGTGGTAGCCGCGCCGTCGACGTCGAACCGCAGTCTCCCGAGGGCCAAATCTTCTCGTACACGGAGGTCCACACGCCGCCGCCGGCGTTCGCAGCGGACGCGCCCTACACGGTTGCCGTCGTGGAACTCGCGGACGGTGGCCGCCTGCTTGGGCGAGTCACCGCCGACTATGCCGATGTTACTATCGGCGACGCGGTCGAACTCACGGTACGAGAGCCGACGGCCACAGAGCGTGAGGTCGCACTCGACTACGAGAGCGACTGGCCAGTCCACGTCTTCGAACCGCGGTGAGGGACGGGCCGACTCTCTGACTCGACTGGGAGTTGTGGATGACCTGGCCTAGCGACTGTAACAGAATGGGTGCACACCCCCACCCCACTGCTTCCGCTGTTAGGAGATAAATAGACGGCACCACCCCCATGGGAGGGGGTGCTTTGCTATTTTGTGATAACGGTCTGCGGGTATCGTTTTCCGCCGATATACTTGAAGTTATTCACTAGCTCTAGAAATGTTGAGGCTGTGATCTGGATAGGTCACCACCAACTTTCAGTGCTAACAGCGGAAGCAGTGGGGTGGGGGTAGGGGTCGAGAAAGGGGTATTCCAAGATACTCGATCTATTCAGACTGGAGAAATAGCGTGCTCCCGCAGCCTATGTCCGCTCTTATCGAACTAACAGCGGAAGCAGTGGGGTGGGTGTGTCGACCTACCGGTGAAATCCCACTAAATCTCGCTGTCTAACCACTTGAGGTTACTCGATCTTGTCCATCGAGGAGGGCCTTTCTCTGCTACCGTGCTAACAGCGGAAGTGGTGGGGTAGGGGGAGTAGGAGGGTCACTATCCCATTTCTCATCTAACAGCGGAACCGGTGGGGTGGGGGTGTGGTCAGTCAGGTGTTCCCTCCCATCTAACAGCGGAAGTGACGGGGTCGTTCATTTATATACTCAACCGAACAGCGGAAGCAGCGGAACCAAAGGTTAAGACACTCCGTGTTGCAACTACACACAAATGAGCGATATTACGTTTTCGCCCACCTCCACAATATTCGAACAACGCGAGGCACTACTCGAAGAGTGGACCCCTGAGGAGCTCGTCGGACGTGACGAGGAACTCCAGCAGTATCACGCTGCTCTGCAGCCAGTCATCAACAACGAAACCCCGTCGAACATCTTTCTGTACGGGAAAAGCGGTGTCGGGAAGACTGCTGCCACTCGATACCTTCTCTCCGCTCTGGAACGCGATGCAGCAGATGTCGACGGACTGGACCTCAGTACGGTCGAAGTCAACTGCGATGGACTCAATTCGAGCTATCAGGCCGCGGTCGCAATCGTCAACACACTTCGTGACCCAGCGAATCAAATCTCAAACACCGGATATCCACAGGCTTCGGTGTATCAATTCCTCTTCGACGCACTCGATGATCTGGGCGGAACGGTACTCATCGTTCTCGACGAAGTCGATCACATCGAGGACGATTCGCTGCTGTACAAGCTTCCCCGCGCCAGATCGAACGGTGATATCTCCGAAGCGAAACTGGGCGTCATCGGCATCTCAAACGATCTCGACTTTCGCAACCAACTGTCCTCGAAAGTCCGGTCGAGTCTCTGTGAAAAGGAAGTGTCCTTCTCGGCGTACAACGCCAACGAGCTGCAACTCGTTCTGAAACAGCGTGAGGCCGTCGCGTTTCAGGACGATGTCCTCGATGACGGTGTCATAGAAATGTGTGCTGCGTACGGCGCGAAAGACTCCGGGGATGCCCGCCAGGCGCTTGACCTCCTGCTTGAGGCCGGAGACCTTGCTCGGGAGTACGACGATGAACTCGTAACGGAACATCACGTGCGCGAAGCCCGGCAACGGCTTCAAACCGACCAAGTCGTTGAAGGTATCCGTAACTACTCCGATCACGGCCAACTCGTTCTCTATGCGCTCACCGGGCTCGCCGAAGACGACGACACCCCGGCCCGGACACGAGACATTCTGGGCGCGTATCAGGAGTTAGCACGTGATGAGGGACTGGACCCGGTTTCAGAGCGTTCGGTCCGTGACTATCTCGGTGAACTCACACAACTCGGCATTGTGTCCTCAGCGGAGTACAACCGAGGGAAAGGCGGTGGCAAGTACAAGGAATTCGAGTTAGAGCAATCCATCAGCTCGATCAAAACAGGGCTGTCAGAACTCCTGAAAAAAAGCCCGTAACCCCACTGGTTCCGCTGTTAGCCACCCCACTGGTTCCGCTGTTAGACGGAGAGCAAAAATAGACTATCGACGCAATTCCGGACCGCGAACGACAAGCCACTGAAAGCTAACGAATGCGGGGCCTGTCCGGTATCGATGACGTGCTCTGACTGTCGTCACCACTGAGCGGTTCGTCCCGACGTGTTTTATCGAATCGTTGCGTACGATGGTGCGAACTCGTTTTGGTCCAGCTATTAACACTCTCTCGACACTAGTGGTCCGTACGTTTCAGTTCACACAGGGGGCGATTCGAGCGACAAACTGTGCCCGGGATGTACGGGTCAGTGAAACGGTGGACTGACGACGGTACATATATGCCATTGGGACAAGAGGTTGCTAAGAACATCAGCAAAACAACTGAGGGCAGGTAATGTCGAGCCACTACATCACGTCAGCAGACCATCTCCCCGAGGAAGCACAGACAGAAACTACACTACAGATCACGGATGCCCAAACGAAACGCATTTTCGAGGCACGCGTTCGGATTGCCAAAGACCCCGATGCACTCACTGACCCGGAACCGTTAACAATCGTCGCTGGGCCACACGAGAGCGTCAGCGAGACCAGATACGTCGAATTGCTCGACGAGACTGATACGACCGGTCTCGATCAGGAGCTGGTGACCCATCTGGCGGCCGAACAGGAGACGGCGTCGAACATCCTCAACACTCGGTCCGACGATCTGAAGGTTCTCTTGCAGTATCTCGTCGAGACTGGCGAGTACGAGTCAACGTCTGATGCGCTCCGCGAGATCGCGTTCGACCACCTCGCCACAGAACGACCGGCCCTGCTTGACGCCTACGCGGAGGTCCGCCGCGAACTCGACGACGACCCACTGAGGCGTGTCCTCGAAAAACAGGAGTGACAGATGTCAGTTAATTCGCTCCGCGAGTACCTCGATTTGCTCGACACGACCGGCTGGCTCCGGACTTTTGACCAGCCGGTGTCGTGGGACCTCGAAGCAAGTGCAGCGACGATGCTTGCCAATATCCGTGACGGCCCGATTCCGGTGTTCGAGTCCATCGCGGGGCTAGAGACGGAGTCGAAACTGGTTGGCGATCCGTACCGCGGCCCCCAGACGCGCCCCTGGAATCACTTCGCCCGCGCGCTGGGACTCCCAGCTGGCCTTTCGGGCCGTGCGTACTACGACCGAGTGATCGATCGCCTCAACGCGCCGCAAGCGCCCCGAACTGTCGCGAGCAACGAGGCCCCCTGCAAAGAAACAGTGCAGACGGGGAACGGGGTCGACCTCCTGTCGTTCCCGTGGCCATATATCCACGAGGGCGACGGGGGACGGTACTCGAACCACCACACCATCGTCGCACCGGACCCCGACACGGAGTGGGGGACTTGGTCGAGCCATCGCATGATGATCCACGACAGTTCCCGGGCTAGTCTGCTGTTACTGGCTGGTGAGCAGGTTCCCAACCGCTACTACTACGACTACGAGCCACGTGGCGAACCGATGCCAGTTGCGGTCGTTATCGGTTCGGAACCCACTGTCGAGTGTACTGCGGATATGTGGATTCCGACAGGCCGGAGCGAAGCGGCCTTCGCGGGCGGCCTGAAAAACGCGCCCGTGGATCTCGTCCAGTGCGAAACCAATGACCTGTACGTCCCGGCGACAGCCGAGCTAGTTCTCGAAGGGCACGTTCGGCCGGACGACCGGCTGGATGAGGGACCGTTCGGCGACTACTTCGGATATATGAACGGTCCGCGACGCTCCATGCCGGTGTTCGAGGTCGATGCGATCACCCACCGCAACGAACCGCGGATACCGTTTTGTGTCGAGGGGAGCGGTGTCGGATACGGGCAGAACTCGACCAGTACGCTTCGGCTCGTCGCAGCCGGTCCCGACGCGACTGTCGGACTCCGGGCTGCTGGATTCGACGTTGCGATGGCGGTCCCGTGGCGGTTCACCTCTCGCACTGTCTGGGTCATCGCGACGGATCGACCGTATCCAGGCTATCTCCACGAACTGGCGAACTTTATTTTCACGACGTGGGGAATGCTCCACATCGACTTCTTCGTATTTGTCGACGCTGCTGTCGACCCGCTCGATCCGCGGGCAGTGTTGACGGCCATCGCACTTGAGGCCGATCCGGACGCTGACTTCCACCAGTTCGGCGTCGAGCGGATGCCGAAAGTCCCGCTCAACATCTACCAGACGCCCGATGAGAAGGGCAGTGCGGACGTAGGGACTTCGAAGGCGAAGACGGCCAAAGCCTACATTGACGCAACGACCGACGGTGACGCGGCGGAGATGGCGGCGACCCCAGAAACACGGAAGCGAGCGCAGGAACGGCTGGTCGAAGCGGGACTAACCGCTGCGCGGTTCGACCGGCCCGACGAGCGGGAGGAACAGTCACAGTGATACCGTTCACGCAGTACGTCCGCGGACTGGCCGGTGACGACGACCTCGTCCGACTCGACGGCCCGTTTGAGGTCCCGGTGGACGTGCTTGCAGCGGAGGCGCTCCGTGCGAGTGGGCCGGCACTTCGATTCCAGCGATCAGCCGGCAGTGACCTAGTTAGCGGTGTGTTCAGCGGCCCGGACCAGACCCAGCAGCGCGAGGCTAGACCGTGGTCGCGGCTGTCGCTCGGGCTCGGACTCGATCCGGAAGCCACGCTCGTTGAGCTACTAGAGACGATCAGCACTCTCGGCCCGGTCGGCGAGAATCCGGAACCGACGTACACAGGTCAGGCGGCCTCGGGGACAGATATCGACGCACAGGACCTGCAGTTCCCGCAGGGCGAAACCGATACGTGGCCCGCAGTGACGCTCGGCGTCGCCTCGGTCTCGACCGCTGACGGTACACACTGGGCACCGGTTCACGGCTCGGTCGTGGGTGGCGACACGCTCAGAGTGCGGGTTCCGGACCCTCTGTCGTCGCTTGTCGGTGAAGGGACGACGATGGCGATAGCGCTCGGCGTGCCACCGGCGGCGATCACGACGGCATACCTGCTCGCTGTCACCGAGCAAACTGCCACGCCGATCCAGTCCTGTGGGGTGGCCGGAACCATCCCGCTCGTCCCGACCAACGGCGGACTCGTCCCGAGTGCGACGGAGGTCGTCATGGAGACGACGGTCGTGGACCGCCAGCCGGACTTCCGCTCCGACCGTCGAGAGGGCTGGGAGTACGTCGTCGAGAGCGGCCCGCTCTCGCTGTCGGTCGAGCGCGTCCGCACTACTGAAAACCCAGTCATCCCCATCTCTCCCGTCGGTCGTCCACTCGCGGATGGCACCCGTCTCACGGGGCTCGCGACCGCCGCAGCGCTCTATCATCGGCTCAACAACTACTGGGGCATCTCGCCAGTCGAATGGATTATGTTGCCGGCAGAAGCTGAACTCGGGATCTGTTTCGTGGCGAGTGACGTGCTCTATGGCGGCTTCGAGTGGCAACTCGCGAACATCCTCTTTTCGTTCTCGTCGCTTTTCGACACAGTCGTTATCGTCGACGAAGACGTTCCGCCAGAGGACTTCGGCCGCGTTCTGGCTGATATCTGGCTGAAATCCCATCCGGCCCGCGACTGGACGTTCAGCGAACCGGATGCACCGGCGGCGACACGCCCTCACTATCGACGAGACAACGCGACCGGCTCGCGCCTGTACGTGAATGCGGCGTGGGACCCACGCTGGAAGGAAACCTACATCGCGCCGCGAGTCACGTTCGAGAATTCGTTCCCGAACGACGTCCGCGACGTAGCTCGTGTCCTGTGGGACGAACTCGCCACCGCTCCCGGAGAGACGACTGCAAACGAATCGTCCGATTAAATATGTCTCTCACATGTATATATCTTCAAATATGTTGTAATCAGTTCTGTTTTCGCCTTACCGTGTCCAAATAATACCTACGTAAGAAATAGAAATAAAATACATACAATATATTTTTTGCAAAAAATAACCGATACAGTTATACCAGAATCCGGTATTCCGAGCGGTGTATGGTCACCAGCCACAACCTCCCGGATTACGACACAGCGCGGAACGAGTTCTCCTGGGACGATATCTACGCGGCAGCGGACTGGGACGCACCGAACGACCTGAACATCGGGCACGAAGTCGCCGACAGACACGCGACCGACCGGGGACAGGTCGCACTCTATCAGGTCGGGACCGACGGAGAGCTGTCGAAAATGACGTTCTGGGAGCTTGCCGACCGCTCAAGCCAGTTTGCTAACGTCCTCGACGACCTTGGGGTTGCACAGGGTGACCGGGTCTTCTCGTACATGCCGCGCATCCCCGAGCACTACGTGGCGCTGGTCGGGACGCTCAAACACGGCGCTGTCTGGGGGAGCGTCAACGAGCGGTTCGGTCCCGACGGCATCTCGTACCGTCTGGACGACTGCGACGCAAAGGTCGTCGTCACCACGACCGACAATCGCGACACGGTCGAAGACGCACTGGACGATGCGCCCGCGGTCGAACACGTGATTACCGTTGACCGCGGGGGCGGCGCACCCGCCGGTGACGTGGTCTTCAATACCGCGCTGGACGGTGCGAGCACGGCGTACGAGGCCGCCGAGACCAGCGGGGAAGATGACGCACTGCTGTACTACACTTCGGGAACGACCGGGCTGGCCAAGGGTGTCCTCCACAAACAGCGCTGGATCGCCGGTGTCGCGGCAACACAGAAGTACGCCGTGGATCTTCAGGACGGCGACCTGTACTGGTCGACCGGCGACCTCGGCTGGCTGACCGGGGCAATCAACACGCTCGGTGCCTGGTTCTGGGGAGCGTCGCTGTTCACGTACGAGGGTGAGTTCGATACCGACGAGTGGGCCGCCCTGCTCGACGAATACCCGATCAGCGTCCTGTTCTCAGTCCCGACGGCGTACCGGATGCTTCGGGAGAACGAGGAGGTCCTTGCCGATGTCGACCTCGATCTGCGTCATGCCCTCTCCATCGGCGAACCGCTCAGCGCCGGCGTCGTCGAGTGGGGAGAGGACGAACTCGGCGTCACGATTCTGGACACGTACGGACAGACCGAGACTGGGAACATGATTATCAACAACTATCCCACGATGGAACTCCGGCCCGGATCGATGGGGAAACCACTCCCCGGAATCGAGGCCGATATCGTCGACCCACAGAGCGGTGCGGTTCTGGAACCCGGCGAAACGGGAGAGATCGCACAGCGGGGCGACTACCCGTGTTTCTTCGCCGAATTCTGGAACAAGCCCGAGAAGACCCAGCGGGCGTTCATCGACGGGCCAGACGGGAAATGGTATCTCTCGGGCGACCTGGCACACAAAGACGAGGACGGCTATTTCTGGTTCGAGGGCCGGGCAGACGACGTGATCCTCTCCTCGGGCTACCGCATCGGGCCGTTTGAGGTCGAAAGTTCGCTGGGCGAGCATGAAGCGGTCGCCGAGGCGGCCGTCGTTCCCAAGCCACACGAAGCGCGGGGCAACATCGTCAAGGCCTACGTTGTGCCGAGCGAGGACGCGGAGCCATCTGAGCCCCTCAAAGAAGACATCCAGAGCTACGTGAAAGAAGAGCTCTCAGCACACGAGTACCCACGCGAAATCGAGTTCCGCGAGGAACTGCCAAAGACCGTGACCGGGAAGATCCGCCGAACCGAACTTCACGACGACGCCGAAGCAGAAGCTGAAGTCGAATCCTGACATAGGGTATCAAGCAGTACGAGTGCCAACGCAGACACAACCACCAATGAATTTCGAAGCTACAGAGGAACGTTCGATGATCCGGTCGACCGCAGCGGACGTGGCGGCCGAGTACGGACCGGAGTACTGGCGCGAGAAAGAAGAAGCAGGCGAGTTCGGAGCGGAGTTCTGGGACGAACTGGCCGCAGCCGGCTTCCACGGCCTGCTGGTCCCACAGGAGTACGAAGGGGCCGATATGGGGATACAGGAGATGGGGCTGGTCATGGAGACGCTCTGTGCCGAAGGCTGTGGCATGGCGGGCACCTGGTATCTGGTGCTCACCGCCGGTATGGCCGCTGTCGGTATCAGGGACCACGGAACCGAAGCACAGAAACGGACCTATCTGCCAGACATCGCCAATGGGAAGCGAAACTTCTCTATCGGTATCACGGAGCCCGAAGCCGGGACGAACACGCTGAATGTTGCGACCCGTGCCGAGAAAGACGGTGACGAGTACGTGCTGAACGGGAACAAGGCCTGGATTACCTTCGCAGACCGGGCTGACAACATGATCCTCGTCACGCGCACGACCCCACGTGACGAGGTAGAGCGCGGGACCGACGGGATAAGCCTGTTTATCGTCGATATGGACGACTCCGACATCGACGTGTCGCCGATCCCCAAACACGGTATCAACTATTCGAAGTCCTGCGAGGTCTTTATCGAGGACGTTCGGGTCCCCGAGGAGAACCTCCTGGGCGAGGAAGACGACGGCTGGTGGACTCTGGTCGATATGCTGAATCCGGAACGCATCGGCTTTGCGGCCGCCGGGACCGGTATCGGCAAGCTAGCCGCCGACACTGCTATCGAGTACGCCAGCGACCGAGAGGTGTTCGATGCGCCTATCGGGACCCATCAGGCGGTCTCGTTCCCGATCACCAAGGCGTACGCCCGTATGGAAACGGCGGCACTCATGCGCGAGAAGGCGTCCTGGCTCTACGATCAGGGCAAGGAATGTGGATACGAGACAAACGTCGCGAAGGCGACGGCCGTCAGTGCCGGTATCGAAGCGGTCAAGCAATCGATGCAGGCGTTTGGCGGCTGGGGCTACGCGAAGGAGTACGACGTCGAGCGGTGGTGGCGTGAAATCAACCTAACGCGGCTAGCCCCGGTCTCCCAGCAGATGGCGTACAACCATATCGGGCAGCACCTCGGCTTCCCCAGATCCTACTAATGTTCGAAAAAGTCCTTGTCGCAAACCGTGGCGAAATCGCGGTTCGTGTGATGGCTGCGTGTGAAGAGCTGGGTATCGAGACGGTCGCCGTCTACAGCGACGCCGACCGCAACGCCGGCCACGTCGAGTACGCCGACGAAACATACAACGTCGGCCCGGCACCTGCAAGCGAGTCGTATCTCGACCAGACAGCGATCCTCGATGTCGCTGAGCGGGCCGGGGTCGACGCGATCCACCCGGGGTACGGCTTCCTCGCCGAAAACGCCGAGTTCGCTGGCCGCGTCGAGGCTACCGACGGCATCACGTGGGTCGGTCCGCCAAGCGACGCGATGGAGACGCTGGGTGAAAAGACGAAAGCCCGAACAGTGATGCAGGAGGCTGGCGTCCCAGTCGTCCCCGGTACGACGGATCTGGTCGACGAGCCGGAGGAAGTACGCGAACTGGGTGCAGAGTACGGCTACCCAATCGCAATAAAAGCCGAAGGTGGCGGTGGTGGTCGCGGCATGAAGATCGTCCGGAGCGAGGCCGAAGTTGCGGAGGCGCTCAAAAGCGCGAAGCGCGAGGGCGAAGCCTACTTCGGCAACGATTCGGTGTACGTCGAGAAGTACCTCGAAGCGCCAAAACACGTCGAAGTACAGGTGCTTGCGGACGAACACGGCAATGTCCGCCACCTCGGGGAGCGCGATTGCTCGCTGCAACGTCGCCACCAGAAAGTCGTCGAGGAAGCCCCGAGTCCGGCGCTCGATGCCGAACTACGTACGGAGATCGGCGAAGCCGCACGACGCGGTGTCAGTGAAGCCGGGTACACGAACGCCGGCACGGTGGAGTTCCTCGTTGAAGACGGGGAATTCTATTTCATGGAGGTGAACACCCGAATCCAGGTCGAACACACCGTCACCGAAGCAGTGACCGGGATCGACATCGTTCGCTGGCAGCTCCGGGTCGCCGCAGGCGAGCAACTGGACTTCACACAGGACGACGTGTCGATAGACGGCCACGCCGTCGAGTACCGGATCAACGCGGAGAACCCGGCCGAAGACTTCGCGCCGACGCCGGGACCGCTGACGACGTACGCGCCGCCAAGCAGTATCGGTGTCCGGCTCGACCACGCGGTCTCTCAGGGCGACGAGATCGGGGGCGACTACGACTCGATGATCGCGAAGCTCATCGTCGCCGGTGAGGACCGGGAGCACTGTCTGGACCGATCGCGGCGTGCTCTCAACCACTTTACCGTCGAGGGAGTCCATACGACGATTCCGTTCCATCGGTTGATGCTGGACGACGACACCTTCGCCGCCGGGACCCACACGACGAAATACCTCGATCAGGAACTCCCCGACGATGCCTTCGATGCGGCTGTCGAGCGATGGGGGACTGACGAGATTGGCGGCGACGCCTCGTCGGCATCGACGGAGGAAATCGCTGTCGAAGTCGATGGGAAGCGCTTCGATGTCGTCGTTACGGACGGACTGCCCCGCGTCTCCCGTGATGGAAACGCCACTGGCGGCTCCGGCAGTGGCGCTGCAGTCGGCAACTCGTCCGGTGGCGGTACCGCGGACGTGACCACGTCGGGTGCGATCACGGCCGAGATGCAGGGAACGATTCTCTCGACCGAAGTCACGCCCGGCGACGATATCGCTGCGGGCGATGTCGTCTGCGTGCTGGAGGCGATGAAAATGGAAAACGACGTGGTGGCGTCCACGGGCGGAACCGTTGCGTCCGTCCCGATCGCGGAGGGCGACTCCGTAGACATGGGTGACACTCTGGTTGTACTGGAGGAGTAAGTATGCAAGTCAGAATTTCAGACGGCGCGACCGAATCTGAAGCACAGGCTATCGCCGAGGCGCTGGCGACACACTTCGAGGACGACATTACTATTGTCGTCGACAGCGGCGAAGCGGTCGGCAGTGCCACGTACGACGGCGATCGACGGGACGAATCCACGGAACCGATCGACGACGACCTCGGTCCGACCGAACGCGAGGAGTCCCTGCGCGAGGAGATCGAAGACATCCTCGAAGGCGGGCCGGAAAAGTACAAAAAGCAGTTGCCCGAGGAGGGAAAGCTGTTCGTCCGGGACCGTATCGACCTGTGGTTCGGCGACGACTTCCTGTTTGAGGACGGGAAGTTTGCGGAGTTCGACGCCGACGACCAGCTTCCGGCCGACGGGCTCATCACGGGGGCCGCGGAGTTCGAGGGCCGTGACCTGCATTTCATGGCCAACGATTACACGGTCAAACGCGGCAGCATGGCCGCGAAGGGCGTCGAGAAGTTCCTCCGGATGCAACAGCGGGCACTGAAAACCGGGCGACCAGTGCTGTACCTGATGGACTCCTCGGGGGGCCGTATCGACCAGCAGACGGGCTTTTTCGCCAACCGCGAAGGGATCGGGAAGTTCTACTACAACCACTCGATGCTATCTGGGCGGGTCCCACAGATCTGTGTGCTGTACGGTCCCTGTATCGCCGGCGCGGCCTACACGCCAGTCTTCGCGGACTTCACCGTCATGGTTCGGGATATGAGCGCCATGGCGATCGCCAGCCCCCGGATGGTCGAAATGGTCACCGGCGAAGAGATTAGTCTCGAAGAGCTCGGTGGCCCTGACGTACACGCACAGCACTCCGGGAGTGCGGACCTCATCGCCGACGACGAGGAACACGCCCGCGAACTCGTCGCGAAACTCATCGGCTATCTGCCCGACAACGCCGACGAGGACCCACCGCAGACCAGCGGGACGGCCCCGAAGCGCTCGCCGGAGGGTATCGATTCCGTCGTCCCAGAGAAGCCCAACAAGGGCTACGACATGTTCGACGTGATCGAGCGGGTCGTCGACGCCGGATCGACGCTCGAACTCCGGCCCGAGTACGGCAAGGAGATCATCACGTCGTTTGCCCGGATCGACGGCCGCCCGGTTGGGGTCATCGCCAACCAGCCAGCCCAGCGCGCGGGTGCCATCTTCCCGGACGCGGCGGAGAAAGCCGCCCAGTTCATCTGGACCTGTGACGCCTACAACATCCCGCTACTGTATCTCTGTGATACGCCTGGGTTCATGGCCGGGTCAGGTGTCGAGAAGGAGGGCATCCTCGAACAGGGCAAGAAGATGATATACGCCACGTCCTCGGCGACAGTGCCCAAGCAGTCCGTCGTTGTCAGGAAAGCCTACGGCGCGGGCATTTACGCGATGTCCGGTCCCGCGTACGACCCCGAGTCGACGATCGGCCTTCCGAGCGGGGAAATCGCGATCATGGGTCCTGAAGCGGCTATCAACGCCGTCTACGCCCGCAAGCTCTCCGAAATCGATGACGAGGACGAACGGCAGCAAAAGGAGCAAGAACTCCGTGAGGCCTATCGCGAGGATATCGACATTCATCGAATGGCCAGCGAAGTCGTCGTCGACGACATCGTCCCGCCGAGCGACCTCAGAACGGAACTGGTGAACCGGTTTGCGTTCTACGAGACCGTCGAGAAAGACCTCCCGGACAAGAAACACGGAACCATCCTCTGAGCTATGACAGGACTATACTACGAAGAGTTCGAGGTCGGCGAGACCATCGAACACGAGAAGCGCCGCACGATCAGCGAGCGCGACAATCAGCAGTTCTGCGATATGACGATGAACCAGCAACCGTTGCATCTCGACGCCGAGTTCGCGGCCGAGACGGAGTTCGGCGAGCGTCTGGTCAACGGGCTCTACACGATGAGTTTAGCTGTCGGACTGACCATCCCGGAGACGACCGATGGCACTATCGTCGCGAACCTCTCCTACGACAACGTCGAGCATCCCAATCCGGTGTTTCACGGGGATACGATCCGCGTACAATCGACCGTGACCGACAAACGCGAGACCAGCGACGGTGACCGCGGGGTCGTCACGATGCACGTCGAGGTGTTCAAACTCACAGATTCGGACGACGTCCTCGTGTGTGAGTTCGACCGCACCGTGTTGTCGCTGAAACGTGATACCGCCGAGTGACGCCGGGACTGCTTGACTGACGAAGTCGAGATTCCAGTCCTCTATTCTGGAACACCGATGACCCATCGCCATCGTTGCTCGAACGTCCCGTCGAGAGCGCTGAGGAGTTCGCGGGCTTGTCGCACTCGTGTTTCCGTATCGAGCTTCGGATAGAGCCGTGCGGCCATCGCGGGAATCGCGTGAAACAGCCGAATGTTTTCGGCAGTCGTCGAAAAATTCCAGGTCCCTGTCGTCGTCGAGAACTCACCAGCGATGGCGTCTTCGACAGCTGATGTGCCAGTCGGGGAGCGTGACTCGCGCTCGAACTGTTCGAATACCTCTGTGCCGTCAGGCCGGAACCAGCCAAGTGGTGCGACGGCCCCGACCACGCCGTCCGCGCGGAGCACTCTGGCGGCTTCTCGTACTGCAGTCGCTGGCTCAGGGACCAGAAAGAGGGAGGCAGTAAACGCGACGCCGTCGACCGACCGATCGCTGAGCGGCAGGTGGTCGAAATCGGCTTGCATTCGGGCCGTGGACTCGATTTCCCGCAGCATCTCGCGACTGATGTCGAGCGCAATAGTATCCGCTGCCGTCTCGGCGAAAACGCGCGTGCTCACGCCAGTTCCTGCGCCCGCATCGAGTACTGTCCCGAGTCCGCTGTCAGTACGAGCGTTCATCTCAGCGGCGAGCAGACGAGCGAGCGAGGTGAACCGATTGGTCCGCCGCTCGTAGGTCGCGTAGGCGTCGACGCTGGCATCGAAGTTCTGCCGGACGACGGCTTTCATACACGACAGCACAGTCAGGACTCGGATAGATGTTGCCGTTGCCTACCGCTTACCAGCCTCGCCAGCGCGCTCGAGGACACGCTCTGCCTGTGTAATAAGCGGTGCATCGATCATCTCTCCGTCGACCTCGAAAACCCCAGCATCTGTCTCGTGGGCGGCTGTGACGACGCGTTCGGCCCATGCTATCTTTTCATCACTGGGCGTAAATGCGTCGTTGATGACCGCGACCTGATCCGGGTGGATCGCCATCTTCCCGTCGTACCCGAGTTGGGAAGCGAACTCAGTCGCCTCGCGGAGGCCGTCCAGATCGCCGTAGTCGGGGTAGATCGTGTCGATTGCGTCGATTCCCGCGGCGCTGGCCGCGACGACGACCCGCTGGCGTGCGTAGAGTACCTCCCGCCCCTCGCTGGTCCGACTGGCACCGATGTCGGCCGCGAGGTCCTCGGCCCCAAAGAGGAGCGCATCAGTGGAATCAGCGGCTGCAATCTCAGCCGCGTTGAGGACGCCAGCGGCTGATTCGACCAGCGCAAGCACCGGGAGATCCGCGCTGTATTCATCGAGGAGCCGTTCCAGTGCTGAGATGTCGTCGGCGGAACTGGCCTTCGGGAGCATCACACTGTCGGGACTGGTGTCTGTCAGTATCGCGGCAAGATCGGCTGTGGCGCTAACGCCCACGGGATTGATACGAACGCAGACGTGACTGTCCGAACTGACAGTCGAGAGCATTGATTGAACGGATTGACGTGCCTGCTCTTTATCGGCCGGTGCGACCGCATCTTCGAGGTCGAAGACGACGACATCAGCGTCGCCGTCGGCTGCTTTCCGCATCAACTCCGCGTTGTCACCCGGCGCAAACAGAACACTGCGACGAACCATAGTTGTGCCTTCACCCCCCAGCAGTAAGATGGTAGGGGATTACCGCCTGGCCATATCCGGAGTGACCGTGCGCCGGTGACTCGGCCGCCTGTCGCAGTCAGAATCACCGGTGTCTCCAATCATCTATCGGTGCCATGACTACCCGGTCACTTCGACGGGGCTGCTGTACAGCACAAACAGCATGGATTTTTATGACACTGGGTAAAATCTCTCTCTGTGACAACTGACCTCCCTGGTGTCGCCGACAAACAACTGTTCGACACGCACGCGCATCAGCCGACCAGTGAGTTCCTCCACGACGCCGGCGGCGAAATGATGCAAGACGCCGCCGATCGGTTCGGCACTGATCTGGAGACGTGGGACTACGAAGAGATGCTCGAGGAGTACTACGAGGCGGGTGTCGGTGGCGCTGTCCTGCTTGGCTGGGACGCGGAGACGAACACCGGGAACCCACCTGTCCCGAACGACTACGTCGCCGAGGTCCGGGACCAGTATCCCGATTTCTTCGTTGGGTTCGGGAGCGTCGACCCACTGAAAGACGACTGCGTACAGGAGGCGATCCGGTGCGTCGAGGATCTGGATCTCTCAGGGTTCAAGTTCCAGCAGATCGCACAGGGCTTTGACCCCTCCGCAGAACGCCACGACCACCTGTGGAGTACCATCGAGGATCTCGGCGTTCCCGTTGTCTTCCACGGCGGGAACTCGACACTGGGTGCCTGCAGCGCCGGCGGCCGTGGCCTAAAAATCAAGTACGGCAACCCGATGCTCATCGACGACGTGGCAGCCGCCCATCCGGACCTCGACATCCTCATCGCCCATCCCGCCTTCCCGTGGGAGAAAGAGCAGCTTGCGATCTGCCAGCAGAAAGGCAACGTGTACATGGATCTCTCCGGGTGGGTACCGAAGTATATCGACGATCAGGTGCTCCACTACGCCGGCACAGTCCTCAAAGACAAGGTGATGTTCGGCACCGATTATCCGATGATAGACCCCGACACGTGGCTCGAATCGTTCGCTCGCGACACTGACTTTGATACGGACGTCCAGCGGAAGATTCTGTTCGAAAACGCGCAGGACTTTTTCGACCTCTAGTCGAAGTCCGGGGTTCGGCCGTCCAGAAACGCCTCGACACCACGCGAATGAGCTGGCGTACCGTACGCCAGTGACTGAATGCGTGCTTCTCGACGCAGCCCGGTTTCTAGGGGTTGGCCAATGTTGTCGTGGATCGCTTCCTTCGCCAGCCCGAGGTTCTCCGTCGGCTGTGCCTGAAGCGTTTCGAGCAAGTCGGCCGTCCGCGCATCGAGTTCGGCCGGTTCGACAGCCTCGTTGATCAGATCCATGTCGGCGGCGCTCTCGGCGTCGATCAGCTTCCCGGTGAACGCGAGCTCTTTCGTTTTCCTGAGCCCGATCAGCCGTGGGAGGATGGCGGTTGCGCCCATGTCCGGGACGAGGCCGACGTTGATGAACGATGCACCGAATCGCGCGGATCTGGCGGCGTACGCGAAATCGGCGACCGCTACGAGTGAGAGCCCGGCACCGACCGCGTCGCCGTTGACTTTCGCCACGACAGGAACCGGGGCTGAGAGGATATTGCTGGCCACTCGGCCCAGCGTCGACTGGACTCGCTCGTAGGCTTCGGTCGTTGTCTCCTCGCGCTTGCTCATCGCCTCGATATCCCCGCCAGCACTGAACGAATCACCGTCGCCGGTGAGGAGGACGGCGTCGTGCGTTGCTGGGTCGAGGTCGTCGAGCGCATCGGCTAACTCAGTTGCGACCGCCGCGGTCATCGCGTTTTTTATATCGGGACGATCGAATACAATCCGTCGAACAGCGCCGTCTTCAACGCGCATGGTCGTACTCAGACGCGCGGGTACTTTACTGTCCGTCGTCGCCCAGACAGGTGTCGCGGTTACGCTCCAACGCCTCCCGGATGACTCTCGCCGCTACTCTCCACCATCACCCGGGCGGCCGTCGCCAACGCCGCCGAACAGCTGTGTGAACAGTGAGTGCTGTGCGCGGTGGAGTCGTTCGAGGAAGGCGGATTTGCTGATACCGAGTTCCGCAGCAACTTCGCTCGCAGTCGTCTGTCGCGGGACGACAAAGTAGCCCATCTCGACTGCGTACCGGAGACTCTCCGCCTGTGCCGGGGTCAGGTCCCACTGCTGTGCGATAGACGCGTCTTCTGTTGCACGCAGTGCGTACACCCGCTGTAGCTTCACGCCGACGGTTTCACCGGCCGTCTCCATGACAGTCTGGAGAATTTCGTGGCCTACTACAGCACCAGTCAAGATCGCGTTCCCGTCCCGATACGTCAGCGATTCCACCATGAACCCCGCGCTAATGAGTTTGTGCACGACACACTGCTGGAGCGACAGACACCGGTAGTTGTACCGACCGTCGGTAACTGACTGGTAGAGATAGCGGATCCGGTCGTCACTATCGAGGTAGTCGATAAGATCGTCACTTGCCTGTGCACTGAACCGAAGCAACACGTTACGGTCATCGCGGAGGAGTGGCGGAGCCGCCTCGATTGGTGTCCCAGTGGCACTGCTCGCATCCGCCAGTGGGCAGTCGTCGCCCTCGATGCGAAACTCGACCATGAGACACTCCTCTATCATTGCCTCGTGTATATGCCGACGTGTATATAAAACCCGTCTATATAGGGGCAAATTAGTAATAACATTCCTCACGATTTTTGGGATAGATATGAACGTCGACGAAGTCAAAGACTGTGCTGGACCCCGGGAATTCAGCCCGAAAGACGACCTTCCCGAGGAGTATCGGAAGGCAGCCACGCGGATGCTCGAGTTCCACGCCAACAGCGAGATCATGGGGGCGTACCTCGAACGGCCCTTCATCAGAAAAGCGCCGAGCATCGAGCGAAAGATGGCCTTCAGCGCGAAGGTGCAGGACGAAATCGGTCACGGGCAGATGCTCTACCGTGCGGCGGAATCGCTCGGGATCAAGACCCGCGAAGAGATGCTCGACGATCTGGCAAACGGGGACGGGAAGTTCCTGAACTGCTTCCATTACCCGATGGAGAGCTACGTCGAGACGCCGATGATCGCCTTCTTCGTCGACGGGGCGGCGATGCGCCGCCAGGCGACGCTGAAAAAGTCCAGCTGGGAGCCATACGCCCACGCGATGGACAAGATCTGCTTCGAAGAGGGGATGCACGTCAAGCACGGTGAGTCGATCCTCCGCGAACTGATGAACGGCTCCCGGAGGGAACAGCGCATGACTCAGGAGGCCTTCGAGGAGTGGTGGCCCCGAATCCTGCAGTTCTTCGGCCCAACCGACGACCAGAGCACCCATCACGACTTCGCCGCGGAAGTCGGGCTGAAGACGTGTACGAACGACGAGCTTCGGAACGCGTTCCTCAACACGTACATCCCGAAGGCGAAAAAGTACGGGCTGGAGATGCCCGATGAGCCACGCATCCGGGACAACGGTGACGGGACCTACGAGGTCGTCGAGGACGACCTCGACTGGGACGAGTTCTTCACCGTCTCGCAGAACGAATACGACGGCAGTATCGAGCAGATCTCCGGTCGGCGGCAGGCTCAGGAAGCGGTTCAGTGGGTCCGGGACATGATGGACGACCAGACGACGACGAACAGCGGCCCGCAGACACAGGCAGCGGACTGAGAACGATGATCTGGGAAGTATTCCGACAACAGAGTCCGGACGCGGATTTCGTTCACTGCCGGGACGTCCACGCACCCGACCGAGAGATGGCGAAGCAGTTCTCGGTCATCCAGCACGGACGACGGAAGCCAACCCATGCACTCTGGGTTGCCCCGCAGGAGAAAATCACGCAGGTCGATCCCGACGCAGAGCGCCGTGACGAGACTGGAAACGGTCCCCAGAAACCGTGGGCCGTCTTCCGGCAGGACCAGCCCGGCGGGTATCACACGCACTGCGGTGATGTCGAAGCTGCCAGCACCGCCGGCGCAGAACAGGCGGCGATTGCAGCGTTCACTGACGACGACCCCAACAGTCTCTGGGTCGTCCAGCACCAGTACATCGGCGAAGTCACCGAGGACGACGTGAGCTTCGGTGGGACGACCAACAAGTCCTACCGGTTCGCACAGACGTACAACGTCAACCCGGCTGCTGAGGAGGTCGAAGCCTCCGAGTCCGAACAGATAGAAGCCGAGAAACAGCGAGGTGAGATATAATGGCAACAACGGAATCCGACCTCGGCGGTCCAACAGACCTTTCGGAGAAAGAACAGCGCGCAGTCGAGGCACAACTGCTTCGTCTCGCCGACGATGAGCTGATTCAGGCCGAACGCTACACGTTCTGGCAGGTGCGTGCGCCGACACTGGAATCGGACCTCTCGATTTCGAACAACGCACAGGACGAACTGGGCCACGCACGACTGTGGTACGATGCGGTACAGCAACTCGGTTACTCCGAGGAATCGCTCATTTACGAGAGCGACCCTAGCGACTTCCAGCACAGTACGCTCGTCGAGCTACCGTTTGCGGAAGGTGACTGGGCCGATGCTATCGTCAGAGCGTACCTCTACGACGTTGCTGAAGACATCCGCCTCTCTGCGCTCGAGGACTCATCGTACGAGATCATCCGGAACAGAACGAGTCGCATCCAGGGCGAGGAAGGCTACCATCTCGAACACGCCGAGAGCTGGCTGGACCGGATGGCTCTGGACGAGGAGGCCAGCGAACGCGTCCAGGCGGCTATCGATGAACTCTATCCGTACGCCCTCACGCTGTTCGAGCCCGTCGGCGACGTGGAGGCCGACATCGACCGGCTGGGCATCCGGACGATGACTCTCGACGAGATGCGCACCGAGTGGGAGACTCGCGTCGAATCGTTCCTGACCGAACTGGGATTCGACGTACCGACCGATGCCGCTCCCGCAACGCCGGCAGGCCGGGACAACGAACATACCGACCACTGGCATGACCTGCACGAACAAATGACTTCGAGCTACCGGAATCTGGGACGCGACGAAGCGACGCTGATAATGGCGGACGACGATGAGTAGTGACTACGACCGGCCACGGGCAGACGCTGATGCCACCGCGTGCTCGTACACTGACTACGAGACCAAAGACCACGCGGCGGACGACGTGCCAGCCACGGGCGAAGACGCCGAGGGCATCGAACGCGACGTGTGGGCGGCCCTGTATCAGGTCGAGGACCCGGAGATGCCGGTCAGCATCGTCGATCTGGGCCTCATATACGGCCTCGACGTGTCCGACGGCCAAGCCACGGTTGACATGACGCTCACTTACAGCGGCTGTCCGGCGCGCGAGATCATCCTCGATGAGGTCGAGGAGGCCGCCGAGAGTGTCGACGGAATCGAGACCGCGTCGGTCCGACTGGTCTGGGCCCCGGACTGGTCGATTGATCTGGTCACCGAACAGGGCAAAGAAGCACTGCGGGACTTCGGAATGAGTTTCGACGGATGAGCGAACCGGACCCCAGTGTCACGACCAGCGGCGAACAGACGGGCGCGGAGTGCCCGTACTGTGGTTCGACCGACACAGAGCGGAAACACCCACGCGGCCCGTCACGGTGTCAGTCGATCCATTACTGCAACGAGTGTCTGCAGCAGTTCAAGAAGTTCGAGTAAGCAGTTATTACTCTCTTTTTTGCGTCGTAGTTTCATAGTGTGACACAGATCGGTGGTGCCATTGATGGCACTTGACTGGCGGCGTGACCACGACGCGTCAGCGGGAGCTTCAGCCGAGGTTTATATGGACGTTTTTCACTTCTGTGTAGCTCTCGATGGCCTGCTCGCCTTGTGCGCGGCCGTGGCCGCTCTGTTTCGTCCCACCAAAGGGAGTCTGTGGCCAGGTGTTGGGCGTCTCGTTGACCATCACCATCCCGTAGTCCAAGCTATCTGTGACGGTGTGGGCGCGAGTCAGATCGGTCGTCCAGACACAGGCGGTGAGGCCGAACGGCGAGTCGTTCGCGACCTCGATGGCCTCCTCTTCATCGCTAACTTCGATTGCAGTAAGCACGGGACCGAAGATCTCCTCCTGTGCAATCGTCATCTCGTTGTCCACGTCGGCAAAGACAGTCGGCTCGACGAAATGACCGGTATCTCTGTCCGCGGGAACGCCACCGCCGGCCACAACAGTCGCTCCCTCCTCCTTGCCGGTCTCGATGTAGTCGAGAATCTCCTGTTGCCGGCCCGCACTGACGACTGGCCCCATCTGACCATCGTCGTCGATGCCGCCGCCGAGTGGGATGTTCTCGGCGATCTCAGCCATTCGGGAGACCATCTCGTCGTAGACGTCTTCGTGGACGACGATGCGCGAGTTCGCCCAGCACATCTGCCCGGCGTTCATGAAGATTCCGTACTGGATGCCGCGGGCGGCGGCATCGAGGTCAGCGTCGGGGAACACGACTGCTGGCCCTTTCCCGCCGAGTTCGAGCGTTACGTCGGCGACCGCATCGGCAGCACTGCGCTGAACCGTCTTTCCGACACCTGTACTCCCGGTGAAGGTGACGTGATCGACGCCCTCGTGTCCGGTGAGTGCGTCGCCGGCCTCGGACCCCTTCCCGGGAACGACGTTGACGACGCCGTCCGGAAGGCCCGCTTCTTCGGCGGCTTTCGCGTAGTACAGCGCCGACAGCGGCGTCATAGCGGACGGTTTGAGGATGACGCTGTTCCCCGCCGCCAGCGCCGGTGCCAGGCCGCGGCCGGCGAGCTGGAAGGGATAGTTCCACGGCGCGATGTGTGCGGTCACACCGACCGGCTCACGAGTGGTGTAGTTGAGCCGGCCGTTCTCGACAGGAATCTCGTCACCGCGGATCTTGTCCGTCCAGCCGGCGTAATGGCGGAACGTATCGGTGACCATGTCGATTTCCAGCCCGGCTTCGAACGGCGTTTTCCCGTTGTCGTGGGATTCAACCATGGAGAGTTCGTCTTTCATCTCTTCGATGGCGTCGGCCATCGCATGGATCTTTTCCCGGCGCGTTCCGGGGTCCATCGTCGCCCACTCGGAACCCTCTGCGACGGCCGCCTGTGCCGCCTGCACCGCGTCATCGATATCGGACGCCTCGGCCTTCTGTACCGACGCATAGGTACGTTCAGTTGCCGGGTCCTCCGTCTCAATGCTGTCGCCGTTGGTCGCTTCTCGCCATTCTCCACCGATATACAGGTCTGTCGGGCCGGTGTACTCCATTGCAATAACAGAGGGAGTGCGCGGCGTCTTAGTTGTTATTATTGATTATTAATGTCTGAGCGACGAGAGCGCTATATAGGGGTTTCAAGTCGCAAAATTGCGGTACTATCCGCTACCGATGCATCGCTTTCGGACGCGTCAGTGGACTCACTCGCGCTTCTTGATCAGGAACTTCATGTCGCCTTCGAAGACGACGGTCCCGTCCTGATTTTCCATTTCGGTGTCGAGGACGACCAATCCGGCGTCGTCACGTCCGACCTCCTTGGTGTTGTCAACGACGATTTCCAACTGGAGCGTGTCGCCGATGTGGACCGGGTTCGGGAGGTCCATGTAGTTCATCCCGAGGAACGCGAATGCCGTCCGCTCGACGATACCGGTCCGGTAGACGAAGCCGGTCGCCTGGACGAACGTCATTGGTCCGTGTGCGATCCGCTCACCGAACTCCTGCTCTTCCGCGTATTCCTTGTTCGTATGCAGCTCTGTCCAGTCTCCCGACAGGGCAGAGTGCATAACAAAATCCGACTCAGTAACCGTCCGGCCGACACTGATAAACTCCTGTCCCTCTTCGAAGTCTTCGAAGTGGTGTGGCTCGTAGCTGTATGCCATATTTTTTCATCTAATAGCAGCCATTTATATTTTTACGCTCCGCTGACGGTAGTGTTTAGTTTGGAGCATTGTGCCAGCGAGCGAAACTCTGCAACCAATTTTCGGCTGTTTCTGGTGTGACCTGAGCTAAACAATTTGAGAACGACAAGGTTCATTGTCTGAGTTCTCGAAAAACTCGCTCAACGGCGTTCCAATCTCCGTGGTGATATCTCTGAAATCGGAGGCCGTCTCGCTGACGGCGTCATTGGTGTTCGGATGTCCGCTCGCGCTCCACAAAATCCGAATTAATCCACTTTACACCACCGCTGGTGTGGGCGCTCTCCCGCTTCACCTCACTAGTCCCGACGGTGGAAGCCGTCGCCGTTCTGCGAGTCACCAGACCCATCTTGTTGAGTTCGGTTCTTTTCGGCTACGTCCGCGAACCGTTCAGTAAAAGAAGGAACGTCGTCGTGGGACTTGATCTCGTCGTACGACATCCAGTGAACACCTGCGACTTCGTCTTTCGCACGAGGGTGGGCATCGCCTCCTGCATACTCACAAAGCATCACAATATTAATGCAGCTCGTGTTATCCTCAGTTTCGAACGTATTGCTGTGCAGATACTGGATATCGCCGATAGTAACTCCGACCTCTTCATGAATCTCGCGCGAGACCGTATTTTCGATGGCATTCTGACTCCCTGGCTCTGCTTCAAGTTTCCCTCCAGGAAACGCTAACGCACCGCTTGCATGCTCTTCGTCTGCCCCTCTTTCTATCAACAAATATTTATTATCATTCACAACGATTCCATCAATGTTTACAACGTATGAATACTCTTTCATCGACATGTAACTATTTTCTGACACATAAAAAACTCTCGCTATCACTGTCAGAAATCAGAGGGTCTCGACAAAATACGACGAGGCCGTGCATATTGTCACCTTACAATCTCGGGATTTACCTGAGTCAACTGTGGATCTTTCTATCGGGATTTTGCAGGTTACCCATTGACTCTTTGACCACAATGAGTTCAGCAACGATATTGTGTGCAACTTGTGTCTGTATGTCCGGTAGTGTTCAATCGCTTTCCACGATCGTTGGAGACACAACGTACCGAGTAAACCGACGGTATTCGACAGCGATAGCTCCGCAACATGCGTTTGAATATCTAGCGCCACCGCTGCTTCGGGTATCCGCTCACGCTCCACGAAATCCAAATCAATCCACACATCAGTATCGCTGAGACGAGCGATTTCTGCCATAGCCCAGCCAGAATTCTCCGTCTCACTTTTCACGCTTAATTAAACATGACCTCGCTGACAGCAGCAGTGACCGGTATATATTTATTATTACTGATGGAACCACGACCCGTATGTCTGGTGTCGCCGATGAAGTCAGAGAGCGTATCGAATCGGATGCGTACTGCGAAACCCTTGGTATCGATGTCGTTGAACTCGGCTCGGGGTACGCCCAGACTGAATTGACGATTACCGAGGACCTATTGAACTTTCATGAAACACCGCATGGCGGGGCGATCTACTCACTTGCTGATGCGGCGTTCGCCGCGGCGTCGAACTCTCATGGCGAGGCGGCAGTCGCACTGGAGACAAACATCTCGTATTTAGACGCCGTAGAAACCGGTGAAACGCTGTCTGCGGTCGCCGAGGAGACGCATCTCGCGGACAGCACCGCGGAGTACGAGGTAACGGTGACTGCGCAGGATGGCGAGCGCATCGCGACGTTTCGCGGACGAGTCTACCGGCCCTGACAGTCAGTCACGGTGGTCGTAGACGCGTTTTACTTTGCCGACCTGCGTTCGTTCGATGCTGCCGGGCGCGACGAGTTCGAGTTCGTCCGGGGTGAACGCGAGCACGTTCTCCAGCCGTTCGATGATCTCGTCTTCGAGTGCTTTGTCGCCCGGCCCTTGCTCCGCAGTCCGTTCGATGGTGAGTTCCAGGATGTCGAGGTTGTCCTCTCTGTAGAGATCAATCCGGTAGTGCGGGGCGACGCCGTCGATATCCAATACAGCGTGTTCGATTTCACTGGGATAGAGGTTCACGCCACGGACAATGAGGAGGTCGTCTGTCCGACCGGTGACGTTGTCCATCCGTACCATCGTCCGTCCACACGCACACTCGTCGTAGTTCAGCGTCGTCAGATCCCCAGTCCGGTATCGGAAGACCGGCAACGCTTCTTTGGTGAGTGTTGTGAGAACGAGTTCGCCCTCCTCGCCTTCCTCGACCGGCTCCTTCGTCTGTGGGTCGATGACTTCCGGGTAGAAGTGGTCTTCCCAGACGTGAAGCCCGTCCTGCGCTTCGTGACATTCACACGAGACGCCGGGACCGATGATCTCCGAGAGTCCGTAAACGTCGATGCCGTCGACGCCCAGCCGATCTTCGATTTCTGCCCGCATCGGATCGGTACACGGTTCCGCTCCGAAGATAATCGTCGAGATCGGCAGGTCGCTGGGGTCGTGGCCCATTTCCTCGGCCGTTTCGGCGAGGTACAGCGCATACGACGGGGTGCAGGTGAACACATCGCTCTCCAGGTCGGTCATCAACTCGACCTGTCGTTGGGTCTGGCCGCTCCCGATAGGGATAACTGTGGCCCCCAGCTCCTCGGCTCCGTCGTGGAGTCCCAGTCCGCCGGTGAACAGCCCGTATCCGTAGGCGTTCTGGACGGTGTTGCCCGGTTCGGTCCCGCTCGCAGCCAGCGAACGTGCAACGACTTCACTCCAGTTGTCGAGGTCGTCATCCGTGTAGGAGACGATTTTCGGCTTCCCGGTCGTCCCGGACGATGCGTGGATCCGGGCGACGTCCTCATCGTCTACGGCGAACAGGCCGTCGGGGTACTCGTCGCGGAAATCCTCTTTCGTCGTCATCGGCAGTTTCGTGATGTCGTCGATACTCTGGATGTCTTCGGGCGAGACACCCGCTTCGTCGAGCTTCTCCCGGTAAAAGGGGACGTTCTCGTAGGCGTGCGAAACAATCCCCTGTAATCGGTCGGTTTGCAACGCACGCAGCTCTGCGCGGTCGGCCGTCTCCAGTTGCTTGTACACCATCGTCAATGATAGAGTGGAATGATAATGATAAAATGGTTTGGGATTGACCACTCCGACCACCGGTCGTGCTTGCTGTGTGACTGTCGGAACGTGATGCAAAGCTATTTTTCAGTACCCTCAGAGTTCCATGTATGCGGGATGCGTATCTCATTGGTGCAGGACAAACGCCGTTTGGCTCGATGCCCGAAGAGAGCTACAGATCACTGTTCGACCACGCAGTCAGCGAAGCTATCGACAGTGTCGACCACGGCATCGATACGGATGCGATAGACGAAGCGGTCGTTGGCTCACTCGGCGTGGGCGGTCGACAACTCGGTCTCTCGGGACCGGCAGCAACTGAACACGCTGGGCTGCACGGCGTCCCCAGCGTGCGCGTCGAAAACGCCTGTGCCGCGTCCGGCTACGCCGTCCGACAGGCAGTGCAGGCGGTCAAAAGCGGGATGGCTGACGTGGCGCTGGCTGGCGGCGTCGAAGTCATGACAGACATGAGCAGCGATGTGACGAAGTACTGGCTCGGTGTCTCCGGCGAAACAGAGTGGGAACGGCTGACCGGGACGACGTTCTCCGGTGTCTACGCACAGATGGCAAGTGCGTATCTGCGGGAGTATGGAGCGAGTGAGGAGCACCTTTCAATGGTGGCAGTCAAGAACCACCGGAACGGCGCAAAGAACCCGAAGGCTCACTTGGGCTTCGAGTGTTCCCTCGAAGACGCCGTCGACGCTCCGGTTGTCGCAGACCCGCTGAACCTCTATCACTGTTGTCCGACCTCTGACGGCGCAGCGGTCGCGCTCGTCGCCAGTGAGGATGTCGTCGAGCAGTACACTGACGATCCGGTCCGGGTCGCTGGAGTCGGCGCAGCCAGCGACCGCGTTGGCCTCTTCCAGCGAGACAGCTACACCGCGATTTCCGCGTCGAAAAAGGCTGCTGACACAGCATACGACCGTGCCGGGGTTGGCCCTGACGACCTCGACTTCGCTGAGGTACACGACTGCTTCACGATCGCCGAACTGCTTGCATACGAGGACCTCGGGTTCTGTGACCGCGGCGAGGCACCGCAATTGCTCGAAGCGGGAACGACTGACGCTGATGGAGCGATGCCGGTCAATCTCTCCGGCGGGCTGAAATCGAAGGGCCACCCCATCGGCGCAACCGGTGCCGGACAGATCGTCGAGGCGTTCAAACAGCTCACCGGCAGCGCTGCCGACCGGCAGCTACCAGCCCCGAAGTACGGGCTGACTCACAACGTGGGTGGGAGCGGCGGCAGCGCTGTTGTCCATATCCTCGAACGGGAGGCTGCACGATGACTGCGTCGGGGCTCGCGGCCATCGGCGCGTACGCGCCTCGCCTGCGGATCGATGCCGCGGAGTTCGAAGCCGCGTGGGGTCGGTTCGATGCAGCGGGGATCGACGAGAAGGCGGTCCCCGACGCCGACGAGGACGCCGTCACGATGGGTGTCGAAGCGGCCCGCCGTGCGCTCACTGCGGCCGACGCGTCCGGTACGGATGTCGCGCATCTGGCCTTCGCGACGACGACACCGCCGATGGCCGAAGAAGACCTTGCGGCGCGCCTCTGCAGCATTCTCAACGTCCCGGAAGATGCCAAAACGCAGACGATGACCGGGTCTACGCACGCCGGTGCCCAGGCACTGGACGCAACCATGGATGGCGGGCCATTCGGGGAGGACATCGGCCTCGTCATCATCGGCGACTGTCCGCGGGGCGACCCTGACAGCGAGGTCGAACACGCCGCCGGTGCTGGGAGTGTCGCGCTCGTTGTCGACGATGACGGTCCTGGAACCGTACTTGAGCGGGCATCACACACGGAGGCGTACCCCGGAACGCGTTTCAGAACCGGCGGAGACGACCGGACGACCGGGCTGGGTGTTACGCAGTACGACCGCGACGCGTTCACGACCACGCTCGACAGTGCGGCGGACAGACTGGACGTGCCGATGGAGACAGTCGATGCGGCAGCGGTCCAGTCCCCGGACGGCAAGCTCCCGTATCGGGCGACAGGTGCGCTCGGGGTCGACGCCGGGACCATCGCCGCCGCGGACACAGTCAGTACGCTCGGGGACACCGGCGCGGCAAGCGCATTTCTCGGGGCGGCGACAGCGTTTGCAGACGACCCCGAACGCGTGTTGATCGCCGCGTACGGCAGCGGCGCGAGTGCGACGCTGTTCGTCGTTACTGGTCCCGTTCCGGTTGAAACCGCGCTGGACGGTACCGTCTCCCTGTCCTACGCCGAGTACCTCAGGCGGCGTGGCGAGATCACACGCGACGAACCCGAAGGTGGCGGAGCGTACGTTAGCGTCCCGTCCTGGCACCGGACGATTCCGCAACGCCATCGGCTCGTCGCCGGCCGGTGTTCCGCGTGTGGGGCGTTGAATTTTCCGCCGACCGGGGCCTGCACGGACTGTCACGAGCGCACCAGTGATTTTGAGGCTGTCGAACTACCCGGGACAGGGACGGTCGAGGCAGTGACGACTATCGAACAGGGCGGTGCGCCGCCCGAATTCGTCGCCCAGCAGTCCAAGAGCGGCCAGTTCGACAGTGCTATCGTCGCGCTCGATAGTCCATCGGGCGAGCAGACCGTAAGCGTCCCTGCACAGGTGCTTGACACAACAGCCGAAGTCACGATCGGCACACCTGTCGTGCTGACAACGCGGCGCATCTACACGCAGGAGGGCGTCATCAGATACGGCTTCAAAGCACAGGTCGCCAGTCAGCGCCGGTAGCCGCCGCTGTCAATCACGTTCGAACACAACCGCGACACCCTGACCGAAACCGACGCACATCGTCGCCAGTCCGTGGGTCGCGTTCCGCCGCCGCATCTCGTGCAGTAACGTTGTCGTGATTCGTGCCCCCGAACAGCCAAGCGGATGGCCGAGCGCGATAGCCCCACCGTTGACGTTGAGCCGTTCGGCCGGAATCCCCAGTTCGCGCTTGCAGTGGAGACTCTGCGCGGCAAACGCCTCGTTGAGTTCCACGAGATCGATATCGCCGATTGTCAGGCCGGCGTCGTCCAGTGCAGCACGCGTTGCCGGAATCGGTCCCCGCCCCATTACCAGCGGATCGACACCAGCGACAGACCGCGTCTCGATCCGGCCGAGGACATCGAGATCATGTTGGTCTGCGTACGCCGCCGAAGTGACAAGCATTCCAGCGGCCCCGTCGGTCAGCGGCGATGCGTTTCCCGGCGTGACCGTCGCCGCCTCGTCGTCTCGGAACACCGTTGGGAGTTCGCTCAACTGCTCGACTGACGTATCTGCCCGTGGCGTTTTGTCGGTCTCTATCGTTGTCTCGTCGGTGTGGACTGGCACGGTCTCTGCATCGAACCGCCCGCTTTCCATGGCAGCGACCGCACGGTCGTGTGACCGCAGCGCGAACTCGTCTTGGGCGTTACGGCTGATATCGTGGTCCCGTGCGATAGTTTCGGCTGTCTGCCCCATCGGCAGCCTGTCAGAGTCGTACCGCTGTTCGATAGCGGGATGCAGCCAGTCGGAAAAAGGGACAGTACTCATGTGTTCGACACCGGCGACCGGATACACCGCACCATCGCCCGCCTCGATGGCGCGAGCGGCGTCGACGAGCGTCGTCAACGAAGAGCCACACAGGCGGGTCGTTGTCGCCCCGGGTACGGTCTCGGGAAACCCGCCGGCGAGTATCGACTGCCGGGCAAGGTTCCGTCCCTGCTCCTCCTCCTGGTTTGCACACCCGAGCCGGAAGTCGTCCCACTCGACGGCCGGGACACCGGTCCGGTCAACGAGTGCAGTAAGCACGGTGGAGACGAGGTCTTCGGGATGTGTCCCAGCCAATGCGCCATCCTTCGGTGTCTGTGGCGTTCGTACGGCGTCGACAACAACGGCTTGCGAGTCGGAAGCAGTCATCCTCACCGACTCCTATCGTGGCCGCTGTATTAAATGCAGGCCACACTGGGGTGAGACGGTAGCGTTTAGTTTAGAGCGTTGTGCCAGCGAGCGAAACTCTGGGGCCAGTTTTCGGTTCGACGTGGCTGAAACAGTTCGAAAACGACGCGGTTCGTCGCTTGAGCTCTCGAAAGATCCGCTTGACAGCGTTCCGATTTCTGTGGCGACACATCTGAAATCGGAGCCCTGCTCGTTGAAGTGCAGTTTGGAGATATTGAGAGCCATACACGACTCTTTGAAAGCCCGAAAATATTTAATACTAACAAAAAACAAACATATATGGGATGTCGGAGAATTTTGCTTATCGCTATTGTCCTTAGTCTGCCATTGTCGGGATGCATGTTATCAAATAATGAGCAAACAACAGCAACACCGATATCAACTGATAGCCAAGTATCTCTAACCTCCGATGTACAACTAAATATAAGTGAAGCAAAGGAGCGTGCGCTAGAGGCTGAAACAAGCTATGTGTCCACTCGTCTCAAAAATGCCAGTTGCCTTGACAGTTGGGACATTGGATCGTTTACTGCCGGTCCAGATGCAACAGTAATAAATCAAACAAATCGAGGTGTCGTTATCAAAGCTAGACGGCCGTATTCCTGGGAAAAGGGCAAATCAGTTTATGACGCTGAGCACTATGCCCGCTATCTCGTAACCAAAACAGAACTTAAAAGATTATCCGGAGATACCATTGAGCCTTGTTGATTTCTCTTCCTGTTGCCGTCGTGATTCTGGAATAGTTGTCGAATATCGTCGAATTACTTCACATACTGGGTGTCCAGCGAACTCGAAAGCCGTCCACGACTGGGTTCAGAAGGCCGATCTACAGTCAGACTCGGGTAAGTCATCGACTCAGATCGCGCTTGACGAAACAGTGGTTCGTATACCGATCAGCAATTCTGGCTGTACGCCGTCCTCAGAATGGCTCTGCCATTCTGATGGGCTGCACAAGAGCTGTGCTCTTGTGAACGCCGCCTATCCCCAGTCGAACGAACCGCTTCATGTCCGGCAATTTACGACGACTTCGACCACCCTCACAGAAACTTTCCCGCGCGAACTTCGGCACAAACTCGATGTCGAAACTGCTGTCTTTCTTGCCGATGGCGTTCAATACTCCAAACTACCACTCGACGAGTTAGACTTCGATTTCAGATGTGTCGCCACGGCAATCGAAACGCTGCCGAACAGGCTTTTCAGGATCTAAAGCGTCAAACGTCGTCGTAGTCACACTGTTTTAGTCACGTAGACCCGGAACCCTGGAAAAACCGATTGCAGAGCTTCGCCTGATGGTACAGTGCTACTAACTAAACCCTACTGGTGAGACGCAAGCAACGTTTTTATCCTTCGCTACTGTGCTGAGAAATGATGCACGTAGCTATCCTAGGCGCCGGTACCATGGGCCACGGTATCGCTCAGGTGTCGGCAATGGCCGGCCACGACGTTTCTCTCCGCGATATCGAGGCGGATATCGTCGATGACGGCTTGGCCGCCATCGAGTCGAATCTCGAAGAGGGTATCGCCCGGGAGAAAGTGACCGAATCCACGGCCAAGGCAACCCTGGACCGCCTGACTGGAACAACATCGCTGGAGGCGGCTGTGACCGGGGCAGACCTCGTCGTGGAAGCAGTCCCCGAAGACATGGCGATCAAACACGAAACGCTCACCGAGGTCGAATCCCACGTCGACCCGGCGACGCTTATCGCTTCAAACACCTCCTCGCTGTCACTGACTGAGATAGCGAGCGTCCTCGACTATCCCGAACGGGCTATCGGCCTTCACTTCTTCAACCCGGTTCACATCATGGCACTCGTCGAGATCGTCGTCGCGGAACAGACGAGTGCTGAGACCGTTTCGCGCGCCCGCGAGTTCGTGAATGGAATCGACAAGACACCGATCGAGGTGGCCGATGCACCGGGCTTTGCTTCCTCCCGCCTCGGCGTCTCGCTGGGTGTCGAAGCGATGCGGATGGTGCAAGAAGGCGTTGCGACACCGCAGGACATCGACACCGCAATGGAACTCGGCTACAATCATCCGATGGGACCGATCGAACTCGGTGACGTCGTCGGTCTCGACGTCCGACTCGATATCCTCGAATATCTGCGTGCGGAACTCGGTGAACGGTTCCGTCCGCCACAGATCCTGAAACGGAAGGTCCGAGCCGGAAAACTCGGCAAGAAATCCGGCGAGGGGTTCTACGTCTGGGAGGACGGTGACATCGTTGGCACCAGCGGCGACTGGGGGAACGCATGACGGACCTCGCTGACGCCGCGGCGGACTGTGAAACGGTTTCGGTGAGCGTCGGGGATCGCGTGGAGAACGTCGCCACCGTCGAATTACACCGCCCAGAGGCCCGGAACGCGCTCAACACCCAGTTGCGGTCGGAGTTCAAGCAGGTCTTCGACGCAATCCCGGACAGCGACGTTCGCGCCATCGTGTTGACTGGCGCGGCAGACACCGGCGCATTCGTTGCGGGTGCGGACGTGACGGAACTCCGCGACCGGGATATGCTAGAGCAACGGGAGGCAAGCAAGCGACCTCGCGTCTACGAGTACGTCGACGAGTGCCCGATGCCGGTCATCGCCCGTATCAACGGGCACGCCCTCGGCGGCGGCTGTGAGCTGATTCAGGCGGCTGATATCCGGATCGCGCATACGGATGCGAAGTTCGGACAGCCGGAAATCAACCTCGGCATCATGCCCGGTGGTGGCGGAACACAGCGACTGCCGCGTCTGGTCGGTGAGGGCCACGCGATGCGGCTTATCCTGACTGGCGAACTCATCGACGCGACGGAGGCCGCCGATATCGGCCTCGTCGACGAGGTCCACGACGACGACTCCTTCGATGAGCGGGTCTACGACATCGCGTCGTCGATTGCAGAAAAAAGCCCAGCGGCGCTCGAACTCGCGAAGAAAGCCGTCCGCGCCAGCTCCCGAATGGACCTCGAAGCCGGCATCGAGTACGAAGCCGAACTGTTCGCACAACTGTTCGCCACTGGCGACAAGGATGAAGGGATCGACGCGTTCCTCGAAGACAGAGAGCCGGAGTGGACCAGCGAGTGAGCGCGCCCCGATCCCAGAACGAGGTACCCAGTTTGGCTGCTACCACGCACAGAGAAGAACAGTCCAAAAACAGCCAGTTGCCCCGCTAGAACTACGCTGGTGGCCTCATGGATGGGCCATATTGATCCCGATTTCGTTGACCACGCCCAGTAGCAGCGTCGGCAGTTCGTCTCTGAGGATGGGGCCTTCAAGCCGGCTTGCCGGGCCGGAGACACTGATCGCCCCGATGGCAACGTCGTTTTCGTCCGTAATTGGGGCCCCGACTGCATGCAGCCCCTCCACAGACTCCTGAAAGTTGAACGCGTAGCCGCGGTCACGTATCGCCTCGATTTCCTCCCAGAGTTCGTCCCTATCGGTGATCGTCTGTGGCGTCCGGCCGGGTAGGCCATGCCTGTCGATGGTCTCTGTGATCTGACTATCCGGAAGGTGTGCGAGTATGGCCTTCCCCGCGGCGTGCTGGTGGAGATAATTCCGATGGCCGACCCTGGCGTACGTCTGTACCGAGTGTTTGCCCTGTGCGCCGTAGATGTGGACGCTCCGGCCGTGTTCTTCAACTGCACACCAGATCTTCTCCTCGGTCTCCTCCGCGAGTTCGTCGACTCTCGGCTTCGCCTCGTCGTAGAGCCGGTATTTGTTCCGTGCCACTTCGCCGTAGTCCAGAAAGCGGATCCCGAGCTGATACTCGTTGCCGTCCTCGACGAGGAGACTGTTGGCCGCGAGCGTCTTCATGTACCTGTGCGTCGTACTCTTCGCACAGTTGAGGTGGTCTGTCATCTCTGACACTGTGGCCGTGTCGTTCTCCTTGAGATACTCCATGATCTCGATTGCTCTCTCGATTGTTCCGACCGGCCTGTTGACAGCGGGCGGGATTGCCATACGTACACACATGATCAATCGGCTTACAAGTGTTTTGTTCGAGTAGCTTGAATCAGGAGTGGCCCTGTCAGATCGGTAGGTAAAAGCCAACCCGTGACGATACCGGGAACGCATGACAAAAATCGTCGATTTGCTCGTCCGGAGAGATGGCTACACTCACGAGGAGTTCGCCGACCGATGGCAAGGCGATCACTCGGAACTGGCGAAGGATCTGCCGGGACTGCAACGCTACGTGACGTCTGTGCCGACAGACCCGGAGCGTGCAGCGTACGACGGCGTGCTTGAGCTGTATTTCGAGGACATGGACGCACTCAGCGACGCGTTTGACTCAGACCTTGCCGAGACAGTTCAGGCCGACGCGGCTGAGTTTATCGACCTGGAGGCTGGCCCCCGAGTTATTGTCGAGGAAACGGTCCAACTCGACGAAAGAGACGACCGATAGCGTCGCTCCTGTTGTTCCCTCTCAACCAGTCTCCTGAGATCGAATCGCTGCAGATATCAGCCATCGAGTCGGCTGCCATCGACGTAGAGCTTCCCGGCAGGCGGCCGATCAGCGTCGTAGCTGTCGTGATACTCGAACAGTTGAAAGAGCGCTCCGGTCGGGTTTGCTGGTGGCACAAACGCCTCAGTCCAGTCCTGATACTCGCGGTACTCGACGACGCTGTATCCGTTGCGCTCCAGTACTGTTTTCACCGCGTCGACAGCAGCTACTTCGAGCGTGACGTGGTGTAGGCCCGGACCGTGGTCCTCGAGATATGACGTGAGGAACGTGTCCGGTGCCTCCGGTGCGATGAGTTCCAGCCGTGACGCGTTCCGATCGAAATCGTACTGCGCCCAGCGAAACCGCCCCTCGATGGATTCTTCGATGAGTTTCCGACAACCGAGTGCAAACAGAAACGGCTCAGCGTTGTCGATGTCCTCGACTGCGATTCCGATGTGATCGACACGGATCGGCGTCTCCTGAGACATGGCGAGGACTGTGTTAGGCTCCCAATTATATGCTTGGGTCGGACAGTATGTATTGATCTCAACGGGGCGCTATCTTTCCCGTCATCGCACAGGTTCCCGCGCTACCCGACTACTAACGAATGTGAACAGACACACTCGGCTCCCTCTGAAATGTTCCCAAATATTTATTAAATATCCAGACTGTCAACTACGGGATGCCAGCACAGCACCAGCAGTCATGGCAGCACCTCTCGCGACGATCGCTTCTGAAGACAGGCGCAGCGGTTACCGGCATGACCGGTATCGGAGCCGTGGAGACGGAGTTAGCGTACGCACAGGAAGATGACGCGACGGTCACGATACGACGAGACGACTACGGCGTCCCACACATCTACGCCCGCGACGCTGACAGCCGTGCCCCGGTGTTCTATGGGTTCGGATACGCAACTGCGGCCGACCGGCTCTACCAGCTAGAACTGTACCGGCGATACTATCACGGGACTGTCGCGGCGGTTCTCGGTTCAGGTGACGGGGACACCGATTGGGTACAGTTCGATATCGAGGCGCGGCGCAACACCGCCGGCGAGCCGTCTCTCGACGAGCAGGCTGCTGAACAGTTGACGTCGGATCAGCGAGCGGTCCTGCAGGCGTTTACCGACGGCATCAACCGGTACATTACCGAAGTTCGTGACAGCGAGGAACTGGAATTCCATCAGGCGTTTCAGGAGCACGGGTTCGAGCCCGAGGAGTTTACCACGACGGACGCCGCCGGGATGTTCGTCGCCAGTATGGCGTATTTCAGTGGCTTCCAGCTGGAGACGCTCGGTGCGACTGTTCTCGACGCACTCACGCAGGAAACCGGTAGCGAACAGCGGGCGAGGGAGCTATTCGAGGATCTACAGTGGGGCAACGATCCCGGCTGCCCGACCTCGACGGTCCAGCCGTCAGATGCCTATTCCCCTCCCTATACTGACGTAGGCGCAGGGTCGACACCCAACGCGGCTGGGGGCGAGCAGACAGACAGGGCAACGCGCGGGGCCAGCGGTCCGTCTGTGACACCGAGCAACTTGGTAACTGGCGGGGACTATACACCGCCAACTGACGCTGAAGGGATGCACGAAGGCGAAATAGAGCGGATGCGGACGCTTGCGTCCGGACTCGACAGCCTCGGCCTCCCGATCAAGTACGGCAGCAACGCTCTTGCTGTTCAGGGGGATATCACGGCTAGTGGCGATGCGCTACTGATGGGCGGGCCACAGATGGGGTTCAACACGCCCTCGATAATGTACGAGGCGAGCCTACATGGGTCGGATTTCGATGTCGCTGGCGTCACCGTCACCGGGTATCCGTTCATCATGTTCGGACACAATCGCAACGGGGCGATGACCTCGACTGCCGGAATCGACAACTGCATCCAGATGTTCACGGAGTCGATCACGACCAATTCGTCGGGACCGGACACGTACACCTTCCAGGGCGAGGAGTACGAGGTCGAAACGGCCGAGCAGACAATCACCGTCGCCGATGGCGAGGACGTGACGTACACTGAACGGTTCACACGCCACGGCGTTGTGACCCAGTGGGACTCCGACAACGGGGAAGCACTGGCGCAGACGAAGTCATACGCCGGCCGGCATATGAACTGTTGGCGGGCCTTCTACGAGTGTCAGTTCGCGACGGACGCCGAGGAGTTCCGGGAGTCAGCACAACGCTGTGACTATGCGTTGAACTTCATGTGGGCCGACAAGGACGGTGACATCGCGTATGTGCATCTGGGTCGGTACCCGGATAGCGAAGCAGTCGACTGGGACACTCGGTTGCCAGCCGATGGAACACAATACGAACTCACGTCGGCGGACTACCTACGTGCGGCTGACGGTGATGTCCCCTACGCGATCAATCCCGCCCCGGGGTACTCGGCACAGTGGAACAACAAACCCGCACCGGACTGGAACAACGGTGACCTGAGCTATTCGTGGTCGACCGACCACCGCGTGCAACGGATCATCAATCTGGTCGAACAGCGGTTAGCACAGGAGGGAACAGTCGATTACGAGTTCCTGAAGACTGTTATCTACGACATCTCCTTTACTGACTTGCGTTCGATTCGGTACAAAGACCATTTGCTTGACGCGCTTGCGGATGCAGATCTCTCCGATACCGAACAGCAAGCACGCGACGAACTGGCCTCGTGGGACCACTTCGCACAGGCCGACGGCGAAGACAACGAGGGACGCCACTCCGCCGGGTATACGATCTGGGATGCGACGTTCCCGTACATTCTGGAGGAGGTTTTCAGCGAGACGTTCGGGAGCGCCTACGGCCCGGCATCGTACTTCCTTGGCTACGACTACGGTCGCGGCACCCTGATGAGGGTCCTCAATCCGGCGGAGACAGCACTGGCAACGCAGGCCGAGTATGCCGATGGAGATGTCACGAACGCGCTGGTCAGCGCGTTCCAAACCGCCGTGAACGAACTCGCCGAGCAATACGACGGTGACCCGGCAAGCTGGCGGCGTGAGGCGGCCCTGCACGAGTTCGATAACCTCGCGCTGTTCGGGATGCCTATCGGCGTCACGTCCGCTGGGAACACGGCGCTGCTGAACCGCGGGACTGAGAATCACGTCGTCCGGCTCAGCGACGACCCGCAGGCAGAGAACATCCTTCCGCCCGGAAACGACGGCTACGTCGCCCCAGATGACACTACCGGCGAACATTACGACGATCAGCTGGCGATGTTCGAGAACTTCGAGTACAAACAGCTGTTGTTCGCTGACGCCGCAATTGAGTCCGCAACGACTGAAACCCGTGAGTTGACGATGCCAGCAAGCCCGGCTGACGGTGGCACCGATGACACGCCGACGAGTGAGGGCACTGAGACAGACGAAAGTACTGTTGTTGGCGGAGCGATAACTCCTGTTGAGACAGGGGGCACGGACACAGCGACGGAGACGAATACTGGGACTGCCGCCAGTGGCCCCGGCTTCACGACACTCACTGGGACGACCGCCGTACTCGGGACTGCGCTGGCGTGGCTGTACAGACAGAACGACACCACCAGCTAGCCACCACTACGGTGGGAACCAGGAGCCACGAGAGGCGGTAATACAGCTATTGTCCCCCTCGAACAGCGCGATACGCGCCGACAGGGGCAAGGCTTTAATATGATTTGCTTAACAATAGATAATGAACCTATGTCGAGCGAAGGTACCTCACCAGACAGTAGTGTGGGAATCGACCGTTCACGGAGACAGTTCATCGCCGCCGCCGGCGCGGTCGGCGTGCTTGGCCTCGCCGGCTGTCAGGGCGGGTCCACAGGAGGCGAGGAGGCAGTGACTGTTGCGAGCCTGAATCCAATGACTGGCCCGTACAGCTCTCTTGGACCGGGCCAGCGAACTGGGGCTGAGCTCGCTGTAGCGGAAATAAACAACAACGACGACTACGACTTCGAGTTCGAGCTGGTGACGGGCGACACAGAAACCGAAGCTGGGGCCGCACAGTCTGAGGCACAGCGCGTCGTTCAGGAGGAGGGTGCCGAGTTCGTGTTCGGTGCGATTTCCAGTTCCGTTGCGCTCGGGCTGAACGACTTTGCCGCTCAATCTGAGCACATCTACTTCCCCGGCGGTGCGGCGGTTCCGATCACCGGGTCTGCCTGCAACGAATGGGTGTTCCGCTTTGAGACGAATACGGCACAGATTGCCGAGGCGATATCGGCGTATTCAGTCAACAATTTGGGGAACAACGTCTGGTTCCATTACGCGGACTACGCGTACGGCGACTCGGTATACAACCGAACAAGCAGGCGCATGGAGAACACTAGCGACGACTACACCGAGGTTGGGACATCAACGTCGGAGTTGGGTGCAAGCAACTACGGCTCGTTCATTACGCAGATCAGCAATTCCGAGGCTGACGTGGTCATGCTGGGGATGACTGGTGGTGATCTGGTGAACTTCACTAACCAGGCTGCAGACCAGGGTCTCACCGACCAGATGGCTGTTGTCGGCCCGACCCAGACGTTCCAGAGCGTCCGTGCCGGGACCGGGTCGAACAGCGTTGGTACATTCGGTGGCGCTCGGTACGACCCCTCGATCGAAACCGGGGACAATCAGGCATTCGTCGAGGCCTACGCCAGCGAGAACGACAGGGACCCCGGCAACTTCGCACGCGTCGGCTACGACTCGATGCGGCTGATGGCCAAGGGAATGAACGAAGCCGGAAGCACCGAACCGGGGGATGTCCGGGACGCACTCGAAGGTGGGACGTTCACGACAGTACTGGGGGACATCACGCTTCGAGAGAGCGACCATCAAGCCACGAATCCGACGTGGATGGCTGAACTCGTTGAAGGCGGTAGTGATTCAGCGGATGTCGAACTCCTTGAGCAGGTCCCAGGTTCGGAGACGCTGCCACCGGCCAGTGACCTCGGCTGTGAGATGTAGGTAGTACGATGGTTGCTGCCGACTTCATCGAACAACTGCTGAATGGCCTCACCCTGGGGATGGTTTACGTCCTGCTAGCCGCCGGACTGTCGGTCATCTTCGGCGTGATGGACGTGATCAACTTCTCCCATGGCGAGCTGTTCGCACTCGGTGCGTATTTCTCTCTGAGCATCATTGCGCCGTTCGGTGCAGGGACTGGGTTCTGGATCGCGATAGTGGTTGCACCGGTTGCCGTCGGTCTCATCGGTGCCGCTATCGAGCGAACGACTGTCCGGCCACTGTATGGCCGAGACCCGCTGTATCATATTCTCCTGACGTTCGGACTCGTGCTCGTGACCAACGACGTGATCCGTCTTATCTGGGGGACACAGCAACGACAGCTAGCCGTCCCGGAGTATCTGAGCCAGCCTGTGTCTATACTGGGCGTGCAGGTGTCCGTGTACAATTATTTCATGATCGTCTTCGCCGCGTTGCTCGCGGTAGTGACGTGGTACCTGCTGAACCGGACGAAGTACGGGATGATCATCCGTGCCGGGTCACAGGACCGTGAGATGGTCCGCAACGTCGGTATCGATATCGACCAGTACTACACGCTGGTCTTCGGTGTCGGTGCGGCGCTCGCTGCCGTCGCCGGGATTGTCCTCGGCGGCTACCAGAACGTGAACACTGGCATGGGGAACAGCGTCATCATTCCAGCATTCGTTGTCGTCGTCCTCGGTGGCCTCGGTAGCTTCAGAGGGGCCGTCTTTGGTGGGTTACTCGTCGGTGTCGTCCAGACGCTGATGCGGGCCTACAGTGGGAGCGTTCTGGCCACGTTCGGTGACACAACGCTGACTGTCCCCAATCTGGAAGGCCTGACCGTGTACCTGCTTATGATTGCGGTGTTGCTGGTGAAACCGCAGGGATTGTTCGGAACGCGGGGTGAAGAGTCGGACGGCGAAGGCGAGATTCTCGTCGGCGGGTACGGCGGGGTACTGGCAGACAGCACACGGGTACGGCTCGGTGGTATCGCCGTTGTCGCGCTCGCGCTTGCCCCGATCGCGATTCTGTTCATGGGGGATCAGTACTACCTCGTCGTCCTCAACGAGATACTCATCTGGGCTATCTTCGCACTGAGTCTGGATATCGTGATGGGATACGCCGGGCTGGTCCCGCTCGGCCACACGATGTTCTACGGTGTCGGTGCATACACTGCTGCGCTCATCATGTTGCACTACTCGCAGTCGGTTTTTATCGTGTTACTCGGGGCGATTCTCATCTGTGCTGTCTTGGCCTGGGTCGTCGGCAGCCTCTCGATTCGGGTCTCCGGCGTGTACTTCGCCATGATCACGCTGGCGTTCGCGGAGCTGCTCTACAGTGCTGTGTTCAAGTTCGACTTTACCGGCGGGAGCGACGGCCTGCTCGGCTTCGAGGCGCTCCTCGGACTCGGTACTGTCGGGGAGTCGCTTTCGAATATCGAGTTCGGGCTTCTCGGCTACGAACTCGGACAGCAGTTCGTGTTCTACTATCTCGCCCTGCTCATTGCCGTCCTGTCGTTCCTGTTCGCTCGGCGCATGATGAACGCGCCCTTTGGCAGTGTCCTGCAGTCGATTCGGGAAAGCGAAGAGCGAGCGGAGTTCATCGGGTACGACGTCAACAGGTACAAGCGCCGAGCGTTCGTCATCAGCGGCGGCATGGCTGGACTGGCCGGCGGCCTCCTCGCCGTCAGTCCGTCGACTGTCATCATTTCACCGGACCAGACACTCAACTGGATCCACTCAGGCGAGGTCATCGTCATTGCGCTGTTCGGTGGGATGGGCACACTGTACGGTCCCATGATCGGCTCCGGCGTCTTCTTCGGGGCCGAGGAATTCCTCTCGTCGTACACCGACCAGTGGCGGCTTATCATCGGGACGATGTTTATACTGTTCGTGCTATTCGTCCCACGCGGTATCGTATCGATTCCGTCCCTCGTCGCACAGCGACTGGAGACGGCCAACAACGCGGATGGTGCCGTAGATATGGATGAGCCGGATGTGAGAAGCGATGACTGAGACTGTACTCGAAACGGACGGACTGACGAAGCGGTTCGGCAAACTCACTGCTGTTGACGACGTGTCGCTGTCGGTTGCGGATGGTGAGTTCAGGAGTGTTATCGGGCCAAACGGGGCCGGGAAGACAACGACGTTTAATCTCATCACTGGCGCACTATCGCCGTCAGAAGGCGCCGTGCGGTTCAAGGGTGAGGATATTACTAACGTCGCGCCACACGAACGGGTCGGCCGCGGACTGGGACGGTCGTTCCAGATTACGAACGTCTTCGGCGGTCTCACCGTTCGAGAAAACGTGCGTCTGGCAGCACAGTCGGTCTACAGTGACGAAATCAACCCCGGCGAAGCGCTGTTTCGCGACAAGAACGGCTTCGATGAGATTGCGGAGCAAACCCGGACAGTGCTGGAACAGATCGGCCTCCGAGACAGGGCCGACGAGCACGCGGAGGCCCTGGCGTACGGCGACCAGCGCCGACTCGAACTGGGTCTCGTGCTGGCGACAGACCCCGCCCTCGTCATGCTTGACGAACCGACCGCCGGAATGAGTAGCGAGGAAACACAGGCCACAATGAATCTTATTGATGAGGTCCTCTCAGACCGGTCGCTGATGCTCATTGAACACGATATCGACCTCGTGATGCGTGTCTCGGACCGGATTACCGTCCTTACTCGCGGCGAGGAACTCGCAAGCGGGACGCCCGAAGAGATCGCAAATAATGAAGACGTCCGCGATGCGTACCTCGGTGGTGTCCGAGAATGACCGACTCACTACTCTCTCTCGAAGGTGTCCGGGCCGGGTACGGGATGACCGAGGTGCTACAGGGCGTCTCGATGGATGTCGAACGTGGAAGCGTTGTGTCGCTGGTCGGGCGAAACGGCGTCGGCAAGACAACGACGCTCCGCTCAATTGTCGGCAACATTACCCCGACTGGAGGGACAATAACGTTCAACGGCGCGGACATCACGACACTCAACTCCGAAGCGACGATCCGACGCGGCATCGGGTTCGTTCCCGAAGAACGTCGGATCTTCCCCGAGCTGACTGTCCGAGAGAACATCAGAATGGGTGAGATCGGCGCTGAGTCCCCCGACGGTCCGTCAGTCGACGACGTGCTGGATATGTTTGAGAACCTCGCAGAGCGAGAACACAAGGACGGGTCAGTCCTTTCGGGTGGCGAACAGCAGATGCTCGCGGTCGGCCGTGCACTGACTGCCGACCCGGATCTGCTGTTGCTTGACGAACCGACCGAAGGGCTCGCACCATACGTGGTCCGGCAGATCGAGGACCTCATCCTCGAACTGAACGAGCAGGGGATCACAGTGCTGGTCGTCGAGCAGAACATTCCGGTCGCACTGGCGGTCTCAGAGTACACGTACATCCTCGAAAAAGGTGAGATCGTCCATCAGGGGACTGCGGTGGAGATCCAGAACAACGAGGAAGTACTCGACAGACACCTCGGCGTCGGTGTCACTGACTGACTATGGCGACAATCGGTAGACAACGACCAGATCCCGGTCACTGGGCCGTATAGCGCAACGCCCCGTTCGAGACGGGGTTTACCGACGATAATTCGAGCTCTAAGCACCGAGCGGTATCGACAGTCTGAATGTGAACACATCACACGGTTCGTTCTATTCTATTGAATTGGCTCCCATCGTGTCACAGCGTTATTCGGAGGGAATCGAGTGGTCTCACAGGTGTCTTTGCCCAGATCAACGGTGTTCAAGTCAGTAGAACTACTGATACGAGAGATTCACCTGTAGCTCGCCGGAGATTCCACGGATGAGGTCGGTCAGTTCGTTCTCGATGCGGTCCGAGTCTAACCGGTTCGCTGGTCCCGAGACACTGATGGCACCGTACGTGTTGCCGGCGTTGTCTACTAGCGGAGCACCGACGCCGGCTACGCCTTCGAGGAACTGGTCAATGCCGTAGGCGACGCCGCGGTCCTGAATCTCGTCGAGTTCTGCTTCGAGTTCCTGCCGATCCCGACCGTCGGGGAGGGGGTAGTCGTAGCTTCCGAGGATTGTTTCCCGCCGGTGTTTCGGCAACACTGAGAGGATTGCCATGCCACCAGCGAGCCTGTACAGTTCGGTGTACTGGCCGATCTGTGAATTTGTCTGAATCGCCCGACTGCCGAGCGCTTTGGCCAGAAAGACCGCTTTTCCGTTCTCTTCGACGATCCACCACGCTTTTTCATCAGTTTCGTCGGCTATCTCGTTCAGTTTCGGGGCGACCTCTTGGTACATTTCCTGTCGCTCGCGGACTTTCATCCCAATATCCAGAAACCGTAAGCTCAGCCGATACGCCTTGTTCTGATCTTGGACGACGTAGCCTCGGCTCTGAAGTGTTGAGAGATGAACGTGGACTGTGCTCTTGGGCATCTCCACCCGCTCTGCCAGCTCAGTGACGCCGAGTGCCTGTTCCGTTTTCAGTGCTTCAATAATATCCAGCACCCTTCCGGCGGACTCTATCGGGCCTTGTCCTGTCATACGCGTATATTTGGCTACCTGTTTATAAAATTATTCAACAAGATTGAACTCTATGTCCGGGGGCTGTGATCGCTGGTGTATTCTCAGTGGCGTGGCGGCGACTGCACCATGATATACCTACCCAAAACTCGGCAATCCGGTAACCCTGCGAAATTCCGTCTGTTCCGTTTGCGTCCCCATTGACCACGGTATGTCCCTCAAAAACGGAGTAAGGCGGCATCATGCCGGTGTTCTGGTTCCGGCCAATGCAAATCTCGGATTCTGACACTTTCTCGATCATTACCCTGTTCAATCTGATTGAACTAGGTCCCAGCATACGAAATGCAAGTAAAACCGTGACGCGGATAGCAGTCTTACCAGGACCAATCCTGTCACGATCTCCCCGTCTGTTTCGATTTGCCCTGTTCGGACTCAGCACTCTCCTCGTGAACCACCTCTAATAATGCCTCGATACTGGTCTTCACTCCAACGCCGATACTATCACTTACAACCGGACACTCTCAGACTGATTCCAACTCGAATAACAGCCGTACGCATGTTATTCTGTGGACGTCCCGTTGAGGTATGCGGGCTCTAGATCTGCAGTGTAACCATCCAACCGACAGTGAGGATTGTTCACAGGTGTTGAATCTCAGTCAGGGTTGCATCTGTCTCTCCGCTACTCTCGGCCGTCTAGTGAACAGTGTAGATCAGTCGACCACCCCGATAATATCTGTACGCCTGTTATCTGACGGTCCCGGAGATGTCGTATTACGAAACAGAGCGCTGTTGCGGTCCTGATGCCTCACAACGATAATGGTTCACCTAGCAAGCCGCTCCGCCTTGTTAGCTACTCCTGGTGGTTGCGTGAATAAATTTCATATTGCGACACGAATTCCCGAACTCCCTCGCAGAGAGGGAATATTGAATACTGGGCAAGCAGGTATCAGATCATAGCATCAGCAGTTCTGCTCTCAGAGAACTGTTACAATGGGTCGGTTCCGAGCCGCCTTCTCCCAGTTTCCTTCTCGGCTGTTACTACCACTGGGCACCCTTCTCGGTTATTCTCAATACACGTGCTATCGAGCGGGGCGGAATCAGAAAAAATCAGGCTGCAACCGGACTCTCTTCGTCGATTTCCGTTTCGTTGTTTTTGATTGCCGTACCGGAGTCCGCATCAAAGAGATGGATGGCATCCTCTGGGAACCGCAATCCGACCGTGACGCCGTTCCCGAGGTTCGACCCATCCTCGACGGTAACCGTGTACTGCTGCCCGTCGATAGTCACGTACACATGAAACAGGTCTCCAAGTGGTTCGACGACATCGACGGTCGCCGTAACTGTCTGCTCCGGGCCTGTCGCGGTGCTGAGCTGAATATCTTCGGGCCGGACACCGAGGATGACCTCCTCGTACCCGTCGAGTTGAGCGGCGGTTTCAGCGGACAGCGCGTAGGTAAACTCCCGATGCACTAGCGATCCGTCCTCGACAGCGGCAGGTATGAAGTTCATCGAGGGCGACCCGATGAATCCGGCGACAAACCGATTGGCTGGACGGTGATAACACTCAAGCGGCGTTCCAACCTGCTGTAACACGCCGTCGTCCAGAATAGCGATACGGTCTCCCATCGTCATTGCCTCCGTCTGGTCGTGGGTAACGTAAATCGTTGTCACGTCAAGTTCGTTCTGGAGGCTCTTTAGCTCGGTCCGCATTTTGGTCCGGAGTTTGGCATCCAGATTGCTTAGCGGTTCGTCCATCAAGAACACTGCCGGGTCCCGAACGATTGCTCTTCCGAGCGCCACTCGCTGTTGCTGGCCGCCAGATAGCTCCTTTGGCGGATCATCAAGCAGGTCCTCGATGCCCATCATCTCGGCTGTCTCGGTTACACGTTGCTCAATTGTCTCCGTATCCAGATCTGTCGTCATCTTCAAGCCAAACGACATATTCTCCTTTGCGGTCATATGTGGATAGAGCGCGTAATTCTGAAACACCATCGCGATATCGCGATCCCGGGGCTCGGTGCCAATAACGGACTCGTCTCCGATCAAAATATCGCCTTCAGTCACCGTCTCAAGCCCGGCAACCATCCGCAAGGTTGTCGATTTTCCACAGCCGGATGGGCCGACCAGTACTAGAAACTCGCCGTCGTTCAGCGACATGTCCACCGTATCGACAGCGACAACCTCGTCGCTCCCGTCGGAGAACGTCTTGACAAGGTTATCGAGCGCTAACTGTGCCATGCAATACCCGTTATTGCTTCACAGAGATATATAATAGTTTGTGTTCCTGATTATAGATGGGAACCTTTCATATACCTGGAGCGGATTTGAGTTCGTATACAGGACTAGCGGTAGTGAAAAGAGTACAACTATGGTTCCATTCACAACAGAGTCAGAGTCGGTGTATCGTCAGTTGGGTGTCACGCCGGTCATCAATGCAGCGGGAACGAAAACGCGGATCGGTGGCAGCCTTATTCGAGAGGAAGCCGCAGACGCCATGCGCGCTGCTGCCGACGAATTCGTTCAGTTGAGTGATCTAGAAGCGAAGGCGTCCGAACAGATCGCTGAAATCGCTGGGGCGGAAGCCGGATACGTTTCGCCGGGTGCTGAAGCCGGTCTGTTGTTGGCCGCAGCTGCCGCGATCGCGGGGGACGACCCGAAAACTATGTCGGAGTTGCCCCATCCGACAGACGCACCAACCGACATTGTGATGCCCCGGACTCACCGAACGGGGTACGACCACGCATTGCGGGCGGCTGGCGCAAACATCGTCGATGTCGGAACAAACGATTACCACCTCGGAACCGGTGCAACAAACGTTGAACCCTGGGAAATCGAAAGCGCCATCGACGAAAACACTGCTGGGGTTGCGTACATCCAGAAAACATACACGCAGCCCGAACTCTCTACTGTCTCGGAAATTGCACACCGACACGATGTACCCGTGATTGTCGACGCTGCCGCCGAAGTTCCGCCCATTGAAAACCTCTCTCGTTTCGTCGAGCAGGGAGCGGACATAGTGGTGTTCAGCGGTGGCAAAGGAATCCGCGGTCCACAGACGACGGGTCTCATCGCCGGCAAACGTCGGTATATCCGTTCAATCGCCGTCCAACATCAAGATATGCACGTCGATCGCCGGGTCTGGAACCCACCCAGTTCGCTTATCGACACGGAACGATTCGATGGAGTCCCCAGACAGGGTATCGGCCGGTCGCTCAAGGTTGGTAAGGAGGAACTTGTCGGCCTCATTCGCGCGCTGGAACTATTCATCGAGGAGGATCAGGAAGCGCTTGTTGCCGAGTGGGAGAATCTCGCCCAGAGCATGGCGAGCCAGCTTGAGTCAGCGGGCGTGGCGACCACAGTTGTCGCTGGCGGTGAGCAGAGTGTGGCACCTCACGTTATTGTGGACATCCCCAACTCTCAATCCACCCCCTCGGCAGCGACGCTGGTCTCAGAGCTTCAGCGGGAGGACCCCCGCGTGTATGTCGGTGAGGATCGTATCGACGGGGGAGAGATTGTTCTCAACCCAATGTGCCTTGATGAAGACGGTGCTGCGTACGTCGTCGACCGCCTGCTCACACATCTGTGACGAAGAAAAAATATAAATAATAACTTACAATACCATAGCATAGTATGAATGTCCTCGTAGTAGTTGCCCACCCAGACGACGCAGATGTCTTCTGTGGCGGTACGATAGCAAAGCACGCTGAACGTGGTGACGAGGTCAGTATCGTCCACATGACTCGGGGAGAATACGGCGGGCTGCGAACGGACTCACAGGAAGCGGTCGGGCGAGTCCGCGAACAGGAGGCTCGCGCCTCGGGAGCAGTATTAGGCGCGTCAGAAGTCGCTTTTCTCGAGTTCAAAGACGGGCGGATCACTTACTCCCTAGAGCACCGTGTCGAGATGGTTGATGTAATCCGGGAGTACGACCCGGACATCATCCTCACGCATTACAAAGACGATCTGCATCCAGACCACCGGGCGACCTCACGGTTAGTTACGGACGCCTACTACATGGCGTCGCTCCCCCTCGTTGAGACGGATTTCGAACCCTGCGATCCGGATAACATCTACTACTTCGGCAAGCCGACATCGGAGTTTACCCCCTCCATGTTCATCGATATCGATGGGTATCTGGAACAAAAGGTCACAGCAATCAAGAAACACGAGTCACAGGTGGAGTTCCTCGTCGAGCACGGGGGCATCGATGCCGAGTTCGACAATCTCATCGACGGACTTCGCGCCGAGAATCTCGTGTTCGGGAAACAGGCTGGTGCCCGCAGCGCAGAGGGGTTCGTCCCGCTCCACGAATCTGCACAGGAATTCCTCGGATAGCCTCTCGGGCACTTCACGAGCGCTGTCTTTGAAGATACCTCACTTGGGAATCGTGACCGGGAGCATTCCAGTTGGTTCGACTGTCCCTGCCAGTGTTTTCGCCGCTGCCTGAATCGCACCTGGCGAGTAGTCGTATGTCGTCAAAAACGTCGCCGCGTCTGGACAGACAGCGAGGTCGTACGGGTTCCGTACAGCAAGGACAGCCAGCTGGTCATGGTGCGCAACGAGTGTCTGGAGTGTCTCTGCCTGTGCCTCGTTCGACAGAGCATCGTAACTGACGGCCACAATCTGCTCGTCTGCTGGCGTTATATCGACAGTCTCACCGCCAGCCATGGTGCGTGTCGTAATTTCGAATCCGATCTCTCTGAGCGCAGCAGCGACCACTTCTGGGTCGTATCGGTCGTCCTCGGCGGGCGACCCCCGCGTCCCGGTAAAGCTGACCACGTGCAGGTGACGTGACGTATCGAACGGGAGTGTCTCGCTGTCGTCCCTGACGAGTGTTATCCCACAGTTTGCAATCTCAGTTGCAAGCTGTTTCGACGCGGTTGCATAGCGATTCCACTCCGGCGCTTCGGCAGTTTCCGATGTACCCACTCGTTGCTGTTTATACCGCTGGATACGATGCAACGACCGGTCGATTCGCTCCTCGGTAAGCCGTCCCGTTCGGACGGCGGTAACCACGGCTTCAATCGCTGCACGCTGTCGCTTGAGCGTATGTGAAACAGTGACGATATCACACCCGGCCTCGATTGCGCGGACGGCCCCTTCGATGGTGCCGACGCCGTCAGCGATCGCATCCATCTCGAGACAGTCCGTGACGAGTAATCCATCAAACCCGAATTGCTCCCGAAGAAGTGCTGTCTGGACTGCTGAAGATATCGTCGCCGGCAGTTCCTTGTCCCCTGTTATCGCCGGAAAAGCGACGTGCGTGGTCATAATCGCGTCGATGCCGCTCTGTATTGCAGCTTCGAACGGGGGGAACTCAACGCGCTCCAGTCGGGGACGCTTGTGGGAAACCACCGGCAGATCGAGATGTGAGTCGACTGCCGTGTCGCCATGACCGGGGAAATGTTTCCCGCAGGCAGCGACATCCACGGACTGGAGGCCCTGCGCCATGGCTGCGCCCAGTGCACCCACACGCTCGGGATCTTCCCCGAAGGACCTGACACCGATTACGGGGTTCTCTGGATTGTTATTGACATCGAGGACCGGCGCGAGATTCAGATTGACCCCGAGACTCCGCAGCTCCCGTCCGACGGTCGCACCTGCTTTCCGGGCCACCGCGTCGTCATCACAGGCCCCGATGAGCATCTGACCCGGTAGCTGTGTGCCCCAGTCGAGCCGTGAGACGACACCCCCCTCTTGATCGGTAGCGACGAACAGTGGAAGGCCAGCGCCGACTGCCGTGGCTTCTGACTGCAACTCCGCTGAGAGCGCTGTCACCTGCGATGGAGATGCGATATTTCTGGTGAAGTAAATGACGTTTCCGAGGTTGTACTCACGAATCAGTTCTCGTATCCCATCAGTCGGTTCGGAGCCATCGAATCCAGCCATGAATAACTGGCCGACCTTCTGTTCCAATGGCATACTCGCTACTGTCTGCATCGACATGTAACAACATCCGAGGTGCTAGGGATATAAAACTACGTTTGCGACCACAAACTGCTACAAAACTGGGCCCGAAGATTACTGCTTGACACTCCCGGAAGTTAGTCCGGAAACGATCTGTCGCTGGAACACGACGAAGATTGCGAGTAGTGGGACAGCGGCGAGGGTCGAGGCAGCCATCATCTGGCCCCACATCGTCTGATCCTGCTGCTGGAAGTTCTGAATTCCAATAGAGAACGGCGTCACGTTGTCAGTCGCTAGGACTGACGCGAACAGCACCTCGTTGAATGCGAGCAAGAACACGAACATCCCAGTCGCGGCTAGGCCCGGTGCTGCAAGCGGCATCACGACGCGGAACAGGGCCTGTGTCCGCGTACAGCCGTCGATTCGGGCCGCTTCCTCCAGCGCTGTCGGAATCGTATCGAAATACCCACGAAGCATCCAGATCGTAAACGGGACGGTAAACGTCGTATAGAGGAAGATCATCCCATGGTACGTGTCCTTCATCGGAATGTTCGCGGACTGGTCCATGACGATGAACAACAGAAACATCGGAATGAGGATGAGTACGCCGGGGATCATCTGCGTTGCGAGTGCCCCCATCTCGAACTTCTCCTTGCCGGGGAACTCGTATCGCGACAACGAGTAGGCGGCCAGTCCACCAATAAGCAGCGAGAGGACGGTGGTCACACTCGAAATGACCAGGCTGTTAACGTAGTAATCGACAAGCGGGAACCGCTGGAACATCAGGAAGTAGTTCTGGACATAGGGGTCTGCTGGGAGTATATCGAGCCCGAGTTGCAGCACTTCATCGCGGGTTTTGAACGATGTCGTGAACATCATCCAGACGGGGAATATCGCGAATATGAGAACGAGGATGAGCACGGAGCGCCAGAGCAGTTGGTACACGAGCTCTTTGCCATCCGCGGTTAGCCGCATTTCGTCCGGGACGATCGTACTTTCTGAGCCGACAGCAGCCATGAGCGAACTGAACATCTCAGATAGCACCTCCGTCGTAGCTGGAGGCCACAACGCGCTTGTAATAGACGTATGCGATGGTCATCGAGAACAGGAACAACATCGCGCTGAGAGCTGACCCGATCCCGTACGCACTCTGTTTGAAGCCAAAGGAGTAAATGAGCAACATCAGGACGTTCCCCGATTCGCTGGGTGACCCACCCAGCAAAATATACGGGACGGGGAAATTGATGAAGGTCCAGAGGATCAATAGCAGCAGAATGACAGCAGAAACGGGCTTCAACTGTGGCAGTGTGACATACCGCAGTTTCCCCCATCTGCCGGCCCCATCAATCTCGGCAGCCTCGTACAACTGTTCAGGAATCGACTGCAATCCAGCGTACAACATGATTGCCGCATACGGGAAGTTCCGCCAGACGTTCGCGATGATTATGGCATACAGCGAGTTTGGGCCCAGAAGCCAGAACAGGGACCCCTCGATGAGTCCGGCCTGACGGAGTAACGCGTTGATAACTCCAGTATCGCTCCGGAACATCATCCGCCAGGTGAGCAGCGTGACGACAACCGGTGTCACATACGGAATCAGGATCACGGTTCGCGCGACGAGCTTGCCCCGGAACTGCTTATCGAGGGTGAGTGCGGTTACAAGTCCGAGAACGTACGTCCCTATCACCGATCCAACCGTGTACAGAATGGTGACTTTGAGCGAGTTCCAGAACTGTGCGCCATAGATCGTATCCTTCTGGAAGACCTTCGCGAAGTGGTCAAGCCCGACGAACGTCTCCGGGCGGAACCAGTCGGTGTATCTGAGCGACGGGAACTCGTAGAAACTCATGACGAATCCGAGGATGACCGGAATCCCGTGGACGAGAAGCATCATTGCCAGAGCCGGAGCAATGAGCTTGAGTCCGAAGCGCTGGCTTGCAGGTAACGAGCTAACGTACGGGATATGAACCGCTGGGAGTCGACGTTTGACTCGCTGGTACGCGGACAGGAGCATACACAATCGATTATTATGCAATGTATTTAATCGTTCTGTACGACGCTAGAGTGACACGGTCCCGACACAAAGCTAGTAGCTATTCGGCCGGACAAGCGGAGAACCACACTGAAACGACCTGTTTTCGGATTTTATCCCTGAAGCGCGTTCTCTGCCTGCATCGCAGCCTGTTGGAGTGCCTTCTGGGTATCGCCTTCGGACCAGGAGTCCGTTGCTGCCTTCGTGAGTACCTTGGTGACGGCTCCCTTGATCGCACCGGAGACATCACCCCAGCCCACGACTTGCGGCGCTGTCTTGGCGTTTGTGTTGTTCAGAACGTCTTCACTGAAGGACTGATACAGCTCTCCCTGGAAGGCCTCTTGCTCGAAGCTACTCTTGATCGTAGGCAAGAAGCCAGACCCCTTCGCGAGTTCTGCGTTGACCGCTGGCTGCATCAGATACTCGATAAACGTCGCGGCTTCGCTCTTTTTCTTCGTCCAGGGATGGATGCCCATGAGGTTCACTCCGAAGAAAGTCGACGACTCTCCCCGGGGACCGGCCGGCGGCTTGCCAACGCCGAGTTCGGCGTCAATATCGTTTGCAACCCTGAGCCCCTGCCACGTCGAAGCTATCCGTTTGCTGCTGAACGCGTTGTTCCGTGCAACGCCGTTCCACTCGACTGAGGCCTGTGGGGATGCCTTGTGCGTCGTGGACAGATCCTTGTAGAAATTCAACGCCTCTACCGCCGCGTCACTGTCGAATGTCGGCTTGGACCCGTCAATCACACTCCCACCGTTTTGCCAGATGAGCATCATATAGTACTGGACGACTGCCCAGTTGTTCGCACCAGGAATGCCGAACAGGTACCTCGTGTTGTAGCCTTCCTGTTCCCACTTTTCGGCCTGCTTGTTGTACTTCGACGCATCATTCGCGAGTTCGTCCCAGGTCGACGGGGGACCATCGATACCAGCTTCCTCGAACAGCGATTTATAATAAATGTGCCCGCGGGGCCCCCAGAACCAGGGGAACCCAGCACGGACGCCGTCGAATTTCCCTATCTGAAGTGGCGATTCGTAGATATTGTCTGTCGGCATCGAGACGCCGGCTTCTTCGAGGTCCATCCAGCCGTCGGAATTGACTTGCTGTGGCATCCACGTCGACGCTATCTCTTCGACGTCTGGACCGGTCCGGGTGGAGATACTGTTGTTTTGCTTCTTCCGAGCGACGCCCCAACCCATCGTCTCGAAATCCACCTTGATCCCGTGTTTTTTCTTCAGTATGGGATTGTGTTTCTCGTAGAACGTCTCAATGTGGTCATTGACGAAGTGCCGGACTGTGAGGGTGGTTATATCGTTCGATTGCTCCCCGGTGCTCGCGCCGGAGTCGCCATCCCCGTCGTCCCCGGCGGTACTTTCCGAACTTTCATTGCCGCCACAGCCCGCGAGCAGCGCGACCGTTGCCGCTCCGGCGCTTTTGATGAAGCGACGTCGCTGGCCGCTCCGCAAACTATTGTCTGACATATGCTATCACTAACGACCTAGGTGGTATATATAATTAATTGTTTAGGACATTCTTCGCAACGGTGCGGTCCCATGAGCTATCACAAATACCTATCGTATGGTTTTATAATCTACTGCCATCAATCGGTAATCTAAGTGATCGCAGAGAGACTCCGATCAGTCGGATGATTGCTGGCTGACTGGAGCCTCTGCTGGCGTTGTCGTTGAAACAACTGACCACAGTGCCGCCCTATGAACATCAAACCATGACCACACACGCAGTCTACGACGAGATCCGTTCCGGTATCGACCGACTGAATGACTTCAAAATGAGCACGCGCGACCTTTCCGAGCCACGCACGCGTATTGCACACGCTGACCGGGTCCACTTCATCGGCTGTGGGTCCTCATACTGGACCGGTGTGATCGGTCAGTATGTGTCTTTTCAGAACGGCATCGACGCAACGGCGTACGCCGCGTCAGAATACCTGTTCGCCGGTCCGCCGATTACTGAGGAAACGGTTGTCGTCGCCTACTCCCAGTCCGGCGAGACGTCTGAAACCGTTACAGCCGCTCGACGAGCAAAGGAGAAGGGTGCATTCGTTATTGGCATCACAAACACCGATGATTCGTCGCTCGGGTCAGTAGCGGACGTGGTCCTCGTCACGCCAGCGGGGACCGAGAAAGCAGTCCTCGCTACCAAAACCGTCGATGCCGCGTTGATGCTGACGTTCTCGCTACTCGAAAGCAAATACAGTGAGTACACACCGAGCGAACTACAACGCATGTGCCGGAACGTCGTCGAACAGGACTTTCAGACAGCCGTCGCTGTCCTCGCGGAGGCCAAGACACTCTACACTCTCGGACAGGGGATCGAATATGGGCTTGCAGGCGAGGCGGCGACGAAGTTCGGCGAGGGTGCACTGTTGCATACGACGGCACTCCCGACACCGGAAATCAGCCACGGACCCATCGCAAACGCTGCCGGTGAGCCGGCACTCGTCATTGCTACCCAGGAATCGGAGGCATCGTTGACCAGCGAGGTCGTTTCAAAGCTACGCGACGCCGGAGTGACCACAATTGTCCTGCGGCGGCCGACGAACGACTACGGTGGAGATATCTCAATCGAACTCCCGTCCCGTTCGCCAGATCACCCGATAGTGCCGTTAAAGATCCTGCAATCGCTCACGTACAAGACGGCTGTCAAGAAGGGATACAATCCGGACGATCCACCGGAACTCTCGAAACATATCGAGTGGAGTGCACTGGGGTAGCGGGCTGGATCAGCGACCACGGCGATAACACATGTCAATCGTCGATGGGAAACACTGAATCGAAGCTGCTGATCGACACTGCTATCTTTTCGATCCTCTGGCGTCCTGTAGATCCCACCAGCGGTGACGAACGTCACGATACACAGCCGTACAACCGATATTTTATCTCGGCGGGAGCTGGATTATGTCGTTATATTATGAAGATTAATCACACTCCGGATACGATGCAGCAGTATGCAAATCACCGGATACGAACTGTTCGAAATCCCTCCCCGCTGGGTTTTCCTGAAGCTAGAAACCAGCACTGGGCTTCTGGGCTGGGGTGAGCCTGTTATCGAAGGCAGAGCGAAAACAGTTCGAGCGGCGGTCGAGGAGATGCTGGATCAGTACCTCATCGGCAAGGATCCGTTTCGAATTGAGGATCACTGGCAAGCGCTGTATCGTGGCGGATTTTATCGCGGCGGCCCGATCCTGATGTCTGCCATCGCTGGTATCAATCAGGCACTCTGGGATATCAAGGGGAAACACTTCGGCGCACCTGTGTACGAACTGCTGGGTGGGAAAAGCCGCGACAAGGTTAGAGTGTATAAGTGGATCGGCGGCGACCGGCCGGAGGATGTCGCTGCAGAAGCGACGCGGTTGGCCGAGGCTGGCTACACTGCACTCAAAATGGATGCGACGAATCAGACCCGGTTCATCGAAACGAAGGCATCACTCGACGAGATCACAGAACGAATTCAGCACGTTCGAACAGCGGTGGACGACCGAGTGGATATCGGGATCGATTTCAGAGGCCGAGTATCAAAATCGATGGCCAAGACCCTTACCAACCGCCTCGAATCCGTCGAACCGATGTTCATTGAAGAGCCGGTGCTTCCCGAAAACATCGAACACCTTCCGAACATCGCGGCCCAGACACACGCACCCATCGCAGCAGGTGAGCGACTGTATTCGAGATGGGATTACAAAGATCTCCTCAAAACGGGGGCGATTGACGTGATTCAGCCCGATGTCTCTCACGCCGGCGGTATTTCAGAGATGGTCAAACTGGCTAACATGGCGGAGTCACACGACGTCGCCATTGCACCGAACTGCCCACTGGGTCCAATTGCGCTGGCCGCGTCGATCCAGGTCGATACAGTCGTTCCGAACCTGTTAGTCCAAGATCAGGGGTTCGACGTCCACTCTGAGACGACCAGTCCCGCACACGATCTGTTGAATTCGAACCCGTTTGCGTTCGACGACGGCTACCTGAAGACGCTGGACGGCCCGGGACTGGGTATCGACGTCGCGCTAGACGTGGTTCGGGAGAAGGCAGAAGCCGATCTCGACTGGCACAACCCGATATGGCGGCACGAGGACGGCAGCGTCGCCGACTGGTAACGACTGTTTCATAATAATAAAAACTTAAGATATAGACGGGAGTAGTAATCTTATGCCCGACGAAACTGAGACAGCAACACTTTCTGCACCGATGAAGACGTTCGCCATCGTCGACGTGCTCAGAGATGCCGACGGGCCGCTTGGCGTCTCAGAGGTGGCCGAACAACTCGGGTACACTCGGAGTACGACGTACAAGCACCTGAATACGCTGTTGCAGTCAGGCTACGTTACAAAGAGTACAGGGGATTATCAGCTGACGTTACAGTTTGCCGATATCGGCGAACACGTCAAATCACAGGCACCCATCTACCACGACACGAAGCCCCAGATAGACCAGATATCAGCGACGACCGGCGAGTCTGCCGGACTGGTTATCAAGTGCGAAAAGCAAATCGCCGATGTCTATCATACCGCTGCTGACGACTCTCCGAGACACGTAAACTCCCCGTGTTTTCATTGCAGCGCTCCGGGAAAGGCAATCCTCGCAGCGACTGGTCCAGAGGAGGTCGATGCTATTTTAGACCATACTGATCTGCCCGCGATGACCGAAAACACGATTACGGACCGCCAGACGCTTACCGCCGAACTCGATAATATCCGGGACCGGGGGATCGCGTTCGAGCGCCGTGAGCAGTATCCGGACGTAAATTGCGTTGCGGTTCCGATTCAGGACCAGTCCACGACCGCAGCTGTGTACGTGGCGGGACACGCTGAACGACTGGGCGGGAAACGGTTACAGGAGGATGTCCCCGGGATGATCCTGAGCGCCGTCAGACAACTCAATGCGGAGCAGATCTGAGTCGATCGCAGCATTCCTGTTCACGGAAGCACTATCAGGATAGTCTGGAATCGGCAAAGCTCAGTACGGCCGCATCAGCTCCGGTCCTATTTGGCCGCTGGCAGTTTCAGCATTGCCATACATATCTCAACAAATATTTTCATCCGAAATAGAGTATTTCTTTTAGCGAAACAATTCGAGAGCGGGCTGCGAATGGCATAACAGCCGTACACTTATTATCCCGATTCGCTCAATTGAACCCAGGCCCTCCTAGATATGCACATATCGTACCGTAGCGGTGCTGAATCGAGCCTCTTTCACCTGCTTTCCTTTCCACCGCTCTCGTTCAGTATCCTTCCAGTGTCCAAACAATTTTTCATAATGTGAAACGCCCTCGACGAGGTACTTTTGTCTCCTGGTCGAAACATTCAACTGTTGATGGATGGTGCGTTTCACTCACGGGAATACCTACAACAATGGATGCAATCGCTGTCAAGCGGGAGAAGACTCGGCCAGAACGGATCGACATCGAGCGCCCGGAACCGGACGAGGGAGAGGTCCTCGTGAGGACTCTCCGAGTTGGCATCGACGGAACGGACTTCGAGGTGCTATCGGGATCACACGGCGAGTTTCCCGAGGGTAGCGACTACCAGATACTGGGCCACGAGGCCGTCGGCGTCGTCGAGTCCTCGAACGGGACCGCGCTGAACGAAGGAGAGATTGTCGTCCCGACAGTCCGTCGGCCCGCAAACACGTCGAGTCGGTTCTTCGAGAACAACGAGCCTGATATGGCTCCACCCGGTGAGTATGTCGAACGGGGGATTGCGGGCGCGCACGGCTACATGGCCGAGTACTTCACTACACCCGAGTCGTTTCTCGTTTCGATCCCGGAATCGCTTGCGGATGTCGGATTTCTGGTCGAACCGATCAGCAATGTCGAAAAAGCACTCGAGCTGGCACAGCGGTCCAGGTCGACCTTCGAGTGGCAGAACTCTGCTGGACTCGTCCTCGGAAACGGACCGCTGGGACTGCTTACATTGGCGATGCTTGCAGACCGGTGTGAGCGAACGTACTGTCTCGGCCGTCGTGAACGGCCGGACCCGACCATCGATATTATCGAGGAGCTAGGGGCCACCTACATTAATTCTCGACAGACGGCCGTGGACGAAATCCCTACAGTCCACGAGCCGATGGATCTGGTGTTCGAGGCGACGGGGCACGCAAAACACGCGTTTTCGACGGTCGAGGCACTTGGTGCGAACGGAGTCGGCGTCCTCCTCGGCATCCCTGAGGACTGGGAATTTACTGTCAACGGTGGGGCGCTCCACAGGCAGTTGGTCCTCCAGAACAAAGCGTTGCTCGGGAGCGTGAATTCCAATATCCGGCATTACAAACGCGCTCGTAACACTCTTGCAGAATACCCGGATTGGTTCCTTGCGTCTATCATGACGACCCAGTGCTCTGTGTTGGAGTTTGCGGATGCATTCGAGGAGTCGCCGGATACTATCAAGTCGTACATTGAGTTTAGCACCTAAGTAACAGCATACCCGCAATGTACACGTATTTGGCTCAAAGAGTTGTATCCTCTCCCACACACGCGTATTAATAATAATCTTAATTTTCTTTTAGGTGTGTTTGGGTAGATATCACTGTTTTAGAGCTGTTTATGTCAATAAGTATTGTTCTATGGAGGCACACCTCCTATGTTTAGACACAAATATCTGCTAAACGAGTAGAAATAAACTGCTATACTCAAAATACGGGCGAGGGAAACCAGTGGATAGTGTCTTCGGTACTGGCGATCTCGAAACTACCGACGGTCAACAAGGCGTTAGATTACGCAGTTACTATCCGTGCCTATGAAGGACTGACTCCGCCGATCGATTCTTCAGCAGGGGTGCTATCGTTCGCGCCAGTGGCTACGTCTGGGAGTACTCATCAACCCACTCCTGGAGCGTGATACCCATCGTTGACTGCGTAATCGCGTTCGAGGACGCGGAGTTCGCACTCTTGACGAGTTCGGCTTCCAGTGTCCGCGTCGGGATCTCGCCGATAAAGTGCGGAATCGCTCGCTGGACCGCCAGCGGACAGCCGACCTCGTGCGCAAGTGCATAGCCTGATAGGGAGTGTGGGACCTCTTCGGTTGCGTATCTCGGGTCCGGGTCGAGTAGTTTCTCGTCCTCGACGAAGTCGACGTACTCATAGCACTTTCCGACGTCGTGGAGTAATGTCGCCGCGACGATCACGTCGATATCGGGGTCGGCCCCGTGGAACTCCTGCTGTTCGATAGCGGACTCTCGTGCGATTCTGGTAACACCGCGGACGTGCCTGACGTTGGTTACCTCGTGGATATTCCAGGCGTAGGGAATGTCCGTAATGTCGCGCCAGCCACCTCGTTCAAGGGCGAGTGTCCACGCTTCGATGACTTTGCTACGAAGGTCGTCCGATGAGATGTAGTCGAGTTCCGGGAACGCCTCCGTGACTTGCGCCTCGTAGTCGGGCATACTACCCCTCGTCCTTGACGAGCTGTTCCTGGCCGATAAACCGGGGCCGCTCGTCGATAGCCAAGAAGTTATCCACGTCCTCGCGGGCCGCTTTCGCTTTCCCTCTGTCCGGTGCGTAATCCCGCGATCCTTCGCTGCCGAGTGCGTCGTATAGCTTCTCGAGGTCGTCGAAGTAGAGTTCGGCGACGCCGTCGAACTCGGCGTTCGCGGGGTCTGTTGGGATGACCGTATTGTACTTGACGACACCCTCGATCTCACGGGCGATCGGCGTGTGGTTGGTCTGCCAGTAGTCGACGAACTCCTCGTGGGTCATGTCGTCCTGCCGGACGAGAAACGCCGAGTGCTTGTAGAGACCGTCAGTGTCGCCACCGACCTCGTCTTTCTGCACGATCTCTTCGCCAATGATACGCGGCCGCTCCTCGACAGCAAGGAAGTTATTCACGTCTTCGCGGGCCTTTGCGGCGATCTCTTTGGTAGGATCATAGTCCCGGGAGCCGGGACTGCCCAGCGCCTCGTGCAGGTCTTCAAGCGTCTCGAAGTACAGCTCCGCCAGCCCGTCAAATTCGGCATGTGATGGCTCTGTTGGAAGGACTTGCTGGTAGCGAACCACGCCCTCGATGTCCTTCGCGATCGGCGTGTGATTGGTCTGCCAGTAGTCGACGAACTCCTCGTGAGACATACCGTCCTGTCTGACTAACAGAGCTACGTGCTTGTACATCATCAGCACATTTCTGACCTATGAGTATAAAAGCTAACGTTGTTTCCTGTCAGAGTGTTTAGGCCAGTAAAGATTAATGTATGCATGACGCCGAAGATTGAACCGATATGGAGGCAGTCAACCCGGCTACGGGCGAGCGGCTGGACGTGTACGACCCTGACGATGACGAGGCAGTCGAACGAAAACTGGACCGTGCCACGTCGACGTTCGAGGACTGGCGCGATGTCCCGTTGCGCGAGCGCGAGCAATTGCTGGTAAACGCCGGCGAGGTCCTACGGGAGAACAAACAGCGGTATGCTGAGCTGATGACCCGGGAAATGGGGAAACCAATCACGCAGGCTGTTGCTGAAGTCGAAAAGTGTGCCTGGGCCTGTGATCATTATGCCGAATACGCGCACAAATATCTCTCCGAGGAGCACCACCCCAGTCCGCCAGGGACAGAAGTAAAAACGGTCCATGACCCGCTCGGGCCAGTGCTTGCAGTGATGCCCTGGAACTATCCGTTCTGGCAGGTCATTCGCTTTGCCGCGCCCTATCTCACTGCCGGCAACGTGGGCCTCCTCAAACACGCTTCGAACGTTCCCGGGTGTGCACTCGCGCTCGAAGAAGTGTTTGCCGAAGCCGGCTACCCTGACGGCGCGTTCCAGACGCTGTTGGTTGGCTCCAGTGACGTTGACGGCATCCTCGCAGATGATCGTGTCCGTGCGGCAACGCTGACCGGAAGTGGCCCCGCCGGCCGTGCCGTCGCCGAAACGGCCGGCAAACATCTGAAAAAGACCGTCCTGGAACTCGGTGGGTCTGACCCGTTTATTGTCCTCGACGACGCAGACCTCGATGCGGCCCTCGAAACTGGGGTGCAAGCACGGACACTGAACGGCGGCCAGTCGTGTATCGCCGCCAAGCGTTTCATCGTTCACACGGACGTCTACGAGGAGTACGTTGATGGGCTCGTCGCTGCCTTCGAAGACCTCACTGTCGGCGACCCGATGTCCGACGAAACCGATGTCGGCCCGCAGGCTGACCCAGACCTGATGGCCGAACTCCACGATCAGGTACAGGCCAGCGTTGACGCCGGTGCAACGGTGCTGACTGGCGGCGAACCGCTTGACCGGCCGGGGGCCTTCTATCCACCGACAGTACTGACTGACGTCCCCTCAGGGTGCCCCGCTGACACCGAGGAGACGTTCGGCCCAGTGGCGACCGTCTACGAGGTCGCTGATGTAGAGGAAGCAATCGAAGTCGCGAACGACACCCGGTTTGGCCTTGGTGCAAGCCTCTGGACGGCGGACCGGGAACGCGGCCAGCGTCTGGCACGAGACATCTCCGCGGGCTGTGTCTACATCAACGAGATGACCAAATCAGATCCACGGGTCCCGTTCGGCGGCATCAAAGACGCCGGTTACGGTCGTGAACTCTCGGAGATGGGAATCAAAGAGTTCGTCAACAAAAAGACGGTCTGGATCGAATAACCGTTCGCGTTTGCCACTGGGTGGTGCTTCTATTGCTGACGCGCTCGATTCCCGTCTGCTGGCAGCAGCCCACGGCAGCCAGCGATTTCGGTGACAGGACAAAGCTTCTTGTTTCACGGGGCGTTATGCGAGTGCATGGAGTTAGCTATACTGGGCGGTACTGGTGACATCGGTGAGGGACTCGCGATGCGGTTTGCCGCCGACACGGACCATGCGATTACGATCGGCTCGCGGGACGCTGCAAAAGCCAGCGAGCGAGCCAGAACGTATGAAGAACGGTTGGCCGCTCACGGTGTCGAGACTGAAATCAACGGGACGGACAACAGTAGCGCCGCGGCCAGTGCAGACGTGGTTATCTTGGCCATTCCGCCACATCACGTCGGCGATACAGTTGAAGCACTGGCAGAAGATGACGCGCTCTCGGACCAACTGCTCATTAGCCCCGCTGTCGGGATGAACGGCGATGGGGACGGACTTCACTACCGACCACCATCGACGGGGAGCGTTACCGAGTTTGTCGCGGAGCGGGCGCCTGAATCTGTTCCAGTGGCTGGTGCGTTCCACAACCTCGCAGCGGATCGGCTGTCGGATCTAGAGGCCACGCTCGATGTGGATACGCTGGTAGTCGCGGACGACTCGGCGGTTAGTGACCGAGTCGTGTCGCTGACTGCTGATCTTGCGGGCGTCCGACCGATCCCTGCTGGGCCGCTTTCGAACGCCGCGGAAGTCGAGAGTCTGACGCCACTGCTCATCAACATCGCTCGATACAACGAGGATATGCACGATGTCGGTGTGAGCTTTACGTAGACGCCGGCCGCGCTTCCGTCCTCCGCCGTGGTTCGATAGTATCGTAGCGAGGTCGATTGCGTTCTCGCTTTTGCCTATGTCCGAAAACAGTCACAACCAGACAGGGAAGTATTTTACCGCGCGTTGTCGATTCCGTCGATTGCGTCGGGGTTTTCGATACTTGAGAGATCACCCAGCTCTGCGCCCTCGTAGACATTCTGAATGATTCGCCGCACAATCTTCCCGGACTGGGTCTCCGGAAATTCATCGACGAAGCGAACTTCACGCGGACGGAATGGCTTGCCAAGCGCTGTCCCGACTCGCGTGCGCAATGTCTCGCGAAGGTCCTCTGACTCCTCGTACTCCTCGTTGAGGATAACGTATGTGACAACCGCAGTCCCCTTCGTTTCGTCGTCCGCTCCGATCGCAACAGCGGCGTTGACCGCATCGTGTTCGATAAGTGCGCTCTCGACTTCGGCCGGGCCGACCTTCCGGCCGGCGACGTTGAGGACATCGTCCGACCGACCGTGTAAGAACCAGAAGCCGTCCTCGTCTTTCTGCGCCCAGTCGCCGTGGTCCCACATATCGCCGAACCGCGACCAGTACTCTTCGAGGTACCGCTCGTCACCGCTCCACAGCGATTTTGTCATCGACGGCGCTGACGACTGACAGACCAGATACCCCTTCTCGTTGGCTTCGGCAACGGACTCCCCCTGTGCATTGACGACGTCGATGTCCATGCCGAGCGCCGGGCCACCGAGCGTCCCTGGCTTCAGCGAGTGGAGCGGCGTCGGCTGGAGGAAACAGCCGAAGATCTCCGTTCCCCCGGAGATGTTCATAATCGGTGTCGTGCCGTCGCCGACGTTCTCCAGAAACCACTCCCAGGAGTCCGGGTCCCACGGCTCGCCGGTCGAGCCTAGTAGGCGCAGCGTCGAAAGGTCGTGCCCATTGAGCCACTCGTCGCCGTGCTTCTGTAGCGAACGGATCGCTGTCGGTGAAATCCCGAACACCGACAGATTGTGGGTGTCGATCATTTCCCAGAACCGGTCCGGCTCGGGATAGTCGGGTGCCCCTTCATACATGAAGACGGTACCACCGTGGGCGTGATTGCCGATCAGCGTCCACGGCCCCATCATCCAGCCGATGTCCGAGACCCAGAAAAACCGGTCTGCGGGCTTGTGGTCGAACGAAAAGAAGATTTCTTTCGCCGGTTGGACGAGCCCGCCAGCATGTGTGTGGACGATGCCCTTCGGTTTGCCTGTTGTCCCGGATGAGTACAGCAACATCGACTCGTGGTCGGCGGGGAGTGACTGGGTCTCGTAGTCGGCGGATTGGGACCCGACTGCATCCGCCCACCATTCGTCATGATTGGGGTCCCACGGGAGGGCAGACTCCGCAGAACCAAGCCGATTATAGACAATGGTGTGTTCGACGTGACCGGCCACCTCGATAGCCTCGTCCGCGGCCGACTTCAGGTCGATTTCGCTTCCCCGGCGGTAGAAACCATCGCCGGTGAACAGGACCGAACACTCGGCGTCTTCGATGCGGGTTGCTGTTGCGTCGACTCCGAAGCCGGAGAAAATAGGGACGGCAATCGCACCGACCTTGAAACAGCCATACAGCAGTGGGACGATTTCCGGGACCATCGGCATGTATAGCCCGACGGTGTCACCAATTCCGATACCGCGCTCTTCGAGTGCATTAGCGACACGATTGGCCTGTTGGTGGAGTTCGTGATAGGTGACCTCACGGACTGTTCCGTCCTCTCCTTCCCAGATTGTCGCGACTGTATTTCGGTTTTCAGAGTCGGGGGCTGCGTGACGGTCGACGACGTTGTGAGCGATATTGAGTTCCCCACCGACGTACCAGTCCGTGAACTGCGGGCCGTCTGTGTCATCGCGGACCTGCTCGTACTCCTTGTAAAACTCCAGATCGAGATAATCGACTATCTCATCCCAGAACCAGTCAAGTCCGGACGCCGGCTCACCGTCGATATCGGTGACTGTCCGTCTGTGGAGTTCTTCGAAGTTCTCGATGCCGTGCTCTTGCATGAACGCGTAGACGTTGCTCTGGGTGACGAACGCCTCGCTCGGCTCGTATTGTACCGCTTCGAGTGCTGTGAGTGAGTCTGACATTGGATTCACGTGGCTGTGACAGTGTCCGGAAGCTGTGCAGTCGCTGCAATCGAGCTATCCCGTCTTGTAGACGCCGCGCGCATCTGCGACCTGTGTACCGTCTTCGGCGTACACTTCCACATTGACGACGCCAACGTCACCACCGTGACGAACTACATCTGCTTCCGCTCTGAGGTCTCCTGTTCCGGCTTCGAGGTAATCGATGCGCATATCGATGGTCGGCACCGGCTGGTCGACGAGGGACACGAGAGCGGCTCCGCCAACGGTATCAGCGAGGGTGAACGTAACGCCACCGTGAGCCATTATCTGCTCTTCGTTCCACGACAGTTCTTCCCGCATTTCGATATGGCCTTCGGCGTGCCCGTTATCGACAGTGGTTATCTCGATATCGAGCAGGTCGGCAAACGGCATGTTCTGGAAGAATGCTTCGATGTCCATACTCATCAATTCGGTTCTTCACCTGGGGAAATAAGTATTGGTGTTCAGGAGGGTCCGAAACACACGGGCGGCACCGAGGGAGTTACTGGCGCTTGTGGTGTCGCATCCCCTTCGGGTCAGACGGTATCTGATGTTCCAACAGTCACCGACATCATGTGCCAGTCCTATAGTAACAATTGAAACGATTTACACACCGATCGCACTGCCGTCGTGCGATCGGGTGTGCATTGAATTTCAATGGCTACTATAGCTGATCTTCGGCTGCACCTCTTCACCCAACCGCCGGATGCACTCGGCCATCTCCTGCGTTCCGGTTCCGGGGTGGTACGTCCGGAAAATGAAGTGAATGTCGTCGCCCAGTGCCTCACGGTACGCTTCGAGTTCCGCCGTGACTTGTTCGGGCGTCCCGAAGATAGCCTGTTCTTTGAGTTCCTGTTTGCTCTCTTCGTCGAGTTCTGCAACCGTCTCGCCGGAGAATATCTCCTCGTATCGGCGCTGGATGTAGAGGTAGCCGTCGCGCATCTGCGCCCATGCGTCCTCGCGGGAGTCACCGACGAACCCGTGCTGGAGGACATATATCTGAAAGTCGCCCTCGATATCCTCGTCGTCACGGACGTTTCGGATGTCTTCGACGCGCTTCCGGACGCCACCGACTGACAGCGACGACGGGGCACACCATGCGTCAGCGGTCCGGGCGGCCCGCCGGACGGCAGGACGCGATGCCCCACCAAGCATGAGGGGAACGTCGTCTGCAGGTTTCGGCGTCACAGTGACGTCCGACGAGATGTCGTGGAATTCCGGCTCGTAGTCGAGCGGCCCGTCGGACCAGGCACCGCGAAGCGTGTCGACCGTATCGGCTAGCCGTTCAGCCCGTTCGTCGTCGGGAATCCCGAAGGCGTCAAACTCGGAGACGTTGGAGCCGATGGCCATCCCGAGCGTCGTTCGCCCACCGGAGATCTGATCGACCGTCGCGATATCCTCAGCGAGCCGGATTGAGTCATACAGCGGCGCGAGCGCGATACAGGACCCGATTTCGATGTTGTCGGTGACTGCAGCCAACGCCCCGAGTGCCGGTGTGACCCCTGACAGATAATCGTCGTCGAGGAAGTGATGCTCTGAGACCCAGGCGCTATCGAGGCCCGCGTTGTCGATAACTTCCCCCAGTTCGAGCATTTCGTCGTAAATCTCGCTGGTTTCGCGGTCGTCGTCCGGGCGCTGCTGACAGGTAAACAGGCCTGTTCCCAGTTGCATAAATTTCCGTTACGGCGCAACCGACTTAACGGTAGTGGCATGCCGGCAACCGAACAGTACGTGAGACCGGCCGCGATATCTGTCAGTCAGTAGTCGATCCGCGTAATCTCCGAAACGGGCCATTCGCTAAGGATCTCGACGCCGTTCTCGCGGACAACGACCATCTCTTCGACGCGGACGCCCTGCCGCTCCGCGGGTTGCATCGTCTCGACAGCCATCGTCATGCCCTCCTCGATTTCGATCGGGTGGTCCGGCGAGAGTCCGCGCCAGATGAGCGGCGTTTCGTAGAGCTGTAGCCCCAGCCCATGGGCCCAGTGGTTGGTCGTCATCTGCCAGAACTCGTCGGCGTCGTACCAGTCCATATGCTCATCCTCTCTGTCGGGGAAGCCCTTGCAGATTTCGTCGGTCGTGGCCCCTGGCTCGATCCGTTCGAGGACGTCATAGAGGTCGTCACGAGCTTTTTCGTAGGCGTCTTTCTGTGCCTGCGTCGGTTCGCCCATGCTGAACGTCCGGTAGTAACAGGAGCGGTAGCCCAGATAGCCGATGTTGTAGAAATCCGCGTAGACGAGGTCGTTCGGCCGAATCATTCGATCGGTCGTGTTCGCCTGGTGTTTCGGCCAGGTGTTCGGGCCGGAAGTCACGTAGCCACCCTGGGCCATTGCGCCGTGCCCCCAGAGCTCGCCGACCGCATCGCCCCAGACTTCTGATTCGCGCTTGCCCGGTTTTGCACTCTCCGTAATCTTCTGGAAGCCTGCCTCACAGATGGCAGCGACCTGTCGCAGACACTCGATCTCGTCGCGGGTTTTGGTCTTCCGCGCGTCGAGCATGATATCGGTCGCCGCGCTGCTGTCGACATCGACGCCGCGGTCCTCGAACTTCTGGATTAGCGTCCCGTTCCCCACGTCGATGCCCATCGGTTCCCGGTCGACACCGTACTCCTCCATGGCCGTGTACACCGTCTCGGCCATCTTGTCTTTGAGCCAGTCGCGCGCGGAAGCGCTGCCTGACGCCCGGGGCACGTTTCCGAGTCCGGGACAGGCATACCGGATGTCGTCGAGCCAGGGACAGTTGAACCGCTGGTTCGATGCGTGATCCGCAGTGTCCCAGTGGACCACGTCGCCGTTTTCAGTCAGGAGCGTGTAATGGTCTGCCCCGCTCCCGCCGGTCATCGCCAGCCCGGTGATATACCGGACATTCGGGTCATTGATCAGCAGCATCGACCCGAGTTCGGAGTCCTGCAGCCGGTCGAGGGCTCGTTCTTTCCGCTCGCGTCGCATCCGCTGGACGTCGATCCGCTCTTCCCAGTCGACGGCCATGGTGCCACGCGTTCCTTCCATGAAGTCGCGCTCGTACATCACCTATGCGTACAGGGAGGTCCCTAATCAAACACTGGGTTCATTCTGATCCACTGCGCGAAAAACGAGCACCAACGAGACACATGTCACAATTCGACGGTCGGAGGTGTGTCAGAGCGGTTCGAGCCCGTTTTCTTCCCGGAGCGTGTCGATGTAGGACCGGAACCCGGATTCGAGGTTGTACTCGACCTCGTAGCCGAGGTCCTCCTGCGCGGCGGTCATATCGAGATTCTGGGTCCAGGGGAGTTCGCCCTCGTCGGAGACATCGAGGTCGGCGTCCGGGACGATTTCCCGGACAGCGTTGGCGGCTTCACGGATCGTCGCGAGGACGCCACGGACGTTGTAGATTCGCTGGCTGAGATGGTCCTCGTCGACGAACGTCGCTTTCCGGAACGCCTGTGCGATATCGCGGGCGTGTTGCCAGTCGATCACCTGGTCGCCGTATTCGACGCTGAACGGCTCACCGAGTGCCGGCTTCTCGATGATGTTTGCGAGGAACGCCGACCCGCCGGTCTCGCGGTAGGGGCCATACGCCACAGTCGGACGGAGTCCGACGTGGTCAACCCCGTAATCCTCGTGGTAGACACGGGCCTGATGTTCGTTGTACTCTTTGGTCGCGCCGTAGAGCGTATCGGGATAGACAAGTTCGTCCTCGTCGACGTATTCGGCAGTGTAGTTGTGTGGCGGCGCGTACACCGCAGCGCTGGAAGCCCAGGTGACACGCTCTATCTGGTCGTCGAGGGTGCGCGCGGCCTCGAAGACGTTGTTCGTCCCCTTGATGTTGACATCGAGGCCAGCCCGGGGGTTGTCCCGTGCTGTGTTCGTCAGCAGTGCCGCAAGGTGAACGACGTGTGTCGTCCCCGTCTCTTTGACCGCACGGATCACGTCCGTCGCCTCCGAGACGTCACCGCGCCTGATGGTCACATCGTCGGCGACACCCAACTTCGAGAGGATGTGGTCGTCCGTCGAGAGGTCGTAGGCGACGACGTCGTGGCCGTGTTCGATGAGGTCCTCGACCACATACGAGCCGAGGAAGCCGGTTCCGCCAGTGACGAGTACTGTCGTATCTGTCATTGTCGTATCAATGTGTGGTCGGTATTTGATTTATATTCTTTGCTGACCCGTGTTCGGGACTTCATTCGTGGAGCCCGCCGACTTCTTTGTAGAACGATGATTGGAGGGACTCCACCATCTCTTCATCACGGTCGATGCGAACGTCGATGACGAACGGAACATCGGCGCTAGTCCCGTTTTCGAGTGCAGCCGCGAGTTCAGCAGGAGTCACTGCCTGCGTCGCTTCAGCGCCGAAGGCCTCGGCTGCCTTCACGAAGTCGGTGTCGTGGAACTCGACGCCAGCGATGTCGCCCTCCTCGTGTTGCATCTGCCGGACCATCCCCAGGCTGGTGTCGTTGAGGACGACGAACGTGGGCGTGACGCCGCTCTCGACGGCTGTCTCCACACTGGTCATCGTCATCGTGAAGCCACCGTCGCCGGCGACGGCGATGACATCTTTCTCCGTGGTAATGGCGGCGGACACCGCGGCCGGCGTTGCCCACCCCATCGCGCCGACGCCACCACTCCCGTAGTAGGTCCCGGTGTCCGGTGTCTGAAGGTAGTTCAGCAACCAGAATCGGTTGTTTCCGGAGTCGGCGGTGACTATCGTCTCTGAATCAACGACGGCCTCGATCTCTTTGACCGCACGCTGTGGCTTAATCGGCGATGCATCCGACTCGCATCTAGGGGCGTAAAACGACTCCTGTGCTGCGGCCGCACGATCGCGTGCCCAGTCGTTTCCAGCACTCTCAGGGAGGGTCGCCGCCAAGTCGTCGAGACTCTGTGCGGCATCACCGATGAGTGCGACATCTGCGGGGTAGACCCAGCCAGCGTTGCGTGTGTCGATGTCAGCGTGGATGATGGTCTGCTCGTCGGGCCGGATGAACTCCGGGGACTGCCAGTTCGTGTCCATCGGGTTCATGCGACAGCCCACGACGAGGAGGACGTCCGCTTCGCTGACAACCTGGTTTGCCCCTTCGTGACCGAAGGAGCCGATAACGCCCGCAGCCAGGTCGTGGGTTTCGGGGAACGTCGACTTGCCGAGATAGGAGGTCGTGACGACGGCATCAGTAGCCTCAGCGACAGTTTCGAGCTGGTCGTAGGCGTCGGCCGCGTGAACGCCGTTGCCGGCGATGATGACCGGTCGGTCAGCTTCGCTCAGAGCTGTTATCGCTGTCTGAACATCCTCGCGGGCTGGTCGCGATTCCCAGTTCTGTACCTGATCGTGGCCGTCCCAGACCGGGGGAATCGGGTCTTCGGGCATCTCCTCGGTGACGGCGTCGCCGTCAAGGATGATTGCCGTTGGCCCCGGCCGGCCGGCAGTCGCGTGTTTGAACGCGAGCTGGAGGCTGCGTACTGTCTCGGTTGGTGAGCGGGGGAACCAGTTTTCCTTAGTGTAGGCATCGAGTGCTGACGGCAGGTCCAGCCCACCGTAGTCACCGCGAGCCTGCTGGTACGGCGCGAGCGTGGAATAGTCGCCACGCTCGCTTGCCTCGGTAATAACGACCATTGGGGAGGAAGCGAGTTTCCCTTCCATCTGGCCGATTGCACCGAGGCTCCCGATCCAGGGCCCTTGTCCTGCGAGGACCCCGGGATTGCCGGTGAGTCGGCCGTGCATCTCGGCCATGACGCTGGCTTCGCGCTCATCGCGTGGTCGGACCATCTCGACGTCGGCATCAGGAACGTGGTCGAGAATCTCGATGGCACGACCACCGGGATATCCGAAGACGTACTCGACGCCTTGCTCGTCCAGTTCTTCGACAAGGCGCTTTCCTGTTTCAGTCATGGGTAGTGAATTTGGGAGTCATTATCTATTATCGCGTTACGTCCCACTGTGGGTAACTCCCAAGATATAGAGTTTGGGGTGCAACGCTACAGCAATCATGATTGGGTAACCATACACCCGGAGCCCTGCGGAACAAGATGTACTGTCGGGGGTTCAAGTAATTCGATCCTGCCATAGTACCAGTTTCTAGCGGACACAACTTTTCTGGGGCTCGTACTCTCTGTTATTGCCCACAAAAATGTTCTAATAGTTAGAACAGAGCAAATCCCAACGTAGCACACATATATTCGTATATTGTTGGAGTAATAAATCGACTGAGGGTCGGTAAAGCCCTTCTAAGTAAAATATGGTCTGCTGAGTAAGACAACTGCATCTTGGAGCATCGGACAGTCGGCCGGTGGGTTACACCGTTACTACTGTAACAGTGTTTGTCCCACGATCTTCGCACGGTGTTACAATCATATAGATGTAACACATTCTACTACGAAGACTCGTAGTGGTTTCGAGGGGCCCGTAGCAGATGGAACTCAGCCATCAAGTTACATACGGGGATACAGTGGGTCTGGCTGTCTGTTCGTTCTACTGATTCGAACCACCATGCTCTACGATTGATTTATATACCAGAGTCCTCCGGATAATTACCTGTACCAGCGGAGAGTGACGACGGATCGCCGAATCTGAGACTGCATTCCGATGCGAGAACCGGACTACGCGTTCGGCATAGCTAGTCCAGCGCTGGTGACCGATTACACGGTCGAATCAGAACTCTCGTATCGGATACCTGTGCCTATGTGGGCTAGAAGCGCGCTGTCGAGACCACAGGGCACGTACGACGCCCTGTCCCGACACCGTTCGTATAGTTCGAACGAGTATCGGGATTGGTGCGGCACGCACTCGACAGCGTGGACAACACGAGTCCGTCAGATGATGATCGTCTACGTATCGGTGTGTTCGAGACTGGCTCGGACTCGTTCCCTCTCGGGGCTCGTTTCGTATCTGCACAGAACCGCTACGGTTCATAATAACGTTTATCACGAAAGATTGTGTCATGGGGAGTGTTGCGATGCACGATACAGTCAGCCGTCGAACTGTGATGAAGAGCATTGGTGCTGCAGGCGCTGTCGGACTTGCAGGCTGTTCGACAGACGGTGGTAGTAGTGACAACACCATCAGAATGGGCATCCTAATGGGGGTAACGGGTGGTTTGTCTGAAGTGGGCCCCGCAATTCGGGATGCAGCAGAACTAGCTGTCAAACAGGTCCGAGACGCGGACAACGGGTTCTCGGTCGATACGCAGTTTGAGAATACGGAGACCAAGCCGAGCCGGGGTGTGAGTGGCGCAGAAGCCCTCGTGAACGGTGGGTATCCGATAATTTGCGGGGGATTGGCGTCATCGGTGACACTCCAGGTCGCAGAGAATGTCGCAATTCCGAATCAGACCGTGATGTGTTCGCCATCGGCGACGTCGCCGGATGTCTCCACACTGGAAGATAACGACTTCGTGTACCGAACGCCGCCAACGGACAAGCTGCAGGGATCGCTACTGGCACAGATCGCGGCCGAACGGCTCGAGAAAGAGAGCGCAGCTATTCTCTTTCTGAATAACGCGTACGGGAACGGCTTGTCAAACGGATTCACGAAGACGTTTGAAGAGGAATACAGTGGGGAGGTCCTGAATCAGGTCTCGTACTCGGCGGGTCGTTCCTCCTACACGTCACAGTTGCAAAACGTCCTTGACGGTGACCCGGAGACGCTCGTGATTATCGGCTACCCGGAGAGCGGGAACAAGATCTTCCGGAATTTCTACGAGAACTTCGACAGAGCGGACATGGATATCCTGGTGCCGGACGGACTCAGAGCGGATGACTTGCCTGGGAATGTGGGTCACGATATGACAAACGTCCGCGGGACCAATCCGTCCTCGGCCGGACCGGGGATCGAGTACTTCAGATCTGCATACGAAGAGGAGTACGGCTCTGCACCGGGGCCGTTCAATCAGCAGTCGTTCGATGCTGCGGCGGTTCTGATGCTGGCACGCGCGGCAGCCGGTGAAGATGCCGGGGCCGCAATTCGCGATCAAATGCGGGCAGTCACAGATCCCGGTGGCGAAACAGTCGGACCCGAAAACCTGGGGGAGGGCGTTTCACTGGCGGCTGACGGAAACGAAATCAATTATCAGGGTGTCTCGGGCCCAGTTGAGTTTGACGACAATGGGGACCTGGCAAGCGCCGTGTACAACTACTTCAGGTACACAGAGGACGGCACAGAGAATATCGAGCAGGTGGAGGTGTAATCGAAGTACCGCTGGGCGTTCCCACTCCTGACTACAATTACTCTTCAGATACGACAACTCAGGTGGCCTTTGTACCACTGTCGTACCTCAGATAGAAACTATCATCATACCGTCTGGCAAGGTGGAGGGACGGTACCTGTCGTACAACCGAAAGACTATAATCAAATACCGTTATACTCATGAACTGATGTCTCAGTACGCAGCACGCGTCGAAGAGATGGATATCAGCGGCATCCGAGAAGTCTTCGAGGCGGCAGGCGAAGACGCAATAAATCTGGGTCTCGGTCAGCCTGATTTCCCAACTCCAGAACACGCCCGGGAGGCAGCGGTGAGTGCGATTCGGGACGGGATGGGTGATTCATACACGTCCAACAAGGGCATTCCAGAACTCAGAGAGGCCATCAGTGACCGCTATGCAACTGATAACGGTCAGGACATACCGCCGGAAAACATCATCGCCACTGCCGGCGCAAGCGAGGCGATTCACGTCGCGATCGAAGCCCACGTCGAGCCAGGCGACGAAGTGCTCTGCCCCGACCCCGGGTTTCTGGCCTATGAACAACTGGTGCTACTCGCTGGCGGCGAGCCAAAGCGGGTCGAACTCAGAGATGACCTGACCCTCGACCCCGCTGCTGTCGAGAATGCCATTACGGACAACACGTCTCTGTTTATCGTTAACAGCCCCGCGAACCCCACCGGTGCAGTGCAATCGAAGCAAGACATGGCAGAGTTCGCGCGGATAGCGGATGAACACGAAGTCATTTGCCTCTCCGATGAGGTCTACGAGAAGATCGTCTTCGATGGTGAACACCATTCTCCGGCGGAATTCGCTAGCTCCGATAGGGTAATTCAGGCCAGTGCCTGCTCAAAAACGTACTCGATGACAGGGTGGCGGCTCGGGTGGGTGGCGGCCAGTTCGGAGCGAATCGAACGGATGCTCCGGGTGCACCAGTACGTGCAGGCGTGTGCCAGTGCCCCATCACAGTACGCTGCCGAAGCGGCGCTTACCGGCCCACAGGAACCGGTGAGGGAGATGGTGTCGGCCTTCGAGGAGCGCCGAGATGTCCTTCTCGATGGGTTAGAGGACATCGGTCTCGACACGCCAGTGCCGAAGGGCGCGTTCTACGCGATGCCCCACGTCCCGGCCGGATGGACTCAGAAGATGCTGGACAACGATGTTATCGTCGTCCCCGGCGAAGCGTTTGGGCCGAGTGGCAAGGGGCAGGCGCGCATTTCGTATGCCACGAGCACAGCTGAACTGAAAGAGGCGCTGGAAGTGATGCGAACGGTCACGAACTCTCTGTAGGGCAACACCAGGGAGTCGCGACTGACTTTCCCTCCAGCAAGCGGTTTCATATTCGTCATCCGATGAGCGGTGTCATATCTCTCGTCGCGGGCGTATGCGTACGCAATCGTGCACCAAATCCTGCTATCGACACCTGCGGTTGCAAAGCCCGTCTGATCTATCTGTCACCTGTCTAGTAGTGTCAACTGGTACCGTGTGTAATACTAGCATGAAATCGACGCATATCTTCGGTTCCATGGGATTCTATGACGATTTTACATCAAGATTTTTAACACTGGGTACAGAGCACCAAAGTATGGCGGCACGAGACTACTACAGCCGTGGACAGAATCTGGTATACAACCGCCCAGTACTCGCTATATTCGCAGTTATCGGCGTGTTTCTCGTATTCGACATCTTTCGACAGTTAGGCACTGGAACAATTGCCGTCACAGACCTCGTGAGTTATCTCTGGAACGGGCTGGTGCTTGGAATGTCACTTGGACTGGCCGGCGTCGGCCTCTCGATGACATACAGTATTCTCAACTTCGCGAACTTTGCCCACGGTGATCTGATTACGAGCGGTGCGTTCGCCGGCTGGGCGACGGCCTTTCTGATTGCCGGACTCGGTGAGTTCTCTATCGAATCGCTCATCCTTATCGGTGGCCCAATCGCAGTCGGTTCGAACGAGCTCGGGATCAATGTCGTCAATACCCCACTGGCGCTTCTGGCTGGCTTACTCGTCGCTGCGGTCCTGACAGCCGCCCTCTCGCTTTTGCTGGATCGTATCGTGTTCAAACCGATGCGCAGTGCCGATGGTGTGACGCTGATGATTGCCAGTGTCGGCGTCGCACTGTTCCTCCGTAATTTCCTCACCTACTCGTTCCTGACTGACAGCCGTGGGCTGACAGGTGGCAACGTCCCCCAGTTCACTATTGCGGGCGTCACGTTCGGCGGACACCAGATTACGCTGGTCGTCGTCGCCGCACTTCTGATGCTTGGCACTCACATTCTGCTCCAGTACACCAAAATCGGCACGGCGATGCGTGCAATGGCTGCGAACAAGGATCTCGCAAAAGTCACGGGCATCCCGACGGAGCGCGTTGTCAAACTCACCTGGATTATCGGCGGTGGGCTTACCGGGTGTGCAGGCTTTCTTATCGCACTACAGCAGGGGACGCTCACAGTGACGATGGGGTGGGACCTGCTGCTACTGGTGTTCGCAGCGGTCATCCTCGGCGGTGTCGGTTCGATCTACGGCGCCATGGTCGGCGGCGTCATTCTCGGCATCGCGAGCCGACTCGCGCTCGTCTGGATTCCAGCCAGCTTCCTGCTGGTTGCGGCGTTTGTTATCATGATCGTCATGCTGCTCGTACGCCCGTCGGGACTGTTCAGTGGGAGGACGACGGCATGAGTACTGGCTCTCTCCAGACGTGGGCTGAGGGCTGGCTTGGTAACAACGACGTGCGCTTGCTCATCGCCCTGGCACTCGCGATCGGGGGCTTGTACGCGCTTTTCAGTGTCGTGCTTGGATTCCAGCTGAATGGCACAGTCAACACGCTCCGTCGTGTCGCGTTCCTCTCGGCGATCTATGCAATGTTAGCGCTGGCACTGAACCTCCAGTGGGGATACGCGGGCCTGTTCAATCTCGGAGCGGCCGGGTTCATGGCAATCGGTGTGTACACGATGGGGATACTGACCGCCCCAGTGACGGCCAGTCCGCCCGGTTTCGGGCTACCGCTCCCGGTCGCGATTGTGGGTGCTATCCTCGTGACTGGGATCGTCGGCGGCCTCGCAGCGTTGCCTGCGATCCGACTTCGTGCCGACTATCTTGCGATTGTCACTGTCGCGTTCTCGGAAATCGTCCGCCTCACACTCCGTGCGCCGGAGTTTGCGAACACTCGCATCGCCGGCGTTGCATTCGGAACGGGCGGTGCGACGGGGCTGTCCCTGCCATCGAACCCGATCCGGATTCTCTTTTACACAGATCCGGCCGCAACAGCCCCAGCGCCAAATGCCCTAGGTGCAGCGATATTCAGCGCCGTGGAACCACTGGGAATTGAGCAGACGCTGGTCATCGGCTGGGCGTACGTGGTTGCGTTGTGTCTCTGTCTCGGCCTTCTGTACTGGCTGATGATCCGTATCGGGAAGTCTCCCTTTGGACGGGTCCTCAAGAGCATCCGCGAGGACCAGCAGGTCACGCAGGCGCTGGGAAAAGACACGCGCCTGTTCAAGATCAAGACGTTCGCGCTCGGCTGTGCGCTCATGGGCCTGATCGCCATCCTTTGGCGGCTCTCCGGGGGCTATGCATCGCCACGGATGTTCAAACCGATACAGACGTTCTATATCTTCATTGCGCTGTTTATCGGTGGGACCGGGTCACCAACGGGGAGTATCGTCGGCGGTGCCCTGTTTGCGAGCCTGCTCTTCGAGGGGCCTTCGTTCATCCGCCGGGTCGTGGCAGAGTACCTCCAGCTCAGCAACGCCCCCGACACGCTTGTCGGTGCGCTTGCCGAACTGGGGACCCTTGATATCACGCCGCTGCTGGCCTATTCTGTGCAAGACGTGAGCATCTCCGCGCTCCGTCTCATGCTATTAGGTATCGTTCTGGTGTATCTCATGCAACGGCATCCGGACGGCCTGCTTGGCCACCGAAAAGCAATCGCATCGAGCGTTGCCCTCTCACAACAGGCGACTCGCGAGGACGACAATGAGTAAGAACGCGCACTCAGCACGGAACGACCAGACTCAGAAGGGACAGCAAGAACAGATACTCAAAGTGGAGAATCTACGAAAGACGTTTGGTGGTATTACCGCTGTCGCTGACGTCTCTTTCCACGTCGAAAAGGGGTCGATCACCGGTCTGATTGGTCCGAATGGGGCTGGCAAGTCGACGACGTTCGACCTGATTACCGGTGTACAACGTCCGGATGGAGGGGAAGTCGAGTTCAACGACACGGAGATAACGGGGTACCGGTCGGATCAGGTCGCAAACCAGGGCCTCGTCCGAACCTTCCAGATCGCACGAGAGCTATCGGAGATGACCGTACTGGAAAACCTGATGCTGGCACCACAGAATCAGGCTGGCGAAGCAGTCTGGCGAGCGGTCCTCCCACGAGCTAGAACACAGGTCGTCGAACAGGAAAAGGAACTCCGAGAACAGGCCTGGGAGATGCTCGAACTGTTCGAGATCGAGCACGTCGCGCATGAATCTGCCGGCAATCTCTCAGGGGGGCAACGAAAGCTGCTTGAGATGGCGCGTGTGCTCATGACCGACCCCGAGATGGTACTGCTGGATGAACCGCTTGCGGGAGTCAATCCGACGCTCGAGGAGAAACTCATCGACCGGTTACATACGCTCAAAGAGCAGGGCTACACCTTCCTCTTCGTCGAACACGACATGGACGTTATCATGAACAACTGCGATACGGTCATCGTGATGCATCAGGGGAGTGTTCTCACAGAGGGACAACCGGACGCAGTCAAGAACAACGACAAAGTGCTTGATGCCTACCTCGGAGAAGAGGTGAAAATATGAGTCTGTTGTCAGTACAGCAACTTGACGCCGGGTACGGTGATCTGCAGATTCTCACAGACGTCGATATGGAGGTCGGGCAGGAGGAGTACATCACCATCGTCGGCCCTAATGGTGCGGGCAAATCCACTGTGATGAAGTCAGTGTTCGGACTGACGACGTATATGGGGGGTGAGATCGTATTCGATGACCGCGATATCGCCGGCGAACAGCCGGAAGATATCATCTCGTATGGGTTGAGCTTCGTCCCTCAGAGCAACAACGTGTTCGAGCCGCTGACGGTCACGGAGAACCTCAAGATGGGTGCATACACGCTGGACCAGTTCCCGGAAGAGCGGCTACAGGCGGTTTACGACCGGTTCCCGATACTCGAAACGCGATCAGAGCAGAAGGCAGGGACGCTGTCCGGAGGGCAACAGCAGATGCTAGCGATGGGCCGTGCGCTCATGCTCGATCCGGATCTATTACTGCTTGACGAGCCCAGCGCAGGCCTCGCACCAGACCTCGTCGATGAGATGTTTGACCGCATCGACGAGATTAATGACGCCGGAACCGCCGTTCTCCTCGTCGAACAAAACGCCAAAGAGGCATTGCGGCGGTGCGACCGAGGGTATGTCCTCGTGCAGGGACAAAACCGACACGAAGACAGTGGTGAAGCACTTCTCAACGACCAACAGGTTCGCGAGGACTTCCTCGGTGGGTAGCTCCTGTACTCCAGCGCTGGCTTGGAAACTGCCAATTGCCACGGGAGAGGGTCTACGCGAGAAACTGTACGGACCGTTGAGCCGGATGGGTCGTTGAGTCCTTGACGGTCCATAATCAGCAAGCCGATTTCCATACTGCGGATCCGGATCCCGTGAAATTATAGACGTTTGAATGTATTTAATTCTTCACAGCACCTCGTTATATCGACCTAGCCGTATTAGCGTCTGAATATATGTTGTGTTACCATCATCACAAGATAGGACACGCGGATATAATAGTCAACTATATTTTACGTATTCCTGTCGCCACGACTCCTCGGACCAGTATCTATCACCGTTCACGCTGGGATAGCTACTGTGGCGTGTGAACGAGTATCGCACAAACAATAAGTATCTACCATGTCAGACTCCACATATGCATCCGGGCTTGAACCCTATCGCCTGCCCTGCAGGTCAGCTGTCCCGGCAGTTAATGGATTGGGCACTGCCCTCTTCCACAGCTACATTTTTTACATTTTCGACATTTAAACTGGCGTAGACTGCCGGCACACAGGTGGTCCCTGTGCCCGGTGGAAAACGCCAGCCTTGAACACGCTCGGAGAGCCGTACTCAGCGGCTGTTCGGGTTATCAGGGTCTGTTGAGGGAGCGGCTGTCAAATACATAAAACATCATCGAAAACAATGAACATGAAAAACGAAGCAGGAAGCAAGGACGTGCCAGCGGCCGTCAGAGAAGACTCGGATATCGTCCAGATACTGGATGCTGAAGGCGACGTCTTACCACAGGCGTCTGTTCCGGATATCTCAGACAGGCAGTTACTTGAGCTGTATGAGACAATCAAGCTCGCTCGTCACTTCGACCAGCGAGCGATCAGCTTCCAGCGACAGGGGCGGCTAGCGACGTACGCACCAATGACCGGACAAGAAGGGTCACAGGTCGCTACGAGCCTGGCACTTGCCGAGCAAGACTGGTTGTTCCCGACCTACAGGGAACACGCAGCGAAGTACGCACACGGGATGGACCTTGCATCCCTTTTCGAGCCACTGAGGGGTCATCGAGAAGGATACGCAATCCCCGAGGACGTCAACGTGATGCCGGAGTATATTCCGATTGCGACCCAGGTTCCACAGGCCATGGGAATGGCGTGGGGACACAAGCTACAGGGAAAGACCGATACGGCTGTCCTGTGTCATCTCGGTGATGGTGCGACCTCCGAAGGAGATTTCCACGAAGGACTGAACTTCGCCGGGGTGTTCGACGTCCCCGCAGTGTTCGTCTGCAACAACAATCAATGGGCGATTTCGGTCCCCCGAGAGCGACAGACCGCGAGCGAAACCATCGCTGAAAAGGCACAGGCATATGGTATCGACGGCGTTCGAGTCGACGGGCTGGACCCGCTGGCGGTCTACAAAGTCGCCAGTGAGGCACTGGAGAAGGCCCGGAATCCGGGTCCCGGGGAGCTACGCCCAACCCTTATTGAGTCCGTCCAGTATCGCTTCGGTGCGCACACCACTGCGGACGACCCGTCTGTTTACAGAGACGAATCGGAGGAGGAAGTCTGGCGGGACCGCGACCCTGTGGACCGCATCGAAACGTATCTGTACAACGAGGGCATCCTCGACTCCGACCTCGAGAGTGAGATCCAAGACCGAATCGAACAGGAAGTCAGCGAGGCGATAGAAACGGCGGAGCAGACGGAGACGAGTCCGGACAATATCGTCGAGCACGTGTACGAGGACGTTCCAGCGCGGCTCGAACAACAGCGGGACGAACTGAACAGGCTGCGCGAGAAGTATGACGACGGCGCGTTCTCGGAGGTGCTGGAATGAGTTCGACAGCCAGTACACAGGCGGGCCAGAAAGCCCAGAGTCTCACCCTCGTGGAGGCGATACAGGACGGCTTGTACACAGAGATGGCACAGGACGATAGCGTCGTCGTTCTGGGCGAAGACGTCGGAAAGAACGGTGGTGTTTTCAGAGCCACCGACCAGCTGTACGAAGAGTTCGGCGAAGACCGCGTCATCGACACGCCACTGGCAGAAGCCGGCATCGTCGGTGCATCGATCGGTCTCTCCCAGACCGGTATGAAGCCTGTTCCCGAGATGCAGTTCATGGGCTTCATGTACCCTGCGTTCGACCAGATCGTCAGTCACGCTGCGCGCCTCCGGAGCCGTAGCCAGGGGCAGTATTCAGTGCCGATGGTCATACGGGCTCCATACGGCGGCGGGATTCGCGCCCCAGAACACCACTCCGAGTCAAAGGAAGCGTTCTTCGTGCACGAGCCCGGCCTCAAGGTCGTCTCGCCGAGCACGCCCTACGATGCAAAGGGACTGCTTGCGGCGTCTATCCACGACCCGGATCCAGTCATCTTCCTGGAACCGAAGTTGATCTACCGCGCCTTCCGTGAAGATGTCCCGACGAAACCGTATGAAGTATCGCTGAGTGAGGCTGCTGTCCGGCGTGACGGGAGCGATATTTCAGTTTACACGTGGGGAGCAATGACCCGCCCCGCCCTGATCGCTGCGGAGAATCTCAGCCAGTCACGCGGCATCGATGCCGAAGTCATCGACCTGCGGACCCTGTCACCCCTCGATACAGAGACGATTACTGACTCGTTCAAAAAGACCGGAAGAGCCGCGATTGTACACGAAGCGCCGAAGACCGGGGGACTAGGGGCGGAAATCGCAACGACGATTCAGGAAGAAGCGCTCGTTCATCAGGAAGCGCCAATCAAACGAATCGCCGGCTTCGATGCCCCCATGCCACTCCATTCGCTAGAGGATTACTACTTACCACAGGCGGTCCGTATCCAGGACGGCATCCGCGAAACAGTCGAGTTCTAATATGGTACGTGAATTCGAACTACCCGATGTCGGTGAAGGCGTCGCTGAGGGCGAACTGCTTCGATGGCGGGTCGAGCCGGGCGACTCAGTTTCGGAAGACCAGCCAGTAGCGGAAGTCGAGACTGACAAAGCCGTCGTTGACGTCCCATCTCCGGTAAACGGTGTCGTCGAAGAACTCCGTGCTGCGGAAGGTGAGACCGTCCCCGTCGGTGATGTGATTATCGTCTTCCAGCTCGATGGTGAAGACGAACTGGACGGAACTGAACCAACGCCTGCAGACGACGCCACTGCGGACAGCGGGCACCAAACCGACGAAGCACCAACACAGCCAGCCGAAGATACGCAGTCAGAACCAGCGGTGACACAGCGCGTCCAGGTCGCCGCTCCGCCGTCTGTACGGCGTCTGGCCCGCGAACTGGGCGTCGATATCTCCAACATTGCGGACTCGTCTCTGGGACGCATAACGGAGTCAGATGTTCGCGCGCACGCGAACACGGGCTCTCACTCCTCAACTCAGGAGCAGTCAAACCAGCAGACCGCTGCTGCAGAGCGACAAAAACAGCAGGCACCTTCGACGCAGTCTGTCAGCTCAGTTCAGGCGAGAGAAACGACAGACCGGGCGACGACGGTGGCCGTCCCGAAAACCAGACACGTCGCAGCGGAGGAAGGGATCGATCTCGATACTGTCCCCACTGATGAACGAAAGGACGGAGAACCCTTTGTCACGCTCGAAGCGGTCCAAGAGTACGCAAAGGCCCAACAGCAGGCACAGAAAAAGGATAAAGAAGCAGTCGCCGAGAGGGCAGCGGCTGACGAGTCGGCACGCCCGGAGTCTCGGACGCCGTACAACGGGATCAGGCAGACGATTGGAGCCGCGATGACGGAGTCGAAATCTACGGCCCCACACGTCACTCATCAGGACGAGGTCGACGTGACTGCGCTGGTCGACGCTCGTTCGACCCTTAGGCAGGAGGCCGAGGAGCACGATATCCGACTGACATACATGCCGTTCGTGATGAAAGCGTGTGCCGCGGCCCTGCAAGAGAACCCACAGATAAACGTCTCCCTCGACGAAGCAAACGAAGAAATCGTCGAAAAGCAGTATTACAACATCGGTGTCGCAACAGCAACTGATGCCGGGTTGCTGGTTCCCGTTGTCGAGGATGTTGATGCGAAAGGCCTGCTCGAAGTCGCATCGGAAACTAACGAAAAAACCCAGAGAGCGAGGGAACGGAGTCTTTCGCCGGAGGAAATGCGTGGCGGGACGTTCACTATCTCGAACATCGGCGGGATCGGCGGGGAGTACGGAACACCGATCATCAATCAGCCGGAAAGCGCCATCTTGGCACTGGGAGAGATCAAAAAGAAGCCACGGGTCGTCGAAGCCGATGGTGAAGAGACGATAGAACCACGTCACGTGATGACACTATCGCTCTCGTTCGACCATCGAGTACTCGACGGTGCAGACGCCGCACGGTTCACGAACTCCGTACAGAAGTACCTACGAAATCCAAACCTGCTACTACTAGAATAATGGTCGTCGGAGATGTCACTACCTCGACTGACGTACTGATTATCGGCGCGGGCCCTGGCGGATACGTTGCCGCAATCCGTGCTGCACAGCTTGATCTCGATGTCACGCTCGTTGAAAAGGGTGAGTATGGGGGGGCCTGTCTCAACCGTGGCTGTATCCCCTCTAAAGCGCTGCTCAACGGTTCAGAACTGGCAACAGAGGCGGGCCAGGCGGAGGAACTGGGGATTTACGCAGACCCAACAGTTGCGCTCGACGAGATGATTAGCTGGAAAGACGGACTCGTCGACCAACTAACGAGCGGTATCGAGCAATTATGTACGGCAGCCGGCGTGAATCTGATGAAAGGAACAGCCGAATTTGCTGATGAAAACAAGATCAGAATCGTCCATCAGGGAGAGGGGCAGGGCTCTGAATCACTGAAATTCGACCACTGCATCATCGCAACGGGGTCCAGGCCGATTGAAGTCCCAGGGTTCGACTTCGACGACGACCGTATCGTTTCCTCCGATGGCGCTCTGAACTTCGAAACGGTACCCGACGAACTCGTGATCGTTGGTGCCGGATACATCGGTATGGAGCTAGCGACAGTCTACAGCCGACTCGGGAGCGACGTCTCGGTAATCGAGATGCTAGAGCAAGCGCTTCCCGGCTATCAGGAAGATATTGCCTCGATAGTCCGGGAGCGAGCAGAGCGTCTCGGCGTCGACTTCCACTTCGGGTACACGGCGGACAGCTGGGAAGAATCGGAGGGTGGGGCCGTCCTGACTGCTGTTCCCGCGGAGGAGACAGCGCATGATAGCGAGATAGAACTCACTGCCGACAGAATACTCGTTGCCGTCGGCAGACGCCCGGTGACTGATACGCTCAGTATCGACGATGCCGGCGTCGAAACCAATGCTCAGGGATTCATTCCAACGGATAGCAGATGTCGGACGAACAAGGAGCATATTTTCGCGGTCGGTGACGTTGCGGGTGAGCCGATGCTGGCACACAAGGGATCGAAAGAGGGAGAAGTTGCAGCGGAAGTAATCGCCGGCGAGCCCGCCGCAGTCGATTACCGTGCACTCCCGGCTGCGGTGTTCACCGATCCGGAAATCGGAACTGTGGGGCTGACGGAGGACGAAGCTGCGAACGAGGGTATTACTCCAGTTACAGGTGAGTTCCAGTTCCAGGCGTCTGGACGGGCACTAACAGCAAATCGGACAGAAGGCTTTGTCCGAATTGTCGCCGCAAAAGAAACTGAGCGTGTGATCGGTGCACAGATTGTCGGTCCGGAGGCATCCGAACTGATTGCAGAAATCGCGGCCATGATCGAAATGGGTGCAAAGCTTCAGGACATCGGTTCCACCGTCCATGTGCATCCAACACTAAGTGAAGCGGTAATGGAAGCCGCACAGAACGCGAGAGGGAAAGCGATCCACAGACAAAACTGACTTGTCGATATTGATACCTCAGGAACCAGATCTACCCTCAAAATCGATGTATATATACCCATCTATAGCCTATCCGATAATGTTTACTGAGGTAAACAACAACTCCGGAACAGAATATCCGCTGAGTGACCACTACGTTCTTTTGTAGGTAGAGATCGAAGCTAGTCCCCAGCGTCGGACACCATACACGTTCCGGATTCAGTCGTTAGCGACCGTTTGGCTTGCGCCACCGTCACTGGCGCTCAGCTTGTTCTCCTCTTCTTCGGGTCTCGGTACGTCTGTTGGAAGGTTTTCGTACAGAATTCCTTTGCTCGCGTTGTAGCATGTCATGCACTGTCATGGCTGATGGAAATACATAAAGCCGTCCCTTATTCTGTACCGTCCAATATTAACATTTCGAGAATATTTATATATCGACCAATGTTTCAGAACGAGGCAATAGAGTATCTGTTTAGATTTAGTGTAGCTGTGGATGCACTCGACCTATTATTTGAGGACAAAGTTCAGTTATTGTACTGTACGCTGCTACTTCCTATCATTTGATTTTTCTATACCGTCGGACACAATCCGAAAATCTTGAATTATGTACCATATCGTCGAATATCTACGATTTGGTCTGGTCGCAATCAAAACAGGTAGGTTAGATGTCGGGGTACTGTGATGTCATGCACTTCTCTTCACAGAAGAAATGCTCTGTTAGCCCTCCGTCAGGATCACGTATCGTAACCCCGCTGAACTGCATCTGTTCGCTGATCACTTGTCCACAGTAATCACAGCGGTAGCTCGGTGACCCGCCGACCAAGATTCGAGTTGACTTGTTTTGGATATTTAGTTCGGCGGCTGTGTTGCTGCTGGCTTCCATAGCGCAACGAACAGTCGCTAGTGACTGCTCCAGCTCAGTTTGTCCATTCATTGTTTGTAGCGATTCGTTGTTGACAGGGTCAGACTTGTTCCGTCTACTGTTACACAGTACTCTGGGGCCGCTACTGTCGTTTCACCGACGTTTTCCACCTATACCGGGTTACTGCCCGGACTGTGGTGGTCTACGTGGGTTATCAGGGAAAAGGTGTAAAGATCGTATAACCGGACGCTACAGTCGCTAATTGGCTCGCTTTCCGGGGCGTTTCTACCGTTTTGGTACCCGGTTCCATACTGTCCAGTACGGAACTTTTGTATTTAATCATTTGGTTAGTGCCTATGGTTTCGCCACTGAGATGGGCTCGCTCACAAGCTCAAAGCGAGCCAGGCGTTTTAGAGAGATGACCGCTACAGGCCCTGGCTACGTTGTGCAGCCTTGCTGTACTCACAGGTCTCGTCCAATTATATTCGTCGAGTGTGAACACCACTCACAGAACTATTAAGTGTACATCCATTAAAGATAAGCACATGAACCCGGGCGTTGACTGTATGGCTTGGCAGGCAAGCCCGCTGTCCCGGCACTTGATCGGTGCAGATCCTTTCACATCCGGCTTTACGTTTTTTACATTTTTCAAATTTTAAACTGACGTAGACCACCACAGTGCGGGCAAACGCCGGCACACAGGTGGAAAACGTCGGTCCTGGCTGGTTCCCAAACACCAGCCGACGGTTTTCGGGTCGCGATGACCCATCTCACGAAGCGCTGCGACACTAACTACAAATCCATAATCAGCGACATCATGAACGCACAAAACACGCAGGAGTACCGTAGCCAACAATCAGCAGACATCGCAAACGCAGACCGGGCGCGGAGTGCAACGCCCGAAAGCGTTGAGAGCCAATCTATCAGGATCGTAATTAGCTCGATTGAAACGCGACACTGCGATCACTGCGGGGCATCAATTGACGAAAACGTCCGGTATCGTAATGTCACGACCAGAGATAGTGCTGGCAACGTTTCGGAATACGCGTTCTGCGGTGTCGACTGTAAGACTGCTCGGTTCCCGAGGCTTGGCTGACCGCTGGCTGGCGTGGCGCATTGTCGGTTTACAGAACGACTGACTTGGGAACCGGCTTCGTTTTGAGAATACGGCCCGAGTCCTCATTCGGAGTGGCAGTCGCAGCCACCCTGTTCCAGAAACGCCACAATATCGTAGCTACGGCCGCAGTCCTCACACAGCACCTGTACCTCGTTGATGATGTTGAAATCGCCTGCCGAGATGGCGTCGTTCTTTTCGAGGCTCTCGATAGTCTGCCTCGTTACAGCGGTGGTTCGGCCCCGAAGACGCTGTATTGAGTCGATGGCGCTTTCTGTCCGTTCTGCGGGCGTCTGCTCGGGTCGGGCCGCCCCACGGTCGTTCTTGAGATAGCGATACACCGTCTGATGGGAAATAAAATCGTCCATCACCGATTCGATGTCGACCCCGCTCTGTTCGAGACGGGAGCGTATGAGCGGGGCGTCCGCGTCGTCTTCGCGAAGTGACTGATAGACCTGTTGGATGTCCCCACTCAATGTCGGAGCGTCGCTCCCTTCGATGGCGGACTCGAGCACCGATTGATTGAAATAGTCAGCGAGGTCTCGGGTACTTTCTTCCTCTCCGTCGGCGCCGACCCACCGATCTTCGAGTTCTGCACCCATCCCGACAAGATCGTATTTTCGAATTACGGCATCGACCTTGTTCGTTCCCCCCCCGGACTGTGAGTCGTCTGTGGTCATGTTCCGATTTAGATGCACCCCATAGTTACTAAACACTCCCGCATACCGTGAGGGCTGTCGAGCTTTCACACGGAGAGATTTATCAAGCTCGTGCTCTGGAACAAGTTGGCCGATTCACGACCTGAATTGCTCATCTGATTCGGATTCGGGCTCGCGAACCCACGTCACCGGGACCGGGGACTGCCGGATGATCTTGGCGCTGACACCACCCATGACGTACCTGCTGAAATCAGTCTGTCCGTGTGTCCCCATGATCGCGAGATCGATTTCGTTCTCGTCGATATAGTCGCAAATCACCTTCGCGGGGTTCCCGTGTTCGATGACGCTGGTGACCGAGTCAAGCGACGTCTTCTCGACTTTCTCGGTCGCTTCGGCCAGAATTTCATTTGCCCGTTCAGTCAACTCTCCCTCTCTCAAGACAGAGCGTGCATCCGGCCCGAGGCCGCCGGTCTCGACAACGTGAAGTAGGTGGAGGGTTGCTCCCGTTGCCCTCGCGACATCGATCCCCTCTGTCACTGCGAGTGCTGCGCCACGGCTTCCATCCGTTGGGACGAGGACGTGCTTGGAGGGGTACACGAATGGTCGATCTTCGGTAGGGTTGACCGCAACGACGGGAACCGCTGCCGTGTTGATGACACGTTCGGTGACGCTTCCGAGCAGGATTCGCTTGATCCCACGCTGTCCGTGCGTCGGCATAACGATGCAGTCAATGTCGGACTGTTTGCTGTAGTCGACTATCGACTTGTGCGGGTCTCCCTGAAGGACCGCAGAGACGACAGGGACGCCTTCGTCTTTCGCATATTGTGCGGCTTCCGCCACGATGCGCTCCCCTTCTGTTTCGAGAACGTCAATGACCTCACCACGGATTGCGGTGACGCTGTCTCGGCCAGTGTCTGCGACGTTGAGGATGTGAATCGTCGCCTCGTGTTCGGCTGCAATCTGTAGTGCGTATTCAAGGACCGATTCTGCGGCGTCGCTCCCGTCAGTCGGGAACAGGATGGTGTCGTACATACTGGTAGTCGCTTGTTTGACTGCCGGTCAGCTATCTTCGCGGTGGCGGACGTAGCGCGGTGGTCGGAGCGGGCTCCCTGCTTGCGTCTCCGCCTCGATTGTGGTCTCTGAGATCCTGCTGTGCCATTATCTGCGCAGCAAACTGTTCCTTCGACGTCTTTTCAGATGCATGGTCTCTCAGAGATGCTGTTCGGAGAGCTACACAGTGTGGTCTAATAACATCTTTCCTGATTGATATTCACGTAACAGCCGACAAAGAGCAGTAAAATACAGGTGAATGGTACTATGTGATTATCCCACGTGCGAGATACTCAACAACACCCAAGACGAGCGCCACTGCTAACGGTACAAACCACCACCCAAAGAAGAGTGGTGCTGGACTATCGACAACCGCCGCATAATCTTTCCACAGCACAAGTCCAATCATTAAAATTGTGGCTAGTAGAGGAAGTACTAGAACGTATTTCAAGAACAAATATATAGGGATGCTATTTAAAAAAAATCATTCCAATTATCATCCAATAATTCCAAAGCCCAAATTCACTTAATGTATTAGCTCGTATTATCCTACTCATAATGATTATCATTGCCAGTGAACCGCCAACTAAAGCCAGCGCAATTTGACTTCTGTTTGAGAGATTATAGCCGATCATATATCGATCAACAATTATTGTGTACTGGCCCAACTTGCTGGTTGGCACAATGATACAAACTAAACACTCCTCACATTTTTACTGTACCCCCTCGCGTGATGTGATATGGCAGCAGTCCGACGCCTTGTCATCGATGTACTGAAACCACATGACCCGCCGTTACTGACGTTCACCAACCAACTGGCCGAAATTGAGAGCGTCGAGGGCGTCACTTCGTCACTGATCGAATTAGATCAGGAAGTGCAAAACGTCAAGCTCACGTTCGAAAGTGAAGACCTGGACTTCGAAGCGATCGAAGAAACGATCGATAATCTCGGTGGGTCAGTACACTCCGTGGATCAGGTTGCCTGCGGTGACAGCGTCGTGAGAGATCGACGGACGCTACAGGATGCCTGATGCGCAGTGGCGTCCATTCGACAACTCCTCAGGCGTCTTCTCGGGAAGGAAGATGTCCGTGCGATCTCGCGCCGGTACTTCATCTCGAACGGCTTCGACGGGACGCTGACGAGCATCGGCATCATCGTCGGCGCTGTCCTTTCTGGGGTCCCCGATGGGTACACTGTAATCAAAATCGGGCTGGGCGCGGCAGTCGGTCTCGGGACCTCTGCGGTCTGGAGCGTCTGGGAAATCGAACGAGCTGAAACCCGGGCCGAAATCAGGCGCATCGAGCGAGCGATGCTCAAAGATCTCGACGATACCCGCGTTCAACGCGATCAGAGCGGTGCCCGCTTCGTACATGCCATAATGAGCGGCCTGGGGCCACTCATCGGTGTTCTGATTCCACTGACCCCGTTCGGTGTCGAGGGGACCGTTGTCACAATGGCAGAGGCGGCACTCATCGCGGTCGGCCTGGGTATCGGTGTGTTGGGTGCGTTCGGCGCTTACATGGGTTCGATTTCGGGCCAGCGGTGGTACGTTGCCGCAGCGCGGATGGGGCTCGCCGGGTTGGTCGTCGCAATTCTTAATCTCTTTCTTCCGGGGTGAGAGACTGCGACTCTGTTCTGACTGGAGGACAAATCCCAACTTGCTTTCCATTGGCCGCCATACATGGCCGTAGATGCGTGTTGGCTTGCGGCAGTTCAAACGGCCGTTGTGCTACGTGATGGCGCTCTTGTATGTCGTCGCGGGAGGTTTGCATTTTGTCGTGCCAGACCTATACGTCCAAATCGTGCCACCGGTCTTGCCGGCGCCACTTGCGCTGGTGTACCTGTCCGGTGTCGCCGAAATCGCTGTCGGGCTCGGCCTGTTGGTGCCCCGGACGCGTTCGTACGCTGCATGGGCGACGATCGCATTGCTCCTCGCGATCTTTCCCGCGAACGTGTATATGGCCGTCTCCATGGTTACCATTGAGGGGACGGGTGGCAGCGATCCGTCTGCGCTGGCCCGCTGGGCACGGTTGCCGCTGCAAGGCGTGTTGATCCTCTGGGCGTACTGGTACACCGATTGAGCGTGGAGAACGCCCCGAGGTGCCGGGCCGGCTCGGTCCTATTTCATCGTCTACGATGGAGTTGAACGTCACCGTCGTCACCAGTTGTGAGCCGAAGCTGTCGGTGTGGACGTGACTGGTAGCCAGCGCCGCTGGGCCCTGAGGATTTCCCAACGAGGCCGGGAGGGCCGCTCACCGCCATCATGCCGAGACCCAGAACTACCGCGAGGGACCGCCAGTTTTTCAGCGGATATCCGCTTGGAAGGCGCAACGCGATGCCCGTGTCTACGACAGTGGAGTCATCCGTGAAGAGGATGCACGGCACAGATGACATTTGGATTCTTGCGTTTCCAATATTCTGGGGATCTACTTTGCCAGATTAAATGTGAATGGATAGTGATTGGAAACCGGTACACATTGACACTACACGTGGATTTAGACTAATGACACAGAGATGTACTGTCCATCCATAAGACATATTCGTAACTGCAGCATAGATACATGTCGATATGCCCTCCAGGAGTCGTAAACTCTTCCCGACGAACAGCGAACAGTGGCGTCTAGCGCACGAAGACCTCCACATCAGAAACACCAGCGATACCAAACATGATGTCCGCATAGAAATATACGACAGCGAGGTGTGTTGTCATACAGCCCACTATCAGCTCTTGTCAGGCCAGTCCGGCTGTTCGGTCAACTTGTTACAGGCTGGCTGCTACAGGGTTAAGGCCGTTCTCGATCGACAACACGAGTCAGTCGCTGCCGTGACAGTCTCCGACGAGCCCGAACAGACGATCTTCGTCCACATTCAGAACGACGGGGTCACGATCAAGGAAGGGGTGACTCCCCCGCGCCCCTGAACTAGCGTGTCGCCTCCCCATCGTCCCCCGCAGGCAGGATCGAACGAAATAGGGTAAGCCCATCTTTAACACCCATCGGAACCAAATAACAAATGGAATGAGCTCTGCATCTACATCGGACAGGTCCCCCGAGTCTGCCGACCCAGTGTCGGGCTATCGCGACACGCTTGCGTCGATTTATCACGAATATATCGGTGAACCAGCTAAAGAGCGAGATATCTATGTTGGGTTCGGACTCTTTTTTGCTGGAGTTACGCTTGCCGTCGTCGGATTCTGCCTCTTTCTGTACAGTAACGTTCTAGAGTCCGGGAGCGCACCGTACTGGCAGATTCGCGAGGTTGCACTCGTCGTCGGATTCGTCGGACTGCCCTCCGTGCTGTTGAGCGTCGTCGTACTCCTGCCAGTCGGCTTCAAGACCCGGGTCGTCAGTGCCGCCGGCACGTTGTTCTGTCTCGCCGCAACGATAATTCTGATTAGCGTCTTTCCGTATGGATGGACGAACAGTGGCGGAATCAACGGTAGTGTCTGGACAATCAGCGTTTACGCCTCTGGCTTAGTCATGCTTGCGGCCTCCACAGGAGCAGCGCTGGTTGCACACTACCTCGAGAAAGCGGCAACCACAAGCGATGCAGCTGAACCAGTTGAGTCGGTCGAGAGCGAGTCAGAGTCTGTCAGCAAAGCAGATGTGGACGACGATATCGAACAGGCACTAGAAGGAGCGGAACTATCGTGGGGTGGTGTCGAACAGCAGCCAAAAACTAAGCGGCTAAATCTGGATATGCCAGAAACAGACTCTGATCTCGATCGGACGGCTATCGAGAATTCCGAGGCGACCACGACACGAGCCGACAGCAATGACGTTGATGACGCAGTAGATGGACTCAGGCAATTACAGGGTGGCCAATCAAAGACGGAACGAAGCACCGGTACCGAAGAACAGGTCAACGCTCTCACGCAGTTTCGAAACGAGCAGAGCGAAGACGACGATGTGGAAACCGGTGTCAAAGAGCAACGAAGCATTGTTGCTCGTCTTCGGTCATTGCTCTTTGAATAAGTCGTCTGTTCACTAGACACTCCGCGGTGGTTCTCTTGTTGTGTGGTTTACATTGTATTAATATGTTCCTACGAACCATCCCGTCCGTTATCATAAATAAGATGTAACCTATTGCAACAAAACAAGATAGTTTTTTCAACTTGGTGGGAGGAATACAACTGTATGCCCCAAGGTCTCGATGTCGGTACGATGAACCTCCTGTCTGCACGCCAAGATGGTAACGAAACGGTATTCGTGCAGCAGCGGAACTCCTTCGTCGAAATTGACTACAGCGACATGGCCGAACAGATGCTGTCGAGAAGTGATGTTCTCCACATCCGCAAGGATGATCGGGTCTACATCGTTGGTGATGACGCCCTGAACTTCGCGAACATCTTCAGTGAGGAGACACGCCGCCCGATGCAAGCCGGGATTCTCTCAAGCGACGAGCAGTCAGCTATTCCGATGATTAAGCTCATTACTGAACAGGTGGTGGGACAGCCGGAGTTCCCGAACGAGCGCCTGTTTTTCTCGGTTCCCGCGGACCCAATCGATGCCGATGTCTCGACGCTATATCATCAAAAGACGATTGAGTCCCTACTCACTGACATGGGCTACAGCCCGGAACCGATCAATGAGGGGATGGCCGTCATCTACTCCGAGCTTGCCAACCGTGAGTTCACCGGCCTCGGTATCAGCTTTGGCGCTGGGATGACCAACGTCTGTCTGTCGTACTATGCAGTCCCCGTAATGAAGTTCTCCATCGCACGCGGTGGCGACTGGATCGACGAGCAGGCTGCACAGGCGACCGGCACGCCCGTCGATAAGGTCACCTCGGTTAAGGAGGAGGACTTCGCCCTCAATTTCGAGACGGACGTCGGCGGTATTGAAGGTGCACTGAGTATCTATTACGACAATCTCCTCGACTATGTCATCGAGAACATCATCAGTGAAGTCGATGAGGAAGATGTCGAGGAGGGACTGGATGTCCCGGTTGTCGTGACTGGTGGGACATCCAGTCCTGACGGCTTCGAAGAGTTGTTCGCCGAACGGATCAACGAGTCCGAGATACCCTTCTCAATCAGCGACGTCCGCCAAGCCGAGAATCCACTATATAGTGTCGCACAGGGCGCACTCGTCGCAGCGCGGTCGGAAGAAGAGCGCGAGGGGCAAAACGAGCAGGCCGAAGAATCCGACGCTACAGCCGAATAACGGCTGGGCTCGAATAAGCACTGTTGGCCGGCGTCAGTCGAACATACCACTGGTCCCGTCCCGGGCAGTACAACTGACGCTGGATGCTACTCAGTTTCTTCCCCGTTTTCGTCGGCTTCAGTCTCCGTGTCTTGGCTATTCCCATCGTTCTCATCAGATTTGGCTGTAACCTCCTCGCCTTGTTCAATTTCGCTCTCGTCGAGAACACGGTTCAATTCGTCAGCCGCGTCCTGCTGGAACCTGTCAACGTCTGATCCAAGAGATATTCCCACCGCGACACCAGCCTGTTCAAGCGAGAACTCTGGTCGGTCTGTGGGCTCGTCCTGTTCCGGAATCGGAACGCTGGGTGTACGGCCAGTGTTTTCGGGTCTACCGGGGTTAGAATCAGGATTCTGATTGAACCGAGCGAGAGCGAACTCCCAGGACTCTGGGGGGGAGGCCTCGTTGTGATGCGACGCAGAGATGTCTGCGAAGCCGCACGATTCACAGACGATAGCTGTCTGGTCAGCGGTCGCAAGCGTATACGTGCTGAGATCGGATTTGCAGCGGGGACACCGCATACTGGACCATGCGTGCCTCTGCTATACAATGGTTCCGTCAGTTACCGCAGTCTAGGGAACGAGTTATGCCGTGGGCGACCGATGTTGGAGGTGATGCCGGAGATCGAGATTACGGACATACAACAGGATGACTTGACGTCGATCCGGGAGGATCTTGAAGACGCGTTCATCGAGACGTACGGCCACATTCGTACGCAAGATGTCGTTGACTACCTCCTCGATACATACACACCGCCGGACCAGCTGGAAGACGAGCACGGCCTGAGCCGTACCGACTACGAACGAATCGCCTCGGCTGAGTATCCGGAACTCCAACACATCGCGTCCGAGGTGCCGGAAGTTCCCGGAAGCGGTATTGAGGCCGACGAGATGCGGGGGAAGCTGCTCGCAGCACTTGGAACGAGTGAACTTGCAGATCGCCTCGCGGATATCGAACCTGAAAAAAGAGCGAACGAGAGGGGTGAGGAGGTGGCCGCCGGCCCAACTATGCTGGGGGGCACGCCAGACGACGGACGTAGCGTCGCACAGCCCGATACGTCGACACAAACCACATCGTCATCCGATACCATCGAAAGCGCCGGCGCGGCCGAGTCGAACTCGGCAGCTGACGACACTCTGAGTGATACCCTTTCCGCTGCTAACCGCTTACTAACCGAACATGACGAGAAGTGGACCCGGTCAGCCGAGAACGACGAACCATACGAAGTCACACTTCCCGACGGTTCAACGGTGAGCGCCCGGACGAAAGACGACGTACGAAAACTGCTGTTTCAAAACTACTGATCGGGCTCTCCCCGCGAAAACACTGTCTGACCCCGACTCTCTCCACGAAATTACGTCCAATCGAGCGCCTACGACTCACCATCTGATACGTCCTCGAGGTAGCCGACCCGACACTGCGGGCAAACGTCACCGGTAAAGAATGACGATTCACTCACGGGGAGTTCGAACTCGCACCTCGGACACTGATACATCGGAACTGAGTCGTTTGTGGTACTCTTTGAGCGGTCCGCCGAGTACGAACGCCTGTCTCGATCGTTTCCAATACCCGGTTCTTCGGGGGTTTCAGACGACGGTTCTGTCGTGTCTGTAGCAGCATCATCAATGATGACTGCATCGTCGTTATTCGATGGCGTGTAGCTGTCGTCATCTGGTTCCTCTGTCTCCGACAGTATCACGGCGTCATCAGTCGTTTCCAGAAGCGTCGATTCGGTCACCGACGGTGACTCGTCACTCGCCTCCACATCTGGGGATGTTTCTGCCACGTTGTCTGACGCAGCCACCGTCGATGCGGGTGGTTCGTTCGGTTCCGTTTCGTCCGCTACCTGCCCCGTGTCTCTCGCTTCAGTCTTGACCTCCGCATTCTCTTTCACCCCCGCTGGCCTCTTGTTTTCGGTTCTGTGTTCGACTTTGTCCGACTGCTCGCCATTCGCTCTCGATTCTTCTGTGGGGGATATCAAGCCTTGATTCTCAGAGATATTTCGGATATGCTCACAGCGCTCGCAAGACTCGTATTCCCGAACAGTTAGGACAGTGCCACGCTTACCTTCGTCATACGACTCCTCTATCGTCGTCTCCCCGAAGTCGTGTCCAAATACCTCACAACGCAGTCCCATGCACGGCCATTTGCTTCGTACGATTAAGAATGTATTCACCAGCAGTGACATCTCTGTTGCGTTAGACGCAGGCAGGCACGCGTCTGCGATCAGTCTCGTCCCGCCCAAAATCGATACTGATAGTGACGACTGGATCTTCGAGATATTCGGCCCAAAGAAGACGACAAGTAGCGCGGGTGCTTCTATCTATTCCGTCTTCGGTATCGTCAGCCAGTATTCAGGATGCTATGGATATTGAGATTGATATGAATTGTGTGGTCAGCACCTTTACAAAAATACCGTCGATACCTCTGATTGCTGCAGTGTTTGACCACGGACTCAGATTGGCAGAGCAAGTAGTATAGTTCTCGCGGCAGTTGACCGTCCACAGCAAGCTCACAGCGCTTGCCTTTGAACTCAGTACTTCGGATAGGAACATATCGGGCGAGGGTACCGCGTCACCCTTTCTGGCTTCCCTGCTGGAATCGATACAGTGGGTCACGTCGAGCAGACCGCGGCGGGCGGCTTGCTCGACAAGATGTTTGAAGACCTCGTCGACGACGTGTTCGAGGTCGGTTAGGAAGCGATCGACCGCGTCTCTCGACGGCGGTCGATCGAAGCCACAACTCAGCCGGACGGCGTGTTCTGTAGCTCCCGCTCAACCGGACGAATACCGTAGATGTCCTTGTAATAGCAGTGGAGGAAACCACGCATCAGCTCTGGTAGTTTGTGCTCTCGTGTTCGCCCCGTCTGCGCTGGGGCGAACACGTCGAACTCTTCGAGAAACTCGAAGGGGAGGGACTCAAACAACGCTAATGTCTTCATCTCGATATTGAAGAACAAGTCTACCGCAGGATGACTCTGCAGGATTGCTGGGACCATTCCACCTCAGCGTTCACCCCGCTCTTTGTTGTGGGAACCGTTCGATGGCTCCCTCCCCCCCAATTCTGTAGCCAATTCGTGGGATAACCTTCGTGAGAGTGTTTCTACGAACCATCAAATGGCTTCACAGTCGTGCCTCGTAGTTGCTCCAGCGTTTTGCACAGTTCTTCGACCAGTCCGTCGTGGCCAGCGGTATTGATCTCACGAATATGCGTTTCGTGAGGGACCGAACGATACGTCCAGGACTGGTCGGAGAGAACTGCAAACGCCTCAATATTAAATAGTCGGTCAGACCACTCGTCAGTATCATCGGCTTGGATTTCTAGCAATGAGTCGACAGATGTGCGATCCTCGGGGAGTACCGCCCGATGCTCGTGTTCTGAAGCGACGAAGATCCGATCCGATTCCGGCACCTGGGTCAACTTGTTTTGGATAGTTTCGAACTGTCCATGAGCGGGGTCAAGTTCAACGTGGACGGTCGAGCCATGATCCAATATGACCTCCATAGCTCGATTCTCAACACCGATTATCCCTTCTTCGTCCCAGTCTTTGACTCCTGACGGACTTTGCGTAACCAGCTTATGTGTTGGTTCCTCCTCATCTATCGAACCGTTCCTGAATGTCATCATCAGTGGAGAGGTGTTCGGATTGTATCCGCTTCATAGTTCTTTCTTATTATCCCCTATACTCTATATCGCTGGTTAAATCTACTGTAATCGCTGGTATGCGAACGGTTCTATGACATCCTCAAGTAACCCTATTCTAACCAAAGCGTTGTGTTCAACCAAGATGAAACGTAACTCGGGCGGATTTCTTGATACCTATGCCAGAAACCAGCGACCTCAGCGGACATGGAGACTGAATTGAGTTGGATTTTGTGGAGCGTGCCGGCATCCAGTCGGTGATGGCGTTAGCCCACTGCAAACCCGTCGAGAATCAGGTAATTACTCCGGTGATCCGGATCCGAGATACTGCTTGGCGAGAGTGAAAATTCGGACACACTGTGATCGTTATAAATGCTTCCGGAGAACTACGGCTCACGGAGGGCGTTTTCGACGATATTGTCTATTGAGAAACCGCTAGATAGAATCAATTCAATCATTGTATCTTACAAGCGTACGCCTGTTATATCATGATAGTGTCGTTTGGGCATGTAAATTCAAGCCATAGGTTGGGGAAATATTTCATGTCATCACGTAGCACAGATGCGACCTTCGGATCTATTACACTATCGGCCACTGCTCCCACGCATTAATCGTGCCCAAGAACACCCCGTTCGCGTGCTTTAGCTGTCCCAACCCGGAAGACACATACCCCAATCGCTAGGTAGGCAACCGACTGCCCGACATACCCCAAGGTCCAATTCTTCACTGTCTGCGAGCGCGATCTCGAATTTCACGGCGTCAGACGATGACTTATGACTCTACGTAGTTCAGCAAATGCTGATTTAAAGTGTATATCGATATATGGAACAGTGGCTCTGGAAGTTGAGACTACAGCGGGTTTAGCGGGGCTGTAATGCGCGATTTCGGCCGATACAGTGAACAGAAACTGCCTCAGATTACTCTCCAAACGCCAATTTGGATTTTTGATCTTCGGAACTCCTCATAACCTAATATATTTCAGAAGGGCCCAAAAGCCCAAAACAAGATACCCGATCTGGATATATTTGTGCCCAGAACTAAAAGAGAAAGAGAAAATTGCTATCAATAAGAACCCTAAGCTAGTAATTATGAGGCCCTGTTTTTCTTTCATACTAGTAAACATAGAAGGTAAAGATTAAAAAATGCCGATACAAATACATTCTTCCATTCTCCCGCTACTACTCGCAAGGAAACACATCCACTTAAAGGGATAATAAAGACAATAGCGACTAGCGGATGGCTTCGAGGTCGATATCGACGGCGTACCAGTCGAGGATGAACACGATGAGTGCGCCGATAAGCGCGGTCATGGCAAAGGTTTGTATCGTGGAAACGCTCCACGTTACCGAGTATTCGGCGCTGTTGAGTGTCGTGATCGGTGCTCGAAGTGCGCCTAAGACCAACGAAATGAGAAACGCGTAGGTTATTTGCTGGTACGCATCGAGTGCGCGACGAATTATTCTAGCGACTGTAAGGAGGCCGGCGAGTCCTCCAAGGGTGAATATCGCTACCTCGTCACCCGCATTAACGAGTGTCTCGAGAGATCCAGTCGTTACTGCTGTACTAATACCATCGAGGAAGTCACCCAATTTCGCATACATGTATGTGTACTGGCCCAAGATCACGAGTAATAGTGAGCCGGAGAGTCCGGGAAGAATCATCGCGCTGATAGCAATAGCCCCTGCAACGAAGAGTACAGGGAGACTTCCAGTTTCAAGTAGTGCTTGCGATTGCCCGGAGATCACGAAGGCAGTGACAGTCCCTGTGATAGCTGCAAGTATCTCAGGGAGCGTACGGATTGCAGCTGCTCGAAGAAGAATCACTGCCGATGCACCAATGAAACCAAAGAATAGCCCAAAGAGTAGAACCGGTGTGTGCCTGTTTGCCCACTCGACTGCCTGACCGACGAGGATAATCGCTGTACTGATTCCCCCAAGTAGGGTGACTAAAAACCACCCGTCGACTTCGTTCCAAACTCGGGCGACTTGGGCTGGTGAGATACCACCGTACAGTGGAGAAACTGCGCGGACGCCGTTTCCGAGGCGGCTGGGAGTGACAGCAGCAATTGCTGCCAAGAGCCGCCCGTAAATACCTGTAAGGAGGGCAATTGTTCCGCCTGAAACGCCAGGTACGCCATCAGCAGTGCCCATCAATAATCCGATGAGAAATACGCGCATCGACTCTTGAGGAGACGGCAACGTTTCAGGGAATGTCATCGTCTCATGTGGCTCGTTGGGCGATTCCATTCGCAGAATTGTATCAGCGCTGTCACAAGTGTTTTTGGATATGAAATTCTCAAATATATTTCCATACCGTTCGTCACAGCCTAGGATCGGCGATAGACATTCGACTGTATTAAACTGAAAGTGTCATTTAAATAGTCTATTGTTCGGATTCAAAGACCAATTGATTGTAGTTGCTGATTTCACTAATGAATCCCATATAATCATACGAAGGGATTTCTCACCCCTTGTCCCGACTTGTGGTCCTCCGGGGAAGTGAGCGGATGCCTCAGAACAAGTCTCGACGGAGTAACGGCAGTGTGTCGGTCGCTCATACCAAACCAACGAACCGTAGAGGTCGTGACGGCCACTGTTTGCACCCAGCGACCGATGGACGCGGTGGTCGAAACACTGATCCTTCGTGCAGTGGGCAGGCAGTCGCGTGAGTTGGCACCCTGATATGCTGGAACTTCGAGTAACACTGGACGTCGACGCTGACAGGCAATCATCACTTAGTTGGTAGGTCGTGACAACTGTTTCGGCAATCGGTTTTGATACCATGCTGGTGCTGGATATCGAGGGTTTCAGCCGTCATGGAACCGCTCTCGCTCTGTGTTTTTCATCGACTCACCGAGAAACACAATTGCATCCGCGAGTCGGTTAGATGATCTGAGTCGCACGGAAAGTGTCTGTTTAACAAGCGATCGTCTGTGCGGCGGCTGCGGTGAATAGCGACCAGCGGGTCATCCACTCGCTCTGAGACTCATTCTTGTGCGAGCAGCGTATCCAATAGTGCGGCTGGTCTCGTTCATTTGAGGTGCTCGTAGCCCCACCTCTCCAGTATTGACGCCACAGTGTCGGGATTCTCTGCCGCCAGTTCGACGAACGCCTCACGCAGATCCGTTACCGAGACATCCTTTGAGCGCATACCGAGTTCATCGGCCACGTCGGCTCTCACTTGGTCCTCTAATTCGGCGTATTCGTCACGGAGGAAAGCGACGTGTTCGTTATCTCGGTCTTCTTTGACCGTCTGTCGGCGAATGACGTACGGGATTTCGTTTGTACTCATGCTGTCGGTGGTGTCGCTTTCGGATTCGGTCTGAGATTCAGCTGTCGTTTCTGGTGTCGGGTCCAGCGCCGGGTCGTCCTGCTCGTCGGTCGTATCTTCGGCGAACGGGTCCTCTCCGGGACCTTCTTTCATTCCCGCCATTTACGCCACCTCCTCGATAGCGCCGGGTTCCGGTGGGTTCGGGGCTTCAATCCCGGCCTGCGCTTCGAGGTAGCGAGCCAACCGGTCGTACTGCGCCAGCGTTTCGACCTCGTAGTCACGTCGGCGGTCGCGATGATCCCGGACATACGTGAACGCCGAGCACTGCTGTGCCCACGACCCTTCCATTAGAGAGGTACGGTCGCCGAAGATTTCTGGCGTCGAGTACGGAATCTCGCTAAGGACGCGCTTCTGGTCGTTCGTCCCCTTCACACCGACTGGGACGGCGGCAAGGACGCCCACGTCGATCTCAAGCGTGTCTTCAAGCCCGGAAACGAGCTGTTCTAGCCCCTCAACAGCGGCTTGACCTTTCGCACTCGGTTCAACTGGGATAACCAACGACCGTGTCGCGTTGATAGCGTTGTGTAGGTGTGGGCCTTCCGTCGCCGGAGGGTCACAAATTAGCACATCGTACTTGTTACGAACGCCAGCATCGGCAAGCGTGCTGAGTAACGCGGCGTGAATATTGAACGCATCCCCGACAGCGGCGGCTTGATCCTGTTCGCGGCGGAGCCAGTCCCCGAGATCGGCGAGTTGGTTGTGTTCAGCGATGACGTCGACGCCGTGTTCAGCAGTGACGATGAGGTCCTCCAAGTCACCTTTGGGACGGTTGATCATATGCCGGGCGAGATGGTCGACGTCCTTCGAGCGGTCCTTGTCGACGCCAAACAGCCGTGAGAGGTTTCCCTCTTGCGGATCTAGTGGGACGACCAGTGGTTTGAGACCGGCGCGGGCGTGTGCAACGGCGAGGTTCGCGGCGGTCGTCGTCTTGCCGACGCCGCCGGCCTCGCTGTAGGTGCTGTATGAGAGCATAGCTGGTTGTTATAGCCCCAGTTAAAATAACCCATTGATTGAAACTTCTGTTTCAACCAACTGATTCAACTAATCTGTTCAATCAGCTAGTTCAATCGATTGGTTCAATTACCCAGTACAAATAGCAATACAAATCGACAAAATGCTGTCTGAATACACCGCTGGCGGGCTGTGCCTGGGTATCCGGATTGCTGTAGCAAGATAGTACATGACTTAAGTACACAACCGCACTACAGGGGAGTCGAATGGGTTCGGAGCCGGGACCGACGCACACGTCGCTAGAGACACTGCAGGAAGCACTCCAAACGGAGCGAATTACCTACGTCGATACGCTGAACGAGGATATCGGTGCAGTCGTCGAGAGTGCAGACCAGCTCGCCTTCGATTACGTCGTCGGTGATATCTCCGACTATGGTGTGTCCTCGAACGACCATGTCCACCTCGATCTGGTCCACAGTGGTTCGACGATCCACTGCGTGCTCTTTGGGTACAAACGAGCGACCATCGACACCACGATCGAGAATGGGATGCAAGCAGCTGTCAAAGGTTCCCTCTCGTATTACGAAGACGGAGGCAACGTGTCCGTCATCGTCGAAGATATCGTGGAGGTCGGTGAGGGCACGTACCAGCAGATCTACGAGCAAAACAGGGAACTGCTGGACTCGGATGGATTGCTCGATCCGGAGCACAAACAAGCCCTGCCGGACTTCCCAGAACGGATCGGGATCGCCACCAGTGCGACAAGCGATGCCCGTCTGGATGCAATCACCAGCATTCACGAGCGGTATCCCGACGTGGATATCGTCGTCCAGAACACGAGCGTCCAGGGGGACAATGCGATGATGTCGATCATGGGTGCGATAAGTAAACTCGACGACGATCCGCTGATCGACGTTATCGTTCTTACTCGTGGCGGAGGGTCCGACAAGCATCTCCGGGTGTTCAACGAAACGCCACTCTGCCGTGTTATCCACAGAACCGAGACGCCAATCGTAGTTGGGGTCGGCCACGAGAATGACCGCACACTGGCCGATGAAGTGGCTGACAAACGGGTGATGACACCGACCGAGGTGGGTAACATCGTTCCGGAGCGGACAACACTAGACGCGGAACTAGAAACGCTCGAAGAGCGTCTCAACACCGCCTACACAGAGACCGTCGAGACGACGACAGAGACGATGGATGACCGACTCACCCAAGCCTACAGACGGACAGTCGAATCGGATCTGTCCTCGCTCGAAGTCGAGCTTGACCGCACATACGACACGCACGTTCGCGATGAACTGACCGACCTTGAGAACCGGCTAGAGCAAGCACGAACCCAGTACGATCAGCAGCGGAAACGAAAACAGGAGGCTGCAGCCCATCGCCGCCAGCGTCGACGGCTGCTGCTCGTCCTGCTCACTCTGGGCCTGCTTGTTGTGGCTCTGCTCCTGTACATCTTGGTACTATGAAAGACGAGACAATCGCCAACAAGACCGACCGGCTCGAACAGATTATCGAACAGCTCGAAAACGGAGACATCTCGCTGGAACGGGCAAACGAACTCCACGCCGAGGGAACGGAACTGATCGCCGAACTCGAATCGGAACTAGCTGTTGGGGATGGCGAGGTTATCGACCGCTGAAGCCCGGCTGAAACTGTTTTGCTGAGTGGGAGGATATTGATGGTATCCGCCGACGCTTGGTATTCGAACAGATGTTAGTTACCAGAGAGCGCCTATTATCGAAACTCAGCCGCTTCTGAATCCGGTGAGAAGACCGACAGCAATAATTTTGCTTGTAATGTACCAGCAAGTCGATGCCCTCCACACGACGTCGATTTCTTGGATTAGTCGCCCCGGGAATTATCGGTTCAGGCGGCTTCACGTCTCCTGAGACGCAGGAGTATATTGGTAGTCAAACACCCTCCGACTGGCCGATGGGCCGATACGATCCTCCCGGAACCGGGTACAACCCCACAGTATCAGGTCCAAAAGACAATGTGGCAGTTGCGTGGACACACAGGGCACCGGATTGGTTTCGGGGGAGTGCCCAACCGATCCGCCGCGGGAAGACGCTATACGTCGGTGGCAACGGACTGCTTGCGCTCGATACCGAGACTGGAACGCGACGATTCAGCTTCCAGGGGCCGTATCACTCAAGTCCAGCAATCGCCCCAGCTTCAATCTATCAGACAAAGACACTCGGGATAGCCGGTTTAGCCGGCATCTACGGGCTTAACGCGAATGGTGGACGGGAACTCCCCTTCACAAATATGACCGTCGGCGGCGAGCGATGGACGGGACCGCAATCGTCTAGCCCCGGTTTCTTCGGGCCGGCCGAGTCAACAACTCCGGTCACTGCGAACGGGACGATATACACGGCACTACCTGGGACGAACTCGGTCGTAGCACTGAATCCGAACAATGGGGAGATTCTATGGCAGCGAACGCATCACAAAGACGAGTCGGTCAGCGGGACGTACAACAGACCCGCGGTGGACGACGGCATTGTGTTTGTCACCGCGTGGCCCCAACAGGCCACTGCGTATCGTGCTGCTACTGGTGAGCAACACTGGCACCGTGAACTCGAAGAAATGACAGTTCTGCCGCCAGTGGCGACAGACGAGGGCGTCGTCATTCCGACGCGTGAGTCCGTTCAGTTGCGTGCCCGATCCGATGGGACACTCCTGTGGGAACGCAATCTCGACGGGAATGTGACCGACAGTACGCCAGCAGTAGCCAACGGGACGATATTCGTTGCCGATGAGCGGGAGTCACTGCATGCACTCTCGCTGGCAACCGGCGAGACACGGTGGACAGTTCCGTTCGACGGAGAAACGACACCGGTTGTGGCTGACGGTCGCGTCTACGCCGTGGATTCACTCTGGGCACTGGAGGCATTCGACGTCGCCACGGGTGAGAAACAGTTCGAGTACCATCCTTCGGAAGTACCCCTCTCGCCACCGATGGTCGGGGATGGTATGCTGTATCTGGCGAATCGTGGCCGAGTTCTCGCACTGGAGGAAGCATAATGCCCGGGAACGAGGAGGATGGAAGCGAGACGGTGTCTTCGCTTGGACACCCATCCCCGACGACTCGACTGTCTACCCTGGGTGTGTTCAAGTCTGCGCTCGGGTGCATTCGTCGCGACCCTGTGCTCGCTGTCCCATTCGTTGTCATCGGTATGCTGGTTGCACTCGTCGACTGGCTTCGCCAACACGATTCAATTCCAGCGGTGGCGACCGACGCACTCGGTCAATCGGTCAGTGTCACCTATTCAGTGTTCCCCCAGGGTACTGCACGAACGGTCCGACACGTTGGTGCGTTGGTCGACCTCGAAACACGGTATCTCCTCTGGGCTGTCGGGCTCGAAGTCCTCGTTCCACTCGCTGTCGGAATCGCCGGTTGGGTGACGATTACACGAGTACTCGATACGCACTCTGGCCCCCGTGCGTTGAGCAGGTATCTCACACTGGCTGCGATCGTCTCCATCCCGGAGCTGTTGGGCGGTTTCTCAGTGGATATCCCTGATTTCCTGGTTGGACTGATGTTGTTGGCGGTGGGTCTGTTCGTCCTGACCCGTCTGTTCTTGCTCCCTGCGTTGCTAGTCACCGGCAGTGGCTTTGTGACGGCGCTCAGGCAGAGCTATCATCGATCACAAGGGCAGGGCATGACCATCGCCGGTCTCATCATCGGTATTGGGCTCGCCTACTGGGGACTCGCGACCGTACCGGTCGCCGGCGGCTTTCTGAGTACTGCCGTAGTGGCACCGATTCACGCCGTTGCGATCGGAACCGTCTTTTCGACTGGCTCTCGTGAGACAGTGTCGATCCCAGACGATCATATCGAATCGGGCGACACACGCTCAGACGAGAGTTAGTAACGACGTTCGTGGTCTCTCTTGCAAATCCCTACCAGTACATCATCAGGCACAGAGTGCGCTAGCACTGATTCCGCCATCTTCCTTGAAGGTCACACTGTGTTCCTGACCAGTTCGGGGACACGTCCGTGTTTCTGTATAGACGTGCGTCTCGTTATCGGCGATCCTCTCGCCGAGGTACACCGTCACGTCCCCACGCACCCACCCATCAATCGTGGTCGTCACCGTCTCGCCGGGAGCGACGGTGATCTGTTGTGTGGGGACCCCTTCGTCGGCGAATGTGACGTTTCGATCCCCATCCGGCCAGACCAACTGCGAGAGCGTCTTGAGCCTGCGTTCGCCATCCCTGGTCGTGACCTCGAAGTTCAGGTACATCGCCTGCTCGCTGCTTTCGACAGTGTACGCTGACAGTTGATACGCTGTCGTGTCGTTATTTTCAACAGTCAGCGTGGGTTGGACGGGTCCAAAGACAGTAGCATACTGGATATAGCCAATCACAAGTGCTGATCCGAGAAGGAGCGCGATCGTTCGACGGGAAACCATCCGTAGGATTGTGTTCCAACAGGAAACAGAATATCATTCCGATTGTCTCATCCAAGTGTCACGGTCAGAGTTGATAGATCGAGATCGAATCAGCGATTCGGATTGAGACTGCTGATGACGGACAGGGGATTCCTGCAGAAAACGGGACGTATTACTGCTGAGGAAGATACGGCCTCGAACACAGTACTGGTAGGGATTGTGCTGATTTGCTGGACTGTCTCCGTACTTGATGGGACAGTCGAACGAACAGCTGACTTCTTCCTCCCAGTGCTAAATCAGGAACGCAGCCGATCATGTGCGTTCTGTCTGGTCCCGTAATGTCGAGAAACGCACATGGATTTAATACACTTCAGTGACAGTTGTTCGATATGGTTGCTCAATCGACACAACGGCAAGATTCGTTTTTTACGCTTCCATCGCATCCGGTGGGATACCTCGCAATCGTAGCCACTCTTACCACTGCTGGCATCCACTTACTGCTCGGTCCACGTGTCATGGGATTCAGTCAGACAGTAGGGACGCTGTTTATTCTGAATGGGCTCGGATTTCTTGGTGGATTCCTCCTATACAGTAGCCGATACTGGCGACCCGAGCTGTACCTTGTCGCTGCGGGATACGCTATTGTCACTATTCTTGCACTGTTTGCGTTCCAGGGTTTCAGCTTTGACGCGTTCTATATGCAAGGGAACCTGAATCCGCTTGCTGTCGCAGCGAAGGTAGCTGAGGCAACCCTCGCCCTCTGTGCCATCTACTTATACAGAACATCGGCTCCATGAGAAGGCCATATTGACCGTCCATAGAGAGCCGCTACGGGAGTAAACGTTCAATGCTACGCTGTTTCTCAAGACAATCAAAGAATTTGTCAGTCTCTGCTTTCTTGCTCTCAAAGTCATCGTCGACTCCGAGAGTAACAAAGATAGTGCCGCGACTGGTCCGGACAGGTATGGAGATCGTGGAACTCTCAGCAAAAGAGCCTGCAGTCCGGCGCTTTATCGAGGAGCTCTGGCTACCGTACTACCGCGAACTCGAATCGACTGTCGATGCCTTCTCACTCGCCGACGATGTCGACCTCGTTGCGGAGGAACTTCCGTTCCGCGTCGATCGCCTTGACTCGGAGGCGTACCGAACGTGGATCGCCGTCGATGGATTCACCGACAGGACTCCCCTCGCCGGTACCGATGGTGAGTTTGCCGGGTATATCGCGGCCGAAATCGACGAAGCGCCGAGTGTCTTCGACCGCCCCGACCGACTGTTCATCTGTGATATCTACGTTAGTGAACCGTATCGCGGAACCGGACTGGCTGACGATCTGTTCGACCGTATCAGAAACTGGGCACGCGACGCCGGATGTGAGGAATTCAGTCTCGATCCGCACGTAGACAACGACCGAGCCATCGCATTCTACGAAAAGCTCGGATTCGAAAGGACGCAGTATCACATGGTGGCTAGCGTAGACGACTGATGTCACCCTACAAATGACAGAATAGAGTTAATTGCGCTTGCCATCTATCAGGGTGTCATAGAACAGTTGGCATGGTTTTCTGAGACCGGTCGAGAAGACTACTACTGCTGTTTCTGAATAGAAGCAATAATCTCTGCCTCTCAGACACCGGTTTTCAGGCGCTACTGAGGTGTGTGAATCGTTTCATGACACCCTGCCCGAGTGCTGTATCAGTCAGGATAGCCCACGTCGTGTTCAGTCGTCTCGCGCTCAACGACCTCGGTGACGGTCATCTCCTCATCAACGACCATCATTAGTTCCGCATTCGGTGCGGGCCACACTGTCCGGAATCGCCACGGGCTTTCTGAGATGACTGTCGTGTAGTCGTCGCTTGCAGCTGGGCCGAATGTCCAGTATGGCTCTGCTTCCGTGTCGATGCCGTGGCGGTCATAGAAGGCTACGACTTCGGAGCGATCAAAGAGATGCCGACCGAGGGGTGGATTCGTCTGGTAGCCACAAACGGCACACTCGAAGACAAACCGAATCCACGTACACTCGCCCAGTGCCACCTCACTGACCTCGCGGTCAAGTCCACCGAAACACTCCGGACAGACGCGCTCTCCAACGAGCCTCGTGTACCGACGCCTGATCCGGTCACATGCTGCCGCGACAGCAGACGAATCTTGATCGGTGAACCCGTCAGCAGGGAACGGGATGTCGGCAACGTAGTCATCACATGCCGAACACCTGATCCAGACCCACTCGTGGCTGTACCGTCCCGAAAGTGACTGTCCGCCGCACTGATAGCACGTGCCATCGACTGTGAACGACTCGTCGGGCGGCGAGGCATCTGTCGTGTCAGTCAGTGCCCGAGCGATGCGCCAGCCGAGGTCAGTGAATTCGTAGCATCCGTCGATCTGGACGAGGAGGTCATCGGTCAGTCGCTGGAGGTGGTAGTTGAACCGACCGCTGTGTCGTGAGTCCACACCCTCACGCAACTCAGAGAAGGAGAGGGCGTAGTCGTTAATCCCCGACTCATCCCATGGGGCGACCAGCGTCAGTAGGATGTCGACCCGGGTCTGGTGATTAAGGACCGCAAACGCCGCTCGAGGAAGCGCGTTCGAACTTTCGGAACCGTCGTCAATAATACACATTCGAGCTGGAACGAAATAAATGTTGCCATGATGATATTACATTTCTATTACACAAAATTCCTTGCGTAGACATTTTTCCATCTCAGACTTCTTATGTGAATTCTACCATGGCCCCCGCCAATCTGTTGCCTATCGGTGATAACGACGTAATAAAGTACTACCTCTATCAGGCAACGATGACAGAGGGATTCGTCTCCCCGATCATTATCCTGTTCCTCGTCGAAAACGGTATTAGTTACACTGAGGTCGGCATCCTCGGTGCGATCTTCATGGGCAGCTGGGTCGTCAGCGAGATCCCGACTGGCTACGTCGGCGACCGACTGGGTCGTCGCAACAGCCTCGTTCTCGGGAGTCTGCTGACGATTCTCGCGCTTTCGGGATTCGCCTTCGGTGAGACATTTCCCATCTTCGCTTTTGCCTACGTCGTCTGGCCAGTTGGACTTGCGTTTCGGTCCGGCACCGAGAGCGCGTGGCTGTACGACGTTCTCTCCGAGGACCTTGATGAAGATCGGTTCACTGCCGTCAAGGGACGTGGGGAAGCAATCTGGTACGTTGGTACTGCCATCACGTCGCTATTCAGTGGCTACCTTGCTGGCCTAAACTGGGTGTACCCCTTCGTGGCGAACGTGGCCATCCTCGTAGTGAGCATTGCAGTCCTCTACACGTTTCCGGAACCCGACGTAACAGATGACAATACTGACGACCGATTCACGCTCCGCGAGGCACGAGCCGCGCTTCACGTACTGTTTTCCTCTGCATCGCTCAGATCGTTCGTCGTATATACAGCGCTGTTTTTCGGCTTCTGGAACTTGACCAGTACGTTCACTCAGCCCGTCAGCAGGTCCGTCGGCGTCTCGCTCACTCAATTCGGCTGGCTGTATGCGGGGTTCTACGTAGTCTCCGCTGTTGCAAGCAATGCCGCCGGCCTGATACGAGAGTACGTCGGAATCCGGCGGTGGTTTCTCGGACTTCCTTTCATCGTCGCACTCTTTTTCCTCCCGGTGCTCGTCCAGCCGATTATCGTCCTCCCGGCGATCTTCCTCCTCCGGATGGCAAACAGCGTTACTACCCCCCTTCAACATCAGTACCTGAACGACCGAATTGAGTCTGTTGGACGTGCGACCAGCCTCAGTGCTGTGTCGATGGTCAGTGCGATCGCCGGGATCGGCTTCCGGTCCGTTGGCGGTATCGTCGCCGACCGAACCTCCGCACTGATCATGCTGGTAGCCGCGAGCGTCACCCTCGCCGTCGGGGCTGGGTTGGTTGCTTGGTGGCAGTTGCCCCTTGAGCACGCTGACGAACGCGTGGTGTAGCCGACCTATTCGTCCGTGTTATCCACTTCGACAAACAACGAGTGTCAGCACAACTTGATATGCCACTCGTTCGCCGTCGTCCAACTAATGAACGCATTGAGCTGCTCTAGTAGCATCAGCTGGTTGAGTGGGATTGTCGACTACTTCGAGAGTGGGCTGTCGATACTGAACAGTACCGGGCGACAGAGCACAGCGTCTCAGTTATCTAAACAGTCGCCACAACGGCTGGCCCCAGGTGGCGCTGGTGCATCGCACTCTACACAGGTATCGACAGCAATGGTCGCTGCCGAACCCGAGTTAGAGTCTTGTGTAAAACGTGCTCGGAGCCACTGAAGCATATCGATAACCACCGTTCTCTAACTATATGAAGCCATTTATCGATGATTTAATGAATAGGATAGTGCCAGCTGTACTACATCGACGCTGATAATAACATCGCCGACGTGTCGAGCGGAGGTCTCAAGTGAGGGGAAAGGGACGGGTACTGACATTCTTCGCCACCGTTCTGATGACGTTCACTCGTGCCATGCTGAGACACCTACAGGTCTCTGTGATCACTCATGATCGGAGACGCCAATGGTGACGGCAACAGTGCTACAATCGGACGAATACGATACAACACTTCCCGTTCGTCTGGAGGGAGAATGGTGGGCTGCAATGGGCACCTTGCGTAGCGCCCACCATTTTGCTATGTCAGAGGCACGGCTGGGTTCTGGACCCGAGAAACCCAGTCAGACGACCAGCAGTCAGGGGAGCTCGAAGCGGGGACCAGAACCCACTCGCATGTGACAGACGCCTCATAAATAGCCTTTGTGGAGTCACGATACCAAATACCATGACTTCATCCCCCACGATAATAGCCAGCCCTACTACCCGTACCGATGTTTCCAGTGACGTACGCGCTTGGACGTACAACAATACTCTGTGGCTCCGCTGTGTACACCAGCAGAATGGCGGGTTGCTAGGGTGGGAGAAGCGGTATGCAATGCATCACCCAAAGTCGTCTACTTCGACGACGGGCTCAGCCCTGCAACAATCGATGGGATGGGTGCACCCAATGGGTTGGACACGGCACGGAACCCACTTGATCCTGAGACGAGTAGCCACGAAAGCGCTTGTGATGTCCTCACGCTGTCTGTCGGTTTTCCGCTGTATCACAGCTCACTCGATGATAAAACTTCAATTAGGCACTGCCACGCTTGCGCGACTCTTTGGTCCAACCTGCAAAGGATTGGGAGAGATGATGTGCAGCTGGGGGGAGTGGTGTGCTACACACCATCGGAAGTTGTCATCCACGACAACGGGTTCTGGATTCGAGCCGATCGGTGAATCGGATACGATTCAGGGGGAAGTGGAGTGGGGACCAGAACCCAACTAATCGGTATGTGCTTGATGTCAAAAACACTTGTGAATCAGGTTAACAGTCTCCCCATCCGACAGCTACTGGGTTCCACCGTCCTGCCACCAGAAGGTGGCCCGATGACTACCCAACGGAGCGTTGGCGATATCTGTGCTCGTCGCCTGTACTACCGTGCAAAATGCTCAAATCTGATTTTGATACTACACTCGGCCTAATACGCGACGACAGTAATTCGGGAACGCATGGTGACAGTCTCCGCATTCAAAGACGGATCCGTTGCCCTCCGAGAAAATCCGATCCTGTTCGTCGCCGGCCTCCTCATCGGGACCGTAAGTCAACTCCAGTACGTGGACCACCTGATCGAATCACCACGACTATCAGCGGGTATCTCGCTCGTATGGCTCATCGTGTTCCCGCTCGTTCTCGGTGGCTTCATCGGAACCGCTCAGGCCGCGATCGAAGGAATGGACACGTCGCTCACCCAGTTTTTTATTGAAGCGCGGACACATTACTTCCCGCTTCTCCTTGCAACTGTGTTGTTCATACTTATCGTGTTCGGGACCGCTGTCGGACTCGGATTTATCGGGTTCATCCTCGGTATCGGCTCGATAGCACTCGCCCCAATTAACGAGATGGCTGCCTTCATTGCTGGCGTCGGATCTATGCTCATCTGGCTGCTGTCCATCCTCGTTGTCATTATGTTCGTGCAGTTTTACGATACGGCGATTGTCATCGAGAACCAGAGTGTTACTGATACGTTCCGAAAAAGTGTGGGACTCGTCCGTTCAAATCTCAGAAGCGTCGCTGGATTCTCACTGGTGTGGAGTGTCCTGTTGAACGCCTTCTTCATCCCCGAATATCTCCTCCGGTTGACACTGACGGACGCTGGACCGGCTGACGTATTGCCGATTGAGATCGGGATTCCGATGCCGATATTGCTCCTGCTCGGAATCGCTCTGTCTTCCGTTGGATTCGCGTACTTTTATACGGTCTACACGGCCTATTACCTGCGATTAACTGCTGTCCCGGAATCAACATAAACACCTACCAACAATTACAAATGATAGTTTCGAACGGCAACCAACTGGACCAGATCCCACGCTCTCGATCCACAGCAGCTACTCACACACATGGCACGACTTCTTCCAACACAAACTGACGCCGCCGTCGAACGAAGCGATAACCCCGCTGTCTTGAGTCTCGATGACGACACGACACGAGAGGTAATCGAAGCGTTGTCCTCGGAGACTGCATACGAGATTTTCCAACTGCTCAACGAAACGCCAGCGACACCGGCACGGATCGCTGAGCAACTCGGCCAGAGCCTGCAGAACGTTCACTATCATTTGGAGAATCTCGAAGCGGCTGGCGTAATCGAGGTGACTGACACCTGCTATTCCGAAAAGGGTCGCGAGATGAGTGTATACGTCGTGTCTGAAGACCCAACACTTCTCTTCCTCGGCACTGAGGACGACCGCCCGAGTCTCAAACGTGCGTTCAAATCGTTCGCTTCGCTGCTCGGTCCCCCATCGATTTTACTTGCTATCGGCGAATCCATCTCACAGTTCATCACTACCGAATGAGC
>AOLX01000029.1 GCA_000336895.1 Haloarcula argentinensis DSM 12282 | reverse complement strand
GACTATCTTAGCCAACCGACTTCTCGAGACTGACATCATCAACACGTTTCCGATGCTCGTAATCGACCTACTCGATGGTCTGACGGCGTTTGTGTTTATCATCTTGATTCGAGCCTATGTGGGAACGATTGTCGCCGGGGAACTGACTGATAGCTCTGTAACGATACGCGAAGGAGTCCATCGGAGCATTACTCGGACGCCGGCGTTGATTGGCGTAACATTGCTTATCGTTTTTTCCGTGATGACAGTTCCATTCTTTCTGTCTCTTCCACTACTCCTTCTTGCTGGCGCTATTCCAGGGAATCCCGCAGATATAGTTGGCTTTCCCGTCGTTGCGGCGGTGAGTGTGCTCGTTTTTGCTGTGCCGTTTCTCGGCTTGTTGTTCAAGTTTTGGTTCGCACCGGAGGCTTGTGTTATCGGCCAATATGGCCCTCTCAAATCACTTCGGATTAGCTGGCAGATTACGACGAACTACCGACGGAAATTCGTGCTCATCGCAATAATCGCTATCGGGAGTGTAAGCAATCTCTATCTGCCCGAAATGGGGACGAGCGTCGCTTCGGTGGCTCCTGTTTTGCGTGTACTTTCTACAAGTGTCGGTGACTTACTTTCTATCGTGTGGGCGAGCGCGTACGCCCACCTCTACATTCAGGAAATTGTATCGTAAACGCAGTTCCCAGACGGAAACAGGACAAGACGTAGAGGGCCAGACAGCACAGCCACTTCATTTGTTAGATACGTTCCGCTGAATCACTCCTCAGCGTGCGTCGGAGTGATTACTCGATTTCTAACTGCCCACTTTCGCCGCCCCCCTCGCCATCATTTTCGTCCCATTCGAGTTCGAATTCGACACTTAATTCAGTCATATTGTCTGCCGGCCCTTCGCGTTCGGCTTTGACCTCGAAGGTCGGTCGGGCAGGGGGATTCAGCGTTACAGACTCGGAGCCTGCTTTCAGGTTGATATCGCTTCCGCTGTCGAGATTATCTGCGACTTTCCGGAGGTACGATGCGATCTCTTCTCGGCTCTGGTCACTTTCTGACTTGAACAGGACTTCCTCGGGCATACAGGTGCTGATACACAGCCTGCACCAATAAAGCCGCCTGCCCTGTGGGTGCGACGTGATCACGCCCCCGCCGAACCGCCCGATACAGTCGGTAAGCTAAGCGGGACACGTTTCGAAGAAAGTCTCGTCTATTCCCAGCGATGTACAATCGTCTCAGCGTTGAAGTGCGCTGTTTCCAATATCTAGATGATGACAGAACTAACGTTCCACGGACTTGATATCGGCAGAGTTGAGCCAAACGACGACCTCGTCAACCGAATCGTCGACACGACGGCTGAAGAATATCCCCTGACAGATGGAGACATCGTCGTCGTCACCGCGAAGGTCGTCTCGTTCGCCGAGAATCGACTCGTCGAAGCCGACGAGATTGAGGTGACTGACCGCGACCGTCGGGTGGCCGATATCACCGGAATCGACCCGCGGGAAGTGGCCGTAATTTACGATGAAAGCGAAGTTATCGGTGCGATCCCCATCGCAGAGGTCGGTGAAGACCTGCTACTAGACCACGCTGTTGACCCCGACGCAGGGCAGGAAGCGCTTGACGAGGTACCGGCGATGCTCCTGACCGAGCGGAACGGTCGACTCTGTACGAACGCAGGCGTCGATTGGTCAAACAGTCCAGACGGGATTATGACGTTGTTGCCTGAAGATCCCGACGAGAGTGCGCGTCGCCTGCGCGAGAGAATTGCGGCCCGCACAGGCGCAGATGTGGCTGTCGTCCTAGCCGACTCGGAAATCGCCGGACCGGGTTCGATGGATCTGGCGATCGGGTGTTCAGGGATCGAAGCGACCGATAACAACTTCGGACAGACAGATCTGTACGGAGAGCCGAAGGTCGGCGGTGTTGACCTCGTTGCGGACGAACTCACCGCCGGATCAGCATTGCTCTTCGGACAGGCGGACGAACAGATTCCGGTTACGATCGTCCGAGGGTTGGAGTACGAAGATGGAGAGGGCGTACCGAATTCGGGCGGCGTCGTCCGCCGCGGACTCCGTAAGAGCGTCCAGTTGACGACTCGCCTGAAGGCCCGCGAGTGGTTCTGACAGCAACAATATAACTTACCAGCCGGAGCAATGAAGAGCATCGAATCCTCGCCGCACGCTAATGACGCTGGCCCTGGGCTGATAGTCACTCGGCCGCGCGATCCATTGGGTCTTCGAGTTCACCGGTGATTGCCTCGAAGGCGTCGGTCGCGGTGAGGAGACCGACGACAGCGTCATCCTCCACCACGAGGGCGAGCTCCTGATTTGCGGCCTGACACTGGTCGATGAAGTCACTGATCGTCGTCTCAGCAGCGACGGTTAGCGGCGGGGTTGCCAGTTCTTCGAGCGTGGTTGCCCCCGAATTCAGCGCTTCGTAGTTGTGCAGCACCGTCGGCGCGTAGACAACACCCACAAACGAGTCGAGTGAGCCTTCGATCAACGGAAAGCGGACGTATGGCATCCCGTCGATCCGGTCCATGTTCGTCTCGAAGTCGTCAGTCGTCGAGAGCGCCACGATGTCGCTGCGAGCAACCATGATCTCGCTGACCGGCTTCGCGCCGATGTCGAGGGCGTTGATAACTTCGTTCCGTCGCTCCTCGGAGATGCCGACTCGACTGAGCGAGTCACCCATTTCACTACGCAGTTCAGCCCGAGTCGTTGCGAGATCGCCCTCGGTTTCCGATTCAGTCCACGAACGGGCGATTTCGACGCCGAAGAGGCCCAGCAACGTCTTGGCCACCCAGTCCGCTGCGATGATCGCTGGATACATGAGCTTTGTCCAAACGTACAGCGGTCCGGATCCGTATCCAGCGACGAACTTGGCACGCTCGATTCCCAGATACGTCGGTGCCTGCTCGCCGACGATAACGTGAGTGAGATTGACCACCACCAGCGCGAGAAGCACAGACAGTGTCGTGTGTCCGCTGCCAGCAACGCCAACTGCACCCAATAGGGGCCGTAACACTGCTGTGATCGCCGGTTCGGCGACAACCCCCAGACCGACACTACAGATAGTGATCCCCACCTGACAGCCTGTGAGGAATATCTCCAATCGCTCGGTCATGTTCCAGGCGCGTTCGAGTCCACGGCCATTACCGAGAAACTCTGCTTCCTCGAACTGCCTGACGCGGGTCATCGCGAACTCGGTCGTAACGAAGAAGCTGTTTCCCAGAAGGAGGGCAACACCACCGAGCAGACGGGCCCACGTTACCAGCGAAATAGGCATCAAACGCTGGTTTTTCCTGACATTATCTAAATCTACTGTTGACACGCAGCAGTCGGACGCCGTATATGGGTTTCGTCAGCTCTGGGTATCGAGTATTTCGGCCGTTTCCCGGCGCAGTCTACAGTTCAGTAGTAACGACCTCTCTGCGAATAGTGTCGCCTCTGATCTCCAAATCGATAAAGCACCACGCGAAACGTGTTCGAAGTGGGTATCGACAAGGACAACCCGATACTGCTGGCTGCGTTCGCTGAGTCGATACCGAACAGAGTGGCGAGTCCGAGCGGAGCGAAGCATCTGTTGCCGGTTTCGTTCCACGGATACCGTCGTCGCTGGGAGTCGGCCGTTTTGGTTCTTCTTCGAGTGTCAACCTTCCGGAGGTCAATCGGTCTCAAGAACCGGTCTGTAACTTATGTCAGCTTTGCGTCTGTCTGTCCCGATTCAACGCGCTTACCGACGGTGTTGGAACTAAGACATTCATCTAAGATTTTGTCTTCCTACCTTAGACAGGAATCTTAGATTATCGTCTTTGATTAGAATCTTAGGCAAGACTCTTAGAAGAGTGTCTTAGATTAGTGACTTAGATGAGTTGTCTGACAAAGATTCATGAGCAAGAGAGAGACAGACAGGAGTATGCTGAGTTACACTGTCTACTCGGAGGCCGGGGGTGTCGGAAAAACGTCGCTGACAGCGAACCTTGCAGTCGCACACGCTCGGGCAGGACTCAAACCACTCATAGTGCCACTGGACCCACAGGACGGTGACCTGTCTCGCCTGATGGGAGTCGACACAGACCGAGCCAATAGTGGCGCTGACAACCTCGTCCGACATATGGTAAATAGCCCACGAGGCCCGTTCAAGGACCTCATTCGAACGGCGGAGGGCGTCGATATCGTTCCAGAACATAACATGCTGTCCGATCTATCAGACCACTTAGCCCGTGAGCAGTCCAAAGCTGAGGACCTCGGCGATGCGTACAACATCTATGCGCAACTCCAGCGAGTACTCAGAGATGGGGGCGTCGGCGATGAGTATGACGTCTTGCTCTGTGACCCTCCTGCGACAGAGTCGGACCATCTCTACAATTCGATATACGTCACTCGCAATCTCGTCATCCCAGTCGAACCGTCATGGAAAGGCCAGGCGTCCGTCGAAGGACTAGCTGACTTGGCGACGAACTTCGCAGAGCAACTCAACATAGATGTCGGTGTTCTGGCGGCCATCCCGAACGGAGTCAAGAATACCACGGACCAGCGTGAGATGCTGGGAGACGTCGAGTTCTCGACCCCCGAAGTAATCGGTGATCGAACGTCACTCATGGAAGGGTGCTGGAAACAGCAGTGTTCGGCCTTCCGGTATGTCCGGGAACACCGGAGCCGGCGTCGTGATTACGAGGTCGAGACGCTGGCTCAGATAGACCGTATTGCCCGTTTCTTGGAGGGGGAGGTCGGGCTGGAAGCACCAAATCCGCCTGAACCAGGCGCGCTGGAGGAGCCAGCATGACGGGCTTCAAGAGTGGGGCGAGCGACGACGATCCGCTCGGGAGCGACGAGTCAGATGAGGACATGGTGACTGAGAGATCCGATGTCACTGAGACGCCAGCCACCTCGGTGGAGACGAACAAACCGGAGAGGAGGTCAGCCGAGCTATCGACTCCTTCGGGTTCCGAACTACCGTGGATTTTCGACCGCTCCAGTATCACAGACGGCCGAGAGAAGACGGTACAGCTCCACCTCCAGCAGTCTACGTTGGATTCCCAGCGCCAGACTCGGTCAGACGTTGAGTCAGAACTCGGTGAGACGGTCAAGAAGGCTGACCTCCGGGAAGCTGCTATCATTGTCGGTCTAGAGCAGGTCGATGATCTCACCGAAATCCTCGAAGAGTGGGGATACGGACGATAGGCCCGTTTTGTGTTTTTCCCAGTAGGTGGCTGGGGATACCGTAGCTTGCCCTCCCTGATGACACGGGCCTGCTTGCTGACCGGCTCCTCGCGGCCAACCTATGGGGGGCTGGCCATTTCACCTCTCGAGAACTGGTCCAGATGCTCACCATTGAGGGTGCAAAAACACTCAACATCGGTGGCGAAATCGGGAGTCTCGAGGGAGGCAAACGGGCCGACCTGATGTGCTTGAGATGAATGCACCGAAGTTCGCACCCGTCAACAATGTGCTCTGCGAGTACAGCTAGTCTCTGAACAGCTCTGTATCGAATTCGTCAGCTGAGTCCCGGACAAGACGGTCTTGTCCCTCATGAGCGGCGATTGCGCCCTCGCTCAATTCTGGGTTGACGTCTTCGACGGTCTCGGGTGCGACTTTCTCTGTGACCTCAAATTCCTCGATTGGGCTAATAACACCCCATGCAGCCCCGATTGCATGGAGGACAACGGCCAGCGGTGTCAATATTAGGAACACCGGCCACAGCAATGGATGTTTTCTGTAGGCCCATAGGCCAAACAGCATATAAATAAACAGCACGACCAGTAGCGCAGTCGAAATCAGTTCGAAGAACTGGATGCTGACTGTTGCACCGGGGACGAATGATGCACCAATAATCAACAGTGGAATAGCTGGAGAAAATCCCCAGGACACGACGCGAGTTAGTGTCAGTGGTTGGTACAATAGTGGGAGGATATGATTATCTTTCAGTGTCCCGGACATCCACCGACGGCGTTGCTTAATCATCGCTTTCAGCGATGGTGGCGCTTGATTCCGAAATCGAGCGTCGACGAGCCGATACTCTAAGTCAAACCGATCAGCAGCCCGCCAAATGAGGTTCGTGTCTTCTGTAATCGTCGCCACGTCCCAAGTCAGTTCATCCTCCAACTCGTGTCGGATTGCAAAGCCACCGCCCCATGCGTACAGTGGATACGAAAGACGACGGAATGCACGCTGTTCGAACTGGTAACCGACTCGGAACACCTCACACAGATAGGCTAGCCGTGAACCCGTGAAAATCGGCTTCTCAGTAAACTGCACGAAGTCTGCTTCAGGGAGGCCAGTCAACCCAGTAACCAGTGTATCTTCATCGAGGTACAATACGTACTCTGCGTCACAGGAGACGTGTCTCCGTGCCCACTCCACAGCGCGGCCCTTGTTCGTTGCTTCACAACTGAATGAGTCTGGTACGATGTGCACCGCTGCCCCATCGATTTCAATATTCTGTTCAGCAATAACCTTGATTCCGGCAACAGTGTCGGGAACTGAGTCAACGGTTGCCTGAACAACGTCTTCCGCTTCGATTGTGAGAACGCGCACCTGTACGTCATCCAGTCCCCATGCGTCCATCTCACTCGAGTTCCATCCGATACCGAGTGGTAAGACTTCTATTACCCACCAGAGCGCTGACAACGAATAGACCAGCGCAACCCAAATGAGAAACGTCGTCGTCGCAAACAGTAGCGTACCAATTAGCATCCAATAGGTTCCAACTATTGTACTATATACTATCTATTTGAGGCCACTGCTTCGATGTAGGTCCGTGCCTGTGAGTACAAGCTGTCATCGCTGATGTGGTGGACGGGAACTGCTCGACGCCAGACGACACAGCAAAACTCTCAGCACGCAGTGTTGGGTTACGAAGTCATCATACGGAAACAGCGGGGATATTCGATGATTTGAGCGAGAGTGTTCAGGGACAAATACTCTTTCGCTCAATCTGAGACCTATTTGAAACTCTAGCTAACGATCACGATCCTGTCCATGATGGCCAGTCTCAGACGCCGGATACGTCGTCTACGAGCAGGTGCCCGACCGACGGGACTGATTCACCTGTCCACTCGGCTCTGTACGTCGCTACCGGTTGCTTACCACCGGTTGTAGTCATCAACTACTTTACGAACCCAACTGCACAGATGGATTATCCGGATCTCGCGAAACGTGGCCTCCGCCGGAGGATTGTACTGCTTGGCACACGCAGGGGATACATGTGATAGTAGATTTCCGTTCGGTGTCTGCTATTGTTGTGACTATCGTTGGTTTCGCACTGGGGTTTGCGAGTGTGTGGCGGATTCGGAGCTATCTATATGAGGCAGAGTGGGGACGCTTTAATTTTCTAATAGCGCACCGACTCCCACGCATAATTGTGGGCTTCATTATGATGATCTGTACCCTTTTATTGATTTCAGTAGCCGTCTCAGTGATCGACTCTTTAATCTGGTCACTCCTCAGATGTTTCTGACCATGTTTTTCTGTAAAATCCGAATAGGTCACACTGTGCTATCCACAGAGCGCCCGATGTGCAGTTGGACCCAACGAAGCAACTATTATTTGTGCCCATTACTGGTCACTCATACTGCTTAGCGACATTGAGAGCTAATCTGGAGCAGTTTCATCTCGACGGTACGTCCAAATACATGCATTAAGTCCTGCTAAACCTCTTGTAGTCTCAGTTCTCCTAGGTTTCACAGTAGTTGAGACCGCCAGTCTCAATGTACGCAATATGAGATTTAGAGGATCTTGGCTGAATTAACTGCTCAATAAGACTGCGTATTGATGATTGTAGATTTTCACTCTTTGACCTCTATACCGGTGTACAGTAACCAGAGGAGAATCGGCCCGAATACAGGAATACAGAGGGCCAACAGGAACATTCCCCCAGTCCACGCGGACAGGTGGTTGTCGTGCTGGTTCGCTTCCCGATACATCCCAACTGTCGGGACTCCTATGAGGAGAGTACCCACTGTGAGGAGGAGTACTAGCATTTCAATTCTTGCCTCACTAGGGAGCACTCCATTCAGTAAAAGTACCAATCTCGTACTAACCATCGCTTCTTCAGTACGTCAAATTCTTCCGCATCTGAAAAATGTACATACTGTATAGCCAGCCCAATGCATGTTAAAATTCTAACGTAGTTCATAAATAGTATGAAGAATCCACATATCGAATTTGTGCCTACATCGATCGGCTACGGGTGGTTATACGACTCTCTGGAATCTGTGCTGTGTCGGTCGTTCGCGAGGATTCGGGGTGCATAATTTATACGCTCAACCGATGCTGCAGGAAGTGTGACTGAAGTCGACTTTACGCCGGTGTCTGGACAGCAGATCAATCCCTACAAGACCACTCGACGAACTCGGAGTTTAACGAAGAGATGTACGATGAACCAGAGGTTACGTCTCCTCAGACATCATTCCTAAGGCAGATGCTTAAAATACTATGTAGTCAACGTCAAACCACCAATTTCTATGTAGTCTGACAGCTTGTTGATATCAGTGGAATCGGAAGCGAGGAGTCAAATCAATATATCCGGATATGAATCAAATACACGAATGCGGGTCATAATAGCTGGCGCTGGTCAGGTGGGAACGAGGGTCGCAGCAGCACTCGATGCGAATCACGACATCGTAATGATCGACGTGAACACCGAGCGGATTGACAGACTCAGATATGACCTCGATGTGCTCACGGTACCTGGTGACAGTTCGGCCATTGAAACCCTCCGAGAGGCCGGCATCAAGGATGCCGATATTCTAATCGCTAGTACCGACAGCGACGAGATCAACATCATCACCTGTGGCACAGCGAGGGCACTTACTGACGTTACGACGGTTGCACGAGTCAAGAACCTGAAATATATCGACACCTGGGATCAGGCTAAGAACGTCTTCGATGTCGATTTCATGGTCGGGAGTAATCTGCTGACAGTCGCCGCAGCAGCCGGAGGGATTGGCCTACCAGCTGCACAGAACTTCGATGTTTTCGCAGGCGGGACGGTTCAGATGGCCGAGTTCGAAATCAAGCCGGACAGTCCAATTCTCGGCCAAACGATCAGTGAAGCCGATGTGTACGACGCGCTCACGTTCGCTGTCATCTTCCGGAACGGAGCGACAATCTTTCCGACTGGGAAGACACGTATCCAACCGGGAGATAACGTGGTCGTCACGGGCCGACCCGATTCGGTCCACTCGTTCGGCACCGAACTGGCCCCACGAGAGACAGGTCCCCAGAACGTGCTGATCATCGGCGGGAGCGACACCGGCTACTATACGTCCCGGCTTCTTGAAGAACGTGGTCTCCGTCCTCATCTCATCGAGACAGACGCCGACCGTGCCAGGGAACTCTCCGAACGGTTATCCGCCACCACGGTTCGAAACAAGGACCCGACCGACCGGGACTTCCTCGAAAATGAACGGATGGCTGATGTCGATGTCGTGGTGGCAGCGCTCGCACACGACAGCGAAGAGAATCTGCTGGCTGCCCTGCGGGCCAAGCGAGAGGGCGCGGACCAGTCGGTCGCTATTGTAGACCACGGCGAGTACGTCGATCTGTTCGAAGATGCAGGGGTCGATATCGCTGTGAACCCGCGCCGGGCGACAGCTCGGGAGATCATCGAGTTCATCCGTGACCAAGACACTCAGAACGTCGCTCTGCTGGAAGACAATCAAGCCGAGGTGATCGAGATCCGTATTGACACAGATAGCGTGCTCGCAGGACAACCGATTAGCGAGGCGATCGGTGACCTTCCGGAGGATGTCGTCATCGGAGCGCTCACGCGCAACGGGAGCTACCGTATGCCCCGTGGCGATACCGTCATCGAACCCGGCGACCATGCCGTGATACTCGCTGATAGCGATGTCGTCGAGGACACGATCGAACGGCTGTAATGATGCACAGGAACCGCCATTCCACTGGCCGAGCTAGCAACGCGACGGGGCGCTACCCGATTTCTATGGGTGGTGTTTCTGAATGCAGGTAAGCGTCAACTGGCGACAGAGCGTCGCGCTCGTCGGGACAGTTCTGAAGTACCTCGCCGTGACGATGGCGCTCCCGTTGTCCGTCGCGATTATCTACGGGAATGATCGCTTGGTCTTTCTCGTGTCGATCGCCATGACAGCCGCCCTCGGACTTGCACTCGAACGTCTTGAGGATGACTCTGACCTCGGACTTGAGGAAGCGCTGTTGTTTGTCACTCTGGCTTGGGTCGGTGTCTCTGTGGGAGGGACGATACCGTACCTGCTCGCCGGCATGGGCACTCAATCGACGGTCGGGCTCGCACTCGGCTCGCCGAGTGCCCTGTTCAACTCGTTCGTTAACGCGTTGTTCGAATCCACTTCGGGATTCACTACGACGGGGGCAACCGTTTTGGGCGAAATCTCGCTCGAACGGCATTCTCATGCCCTGTTGATGTACCGCCAACTGACGCAATGGCTCGGTGGGATGGGGATAATCGTGCTCATGGTGGCCATTCTCCCCGAGCTAGCGGTCAACGGTGCGCAACTCATCAGCGCCGAAGCACCCGGCCCAGAACTACAGAAGCTGACGCCCAAGATTGCCGAAACGGCCCGCATCCTGTGGCTTGTCTACACCGGATTCACTGTCCTGTTGATCTGTCTCCTCTACGGTCTCCACCTGCGGGGGTGGGCGCCCAACATGAACCTGTACAACGCGATCGCTCACGGCTTCACAACGCTTCCAACCGGCGGATTCTCTCCCCAAGCTAAGAGTATCGCTGCCTTCTCGCCAGCAGTCCAGTGGCTCGTGATTCCCTTCATCATCGTTGCGGGGACGAACTTTGCGCTCTTTTATTTCGTTCTCCACGGGCAGTATCTCGACGTGTTTCGGAATCGAGAGTTTCAGGGATATATTGGGGCCATCGGTGGGGTCACGGTTCTCCTCTGGGGACTCTTGTTCACTGGAGCGGCTCCGCCGCTAGAACTGGGAGGTGTCACCCGAGGCATCGCTGAGAACTCGCTCCGGCAGGCGTTGTTTCAGACAGTCACACTGCTCAACTCAACGGGATACGCGACGAGCGATTTCGCACAGTGGAGCGAATGGGCGCAAGTGCTGTTATTGGGAGTGATGTTCATCGGTGGGTCAGCAGGATCGACTGGTGGCGGCATCAAGATCATCCGATGGCTCGTCCTTCTCAAGGCTGCTCGGCGGCAACTGTCCACAACAGTCTACCCAGACGTCGTCGAACCAGTCAAACTCGGCGGGCGCACTGTCGACGAGGATGTCGTCAGAGGCGTCTTCTCGTTCACGTTTCTCTATCTATTTATTTTCGGGGTGTCAACCGTGGTAATTGCACTCGATGCCAGTCGCGTCGGCCTCAGCCTCACGACGATCGAAGCACTCAGCGCAAGCATCGCGACCATCGGAAACATCGGACCAGGGTTCGGTCTGCTCGGTCCGTTCGGGAGTTATCTCTCTTTCCCAGCGACCTCGAAACTCCTGATGATAGTTCTGATGTGGCTTGGCCGACTCGAAGTGATCCCTATGCTGGTGCTCTTCACCCGGTCGTTCTGGGAGTGGTAGTGCCAATACACCGGACCGAATCTACCTCGCGGCTTTGGAGTTGGGCTGTCTGTAGAACCAAGGCCATTAGCAATCCGGTCTTAAAATAGATGGGAATACGCATTCAACATAGCCTTTTTATGCGCGCTTATGTATCCATAACTCATGACCGATGATACTGCTGAAGAGCAGATAGAAGACGCTATTCATGACTATTACTCCGCGCTGTTTGTGTATGCACAGGCCAATGGTGACAGGGGTGTCCGTATCTCGTCACTCGAGGCTGTTACCGACCAGGATTACGAGTACGAGGTGGTTGAACAGGACAGCGATGCTATTGAACAGTCGTACACTGGCACGGTGGTACAGGAAGGTGCCGAATGGGTCGTCGAACCAGACCACGATGAGACTCCCACGCGCGAGGATTAATGTCCCTCAAAACTGAACCCATCGTCGTCGCCACGCTGGACTGTAAGAACCGCGTTTTCTGAGGCTTCGGTTACGGATTTGGTTACCGAGCCAGTAATAAATTCTATGAGACGGCTCTGAGTCGGTTTGCCTATTACAGTTACGTCGTAGTGGGCAGACTCGTCGATGATTGCCTCCGCGGCGTCAGGCGCTTCAAGATGGTGCGTATCCAGTTCGACCGACTCGGGGAGCCGTGCCCGTGCCGTGTCGAACAGTTCCGTGGCCTGTGCGGCCTCGGTCTCAGCTTTGTCCTGTGTTACATGAAAGAGCTCGACAACAGCGTTCGCGCCTGCTGCCAGCGCTCCGCCGACGACGACTGCGAGACCAGAATGTTCGCCACCAGCAAGTGGGACGAGCACCGAAGAGATGCTTGCCCCACTCCGGGGATGCGTGACTGAGACCACGTCACATGCTGCTTTTTTTCGCATCTGGTCGGCCGCGTCACCGCGAAGCCCTTCGCCCAGCAACTCGGGCGTGTGTTCGTCGAACACGACGAGTTGGACATGCCGTTGCTGTGCGACGGTAACCGCAGTCGAGAGTGGACTATCTGTCTCTTCGACGATTAAATGCGCATCGACAGTGTGGTCCTCGTCTATGTGTGCCTGCAGTAATTTTCGGCCGATTGATGTCACCTCAGTGCTACGGAGGCTGTTGTCGGTGAGTAAATCAAGGACAAGTAGTTCTCCCTCGACACCCTCAGCGATATTCATCGCTGTCTCGAACGTGAAGTTGTCGTGGGAACTGAATATCGGGTAGAGAATACGGGGTGGCGAATCAGGCGTCTCGGACCGCTCTAGAAACTCTCGGAGACTACCCTCATCATGACTCATGTAAACGAGTGGTGGCCCATCAGTATTAAACGCAGGTGCTGATTCCGCATTCCGTAGCAAATCGACCGTGCAATAGTTGGATGACCAATGGATAGCGGCAAAGACAAATAATTCATATACAGTCCGTGAGACTAGTCAGTATGATTCTCACTACGACCACGAGATCTCAGGGACATCAACACTCCGACAGCCGGCTTCGGAGGGGATAGTATGCCGGAGTCGCTGTTCAGACACGCCCTGGTACCTGTTGCGTCACCGGAAGATGCAGAATCGACCATGCGGGCGCTGCGACCGTATGTAGAGTCGGCGGAGGGAGATGTAACCGTTATTAACGTCATCGAGAAGGCGGGTGGCGCCCCGGACAAAGCGTCAGTCGAGCAGCGAGAGGATTACGCACATAAAATGTTCAGCGTTGCTCGTGACGAGATGGCCGATACCGACTGCACGCCCACCACCGAAATCCGCTATGGGACTGACGTTGCAGAGACGATTATTGAAACCGCGCACGAAATCAACGCGAGTGCGATCGTTTTCACTCCACGGGGTGGCAACCGGTGGATTCGCCTGCTGACCGGCGACGTGGGACTGTCACTCGTCTCCGAGAGCGACCTACCCGTTATTACACTACCTGAACCTAACGATGACTGATCAAGAACTCGCACGCGACCTCGGCTTTCTCGAAGCGTATACGATTGGCCTCGGGACGATGATCGGTGCTGGGATATTCGTCCTCCCGAGCATCGCTGCCGAGCAGGCAGGACCCGCGAGCATGATTTCTTTCTTTGCCGGCGGCTTAGTCTCGCTGCTCGCTGCTATTTCACTGTCGGAATTAGCCACGGGGATGCCCAAAGCCGGTGGAAGCTACTATTACGTTAACCGCGCGCTCGGTCCATTCTTCGGCAGTATCGTCGGCTGGGGAATGTGGGCCGGGCTGACCTTTGCCAGTGCGTTCTACATGATCGGTTTCGGTCAATATCTGCTCCCCGGGCTTGGAAAGTACATCGGGTTCCTGGCCGGATGGGGTGAAATCGGGATAACCGTCGCAGCACTCGTCATGGCGGCGCTGCTGACTGGAGTCAACTACTACGGCGTCAAAGAGACCGGGGCACTCCAGAACGTCATCGTCCTCACTCTGGTTGGCCTCATCGTGGCGTTCCTCGGGCTGGGGGCCGCGAGTGGGCCAACGATCGGAACGTTCCTCCCACCAGAGGGCTGGCCGGCCGTCGCAGCGACGATCGGGACCGTCTATGTGACCTTCATCGGTTTCGAAGTTATCGCGACTAGTGCCGAAGAGATCAAGAATCCGAGCCGCAATCTTCCGCTGGCGATGATTGCGGCCGTCGTGACGCCGACGCTGATGTACGTTGGGGTGATGTTCGTCTCGACCGGGACGCTCTCAATCGAGGCGCTTGCAGACTCTCCGATACCAGTCGCCGACGTAGCGACGGAAATCATGGGGCCAATCGGAGCCTTAGCGATGATCGTGGGAGCCGTTCTAGCGACAGTGTCGAGTGCGAACGCGAGTATCCTCTCGGCGGCCCGCGTGAACTTCGCCATGGGTCGGGACAAGATTCTCATCAACTGGCTCAACGAGGTCCACGACCGGTTCCGGACGCCATATCGTGCCATCTCCGCGACCGGCATTATCACGCTCGTGCTCATCGCCATCGGCGTCGGCATCGGGACACTCGCAGAAGTGGCGAGTTTCATGTACCTCGTCACGTACGCGCTCGTCCATATCGCGGTGATCGTCCTCCGTCGTGCCGATCCTGACGCCTACGACCCGGCGTTCCGAATTCCGAGCGTGCTGTACCCGATTGTCCCGATTCTCGGTTTCGTCGCCTGTATCGCCATTCTCCTCCAGATGAGCTTCATCGTGCAAGCCATCGGCGGTATCATCGTTATCTTTGGAATCCTCTGGTACTTCGTGTACGCCCGGGACCGAGCACTCAGCCAGAGCCTAGTTGGGGAGGCAATCGCGCCAGAACCGACCACAGTAGCGGACGGGCAGGGACGCTATCGGGTTGTTGTTCCCGTGGCAAATCCCGAAACGGAACGGGACCTTCTCCGGATGGCAGCGGCGAGCGCACACGCACACGATAGCGAAACGGCCGAGGTTGTCGCGGTGAACATCATCGAAGTCCCACAGCAGACTTCACTGGAACAGGATCTCACATTCGAGGAGACACGAGTCGAACGCCAGCAGGAACTGCTGGACTCTGCACGGGACATCGCTGACGACCTTGATGTCGGGCTCCGAACGCACGCCATCGTTGGTCGCAACGCTGGCTCAGCGATTCTGGACGTTATTGAGGAGGAAAGCGCTGACCACGTTCTCCTCGGCTGGAAAGGCAAGCGAAGCCGACGAGAACACGTTCTCGGCTCCACAATCGACCCTGTCATCGGTCGTGCACCGTGTGATGCGACGCTCGTGAAACTCGGTCCAGAAGGTGGACGCGCGACGGGCGAAATCATGGTCTTGGCCGGTGAGGGGCCACACGCACCAGTGGCTGCCCGTCGGGCCAGAGAGTTTGCCGAGGCGGCCGACGAGGAAGCCAGGTTGACGCTGTTCAACGTTCAAGAGCCAGGCGAAGACGATGACGGCCTTTCCCCACGGGAGCGGGGCGAGGCGCTCATCGAAGAGTTCGTTGAACGGACCGGTCTCGAAGAGACACAGTACGAGAGCCGTATCGAAGTGGCCGAGGATATCGAAGGGGCGATTCTCGATGCAGCTACAGGATACGATACAATCTGTGTAGGTGCGACCCGCACGGGAGCGGTGTCACAGGCTGTCTTCGGCTCGCTGCCCGAGACGATTGGTGAACAGACGGATCAGACTGTCGTCATGTCCCGTGGGCCTGAAGAATCCGCGATGTCGATCCGCCAAGCCATCGTTCGACGCCTCGAATCGTAGGCAGTAGGTCAGGTCCCCACTACTGCACGCAGGGGAAACCGCATTGCTCCTCCACCTGTCTTCTTGTATGAATCGGCACCTCACTGAAAGCAACAAGCGCTTCAGTTCGTTCTATCCCGTCGCCGTGCTGGCCGAGCCAGCACAGGCTACAGTACTGTCCCGCTTGGCTTCGCGGCTCGTTCCGTAGCCACCAAGTTGTGTTGATAAAGTCAGGACACGACCTTCTGCTGTATGGCCTCACTTGTTGGACTCGCTCTCGCCACCTTCGGCCTCAATGCCTCGTTTCCATCGGTAGTAGAGAGACCGCATAGTCTGGTCAGAATCACGAGACATGAGAATAGTCAGCGCATCAAGCTCTGAGAGTGTCTCTTGTACGGACCCATAGACTAACGCTTCTAGCTGTGATTTCTGTTCCGGCGCTCCTATTGATACGGCATCATGAGACTCCGCTTCCGTTATAATTGCATCAGCGGTATCAGCAGCCTCCCTGATGGTCGTTGTAATCGGTATGTCGGAACCGAGCACGTATTCAGCGAACTTTAACAGGTCTTCACCGTCGCTTCTCGCCTCAGCAGATGATTCAGGTGGTACCACGTGGAACACGGTCACAAATGCACCTGTGGCACGTGCTACCGCGCGTGCTGCTTCCGCAGCGAGGGCAGAGTGCGGGCCTGCCCCGACCGGTAATAGTATCGAGTCTATCGTTTCGGCTTCCGATTCAGTGAGCGGTGCGACAGTATGCTCATCAACGCTCGGTACGTACAGTGCGTTCTCCCCTCCTCTGGCCCCCATCTTTTCGACGAACACATCGCACTCAGCGTCCGTCAAGACCGCGTCAATTGTACTTCGCTTGAACAACCAGCCCTGGTTGAGGCCGGTTCCGCGTGGCAGCAGGACAGCCGCCTCACTCTCATCGTCTATGACAGCAAGAAGACCCTTAGTCAGGTCTGTCACGGTTCTGACGGCTGCACTGACCGGAACACTCGGCGTGAGTTCCTGTGCTAGAGTACTCATCTCCGCCAACTGTGTCCGTCTGTTTTCGAGTGTCTCGATGGTGGGGTTCGTATCGGCCTGGCTCGCTTGTTCCGTCCGGATATACTCTCGAACATGGCCCAGTTCTGCTTCGTCTGTCACCGTCTCGATGCCAAGCAAGAGTACCCGGCCGCCGTTATCAGCAGCCAGTGCGACCGCTGTTTGTAGAAACCGGCGGACGTTGATCCCTGTATAGCTATCAAGCAGCGTCTCAGTAACGGGAACGATAACTCTATACCCTGGAGATTGGATAGGCGGCGCGCTACGAAGATACGGTTCATCATCCGAACCCGAAGATCGCTCCGGGACGGTGATTCGAACGCTGGCTGGCTCGGAGTTCTCGGACATCGTTATGACCCTCTGAACACATCCGTAATCCGACTCGTCGCCCCGTTTTTCGCGAAAACGGTGACGGTGTCACCAGCACGAATCTCGCTTTCCCCCTGCGGAATGAGCAATTCGCTATCTCGGACGATGGCGACGATTATCGTCTCTTCGGGCAACAGATCGTTGTTATCAGCTTCGATTAAATCGAGGCCATCGATCGGAGCGCCCGAACTGACTGCCATCTCGAAGATTTCAGCTTGACCAGCAATGGGCAGGAAATCCTGAATCCCCGGGTGCTGGACGGCCCGGTAGAGATATTGACCGTTGAGACGGTGCGGACTTTCGACGATATTCACGCCGAGGTCCTCGAATAGTTCCATGTGGGCGGGGTCGTTGATTGAACTCACGAGCGTCTCGACCCCATACTGCTTTCCAAACATGGTCACCATGAGGTTTACCGAGTCGTCTTCCGTGGTCGAAATAAGTGCGTCGGCCTCCTCGATGCCGGCTTCGAGCAGGATATCTTTCGATGCTGCGTCAGCGTTGATAACCATACAGTCGTAGGTTGCACTCACCTCTTCGGCCAATTCTGTATCGCGTTCGATGACGACCACCTCGTGGTCGTCCTGCGTTGCGAGGTTGATAACGGTGCTTCCGGTGCGGCCTGCGCCGATTATGATTACGTACATTGGTGGTATCGTGATGGTATTGGTTGCGTAGCGATACGAGCGAGCGCTTCTACTGTGCAGGGCGGGCCGGGTACATCAAGCACAGGCGGACGGAATTGACGCTGACTATCCATTCGAGTCACCGCCTGAAGATCGCGTTAATCAGGACTAGGACGGGGATGATTTCGAGCCGCCCCATCCACATCTGGATGATGAACAGGACCTCAGCGATGACCGGCATCTCTGGGCCAGTAATCCCCGACGATAGGCCGACGGTCCCCTGTGCCGTCGCTACTTCGAAAATCCCATCGGCGAGCGTGAAATCCGTCGGAAGCACTGCCAACAGGACGAACAGCGAGAGGACGAGCAAGACGAGGTACGCGAACGCGAACGTCGTCGCGGCACTAATCTCGGTGTTTGCCTCGTCGGCTTTGAGTATCCGCTGCCCAATCCGGAGGTCGTCAATTGCGTGGTCGGGGAGGAACACGCGAGTGACCTCCCAACTGATGCCACGTGCGATAATATAGCCACGCAGCAGTTTGATCCCGCCGACCGTTGCACCGGCAGAACCGCCGAGTAACATCGCACCGAAGACGATGAACATGACTGCGCCGTTGTTCCAGTCGCCGATTGCAGACGTTTGCCACCCCGTCGTCGTCTGTGCGCTAATAAACTGGAAGAGACCATCACGGAACGCCTGACTCGTCGCCACACGCCCGAGGTACGCGATGGGCTTACCGTTGTAAGGCACGCCGACCCATCGAGCGAGAAACGCCGTCAGGCCGACTACACCGATGATGAAGAAGCCAAACAACACTCTCACCTGTGGGTCACGTGTGAATTCTCGGACATCTCGTTCGGAGAGCATCTCATAGTAGACTGGAATCGAAATTGCCCCGGTAATCATCGCGGGGATGTGAATGAGTTCCATCGCGTATGAGTCGTAGCCGGCGATAGAATTGTCGAGTGTGCTGAACCCGCCGGTGGACTGGCCAGTCATCGCGTGGTTTATCGCGTCGAAAATCGTCGGCTCGATACCGTAACTCGGGGTAACGAGGAACGTGGCTGCTGCCAGATAGACGGCAACTATTGCGGTGACGCCGACGTAAATCTTCCAGATTGCACGCGCCGTACCCACGATGCTCGGCCGAAGTTTCTCATTTCGTGCTTCTGATTGATATAGCGAGAGGCCCGCAGTCCCGTGCGGCTGCCGCAAAATTGCCAGCGAGAGAACGATCATCCCCGCACCACCGATCCACTGCATCTGTGAGCGGTACCAGAGGAAGCCGTGGCCCACCGACGGTTCGTGAACACTCATCGTCAGCCCCGTCGTTGTGTACCCGCTCATGCTCTCGAAGAAGGCATGGATCGGGTTCTGGAAATTGAGTAGGCTTGACTGATAGCTTGCCCCCGCTGGCACGAATGATTCGAGTACTGCCGGTGGCGTGATGTAGGCCGCGATTACGAACGGGAGGGCACCGAACGCCGCCGTAGCGAGCCACCCGAGGGCCGCGACGATCATCGCGTGGTGACGCTTCGGTTCAGGGGCATCTTCGCACAGTTTGTACGCTGCCCCGCCAGCAAGCGAAGTGATCCCTGCACCGATTAGAAACGACAGTCCGCTGTACCACTCCTGATAGACCAGCGAGACAAGCATGGGGACTAACATCAGCCCGCCGATGAGTACCTGCAAGGCACCAACGTCTCTACAGACCGTTTTCGAGGCTGTCAGGAAGTCAAGGCGACCGACAGATGAATTGGACATTGATTTGGATTCTCCCGTGATCACGCTGTTTGGTCTTCGTAATGGCCGAAGATGTCGGTGAGATCTGGGTTCGCACCGGCTGCGGAGTAGACGGTCAACAGATCGTTCGTTTGGATTCGGGTGTTCCCACGCGGTGTCAGTGGCCTGTCCTCGCCATCACGACCGATGGCGACGATCAAGACGTCATTCGGAAGGATTCCCTCCTCACCGGCTTCTGTGAGTGTTTTGCCAGTGATTGGCGCATCCTCCCTAACTGTGATTTCGAACACCTCTGCGTCCTCGCCGATCCGCATATAATCGACGATAGCCGGTCTGGCGACCGCACGGTAGAGATGCTCGGCGATGAGTTGCTGTGGATTCTCGACCGTATTCACCTCGATCTGACGAAAGAGGTTCATGTGCGCTGCATCGTGAACGACTGACGTGATTGCCGGAATCTCGAACTCTTTGGAAAGCAGACAAACCATCACGTTCGTCGCGTCCTGATCCGTCGTTGAGATAATCGCGTCCGCTCGATCCGCTCCGGCATCCTCCAATGTCTCCTTGATCGTCGCGTCCGCGTTGATGACCAGGCAGTCGAACTCGCTTGCTATCTCCTCGGCTTTTCCTGTATCTTTCTCGATAACAACAACTTCGTTTCCAGTTCGAGTGGCGATATTGATCAGCGGTGAGCCGATATCGCCTGCTCCGACGATGATGATATACATATGTGGTTTCAGTTAAGAGTTTGTTGTCGACCGAGACGCCCAGCTCTTGGTTCACTCACGCGTCACTCACCTCTCGGTCAGGGAGCGCCAGAATCGGGATGTCACTCTCGTTGATGAGGTTGTGTGTTACATCGCCAGCTAACAGTTTTTGCCAGCGGCTCCCCCCACGGGGAGTGAAGACGATGGCACTGGCGTCAAGTTCGTGTGCTGCCTCAATGAGTGTCGATGCGATATCGGTCCCGTACCGAAGCTCTGTTTCCAGTGTGACACCCGTGTCAGCGAATCTCTCTCTGACGGCAGCGAATATATCTCTCGCAACCAATTTGCGCTGTTCGACTGACGCTTTGTCCGGCGCGCCACCGGCTTTCTCGATGACATGGACGGCGATAATAGTGCAGTCTGACCCTGCTACGTACGGGCGAAGAGCAGAAGTTGTCGCCCTCGCGTCGTCTTCGTTAGCGACTGGAACAATGACTCGCTGGAAGAATTCCGCAGACATCTCAGTCACTCTCGTTTTCTTCGTGTACTTTTCCGAGATAGTGCCACCGGTACTGTCCATCCTCGTCGCCGATAGCGTGTTCCCACTTGACCCTGTAGGCGAACGGGCCTCGTGCTTCGCCAGTTTCCTCCGGGCGTTCTACGACGACAATCGTGTACGCTCCATGGTCCTCGATTCGAACGAGCTCTTCACCCGCCCGAGATTCGATCGCATCTGTGAGCGGTGGATGCTCCCGCAGGAGCTGCTGTGCGTAATGGATAATCTCCCTGAGTCGCGCGTCACTACTGGCTTCCAGTACAGTCGTAATTTCCTTCGGGATATTTTTGGGGGGGTTGGTCTCAGATTGTGTCATATTTCATTTGGGGGCTGCTCTGTTTCTGGCCCCGTTGCGCAGTCGATATAGGCCGGCGAGTCGGCCGTTCGAACGACTTGGTTACTCCACAGGAGCTGTCCTCTCGAGTCTAGAAATATCGCTTGATTAAAAAAGTACCGTCTAGTATCCTTATACAGTAAAAGAGTCGGACGAAATTACGTATTCCGAAATCAGTTTGGTATGCTGTCATTTACTGGTCTGGTGAATTTAACAGCTATATCTACCGTCGAATGGGAACACTTGATCGGGACGTTGAGGGAGTGCTACACACATGAAGTCTATTACAACAGTCCACTACCGTGGGTTCGTTGATACCAGATGATTGCCAGATTACTTCTCTTCGAAACTGAATTCCTCTCCTCCATTCCGCTGTACTGTGAGAACTGCATTCTCTGACTCTTCAGTGACGCTCGCAGTGATTGAACCCGTGACGAACTCTAGAAGGCTGCGTTGCGTCGGTTCCCCCATTACAGTCACGTCGTAATGTGCGGATTCGTTAATGATTGCCTCCGCGACGTCAGGCGCTTCAAGATGCCATGTGTCCAGTTCGACAGATTCAGGAAGACGCTTCTTGGCCGTTTCGAACAGTTCTTCTACCCGTGTTACTTCGGCTTCGGTTTTGTCTTCAGACACGTGGAAGAGGTCAACGGGAGCATCTGCACCCACCCCGAGAGCGCCACCGACGATGACGCCGAGGTCACAATGTTTGCCTTCGGCAACCGGAACAAGCACTGATGCGACCCCCGGACCAGCACGCGAGTATATGACTGAAACGACGTCGCACGATGCTTTTTTTCGCATCCGATCGGCGGCGTCACCACGAACTCCCTCGGCAAACAGTTCCGGCGTGTGTTCGTCAAGGACAGCCAGCTGGATATTCCGTTGTTTCGCCACCCTGATCGCTGTCTTTAGCGGACTGTTCGTTTCCTCGACGATCAAATGTGCATCGACGGTATGACCGTCGTTTAGATTTGCTTGGAGTAATTTTCGACCGATACGTGAGGTCTCTGCTGTTTCCAGACCAGCGTCTGTAAGTAAATCTAGCACGAGGAGTTCCGCTCCGGCCCCCTTTGCGATATTCAATGCGGCCTGAAACGTGAAGTTATCATGAGAACTAAAAACTGGGTACAGTATTCTCGGTGGAGAATCGGGCGGGTTGGACCGCTCCAGAAATTCTTGGAGACTCGTTTCAGTGTGGGCCATGCCACTACTGACTGTCTATCCGTAATAAATCCACTCTATCGTTCCGGATTCCGTAGCTAGAAGAATATATATTCCCTAAACAACGGATTGATGCCTTCGGAGACAACCAGCTGCAAGACTAGTCTCGTAGACTATTGCCGGAACACAGCTACCAGCAGACATCAGACTCAATACGCTGGCAACGGGTCGGGATACGTTTTGTACGCGCGCCCCGTTTTCCCGGTGACACAGGCCGGTCTACGTTCGCTATCTGAGACCACAGGTGAACAGACGGATCAGACCTGTCCATGGTGCACGATCTGTAAGACTCCACGTTGTCGGTTGGTCAGACCACCATCCGACGCCTGAAATCGCTGACAGCCCACTGCAGGCAGCAGGGGAAAAAGGGATTGGCACGCATCCTGTATATCTAGTATGAGTCGTCGTCTCGACGAAATAGACAAACGCATTATATATGCGATGCAGGAAGATGCACGGAATATCTCGGCTCCGATGGTCGCCGAGGAGATGGATGTCTCTCCGGGGACCATTCGCAATCGAATCAACCAACTCGAAGAAGCGGGCATCATCAAAGGGTATCACGCTGATATCGACTACGAACGCTGTGAAAGTCGCATGACTAATTTATTCGTTTGTAACACTTCGGCGAGTGAGCGGGAAAATCTCGCCAGAAAGGCACTCACAGTTCCCGGAGTCGTGAACGTTCGTGAACTCAGGACGGGCCGTGGGAACCTCCAAATCAAGGCTGTGGGCGAAGAAATGAGCGACCTCACACGAATAGCCCACCAGCTCAGTAAACTCGGTCTAGAAATCGAGGACGAGGACCTAATTCAGGAGGAGTATTTTACCCCGTACGAGCCATTTGGGCCGGACGGCGCACCCAAGCAGGGTGCAATGACAGATATGGTGTCTCTCTCCGGCGGAGCCGAAGTAGTTGATGTGACCGTCAGCAAGGACGCCCCTATAGTCAATACGACACTACGAGAAGCTAACCAGCAATCGCTGCTTGGCAGTGAAGTGCTTGTTATTGCCATTGAGCGTGGAGATGAAATGATCACGCCCAAAGGTGACACGGAGATTCGTGCTGGTGATCTCATCTCCGTGTTCGCCCGGGACGGCGTGCCAGAGTCGACACTGGAGTCGTTTGGCAACACGAACCAACCGATGACACCATCGTGAAGACCCGAGCGATTCTTCGATACTACTAGACTGGTCCTATACTCAACATCTCTTCGGATTGCTGGCCTAACCCTCGATAGTATGTGGATTGCGCAAGATAGCGAGGTTTTTATTTCAGGACCGCAATTCTCACTCTAGCGAACCCTCAATTACATCCGCGGTATGTCGGCAGACATCGAAACGAGGAATTCGTAGAGGATACTGATCATGAGGGACTCAGCCCAAAACAGCACTAATAGGACAAATAACACATGTACATAATCACTGTCGGAGCTGGCGATATCGGAACACCGCTCATTGAAATCGCAACCGGAACTGGAAACGAAGTTGTTGTCATCGAAAAAGACGCGGCGAGAGCGGACGAAGTCGCTAATGAGTTCGACTGCATGGTCATCAACGCGGACGCGACGACCAAGGAGACGCTGGAGGATGCCGGAGCTGACCGGGCTGATGCGCTCATCTCGACGACGGATCAGGACGCGACCAATGTCATGATCTCATTGCTCGCACAGGAACTCGAAATCCCTAGTATCGTCTCAGTCGTCCACAACCCTGAGCACATGAACCTCTTCAGGCAGATCGGTGTCAACACAATGGAGAATCCACAGCGCCTCATCGCAGAATCACTGTTCCGGTCTGTGGATCGACCATCGATTGTTGATTACATGCGTGTCGGGGATGTTGCCGAAGTGTTCGAGATTACGGTCGCTGAGGACGCACCGATCGCTGGGCTGAACCTCATCGAAGCGGACAAGGAGGGACTGCTTGATGAGGACACACTTGTCGTAGCGATTGAACGGCCCGAATCGGATTCTCCTATTACCCCCCGTGGACAGACCCGCATTGAAACCGGTGACCTGCTCACGGTGTATTCGGGGACTGGAGCAACACCAGAGGTGACAGATATCTTCGGACATTACGAGGACCACGAAACGAACAATTCGGGCAGATTCAGTTTATGAGTGGTGTAGGAATCGCTCAATCGGTAGTCGTAGACTCGGGAAGTGTGGTCAAAATTCCTCACAGCTGTTTGTAGCACAACTCTCGGAACTGTCCGGGTACGGAGGGCCCCACCGTACCGCGACGTAATATGCTCGATGTCAGGATTTCGACCAGATATCGGGACTCGCAAGTAACCATTTCCCATTACGCAATCTAACGGCCCACCTCTTTGGAGTGAATCAGCCAATTTAAGTTCTCGTTCAGCATACCGAAATTGTATGGCTAATCGTCTTGGGACAATTGCTCGCGACCTCGGGCGGATGCTCGAGGCGCTAGCGGGTCTCATTCTCGTCTCCGTTCTTATTCCACTCGTCTGGCAAGAGTGGTGGGTTGTTCCTGGTATGATCCTTTCAGGACTGCTCCCTTTGCTCGTCGGGTTTGGGCTTTCCCGAGCCTTTCAGAACGCAGACGATCCAGGTCGATTGCATGGCATGATGATCGCCGCCTCTGGGTGGTTCTTTGTAGCAGTCTTCGGCTCCCTCCCATTCCTGCTTATTGCCTGGACGGCACGACTTGATCCCTCGGTTCTCGAAATTCCGGCCCGGTTCACGACCGGAGGAACTAGGACGTTCAGTACACTCGCTGCGTTCCAGAATCCCCTCAACGGGTTCTTCGAGAGCATGAGCGGGTTTACCGGCACGGGACTGACGATGACCGATAACGAGGCGGCGCTTCCACACACGCTCCAGTGGTGGCGTTCATTCATCGAATGGGTTGGTGGCGTAGGAGTCATCGTGCTCACGACCGCTATTCTCGCACGCCCGGGAAGTGGGTCACTGACGCTCTACGAAAGTGAAGCGCGTTCGGAGAAGATTCATCCTAGTATCGTGTCTACTGTCAGGACTATCTGGTGGATCTTCCTCCTGTTCACGTTCTTCTCGATCCTCCTCCTGTGGCTGGCTGGCATGCCGATGTGGCATGCGATTAACCATGCGATGACCGGGCTCGCAACTGGCGGATTCTCGATTACGGATAACTCGATAGGCACGTACAACAGTGTCGCCATCGACTTCGCACTCATCCCCATCATGATTCTTGGGAGTATCGCGTTCCCGATTCATTATTTAATTCTACGCGGGAACCTCCGGAACCTCTACAAAGATCTCCAGACGCGGTGGGTCTTCATTTTTTTCGGCCTCGGGACGTTGATTTTGACTGCCTTATTGTTTGGTCAGGGATTTTACCAGACAGAGACGATGACCGTTGCTGGAATCGTTCTCCATGGCCGGGCAGCAACGCTCTTTCAGACGTTTCGATTTGCCATCTTCCAGTTCGTCTCGGCGGCGTCCTGTACCGGGTTCCAGACTGCAGGCTCGCTCGGACCGGGATGGTCGGCGCCCGCACAGTTGACAGTCGCGTTCGGAATGATTGTCGGCGCAGCTGCCGGGTCAACTGTCGGGGGGATCAAGCTCATCCGGTTGCTCACTCTCGGAAAGGGGATTCTGTTTCGTATCCGTGACGTGTTCTACCCTTCAACTGCTGTTCGCACATTCCGACTGGATGACCGAACATTATCAGATGACGAAGCAGCGCAGGAGTTTGAAGAGGCCGCCATCATCACGTTCCTCTGGATTCTTTTCCTTGGCGTCGCTGCATTCGTCTTTATGATCGCCCTTCCGATGGGTCCAGAAGGTTACACTCTAGAGAACGTTCTGTTCGAGGTTGCCTCCGCGCAAGGTAACGTTGGGCTCTCGTCGGGCATCACGGGCCCAGGGATGCCGACGGTCACGAAGGTCATGTTCTTGTTCAACATGTGGATCGGTCGACTTGAGATAATTCCGGTCTTAGTACTCTTGCGGAGCTTGTTCGTCTCTATGGAGGTTTATGACTAATGCAACTTGAACAGATTCCGTTCATTGGCCCGCTCCTCGCGGCTGGCGCAGATGACTCCGTATTCGACGCGCTTCTTATTTTAGGGCCAATCGTGATCATTATCATCACTTTTCTTGGCCGCACGTTACCTTCGATCCTCCTTGCAGTCGCCTATACGGGTGGGTTTCTCAGCTATATCGTATATAAGGGAGTTGCTGAAACTACAGAGAGTAGCACTTAGGGCCTACTACTTATTAGCGGGTTCGTCCAGCTCACTGGTCTCTTAACTCATCCAGTGAGTGAACGATTTCATATCCCGTGCAAGTGCGTGTATCCTTTGTGGCAATTCACTAACATGATTGGTGGTTCAACAAGATTGGCTGTTTGGAGAGCAATCTGTATCAGTTTCCGTTCACTGGATCGGCCGAAACTACGCATTACAGCCGCTCTAAACCTGCTGTAGTCTCAACTTCCACATATGCACAGTAGTTGAGACTGGCGCTCTCAATGCATACGGTCCTCGAATCGCCTTGTCGTCGAGGGTGAACATTACTCATTGGCTTAGTTAGTATCATTACTTTCAGTACTTTCGTAGGTTTCAGTACTAACACTCTTTACAGTGGGTAACGTACATCCACTCAACGATGTCTATCGATCGAGATACATTCGAGAACACAAGCGAGGACGAACTCGAGGAACTCTCTGTCCCAGACCAAGTCCTCGGGTTTCTCGCTGCTCACGAGGACCGTGCATTCAAGGCGCGCGAAATTGCCTCTCAAATCGGCATAGACGAGGGCGCAGTCAGCACCGCACTCTCACGGTTGAAAGACCGCAGTCTCGTCGAACACAAAGCGACGTACTGGGCGGTGACCGACGACACCGAGCGTCTCGACGGGTATAGCGGCTACGAGCGGGCGACTACCCTGTTCAACGAGCAATTCGGTGAGGAAGACAAGGAGTCGTGGCGCGAACACGCCCCAGACGAGCCACATCCGAGCGTGGACGAACAGTGACCGATGAGGAGGCTTCCCCGATTTTCGAACGGGGAGATGTCGTCTACGGTGATGATCCGTTCAAAGGCGAGGAAGACGCCCGACCATGGTTGATTCTCTCAAACCACGAAGGACGTCCATTTCATGGCGAGCAGTACATTGCGGTGACGCTCACGACGAAATCTTGGATGGACGGGCTCATCGATATTTCCGAGGAGAGTTGGCTTCGTGGTGGGACGCCAGACGAGAGTCGGATCGTTCCGTGGGGTATCCAATCGATCGACCACGAGGATATCGATTACTGGCAGGGCCGTCTAGAACGCGATCTCGTTGACGAAGCAGTCGCTGCACTCGCTGAGGAACTACAGTAGCCAGTTCTTCCAGCGATTTTTGATTCGGGGGGCTCAATGAAATGGCTGTTCCCTACGTAAGCGAACCGACCACTCAGCCGTTAACGAAGGTTCGCCTCCACGATTGTCTTGGTCCCGCTCTTAATCATTCTGACGGGCATCGCCGTCGACCATCCACGGCGATCTGAGAATTAGAATTTGGCGGTGCGGGATTTTCATACGAGAGAGTGTAATGATCCTCCAACAGGACCCACAGCACTCAAACAGACCGCTCTGGGAGCGGGGATGTCATGCTCAGGCGTGGCCCTGTTTTTTTTAGGCCCCGACCGTTGTCCAGCGCGATGAGAGTGCGGTCGCTGACAGCCGACAGCGACGAGACCAGATAGCATCGGAACACTCTCTGAGCCACCAGTATACTTATTCGTTCCCCGATACCGTACGAACGTGTGTAATGTCTGAATCGTCATCGGACGACGGTGAGATAGCGAACTTAGAAACCCTCCTCAGTGAGAACGCGGTCGAGACTGACGTTCAGACACTTTCAGCGCTCGGATACGAAACCCGATACAGGCTCGTCCGACTGCTCGTCGAAGTCGACAGCGGGCTCGATTTCTGTGAGATTACCCCGCACGTCGATGTCAGTGACAGTGCCGTCAGTCACGCGCTGACACTCCTTTGTGACGCCGGGCTCATACAAAAAGAGAAACGCGGGCGTTCCAGACATTACCGGGCGACGAAGCGAGCAATTGCTCTCGTGGCCGTGCTCGACGGCACGCGGTGAGTCGTGCTATCGAAGCGACTTAGCCAGTGCAGGAAACACGTGGCGGAAGAATACTTCCGGGGATATCCGATCAACAGCAATCGCCAGTGTCACAGACGTCGTCGTACTGAATCCCTGTCTCCTCGCTGATAGCCTCGTTGCACTGTTTCAGTACGGTCTCGAACTCGAAGTCATCCGCATCGGACTGCATCGCTGCAAGTTCCTCGCCGAGCGCTTCGGCCGCGTCTAACACGTCTCCGTCGGTAGTGCTCAACAGCACCCACCCCCAGTTGCCTGGGCGAACTGCCGGCCGATCTGCTCGCTTATCACGTCGTTGGTCTCCTGGAGAAGTTCGACAAGTGCTTCCTGTGCTTCGCGATGGCGCTGGATCGTGTCGTTCTCGTCCATCTCCGATTTGAGATCCTGGAGTTCGCTCATGAGCGATTGGTCGAACCCACCTTGTTGCATCTGTCGTTGTTTTTGCTGGAAGTCCTGCAGCAATGCCGACGCCTCCGAGTCCTCTTCAAGGGCTTCGCTGGCGTCGACGAACTCCTGATAGGTCTCTGACTCTGTGAGTGTCTGCATGAATGTCCGGAGTTGCTCTTCAACGGCGGCCTCGGAGGATTGCCCTTCGCTCATGAGATGGTCACCTCCTGCTCTCGCTCCGTCAGGTCCGAGAGACCGGTAATCTCGTCACCGAACGCGCGCAGTTCGTCCAGCCCGACCGGTTCGTCTCGACGCAGCGGCGCGAACATCATCGGCGTCTCGAAGCGGTCCTTGATCTTATCGAGGTATTTCTCCTGTTGGGCCCGTCGGTTCGCGAAGAAGGCGTTGTCGCCGTACTCTCCAGGTAGTAGGTAGTTTGCCACGACGAAGGCTGTCTCGATACCGACCTGATCTTTGAGGTCCTCGGCTGCACGGTAGGCCTCCATCATTGGCGTGTATTCGGGATACATGACGAACGCGAAGGAACTCTGCTCGGGGTCCTGCATCGTCTCAATGACCTCGTCGTACTGGTCGCCCTTCGCCGGAGCGGCCCCCTTCGTCAGCGAGCCGAGGTCCATGAAGCCCTTCCAATCGGACGGGAGTTCCAGCAGGCGGAGCGTGTGGCCTGTCGGGGCAGTGTCGAAGACGACAATATCGTAGCCGTCTTCCTGGAAGTAACTCACGAACTTCTCCAGTGCAGCCATCTCCTCGGCACACGGTGACTCTAACTCTTCCTCGACATTGGCGATGGCGGCCTCGACATCCAGTTCGGTGTCCTCCTTGTCCGCGTACATCTCCTGGACGTGGTCCAGGACCTGCTCGCGGTACTCTTCGAGGGCCTTCTCCTGGTCGATGCGGGCCGCGTCGAGATTCGCCTGACTGACCGACGTGGGCTCGTGGCCAACCGGCTCACCGAAGATGTCTTCGAGATGGGCGGCCGGGTCGGTCGTGACGACGAGCGTCTCGTAGCCGGCCTCCGCGAGCTTCGTCGCCGATGTCGCGGCGACAGTGCTCTTGCCGACACCGCCTTTCCCAGTGAAGAAGAGGTAGCGAGTGTCATCGCCGGGCGTCAACTGTTCGGCGACCGACTCGGGGTCGGCCAGCGTCTCGACGTCGACTGACTGGTCGGTGTCGACGTCCGTGGCAGAGCCGATTTCGACTGTCGCTTCCTCGCCGTCATAGATGACGCCACCAACGTCCGAGAGCAGGTCTAGGCCGGCGATCTCACCGGGCTGGAGTGGGTACGTCGCCGTGGCGTCGGCGTCGAACTCGGTTTTCGCCCGTTCGATGACTGCCTGTTCGTCCGCGCGTTTCCCCTCGAAGAAGGGATCGTCACAGACCGAGTCGGGAAGGTAGCCGTTGACGACGAGCAGCTGTGAGTTGATACCCAGTTCACTCAAGTCCGAAGCGCTACGCTCGATTTCGTCGAGCGAGGAGTCCTCGGGCTTGCCGACGAACGCGAAGGTCGTCTGCTCGTCGTCCTGCAGTGTGTCGATGGCCTGCTCGTACTCTGCCTTCTTGTCCTCCATGGAAGCGGCGGGGCCGATACAGGTCGAGCCGCCCTTCTCCAGTTCGGCGTTCCAGTCGGAGGGAAGCTCCATCAGGCGGATGGTGTGGCCGGTCGGCGCAGTGTCGAAGACGACCACATCGTACTCCGGGCTATTCATGAAGTCGACGAAGTTGTCGAAGGCCGCGATCTCATCGACACATGGGCTGTTGAGTTGCTCCTCGACAGTTTTGATCTGTTCGTCGTCAAGCAGCTCCCGCATCGGTTCGATGGTCTCCTGGCGGTACTCCTCGGCGGCTTGATCCGGGTCAATCTCGATGGCCGAGAGGTTGTCGATGTCGTCGATTTCGGTCACCTCGTGGCCGATCTCCTGCTGGAAAATGTCCGAGAGGTTCGGCGCGGGGTCGGTTGTCACCAGCAGCGTCTCATAGTTGTTGTCCGCTAACCACGTCGCCGTGGCACAGCTGACGGTGCTCTTGCCGACGCCGCCCTTCCCGCTGAAGAAAACGAATTCGGTATCTTTACCGCTCGGTTCGACGATTTCCCTGGCTCCAGTGTGTGTACTCATCGGTTACGCTTCCTGTGGGGGACTCTGCGCGTCGCTCAATTCGTTCGCGAGTTCGTCGTAGGAGAGATACTCCGATTTGGCGACGATATCGCCGTCGACGACGGTGATCGGAAGTATCGAGGGGCCGTTCTCCTGAACCATATCGTAGATGCGCTGGGTGTTCAGAAACTGGTCGATGTTGTGTTGCATATTCGCCCGCGTCACCTCGACATCGTACTCCTCTTCGAGTTGGTCAAGGGCGGCACTGACCTCGACGAGTTCGTCGTCGGGGTCCGGTCCGCAAACGCCGGTGGAACAACACATCGCTTCTTCGTACAGGGTGAGTTCAGTCATAGTTTCTCAGAGTGTTCAATTGAATCGGTAATACGCTTGAGTCCGCTTCACGATTACCGGAACTGCTCTGCCGGATTCAGTTGAACGTTATCTCATATATACTTCAAGCCTTCGGTCAGCCTGCGATTCCGTTGGCTGCCCGTAATTCCTCATCAGGACCTCGTTTACTCGACGACATGAAGTGGGTGATCGGACGAGAATAGTGACACCTTCAATCCGCCTTATTGTACTATCTAGCCTGCACACGTAATTTCTACACCGCATTGCCGAGTTCTATCAGCCTCTCTTCATCACCACTAACATCGGGTACGTGTTACTGTCCTCTGCGATACATAGATGAATGAGTAAACACTAAAATAGGCCTGTTTTGATGTTACTGCTTTGCGATATCAAATCCACAACACTTACTTTACTGTCTCCTCAATCAATGTGTATGTCATCAACAGAGCGGTTACAGCGGTATCTCTCCGATGAAAGCGGTAGCTGTGGTGATGCGGAAGTGGCCCAGCGACTCGCCGAACTCGAAGAACTGGACGCGGCCGCGGGCGGTCCCGACCTCGAAGCGGACGTGAGTGTGCTGTCCGCGCTCGCCAATGAAACGCGATATAAAATCGTCCGGATCTTGCACATCGCCGACGGGGAGCTTTGTGTCTGTGAGTTCTCCCCGCTGCTGGACGTCAGCGACAGCGCCATCAGTCACGCACTCTCCCAGCTCACCGACGCCGGACTTCTAACTCGCCGGAAAGACGGGAAGTGGCGGAAATACCGGACGACGGCACGGGCAAACGCGCTGCTAGTCGCGCTTGACGGGTCTCGGAAATGAACGGCCGACTGACTGAAAGTTGTAGCGACCAGTCTAGTTCACAGACGAGAGTTTATTACCGACACGCAGGATTGAGTGTCTATGACGGATAACTCGACAACGAAATTTGGCTTCGTTTGTGTACAGAACGCCGGCCGGAGTCAAATGTCGGCAGCCTTCGCCGAGCAGGAGCGTGAGCAGCGGGGTCTCGAAGACAGCGTCGAGATACTTACCGGTGGGACACGGCCTGCTGATCACGTGCACGAGGAAGTTGTCACGGTCATGCGCGAACTCGACATCGACCTCTCAGACCGGACACCTCGGAAAGTCTCGACAGCCGAACTGGAATCGTGCGACGTGGTCGCAACGATGGGCTGCTCGACCTTGGAACTCGACGCGACAACCGTCGATGTCCGCGATTGGGCACTGGACGACCCTGATGGGCAAGATATGGAACGTGTCCGCGAGATCAGAGACGATATAGCCCACCGTGTCAAAGACCTCCTCGACGAGTTCACTCCCAACAACTAATTGATAATAAGCGTACTTTCGGTATGGTGAGTGGGCAGTGCATTCGTCTTTAGTTAATACTCACAATAATACGGCTTGGTCGGGGTTTTCGGCCAAATTTCGTCCATTCACCGCTTCAATATGCCCAAATGACCCACTCTTGACATTGCGTATCTCCTAGTTTCACGACCAATAGCAACTCAGCAGAGAGAATCATATTCACCAATACTGTTGGTTATAATCTTAACTAAAAACGAATGGTGGGCAGTGTTTACTTGTGGAAATCCTGGAACCTCGACAGACCCTCATTGGCGTCACACTGTTTCGGACCGTGTAGATACCAAGTCTATGTGACACAAAACAACTCTTGTGCTGGCAAGTTAGACGGATTCTTGAGTCTGTCGTGGGCAGCGTCCCGTAGTGGCTGCAACTCGTGACTCTCAACGCAGTGTCTTTCGACGAATCGCACAACAGTCATACAGTGAGTGGCCAGCGTATGATTCGACACCACTGTACGACCGGAGTTCACTTGGTAGCCTCGAAGAAGACATCCGGACCGTTGCGGCCACATGGTTCGACCACGAGGCCCACCATTCCGTCGACGAGTTCGTGTCTCACTACCCAGTAGCGTATTTCCAGTTTGGGCCACACGATCGGTATTCTGGAGCAACTCAGTACGGGATGGACCAACTGTTCCGACTGTTTCTACTCAAAGAAATTCACGGTTGGAGTCATGAAACAGAACTCGTCACGTACCTCACCCACCGTCTTGAACTCTGTGAGCAGTTGGGCTTGACGACGGTCCCAAACCAGTCGACACTGTGGCGCAGCTGGCACGAACGGTTCACTACAGAACTTCGTGAGACAATTGAGGCAGTTGCGCGGACGATTCTGATCAAAGCCCAGAATGCAGATGTTGCTGTTCCGCGCGAGCCAGAACGGAAGTTTCCATCTCACGGTGACGACGAGGAACCAGCCCCAGACGATCAAGCTATCCTCAACGAAGCGGGATCGATTACCGACCACATCAGCCGCATTGTCTTCCCAGCCTTCTCACTGAAGCGGGACAGCGGCTGTGAGATCCATGAGAACGCGTATTGGGACTTACAAACGTATCTCGGACTTAGGGAACGGTTGGCTGCTAATGAGGGAGCTCGCAGTTTTGTCTACGAATCACCCCGTGACCGGACACCGCTGGGGCACGTCCATCGTGGTCAGATTCGTGACCTCTCTATCGAGCAAATTCGAGAAATGTACCGGCGTGCCATCCATCGACTCCTGAACGAGGTGGCGGAAACAGAGAAGTTCTTCCGAGCAGGGGTTGTCGCCATCGACATCACCGAAGCGGATCCCTTCACAGGCGATAGAACGGGCCATGAGGACGAAATCATCGGCACGAAGGAGAAAACCGACGAGTACGCCTATCAGTGGGCGACGGTCCAGTTAGTCGGCAACGCTGTTCCAATCGTATTGGATGCACGTCCTGTACGAAGAGGCGAATCACGGAAAGAGATCGTTGAGGATCTGCTGGATTCAGCCCAAGACGCCGTTCACGTCGATAACGTACTGATGGATCGTGAGTTCGACAGTCAGCACATTCTGGAGATGCTCAGCCAACGCGGCCTCTCCTATGTGGTGCCGAAACGAATGCAGACCAGCGAGAAAGCCCAGGCCAAACGCCTGCTCCAGCGGGGTCAAGACCGATACGAGACCGACCGGAAACTCCACCTCGGGAAGAACGAGTGGCACGAGACGACGCTGATCTACCGACGGAAAGAAGATTCTGAGCATAATGATCACCGCCAGTACTCAGTGTTCATGTCGAATCATGGGGGTAGTTTCCTCACCGAGTACGGCTATCGCTGGGAGATCGAGAGCGGATACAAATCGATCAAGCGGTTCATGGCTGCGACGACATCCAAGAATTTCGGGCTGCGATTCTTCTATTTCGCGTTTGCGTGTCTGCTGTACTCGATCTGGCGGGCGGTTGATTTGCTCGTGCAGGTCGAATTGACCGGTGAATACGAACACTCACCGATTGTGACGGCCGATAATACGCTGACGCTTTTGAAGAAGGAGACTGGCATCGGGTAGAGAGGCAACTCAATTTGGGTAACGCGGAGTCTGAGTGGCTACACTTGCGAAAGTCTCCATAATCCGGCGATACAGTCAGGAATACAACATGAAGGAATGATTGAGAGCTGGTCTGGAGCTGTTTTCGCTCGACGATTCGTCCAAATACATGCATTACAGCCCCGCTAAACCCGCTGTAGTCTCAACTTCCACATATGCAAATTTAGTATAGCATTATGTGGTTTATAGATGCCGTCTTATCCAATCTAAGCGCTACGGAGCCTCTGAACGGTGATATTCTGGTTTTGAGATTAGGTTTGTATTATCCCAATAAGCACCACCAGTTTTACCCGGACCGCCGCTGTACGGGAAGCATGGATCGGCTTCCGCCTGAGTACGATGCTACTCCCGGGGACGACGCCCTCGAAGCAGCCGTCGAGAAACGACTGGTCGATATCGACTCCGGACGCTACCGAACAAACGTCGCGAGCGTGCTGCGGAAGTTCGCGGCATGGAGTCGGGACCAGCATGGTATCACCGGTCCGGAAGAGATTGACGATGATCTCTGTCGGCAGTACGCTCGTAATCTAGCCCGAGTCGACGACCGGGACGATATCTCGCCGGAAACAGCACGGCGGTACTTCGCGTATGTCCGGTCGTTTCTCACCTGGGCCGTCTACGAGGGCCTGATTCCGACGAACCCAGCCAAGACCAACCACGCCGAAGGCCCGCTTCCGACCGACGAGACTGAAACTGACCAACAGTACTGGACGACACGCGACCGCGAAGCCATTTGCGCGACTGCCACTGCCCGCGTCGACGAAGCCGGCGAAAGTGGTGACGTCGACCGCACGGCGGCCTACCGCGACCAGGCACTCGTCTTCTTACTCGCCTATTCCGGAGCCCGCAGCGCGGAACTCGTCGCCGTCTCTGATGATGAGGAACGAAACGGTCTCCGGTGGCGACACATTGACTTTGACGCCGGCACGATGCAGGTGTTCGGCAAGAACAGAACCCGTGAGTCTGCGCCGATCCTCGACGACGCGCTTCGCCCGCTCCGCCGCTGGAAGCAACTTCGAGAGCCTGACGAAGACGAAGCCGTGTTTCCACGGCTCGATAATGCGGCGAAAGCCATAGACCCGACGCCGTCGATCACAACCCAGTCAGCCCGAAACATCCTCGCCAATCTCTGTGAGTGGTCTGAGTATGACTTCGAGGAACCGCTGAAACCACACGGCGCTCGCCGTGGCCTCGGTCGAGAAATCTATCGCGAGAACCCACAGTTGGCTCAAGACGTATTGCGACACAAGTCAATCGAAACAACGCACGAGGGCTATGCACAGGAAGCAGCGAAGCGTACCCGTGACGAAGCGAATGATATCATCGGCGGTGAGTAGGTTGGGACATCACCTCGGTAGAAGGAGGTAAGCGACACTTCAACCGATTTGTTCACCGAGATGGGGAAGAATGACTATTATGTAAGTCCCACCTGACTATCGACTGATGTCTGGAGACAATTTCTCAGAAGCAGTCCTCAACGCTGCCACTGACATTGTGGCTATTCTCAAAGAGTTCGGGCTAAGCGATCAGGACATACTTGATGTCATCATGGAATACGACGGTGACGCTGACTCATCAGTTGAAGCTGTGGCTGGCGAATTTAATATTTCGGCTCCAAGCGAGAGGGCGACATCTGCTAATAAGACAATGGTACTGCAAGATGTACTCAATCATAGTGAGTTAGGGGTGGTAACCGACAGTAGGTACGGTCACAAAGTGAACCTTGAAAATCAGGCCGATGATGCGGTGAATCGGTTTGGGTATGGATTCAACTTCCAGAGTGTTGGCGCTGACGAATGGGTCAGACTCAAATCAACCCACCCCAGAGCGTTCCGATTGGTCGTTACCGGGGAGAGTGGCGAGACGGTGACGACAGCCACATTCCGCTATCCCCCTGTTGACGACGAGGCTCAAAAGTCATACCAGCAGCAGGGAGCCCTCGGCGCAGCTCTGAACGACACTGTACTCAGTGATATCGGGCTACACATGTGCTACCTTGATGAAGGAAGTGAACATTGGAAGTGGTTCATCATACCGAAGGCTACCCTCTCTAAGTTGGTTGAGACATACGGTGAATCATTAGCCGTTTTCGGCGAACCGCTTGTTCGGCGCTGTCCAAGGTATACCTACAGCTGGAACCAGATTGATATTGATGAGGCAACTGATCACGAGGATGAATTCGGTGTCCCTGAACCGCCAACAACTTATAAACTCGAAGAGGCATACGATTTGAGTGAGCCGGCTTCACAACAACTGTGGTAGCTATTATCGACTACTAAACAGAGACTAATCGGTGTGATATGAGTGGTCGCACTGGGCTGCTATCTCACTCTTGATTGTCCATAGCAAATGCTCCTGTCCCGCGGAAAATAGTATACGGGTTCACCGCTGAACGTGGCTATACAAAGGCCAGCTACTATTGCAAGTTGCTTCATTGAATATTTTTACTGAGTAAGTAGGATTAAGTATCCTAACAACTGAGATAAATAGCAACAGTACCTCTATTGAGACTTCATATGACAAGCTCAACAAGAAAACTACAGGCGTTGCTTGGTGTGTTGCTAGTACTAACTGTCGGTCTAATATTTGGGGTGATGGCCGGAATCTGGGCTGGTCCGTTAGAGACAGCCGAAAACGAATCGGCACAGACACCCACCTCAACAGCCGGAGACCAGACGACCGGAGAAATCTCGGCCAGTTGGAATGACTCAACAGAACCGAGTGCGAGTGCCATTGCGCAGTTAGCGCCCCGGGAAGACGACTCTCAGCCGTACCCACTCGTCGGTGAGCATCAACCCACTGACCCAGATGGTGACGGGCTCTACGAAGATGTCAACGGAGATGGGGCTTTCAACACCGTCGACGCTAACGCACTGTCACGTCATCTGGGGACTACGGCAGCTGGTGCTAACTGGAGCGCGTATGATTATACAGGTGATAAGCGAACTGACGGCGAAGATGTCCAATGGCTCCTCGCGGCTACACGCTCGACACCCTCGAACGACACCGATGGCGATGGACTTCCAGATGCATACGAGCGAAACGTCACCGACACCGACCCTATGATAGCAGATTCTGACGGGGATGCTGTGATTGACGGCGCAGAAGACTGGGATACTGATACGTTACCAGCATATCGCGAATACCAGCTTGGCACTGACCCTCGAAGTAACGATACAGACGATGACGGACTTCCTGACAGCGTAGAATCACGGCTCCCGGGTGTTGATCCGACCGACCCTGACACAGATGACGACGGCGTACAGGATGGCGCTGCCGATCTCGATGCCGACTCACTGAGCACCTACAACGAGACCGTCGCGGGAACCCTCAGCACCAATCCAGATACGGACGGTGATGGCCTGCTTGATGGGGCCGAAGTACACCAGTTCGGAACCGACCCACTCACCGCGGATACGGATAGTGACGGGCTTCCAGACGGCGAAGAAGTTCGCCTCGAAACAGACCCACTCGTGGCCGATAGCAACGACAATGGCGTTATTGATGGTGAAGAGAGCTATACCACGACGGCTACGAACGAGACACTCGGAGTCACACTGAGTCTGACTGGCAACGGTGACATCGGGAATGAAACGACCATTGCTCCCCAAGACGAACCACGATTCAACACGTCCCGTGTGACGTATATGAGCGCCTCGCCAGTTGTTGAGCTCACCTCCGAGCGAGACTTTTCCTCGGCTAATGTTACTCTGGCGTACAACGAAACGGGGGTTCAAAATGAGAGTCAGGACCTCGCCGTGTTCACATACGATCCTGAGATGGGGATTTTCGTGCCGTTAAACTCCACTGTCGACGCCGCTAACAACACAGTAACTGCGAAGACAACCCACTTCTCTACGTTCGCAGTCTATGATCTTACCAACTGGGCAGCGACGTACAACGCAACCGAGCCAGCCCGACAAACACACGGCGGTGGTGTTCAGCCCAACACCGTCAATCACAACGCAGTCAGCCCGAAATATCCTCGCCGATCTCTGTGAGTGGTCTGACTACGAGTTTGAGGAACCGCTGAAACCACACGGCGCTCGGCGTGGCCTCGGGCGAGAAATCTATCGCGAAAACCCACAGCTGGCTCAGGACATACTGCGGCACAAGTCTATCGAGACAACACACGAAGGCTACGCACAAGAGGCCGCAAAGCGCACGCGTGACGAAGCGAACGATATCATCGGCGGTGG
>AOLX01000028.1 GCA_000336895.1 Haloarcula argentinensis DSM 12282 | reverse complement strand
AGGGGATATCCGCCTCGGATAGGTCTTGTGAGCCCAGCGGGCCCATGCAGTAGTCGGCGCTTGCCGACTCGCGGTGACTTGTGGTCACCAGTCAGTGTAGGTGGGTTGGGGCAGAGCCCCAATCCCGGTCAGTAGGAGGTGATCCAGCCGCAGATTCCTCTACGGCTACCTTGTTACGACTTAAGCCCCCTTGCGGAGCCCAGATTCGACCGTCGCATGACGGCCTCATCCGGACCCCANCAGATTCCTCTACGGCTACCTTGTTACGACTTAAGCCCCCTTGCGGAGCCCAGATTCGACCGTCGCATGACGGCCTCATCCGGACCCCACTCGGGTGCTTTGACGGGCGGTGTGTGCAAGGAGCAGGGACGTATTCACCGCGCGCTTCTGACACGCGATTACTACCGAATCCAGCTTCATGCGGGCGGGTTTCAGCCCGCAATCCGAACTACGACTNGGACGTATTCACCGCGCGCTTCTGACACGCGATTACTACCGAATCCAGCTTCATGCGGGCGGGTTTCAGCCCGCAATCCGAACTACGACTACGTTTGGAGATTAGCTTCGCCTCTCGGCGTTGCGTCCCACTGTCATAGCCATTGTAGCCCGCGTGTTGCCCGGTCCATTCGGGGCATACTGACCTACCGTTGCCCATTCCTTCCTCCATTTTAGCAATGGCAGTCCTCCTAGTGTACCCAACCACCGCAGGGGTGTTGCTGGCAACTAGAAGTGTGGGTCTCGCTCGTTGCCTGACTTAACAGGACGCCTCACGGTACGAGCTGACGGCGGCCATGCACCTCCTCTCAGTAGCGTCGAGTAAAGNGGGTCTCGCTCGTTGCCTGACTTAACAGGACGCCTCACGGTACGAGCTGACGGCGGCCATGCACCTCCTCTCAGTAGCGTCGAGTAAAGTCGTCAACCTGACTGTCATTACTACTGTCGGGACCGGTGAGATGTCCGGCGTTGAGTCCAATTAAACCGCAGGCTCCTCCGGTTGTGGTGCTCCCCCGCCAATTCCTTTAAGTTTCATCCTTGCNGGTGAGATGTCCGGCGTTGAGTCCAATTAAACCGCAGGCTCCTCCGGTTGTGGTGCTCCCCCGCCAATTCCTTTAAGTTTCATCCTTGCGGACGTACTTCCCAGGCGGCTCGCTTATCGTCTTCACTACGGCACATCACGTGCTCATGGCGCGTGACATACCTAGCGAGCATTGTTTACAGCCAGGACTACCCGGGTATCTAATCCGGTTCGAGACCCTGGCTTTCGTCCCTCACTGTCGGGTCCGGTCTCTCAACGTGGTTTCCCCATTGGTGGTCCGTCCAGGATTACAGGATTTCACTCCTACCCCGGACGTACCCGTTGAGTCTCTCGGCCCCAAGCTGTGTAGTTTCCACCGGACGCCGACCAGTTGAGCTGGTCGATTTCCCAATGGACTTACACAGCAAGCTACGGACGCTTTAGGCCCAATAATATCGGCCATCACTTGGACTGCCGGTATTACCGCGGCGGCTGGCACCGGTCTTGCCCAGTCCTT
>AOLX01000027.1 GCA_000336895.1 Haloarcula argentinensis DSM 12282 | reverse complement strand
TTTCGCGCCTGCTGCGCCCCGTAGGGCCCGGTATCTTGTCTCAGATACCGTCTCCAGGCTCTTGCTCTCACAACCTGTACCGATTATCGGCATGGTGGGCCGTTACCCCACCATCTACCTAATCGGCCGCAGCCACATCCTACAGCGCCGGAACGTTTCTAACTCTCGGCACTCCAGCCTGAGAGTTATATCCGCTATTGGCCTCAGTTTCCCGAGGTTATCGCGGTCTGTAGGGTAGTTTGGCCACGTGTTACTGAGCTATATGCCACGAGTCTAAACTCGTGCGACTAGCATGGCTAAATCGGACTCCGATAGCAATGGCCTCCGGCAGGATCAACCGGAATGTGCTGATATACATCAGCGGCGGAAGTGGTTGCACNCTCCGATAGCAATGGCCTCCGGCAGGATCAACCGGAATGTGCTGATATACATCAGCGGCGGAAGTGGTTGCACTCCGTCGGAAGCAAACACATTGGTTCCTACACCAATGTTGACTACTGCATGGGTCCGTGGGCTCACATCAGATTCCATCTTGACGGCGGACCGCAGGGGTGGAATCCTCATGGGGTGGATCTCGCCGACCCCAGAAGGGGAAGGCGAGATCCGTTCATAACTCAGGCCGACCCAGGTGGCCGACCGAGCGTGTCGACCCGGGCTCGCTGCCCGGTGCGACCTTCGCATTAGTTCAGAAGACGGGGGAACATATAAATGAATCGTCTCGGACACGCTCTGTGCAGCACACACACGACGCATACGTAACGTGATGCCGTGACACGCATAACCGCAAGACAGCGACAGGATGTCTATGATCCGACGTGTCCTTGTGTTTAGATTCTGATATAGAGGTCAGTGGGCAGGGGCCAGCAATCCATTATATATCAATCGGGAGGAGGACAAACCGGACAGTAGACACTCTTAGTGTACCAGACGGTATGAGGAAACAAGCGACGAGACACACAGGAGTCAACAGTTAGAACAGGGGACAATGCGAGTCGCGATGGAGAGCTATCTCACCGTCGTCGTGAACCAGGACGCGGGTACAGTGGTAAAATTAGGCGGTCAGCGAGTCGATGTGGCCTTCCGAACGGAGCTGGTCGGCGTCTTGCCCCTTGTAGCGCCATTCGATGTTGGCCTTCTCGTCTTGCCAGTCCCACGGTTCGGCGAGGACGATGTCGTCCTCGTTAATCCAGGTTCGGAACTTCATCCGGCCCGGAATCCGTCCGAGTCGGGTTTCGCCGTCCTCACAGCGAATGCGGACGTGGTTCCCGCCAAGGTGCTCTGTTACCACTGCAAACATCTCGTCGTTTGTAGGCATGCGGAGATTCCGCCGCCCTGAATCGTCGCTCACAGTATAAATAACGGTGGCCTCCCGTATAAGTTGTTTGAGAGGCGAGATAGCGTGTACCATGCGGCCGTGCCACGGCGAGAACTGACCAATAGCTACTGGGAATAGTGAAGCGGTGAGAACGAGCTGACGACAGTACGTCGATTCAGTCGGCAGTCAGCGCCTGTGGTTCGTCGGCTTCCTCGACCATCGCATCCGTCAGTCCAGAAGCGAGCGCAAACACCGCTTCCTTGTGGTCTGTCTTCGATTTGTGGATCGACGTCGGCTTGACACCGAGATCGGCGTACAGGTCGTGTTCAACAGAGGTGTCCGCTTCGTGTTCGTAGTGGTGCTGTACCTGCGCGAGAAGACTGTGAAGGTGAATGAGTTCTTGCTTCTTCATTAGTATCCAATCTTATGCAGTGGAGGGTAATAGTACTACCTTGCCAACGGCTCACACGTAACTGCCGCTCACATACGACACTCACTACTCTCAGATGCAGATATAGAGTCTTTTACCGACGTATAATCGTCTGTATCACGGATTTCGCTTAGCGCTCGGGCTGTTCGGTTCGCGTGCACTCGTGTAAATGTAATTATATAAAGACGAGGCGAGAACGCTAACGCCTGAGAGGAACTAGAGGGGTATCTACCTGCGAAGCGCTCTCAATCATGAAAGACCACGACAATATATTAGATTTCGAACACTTAATGCGTGTCGAGCACGTATGTATCTCTGTGATGAACTGGAAGCACCCACGAGACAAGACTGCGGCTATGGCGAAACAAGAGGAAGCAAACAGCGGGACCCAGTGGTCGTTTATCGCAGCGCTGATGACCGCTGCATAACGGATTTTCACCGCTTAGTACTGTATCCGATAGCGGCGGGTCTCTCGACCGCAGATAGAGGCACGTCAGGCGATAGTCCGGATATCGACTGTCGTGTTGTGGACTACAGCGCGGTTGATGCCGGTACACTGGTACGTATGCGGTTCTGAGTGTCCTGACCAGTCCGATAGTTCCTGCTCAAACAGGCGGTGCCATGCATCCGGATACGCAGTCTCCGAGACGTTGATCGAGACGGTTGTCGCGGATGGTGACTTGCCAGCCTGTGGCGAAACAAGCGTCGTATTCTGGATAGCGGTCTCGATCGTGAGACGGCCCGACGACGAGAAGTCGGTCTGTCCGTCAAGCGAAAGCACGGAGAGGTATACGCTGCCGCTATCAGGAGCACACCGAAAGCTAGGTTTCCGTGAGACGACCAGTCCCTCCTGCTGGACTCGATACACCGCACCGCTGGTGTAGACGATATCAGTCCCCGAGTCAGTTTCCCGAACGAACGCTCCGATCGAGATATTTGTTGAACGTCCGTCAACAGTTACGTTCAGCGTTGACGCCTGGAGGGAGAGTCCGTGGCCCTGGAGTTTCATACTCGTGGTCCTTCGAGGGGCGCCGCTCTGGATATGGTCGTCCGTGGTTTCTGCGAACCCAATCATCGACGTTTCTGCGACATCGGTTGTCGCCCCTTGTTGGATGGCATCGAACGCTCCAAGCCCGCCAAGCGTCACCAGCGCAATGCCGGTGATGATGATACTGAACGTGAGCGTAAATGCGAGCAGGTCGGACACACCACGGTCGTGACTGTTTTGGCTTGACAGTGGTGTGGTCATCCGCGTGTCACCTCCATACAGTCGGCGGACGCATTATACGAGACAGCCAGTGGGCCGCTGGAGACGACAGATGGGCAGACGTTAGTTTCATTCGCAAATCGGACGACAGCGTACCGATTCAATCCTGTTGCATTCACGTACACGCGCGTGCGTGATATATCAGGCGAGACCTCGACATTGTACGATTGGTCAGCGATCCGCTCCGGATACGTGGCACGAAACGACACTGTCGAATTGAGGGTCTCAGTGTCGAACGCATCCAAGCGAATCAGGTCGCGCGCAATACCATCGCCGACGTTCTCCAGCGCTTCTTCTGTCACTCGCTCACGCTGTGAATCGACCATCTGGCTCCCGCCGATGAGGAGACCGGTCACCAGCAGCGACGTGATACCGATAGTGAGTGCCTGCGTGACTGCGGGTGAGACGGCGCGGTTGTCAGACAGGAGGCGGTCAAGGCTCATCCGTCGTCCACCTCCACAAGGACTGTTCGGTTGTAGCTCGCAGATGGTGTGTGGTAGGTCGTATCTACGGCAGGGACGACGGGATACGGCGAGGTATCAGCACTGTTGTAACTATCTGGGGAAGTAAAGTCACCGTCGGCAGCAAAGACGTAGGTACCACTGGCATGACTACCATGGTTGATGCTGACATTGTATCGACTATCGACAGTGTCGGAAAACGAAGTAAACGATGTTTTTGTGCTGCCTCCAATTTCACAGGTTCCCTCAACCAGATTGATGTGCAGTTCGCCCTTTCCATCACAAATAAGATTACCGTTAACGGTGGCGTTCCTACGATTTCCGGAGGGGTCACCAGTTACATTCAAGTACCAGTCAACGGACTTACTTTTTGAGCTGTTAACAGTGATGTTTAATCTGTTTCCTTTGCCATTTATATTGGTGACTGTGGCCCTGAAAACGGCTACACGTCGTACGTCCTGAGCTATGTCCCAGTCTGTCTTCGAACCGGTACCGTGTGGCCTTTTGAACTGCTTCGAATTCGTCTGGTTCACCTCAGTCCCGAGCGACGCCGACTCGTTCAGCGTCGCGTTGAGATAGGTCCCGCCACTGCTTGCGACGACCCGGTTGTGCGTCTTCGTGTAGTTCCGGAGCGCGTATTCATATCGCTCCTCAAATCCATCGATATCATCGCCCCTCGTTTCGGCCGCAAGCCGTCCGAGATCCCGCTCAACGGAAGCTTCGCGGTCAGCAGAACGCTCGATAGTCTCTGCACTCCCGGTGGTCGTGATACCGTCAGTGACCGCGAGACTGTGGGCAAACAGAATCGTGCTGAACACGACGATAGCGACAGCGATCCCACCGACCAACAGCAGTTGCCCGCGCTCGTTGGCTACCATACGACCAGACGCACCTCCACGACGTTGTAGACGATAGAGTCGGGCTCCGCATCGGGAGCGAAGTACCCATCGACGGTCGAGAGGGGCGGCCCGGTACCGCTGCAGCCGCGGATTCGGGCTGGCATATCGTCGGTCAGCGTCACCGTTTCGGTCGCGACGGCCGCATCAGCCGGCCTCTCAGCGACGTTCTCATCAGACGCCTGCGAGACAAGGGCAGTCTGACGCGCGTCCGAATCACGGTCCCAGTAGCTCAAGTAGAGATTGTACTGGTCGCCCTGGCGGTCGAAGGTCTGGTTCAACATCATCTCGAACTCGGTGGAACTGCCCGTCTGATTGCCGTTGAGTGTCGGCGTTCCGACGCTGTAACACGCCGTCGCGTTGTGCAGCGCTCCGGTTTCTGCCGCCAGTGAGAGCGTGTCGCTCGCACGATTCTCCAGTTCTGCTGTCCGCTGCTGGGCACCCGTCTGGAACGGGCCGGTATCGACTGCTGACAGGCCGTAGACGGTCGCCGTCACAACGACGATAGCCGCGAGCACCCCTTCCAACGTGTAGGCTTGGCCACGCATCGCTACCACACCCTCACGACGAGCCAGCAGACCGCGTCGCACTGGTCGGTCGAGTTGGTCAGTTTCACCACACGAGATGTGGTCGCGACGTTCGTCCGGCCGTCAACCGACGGTCCCCAGGCGAGCCGCTGGCCGTGGCCATCAACTGCTGGGTCCCGTGTCCCTGCTTTGAGCGCTGACGCGTTGACCACCGTTACGTTCACCCGCGGGTTCACGCGGCGTTCCGTCGCGACATCGAGTCCAGCGTTGTCCCTGAGACCATCGAGATTGGGACTATCCGCGTTGAGGGACGCATTGATCCCACCACTCGTGTTGTAGCGAACGAGATTCCGTGTGCCGTCCACCGAGTGGTTTTCGACGAGATACGTTGCCGCTCTGTCCGCAATTGGTTGGTTACGCTGTACGTCTGGGGACTCGTACACGCCGACTGCACTACCCTGTACGAATGCCAATACCCCGATTATCGTCACGAGCAGGACGCTCACCCCGACGGCGAAGTCCTGCGGTGTTTGTGCTCTTGTATCCATGTCCCACACACCCCATTTGCTGTTTGATACGTCCGCTGTCGAACCGCGAGCCGGATGCTAGCCCACGGCGATCCACACCACCAGTGCAATCGTCGACAGGACGACTGCGAATTTCACGCCTGCGACAAGCTTCACTTCCCGGATATAGCCGGCAATAAACGACGACAGCAGCGCCTGTAGCGTCACTGCATGGAAGAACAGCATCGACAGTAGTTCCGTGTCGACGCTGCCACCGAAGCCGCCACCGGGCGCGCTCGAACTACTTGACCCGGAGGCCTGCGTCGCCAGTCCCGACATCACATCGAGGAACTGTGTCTTCAGCAGCGCCATCACGCCGAGCAACGTCAGGTACGTCATCAGGATAATGACCGTCTGCATCCGCGTCCGGGATTTTCGTTCGCGTTCGATGTCGTCCTGGTTCTCCGAGGCCTGGGCAGCCGTCGAAAGCACGTCCTGAATCTGGCTGGAGGCTTCCTGTGCCTCTGCGATGAGCTTGACTGTCCGCGCCAGCCGCGGGACATTGTACTTGTTGTTGAATTCCCGAAGCGCGTCTTTCAGGCTCGTGCCGTAGTTTACCTTTGCGTGGATGGTCTCGAACTCCTCTGAGAGCTTTCCGGAGGACGTCTCGGAGACCACTTTGACCGACTCCAGCAGCGTCATCCCGGTATCGTTGGCTGACGCGAGTTTCCGGAGGTTCTCGGAGAGCTTTCCGATTATCGCCTTCCGTGAGCGCTGGTTCCACTCGTAGAAGATCATCAGCGGGATGAAGTTGATGTACATCGGGACGTACACCCAGAAGAACGTCGAGCGGACCGGGACGGCGATCATCCCATCCAGCGATAGCGGGGCCCAGCCGATGACGATCGCCGCAACGATGGCGAGAATTGACAGCGGAACTGTCAGCCACAGCACTAACAGGGGATGGTCCCGGAAGAACAGGTCGGGGCGCGTAAGGATAGCGAGGAGTTCGTGGGTTCCCTCCCGACTCTTGATCCGGTCGAAGACGCTGTAGGTCCCTGTGTAGCTCTCGATGAGCCCGAGGTTGAACACGCCGACACCTTCGTCGACGACGAGTTCCTTCTCGCCAGGGCTCGAACGCAGATAGCCGTCCCCGATAGAGTCCTGCGTGACAGTCGAGACGAGAACCAGAAAGCCCAGACCTGTCAGGGGAATCAGCCCATACACGGTCCCGTAAATGAGCGATTTCTGGGCGTTGCCCATCATCGACATGATGACCAGAATGATAATGAGAAGCAGTGGGAACAGCGAGAGCGTCATGTACATCTCGCCGAACAGCTCCAGCGTCTCCAGCATCTTCTCCTGTTCCTGCCGGGCGGTTCGCATGTGCTTTTCCTTCTGATCTTCGAGGAAGGAGGTCATGTCCCCGCCGGAGTTAATGATAGAGAGCATATCCGTCAGGAATTGGGACAGTTCGTCCGACGGGGTTTGCAGCGCCTGGTTCCGGACAGCGGTCCGGTAGTCGGTATCGAAGTACTCCGTCTCCAGCACGATGGACTGGAACTCCTTTGCGACCTCACCGTACGTGTCTTCGGCCTTCCCCATCGACTGCAGAATTTCGAGTTGGTTGAGTCCGCCCACGGACAGCGCATACATGAACGAGATCGAGTCGGACAACAGGACGTTGATTTCGCGCTCGCGTGCGCTCGCACGGAAATACGGTATCGAGACCAGCGACCCGAATCCGATACCGAACCCGATAGCACCGAAGACGAGCCCAGTCACGATGACGAGGAAGGGGAGTTTCAGCACGGCGAGGGTCTCTGAGACGCTCTCTGACACTGGAATCCCGATGAGCGTCGGTGCTTCCCCGCCGGTAAACAGCAACTGAACCAGTAGATACCCGAGGAACGTACCGACGAGCCACAGTGCGAGCCCCGCAATGACACCCACTGCGAGCGCGCGTGCGAGGAACATCTCGACGTTGTTGGCCATCCGGGCCTCCGCGAGTTTGTTCTCGACACTGTTGACGAAGTCGCCCTCGTCGTCGAACACCATCTGGTACGCCGGGTAGAACGTGTCACCGAGCGCACCGCCGCTGCCCACCTGTTGCTGACCCGGTGTGTCGAGGCTCATTCGCTATCTGCCTCCGCTCCGGCCTTCGGAACGAACTGGCCGAAGTCAATACTGTCTTCGTCAGCGCTCTCCTCAGAATCGTCCATCAGCGCCGAAACGATGTCCGGCGTTTCGCGGCTCTTGTACGTGTTGAACAGTGGCTGGGCGTTGTCTAGCACCTGCTTGGTCTCCTCGACCATCTCCGGGGGCGCGTCCGGCCGAGGCACCATCTCCTCTTTTTCGGGGTCGATGTCGATCTTGACAGATTCCATCTCCCGGAGGTCCTCGAGTGACAGTTCGAGTTGATCGTTGGCGATGAGCGTGAGAATGGTGTCGGGGTCATTGATGAACGCCTGAATGGTCGCCGCGACCTGCGTGTAGGTGTTCAGCCCCTTCTCGATGAGGTACGCGAGGACGACCTTGCGCTTGAACAGCTCCTCGTCGAGTTTATCCTGGGTCCACCCGCGGTCGAACTTGATCTCTTCGAGCGTGTTCGAGTTCCCCATCTGGATGTACTCGTCCGTCTCGGCGCGCCACTCGTACACGTCCCGAACGTTGATCTCGTCGTTCTCCGCGGAGTACTCGTTGATTTCGGTCAGGGACTTGTTCCGGCGGACCTTGTTGCCGTCGACCCGCGTCTGGGTCTGAATCGAGACCAAGTCGAGCGCCGTAAACAGCGTCTTCGAGACGTTGATCGGTTCGGTGGTGAACCGCTTGATAACCTCGCCGACGGAGTCAGCGTGGAACGTGGTGTAGGTGGTGTGCCCGGTCGACATGACCTGAAACAGCGTTCGCCCTTCCTCGCCACGGATCTCACCCATGACGATGTAGTCCGGACGCTGACGGAGTGCGGCCTCGAGCAGATCGAACTCGTCGACGTCACCCTTATCGTCCTCACCGAAGGAGGGGCGCGTAACGCTTGCCACCCAGTTCCGCTGGGGTAGCTCGACCTCACGCGTGTCCTCGATAGAGACGATCTTGGAGTTCGACGGGATGAACAGCGACACGGCGTTCAGGCTGGTCGTCTTCCCCGAAGCAGTACCGCCGGCGAAGATGAGGCTCTTGTTGTTCTCGATACAGAGCCAGAGGAACGCCATCTCGTCCAGCGAAAAAGTGTTCCAGTTGATGAGGTCGATCGGCGTGAACGGCACGTCCTTGAACTGTCGGATGGTGTAGTTCGTCCCGTGGTCGGACACCTCACGACCCAGCGTCAGCTGCGCACGCGATCCATCCGGCAGGGTCGCGTCGACCTGTGGCTGTCGCTTCGAGATACCCTTGCCCGAGCGCTGGGCGAGTTTCACGACGAAGTCATCGAGTTCGCCTTCGCCGTGTTGGACATTCGAGATGATCTGCTCGTAGTCGGTGTGATAGACGAACACCCGGGAGTTGTACCCGTCACAGGAGATATCCTCCACGTTGATGTCGTGTTTGACACCATCGATCCGGGCGTAGCCGACGAAGTCCCGTTTGAGCATGTACAGCAGCTTCTCGACCTGATACTCGTTCAGTTTCGGATCGTCGTCTTCGAGGATAGCCGGCTCGGGACGTGTCGAAATACCTGAGAGCGGTCCCGTGGTTTCGCTTTGCGTCTCCGATTCGATCCCGAACAGTTCCTTGACCTGTCCGAGAACGCTCTCTTCACCGCTACTGGAGACCGAACCGTTGTAGAGGTCGTACCGCGAGAGGAGTTGTTCGGCCTCCCGCTGGATGACCTGTGCCCGGTCGGCGTCGGTCCCCTGAACGATCACGTCGTCCTCAGAATACTTGATCGCGGTCTTGAGCTTGCCCGAGAGGAACTCCCGAAGGTTGATCTCAATATCGGTGAGGTACGGCTCAATGACGTAGTACTTTTTCTCGTTCTCTTTTCGTGAGTGGAAGATGATGACGCAGGCGTAGGGCTTGTTGACCCAGTACCGTTCCAGTTCGTTGAAGTGAGATTTCTTCGACTGGGGAACGGCTTTTTCGAGGTCGTAGCGGTTGACGACGGTCGTGTGGCCGTCCCGTGTCGAGAAAAACTCGTCTTCGTCCAGTTCCGGGTTCACGTCGACGGTGTTTTGATCGACGTACTCATGCAGTTCACTGGCGATGTCTTCGGCGGCGGACAGCCTGTTTTCCGTGTGTTCGGGGTCGAAGTTCAGATACTCGCTTTCGTCAAAAGGGATGACTTCGCCGTTACCATCACGGGGAAGACTGCCGTCCTCGTAGTAGTACTCCTGTTTGAAATGCTCCCATGTGTAGATGTCTTTCGCGACTGGTGTCGTGGTCGGGTCGAGATACTCTTCGAACGGCGCTTGCAGTGTTTTCCCGGCACTTGCCGCGTCTTCGAGTCGCTGACTGAGTTCTCTCGGCTCGAAGCCGAGGTACACGCTCCGATCGAACCGCCCCCCATCGTGTACCTCCCGCCGAAGATCATCCCACGTATATTCGCCGACCCGTACAGGCTCGTCAGTCAGGTTTCCCCCACCGTTGACCTGATCTGACTCACCTCCCCCGGTATCATCGATAGCCATTGTTATTCATCTCCCGTTAGGCAGGAAAAAACTTTACCCCCACTAACTGTCACTGAAAAAGAGTTTCCGAGTGATTGTATCACGGTCTCCTCACGGTAGTAAGTGGACCGTACTGAATGTTTCGCCGGGAGTAGTTGTCAATTAAGGAATGACTCGATCCGGGCCATCGCTTCTTTGAGATCGTCGAGACCGGTCGCGTACGACACACGGAGGTGGCCCGATCCGCCCTCACCAAAGGCGGTTCCGGGCACGACTGCGACCCGCTTTTCTTGCAGCAGACTCTCGGCGAACTCACCGGCATCGTCCCAGGGACACTCCGGGAACGCGTAGAACGCCCCGGACGCCGGGAAGCAGTCAAGTCCCATCTCTTCGAAGCGCGTGAGGACGTACTTCCGTCGGCGATCGTACTGCGCGGCCATCTCCGTAACCTCGTCGCGGCAGTTGTCAAGCGCTTCGATAGCGGCGTGCTGGGCCGTCGTCGGGGCCGAAAGCATAGAGTACTGATGGATTCGGTTCATCGCCTCGATAGCCTCTGGAGGGGCCATCGCGTACCCCAGTCTGAACCCTGTCATCGCGAACGCCTTCGAGAAGCCGTTGAACACTACGGTCCGCTCACGCATCCCGGGGAGGGTAGCGATAGACGTGTGGTCGTGTTCGTACGTGAGGTCGGCGTAGATCTCGTCGGCGAACACGAGGAGATCGTTTTCGCGGCAAAAGGCCGCCACATCCGCCATCTCCTCGGCCGTCATCGTCGCTCCGGTCGGGTTGTTCGGGTAACAGTACACGAGCGCGTCAGCCTCGGCCGCACCGGACGATTCCAGCACCTCTCGGGTGAGCTTGAACTCGTCTGCCGCGCGTGTCGGAACGTCGACAACGTCGATACCGGCGAACGTCGCACCGGGGACGTACGAGACGTAGCAGGGCTGAGCGATAGCGATCGAATCGCCGGGGTTCAGCAGCGCCCGAAAGGCGAGATCCAACCCTTCGCTCGCACCCGCCGTGACGAGGATTTCCTCATCGGGGTCGTACTGCAGGTTATGCGCCGCCGCTTCGTAGTCCGCGATGCGTTCCCGGAGCTCCCGTTTCCCACGATTGGCGGTGTAGGACGTCTGGCCGCGTTCGAGCGACGCGATAGCGGCTTCACGGGCCGCCCACGGGGCCGAGAAATCCGGTTCGCCGACCCCGAGCGAGATGATGTCGTCCATCTCCTCGGCTAGTTCGAAGAACCGACGGATGCCAGAAGGCGGCACGCTGTCGACCCTGTCTGCTGGCTCGAACGTCATGGTGAGACGGACAGCCGGTCGTCATCGTCGTGGTCGTCGAACTCCATCCCCTGTTCCTTGTACGACTCCATGATGTAGTGGGTTACCGTCTGCGTAATCTCGGGGATCGGCGCGATCTTGTCGCTGATGAAATGCGACACTTCGCGCATCGAATCGCCCTCGACCTCCAGATCGAAGTCGTAGTCACCGCTGACGAGGCGCAGCGAAGTCACTTCCGGGAACTTCGCGATCCGGTCGGAGATATCATCATAGCTGGTCTCGCGGTCCAGCGTGACGTTGAGTTCGACAGTGGCGCGGACGCGTTCCTCGTCGCTCTCGACGGCGTTCCAGTCGACGACTGCTTGATAGCCGCGAATGATACCTGCGTCCTCGAATTCGTCGATAATCTCGGCTACCTCGCTCTCGGAGTAATCGGTCAACCGAGCGATGTCCTCGGTCGTGTAGCGAGCGTTCTCACGTAGCAGGTCGAGTATCTCGCGGCGACTGCTCATACAGTGCCAGCAGAGTGACGCGGACAAAAGCCTTGCTCAATAGTGGTAGAGGGTCACATTATTTGGGCCGAAATACACCAGACGGTTTTAATACCTCTGCCGGTTAGGTGTCGACTAATGTTCGAAGAGGGTGGCCAGCGGGCTGGTTCTGACACGGGATGGGCGCACATTGCGAACCACGACAAGGCGGCGACGGTTATTGACACAATACTCCGCCTCGATTCGGACGAGAAGTACACGAAGACGGCTTTGAGCGAGGCAGCCGGCGTGCCGCTGAAGACGCTGTACCTCGACGGGACGCTCGAAGAACTGGTGACGGTCGGATTACTCGAAAAACACGAAGCGGAGGGGGAAGAGACGCTGTTCTCAGTCGATGACGGGAGCGCCGCATTCGAGGCAGCGAAAGCCTTCGATACTGCGGCAGCGACGTCGGAAGAAGCAGACAGTTGAACAAAAACCGGTCGCCTCAGAAGTCAGTGTAGAGCGTCCGTGGACTTTTAGCGGCGACAGCCGTAGTGGACGACGATGGTCTCACTCGATTCGGAGTCCGACGTGCTTGGACGTGGGGACGAAGCACCGACGTTCGAACTGCCGGGAGCGGACGGGACGACGTACTCACTGTCGGATTTCGCGGACACGGACGCACTACTGGTCGTGTTTACGTGCAACCACTGTCCGTACGCGAAAGCGAAGATCGGGGAGCTAAACCGCCTCGCGACGGAATACGACGACCTCGCGGTTGTCGGAATCAATTCCAACGACCCTGAGGAGTACCCCGAGGACTCGTTCGAGCGGATGCAGGAACTCGTCGAGCGCGGCGAGATACAGTACGACGCGTATCTATTCGACGTGCCTCAGGACGTCGCAGCCGCGTACGGCGCTCGCTGTACCCCCGATCCGTTCCTGTTCCGGAACGACAATGGGACGTTCAAGTTGGCGTACCACGGCCGCCTCGATGACGCGCCGAACCCGGACGACGAACCGAGCGAGCGAGAGATGGCCGCACACGTCGAAACGTTGCTCGATGGCGATCAGATTACGGCAGTCGAGAAACCATCCAGAGGGTGCTCGATAAAGTGGAATCCCGGTAACGAACCGGCGTACTGGGATGTCTGATCCGGACGGCCCGGCGTGACAAGGCCAGCGAGACGAGCGCGCTGCCCGTACTGAATCGGTAATCCAGAAGGCGTATTGTTTATACTGGTGATCGTACCTACGGCCACTTCGGATAGTGGTCAGACGTCGGCTGAGATACTGCAGTCAAAAGCTCACCGATGGGGCGGTCGGCAACGAGATCTGCAACGGCCGGTCGATCGAAATCGAATTCTGGCAATTTAGACAGCTACACCTGGTGTCAGATCTCGTCCAGCGACTCGAACCCACTCCAGCACTCGCAGTCGAGGTCGTCGATGGACGTGACTTCGTCCGGAAGCGAACTTATCGGCATCCCGTCGTCAAACTCGTCACACTCCTCAATGTGGATAGAAAAGTCGCTACTCGACATGATTGGCATGGTCGGTAATACAGCGTCGTGCTGCAAAAATCCTCGGAATCGGGGCGCACAGTCACACGCTACGAACGGGTCACACAGCGAGAGCCGATACGGTCACTGTCTCATATTTAACCGGAGCTTATCAAAAGTTACCGTATGTCACGGGAATGCTTATTTGTTGATGGGTTTATGGTTCCTGATACGATACAGTATGCAATGAACTCCGGGAGTGGGACAGTGGACCAGCCTCTGAAAGATGCGTCGTCCGTATTGGTGCTGGCGCACGAATCGAGCGACGCAGAACGAGAGGGATGTGCCGGGTTTCTGGCCGAGCAGGGCGTCAGTGAGTCGAAAGCGATCTGTGTCACAGTGTCCGAGTCCCCCGATTCCCGCCTCTCGCTGTGGCAGCAGCACCTCGACGACGAGATGCCCGAAGAGGCGATCATCGTCGATGCCGGCAGCGAGTTACCGGCCAACTCACAGGCAGCGGCGTCCGGCGCATTTCCCTCATTGACGCTCGATACCCTTCCCACGACAGTGGCGCCGATAGACATCGGCGCGACCGTCTCTCGCCATCTCGGTCGACTGGAACAGGCGGATGCGCCGCTACTGCTCTGCCTCCATTCGCTAACCGGACTACTCGAGTCCTGGGAGCGTGACCGCGTCATCGCGCTGGTAACCGCGCTGAACCGACAGTGTGCCGAGATGGGGGTTTTGAGCCATCATCACATGGACCCGGAGGTCCATACGGAAGAGACAGTCGAGATGTTTCGACCGCTGTATGATGTCGTGTACGAATACCTCCCGGACCACGGCTGGACCGTCACAGCGTCGAAGGACGCAGAGGAGACGCCGACGTTCCGAGATACCGTCACCCCACCCGGCGGCGTCAAGAAGGGCGACCCGGAAGAGCCCGAAACCATTCCAATACCGTACTCGTTCGACCAAGTACTGGAACTGATCTCCGCTCCGCGGCGGCGCAGTCTCCTGTATCATCTGAAAGACCGGTCGGACACCGAGGTCCCACTTGACGACCTCGTCGACCGCGTCTACGAGCGGGAGAAGGCGATTCCAGCCAGGGAGACGCCTAAATCACGCGACGAAGTTGGTGTGTCGCTGGCACATAACCACCTTCCGCGGCTGGACGACCTCGGGATTCTCTCATACGAGACAGCGGCCAACACTGTCGAGTACTACTCCAACCCCGCGCTGGAGTCGGTCATCCGGTACGTCGAACGCCTCGAACTCGGCTAGCCCCGGTGCCGACCCACTCATTTATGTCATCGCTCCCGACATAGCCCGGTATGGACGAAACCCCGCTCCCTGAAGTCACAGAGCAATTTGCCCGTACGCTAGCGCCAGCCAGCGACCAGGTTATCGGGGAAATGGATGCTAAAGCCGACCGGGAAGGGTTCCCGACGGTCGGCCCCGCAGTCGGCGGGTGGCTCCGCCTCGTTGCCCGGATGGTTGACGCCGACCGTGTCTTCGAGTTCGGCTCCGGCTTCGGCTATTCGGCGTACTGGATGGCACCCGCGGTATCCGCCGACGGGCAGATTGTCCTGACAGAGGTTGACGCCGATGAGCTGGCGGAAGCCCGCGAGTTTCTCGATCGCGGCGGGTTCGCCGACCGGGCCGTCTTCGAACACGGGGATGCAATCGAAACCGTCGAGAACTACGACGGTCCGTTCGATGTGGTTCTCATCGACAACGAGAAACACCGATACACGGAGGCCTTCGAAGCTGTCCGGGACAAAGTGCCGGTCGGCGGGGCCGTGGTCGCCGATAACATGATCGAGGCCGGGCCGCTGGAGTTCGAGGCGGTACAGGCACTGTTAGACGGCGACGATATCGATGCCAACGAAACGAGTCGCGGTATCGCCGCGTATCTCGAACGCGTCGGCGACGACCCAGCGTTCGAGACCGGGCTGCTACCACTCGGTGAGGGTGTCGCTGTAAGCGTCCGGGTGGAGTGAGGAAAGCTGTATCGACACGCTCCGATTCTCGCCGACGAAAATGCGGGTGCATAGCTTATGTATGAGGGCACACAACTCAGCGGCAACGCTGGTCCTAACGAATGAGTCTGATGATAGATATTCGGAAGCTCGGGTTGTTCAATCAGATGGCTAAAGAAGGTGGTAACACCGTTGCGAACCACCTTAGCCAGATGACTGGGATGGAGACAGAGATGGAGATCACGAAGATCAACTTCATCGATATCCCGGATATCAAAACACACGTCGGCGACGAGAAGCAGATCGGTATCAGTATCGAAATGGTCGAAAAGCCCCACGGGCACATCCTGTTCCTGTTCAACGCCGCCAGTGCGAAGGACCTCGCCACCGGCATGATCGGCGACATGGGTGAGACAGACCCCAACGCGAGCGGCTTCACCGACATGGAACGCTCGGCGATTCAGGAGATCGGCAACATCATGACCAGCGGCTTCATCGACGGCTGGGCGAACGTTCTGGATACCACCATCGACATCTCCACACCGAACTTCACGTTCGGCCCCGGAAGCGGGATGGTGGACCAGCTCGTCGGTGACCGGGACAACGAGATGGCGCTGATGTTCGATTCCCGCGTCCACGCACTGGAGTCCGACATCAACGTCAAAGTGTACACGTTTCCGGAACTGGAAGAGCTGGTCGACCTGATGCAGGAAATCGAAGTGTAAGCAGGTCGCAACGATGGGGACGGCGGGCACTGCGGATGAACTCCTTTTCCATCATGAAAGATTTAGCAGTGTTTCTTGTATCGTGAGCCCCTGCGTCATGATATGCCAGGAGGCAGCCCACAAACTCTACGGCCGTTCCTGTGGCGCGCAGAAACACTGTATCCGGACACAGAGGTCGTCTCTCGTACCCACGAAGGTATCGTCCGTCACGACTACGCCGAGTATGCCGAACGGACGGCGCAGTTAGCGAACGCGATCGAGGAAGCCGGCTACGGCGACGGCGAACGGCTCGGAACGTTCTGCTGGAACCACAGCCGTCACTTCGAGACGTACTTCGGAGTACCCGGAACTGGTGCGCAGCTACACACTATCAACCCACTGCTGCCCGACGAACACATCCAGTATATCGTCAGCGACGCGCAGGACGAACTCATTTTCGTCGACGAATCGCTCCTGCCGAAACTCGAGGGTGCCGCCGTCGATGATCCGGAGTCCTTTGAAACGGTCGAGCAGTTCATCGTGATGAGCGAGTCCGTTCCAGACACGGAGCTCGATGCCGTTTCCTACGAGTCGTTCATCGCCGACCAGCCGACTGAGTACGACTGGCCTGAACTGGAGGAGGACCGCCCCGCCGGTCTCTGTTACACGTCCGGTACGACCGGGCGGCCGAAAGGCGTCGAGTACACCCAGCAGATGCTGTGGAGCCACACGATGGCGATACAGTCGCCACAGGGGATTCCACTCGACGACGACGACGTCATGATGCCGGTCGTCCCGATGTTCCACGTCAACGCGTGGGGCCTCCCGTTTTCGGCAACCGCCGGCGGGGCCAAGCACGTCTACCCCGGCCCACAGCCGGAACCGGCGGACCTCGCGAAGCTCATCGAAGAGGAGAACGTCACCGTCACTGCTGGCGTCCCGACCGTCTGGCTGGGACTGATGGAGTACGTCAAGGAGAACGACGTCGACCTCTCCTCGCTCGAACGTCTTATCGTCGGCGGCAGCGCCGCACCCGAAGCGATGATCCGGTTCTTCGACGACCGTGGTGTGGAGCTCGTCCACGCCTGGGGGATGACCGAGACGGCCCCAGTGGGTGCGGTGTCGTCCCTGCGGAGTGACCTGGAGGACGCCGACTATCAGACGCAACTGGACAAGCGGGCAAAGCAGGGGCTAATCACGCCCGGGCTGGAGTTCCGTGTCATCGACGACAACGGCAACGAGGTCCCGCACAACGGCGAGGACTTCGGCGAACTCCACATCCGCGGGCCGTGGGTGACGACAGAGTACTTCAAGCGGCCGGAAGCGAACGAACAGGAGTTCGAGGATGGCTATCTGAAGACCGGTGACGTGGTGTCCGTCGACGAGGACGGCTACATCAAGATCGTCGACCGGGCGAAAGACGTCATCAAGAGCGGCGGAGAGTGGATCTCCTCGCTGGAACTGGAAAACGAACTGCTATCCCACGACGATGTTAACGAGGCGGCAGTCATCGGTGTCCCCCACGAGCGCTGGCAGGAGCGCCCACTCGCGATGATCGTTCCGACGCCTGACGCCGACGAGGAGACGCTTGGTGATGAACTCCGGGAGTACATTCTCGACTCCTACCCCAAATGGTGGGTCCCAGACAACTTCGTCACCATCGACGAGGTACCGAAGACGGCAACCGGGAAGTTCGACAAGAAGTCGCTCCGCGACGAGTACGCCGACGAATCACTCGTCGAGGGTCGCGTCCCTGACGACGCCGCGCCAGAATAGGAGATTATCGCCGGAGTGCGAATGTCTCCAGCGACAGTAGCGGTTACTGAGCGTGAATGATGGGATTTACTCGACGCCAGTGACGAGATTCCGGACTTCGGTCCGATAGGTGTCGGGCTGAAGTCCGAGATCAACATCGACAGTGACTGTGATTCCGTCGCTCAGTTCACTTTCGACGACCTGCTCGAAGTTCTGCACCGGGTACGCGCCCCCGGAAATGATGACGAAATCGCCGTGGTGCCAGACGGCGAACATCGCCGAGATATCAATGTCGCTGGACGGTATCTCGACAGCTTCACTGTCGGTCACATCAAAGGCGATGCCCTCGAATGGGTACACAGCAGATAGTTCCACTGTCTCGGCTGTCTCACCGGTGTCGATATCGATTGTTCCCTCGCCGGATTTCTCGATGTCGGTCAGCCCCTGCGCTTCCATCTGCTGTTCAAAGCTATCACGGGCGTTCGTTCTGACTTCCGCCAGCAGTTCCTCGCGACCCACGCCAGCCGGGAGATTGTCCAGATTGGGGCTAAAATCGACGCGGGTGGCGAAAAACACGGAGAGCGCAGTCTGGACCTGGTCGAGGGTTCGGCTGGCGACACGCTCCTGTAGCTGTTCGTCGGCGTACTGGACCGTACTGGAGACGGCCTCGACCGAAACCGGGCCGTAGCTCCGGTCGAACACTGTCTCCGAGGACTGGTCCGTTCGCGTCCAGCCGCCGTCTTCGAGACGCTGTTTCGGAACGTCCGGTGGTGGTGCCTCGGCTGCAGCCAGAAACGAACATCCCGCAAGCCCGGCGGTTCCGAGGGTGGCTCCGGCGAGCAGGTAGTCTCGACGATTCATGTTCGAGGAAGGCCACAGCCGTGGAAAAGCGTGCTGGCCGATTATCAGGATTTTCCGAAAAACAACTACGACGGTGTTTGGCAGAGTTCCACGGAGTATATGAGTACACAAACCATGATAATTCCCATGGACTTGCTATCCGAGAAACTCGTTCCGGAACACGCACACGAGGTCAAGGAGGAGGCTCGGGAGTTCGCCGCGGAGCATATCGAACCAGTCGCAGGTGAGTACTACGCGTCCGGGGAGTATCCCTGGGACGTGCTCGAAGCAGCCAGGGAGGCCGGCCTCGTCGCCCAGGACATCGGCGAGGAGTGGGGCGGGAGCGGCTACGACCTCCAGCAGATGCTTGCGATGGCGGAGGAGTTGTACAAAGCCGACGCAGGGATCGCGCTGACGATCCAGCTCGCCAGCTTCGGGGCAGAGATCGTCGAGGACCACGGCGCGGACTGGCAGAAAGAGGAGTTCCTCGAGCCCGTCGCAGCCGGCGACCAGCTTACCGGCCTCGCCGTCTCCGAACCGGAGACCGGAAGCGACCTTGCCGGGATGACGACGGCCGCTGAGAAAGATGGTGACGAGTGGGTACTCAACGGTGAAAAGTACTGGATCGGCAACGGCGTCGAAGCGGACTGGGTGACGCTGTACGCCAAGACCGGTGACGATCCGAACGACCGCTACGGGAACTACTCGATGTTCATCGTCCCGACAGACGCCGACGGCTACCACGCCGAACACATCCCCGAAAAGATGGGCTTCCGGGCGTCCAAGCAGGCCCACATCGTGCTCGACGACTGCCGGATTCCGGAGGAGAACCTTATCGGCGTCGAAGGGGCCGGCTTCTACATGCTCGCCGAGTTCTTCAATCACGGCCGCGTCGTCGTCGGCGGGCACGGCATCGGTCTCGCCGCGGCGGCCATCGAAGAAGCCTGGGAGTTCGTCCACGACCGCGAGGCCTTCGGCAAAACTGTCGATGAGTTCCAGGCGGTCCAGCACAAACTGGCCGACATGCAACTCGGCCTCCAGTCCGCCCGAGCGCTCACCTGGCACGCGGCGGAGCGCGTCGCCAATCAGGAGAACGCCGGCTACTGGGCCGCACTGGCAAAGACCAACGCGACCGAAGCCGCAATGGACTGTGCGGAGAAAGGAATGCAGCTCCACGGAGGGCGGTCGGTGCTGACGGAGAACCGTATCTCCCGCGTGTACCGCGACGTCCGGATTCCGGTCATCTACGAGGGGGCCAACGACATCCAGCGGAACCTCATCTACAACCAGGCCCCGATGTAATGGGGAGGGCTCAGTCGATCACCATCGCTTGATTGATTGCATCGCAAACAACGTGTGTTTTTCGCGGGAACACCACCCTTCGAGTGTTCTCTGGCGAAGCCTCGCTGCCATTATCAGTGTATGACAGTTCATTATCGGCTGGCCTGAACAGCACAGGTACGCCGAACGGGACGGTCGCTGTAGGGATCAGCTCGGTGATAATGGGCCAGCACACCACCCTACAAGTGTTCTGACAGCCCTACACAAGCGATCCGACACCACCCTACGAGTGTTCTATCACCACCCTGCAAGTGTTTCCAGTTCGACTACAACCGGACCAAAACAGTGCACAGGTGTTCACACACCACCGTGCAAGTGTTCACACGGGTGTATTCGTGCCTGGGTTCCACTAAAGCACCACCCTGCAAGTGTTACTACGCTACAGTTCGGCGTCTCTGTGCGGGCTTTCACACCACCTTGCAAGTGTTTCCCGCACCGATAGAAACAGGATAGAATAGACAGGACACACCACCGTGCAAGTGTTCGGAAACGGCCGTTTTGGGCGTTTTTCCGCCGAATCGGGGTTGACACCACCCTGCAAGTGTTTTCGAAACGGAATACCGCGGTGCGGCGACAGGACGGGCTGACACACCGGTCTGCAAGTGTTCTACACACTGCAGTGGAGGGCAAATACCACATAATCGCTTGTTAGCACTCAGGGGTCGCGGTCTATCGTGGGCAGACACACACCACCCTGCAACTGTTCTGGACTGCACAATAGAGAGACCGCCGTTGAACACACACACACCACCGTGCAAGTGTTCTGCCGTGTGAGCCCGGAGGGGGGAGGGGAGCAAATACGCCGGCTACGTGAACTGCCAGAGGTTCTGTTGCTCGTCGTCGGTCGTGTCCGGCGCCTCGAACTCGGTGGCCTCGTCCTCCAGATAGTGTTCGAGAATCCCGTTGACGTTACTCGGTACGGCATCGCTGTAGGAGGATTGGAGTGCAGCGTTGATGATATCGGTCGGATCGTCAGTGACCTCGTAAATGTATTTGCGCCCACCCTTGCGGCCGAGGTTGCGTTCGGCCGAGCGGACTAGCCCCTGCATCGAAAGCTGGTCGAGGAACTCGTAGATTTTCCGCTCGGACTTCACGCGGCGGCCGCTCGACTCCGCAATCGAAGAATAGAGGTTGTATATCCGTTTCGTCGACGCCTCGTGTTTCGGTTCGATGAGCGCAAGCGTCGTCGCGAGATACGTCAGCGCCTGCTGTGAACTCAGGTCGTGCTCGAAGTAATCCAGCAGTTCGTCGGTTTCGATGGTATCTGTCGCCCGTCGCGTATGCGCTTCGGTCACACCATCCGCGCCCTCCATCCGCGCGTACTCCCCGGCCTTTTCCAGGATTCGGAGCCCCTGCCGAACGTCGCCGCGTTCCTGTGCCGAGAAGGCCGCCGCCAGCGGGACGACATCTTCGCCGAGCACGTCCTCCCGGAACGCGATGTCAGCGTAGTAGCCAAGAATATCTCGAAGTTCAGTCGCGTCATATGGGCCGAACTTGATCTCTCGCTCCCCCAGCGTCGATTTCACCTTGGGTTCCAGCACGTCGACGAACTTGAGGTCGTTCGAGATCCCGATGAGCCCGACCTTCGCATCGGTGATCGGCGTGTTCTCGTTCGCTTCGGCCCGCGGTAGTTCGTAGAGGAAGTCGTTTCGCGCGTCCGCTGGAATGTTGTCGATCTCGTCCAGAATAATGAGGACGTTGCCGCCGACAGCCTCGATCTCTTCGTAAAGAAACTCGAAGACGCTGTCAGTGCTGTAGCCGCTCTCGGGGAGTTGGTTCTCCGGGTCCCGGAACTCGTTAACGAGTGTGTTGACCAGCGCGTACGCCGATCGGTAGTTCCGGCAGTTTATCGGGCCGACAACGGTGAGCGGGATGTCCTCGGCCTCGGCTTTCTCTTCGAGCTTGTCCCGGACCCACTTCGTAACAGCTGTCTTTCCGACCCCTGTTGGGCCGTAAACAAAGACGTTGTTGGGGTCGTGGCCGACGATGACATCCTGAAGCGCGTTAATGTAGAACTCGATCTCCTCATCGCGGTGAAAGATCGTATCCGGCGTGAACGTGTCTTTTTTCAGCGGTTGCTTTCGTTCGAAGATCGCGTCAGTCCCATCGAACGGGTTCTCGTTCACGTCGACCATCGTATCCCACCTTTCGAGTGACTCTATATAAAACCAGTGACCACCGTACAAGTGTTTCAAGTGTTTTCACGCCGAACAGTCACACACCACCCTGCAAGTGTTCCTCCGACCCATCTCGAAAACAGCCACGAGCAGTCTGCTGCGCCGATTCCTCGTCTAGTACACTTGAGTCCTGCGATTCTCGACTATCTCGTTCTAGACTATATCTAGAACTAGCAATGCATTTATATATTTTATGGTGCATGCAACTTATTCATATTGATGATCGAATGATTACTTCCATAGAATCCAGTCTATAGGTACCTCAGAGCACTTATATCCGTATGTACGGATAGCATTCTTATCATGCACTCTCAGTAGAATCGAACAATCCGACTCTCTTTTAAGTACGTGTAGGGGCCCTCCCCCTCCCCACCCCCATCCCCGCAAACACCGAGAACACTTGCAGGGTGGTGTGTGTGGGTCCCGCTTTTCCGGATATTTCGCTATAAAAGTATTTCGGCGCCGATACAGCATGAAATCCCTTCCACAGCGAACGGCTGGTCATATCGCGAGCTAGCCCATCACCCGCGGCGCACGGCACCGCTCTTTACTTTGTGACAGCCGGTAAACACTGTATGGACGACCTCGCAGTGACATTCGTCGACCGGGGCCGCGTACAGGCTGACCGAAACTTCGTCGTCGACGGCCACAGCGTCGCGACGGCCTCGGACCGCGACCCGGAACACGAGTACGAAACGTACGTCGTCTGGAACCTCGTCGTAGAGACGCCTGAGATGACTGTCCTCTGGGACACCGGCTCTCATCCGGAGGCCGGCGACGGGTACTGGCCGACGCCGCTGTACGAGGCGTTCGCACACGTTGATGCCGCCGAGCATCCTCTGCCAGCAGATCTCGAAGATGCGGGTTACAGCATCGGCGACATCGATGCCGTCGTGATGAGCCACCTGCATCTGGACCACGCCGGCGGCCTGCACAACTTCGCAGGAACGGACGTGCCAATCTACGTCCACCGTAACGAACTCCCGTTCGCGTACTACAGCGCTAACACGGACGACGGTTCTATCGCCTATCTCGCCAGCGACTTCGACCGCGACCTGAACTGGGAGATCGTCCACGGCGACAGCTATCATCTTACCGATGGTATCGAACTGCTCCACCTCCCCGGCCACACGCCCGGGCTCATGGGAGCATTCATCGACCGCCCGAACCAGCCGCTTCTCGTCGTCGGCGACGAAGCGTACGTCGAGGCGAACTACGCGGGACAGTCTATGGCGACAAGCCTCCTGTGGAACAACGGCGCGTGGAAGGAGAGTCTGGAACGATGCCGCGACCGCCAGCGTGCCACGGGGGCCGAAGTGCTGCTCGGCCACGATCTCGCGGTGTTTGAGGACGTGTCCGGGACAATGGACTGAGACGCGGCCCGCGTCAGGTCAGTCCGAGACGGCGACGAGCGTCCGGCGCTCGCCGTCTTCAGTCGCCACGACCCACCGGTCTTCGTGGCGCTCGACGACGGCCCACACGCCGAAAAACAGGTGTAACTCCAGTTCGAGACCGTTGACGCGTTCGCCGGTCTCTTCGATACGGAACTCTCGGGACTCAGCGACGTTTGGCATGTCACAGACGAGATGGTAGCCAACGCCAAGCCGTGGCAATGGCCGTGTTAGCCGGTTCGAGCGCGACTTTCACTGTTCGAGGTAGCCGTACGTCTCCTCCAAGTAGTCGATAATCCAGTCGACGGTCGACTCGTCGTAGGTCCAGAAGCCGTAGAACTCGCGTGGTTCGCGCTCCTCAGCCAGCAGGGCGCATTTCTGGGACGGGTCACCGCCGCCGTCGAAGACGACGAACCACGAGTCGGCGATCTCGTCCGACCGTTCCAGATGTAGCGAGAACGTGCTGTACTCGGGTGGTTCGACGTCAGGGACAGCATAGGCGTGTACGTCCACGTCGGTCTCACCCAGTCGTTCGTACAGGTCGAGTTCGCCTTGAAGCGTCGAGAGCGTCTGGAAGCCGGCGTGCAACGTTCCCTGTCCTACGCGCCACGCGCGGTCCTCGATTTCACGGGACGCGGCGGTCATCCGCTGGATGGACCACGAGGTGAACATCGTCTCGTCGAGGTGGTCGAGAATCGACGCGTACGGGCTGTTGTCCCGCGTGATGTACTGACGGCCTTCGTCAAGCGAGTCAGTGAACGAAGTGAGACTCGCGGCCGCGATGACCTCTTCGCCCTCGCTGAGAGTGATAAACTCGCCCGGGCGCCCGCTCTCAGTCTGCTCGGTCTGGACGCGAACGTTGCGGTCCGCGAAGCGCTCGCGCAGGTCTTCGGCCACTGTCGGCCCAGCGTTGAAGACGGTCAGCGTCTTCTGGTGATCTTCGACGCCAGCGATGAGTTCCGTTAACGACATCCTCGACTGTACATCGGTATTCACTGTGTTAGTCGTTGTGGGAGGGAGTTACTCGGCTTACTATTAGCTGCTGACACGTGCGACTCAGACGGATATACTGCCCCTGTGAATATTCCCCAATAGCGCCGAACCCCATTTCGAAAACGGCAATCTGAGGTGCCTGAGACGAAAGATAACGATTAATGAGTGGTTACATAGTGGAAAATCTTTAGTCATGGCCCCCCAACGGAATGGTACGGCACCAGAGCTGGGGCCGAGGATTTCACCATGACAGACAACGAACTAATCTGGCGAATCGCCGGTGGTTCCGGTGACGGAATCGACTCGACAAGCCAGAACTTCGCGAAGGCCTTGATGTGGTCGGGGCTGAACGTGTTCACACATCGTCATTACCCGTCGCGTATTCGTGGCGGCCACACGTACGTTGAAGTACGTGCGAAGGACGAACCGGTACAGTCCCGCGGGGACGGCTACAACTTCCTGCTGGCCCTGGGTGACTCCTTCGCCCGGAACCCACAGGAAGAGGCCTACTACGGCAAAGAAGAGCTCAAACCGCTGTACGAGAACTTCGACGACCTCCGAGAGGGCGGCGTTCTCCTCTACGACGAGGGACTGCTCGACGACGAGGACGTCGACGAGATCGGTCTCGAAGAGGCCGCCGAGGAGAACAACTGGCACGTCGTCCCGATGGACCTCCGCGGTATCGCCAAGGAACACGGCCGCGAGATCATGCGGAACACGGCCGGTATCGGCGCGACCGCGGCCATTCTCGACATCAGCACCGACGAGTTCGAGAAGCTCATCAAACAGAACATGAGCGGCGACATGCAGGAGGCGAACCTCAACGTCCTGCACGACGCCTACGAAGCCGCCAGCGAACTCGACGTCGACCACGACATCGAGGTCCCCGAGGGCTCCCACGACGAGGAGCAGGTCATTCTCTCGGGCTCGAACGCCATCTCCTACGGCGCAATCGACGAGGGCTGTCGCTTCATCTCGGGCTACCCCATGACCCCGTGGACCGACGTGTTCACGATCATGTCACAGCACCTGCCCTCGTTCGGCGGGATCTCCGAACAGGTCGAAGACGAGATTGCGGCCGCCGCGCTGGCGCTCGGTGCGTCCCACGCCGGCGTGAAAGCCATGTCCGGGTCCTCTGGCGGTGGCTTCGCGCTGATGTCCGAACCGCTCGGACTCGCAGAGATGACCGAGACGCCGATCGTGCTGGTCGAAGCGATGCGAGCCGGTCCCTCGACGGGGATGCCGACCAAGCCCGAGCAGGCGGACCTCGAACACGTCCTGTACACCTCACAGGGCGATTCGGCTCGCGTCGTCTTCGCACCGGCGAACATCCGCGAGTGTTACACGCAGACCCGCTCTGCGTTCCGCATCGCCTACGAGTACCAGATCCCGGCTATCGTCATCTACGACCAGAAGATCCAGGGCGAACTCCGGAACCTCCCGGCCAGCCACTTCGACGAGGAACCGAACGCCGACCCCGGTTCGGTCCTCACCGAAGAGGAGATTCAGGACGCTGCACACCACTCCTCCGGGAAGTTCCAGCGCTTCCTCCACGAGCCAGAGGACGGCTCGAACGTCAGCCCGCGCTCCGTGCCGGGCCAGAAGGACGGCCGCTTCCTCGCAACGGGCAACGAGCACAACCCATCGGGCCACATCAGCGAGGACCCCGAGAACCGCATCGCCCAGATGAACCGTCGGCTCAACAAGCTTGACGACATCCGTGCTGATCTGGACGAAAACACGTCCCACCAGACCTACCACGGACCCGAGGACGCCGACTACGGCATCCTCGTGTGGGGCAGCCAGCAGGGGACCGTCTTCGAGGCTGTCGACCGACTCAACGAGAACGGCCATTCCGTGAAGGCGCTTGGCGTCTCCGACATGGCTCCGTACCCGAAAGAGGAAGTCTCCAAGTGGCTCGAATCAGTCGACGAGGCGCTCGTTGTCGAGATGAACGCCACGGCCCAGTTCCGCGGCCTGACCCAGAAGGAACTCGGGAAGTACGGCGACAAGATGTCGAGCCTCCTGAAGTACAACGGCAACCCGTTCGAGCCCGCCGAGATCGTCGACGGGTTCGAATCCAGCATCGACGGCGAGGAACTCGCCGCGAGCAACATGAAGTACGTACCCGCGGCAGGTGACTAACCTATGAGTGCATTCTCAGCAATCAACGAAGAACGCGAAATCGAGCGTGACGAGTTTACACCCGGCATCGAACCCCAGGCGACCTGGTGTCCGGGCTGTGGCGACTTCGGCGTCCTCAAGGCGCTGAAGCAGGCCATGCCGGAAGTCGGCAAGAACCCCGACGAGGTCGCGCTGTTCACCGGTATCGGGTGTTCCGGGAAGCTCAACAGCTACTTCAACAGCTACGGCTTCCACACCATCCACGGCCGCTCGCTGCCCGTCGCCCGGGCCGCGAAGCTCGCCAACCCTAACCTCGAAGTCATCGCGGCCGGCGGGGACGGCGACGGCTACGGTATCGGTGGGAACCACACCATCCATACGGCCCGTGAGAACCACGATATGACGTATATCGTGTTCAACAACGAGATCTTCGGGCTGACAAAGGGTCAGACATCCCCGACATCGCCGAAGGGTCACAAGTCCAAGACACAGCCCCACGGCTCGGCGAAGTCACCGATCCGCCCCCTGTCCCAGCAGCTCAACGCCGGCGCGACCTACATCGCCCGGACCGCGGCTGTCAACCCGAACCAGGCGAAGGAAATCATCGCCGAAGCCATCGAACACGACGGCTTCGCACACATCGACTTCCTGACCCAGTGTCCGACCTGGAACAAGGACGCGAAGCACTACGTCCCGTACACGGACGTCCAGCAGTCCGACGAGTTCGACTTCGACGTCTCGGACCGCGCGGAAGCCGCCGAGATGATGCGAAAGACCGAGGAACGACTGTACGAGGGCGAAGTCCTGACCGGACGGATGTACATCGAAGACGAGCGCCCCTCCTACGGCGAGGAGAAGCGCCAGATCGGCGAGATGCCCGAGGAACCCCTCGCAGAGCGGTACTTCGACGAGGACGCGGAGTGGGAACGGACCTACGACAACCTCCTCGAACACCACAAATAAGGCCCGCTACCGGACGGCGGATACCACCTCGAACGTCAGTTTCCGGTTCGGAAGATATTTTTTCATGCACCGAAAAGATTAGTCCATGAGTGCCGAGTCTACGGAGCGTCGAATCCTGTCGGTCCTCGAGGAGGACGCACAGGCCTCGTACGCAGAAATTGCGGAGCGAGCCGACGTATCGAAGCCGACAGTCCGGAAATACATCCAGAAACTCGAAGAGGAGGGTGTCATCGTCGGTTACTCCGCCGATGTCGACCCGAAGAAGCTGGCGGGCCAGTCGATTGCACTGGTCGGCATCGACATCGCGAGCGATTGCTACGTCGAGGCCACGCGGAACCTCAAGGAAATTCCAGAGATGGAAGAGCTGTACACGTCTAGCGGCGATCATATGCTGATGGCAGAAGTCCGGGCGATGGACGGGGACTCGCTGGCGGACGTCATCGAAGACAAGATCCTCGCCCTCGACGGTGTTACCGCCGCGCATCCGTCGTTTCTGCAGGAACGGCTGAAGTAACGGGTTTTTAGACGCTCCAGTGCTGACTGCACGGTATGCTTTCTCGGCTGGTGCTCGGACTCGGGCCGACGGCCGCGGACCTTCTCGACGCGATTAGCGACGACCGCGGCGAGCTGGCAGTTGTGACCCAGGACGAGCACCGCGCTGAAACGCTCCGGGCGGACGGCATCAACGTGCTCGAAGCCGACCAAGCTGACCCGTCCGTTCTCGCCGGTCTCGACATCCAGCCCGAGAGCGTCATCGTCGCCAGCGAAGACCCGGAACGGAACGTCGACGCGGCGATGACCGCGCGTGACCGCTTTCCCGACGCGTTCCTCCTCGCCTACGCCGGGCGCGGCGCGACGGTCAACCAGCGCGACCGACTCGACAGCGTGGCGGACCGGCTGGTCATACCGGAAAACGTCGTCACCGACTACGTTACCCAGTCGGTCGGCGACGAAGGAACACGGGCCAGACAACTCCATCAGATACTCCGGAACATCGACGACCACCTCGCCGTTGTCACGCACGACAATCCCGACCCTGACGCGATTGCCAGCGCTGTCGCCCTCGGAGCGCTCGCTGAACGGGCCGACTGCGAGGTGACGATCTGTTACTACGGGGAGATCTCACATCAGGAGAACCGGGCCTTTGTCAACCTCCTCGAATTCGACCTCCGGAACCTCGATGCCGATTCGCCGGATGAACTGGAAGCGTTCGACGCGTTCGCGCTGGTCGACCACTCCAGAGCCGGCGTCAACGACCAGCTTCCGCCGGAGACCCCCATCGATATTGTCATCGACCACCACCCGCCGCGCGTCCCGATCGAAGCCCGCTTCGTCGACCTCCGGAGCGGCGTCGGGGCGACGAGTACGTTGCTGGTCGACTATCTCCAGCGGTTCAACGTCGATATTCCGACACCCATCGCGACGGGCCTGCTGTTCGGCATTCAGGTCGACACGAAGGACTTCAGGCGGGAAGTCGCTGCCGCGGACTTCGAGGCCGCCGCGCATCTCGTGACAGACGCCGACATGGCGACGCTACAGCGCATCGAAGACCCGAGTGTGAGCGCGGAGACGCTGTCAGTCATCGGCCGCGCGATTGCGAACCGCGAGCAGGAAGGGTCGGTGCTTCTGACCGGTGTTGGCGAAATCAGTGACCGTGACGCGCTCGCACAGGCGGCCGACAGGCTACTCGATCTCGAAGGCGTCCAGGCGACGATGGTGTACGGCGTCGTCGACGGGACGATTTACGCCTCCGCTCGGGCGCGTGGGGCGGACATCGACCTCGGCGAGGCACTCCGGGACGCTTTCGGACAGATCGGGTCCGCGGGCGGTCACGCCGATATGGCGGGCGCACAGATCGACCTGGGGATGATAACCGTCGACGACCGCGAGGAGTCGCTCGAGGAGATCGTCCGCTCCATCGTTTCGGACCGATTTCTCGACGCCATCCAGTCGCGGTCCCACCGGCTGCTCGGGCGTGTCTACGCACGCTCCGACTACGACGTGACCGCGTTCACGGAATCGACGGCGCTTGAACGGGACAGCAGAGACACCATCGCGACGGCTGGAGACGCGCCTGCAGGGTCAAACGAGGACACCGCAACGGACTGGAACAGCGATGTGATGTTTCTGGAAAACGGCGACGAGGACGGAGGCGACGAGCCAGAACAGGGGGAGGACAGCCCAGACACGCTCGTCGAACCCGACGACAGCGAGCCGTCGTAGGCGAGCCTTTTTTATTGTCGGTCGAGAACTCCGTGCCGATGGAGGAATCGAGTCGACCGACGGTCGGAGACTACATGACACGCGAGGTTGCCACCGTCGAACTCGACGACACTGTCGGGGAGGTCGCCCGACGTATCGCCGACAACGACCACTTCAGTGGGTTTCCAGTGACGGACGGCCGCCGCGTCGAAGGGTTCGTCAGCGCGCGCGACCTGTTGCTAGCGGAAGACCACGAGCCGATGTTCCGCGTGATGACCGACGACATCCTCGTGGCGCATCCGGACATGGCCGTTCAGGACGCGGCGCGCGTTATCCTGCGGTCGGGCATCCAGAAACTCCCGGTCGTCGACGACGCCGGCCACCTCGTCGGCATCATCTCGAACGCCGACGTGATCCGCTCACAGATCGAGCGGGCGACCCCGGGCAAGGTGGACAAGCTCAGCAGGACACTCGAGAACATCCACGGTATCACGACACACGAAGGCCGCCGTGAGGTGGACCTTGCCAAGCTGACGCCGACACAGACGACGGTCTATGCCGACGAACTCGAAGGCCGGGTGTACGAACTGGAACGTGGGTTGGCGGAACCGCTTGTCGTCATCGACAACGGTGGCGACCTCCTGCTGGCGGACGGTCACCACCGCGTCAAAGCCGCCGCGCGGCTCGACATCGATGAGATGGACGCCTACGTCATCGTCCTTGACGAGACGGTCGAACTAGGGATGGCTGAAACGGCCGCGGACTCCGATCTGGAGTCGATCGACGATATCGAGGTCGTCGACTACGCGCACCACCCGCTCGTGCAGACGACGGAACGGCTTCAGGACTAGTCCGCAACGGTGTGATCGACGGTCACATCTCGCTTCCCCCGAACCTTCTTACTAAATCATGACATACACCGGAGTATGTTCGACGAGTCGGACCTCCAGCGCATCCGCGAGCAGAAAGACGAGTGGGAAGCCGAGACACTGGACCCCGTACTGGACGCCTACGGCGAACGCAAGAAGCGGTTCGCGACGGTCTCAAACCTCGATGTAGACCGGCTGTACACGCCACGCGACGTAGATGACCTCGATTACGAGGAAGATATCGGCTTCCCCGGCGAGGAGCCGTTCACACGCGGTGTCTATCCGACAATGTACCGCGGCCGGCAGTGGACGATGCGACAGTTCGCGGGCTTCGGGACCGCCGACGAGACCAACGAGCGGTTCCACTACCTCATCGACGAGGGCCAGACCGGGCTGTCGACGGCCTTCGACATGCCGACGCTGATGGGGATCGACTCCGACGACGTGATGGCCGACGGCGAGGTGGGCAAGGAGGGTGTCGCCGTCGACACGCTAGCGGACATGGAGCGACTGTTCGACGGCATCGACCTCGGCGAGGTCTCGACCTCCTTCACAATCAATCCCAGCGCCCCCGTCATCTACGCGATGTACATCGCGCTGGCCGACCAACAGGGGGTCCCGCGCGAGGAGATCCGGGGGACGCTTCAGAACGATATGTTCAAAGAGTTCATCGCACAGAAGGAGTGGGTCATCCCGCCGGAGCCGTCGCTAAAGCTCGTCACCGACACCATCGAGTTCGCCAGTCAGGAGACGCCGAAGTTCAAGCCCATCTCGGTGTCGGGGTATCACATCCGCGAGGCCGGCTCGACGGCAATACAGGAACTCGCGTTCACGCTTGCTGATGGTTTCGCCTACGTCGAAGACTGTCTGAACCGCGGGATGGACGTCGACGAGTTCGCCCCACAGCTGTCTTTCTTCTTCAATTCGCACAACTCCATGTTCGAGGAAATCGCGAAGTTCCGCGCGGCTCGCCGCATCTACGCCCGCGTGATGGACGACTGGTACGACGCGGAGGCCGACGCGAGCAAACAACTGAAGTTCCACACCCAGACTGCCGGCCAGTCACTGACCGCCCAGCAACCGCTGAACAACATCGTCCGCGTGACGATTCAGGCCCTTGCAGGAGTCCTCGGTGGAACTCAGAGCCTGCACACCAACAGCTTCGACGAGGCGCTGGCACTCCCGTCCGAGCAGGCGGTGCGGGTCGCGCTCCGAACACAGCAGATCATCGCCGAGGAGTCGGGCGCGGCCGACATCGTGGACCCGATGGGCGGCAGTTTCGCCATCGAGTCGCTGACCGACGAGGTCGAGGAGAAGGCGATGGCCTACATCAATCACATCAGAGACGACCTCGGCGACGGATCGGTCCGCGACGGCGTCATTCAAGGGATTCAGGACGGCTACTTCCAGCGTGAGATTCAGGACGCCGCCTACGAGTACCAGCAGCGCGTCGAGAGCGAAGAAGAGGTCATGGTCGGCGTCAACAAGTACACCGTCGAGGAAGACACCGAACCCGAGATCCTCACCGTCGACGAAGACGTACAGGAACGCCAGCGGGACAAGCTCGCGACGGTCAAGGCAGAGCGCGACGACGCGGCCGTGGAAGCGGCGCTTGACGAATTGCAACAAGTGATCACCGACGGCGGGAACGTCATGCCCGTCATCATCGATGCGGTGAAAGCCTACGCGACGATGGGCGAGATCATGGCTGTCTTCGAGGCAGAATACGGAAGCTATCAGGAGACGGCCAGCGTTGCGTGACCGGTTCAGGATCCGGCCGCGTCGTCGACCCGTTCGGAGACGTACACGACGAGGCCAAGTAACACGCCAAGGACGATACCGATAGTGACGAATCCGTAGATTGCGACGCCAAACGGCGTCGGCGGTAGCGCGATTACACCGAACAGTTCCGGTTCGAGGTCCTCCGGTCGGATGCTGCCGAGTACGAACCCCATTACACCGGCAAGAACAACAATAGCGACGTACAGGCGAAGGACGATCTGTCGTCCAGACCTGGCCTCAACTTCGCTCATGTGAGAACAACGGCGCGGAGACGATTAGCCTTTTTCACTTCCACGCCGTAGCTATCCTATGTCACAGAAGGAACTGCTGTTTCTTGTCCTGACCGGAATCGCACTCATGATGTTCGTGACGGCGATGGTACTCGTTTCCGGCGCAAGCTAACAGCACTGTCAGTTCGGTCGTGGCTGCGAACGAAGCAAGGCAGACGAAAACAGAGTTCGGGACGCTTACGAGTCGTTTTGTTCTTCTTGACCGCCGTCAGCAAGCAGCGACGGGTCCTTCTCCGGACTGTCGGCTTCGAGTTGCTCCTCGAACCACTGGAACTCACGATCCAGCATGCCGTCGCGCTCGAGGTTCCACGGGTCACCGTCCTCGACCTTCGGGCCTTCGAGCCAGGACTGGACGATGTTCCAGACGAAGAACAGCTGGCCGATAAACAGGATGAGCGCACCGACGGTCGCCGCCTGGTGGAACGTCGACACCTGCGTCAGCGGCGCGATAGCACCATCGAACTGGTAGGTGGCGTAGCGCCGCGGCATCCCCAGATAGCCCAGCGCAAGCATCGCGAAGAACGTGATGTTGGTCCCGACCATGGAGAACCAGAAGTGCGCCTTCCCGAGGGTACGCTGGTACATCCGGCCGGTGAAGATGGGGAACCAGTAGTAGATGCCCGCGAAGGCCGCGAAGCCGATGGCTCCCATCACGATGTAGTGGAAGTGCCCGACGACGTAGTAGGTGTCGTGCAGGATCAGGTCGACAGGGATGGAGGCAAGGAACACCCCGGTGACACCGCCGATGATGAAGTTCGAAACGAAGCCGATACAGAATAGCATCGGCGTCGTCAGGCGCAGGCGGCCGTTCCACATCGTCGTGATCCAGTTAAACGTCTTGACCGCGCTCGGTATTGCGATAGCCAGCGAGACTGCCATGAACGACGCCCGGAGCCGCGGGTCCATGCCCGTCGAGAACATGTGGTGGGCCCAGACGCCGAAGGACAGGACGCCGATGGCAAGCGTCGAGTAGACGACGAACTTGAAGCCGAACAGCTTCCGTCCGGAGAACTTCGGCAGGATGAGGCTGACCAGTCCCATGGGCGGCAAGACGAGGATGTACACCTCAGGGTGGCCGAAGAACCAGAACAGGTGCTGCCACAGCAGCGGGCCGCCACCTTCAACGGCGAAGAACGTCGTCTGGAGGTTCCGGTCCAGCAGCAGCATCACGATGGCGCTCCCCAGTAGCGGGAAGGCGAACAGGATCAGTGCGGACTGGGTGAGGATCGTCCACGAGAAAATGTCGAGGTTCGCCCAGTTGACCTCCTCGTTGCGCTCCGTGAAGATGGTCGCGATGAAGTTGATCGCTCCCATCGTCGCTGCGACGCCGGAGAGGTGCAGCCCGAGCAACATCAGATCGACGCCGGGGTTCGCCTGCTCAACCGACAGTGGCGTGTACATCGTCCAGGCCGTTCGGGCCGGTTCGATCATGTTGTCGGTCACCGGTGCGAGAAAGAACCCCGCCCAGATTAGCAGTGCTGCCGGCGGGAGCAGCCAGAACGCGATGGCGTTGATACGCGGAAACGCCATGTCGTCAGCCCCGATGAGGAGGGGGATGAAGTAGTTCGCGAACGCCGCGATGATCGGCGTCCCGAACAGGAACAGCATCGTAATGCCGTGACTCGTCAGGATGGAGTTGTAGGCGTTGTTGCTGAGGATGGCTCCAGCGGGCGTGACGAGCTGGAGGCGGATGAGCATCGCCATGATACCACCCACGGCGAATGCGATGACCGCGTACACCCCGTACAACAGACCGATGTCCTTGTGGTCGACAGTTGTTAGCCAGCGAATGATACCTGCGGGTTTCTCACGGTTGATGACCGCCGTCTCGTCACCCGTGACGGCCCCGCCACCCGCGAGCGGCGTATACGAACGCCAGTTCTCGACACGGGTGAGAAGCGCGGCGACGCCGACGAGGAGGACGGCCATCAGCCCCGTCAGCACAATATCTCCTGCTACCATAGTCGTCCTTCAGGACTGGGACATTATCAAAGGGTCGATTCCTGCAGCAACGACCATAAAATACGGCTCCCATCCAGCGTTACAGCTTCAGAAATAAGGGACCACTCACACTGTCGCCCGGTGGCAAGGACGGCCAGCTTTCGAAGCGATCTGTCCGAAGCCGTCAGTTCAGTCTTCGTGACCCAGCTCGCCGCTCTCCTTCTCGGCGTTCTCGACAGCCTTCCCCGCGTAGTAGGTCAGGACAGCGAGCAGCAGGAACATCGAGATAATCAGTGCGAACTGCAACCCGGTGAAGACGGGATCGGTTCCGAACGCCGGGAACGCGGCGAACGCGATGATAAAGAAGAAGAGGATCCCGAGCGGGATGACGTTCACAGTGAGGTCGAGCAGGGTATCTTTTTCGAACCCGAACAGTGCCATGCCTGCCCGTTAGAACAGGCCAGTAAATAGAGTGTTGGTTTCCGAATCGGGCCAGTGCCCGTCTCAAGCCGCGGTCTGTTCCATAACTGAGGCGACGCCGCCCATTGCGATCATCACAGCACCCGCCGCGGCGACGGCCACCAGCCGAGTGAAGAGTGGCCCGGTCCCGACGTTCGAGAGGGCGATATCGGCGACCGGGACCTGCCAGAGCGCAAACGCGGCGGCGAGGATGATAAGCACCACGCCCACCCCAAGCAGGGTCGGCCACGGCCGTTCCACGTATCCGGATTCCGTGAGGATACCGGCGATGCTCCCGCCGAACAGTATCAGTCCGAAGACGGCCACTGGAAAGAGTCCGACGAACACGCCGATCTCTGACAGTGCTAATCCCAGTGCGACGAACAGCGGCCACGGACTCGCAGTCGGATACTGATCGCTTAGTCCCGGCTCCTCTGCCATACCAGCAATTGCGCCCGAATCGTCATATGTCCATCGGACCGCGCCCGTGGGCACAAACTATTTGTCCACCATCCGGCTTGGTGGGAGTAATGAGTTCACGCACGGTCGAACGGGTCGACGGCTGGGAGTCGGTACCGTTCGACGGCGGGTTCGCGGGCCTGCAGGACCTCGCCGGACAGGAGTTCTCCGGCGCGGTCATCACGGGTCCGACGCGCCTGTTCATGTTGAACGGGACCGTCGTCGGCGTCCTCGACGGCACCATCGAGGATTTCGAGGACGCGTCGGGAACAGCTAAGCGGTCACCGCACGAGGCGTTGCCACTGCTTGCGGTGATGCAGGAACGCGCCGACGAGGTGAAAGCACAGTACTACACCGAAGACACGGCGCTTGCAGAAGTCGACCAGACGCTGTCGAGCGGTAACTTTACCGGCTTTATCGAACTCTCCGAGAACGTCCTCTCGGGCGACTACTACACCGTCTACCACCAAGGCCGCTCGATGAGCGTCGCGTGGGTCGGCAACTCCGACAACCTCATCACCGACGACGAGGCGTTCGACACGGCCAACGACGAGGTCGGCATCTACGAGGTCATGCCGGTCGACATCGAGCCGACCGAGATTCCGGAACCGCCGGAAGACGACACGGACGAGCAGTCAGCGGACCCGGCGGCTGCCGGCGTTGACCCGCTCGAGGCTGGTGACGAGACAGCCGTTACCGACGAAGGTGCGATAGACAGCACGCCGACAGATACGGCGGTACCAGACGAACCGACACCACAGGACGACGACAGCGATGAACCGGTAGACCCGTCCCCGGACCCCGTCGGAGATACCGAAGCCGATGGAACCGACGACGCCGGACAGGCCCAGACCGCAGCAGAGCCGACGCGGGACCGCGGCCCTGCAAGCAGCGGCCCGCCGGGATCGAAAGCCGCCGGTGCGACTCCTGGCCGGTCCCGCCGCAGTTCCGAGTCTGACGAGCAATCGAGCGTGGACGAAAAGCCGAATTCGGACAGCCGGCCAGACAGCAAAGCGACAGACCGGGCGACGACAGACACCGATACCGCGACACAGACGGAACCTGATTACGAGTCCACTGAACAGGAGGCCGGAGTGAGAGAGACTGCCGGGGAGACCGAGCCGAAACCATCGGCGACTGAGCCATCACGGACACAGGAATCCCAGCACGCCAGCGCTCGAAGCACCCCGGCACAGAGCGATCAGGCGGCTTCGGCAGACCGTCGCGCCGAACCGGAAGACCCGAAACCGACACAGAGCCCCGAGCCACAGACGTCCCAGACACAGTCTGGGACTGGAGCGACAACGCCGACGCCGGAGGCCAGTTCTGGCGGGTCAAGTACGGATCTGGAGACGCGCTCGGTCCCATCGCTGGACCCGAACAAGTCCGGCGGTGCGCAGGAAAGCACAGCCACCAGCGTGTCTCCCACGCAGACGCCGCCAACAGGTGGGCAACAGGCATCGACACCGCGACGCGACCAGCCGGCCCAGAACGACCCGACGCCGTCGAACGAATCCAGCGTGCAGGGACCAGCACCGGCTCAGGAAAGCCGTGGCACAACTGCGAAAGACCCGGAGCCGGCGCAGCCGGCCGATACGCCGCAATCCCAGCCGTCGACAGGGGACCAGAGACAGTCGCCTGCCGACGAAGAGCCGACACCGCGCGACCCGGAGCGTGTGGCAGAGCTCGAGTCCGAGCTCGAACAGCGAGCCGAGACGGTGTCGGACCTCGAATCCGAACTCACGGATCTGGAGGCAACAAACCAGGAGCTTCGGGACGAGCGCGACCGTTTAGAGTCGGAGCTGGCCGACGCACGGGCCGAAATCGACCGGTTGGAGGAGCAACTCGACGAGCAAAACGACGCCGCCGCAGGTAGCACCCGGCTCAGCGCCAGCGAGGCGATAAACGGGACGAACCTCTTCGTCAGGTACGATTCGAAGGGTAAGGCGACGCTGGAGGAAGCCAAGGACGGCGAAGCGAGCCGCGAAGAGGTCGAGGCGAATCTCAGGCTGGAGTATCACACGCAGTTCGAGGCAGAAGGCGCCACGGTCAACGGGACGCCCTTCGAGGAGTACCTCGAAGACAGCATCCAGTACCGCTTCGTCAACTGGCTCATCCGGAACCTCCTCTACGAGATTCGGGACACCGGACACGCGGGAGCGATGAAAGACCTCTACGAGGGGCTTCCGGCCATCGACCGCGCCGAACTGAACGGCAACGTCACGGTGACATACACGGAAGACGGTCAGGAGACCCGCTCGCAGGAACGGTTCGACGTGGTCGTCCGGGACCGGATGGGGAACCCGCTGGTCGTCGCAAACATCAACGACTCGCGCGAGCCGGCCTCCGAGGGCCAGATGTCGGACCTCATCCGGAACGCCGAGCGGGTCGGCAACGCCTCCGGATCACTCGCGTCGGCGTTTCTCGTCACGAGCAGTTTCTTCGAGCCGGGCGCACTCGAAACCGCCGAAGAAGCCACCTCTAGCGGGCTGTTCAATCGCGATAAGCGCAAGAGTTTCGTGAACATCTCGCGCAAGAAGGGCTTTCACCTCTGTCTGTTAGAAGCGAGAAACCAGGAGTTCCACCTGGCGGTCCCGGAACTCTGAGAAAGAAGCTTAGCCTTCGATTTCGGCCGCGTCTTCGATCTTCATACCTTCGAGCTTGTCGATGATTTCGTCGACCTTCTCGTCGAGGTCGTCGACGAACTCACCGGTCTGTTCGGTCGTGATCGCACCCTGGCTGGAGGGCTCGATGAGGTTCTCCTCTTCGAGAACGCGCAGGGAGTACCGCACCTTGTGGTGCGGGTAGCCGGTTTCGTTGGACATCTTCACGATACCGATAGGCTCGTTCTCGATAACCATGCGAAGCACCTGCAAGTGGCGCTCCAGCATGTCAACTTCCTTTTCAAGCCTGTCTATCATGGCAATTGTTAACTTGTGTTTGCGGTATTTAAAGGTTCTCCCTCGCCCAATCGCTACAACGTTGATACGTTTGAACAGGGGTATCTTAAAACCGTCGTAACGATTCACATGGGTACTGCTCACGAGCGTGAGTTCAGGACCGTAATCTGTTTATCACGGTGGCTGGAAGGTGCGTGCGATGACCGTAACCATCGTCGGCTCACAGCTCGGCGACGAAGGGAAGGGCGGCATCGTCGACCTGTACGGCGACGACGTGGACGTCGTCGCGCGCTATCAGGGCGGCGACAACGCCGGCCACACCGTCGTCCACGAGGGCGAGGAGTACAAGCTCTCGCTGGTTCCGAGCGGAGCCATCCGCGGCAAGGTCGGCGTACTCGGCAACGGGTGTGTCGTCAATCCGCGAACGCTGTTCGACGAGATAGACACGCTTCAGGAACGCGGCCTCGACCCGGACGTTCGCATCGCCGAACGAGCACACGTCATTCTCCCGTTCCACCGCGTGCTCGACGGTATCGAGGAGGAACTAAAAAGCGAAACGGATGACGAAGTCGGGACGACGGGCCGGGGTATCGGCCCGACCTACGAGGACAAGGCTGGTCGCCGCGGCGTCCGCGTCGGCGACCTGCTTGACCCGGACGTACTCCGAGAGCGCCTCGAATACGTCGTTCCGCAGAAGCGGGCCGTCGTCGAGGACGTGTATGACCTCGACGTCGACGAGCTTGACGACCCGGATGCCTTCGACGTTGACGCCATCTTCGAGGAGTTCCGCGAGTTCGGCCGCCGTTTCGAGGCCGAGGACATGACCGTCAACGCCGGGGCCTTCCTCAGCGCGACCATCGACGAGGGCCAGAACGTCATGCTCGAGGGTGCACAGGGGACCATCATCGACATCGACCACGGGAACTACCCCTACGTCACATCATCAAACCCGACGGCCGGCGGCGCGGCGACCGGGACCGGACTCAGCCCCGGCGTCGTCGGTGACGGCGAAGTTATCGGGATCGTGAAGGCGTACCTCACTCGCGTCGGCAGTGGCCCACTACCCACCGAACTCGGCGGCGTCGTCGGCGATACGCCCGGCTACGACGAGCAAGGCGAGGGTGAGAACGAGGAGCTAGCCAACTACATCCGGGAAGAAGGTGGCGAGTACGGTACTGTTACCGGCCGTCCGCGACGTGTCGGCTGGCTCGACCTGCCGATGTTGCGCCACTCCACGCGCGTGTCCGGCTTTACCGGCATCGCCATCAACCACCTCGACGTCCTCGCCGGCCTCGACGAAGTGAAGGTCGGTCACACGTACACGCTTGATGGCGAGGAGCTAGCGTCGATGCCCGCGACCACCGAGCAGTGGAAGCGCTGTGAGGCCAATCTCAAGTCCTTCGACGGCTGGCCCGAGATCGACTGGGCGGACGCAGCCGACGAGGGGTACGATGCGCTGCCTGAGAACGCAAAAGCCTACGTCGAATACATCGAGTCCGAACTCGACACCCCGGCCTACGCCATCGGCGTCGGTCCCGGCCGCGGCGAAACTATCGTCCGCGAGCATCCGTTCTAACGGGCGTTCCTCCCTACGTCGATGTTCGAGGGGTCGTACACGAGTAGCTAGCGACGGGACGACACCCACTGGGAGAGCGGCAGACTTTTGCGACCGCCGGTCTTGGCTGAATATATGAAAGAGGACCTGATGGAAATTATTTGCTGCCCTCTGGACAAGCACGACCTCGACCTCGAAGTGACGGAGCGCGACGACGGCGAAATCCTGTCGGGCCAGCTCACCTGTACCGAGTGCAGCGAGACGTTCCCCATCGAGGACGGCATTCCGAACCTGCTCCCGCCGGACATGCGCGACGAGGCACCGGCCTGAACCTTTTTTTCCTCGCCACGCGGAGTCACATCCGTGCCTGACTCCCTGCCCGTGCACCTCAATCGGACGGACATCCACAGTCTGGAGGTTCCAAACGAGTTCGACGCCACAGGGAGTTTCGACGTGCAGTTAGTCAATCACGGCGAGGCCCTGCACGTCCATCTCCACCTCGACGACTCGCTCTCTTCCATCGCGTCGCTCGACGCCACGAACCACCACGTACGGGCCGAAACCGACCGATTGGTCAAAATAACTGTCGACGGTGACGGGCCGGTCCGTGGCAAGCTAAAGATCGTGACAGGGTACGGCGCCGAGACCCGGTACATCGACATCTACATCCCGGAAGGCGGGACCGAGAATGAACCGGTCATCGTCGACGACGAGCTGTCGAAGCCACAGCCGAAACCGACGACGGAATCGGAACCCAGCCTCGAAGACCTGTCGGCGGGGCCGATACTGGCGGCTGGCGGTTTCACCGTCCTGATTGCGGGACTCATCACGCTGGTTCTCACCGAGAGCATGCTGTTGACCGTCGCCGCCGTCCTCGTAGTCACAATCGTGCTGGGACTCCTGTCGGTCGCCGTTCGCTCGTCCTGAAACCCCGGTTACTGCTCCGTCTCGCCGCCGGGGTTCCCTTCGTCGTCGAACAGCTTCGCTCGCAGGAACCGGGTGCGGTATCGGTTGGCTCCCTCGTAGATGTCTGCCTCGCGGATGTCGTCTGCCTCGCCGTCGGCGACGGCATCGATGATGTCCTCGATCTGTTCTTTCTCGCTGGGCGTAAGCTCGAACTCGTAGGTCTGGCTCGTCTCGCCTTCGAGTTTCGTCCACTGGCGTGCGCCAGCGATGACGAGCGAGCAGGGTTCGCGGCAGGGGAACTCACCCGATCCGCCGTCGACATCGAGGTCCGTCTCCTCGTCGTACTGCCACTCCCGGCGCTTGAGACACTGGGAGTCGTCACAGCAGGCCTCGGCGACCCAGTTGACGTGTTCGTAGCCGTCGCCGCGGTCCCAGGTCTTGACGACGCCGTAAATCCCGGTTTGCCGGTCGACGGTATCTCGCCAGTGGGTCACGTCGAGTTCGCCCTCCCGGTCGCGGTGCCAGTTCGAAATCGTGGCCGGATAGAAGAAGTCCACCGTCTGGACTAGTTCCGTCGGCCCGAGTTCGGGAAACATCCAGCCAGACTGGAGCGTGGGGGCTGTTTTCAGCGGGCGGTAGCGGTCACGGTCGTCGTGTTTGGCGAGGGTACGGGCGTCCAACGGGTCGTCGTACGCGTCCAGCGAATCGGCGTCTGTCCCCGTGTCGTCGACATGGCGGAGGTCGTACACCCGCTCGTCGTCCTCGTCCAGTGTCACGGTAATCGAGAGCTCACCCCACGTCGTCGTCAAGCCCTCTCGTAACTGATCGTATCGGTCCGGGATTGGCGTCGACTCGGCGTTTTCGAGCCACCGGAGATACGCCCAGCGAGGCTCCGCTTGGGGCGCTTTTGCGTGCCAGAAGTACCAGTTCGAGATGTACTCGGGGTACGATGCGGCCAAGCCATCGAGGTCCGCAATACTCGTAGTCTCTGACTCCGCTGCCGTCTCGACGACGTAGCGTCCACCCTCGACCGCTGCCTCGATACCGTCGAACGCGATACCGTCCGACGCTGCCTCGGCGAACGCCTCGACATGGGTGTCGTCCATACCGCCGCCGTAGGTGTCGCACCGGGAAAAGTCGCCTGTTCCGGCAAGCGGAGTGAAGATAGTTCCAGATTCGACAGTATTATATTTTACAAGAATCGTAGCTGATTTATGATGTTCTGTGGGGGGCGGCCCGGGTACGGGGGTGAACGCTATGGGCTGGCCGACTGACCGAGGGTTACAGGTCCGAATGGCGACTGCTGTCGTCCTCGTGGCACTCCTCCCGGTAGGGTTCGTCTACGCGGGCCTTGCACTCGTGAACACGGCCGGAATATGGCTGGCGAAGCTGGCCACCGACTGGGTGCTGTCCGGCGAGTTCTACATCGAGCCGTGGCTGGTCGCTGGCGCCGTCGTGCTTGGATTCGCCACGCAGTTGGCCGTTGGCGATACCATCGCCCTGCGGGCGCTGGACGCTCGCTCCGTGGGCCCCGACGACGAACCCGGGCTGGTTGAAAACGTGACACGGCTGGCACAATCAGTGGACCTTCCGGCACCGGCAGTCGCTGTCGCGGACACCGACGTGCCGAACGCGTTCACTGTCGGCCGGAGTCCCGACAGCGCCACGCTGGTACTTACGACCGGACTGCTTGACGCACTCGATGCCGACGAGCGCGACGCTGTCATTGCCCACGAACTCGCTCACATCAAGAACCGCGACGCGACTGTGATGTCCCTTTCCTACGTGCTCCCGACGCTAACCTACAGCCTCGCAGCTAGTACCTTGGGCCTTCTCCAGGCTATTCCCGGTGCCTTCACTGGCTTCCGACATACCGACAGCGATAGCGCCCGGGGCCTCTTACTCGGCATCTTTATTCTGACAGTCAGTGCCGTACTGACGCTCGCTGTCTCAGCCGTGTTCTGGCTCGCCAGTTTCACGCTGTTTCGCGTGCTCTCGCGGTACCGCGAGTACGCCGCAGACCGCGGAGCCGTCGCTATCACCGGCGACCCTGCGGCGCTCGCCAGCGCGCTTGCGACCATCGATGATGAGATGACGGTGGCCCCGGACCACGACCTCAGAGCGCAAGACGGTGGTCTCGATGCGCTCTATATCGCACCCATCGACGAGACACAGTTCGAAGACGCGCCTGATTTCGTTGCCAACGACGTGTTCCCCGAGACCCATCCGCCAACCGAGGCTCGCATCGAACGACTGGAGGCGATGGCCACGGAGGGACCGACGTGACGGAGTACAGCCGCCGAACGGTTCTTACGGGCCTGACCGGCATCGTCGGGTCGCTCACCGGGTGTGGCTATCGCCCCGGCCCGGGCGACAAGAAGTGGGAGACGGCTGATGACGGCGGCCGGCTGGTCACGTTGGTTGACGGGACGCTGTTCGAAGTGACGTTTGATGCGACGCGCTTCCTTGACGACTACCCGGTAGGCGCTGTTGCTCGATACACTCTCGCTGATGGGGCCAGATTGGGTCGCTTCGAATTCAAGGGCGTAGCCACGGACTGGGCCAGCGACGGAGCCCACCTATACGTGGGAACGGAGGCCAACCGCGTCGTCGCGGTGGCCGGCGACGGACGAGTCTGGACGGAACCCGTCGACCACCCAGTAGCCAGTGTCGCCGCCGCTGACGGCCGTGTGTACGTCGGGACCGACGGCGGCGACCTCATCGCCTTCGACGGCGAGAGCGGCGCCGAGCGGTGGTCGAAGTCGCTTCCTGTCCCCACCGACCCATCCAAGAGCGACCTGCCGACAGTCTGTGCGGGACACGGCAGCCTCGCTGTCGACTGGGGGACCAGCGAAGAGTACCGACTCGACGTGTACGCCCTAGACGGTTCGGTTCTGTGGGACCAGCCCCTACAGCGGAGCCCTAACGGCCGGCCGCACGTGCGCGGCGACACGGTTTATGTCCGCTCGGAATACCTCCGGGCGTTCAACCGCGACTCGGGGGAACCCCGCTGGGTGAACAGAGGCACCACTATCCCAGATGGACCGTTGCGGTTCAGCCGTGACGGCGAAATCGTCTACATTCCCGATCGCAACGCCCTGATAGCGATTGCCACTGCCGACGGCGAAGAACTGTGGCGGTTCAATGATGAGCGGTTGGCGGCCATGGAACGAGGGCGAAGCGAATTCGAGATAGATCTCGGGGCAACGGCCGCGGTCCCGGCCCCGGACGGCGGGTCAGTGTTTCTCAACACGAAGCACCACGGACTATTTCAGTTTGGGACCGACGGCACCCTCCGCTGGCATGAGCCCCGTCTCGACTTCAGTTTTCTCTACGCAGTTACCGAGGACACTATAGTCCACTCGGGAACCGAAGCAATCGTCGCTCGCTACCGCTAGTCCCCAGCGGCAGTGGTGCCCCCGCCAGTCTCCTCGCGTACCTGCTCGATGGCGCTGCTCACATCGGCACCCGCGTCGGCGGCCCGTTCGAGGACCACATCAGCCATCAGCGGCTCCGTCCCGACCGCGCCGGCGTACCAGATGTCGTGACCCTCGACCGTGGTCGGCACGTCGTAGCCCGTCCGGTAGTCGTCGGTCAGCCCCATGTCCTCGGGAATGTCTTCCTGCGTGTGGAAGCCGTCTGCGATGAACAGCGGGACGACGACGATGTCGTCGCTCTCGAAGTAGTCCGCGACATCGTCGACCTCCGGGTCTTCGTCCATGAACAGCGACTGCACCTCGTCGAAGCGGTCCCGCTCGCGGATGCGGTCGGCGTGGTACTGGATGGCCTTCGCGGAGTTCTCGTTGCGCTCCGTGCCGTGGCCGACGACCGCGAGACCGAACCCCTCACCGACGTTGGAATCGCCAGTGACGGACTCGGCCCGCTGGACGATGACATCGCTCATCGAGTCGTGCGTACCAACTGGGCCGCAGTAGTGGACCGTCTGGTCCGTATCCTCGGCGGTCAGCGTCGCGTTGGTCGCGCTCGTCCCGTCGGAGTCCCACAGTTCGGGGTCCCAGTCCTCCAGCCGAAACTCGCGGGGGATGACCTGCTCGGTGAAGTAGCCCTCAGAGATGAACAGCGGAACCAGATACACCTCGTCGGCGTCGACGGTCCGCAGCGCTTCCCGGAACGACGGCTCCTCCTTCCAGAACGACTCACGGACCTCGGCGAACGCGCCGGTCGCCCGAATCGTGTCGGCATGGTCGTAGGTAGGCGTACTCGACTCGGCGTTCAGATGGGAGCCGTGGGCCGCGATAACGAGTGCTTCGTCCATATCCACTGGTTGGTGCGAGCCGTCCTTAGGGCCTTCGTTGACCTGCTCGAATAACCGGCGAGCTGTGTAGTGTTGCGTGCCGAAAGTATGTCGTTGCCGACCGATTCCACCTAGTCACAGCCCGAACAGGAGGACGTAGAACAACAGTCCGGCGGCTGCCAGCAGTGCGGCGTGTCCCAGCGCGCCAGCAGCGACAACAATGCCACCGATGACTCGGTCCGCCGGTTCCAGGGGCTGTCCGAACACTTGCCGTTCGCGTTGTGCAATAGCCATTGTCCTTCCCTCATATAGAGAGTGGGCGTCCAGAGGCACAATCCCCTATGACTGTTCTCACTTGCTGGGAGTGGGCCACAATTCTGCGGGTCAACCACGCCGTATCGCGATCACGATAGGTCGCTCTCCCCCTCACTAGCTATCCAGTGGCACCGCGTTCCCTCGCGCCTGATAGAACCGCTTTTGCCCGCGCCGTTCGTGCCTGCCGCCAATGTCACTCGCAGCCGCGACCAGAGACGCCGTCCGCGAGCGCCCGTTCCTCTACGACGCACTTCGGGCCGGCGTTGTCAACTACACGGCCGCCGCACGCACGCTCGACATCGACGGCGAAGAGGAAGCTATCGCGACTGCGCTCCGTCGGTTCGCCGAGGAGTTGCCTGCCGACTCGCCACACGACAGCGATGCCAGAGTCTCGATGCAGAGCGGGCTTGGTCGGGTTGAGTCGCCCAGTGCTGAGTCGGCTCTCGTCCTCCAGGTCGGAGACGCTGCCTTCGCCGAGGGCGCTGGCTCACTGACGGGCATCATCGCCACGGGTGACCTTGCTCCAGCAGCACTCGGTGAGGTGCTGGGGCGGTTGCGCGCAACAGATGTTTCCGTCGACGCTGCCGCCGTCACCGGCGAGGCGCTCGTCGTCGTGGTGAGCCGCCGTGGGGGACCGGACGCGCTCCGGGTGGTCGAAGCGACAGTACAGGGATGAGTCGCCTTCCGACGGCTTAAAGCGGGCGGACACAGTTCTCCCGATAATGACGCTTCGCGTGACGAACACGTTGACCGGTAAGAAAGAGCCCTTCGAGCCGAGCGACCCCGACTCCGTGTTGCTGTACTACTGTGGGCTGACGACCTCCGATCCGCCCCACCTCGGTCACGCGCGCGGCTGGGTCCACGTCGACGTGATGGCGCGCTGGCTCGACTACTTGGGCTATGACGTCCACCACGTCGAGAACTTCACCGATGTCAACGAGAAGATCGTCGCCCGCGTCGGCGAGGACGGCGAGAGCGAAGCAGATGTGGCCCGCCACTACGTCCAGCAGGTCATCGACGACATGCGGTCACTCAACCTCGGCCGCGCGGAGGTGTACCCCCGCGTCTCAGAGCACGTCCCGGAGATCATCGATCTCGTCGAGCGACTCGTCGAGCAGGGTCACGCCTACGAGCGAAACGGCTCCGTCTACTTCGACGTGACCAGTTTCGAGGACTACGGGAAGCTCTCGAACCAGTCCGTCGACGACATCGAATCACAGGGCGCGGACACCGAAGGGGAGAAGCGACACCCGGCGGACTTCGCACTCTGGAAGGCCGGCGGCGTCGACCCCGAGGACATTGCCGAACATCAGCATCCTGAGGCCGCACCGGCCGAAGAGGCCTGCAAGACGGCCCAGACCTGGGATTCCCCGTGGGGCGAGGGCCGACCCGGCTGGCACATCGAGTGCTCGGCGATGTCGATGACTCACCTCGACGAGTCCATCGACGTCCACGTCGGCGGGCAGGACCTCGTGTTCCCCCACCACGAGAACGAGGTAGCCCAGAGCGAGGCCGCGACCGGCCAGCAGTTCGCGAAGTACTGGCTCCACGTCCGACTGCTGGAGACCGAGGAGGAGAAGATGTCCTCCTCTGTCGGCAACTACTTTACCGTCGCCGATGCCGTCGAGGAGTTCGGTCCGGACATGCTCCGGACCTTCCTGCTGTCGACGGCCTACACCTCGCGGGCCACCTACAGCGACGAGACCATCGCGGAGGCCGAGGAGCGCTGGGATCGCCTCTCTCGCGGTTACGAGCGTGCGGTCGAGGCCTGCGACGACGTTGACGCCTACGCGAAGATGTCCGACGAGTCCCTGCGCGAGGGCGTCGACGACGCCCGCTCGGCGTTCGAGGAGGCGATGAACGACGACTTCAACACGCGGGAAGCGATGACCGCGCTGCTCGACCTGACGGCCGCAGTGAACTCTCACCTGGACGCCCACGAGCAACGGGACTATCAGGGGCTTCGCAGCGCAGTCGAAGTGTTTGAGGAACTCGGCGGCGGCATCCTCGGGCTGGCGTTCGGCGACGACGACAGCGGCGACGTGTCGCTGGCCGGTGACGTCGTTGACCTGGTTCTAAATATCCGCGAGCAAGAACGAGAAGCCGGTCACTACGAACGCGCCGACGAACTCCGGGACGAACTCGAAGCGCTCGGCGTCGAGGTCCAAGACACCGACGACGGGCCGACCTACCGGCTCTAAAAGGGTCGAGCGACCGATTATGGGCGTGTACCGGCCGTTTTGTATCTCAGAGAATAGCTTGTGCGGCCACGTACTTTATATACTGGACACAGTGTAGGAACAACAATGCGAAAGGGCATCCTCACGCTTCTCGTCGGGTTACTCGTCGTCTCGTCGGGCTGTGTCGGCCTGCTAACCGGGGAGACAGTCGAGTTCGACTCCGCACCGGCAGCAGTCAGTGACAGTGCGCTCGAAGAGACCGGCTACGAGCAGTCGATGGCTGACGAACAGACCATCGAGCGGACGGTCACCGTCGCCGGCCAGGAGCGAACCATCCGCGTCACGAACCACATCCGACAGTACGAGCGCGGCATCGACCTCGGGCCGGTCGGTGAGGTCAACGCCGGGCGGTTCATCGTCTTCTCGACGCCCAGCGCCAGTGTGGCGGGACAGACGTTGAACCCCGCCGCGAGCTGGTCCAACGAACGCCTCGTCGAAGAAGTCGCCAGCCGAAACGACCAGATCAACGACGTCCAGTTCGAACGCAACCGTACGGTAGAAGCACTGGGCGAGTCCCGTGAGGTGGCTGTGTTCTCCGGGACGACGGCTATCGAGGGCCAGGAAATCGACGTCCTGATTCACCTCACGAGCTTCGAACACGAGGGCGACGTGGTCGTCGCCGTCGCCGTCTATCCCGAGCGGTTCGACGATCAAGAGGGTCCCCGCGTCGATACGCTGCTCGGTGGCCTCTCGCATTCGGGCAACTGACTGCGGGGACACTGTTTTCTTTCGGGCCAGTGATGACGGAGGCATGAATCGGCTGTTTGTCGCCGGTGTGGTGCTCACGCTCGTCGGTATCGTCGGTTACGCCATCGGGACGAGCGTCGCCTACCTCGGCCGATCCGCGTCAGTAACAGCGGTCATGGTCGGGCTGACGGTGGCTGCCGTCGGCCACGCTACGCCGACGGAGGACACATCATGATCTCCACAGTGGTGTACGCCGACGGACAGGCGATAGCGTACGAGGACCTGGCGGCTGCCCGAACGGCTGACGGAACGACGTGGGTTCACGCCACCGACGCGACACCCGACGAGGTTGAGGCTGTCAGCTCCGCCTTCGATCTCCACTCGCTGGCTATCGAGGACATCAAGAACGACGTCCGGGCCAACGTCCAGGATTTCAACGCCTACACGTTCGTTCTCGTCAAGTCCGCGTCGCTCACGCCCGGCGATACGACGTTCGACAAGGAGGTGAAAACAACGCCGCTCGGCCTGTTCATCGGCCCCGATTGGATCGTCACGCTGTCGACGGGAGCTGTCCCGTCTGTCCAGCGCGTGATGGACGCTGTCGGTCGCGGGGACGAGCGACTCCTCCACCGCGGCCCGGATTTCACTGCCTACCGGGTCATCGATGTCATCGTTGACGCGTATTTCGACCTGCTGGACGAGATCGAGACCGATATCGAACAGATCGAGGAAGAGGTGACGACCTCCACTGATATCGAGACGCTCGAACGGATCAACGACGTCCGGCGCGACCTGTTGTCCTTCCGCAAGCAGGTCTGGCCGGCGCGAGAGGCGATCGGCGTGCTCGCCCGTGGCGACCCCAAACAGATCCAGCCACAGACGGAGAAGTACTTCCGGGACGTGTACGACCATCTGGTCCAGATTGTCGACCTGACCGAGACCTACCGCGACCTGGTGGCGGGGGCGCGGGACATCTACCTGAACACGGTGTCCCAGTCGACAAACGAGGTGATGAAGATGCTCACTGTCGTCGCGACGATCTTTATCCCGCTGACCTTCGTCGTCGGCGTCTACGGGATGAACTTCGCCGACAGCCCGTACAATATGCCAGAACTGGGCTGGGCGTTCGGCTATCCCGCGGTGATGATCGGGATGGTGATCGTCGTCGCCGTCTTGCTCGGCCATTTCCGCCAGCGGGACTACCTATAGCGCCAGCGGGACGAGTAAGACTCCCATCAGGGTCGCCCGGCGGGACCCGAACCGCGGCGGGAGATGTCCGACCAGCGTGGCGGCTCCGAACGCTCCGATACCGACGAAGCCAGCGAAGAGTGCGGAGAGACAGACGAGTACCGAAATCACCGACAACGAGAGGCGTGTCGGGTTCAGCTGGCCGACAGTTCGGAGGTAGCGGTCACCCAGTGTCGGGACGAGTATCGCGCCAGCGACGGCGGCGATAGCGACTGCGGCGAGCAGCGCCGGGAGCACAAGCGGTACCTCCGCTTTGTCAAGCGCGACGAGGACGCCGGTTCGGGGCGTCCCGAGCGAGATGAGCGCGAACAGCGCAAACACCGCCGTCGCCGTATTGACGCCACTCGTCGTCACGATGAACGCCCGTGGCCCACGCTCGGCGACAAGCCCCAGTGCCAGCGTGGCCGCGATGGCGCTGGAGACGCCCGGAATGTAGCCGACAGCGCCGCCACAGAGGGTCCCGACACCCGCGAGAACGCCGACTGTTCGCCGCGGCGTCGTCACCGTCGCGTCGGCTTGTGGCGGGACGCCCTCTCCCTCGATAGCCGCCAGAAGCACCGGTGCGCCGAACAGCCCCGAAAACAGTGGGACCAGCACGTCCGATACAGGCAACGCTCCGGTCACTGGCGCATCGAGCAGACCGATTCCAAGCAGCCCGCTGGCGGCGAGCGAACACGCCGCGCCGACCTGCTGGCGGCGGCCACGCTCCGTGACCACGAGGAGCGCAGCGACCCCTGCGAGTAGCACCGACAACCACGGCCGAAGCAATGGGTACGCACGCTCCATCAGGAGGGTGAGTGGAACCGCCAGCGGGACGGCAAACACGACGGCCAGCCCGCTCCCCAGCGCCGATAGGCGAAGCGCCTCCCGACCGCGGCCCTCGATGACCAGCTGGTGGCTCGGCAGCGCGCTGGCGGCCATCGCCGGGTCTGGCACACCCAGCGCCAGCGCTGGAATCACGTCGAGAAAAGTGTGTGTCACGCCGGCCGAAAGCATCGCGACGCCGACGTAGAGCCGCGGGCCGGGCAGACTGCTCGCCGCGGCGGCGAGCAAGAGCGCGAACGTGTTGGCGTGCAACCCCGGAACGAGTCCGCTGAGCGTGCCCAGCCCGACCCCTGCCCCAACCGCAGCGAGTAGCGCGACCGTCGCTGTCGGGTCAGCGGCAGGAAGTCCCGGAAGCACACTGAGGCGTGGTCCCGTTCCCGTACTTGAACCTCCGCGACGCTCGACCCGGTTAGTCTTCTACAGCGTGGTGGGGTCCGACCGGACCGTGTTCGGGGCAGGTCCCGGCGATAGGGGTGGCGTTGAGACAGCAGTGCCGGCTGTCGGTTGCGACCAGTCCTTTCGAGAGTTCGCTCCCGCAGAGGCGACAGCGCAGGTCCGACTCAGCCATACGTTTCCTTTCGACCGAAGCTCCCTGAATCTGGCGAGCTTTTTGGTGTGCCGGCCATTCGTACACATATGAGCAACGAGTCCCGGAAGTCAGCCGGATTCAAGGACAGAACCCCGGTGACGACGGCCAGGGAGACGCTGCTGGACGCAGTGACGCCACACGGACGGACGGAGCGCGTCTCGCTGCGTGAGGCCGACGAGCGCGTCGTCGCGGGTAAAATCACTGCCGAGCGCGCGGTACCCCACTACCGCCGCGCGGCGATGGATGGCTTCGCAGTCAGAGCCGAAGACACGTTCGGCGCGAGCCAGCGATCGCCGGAGTCGCTCCGGGTCGGCGAGGCAGTGACAACAGGTACGGCGGCCCGCGTCCACACGGGAAGCGAACTTCCCGAGGGTGCCGACGCCGTCGTGATGGTCGAGGAGACCGAGGTGACCGGCGACAGCGTCACGGTGTTCGATGCGGTCGCTGGCGGGGAGAACGTCGCCCCTGTCGGCGAGGATGTGGAGCAAGGGCAGACGCTGTACGAGGACGGGCACAGGCTCCGTCCGTCGGACCTCGGACTGCTGAAATCGGTCGGGAATGACACCGTAGAAGTGTACGAGCGAGCGACCGTCAGCGTAATTCCGACCGGGGAGGAACTGGTGCAGGACGACCCGGAACCGGGAGAGGTCATCGAGACGAACGGCCAGACCGTCACCCAGTACGTCGAGCGCTGGGGCGGTAACGCGACCTACCGCGACATCGTCACCGATGACGTGGACGCGCTCCGGGCCGCCATCACGGATGATCTGGACCACGACCTCGTGGTGACGACCGGCGGGTCCTCCGTCGGCGAGCGCGACCTGTTGCCGGAGGTCGTCGACGGAATCGGCGAGGTGCTGGTCCACGGCGTCGCGCTGAAACCGGGCCATCCAGTCGCGCTCGGCGTGGCACAGGAGACGCCGATTCTGATGCTCCCGGGCTATCCGGTCGCCTGCATCGTCAACGCCGTTCAGTTCCTCCGACCGGCGCTCCGACGGGCCGGCCACCTCCCGTCGACCGACCCGCCGACGACCGAAGCCGAACTGACGCGGAAGATCGCCAGCGAGCCGGGGACCCGAACCTACGCGCGGGTGGAACTGCACGATGAGGACGTGGACGAGAAAACGACCGCGACGCCGACGCGGGCCAGCGGCTCCGGTGTCCTCTCAAGCGTCGCGCTCGCCGACGGCTGGGTCGTCGTGCCGGAGTCCGTCGAGGGGTACGACGCCGGTGACACCGTGACCGTCGAGGACTGGGAGTGGTCACAGTGAGCGACCGCCGCGAGTTCCGCGATCTGGCCTCGCCCGAGGAGGCCCACGAGGTCGTCGCGGGCCTCGACGTCGACCCCGAACCTGAGAGTGTTCCCCTTGCGGACGCCCGCGACCGTGTCCTCGCGGAGCGGGTCGACGCCGACATCGACGTGCCGGGGTTCGACCGCGCGAGCATGGACGGTTACGCCGTTCACGCCAGAGACACCTTCGGCGCTGACGAGGCCGACCCGGTGACGCTGTCGGTCGCCGGAGAGGTTCATGCTGGCGAAGAGCCCGACGTGACCGTCGAGCCGGGCGCTGTCGCTGAAATCTCGACCGGCGCGGTGATGCCCCCCGGCGCGGACGCCGTCGTGATGGTCGAACGAACGACTGAGACTGACGACGGCGTCGAGATACGCACGTCCGTCGCGCCCGGTGACAACGTGATGCTCGCCGGCGCGGACATCGCGGCCGGGGCCCGGGCACTCGGTCCCGGAACGCGCATCACACCGCGTGAAATTGGACTCCTGTCGGCGCTGGGCGTCGACGAGGTCCCGGTGCGTGGCCGGCCGCAGGTCGGTATCCTCTCGACCGGTGACGAACTCGTCCGGCCCGGGGACCCACTCAACAGTGCCGCCGGACAGATCTACGACGTGAACAGCTACACGCTGGCCGGCGCAGTCGCGGAGGCCGGCGGCGACCCGGTGATGTATCCACACGCTGGCGACGACTACGAGGAGATGGAGCGGTTGCTCCACGAGGCGGCCGACGAGTGCGACCTCGTTCTCTCCTCCGGGTCGACCAGCGCGAGCGCGGTCGACGTCATCTACCGCGTTATCGAGGAACGCGGCGAACTCAGGCTCCACGGCGTCGCCGTCAAACCCGGCAAGCCGATGCTCGTGGGCACCATCGGCGACTCGGCGTACGTCGGTCTGCCAGGGTATCCAGTGTCGGCACTGACTATCTTCCAAACCTTCGTCGCCCCGGCGGTCCGGGATGCCGCTGGTCGGGACCCGCCACAGACAGCAACGGTGTCTGGCACGATGGCAGTCCAGGAACGCTACGGCGAGGGGCGCAGACGCCTCATGCCGGCCGGACTAATCGAGGACGAATCCGGGGCACTGCTGGTCTATCCTGTCGACAAGGGTAGCGGCGCGACGACGAGCCTCGTCGACGCCGACGGCTTCGTCGACGTGCCGCCGGGGACTGACTATCTCGCTGAGGGGGAGACGGTCGACGTGACGCTATTCTCTCCGGCAGTCAGACCGCCGACACTCCTGGGCATGGGCGAGGACGATCCGCTCCTCTCGCGCCTACTGGATACCGTCTCTCGCCCGCGGTATCTCCCGCTCGGGTCGACGGAGGGACTCCGCCGCCTCGGCAACGGCGTCCCGGACATCGCGGTCGTCGCGGGACCGGCAGCCGATGACTACGACGCAACCGACATCGGCGGCTGGCGGCGCGAGTGGGGGCTGGTCATCGGTCCTGATACCGACGTGTCCGATTTGGGTGACCTCATCGACGGAGACTACCGCTTCGTCAACCGTGACACCGCCTCCGGACTGCGTCGGAGCTTCGACGACGCGCTCGATGACATCGGCGAGGACCGGGGCATCGGCCGTGCCGAAGTTGTCGATGCTATTGACGGCTACGAACTCACGACGAAGGCGCACGAAAGTCCCGCTCGGAAGGTCCTGCCAGGTGATGCAGACGTTGGCCTCGGACTCCGTGCCACGGCGGCAAAACTCGACCTCGGGTTCGTTTCGCTGGGAACCGAATCGGTTCGGGTGCTCGCGAACCCGGACCGACGGGAGAAAGACAGCGTCGACGCGCTCGCCGAGACCCTCGACGATCTCGACTCGCTGGCCGACGGGATAGCCGGGATGGAGCCCCAGTAGGGAGCGACGGCGCTGACGACCTGAAGGCCTAAAGACGAGCGCGACGGAGTATGTCACAGATGACCGACACACCGGTCCTCGGCGACCTCGATGCCCCGTTTCGGTTCGAGTACGATCCCGCCGTTCTTCGGTACGGACCCGATGCCGCCCGTACACTGGGCGCGGAGTTAGACGCACAGGGCTACGACCGCGCACTGGTCGTCTGTGGCGCTACCGTCGGTGAGACGCCGGCCGTGATGGCCCCCGTTCGAGACGGACTCGGTGACCGACTTGCCGGCGTCTTCGCGGAAACGACACCAGCCAAGCGACTCGGTACCGCTTACGACGGGCTCGAACGTTTCCACGAGGCTGACGCCGATTGCCTCGTGGCTGTTGGCGGCGGGAGCAGCCTCGACGTGGCAAAGATAATCAGCGTCCTCGCGGCGACTGACCGCGACCCGGCCGCTGTCGGCCAGGCGTTTGTCGACTCCGGGACGATAGCTGTCCCCGAAGCAGAGCTGCCACCGATTATCGCCGTCCCAACAACGCTGGCCGGCGCTGATCTCTCTACCGTCGCCGGGGTCACAGCCGCGCCCGACACCTGCCCCGTAGACGAATCGGCCAGTGGTGGTATCGGCGATCCGAAACTGATGCCCGAAGCCGTCTGCTACGACCCCAAACTGATCGCGACGACGCCCCGGTCGGTTCTCGCGGCGTCGGCGATGAACGGCTTCGATAAGGGTATCGAGACAATATACGCAGCCACCGCAACGCCGATAACCGACGCTACAGCCTCCCGTGGCCTCAGTCTGCTCACTGACGGCTTGCTCGCGTTCGGTACCGGTGACGACGACCCGTGGGTGTACCAGTCGATCACTCAAGGGATCATGCTCGTCCAGTACGGCATCTCGCGGGCAGACGGGACGACGCTCTCACTGATCCATGCCCTCGGCCACGGACTCACCCGGACCTACGAGGTCCAACAGGGCGCGGCCCACGCAGTCATTGCCCCGCACGCACTCTCATATCTCTTCGAGCAGGCCGACGGTCGGCGGTCGCTCTTGGCCGACGCGCTCGGCGTCGGCGATGCTTCCGACCCCGGTGCTGCGGTCGTCGACCGAGTCAGTGAGGTAGCGACGACGCTGGGACTGCCGACACGACTCCGGGACGTAGACGGACCTGGCCAGGAGGAGTTCCCCGAAGTCGCCGATGTCGTCCTCGAAGACGCCTTCATGACGAACATCCCCTCGGGGCTGGAGCCAACCCGAGAGGACATTGTCGACGTGCTGGAGTCGGCCTGGTAGCCCGCACCGAGCGTATTTCAGCGGCGCGGTAGGAGACAGCATACCGCTCGCCGTTGGCGAGGGGTTTCACTTCTCGCGACCAGCGGGAGCGAGAAGGTCGTTTTTAGCGTAGATTTTTGCGAACCCACTCCCCGCAGCGNGGGGTTTCACTTCTCGCGACCAGCGGGAGCGAGAAGGTCGTTTTTAGCGTAGATTTTTGCGAACCCACTCCCCGCAGCGCCGGAGGCGCAAGGAGAGGGGGTGACGTAAAAAGGTACTCGCTACATGTCAGGCCAGGCCTTGGCGGCCCGACCCACGCTGGTCACGTCGTTGATCCAGCGAGCCGCAATCGCCTTCTTCAGCAGTTTCGCTGGTAGTCCGCCGAACGTTTCGATAGGCATATTCACCACGTCGTGGGCGACGGCCTTCTCGCCGACCGAAACGACCGTGCCCTTGTCCTTGTGGGTCCACGTCTTCAGTGGCTGCCCTCGCACGGCGCGAGCGAGGTTCTCGCCCGCGACTTCCGCGGCTTGCCAGGCGGCCTGGGCAGTCGGCGGCGCGGGCTGGTCGCCCGGCTGGTCGATCAGCGCCGAATCACCGATCGCGAACACGCGCTCGTCCTCGGTCTGGAAGTTCCCTTCTGCGTGGACGCGGTGGTTGCGCTCGTCCTTGTCCAGATCGACGTCTTGCATGCAATCGCGGCCGGTGATGCCGCCCGTCCAGACCAGCACATCGTAGTCCAGTTCGTCCTCGTCGCCGATGTAGACCGTCTCCTCGTCGACTTCGCCGATGAACTCCCCGCATTTGATGTTCACGTCGGCGGCCTCCAGCCGCTTGCGCAAGGCACCCTGGAGTTCCGGATCACTGTTGGGCAAGACCTGGTCGAGGCCTTCGACGAGATGGATATCGATTGGCGCGTTGTGTTCGTCACGGAACTCGGCGACCTCGCCGGCGGTCTGAATGCCGGAGAGGCCAGCGCCGCCGATGACGACCTGCGCCGGGTCGTTTGTGGAGGCTTTGCGGGCCGCTTGCTGAATCTTGTCGTGGATGTCGAGTGCGTCGTCGAGGCTTTTGAGCGTCAGGGCATACTCTTCGAGGCCCTCGATGCCGAAGAAGGCCGTCTGGGAGCCCAGCCCAACGAGCAGGTAGTCGTACTCGACGGTGTCGGAGTTGGCGAGGTCTACCTCCTGGGCGTCGGTGTCGATACCAACGACCTCGTCCTGAATGAACGCGGTCGACGGCTGCTTGATTTCGTGGACGGGGATGGCGATATTCTCCTGCACGCTCGGGTCCCGGATGCAACGGTGGGACTCGTGTAGGACCAGATGATAGTCCGTCTCAGAAATCCACGTAACATCAACGTCCGTCTGACCGTCTAGCTCGTCCTCGAAACTCTTTATTGCCCCCGCGCCAGCGTACCCCGCTCCGAGCACGACCACGTTCTCTGTCATAGGGCACTCTCCGAAGTCATCAGATACAAACCCTTTGGAATCGGTCTACGGCTCCGCTGTTGTCCTCGCATACTGACTCACGGTCGTGACTCAGGCTCCTAAGTTTGCAGTCGCCTTCGCTCACCCTGACAGGGGAAAACAGTTCCTACTGTTCCTGAAAACCCCTCCTAATCGCCTATGCACTGATTCAGGCCGTCGCTTCCAGTAGGTCAATTGAACAGGGGACAGGGCAGCCGGGGCCAATATGCACTACGACGGTTGTACTGCTCGTCAGGGCTGTCCGGCGCAGGGGCGGCCGGGCTCATTCGGTGCGGCCCACGTAACCGCGTTGTGCAAGAGCTTCTGGACGACTGGCTGGTGGTACACTGGGAACGTCTCGTGGCCGGGTTGGAAGTAGAATATCCGTCCTGCATCACGGTAGTAACAACACCCGCTGGGAAACACTGTGCCGTCGTCACACCAGCTTACAGTCACTAGGGTGTCCGGTATCGGCAGATCGAACCCCTTTCCGTAGATCTCGGCACGTTCGAGTTCGAACTCCTCGGGCAGTCCGTCGGTAATGGGATGGCTCGTTTCGACGAACCAGACGGACTCGCGCTCTCCCTCTTCGCGCCAGCGCAGGGTGCCAGTCCCCCCCATGAGCGCCTCGAACGGCTTCGACTCATGACTTGAGTGGAGCGGGATGAATCCCATCCCGTCACGGACGGCCTGCTCGATGCGGTTTGCAGTCGCATCGCTGACAAGGTCATGCGCGACATCGCCCCACCACAGTAACACATCCGTCTCGGCGAGTACCTCCTCGGTTAGTCCGTGGGCCGGCTCATCGAGAGTCGCTGTCTGAACGGTGTGGCCGTACGAAGCAAGCGCCTCAGCCAGCGTCGTGTGGATCCCGTTGGGGTACATTGCCTTGGCCGGGCCTGTCGCCCGTTCGTGCTGGTTTTCGTTCCACACGGTGACTGCAACCATACAAGAATACACTGAATAACCGGAGAAAAATATGCCTACTCGCTTCTAGCGTAACCGCGCCACAAGAAATAGTGGTGAGGGACACACCTTGGTGCGGAGACCGATAGTTCTGGGCAGGTGTCAGTGTTCGATATCCGACTGAGTTTCTCAATGTGGGTTCCAAAAGATGGATTCCGGCTACCCGCACAGGGGTAGTTATTAGCCGACAGCGACCGAAATCCCGACAAGATATGAGCGATTCACCGGAGAAGCTCCCCGTCTGGTGTGCCGGCGAGGACTGGTGTCCTATAACCACGACGGCGTCGCTTATCGGGAAGAAGTGGCACCCCGTTATCATCCACCGATTGCTTGATAACGGCCCCTCAGGGTTTAATGAACTCAAAGAGAACGTCGATGGGATTTCGTCCAAAGTGCTCTCTGACAGCCTCGAAGACCTGCAGGAGAAGGGGCTCGTCGACCGCGAAGTAATCAACGAACAGCCGTTTCGCGTCAATTACTCGCTCACCGAACACGGGGAGTCACTGGAGTCCGTGATCACCGAAATGGCAGCGTGGGGCGAGACCTACCTGCAGGAACCGACAGAGGCCGACGAGCCCGCAGAGTAGGTAGCAGGCAATCCCTTTTGTTGCTGCCCGACAAACCTTCGCGTATGCCTGTTACTTCGGACGCCGAACTCCGAGAGATCCTCGAACGTGACCGTGTCGCCGTCGTTGGGTGCTCAACCAGCCCCGGAAAGGATGCACACGAGATTCCGAAGTACCTCAGCAAGCAGGGGTACGAAGTGATTCCGGTCAACCCCTTCGCTGACGAGATATTCGGGCAGAAGGCCTACGACTCACTGGCAGAGATCCCCGGCGAAATAGACATCGTTGACGTGTTCAGGCCGAGCGACGAGGTCAGCGACATCGTCGACGCGGCTCTGGAACGCGACGACGACGCCGTTATCTGGCTTCAGCTTGGAATCCACGACGACGAAGCCGTCGAACGCGCCGAGGCGGCCGGCCGTCAGGTCGTTCAGGATCGCTGTATGAAGCCGACCCACCAGCAACTGATGGAGTGAGTGGGCCGGCGGCTGTCGCGGCCCACCGTCTGATATGAGAACGGCGTTCGACAGTCCCCAGAACGTGGCGTCAGTCCGAGTTGCCCCTGCGCGCTGGCGGCGTCTTCGACATGACCTTCCCCCACTTCGAACGGTTATCCGCGACCTGTCGATAGGCTCGCTCACGGAACCGTTCGTAGTCTTCGAACTGCCGGAGGAACGAGACCAGCGGCCGCGCAGGCTTCCCAAGTTCGGTGTATGTAAGTGCGGTTTCGATGGACTCTCCGCAGGAATACACGTCTTCCTCGGTCACCAGATGCGAACAGGACTCGTAGTCGTCTGGGAGGCGCTCCAGCAGGTCGGCAGCGAGCTCGGAGAACCCGACAATTTCGAGGTCGGACCGCTCGCCGATGAAGTCCGCCCACCACGTACAGAAGCCGCAGTCGTCGTCGTAGACGAGCGTTGCGTCGCTCATAGTCGAGTTAGGTGCCCGGGGCACAAACACCTGTGGTTCAGCCGGCAGGGAGAGACGGCCGGTCTCCGCAAGGACAAACACACGGGACGGGCTATCAAACTGGTCGTGACGATTGGCTTCCGCCCCGGGACTGGTCGCTTTCCGTCGGTAGCTATCGCTCAATCGGTGGCCGCGACGCCAACTGTTTTGCCCGCCGCTCTCTTCAGAGCGCGTATGGACGAGGACGCGGTCGCCGAACTCATAGAGGAAACGCTTCCGAAGGCGCGGGCGACGGTCACCACACCGCGGGACCCCGACGACGACAAACACTACGCCGTACGCGTGGTCTCGCCGGCATTCGAGGGCGAGTCGCTGGTTGACCAGCACCAGCTTGTTCACGACGCGCTGGGGGACCATCTCACTCGCGACATTCACGCCATCGAGCTGACGACGCTGACGCCCGAGGAAGCCGAGTAGCCGTGCGCCCCGGCGGTGCGGTTCTGCTTGACCCGTCGGTACGTCTTTATTGCCGACGCCGTTAGTGAGGGTATGGCATTCGAGCCCGAAGAACTCTCGCCGGAAGAGGTCACGGACCAGGTAGACAGCGTCATCGAGGACAACGAGGTCGTGCTGTTCATGAAAGGCAACGAGCTGATGCCACAGTGTGGCTACTCGAAGAAGGCCCTCGGACTGCTGCAACAGCACCGCGACGACATCGAGACAGTGGATGTTCTGAAGGCAACCGACGCCTATCGAGAGGCGCTAGAGCGCCACAGCGGGCGCGAGACGATTCCACAGACGTTCGTGGACGGGGAATTCATCGGCGGCAGTGACATTCTCGAACAGCTCGACGAGCGCGGCGAACTCGCCGAAAAGGTCGGGCAGGAATCGCCGTTCTGACTGGTATTCGAGGCCCTTACGCCTCGTCGTCTTCGTCTTTCATGTCGCCGAGTTTGTCGACGAGGTCACTCGTGGTCGCCTCTGTCTCGAAGGAAACTGACCCGTCGTGGTCGTTCTCGTGAACCGCAACACCCTCGCTGTCGTCCGCGTCTACGTCGTTGTCCTTCTGTTCGGATTCATCGTAGCTACCAAAGCCCATAGGGATACATCTCGCAGTCCCACACTAAAATTCGCCGGTTCCTGCCGAGACACGACCATACGATGACATACCGAGACAAGCAAAGGTTCTTTACCGTGCTTGCACTCCCGCTAGATAACGGCAGTCGAGAGCCGTGGTTTTACCGACGGCTATCGGGCCTCCATCTCCAAACTTATGAGTTCCGCAGACGAGACACTTGATCGAATCAAAGCACAGGTCGAAGAAGAGACACCGGACGACATCGAAATCGAATCCGTCGCGTTCGAGGGACCGGAACTGGTTATTTATACGCCGGACGCGCAGACGGTCGCCAACCGTGACGGGATCGTCAGAAACCTCGCACAGACGCTCCGTAAACGAATCAACGTTCGCCCCACGCAAGAAGCCCTCGTCCCGCCAAACGAAGCCCGGGCACGAATCACGCAGACGATTCCCGAGGACGCCGGTGTCCAGAACCTGGATTTCGACCGCCAGACCGGTGAAGTGTTCATCGAGGCCGAAAAGCCCGGCCGCGTCATCGGTCGCCACGGCGCGACGCTGGACGAGATCTCCGCCTCCGTCGGCTGGACCCCCGAGGTCGTCCGGACACCGCCGATGGAGTCTTCGACCGTCTCGAACGTTCGGAACTACCTCAAGCAGGAACGGGAAGAACGACGGGACATCCTCCAGCGTGTCGGCCGCCAGATCAACCGACCGACCACGAGCGACGAAGACTGGGTGCGGCTCACCACGCTCGGCTGCTGTCGTGAGGTCGGACGCGCCGCCTTCATCCTCTCGACGCCGGAGTCCCGCATCCTCATCGACTGTGGCGACAAGCCCGGTGCCGAGGGCGAGGTCCCATATCTTCAGGCACCCGAAGCCCTCGCGGCCGGGCCGAACTCCCTCGATGCCGTCGTCCTGACACACGCGCACTTGGACCACTCCGCGCTCATCCCTATCCTATTCAAGTACGGCTACGACGGGCCGATTTACACGACTGCGCCGACGCGGGACCTGATGGGCCTGCTCCAGCTGGACTACCTCGATGTTGCCTCGAAGGAAGGGCGCACCCCGCCCTACGAGAGCCAGCAGGTCCGCGACGCGCTGAAACACACGATTCCGCTGGAGTTCGGCAACGTCACCGACATCGCGCCCGACATCAAGCTCACGATGCACAACGCCGGCCACATCCTCGGGTCGGCAGTGTGTCACTTCCACATCGGCGAGGGCCGCTACAACGTCGCCTTCTCCGGAGACATCCACTACAAGGACACCCGCCTGCTCGACGGCGCTGTCAACGACTTCCCGCGGGTCGAGACGCTCGTGCTTGAGTCAACATACGGCGGCAAGAACGACTACCAGACCGATCAATCAGACTCCGAGCGGGTTCTCAAGGACGTTATCAACGAGACGTACGAGAACGACGGAAAGGTACTGATTCCAGCTTTCGCCGTGGGGCGGTCCCAGGAACTCATGCTCGTCCTCGAAGAGGCGATGCGAAAGGGCGACATCCCGACAATGCCGGTGTACCTCGACGGGATGATTCGGGAAGCGACGGCCATCCACACCGCGTATCCGGAGTACCTCCGGGACGACCTCCGCCAGCGCATCCTCTACGAGGACGAGAACCCGTTCCTCGCCGAGCAGTTCGAGCAGGTCGACGGCGGCGACGAGATGCGACAGGACATCGCCGACGACGAACCGGCCATCATTCTGACCACCTCCGGGATGGTCACCGGCGGTCCCGTGATGTCCTGGCTCCGGCTGCTGGGAAGCGAGCCGGACAACACCATGGCGTTCGTCGGCTACCAGGCCGAAGGGACGCTCGGTCGCCAGATCCAGCGCGGGCAGGACGAAATCACCATGGGCGATACGAGCGGGCCACGCGCCGAGCGGGTGAGCCTCCGGCTCAACGTAGAGACGGTCGACGGCTTCTCCGGTCACGCCGACCGGCAGGGACTTGAGTCGTTCGTCGAGACGATGCACCCGCGGCCGGAGAAGATCCTCTGTGTCCACGGTGACGCGTCAACGACGAACCAGCTGTCCTCGGCGCTGTACCAGAAGTTCAACATGCGGACGCACAACCCGAAGAACCTCGAAACGTTCCGGCTATCCTGAACAGCAGACGCCGTTTAGCTCTCTTCCGAGAGGTTCAATCCAGCAAACAGCCGCGCCGAGATCACTTGCTCGACGATATCGACGAGGACGGCGTCGTCGCTCGTGTAGTCGGCGAAGATACCGAGCGGCACCTCGCCGCCAGCCATCTCGCGGTGGCCCCCTGCGCTCCCGACATCGCCCAGGGACTCGCTCAGAACATCACCGATGTTGACCCGGGAGTCCGTCGAGCGGGCGCTGAGCTGGATGGTGTCCTCGACGATACCGAAGACGATGGCCGTCTCGACGCCTTCAAGCGTCGCCAGGTAGTCGGCCGCTTGCGGGAGCGCGTCCCGTTCCCCCGTCCTGCCGACGTGCGATATCAACACTGAGCCCCTGACCGTCCGGTTCTCGATTGCGTCCGCGATGGCGTCGACGGTCGCGCCGCTGACAGATGGCGAGGAGAGCTGTCGCAACAGATCCGAATCGGCCGTTCCGGTCAGAAAACCGGCCGCGCCGTACTCGTCCGGCGTCACGCCGCGGAGGAACCCGAGCGTCTCCCGCCGGATGGCAAACAGCAACGCAGTTGCCAGCCGGTCGTCGAGTTCGATTTCGAGGTCCCGCAGGTATTCGGTCAGTATCGTCGCCGTCGCCCCGATCTCCACGCGGTGGTCGACGAACCGGGCGCTGATATCCTCGGCGGGATGGTGGTCGATGACGATGTCGACCGAGACATCTTCGGGAACCCGGTTGTTCGACCCCGGAATCGAGTGGTCGACGAAGGCGAGCAGTTCCGAGGATTCGCGGTCGGTCACGTCGGCCGCGTCGAACTCCCGGAGGTCCATCTCCAGCAGATTGACGAACGACCGGTTCTGCTGGTGTGATATCTCGCCGCTGTAGAGGATCCGCCGCTCGTCGATGCCGACGGCGGCCGCGATGCGACCGAGCGCGAGCGCGCTGGCCAGACAGTCGGGGTCGGGGTTGTTGTGACAGACGATGGTGAGAGAGTCGGCCTCTCCGAGTAGGTTTTCGAGTTCCGTTGCGGGGCGCATCTATCGGTCGACACTTCGGCCTCCTAATACAAGCGTGTGGGGGCAATCGCACCATCACAATCGAGCACGAAGCTGCTGGACGACGATACCGAGGACGAACGCGAGACCGAGGTTGACGAGCACGCCGAGGCCACCGATTGCAGCGACGACCGCCACGTCGTCCGCTTTGGAGACGCCGGTCCAGCCCAACTGGAGGGCGATCAACACCAGAATGACTCCGAGTAGGGCTGTCGGGTAGGCCGCGATGACGCCGACTGCGAGGAACGCGGTCAGCACGTAGCCCGCGCCGAGTATCAGATTCGCGCCGGACGTTCTGGCCCCGAAGGCGTACTTCCCGGCGACGCCGCCGCTCCCGTGACACATCGGGAACGCACCGAAAGGGACCGCGGCGAGGTTCATCAGCCCCATACTGTTCGAGAGCTGGTCCGCCGACACGTCCCGGTCGAAGTAGTCAGCGAGCAGGACCGACGTGGCGAGGGCGGCGTTGCCGACCGTGACCGCGATCTGGGCGAGGATGGCCTCCGCCGTCTGTGCCGACAGCGTCATGCTTGGGAGCATGAACATGGCGTCAACCGCTGGAACGGCCGGCGTCGGGATCCCGGTTTCCGCGAGGGCAATGCCAGCACCCAGGACGAAGACGGCGAAGGCGCTCTGGCCGCTGTAGCCCAGGAGTGCAAGGACGGCCACCACGCCGACGGCGACGGCCACGAGTCTCGGATCACTAACCCCGAGGTCGACACCCGTCTCCAGCAGGACCAGCGCGACGCCGAGTTGTACCCCACGAACGACGGTGTCATCGACGTACTGATTGACTGTTTCGAGCGACCGCGTGGTTCCGAGCGCGAGCAGTATGCCGGCCAGCAAAAGCCCCGCGACGACGAGTTCGCCGGTGGAGATGGTCCCGGCGATGACCAGCGCAGCGAAAGCCTTCATCGGCTCGACCGATATCGGAACACCGTAGTACAGCCCCCAGACGACCTGAAACACGCCGAACCAGACGAGCATGACCGGGAGCGACAGCTCCGTCAGCACGGCGACAGCCACGACGACCGGAAGCACCGTCGCCGAGTCCCCGATTGCGCCGGTCAGTTCATTCCACGACAGCGAAACCGTCGTCTGCTCGCGGAACGGGAAACTCATGACGGTCTAGATCGACGGCGAAACAGTGAGCGTGCCCGTCCGCGGTGGCCGCTACTCCGAGTACTCGTAGGGCGCACGGTCCCCGTCGGTGTCGATGTACTCCTCGTTTATCTCCCACTCGCCGTCCTCGGTTTCGACCATGTACTCGCCGTAGTAGGGGACGCGGGTGTCGACCGTCTCGCGGAACGCGGCCCGCATCGACTCCTTGGTCGTGCCGATGTCACGCAGGTCGTCGTTGCGGTTCAGACAGCCCTTGAGATAGCCGTCGTGGGTGAGCCGTACGCGGTGGCAGTTCGCACAGAAGTTCTCATTACCGACGGGGTCGACGATCTCGACCATCCCGCTGTTTTGATTGTTGACCGGCTCCGTCCGTATCCCGCCGTCGGACGCGGCCAGCGAAGTGGCAGTGCCATTGCTTTCGGCCGCCGCGTCACTGCTGTGTATCCAGTAGCGCTTGCGGTCGTGCATCTCACGATGTTCGACCGTGTCGGCGCGGTCCTCGAGCCAGTCGTGGACGCGGTCGATGTCGATGGCCCACTCCGGGTGGCCGGCCAGTTCCGGCATGTACTCGATGAGCTGGAGCTGGAGACCGGGGTTCTCGGCGACGTGATCGACCATCTTCGGGACGTAGCCCGCGGTGGGCTCGAAGACGACCATGTTGAGCTTCACGGGTTCGAGGCCGGCGTCCAGCGCTGCTTCGACGCCTTCGAGGACGCGGTCGTAGGCCCCGCTCTGAGTCAGTTCGGCGAAGGCCTCGCTGTCGAGGGCGTCCTGCGAGACGTTGACCCGCTCGAGGCCCGCGTCGACGAGGTCCGGGGCGCGGCCGGGGAGGAAGGTGCCGTTGGTCGTCATCGACACCTCCATCTCGTCCGGCGCGCGCCGGACGATCTCCTCGAGGTCCTCCCGGAGCATCGGCTCCCCGCCAGTGAACTTCACCGAGTCGACCCCGAACTCGGCGGCGACTTCGAGGAAGGCCACGATGGTGTCGGCAGAGAGTTCGTCGTCCTGTGCCTCCATCGGGCCCCGTGTGTCGCCCAGTCCCTCGTTGTGGCAGTAGACGCAGTCGAAGTTACACCGGTCGGTGAGGGAGACGCGGACACCGGAGACCTCGCGACCGAAGTCATCTTCGAGCATATCCTTGCTAACTGTTCACAGCACAGCCTCTTAAATGGCGTGACTGTTCCGGTTCTGTCGTCGGACACGGGGTAACGATTAACCAAATCACCGCCCTGCACTGCGTATGGACATCGTCGAAGCGCTGGACGCGCGACACGGGACCACCTGCTTCGTCGGCGCTGGGGGAAAGAAGACAACGATGGCAGCACTCGCAGCGCGACTGGAACGCGCAGTCGTCACCGCGACAGTCCGGATTCCGATTTTCGACGGCTGGGTCGCAGACGTTGTCGTGACGGAGACTCCACAGACAGCCATCGATACGGCGTCTACGTGGCCGCTGGGTGTTGTGCCAGTACAGGAGCGACCGGACCGCTACCGCGGCTACGACCCCGAAACCGTCGCCGACCTGGCTGACATCGGGCACCCGATTCTGGTGAAAGCCGACGGCGCGCGGATGCGGGAGTTCAAAGCGCCGAGCGACCGCGAGCCACAGCTCCCATCGACGGCTTCGACGGTCGTCCCCATCGCGAGCGCACACGTCGTCGGCGAACCGCTGACGGACGACATCGTTCACCGAGTCGACGAGGTCGCCGCGATTACAGGGCTCAACCCCGGCGACGAGATTCGACCGAGAGATGTTGCCGCGGTCCTTGCGAGCGACCAGGGCGGACTGAAAGACGTGCCAGCCGACGCGACCGCGGTTCCGCTGCTCAACATGGTCGACGACGAGGGACTCGAAGCGAGCGCGCGGGCCGTCGCCGAGACGATTCACGACCGAGTCGCCGTCCCGCGTGTCGTCCTCGCTGAGATGCGGAGCGACGACCCACTGGTGGCAGTCGTCTAAGTGCGAACCGACACGGCCCCCGCTCGTTCAGAACCGGTCGGCCGCGGCTTTGAACTCCTCGCGGGTGTTGAGGTTCTCGAACGTCTCTAGCGTGGTGTGTTCGAGTACGTCCTCGCGCTCGACGACGACGTAATCGAGGTCGAACAGCGGTTCGACGACCTTGTGCTCACCGCGTTCCAGCGCTCGCCGGCAGGCCACCTGCATCGCCTCGGCGTGGTACACCGCCTGTGTCGTCTGGAACCACTCGTCCGGGCGCGGCACTGCGGCCTCGTGGGACGCGGCCTGCTCGAACAGGTAGTCGATGAACGTCGGATCGACAAACGGCATATCGCAGGCCACCACGGCGGCGTACTCGCTGTCGACGGCCCCAAGCCCGGTCGCGATGCCCGCCATCGGCCCCTGGCCGGGGTCCTCATCGAGCGCGAACGTCGGGTCGAGCGCGTGGTCCGACAGCGCCGCGTCGATGGCCTCGACCTGGTCCTCCCGGCAGTTCACGACGAGTTCGTCGACGGCTTCCCTGAGGCAGTCGGCGACGCGCCGAATCATCGGCGTCCCAGCGAGGTCGGCGACGGCCTTGTTGCTATCGCCGAACCGCGTCGACCGGCCGCCTGCGACAATGACTCCAGCGCGCATATCCCGACTTCTCGGGGCTGGCGGAAAGGTGCTTCGTGCATGATTGGTGGGGATAATCCTTTAGTCGACAGACAGTGGAGTGAGGTATGATGACAGTAGCCAACCGGGACCGGATGCTCCACGTCGACCTGTCGTCGGCGTCGGTCGAGAGCCGTCCGGTTCCGGCGGCCTGGCGTCGCCAGTTCGTGGGTGGCAAGGGACTTGGCGCTCGATACCTCTACGACGAACTCGACGCCGGCACCGATCCGTTAGGCCCTGAAAACGTCCTGTTGTTCATGCTTGGGCCGGTTTCCGGACTGTTGCCGGGCGAGACGAGATATGCCGCGGTCACGAAGTCGCCGCTGACCGGCGGTTTCCTCGACTCGTACGCGGGCGGGACGTTCCCGGATACGCTGGCTGGCGCGTTGCAGGACCACGTTGGAGTTCTGGTCACCGGGCGCGCCCCGGAGCCGGTCACACTCGTCGTCGCGGACGACGGCGCGACGGTTGAACCCGCCGAGACGTGGGGCAAGGATACGGCTGAGACCGATGAAGCGTTCCCAGAGGCCGCGGTGGCGTGTATCGGTCCGGCGGGTGAGCAGAGCGTCGCGTTCGCGACAATCGCCTCCGACGGCGGCGAACACCACGCCGGCCGCGGCGGTGCCGGGGCAGTGATGGGCGCAAAACGGCTGAAAGCCGTCGTCGTCCGTGGCGAGCCGCCGACGGACCTCGCGGAGCTACGGGAGCAGTACGCACAGCGGTACCGCGAGGGCAACACCGGGCAGTGGCTCCACGCCAGCGGAACCGTCGAGACGGTCGATTTCGCCAACGAGGTCGGCGCGCTCTCGACGCGTGGCTGGGAGGACGGGCAGTTCGAGGGGACCGACGGCGTCGGCATCGAGGCCGTGCAGGAACTCGCCGCAGGCCGAGAGTACGACGACGACGGGAGCCCGGGCGGCTTCCGTGTCCAGACCGAGGACGGCGAGACTATCCCTCGCGGGGCGACGGCAATGAGTCTCGGGGCCGGGCTCGGCATCGACGACTTCGACGCCGTGGCAGCGCTCGGTGAGACGTGCAACCGACTGGGTCTAGACCTCATCAGCGCCGGGAGCGCCGTCGCGTGGGCCATCAAGGCCAGCGACGCCGGCCTGCTCGACAAATCCTTCGAGTACGGGAGTCCCGAGGATGCGCGGGCGCTCCTCGAAGAAATCGTCGCACGGGAAACGCCGCTCGGCAACGCCCTGGCTGACGGCGTCGACGCGGCCTCGGCTCGTCTTGGCGGGGACGACCTCCTGCCGACGATCAAGGCCATGGAACTGCCCGCCTACGACCCCCGCGGCGCGCGGAGCATGGCACTTGCGTACGCGACCAGCGATCGCGGGGCCTGTCACCGGCGGGCGCTCCCCATCGAGCGGGAAGCCTTCGACGGTGACTGGAGTCCCGAGCGGGCGGCCGCAGCCGTCATCCGCGAACAGGACCAGCGCTCGGCGCTGTGGTGTCTCGTCGTCGACGACTTCGTCGGCGACGTGTTCGACGACCTCGGCGCGGAGTGGCTCGACGCTATCGGCCTCGACACGGACGGCGACCTCGCCACCGTGGGCGAGCGCGTCTGGACGCTCACGCGCCTGTTCAACGTTCGCGAGGGTATCTCGCGGGCCGACGACGAACTCCCGGCGAAACTGCAGGAACCGCTCGACTCAGGCCCGAACGCGGGCGCGGCAATCGACGCCGAGTCCTTCGATACGATGCTCGACGCCTACTACAGCCAGCGGGGCTGGGACGCCGACGGCTGCCCCACACCCGAGACCATCGAGCGACTCGGCCTCACGGATGCCGTCGACCGAGCGACACGACCAGCGGACACGACACTCGGAGAATGACAGACGAAATCGACCTTGATGAACTCGACGTACAGGACGACGAAGAGACGCCGAACAGGGGCGACTGGTTCTGGAGCGGGGAGGGCGACCCCGAGGACGAACCCGACCCCGGAGCGACTGGGACCGAATCGGTGCGGCCTGACAGCGACGCCGAGGCTGGGGGTCCAGATGCGGCCGCACGTGCGAGTCCCGACGCAGACACTGGTGGCGGGGGGAACGGCGGGGATGCCGCCAGCGCGGACCCCGGAGGCCAGACGGTCCCCCACGTCCCGCGAGAGAACAAGGACAAGCCGGTCGGCATCCCGACGGACAGCGGCGGCGCGGGCGGGGCGGCCGCGACTGACACTGACCCGGCCTCGAACGTCGCCAAAGATCCCGCCGCTGGCGAGGAGTCTGTCGAGGCGAGCGGCCCGCACGGCGGCGGCATCGACGACATGACGATGGCCGTGACCTACGACGCGGCCCGACAGTTCGCCGACCCGCAAGTGGTCTTCCGAGAGGCGCGGGCGTGGGCCGACTGGGTCGGTATCGTCGGCGACGTGGATGCGTTCGTCATCAACAAGTTCCAGCGCGACAACGGCATCGACGCCGACTTCTTCAGCGGCGCGGGGCAGGAACCGGCCGAACGGCTTGCCGACATCGACGAGCACTCCATGTTCTACGCCGAGCGGATGGTCGTCGTGGGCCGCCCGGACGACGAGCCGATTGCAGAGCGGACTGGCTGGGAGTTCGTCCCGCTCGCCGACGCCGCCGAGAAAGCGGACTGGGACCTCGTCGACGGGTGACGCCGTATATTTATAATGCTTGCTGGTCTTTGTCATACACGAACGACAATGACACTCCGAACCGCGGTCCAACAGTCGAAGATACTCACATTCGTGGTACTGGGGGCCTTCGTCTGGCTGTTACTGACACTGTTCGAAGTCGCGTCGACCGTTGACCTCATGACCGGAACGACCTCATTCGTCGGCCAGAACGCGCTGGGCGGGATCGCCGGCGTGCTTGTGTTGACCATCGTTCTCGGGGCCCTCGTGGTGCTGTACTCCGAGATTACCGAGTCAGACCCGGCCCCACAGTCGTGGCCCCCATCCGAAGAATGACGTACTACAGCTGTGAGGAATGCGGGCAGATGATAGACCTCTCGGCGTTCGAGGGGAAGCCGCGCCGGCAGGCGTGTCCGGTGTGTGAGGAGACGACACTGTGGACGCCCGAGTTCGAGGGCAAGGGGGTGTCGTTTTGACGCTCACCTTCGAGGTAAGCGACCGCCTGTACGAGGCCGCCCAGGAGTGGGCCGACCGGCGATTAGAGGACATCGACGAGGCGATGGAAACCAAAGTCGAGCAGGCGTTACTGGAGATCGAACATCTCGTCTCCCAGTCCCACGACGTTGCGTTCGAGGTCGACGGCCGCGAGATACGGTACGAACCGACTGAGGAACTGGCCGCGTTGCTCCGTCGACAGGCCGAAGAGAGCGGGATCGACGAGAGTACGGCCCTGAAGATGCACGTCGACCTCTACGCCAACGCGTTCCTCGATGACGTGACGGACGAGCAGAAACCACCGGGGACGCCGTCTGAGTGACGGCACCAAAACTTAAGCCCGGCCACTGCGACAGTTGATATACAATGGCACACGAATCAACTGAGTGGAAGCCCCAAGGTGCGACAGAGACGTTCAACGGTTTCGAGGTTTGGGACCACGGTGTCTGGCCAGGTGACGTGAACCAGAACGACACGACGAACGACGACGAGCAGTGACCTGCTGTCGGGTACGCGCCGCTTTTTCCATCTGAGCCGATGCGTGAGCGAGAGCTACGGGGCCGGGAAGGCCCGTTTGTCACGCGGCGGGACGTAGAAGTTCGAGCGTGACGCGACTTCGATGAATTCCAGCAGCCCGTTGTTCTGCCGGTCCCGGAGTTCCTCGTGTTCTTCCCGGAGCCACCAGCCGTTCATCGCGTCCCGGACTTCCTCGAAATCACGCGGGCGTGCCTGGAGCGAGAGGAAGTGAATCCCGGCCTGACCGCCGTCGATCGTGTTGAAGTCCCGCCGGAGGATAATCGGCTCCCCGTCTTTGCGGGCGCGGGCGACCTTCTCGAAGTGACCGACCGCTCCCTCGCTGCTCGCGTGCTCGCGAACCATGTCGGCGAAGGGGAGGTCACCTCTGTCGATGTCCTCCGGAGAGAACTCTGCCGAGAACAGCCGCCGGACGCGGTCGGACTGGGCAAGTTCCCACCAGTTGTCGAAGGCCTCGTTGATTCGCGAGAGGTGTATTGTAGTCCCGCCGGCGTAGGGGCCGTCGTCGATGGTGACGCGGTCCTCGCTGGCCTGCGTGCCGGCCCGGCCGGCAAAAAAGCCGGAGAACATGTAGGACTCCTCGGGGATATCTGCGGGGACGCCTTCTGCGTCGGCGTGGGCCGCCGGGAGTCCCCCACCGATGAATCCGCCGCGACGGTCGACGATGGAGAACACGTCGCCGAGTCGGCTCTGGATCTCCGCCTCCGCGAGCGTCGGCCGCGTGTCGAACATCGCTGACTCGGCGGCTGTGAGGTTCGACGGAACGTCGCTCGCAAGAACGAGCATCGCGTCGAAAGACTGCAGGCCGGGGTCGTCCGTCCGGGAGAGGACCTGCGGGCTGCGTATCGGCGAGGAGCTCAGCGACCCGTAGGTCTCGAAGTAACTCGTCCCCCAGGCGAGCATGTGCAGGAGTCCCCCGCTGTCGAACTCGTAGGCGTCTTCCAGTGTCCGCATCGCCAGCTCGACGGTCTCTGCGGCCGCGTCCGACGGTTCCGTATCAAGATCCAGCATGAACAGCCGGAAGTGACGGGGGAGCAGGTCGTTGCCGGCGGCGTCGCTCCGAAGCCGCTCGTTCCAGGCGTGTTGCCGTATCGGGAGTTCGTCGGCCCGCGGGTTCGGCTCGAGGTCACCCGTCGGCGACTCCGCTTGCCTGGCCAGCAGGGACGAACAGCCGCTGAGACCGGCCGCTCCAGTGAGTGCGGAGAGTCGAAGCAGCAGCCCGCGGCGCGAAGTCATGGTATACTATCACAGGGGTGGGGCTACGTGGAGAAAAACTTTGTCTCAAGATAACAGGTCGCAATGGTTTTTATTTGGCAGTCCGTACCACATTCCATGTTAACTACACTTATTCATGCCAAATCGGGGCTGGACCTCCCGTTTCCACCCGACACCGGCGCAGCGGTCCTCGGCGTCGGGCTGGTCATTCTCGCCGTCATCACGTACGATATCTATCAGCAGCACTGGACCGGAGAGGGTACCTGATGGCCACCGAGCAATCGAACTCCCGGCTGACCGCCGTCTCACTCCTCGGATATCTTCGGATTCTGGTCTACACCCTCGCTACGCTGCTGGCGCTGTCACTGCTTGTCGTCGGCACGATCGGCCTCATCGCCGAACTCAAAGGGAGCTGGCACTGGCAGATTCACCTCGAATCGACCATCAGCTTCATCGGTCTATTCGTCAGCCGTCTGCTGGTCGTCCTCGTCCCGCTCTACGTGGTCCTCGTCGTCGGTCGGCGGGTGGTCCCCGATGCGTAAGCGACTGCGTGCGAATCCCTTCGGCGTCGTCGCGGTCGCCTCGGTCACACTCCTGTGCGTGCTGGTCGCGGGCGCGGGAGCCGTCGCGGTCATCGCACGGTCGGTCCACTCCTGGCGTTCGCTCTTTTTCATGGAACAGGCCATGGCGTTCCTACTGCCTGCGGTGAAGGTTCTGATGGTCGTTGGGCTCGTCGCCAGCGTGGGGCTCGTGCTCCGAATCCGGTAGCGCCCTGCTACCCGATCTGCGCGACAATCTCGTCCTCGAAGCGGACGAGCCCCTCGAAAATGAGCGCCGCTGCGAGGAACAGCCCCTCGTCGGCTTCTTCGCGCATCTCGTCAGTGAAGTCGACGACCCACTCGCTGAGATGTTGCTCGATGAACACCCGTTCGTAGCCGACCGTCTCCTCGTCGCCCTCGCGCTGGCGTTCGATGAGATATCGCAGGAACGCCATCTCGACGGCGATGAAGTCGTCTTCCTCGGGGTAGTCCTCGGGCGGTGACCACCCCGCCGCGGCGTAGCTGGCATCGACCTCAGCGAGTCCCTCGCCGATGAACTCCGTGTCCTCGCGGTAGTTCGTCTCGTGAGGCAACACCGGCGGTCGCGGGCCGACAAGCAGGTTCGTGTACTCCCGTTCGAGGTCGTCCTGCACCACCGAGACTGATCGGTCGGCGTTCCCGTCGATCCACGCCTCGAGCATCTCGAAGCCCTCGTCGAGCTGGTCGTTGATGGACTCTTCCGGCAGTTGCACCTCGCCGCTCAACAGCCGCTCGACGAACGCTTCCTCGGGCACGTCCCAGAATACGTCGATGACGAAATCCACCAGTTCGAGGCGGGCCTCGTAGACAGCCGCGTCGTTCATCGTTTCTCCCCCTGGTCGAACAGCAGACGACTCCGGCAGTCGCTACAGTACTCAAAGACGGAGTGGTCGGCGTCGGGAGCCAGCCCCTCGACCTGGTCGCCGACCTCCGCCTCGATTTTATCGGCGGAAGCCACGCTGGTGAACGGTTTGCCACAGCGGACGCATTCCAGCATGTCGCCCTCGTGGACGGTCGTCCAGGCCTCGCCGCCGCGGTTCTCGGGAAGCAGGGAGAGGTCCAGCCCGTCGTGCATCGTAATTGCCGTCTCCGGACAGCCTTCCTCACAGAGGCCGCAGTTGACGCAGTCCGCGTGGTTGAACGCCAGTTCGCCCTCACCGGTCCGCTGGATGGCGTCGGTCGGACAGAGGTTCGTACAGGTCGGCGTCAGCGTACACGCGTCGTTCACGTCCATGACCCCGAAGTCTTTCAGCCCACGAATCACCTCGCGTTCGGGCTCCACGTGGTCGAGGATGGTTCGAACGCTCTCCAGCGTCCAGCCGTGACTGTCGAACTCGGGGTTGGGGCGGGGCTCCTCACGGTCGGTGTCGCTGCGGCCGGTCGCCTCGTAGCCGCCGGCTGGTATCGGCGTCTTGTCGAGCCCGAACTCGACGAACCCGGACAGCGACTCGACGAACGCCTCGGGGTTGCCGGCCTCGGGCACAAAGAAGCCGACCCGGTCACCGAGCCCAAGGTCAGTTGTCGCCTGATTGAGCCGGTCGACTAGCTCTTGCTTGGGGTCCGGGCCGGAGTGCAGACACGAGCCGCCACAGCCGACGACGGCGACGCCGTCCGCACCGGCCGCAAGCGCGTGCATGACGTGGGCCTCGCCGACCGTGTCCGTGCAGTTGACCGAAACCGGAAGGATAGGCGGGTAGTCGAGGTCGCCTGACTGCACGGCCTTGCGTCCGTGCGCGCGGAGCCGTTCGGCGGCATACTCCGAGCAGACGAACGCGACGACCTGCGTGTCGATACCTGCGCTGTCGCCCCGCGAAAACAAGTCCTCATCCGTGTCGTCTTCCAGCAGCGCCTCGACTTCGGGGGCGAGCCGTCGGTTCGATGGCTCGCGGAGCTGTGTTGCGCCTGTCGGACAGGCGCTCGTGCAGGCCCCGCAGTTCTCGCAGGCCACTTCGTCGAACTCCACGGAATCGATAGTCGGCCGGTCGACCGCGCCGTGGGGGCAGGCGTCGACGCAGGCCGTACACCCCTCCTGGCTGGACGCGCCGGCCGCACAGACATCCATTTCGAGGTCGAGGAACTGCGGTTTCTCGATGCCGCCCAGTTGCGATTCGACTGCGGCAATGGTTCCGGCGTCGACTGGTCCGGTGTAGAAGCCAAGCCGGCCGCCGCGGGCGTCGTCGCGGCCCCCGGGGTAGATGACCTGGTCGACTTCGATAGTATTGGTGACGCCGTCCAGGTCGATAGCGTCGGTCGGGCAGGTGTTCGTCCACTCGCCGTCGGGCGCGTCCGGATGGATGTCGACGGGGAACTCGGTCACCATTCCGTCCGGCCCCTCTCGAACGCAGTCCATGCAGTCGATGCAGTCGTCGGTGACGCGGGCTTCCAGCGTGAGTTCGTACTCGCCGTAGGAGCCGTCGATATCCACGACGCGCCCGCGCTCCATCGTCACGTCGCCGAGCCCTTCCACGTCGGCGAACTCCCGCCCATCCGCGATAAACGTCACGGCGGCGTCGTCGGTCAGCGACCGCGCCGCGCCGGGGTCACCCACGACAGCAACGCGGTTGCCGGCGTCTTTCGACACCGTCCGCGATGGCGCTTCCTCGCGAAGCCCCGCCCGGGTTGCGTTGATAAGGCGGGCCGTTTTGTCGGTTGCCGCCGCCTCGTCGTGGACCCAGGCGTTGGTCTCCCGGTGGTCGACGAACACCGATGCCTCGGGATGGAGGTCGTGTTCGTCGGCAAGCCCGCGAATGCGGTCCTGACACGACGGCTCCGGCGTCGTTGCGATGACCTGATCGAGATCGTACTCCTCGATGACCTGTGACATCCCCGCCAAGCCGTCCTGACAGAGCAGTTCGGAACTGGCGACAACATCGACATCGTTGACACCGTCCCGAACCGCTTCGAGGTCGATGTCACACGATCCCCCACAGGAACACACAAAGGCGCCTGTATTCATTAATCATGCAAAATCCTGTCCCAGTAATAGACCTTGCGGAGTGTTCACACATCTATTCATGAATTCAACCCTAAATACTGGGGAGGCCAGAAAATTTCATGAACTATAATGGCTAACTATGACACATTTTATCATGGAGGGAATTGAATTTGTGCAACGGCTAGATAGACAATGACAAACCAGATCTCGTGGCAAACACGGACAGCATCGGTAATGGGTGGGCACCATTCACCATGAGTACACAACAGGAACCAGTCTCACTGGATCTCGACCGGCGCTCGTTCATGAAGGCGAGCGCCCTCGCGGGCGGGGTCGCGCTCGGCGTTAGCGGCGCTGGTCGGGCACTCCAGGAGGACGGCGAGGAAACGGACGGGACAGACACGGACACCGAACTGACCAAGACGATCTGCAACTACTGCTCGGTGGGCTGTGGCTTCCGTGGTGAGCGGGAGGGTAATTCCTTCGTCGGCATGGAGCCGTGGCATGAACACCCAATAAATGCCGGGTCGCTCTGCTCGAAAGGGGCCGGCATATACGAGACCGAACACTCCGAGAAGCGTCTCAAACACCCGATGATACAGGAGGACGGGGAGTGGCGCAAACTCGGGTGGAACGAAACGTACGACCGTCTGGCGACAGACATCCGGGCCCTGTGGCCCGACGACGACACCTCTCCGGACGAGGCTGTCGACGTCGACGCGGAGCACAGTCGCGAGAGCGTGATGTTGCTCGGCAGCGCCCATCACTCTAACGAGGAGGCCTACGCCATCAGGAAGCTGGCGGCGTTTATGGGTACGAACAACATCGACCACCAGGCCCGTATCTGTCACTCTACGACAGTCACGGGACTGGCAAACACTTGGGGCTACGGCGCGATGACAAACACTGTTCAGGACTACCGGAACTTCGACCTGAACATCATCATCGGCCAGAACCCGGCTGAGGCACACCCCATCGCGATGCAGCACATTCTCGAAGGGCAGAAACGGGGCGGAACCATCCTCAATCTGGACCCGCGGTTCACGAAGACATCAGCCCACGCCGACGAGTTCATGCGGTTCCGTCCGGGCACCGACGTGGCTCTGATGATGGGGATCATCAAAGAGCTCCGTGACAAGCACGGGCTCGCGATGGACCCCGACGCGGACGAAAGTGGGCAGAATATGCTCACTGACCGCGTCCAGGGCTGGGAAGACGTCGACGCGGAACTCGACGAGTACGACAAGGAGACGGTCGAGGAAATCACGTGGGTGTCCGCCGAGGACATCGAGCGCATCGCCGACATGATCGACGAGGCCCGACCACACGTCCAGATCGAGTGGGCGATGGGCGGGACACAGCACAACAACGGGACCCAGAACATCCGCTCGTACGCGGTGGCAAGCCTCGCCTCCGGGAGTGCGGCCCGGAGCGGTGGCGGGCTGCAGGTCATGCGCGGACACGCGAACGTTCAGGGAGCGACCGACCTCGCGGTCGCCAGCCACATCCTGCCGGGGTATTACGGTCTGTCACCGGGTGGCTGGTCATGGTGGGCTGAAATCTGGGACCGGACCCCAGAGACCAGCGGCGACACGTCGTTTGCGGATATGTACAACCGGTTCGAGGTGATGTCGCCGGAGAAGTACGTCCGCCAGAGCCCGACCTACGAAGGGAGTGAGGACGCGGATTCGCTGCCACCGAACACCGCCCACGGGCCGAACAACCCGGCGGAGAACTCGATGATGTTCCAGAACGGGCTGACCGTGGCCCGCTGGTTCGAATCGGCGCTTGATCAGGAAGACCGGTATCAGGAAACGCCGATCTACCAGCCCGACCAGACGAAAATCGCGGTCTTCTGGGGGCACTCGGCGAACTCCATCAGCGAGATGGAGCAGATGAAAGAGGGGATGGAGAACCTCGACCTGCTCGTCGTCGTCGACGTGTTCCCTTCGGTGGCAAGCGTCCTGCCGGATTACGAGGACGGACCGCCGGTACTGCTGTTGCCGGCGTCTAGCCAGTACGAGCACTACCGGTCGCTGACCAACACGAACCGGTCGGTCCAGTGGTCCGAACCGGTCCGCTCGCCGGCACACAACTCCAAGCCGGACCTCCAGATCATGCAGGAACTGGCTGGCTATCTGGGCTTTGGCGAACACTTTGACTGGGGCGCGGGCTCGGAGCTATACAACGGGAAGTCCTCATACGAGGGCGTCGTCCGCGAGTTCAACCTCGGGACGAACACTATCGGCTACCGGCAGACACCCGAACGGCTCCAGCAACATCTGGAGTACGACTACGCGTTCTCCAACGAGGACCTCAAAGGGGCCGAAGGAACGCCTGTGGCGGGCGAATACTGGATGCTCCCCTGGCCGTGCTGGGGCGAAGACCATCCGGGGACGCCGATTATCTGGAACGACGATCTGGACCCCAACAACGGGGGTCAGGACTTCCGGACCCGCTGGGGCGTCTCGGCACCCACGCCTGAAGACTGGGCCGATATGCCGACAGACGACGACTACCCGATGCAGGAGACGCTCGACGCTGTCGGCGACCGCTACGAGAGTCAGGAGGAAGCGCTCGATCTGACCCGGGCACCGTACAACCCCGCATGGGCCGACGACGACGACACGGCTGCGGACGGCATGATCCACGGCATCCCGGAGTACCCTGGCTGGAAGGTGACGCCGCCACAGAGCCTCATCGACCCGACCCAGGAGGTACAGCCGGACGAACTCACCATCCCGCAACAGTACGCACTCGACAACCAGGAGTCGGTGTACACCGCCGCGCAGGCGCTGAACAACCCCGACACCGGGAGCGCAGTGTTCGACGAGTACCTTGAAACGATGATCGGGGAAGGCGTCGACCCCGAATTCTACGAGCAGTACGACTTCAGCCAGCCCGATGCGCCCACGGGACGGGGCCGGGCGCGAGCCGTGGTCTGGAGCTTCCTCGACAAGGTACCGGTCCACCGCGAGCCAATCGAGGGGCCGGACACGGAACTGCTGAACGAGTGGCCGGCCAACGGTCAGCAGCGGAACTTCTACCGGCTCGACCAGAACAACCTCGTCGAGCAGGAACGGGCCACGGACATCATCCACAATCAGGACGACGGCCCGGACCTAGACACGATAATGACCAGCGGGCGGCAGGTCGAACACCAGGGCGGCGGTGCGGAGACGCGGAACAACATCCACACCGCTGACCTCCAGCCGCACATGTACGCGGAGATAACGCCGAACAAGGCTGAGGAACTCGGCGTCGACGGCGGTGACCTTGTCGTCATCTCCTCGACGGACCGTGGATCTGTGCTGGTGAAAGCCCGCGTGACGGACCGGCCGAACGACCGAGAAGTGTTCCTGCCGTACCACTGGGGCGGCGTGTTCAAAGGCGAGAGTCTGGAGGACAAGTACCCTGACGGGCACGTTCCCTACGCTATCGGGGACTCAGCGAACGCCATCACGTCTCGCGGCTACGACGTTGAAACCCAGATGCAGGAGACGAAAGTATCGATGGTCGCGGTCAACCCGGCGACGCCGGAGGTACTGGACCGGTACAATATTGACGTGGACCTCGACTTCGACTTCCCGCAGGACGTGAACGACGTCGGGACACAGAAGGACTTCGACGTCCGTGACAACTCGACGGTGCAATGAGGTGAGCTAGTATGTCAACAGGCAATGAAGTGATGCACGACGGCGTGATGAGTACCGGCGAGGATGCGCGCATCTTCCCGGATGTTGAGGCGTGTATCGACTGTGGTGGCTGTGTTGTCTCCTGTAAGCGTACGTGGGACGTCCCACGGGACGAACAGCGAATCAGTATCGCGACGATGCTCGAAGGCCAGGAAGCCGCATCGGGGCTCAACGCCAGCAGCGGTCAGGCGATAGGCCAAGGTGAGTCACCCGGCGAGACAGCAGTCCCGATGCAGTGCTATCACTGTTCGAACGCGCCGTGCGTCTCGGTGTGTCCGACCGACTCGCTCATCTCGAAGGAGAATGGCTTCGTGCGGGTCCGTGACGACCTCTGTATCGGTTGCCAGTACTGCCTCTCGGCGTGTCCGTTCGGCGCGCCACAGTTCCCCAGCGAGGACGAGGGAGTTGCCAATCTCGTCGGCAGCGGTGGCAACATGGACAAGTGTACCATGTGCGAGGAACGTCAGGATGTCGGCAAGGGGCCGGCCTGCGCCGAGGAGTGTGCCACCGACGCCATCTTGGTCGGGACGCCGGCCCAGATATCGGACGAACTGGACAACAGGGACAGCGGCACGTTCTTCAACGACGTGGCTATGGACATCATTTTTGGCGAGGACGCCAGTGAGTTCCAATGACGAACACAGAAGACCTCCCGGAGGTGAACGGCTACAGCCGCGTCTCGGTGCTCGTCAGTGCGGTCGTCGGCCTCGCTGTCGCGGCGCTGGCGCTGTTCTGGGCGCAGGGCTTCAGACTCGGCTATGAATCGCTGTATCGTGTCAACCCGAGTGTCGAGGGTGGCGGCATCGGCTCGGACTGGGTGTTCGGCAACACCATCCCCGCGCTCGATTTCCTCATCGCGCTCATCCACGCGGCCGACGTCATTCTGGGTGCGTTCATCCTCGTGATGGTGTTCATCCACTGGGCGGCGTTCCAGCGGCTGGCTGACCAGATGCGTGAACCGGGCGAGAGCGCTAGCGAGGCCGTCGCGGCCGACGGTGGTTCACCGACTCACAGCGATGGACAGGGAGGTGACAGCACATGAGCAATCTCGACCACGGGAAGTTCACGCGCGTGACGACCCTGTTCCACTCGCTGCTGGGGCTGGACGTGTTCCTCCTGTTTTTCACCGGCTACGCCATCATGTTCAACGACGAACTGTGGTGGATGCTGACGCTGATGGGCGGGGCCTCGGGCGTCACGGCGATCCACCGCATCACCGGCATCGGGCTGGTTGCACTCGTCATCTTCTGGATTACACTCCAGCTTATCTCCTCGACCGGCCGGAGCAACTTCTCGAAAATTCTCCCGGCGAAAGGTGACATTGATGCGTTCATCCAGGATATCCAGTTCGTGCTCGGCCGAGCCGACGAACGGCACCCGAGCGCGCGGCAGTTTGCCGGCTACAAGGCCGACGAGGTCCCGCTGCTGTCCTACATCGGCAAGGGCGTCGTGTTCATTTTCTCCATCGAGCTAACCCTGCTAGCGATTTCGGGGCTGCTCATCTGGAGCAAGACCGGCCTCGCCGCGATGTTCCAGACCAAGGCGGCCGCGATGGCCTTCGTCACGTTCCACGGCCTGCTGGGCGTCATCATGCTGATGGGAGTCATGTTCCACATCTTCGAGCACGGGATGCATCCCGCCTTCTACCCCGTCGAGACGAAGGCGTTCATCCCGCGGAGTATGGTGCCCGAACACCACGGTGACGACGACGAGGAGCCGGACACCACGGGGATCGAACGCCTCTCGCTGTCCCCGTCGTGGCGAACTGTCTCGACGATCTTCGGCGCGATGACCGTCATCGGCATCGTCTCCGTGCTCATCGGGAGCATCTTCGACGAGGGGTACCCGGTGCCCCGCGAACTCGCAATCGGCGGCGGGCCGGCGAGCATCCTGTTGACCATCGGCATCAACCTCGGAATGGTCGTCCTCGGTGTCGGGCTCGTGCTGTCGATGTACGGAAACGTCCTGCGCATCCGCTGGGAACAGCAGCTAGAACGGGACGAGCGGCCGGCCGCGGCCGACGGTGGCGAACCCCAGACCGACGGCGGCCAACCCGAAGCAGACGACGCTGAGTCCGAGCACTAGATCGCCCGCGTGCCGTTTTTTGCTGTGCGACTACGCGATCAGTGCCTGTCCTTCAGGAGATAGCTCAACATCAACGTCCTGCCGGGTCTGCTCTCGAATCTGGTTCAGGTTCCGAGTCAGGACCTGGAGGATGTCTTTTGGCTCTGGGTAGACGAGCATGTTGCCGTCGCCGTCCTCCATGACCAGTTGTGTGTCGGAAAGAGCGACCTGATCGCCCTCTATGCTGGCGACGATGACATCCAGTGCTTCCGCACCGCCGGGGTCGCCTTCCGTCACCTTCGTAATGTAGAGTGCATCGAGGCCAATGAGGTCCTTGTACTCGCGGACCTGTTCGGCACAGGCGACCATGTCCTGTGTCACAGCTGTCTTTTGCTCGTTCCCGTGATCCCCCTCGTAGCAGTGTTTACAGATTCGCAGTTCGAGACGCATGCCCCCGACTATGTGACTGGGTCTCATTACCGTTGTGGCGGGGGCTGCTCAACCACTAGTGTTTACTGTGCCGGTGTGGAATGGTACCATATGGCATCAGCGCTCAACGCAGTGTATCTGGCACTGGTCGTAGTCGTCGGCGTCGTCGGAACGCTGTTCGTCGCAAGTATCAGGTCCGCCGACGTGCGGTCTCGATGGCTCGAACTGTCATCGATCGGGATCGTGGTCCTGTTCCTGCTGGCCCTGGGCGTCCAGTTCCTCGCGTAAGCGCACAACCCCGGTTTGCCGTGGGGCCACTGTCGAAGCGGTAGCTATCGTTGTGTTCCTGCCAAGCAAGATCTATGCACAGATAGCGCGGACTCTAGCTCAGTACCAGCCGGATATACTTCTCTCTCCCCAATCCTATGAGTATATTTCCTCTTGTCTATTTGCTAAGCACTGAGTTAGTGCTATATCTCGGAGGCTTGTATAGAAGTACAGTATTTAGACATACTACTTCGAAAGTCGGTGGGTTTAGCTACTACTTCGAGCGTATCCAGTGGTAGGAAACCAATAGTCGATGTACTTCGTTTAGAGTAACAGTAGTACATCCATTATCGAGATGGCGACTGCGTCAGGATCGTGGTAGTATCTGGGATCACATGGTGTAAGAGGGCGGTGGAACGCCGTTCATCCATTATGAATGGGACGTATAGGGGCCATTTGTCAAATAGAACCAAGCACCGGCATCTATGAGATGAAAGCAGGAACTCGTGTCAACTCGTTCGCGTCACTGGACGGAAACACTGCTCGAAACGCTTTCAACACATACTTCGAGTAACCTTCTGGCTGGTCTGTCCTGCAATCACTGCCCGAAGGCGGTGCTGTTGTCGAAATACGCTGTTTAATTATCGCTTCCGCAAGACTGCACTACCATTCACTATTTCTGAACACTGCCGTCACGAATAGGTAACGTTCAGCTCGATAACGTTGGCGACTTCCAGTACTTTCTGCGGGAGTTCCTCGCGGAACCGGTCGCCACGGAACCGATTGGTCGGTCCCGAAACGCTGATTGCACCGATAATTTCGTCATCGTGGTTGAGCACCGGGGCAGCGACACAGCGGAGTCCTTCGAGACGTTCTTCGTCGTCAAAGGCGACGCCACGCTCCCGAACGTCCGCTAGCGCTTGCTCCAGTTCCGCTCTGCTGCTGATCGAGTTGCTGGCCTCCCCGCCGAGTCCGTGGCGGTCGACGATCGCATCGACCCGTTCGGTCGGCATGTGTGCGAGAATCGCTTTTCCCAGCGCTGTCGTATGAAGCGGAACGCGTGTTCCGACGTGAGCCTTGACCTGTACAGCTTTGTCTCCCCGAGCGCGGTACAGGTACGACCCGCGACCGTGTTCTTCGACGAGAATATTCGCGAGTTCGCCGGTTTCTTCGGCCAGTCGATCGACCTCCGGTTTCGCAATCTCGAATAGTTTCTCCCGGTGGCGGGCGTATGCTCCCAGTTCCAGAAACCGGAGCCCTACCTCGTACACACCGTCCCTGTTGACAACGTACTCCTCCTGTTCCAGCGTGCTCAGATAGTTGTGGACCGTGCTCTTCGGGATGTCGAGATGCTGGGCCAGTTCGGTGACACCGGCTCCGTCGAGATCTTTCAGTGCGTCAAGCACCTCGAACGTCGTCTCGGCGGATTTGACTGGGTTTTGAGCGGTCTTTGCCATACCCCGTTATGATATCCCCTCGTATTAAACAGTTGTTCAAACATCTGGGACAGAGCGGTGGCATCGACGGCACACCGGTTTCTGTCACGACATGTCGATAACATATCACCGCACACAGACACATACGTTCCGGCCGATTGTCGCAGGTAGAGATACCCACAGAGCGTGTAGCCGAACGAAGGGTAATAATTCCGTCGGCACAAATTTACCCAGCAGACCGACACATGGGCACGCAATCGGAACCAGTCGAGGGCCGAGTGGGTATCACGCTGTGGAATCCCATGCGAAGCGGTTCCCAGAGCGACTGCGGTCACGCTCTCAGTTCACTAGCCGCTCAAACGACCGTGACAGGATTTTTCAGCGTTCCGATGGACTCGATGTCGATGGTGACTTCGTCTCCTTCTTGCAGCGTAAAGTCGTCGTCGGGAACGAGCGAGGTCCCGGTAAGTAGCACCGACAGTTCGGGGACCGCGTTGTGCGCGGTGTAGTACGAGACGAGTTCCTCGCAGGTGCGCTTCATCTCGCTGGTGTTGGTCTCCCCGTGGTAGACACGATCTCCGCCGCGGTGGATCGTCATCGAGAGCGCCAGTGAGTGCGGGTCTTCGATGTCCGTGACGACGGCCGGGCCGACCGAACAACAGCGGTCGTACACCTTGGCCTGGGGGAGGTACAGCGGGTTCGCCCCTTCGATAGATCGACTGCTCATGTCGTTGCCGACAGTGTAGCCGGCGATCTCTCCCTCGTAGAGAACGATCGCGAGCTCTGGCTCGGGCACGTCCCAGTCAGAGTCGGCTCGGATGCCGACCGCTTCGCCGGGGCCGACAGTCCGATTCGGCGTCGATTTGAAGAAGATCTCCGGCCGCTCCGCGTCGTACACGTCAAGGTACATCTCCGGCGTGTCGCTTTCGTCTGTCCGCGCTTCTTCGCTGATCTGGTACGTAACGCCAGCGGCCCAGACTTCGTCGGCGGTGACGGGATCGGTAGCATTGCCTTCGAGTCGCTGTTCGGACACCGTCTCAGCGGCATCAAGATGGCGGGCACTGAGTTCGTCCGCCGCGGTATCAGCAATCGAGGCCGACTTGAGGAGGTCACGGAACGTTCGGAGCTGCGGTTTGACACTGGTCAGATCGTACACACCGTCCCCTGTTTCGACCGCTAACCGCTGTGAGTTCCCGTCACGTAGCTGGTAGTACCTCATACAGAGTTGCAATCTGCAACACTACATGAATCTTGTGCCGCCAACAGTATGCTTCGTGCCTGTCGGGAGGGGACATGGACACCGTTGTGGTGGGTATCGGTTGTCCGGTAGCATATAATTCGGCGCGCACGGCGCTTTTCATAGAGGCACACGAGCGTCACTTCCCGCCGTCGGCTGGCGACCTGTCTCCGATCAGGCGGACTGCCGTTCAGTAATACGGAACATTACGAATGACGGACGTACATACGTTATTCTGGTATCCCAGTGAGCGTGTCGTGAAACACATAATCGCTGCTCCCAGGCCCAATTCTGCAACGGAGAGTGATGATAGTAGGACGGTTCCGTGTAAGACCGCCGTTCAGCAGTTCAGTTCCCATCCGATACACAAATGTTGAATGGAGACCAATGGGGTCCCGCTCTGTCACCACCCGTAATATGCATTTCTAACGAGCTAAAATCCCTAAATTTCACATGAGTTTTCTAATCAACACACGTGTTTTACCGCCCCATTCTGATTTTTGGCTCTCAGTTTCGCACATATATATGCCTCTCTCTGATTCTTACCCTCAATGACGCCATATACAAGCTTACTTTCACTATACCTTACTCAGGCGCCTGAAAGATACGAACAGTATCCCGCTTTCCGTCCATCGAATCTACTTCGGTAAGACCACTGTCTGTGAACACCGCGTTCCAGTCCCGATAGTACAGCGGGACGTTGTCGTCGACGTAGTTTACTTCACCCGGGTCGCCGCCTTCGTTCTCGACGGTAATCAACAGGTCATCAACGATCCGTGCCAGTTCCTCGAACGCCCAGTCGACGTCTGGGTGGAGGTGTTGCAGTGTTTCGACGGAAAAAACGACATCGTACGCGTCGTCCGCGACATCCGTGACGAACTCCTCGATAGCCATCGCATGGAACGAGCCGGTAGCTGCGAGATCGGGATACGTCTCGGCGAGGACGTCCAACGCATCAGCGTTGATATCGACCCCGGTCAGATCCGAGTAGCCAGCTTCAGACAACGCGGCGAGGTGCCGCCCGGAGCTACACCCGACCTCAAGAATAGCTGCGTCCTGCTCGACATGCTCTGCAAGTATCGACTGCACTAGCTCACTCGTCTCGTCCGCTCCATAGTAGGCATAATACGCGGGAGAGTATTCGCCGGATCGCTCGGCCCATTCCTCCCGAATGTCGGTAGAGTCCACGGTCAAGTCGGGAGGGGAAGACGGAAAGATCTACCGGATCAGTTGTGACGACGGTGACCGAAAGACGCAACAGCCACCCAGGCGACCGATATGCCATGGTCTGGACAGTGATGCCGGACTTCGAGGGGTACGACGAGGCCCACGATCAGTTCACCTGGGACCTACCGACGTCGTATAATCCGGCGGTCGATTTTCTGCAAAAACACGACGATCTCGACAGGGTGGCGCTCGAACAGGCGTACCCCGACGGACGGCGCGAACAGTACACGTTCCGTGAACTGGACCAGCTATCGGACAGACTCGCGACGGGGTTAGCCCGACTCGGCATCGAGGCCGGCGACCGGGTCGGTGTCGTCGTGCCACAGAAGCCACAGAACCCGATCACGCATCTGGCGAACTGGAAGCTGGGGGCCGTCTCGGTCCCACTGACGGTCCTGTTCGGGACGGACGCACTCCGGTATCGGCTGGACGACGCCGGTGTGTCTGTGGCCGTTATCGACCCGGCCGTGCGCGACGATATCGACGCAGTCCGGGACGACTGTCCAGCGTTGGAACACGTCATCGAAATCGAAACCGACACGCCGGCGGGCGGTGTCCACGCCTTTGAGGACGTGCTCACCGCGCCGGACAATGCCGATATCGAACCCTACGAGTCCACGCCGGACACCGACACGGCGATACTGTACACGAGCGGGTCGACGGGGCCGCCGAAAGGCGTCCGGCACTCACACGCGCTCTGGCTCGGGCGTGCCGCAGCCGCGTACAACTTCTTCGATCAAGGGCTGGGACCGGACGCGACGGTCTGGACGCCCGCGGACTGGGCCTGGGGCGCGGCGCTCGGCGGGACCCTCTTCGCGACGTGGCACCACGGCGGGACCATCGTCGGCTATCCCGCATCGGGGTTCGAGGCCGACGACGCGTTCGGCCTTCTCTCAGAGTTCGATGTCACTCAGTCGTTCATGCCGGCCACCGCCCTCCGAATGCTGATGGATGTCGAGGACCCGACAGCGGCGTACGACCTCGCCATCGAGACGTTTGCCGTCGGCGGAGAATCGCTGACGCCCGAAATCGTCGACTGGGTTGCGGAGACGTTCGACTCAGTCACCATCAACGAGTTCTACGGCCAGACGGAACTGAACCTCGTCGTCGCCAACAACTCGAACTGGTTCGACACCCAGCCCGGCAGCATGGGCAAGCCGTTACCGGGGTACGATTTGACAATTCTCGACCCAGAAGCCGCCGACCGCGGTGTTGCTGAGCCGCTTTCGACCGGCGAACTCGGTGAGATAGCGGTGCGGCCACACGACCGCTCGGTGTTCTTCGACGAGTACTGGAACATGCCGGAGAAGACGGCAGCCAAGGAGGTCGACGGCTGGTTCGTCACCGGCGACTTGGCACGACAGGACGACGACGGCTACGTCTGGTTCAAATCGCGCAAGGACGACGTCATCATCACCAGTGGCTACCGCGTCGGGCCGATGGAGGTCGAGAGAGCGATTCTCGAACACCCCGACGTGGTCCAGGCCGGCGTCATCGGCATGCCCGACGACACTCGCGGCGAGATTATCAAGGCCTACGTCGAGGCAGCCGAGGACGCGCCATCCCACGACACGCTCCGGTCGGAAATCCAGTCCGTCGTCAGAGAGAACCTCGCCGAGTACGAATACCCCCGCGAGATCGAGTTCGCCGATGCGTTGCCACAGACGACCAGCGGGAAAATCCGGCGGAAGGAACTGCAGGAGTGGAGCGCCGGCGAGTCACTGTAACCTCCGAGGGTGCCATCGATAACTATCGTTTACCCGAAGTCAGTAGGGGACTCGGATTTTGATGATATCCAGTAAAGAGTAGTCTCACCGTTCAGGGCTATTGGCAGATGAGATTAATATCTACATATAAATCCATATTTAGATCTATATATCGCATATTTCTAACTATACGACCAAATTACGGTCCTACGAAGTGGTTTGAGAATTTATACCCTCCATTTACCCTCTTATTTGCGGAATTTCAATTCAAAACTATCTTCTTTCGTGACCACTCAGTAGTTTATGGGAACACTCTCAGCCGGCTCTCTCTGTGAGCGGTTACCGCGCTACTTACAGATAGCGTCGATAGTACTTCCGAAAATGCCTGCAATACAGCTACTCAGGGAAATTAAACGCAGGTATGAATGGAACGGACAGCCAGGATGGCCCGGCGTTCGGACGCGGGTAATCCCGTTTGCCTCCTCCACCCCGCGACCCCACGAGCGACGGGTGTTCGATGGTCCGCTGCTCACTTCCGTGCCTGGCGGAGTGCCATCGTTTAACCACGTGGGCGCACCCCTGCAGGTGCGACCACGTGGACCGCCGTCCCCGTGGGACGAGGCTTCCACGTTAGCTTACGGGGTCCACGTCCGTCAGACCGGACGCCCCCGGTGTTCGGTCCCCGCTCAAGACCACAGTGCGGGCGAGGAGGGGGGCCTAGCCCCCCGACCTAGTCCATCTAAAAGTCCACCGCCGCCCCATAAGGGCCTTTCGGATGCGCCCACAGATCGCTGGACGACGCGCCGGTAGACAGACCGGCCTACAGCAGGTCCAGCGCCCGTGCGAACCATGTCCCGCCAACCGGAATGAGTATGCCCGCGAGGACGACACCCCAGCGGTGGTACTCCATCAGCGTCGACTCAGTCAGCCCCAGCACGAGGCTCTCAGGAACGGTGACCGCCCAGAGGAGGCTCAGGGCAACGATGAACACGCCCATGCCGATGCTCGCGCCCGCCGCGATACTTGGGTCCGACCGCCCTTCGCGGCCAGCCGCCAACACGATGATGCAGACCAGCGCGAATACCCCGGGCAGTAGCGGGGATAGCGCCCCCGAACTGTAGTACGCCCCAACGGCACTCGCTGTTTCGACGAGCCCGTACGGGACCGCAAGCACAAGGAGATACAGAACGCACCCGACGATGCCAACAGCCGGAGCGAGCCGCAAATCGTCCATATCGTCGCTCGGTCCGGCGGCGTCTTAACAGCGACGTTCGAGCGAAACGAGGAAATGTCGGCTCACCGTAGCCGTGGCTATGGGACTGGGTTCCACCGCGAAAAAGATACAGAAGGTTGCCGACATCGCCGAGGACCTCTACAAGAAGGTCAACGAGCTGAAGACACAACTTGAGGACCTGCGAAGTACTGTCGACGAGACAAACACCCGCGTCGACGGAATGGAGCAGGAACTGGCCGAACAGCGCGCGCTCATCGAGGCACTCGCCGAAGAACGAGGCGTCGACACAGAGGCGGTCGTGGCCGAGGTCGCCGCTGACACTGATTCTGACACAGCTGAAGCGGTCTCGGAGTAATCACGTGACTGCGGTCCCATGGCGCGGCGGAACCGGTTGGTTTAAACCATAACACCATCATACCATTGTACGTAGGGCGCTTAGCTCAGCTTGGACAGAGTGCTTGGCTTCGGACCAAACCGTCGGGGGTTCAAATCCCTCAGCGCCCGTCCCGTTTTGTGACGGACTACATTTGGCAGACGGCAGTACGACGTTTATAAACCACATCCCCTCCAGCCGATTTGATTTCGTTACGCTGCGGAACGGGGCCGGCGGCGTCTTGCGGTTCGCTAAGATTTAGATGACAGAACAGCGGCAAATAGCTTGTGGTATAATGTCATGTGTCATGGATTCTCATCTTCGAGATTAGCTTTGGCCTGATCAATTGCGCGTGTGAGTTGATCCAGGAGTTCGTCCTCCCAGTCCGTTCCAAAACTCTCGTCGTAGAGACGGATCGTCCGAAAGAAACCGAGAAGCATCAGTTCGGTTTCTGTCTCGTTGTATGTCTCACTCTGCACCCCAGAAGCCAGTATCGCAAGTAGATTCAATTCATCCAGTTTGCCGATTACAGCGAAATCCTGAAACGCAGCGGCAACGTCGCGCATCAGCGACGCATGACCCGGATGTTCTTCGTCAGTCCCTCCCTCGAGTGCCCCTTTGAGATACTCCATGGATTCGTGTGACAAGAAGCCGACTTCGGGAGCTCCGGCTGTCGGGGCTGGTCCTGAATTTTGGCCCTCTGTGAGTTGAGTACCACACTGGCGACAATAGGAATGTCCGTCTCTGACCTCGTTCCCGCAGTCCGTACAATATGGCATTGTGTATACTCGCTGTGGGGAAGTGTCATTTGAGTGTCGTCGTCCGCACGCGGCTACGAGTTATGACTCCTGACAATAGTTACGACTCTTTATTTGAGTTATCCCGTGCTTCGATAATGTCCGCAGCGAGGTCCTTGACCTGTTGCTGATGTGCTGCAGAGGTTCCGACGCTTTGGGCGGCTTCCAGTTGGTCGTTGACCACCGCGTTCTGTTGTGGGCCCCACTTCTCCGGCGGTTCTGATTTGATATACTCGACCCATCGCTTGATACCCTCAATGCGCTGCTGTCGGTTGCGGTCATGCTTCGCATCGAGTTTGTCAGGGATGCTTGAGTCGCTCATATTCGTCTCCTACGTCCAGTTTCGTTACCCATTTTTCGAGGTGAGGGGTCCTAAGGCCCACGACCATGCCTATGCATAACACACCTCGCTCAGAATTAATACACCCCGGGCCATGAGAAATAATTAGACTCACAGACGAGGTGCTTCGACATGCTGACTGCTAAACCCACTCCGCGGCCCGCTTTCCTGTCGATAGCCGCGGGTGGCCCGTGTTTACTACGCGGTCAGCGTGTGGAACCGGACAGTAATTCCTGGATGGACTATCGCGTTGAGCAACTCGATGCGATTCCGTCCGGCGGTGTCCGGATGACTCCGCCCGTATAACGCGGCCCCTCACGCGGACTACCCGCTCGGGGCCGGGGAACACGGGCCTGCCGCTTGCTCCAGCTCGACAGTGTCGTCCGTCTCGGGCGCGATCGTCGGGTGTTGCTCGCGGCACATTGATTCAGTTCGCACCCGATAGCGGTGCGGACGTGTGACCGCTGTGGGCCGACCACAGTGCAGTCACAAGCACGCTATATCCACAAATAGCGGCGGCGCTGTGCAGCCCCGGAGTCCCCGCTGGCGAGGGACGCGGGACTTTGGATCCCGAGGTCGGGAGTTCGATTCTCCCCGGGGCGATGGCCGTCGCGTGCCGACGTGGTGTAACTCGGAAGCATACGGCCCTGTCACGGCTGAGATTCGGGTTCAAATCCCGGCGTCGGCGTACACGGTCGGATGCCCATCGAGGCAGGCAGCCGTCATCGAAGTTCGTTTCGGCGGCGACGGGCCCGGAAGGGTCTGCAACCTGCACGGTCCGGTGTGGCATTCGAGACTGCAGTGACAGTCGAAGCACGCCCGCGCGAGGACGAGAGCGCGGTCGCTGTCGTTCTCGCACCCACAGAGGAATAGACATAGAACTACTTTCGGGTCGATGGTCCAGCGGTCGAAGATCCGTGCCTTGGGCGCACGAGACCAAGGTTCGAATCCTTGTCGACCCATGTGCCGCGATGGTCTAGCCTAGTCGGACGCCTCCCTGCTACGGAGGTCTCCTGCAAGGGATTCCCCGGTTCAAATCCGGGTCGCGGTGTCCTGTAGCGAACAGGGCCAAGATATCACACTTCTCGTGGTGAGACAGGCAGACAGGTGACTGCGCTCGATTTGAAATCGAGAGCCGAGAGGCTTCGGAGTTCGACTCTCCGTCTCACCGTTGGCGGGATTTCCCTAGTCTGGCCAAGGGGCCGTGCTGGAACCACGGTGCCCGCGAGGGCACGGGTGTTCAAATCTCCCTCCCGCCGTGAGGATTCGTGGTCCAACGGAACGACGCCCGCCTCCAGAACGGGAGATGGCTGTTCGATTCGGTCCGAATCCATTTCCGCGGTAGCCAAGCGGTCGACGGCGGCGGGCTTAAGACCTGCTGAGTAGATTTTCGAGGGTTCGAATCCCTCCCGCGGAATGCGTCGCCATACCCAAGTGGTCAACGGGGCACGGTTGAGGGCCGTGTGTGCAGACTATCGCAGGTTCGAATCCTGCTGGCGACATGCCGGATACGGCGCTGGCTCTTGCAATGTGCGTCGCCGTACCCAAGTGGCAACGGGAGGCGGCTCAGAACCGCCGGCGTAGGTCCTGCCGAGGTTCGAATCCTCGCGGCGACACTCTGCGGGATTGGGTAGACTGGCCGATCCCGGCTGGCTCATGACCAGCAGACCCACGTTCGAATCGTGCTCCCGCAATCGCAGTTGCGCCCCTACTTGCGGGCCCCTAGCTCAATTGGCAGAGCGTCCGCTTCGCAAGCGGGAGGCTCCGGGTTCGAGTCCCGGGGGTGTCCATTAGCTTCCTGTGGTCCAGTGGCCCACGACGCCGCCCCGTAGAGGCGGAGACGCACGTTCGACTCGTGTCGGGAAGATTCGGCGCACCGCGCCGACTGGCATTTCTGATGACCCCGCACGGGCGAGGACACCTGCTCCAGTGGAGTAGCGGCCAAACTCACGGCCCTCTCACGGCCGAGCCCCCGGTTCGAATCCGGGTCGATACACTGTGGGCCCGGAGCCTATGAGATACAGGCAGCCGACTTTTAATCGGCAGATAGCGGGTTCAAATCCCGTCGGGCCCGTTGGAATCGCGCTGTGATTCCGCCTCCCCGGCGTAGTTCGCAAACACACAGCGTTTGCTCACTCTCGTCGGGCCCGTCTGCCGGGCGGTCCCGCGTGGTGTGGGAACTCGGCTGTTACCCGAGTTGTGCGAGGTTCGACTCCTTGGCCCGGCGTGGGGCTTGCACTCCCCCACTTTACCGCCCTGTCTTCGTGCCACGGTGGCAGAGCGGTCTAACGCACCCGCCTGCAAAGCGGGTTCTCGTCGGTTCGAATCCGACTCGTGGCTTTGCGCTCTCGGAGTCCCCGCTGGCGAGGGATGCTACCCTTTCAAGGTAGAGGTCAGGGGTTCGATTCCCCTCGGGAGCACTATCGGGCGCTGCTGCGACCCGAGGAACCAACTACGACGCACGAACACGAGGTAGCAAGCAATGACTATCGAACAGCTTGATCTGGAGTACGGTGCGGAAGACATCAGAGACTTCATCGAAGCCGCCGTCGCCACCCGGGGTTCGGAAAACCGACCACGGTTCTACGCCATCACCGGGAGCCATATCTACGGGTTCGACAGCACGGACAGCGATATCGATGTCCGTGGTCTCCACATGACTCCGGCGGAGGCGTACGCGTACCTTGATACTCCGGCTGAAGAGGTTACCGTCAACATGGACGGCACGACTGAAGGGTTCGAGGAGTACGCAGAGGTTGACCTGCGGAGCTACGAACTGAAGAAGTTCGCACAGCTCCTCCAGTCGGCGAACTACAACATCGTCGAGCTGGTCTTCGAAGCCCCGACGGTCATGAACGGGATGCCGCTGGAGATGGACGCCCTGCAGGACCTCATCCGGGAGTTCCTCCCGATGAATGTCCCGCACGCGTACCTCGGCATGGCGAAGTCCAACTATTACAAGCATCTCGACCCGGAGAAAGCCGAGGGGTACGATCCGCGAGCGAAGAAGTTCCTCTACGTCTACCGTGGGCTGCTCGGCGCGCAGTATGTCGTCGAGTATGAGGACATCGAGGCCGATATCTTCGAACTCGCCGGTGCTGTCGATGGCGGCGACCCTGAGCTCGTCGAGGACCTCGTCGCGCACAAGCGCACCGGCAACTCGGCGACCGTTCCGAACGGCTTGGAAGAGCGGGCTCGGGATGCGATTACCGGGCAGTTCAACGCCATCGGTGAGTTCCCGACGCCCGACAAGAGCGGTTACCGGGAAGCGTTGGATAACTGGATGCGGAAAGTCCGCGCGTGATGCTACGGTATTTTCCTCAGCTTGCGATTCGACATCGGAACGATAGCGCAATCGGGAGCGCACCCTCAGAGCTGTGCTCTGACGAGCCCTGCCTCGCTACGCTCGGCAGGACACCGGCCTGAAGAGCCAGGGTATCCGGGTTCGAGACCTGGTCGTTCCATGCGCTCGCATCAAGCGGGCACACCGTGGCCGGGTTGGGGTATCTGGTAACCTTCGGCCCTGTGACGGACGAGCAGCGAGTTCGAGTCTCGCACCCGGCCTTGGCCTGTGTAGCGTAATCGGCAGCCCGCGTCCGTGGTAATGACGCGGTCCAGGTTCGAATCCTGGTGCAGGCTTTCGGGACACCGTCGAGGCGGTGGGTTACTTCCTCTTGTCAGGAATTGCGGTTTACCCACCGCCGATTTTCCGGTGTCCCACCATCCGTCGGCGGCCGTCGAGATGGAGCGTTCCTTCCCGGCACCCAGCGGGTTCAACTCCCGCACCGCTCCGTCGATTTCCCGGCCGCTATCATTCGTGGTGACCGTCGAGTCGAAGTGTTTCTTCGATCAGGTATCCATCAGGTTCAAGCCCTGACGGTAGGCTTCTCCGGCCTATCGTTATGTCCGGACAAAGGGACCGACCCGACACCGGGCCCGCTTCGATAATTTCCCGGTCGCCATCACTCATCAGGTAGTCTTCTGAACACGGTGAGGAAGACCTCGTTGGATGAGCAATGCGAATCCAACGGTGGTCGCCGAGCTGGAGTGTTCCTTCGCTTGTGGAGCGACTACTCCGGGTTCGAGTCCCGGGAGCGGACCGGCCGCTCTGGTGTAACTGGTAACACAGTATCCCTCGCTCCAGCGATTTTCCGACCACCGCTTGTCCCTGTAGCTCAGTTCGGAACGAGCACCGGCCTTCGAAGCCGGGTGCCACAGGTTCGAATCCTGTCAGGGACGTGTTCCGCTCGCGGTGAGCGGGTTCGGCGTCGACTCTTGCGACGCCGGTGATAGCATGAAACTGAACGATACGAAACAGACGGTCGCGGAGGCGACACGCACCACCAACCACGAGGGCGGTGAAGCGTTCCAGCCTGCGGACCCACGACTCGCACTGTACAAACGAACGATCAACCAGCTGCTGGAGGATTCGTACTACGAGGACGACACCGAGCACCTGCGGGCGGTCGTCAAGCGGTTCGACGCCGCGGCGGCCGAAGATCCGGAGTTCGTCCTCAAACTGGCCGCGTACGCGCGTCAGGAGATGCATCTCCGGGACATCCCGCAGGTGCTGCTTGTGCTCGCCGCGAACGACGACCGGTTCAAAGACGACTCGGACGAGTCGCTCATTCGGGCGTGGACGCCGGCCATCGTCCAGCGGATGGACGAAACAGCGACGGCACTGGCAGTCCACGACACGCTGTTTGGCGGCACTGCGCCGTGGCCGCTACGGCGTGGTATCGAAGACGCGCTGGTCGGAATGGCCGACGCGTACTCGCTGGAGAAGTACGCGCTGCCACGGCGGGAGGTGACGCTGCACGACGTATTCAACCGTGTCCACCCGACGCCGGTTAACGACGAACAAGAAGACCTGTTCGAGCGGTTCATGCGTGGTGACCTCGACGACTACCCGGATGTCGACCCACTGCCGTCACCGAATACATGGGAGACAGTCATCTCTGAACGCGGGAACACCGCCAAGGCGTGGGAGACACTCATCGAAGACGACAAGTACTCGCTGCCTATCTTCGCCTCAATTCGGAACCTCCGGAACATGCTCGAAGCCGGGGTCGACGGGGAGACGATTGTCGGCCACCTCGACCTCGATTCGGTCCGGCATGCGCCGCTGTACCCGTTCCGGTATTACCAGGCGTACACGGCGCTGCAGGACGCTGGTATCGAGGCGCCCGAGGTCGAGCGCTGGCTCGAACAAGCCGTGGACGTGGCTATTGAGCACGTCCCTGACGGCCTCGGTGACACGTTCGTCGGCGTGGACCTCTCGGGATCGATGACCGCTATGCTCTCTCATCGAGGGTCGCTCCAGCGCAAGGAGATCGGAGCGCTGTTCGGTGCAGTCCTTGCCGAGCAGGGTGCCCGCGTTGGCGGCTTCGGGACAGACTTCCGGACTGTTTCCACCCACATCGAGACACCAGTCCTGCAGCGGCAGCGGGCCGTTATGGGTATCGACAACGATGTCGGGAACTCGACGAACGGTTGGAAAGTCCTCGATTACCTCCGTGAGGAGGAACTCGAAGCCGATCGTGTCGTCCTCTTCACGGACATGCAAATCTGGGACTCGATACACCACTTCGGTGACCAGGACCGGACGGTCAAGGCGGCCTTCGAGGACTACCGTGAAGACGTGGCGCCGGAAGCGGCGCTGTACATGATTGACCTCGCATCGTATGGCGATCTCGTGACGCCGGAAGGCTACGAGAACGTTTACAACATCTCGGGCTGGTCGGAGCAGGTCCTGGAGTTTATCGGCTACGCCGAGGAACCGATGCAGGTCATCGACGATATTGAGGCGTACCGGCCAGTCTGAACCGTTTCTACAGTTTTTGCGCGAGTCGTGTAGTCTGGCCGATCACGCAGCCATGCCACGGCTGAAACAGGTGTTCGAATCACCTCTCGCGCATCCGGAGTGGCGCGTCGGGACTGCCCGCCGGGTCGCTCCACCAATGGAGGTACGACAATGGAACTCACCAGTGACACCGAGACACGACAGACGACGATGACGGTCACAGTTCGCGTCCCTAACGGCGCGGACGGTGGCCTCACGACCGACGCCCAGCGGCGGCTCTCGCGCGTTGAGGGCGTGCTCGCTGTCACTATCGAGGATCTCTGTCGTCTCCAGCCCGGCCTGTCGGCGACTGAGGTGACCGTCCGTGTTACTATAGAGACAGACATCGCGCCACCTGCGCGTTCGATCACAGCTTCGCTTAGCGAACTCACCGGTGTCACACCCGTGGAGTCGTAGTGGCCGCCAAGCATCAGGAAGACACCGGAGAAAGGCAGCGTCTACGTGGGAAACACGCTGAAACCAAAACACTACATCGGCTACGCTCTCGTCATGATCCATGACAGTCGACCTCATTGAACGAGCGAAGGGGGCGTTACTGGGACTTGCCTGCGGGGACGCCCTCGGCCGGCCTGTCGAGTTCCGGTCATCGGAGCAGATTGCTACCGAGCACGGTCGGGTGACAGAGATGCTCGGCCACGGGACCCACGGCCAACCAGCTGGGACCGTCACTGACGACACGGACATGATGTTGTGTCTTGCGCGTAGCCTCGCCGAGCAGCAGGCGTTCGACGGAGAGGACATTGCTGACCGGTTCGCCGAGTGGTACGAGGACGGCCCCTTCGATATCGGGCTCATGACTGCTGACGCAATTAGTGAATACCAGAGCGGCACGTCATGGCGCGATGCCGGCCGGGAAGTCTGGCAGCGCCGCGCAGAAGGGTCAAACGCCGGGAACGGCAGCATCATGCGCTGTGCTCCGCACGCCATCGCATTTGCTGAGGGGACAGATACACTCGAACGAGTAAGTAAGCAGTCTTCGGCGATTACGCATCATGACCCCCGCTGTCAATACGGGTGTGTACTGCTCAATCAGACCATCGCTGGGTTCCTCCGTGGTGCGGAGTCGCCACTCGCCGCTGCAATCGCACGTATCGACAGCGATGGACCGGACGAACTCGTCGATACCATCCGTCTCATACCGGACCTCATCGATGAACAGCAACTGGAGAACACCGGCTACGTTGTCCACACGTTACAGACCTCGCTATACGACGCACTGACGGCAGACAGCGCTGAAGTAGCCATCGTTACCTCGGTCAACCGTGGCGGTGACACGGACACGCTTGGCGCTGTGACTGGGGCTCTCGCCGGCGCGCGTTTCGGGGCTACTGGACTCCCGGATCGGTGGCTTGAGACAGTCGAGTACCGGGAAGAGTTAGCTCTTCTCGGGCAAGCGCTTGCCACTGGCCAGATCAGTGGATAAGACACGGTAAGGACGACTCCGAACGCGTCGAAGAAACTGTGAAGCGGTCAAGTCCCTCAGCGCCCGTGACTTTTGTGCGAACGACAGTGAGAACCGAGAAGCGTCGGCTGAGGGATCTGTATCAGGGAGGCGTTTGCTCCGACTGTGGTTCAAATCTCTCAGCTACCGTAGCATCTTGCTGCGAGTGGTTCGTCAGCAGCAAAGCGCCATTTGAGGAAGTCAGTTCTACGCGAATGACTGTGAGATGTCCGTCCTACTTTTCGGGAAGCGAATACGGAAAGAACCGGCACGGAGATTCCAAACCACACGTAGCGTCGCACAGATCGTAAAACATCGGTGTGTCGTGGTTTCTTGTGACGATATCGCGTCAGCGCTGGCTCAGTCGTCGGCCGGTTCCACGACGCCGTCGAGTCCGGTCATCTCCAGCCCGCCGCCGATGGTCCGGTTCGGGTACGGCATATTGATGTCCTCGGCATCGAAGCGTTGCTTGACTGACTTGACGTATTCGGCGCGCGTTTTGACGAAGTCGGACCGACTCGGGTTCTTGATCCAGATACGAGACTGCAGTCCGACGGAGGAGTCACCGAGTTCAACGAGGCGAACCGAGGGCTCGGGGTCGTCCATAATCTCCGGGTGTGCCCTGGCCTCGTCGAGAATGATTTCAGTCGCTTCGTCGATGTCGTCGTCGTAGTCGATGCCGAACACGAACTTCAAGCGGAGTTGCTCCTTGGCGACAGGGTTCTTGATGACGCCATCAGTTAGATTCGAATTCGGCACGGTCAGCAGTTCGTTGTCGAAGGTCCGGACGCGGGTAACACGGAGGCTAATGTCCTCAACGACGCCGGAGTTGCCGTCCCACTCGATCCAGTCGCCGATCCGGAACGGTTTGTCGGTGTAGATGAACACGCCGGCGACAAAGTTCGAGATGACGTCCTGCATCGCGAAGCCGATGGCCAGCGTCGCCGCCGCGGCGATGGTCGCCAGCGACTGCAGGAAGTTCCCGTACTCGGCCATCCCGAAGGCGACGGAGATGGCGACGAACACGATACCGATGCTGACGACCTTCTTCAGCGGTCGCCGAGCGTGGGTATCGAGGTCGCGCGACTTGAGCGAGCGGTCGACGATGGGCAGGACAATCGCCTTCCCCAGGATGTAGACGAGGACGAAGACGACGACGAAAACCACCGCTGAGGCGATGGAGCCGGCGGCTGGGACGCCGAGACCGGCGAGCAGGTCCGCGAGGGGCTGGACCTGCATCATTTCTCGAACACCGCGGTGTGGCCCCGGACCTGAATCACGTCAGCATTGACCATCTCAGCCAGGTCGTCGGCGAGCTCCTCGGCTGTCGTGCCGCCCCGTGACGACCGGAGGAACTTCACCTTCACGAGGTCCGTGTTCTCCAGCTGGTCGTCGAGTTCGTCTGCGACGGATTCGATACCGTGTTTGCCGACGCGAAGCGTCGCGTCGAGGTCGTGTATCCGCGACTGTCGAGAAGAATCACTCATGTACACCGTTTAGCGAGGACAGCCCCTTAAAACCAGTAGTCGTAAAGAATCCTCAGTCGTACGGGTAGCGGGACTGTGACCCACAGTCGCACGTGATGACGACGTGGCCGGACTGCGTTCGGGACCGGGCATTGTGGCCGTGCAGGAGGTACGTGTCGCAGGCGTCACACGTCGACCGCTCGAACGACCGTGGCAACCGCAGGCGGTGGCGTTCAGCGACGCGCCGAGCGCGACGGACGTACGACCGAGCGCGTTCCTCGTTGCCGGCCTGAACGGCCTCGCGAGCGAGCGACTGGAGGCGCTCGATCCGCTCACGGGCGATGGTCGCCTCGTCCGTCATTGGCGGTACTGTGTCGGCGTCGGGAAAATGCCTTCCGAACGAGCTAGCAGATGTGAGGTCATAGTTTGGAAACTTTGTGAACAGCCAGAAAATCCCACCCTGTAGTTGTTTGACCAGCGGAAAAGGGTCGGGAACCTCTCTGCGCATCAGGTCCGTTTTTTTGGGTGAAGTCGATAGGATTTTCGGCCCCGGCGGAGTTGCCCGAGACGTGCGCGTCCTGAATTATCTCGAACTGGCCGACCGCCTCGACCGGTCGGGCATCGGCACCGCCGTGGACCACCAGCGGGCGGCGCTGTCCGAGACCGACATCGAGGTGGAGACGACGCCCTGGCAGGAGGGCCATCCGGCGTGGGCGCTGGGTGGCAATATCGCGTTCAACGACCCGATGTTCCGAGAGTTCGACATCGCTCACTGCAACATGATCGGACCCGGCTCCGTCGCCGTGGCCCGGTACGCGGCGCAGGCAGACATCCCGCTCGTTCTGCACGCTCACGTCACCCGCGAGGACTTCCGGGACAGTTTCCGCGGGTCGAACCTGATCGCGCCGGCGCTGGGGCGCTACCTCCGGTGGTTCTACTCCCAGGCAGACCTCGTGCTCTGTCCCTCCGAGTACACGAAGGATATCCTCGAATCCTACCCCGTCGATGCGCCGATACGGCCGATGACAAACGGCGTCGACATCGACGCACTGGCGGGCTACGAGGACATGCGCGAGGACTACCGGCAGCGCTACGATCTGGACGGGATGGTCGTCTTCGCCGTCGGCAACGTCTTCGAGCGCAAGGGGCTGACGACGTTCTGTGAACTCGCACAGGAGACGGAACACGACTTCGCGTGGTTCGGCCCCTATGACGCCGGACCACAGGCCTCCAAGACTGTCTCCCGGTGGGTGAACGACCCGCCCGAGAACGTGACCTTTACCGGGTGGATCGAGGATATCCGCGGCGCGTTCGGGGCCGGCGACGTGTACCTGTTCCCGACGAAGGCGGAGAATCAGGGCATCGCCGTACTGGAGGCGATGGCCTGCGGGAAAGCGGTCGTCCTCTCAGATATCCCGGTGTTCCGGGAGTACTACGAGGACGGCCACGACTGCCTCATCTGTGCGGACGAGGCCGAGTTCCGCGAGGCGCTGGAGCGACTCGCCGAGAACCCCGACCTTCGTGATCGGCTGGGCGAGAACGCCAAGAAGACTGCCAGAGAACACAGCCTGGACCGGGTCGGCCGGCGGCTGGTCGAGACGTACGAAGAACTGGCCTGAGTGGCGTTTGAAGCCGACAGTGTTACGCCGAGATCGGGTCCGTTTCGACAGACGCTGACGGCGAGCGACGCCAGACGACCGCGACCAGTGCCGCGCCGACCAGCACCAGCGCACCGGCGACGGCGAACGCGAGCAGGAAGTCGTAGCCCCCGAGCCAGCCGCCGAGTATCGACCCGACGCCGCTTGCCAGCCCGGAGATAGCGGTGTACAACCCGAGCGCCTCGCCGCGAATCGCTGACGGCGCGAGTTGGGTGACGACGCTGGCCGCGGTGACGGCAATTACGGCCCAGGCGACGCCGATGAGGGCGAACACGACACCGTTGACGGCTGTGCCGACGAGCGTGGCCGGGAGGAGCAGGCCCACAGCGGCAACAGCCGGGTGGAGCGCTGCGCGGGCCAGCAGGCTTCCGGCCTGAAGCCCGCTCGGGCTGTAGCGTTCTGCAAGTTCACCAGCGCGGCCGTACCACAGCGCGGACCCGACGCTGGAGACGAGATACAGTGCGAAGATAATTCCCGACTCGTAGCCGAGCGTCCGCGAGAGATACAGCGGCAACGGCCCCCAGAACACGCCGAAGCCGACGAAGAAGGCGATGACAGCGCCGAAGTAGATGGTCAGCGACGGTGAAAACCGGGCCGCGACCTCTCGGGGCTGTATCGACCGCGTGAGCCAGTACAGCCGGCCCGGACCGCCCGGGAACGTCACGCTCCGGAGCGGCAGCCGGCGCGACCGGGCGATAGCCCGCGCCATCCGACTGCCCCGTGGACGGTCGAGTTCGTCGGGATCGGACGGCAGCCACTTCGCCGCGAGAAACGCCGACAGGCCGACAGCGGCCGCACATACCCACAGTAGCGACTGTTGAGCGACGATCTCTCCGAGTGGTCTAGAGAGCAGCGCTGTCCACACGAGGCCGAGGACTAACCCACCGGCCCACCCCCAGCCCTGGTATCGGTTCAGGATGGCGAACCGCGCCGGCCAGTCCCGCTCGACGGTTCCGGCGGTGACAAGCAGTGTCAGCACCGGCGCTGCCGCGCCGGCCGCAAACCACAGCAGGCCGTTGCCGACGATGACCAGCCACGGCTCCTCCGTGAGCGAGATGACCACCAGCGCGAGGGTCGCCAATCCGAGTGCGAGCAGGACGAGCGCGCGGCGCTTTCCCGTTTTGTCGGCGACGCGGCCGAAAACCAGTGCCCCCGGCGCACCCGCGGCGGCGGCCACACCAGCGAGAACGCCCAGCATGAACGTCTCGCCACCGATAGCGACGAAATACAGCGGCACGAGCAACGAGCCCGCACCCAGCGCGACCGATGCGAGTGCCCAGGCGTACAGCCAGCCGTCCCGATCCATTGTCCACAATCCACAACGGTCCCTGAAAAGAACTCTGGCACCTGTTAGGCAGTGACAACTTTCTGATTGATGGCTTGCCAATGGCAACGGTTTAAGCCCTGGTCCTGCTACGCCGCGGCGATGACACTGCCGCACGTCGCGACGTTCACCGACACGTACTTGCCGACCGTCAATGGGGTGACCTATACGGTCCAGACGTGGCGGGACCGCTGGCGCGACCGCGGCGGTCGCATGGGTGTGGTCTATCCGAACAGCGACCACGCTCCGTCCGAGAACGAGTATCCGGTCCGGAGCCTTCCCTTCCCGTTCTACGAGGGGTTTCGGCTCGGGATGCCACAGATACCGAAGGGCGTCCGCGATGCCGAACTGGTCCACGCCCACACGCCGTTTAGCCTCGGGATGGCGGGCCAGCGACTCGCAGGAAAGCTCGATATCCCGTTTGTCGCGTCGTATCACACGCCCACGAGCGAGTACGCCGAGTACGTCTCCTTCAACGGCGCTGTCGAGTCAGCGGTCCGCTCCAGCGCCGAGAGCTACGAACGCTGGTTCCTGGGCCGTGCCGACACCGTTATCGCGCCAAGCGAGCGCGCAGCGACCCATCTCCGGGAGTCTATCGGCCTCGATACACCGGTGACGGTCGTCCCGAACGGCGTCGACACGACTGTGTTCGAACCGGTCAACACGACCGCGTTCCGTGACCGCTACGACCTCCCTGACGGCCCTATCGTCGGCTACACCGGCCGCCACGGCTACGAGAAGTGCCTCGAAGACATCATCACCGCCTGCGAGGGGCTGGACGTAACTGTCGTGTTCGCCGGTGACGGTCCGGCCCGCGAGTCGCTCGAAACGACAGCCGAGCACAGCGACGCCGACGTGCGCTTTCTCGGCTTTCTGGACCGTTCGGAGCTCCCCGAACTGTATTCGACGCTCGACGTGTTCGCGTTCCCCAGTCCCGTCGAGACGCAGGGGCTAGTCGCGCTGGAGGCCAACTGCTGTGGGACGCCCGTCGCCGGTGTCGACGCCGGCGCACTCAGCGACACCATCGAGGACGGCGAAACCGGCTACTCCTACGACGAAGGCGACATCGATGGCTTCCGCCGGGCTATCGAGCGCGTCCTCGACGAACGGGAGCACCTTCGAGAGCGCTGTCTTGCCCGGCGGGAGGGTATCAGCGTCGAGCACGCTATCGACAAACTGGCCGGCGTGTACGACAACGTGCTGTAGCTGTCGCCGGCACAGCGCCTGAGTCGCGCAACTCAGGCCCGCGAGTGCGACCAGCCGATACCGAAGGCGAGCCCGTTGAGCGTTCCAAGCAGTATCCCGAGATAGAAATCCTCCAGTGACACGGCCAGTATCAGGCCGGCCCCGATTCCCAGCGCCAGCCCCTTTAGCACCGTCGGCCAGTGGAGCCAGCTGAGTCGTCCTTCGGCGTCGTCGCTCATACGCTCTCTCGGGCCGCGGGCGAGTAAACTGTACCCATTCGTCACGGCTGCTCGTACTGATCGAGGGCAGACTGTCGCTCCGCCAGCGCAGCGATGCGGTCGTCGACATCTGGATGGGACCCGGGCAGCAGCCGCTCGGTGATGCTCTGCCAGCGGCGAGCGAGCCGTTCGGCCCGCCCTTCCGGCGGGGTTTGCTCGTCGGGCGCAATGGCGTGGGGAACCACACAGAGTTCTCGGACGCCGGTCTCAGCGGTTCGGATGTCCCTGTCCGGGCGCTGGTCGTCTGTCAACGTCTCCAGCGCGCTGGCGAGCGCCGCCGGGGAGCCACAGATGGCGACGCCCCCTGCGTCCGCCCCGTACTCCCGGATCCGTGAGAGGAGCCGGTAACAGGCCGTGCTGGCGAGATACAGCGTTGCCGTGACGGGTATCGCGATGACAGCAAAGAGCAGCATCACGATTTGAATGTTCCCGCCAGCGAACCATGTCCCGTCCCGGTCGTCGCCGCCGAGGAACCAGTGACAAAGCCCCGAGTACTGCACTGCCCTCCCGAGCGTGCGAGTAAACAGCGCGCTGACGGTCGGGAGGAACGCGGCCGCAGTCATGACGAACGCATCGCCGTTTTTGAGATGGGCCAGTTCGTGGGCGATGACGGCGTCGAGTTCCGCCCCGTCGAGCTGGTCGACAAGCGCCGTGGTCACGAACAGCGTCTGTTCGCCGGGTCGGCTGGCGACGTAGCTGTTTGGCGACTCGGCATCGATGACCCTCACGTCCGGTGTCGCCATGTCCGCCGTCTGTGCCAGCCGAGCCACTCGCTCTCGGAGGCGGTCGGCGGTTTCGCTGCGCCGTATCTCTGCCCGCATTTCATCGACGGATTCGGGGTCGGATGCCCGCGATTCCGTTGCAGTTGTCCCGGAACCCCGAAGCGTCATCCGGTAGCCGTAGATGGACTGGACGGCGAGAACGAGCGGTGTTCCGACGAGAAGGACTGGCCACAGCGGGACGATATCGAACCCCATCGTCCAGAACAGCGTCCCGGTATCGTACCCGACCAGCGGCAGGAGACCGAACGCGACATGGCCGAGCACGTACACGACACCGACAGCCACGGCGTCGAAGGCAACGAGCACCACTGCGAGCGCGATGAGACGTGCGCGGAGGGACCACGTCGTGGACTGGAGGGCAGCCATGGCCGATTATTCGGTGGAACGAACAAAAATCGTACGGGGCCTGCCCTCAGGCCAGCGCGCTGCCGGCCCGGATAATTTCCCGCTCGCCGAACGCCGGTCCGACCAACTGGAGCCCGACGGGTAGGCCGTCATCGGTTTCGCCGGCAGGGACGGAGATCGCCGGGAGGTTCGCGAGATTCACCGGGGTCGTGTTGGCGTCGGCGAGATACATCGTGAGGGGGTCGTCGAGGCTCTCGCCACGTTTCATCGGCGGTACTGGCATCGTCGGGGAGGCGAGTACGTCGGCGTCGTCAAGTGCTTCGTCGAAGTCCTGCTTGACCCAGGCGCGGGCGTCCTGTGCCTTCTTGTAGTACTTGTCGTGGTAGCCCGCCGAGAGGGCGTACGTTCCGAGGAGCACTCGGCGCTTGACCTCCTCGCCGAAGCCCTCCTCGCGGGCGTTCGCGAAGGACTCGTTCCAGTTGCCGTCGTAGCCGCCCGATTGCCCGTAGCGGACGCCGTCGAACCGCGCGAGGTTCGAGGACGCCTCGGACATCGCGATGACGTAGTACGCCTCGACGGCGTGTTCGACAGAGGGGAGGTCGACCTCGTGGTAGCTCGCGCCCTGGGCTTCGAGGTCGTCCATCGCGTCCCAGAACGTCTCGACGACTTCCTCGTCGGCCCCGTCGAGCAGTTCCGTCGGAACGCCGATAGAGAGCCCGTCGACATCACCGTCGGCGGCCGCTGCGTAGGAGCCATCGGCCTCGGGCGCTTCCTGCGTCGTCGCGTCGTGTTCGTCTGGCCCGGCGATGACATCTAGCAGTTCCGCAGCGCCTTCGACGGATGGCGCAATTGGACCGATCTGTTCGAGGCTGTTGGCGTAGGCGACGAGGCCATACCGCGAGACCAGCCCGTAGGTCGGCTTGATGCCGACAACGCCACAGAAAGCGGCCGGACAGCGGATGGAGCCGCCGGTGTCGCTTCCGAGTGCGAGGTCGGCGTCGCCAGCGGCGACGACAGCAGCCGACCCGCCGGAGGAGCCGCCCGGCACGCGGCCTGCAGCGGCGGGGTTCTCGACGGCCCCGAACGCCGACGTTTCGGTGGTCGTCCCCATCCCGAACTCGTCCATGTTCGTCTTGCCGGGGATGGTCGCGCCGGCGTCTTTCAACCGTTCGACGACCGTCGCGTCGTACGGCGGCACGTAGTCGGAAAGCATCGCCGAGCCACAGGTCGTCCGGACGCCTTCGGTGGAGATGTTGTCCTTGACCGCGACGGTCTTCTCCGCCAGCGGGCCGTCGTCCGCGCCCTCGATTGTCTCGTCGGTGACGTAGCCGTTGTACTCCGTCATCTACGACACCTTCGGCCCTTTGAACTGCCCTTCTTCGGTGTCGCTGGCGTTCTGGAGTGCCTCCTCTTGCGAGAGGCTTTCACGTGTCTCGTCGGGTCGCATCACGTTCGAGAGATCGGCCTCCCGTTCTGTCTCTGGGACGTCGTCGAGCGCTTCGAACGCATCAAGGATGTCGACAAATTGCTCAGTGAACCGCTCGATCTCGTCGTCTGCGAGGTCGACACGGGCGAGGTCGGCGACGTGCCGGACCTCCTCGGGATCGACGGCGGGGTCGCTCATGTCGGGCCGGAGTGCTGGATGCGCGGTAAGCGTTTCGAAACACCGGGCAGATGTATAGGGTAGTTAACAATAATTGAAGCGAATACACAAGATTTGCCAACTCTTGTTTCCCGTTCCGAAAATTGGACTTCTGAAACAGACAAAAGTTTTAAGTCGCCGTAGATACAACAATTGGTTACAACACGTTTTTCGGGTACGATACCCGGTTGTCCCACCCCCCCAACAAATGACCGATACCAGCATCCGCCGATACTCGAACGAGCGCGAAACGGAGACAGAGCAGACGGACGAAGAGGAGTCGGAGACGCTCGTCTGTCCGGAGTGTAGCGGGTCGTTACTGTCCGACAGCGAGCGCGGTGAGACGGTGTGTGAAGACTGTGGGCTGGTGGTCGAGGAGGACGAGATCGACCCCGGTCCCGAGTGGCGCGCGTTCGATTCGAAGGAGAAAGACGAGAAATCACGCGTCGGTGCGCCGACGACGAACATGATGCACGACAAAGGCCTCTCGACCAACATCGGCTGGCAGGACAAGGACGCCTACGGCAACTCCCTGTCCTCGCGCCAGCGCGAGAAGATGCAGCGCCTGCGTACCTGGAACGAGCGGTTCCGGACTCGCGACTCCAAGGAGCGCAATCTCAAGCAGGCGCTGGGCGAGATCGACCGGATGGCCTCCGCGCTTGGACTGCCAGAGAACGTTCGTGAGACGGCCAGCGTCATTTATCGTCGCGCACTTGACGAGGACCTCCTGCCCGGCCGTTCCATCGAGGGTGTCTCGACAGCGTCGCTGTACGCCGCCGCACGGCAGGCCGGCACACCCCGGTCGCTCGACGAGATCGCAGGCGTCTCCCGCGTCGAGAAAGACGAGATCGCCCGCACCTATCGCTACGTCGTCCGCGAACTCAGTCTGGAAATCCAGCCGGCCGACCCCGAGAGCTACGTCCCGCGGTTCGCGTCGGACCTCGATCTCTCCGAGGAGGTCGAACGGCGCGCCCGCCAGCTCCTCCAGAACGCCAAGCAAGAAGGCGTTCACTCCGGAAAGTCGCCGGTCGGCCTCGCTGCGGCCGCCGTCTACGCCGCCTCGCTGCTCACCAACGAGAAGGTGACCCAGAGCGAGGTCAGCGAGGTCGCCAACATCTCTGAGGTCACCATCCGTAACCGCTACCACGAACTGCTGGAAGCCGAAGACAACATCCACCCGTAACTGGTATCGTAACCTAAACGGCCGGCTGTGCCGTTCGTTCGGTATGGAGACGACTCGCCATTTTGTCGCCACCGTCTACGTTGTTAGTGACGGCTCCGTCGCGCTCCACGAGCACAGTAAGCTCGATATGTGGCTGCCCGCTGGCGGCCACATCGACCGCGACGAACTGCCTCACGAGGCCGCGCTCCGCGAGACGCGCGAGGAACTGGGCCTCGACGTGGACCTGATCGCTCCACAGCAGAACATCGAGAGCGAGACGGTCCAGTCGATGCCCCAGCCGCAGCATTTCCTGCTTGAGGATATCAACGTCAACGCGGAGGGCGAAGTCGGCCACCAGCACATCGATTTCATTTTCTACGGCCGGGCAGAGAGCCGCGACATCACGCCGGGACCGGGCGAACAGCCGGCCGACGACTGGGAGTGGTTCTCCGCTGACGACTTACAGGACCGGAGCGAGGAACTTCCGGCAGATGTCGTCGAGGTCGGCCAGCAAGCAATCGATGCTGTCGAAGAGTGACTTACGCCTCAGCGACGCCCCAGTCGATGTTGGCCCAGAGCCGTTCCCACACGTAGTACAGGGCCGTCTTAGCGATGGCCGCCGAAAGCCCGATTTTTGCAGACGAACCGAGTTCACCGGTAAACAGGAAGGCGATACCGAACACGACGCTGGTCGCGAACAGTCGGTAGCTCACGGCCTTGGCGATGGACCGGCGGTGTTGCGTCATTATCGGTCACCCCACTGTACTGGCGAAGATTCGATAGAGTGGCGTCCAACCCACATATGTCTTTCAAAAGAAACTATCTGCGCCGGCCACTAAAGTATAATTACATATCATTACTTCCCGGCAACGACTTCGATGGCGTCGTCTGGGTCAGTCCACGAGCGATTCGACGTACTGCGTGACGTGATCGTCCATCCGCCGCTTGTAACCGGCCTGTCTCGCCAGGCGGTCGAGTTCCCGGGCGGCCAGCGAGCCGTACTGCGCGGCCTTCTTGTCCCGGTCCGCAATCTCGTCCGGGAGCGAGTCCCGGGCCGCCGCCCGGAGCGCGACTTTCCGCGTCTCGCCGTCGACGAGCAGGTCGCCATCCAGCCGGAGTGCGGCGCGGACGACGCGGTCGTGCAACAGCGGCGTCACAGGCTCGACGCCGGCGGCCCGCAGTGCAAGCACGTCCCGCTCTAACTGGTCGGGGAGCGAAGCGACGACCTCTCGCTGGGCTCCGCGGACGGTGTCGGCCTCCACACGGGGGTCTTCGGGAGCCTTGGCGACTTTCGCGTAGCCGCCGAACAGCTCGTCTGCTCCCTGGCCGAGCGCGAGCCGGTCGAAACCGTCTGCGGCGACCCGCTCGGCGACGAGGTACAGCGGGAGCGCTATCTGCACGTCCATCGCGTTCACCCGGTTCGTCGCGCGGGCGATCTCGGGGACCGCCCGCTCGATGGCGTCGTGGGTGAGTTCGACCACGCGGACCTCGGTTCCCAGCAGATCGGCGGCCGACTGCGCCGCCTCGACGTCGTGGCTGTCCGGGAAGCCGGCGACGTACAGCGGCGCGTCGAGCCGGGCCGCGAGCAGCGCCGAGTCCACGCCGCCGGAGAACGCGATTGCGAGAGAAGCAGTGTCGACGGCGTCGATGCTCGTCTCGACAGCAGCACGGACCTGCTCGACTGCCGTTTCACGAGTGTCGAACGGGTCCGGCGACGGGAGCGACCACCGCTGTCGCGTCCCGCGTTCGTCCCGGACCGAGCCAGCGGGGAACGACCGTGGGTCAGCCAACGCTGTCGGGTCGTGGCTCCACTGCCCGGGGTCGAGTCGCGCCTCGTCAGAGACCGCACGCTCCACGAACAGCGGGTATCGCCCGAGAACGTCGCGGGCGAGAACTCCGTCCATTTCGCCCGCGAAGCCGCCGGTATCAGGGAGCGCGTCGCCGCTTTCGAGGGCGTCGGCGACGGCGTCTGTGTCGGCTCCCTGCATCACTGTAGGAGCTCCGCGATGCCGTTCTTGACCCGTCGCTTCGCCCCGCCGGCGGCCTGCCGGAAGCTGATGCGCCACGGCGTCCGTTTCCCCTCGACGGTCGTCTTGCCCTCACGGATGGCTTCGAGGATTGCCTCGACCGTTTGCTCGTCCGTGCCGACGTTGGTGACCGCCTGTCCGACCATCTCGGCGATGTGGGCGTCGCTGCCGGCGGTCATCGGCAGCCCCCGCCGTCGTGCGAACCGCTCGGCCTGCCGGTTCGACCGTCCAGTCAGCAGCCGCGAGTTGTACACTTCGATGGCGTCGGCGGTGGCGAGTTCGTCTTTCGAGATGTGTTCTAACACGCCGTGGCGGGACTCCTGAAACGGATGGGGAACGACCGCGAGCCCGCCCTGGTCGCGGATGCGGTCGAGCGTCTCGTCGAAGGGGAGGTGTGGCGGAATCGCCTCCTGAATCCCCAGGGCGAGGACATGTCCGGCGGCACATGTGACCTCCATCCCGGGAATCCCGACAAGGCCGTACTCCGGGGCGAGTTCGGCCGCCCGGAGGCTGGCGTCGATTTCGTCGTGGTCAGTCACGGCCAGCGCGTCCAGTCCGACGGCGCTGGCTTGCTCTAAGAGAAGCTCGACTGGGTCCCGGCCGTCGTACGACAGCGACGAATGCGCGTGTAGCTCAACCGACTGCACAGGTAGCGATAACGGGGGGCAGGGCAAAAACGCCCCGGTCCGCCCCAGTGCTCACAGAGAACAAACCGGCCGCCGTGTCCATGGCGGCCGAATGCCCGAAGGAACGCCCATCTGTCCCACGAGACTGAGCGTGTGTTTCCCGACGATACGACCGTCAATCGACGGTCGCATGTAGCAATTACCGGTACGCAGGAATCAGTGGTCCCCCTCAGCTTGGCGGGGATTAAAGTAGGGCTGACCGCCCCGGCTCAGTCAGCTGAACTCCCGCTCGCCACCGAGTTCTCACCGGTGTCAAATGGCGGCGGCCCGTGGACCTCAGTGTCTTCTAGGTAACACTGCGGGTCCGGTGCGAACAGGTCGTCTTCGATCGTGAGCGCCCGGAGCCGGGACGCCCCACGGCAGATCCCGGCATAGCGGCAGTCTGCACATTTGCCTGTGAGATGCTCTTCGCGGTTCCGAAGCGCCCGCAGTAGCGGGTTCGACTCGTCCTCCCAGATAGCGCCGAACGAGCGGTCCCGGACGTTCCCCAGCGAGTACCCCTGCCAGAACTGCGTGAGGTGGACGTTGCCCTGGTAGTCCACGTCGGCGACACGTTCGCCGGTCGGGTCACCGCCGTTGACCCGTAGATACTCGTACACTCGCTGGGCCTGCGCGTCACTCATGTGCTCGCGGGCGTACTCCACGAGATAGGCCGCGTCGGCGTAATTCCCGACCAGTAGCGTCTCGATTTCCTCCCCGCGGTCGTGGTACTCGCGGGTCATATCACAGACTCGTTTCACCGCCTGCCGGCGGTCCTCGGGTGTGAGGTCGGCATCAACGATCTCGGTCCCGCGGCCGCCGTAGTCGAGGTGGTAGAAACAGAAGCGGTCGACGCCCACGTCGGTCAGCAGGTCCACGACGCCCTCCAGGTCGGCGGCGTTGCGCTCGGTGATCGTGTACCGGAGGCCGGTCTTCAGTCCCGCATCGAGGCAGTTCTCGATGCCCTGAACTGCCCCCTCGAACGCGCCGTCGACCCCGCGGAAGTCGTCGTTTCGCTCCGGCAGGCCGTCGACGGAGACGCCGGCGTATTTCAGTCCGGCGGCCTTGAGCGACTCGGCGCGTTCCTCGGTGATGAGCGTCCCGTTGGTCGAGAGTACGGGGCGGACGCCGACCTCGTTCGCGTAGGCGACCAGTTCTTCGAGGTCGTTGCGGACGAGCGGCTCACCGCCGGAGAACAGCACCACCGGCGCGCCGTAGTCAGCCAAGTCTTCGAGCAATGCCTTCCCCTCAGCGGTCGAGAGTTCGCCGTCGGCGATTTTGGTGTCAGCGGCGGCGTAACAGTGGTCACAGTAGAGGTTGCACTGCTTGGTGACGTTCCAGACGACGACCGGCCGGCGTTGTTTTTCGTCCCTGATCTGGCGTTTGGTCGACTCGTCTGCCGCGTCGTACCGGAGGCCGTCCCCTTCAGCGTCGAGGTCACAGAGAAGTTTCGAGACCGAGATCATCGGTTCTCTCCCCGGAGCGTCTCAGACTCCATCTCGTCGACGCTCATAGTGGCGTCGTCCCCCGTTTTCCCCGTTCCGAGTGTCGCAGCATCCGTCTGGTAGCGGTGCGTCTCGTCGGCGGGACACAACCACAGTGTGACGGCCGTGCGCGCGAACAGCGACGCTGCCTGCTCTCTGGCGATGTCGGCGGACGGCGCACTGACACTGCCGACGTGGGTGAGTGGGTCCGCCGTGTCCTCGCGGACGAACACCTCCCACTCGCGACTTGTTGCGCCGCGCGGGGCGTCTACCTCGTGGTCGAACTCTTCCATATCCCCCTGTTAGACTCCCCAAGAAAAACGGGACTAGCGTGTTCTCAGCAACTGGGAACTACTCAGTTGCCGGCGCTCCCACGCGGTTGCAAGACGTGCCTCGTCATCGGAGAACTGTGAGGGCCAGATAGCACAGCCCGATACCCGGAATGATGTCATCACGCCAATTTCATGCGGAATTCGTGTATGACGGAACATGTGGCCGTCAGTGTTCCAGACATGTCTGCATGAACAGGCAATTCAGACGTTGAGACTGGCCATCTCAATGCATATGGTGTGGGCAGGTCAGGAGGACTCAAACGATATCAATCTGGATCTACTGTTCAGGAAGTGTACACATTTCCGTTCAAAGAGTAAGCACTATTTTCCCGATACTGGTCCGATTTTCCAGTCGTTGGTGGGCCATTGCGGCTTTTTCGAGTGGGATGGTGTTATCGAGCACAGCTTCAAGCGTTCCGTTGGCGAGTTGTTGCAAAATACCATCAGCAGGCTCAAGGACACGGTCAGGGGCTTCTGCGAGCGCACTGCCGTAGTGATAGCCATAGACTTGAAGATTCTTTGTGAGTAGCCCGCTGGAATTTAATTGCGTTCCCTCACCACTCGCCACACCGAAGGCGACCAACCGCCCAAACGGGGCGAGTGCCCGTAGACTGTTGTGGTGGACTTCCCCGCCAACGCCATCAAGTACGAGATCAACGCCCTCTCTGTCGGTCAAGGTATCAATCGCTTCGACAAACGGTGTTTCTTCGTAGTTGATGCAATGGTCACAGCCGAGAGCATCAATACGGTCGAGTTTCACGTCAGTGCTTGCTGTACCGAACACGTCTGCACCGGCTTCCCGAGCAAGCTGTACGGCTGCGGTACCGACACCACCAGCTGCTGCATGGATGAGGACCTGGTCATTCTCGTTGAGACCACCCCACGCAAACAGGCAATTATGTGCAGTAAGGAATTGAATAGGAACCGCCACTGCCTCATGAAGCGAAACCGAATCTGGAACGTGGAATGTATGAACAGGTTTGGCGAGTGCGTACTCGGCATAGCCGCCTGTTCCGCTTGCAACATAGCTAACGACTCTCTCGCCACTGTCGAATGCGTCAACAGCAGATCCGGTGGAATCAACGATTCCAGCAACCTCAAACCCAGGTACATATGGGGGAGAAGGGCCGCTGGGATACGTGCCACGACGGTGCATCACGTCAGCGAAATTGACCCCCGCGGCTTCGACTTCGATACGGAGTTCGTTGTGTGATGGAGCTGGTTGTTCGTGGTTTGCCAGTTGAAGTACGGTGGGGGTTCCGTACTCACGAACCTCGATAACTCTCATAAACCGTTTGAATGAGGCTTTGATGATTGCAGTTTCGACCTTGCCAACATAGATTGGCGCGAGTTGACGGGTCCTAATCCGCCCGACACTGCGAATCAAAGATCTACGAATCCGCTGTAGTCTCAACTTCCAAGACAACTGGTTCTGTATAGCCCTATCTCATTTATTGTCCGATGGAACATGTGTTCGGCAGACGGCGAGAAGGGACAATTCGTTCGATATGTACTGGGAAAAAGACCAGTCAACTCATGCAGCCTATCGAAATGCCGTCTTACGCTTCGTAGCCGGCGTAATCCATCAACTGTTTGAAGATGTCAGTGTCCATCGCCTCTTTGTAGACGACACCGGTGATCATCCCACCGGGGTACGCGGTCCCGTTCATCGCGTGGCTGACCTTGTGACAGTGCGCGAGGTAGATGCCGGGGTCGGCGTCGGCTTCGAACTCGATCGTGTGCCGTCCGGCGGGCGGGATGCTGGTGATGTCCTGATCGTGGCGGGCGGCTTCCGGAATCTTCCCGCCGTCCTTGTGAGTCACCTGGAAGCGGTGGTTGTGGATGTGCATCGGGTGGTCCATGTACCCGTTGTTACACATGTGGATGCGCACCGTGTCGCCCTGCTCGACGATGATCGGCGAGCCGTCCTCCGGGTGCAGCGTCCGGGGTGCCGACTTACCGTTGACAGTGAAGGTATCGGGACGGCGGTTCCGCGGATCGTAGCTAGCATCCATGCCAGCCATCTGGCGGTTGAGCCGGGAATCCCACTCCTTCAGCGTCATGAAGTACTCCTTGTCGGCCGGTTCGTACCCCTTGGGATCGACGCGGAAGATGCCGTACATCCCCATGTCGATGTGGCGATGGGTCTGGTAGTGGCAGTGGTAGAGGTGGGTACCGGTCACGTTCGCGGGGATCGTGTAGGTGTGTTTCTGGCCGGGATCGATACGGATGCCCGTCGTCGTCGGGACGCCGTCGTCTTCCCACTGCTTCTGGACGGCGTGGAAGTGGACCGTGTGCGGGCGCATACCGTCCGTATTGTCGAATGTGACCTCCATGTCCTCGCCCTCTGTCGTCCGGAGAATCGGCCCCGGGACGCTCGGTTCGCCGTCGTCGGCTTTGAACGCCCAGACCTTGGGCAGTTCGACGGGGCCGCCCATCGACCCGCCGGGATGGGCCTCGTGTTTGGCCGGGACGGAGGAGAGCGTCACTTCGCCGCCCTGCTCGTCGACATTGACGATCTCTGGCGGCGACGTGGTCGGGAGGTCGCTGTCGGATTCCGCTGGGGTTGTGCTGGTGTCGACTGACTCTTCGGTTGGAACCTCACCCGGAGCGGTACAGCCCGCAAGCGCGACCGTGCCACCGAGGCCGGAGGCTTTCACGAAGTCACGACGGGAGATGCCCGATCCGGGTGCGCCGATCTGATCTTCCATAAGCAACTGGGGGTAAGACACCACAGTATAAACCCCCAAAGGCAGTTCTCAGACCGGCAGAAGCGTTCTCAGTTACTGGGAACCAGGCCACGGTTACAGATAAGTCCCCCATATATTGCGTGCTGTGTGGCGGAAACATCGGCTGTGTCGGGCGGTAAGCGCTCCGAAGTCGGTTACATTAAACGTCTTGGGCGGGCAGTGTCGGGCAAGGATGGTCCGGGACCCCTTCGCTGACGAGGAGACGCCGGAGTTACAGGCGGTCCTCGACGCACTCGACGACGAGGACTGTCGCGCCATTGTCAGCGTACTGGAGGAACCGTTGACGGCGAGCGAGATATCCGACCGGAGCGGCGTACCGCTATCGACGACCTACCGAAAGCTCGAACTACTGACCGAGTCCTCGTTGCTGTACGAGGGTGTCGAGGTCCGATCGGACGGCCAACACGCCAGCCGGTACGCGATCGACTTCGAGGAAGTCGTCATCAGTCTCGACGAGGAACTGTCGCTCACCGTCGACATCTCACATCGTGCTCGGACGCCGGACCAACGGCTCGAAAACCTCTGGTCTGAGGTGCGAAAGGAGACATAACCATGGTACACATCCCAAGTTCACAGGTCGGCATCGTCGTCTCGAAGACACTGATCCTCATTCTCGGCGGACTGATAACGTACTACTCGTATCAGGCGTACAGCCGGACGAAAAGCCCCCAGCACAAGTGGCTCACGTACGGGTTCGGGGTGGTGACCCTCGGTGCGTTTGCCGGCGGTGTCCTCGATATCGCCGTCGGCAGGTATCTCGGTCAAGACCTGCTTCCGGTGGGCGTCTTCACGTCGAGTTCGCTGACGGCCATTGGCCTGGGTATCATCCTGTACTCGCTGTACGTTCGGTAGTGACCACCGACGTACCCGCGAAGCAATCTCGTTGCCTCTTGCGCCTCGATTTCAGTCGGAGCGGGCAATTGGTCCGTATCGCGTCGTGACACTAGGATTCTCACCGACTGGAAACGCTACGGACGGTATATTTATGCGGACGTGTCAATCAGAGCCATGCTTGGAGCGAACGCCGTGTTGTTAATCGGGATGAAGACAGTCACGCTGTTTTGCGGTGTGATACTGACGACGTTGACCTACCGCGCATACCGTCGCACTCGGGCACCAGCGATGCGAGCGCTCTGTCTCGGTATCGGGTTCGTCACACTGGGCGCAATACTCGGCGGCAGCCTCCACCAGCTCGTCGGCATGCCGGTAGCACAGAGCGTCACTGTCGAGGAACTGTTCACCGCTGTTGGGTTCTTTATTCTGACATACTCGCTGTACACTGACCAGCCGACTACGACGAACTGAGTTACGAGTCCTCAGCGGGCGTGTGTTCACGACCGGTCAGCAGTGTTGGCAGCGATTGCGGGCTGTGTTCGACGAGGACGGCAACGAGGTTGCCTGCGAACAGGCCGGTCCCGAGAAATGCGAGCCCTCCGGCGACCAACGCCGTGCCGTCCGGTGTCTCGAGCCACTGATTACTCACGAGGAGGCCGTACGCGATAGTTAGTGCAACGCCATCTATTGCTGCGATTCGGTGGTCGTACAGGTCATCGACCATCGGCACGTCCTCGAAACCGAGGCGGTCGCTGTACCGGTGGACCCAGACGATGAACGGGACGACGTGATACAGCGTCCCGAGGACGACGAAGCCGATGCCGCCGACGAGCAGCACCGTCGACGGCTGACCGAGCAGCCCAGCGTACGCCAGCGGGTCGTTCCACCATGCGACTACCGTCAGCCCTGCCCAGAGAAACAGCGACAGCGCCGCGACGCTGTAGCGGGTCAGCATCGGTGACCACTCGACTCGCGCTCCGATGAGCTGTCGTGCCAGAAGCACCGCGACCACGCCGAGACCAGCAGCGACGAGAACCGCGCCGAATCGGGCCAGAACGGGCGACCCAACCAGGCGACCGCCGGCCAGTCCAAGAACGCCGAACGGATAGACAGCCGTTTCAGCCCGCTGCACCCCCGCGTCGATACTGCCGGTGTCGGCCTGTGTAAACATCGGGGCGAGCTGGGCCAGCGCGCCCGCGACAGTCGTCAGGACCGCGCCGAACACAGCGAGTGTTCCATGGGCAAGCAAGAGTCCCTGTCGGCCGATTCCCAGCAGCGGAAGGACGCCGACAGCATGGTCCAGAGCCAGCACTATTCCAGCGGCCGTCACGAGGGCGAAAAACACCAGTGCCCAGCCGAAATGAATCGCCGTGACGTCGGGCTCCGCAGCGAGTAGCGTCCAACCGATGTTGTAACAAAGAGTCCAGACACCGAGCAGCGCGAGGGCTCCGGCGACTGGCAACAATGCGGGAGTTGCTGTCAGGAAGCCGGCCGCCAGACCCGCGAATCCGACCGCGGCGAGTGGTAACTGCGCAGCGGCGAGGCGGCGCGAATGGAGTTCGATCCCACACCAGACCGGGACGAACTGTGTCAACGAACCCATAATAGTGACACAGACCCACCCTGCAAGCAGGAGGTGGACCTGTGCGAGGTGGCCGGCCCGCCCCTCGACGATCCCGACGGTGACACCGGCGACCAAAAACGCCAGCGCGACGACGAAATGACGCAGCGGAACCGTCATCGGCGGTGCGGCGTTTGCATCCACGTCGGCGGGTATTCCGCTCATTGTTGTCTGGTACGACCCTGTCCCTGCTGGCAATGTGGCCGAATATGTTCGGGGAAAGGGTCGGCCCGCTCACAACCGAACGGGAACACATGACGTCGAACCACCAGCCAACAGCGCAAACCGCGGCCCTGATTTCGGAAACTGGTGCACCCGATGATGCGCCGACGGAACACCTCGACGTGCAGTCGCTGGGGCCGCCAAAGCCGCTCAAGCGGACGCTGGAGTTGCTCGCGGACTTGGACGACGACACCGTCCTCGTCCAGTTCAACGACCGTGCACCACAGCACCTCTACCCGAAACTCGAAGACAGAGGCTACGACTTCGAAAGTGTTGAGACCGAGGACGCGACAGTGACGGTCATCTGGCACAGATGAATCAGAACACGGAGCCGCCTGTCGATGTCGAAGAAGCAATTGCTCGTATCGACAGCCGTGGTGCGAAGGTTCAGCGGGAGCAACTCGAACGGACGCTGTCACAACTACAGCAGGATGGCGAACTGACGGCTGATCAGCGGCTGGCAGTTGAAGAACTGAGCGAACGACTCGTCGACCGATTGCTCGCTGTCCCCCGAGCAAGTCTACAGGACGCGGCGAAGAGTGCGGACGACGAGCGGATCGAAACGGCGATCTCCCTGTTCGAGTGATACTGTCGGCTGTATCCCGTGACGGATATTGCTCCCGCTTAGTGGTGGATCTCTGCACGAAGTGCGGCCACCAGTATGAGCCTACTCCGACAACGCCAGAACAAGCAGTGCCTCGCTGTCCGCCGTTGCGGCGGGGGAAATGTCCTGATCACCGTCGAACCGGACGACGTCGCCGGGAGAGAGCGACACCGTCTCGTCGCCGAGCGTCAGGTCTACAGCGCCCGAACGGAGGAGGAACACGATGTCCCGGCCGGGATGCTTGTGAGCCGGAATCGACTCACCCGCATCGAGCGTCAACCGGATGGTCTTTGGCTCCCCGTCGAACAACTTCGTCCGACCGTCTCCGTCGCCGTCGAGCGTTGCTTGCTCCGTTTCTGTGACGGTGGATTCGCTCATTGTTTCGGAAGGTCGGCGACGAACTTCTGTGGCCCATCCTGTTCGCACTGGTAATTCGCCGCGTCGAACGCCTCAACCTCGGCTTGCATCTCGTAGAACAGCGGCTTTGGCTCGTGATCGTTGATAATCCGAAGCGTTTCCCCTGAGGACAGCGCCTCGAAGGAGTCGTGTATCTTCGAGTGTCGCTCCGGCGGCGGCGTCTCGCGCAGGTCAAGTGTGGTTGCTGGCATCACCTGCATGTTCGTCGGGTATCGTCGAGGGGATTCTCCCGAACACGTTCGGGAGTAGGTCCTGATGGATGCCGCCCGTTCGTTCCAGTATGAGCCTTCTCTCCGGCCTCCGCGGCGGCTCAGACGTCGGGTTCGATAGCTACGGGACGTTCGTTCCCGAACACAACCCGGACCCCGGCCCGTTCCTGTCTGAGACAGCAGTACTGACCGGCACCGACCACGCCGCGTTCCACCGACTCACGATGGACCTATTCGACGAGCGTGGCGTGTACGACATGACTTTCGGATACAACCTTGCACGGCTAAACCTCGACCACCGGCATCCGGACGCGGGCTTTCGCTACGGCCGTGAAACGGATGACGGGAGCGTGTTGCGAGCCGAGTTCACGCCGACGACCGAGTTCTGCCCCCAGAGCGATACCCTAACTGTTGGCGCGTTCCGCGCCTGGAACGGGCTGTCGGACCGCCACGAGTACGACCTCGTTCGTGTCCGCGTGAGCCCGGGCCACCACCAGAGTACGAGTATCAACGACAAACTCCAGCAACTCGAAACGCGGTACCGGAAAACCGGTGAACTCCGGATGGACGATAAAGACGAATCGTCCGACGGGAGCATACCGTTCTGACGGCTGAAAACATAGAAACAATTATACCGTCTGCTGGGCGACATATTGTAAACCGAACCGACTACGTGGGATATCGGTGGCTTGGTGGGACAGGGGCGGCTCCCTCCACGACAGAAGCAACAACATATCAAAAACGATGGTATTGGCTTACTTCCAGCGTGGCGTCGCGGCTGGCCGGAGGTGGAGCTGAGATGGATAGCGGTATCTTTCGGGATTCGGACGGGACCTACAACAAGCGGTTTCTGGGACTTGCTCTTCTCGTTCTACTCGCCGTCATCGGGGCTGGCGTTGGGACCCTCGGTCTCACCGACAACAGCGACTCGGCACCCGACCAGCCCGCCACCGAGCTGACGCCACGCCCGACGGAGACGCCAACAGAAACACCGGATAGAACTGATTCCGCGTCGACCGAAAGCGGTGGCAGTGCCTCGCCGCCGCCGAGTGCGCTCCTGTCCGAAACCCCGACACCGGCTCCCAACCAGTCAGACGGGAACACCACCAACACGACGGTCGAATAGTCCGTCAACGACCGAGACTTGTCATTTTTGTCTCCGCTGCGAAGGGCTGTTCCCGTGAGGGCGTTTCAGGAAAACAGGAGCGTGAGATTGAATCCTGTCACGACGAGCCCCAGCACTGTCAGGAGCGCTGGCGGGCCGTAGTAGAGCAGCGGGTCCTCTTCCAGCACGCCGCCCCAGATGCTCAGACCGAGACAGCAGTAGATAACGAGGAGTTTGAGCCCGAGGAAGCCGCCGCCGCCAAACGACTGGATCGCCCACCGGATCGCAGGATTCGCCTCGGTGAACGTCGGGACAAAATAGACGATGGCGATGGTAGTAACCACGTCGCCGACGCCGTAGGTCGCCAGCGCCACCGCCCACACGCTGGAGAAGGACCGACTGGAGAAGGAGCTCCCCTCCAGCGTTAGCCAGTCACCATCGGCAGCACCCATACTGCGATGGGGTATGGCCAGCGGTCATATATACTGCGAGGGCCAGTTATCTGATTTGAAAAGGAGAGTAGTCACGTAGCCCCGCCGAGTATTGAGTCAGAATCCGTGGCACAACCACATCAATGTCTCATATTGTGGCTCTTGGAAAACCCACAGCCGATATCAGTGATACGCTGTATTCAGAAATGAGTGTCCAGCCGAAGGAGTGTATCGAGTCGCTGTACAGGTGCTTGCCGCGACAGACGCGGTTCGTATGCTGCTGACGCTGGGCACGTTCGCGTCCTGCCAGCGCGGGTGCATGGAAAGGGACTTATCTTGTGGGCGGCCACGACGAGGTAATGAGCCTGTCCGACGCGGACCACGAACTCGTGGTCGAGGAGATCGGTCGGGAGCCGACACGGGCGGAGGCCGCTCTCTTCGAGAACCTCTGGAGCGAACACTGCGCGTATCGCTCCTCTCGCCCCCTACTGTCGGCGTTCGACTCCGAGGGCGAACAGGTCGTCATCGGCCCCGGCGATGACGCAGCCGTCGTCTCCCTCCCGTCCCACGGCGACGGCGAGGAGATGTACATCACGATGGGCGTCGAGTCCCACAATCACCCGTCCTACGTCGACCCGTTCGACGGCGCGGCGACGGGCGTTGGCGGTATCGTCCGGGACACGCTGTCGATGGGCGCGTATCCAATCGCACTGGCCGACTGCCTGTACTTCGGTGACTTCGACCGGGAACACTCCCGCTATCTCTTCGAGGGCGTCGTCGAAGGTATCTCCCACTACGGGAACTGCATCGGCGTCCCGACTGTCACCGGGAGCGTCGCTTTCCACGACGACTACGAGGGCAATCCGCTCGTCAACGTCTCCTGTATCGGCCTGCTGGAGCCCGAGCGGACCATCACCGCCGAGGCACAGGAGCCGGGCAACAAGCTCGTTCTCGTCGGCAACGCGACGGGGCGAGACGGGCTCGGCGGCGCGTCCTTCGCCAGCGAGGACCTCGCGGAGGACGCCGAAACGGAGGACCGGCCGGCCGTGCAGGTCGGCGACCCGTACTCCGAGAAGCTGCTCGTCGAGTGCAACGAGGCGCTGCTGGACGAGGACCTCGTCGAGTCGGCCCGCGATCTGGGGGCCGCCGGTCTCGGCGGCGCGTCGTCCGAACTGGTCGCCAAGGGCGGCCTCGGCGCGCGCATCGAACTCGACCGCGTCCACCAGCGCGAGCCGAACATGAACGCGATGGAGATTCTGCTGGCCGAGAGCCAGGAGCGGATGGTCTACGAGGTCGCGCCGGAGAACGTCGACCGCGTGGCCGAGCTCGCCGAGCGGTTCGATCTGGGCTGTTCGGTCATCGGCGAGCTCACCGAACCCGGGACGAACTACGTCTGCACGTTCGAGGGCAGCGAGGCTACTGCCTCGGACGAGTCGAGCGGGCAGCGCTCGCGAGACGCCGAGACGGTCGTCGACGTGGACGCGGCGTTCCTCGGCGACGGTGCGCCGATGAACGACCTACCGAGCAACGCACCACCGAAGCAGGAACGGGACCTGCCGACCGCGTCGCTGGACGAGGCGTTCGAGCAGATCGTCGCCAGCCCGAACTGCGCCTCCAAACGGTGGGTGTACCGCCAGTACGACCACGAGGTGCAGGTCCGCACGAGCGTCCTGCCCGGCGACGACGCCGCCCTGCTCGCCATCCGTGAGGCCGGGACCGGGCTCGCCTTCTCGGCGGGCGCAGACCCCAACTGGACCGACGCTGCGCCGTACGAAGGTGCACGCGCCGTCGCGCTGGAAAACGCCACGAACGTTGCCGCGAAGGGCGCGATGCCCCACGCGGCCGTGGACTGTCTGAACGGCGGCAACCCCGAGAAGCCCGACGTGTACGGTGGCTTCAAGGACATCGTCGACGGTCTGGCGGACATGTGCAGCGACCTCGACGTGCCGGTCGTCGGCGGGAACGTCTCGCTGTACAACGATTCCGAGGACGGCCCGATTCCGCCGACGCCGACGCTCGCGCTGGTCGGAGTCAAGGAAGGCTACGACGCCCCGCCGCTGTCGCTGTCCGGCGAGGGAACGCTCGTCGTCGTCGGCGACACCGCACTGGAAGGTGAGACCGATCCGCGGCTGGGCGGGTCCGAGTACACCGCGCAGTTCGGCGGCACTGACCGCTTCCCCGCCCTCCCGGCGGAGTCGACGGCGGCCATCGAGACGATTGCCGAGGTCGCCGACGCCGACCACGTGCTGGCGAGCCACGACGTGAGCCACGGCGGCCTCGCGGTGACGCTGGCCGAGATGGTCCACGAGGACGCCGGCGCATCCGTCGAGCTCAACACGGTCGACCGCGGAACACGGAAGCGCCTCCTGTTCAACGAACGACCCGGCCGCGTGGTGTTCGAGACGACCGACCCGGCGGCCGTCCGCGAGGCTTTCGACGGCGTCGCCCCGGTGACGGAACTGGGCGAAGCAAACAGTTCGAACCACCTCGATATCACCGTCAACGACGAGACGCTGGCGTACGACGCTGCGGACATCGCCGACCTGCGGTCAGTCATCGAGGACGAACTGGCCTGATTACCAGCGGATATCGAACCGCGCACCGCCCATTTCGCTTTCTGAGACTGCGACTGACCAGCCGTGTGCTTCAGCGATGCTCTGAACGATCGACAGGCCGAACCCTGTCCCGTCCGAGTTGGTCGAGTAGCCGTGTTCGAACACCACCTCACGGTCGTCTGGTGAAATACCGGGGCCGTCGTCGGCGATGAAGAACCCGTTCTGCTCGTGTGCCCCGGATGCGGACACGACGACAGTGCATGCCGCGCCAGCGTGCTCGATAGCGTTCCGGTAGAGATTCTCGAATAGCTGCTGGAGGCGCTCGGAGTCCGCTTCGATGGTCGCGTCAGTTTGGATGGTAAGCGTTGCGTCCTCGGTTTCGACCTGTTGCCACGCGTCGGCTGCGACGGCTTCGATGGAGACGCTCGCGGTTTCGCCGACGACTCGCCCCTGACGAGCGAGCGTCAGCGTGTCATCGAGAATCCGTGCCATCCGCTCGTGTGCCGCAGCGACCTCCTGTAGCCCCTCCTGAACAGCCGGGTCCTCGATGTCATCGAGCAGGAGGTGGGTGCGGCCGGATGCGACGTTCAACGGGTTCCGAAGGTCGTGGCTGACGATACTGACAAACTCGTCGAGGCGCTCGTTCTGGTGTTTCAGCTGTTGTTCGCGGCGCTTTCGTTCAGTGATGTCAGTGTATATCCCATACCCTTCCAGCTGGCTGCTGTCACGGGTGACGATGGTGCTCCGGAACAGGTAGGTCCGGACCTCGCCTGATGCGGTCATCCGTCTGACCTCTTGCTCTGACTGGCCAGTCTGTTCCCACCAGTCTGTCCTGATGACTTCGGAGTCGGCTCCGGGCGGCGCGAGGAGTGTCCGAAGCTCCGCTCCCACTGCAGCCGCCCGGTCGTAGCCGAACGAGTCCGCGAACGCTTCGTTGATTGACTTGACGTATGGTTCTCGCTGCTCAAACTCGACGACGACAGCCGGGTTCGGGATGTTCCCCAGGAGCGCGTCAAAGCGTTCCTGTGCCGCCAGCTGTACGCGGAGTTCACTCGCGACGAGTGCAACGTATCCCTCGTTGTTGTGCTGGATTATATCACAGATGTCCTGTGCATCCGTGTTGTCTATCTCCGTTTCGTCACTGATACCAAGGTCACCCATCGCGTCGTCGACGATAGCCGACGCCTTCTCGATGCCGACCGTTTCTGCGAACTTTGAAACGAGTCCTGTTCGATTCATCTGTTACTCCGGCAGTGCGAAAAGCACTGTTGTCGTATTGTGAAAGCCACTGAGTTGTCCAGCCTGCATACACAGCTCCCCGTACGTCTCAAACCCAGCAACGGGGGCCGACAGGGTCGATATGATACCATCGACAGCCGCTGAAAACGCGTCGTCGAAGAGAAGCTGACGACACGCACAGTCATAGACGAACGCGCCAGCGATGTTCCCGTCACACAGCGAGACAGCGTCGGCAGCAGCCTGCTCGGCGGACGCGATCTGGTCCGCTCTGTTGCCATGCATTATACGAAGGACAGTCCCCTCCGGAATATCGACGGCGAACTGCAGTGCGCCAGTCTCCTCAATCGCGGTCCGGGGCCAGCGGATCTTGTAGGTCTCACCCTGGTCGATACCGAACAGGTACGTGACCATGAGCTTCCTGAGATCCGCGGACCCGACTGGGACATCGTCGACAGCTATCCCTGATGTCTCCATAGCGTGGTCTCGAACAGCGTCCTTCCACACGTCAAAGGCCGGCTCACCGTTAAGTTCGTGCACCACGTTTCCGGAGACATCGGTTACCTCCCACGGCTCTGAGATGGGGCTGTGACCGTGGTTGACAGTGATGATCGGACGCTTCTCGCCAGAGACGAGTACGAGAACAACTGCGTCTTCGGCGACCGACTCGTCGCAAAACACCGGTGCCGACTCCATTCTGAGACCGTCAGATGCGGCCCCACCTGCGAATTCGACATAGGGGCCAAGCCGTCGTTGGACCGACAACGATAATTGTTCACCGACGCCCGACAGCCCGTCGTGGAGGACGATCGCTGACTGGTATGGTTCCTCGATATCTTCGGGAAGCGCTCGGACAGCATCTCTGACAGCCCCGCGAGTGTTCTCACTGAGACCGACGGCGAGGGCTGTATCGAACCGGAACGAGTCACTGGTAACGAGCGTGACGGCCACGCCGGTATCCATCGATTCCTCCTCAGTGAACGCTCCGCCAGCCGTGCAGCCGACAACGGCTGTCTCGTCATCGACGAGCGCATTCACGCCCGCCAGAACGGCTTCGGCATCGAACCCCGAGCTAGCAAACACTTGACAGAAGTCCACCCGATCGGCGTCCAGTCGGTCACGAGCAGCGCTTGTCGCCTCCCGGCCAGCGCGCGTACCAGCGGTCGCCACTGACGTTCCCGTTGCGACCGCTGTACTCACGTCTGACTGGGGAGACATTGTACAACGGTTATTCGCGTGGAAACCTATATACTCTCCCCAGAAGTATCAAGAATGATATCTCTGGATGGCGACGTGGTCATACCAACCTGTTCAGGCCAGTGCCAGCGCGATACCGAACGTAAGCACCAGTCCGACCAGCAGTACGCCGAGTCCCGTGCCGACCTGGGACATGGTGAACGGACTCTGTGGGGCCGTCGACCGAAGCGGCGGTTCTCGCGCGGGCAGTTCGACGTGTTCGGGGTCGTAATCCGGCCGATCCTCCTCGTGGTGGTCGTCTGCCATAGCCGGTGGTTCTGGAGCGTCGTACGTGTAGCTGTCGGATTGTCACTGCGTACTCGGCCAGACACTTGCGCCAGTCGAAACGGTCAAACGGTGTTGTGTCGAACTCACAGGTATCGAATGACGCTCACGAAACGGATCATCCCCTGTATCGACGTCGACGTGGACGAGAACGGGGACGCGGCGGTGTACACGGGAGTCAACTTCGAGGATCTAGAGTACACCGGCGACCCGGTAGAGATGGCTAAGGCGTACAACGAGTCCGGAGCCGACGAGTTCGTCTTTCTGGACATCACCGCCTCCGCCGAGGGGCGCGAGACGATGCTCGATACAGTTTCGGCCGTGGCCGACGAGGTGTTCATCCCACTGACCGTCGGCGGCGGCATCCGCACCCGCGAGGACATCAAGGAGACGTTGCGGGCCGGCGCGGACAAGGTGTCGATCAACTCCGGCGCTATCGCCGAACCCGGCCTCATCAACGAGGGAGCGGCGGCGTTCGGGAGCCAGTGTATCGTCATCTCCGTCGACGCTCGCCGGCGCTTCGACGAGGACGGCGAGTACTACACCGAGGTCGACGGCGAGTCTTGCTGGTTCGAATGCACGGTCAAGGGAGGACGCGAGGGTACCGGGCTGGATGTCGTTGAGTGGGCCACCGAAGCAGAAGAGCGCGGTGCCGGTGAACTGTTCGTCAACTCCATCGACGCCGATGGAACCAAGGACGGATACGACATCCCGCTGATGAAAGCCGTCTGTGACACCGTCTCGACACCGGTCATCGCCTCCTCGGGCTGTGGCGGCCCGGAGGATATGGAAGAAGTGTTCGTCGATGCCGGCGCGGACGCCGGCCTCGCCGCCTCCATCTTCCACTTCGGCGAGTACTCCATCGCTGAGACCAAAGAGTATCTCGACAGCAAGGGGATTCCGGTCCGACTGTAACGCCATCGTCGACTTAGGGTAGCAATATTAAATACCCACACCTGTCATTATATCTGTATGATGCAGTTCTTCTGTCGCCTCGGCTGCCTCGGTTTTCCCCGCGTCTCGGCGTGCGATATCGCTTCCCGCTGTCAGCAGTCACACCCAGCCCAGCCTCTGGCAGCAGGTGTCACCGGAGTCGAACGGCCCCGATGAGTCAGCCGATGACCGAGCGACCGTGGAGGAACACCACCGGAGAACCGCAGCACTGTGGCCGGGCATCGGGCAGGTTTTATCCGCCCAACACGGAGACTCAACAATGAAATGGCGGTGTGAATGGTGTGGCAAACCCCACGAGGAGAACGACCCGCCGTGTGACAACTGCGGGCACGGCTCTTTCGAGGAGGCCGTGACCCAGGTCAACGAAGAGGTCGTCGAGGGCGGACCTAGGTGGGTCTGTCTGGACTGCGGTCGCCAGCACCAGAAGAACTCTCCACCGTGCAAACGCTGTGGCGGAAGCAACTTCGAGCGACGGACGGGGCCGCCGGAGGACGATCCCCTCGATGAGATACAGACCGGCTGGCTGGATGTACTCGAAACGAAGTACGTACTCGGCTACGCCGCCGTGGCACTGCTGCTCGGCCTCATCGTGCTCGCTGCTGTGGGCGGTATCACGCTGCCGGGCTTTGCCGCCGAAACCCCCACCGGCCCACCGTCGATCGCGTCCCCTGCCGGGAGCGGTGACACCGTCAACTCGCTCTCGCTCGCCGAGGTCGAGGACACATACGTCGACGTGTATAACGTCCGGCGGTCGGGCGTCGGCGGCGGAACGGTCTCGCGGAACGCGACCATAGACGACGCCGCAGCCTACTACAACAAGGGCCGCGTCGATGTGCGATACGACAACGCGGAGCGACCCACGCGAGAGGGGGTGTCTCGGTTCCCGCTCCCCTGTGACCGCCCAGTCGTGGTCAGCTACGAGGTGGCCTACGACCGAACGCCACAGTCACTCGGCCAGTTCCAGAACGAGACGGCGCTGGCGACCGCGCTCGTCGACAGTTACATCGAGCGGGGCAACAGGATTCAGAAGTCGGACGCCGGACTGATCGGTATCGATATCCACGTCGGCCCGGACGAACGGGTGTTCGTCACATACGTCCTCTGCTAGAATTACGCGGCGGCTTCGAACGCGTCGGTGAAACTGTCCGCCTTCTCGATGACGGCGTCGGTTCCGTCTTCGAGGGCTTCGAGCGCGTCGACGCCTTCTTCGGTTTTGATAGTCAGCACCGGGTCGGTCTGGCCACCGGACTGTTCCGGGTTCACGTCGTAGGTCGCCGCTGTGACGCCCTCTGTCTCCAGCAGCGCCCCCTTGATGACGTTCATGAACGTGTGGTCCTCACCAGCGATTTCGATAGAGAGTTCCGTGTCGGATTTGTCGATAACGCGAAGGTCCATACCCACTGTTTGGTCACCTGCGACCCATCAACGCTTCGCTTCCCGTCCGCTGTGTCGGTGGCGCGGTGAAACCCAGGAACTACACGAGTGCATACACCATCAGGAAGCCGAAGTAGATGAGTACGAGCGCGCCCAGTGCTTGGAGTCGGAACGTCGAAAGCGACTCTTCCTCCTCGTCGTGGGCCGCCCGGAAGGCCTCGACCTCCTCGTCGTCGAGTTCGCTTGGGTGGGCCAGGCCACGGTGGAGCGCGAGCCATGATTCGCGGGCGAACGGCCGGCCGCAATACGAACACCGGTAGGCCGTGGCGTCGGCCGGGACATCGTAGACTGCTTCCTCGTCGGTATCTGTCGCTGCCGTATCGGCTACTGGTTGGGTTGCTGTGTCAGTCATAGATGCGGAAGTGCCACCTCCGGCTGGGAGACGACCCAGAGGCTCGTCATCGTGTAGAACACCATAACCGCGATGAAGGGGTACTGCGACCGAATCGCCTGCAGGCGCGCGGGAAACAGATCGTACGCGGCGGCGTGGGCAACCCAGATGGCGACCAGGTGGCCAATGATGACCGACGCGAGTGCGATCGCACCGAACCACTCCGGTAGTTCGATGGTCGGCACTACTGCCGGGTCCGCGAACGGCGACGTGAGCGCGACAGCCAGCGAGGGTGCGAGTACGAGGAAGTACCCGAGGTAGTGCGCGAAGTGATAGCCGACGGCGATAGCGACGAGCGGCGGCGCGAACCGCTGTGCGAGAACCGCCGGGGCCAGATACGTCTCCGACATATCCCGAGAGAGCCGGACCGCGAGTCGATACACGCCGAGGAAGCCGGCGAACCCGACGGCGAGCGCGACCGGATACAGGAGATGCGGCGGGACGCCGGCGTCGACGATCGGCGTCGTCAGGTCGCGCCAGGCCGGCGTCGTGACCAGCCCGTCATAGGTCGTGACCCACAGCAGCGCCACCACGAACGCCACCTCGTCAGGACCGTCGACCAGCCGGGGCGTCGAGAGGTCCATACCGGGGAGCCGAAGCCGGAGCCCGTCCTCGTCGCGACCGATAGGTGCAAAGCGACCGTAGTAGCGGAACACCCGCTCCACCGGGTCAGCGTGGGCGAACCAGTCGTCGGGTCCGAACACGAGTGCGCCCGCAATCGTCAGCACGGTGTATCCGGCGACAACCGACGCGAGCAGGCGCGGCTGGTCGGCGAGCGGGCTGACGACTTCCAGCCACACCAGCACGAGCAGCCCACCGACAGCTGGCCACGACCCGACGCGGTCTGGGTACGGACGGTCGAGCGTCGGTAAGAGTTGGGCGAGGGTCTTGAACGGATTGAGCGTTGCCCAGCTGTTCCCCACGAGGTACGTCGTCATCGCGAGCCCGGCCCACCAGCCGACCCAGACGAGCAGTATCGCGAGATTCGTCCGGGCGTTCGTCGGTCCGAGGAAGCCGACGACGAACACCGCGGCCAGTCCGCCGAGCCCGACGAGTTGGCCGGCGAGCCGCAGGATACCCTCGAAACCGCCAGATAGCGGCCGTCCCCAGCCGTGGATGCGCTCGACGAATGTGCGGTCGGTGACGAACGACGCCAGCAGGAACGACGCGCCGACGGCCGCACCACCGGTACTCAGGAACAGCCACGTGGGGATCGTCAGCGACTCGCGGCCGCCACCGGCGAGACTGCCGCCGTGTGCGCTCGCTGTCCCCGTCGCGGCCAGCCAGCCCAGCCCGCATACCACCAGCGCGACCGTACGACGCCTCCCAGATGTCATCGTCGATAGTTGGGCCTTCGCCCTCGTGTAGCTTCCGGGATGCCGGCGAGTCACCCGTCGGGCCGGGCTGGAGGCGGCATACTCCGCAGGGAATTGGATGGGCTTTTAGTATTCCGTTCGCAAGGGCCCTAGTATGAGTGTCTCCGATGAACACGCGGACGACGGGCACGGGGAGCATCACCTCCCGGCGACGGAGGACTGGCCCCACGGGTTCGGTGAGGCCAGCTGGTGGCCCTTTGTGACGGCAATCGGTGGTTCGGGCATCTACGTCAGCGCGGCCCTGCTCGTGCTCTCGATGGGCGAAAACGCACTTGTCAGCCAGACTGTCGGGGCGGGGGCGATGGCCGGGAGCGTCGGCCTCTTCCTCGTCGGCATCTACGGCTGGCTGTACCACGCCTTCGTCTCTGACTTCTGGGAGCGCGGGACGGACTACCACTCGGACAAGACGCTGAAGTTCGCCATGCTCCTGTTCCTTGGGAGCGAAATCGCTACCTTCGGCGCTGGCTTCGTCTACTACTTCATCGTTCGTGGCGGCGAGGTCTGGACACAGGCGGCCGTTCCTGAGGTGTTCGGCTCACTCGTGATCGTCAATACGCTGCTTCTGATCGCCAGTTCGGTGACGCTGCACTACAGTCACATCGCGCTCCGGAGCGGGAACCGGAGCCGGTTCCTGAAGCTGCTGGGCGCGACGCTGCTGCTGGGCGTCATCTTCATCGGCGGACAGGTGTACGAGTACTACGAGTTCATCGTTCACAAAGGCTTCACCGTCGGTGGCGGTATCTACAGCTCCGCGTTCTACGGTCTGACGGGGCTCCACGGCCTGCACGTCACGATGGGCGCTGTGCTCCTCGGTATCGTCTTCGCCCGCGGGTACTACGGTCAGTACTCGGCTGAACGACACACCTCCGTCTCGACGGCGTCGATGTACTGGCACTTCGTCGACATCGTCTGGATCTTCCTCGTCGTCGTGCTCTACATGGGCGCGAACCTCGTGTAGATCGCCGACGAGTTTTAGACAGCCGCCGCTCGTTTCACACGCATGGACCAGCTAGACGTCAGCGGGAGCTTCGACGTACACGAGTACCGACACGGGCTCAAGTTGCTGAAAGACGACCGCGGGACGATGACGCTGTCGAACCGGAAGGGGTTCGCTTGTCCGGCCTGTGGCAACGAATTCGAGACGCTCTTTATAAGCGAAAAGCGGACGAACACCTTCGGAGATCCCGGGTCGCCCTTCTGTCTGGTTCGGACTGATGACCAGCTACTGGTCCTGACACATTGAGCCGTATCGGCCCCGGTAACAAGGCTTATCCCACCTGACCCGATTCGGTGAGGTATGACTCGGATTGTCCCTGCGATCGGTCTCGCTGCCCTCATCGTCCTCTCCGGCTGTGTGACGGCGACAGTTGACTCAACAGTGGCCGCCGACGGCACAGTTTCGGAGTACGACCTGACTCTCGAGATGTCCCCGTCGGCGTACGACGGCCTTCAGAGCCAGGCCCAACAGGAGGGCTACGACTCGGTTGAAGGGTATCTCCTGGCCGACGTGAACACCAGTCGGATGTCGAACCATACGTACGAGCAAGAGCTGGAGGGGGAAAACGTCACACTCTCGATGACATTCACGGACTGGAACCCCGGCCCGGAAAGCGACGTGTCGGTCAACGCTAGCGAGGGCAACGTCACGTACGAAGACCGGACGTTCGTCACTGCGAACGAGGATACCGACGTTGCCTTCGGCGATGGCGTCGCGGTCGAGTACCGACTGGCGATGCCTGCCGATGTCTCGTCCTCGAACGCTGATATCGTTCAAAATGAGACCGCTGTCTGGGAGTACGCAGCTGACGAACCGGTAGAGGAACCGATCCGCGCGACCAGCCCTGCACCGTCGTCAGCCTTCGGCCCCGGAATGGGGATTCCTGTCGCCGTTGTGGCGCTGCTCGGGGCCGCACTGCTGGCCAGTCGGGACTGAGTAGCTGCAAGCGTTACCGCACGCATTGTTTTTTCCCCCAGCGTCGACAGACGCTGGCCGGGTGGCTAATACAGTTCTAAATGTTGCAACGAGCGGTGCCGTCAATATATCCAATATTTTATAATGTGTGTTTATTGCCGTTTCGTCCGGACACAGGACGATGCGCGCAGCCAGACTCCACGAGTACACGCACGATATGTCGAACGGACTCTCGATAGACGACGTAGATGCACCACAGGTCGCGTCCGGGGACGATGTCATCGTCGAAGTCGAGGGGGCCGGCTGGTGCCAGACTGACAACCACATCATCGAGGGGATGTGGGAGCAGTACGTTCCGCAGGACCTCCCGATGACGCTGGGTCACGAGAACGCCGGGACAGTCGTCGAAACGGGCGACAACGTTGATATCGTCTCTTCTGGTGATCAGGTCATCTGCCACCCGGTCCAGACCTGTGGCACCTGCCGGCCGTGCCGGCAAGGGGAGACGATGTACTGCGAGAACGACGCGTTCAACGGCCTGACGACGGACGGCGGCTTCGCCGACCAGTTGCTGACCAGCGACCGGTCGGTCATCCCGCTGCCGGAGGGTGTCGACCCGGCCGACATCGCCCCGCACGCCGACGCCGGAATCACGGCCTACCATGCGGCGAAGAAGGCCGTCGACGGCCTCAACCCGGGCGACACCGCTGTCGTTATCGGCATCGGCGGCCTCGGCCACATCGGCCTCCAGTGTCTCGACGCGATGTGTGCCGCTGACCTCGTGGCCGTCGACATCAAGCAGTCCGCCCGCGATCTCGCCGACGACCTCGGCGCACACTACACCATCGACCCCGAAAGGGAAGATGTCGCCAGCGAGGTCGACGCCATCAGCGACGGCGTGGGTGCTGCGCAGGTGCTCGACTTTGTCGGGGCGGACGAGACGACGGCTCTCGCGCCCGATATCTGTGCCGCCGGCGGCGACCACCACATCATCGGCTACGGCGGCCACATCCACGAGCCCGCACAGGCGCTCGTCAACGGCGAGTTCGCCTATCAGGGCAACATCGTCGGTCAGTACACCGAACTGCAGGAACTGGTCGCGCTCGTCGAGCGCGGTGCGGTCGACCTCCACACGACCCAGTACGACCTCGGCGAGGTGAACACCGTCGCACAGATGCTGGAAGACCGGGAGATCGACGGCCGAGCGGTCATCACGCCCTGAACGGCCTGTGGTGCGGTGTCGGATCGCCGAACAGGGCACTCCTCTTCCGGCTTAGTGACCGTCAGCGCGGGTTTGCTCCGCTTCGTCGGCCAAGTCGTGATAGCGTCTGAGAAACACATCTCGGCTCACGGTCCCCGCACCGGCCGCTTCGAGTCGGTCTTCCAGCCCGGTCCGGCCGAAGTGACAGTGCTCGCGGTAGCAGGGCTTGCACAAGTACTCGAAGGATTTGTCGTCACGGTCCCAGCGGTCGCCGTACTTGTCGTATTCTCTGGCGTCAGACCGGGCAACTGTGTCTCCACATGCGATGCAGCAGACCTCTTCATCGCCGTCGCGGTGCCAGGCGTTTCTGAAATCCATCAGAACCACACTCCGTCTGACTGCCCGTACGTGTGTCCGTTGGACCGCCCTCCCGGGCACACAGCAGTACACGCCGGCAGTCTGTACTGTGTGATCATTGTTTACAGACGGAAATTCTATCCAGAAGCCCGTCGCGGTATCGCCTCACTGGCGAGGGTCGTTTTTATGCGGCTTGTGAGGGACCGCTAGGCCATCGACGCAGGACCGATGGCTGCTGGTGGACGAATATCAGTATGAGGAAGACCTGTCAGAACGATGCTGGAAAGAAGAAGCCGGTGGAGGGATTTGAACCCTCGGCCTAATCCTTACGAAGGATTCGCTCTGCCAGTCTGAGCTACACCGGCGCGTCGCTCGTGTACATCAGTTGTTGGACGCATAACCGCAATAAGGATTGCGAATCGGGGCCACCGAGAGGAACGTTCTCACTCCTCTCGGGACCCGACGACGGTGACCGGGTCGTCCGCCTCAAGCAGGACCTGCTGGGACACGCTCCCGAACACGGCCTTGCCGGTCGGCGACCGCTTTCGCGACCCCATGACGATCTGGTCGGCATCGAACTCGTCGGCCAGCTCGATGATGCCGTCCGCTGGCGGCTGCTGCCCCTCGGCTAGTTGGACATCGACGTCGTGGTCTTCGAGGTAGTCGCGAACGAGTCTGACTGTCGAGATCCGCTCGACGTTGCGTATCTCCTCGGGCGCTTCCGCCTCTTCTTTGGTCAATGCGTGCGTGATCACAGCCTCGATCTCGGTTTCAGCAGCCGGTAGCTCCGAGACGAAAGCGGCCTGGCCGCGGGCGCGGTCCTCATCGGCGTCGACGGGGACAAGTATCGTGTACATATATTATCCTCCTAGATACAAGCGTCCGACTTCCTCGTCGTTAAGCAGTTCGGTCCCCGTGCCGGTGAATTTGATCTCACCGCTTGCGAGCACGAAGCCACGGTCAGCGATAGAGAGCCCTTTCTCGGCGTTCTGTTCGACGAGCAGGATGGTGGTTCCGAGGTCGTTGAGTTGTTCGATGCGCTCGAACACGTCGTCGATAAACCGCGGCTCGAGGCCGATGGACGGCTCGTCGAGCATCATCACGTCCGGTTCGACCATCAGCGCGCGGGCCAGTTCCAGCAGACGGCGCTGGCCACCCGAGAGGGTGCCGGCCGACTGGCTCCGGAGGTCAGCGAGTACCGGGAACTCCTCGTACAGTTCATCGGCGCGGGCGGCGGCGCGGTCGTCGTCGTTGAACACGTAGCCGCCCATCAGCATATTCTCGTGAACACTCATCCCCGGAAAGACGCTGGCGTCCTGCAGGACGTAACTCATCCCGTTAGCGAGGTTCTGCTGGGGCGACCGGCCAGTGATGTCATCACCGCGGAACGACACCGTCCCGGTCTGGACATCCGCGAAGCCGTAAATGCTCTTCATCAGTGTGGACTTCCCGGAGCCGTTCGGGCCGATAAGACAGGCGACCTGTTCGTCCTCGACAGCGATACTCACGTCGTGCAACACGGTGGTGTTGCCGTACCCTGCTGTGACGTTCTCCATTCGAAGCACCGGGTCCCCGGTCGGTTCGTTCGTGGCGTCTGGTGTGGATGCCATATTCACTCCCTCCCGAGGTACGCGTCGAGCACGCGCTGATCATTCTGTATCTCTTCTGGCGTTCCCTCGGCGATGCGTTCGCCGTGGGCCAGAACGTAGATGCGGTCGGCGATATCCATGACGAAGTCCATGTTGTGTTCAATGAGGAAGATGGTCGACTCCTGCTCCTCGTTGGCGTTGCGGATGTAGTCGATGAGATTCCCCAGCATGGAGGGGTTGATGCCGCCGGCTGGCTCGTCCATCAGCAGGATTTCGGGTTCCGACATCAGTTCCATCGCGAACTCAAGCAGCTTCTGCTGGCCGAAACTCATCCGGCCAGCGCGGGTCTCCGCGAGTCCACCGAGGTCGACGTAGTCCAGCAGTTCGTCCGTGCGGGCGAGCAGCGAACTGTCGGGGCGACGCATGAGACTGGACACGTCAGCGCCACCCTCCTGGGCCGCAAGCAGCAAGTTTTTCCGGACGGTCATGTCTCCGAAGATACGGGTCTCTTGGAACATCCGGCCCAAGCCCGCCCGTGCGATCTTGTGTTCGGGCCAGTCCGTCACGTCCTCGCCCTGAAGGTAGACTCGGCCCTCGTCGGGCGTCAGCGCCCCGGTGATACAGTTGAACAGCGTGGACTTGCCGGCCCCGTTCGGCCCGATGAGGCCGATGATTTCGCCACTGTGGATCGCGATGTCCACGTCGTCGACGGCGGTCAGGCCGCCGAAGCGCTTCGTGACGCCGTCCGTCCGCAGCACCGCACGACCGCTGTCCGTGTCGGGTGCCGGGCCGCTCGTTGCCTTACTCATCGGCACTCACCTCCGAGCCGTCGTCAGTGTCTGTGGCGGCCATGCCGCCGTGTTTGTAGTAGTCCATCTGGCTCGCGTATTCGCTGAGCGTTCCGACGACACCATTGGGGAAGCCAATGACCGTGATGATGACAGCCCCACCGAGCAGAACGAGCTGCCACCCGACCGCGTACGTCTCCACGATTTCGATGATGGTGTGGAGACCGAAGGCACCGAGAACGGGGCCGGCGACAGTGCCGGACCCACCCAGCAGCGCCATCGCGATGAGTTCCACGTTCCACGCACCGTTGTAGGCCGTCTGGGGGTCGATGAACGTGTTGAACAGGCTGTACGCGGCGCCGGCAAAGCCTGTGAACAGGCCGGCCAGCATCCACGCGGCCGTCTTGTAGTAGGTGGTGTTGAACCCCATCGCCGTGGCCTTCTCCTCGTCATCGCGGATGGCGTTCAGGACGAAGCCAAAGCGCGTCCCCGAGAGGTAGTACACGAGCGCCATCTCGACGACGAGAACCCCCAGGAAGAGGTAGTAGAAGGTCTCGCCCGACGGCGTCTGGAGCAGGATTTTTCCGCTGGCCCCGCCGGTGATATCGAGGTTCCGGGAGATCTGCTGCGCGGCCAGCAAGACACCGAGCGTAGCGATAGCGAAGTAGTGCCCGCGGAGCCTGAGGACGATGACGCCGATGACGGCCGCGAAGGTCACCGCCAGCAGGCCAGCTAGGAGGAACGCGACCGGGAACGAGAGCGCGAAGTCTTTTGTTAGAATCGCTGTCGCGTACGCTCCGATACCGAAAAACGCCATGTTTCCGAAGCTCGGATAGCCGGTCTGTCCGCCGACGAGGTCCCAGGACAGCGCCAAGATGGCAAACAGGAACATCTCGGTGAAGACGGTCATCCGATAGCCAGCCTCCAGCCCCAGTAGCGGCAACGCGGCCGCGGCGAGCGTGCTGATGGCCAGCAGTTGCCAGCCGTAGGCGTCACACGTACTGAGGAACCGGTCGACCTGTTCGGGCGGAAGGACCGACCGGAGGACGCCCCGAGACTCCTCGTCGCTCGTGCTCATTGTTCAGCCCCCTGTCCGAACAGACCATTGGGTTTGACGACGAGCAACACGATGAGCGCAGTGAACGTCACGGCGAGTGTCCACTGCGAGGACATAAACCCTGCGACCAGTTCCTCAACGGAACCCAGCAAGAGCCCGCCGATGAGCGCGCCGGGGATACTTCCGACACCGCCGAAGACGACGATGACGAAGCTCTTGAGCGTGTAGATGAGTCCCATCTGTGGCTGGATGTTCAAGATGACGGCGATGAACGCGCCGATACCGCCGGCGATAGCCGAGGAGACGCCGAAAGTCACCGCTCGGGTGTGTTCGACGTCGATGCCGACTAGCGCCGCGGCCTCGGGGTTCTGTGAGACGGCCCGTATCGCTCGTCCAGTCCGTGTCTTCTGGAGGAACACGTACAGGAGTGCAGTGAGGACGAGTGCGCCGGCGAAGGCAACGAGTTTCATCTTCGGGACGACAATGCCAGCGAGGTTCATCGACGGGTCCGCAAAGCTCACCTGAATCGATCGCGGGTTCGCCGACCACGCCTGTATCGCCAGCTGCTGGATGGCGATGCTCGCGCCGAAGGTCACCAGCAACGTGAGGAAGATGTCAGTCCCGATGACTCGTGAAACCAGTATCCGCTGGAGCGCGTACCCGATTCCGAACAGCACGGCGATGGCAACCGGGATGGTCGCCAGGAACAGGAGCGGCGACCCCTCCGCATTCCCGGTGACCAGCGTCAGCACCCAGTAAGAGGTGTAGCCACCGAGCATCACCATTTCGCCATGGGCGAGGTTGATGATGTCGACGACCCCCCAGATGAGCGCGAATCCGACCGCCACGCCTGCGAACAGCGCACCGACCAGCAGGCCGTTGACGACGAATTGGGTGGCAGCCATCGCTCTCAGCGCTCGCTCCAGCCAGGCATCGGGTACACCGGATCAGACTGCGCCACGTTGTCCGGGTACACTATCTGAAGGTCGGACTCAGGCTGCCACTGGTAGACCAGCATGTTCTTGTCGATGACGCCGCTGTCATCGAAGGCGACGGTGCCGTACACTGTCGAGAACTCGGTCTGGCGGATGTGGTCCCGGACCGCCGTCGGGTTGAGTTCGTCGACGTTCTGGAAGGCGTTCATGAAGGTGAGGATGACCGCCTCGCCAGCCGCACTGTGGTAGTCCGGCGTGTAGTCGTAGTTCTCCTCGATGCCGGAGACGAAGTCGCCGGTTTTGCCGAACACCGGGTCGTCGAAGTCCGCGTTGACTGCCCACGAGGATGGCCCGTACATATAGTCGCCGTTCGCGCCGGCCTCATCCTTGAACGAGTCGTTGAGGCTCCCGACGGTTCCCATCGCCGCATCGACGTTGACGTCCTGACTCTCCATCTGGTTGGCCAGGATGATGTTGTGCTTCTGGTGGGCACACAACAGGAGGATATCTGCGCCACTGTCCCGAACCCTGCCAAGGTTCGTCGAGAGGTCAGACGTATCCGACGGGAACGTCTGGTCGACGACCAGTTCTAGATCTGTGTTGCTGATCTTGTTACGTGCGCCCTCCGCGGTCGACTGGCTGAACGTGCCGTCCTCGGCAAGAATCGCGATAGACTCAGGTGCCGAGTCCTGCGCGAGGCACATATCGATGTAGCTCTTGGCGTACTTGTTCGCCGTCGGCAGGAGGCCGAAAATCCACTCGTTACCCTGTGCGAAAATCTCCGGGCTCGCACCACCGCCCTCGACCATCGGCTTCTGGTTCTGTGCGGCCACGGCGCTCGCGGGCAGGGTGACCGTACTGGAGTACGGCCCGAGCAGGTAGTCGATCCCCTCGCGGTCGATGAGTTCCTGATAGATCGACTTCGACTGGGAAGCGTCGGTCCCGTCGTCACGGAGCACCATATCCAGTTCGTACGTGTTGCCGTCGCCAGCCTCGATGCCACCGGACTCGTTGATGCGCTGGATGGTCAGTTCGTAGGCGTCCTTGTACAACTGCCCGAGGTCGGCGTTGTCTCCCGTGAGACTCATCGACCCGCCAAGGGTGATGACGTTCGTTCCACTACCGCTTTCCCCGGTAGAGCCACCGTCACCGCCACCACTTCCATCGCCCCCGTCACTACTACCGTCGCCACCGTTACCGGAACAGCCAGCGAGCCCCGTCAGTCCGAGAACACCTGTGCTTCCTGCCACCTTCAGAAACGCGCGTCGGTCTTGTTTTCCAGTCATAGGTCGTTTTACGCCCGTGTATCAATGATACACGGCCTGTACGTCCCGTTGTGACATACCCTATTAAATGTTAAGGATACTGTGGCGGACGGAGGCGTGTACGTACAAGTACTCTTTCAGAACGAGCTACACCGAAAAGCGGCCTACCAGAGTATGTGCGGCCAGAAGACTGCGAAGGAAACGAGAACGAGCCCTGTCAATACGAGCGTCATCAGGATGTTCAGCACGACACCGGCCCGTATCATATCTCGTTGCTCTAGGTGGCCGCTCCCGAAGACGATGGCGTTCGGCGGAGTCGCGACTGGGAGTGCGAACGCGAAACTCGCCGCGATAGCCCCGGTAACCGTCAGCGTGATAGCGGCCTGTATCGGTTCGACGCCGAGCGTTCCAGCAAGCACACTTCCGAGGCCGATGAGGATCGGTGCGAGTATCGTCGTCGTCGCCGTGTTCGAGGACAGTTCCGTCACCAGCACGGTGAAGATGACGACAGCGAGCACGACGAGGGCCAGCGGTGCGCCCACCAGTGTGTCGAAGACAGTCCGTGCCAGCCACGTCGTCGCCTCAGTCTCAGCCAGCGCGTCCGCCAGCGAGATGCCGCCACCGAACAGGATGATAGTCCCCCAGTCGATGTCGACCAGATTCTCCCAGTCGTCAGCCCCCGACAGGACGAGTGCTGGGATTGCGAGCAGCCCGACCATCACGAGGTACAGGACGCCACGATGGCCTGTCAGACCGAATATAGTCTCGCCCGCACCGCCAAACAGCGTCACAAACACTGGTTTGGGGAGCATTCCTTCGAACAGGAATCCGAGCCCACCGAGAATCCACAGGCCCGCTGTGGCTGCGAAGATGTACGCCGCTCGTCGACCACTCGCCGACAGTGGTCCCTCTTCCTCAAGATATGCTTTCGCCTGCGCCTTCGCCCCGCTCACGTCGTCGACTTCCGGGGGGTACAGCCAGAACGTCAGGACATACCACGTCAGCGGGAGGGTCAACACGACGATTGGAAGTCCGATGGCCAGCCACTGCACGAATGATATCTCGACGCCGATGAGTCTGTCGAGAAACGCCACGGCGACCACGTTTGGTGGCGTCCCGATAAGGGTCCCAACTCCGCCGACGCTCGCCGCGTAGGCCGTTCCGAGCAAGGTCGCGATTCGCATATTCGATGCCTCGCCATCGGGCACATCTCGGCCGACGACCTCGGCAAGAACGCCCAGCGCGACAGGCGTCATCATCGCCGTTGTTGCCGTATTCGATACCCACATCGAGAGAAAGGCTGTCGCGACCATGATTGCCAGAATGAGCAATCGTGGTGAGCGCCCCATCCAGCTAATGAGGCGCAGGGCGATGCGGCGGTCGATATTGTGTGTCTGGAGCGCCTTCGCAAGCATGAATCCTGCCACAAACAGGTAGATGAGTGGGTCGGCAAAGCCCGAGAGTGCGGCCTCCATCTCGGTGTAGATACCGAACACTGTCAGTAACACCGGTATCAGCAACGCCGTCACCGGGAGCGGCAGAGCGTCTGTCACCCACAGAATTGCCGCGAAGGCCATCGTCGCTAGCGCGTATTGTGCAGCGATGTCAAGGCCAGTTGGTGTCGGGGCTGCGGCTATCGCGGCTGTCGAGACGAGGGCGACGGCAATCGCCGCTGCCGTTCGCCGCGGGTGCGTTCGACCCGACCAAGTCATGGCCGGCCCCGCTGGTCAGCTGCCGCGTCTCGGCGTCCATCGACTGTCGGTTCGGTCATGGTTAGAAGTTCGAAACCAGCACGCGCACCTGCTCGGTGGTCAGCTCCGAGCGGTACAGTTCGAACAACACTTCGAGTCGTTGCTCCGAAAGACTCCGGTTGTTGTTCTCTAGCATTGAGATGTGAGCCTGCATGATGTCGTCGATTTCCACCTCAACCTCTCGCTGGCCAAACCCCGCCGCGACACGGAGGAGACGCCACGCTGTCGGCGAGATGTCGTGGATGCCGATGTCGTCATCCTCGCTCACCTCCATCTGCTACTATTCCTCACCATCAGACGAGTGGACATAATTGTTCGTTTCAGCGCGTCAGTCGAACGTCGAGAACGACGTTGTGTTCCTTCGGGGCATACGACCGGACAGTGTGGCGCGTTTTGACCGTCACGTCGTAGGCCGGCTCCGCAGCCGCCCGTATCGCTCGCTGGCCGGGTCCGAACAGGTCGTCCTCGTGCTGGATATCGTAGTAATGAAGAACGCACTCATCGGCTGCCAAGTGGACAGCGGCCTCCAGAAATTCATCGGCGCTATGAGGAAGGTTCATCACGATGCGGTCAGCCCAGCCCTCATACTCGCCGGTAACCTCGCGTACGTCACCACAGATACCGGTCACGCGGTCAGCGACGCCGTTCCGCTCCGCATTTGCTCGGAGGTACTCGATTGCTGTCTCGTTGATGTCGGTCCCAACGGAGGTTGCCCCGCGCTTGGCGAATGGAATCACGAACGGGCCGACACCAGCGAACATATCGAAGGTCTGCTCGCCCTCGCTGACCTGCTCGGTAACGCGATGGCGTTCCGTCGCCAGACGCGGCGAGAAGTACACCTCGGCGAGGTCAAGTTCGAACGTACAGCCGTACTCCCGGTGGGTGACTTCTGTTCCGTCACCAGCGAGTACGTCCCAGTCGCGAACCCGCTGTTCGCCTTTGATCTTCGATGCGCGATTCAACACCGCTCGCACGGGCAGGTCCGAATCCATGATCGCATCGGCGATCATCCGGGCCCGCTCGTCGTCGTCTTCGTCGACAATCGCGACGTCGCCGATGCGCTCGTAGCTCGGGTCGAAGTCGAGTCCGTCCGCCGGCATCGTCTGGCCCTCGCGGACCGGCGGGTCTGCCTCCACGACGGTGAGGTCCGACGGCACCGCCGTGGGGTCGGTGACGGGGACGTACAGCTGTCCGTCGGCGACCGTGATGTCGTAGCCGTCGTCGACGAGGTTTGCCTCGGCGAGGCGCTGGCGTGTCTCTTCGCCGGCCTCGCGGGGAACGCGAACGCAGGGAACGCCCATACTCCCCCTCCCCGACCACGGGCGGTAAGCCTGACGCTTCGCGCCCTTTATCCCCGACGGCGACCCACTCCGGATATGCTCACATTCGTCGGGCTGGGCCTCTATGATGAGCGCTCGGTCACGGTCGCGGGGCGCGACGCCATTCGAGACGCCGACCGGGTGTTCGCTGAGTTCTACACAAGCCGGCTGATCGGTACCGATATCGAAACGCTGGAGGATACGTTGGAGACGAGTATCGAACTTAGAGACCGGGCCGGCATTGAGCGAGACCCCGAGCCGATTCTCGAAGCCGCCGAGAGCGAGGACGTCGTCTTCTGTACCGCCGGGGATACGATGGTTTCGACGACACACACCGACCTCCGGCTTCGGGCTGCGGACCGTGGCATCGAAACCCGAATCGTTCACGGGACGACTGCCCAGACTGCCGCCGGTTCGCTGACCGGCCTGCAGAACTACCGCTTCGGGAAGGCCACGACGCTCCCCTTCGAGGACGCTCACGGCGGTGATGGTGTCCCGGACAGCGTCGTCGCTACTATCGAGGGCAATCGGGGCCGGGACCTGCATACGCTGGTCTACCTCGACATCAAGGTCGACGACCCACACTGGGACGAGAGTGACGACACGTACATGACCGCCAGCCAGGCCGCCGCCATGCTGTCGGAGCCATTCCCGGACACACTTGGCGTTGTCGTGGCCAGGGCTGGCAGTCCAGACCCGTTGGTGGTTGCTGACACGCTCGACGAACTCGCTACGCAGACGTTCGGCGACCCGCTACATCTGCTTGTCATTCCCGGCTCGCTCCACCCACTTGAGGCGGATGCACTGGAGTCGGTTGCTGGAGCCGACCTGGAATAGCGGCTGTCGTTTCCACGACGCAGTTCAGTCGTCGCCAGCGGTCGCGGGACTCGACTCCGGCTGGTCTTTTTCGAACGTCGTTCCGAGGTCGTACTCGGTTCCGGTCACCAGAAACAGGAGGTCCTCAATAATAACGGTGAGCTCCGGTAGCTCCCGCATCAGCACCCACGTCAGCCCAACGAGGACAATAACGGAGCCGAACTGCGCCAGCATCCGGTCGACAATGTAGTAGGACACGAGCTGTGCGTCGCTGAGGCCGAACAGCGCCATGATCGCTCCCGGGAAGAACTGCGCCTTCTGGAGGCCAAAGGCCAGTGCGATCCCAAGATTCCGAATGAGATTCAGTACGTAGATGATGCCGATGGCCCCGACCAGCACACGGAGTTTCCGTCGCCACGGTGCCTTGACTGCCAGTATTCCGCCAGCGAAGATAGAGATACTGCCGATACCTGTACAGGCCAGAATGATAGTGTACGTTATCGGTCGCTCGTTCCCGTCGAACCAGAACGTGTTCTCATAGGGGTACTGCTTCGATGCGATATCGATGCCGTTGTGTGAGAGCCCGCCAACTACTGTCGGATCGTACCCGATGAGCGTCATAAGAAAGGCGACCTGATCGGTGACGGCCTCGATGATCATCTGGCGGAGCGGCCCGATGGTGAGGAAGGGCACATAGATGACGCCCATGATACCGATGGCACGGGTCAACACCAGCAGCGACTCCCGGCCGTTCCAGAGTAAATAGCCGGTGTACAGCGACAGTGGGACGGCGATGACGCTTCCCAGTCCTTCGACGACGCTCTTCTGTATCAGAATGAAATGCGGAGCTAGGGCGAGCCAGTACACTGCGAACAACCCCCAGCCGACCGTTGCGACTGGACGGGCCAGTCGCTCGTCATACTGGGCGACAGCCACACTTCCCAGAAACGCCGCAAGAACGAGCCACATCAGCGGCTCCGAGACCGCGACCGGGTCGAACGACAGTCCAGCGATATCGACACCTGCTTGCAGGACTGTCTCACTCATTGCTCGTACGTTAGCCAAACCGGCCTATATGTTTTGTCGTTGCGCTACTGTGCGGTGTCGTCGTCAGACCGACCTATCGGCAGTGCCGCCGCTACCCACGTAGCGCGCGAAAGAAAGAACGGTGTTCAGGGACTGGAGCGATTCCAGTTAGTTGTCGCGTCGGACAGCGAGGAGTGCAGCAGCGACGAGCGCGATGAGCGCGAGGGCTGCCGTGAAGCCGGGACCGGTCTGTTCCGTGGTCTCGACTTCGTCAGTTCCGGAGTCCATGGTGGTGGTCTCCTCAGTCTGCTCCTCGGTTTCGGTTTCCGTGTCCGGCGCTTCGGTTTCGGTTTCCGTGTCCGGTGCTTCGGTCTGCTCCTCGACGATGGTCACGTTCGCACTGTCCGTGACAGCCGTGTCGTTCGAGGTGTACGGACCGTCAGCGTCCGGGAAGTCGTACGCTTCGTTACCGTTGGTGTCGCGGTGCGGCATCGCGACTGCGGTGAAGTCCTCGTCCATCGGCTCGTCGAGCGTGATCGTGACGTCCTCGTGGCTGCCTGCCCCGAGGTACTTGGAGTTGCCGACGACGTCGCCGGATGCGTTACCGGCGTGGATAGCGATGAAGCCACCGTCGGACAGCTGTGCGCTGTCGACGACGACTTCGCTACCGGTGGATTCCTGTTCGCTGATGCTCACAGTGGCCGTACCAGCTTCGACGATGCGGCCGTCTTCCTCATCGCTGAAGGCTTCCTGGTCACTGATATCGTCGACGTCGATCGTCTGGACGGTGAAGTTCGTTCCAGCGGAGTAGTCGCTGAAGTCAGCCATGGCGGTGTACGTACCGTCAGTGGCGACCTCAACTTCCGGGCGGAGGACGAATGGGTTCGCCTCACTCTCGGACTCCATCTCGACTTCGAGTTCGGTGCCGGGTGCGACGTTAGTCGTGCCGGAGACTTCCTGACCAGCGGCGGCTGAAACCGTGACAACACCGCTGTCGTCAAGGTTCAGCGTGGCGTCACGTTCGGACGTGGTGTAGATCGCGCTATCGCTGTTCCGGTCGTCGGTCAGCGGACCGTCTCGAACGGAGAAGGTAGCGTTGAGGCGCGTGTCCTCTTCGTCGACGATCGTGTCACCAGACTCGAACGTGACATCGCTCGTGTCCACAGCGACGAAGTAGGAGTTGTTGTCCGGGTCGTCAACGACGGTCACCGCGTCGCTGCTGTTCGTGAAGTTGATCGGGTCTGCGTCAGCGTTGGCGCCAACGTCGGTCCGGTTGACGTAGAGTCGGAGGCCGGACGTCGTCGTATCACTGCTGTTGATACGGTCTGGCGTGGTGTCGGTCGCAGCGACGAACGCTTCGGTTGCGTCAGACGCGCTGCCGTCTTCCTGTTCGTACTCAAGAGCACCTTCGATACCGGATGCCTGAATCTCGTGGACAACGACGTCCTCAGCTGCGAGGTCATCCGACTGCGTGAGGTTCACGCCGATGCGGTCGTAGATATCGACATCGTCGTCGTCGATTTCTGCGTCACTCGGAGCGGCCCACGTGTTGATGTTCTCAACGGAGTTCTCGTTGAGTCGGAGCGTTCCAACCGTATCAGGGCTGGTGACGTCCGGGGACGTCCCAGCGGACACGTTGATCGAGTAGGACTGAGGTTCGAGTCCGTCCTCACCGAGGTTTGCTCTGCTATCAGTGAAGCTGCCACCCTCATCGACATCATCGAGGTCGTCGTCACCGGGGACGCTGAGAACCGTGTTGTTGTTGTCGGTCCCAGCGGTGTAGCTGTTGAACTGGACAGTAACTTCGCCGTCACCGTCTTCGTCCGTAAGCTGACCCTGGATGTAGTAGTTGTCGTCCTCCTGACTGCCAACGTTAATCACGGCGTCCTCGGTGTTGGACATCTGGACCGTGATGTTGGCGACGTCACCGAGTTCGTCCTGAACGGTCGAGGTTTCGAAGCTCGCGTCACCGTCGTCGGACTCGGAGACGTTAATCTGGTCGGATTCGGCGGAGACGCCGGTCTGATTGTCCGTCACTTCAACGTAGTACGGACTGTCGTCGGCGCTCTGGTTGCCGAAGTCGAACACGGCGTTGTCGTTACCCTGAAGATTTTTGACGATTGTTTCGACCTTGTCGTCGTCTTCGTCGAACAGCGTCGCGTTGGCCGGCTCGCCACCACGGTTCGTGGAGACGTTGACCGCGAGGGTGTCCGTGTCGTCGATGTTGGCACCGTCACCAACATCATCGTCAATGTTCACCTGTAGGCTGAGGTCGCTAATCGAGACAACTGCCTCGTCATTATTGGCGACACTGATCGTGTAGTCTTCGCCAGTGTCGAGGTCACTCGTATCAACAGTGTAGACTTGACTGTTGTCAGCGTACGAGTCAGACAGAACGATACTGTCTCCGTCAACCTCAATGGACGGGGAGTTGTCCGAGGTGTTCGCGGTATCGTTTTTAACGGCGATCACTTCACCACGGAAGGCATTGATCTCCGTGTCGTTCGTCTTGGTCGTCGTGATCGTATTGGACGTCACGTCGATGTCCTCAGCGACGACTGCGCCGCCATTGAGGTTCGTAACCTTGACGGTCAGGTTCCGGTTCGGCTGAACGTCTTGATCCAGAGTGAATTCAAGACGCTCATTCGTCCCGTCGGCAACGACGCTGTCGACGCCGTAGTTGCTCGGGTTCTCGTTCCCGTCAATGAATACTGTGATGTTTCCGGAATCGACTGCATCGCCGGTTGATCCATTGAGTGCCAATTCGACTGTGCCGCTATCGTACTCTGCTGCCTGCTCGACGCTAACGTTCGCACCGGCGGCGGCTGCGCCACCGGAGAACGCGATGGTCCCGGCGAATACCGAGAAGACCATCAGCGCCGTCAGGAACAGACTGCGGATTTTTTCGCTTGTATCTGTCATGTTTGTGTTTGCTATCGGGCGACCCCAGCAGTTTTCCGCGTGGTCGGAACGTGGTCACCGCGACCACGCATAGACCGGACCGGCGTACTCACTTCTGGCGTCATGGGTAGGGGTGTCGATATATTGCCGGAAGTGTGGTAAATGCTTTATGGATAAAGGTTACATCCAAATTACATATTCGTGTCGGGTAATAATTATTTTGAAGTGGTATGTACACTTGTTCTGGACATTTAGTTGACTCTTCTTGAGATCGGATCTGAGAAACACGCCTCCGATTCCATCCGAGTTTGTTCCATCACTCGACTACGGATGGGTCCCAAATGATTGCCAAGCCGCCTTCACAGCGGCGGACATCGAGGGGGTGTCGGGCAGGTACCGGATCACTGCCGTGCTGTGCCAGCGTTCGCCTGTGATCCAGTCACGACTGACGATGGGCAGTTAGCCGTTCAGAAGTGGACGGAATAATATCTAAACAACGAGTCCTCGAGTCACTCTGCAGTCTATTTGAGTTGGTCTGCAGTCTGTTTGCACTCCTCGGGTACGCGCGCGAAAGAAAGAACGGTGTTCAGGGACTGGAGCGATTCCAGTTAGTTGTCGCGTCGGACGGCGAGGAGTGCAGCAGCGACGAGCGCGATGAGCGCGAGGGCTGCCGTGAAGCCGGGACCGGTCTGTTCCGTGGTCTCGACTTCATCAGTTCCGGAGTCCATGGTGGTGATCTCCTCAGTCTGATCCTCGGTTTCGGTCTCGGTTTCCGTTTCCGTTTCCGTTTCCGTTTCCGTGTCCGTCGGGTCCTCGGCAGTGACAGTCACGTTCGCACTGTCCGTCACGGCGGAGCCGTTCTGGGTGTACGGACCGTCATCGCCGGGGAAGTCGTACGCTTCGTTGTCGTTGGTGTCCTGATGCGGCATCGCGACCGCGGTGAAGTTCTCGTCCATCGGCTCGTCGAGCGTCACCGTGAGATCATCGTAGGTACCCGGTTCGAGGTACTCGGAGTTCCCGATGACATCGCCGGATGCGCTATCCTCGTGGATAGCGATGAACCCACCGCTGGACAGCTGGGCGCTGTCAACGACGACTTCGCTGCCGTCGGATTCCTGATCACTGATGCTCACAGTGGCCGTGTCGGCTTCGACGATGCGGCCGTCTTCCTCGTCGCTGAAGTCCTCGTCACCGTCGACATCTAGTGTCTCGACGGTGAAGTTCGTTCCAACGGCGTAGTCGCTGAAGTCTTGTGTAGCGACGTACGTGCCGTCCTGACCGACAGTTGCTTCCGGTCGTTCGACGAACGGGCTCACTTCACTCTCGGACTCCATTTTGACTTCGAACTCGGAGCCAGGAGCGACGTTCGTATCGCCGCTCACAGTCTGTCCGGCCGCGGCTCCAACGGTGACAAAGCCGTCGTCGTCAAGGTTCAGCTCCGCGCTGCGTTCGGACGTCGTGTAGAGTGCGCTTTCGGACGTACTATCATCGCTCAGTGGTCCTTCTTGGACGGAGAGGGTGGCGTTGATTTCCGTGTCCTCTTCGTCGGTGATCGTGTCACCGGATTCGAACTCGGCGTCACTGGTGTCGAGAGCGACGAAGTAGGTGTTGTTGTCCGGATCGTCAACGACGGTCACTCCACTACTGCTGTTCGTGAAGTTGAGGGGGTCTTCGTCCGCGTTCGCACCGACGTCGGTCCGGTTGACGTAGAGTCGGAGGCCGGATGCGGTCCTGTCGTCGTTGATGCGATCCGGCGTGGTGTCAGCAGCTGCGACGAACGCGTCGGTCACGTCGGAAGACCCGTTGTCTTCCTCTTCGTATTCGAGGACACCCTCGATACCGGATGCCTCAATCTGGTGGACGACGACGTCTTCCGCTGCGACATCGTCGGACTGCGTGAGGTTCTCACCGATGCGGTCATAGATATCGATATCCTCGTCATCGATATCTGCGTCACTCGGTGCAACCCAGGACCGCATATTCTCGACGGAATTCTCGTTGAGTCGGAGCGTTGAAACCGAATCAGGGCTGGTGACATCTGGGGATGTCCCAGCAGTCACGTTGATCGAGTAGGACTGAGGTTCGAGTACGTCCTCCTCCAAGTTGGCTCTGCTATCAGTGTAGCTTCCCTTCTCTTCGATCACATCAAGGTCGTCGTCACCGGGGACGCTGAGGACCGTGTTGTTGTTGTTGGTCCCAGCAGTGTAGCTGTTGAACTGGACAATGACTTCGCCGTCACCGTTTTCGTCCTCAAGTTGACCCTGAATGACGTAGTTGTCGTCGTTCTGATCGCCGACGTTGATGACGGCGTCCTCAGTGTTGGACATCTGGACGGTGATGTTGGCGACGTCACCGACCTCGTCCTGCACGGAGTCTTCGAAGCTCGCGTCACCCTCACCGGAATCAGAGACGTTGATCTGGTCGGAATCTGCGGAGACGCCGGTCTGGTTGTCCGTCACTGTGACGTAGTACGGACTGTCGTCTTCGCTCTGGTTACCGAAGTTGAACACGACGTTATCGTTGCCTTTCAGGTTCTTGATCTGCGTGGCAACCTTGTCGTCGTCTTCGTTGTACAGCGTCGCGTTGGCCGGCTCACCACCACGGTTCGTGGAGACGTTGACTGCGAGGGTGTCCGTGTCGTCGATGTTGGCACCGTCGCCAACATCGTCGTCAATGTTCACCCCTAAGTTGAGGTCGCTGACGCCGACGACTGCTTCGTCATTGTCGGCGACAGTAATGGTGTAGTCTTCACCAGTGTCGAGGTCACTCGTATCAACAGTGTAGACTTGGCTGTTGTCAGCGTACGAGTCAGACAGAACGATACTGTCTCCGTCAACCTCGATGGACGTGGAGGCGGTGTCTGCGGTGTCGTTTACAACAGCAATCACTTCGCCGCGGAAGGCGTTGAATTCCGTATCGTTCGTCCCGCTCGTCGTGATCGTCTCGGATGTCACGTCGATATCCTCAGCGATGACCGTCCCATCGCCGCCATTGAGGCCGGAAACCTTGATGGTCAGGTTCCGGTTCGGCTGAACGTCCTGAGCCAGACTGAACTCAAGGCGCCCAGTCGCTCCGTTGTCAGTCCCATCGACGGAGGAGACGTTGTAATTGCTGGGGTTCTCGTTCCCGTCAATGTAGACATCGATGTTTCCTCTCGGGACTGCGCTGCCGGTCGATCCATTGAGTGCCAATTCGACTGTGCCGCTATCGTACTCTGCTGCCTGCTCGACGCTAACGTTCGCGGCGGCGGCTGCGCCACCGGAGAACGCGACGGTCCCGGCGAATACCGAGAAGACCATCAGCGCCGTCAGGAACAGGCTACGAATCTTATCTGAATTTCCTGTCATAGTTTGTGTTGCTATCGGGCGACCCCAGCAGTTTTCCACGTGGTCGGAACGCAATCACTGCAATCGCGTGTAGACCGGACCGGTGTACTCACTTCTGGCGCCATGGGTAGGGGTACAGTCTAAACGATAGGTGTCTGTTGTAAATGTTTTGTGGTAAGAAAATCTGGCTGTCATGAATATTCAGGCATAGAGACACTATCAGTGGTGATTAGATGTGGTATAAGCATCTTGTAGGTCTAGAATAGGATCGTCATTCGAGCGTCTGACGGGTCAGATGTACACATTCGAGCTGATCTCATTGGACTGAGAAACTAGGGTTTCACAGATCCTGACTGCTGGCTCAGAAACGACTCCGTGGAAGGATCATCTTCTGATCGCTACTGCGTGAGAATAGGGAAGGTGTGAGAGCAGCCACTACCGGCCAGTGCCGTCAGTTCGTCACGATTTCGATTTCGCGGCCGTCGGGGTCTTTGGTGAACGCATAGCGGTCGTCACAGCTCTCGGGGTCGCGGTAGTCCTCGGCGTGGCGCCCCATCAGCGTCTCCCACGCGTCGTGGAGGTCATCAGTCTGGACCGCGAGATGTCCCCACGCATCGCCGAGTTCGTAGGACCGACCGTCGTAGTTGTAGGTGAGTTCGACCGACATCGCCTCGTCGGGGGCGTCCTCGGGTTTGAGGAAGTACAGCGCGAAGTCGTCGAACTCCTCGCGGCGGAACAGGTCGTAGTCGAGCTTCCGAGTGTACCAGCCGATAGCCTGTTCAGCGTCTTCGACACGGATCATGGTGTGGTCGAGGGACCACTTCGCACCGTGGTCCCGCTCGACGATTTCGATCTCGTGGCCGTCGGGGTCCGTGACGAAGGCGTATGAGCCGCCACAGGAGTCCGGGTCGCGGTAGTCCTCAACGCCGGCGTCCATCAGCTCATCGTAAGCCTCGTACACGTCGTCACAGCGGACGGCGATGTGCCCCCACGCGTCGCCCATCGTATACGAGCGCCCGTCGTGGTTGTACGTCAGTTCGAGCAGTGCACCCTCGTCGTGGACATCCTCCGGACCGAGGAAGACGTTGGTGAAGGTGTCGGCCTCCCAGCGGCCCTTCTCCTCGTAATCGAGGTGTGTCGTGTACCAGTCCAGCGAGGCGTCCAGATCCTCGACGCGCATCATCGTATGATCGAGTGACCACATACGAGGTACGTGGTCTGAGCGAGCGAAAAGGCTACCGCCACAGGCGGTTCCGTCCGGATTCGATACCGTGGTCACTGTGTCGATGTGTCGCCTCGGATGGCCGGTAGATAGTACCACCAAACCAGGATAAGCAGGACGAGGGAACCGACCGGGACAGCCACGTAGTTGAGCCGTCTGTTGAATCCCAGAAACACGGGCAACTGAGTCAGACCTGCACCCGCGAGTGCGAGGGCAGTGAGCCGAACGTCCTCACGCCAGACGACACCGGCGACGGCGCTGGCCAGGGCAAAGGCATACAGCAGGACACCCGAACCCCACGACTCGATGAACTGCGGGAGGGCGTCGGTAAGCCGAACGAAGTAGCTGTAGACCGAGAGGAGCTCCGGCGGGTTCGTGTTGAACAGGCCAAAGGAGAAGACGAGCGTCAGGTCCGTCCCGACTACCACCACTGTCCAGGGGACGAGGCCAGCAACGACGACGGCAACAAGACGGCGTCGGGGACCGCGATCCATATCTGGTCGCAGGGCTCCACACGCATGAACGCATCTACTCCAGCGCGTTCCGAGATCGCGCGCGCGTGAGCTAGCGCGCGACACCTAGCGGTTGGCGACGATCCGCAGAATATCCTCGTCCGCAAGCTCGTGGTCGCGCCCGACCTGCTGTTCGTCGTGCTTGGCACTCGGGCCGGTCACACGAGCGAACCGGAACCGTTCGTCGAAGCTCCCACCGAGCTTCTCGCAGGCGTCGTCGACGGTGTCGCCTTCGCGGAGTATCAGCGGTTCCTCGCGGTCGACACCACGGCCCGGCTTGTCCATGTAGATCCGGATCAGGCCGAGTTCCTCCCAGATACGCTCGGTGAGGCTATCTAGCCCTTTCTCTTCCTCGGCGCTGATGAAGATCGCTTCGTCGGGGTCAATGTCCCGCTCTCGGAGTTCGTCTTCGACCTTCGGAAGGTAATCGGGTTCGATGAGGTCCGCCTTGTTGATGGCGACGAGAGACGGCAGGTAGACGCGATTGTCCATCACCCCGTCGATGAGCTGGTCGATGTCGATCTGCTCGCCGATGGTCACGTCGGCGTTGACGTAGCCGTGTTCGCGCAGGACAGCTTTGACCGTCTCGTCGTCGAGTTCGACGCCGGTGGCCGTGTTGACCGAGATCCCGTCCTTGCCCTTCTTCCGGACGTTGACCCACGGCGGGTCCTGGTCGAGTCGGATCTTGTTCTTGTACAGCTCTTCGCTGAGTCGGTCGTACTGGTCGATCTCGAAGACGGAGATGAGGAAGACGATGAGGTCCGCGGTCCGGACGACGGACAGCACTTCCTTGCCGCCGCCGCGGCCGCCGGCAGCGCCCTCGATGAGACCCGGGACGTCGAGAATCTGAATGTTCGCCCCCTTGTGCTTGAGCATCCCCGGATAGACGTCGAGCGTGGTGAACTCGTATGCACCGGTCTCANAGAGATGTGTATAAGAGACAGGGTCGCGTCACCGTGTTTCTCGACGCCGTAGCCACCGCCGCCGCCCGAGGAGGCCTGTTGTTCGAGTTTCTCTTTTTTCTCCGCGAGCTTGGACTTCAGCCGACCGATATGGGCCTCTGTAGACTTGTTGTAGGGAGTGCTGGCGATTTCGTCTTCGAGTTCCTGAATCTCCTCTTCGAGCCCCATTAGATGTATGTCGGCCCCTCGCACCGAATAAGGCTTTCCTCCCTCGCCGACGCCGCCCCATCGACACGGATAACGGGGCCGTTCTGCCGTTCGAAATGGTCAAACAATGCTCATGTAATTCGACACACCTATAGGGTATCCTGCGTCATGTGTCGATAATGGGAGCGGCGAGTCGGTTCCGCGACAGCACGCAGATACTGTTGCCAGTCGGTGCGCTCGACGGGATTCGCGAGGAGTTGGAACAACGGTTCACTGTGAGTGTTCATCAAGAGGGTGAACAGGTTCGGATAATCGGCTCCCCGGTCGAAATCAAAGACGCGAGTGATTTCCTCGCACGGCATGGCGTGACGTTCGCCTGAGGCGGCGGGGAACCTATTCTTTGGCGCGCTAGCAGTCCCGATATTGCGTCCAAACGGTGAGTGTTCGTGCGTGCGGGAGCCTCACGCAGCGATCCGTGAAACGCAATCCTTTAAACTGCCGCGAGGATTCCACTATGTATGGCTGGAACTATCGAAGTCCTCGTTCCCGGTGGGGAGGCCAACCCTGGCCCGCCACTCGGCCCGGAACTCGGCCCGACACCGGTGGACGTGCAGGCAGTCGTACAGGAAATCAACGACCAGACGGCAGCGTTCGACGGCACCGAAGTCCCCGTCACTGTCGAGTACGACGACGACGGCTCCTTCGAGATCGAAGTCGGTGTCCCGCCGACGGCCGAACTCATCAAGGACGAGGCTGGCTTCGAGACCGGTAGCGGTGAGCCTCAGGAAGACTTCGTCGCTGACCTCTCCGTCGATCAGGTCAAGCAGATCGCCGAGCAGAAGCATCCCGACCTGCTCTCCTACGACCTGAAGAACGCCGCAAAGGAAGTCGTCGGAACGTGCACCTCCCTCGGTGTCACCATCGAAGGCGAGAACCCACGCGAGTTCAAGGAACGCATCGACGCGGGCGAGTACGACGACGTGTTCGCGGCCGAAGCACAGGCGTAAGTCGGACCGCCGTGCGACTGGCGTGTGTTTTCCCTTGCTTTCGACGCTACTGAGCCACTGCACTGTCGGCTAGACCCCCGTCAACGGCTGGTCCCTGCGAACCGGAAACACGCCTGTCAGCGGTCCTTGGGCTGGTTCGACGGGTTTAAGTGTCGCATTGGCGTCTACCCGCACGAGACAGGCATCCGCCTGTTTCACTGACCCGTAGAAGCCGATTGGCGTACTACGGAGGTGAACAATGGCAGATCAGGAAATAGAGAACGCAGTCTCGCGCGCACTCGAGGACGCACCTGAGCGGAACTTCCGCGAAACGGTCGACCTCGCTGTGAACCTGCGCGACTTAGATCTTAACGACCCGTCGAACCGCGTCGACGAGTCCGTCGTGCTTCCTGCTGGCACCGGTCAGGAGACCACTATTGTGGTCTTCGCCGAGGGCGAAACCGCCCTCCGTGCCGAGGAAGTCGCAGACGACGTACTCGACGAGGATGAACTCGAGGAACTGGGTGGCGACGACGACGCCGCCAAGGACCTCGCCGATGACACTGACTTCTTCATTGCGGAGAAGGATCTGATGCAGGACATCGGTCGCTACCTCGGGACCGTCCTCGGTCCGCGTGGGAAGATGCCGGAACCGCTCGACCCCGACGACGACGTCGTCGAGGTTATCGAACGCATGAAAAACACCGTGCAGCTCCGCAGCGGGGAACGGCGAACGTTCCACACGCGGGTCGGCGCGGAGGACATGTCCGCCGAAAACATCTCGGACAATATCGACGTTATCCTCCGCCGTCTGCACGCGGACCTCGAGAAGGGCCCGCTCAACATCGACAGCGTCTACGTGAAGACGACGATGGGGCCTGCGATGGAGGTTGCCTGATATGAGCGCCGAATCCGAACGCAAGACGGAAACTATCCCCGAGTGGAAGCAGGAAGAGGTCGACGCCATCGTGGACATGATCGAGTCCTACGAGAGCGTCGGCGTCGTCAACATCGCCGGGATCCCGTCCCGCCAGCTGCAGGACATGCGACGCGACCTGCACGGGACTGCCGAGCTCCGCGTCTCCCGGAACACGCTCCTCGAGCGTGCGCTCGACGAAGTCGACGACGGACTCGAAGACCTCAACAGCTACATTACCGGACAAGTCGGGCTCATCGGGACCGACGACAACCCGTTCTCGCTGTTTCAGGAACTCGAGGCTTCCAAGACGCCCGCACCCATCGGTGCCGGCGAGGTGGCCCCGAACGACATCGTGATTCCGGAAGGCGACACGGGCGTCGACCCCGGTCCGTTCGTCGGTGAACTCCAGAGCGTGGGTGCCGACGCACGTATTCAGGAAGGCTCCATTCAGGTCCTTTCTGACTCGACAGTGCTTGATACCGGCGAGGAAGTCTCTCAGGAACTCGCAAACGTTCTGAACGAACTCGGCATCGAACCGAAGGAGGTCGGTCTCGACCTTCGCGCCGTCTTCGCCGACGGCGTGCTGTTCGAACCCGAGGAACTGGAACTCGACGTCGACGAGTACCGGAGCGACATCCAGGCGGCTGCCGGCCGAGCGTTCAATCTCTCGGTCAACGCCGACTACCCGACTGCGACGACGGCCCCGACGATGCTCCAGTCCGCTCGTGGCAACGCCAAGAGCCTCGCGCTCCAGGCGGCCATCGAGGACCCCGAGGTCGTGCCTGACCTCGTGAGCAAGGCTGACGCACAGGTCCGTGCGCTCGCCTCACAGATCGACGACGAAGAGGCGCTCCCGGAGGAGCTCCAGGGCGTCGAGGCCGACGTGGCGACAGAGGAACCGACTGACGACCAAGACGAGGACACCGTATCCGAGGACGACGCGGACGCCGACGACGCGGCCGAGGAGGCCGACGAGGACGACGATGATGGCGACGCCGGCGACGCACTCGGAGAGATGTTCTAACAACACACACTACAACAATGGAATACGTATACGCTGCACTCATCCTGAACGAATCGGGCGAAGAAATCAACGAAGACAACCTCACCGACGTGCTCGACGCCGCAGGCGTCGACGTCGAGGAATCCCGTGTCAAGGCTCTCGTCGCCGCCCTCGAGGACGTCGACATCGAGGAGGCCGTCGACCAGGCCGCTGCGGCACCGGTGCCGGCAAGCGGTGGCGCGGCCGCACCTGCAGAGGGTGACGCCGACGAGGCCGACGAGGCCGACGAGGAAGCCGAAGAAGAGGCTGCCGACGACGGCGGCGACGACGATGACGATGAAGACGACGAGGCAAGCGGTGAGGGCCTCGGCGAACTCTTCGGCTAACTCGGTTCAACACAGCTCAACTTTTCTTTGCGTACGCCTGACCGGTGAGAGACATCGCCGGCGTTCGAATCCTAAAAACCGCCATAATGCCTTGTCTGTGAACTACTGTCCACGAACGAGCGACTGCAGAAGGATGCCGCTGCGACCGTTTAGCTACCGAGTGTCACCGTGTCTGAGTCGACCGTAACCGGTGAGTCGTTTCCGGTTGCCCCGGTTTCGTCGACGTTCTTGAGATATATTTCGCCCGTCGCGGTGTCGGCCACGGTGCCGCTCGCTGTCTCGTCGTACACAGTCACCTCATAGGTGTAGTAGCCGGGGTCGAGATCGACGTCGTACCCCGCCCAGGCCGGGAACGGATCGGTATTGGTCAGGTCGCCGCTCCCGACGGTGACCATCTTGGAGCCTACGAAGGCGGTCGACCCGTCGCTTTTGTTCTTGATTGTGAGGTTCACTTCCCGCTCGTCGCCGACGGTTCCGTTATTGCGCACCTCTACAGTCATCCGCTGTGCGTGGCCGCGACGCTCGATTAGCTCTGAGGTGTTGTAGGTCTCCGCGCCAATGTTCACCGACTGCGTCTCGTTGACGACAACGTTCGACTCCCCCACGAAGAACGACTGCTCCGGGGATGTGGAGTTCGACGTTTCGGCGTAGTAGGTGTAGTTACCGCGGCTAGACGGCAGATCGAGCGTAAACTGCCGTGTTTCACCGGGCAATAGTATCGTCGATATCTTTTCTGAGTCGATGGTAGTGAACGATGGACTCGCGTCATCGTTGTTTTTGGCACGGAGGGAAACATTACCTGTACCGGCCTGGCCACCGACGTTGGTGATGTTGACGGTCGCAGTCGCGGTGTCGCCGCTGTCGATGACGCTCTGTCCACGGACTGAATCGACCTGCATGAACTTTTCTGACGTATCGCCAACACGTACGTTCCCGCTTGCCTTCTTCTGTGAACCTGCAATAGAGGCCGTGTATGGGTACTCTCCAGGAGTTTTTGAACTAGTCGGGAGCGTGAACGTGACGGTCTCGGTCTCACCAGGTTCAATTGTCGCTGACTTCGTTCCGGTACTGTTGCCATCGAAGCTACTTTTTAGAGTAACTTCACCGCTCTTTCCGCCGACGTTTATTACTTCGGCCGTCAGCGTCGCGTCAGTTGTCTGATCAACTTTGCTTGGGACGTTGACATCGATGAACTCGTACTCCGGACCCGTCTGTACGTCTTTTTCGATCGCATTGACTGTGAACAGGACAACGGCGTCGTTATAATCCGGGTCATCTGGTTCCGACGCGTTACTTGGATACGCGTTCTTTTTCGAGAGTTCGTACAGAAATGCACGCTCGCCATCACCCAATTGGAGGTATCCCGTGTCATTCACACGGCTGCCGAGAACATCTTGAATGTTACGTTGATATTCTGCAGCCTGTTTAAAAGATGGAAGTTCATCGCCATCATTCAGGATAACAAGATTCCGCTGGTTCTGTGTCTGGCTGACAGTAGTCGTATCATATCTATCCCAATCGCTACAGTACGCTGTAGCGTAATTCTCATCTGCGAGTTTGATTGAGGGGTCGGTGCGGGTATACCCGTCACAGTCATAGGCTGTTGCGAAGACTGAAACCTCCGTCCCAGGTTCGAACGAATCGGAGTAGGAGTACGGGTTCTCGTACGCGTCAGAGACGAGACGTTTCTCCGCATACGGACCGTTGATATCGCCGTTCTCGTACCCCCGCCAGAGTCCGATCGACCGCTGGCTGGACCCGTTGTCGACATACAACGACATCTGAACGGGTGCGTGGAAGATGTACGGACTCGAAAAACGTGGATTCGCGAGCCCTTCCAGATCTGCGCCCTTCAGTGCGACCGAAGCATTGACCGACTGCTGGATCGTGACTGTCGAGCCGTTCCCTTCGAGCAGCGAGTCCGGCTGGACGTACAGCGTCGCCTGTCGCGACCGGTTCGCCGTCGAGAACGTTAGCAAGTACTTGCCGGGCTTTCCAGGCGCTGTGACAGTCCGATTGAGCGTGACGCTTTTTCCGGGGGCGAGCCGTTCGTCCTCCGCAATGTGAGTCGTTCCGTTATACTCGACACGCAGTGTCTGTTTCCCTTCCGTGCCGCCAGTGTTCGCGACAGTGAACTCGACAGTCGTCTGGTTGTTCGGCGTAACGGGGTTCTGGACGTCCGCAGCAGTGATCTCGAACAGCGGCGGCGGCGATGAACCGACGACGAAGGACCCTGTCTGAGTGTCATCCGGTGTATCGACGACGTAGGTGTAATGCTGTGGTGACCCGACTGTTATCGGGCTACTGGTCACTGAAGCGGTCCCCGACTCGGTTCCTCGACGCGTACCGTTGAGGATAAGCGTCGTGTTCTGTGACGCAACAACGCTGCCAGACGTTGCGTTTTCGATACGGACTTCGACGTCGGTGGATTTCCGAATGTCGCCGGTGTTTTCGACCGTCGCTTCGACGGTCGCCGTATCCCCACTCTGCAATCCACCCGGCGGCGAGACAGACGAAATCTCGAAGACACCTGCGTCACCGACAATGAAGTAGTGACCGTCATCGGTGTGCTGCGAATATAGGTCATCCCCTGTCTCGACTTCTAGATCGTACGTCCCGTTCTCCGAAGTCGGCAGCGACGGACCGAAGTCGATGGTTCGGCTCTCTCCCGGATCGACCAGCACGCTTCGGGTCGCGCGTACCGTCCCGTTGACACGGAAGGCTACCTCCTGATCTGCGGTCATTTGCCCGGTGTTCGTGACCGTGACCGGGGCCGCTGGGACCTGATTCAGTCGTGCTGTTGCCGGAATCGAATTGCCAGTGACGTCCAGCGATGGCGTTCCGTGGGAGGACGCATACTTGATGATTTTGTAGTCTTCGTCCTGCTTTGACTCCACAGTGAAGTTGTGTGGCTTCGCAGTCGAGACGCTCAGCGACCGACTCACAGTGGTCGATTCGCCGCCGGCGAGGGTCACTGTCTCGTCCACCTCGCTTGGTGACCCCGACTGGTTGTGCTTCAGCGTGATGTCTTGCGTATCTTCCAAGCCCCCGGTGTTACGGACCGTCGCTGTTACGTCCGCCTTTCCGGGGTCTGACGGAACCGGCTTGACCGTGACATCCTCGACTTTGAACTTCGGGTTCGTCACATCGCCGAGTGCAAAGCGTATGTGAACGGTCTCTCCCGGTTTGACAGACGCCGGGGCCACCGTAACATACTGGTCATCGTAGGTACTCCGTGCCCAGTCCGCCCACGCGCGGGAATAACTACTGTTTTCGATCGTCAGTGTCGCGTTGGCGACCTGCGACGGAGTACACTCATAGCTGGGTGACGAAATTGAGCCGGTTCGTGCGTCCTCGTAAGACGCGTCAGTGAACAGGGCCATCTGCAGTGCCGCTTCGTGAGACCGCTTGGCCGTCGCGTTCGACTGAATCGCAACTGAACTCCCCTCGATCTGCTGCCCGGAGATATTCGCGAACGAGACCGACAGAGCCCCATTGTCGTAGTTCACTGCTGGAGGCGACGACATCGTCGCACCTGACTCGGTCATCCGCCAGACACCCCCGCCCTGGTAGCCGACCTGTTGGCCGTTCTCTTGATACCGAATCGTCTGCAACGAACGGTTCCCCGTTGAACAGGCCGAGCGGCCGTTCAACGTCAGGTTGTATGCCGCGTCGTCAGAGACGGCGACATCAGATCGAACCCGGTCGGGAATCTTGACTGACTCGTTTGTATCCGACCGCTGGAAGCTCTGATCGACCGACAGCAGCACCTCCTCAGCGAGCTCGACATTCGCATCGTCGTTGATATCTCCGATCGTCTGCTGCCCCACCTGAACGATCAGTACAGCACCGATAATGACTGCACTTGCCAACAACACCACACCCAGAACATGCGATACACCCCGGTCTCCAGCCCCCCGGCTGCCCCACTCGAACATATCCAATTACATACCAACTATTGCACATAAGTGTACTGTTTCAATCTATATTAATGATAGCTCAATCAGGGCCCGCCGACTTTGAACAGCATCTACTCAGTCCCAAACCAGCACGAATCTCACTATAGACGATTGGTTCAGTTACGTCTGTATTATGTTGACCAACGCTTCGATGATCATTCAGGATAATGTATTACCGTTTGTGCCATCTTCTATATGACAGTAGGGCTCTATCTCATGTTAACAGCAAACAAACAGCAGTTGGATTTGACTTCCTCACTGTTTGCATCTGGAGGATTAGGAGCAACCTACGAAGCACGTCTGGAATCAGTTCGAATGAGCCTGTGGAGAACGCGCAAGTATTGGCTCGCTCTTATTAATAGCTGAATGTATTCTTATATCGTTACTGAATGTGGTTGCAACTTCAATTATCTGGGGTGTGATAAAAGCCACCAGACCCCATCGCTAGCCCTTCTAACAGTGTTGGGGGGATTCTTCAATTGTGGCAGTAAAATAAGGATGGACTCGCCGGGTTGTTAGCCTATTCGAGGATGCGCGTTTCCTAGATTCATCCGCTGGAGTGTACTGGTGCTGAATCATGCGTCGTCGATGAACTCCCGTCGAACCTCCATCTTCTCGCGCTCGCTGCGCTGGTCGTAGTGCTGGTCGAGAACGTCGTTAGAGACGTTCATCCGATCCGAAACAACCTCTTCCGGCGTACCGTCTCGAAGGTGCTTCGTGATCGAACCGCGCCGGATACCGTGTGGAGATCGGGACGACGGACAACCACTGGCAGTGTCCCGAGTCATGTACTCACAGCTCTCCGGGTTCTCGCCGTGTGGACACTCGCCGACCATACAGGGCCGAGTCCACTGGTAGACGGTACTCCGGATAGGTGTCTCACTCAGACGGCCCTGGTTGCTGGTGATGAGCGGTTCCCGACCGTAGTCGTCAGTGACCGAATCTCGGTGATTCTCGATGTACTCCTGAATCACTTCAGCGTAGAAGTCACCGACAGCTATCGACCGCTCGGCAGCCCGTCCGTTCTTCAGTGGAGTTCCTGTTCCCGGGCGGTGTCGCAGCTGTAGGTACTGTCCGTCAGCGTCGAAGTCTCCCAGGTCAAGCGACCGGAGGCTACCGAGTCGGATACCAGTGTGCCAGAGGATTCCGAGTATGACGTGTTCGCGGGAAGCGTACTGGTAGCGGTTCAGGTAGTCAAGGATGGCTTCGGCGTGTTCGGTATCGAGTTTCTCATCTTTCGAGGCTTCCTCAGGGTCGACCTCCGGCAGCAACACCCGTTCACGCATTCCCTGTTCGACTGCGTCGATGCTGGCGCAGAATTCGAGGAACTTCCGTAGCGTAGCGAGAATGCCCCAAAGGGTGACCTTCGACACCTCACCGTATTCACTTCCTTTGCCCTGCCGACGCCAGACTCGGAACTCATGTAGATCGCGCCCAGTCAGATCGTTCATGTTCTCGATTCCCTTCGACTGGGTCCACTCGATGAACGAGTTCAGCCGGTACCGCTGATTCGTGAGGGACTTTTCAGATAGCTCCGGTTCCCGGTGATCTAGGTAGAGATTCACTGCGGTTGCCGGAGCTATCGGTTGGAGGTCGTCGCTCACGCTTCCTCCATCGGGGCAAGCAGCTGGCGGGCAGTCTCAAACGCATCGTCCTCCGCTGGTTTTTCGCCAAGTGGGTAGCCGTCACCGTCTCGACCCATCGCCTCGAGTATCTTCGAAACTGAGGGTGCAGGACCGTCGATGAGGAGTTTACGGCGGGCTTCGCAGGCAGCCGCGACCGCTTCAGCAGCATCAAGCGATTCATTTCGTCGCTGCTCGGTACTTCTGACAGACCGAGCATTCGGTCACAGTGCGGGCAGGAATGGCGGCGTTGGTGGGAAGTCGCGTCGGCGTACGAGTCGAACCGTTTCGAGAACTTACAATCTGGACACCGAACGCGGTACTCCGTACCCGGGCGAACAGCGGACTTTTGAGCAGGCGATTCGACTACTTCCGTGCGGGGAGTACTCCCCGTATCGGTTCCGTACGACATTGGTTTGCCGGGCGGAGCCACCTTCTGGGCCGTGTCCTAGCACGGCCCGGTTCTCGATGGCCGAGAGCCATCTACGGGCGGCCGTAGCAACACTGTTACCCGGAAAATGCATAAATGTATCGAACGGCTATATATGCCTAACTGGTAAGTAATTGTAGAAAAGAACTGAATTAGGTAGGAAGGATAGTATACGTTATTCAAATGCGTCTATCGGGTTCGTGGCAGAGTGTATGGGATGACCGTATCCTCGAATGGATACGAGAGAACGAGGGTACAGGGACGCCCAAAGTAGTCCACGACAGTGGGTTAGTTCGCGTGTCGAGAACTCAGATCGGCCGTCGGATGAAGAAACTCGCCGAGCATGGACTTCTGACCCACGTCGGGAATGGAGCCTACGTGATTACTGAAGAAGGAGAAGCGTATCTCGATGAGGAATACGACGCCGAGGAAGGCGTGTATCTTGATAGAGAGAATGACGCTTCCGAGCTGTCGACGCCAGCTGAACCAGAAACGAACGACGTGTGAGCAGTCCTCCACCATGACGATACGAAAGACCGCCCGTTGGCAGCAGTCTATCGACGACCGGATACTCGAACACTTGCGTGATGATTCGTGGTCCACAGCGAGCCAGATGGCAAAAAGAGACGGAATTCACGCGACAAAAGCGCAGATTCAGGACCGCTGCCGCGTTCTGGCTGATGCTGACCTCGTGGCGTTTCTGACGGAGGATCATGACTTGATAGAGCTGACCACTGAGGGTGAGCAGTATTTAGAGGGTGAGGTTGATGTCGAACTCTATCCGTACCCGCGCCATCCCCGACTCATGGAATAACCAGCAAAATAAAAATAAATAGATGAAATAACGGTTCTATGGGAATACTCGCTATTCTTCAGACGGTGGGAAGTTTACTTACTGGCTTAGGTGCGGCATTCGTATTTTTACAATTCCGTCAGCAGAATATGCAATTTGTCACAGAGTTTGAAGATGGATTAACTAAGGAGTACAGAGAGATTGTTCAGGACTTGCCTGTCAAAGTAAGGGCCAGTGAAGACGTAGATTGGGAACAGAATAAACAAGATATTTACAGATATATCGACTTGTGCAACGAACAAATATTCTTGAGACAGAATGGACGAGTTAGCAAAGAAACTTGGAAAAGTTGGCAGGAGGGAATGGAGTCAAATATACAAGAAGGTGTTTTTAATAGTGGATGGGAAAATATAAAATCTAATACTGATTCATTTGATGAACTAAAGCGAGTGGAAAAGGAAGACTGGGATACAGACCCGTACCACTGGGAAAATATCAGGTATGGAGAAAAGCTCTGGAGATGGATAATGGGAAGACGGAGAAAGAGACCATTTTAAATTGGAGGCCCATCACTCACATCGATTTTGTGTTGTTGTCGATCTATTTATGATGACTAAATCTCATGACCGCGGTATCCTCAACTCATAGAGTGAATTAAGGGAAATCTTCTTAGCGGCTGAAACAACTGAATGAGTTGTGTATCAATTCTGCCCTGATGAGGTCGATCAGAATCGCGCCCACCACCAAGCGGTCAAGCAAGGTGCAGACGACGTTGATGTAAAGCGAATCGGGAACCTTGGAGAGATAGCATTCGAGCAGTTCTGCCGTGAATACCTTCCAGCAGAGATGTGGGAGTGGGAAAATGAAGAAGCCATGCGACGCTGCAACCCGGAAAGTTTCTCTGGCCACGATTTCGAAGTATTCGGCTACGAGATTGATGTGAAGACCTCCCGCGACGTGTCTGCATTTCTCCCCGAAACGCTCGTCGAGAACGACTCCGAAGATGATATCATTGTCATGGTCTGGCACCGCGACAACGAAGATAGCCTAATGCTACTCGGTTGGGAGCACGTTGATACATTGAAATCGAAGGTCGAGACAGAGGAGCAATTCTCTGGGAACTCGCCCGACAAGCTTGAACATCTTGCAACGAGGCCGATGAACGACCTGCGGAATCTCGGGCCGAACACTGCGAATATGAATCAGAAACCACAGAATCCATTCCAGCCGGGAGATCGCGTTCAGAAGCGCGAAGATGAAGATGCGTCCGTGGGGGTAGTTGTTGAGGTCCTTCCTCCAGAGACACAGGTCAAGCTGTACGGGCAGGAACTCGATGGCGAAGCCGTACGGGTTGCCTTCCCAAGTTCACTGGATGAAGGTCCCGGCGACTGGCGCGATATCTCACCGGCCCTTCTATCCTCATACTGTGACGATCAAGATATCAGCCTCTACACCTACAAACACGAGAATCTGAAATTTGCCGAGAATCCGTACACAGTAGGAGACTATGTTATCAAATCTTCACACGATGACCCGAACTTGGCAGTCGTAGTTGAGGTAGATGGATACGATGTCACTGTCGTGTATGAGGGGCCGAAGGGTGATGAAGTCGCTCCGGCGAACCTCCCCGATTACTGCGAGGATGAAGACCTGTCTTTGTATGAGTACACTGAGGAAGAACTCCAGTTCGCCAACTTAGCTAATCTCTAGTAAATCGATATAAAGCAGCTAGCATAGTGTTTAGCAACCAAACAGAGAGTGAGTATCCTAGGGGCTCTACAAATTCTCGCCGACAGACAGTTTGTTTCCCCTTCTACGATCGGAATATCATGACAGAGTAGTGTAGGTTACCACAAGCTATTACCTCGGATATCTCATATGAGGTACATGGTAAGTTTCGTAGTTTACGTAGTAATTGGATTAACAATTCAGTCCATATTAGCGATGTTTGTTGCCGGAGATGCCTCCGATAGAGGCCTTAATAGTCAATTTTGGGGAGCGTTTACGTTCATTTTCGGAATCGCCGGAATTGTAATCTATCTTTTATTACGACCCAGTAGCGACCCTGACATCATCTATGTCTGTCAAGAGTGCCGCACCGAAAATCCCGAACAGAACAATTTTTGTTCGGAGTGTGGGACTGAACTGAAGACAAGACAATCAGAAGGCAAGCATCAGCCAGATGATGAAACTGAAAAAAAGGGAAGCATGAGCATCATTGAAGCTGTCAAATCTGGTTTTGGAATGCGGTGAAGGCCCCAATCAAGTGTCCAGAGAGAGATCGCACACAGAGTTCTAATGAGTTTCCGCACTGGGATTGCCCCCGTCGCTCCGCTCGGGGGCGTGCGCTCACAGGCTCGCTCGGCCCCCCATGTGAGGGGGGCGCTTCGCGTCGCCGTTCGCTTGTGGCGTTGGTGTAATCAGCAGGCACACCGTGGCCGGACCCTGAAAGCGGTGGGTCGGCGGGTGGGTGGGCGACGGGGTTACGAAGATCGTCGGCTACGTTGTTGGACCGAGTTCTTCCAGTCGGTCGCCAAAGTGGTTCCAGTCATCGAAGCCGTGCCATACATCGGGATCAAGGTTCCACTTCCAAGATGCCACGTCGTCAGGGTCGTAGCTGTGCAACGTTGGTTCGAGATCGGTCAGGTCCGCATCGAACAGCGGGGAATCAGGCCGATCAGCGTCACCGTCCCAATTGGTGTAGAACTCGACGACATCTGGAGCTGATTTCCAGAAGGCCAGATTTGTCAGGCGCTTGCACTCGGGGACGACGTCTTTCCCGGTGTGGCCGACAGCACCGACAACCTCAACGCCGAGTTTGCTCATGGCCTTCAGCGCAGGGGCGTACTGGGTACTCACTTCGCGGCTGTAGACACGAGCGTCCATGTAGCGACTGGCTTCGTCAAGGACGAACGTTTTCGGAACGTCGCGGTTTTCGACGAGGAGCGTCATCAGCTCGTGCATCGAGGAGACGTAGCGGTCAGCGCCTTCCCAGGTCTTGGAGTTCGAGATGACCAGCACGTCGTCCCAGACAGCACGGGCCATATCCGAGGCGAGCAGGAACATCGTGTTCGTCTTTCCAGTGTTGGGTCGGCCCGCAGCGAGAACCGTCGTCAGCGTCCCGTCGGCTTCGAGCCGATCCATCAGGCGAGCGGTCACCGTCAACGACGACGCGTCGAGTTCTTGCTCAGTAATACCGACGAGGTAGGAAGCGAGCGACCCGTTTCCGTTCTCGATTGCGCGAGTAGCCGCTTCGGTGTGATATTTAGCCTGGAGAACGTCGGAGAGCGCGGTTTGCCCGAAGGACCGGGAACCGCTCACCTCAGCACCACGGTCAAAGAGCGACGAGACGAACGACAGGGTCGCCTGGTCAGCGTCATCAGCCACGACACCGGTATGTTCGTGCAGGGACTCACCGCCATCGATGTTCCCAGCAACGACCTCGTTGAGCTTGGCCGCCGTCAGCAGCCTCTCATCGGAGTCAGTCATCAGCTGGCACCTCAACAGATTCAGTATTGTCCTCTACAAGCTGATCCCGGAACGCGTATGCGAAAGCGACCAGCGGTAGCGCCACCGACAGCACAGGGAGATGGTCAGGAACAGGACGATACGCAGCTTGGTATGCCTGTTCACCGGCGCGATACGTCACATCGACCGGTACATCGAGTGCCTGCGGTGGGACTGCCCACAGGCCAGCCCAGTAGCCAGCGACGAAGGTTACAGCAGCAGTTACCACAACAATACTCTTCTCACGATGGGTTAGGTTGAGTTCAATCATCAGCGGAAACACCTCCGTCACCAGCACCAGCGAGGTCGGCGAGATCCTGGTCGAGATCGACGCGGACGCCCGGAACATCAGACTCCGGAGACTCATCGTCCTCGGCAGCGCGGATCTTTCGGTCAAGGCCGAACTGTTCGATAGCCGAATCTATCTCGTCGGTCAGTGCGTCACCCTCGTCCGGCAATGTTCCGCGCTCGAACGTCGACACGATACGGAGAACCGCCTTTCTGGTGGCGTTGCGGATGATCGTGAACGCCTGGGCTTCGATTGCGAAGCCACGCTTGGCGTCGGCTTCGAGCTGGCCGCGACACTCTTCGACGGCTTGGAGTGTTCGCATCAGCTCGCGGTCGGAGAGCGTGCCACGCCAGCAGCCGTCGACGGCCTGGGCTTCGAGATCGACGTTCTTGCCGAAGGCGAGGTTCGGACTCACCCAGTCAAGTTGCCCGTCCTCGACGGACCACTCGCGGAACCGTTGTCCAGGTGTCCGGAAGATACCGCCTTTGGTGTGGCGTGCATCGATGTCGACGAGCCAGACGTAATTCGGGTCCCAGAGCAGCGACCGGACTTTCTTGCCGGTTGGTCGCCCGACCAGCGGAATCGTCACAAGCGCACAGAGTCCGATCAGGCGCAGGCTCCGAGGGAGTTCGTAACCGAGTATCGATGCGATGACGAACAGGACGATGCCGACACCCGAGGCGATCAACAGCAGATTCTCCGTGAACCACCGGAACAGTCGATAGGTCCGACTGTGATCCGGGCCGGGTTCGGCGTTGTGCGCCATCTCGTCACGGTCGAGATCGGGATTACTCTCGTCGTCGGTCATGCCAGTCGCTCACCTCGTTGGGCTGACCCGATCTTCGCAGAGACGGCTTCGTACAGGACGGCAATCACGACGCCGAGCGCACTGCCAAGGGCAGCGTTGCGAACGTCCTCACCGCTCCACGGACCGGTGATGATGAACGAATTGGGCTTGCGGAGGTAGTGGAAGCGCTGCTGTTCGATGGACTGCTCAGTCCAGAGCGTGACACCACCGCTGGATGGCACTCGAACAGTTGTGGTCGTATCCGCGTCAACGACAGCCGCACGGAATGAGACACTGCCAGCTTCCGACCCATCGTCGACCTGCGGAGCGACACTGACGACCTTGTACTCGTCCGATCAGAAGTCGATCATCATCTGGCCGTCCTCGTAACGATAGCCTGTGACCACCACGTTCTCGTCAACGACGAGTTCGACATCGCTGGGTGCGCCATCCGGTGCAGAGACGTTTGTCGAGGTCGCCGTCTTGTTCGTTGTTTCCTGCGCTGCTGCTGGTGCAGCGAGAGCGATACAGCTGACGATCAGTATGAGGAGTATGGGCGTACGTGGGTTCATGCTCGAAAAATACGCGTGTTGGTCACCAGAACCAGCCGAGCGAAGGTTCTGGGAGCCAGGACGATACCAGATCGATGGCTGGCCCCATCACATCGACGGCCCCCGAAAGTTGCAGCGCGACGAGTGCGACTATGACGAGCCACACGTCCCGAGGGACCAGCTTGAGAGCCAGCCAGTAGACCATCAGTTGTTCCCTCCCGTTCGCCGCTGGCTCACGGCATAGAGTGCGCCAACGCTGACCAGTACCAGCACGAGTGAGGAGGATGAACCACCAAGCAGGCCACCGCCAGCCGAGCCACGAAGGTTCTGCTCACGCGCCTCGATCTCCGCTCGCTTCCGCGCAAGATCCTCGTACTGCTGTTTCAATTCGGTTACGTTGGTTGTCTCGTAGGTGGTTTTCTGGATAGTGACGTTCTGGACGGTCTGGCCGTCCGTCGTAGTGATCTTGTTCACCGTGAAGTTACTCTGTAGCTCGACAATTCGATCACTAGTGACGACGTACTGCGTACCGCCAATCTGGTATGGGTTGTAAGTAGAACCGTTCTCGAACTGCCCGCTGGCAGGATTCTCCTGTGAAAACAGAACGCCCTGGTACTGCTTTCCAGATTCAGTGGTGATGTTGAAGCTCCCGATCTGGTCGAAGTTCTCCGGGGAGTTCTGTCCCATTAGGGTCAACTGTGCGGCGGTCCAGCCCTGGAAGTCATCGCCTGCGGACTGCTGGGACGCCAAGACGTATGGGTCCACGAGGTCGCCACTGTTGATTTCGCCGTTCTGATAGGCGCTATACGTGTTTTCAGCTAGCGTGTCCATGTCGTTTTGCACCTGCGTGTTCTGTGACTCTATTTCAGCCCACCGAGTGCCGTAATCGTCGAAGGTCAACGCTGAGAGGTCGTTGTTTGGAGTCTGGTGCGCGAACCATAAGGGCTGAAACCTCTAGTTCGCGTCCATCCGTGTCCGTAAACAGGAGTGGCCCCGTCTGTGTCGGGACGACTGTCTTAGTCGTCGGTGAGCCAGCCGACGACGGTTGCCCCTCAATTTTGATTCCAGTCACAGATGCGGACGTGCCATTAACGAGCGAGAGGGTCGATTTGGAGGTTCCGAGGTATGTCTGATGATTATACTCTTCCGAATCAATCGCGTTATACGCAAATCCAACGTCTGTACCGTCGTCGGCGGCTGTCGAGTCTGTTACCCCCGACTCAGAAGCCGCCGTACTGTGCAGATAATCGTAATTTGATACCTGAATGTCCCACTCGTTTATGAGGTTCTGCTGTTTGACGGCGTAGTAGTCTGCTACTGCTGATTTAGCCTCAGTCTTGGCCGCGGATTTGCTACTGCCGTTGTTCAGGGCACGGATGTATGCGTTCTTGCCGATAATCCGGGCCTGAGTCTTTGTATCGGACAGATAGTTATCCAGCGTAGTCTGGTAGTTCTGCGACCGAGCCTTGCTGTTCTGTGCGCTCTGGTATATGTCGGTATTGACCTGCTGAGCATCTGTACCGGTAGTATTGACGGTCGTGGAATCTGGTAGACCGGTCCGGTCCAGTTGCACGACCTGCGGCATGACCGATTCCCCGATTTGCTCACTGATTTCGTACTGGAAACCGGGGTCTCCGCCCGTGTCTCCGAGGAATTTGCCGTCATCGCCCGGCTTCCATGCATTCGTGACGCCGCCTTTCGACATGGACACCGGCCCATCAGCGCCTTCGACGCGGATGGTGAAGGACTTATATGCACCAGCGTTTCGGAAGTGTGCGCTGTTGTGAGAGCCACTGACGGTCTTTTTCAGAATCGCCGTGTTGTCGCCAGCGGGTGATTCATCGGTAATCACAGTGATGGTAGTCTCTGAGGACACATNCCAGCGTTTCGGAAGTGTGCGCTGTTGTGAGAGCCACTGACGGTCTTTTTCAGAATCGCCGTGTTGTCGCCAGCGGGTGATTCATCGGTAATCACAGTGATGGTAGTCTCTGAGGACACATCGAACAGGTCAATCTTGACCTTATGTGGGCCTGTCTCGAAGGTTTTCGTCACCGGGCCGGAGTCCGTAGCCGTCTCCGTCGACTGTGCCAGCGCGGGGCCGACTCCAGTAACGACGGTCGACAGGACGAGCAGGCCAGCCAGCAGGATCGAGCGTGCGTGACTCATCGTGGTTCACCTCCGAAAGAATAGCGTCGTATCATCGGTTTACTGAACAGCGACTCCCCAGGAGACGACCGTGGCGAGGAACGCCAGCTGCATCCCGAGCGGGTCGCCGAGGGAAGTGAGGAAGTCGTTCACCGCTGGCAGATACTCATTGCCGAGGATGACAGCGGGACCCAGTGCAATGGCGATCTTCTCCCAGTCCTCGTAATACTCGAACTGCTTCGTCTCGGAGCTGGCAAACGCCGCAGCGAAGGCCCCGAGCGAAATCAGCAGCGAGTGCTGTGTTGTCAGTGTGTACGACAGCCACGGGAGTTCGACCGTGGTGATGCCGCCGAACTGGTAGAGGCTGGCCGCGACGAATGCCACCGACAGCATGGCGGGCAGACTACGGATGTTCATGTAGTCGCTCACCATGCCGCTCGCGCGACTCTGGTAGCTCATTCAGGCCCTCCGGCAGGGAGTTCCCGGACCTTCCAGATGTCGTACTCCTGTTCCTCGCCGTCCTCGTTCGTGAACGTACTCGTCTGTTCGGTGTGCTTGATGCCGACCACGTCGCCCTCACCGAGGTCGTTGTCGTCGAGCGCGTTGTCGATCTGGCTGTTCGACCACATTGCGACTACGTCGCCGATGCCACGGGCCAACTCGATGACAGTCGTGTCGTACTTGCCGCAGTTGGGCGAGAGTTCCCGAATCTCACCGACGACCGATTCGCCGGGTTCGAGATCTATCCACTCCGAATCGTAGTCGTCAGAAGTGCTGTTGTCGACCGGTTCGAGATCGTCGAAGGATGGCGTCTCTTGGGTTGCCATGCATTCGAGAAAACTAGTGGTGGGTACTTAACTAGCAATACAGCCGGAGTGAAAGTAAAAACAGGTATTAGAGCGGCTGTAAATACGTTTGAGTGGAATATCTTACCACATATAGACACTTCACAAGTTCCCTTTAATTGGAAGAGTTCTCAGCTTCCCCGGAGTCTATTGGGGACTCTGGGATTGAATTTTGCGTCTCAGAAATCTTTCTCCACAAAAAATACAATGAAGATACAAGACCTACCAACCAGATTAATGTTATAACCACTGGCTCAATAATCGTGAATACGTCTGGAGTTCTCAGTGTGAGTCCTGTCTGATGGAGAAGAGAATAGAGTATGGGTGATGAAACAGAGAACAAGATAGGGAATACGGTCCATTTCAGTGATTCCTTCAGCTGCTGTGGGTCTGAAGCTTCAAACTCTTCTATCAAATTTTCTCTTTCTTTTTGGAGCTGTTCAAGATCCTTTTTAAACTCAAGATACATATTCTCATTCATATCATATTTTTCTCGATCATAGATATTCCAAAGTGCTTCAATTACCATATTAGCTGCATCATATTCGGACGTATCTACGGGAACAGAGCCAAGACCTCGATCAGGAGTTAGCTCAGAAATTAATTCCTCCCAGCGGTTTTCTAACACCTCTGTATGGTACTCGGTGATTTGATCTCTTGAAAGATCTCTGTGGGTTATCATTGCTTCAAATGCATCTTGCAAAGATACGTTGTCTGGGTCTGGATCCCAATCTCTTCCAACATCGAATTCAATGAAATTGTCTACGTGAGATTCAGCATCCTCCCTATTCCATCGATCTTCAGTTGATTCTAAAAGATGTTCATGCACATCATGCCGTTCATCAATCACTTCTAGCTCAGTATTGATAGATTGCATTCTCGTGACCAAACGACTTCTTTCAGCTCGAAGGCTGGATAGCCGATTTACAAGATAAGCAGTAAATATACCAACGAATACACTGGCTGCAGTAGCCAATCCAGTATAATATTGTAGTAATGACATAGCTTAGAATTTCGTTCGTCTAAAGAAAAAATTATTATCGATGTTTTTCACACTCATTCCACTTGGGCCATATCGTAATTTTGTGGTCTAATACAACTACTGGGGAGATCCCAGTATGCGTACGCCCCAATATAGTCGATCACACGCTGAAATGTCACTTCCTCGGGCAGTGTTGAACGTACCTGCGGCTGTTCAACGTCGGCAATCGCCCGCTTTACCGCAGATTCGAGATCGTCGAGGTCATTCCACTGTCGACGGGCGAGGTCGTCTCGAATCTCTCGCTCACTGGCAGCCTGCACAGAGTCGAGCGAGCACCAACGAACAGTCTGCCGAACGTCGGAGTCGTGCAAGTGATCGTTCGGGTCGATACCCTCGGTGATTGGCTTCGAGCAGGACCAGAAGCGCCGGTTCGTCACCCAGTAGAGCGCGAGTTTCCACGTCGCCGCTTTGTCGACGAACGCCTCACGTTCGTCGTCGTCGGGTTCCTCGAACGATTCAGTGGCGTCGAGCAGTGAGCCGAACGTCGCGCTCAGGTACTTGCCGAGGTATGCGCCAGCTGTAGATTCCATCGACTGTTCATCGTCGTCGAAATCGATCAGCTCGTGCGCTCGCGTTCGTTCACGAACCCACTCGTCAGTGTGTTCGTGATCACCGAAGCGGTACCAGTCGACGAAGCCTTCGTCAGTGTCGAAGTTGGCGTCGAGGTCATCTAGGTCGTCACGATAGACGAGCGGGTAGGTGTCGACGATCCGCCCCTGTCCGTAGTCGGACCACTTCGCCGAGATCTCCTGTTTGTCGCAGAGCCACGGCAGGCCGTCGGACTCGCGGGTGGGCACGTCGAAAAACAGCACGTGCAGGTGTGGATAGCCCTTCTCCGTGAACTCTAAGGCCTTGATATAGTCCGGGCGACAGCGGGGACGACCGGTCACGTCATCGGCGAGATCGGGCCGCCAGTTGCGCCCGTCCGAGCTGCGAGTGTCGGCCTTCGTCGACGGATCGGAGTCAAAGTACGAAAGGAGTCGATTGAAGTTTTCGTTGATACTATCGATCGCGTCTAGCAGGGAGTCGTGCTGTTTTGGGTCGGTGGTCAGCGTGGTGAGTACGGCATTGTCGGCGTGATCGTAACCGTATTCGAGAGCGCCGTTGAAACGCGCGAATTGCTTGGAGATGCGCCCGGAGTCGTTGAAGCGGGTCTTGTAGTCCTTCGTCATCCGCTTGGTGGTCTTGTCACCAGTGCGACCGACGAAGTGAACGTCGAACAACAGACGGTAGTCTTTGATCCGATTGAGGTAGGATGTAAAACCGTCCACCAGCAATTTCCGAAGGTCCTCGTCGACAGAATCGACCTTAGTGAGGTAGTTGCGGAGGAATTCACGATCGTACGTAACGCCCTCTGCGTTGGCCGTTTGAGTAATGCCTTCTGATATCAAGTCAAGAAGGCGGAGGGTCGGGGTGACCATCAGAACGCCAGCAGAGCGTGATTTACGCACGTACGGCTGGTCAGGGGCTACGAGGTCGTCGACGAAGCGGTAGACAAACTGGTAGTCCGGGTCGGAGCCTTCGACGCGCTCGCAGGCGTCCGGTGCGACTCCTTTCACTGCATAGGAAACGACGTGAGACAGCGGCGTGCCTTCGGGATGTGCCGCTATGAACTTCGCAACGCGAACGCGGTCGGTATCACGTTCTGTGAGTGCGCCGTCGATCAGTGGCCCGTGGCCGAGAAGATCGCGGTCGTTGAGGAGATCTGCCAAGACGGGGGTGTTACATCTATCGGCGAGGTCGAGACCACTCAAATGACCGGGCGGTTCGACGACGCTCATTTTCGACCATCAGTCTGGGCTACGGCGTCGCTGTCGCCCTGCAAATCCCACCGACGATTCCCTTCACCCTCCGGATTCGGGGGGAAAGCTCGGGCCTCCGGGTCGACCCACGAAGGGGCGCTTCCAGCTGGTCGAGCTGGTGCGGAGTGCGATTGGCGCTCGTCCTCCGTTCCGGGATGCTCGCTTCGCTGCGTTTCCGGGCGGACCAGCTCTCCCGTGCCCTCGCTTGTGGTGTCGGTCGAGGGCACATCGAAGCAATCCTTGCACCGGTTCGCTCGCGTCGCTGGATGGTCCTCCCGGTTGATGCAGTTGCTATGGCAGGTGGGACACCAGTACGCGACGTAAGCCGACCAGTCCGTCATCGAATCACCTGCCCCTCTTTCGAGACGGCGGTAACGCCGGGGTCGTTGAGGCGATCCAGAGCGACCGAGCAGCGAGCGCAGGGGGCAGGTACGAGTTCCGACGCGCTACTATCGCACCAGCGACAGCGCGGGCGGGCAGGAAGATCGTTGGTCACTGCTGACCACCGTCCTCAATGCGCTCGATAGCTCGCCGAACATCGCCGTCGGTCGCCTCCAGGAGGCGAGACGCACGGACGAACTCATCACGAGCGAACGGCCAGTCGGCAGGCTTGGCGAGATCGGGTTTAAGGGACACGCCGACCACCTCCGAGAACTGGTAGAGAAACAGACTCCCTCAGAATAATCGCATGACTGCGAGGGCTGCATCCGGGTTTCCAATGAACTCTCTTTCTCTGGGGACGGTCCTCGAACCCCGATTGTGCCGAAAACAGGGAGAAACGGCACTCTCGCCGTGATATAAATTCCCTATTTACGGTGGTAAAATTAGGATGGACTCGCCGGGATTTGAACCCGGGGCCTCTCCCATGCCAAGGGAGTGATCTACCCCTGATCTACGAGCCCTTGCGTGCACTGATTGCTTCCCGATGGGATTGCTTAAACCCATCGAAGCACGGGGACATAGAGAACCGGCCCCACGGTCTCGATTCAACCCGGTAATGTATCCGCCTATCAGAGAGTTCGCAGATCTGGTAATCGGAGTTACAGTACGGCCACAATGGTTATAACGCCTGATACCATCCCTACAGTAATCTCAGTTCAGTGACTCAGGCTTATGAACCGTAGGAGAAACGAGACGCAGTCTACCAACCAGCTTGTCGGCCAGTTACCTCGGATGGAAGAGCGCCGCCGCGGACAGACGACGCTGGACTTCGCAATCGGTATGAGCCTCTTTCTGAGCGTTCTGATATTCATTTTCCTGTTCATTCCGGGGCTGTTGTCGCCGTTTTCTGCGGGGGTCCAAGAGGAGACAGTTACGACCGATAGAGTGGCTGACGGGCTCACAATGGGGATGCTCGGTTCGCCACAGCAACCGTATGTCTTGGACGAGCACTGTACGCAGGAGTTCTTCGCTGGGAACACACCACCATCAGGATGTGGCTACGACTCCGGCGGAAGTGTGGAGGAACGGGTCGGCCTCGACCCGGCTCTGGAGAACGTGAACGTTACAATCAGGGGAAACGCGACGACAACAGCAGCCGCCGATGAAACGCTCTGCTGGGATGGAGCAAGCGAGGAACTCGTCGAAGCCGGGACCGGCTGTGGGACGATACTCACGACCGGCGGGAACCCGCCGGCAAACAACGACGCGTCGGTCACTGCGTTGCGAGTGGTCTCGCTGAACGGGCAGGATGTCACAGTCCGCGTGGTGATGTGGTAGCATGCGCGCGCAAGCACACACGCTCGAAGCTATCGTCAGTGGAATGCTGTTACTGGCAAGCTTAGTGTTCGCGCTGCAGATGACAGCGGTGACACCGCTGTCGGCGAGTACGTCGAGTCAGCACATCGAGAACCAACAGCAGGCAATCGGCCATGGAGTGCTTGCCTCGGCAGCGGCAGAGGACGCGCTAAAGCCGGCTGTGCTCTACTGGGACAACAGCACAGCGCAGTTCCACAACACGGCCGGTGGCCGGGAGTACTACACGAACGGGCCGCCGGAAAATCGGTTCGGAGAGTTGTTAGAACGCGCGTTTGACCAACGGGGAATCGCGTACAACGTCTATCTCAGGTTCCAGAACACGCAGGAAAAAACCGTCACGACCCGCTACGTCTACAGCGGGGAACCGAGCGACAACGCGGTACGTGCGAGCCACACAATCACACTCATGGACGACGATCACCTGCGTGATGCAGACGGGACACGCAACAGTACGCGGCTCGGTGACCCAGCGACCGATTATACGGTTTCGGACACCGGAAAGAACGTCTACAACACGGTCAGCGTGGAGGTGGTCGCGTGGCGCATCTGAACGACGACGAAGGCGGACAGATAATCCTCATCGCCGCGCTAGCGCTGGCAGTGACGTTCATCGGCCTTGCGCTGGTCGTCAACTCCGCGATCTACACGCAGAACCTCGCGAGCCGGGGTGAGGTTGCCGGGAGCAACGACGCGCTGGGGATGCGGGCGATGGTAGAGTCGAACGTCGGACAGGGAATCACCGCAGCTAACAGGTACAACCACTCGAACCAAACAACACTCAAAGCCGGTGTGCGTGAGAGCACCCGGACTGTCAGTACACAGACGGAACGCCAGCGGGTCACGAGCGGGACACTAGTCAACGTCACACTCGCTGGCTCGCCGACCTACGGCACGCGGATCGTCCAGAACGATACGTCGGTGTTCAACTCCAGCGAAGCGACACCAAGCACCGATTGGACGGTCGGAGAGCGGATCAAGCGCCCAAGTGACGGAACGAACGCGACCAGACGGTTCGTAATCAACGCGACAGAACTCCCGAGTTCGGGAAGCGAGTTCGTCGTCACAGCGAACAGCACCAGTAGCAACCAGAAATGGGCGATGCGAGTCTGGGGCGCTGTCGGACCCAGCGGAACCGTGAGCGTGGAAGTCGAACCACCGTCTGGTGGGACACAGATGTGCTCCGTCTCCATAGAGGAGCCGTACGCCCATATCGACGTGACCGGCGGAACAGTCCAGGGCGAGCCGTGTCTCGCACTCCAAGACGGAAGCTTCGACGGGCGGTTCGCCCACGGCGTCGGCGACGAGTACAACATCACCTACAAGCGGGGCGACCAGATCAGGGGGAACTACTCGATGGTCGTCCGCGATAGCACGCCAGCCAACACGCTCGATACAGCGCCCAAATCGCCGTTCAGCACTATCGCGATCTATAACGCGACTGTCCGCTACCGCTACGACACCTCTAATTTACGGTACGAGGCAAAGATACGGGTGGCCCCGGGTGAGCCAGATGCGTCGTAACCGCGCCGTCTCGACGACGCTGAGCTACACGCTGAGTCTGGCCATCGCCTCGATTCTGGTGTCTGGCCTCCTCATTGCCGGCGGCAACTTCGTCGAGAATCGGCAGGAACAGGTCATCAGGGATGAACTCGAAGTCATCGGACAGCAGGTAGCCTCTGACATCGCTCGTGTTGATCGGCTGGTGGTCGCTGCCGACAACGACCCAACTGTGCGACTGAACCACGCGTTCCCGGCGCGGGTGAGTGGGTCCGGCTACCGGGTCTCAATTGACCCCGCTGCCGATGAACTAACGCTCGAATCGACATCGCCGGAGGTGTCCGTGACAGTGTCACTCAAAACGAGGACAGACCTGGGGGACTCCACCGCTGGCGGCGGTGTGGTAACCGTGTTCTACGACGAATCGAACGACCGACTGGAGGTCCAAAATGGCTGATCGCGCCGTAAGTGAAGTACTGAGCTTTGCCCTGGTGTTCAGCCTCATCGTCGCGTCGATTATCCTCGTCTCAGTGAGCGGCCTGGGGGCGTTACAGAACGCTCGGGACGCGGAGCAGATGGAGAACGCTGAGCGGGCATTCGATGTGCTCTCGGACAACATCGCGGACCTCCACAAGCAGGGTGCACCGAGCCGTGCCACAGAGGTCAGCCTCGGCGAGGCATCGCTCAGGACAGGCGAAAACACGACGATATCGGTACAGGTCCACGACGGGATCGCTCCCAAAGACGTCGGGACCTGGGAGATACGCCCGATCATCTACGCCGGCAATCAGGAGCGGGAGATCGTATACGAGGCCGGGGCAGTGTATCGGACGAACCGGGACGGTGGGGTGCAAAAGCGAACGCCGCCGATACTCGTCTCAGATGACCGCGTACTCATCACCGTGGTCGGCACGACCGCCAGTGGCCAGCAGAGTCTGGGTGGGTCGACGGTGCTCGTCCGGACAAGCCACCGGAACAGCAACGTCTCGTTCGCTGATACCGGTGGCAACATCGAACATGTCAACGTCAGTGTCGACTCCGATCCACGACGCGAGAAGCTCTGGCAGTCGTACTTCGAGCGCGAAGGGTTCACGTGCGCGGCCAACGGCTGGTGTAACTTCACGTCGTCCTCCGGTGACATCCAGCGGACGTACGTCGTCTACCACGACATCGCGGTCGAAATCGACCAGTAATCGGTCGACTACCCGCTGGTTACGTTGATTCGGTTCTCTGAGACGTGGAGGTACGTCAGCCGGATGATGTTCGTGTTCTTCGGGACGGCTCGCTCGCTTCTGAGCGCCCGGTCGTAATGGACCAGCCCGCCGTTATCGACCGTGACGGACCCAGCGACGAGGCCGCCGTACAGTTCCGCCTTCTTGAGTAGGACACTGCTGGCACCGACGCCACCGGCAGGTGCATAAATCACGCCCTCGAACTGCGGAGTAGCAGTGTCCCCCTCGATGACGGCGTCGAAGTCCGACTTGCCGTACACCCAGAACTGTGTCGAGTTCTGCGCGGTATCGACATCGATGTCCCCGGTACGATAGATGTGGAAGTGGTGACCGCTGGGGGACGTGGCTTCGCCTTTGACGTAGAGGCGGACTTTCCCGTCACCGTTGACTTTGATCCGTCCGCTGTTTTCGATGTAGACGTAGTCCCGGACGGCGATGGTCACGTCGTCACCACCCGTATTAACCGTCAGCGTCTCGCCGTCCAGCGTCAGATCTTCAAGGTAGTATGTGCCCGCGTCCAGCGTTTGGTCGCCAGTGACAAGCTGGTTGCCGGAAATGCTGCCGGTCGCGCCGTTGTCATTGGCATCGCTTGCGTTGGCGACTCGTCGATTCACTAGGCCGTCGATAGCGCCGGCTCCCTCGACGCCCGAGATCTGGCTGACATCGCCGTTGACAGTGCCCTTGATGTGCTTCGTGCTCGAGTATTCCACGTCACGGGTGACGACGCCGCTGCCTTTGACCTCGACCCGGTTACCGGACCGAACAGTGCCGTCCACCTCGCTATTCCCTTTCACGTAGACGTCACCGGCTGTGGTGATCGTTCCGAACGATCCCACTGTACTCGAGTAGTCGCCGACAGACGAGTTGTAGCTATCCGTTCGAGCGGGGTCGGTACCACTGCCGGAGAGCGTAATCTGTCCGCCGGCGGAGGTGGCCGCGACAGCACTCGTCACCTCTCGCGGCCCCGTCGGCACGACCAGCGTCGTGGTCACGCTGTCGTTTTCGTGGTCGTAGTACGCGTCGCCGTCAGTCCGCTCTTCGAAGTAACGCCCCCAAGACCGGTAGTATTCGCTCTCGACGGTAATGTTGACCGTCCCCGTGTCTAGCGGGTTGACGTTCCCGGCTGCCTGGTCGGGATACACCTGCGTCGTACTGTCCTTCGTAATGCTCGCCCGTGAGCCAAGCGAGCGATCACCGCGGACAGTGATGAGCGGCAGTGTCAGCGTCGCGTCGCGGTAGTAGAACTCCGGCGGTGAAACCATGACACTACCACTGTCGGAGCGCCGCCATACCCCGCCTCCCTGATAGGCGACTTTCTGATTCCCGTTCTCGTAGACAACCGCGCCGAGTCGCTCATCCATCAGCGTCCTTGTCGTCGAGGGCGAAGCGGAGTGGTTGGTGATATTGACCGTCATCCGACCCGCAGTGTCGTCGATTCGGTACGTGGATTGGTCTGTCCCGACGAGTGATACCCGCTGGCTGTCAGCGTTCCCGAGCGCCACCAGCGCCGCCTGAGAGTCCAGCTGAGTCATCCCCGTCTCCGCCCGCGAGACATCGAGCCCAGCCTCAGTATCGACCAGCGCCGTCGCTCCCAGGCTGACAACGACGCCGGATCCAACAATGACGAGACTGAGAACTAGTAACAGCCCGAGCGGGGCTGATTGCGCGCGTTCCTGGCCCCAGGGGAAGTGCATTATCCGACAGTAGTTATCATGGTTGATAAGATTGCTGGCCGAATTCTGAACAGTCGCCACCAGTGGCTGTTTATGCCGGCCACAGCAGGAACCGATCGACGTCAAGTGCTATTACTTCTGATAGTGATGAAGTGGGTGTGTCCGCTGTCAGTTCGATGTAATATTGACGTCGTTCGTCGAGATGTGGAGGTAGGTGATCGCGACCACGCTCGTGTCTCTGGGGAGTGTGCGCTCTTGTCTGAGTGCCTGGTCGAAGTGGACCCGGCCACCTTTTTGGAGTTCGACTTGGCTGGTGACCGCACCACCGTAGAGGTCGCTCTTCCAGATCTCGAACCTGCTTGTTCCGGACTCTCCACCCGGCGCGTAGATGACACCCGTGACTCTGGACTTATCTGATCCTTTCTTCTCCATCCGAGCCTGAAGGTTATCTTTCCCGTAGATCCACACCTGTGTCGACCGCTCACTGACCGCACCGGTTGTCCTAATCTCACTCGCCCGTGTGAAGAAGTGATAGCCGTCGGCGCTCCCGCCAGACGCGGGCGATCCGCCTTTTATGTATATCTTGACCTGATTCGGGCCAGACACTGTGATGTCGTTCCCGGTATTGAGACTCACGTAGTTCTCGACGCCAATGATTACGTTTCCACCAGTCGTGTCGAACTCGACGTCGTTGCTCAAGTCGATTTTGTTGATGTGATACCTGCCGGCAGACAGCGTCGTCGTCCCCTCCGTACCGTCGATGACGCCGTCGTCGGCTATCGTTCCCGCGTTATCGTTCGACGACGAGAGATCGTCGACCTGTGTGTCGACATGAGAGTTGATGTTGGTAGTCTCGCCGAACGAACTGATCTGTTCGTCGGAACAGGACCCTGTACACGCGCCGTGTTTGTCGTCGAACGCGTCCGCCCATTCTACCCGGTCGCCGTTGAACGTCATCGAGTTACTACTGAATTCGACGCGCCCGCCTGAGGTGATGTTTCCGTTCAGTTCCGCACTCCCGGTTACGATGACATCACCTGCCGTCGTGAGATTGCCGCCATCACCAGCCTCGGAGGCGTCGTACCCGTCCCCATCCGCCGAAGTATAGCTGTTGGTAAATGCGTCGTTCCCGCTCAGTTTGATCGAACCGGAGTCGCTCGTCGCGGCGACGGCGTTCCGGACCGTACGCGGCCCTGCAGGGACCTTGAGAATGATCGAAACACGATTGCTATCGGGATGATACGTCACGTCACCGTCCGTTCGCTCCTCGAAGTACCCGCCCCACGCACGGTAGTAATCGCTCTGGACGGTAACGTTGACCTTCCCGTTTTCAAGTGGGTTCGTGAAGTTCGCGTTGCGCGTACTGTTGGGAAAGTGCGACGTCGTTCGGTTGTGGGAGATCGACGCGCTGTCTTTGATTGCTCCAGATCCACTCACTGTCACGAGAGGGAGCGTTAGCGTCGCGTCCCGATAGTGAAACTCCGGTGGGGATACCATCACCGACGTTCCATCGCCGTTGGACCGCCAGACGCCGCCGCCCTGATACGCGAGTCGCGTTTCATCACTGCCGTGATACGCCACCTCACCCATCGATTCGTTGAACACAGTTGTCCGATTCTCGGACGTTGTATTCCGATAGGAGACGTTCATCCACCCCGCATCCTCGTCAATACGATAGGTACTCGAACTGCTCGCGGGAAGGGAGACCTGTTGCACGTCTGTCTGTCCCAGTGCCACGAGCGCGGTTTTGGAATTGAGTTCCGTCAGCGACTTCTCGGTCCGTTCCGCGTCGAGTTGCGTCTGCGTGCTTGTAATTGCGTCAGCACCCAGCGCAACGACCGCCGTCGTCGATATAATCATCACCGCAAAAACAAGCGCGAGCCCGAGCGGAGCACTTTGTCCACGACTTCCGAGTCTCCACCCAGTGCTATCCATACTACGCACATACCCCGGCAAACGATTTAAACGAGGTGGGCAAGTTATCAATTGTAATACTTCGAAGTCTTTCGCCTATGAACCGGATTTGAGACGGTGTCCTCGTTTCGAGACGCGGCCGGGAAGCGGAACGGTTTAGTCGCGCCCTCTCAGATAGGGAAACGGGAACAGCACGACCGCAAATCTGACTCGCTATGGACTTTCATAGCTCGGGATTGCGGCCGTGTTCGGCACTGTACAGTGCCAATACGCCTCGTAACGAGAGCGGTTCGTGCGGTTCCAACCAGATTACAATGGCACGAATGCATACACGCCGCCGCGGTTCGTCCGACTCGGACAAACCGGCGGCAGACGAACCCCCGGAGTGGAGCGACGTCGACGAGGACGCAATCGAAGCGCGCGTCGTCGAACTGGCCGAACAGGGCCACTCGCCTAGCGAGATCGGCCTGAAGCTGCGCGACGAGGGCGTTCAGGGCACGCCGATCCCTGACGTCTCGCTCGCGACCGGCAAGAAAGTCACCGAGATCCTCGAGGAGAACGAAGCCGAACCGGACCTGCCGGAGGACCTTCGGAACCTGCTCGAACGGGCCGTCCGCCTTCGCGATCACATGGACGAGAACCCCGGTGACTACCAGAACAAGCGTGCGCTCCAGAACACGCAGTCGAAGATCCGACGCCTCATCGACTACTACCGCGGTGACGAAGTCGACGAGGACTTCACCTACAGCTACGACAACGCCGTCGAGGCGCTGGGTCTCGAATAGATGTCGGCGACCGGTCGGGAACCGACGCCAGCCACGTCCCCCGATGACCTTGCCGGGTCGCTACGGGAGGCCACCTTCGTGCGCCTCGTCAGCGACGCAACCGGCGAGGCACTGGCTGCGACTGGCCTGCTGGCACGGGCGCTCGATGACACGCCGTTTCAGGCGAGCGTCGTCCGCCCGTTCGAGGACCCTGACCGGACCACGGAGACCGACATCACTGTCGCCATCGGTCGCACGCAACCGACCGCCGACGTGACGCTGACCGACCGCGCCGCCGCGACCGCCTTCGAGACCGCTCGCGAACTCGGCACGACCGACCCCGCGCTCGCCCTGGCTGGCACGATTGCCGCCGGGGCGGTCGACGGGACCGTCGCCGAAGCCGCCGAGCAGGCGGGATTCGACCGCCGGCCCGGCGTCGCCGTGCCGACGGCAGACCTCGCAGATGGGCTGGCCCACTCGACGCTGTTCGTCGCGCCCTTCTCGGGCGACGCCGACGCAGCGCGGGCCGCGCTCGCCGACCTGGGTCTCGACGCGGACTCGGTTCGTGTGGGTGACCTCTCGGCCGATGACCACCGACGCCTCGCGTCGTTGGTCGCGCTGGCCGTCACCGCGGACGCGCCGCCACGGGCCGCCGATGCGGTCCAGCGCGCGCTTCGTCCGACAACAGGCGGCCCCTTCGAGACAGTCGGTGGCTACGCCGACGTGCTCGACGCCGTCGCCCGCGAACAGCCGGGCACTGCCGTCGCGCTCGCGCTCGGCCACGAGGCTGTCAACGAGGACGCGTTGGACGCGTGGCGGACTCACACCGCGCGCGCCCACGGAGCAGTGTCCGAGGCGACCACAGGCCGGTACGACGGCCTGTTCGTGGCCCGCGGCGACGCAATGCCGACCGGCACCGTCGCCCGTTTGTTCGCGGACTACCGCGCGCCGGAACCGGTGACGCTCGTCGTCACCGACGATCAGGCCGCGGCCCGCGCTACGGACGGACGAGACGTGGCCGAGACGATGCACGCAGCCGCCGAGACGGTCGGCGGCGACGCCGTCGGGACGGGCGACCGGGCACGCGCCCGGTTCGACGTATCAACGGCCGACTTCATCGAAGCGTTCCGGGAGGCAGTATGAGACGGGCCGAGATTCGCACGACACACGACTCGCCCGAACGCGTCGCACGCGCGGTGCAACCGGACAACACCGACGAGATGACCACGCGCGTCGAGGGCGACGCCGTTGTCACGACCGTCGAACGCGACTCGACCGGCGGCCTGCAGGCGACCGTCGACGACTACGTCGTCAACATCCGGGTTGCAGCACAGCTCGCAGACCAACACACACAATCCAACCATGAGTGAACGAAGCGTTTCCAAGCGCACAGAACAGAAACGGTGGTACACCGTGCAGGCTCCCGAGCAGTTCGACCGGGAGGTTCTCGGTAAGACACCGGCAGACGAACCGGACAAGGTGCTCGGACGCACCATTGAAACGACGCTCGGCGAACTGACCAACGACGCCAGCGAGAACAACACGAAGCTGACCTTCAAGATCAACGAGGTCGCCTCGGACACGGCGTACACGGAGTTCATCCGCCACGAACTCACGCGGGACTACCTCCGCTCGCTCGTCCGACGGGGCTCCTCGAAGGTCGAGGCCTACATTACCGTGCTGACGACGGACGACTACCGCGTCCAGATCCAGCCCGTCGCCGTGACGACGAAGAAGGCCGACGCCTCCCAGGAGAAGGCCATCCGCCGAACGATGATCGACCTCGTTCGCGAGACGGCCAAAGACCGTACCTTCGAGGAGCTCGTCGACAGCGTCGTCGAGGGCCGACTGTCCTCAGCCATCTACGGTGAGGCCAAGGACATCTACCCGCTCCGACGCGTCGAGATCAAGAAGACCACGCTCGAAGCGCGGCCGGAAGAAGTCGCCGCCGAAGAGGAGACGGCCGTCGACGTGGACGAAGAAGACGTCGACGTCGAAGCCTAAGCGTTTCAGCACTGACGTTCGATTTTCCTTCGTCGTAAGACAAAGTACCTACTGGCGAGACGGTAGACATGGGTTTATACTGTGGTGTGTGTTATTATACCACATGTACGAGTCAGTGCTGATTCCGACTGACGGGAGCGGCGATATGCGCGAGGTCGCCGATCACGCCATCGCACTGGCCGAGCGGTGCGAGGCTGTGGTGCACGTCCTCCACGTCGTCGACGACCGGGCATACGGGTCGATTCCCGACGACGTACAACAGCGCGTAGAGGAGACGCTCACCGCGGACGGAGAAGACGCAACGAAAGCAATCGCCCAGCGGGCACTCAATGCTGGGCTCGACACGATCCGCGAGGTTCGATGGGGGAACCCGCCAGCTGGGATCGTCGCCTACGCCACGGAAAACGATATTAGCCTCATTATCATGGGGACTCACGGCCGGACCGGATACGACCGGTACCTCCTCGGGAGTGTCACCGAAAAGGTTGTCCGCGTCGCCCCGATGCCGGTCCTGACGGTCAGCGTCGGAGACGAGGACGAAGACGACGAGCCGTTGGTCGGTATCTCGATGACGGATTCAACCCGAGAAAACTGAGACAGCCATTCCCGAAAGCAGCGCCGCTACTCGCTGTTTGTCGACGCTTCAGGATTTTCGGTTACGAAGACAGTCCCGACCATCCCAGCTCGTTCGTGCGGGATACAGAAGTAGGGATACTCGCCAAGCTCCTCGAAAGTGTGCGTGAAATCGTCGCCTTCGTACATCGTCCCGCCGGAGGAACTCCCCCAGTTGTCGCGGGCCGCCTGTTCGGTGTCGAAGCCGCCGGAGGCGAAGTAGTCGGCCTCGTCGGGGATTTCGTCCTCGTAGGCCGTAACCGAGTGGCCCTGTTTGCTCGTGTTGAGCCACCGCACGGTCGTCCCCGGTTCGACAGCGATCCGAACCGGGCGGTACGCCTTCGCGGACATCCCAACGTCGTAGTCGGTGTCAGCGCTCCCACCGCCGAGGCAGCCGGCGAGCCCTGCGACTGCCACTGGACCGGCCGCACGGAGGAAATCCCGTCGCTCCATACTACGACTCAGGACCGCATAGTCAAAGACCGCTCGGTTCCGGACTGCGGGGAACTCCGTGGTCAGTCCGTGTCGCTCACTCGAAAGTCAGGCCGTCACGGAGTTCGCGGGCGTCGTCAAGCAAGCCGTCGCGGTCGTCGGCGGTCAGTGTGACGTGCCCCATCTTCCGGAGAGCGTACACTTCGCGCTTGCCATACCAGTGCAGGTGTGCTCGCGGCGTCTCCAGCACGCCGTCTTCGCCCCGTAGCTCCGCCGACTGGCGCTCGGTCACGTCTCCAAGGATGTTGGTCGACACGGTCGGGAACCGCTGGTCGGTCGACCCCAGCGGCTGGCCGGTGACGGCCCGCAAATGTTGCTCGAACTGCGAGGTGTGGCACCCCTCGATAGTCCAGTGGCCAGAGTTGTGTGGTCGGGGCGCGATCTCGTTGAGCAGGATCTCGCCGTCGGTCGTCTCGAACAGTTCGATGCCGAACACGCCGCGGCCGTCCATTACGTCGAGCACGTCGTGAGCGACCTCTCGGGCGCGCTCGCGGACGGCTCGTGACGCTCTGGCCGGCGCGACGGACTCCCGGAGGATCTCCTCGCGGTGAATCGTCTCGGTGACCGGGAACGTGTCCCGCTCGTCCGCACCGCGACAGCCCATGACCGCCAGTTCCCGCTCGAAGTCGACCATCTCCTCGACCATCGCGGGGCCGGCGATGTCGTCGACAGCGGCCTCGACGGCCTCCGGGCCCTCGACGCGGATGTTTCCGCGGCCGTCGTAACCGCCGGTCCGGGCCTTGAGCATCACGGGGTAGCCCAGTTCCTCGCAGGCCTCGCGGAGGTCTTCGGCGGTGTCGACGGCGCGGAACTCGGGGACAGGAACGCCGGCCTCGGACAGCCGGCGCTTCTGGACGAGCTTATCCTGAATCGTCCGGAGCGTCTCGGGAGCGGGATGGACCGGCGTCCCCGTCTCCTTGGCGACCCGTTCGAGAACGTCCGGATCGGCCAGTTCGATCTCAAAGGTGAGGTAGTCGGCGCGCTCGGCGAGTTCCCGCAGGGTCGCCTCTTCGTCGAAGTCCCCGACGATCTGGTCGCGGACGACCGGCGCGGCCGGACAGTCCGGCGTCGGGTCGGTCACGAGCAGTTCGAGGCCAAGCGGCGCGGCCGCCTCGCCCAGCATCCGGCCGAGTTGGCCACCGCCGACCACGCCGACGGTCGGCCCTGGTGACGTGAGCGTCATACCGCGCGCTTTCACAGCAGCAGGGTTAACGGTTCGGTTCTCGGCCGTAGGACTCGTGAACCCACACCGTCATGTCGTTCGAGCTGTACTTTGTCCGCATCCGGTGTGTTTTGGGTACGTACCCGGCGGCTTCGAGCTGTTCGGTAGGGACTGTGCTGTCGATCTGCTGGGTGATGACTATCGGCGGCTGATCCGCCTGCGCCTGCTCGGCGAGCATGTCGGGGCGGGTCTCACAGGAGACGTTCACGTCGTCAGCCGCGTAGTACCACGGCAGCGGCAGCGAGTTGTGCCACTGCAGGCAGATCGGTCTGGTGTTCCACCACGAGTCGTTCCACTGACTGCGGTCTTCCTTGACGTACGCGTCGTCACTGTCGTAGGCGTCGCCGCGTTCTCCGTGGTACATGACGACATCGGTGCCGTTTCCGTGGGCCGTCGCGATCCGGTCCATTTCCGCCAGATCCGCACGGAGCGATTCCTGTGGCTGGGCGTACTGGACCAGCGGATTCCCTTCCAGATGCTCGTTCGTGTACACCCGCGTTGCGGTTGTGTTGACGACGAGTGCAGTGACGAGCAGAACGATGGCGGCGGCGATGGCAGCGCCGGTCACGTCGTCAGTCGACAGCGATTCGTTGCCCCACCGGATCACAGCAGCGAGTCCGACGGCGGCCGGAATCGACAGCGGGACGACGACGTGGACAGCGAGCCACGGCGCGCCGATGTCGGTTCCGATGGGGTACCCCAGAATCGAGACGTAGCCACCGTAGGCCGCGAACGGGACGAGATGGCGCGGCTTGACCGTTCCGAGTCGGTCGAGCGCGTACCCGAACATCGAAAACAGGAGCAGCGGTGCCGCGGTGTAGCCTAGTGCTTTCAACAGCACCTCGTAGTGGCCGTCGACGCTCTCGTAAAACGTCTCGATGGACCCGACGAGTCCGGTATCCGTCGTCGTGGTCTTTTCGGAGGCCGGCGAGAACCACTCGCTGTACTGGTCAGCGACGCGCTCCCAGGTGGTCTGGACGAGTTCGGGGAACAGCGACGGGTTCGTCACGCCGGACCAGAAGTTCACGTCGCCGCTGGCGGCCGGCGCTGGCGGGTATTCGATACCCGCGACACCAGCCCCGCGGGGGGCGTAGAAAAACAGCGAAACGAGACCGAACACCAGCGCGGCGAGGACGATATGACTCGCGTATGCTGCGAGGACGGAGGCGGCGCTATCGTGGCGGTCACGGAACGAGCGGATGATATCGCGGCCCAGATGCACGTCTGCCCAGAAGCGCCCTCGAAGCCGGCCCCAGATTGCACCGATGCTCGGGACGGTCCGGAGGAAGCCGACGGCGTCGCGGTAGCCGTTCGGGAGGACGAGCACCTTCGCCAGCAGGAGGCCAGTCGCGCCGAGCCACGTCAGCACGTAGACGATGGCGTTCTCCTTCGAAGCGAACCCGAGCGCCATGAACGCGGCAACGCCGTAGAGATACCGAGCCTTCCGGGTGTCGGCGAACCGGACGAGCAGGCCGAAGGCGGTGAACATGAACGCCGCGACCAGCACGTCGCTGCGCATGAACCGCGAGAAGTACAGGAGGACGGGATTGAGCGCGAGAAACGCGGCCATGAGGACAGTCTCGTCGGACCGGAGGTGCTCGCGAAAGAGCAGCGCCGTCAGCGGGAGGAGGCCGCCGACAATCGCGACCGGGAGCCGCATCGTGAAGTCGGTCGGCGCAGCGATAGTGAACAGCCAGCTATCGACGTGCTGAATGAACGGGCCGTGGATGATGTAGCGGTATGCGAACGACCCGGAATCGCGGAGATGTAGCGCCCAGTAGGCCACGCGCCCCTCGTCGAAGTGGGCGACGCGGCTCCCGAGTGCCGCGATTCTGAGGACGAGACCGAGAACTGTCACGGCGACGACGAGCTTCACGGTTGCGCGGGGGTCGTCCGCGAACCAGGATCGGTTCCGGTCCCGGATATCGTGGAGGGCAGACAGCAGGGACGACTCAGCCATATCTGGCTCAAGCACATGGGACATTAGAATCCTTCTGGTTTCTATAACAGGTTTTTAAGCTACCCGTCCGCCGACGATACCGGCACAGTCGACCTGCGGCCACACAGGCACGGAACGGTAGTTCTTTAGTCGCCCCTGCCCGGGAGTCAGGTATGGTGCAACTCGGGCTGGTTGTCGCTCAGTATGATAAACATGGGGCCGTTATCGAGGAGATGGAGCACGGGGCTCACGAGGCCGCTGCCGACAACGATGCCGAGATTGTCGCATCGGTTGACGTCCCGGGGGCCTACGACACGCCCCTGGCAGCTGACCGGCTCGCGCGCCGGTCGGATGTCGACGCTGTGGCCGTCCTCGGCGCGATCATCAGCGGCGACACTGACCACGACCAGGTCATCGGCAACGCCGCCGCGCAGGGGCTGACCGACGTGTCTCTCGACCGCGACACCCCCGTCACGCTGGGCATTATCGGCCCGGGCATGAGCCAAGCGGAGGCCGAGGCCCGAACTGACAAGGGGGCCTCGGCCGTCCGGAGTGCAATCGAACTCGCCACCGAACTCGAACAATGACTATGGACTTCGCTTCCCGCGTCGAACGTGTAGAACCGAGCGCGACCCTCGCGATCAGCAACAAGGCCGCAGAACTCGAAGCCGAGGGGAAAGACGTCGTCGACCTCAGCGTCGGCGAACCCGACTTCGATACGCCCGAAAACATCAAAGACGCCGCCAAGGACGCACTCGACGCCGGCCACACCGGCTACACGTCCTCCAACGGGATCCCCGAACTGAAGGAGGCCATCGCCGACAAGCTTCACGACGACGGCCTCACCCAGTACGGCCCGGACAACCTCATCGTCACGCCGGGCGGTAAGCAGGCGCTGTACGAGATCTTCCAGACCATCATCGACGACGGCGACGAGGTCGCCCTGCTCGACCCGGCCTGGGTGTCCTACGAGGCGATGGCGAAACTCGCCGGCGGGACGCTGACCCGCGTCGACACTGCCGCCCACGACTTCCAGCTCGAAGGCGCGCTTGACGACCTCGCCGACGCCGTCTCCGACGAGACGGAACTGCTCGTCGTCAACTCCCCGGGTAACCCCCACGGAGCGGTGTACTCTCGCGAGGCGATGGAGGGCGTCCGTGACCTCGCCGTCGAGCACGACATCACGGTGATCTCCGACGAGATTTACAAGGAGATTACCTACGATGGCGTCGAAGCCGTCTCGCTTGGCACGCTCGAAGGCATGGAAGACCGGACCATCACGCTGAACGGCTTCTCGAAGGCGTACTCGATGACCGGCTGGCGGCTGGGGTACTTCGCGGCTCCGGAAGAACTCGTCTCACAGGCCGGCAAGGTCCACTCCCACTCGGTCTCGTGTGCCGTGAACTTCGTCCAGCACGCTGGCGTCGAGGCCATCACGAACACGGACGACGCCGTCGAGGAGATGCGCCAGGCCTTCGCCGAGCGCCGCGAGTTCCTCATGGGCCTGTTCGAGGACCACGGCGTTCACGTCCCCGAACCACAGGGCGCGTTCTACATGATGCCCGAAATCGCGCCGGATGGCGACGATACCGAGTGGTGTGACCAGGCTATCTCCGAGGCTCAGGTCGCCACCGTCCCCGGAACCGCGTTCGGGACCCCCGGCTACGCCCGCATCTCCTACGCCAACAGCAAGGAGCGACTGCAGGAAGCCGTCGACCGACTGGCCGAGGCGGACCTCATCTAAGCGGCCCGTCGCGTCTTACCCTCGTCGACGTTCAGTATCAAAACCGCCCGAGCCACTGAAAAAGTGGGTCGACCGTTAGGTTGGCTGTTTTGCTACGTTACGACGAACACCGTCACCAGCGTGAGGATGACAAGCGTCTCGGGCAGCACGGTGAGGATGAGTCCTCGGCCGAACATATCGGGGTCCTCGGCGATGGCCCCGACAGCCGCCGCGCCGATACCACGCTCGGCGAACCCGGAGCCCAGCGCCGCTAACCCGACGGCGAGGGCTGCGAGTCCCCCGGCGAGATAGCTGGCTGCCTCGGCGGATATCGCGGGACCACCCGTCTGTAACATGACCGTGGTTACGGTGCCTGGCATGGCAGTTTATCCTCCGAGCGGCGGGACAATCATCTGACCGCTACATTCCAGACTCTGGTATTCATGATCGCCTTTTAGACATATCCGTGGTGAAGTAACACGGATGTACAGCTTTCCCGGCTAGTGATTCCTCGATTGACGCCACTGCGAACAGCGCCGCCATCCGAACGCGACACAGGTTCGAGCAGTTCCGTGCGAACCGTTTTCCCCCGGCCGCTGGAACAGCCGGTATGCGAACCCGGAGAACGATGCTCGCTCTCTCGGTCGGGACGCTCTATCTGGCCGGCTGTGGGGCTCCTGGCGGCGGTTCGGACAGCGGACTCACCATCGAAACCGCAGACGCAACCGCCGCGCCCGGCGGGACGGCGAGAATCGAGGTGCAGGCCTCGTCGGTCGGCGTCCTGACTTGGCAGCTGGCCGAAATCCCCGAAAACTGGCAGGTGACACACGAGGGTTTCGAACCGGAACCGACCGCCGTACGGGAGTCCTATCCGCCAGAACTCGTCTGGGACCCTGTTGCTGATTCGGTTACTGGCAACCTGACCGTGGCCGTTCCGGACGACGCGTCACCCAGTGAGTACGCGCTGGCGGTTGAGGCCGGCATCGACAGTACCGATGAGCGTGTCGTCTCCGAGGCGAGAGTGACTGTTGTAGAATGAAAATTGCGGAAAGACTGGAACCGGGACCCACTCGCCTTACGTGGTCAATCAGCAGCAGGAGCGTCTCTCGGATCGGAAGCAGGATAGCCGAAGCACCGATTACAGCGTCCCGATAGCCCGATGGCGACGGAACAGGTAGTAGCAGCCGATTATGGGGTACACTATTGGCCCGAGAAGCAGGAAAAAGACGCCGAGATTGACGTAGTTCCCTGGATTGGGCTGCCAGGCCCCGGACTGAAGACGGACGTAGGTCGCGTCGCGGTAGATGGCGACAGAGAACGGCACCGCTGTGAGAATGCCGACACCAACCAAAACAAATCCGATGCCGAGGCTTCCGCTCGAAACAAGCGTGGCCCCGAGAGCGATACAGACAGGCGGCAGCACGGTTCCGACAGCGACAACCGTCCACCACCAGTCCCGGTCCACCCAGTCGACGACATACTGATGGCGATGATACAGGTGGTGAAGCTTCATCAAGTAGCCAAGGAAGAAGCCGCCGACCGCGTACAGGACCGGATTCGGGTCCCAGTCCACGTCCGCATCTCGTATCTTCTTGGTGTCGAAATAGAGGACAATTGGGGTTACAAGCCACGATATCAGTGCGACAACAATGCCGCCGATATACCAGACGCCGAACGTCCCGAAGATGCTAGCCATTCCGAGTGGACCATCGCCCACGCTCTCGCCCCCTAGCCCGACGAGGATCACCCCAAGCCCGAGAAACCCAAACAGGAGGGTCGGCAAGAGCAGCAGTACTTCGACAGCGCGGTACGACAGCGAATCGACGTCGTTGACTGTAACCATCCCCATCGTATCAACACAACTGTTGATTACATTAGAGACGTAGCATTGTAAAATAATTTTGCTAAGCTACTGATATGAGTGTATAAACCGCGGTACCGAGTTAGCAACGCTCGTCGAGAATCCGGTCGATAATACGACCGGTCGATAGGAGTCGGTCAGCCGATTCGGCTTCTAACGGGCTGGCCCGGCGGATGTCACAGTCGATACCCCGGGCGGACAGCGCCGCTTCGAGTTGCTCGTCGTCGTGATGCTGGTCGTAGCCAAGCGCGATGATGTCCGGTTCGATGCGCTCGATGGGGACGAAAATATCCTCCGGATGGCCCAGGTGCGCCTCGTCGACCGGTTTGAGCGCGGCGACCATCTCCCGGCGTTGCTCGTCCGGGACGACCGGCGGCTCCTTGTGCGTGACGTTGACCGAGCGGGCGACGATGACGTGCAGTTCGTCGCCCATGTCGGCGGCGTCCTGCAGGTAGTGGACGTGGCCCGGGTGCAGGATGTCGAAGGTCCCCTGTGCGACGACGCGGGTCACTGATCGAACTCCTCCTCGCGGAGCTCGGCGTCGATGTCGGCCTGGTCGAAATCGAAGAAGGACTCCTCCGGCGGCTCCACGTCGAGTACCGGAAGGTCGACCTCTGTCCCCTCGCTGTCGAAGGCCTTCCAGTCGTCGCGGCCGTACGGATAGCCGACGATAATGTGGACGTCGCCGCGACCGAACGTGGCGAGGTCGGCGTCGCTCGGCTTGAGGACGCCGTTCGGGTGGGAGTGAATCGACCCCGCCGCTCGCATGTCGTTTGGAACCATGCTCGTCTTGACGGTCGCGCTGACCGGGTTCGACTCCGTTCCCGGAATGACCAAGACGTCGGTCAGCACTGTGCCGTCGTCGTCAAGCCCGAGCTTACTGGCGTCATCGCCCCGGAGAAAGCCCATGTACTCGTTGGGATGGGCCTCCTCGGAGGCTGCGAGCGCGAACTCGAGTGCGGACTCCGCGATGCCGAGTATCCCGCTCGTTCGGAACAACCCCATACCACGCAGTCGGGTCGGGCGCTTTTTACGCGTTGTGTTCGTCCCTCCGCGGATTCCGAAGAGTACAAACGGGGGAGCACCGAAGGATTGACAAATGTCTTCGCCAACTGGCACCGGTGACGGTGCGACGGTCCCCGACGGCGGGACCATCGTCTACGATCTTGCGGACCAATGTACGTCCGATGATCTCGAAGAAGGCGCACTGTACCACGCAACTGTCAACGGCACCGTCGAATACGGCGTGTTCGTCGATCTCTCCGATGCTGTCTCCGGGCTCGTCCACGACTCTAATCTCCTGGGCCAGTACGACGTGGGCGACGACCTCATCGTCGAACTCGGCGAGATCCGTCCCGATGGCGACCTGAGCTTCGAGGAAGTGCAGGTCGCCGACTACGATGAACAGCACGTTGTCCACGGCAACGCGACCACCGTAACCGACCTCGCCGCCGCTACCGGTGAGACGGTTATCATCGAGGGGCAGGTCGTCCAGATCAAACAGACCGGCGGCCCTACCGTGTTCCAGGTCCGCGACGAGACCGGTATTGTCCCGTGTGCCGCCTTCGAGGAGGCCGGCGTCCGGGCGCACCCCGACGTTGAGATCGATGACATCGTTCGCGTCTCCGGACGTGCCGAGGAGCGCGACGACGGTCTGCAGGTCGAGGCCGAATCGCTGACCGTCCTCGACGGCGAGGCAGCCGACGACGTCCAGAGCGACCTCGACGCGGCGCTGGCCGAGGCCGCTGAACCGGCCGATGTCGAGCCGCTGGTCGAGTGGCCCGCCTTCGAGAAACTGTGGGACGACCTCCGCGAAGTCGCGACAGAACTCCGAAAGACGGTACTTTCGGGCCGGCCGATCCGGATGCGTCACCACGCCGACGGCGACGGGCTCTGTGCGAGCGTCCCACTGCAGGTCGCGCTGGAGTCATTCATCGCCTCCCAGTACGAGGACGCCAGCGCGCCCCAGCACCTCCTCAAGCGCCTGCCGAGCAAGGCCCCCTACTACGAGATGGAGGACGTAACCCGGGATCTCAACTTCGCACTGGAGGACCGGACCCGCCACGGACAGAAGCTTCCGATGCTGCTGATGCTCGACAACGGCTCGACCGAGGAGGACACGCCGGCCTACCGAAACCTCCGGCACTACGACATCCCGGTCGTCGTCGTCGACCACCACCACCCGGACCCCGAAGCTGTCGAGCCGCTCATCGAGCAGCACGTCAACCCCTACCTCCACGACGAGGACTACCGCATCACCACGGGGATGCTGTGTGTCGAACTCGCCCGGATGATCGACCCCGACATCACTGCGGACCTTCAGCACGTTCCCGCGGTCGCAGGCCTGTCTGACCGCTCCGAGGCCGAGGCGATGCGGGACTACATCGACCTCGCAAGCGAGAAGGGCTACGACGAGAACGATCTGCGCGACATCGGCGAAGCGCTCGACTACGCGACCCACTGGCTGCGCTACAACTCCGGTGAACAGCTCATCACCGACGTGCTGAACGTCGACTGTGACGACCGGGACCGCCACGGGGAGGTCGTCGACTTCCTCGCCGAGCGGGCAGAACGCGATGTCGAGGATCAACTCGACGCCGCCATGAGCCACGTCGAGCACGAGCGCCTCGACAACGGCGCCCACCTCTACACGATCGACGTGGAGAACCACGCCCACCGCTTCACCTACCCTGCACCGGGGAAGACGACCGGCGAAATCCACGACCGGAAGGTAGCGGAAACTGGCGACCCCGTCATCACCATCGGCTATGGCCCGGACTTCGCTGTCCTGCGCTCCGACGGCGTCCGCCTTGACATCCCGCGGATGGTCACTGAACTGACCGAGGAGGTCGACGGTGGCGGTGTCTCCGGCGGCGGCCACCTCGTCGTCGGCTCCATCAAGTTCGTCAAGGGCCGCCGCGAGTCGGTTATCGACGCCCTCGTCGAGAAGATGGCAGAGGCCGAGATCGACGAGGAGCTCGGGAGTTCGACGGCGTTGCCCGAAGAAGTGTAAGCTCGCCACGCAATCCGTTTTCTACGCTTCGAACGAAACCCGACGAGCGGCGAGCCCGGCGACTACCAGAAGACCGAGTAGGGCCACGAGTGCCCCGACCGGCATGTCGAAGCCGCCGCCGTCCCAGTCAGCGTCGAAGACAGCTCCAAAATAGTCGGCCGCATCGCCGCCGTGCAACACCAGTACGACCTCGCGATTCGACGTCGCTGCCGCCTCGTTCCAGTTGAGACTGCCGACGACGACCCGCTTGTCATCGACGACGGCACCCTTCGCGTGGATTTTTTCGTAGCGACCGTCGGGGTCTGCCACTTTCGCCGTCAGCGGCGCGTCGTTGCGGTCGGCCCACTCTCGAAACCGCTGTGCTGTCTGTTCGTTCTCTTCGCGGACGTACCACGCGTCACTCAACAGTAAGCGGACCTCGACGCCGCGCGACGCAGCCCGGCGGAGCGCCCGCAAAAGCGGGCTGTTCCAGTCCCCGACCGTCGGCTGGATAACATCGATTGAGTCGTCCGCGTCGTCTATTGTCTCGACGAGTCTACCCTGGGCGTTGTCCGGAGTAATCAGGAGGTCCGTCCGCTGGACCGATACCGATTCAGCCCGGAACTCAGTCGGATACGACCCGGTCGCTGGTCCGGCCCGCTCGAACTGTCGGCCCTGACGGTACTCCCCCCATGGCTTGCTATCCTGCCAGCCGATGTCGGACTGGAATGTCCGGTTCAACCCGTCGATGATTCGCGGTTGTGACGTAACGACTCCCCAGCCGCGGCTACTGTTGCCGCCGGTGCCGGCGGGCTTCCAGTTCTCCGTCAGCACGACGGCCCGTTCGTCAGCGATGGCGTACTTCGCGTGATGGTAGCGATATCTGGCACGAGGGCCTGTCAACACCCGAACGGACACGCCGGCCTCGGTCAGTCGGTCGAGCGTGGCGGCTTCCCTGTCAGTGCGGCTCCCGACCGGTTCGCCCTCAAGCAGGATGCGGACCGTCGCGCCCCGGCGCTGAGCAGCAATGAGGGCATCGGCGACTCTGTCCGAGGAGAGCGTGTAGCCGGCCAGATATACCCGCTCACCCGCGTTTCGTATCGGCCGAATCGGCGCGGCGGGTGTATCCGGCAGCGTGAACGCGCGGACCTCGCCACCAGCGGCCCTGACCACAGGGCGGTCCGTTGCACCCAGCGGCCGCCAGCGAATAACCGACCCGTTCACTATGCCGAGTTCCCCCTCGACGGCCTCGGTGTATCGGACAGCGTCGACAGTCCGGTTGCCCCGCTGTAGCCGGATTCGTTCGCCGCCGTTTGCCAGTGCGAGATGACCATCGAAACCGACGACCGGCCAGTCAGTAAGTTCCCGTGTCCGGTTCGGTACCGTCGAGAGAACGACGCGCCCGCGTGCGCTGGTGTTCGGAATCCCCACGGTTCCATCGCCGTCGGTGACAGCATACTGTCCGATGTCAGTCCCGTCGGGGACGCTGAGGACAACGAACTCTCCTTCGTCGCCGCCAGCGATGGGATCCGGGTACACCGCGTGAATCGACGGCTCTGCGGAGCTGGGTGTTGTTGCGGCTGAAGTCGCCTGTCCAGTGGCGGTATATGGACCCATCGCTACGAGGACGAGCACGCAACAGACGAGTGGGGCAAACGACCGCATCGGGGCGTCTGGCCGCCCGTTTGTATAAAAAGGTTTCCTGACTCAGGCGCTTGAGGCCTTTTCGGCTTCGGCCTGGACGATGTACGCACGGTCGTCCGCGTAGCGGGCGGCTTCCTCGAGCGCCGTTTCGGTCCCGATCTGTCGGAGCGCCCACGCGGCGGAGGCTCGCACGGAGTCGCTGTCGTCGGACTCGAGGATGTCGCCGAGCGGCTCGATAGCGCGAGTGTCACCGAGCAGGCCGAGGGCGCGGGCCGCGACTGAGCGGACCTCCTCGCTGTCGGCGTCGAGCCGATTGGCGACCGGCTGGACCGACTCCGCACTGCCGATAGCGCCCAGCGCACGGAGCGTGACTTTCTGGAGCGCAGGGTCGCCGTCGCCATCGATGTAGTCGTGTAGCGTCTCGGTCGCGCGCTCGTCGCCGATCTTCCCCAGTACCTCGATCGGTCCCTTGTCGCGTTTCTGTGCACGCTGGTGCATCGCGTCGAAGGCCGGCTCGGCGTCGCTCCCGAGGTTGTACAGGAGGTCGACGATGTAGCCGTCGAAGAACTCCGATCCTAGTTTTTCGTAGGCGAACAGAACCTGCTCGAAGTCTCCCTCCTCGGCGTGGAGCTTCGCGGCGTTCCACTCCGGCGGGAAGTCCTTCCGGTTCTCGTTGGTCAGGATATCGTAAAACCCGCGGGCATCGAGTTGCTCCTGTACCGTGAGATCGTCCCAGACTTCGGCGTCGTCAAGCCCCGTTTCCAGTGTCTCGGCCGCTTCGAGGAGGCCTTCGATAGTCTCCGTGTCCTCGTCGGGGTCGAGGTTTGCCGCTTCGATGGCGTCGGCGACTGTACTCAGCGCATCCCCGGCAGCGACGAAATCGCCGCCCGTGTCGGCGTCGTGGTCGACGAACTCGGCGCTTTCGTCGAGGAACGTCTCGACGGCTTCCTGCGCCTCGTCCTCTCCATCGTCGGTCCACTCGCTGTCAGTGACGGTGTCGGCGGCGTCGGAAACGATGGCGACGACATCCTCAGCGTAGGGGCCGCGCTGTTCCTCGAGATCGTCGCGAAGGTCCGAAAGCTGGGACTCTAGCTCCTCGCGGGGGTCCTCGGCCTCGTCATCGTCCTCGTCGGGTTCGGGCAGGTCGGCGGCTTCGAGGTCGGTCTCGATGTCGTCGAGGGACGACTCAACGTCGTCGAGGTCGGCCTCCGTCTCCGCGGCCTCTAACGCGTCGCCGGCCTCTGTGAGACGCGATTCCAGTTCTTCGGCGGTCACGTCGATCTCATCTGTTGCCTCGGCGTCGTCCGACGCGTCGGCCTCGTCGTCCCCGTTGCTCATGTCGAAGACTGTGTCGGAGCGGGCCAAGAGCGTTTTCCTTTCGAGGCGGCTGTGCCCCGTCGGCGCTGGGCCAACGAGCAAAGAATATGTATCGGGAGTTGCAGTGCCATGGGTAGCGAGCATGACTGACGCGACACCGCCCGATGACGGCCAGAGTGCAACCACACCGGAGGAACCGGAAACCGCCAGCTTCGTCGAGTACGGCATCGACGACAAGCCGCCGCGAAAGCAAGCGATACTGCTCGGCGTCCAGCACTATCTGACAATGATCGGCGCGTCCGTCGCGATCCCGCTCGGACTGGCGGGCGCGATGGGGATGTTCGAGGCCGCGCCGGACCAGGTCGGCCGTCTCATCGGGACATTCTTCGTCGTCTCGGGCATCGCGACGCTCGCCCAGACGACGCTCGGGAACAGATACCCGATCGTTCAGGGCGGGACGTTCTCCATGCTCGCGCCCGGGCTGGCCATCATCGGCGTGCTGGCCCAGCAGGGTGCGAACTGGCAGACTATGCTCGTCGAGCTACAGGGGGCCGTCATCGTCGCCGGTATCGTCGAAGTGGTGATTGGCTACAGTGGCCTCATGGGGAAGCTGAAACGATACGTCGGTCCGGTCGTCATCGCGCCGGTCATCGCGCTCATCGGACTGTCGCTTTTTAACGTCCCACAGATAGCGAACCCGAACTTCGGCGACCCCGGGACCGGACAGAACTGGTGGCTCCTCGGGCTGACGATGCTCTCTATTATTGCGTGTTCGCAGTATCTCGACCGACGTCACCGCGCGTTCAAGCTCTTTCCCGTACTCTTGGGAATTCTGTTTGCGTGGACTGTCGCAGCTATCCTCTCGGTCACCGGCGTCTTCACCGCCGGCTCGATCAGCTACGTCTCGCTCGGGTCGGTCACGAGCGCACCGCTGGTCCAGCCCATCTACCCGTTCCAGTGGGGGCTCCCGCAGTTCACGCCGGGCTTCGTCGTCGGGATGTTCGCCGGGATGCTCGCCTCCGTCGTCGAGAGCTTCGGCGACTATCACTCCGTTGCCCGCATCGCCGGCCGCGGCGCACCGAACAGCAGCCGAATCAACGACGGCATCGGGATGGAGGGTGTCGGCAACGTGTTCGCCGGCATCATGGGCACCGGCAACGGCTGTACGTCGTACACTGAGAACGTTGGAGCAATCGCTATCACCGGCGTCGCGTCCCGCTACGTGGTGCAAATCGGGGCCGCGGTGATGATTCTGGTCGGATACTTCGGACCGGCGGGCCAGCTGTTCGCGACCATCCCGTCGCCGATCATCGGCGGCCTCTACATCGTCATGTTCGGCCAGATCGCCGCTGTCGGGCTCTCACAGCTCAAGTACGTCGACCTCGATGCCAACCGAAACGTCTTCATCGTCGGCTTCGCGATGTTTGCCGGGCTCGCAGTGCCCGAGTACATGAGCCAGATCGGACAGGGGATGGATGTCGGCGGGGCGACAGCCCTCCAGCAGGGTCTCGCGGCTGTGCCGGTGCTGGGGAGCGTCCTCGGGACCGATGTCGTCGCGACCACGCTGTTCGTCATGGGCGGGACCGGGATGGTCGTCGGCGGCATTGCCGCTTTCATCCTCGACAACACGGTGCCCGGAACCCGTGAGGAGCGCGGTCTCGCGGCCTGGGCCGCGCTCACCGAAGACGACAGTGAGTACGTCTCGTCGATGGACCGTATCCGCGGCCGCGGCGGCGACCGCCCGCCCGCGGTGAGCGACGACTGACCGTGGACAGCGATAGCGACGGTGCGACCGGGGACACCGTACCGCCCATCGACACCGAACGGTACACCGGCACGCTCCGAACCGGCGGGACTGTCGTCCTCGCCGCTGACCGACTGGTGGTCGACCGCGGTGACGGTCCGGTGGTAATCGACCTCGACGACGTGGTCAAGGTGAGCCTACAGGACATCGACTGGTTTCTCGCGGTGATGAGCGCTGCGCTGATCGGGTTCGGCCTGCTGTCACTCGACCGGTCCGTTCTCCTCGGCGGGGCCTTCGCTGTCGCCGGTACCGTTAGCCTCGCGCTCACGTATCGCAAGCGGTACGCGCTCCGGATACAGGTAACCGGCCGTACCGATCCACTCAGGTGCTTTCCCGCAGAGCCACAGGCGCTCCTTACTGAACTGGAAGCGGCGCTGGCCGACTGACTGGAAACCGCCTACACTTACGCCGGTCCCGGTTCCAGTCGGTCGTATGCCCGCAGACAGCGTCCAGTCGCTCATCGACCAGTTACACGAAGAAGCTGAGATGGACCGACCGAACGACCTGACGCCCGATGTCGGCATCATCATGGGCTCCGACTCGGACCTGCCGACGATGGCCGGCGGGCAAGGCAAACGGCCCGGGGCCTATGCGGCGCTCGCCGACGAACTCGGGTTCGAGGAACAGACGGATTACACTGACGCGCCCGAAAATCGCTTCACGTTCGAAACGTTCGTTTGCTCGGCCCATCGGACACCGGACCTGATGTACGCGTACGCAGAGACGGCCGCCGACCGCGGCGTCGACGTGATTATCGCCGGCGCGGGCGGCAAGTCCGCAGACCTGCCGAACATGACCGCAAGCATCGCCTACCCGCTGCCGGTCATCGGGGTTCCGGTGCAGGAGAAATCAGTCGACTCGGTCATCGGGATGCCCCAGGGTGCGCCCATCACCGCGGTCGACGCCGGCAAGTCGTTCAACGCCGCGCTCTCCGCGGTACAGATTCTGGCACGGCAACACGACGAGCTTCGGGATCGACTCGTCTCGTATCACGAGGGGCTCCAAACCGAGGTCGGCGAGGCGTCGCGTGACCTCCACGAACTCGGGACGCCCGGATTCAAACGCGAGTACTGGGACGAGTGAGCAGCGAGGGGCGTCGCGATACGGGAAGTGCGGTGGGTGCAGGTCACTTTCCATCCGAAGGCGCGTCGGCTCTTAAAGACCCACAGGGCCGAAAAACCGAACAATGAACCCTTATATGCGAGTACTTCTAACCGGCAGACGATAGGAGATACCGGAATGAGTAATCCATGGATCGCCATCGGCGCGCTCGCGGTCGTGGCGCTAGCCATCCCACTGACGATGATGGCAGTTTCGAGCCTCTTGCGGCCCAGCGTGCCGGAACAAGGCAAACGCACCACCTACGAGTCCGGTGAAGTGCCGACTGGCAGCAGTCGACAGATCAAGTTTAATATCCAGTACTACATGGTCGCGCTGCTGTTCGTCGTCTTCGACATCGAGACCGTCTTCATCTTCCCGTGGACGGTCATCTACAGCGACGCCGCCGCTGAGTTCGGGATGACCACGGCACTGCTACCGATGGTCGTATTCATCGCGATTCTCGCCATCGGACTCGGTTGGGCCTGGCGTAACGGCGCAGTTCAGTGGGTGCGCAGTCCGCGCGCCACGAAGGGGGCAGACACATATGAGTAGTGACCAGACACCACCGGCCGCGAGAGACGTATCGACACAGGAGGCCCGAATGGGTGACGGGGCCGACGACCGCTTCAACTCGACGCTACGCGAGGCGTTCGGGTCGACGCCGTTCATCCTGACCAAGTTCGACAAGTTCATGAACTGGGTCCGGGGCTCCTCGATGTTCATGCTGCAGTTCGGGATTGCCTGCTGTAGCATCGAGATGATCCACACCTACGCGATCAAACACGACCTCGACCGCTTCGGTTCAGGGGTGCCGCGCGCGTCCCCACGCCAGGCGGACGTCATCATCGTCCCCGGGACCATTGTTTCGAAGTTCGCGCCGCGGATGAAGCGCGTCTACGACCAGATGCCCGAGCCGAAGTTCGTCGTCTCGATGGGGTCGTGTACCATTTCCGGTGGGCCGTTCCAGGAAGGGTACAACGTCATCAAGGGCGCAGAGGAGGTCATCCCGGTCGACATCCACGTGCCGGGTTGTCCGCCACGCCCCGAGGCACTCATCTACGGCGTCGCCAAACTGCAAGAGCGCATCGCCGAAGGCGAGTCCTCGCCGGTGACGGTCAAACCCTACGAACTGGAGCAGTTCGGCGACCTCGAACAGGACGAGCTCGTGGACAAACTCGCCAGCGAGATCGACGAGGAGGACCTCGTCATGCGGTACAACTGGAACGACTCCCCCTAACTTGCCATGAGTTTAGAAAAACCATCACGCGATACGGCGCTCGATGTCGGCGTTACGGAGGACGGCCTCGATTACGACGCACTCGCGGACCTGCTCGGGGGCCACATCCTCGACCGCGAGGAGCACCTCAACGCCGAGGGGTTCGTCATCCGTCCCGACGAGGTTCAGGAAGTCCTCTCGACGCTGAAAGAGGAGGCTGGGTTCGACCACTGCGCCTGTGTCACGGCACAGGAGTACGACGACCGGTACGAATCCATCTACCACCTGCGGAAGTACAACGACCCGACACAGGAGTTGTCGATCGTCGTTCCCTCGCCGAAAGACAACCCGCACAACGAGTCGGCCGCTCGTGTCTACGACACCGCGGACTGGCACGAGCGGGAGGCGTATGACCTCGTCGGCATCGACTACGACGACCATCCGGACCTCCGGCGCATCCTCCTGCCGGAGACCTGGCAGGGCCACCCCCTGAGTCAGGACTACAATCAGGACCAGCCACAGATCGTCTCACTGCGCGAGCACGCGAACCCGCTGGAAGACGACAAGCGTAGCGAGGACGATCCGGACACGATGTTCGTCAACATCGGCCCGCACCACCCGGCGACCCACGGCGTGCTCCACGTCGAGACGGTGCTGGACGGCGAGCAGATCGCCGATCTCGAACCCGACATCGGCTACCTGCATCGCTGTGAGGAACAGATGTGCCAGCAGGGCACATACCGCCACCAGATCATGCCGTACCCGGACCGATGGGACTACATTTCCGCTGGGATCCTCAACGAGTGGGCGTACGCCCGCGCGGCCGAGGACCTCGCCGACATCGAGGTCCCGGAGTACGCACAGGTCATCCGGACGATGGCGGCAGAGATGTGCCGGATCGCCTCGCACGAACTCGCGCTGGCGACGTTCGCACTGGACGTGTTCGGCGACTTCACCGCCGTCTTCCAGTACGGCATCCGCGACCGCGAGATCGTCCAGAACCTTCTGGAAGACCTGACCGGCCAGCGGCTGATGTTCAACTATCTCCGACTGGGCGGGGTCGCCTGGGACCTGCCCGAGCCCCGCGAGGAGTACTTCGAGAAGATCCGGGACTTCCTCGACGATCTCCCGCACAAGCTCGAAGAGATCCACGACCTCGTCACCGGTAACGAGATCTTCCAGATGCGGTGTGTCGACACCGGCGTCCTCTCCCCGGAGCAGGTCAAGCAGTACGGCGCGACCGGTCCCGTGGCACGCGGGTCGGGCGTCGACTACGACATTCGGCGGGACGACCCGTACGGCTACTACGACGAACTCGACTGGAACGTCGTCACCGAGCAGGGCGGCGACAACTTCAGTCGCGTTCTCGTCCGTCTTCGCGAGGTCGAGGAGTCCGCGCGCATCATCGAGCAGTGTGTCGACCTGCTGGAGCAGTGGCCGGAAGACGACCGCGAGATTCAGGCCAACGTCCCGCGGACACTCCGGCCGGACCCCGACAAGGAGATCTACCGCTCCGTCGAGGGCGCGAAGGGCGAACTCGGCATCTACATCCGCTCGGATGGGACGGACAAGCCGGCCCGGTTCAAGATCCGCAGCCCGTGCTTCTCGAACCTGCAGACGCTGCCGGAGATGTCCCAGGGCGAGTACATCCCTGACATGATCGCCTCGCTCGGGAGCCTCGACATTGTCCTCGGGGAGGTGGACCGGTAATGCAGTCGGCGCCGTTACCGGAAACGCTCGCGAACCTGCTTGGGTTGGATCCCAACAGCACGGCCGTGATGATCGTGCTGAGCCTCGTTGGGGCCGGGCTCATCGGGACGCTCATGATGACGAACACGGCGCTCGCTGGCCCGTGGGCGAAGCGAAAGATTACGGCCGCGTTCACCGACCGTATCGCCGTCGACCGTATCGGTCCGTACGGGCTGTTCATTATCGTGGCTGACGCCGTTCGCCTGCTGTCGAAGGAACTCATTGTTCCAGAAGGCGCCGACCGACCGGCGTGGGACCTCGCGCCGCTGATTATCGCCAGTACCGCGCTGCTTGGCTTCGCGGTGATTCCGATGGGGAACGGCATCCATCTCGCCGACCCCGAGGTCGGGCTGGCGTACGTGTTCGCCGTGGCCTCGACCACGTCGATCGGCCTCGTGATGGCCGGCTACGCATCGAATAACAAGTACTCGTTCCTCGGCGGGCTGCGTGCTGTCGCACAGAACCTCGCCTACGAGATCCCGCTCATCCTGACGGGCGCGTCGGTGGTCATCTTCGCCGGCTCGCTTCAGATGAGCGAGATCGTCGCCGCACAGCAGCAGTCGCTGATCGGCCCGCTGCCGTCGTGGTACGCGTTCGTGAATCCCTTCGCCTTCGTGCTGTTCATGATCGCGAACCTCGCGGAGGTCGGCCGGAACCCCTTCGACATCCCGGAAGCGCCGACCGAGATTGTCGCCGGCTACCAGACCGAGTACTCCTCGGTGTACTTCGTCCTGATCTACCTCGGGGAGTTCATCCACATCTTCCTTGGCGGGGCAATCATCGCCACGATTTTCCTCGGCGGGCCGGCCGGTCCGGTCCTGCCGGGTATCGTCTGGTTCCTCATCAAGATCTGGGGCGTCTTCCTGTTCACACAGTGGGCCCGCTCGGCGGTCCCGCGCGTCCGGATCGACCAGCTTATCGAAATCGGCTGGAAGGGAATGCTGGTGCTGTCGCTGGCGAACCTACTGCTGACCGCGGTTATCGTCGGGGTGACCGTCTGATGACGGCCACGCGAACCGACCCGCGAGCGACCGGAGGTGACCACTCATGATTGGAATCCTGAAATCAATGGCGACGACGATGAAACACGCCCTCGACGGGGAGACGTTCACGGTAGAGTACCCTGACGTCGCCCCCGAGGTGAGCCCCCGTTTCCGCGGCGTCCACAAGTGGAGCCAGGAGCGGTGTATCTGGTGTCGGCAGTGTGAGAACGTCTGCCCGAACAACACCATCCAGATCGTGATGGACGAGCAGCGCAACGGCGAGCAGTACAACCTCCACATCGGCCAGTGTATCTACTGCCGGCTGTGTGAGGAGGTCTGTCCGACCGACGCCATCCTGCTGACACAGAACTTCGAGTTCACCGCGGACACGAAAGACGAGTTCGCCTACGACAAGGAACAACTCAAGAACGTGCCGTGGTACAAGGATATCGACCCACTAGAGTCCCGCGAACCCGATCGGGGCGCGTGGATCGGCGAGGGCGACGGCGAAGTGGATTACCAGTAACTCCTTCGACGGACTTTCAGCGGGTTTCGCTTACTACCCCCGGAGCGACTGCCCTGTTCTGATTAGCGCGGGCTTTCCAGAACGGCCGCAACCGCTCAGGCAAGTTTTCCGGTGTTGATCCGAGGTGGAACGACGTTTGTGGCGTCAAAAACGGTGCTGGAGTGGCACATTTTCGCCAGCAGGACGGAAGTGCCCCGAAATCTGGGGGCCATACCGGCAAACAGTGGCTCTACTGGCGAGACGAAAGAGGAATCTTCAAAGGGACGCCGCAAAGAGTCTCCAAGTAAGATGGCACTGGCAGAGTCAATTGCGTTCGCGCTGTTCGCTATGGTAACAGTGGGCAGCGCTGCGGGCGTCGTGTTAGTCCGGGACGTCTGGCACTCGGCGCTGTTACTGGGCGTGTCACTCGTCAGCGTCGCAGTGTTCTACGTAATGAACCAGGCGGCGTTCGTCGCAACGATGCAGATCCTGGTGTACGTCGGCGGCGTCCTCGTTCTCATCACCTTCGCGGTGATGCTGACCCGCGAGGACGAGTCGGTGATCGAGGTGACACCATGACCACAAAACCCGAACTACAGACGGAGGGGAGTTTCGTCGCTGGACTGGCCGCAATCGCCCTGTTCGTCGTTCTCGGTGCAGTGTTCATGGGCGTCTCGTTTCCCGCGCCAGCGGGCTTCGGCGAGGGAGCGGCGATAACCAAGAGCCTCGGTGCGGCGATGTTCGATATCGCCCCGGGCGCGATTATGGGCGAGAGTGAGACGGCCGTTCCAGCTGAAGGGTTCCTCGTCGCCTTCGAAGTGATCGACATCGTGCTGGTGGCCGCTCTCGTCGGGGCCGTCATGCTCGCCCGACGCGAAGTCGCTGGCGAATCGGTAACGCTCGGTGTCGAAACCACGGACGACGACGACATGGCCGTTGCCGCTGACGGTGGTCCGGGAGGTGACGACTCGTGATTCCGGCTGAGACGTATCTCCTCCTGTCGGCGGCCATATTCTGTATCGGCCTGTTCGGTATCCTTACCCGGCGGAACGCGCTCATCTTCCTGATGTCCGTCGAACTGATGTTGAACGCTGCGAACATCAACCTCGTCGCGTTCTCGCTGCAACACGGGAACCTCACCGGCCAGGTGTTCAGCCTGTTCACGATGGCACTCGCTGCCGCAGAGGTCGCCATCGGGATCGGTATCGTCCTGGTCCTGTACCGCAACTTCACAGACGTGGACGTGACGAAGGCGACGACGATGAGGTGGTAACAGATGGCTGCATTCACATACGCTCCGGCGATTGTCCTGCTGCCGTTCGTATCGTTCCTCGTTGCGCTGTTTGCCGGCGATCGCATGCCAAAAGGTGGCGCGCTCGCTGGGATCACCGCGACGGGCGGATCGCTTCTGCTGTCGATCTGGGTCGCGCTGACGGTGGCCGGCGGTGCGGTCCACAACGAAATACTGTACCAGTGGACCACGAGCGTCGAAACGCTCCAGCTCAACTTCGGACTCCTGCTGGACCCGCTTTCGGCACTCATGCTGCTTATCGTCTGTCTCATCTCGTTCCTCGTCCACATCTTCTCGCTCGGGTACATGAACGACGAGGGCGAGACTGGCCTCCCGCGCTACTACGGTGGGCTCGGCCTGTTCACGGCGAGCATGCTCGGGTTCGTCGTCGCCAACAACCTCCTGATGGCGTTCATGTTCTTCGAGCTGGTGGGCCTGTGTTCGTACCTGCTCATCGGCTTCTGGTTCCGTCAGGATGGCCCGCCGAGTGCCGCGAAGAAGGCGTTCCTCGTCACCCGCTTCGGTGACTACTTCTTCCTCATCGGCGTCGTCGGCATCTTCGCTACCTTCGGGACCGGCCTGTTCGCCCCGATCACGCAGGGTGGCGAAGTAGTCGCCGAGAGCTTCCCGATGCTGGCCGAACACGCTATCGTCGACGGCGAGGTTGAGGGCATCGCAATGCTGGAGACGGTCGGCATGGGCCCACAGGCCTGGTTCACCGTGCTCGGCCTCCTCGTGCTTGGCGGCGTTGTCGGCAAGTCCGCGCAGTTCCCGCTGCACACGTGGCTGCCCGACGCGATGGAAGGTCCGACGCCGGTCTCAGCGCTGATTCACGCGGCGACGATGGTCGCAGCCGGTGTGTACCTCGTCGCGCGTATGTACGGCTTCTACGCCCTCTCGCCGACGGCACTGGCCGTCATCGCTCTTATCGGCGGCTTCACCGCACTGTTTGCGGCAACGATGGGCCTGGTCAAACAGGAAATCAAGCAAGTGCTCGCGTACTCCACTATCTCCCAGTACGGATACATGATGCTCGCGCTGGGATCGGGTGGCTACGTGGCCGCGGTCTTCCACCTGACGACCCACGCTGTGTTCAAGGCGCTACTTTTCCTCGGCGCAGGGTCGGTCATTATCGCCATGCATCACAACGAGAACATGTGGGACATGGGCGGTCTGAAAGACCGGATGCCAGTGACCTACTGGACGTTCCTCGCCGGCTCGCTCGCACTGGCTGGCATCGTCCCCTTCGCCGGCTTCTGGTCCAAGGACGAGGTGCTGTACGAAGCACTCATCCACGGCTTCGGTACTGAGGGCGGCCTCGGGACGGTCTATCTGGCCGCGTACGCCATGGGGCTGCTGGCCGTGTTCTTCACCGGCTTTTACACCTTCCGGATGGTGTACCTGACCTTCCACGGCGACGCGCGCTCGGACACCGCTCGTGACCCCGAGCCCGTCCGCTGGAACGTCAAGGGGCCGCTGACGGTGCTTGGCATCCTTGCGACGACTATCGGATTCATCAACATGGCTCCGGTCGCGAAGCTCACCGGCGCGCACATTGACTTCCTCCACACGTGGCTAAGTGGACCGGAGGAGGGCGGCTGGCCCGAACTCCTCTCGACGGATCTGCACCACTACGAGGAACTGCTGCACGAAGTGCCCCACGTTGACCCGGCATACCCGCTGGGCGGTGAGATCACGACGCTACTGGCCTCGGCAGCTGTCTCACTCGGGCTGGCACTCGCCGGCGTGCTCGTCGCGCGGAGCCTCTATGCCGGTGCCGACCCGGTCGAGCATACCGACAAGCTTGGCGGTCTGAAGACGCTACTCATGCACAACTACTATCAGGACGAATATCAGGTGTGGCTCGCGACGGGTGTCACCTACCCGCTCGCCCGAGTGATGAACAAGTTCGACCAGGGTGTCGTCGACGGCGTCGTCAACGGCATCTCCAGCGTCAGCCTGTTCGGCGGCAGCCGCATCCGACGCATCCAGTCCGGCGTCGTCAGCAACTACGCGACGCTGCTGACGCTTGGACTCGTGCTCTTGCTTGCTGCCTTCGGCATCATGGGAGGGTGGTTCTAGATGTGGGTCGCTGCGCTCCTGCTCGTGACCCTGCTGGGAACCGGGCTCGTGTTCCTCTCGCCTGACCGGTACGCCGGAAAGCTCGCCGCGGCCGTCAGTGCGGTTCCGGCGCTCGGTAGCATCTACATGTACTGGGTGTACCTCACGCAGTACGGCGGCACGGGCAACGCCCTGCTGTCACCCGCCGACATCGCGTTCGGCCAGCAGATCCCGTGGATCACGCTGGGTGAACTGGAAGTGTCGTACTACGTCGGCCTTGACGGCATCAGTATGCCGCTGCTCGCGCTGACGACGGTGCTGACGACACTCGCCATCGTCTCGGCGTGGACGCCCATCGACGAGCGACAGTCCCAGTTCTACGGGCTGATGCTGTTCATGGAAGTGAGCCTCATCGGCGTGTTCTCCGCGCTGGATTTCTTCCTCTGGTTCGTCTTCTGGGAGGGCGTCCTTATCCCGATGTACCTGCTCATCGGTGTCTGGGGTGGCCCGCGTCGGAAGTACGCCGCAATCAAGTTCTTCGTATACACGAACGTGGCGTCGCTAATCATGTTCGCGGGCCTGTTCGCGCTCGTGTTCAGCACCGACCTCACGTCGCTGTCCCTGCCTGCGATGGCCGAGGCGTTCCGCACCGCGAGCGGGCTGCCGACCATCGCCGGCGTCAACCTGATGACCATCTCCTTCATCCTGATGTTCTTCGGGTTCGCGGTGAAGGTGCCCGTCTTCCCGCTGCACACGTGGCTGCCAGACGCTCACGTTGAGGCCCCGACGCCGGTGTCGGTCATGCTGGCCGGCGTCCTCCTGAAGATGGGGACCTACGCACTGCTGCGGTTCAACTTCACGATGCTCGCTGACACGGCACGTCAGCTCGCGGTTCCGCTGGCGATTATCGGCGTTGTCAGCGTCATCTACGGCGCGATGCTCGCGCTGGCACAGCGCGACCTCAAACGCATCGTCGCCTACTCGTCGATTTCCTCGATGGGCTATGTCATCCTGGGTCTGGTCGCGTTCACGCCCTACGGCATGGGCGGGGCGACCTTCCAGATGATCGCCCACGGCCTCATTTCGGGGCTGATGTTCATGGCTGTCGGTGTCATCTACAACACGACACACACGCGCATGGTCGGCGATATGTCCGGCCTCGCGGACCGGATGCCTTGGACGGTCGGCATCTTCGTCGCCGCCGCCTTCGGCTACATGGGCCTGCCGCTGATGGCCGGCTTCGCCGGGGAGTACTTTATCTTCCAGGGTTCGTTCAACGCGCCGACGCTCGGTGGGGCTGCACCGGTACTGACCTCGCTGGCGATGTTCGGCATCGTCATTGTCGCCGGCTATCTGCTGTGGGCCATGCAGCGCACGCTGTTCGGTGGCTTCAATCTGGAGACGGACTACGAGGTCAGCCCGGCCGCGTTCCACGATGTCGCGCCGCTGGCCGTGTTGCTCCTGCTGGTCATCGCACTCGGTGTCGCACCGGACCTCTCCTTTGCCATGATACAGGACTCGATTTCACCGGTTCTCGAGATCGGAGGTGGTGCATAGATGGTCGCACTCCCTGACTGGATGGCGCTTGCCCCGGCACTCTCGCTGGCCCTCGCCTCCCTGGTGTTGCTGCTGGCGGACTCGGTCGACCCGGACACGACGAACACGGGGCTGCTGGCCGGTATCTCGGTGCTCGGCTCCCTGCTTTCCTTCGGGTTCGCCGGCTGGTTTATCACCGCCGGCACCGGAATGGCGGATAGCACTGGCGTCGCGCTGTTCAACAACCAGCTCGTCGTCGATCAGATGGCCCTGTTCTTCATGGCCATCGTCGGCAGCGTCACGACGCTGGTCGTGCTCGCGAGCTACGACTACGTCGCCGAACACAGCTACCAAGCCGAGTTCTTCGTGCTGGTCCTGCTGTCCGCAACCGGGATGAGCCTTCTGAGCGCGGCCAACAGCCTGGCGACGGCCTTCGTCGCACTCGAACTGGTATCCCTACCGTCCTACGCGCTCGTTGCCTTCCTCAAGGAGAACAAGGGCAGCGTCGAGGCGGGATTGAAGTACTTCCTCATCGGTGCGGTGTCCTCAGCGGTGCTGGCCTACGGTATCTCGCTCGTGTACGCTGCGACGGGCGTGCTTCGATTCGACGGCGTCGCGACGGCCATCTCCAGTGGCACGGTCCAGACCATCGTCGACGGGTCGGTTCAGGCCCAGGCCGGTGACCCTGCCGTCCCGATGGCTATCCTCGGCGTCGGTATCCTGATGATCATCGGCGGCGTCGCGTTCAAGACCGCCTCCGTGCCGTTCCACTTCTGGGCACCCGAGGCGTACGAGGGCGCACCGGCACCGATCTCGGCGTTCCTCTCCTCGGCGTCGAAGGCCGCCGGCTTTGTGCTGGCGTTCCGCGCGTTCGCCGTCGCCTTCCCAATCGGTGACCTACTCGCCGCTGGCGGGGCGATCAACTGGGTGATGGCGTTCCAGATCCTCGCCATCGCAACGATGTTCATCGGGAACTTCGCCGCCGCGACCCAGGAGACGGTCAAGCGGATGCTGGCCTACTCTAGCGTCGGCCATGCCGGCTACGTCCTCATCGGACTCGCCGCCGTGTCTGGCTCCGGTGAGGGCCTGAGCCTCAGCATGAGTGCGGGGATGTCCCACCTGCTCGTCTACGGCTTCATGAACACGGGCGCGTTCCTGTTCATTGCGCTGGCCGAGTACTGGGGCGTCGGCCGCCGCTTCGAGGACTACAACGGCCTCGGCAGGGAAGCGCCGGTCGCCTGCGCGGCGATGACGGTGTTCCTGTTCAGCCTCGCCGGCCTGCCGATCGGCGGTGGGTTCTTCTCGAAGTTCTACCTGTTCCAGGCGACGCTCAACGTCAGCGCGTGGTCGCTGGCCGCCGCGCTCATCATCAACAGCGCGCTCAGCCTGTTCTATTACTCCCGCGTCGTCAAGGCGATGTGGATCGAAGAACCGACTGGCAGCCGAACCATCGAGTCGTATCCGATGGGGCTGTACACCGCTGTGGTGGGCGCAGCCCTCGTGACGGTGCTCCTGCTGCCCGGCTTCAACCGCGTCTCCGAAATCGCGTTCCAGGCCGCGCAGTTGCTGTAGTCTGACGCCTAGCTATTTTCTGTCTCACACGCTCTTCAAGTAGCGAGGTTTACGCCGACTCGTAGACGAACACGCCGCCGCTCTCGCGCTTCTCGACGCGGTCGGTGACTTCGAGTACGTCCAAGTGGCCGACAGCCTCGCTCATCCCAGCAAAGTACTCCGTGGCGGGCAGGTCGCCGAACAACGCCGTCATCACGTCACTGGGTGTCGTCGCTCCGCCGGAGACGATGTCGGCGACCTCCGCGGTGCGCTGGTCGTGTTCCGCGAGGATGTCGTCGATACGCTCCTGCGGTGATTCGACGGGCTCGCGGTGGCCGGTGAGAAAGCGGTCGTGACCTTGCTCACGGAGCCACCGGAGCGAGTCGTTAAATGCCGGTAACACCTTCGGCCGCGCCCCGCTTTCGTCGGGCACCTGGAGGAACGGATTGGGTGTGATGTCGCCCAACACGTTGTCGCCGACGACCGCTTCACGTCGGCCCTGAAAGTCGTACGAGAATATTATCTCGCCCGCGGAGTGGCCCTGAACGGTGTCAATCGTCAGTTCTGTGTCGTCGACGGTGACGGTATCACCGGCCGCGAGCGCGCGGTCGGTGTCGACGCTCTGGGCGTAGGGCAGGAAGGCTTCCGGTAGCTGTGTGACCGTTTCGGCGGTCTCGCGTGAGACACCACACCGCTCGAAGAAATCCGCAAAATAGGACTGTTCGGTGTGTAGTTGCGCTGCGAAATCGCGCATAATCTCTGCTGCCGGTTCGCTGGCGAGGACACGCGCTCCCCGCTCGGCGAACCGGTTCGCCATGCCGAAATGATCCGGATGCGGATGGGTTACCAGCACCTGCTCGATATCATCTGGGGACAGTTCACGTGCTTCAAGCGCCTCGATCAGACGCGACCACGCTTCCTCGCTGTCAGGTCCCGGATCGACGATTGTTCGCCGCGCGATGTATGCATTGACTGGCCCGACCTGAAACGGCGTCGGGATCGACACCCGTGTGAACATATCTCCCCGTTGCAGGTGGTGGCGCAAAACAGTTCGTACCCGCACGGCACGTTTACCATCGTGGCCGCTCGCCGTCCCTCGGTTAGCCGTGGTTCCTCATGGTTTTCCGGGCACAAGAGATATATTCGTCCTTCGCGTAGGGACAGATATGAACAAGCACTTCGAAGACGCACGGTACTACCTGAAGCGTGCCGGGGAAACCGCCACCAAGGGCGTCAAAGAGGAACTCGAACCGGTCGAGGAACGCTTCCGAGAACTCACCGGGAAGGAAGAAGAGCCCGAACCCAGCCGCCTGGAGGCCGTCAAGGCCGACCTGAAGGACCTACAGGGAAAAGCAGAGGGCGAAGCCGAGGAAGCGATCGCTGACGCCCGCAAGAAGATCGGTGCGTATCGCGGTAAGGAAGAGCCGGAAGCGTAGTCGGAAAGCAATTCTTAAGGGATGCGCTCGAATAGCATTGAGTGCACTGGGTTGGTGATCTAGTTCGGTTATGATACCTCCTTCACACGGAGGAAGTCGGCGGTTCGAATCCGCCCCAACCCATCCGCTCGCTTCCCACGTTTCTCAAGCAATAACCCTGAAGCCGTATCTGGGCCGTTCTCAACTGAACTGCGGGACTGTTTTCCGCGTCCGATCACCAAGCGTGTGCGAGCGCGTAGTAGGTAACTCCACAGGCAAAATTTCTGATTGAAAGCCAGACTCTTGATCACACAATTCACTACGAAACGTCTCACTTAGGCTTTCGAAGCCCACGCCGGGGGGTGGACAGTTGTCTGTCCCCGTTCAGTGAATTGGAGGCTGACGGTCACGGTCACCGGCCGCCCATCACGACTTGTCGCGTAGGAGACGTGGTACTCATGGACGAACCCCTCAGGGCTAATGAGCGCCGAGAACTCATAGTTCGAGGCGTTCGTATATGCTGAGGAGGTGTCCGGCTCACCGACCGACTCCACCCGGTAGAGCCTCGTACCGTTGCGCTCAACCGTCTCCGCAACCGTCGTGTTACTTGCAACCAATTTTGAGTAGACGGCCCCATACCGTTCCTTTCCGGGTGTTGCTGCCTTCTCCGCGCCAACGTGCACGACCGTTCCGTTCTCGTAGGCCGTCCGTTGGACGAGCATTGAGTCGTTCCGGAACACGGTTATTGCACGAGTCGGATTCCGTTCAGTACCCCCAATGTGCAACTCATAGAGGTACTGCCCACCGTGGCCGCGTTTCATGGTCGCCGAGAGGTTTTGGAGAAGGGTTCCATTAGCGCGAATCGACCGATAGGAGCGCTTCGTGTACGTGGTGTTCGTAAGGTGGTCGCGGTGGGCCTTCGTCAGCGCCCATGCGTCAGTTACGCCCGATTCGGTAAGCCCGGGTGCGAGTGCTGACGTGTTCTCGCCGCTCGTCGGTGACGGTGTTACGGTCGGTGACCACGGTACCCCACTACACCCCGCAAGAACGACGAAAACGGCGACGACTACTGTAAGTCGAATACGTCCGGGAATTTTCACTCTCAATTGACATTATTGCGTTCATCACCGATATGATTTAGGGACGTAGATACGACCTTGGAGTTCTCACATTCGCGACAGGAGTACGTACGACCGTTTGGACCACTCTCATAATGAGAAGTTATCGCACCGTAGGCCGTGAACCTCTCCAGGATCAACCCCGGTTAGCACGCTACGAATTTGTTACCACCGTCGTAACGCCACGGGAGTACAGATAGCGGCCGGTTGCACATCAGCCCGACAACTTTTACCGCTCGGTAAACAAAGCAGCATATGACCGAAAGTGAGTCGCAGGCGTCGGCTGACGGGCCGCTATCCGGAGAGATGATCCGGCATGGGACGGGCGTGAATTCCAACCGTGCGTTTCCGACGGAGAGCTATCCGTCCACTCTGGACCCGTTTGTCCTGTTCGAGCAGTTCTACATCGACCCCGACAAGGGGTTCCCGATGCATCCGCATCGCGGGTTCGAGATTGTCTCGTACATGATCGAGGGTGGCATGGACCACGAGGATTCGCTGGGCGTCGCAAACACTGCATACGAGAACGACGCGATGCGTATCACGACCGGCAGTGGGATACGTCACTCCGAATTCCCCGCCGACGGGCAGGCCTGCACCGGGCTACAGCTCTGGGTGAATCTGCCGCAGGCGAAGAAGGACGCTGACCCGGACTACGTTGACGCCACGGCCGACGCGCTCCCGACAGCGGAACAGGACGGTGCGACGGTCACGACGGTTATCGGCGAGGGCTCACCGATCAGCCTCCATACGCCGATGGAATATCTGGATGTGTCTGTGGCCGACGCGTGGACGTGGTCGGTCCCGGCGGAGTGGTCCGGATTCCTCTATGGTGTCACCGGTAGCGGAACGGTCGCGGGACAGTCGTTCTCCGACGGTGATTTCCTACCGGTCACTGACGAGCGGTCGGTGACACTCCAAAGCGATGAGTCGCTTCGTGTCGTCGCCGTCTCGGGCCGCCCGCACGGCGAGCCGATCCGACAGCGCGGCCCGTACGTTCTATAAGGGGCGATATGGAAGGTCTCAGGGCCAGACGTGAGGGCTTGACTAGATTTTACCAGATGGTAAAATTCTTTTGTGGGCGGTCCGTGCTGTGAGACATGGCAGACGTAGCAGTTGTCGGCGGCGGCCCCGCCGGACTGAGTGCGGCACAGTACGCTGCGAAGAACGACCTCGAAACGATCACCTTCGATACGGACGAGTCGTGGATGCACAAGGCGCACCTGTTCAACTACCCCGCAGTGCGCTCCATTAGCGGCGAGGAGTTCCTCACGATCGCTCGTGGGCAGGCCCGCGACCGCGGCGCGACGCTGTACGAGACGGAAGTTACGGCCATCGAACGGACCGACGACGGATTCGTCCTCACGACGGCCGACGACGAGTACACCGCGGAGTACGTCGTCCTCGCGACTGGCGGCGACCGCAGCCTCGCCGAGGACCTCGGCTGTGACTTCACCGATGAGGATGTCGTCGACGTGACTGTCGACATGGAAACGTCCGTCGAGAACGTGTACGCGACCGGGGCGATGGGTCGAGCAGAGAAGTGGCAGGCGGTCATTGCAGCCGGTGACGGTGCTGCAGCCGTCCTCGACATTCTCTCGAAGGAGAAAGGCGAATACTACCACGACTTCGATATGCCGTCAGACGTGCCGGAGCTCTAACGATGCAGTCAAAATCTACTACTACAATGACTCCCGCTACAGTCCCGAACCGTACTGTTGGAAACGCTCGTGCAGTCTCGGTGGTGAGTTTGTGATGGCACCCGAACTCAACGTCGTATTGCTCGTCGTCGGCCGCGTCCTCTTTGGCGGCGTACTCGCGTTCACCGGCCTGAGCCACTTCACACAGACGGAACAGATGGCCGGCTACGCCGAATACAAGGGCCTCCCGGCACCGAAATTCTCCGTCCTCGCGTCCGGCGGGCTTCTCATCCTTGGCGGGCTCGGTGTGACAGTGGGTGTCTTCCCGGTCGTCGCAGCGATCGCTCTTGCTGCGTTCCTCATCGTCTCGGCGATTGCGATGCACGACTTCTGGGCCGTGCCGGACGAGGACCGGCAGGACGAACTGAACAGTTTCCTGAAGAACGTGACGCTCGCTGGCGGGGCGCTCGTCGTCGCAGCATCAGCAACCGGAACGTGGGCGCTCAGCGTCGGTATCAGCCCCCTCTGACGCTGGCTGGTCGGCCCGATCTACTGCGGTGGGTACAGCGAGTCGAGAATGAAGTCGTTGACGGCACGCTTGGCTTCGTCGGGTGCGTCTTCGTGGCCGAGCGCGATCCGCCGGCCACGGGCCGCGTGAATCACGTCCGTGATGAGCTGACCCATCAGTTCAGCGTCGACATCGCGAAACGAACCCTGCTCGATTCCGTCTTCGATGACCGTGGCGATGCTTTCTCGAAGGCGGTTGTAGTGCTCGTTGAACAGCGCCCGGTGTTCCTCGTCGTTTTGTGCGTATGCGTACAGTTCGTGGTACACCTTCATCCGGTCCCAGTGCGAAAAGTCGTCGAACTCCGGGCCGAACAGGCACCGGTCGATGCGAACATCGAGTTCTGTGCGGGGGTCGGTTTCGTCGTCAACCTCGACGCTTCCCTCGTACTGATCGATAATGTACTCCAGAAACGACGAGATCAGGTCGTACTTGCCGTCGAAATGATAGTGAATCACTTGCCGGGACATATCCATCTCATCGCCGATGTCCCGGACTCGCAAGTCCTTGTAGCCGTGCTTGCTCAGCGCCCGAAAGGTGGCCTCCATAATGACCTCTCGGGTGTCCTGTGGCGTGCTCTGCCCGTCCGATTCGCTCATGGCCTGTTTTATCGTGGTAGGCACATATCGGTTTCTCCCTCCGTCAGGACTGTGAGTTGTCGTCGACCGGAACGTGCCTCGCCGCAACGCTGTCACCGCTCACGCGCGTTCGACGAACCGAGCGTCAGCGGAGGTGTGATCCCGGTTGAACGACAGCACCTTCGCCCGGATCACGTCACCGGCCGACACTGACGACGGCACGTCCTCGGTAAACAGGACGAACCCTTCGACTTTCCCGACGGCGACGCGATCGCCGGAGTGGTGATCGCTGAATTCGGTGATGCCGAACTCGTAGGTCTCACCGAGTTCGACTGGCGGTTCTCGCTCCTGTGCGGCTTCGTGAGCACGCTTCGATGCACTGCTGGATGAACGGCGGGTAATCGCAAACGCCAGCGCGAGGCCCACGGCGAGGGCGGCCCCGCCGGCGGCGAGCCAGAGTGGTTCCATGACGGGGGTTGCAGGACGAACGGATTAATACCTTTCAGACTCCGGCGACAGCGGCTACAGTCCAAGGCGATCTCGAATTCCGCCGCCGCTGGAGTCAGAATCCTCGCCCTCAGGGTCCCACTCCGTCGGTAGCTCGGCCGCGAGCGACGTGACCTCGTCGTCGCTGTAGCGGTGGTCCGCCGTCGCGTCGTCGAGCCAGTTCGCCCACTCCTCAGCCGTCATTCGGCCCTGCGAATCGACCTCCCACTGGTCGACCAGCGCCTCCCGGTCGCGGAACGGGATGTCCATGCCGCTGTCGCCCCAGTACAGCGGGGAGAGCGCGAACTCGTGAGTGTCGTCTTCCAGCCAGACGAGCCGATAGGGGTAGTCGTTGTAGCAGAACACGTCGTCCGGCGAAACGACATCGCCGTTGGGGAGCTCCAGGGTCTGGGACATTGTAACACTGTAGAGGCTACCCACCTTTCAGGGTTATGTGTCGGTAGAGCTACTGGACCGGCTGGACGCCCGCCGCTACGCGAGCGGGTCACACAGCGCCCACTCGTCCGTCTCGGGGGCGAGGTTCGAGGGTTCCGCGCCCCGGTCAGTCACGATACCGGCGTGGTAAAGGATCGCCTTTAGCTGGAACACGGTCGGCGAGTGGTAGACGCTGCCGTCGGTCAGTTCCGAACCGCGGAGGTCACCGTCACCGGTCAACACCCGCTGGCGGACCGCCTCGTCGCCGCGGAGGAACAGTTCGACGGTGAACTCGGGATGGAGCGCGTGGAGGTACTCGACGAACTCGACGAGCGACGGTGACTCGTACCCGTCCCGGTGGCAGGCATAGAGTCCGTCGACCAGGAGGTCCGTGGCCGGATACTCGGAGACGACGCGCCGGACGAGCTGGCCCCACTGTGGTGCGATATCGATGAACCGCCTGCGAGAGCGCTGCCAGTCCTCGAACTGTCGGAGTGCGTCGTCAACGTCGCCGACTGTCCGGAGCGCGAACCGGACGACTTCCCGACCCAGCGGCGTCAGTGTGAGCGTTCCCTGACCGGTGTCAATCAGGTTCAGAAACGCCGCGCCGGCGAGAGCGCCATCGACAGCGCCGACGACGTGGGCGGCAATCAGGTCCCGTGTGTCGCCATCGTGGTGGACGGCCAGCGGCACCGCGATGTAGTTCTTCGGATGATTAAGTCCGAAGTTCTGGTCGGCGACACCCTGGGCGCTGGCCTGGAACCGGATGGCTGATGCGGCGTCCATCGACCCGTGGCCGACCACACGTGGCCTCTCCAGAATGGAGACTGAGCCGTCGGATTCGACGCCCAGCACGCCGACATTCAGTTCGCGAGCCATCGTCCGGGCAGCGGTGGATATACCACTCCGGGGCGCGGTCAGGAAGGCCACGTTGGCCTCGTTGAGTCGGTCGTGAGCCTGAACGACTCCACGTTCGGCGTCGACGCCACTGTTGCCGGTGTAGCCCTTCGCCTCGACGGCGATCAGCGGCGGCCGGTCACCGAGTCGGTCGACGGACAGCAAGTCCGTCGAGAGCGTCTGCACGCCGACGAGGTCGGGATAGCCCGTTCCGACACGGACGTGGTTGAACGGCGCAAGCGTCGCCTGCACGGACGCCTCGATAGGCGTGTCGTCCAGCCAGCGCTGCTGTGCGAACTGTGTGTCCGCGACGACGTAGGCGTCCTCGCGGTCCGCAAATAGCCGGTCTTTCGTCCGGGCGAGTACCTGTGGCTCGGAAAGTCCCGACGCCGCTGTGGCCATAGACGGCGTTCACACAGGGCGGACATGAGTGTTCTGTCCCCGGGCTTCGAGTGGCAGTGGCGTTTTCTCCCGGCCACGCTAAGCAGGACATATGACGACGTTGCGAACGGACAGCGTGCGGGATTGGTTCTGGACCCGCCATGCGAATCCGAAGAGCGGCTGGTCGCGCGTGCCGACCGGCGCTGTCATCGTGTACGCGGTGTATCAGCGGGACTGGCGGCTCCTGATCGCGGCCTTCTTGTGGACGCTGGTCAATCCAGTCCTGTTCGCCCCGCCCGAGAACGAGGACGCCTGGATGACCCGTGCTGTGCTGGCAGAGCGGTGGTGGCTGACGGAAGAGGCCAACGGGACCATGGGTCTCGGGTACCCGAACGTCTGTAACACCGGCGGCGCGCTGGCGTCGGTGGTCGCCCTGTACGCTGCCTGGCGTCGTCGGCCGGCCACTGCTGCAGTCGCAACGATTACCATGGGCGGGTTGAAGCTCTGTTGGCTCCGCGAACTCGTTCAGGAGTACGACGTGCGCAAGGCGGGGACCAGCAGTCCTAGGTAGGATGAAGCACTGCTTGTTCGCGCGTGCAGCGGGGGCCGGTCCCCAGACGCGGCCACAAAAGGGGGAATGTCTCTGGTGGTCGTCAGTACTGGTGGAGCGGCTGTTGGCGGATTTTGGCCCGTAACTCCCCGATTGACGGGTCGCCGTCGCCGCCGAACTGCTGTGTCACGGAGTGAACTTCCTCGCGGGAAATCTTGACGTTGCCCTGCTCGATAACGTCGGCGGGTCGTTCGCGGAGCTCACGGATCGTTCCGACCGCGAGCAGGAACGGAATGGCCCACGCTGAGAGGGTGTTCCCACGGGTTTCGGGCATGGCTTCGAGCCACGCCTGCGCGTCGTCGAGGTAGCCCTCTGCTCGCTCGGTCACCTGCTCGATGACGGGAACCAGCGAGTCGACATTGTCCGTGTCGCTCACGTCGCTGTGGTCGAGGCCCTGCTCGTGGAGCAGTTCAAGCGGGAGATAGACGTTGTTTTCCTCTTCCATGTCCGTCGCGGCGTCCTTGGCGACGTTGACGAGCTGGAGCAGCAGGGCAAAGGAGCGGGCGTTTTCCTCCATCTGGGCGATCTGCTCGTCGGTGGCTTCGTGGGAGACCAGCCCGGTCACCAGCGTGCCGACGGTCCCGGCGGCGTACCAGCAGTACTCTTCGAGTTCGTCGAGCGTCTTGATCCGAAGCCCGCCAGCATCGGCGTAGCGGTCGACGAACATCGCCATCCCGTCGACGAGCTCCCGGACCGGCCCGCGGATGGTCCGCGTGGAGTGGTCGTCGAGTGTGTGAAACACGTCGACGATACGGCCCGCGTTCTCGACGACTTCCCAGTCGGCGTTCGTCGTCGTAGGGATCCACTCTTCGACGGCATCGTGGAACGTCGACACGGTCGTCCCGCTCGACGGTTCGAGCGAGCGGCTATACGTCTGCAGGAGTTCGGTCTGCACCGCTGGAGGGAGATGACCGGCGTCCTCGATCGTGTCAGCCACACGACAAAGAAGGTAGCCCAGACAGATGTCCCGGGCCATCGGTTCGTTGAGTTCCGAAATTGTGAGACTAAACGTCCGCGACACACGATGGACGGCATCGTAGCACCACTCGATGTCTTCCGAAGACGACCGGTCTGTGTGGTTCTGAGACATTCCCGACATCCGGGGTAGGGCATACGATGATAAAAATGGGACGGCTACGGCGTCAGTTCCGTCCCGGTCACGGTTCGGTGTTCCGACAGACTCACCAGTGTCCGAGCCTAGTTTACCGTATGAACGGCATAGCGACCGGGAGGGCACAACCGTGAACAATCAGGACGCAGTAGTGTTGGCGTTGACGGTCGTTGCTGCGATCATCCTCCCGGGCCTCGCAAACTGGGGATTCAGTACGCTCGGCTACCCCTGGGTCGGAAGTGCTGTCTGGGCGCTGGGGTACGGCCTCGGTGTCGTCTTCATCTGGTACGAGTGGGTCCGGCCGCTCGATATCACCGGTCCGGAGGGTGTCAGCCGAAGCGAGGACTCGGGCGAGTAACGCGCTGTTCTGCCTCCCTTGACGACCAGCCATCAGTTTTCTCAGCCAGCCACGTCGCAAGAATATACATATTGTATATTTTTCATACAACATCCGTAGTACCCAGCCGACAACATTTATACCCGTAGTCGGCCCAACGTGAGATATGACAAACGAGACGCTCGGTGTGGGTCGTCCCGGAACGAGGGGACGCGCCGGGTGGACACGCGAGCAGGCGAGTCGGATCGAGCGGACCGACGACACCGTTGCCCCCATCGTCTACCCGCCGGAAACCGATCAGATCCCCGATGTCCACATCTGGGACACCTGGTTCCTCCGGAACCGCGACGGCACGCTGGCGACAGTTGACGGCTACCGGGTCTGTTTCTCGCTGACCGCCCCGTCGGATCTGCTGCCCGGCAAGCGCCACGACGTGGCGACCATCCGCTGTTTCTACTCCGATGACGGGCGGAACTGGCACAACGCCGGCCCGGTGTTCGAGGACGCACTGGGCCAGCGCCAGTGGGCTGGGTCGGCTCTGTACGACGACGACGGCAGCGTCTATCTGTTCTATACCGCGGCCGGTGAGGAGGGAGCCGAAGACCTGACTTACACACAGCGCATCGTGGGTGCGGGCGGCGGCAGTATCAACACGGCCGACGGGTTCGAGCTCTCGGGTCCGTGGACCCACCACGAACTGCTCCAGCCCGACGGCGACCGTTACGAACGGGAGGACCAGTCCAGGGGGATGATATACACGTTCCGCGACCCGTGGTTCTTCGAGGACCCCGAGACGGGCGAGACGTGGCTTCTGTTCGAGGCGAACACGCCGGTTCCGGAAGGGAGCGACGCCTGCGGCGGCGACGCCACGCTCCAAGAGTTCAACGGCAGCGTCGGCATCGCGCGCTCGCCGACGGGCGACCCGCTGGCGTGGGAAATCGAAGATCCACTGCTGGACGCTGTGGGCGTCAATCAGGAACTCGAACGGCCGCACATCGTGTATCGGGACGGCCTGTACTACCTCTTTATTTCCAGCCACCTCCACACCTTCGCGCCGGACTTGGACGGCTTCGACGCGCTGTACGGCTTCGTCGCCGAGGACCTCCGCGGCGACTATGTCCCGCTGAACGAGTCGGGCCTCGTCGCTACGAACCCCGAGAACGCGCCGTTCCAGTCATACTCGTGGATGGCCTTCCCTCACGACGGCGAGATGCTGGTCCAGAGCTTCTTCAATTACTACGACTTCGACGGCGAGACGCTGGACGAGATCGCCCACCTGTCCGAGTCCGAACAGATGCGTCGGTTCGGCGGCTCGCTTGGCCCGACGCTCCGGCTTGAGGTTGATGGGAGCCGGACGCGTATCATCGGGGCGCTCGGGCACTGGCACATCCCACTTGACGGCGAGACGCTCCCGCTGACGGACCGCGAACTGATTCAGCGCGGCAAACGCGACGAGACGGACGCTGGTGGCTACGGCATCCGAACAGAGACTGAGCGGAAGTAAGGAGTCTCAAAGCGGTTTTTTCAGGCGCTGCCTACCAGACAGAGTCCAGTTCCCAGACGTCCAGCGACGCAACAGTCGCACGACCGCCCTCGGCCGACAGTGAGATGCCGGTCGCGTCCTCGCGGGTCGGATACACGCGGCTGGTCAGGCAGTGCCGTTCGTTGGCGAACACCTCGACGACGCTCCCGTCGACGAAGACACGCAGCGACAGCGGCGCGTCGTAGGGCCGGACTCGCATCGTCTGGGTGTCGCTGGTCGCCTTGGGGTCGGTACTCGACGCTACTCGGTCGACGGCGATTTCGCTCTGGTAGGTGTATCGGATCGGCGTCCGCTCCTCGCCGTCCGGCGATTCGAGAACGGACAGCTCGACGGCATCGGCGTCCTCCAGCCGAACCGTGGCGCGGAGTTCGAACGACCGACTCTCGACCGGCAGGCTCTCGCTCTCGCCGTCGTCAAGGCGTACCTCGTCGTAGCTGGTGTTGTCGCCCCGTAGCTCTGTGAGTTCAGGTACCGGTCGCTGGCACAGACCGCCGTCGTCGGCCAGCGATAGCTCTCGGGGCAACGACATCGCGCCGGACCAGCCGGCGTCCCACTGCCCGCTCACGTCGCGAGCTTCGGGGAGCCACCCCCAGGTCAGGATACGGCCATCGTCGGTCCACATCGACTGCGGGGCGTAGAAGTCGCCGTGGTCAAGTTTGTCGCGGCGGTCGACCTCGAACTCCCCGTCCGCGTAGGTACCCAAGAAGTACACCACGTCCTCGTAGTTCGAGATGTGCAGGAGCTGTCGGTCCCCGAAGTCGAGCAGTTCCGGGCATTCCCAGACGGTCCCGGCGGTGTCCCGGTCGCCGGCGAGGATCGGGCCCTGATACTCCCAGTTCCGGAGGTCTGCGGACTCGTACAGCAACGCCGCGCCGCCGCCGCCCTCGATCCCGGCCCCGATGAGCTGGTACCAGGTCCCGTCTTCGCGCCAGACGCAGTGGTCCCGGAACTCCCCTTCCCAGTCCTCGGTGCGGAGCACTTCCGGTTCGGACGGCAGTTCCTCGATGATAGGGTTGTCCGGGTCCTTGTCCCAGGCCGTGAGGCCGTCGTCCGCGGCGGTGGCGATACAGGGAAGCTGGCGCTTGTCGCGACCGCCCGTGTACAGCACGGTCGGGACGCCGTCGTTGTCGACCGCACAGCCGGACCAGCAGCCGTCCCGGTCCGGGCCGTCGGGCGAGGGGGTGAGCGCGACGGGGCGGTCCTCCCAGTGGACGAGGTTGTCGCTGACCGCGTGGCCCCAGTGAATCGTGTTGTGAAACGGCCCGGCCGGATTGTACTGGTAGAACAGGTGATAGCGCCCGTTCCAGTGGATGAGGCCGTTCGGGTCGTTGAGCCAGTTCGCCGGCGGTGTCACGTGATAAGACGGACGACTCGGGTCGTCGTCGAGTCGCTCGCGTAACTGCCCGAACGTGTCGGCCTCCTTCGGGCGGCCGGTCAGCGGGTGCCGTTCGTCTGTCGCCAGGAACGCCAAGGCGTTCTCGATGAGCGTCTCGCGGTTGCCGCGACACACGTCGTGGGTGGGCTGGGCGAACGCCACTGAGGACCCGATGCCGAGCACCTGCCCGTTCCCGGGCTCCCAGGAGATGGTTGCCATCTGTTTGACTACGTCGGTGTCGCCCTGGACCGTACTCGCGAGCACGTCTCCCGATTGGGGCGCGATGGACTCGTATCTCGCGTAGGGAATCGTGACACCGGCACCGCGGGTATGAACACGAAGGGTATCGTAGTCCGCGTGGATCGGGTGATCATCGTAGAGGGCTTGCCAGAGATGGCCAGTCGGCTCGGGGATCTCTTCCCAGCCGGTAGCGTCGGGCGCAACTTCCTCGAACCCGAGCGGTTCGACAGCCGAGAGCGCGCTCAGTGTCAGCAGGAGCGAGCCGCCGTCACGGACATATGCGGCCAAGGCCGGTGCGTCGTCAAGGGCTCGCTCGTCGAACCGTTCGTCACGATGCCACCAGAGGATATCGTATTCGGTGGGCTCGACCGACGAGAGTGCACACCGCTCCGCACCGTCAACCGTCTCCTGACACCAGTCGTAGGCCGACGCCTGCTCGTCCGTGCAGGCGTCGGCATAGAAACAGCCGATGCGTGGCGAATCTGCCATGACCCGTTATCCCCTCCTGAAATATAAAAACATTCGGCAATCGTTTCTGAGCGAATATGCACGCTCTTGTGGTTACCGTCGTGGCTGTGGCCAGCAGACCGCCCGGCAATCAGTAGCTACCTACAGTGTAGTCCTACCCGGTTACGACAGTGGAGAGACAACGAGGACGAAATCAATAGTCGGAGCAGTGGCTGACAGCGGACTATCGATGAAAAAGCGAGCGGGACCGGTCAGTGGACGCGAGCGTTGCGGGCCTCGGCCTTCCAGTCGATGACCGTTTCGTGACAGCTGGGACAGACGAACTCGGTGAGCTTTGTCGTCTGGTCGTTGTATGACATCCGTGTGCCACAGTTGGTGCAATCCATTATAATTGTATATATTCTACTGAAGGATATAAATTTTCTCCTGACCATAGTCGGTCCGGGCGAGAGACGGTCTGACACGGCTGAATTATGCTATCTCGTCGCATGGTTCCCCGCAGAAGCCCTCGATCTATAGCGATAGCACCGTCACTACACAGGTCTCCAGAGCGTGGATGAGCACAGACAGTAGACGGTGAGCCGAGAATGGGTGGCTGGCGGGGACTATGATCCGCCGTGGCCCGTCGGGTCGACTTTTGCGTCGGTACTACCGTTCTCGGTATCCGAGCGGTCGGTCGTGTCAGTCGCCGACGGCGAGCGTTCGTCGGCGGTCGTGATATCCACGTCCGGCGCTGTCTCGGTCCCGTCGAAGCGGTCGTCCACGTCGACGGGTTCCTCATCGAGTCTGGCTTTCGCCCGTGAGAGCCGCTGTTCCACGGCATCGAGTTCCGCTTCGAGGTGGTCGGTGGCGTCCGGATAACAGTCTCTAGCGTCTACCAGGGCAGTTTCGAACGCCGCCTTCGCCGTCTTGTACTCCGCTAACGCGGCGTCGGGCTGGCTGGCGTCGGCGTACCAGTCCCCTGCCTCCATCGCGTCCGTCGCGACTGTCCGCCGGGCGGTGACGAGGTTCTCCGCGACGGTCCCCAGTCGGTCCCGGACCCGCTTGGGGTCGCCAGCGAACCGCCGTTGGTCCGCCCCCCAGTCGAGTTCGAGGACGTCTCGGTAGGCTTCGAGCGCCTCGGCCCAGTGTTCGGCGGCGACAGCGGGGTCTTCCGCCGCGACAGCCTCGTTGTCGGCTGCAGCCGCAGTGCGCAGCGGTGACTGTTTGAGGTCCTCGATGACTGTTTCGAGCCGGTCCCGCTCGGCACGGATGTCGGCGAGTTCGGGGACGCCCTCCGTCGGAAGCGAAAAGATCTCATCGTACTCTGCTCGCGCCGCCTCGTAGGCGTCGTACGCCACTTCGAAATCGTTCCCCCGCCAGTGTTGCTCACCGGTGTCGACCGCCCGTCGGGCGCGGCTGCGACGGACTTCCGTGAGGGTCGCAATATGGCGCTCCTGCACCGTCGTAACCCGGTCTTCGAGCGCGTTTGTATCGCCGGGTGGCCCGAACTCGGTAGCTGTCTCCCCGGCCGCGTCGAGACGGTCCCCGGCTTCCAGCACCGTCGCCAGTGCTTGCTCGTAGTCTCCCTGATCGCGCTGCTCTGTCGCCGTCACCAGCATCCGCTTGACCTCGTCTAAGATGTTCTCGACGCGGACCCACGCCTGTGACGCGTGTGAGAGATACGCGGTCAGGTCGACGATTCCCTGCTTGCCACAGTGAACCCGCCACTCAGTCTCACCGCACCGCCGGAACGTGATCTGGCCGTGGCCCAGGGAGTGGTCACCCGCGACCTGGTCGATATCGACGTGCGGGATGGCGAACCGCCTGTCGCCGTCGTCGTCGCCCACCAGCAACAGGACCTGCTTGTCAGTCACGACGCCGACCATTCGGTAGTTGCTGCCCGGCCGCACAGCCTCACTTGACTCTGAGGTGCCGATTTCGACGCCGTGCTTGCGGCTGGTGAGAGCAAACCGTGGGGTTTCGTCGTCGTCGACGGCTGCCAGTGCCGGCTCGTCGTGGAGATATCCGGTCAAGAAGAGCCCGCCCGAACCGGTACTAGTGAGAACATCGGGTGGATCTGTCTCCAGATTATCTAATCTGATAATTTTTCCATTATCGGGTCAGAATGCGTCTGAGGGTTTGATTTTGACTTATGTATTCTGATACTGGCGTAGTAAATTAATATAAACTCAAAGTGAATTTCATCGTCGCGTCGCCGTCAAGGCCGCGGCCGTCGATACCCCACGCGTCTCGTCACGCCGTCCGTCAGCCGGCAGACGGGTGTCTGACTTGGCTTTAGGTATCAAGCTGCCGTAGCCGAGCATATGCCACGTACCAGTCTCGGCGGGGGTTCATCTCAGAAGCGACAGGGTGGTGACCTCGCAACGGACGCGACCAGCTTCGGAATCGACACCGACGTGTTCGAACTGCTCTCGACCGATCGCGGTCACAAAATGGCACAGTCCGAGCCCAGAATCGAGCGGTGGCTGGACTGCTGGCGGAATCCCTAGCTGGTCTCGACGAGGCGCGCTGCGATCCGCTGTGCGCCGATGGTGGGTGCGATGTCCGGTTCCTCAGCAGCGATGACATCGATGTCGCGGTTCAGCTCCGCGCTGAGGCGTTCTTCGAACTCGTCGACGATACCGGGGATGCAGGCCATGCCACCGGTGATGGCGATCGGTCGGTCCAGCGCGAGCTGGTACACTTTCATGTAATCGTTCGCCAGTTCCGGCAGGAACGTGTTCGCCAGTTCGTCGACGGCGTCGTCGAGGTACTCGTTGACCGCGTCCATCACTGAGCGCTCGATGGTGAACTCGTGTGAGCCGCCGCCGGGCTGCTGGATGATGTCCGTGAACGGCTCGAAGTCGACGAAGTCGGCGTGTTCTTCCTTGTATTCGCGGGCGGTCTGGTTGTCGATGTTGACACGGCCCTGCGTTTCTTCCTCGACGTAGTTGGCGATCATCCGGTCGACTTCGTTTCCGGTCACCGCGCCCGTCGTGAACGGAGAGAGTTGCTCGCCCCGTCGGTACGCGGAGGCTTCGAGGTTCGTCGATCCCATGTTGACGGAGACGAAGATCTCGTCGATAGCTTCGAGATCGTCGCCGAAGGCCGGGATGGAGCCACACAGCGACTCCGGGTAGCTCTCGACGAGGTCCAGCCCGATAGAGGAGTTCTCGATGACGTTCTGGAGGTTCTCCAGCCCGGTCGGATTGTCGATGGTCGGGATGGCGTACACCACGCCGCTGTTTGCCGGGATGTCGTGCTCCTCGATGATGGCCTCGAAGAACGTCTTGGTCATCTCGGCCCGGTCGGCGTCCTCGGGAAGCCCCGACCGAAGCATGTACTCGACGCGGTCTGGATACTCGCGGGCCGCTTCCTCGCCGTAGAGGACCTTTTCCTCGCCGGTCAGGGCGTCCTCGTACGTTGCCATGCACGTTAGTGTCTTGATGATCCGGTTCTCCGTGCCGTGTTCGCCCGGCAGGGCAATGACGGTCCGGGTGCTCCCGAGCTTGACCCCGACCGGAACAGCGGCAGCGCCGTCCGACGACACACCGGCGTCCGATTCGGACCCGGTGTCGTCGTCCGCATCCTCGTCACTCATATACGGTCGTCTTTGTCGACCGCCCGATATATATCCTCTCCCTAGTATTCAGGACTGATAGCTGTCCCCTCGGGTAACTGATACTGCGTCCCCCCTCAGTATCGGGGATTCGACGGACAGAATTGGTACTGAAAACGAAGGTTACGTCATCGCAGTGAGCTTCGCGATGTAGACGAGACTCAGCATGTGGTCGTCGACGCTCAGTTCGTTGTCGTCGTTGGTCGCCGACTCGTCGATGCCAAGCAGGTAATCCGAGAGGTCGTCCTGTACGTCCTCGGTTATCCAGTCGATGGAGCGGTAGTAATCGAGCGCTTCGTCGGCCCCCTGATACCCGGAGTGCATCAGCAGGAACTCGAGCCACTCGAAGACCACGAACTCCGCAGCGTAGGTCTCGGGCAGCGTTTCGAGGTAGGGCTTCTCCTGTGCGTCACCACCGAGGAACGGCAGCAGTTCACGGTACAGCCCGGAGCGAAAGGAACTCCCGGCGAGCACTTCTTCCTCGGAGTCGTCGAGCCCCATGTCCAGGTCCGTCGGGTCCGGGACGTCCTCGTCGCCCATCCCGTTGCCCCGCTGACGAGCCATCTTCCGTAACTCGTCGAGGTCGTAATCGCGCGGGTTGATGGTCATGATACTGACTCTTCAATCTACACAATGATAAATCTTGCACACCGTCAGACGGCCGTCATGCATACGCTCGCGGGTGTTTCAGTCTCGTCCGCGTTCCGTCCCCCAGTTGCGACGTTGATAATCGGGACCACATTTTTATAGTGACTCGGAGTCGACCTGTGGATACTTGGATGATGAACCGGCAATCAGAAACCGGTCCAGCCCGCTTCTGTGTGACCAACGCAAAAGGCGGGACCGGAAAGACGACAGTTGCTATCAACGTAGCCGGTGCACTGAACGACCGCGGCCGGGACGTCCTCTTTATCGACCTCGACCCGCAGGGCAACGCCACGGAAGGCGTCGGCCTCGTCGAGGCGTACGACGCCGACCCGCCGACGCTATTCGACGCACTGACCGGCGATCCATCGGCGCTGGGCGAGCTTATCTGCGAGGGCGAGGAGATGGACGTGATCCCCTCCAGCATCGACATGCTCCAGGCCGAGCACGAACTGACCATCGCCGACCTCATCGCCCGGGTCAACACACAGGGTGGGGATATCGACCAGGCCGCGCTAGCCTCGTTCGCTATCAACATCACGCCGGAGATGGTTACGGGGTCACACGCGCTCGATACGCTCGACCGGGCGCTGTCGACGCTCGACGCCGATTACGACTACGTTATCATCGACTGCCCGCCGTTCTACGGGAAGCTAACCGACACCGGCATGTACGCCGCACAGAACGTCCTCATTCCCGCACTGACTGAGGCCACCTCCGAACGGGCCATCGAGTTGCTGATGGACCAGATGGCCGCGATGGAGCGCCAGACCGACGCGTCAATCAACACGCTCGGCGTCGTCGCCAATCGGGTCGAAACGACGTCCGAAGACGAGACGATGCTCGAATGGTTCAACATGGCGTTCCCGGACAGTCCCGTCTGGGAGGTCCGCAAGCGGGTGGCGCTGCAGCGCGCGTTCAGCGCTGGCCAGTCTATCTTCGCGACCGAGGAATCGTGTGACATGGCGGCTGTCTTCGAGGACATCGCCGCTGAACTCGACGAGCAGTTCGGCTTTACCGACACAGAGGTACCAGCATGAGTGACGACGAACGCATGGACAGGGCGGAGCGCATCCGGCAGATGCGCGAGGGGAACAAAGCAGAAACTACCGACGACACCGAGGAGACAGACAACGCCTCCGCGGATGGGTCCGGTGAGCAGCCCGGCGACGAAGGCGAAACCGAGGAGACGGCAGGTGAGGCCGCCACCGCGGACTCGACGGCCGCCGCCAGCGACGACACGGCTGACGAAGCGTCTGCAGCCGATGGACAGGCCGACAACGACGGCGGCAGCGCCACCGACGCCAACGGCACAGCCACTGGCCAGAGCGATACTGACGCGATGGCTGCCGCACAGCGAGCGGCCGAGGCCTCCGCACAGGTAACGGCCGACGACACCGACACTGGAGCCGTCGACCAGCCGACGGACGACCTTTCGGCGTCGGCCAGCCCGATGCAGGGCCCGACCGGCGTCGAGTTGCCGGACCAGGAACTCATCGAGGAGGCAATGGCGTCGGACAACACCGCCACGACCGAGGGTGGCGCTCGCGCTGCGGCTATCGACGACGAGGCGACCCAGACAGAGGAACTGGTCCGGGTCCTCGAATTCGCGCTCGGCGACGAGTACTACTGTCTCGACATCGACTACGTCGAGGAGATCGTCAAACGCGAAACGGTCACTCGCGTCCCCAACACCGATGACTACGTCGAGGGCGTCGTCGACCTCCGGGGGCAGATTACGACGATCCTCAACCCCAAGGAGATGATGGACATCGACAGCGACGGGTCAGAGAACCTCATCGTCGTCTTTGATGCAGGTGTGTTCGAGGAACAGGGCGCGATGGGATGGATCGTCGACGAGGTCCGTCAGGTCGTACCTGTCGCCGAATCCGAAGTGAACACCGCCCCAGTCGACGGCGATTACATCAACGGTGTCGTCGACCGCGACGGCGAAGACGAGTTCGTCATCTGGATCGAACCCGACGACGTGCTCGGGAACGCAACCGCGGACGGCGAGAACTGACGCGCCCTACTGTTTTGCCGCTCTGTTGCAGCCATTCAGAACCACCCTCAGTGCCATCCGTGGTGCGGAATGTGTAGCCGCCGGGCGCTACCGTTCCGGTCGCACTCTCGACAGTATGACAGGGCTGTTGGTACGCCCGAGGACAAGAGACATACCGCTGCCTACAATACGCACGTGTATGGAGGCCCTACGAAGTCTGTACCGACAGGCGGATGATCGAGTCCGTGGGCTGTCTCGCCTCTCATACGCCCTTCTTATCGGTTTCGTCTCCGCTGTGGGCGTGTTTGCCGTTCGTCTTCTGTTGCCCGGCAGCGGGAGTTTTGGGCCGGTCGCGATGGGTGTCGCGATGGCTATCGTCTATTATGCCTTCGACCCGAATAACGAGAACTGACGCGAACTGCCGCCTGTGAACCGACCGATCCACAGCCTCTGTTTTCAGCGACAGACCATCGGTCGATACGCGCGCTGTATGCAGCAGGGTCACCGGATTTGAGCACTGCTGGAGGGTTTAGCGAGGTGTTCACTCATGTTCAGCTTCACCACCGTTGAGGTCCAGTTCCTCACTGACGAGATCGACCGCGTTCTGGACGGCTCCCACCGTTCCCAGATAGCCCGCGCCGACAGTCGTCTTGAGCGCCAGCGCGGCCCGCCCGGTGAGGACAGAGGGGCCAACCTTCGCCACGGCGTCGTCGCCGACCGAGACGAGCCAGCCTGGCACGTTGAACTGATACTGGGTCAGTCGGGGCTGGAACTCGCCGTGGCTACCCTGTGACTGCTCGACGAGTGTCCCGATGTTGTCGGCGGCGACACGGGCCTCGCGGATGGCCGCCGCCGCGCTTGCTGGCACAGCTTCGCCGTCGCTGTCGACGACCCGAGCGGCGTCGCCGACGGCGAACGTCGACTCGCCGAGTCGGAGGTCCGCCCGGACGACGGGTCGGTCGGCGTCAAGCGCCGGTGACCCCTCGATACCGCCGGTCCAGACGAACTGGTCCATTGCTAGGTCCGAGCCGTCTTCGAGCGTAATGGCGTCGGCATCGGCCTCGGCCACACCGGTGCCGGTCCTGACTGTCACGCCGGCGTCGACCAGCGCATCGTGGACGGCCGACTGGAACGACGCCGGGAACGCCGGCCCGACGGCGTCTTCCTGTTCGAGCAGGAGGACCTCGATATCGCTGTCCTCGCGCATCTCGGCCAGTTCGCCGGCCACCTGTACGCCTGACAGGCCAGCGCCGCCAACGATCACACGGTCGCCATCGCCGAGTTCGAGAAAGCGCTCGCGGATCTCGTGGGCGTCGTCGAAGCGCTTCAGCGGCGTCGCATGCTCGCGTACGCCCGGGAGGTCGTAGAACGCCGTCTGCGCACCGAGACACACCGCACCCACGTCGTAGGACAGGGTCTCCGATCCGTCCAGCGTCGCAGTCCCTTCGTCGGGCGCTACATCCGTGACCCTCGCCTGTCGAATCTCACAGTCGAGTACCTCATCGAGGTCGACGGTGATCTCGTCGGCCAGTGACGGCCGCCGGACGACCCTGTGGAGTTCGTGCTGCACGAGGTGTTCTGTCTGTTCGTCGACGACGACCAGCGAGACGCTGTCGGGAAGAGTCTGTTCGAGCTTTCTGGCGAGCGTGAGTCCGGCATATCCGGCTCCGAGAACGGCGACGCGCATTGTAACTGACTCTTGGTGCGAGGCCGGATTAACTCTGTGTGACCGTTATAGACACCACCACAAGCTCCGTCTATCCGAGTCTTGTCAAGACTCGCGTACAAGTACAGGGCGAAAGTGGGTTGAGCGTTCAAAGACCGGCTTTTTAATTTCGCCCGCTCACGCTCTCGTCATGCAGACGTTCCTCCACCTCGTCCACGAGTACGAATTTGATCTCCCTGACACGTTCGACGGCGACCCACGTACGCCCGCCGCCTATGTCGAGCACTTCCTGTCAGAGTGCACCGACGCTGGCGACACTGTCCTCGACCCGTTCGCCGGATTCGGGACGACCCTTCGGGTCGCAGAACGTATGGGACGGGAGGCATACGGCATCGAGTACGACGCCGAGGTCGCGTCGTTCGCTCGTGAGCAAGTTGACCATCACGAGCGGGTCATCCACGGCGACGCGCTGGACGCCACGAGCTATGACGACGTGCCGCCCGTCGACTGCTGTTTCACCTCGCCACCGTACATGGTCGAGGAGATGAATGCAGACCCGTTGACGAACTATACCGAGACAGGACGGGACTACGAGCGGTATCTTGCAGACCTTAGGCGCGTGTTCGACCACGTCGACGGTCTGCTCAAAAAGGGCGGCCACGTTCTCGTCGACGTCTCGAACATGAAAGTTGAAGGAGCGGTGACAACGCTCGCGTGGGATGTCGCGAGCGAGATGGCCGACCGGTTCCGGTTCGAAGGTGAGGTTGTTGTAACGTGGCAGGCCGACAACTCCTCACGCGACCACGGTGAGGGCACATATGGCTACGGGTACGACCATAGCTATTGCCTCGTGTTCGAACAAGAAGGGGACGCTGCTGAGTCATCCGATAATCCGCGATAGGCCCACGCTGTCTCTGTTTCCCAACTCGCTCTGTCAAGCGTGAAATCACGGGTGGCAGACTGTTGGGTCTACCCGCTGTATCTTACACTACTCTCTGTAGCTATTCCCTCCTCAAAGCTTTACCCCGAGTTGCACCGCAGTAAACCGGTTTGAATGGTTCTGTGAAGCACTATCTGTGTTCGTGACTGGGCCCTATATGCGACCGAGTGCCGTTTCAGGGACCGGGAACACGAGCCCGTACACGATGCGGTAGCCGATGAGACCGACGCATGCCCCGACGACTACGTCGTCGAGCCACCGAATACCCGAATCGTACAACAGACTCAACCCGGCAACTCCCAGCAAGACAATAGCAAAAAGCGTCAACAGTGTTAATCCCTTCCGTGGCAGCGTATTCCACGCACTGTACACCGACTCTGTGAATCCCTGGCGTTCGGAGAGATACGTGAATCCTGTAATTGCCAGCCCTGCGATAACGATGACCGCCCAGTCCAGCGGAGACGCCGTCTCAATAGTTGTCACTACTTTATCATGAAACAAGAGAAAATTGCCGAACCCGACAGCGAAGTGGGAGACGATAAGCCGATGTGCAGGCGTCACAGCTGACCGTTGTTTGTGACAGTACAAAATAACTTCTACCTGGAGCGGGGGCGACAGCCCGAATGTGTCCGAAGCGTTTCGACAGTGGGTTCAGAACAGCGCCTTGTCCTCGTCGAGGATCTGTGCGGGGCCACCGACATCCCAGACGCGGGTGTCGACGCCGCAGTCGGCGACCGTTTCCTCGACGCGGCCGACGTACTCCTCGGTCGTATTGATGTAGACGCTCGCGCCGGTGTCGACGGAAAAGTACACGGGAACGTCCTCGCTGTTCCGGAGTTCCCGGACAGCGTTGAATATCTCGATGGTTCGCGGTTGCCAGTACACCCAGCCGGCCGGCCCGGTCATCGTCGCGGCGGCCAGCGACAGCGAGTCCTTCTCGGCGAGGTCGAAGACGGCGTCGAAATCGCCGTCGTACAGCGCATCGCGCATATCCGAAATCTGGCTGTGGATATGAGCCATCCGCGACTCGAACATGTGGCTCTCGGCGGCCTCCTTGTGAGCTTCCTCGGTTTCCTTGTAGGATGGGACCATCCCGGCGACGATTCGCAGGTCGTCTTCGAGGTCCGTCTCGATGCGCTCGCTCCGGCAGTCCCTGTCGTTCATGCCGGTTCGGAGGTGGGAGAACGCACCCGTCACCGCACGCGCGGCCGAGGAGGAGCCGCGGCGTGCGACCGTCGAGATTTCCGGTCGCGTCATGTCGAGACCGGCCGCCTCGACGAGGGCCATCGCCGCGGCGGCAAAGCCCGATGAAGAGGAGCCAAAGCCGATGTTCGTCGGGAAGTTATTCGCCGATTCGAAGCGGACCCCGTGGTCGATGCCGGCGAGGTCGCGGACGTGGTCCACGACGGCGTCGATACGCTCGGCCCCGCGGCCGGTAACCTCCTCACCGTCGATGACGTACACGTCCTCCTCGCGGTCCGGGTCGAAGGCGGCCGTCGTCTTCGAGTGGCTCGGTGCGGTACAGACGGAGATGCTGTCGTGGTACGGCAGTCGCAGTTCCTCGTCGCGCATCCCGTGGTACTTGACCAGCCCCTGAATCGGATGTGCCTTCGCGGTCGCTTTCATACCTCACCCTTCCGGGCCGGTCACTTTGCTATTGCGAACCGCCGGCGCTAGCGTGGCGTCGAGTTTCAGATACCTCCTGCCGAAAAAAGCCCCGAAGCGTCAGTAATCGGGGTTTTCCTCGCGGATGCCCTCGCGCTTGTTGACGAGGCGGGCGAGCGTGAACAGGGCGTCCGAGAGTCGGTTCAGGTAGATGATGGCCGTCTCGTTGACACCGGCCTCCTCGGCGGCGAAGGAGACACAGCGGCGCTCGGCGCGCCGACAGACCGCACGGGCGTGGTGGAGCTTCGCCCCAGGTTCGGACCCGGAGGGAAGGATGAACGATTCGAGCGGGTCCAGTTCCGAATCGGCCTCGTCGATGAGGTCTTCGAGCGTCTCGACGTGGGACTCCTGTATCCGCGGGTCGTCCTCCTCTGGGCTGGGGTTGGCGAAGTCGGCCTGGACGATGTGGAGGTGATTCTGGATGACCCGGAGCTTCTCGTCGATGTCGTCGTGACCGGTCGGCCTGACGACGCCGACCAGCGCGTTCACCTCGTCGACAGTCCCGTAGGCCTCAATACGGCGGCTGTCCTTCGAGACCCGCTCCATGTTCCGGAGATCTGTCTGGCCCTGGTCGCCGCGACCGGTATAGATAGTCATAGCTAAATCTGGCACTGCCAGCGTCTTATAGGCGTGGGCGAATCCTTTGGGAGCGCGGGCGGCTGAGATCCGTGGCGAGCGCGGACGGCCGAGCCCCGTGGTGACTGTGGACCGCCGGCACCGCGTTCAGAGCCGGCGACGGACCTCCGAGAGCGCAGCCGGCGAGATATCCAGTTCGGCAAACAGCGTCTCGCGTTCGTCGTCTTCGCCGTGGCCGGCAACGAAGCCGTTGAGCCGGGCGGCGACCGTCGAATCGACGAACGCGCCGCCGTAGCGGTCTTCGAGTTCGTCGGCAATCACCGGTGTCGAGCGGAGTTCGTACTTCTGGTGGTAATCTTCCGCCAGATAGAACTGGTCAAGTGCTTCGATAGCTGTTTCGACGGTCTTCCCGGTCCGGGATTCGAGTTCCTCGCGCGTCTGTTCCGCGGTCTCCTGCTGCCGGTCGTCGTGTGCCAGCACCACGCCGCGGTACTGGCGCTTTCGGGGCGCGGAAAACGGCGTGTGGTTCGCCCAGAACACGCCTAGCAGGTCCTCGTAGCTTACCACGTCAGGGTCGTACTCGACCTGCACGACCTCGGTGTGGTCGCCCAGCGAGTAGTAGCTGGGGTTCGGTTCGGCCCCACCAGCGTAGCCCACCCGCGTCCTGACCACGCCCGGCATTGCGCCGAACCGCGCGTCCGGGCCCCAGAAACAGCCCATGCCGAACGTCGCCGTCTCGGTCGCCGATGGCGGCAGCGATTCAGCGTCGACGGCCAGTTCGGTCGGATGGGTCGGCTCGTACGCACTCTGAGTCATACTGGAAGACAGGGGTTCGAGCGGTTTGCCTGCTTCGACGCCCCGCGTGGAACCGGGAAATTCAACTGTACCCCTGTGAAAACAACCGAGTATGAGCCTCGAACTCGAACACTACTGTCCTGAATGCGAAGAGTACCGCGACTTCTGGAAGGTCGCGAGCACGACGATGCACCTGGGGACCAAGATCAAGTGGCACTGCCCTGAGTGTGACTACGGGTTCGTCCGCATCGACGGCGAAGTCGACACTGGACAGGCAGCATAGCTCTCCGGATCGGTATAGAGACCTCTTAGCAGCTGTTTTACACCGTCCCAGAGAGATATCTACTACCGATGAGTCTCGACCCGCACGGTGCAGGGAACGCGACCACCGAGCGAACGCAGGCCCCGCACAAGCTGTCGATGACCGTGGTTGAGTACACCGGTGAACCGGATCGCTGTACCGTGTCGCCGCGGGGGCTCTCCGGCATTGCCAAGCTATCGACGTGGATTACCGTTGACAAGGAGGTCGTCGTCGATCTGGATACGATGCGGTGACCGAGAGTTTTTATCGGGGAACCACGGATCTAGAACCGATGAGTATCGAGGTCCTACTGGTAGACGAAGACGTAGACGTTCTGGAGATCGTCGGGACGTTTCTGGGACAGGAAGACGGGTTCGAGATAACGACGGAGGACGACCCAGAAACGGCACTGGACCTGGCAACGAACGGTGACTTCGACGCCGTCGTCAGTGACTACAAGATGCCCCGGCTCGACGGAATGGAACTGTGTCGCGCGCTCCGGGATAACGACGTCGACATCCCGTTTCTGCTGTTTACCGCCCGCGAACACGACGACGTCGCAGATGCTGCCGCGGAACACGGCGTCACTGCCGTGGTCCAGAAAGGAACGGGCACGGAGCAGTACAGCGTGCTCGCCGACCGGATTCGCGACACTATCTAGGCGTCTATCCGAGGCAGTTCCAGTGTGACGACTGTTCCGCCGTCCGGACTGCTATCAAAGTCAACTGTGCCGCCGTAGGTTTCGGTCACCCAGACGACTAGCCACAGACCGAGTCCGGTCCCATGACGCAGTTGTGTAATCGGTTCGTCGCCGGTCACGACATCGAGTTCGTGTTGTGGAATCCCCGGCCCGTCGTCGGTGACAGTGATTGAGACGGTTCGTGGGCCCGTCTGGACACCGATGCGGATAGACGGGTCGTCGCCGGCGTGTTCGAGGCTGTTTTCGAGGAGTTCACCGAGGATTCGATGTAATCGCCCATCACCCGCCGTAACCGACACATCCGGGAGATCTGTTTTGATTTCACCGGCGTACTCGTCGCGATACGAGGACACGGTATCGGTAACGGTTGCGGACACATCGACAGGGTCCGTACCGTACTGGTCGCGGCGAACGGAGCGCTCCATGTCGCGTGCGCGCTCACTCAGCGACGCCATCTCCTCCGCCTTTCGCTGAAGCCGGTGGAGAATGGCACGCTGGTCCTCGTCGTCAATTCGCTCATCCAGCGCGTCAGCCATCCCGAGGACGACAGTCAGGTCGTTGCGGAGATTGTGCCGAAGAACACGGTTGAGCAGTTTCAGCCGGCGTTCGCGCTCGCGCTGCTCAGTGATGTCGGTGTAGATACCGAATCCGCGGATGCTGTCACCGTCTCGGCTGTACGGCACGCCCCGGAAGAGGAAGTCGCGGAACCCCGTCTCGGTCATCAGTCGGAGTTCCGTCTGGAAGGGGTCGCCGTTTGCCTGCCCGTTGTCGAACCGGGGCAGTTCATCGTGCGCAGTGTCCGGTGGGCGGAGGAGGTCGGACAGGGGACTGTTGACGGCCGTGTCCTGGTCGTACCCGAACACGTCGGAGAACGCGGGATTGACTGATCTGACGACCGACTCGCGTGCAACGGTCTCCGTCTCGATGACGGCGTCGGGAAGCGTGTTGAACAGGTACGAGAACCGGTCGCGCTCGTCCTCCAGCTCTGCCCGTGCCTGCTTGAGGTCGGTCAGGTCCCGGACGACGCCGACGGTTCCACGGAACTGGTCCGCGTCGAGCAGCGACACCTCGATCTCTGCCGGACGCGTCTCTCCGTGTGCCGTTTCCAGCGCCGTTTCGAGCTTGACCGCCCCGGTTCCGCCTTGCTGACAGAGATCGCCAATACGACACGTAAACTCGTCAATCGCGTCCTGATCGAGGACGGTCCGCGGGTGCTGGCCCAGAAGCGTCGCCTGCTCGTAGCCGAGCCACTCCGCGAGCGGTTCGGTGACCAGCTGGAACCGACCGGCGTCGTCGAGGACGTACATCATATCACGGACGTTCTCGACCACTGATTCGTACCGGAGCAGGCTCCGTTCACGCTCGACACGGTCGAACGCGGCGGCCGCGTTGGAGGCGAGGATTTCCGCCACAGAGATGTCCGAGTCGGTGAACTCTTTCCCGTCCCGTGCGCCGACGCTCACGACCCCGTGGTCACCCATCGGGAGGTACATCGTCGCCGACAGAACGTCGGAGTCGTAGTTGTCGACCCGTTCGAATTCGTCGATGACCAGCGGGTCGCCGCGCTGGAACGCCTCGCCAGGGAACCCCTCGTCGGCGTCGTACACCGGTCGTTCCGGGACTTTGTCACTGGCGACGGCGGGTCGGAGCGTGTCTGTCTCTTCATCGTACAGTCGCACGAGCGCGTGGTCGAACCCGAGGTCCGACCGGGTCGCTTCGATGACCGTTTCGGCGACCTCCCAAGGCGTCTGTGCCTGCATGAGCGACCGGGTCGTATCCAGCAGTCCGGACAGCGCCTCGTCGCGCCGCTTTTGCTCCGTGATATCCCGGATGACGCCCGCAGTCCCGGCGAATTGCCCGTCGTCATCGTACAACAACGTCATGTGGTCCTGTGCGGGGAACGAGTCCCCTGACGCCTGCTGGATCGCCAGTTCGAACGTCTCCTCGTCGTCGCGGTCCCCGAATATCATCTCCTGGACGATGGACTCGGCGCGCTCGACGACACTGTCGTTCTTTATGAAGCCGGTGTACGACCCAAGCAGCTCGGATTCGGAGTAGCCCGTGAGGTCGGTCATCGCCTGATTGACGAACTGGAAGTACCCCTCGGAGTCGAGGGCGTACACGCCGTCGTCGACCGCCTCGATGATGTTCTCGTACCGTTCGAGTTCGTCCTCACGGTGGCGGCGTTCGAGTTCGTGGTTCACCCACTCCACGAGCAGTTTCATGAACGCCTCCTCGCTCTCGGAAAAGGACTCCACCCGGGCCTGCTCATCGCCGAAGCAGAGCGTTCCGTAGGGCTCGCCGTCGACTGTGATGAGGCCACCGGCGTAGCACGCGACGCCGGTTTTTCTGTACACGTCTGACGCGTGTCCGTCCTCGGTGGTGGCATCGGTAATCGCGTAGAGGTCGCCGGATTCGAGCACTCGCTGACAGTACGTGTCTTCAAGCGGCGTCTCTGTTCCGGATTCGAGAGGAGTGTTACCGGAGACCATCTGGATTTCGTGGACTCCGTCCTCGATACGGCTCAGGTAGCCAAACGACATGTCGAGTCGGTCCAGCCCGATTTCGATGACCCGACCGACGGTTTCGGCCTCGCTGAGTCCGTTCCCGGCTGCAAGCTGTGTCAGCTCCTGTAGCGAGTCGTTGTTGGCACGCAGCGTCCGTTCCCGCTCCTTGCGTGCCGTGATGTCCGTGGCGATGGCGACGAGACGCGGAGCCTGTGCGTCGCGTTCCTCGATGACTCCGCGCGTCCGGAGCCACCGCGTCTCCCCGTCGACGTCGGTACGGAACTCGGCGTCGACCCGTTCACCGCTCTCCGACACCCGCTCGACCGCCGCTTCGAGTGACTGGCGGTCGTCGGGATGGACGTACTCGTAAAATGCCGAGGCAGTGCCTTCGAAGGTCGCTGGCGTCGTCCCGAAGAGTTCCGCGGTCGCCTCGTCCCAGACTATCGCGTCGGTGTCCAGATTCCACTCGTAGACGCCGGTGTTTGTCCCGTCCAGCGCCAGATCGAGCCGCCGGTTCGTCTCTTCGAGCGCCCGCTCGCGCTCCTTCCGATCGGAGATATCCCTGAGAACGCCCGTACAGAACCACTGCCCGCTTCGCTCGAAATCACCGAACGACACCGCGACGGTCAGCTGGTTCCCATCAGCGGTCACGAGCGGGAGTTCGAGATAGTCCCAGTCGACGTTCCGGTCGCCGGTCCGGCGGTAGCGGTCCACTCCCTCGAAGTGGGAGCTTCGCAGGTGTTCAGGGATCACTTTCGCGAAATCGTCACCGACCAGCTCCTCACGGTCATAGCCCGTCAGCTCGGCAGCCTCGTCGTTGGCGTACACGACTTCGCTGTCGGCATCGATGGTGACGACGGCGTCGGAGATACTGCCGGCGATGGCGTCGAAAGAGTCCACGAGTTCCGGCGGAAGCCGCGTCGGTCGGTCATCGGTAGTAGCCGGTGGGTCACTTCCGTTGCCGTGGTCCGTCGGTTCGCTCCTCTGTGTTACGATATCATACACCCGGTCCGTCAGCGACACTTCGCTGCGGGGGACGTACTCGGTTACATCGAGCTGTGTCGCGCGGGCGGCGACCATCCCATCTGGCTCGGCCGTACAGAGAACGACTGGGAGCGTGTCGTACTGCTCACGTACCGCCGCTACCACCTCCAGACCGGTTTCCGTGCCCGGTAGGTGTTGCTCACAGATGACGGCATCGTAGGCGTGCTCGGCCAGTTCCGATAGCGCGGCCGCCACGGTGGTGACTGACGTGACCGTGGCCGGCGCGTCTGGCATGGCTGTATCCGCGTCATCGTCGGCAGAGCCTACGTACAACAAATTCGGCATCTCGGACATAGCGTTCCGTTGTAACTGCTATACGTCGGGGTGGCATATACGCTCGGGCAAGAGTATCAAATGTCGAAACGAGCGGCTACGTGTCGTCAAGCGCCTGCCAGGAGAGTCGCGGGTTCCGGGCCGCAGTCGCCTGGTCGATGCGTTTCGCCGCCGGACGCAACGGCGCGTCGGCCAGTTCGGCGTCAGAATCACTGGCCACGGCGTTGAACGCGGCTGCGAGCTGGTCCAGCGAGCGTCTGGTTTCGCTCTCCGTGGGCTCGGTCATCAGCGCCTCGTCGACGATTTCGGGCCACTTCGTCGTCGGCGGGTGGACGCCGTAGTCGAGCATCCGCTTGGCCGCGTCGGCGGCGTCCTGCTCGCCCGCACTGGCGACGAACTCGTGGTGGAACGGGCCAAAGGGCACCTCGTACTCGATCTGCTCGGCGAGGTAGTTCGCGTTCAGGACGGCCTTGGCGCTGGCGTCCCGGAGCCCGTCGTCGCCGAGCCTGGCGATATAGGCAAAGGTCTTGAGCAGTACCGGCCAGTTACCGTAGAAACCGTGGACCTTCCCAATCGAGTGGTCCGGCTCGTAGTGTTCGTAGTTGCCGCCGCGCTCTCTGACGTGTGGGTTCGGGAGGAACTGGGACAGTTCCTCGCGGACGCCGACCGGGCCGGCACCGGGGCCACCGCCGCCGTGGGGCGTCGCGAACGTCTTGTGGACGTTGTAGTGCATCACGTCGAAGCCCATGTCGCCGGGGCGAGCGCGCCCCAGCAGGGCGTTGAGGTTCGCGCCGTCGTAGTACAGCAGGCCGCCGGCGTCGTGGACGATATCGGCGACGTGCTCGATATCGCGCTCGAACAGCCCCAGCGTGTTGGGGTTCGTGAGCATCAGCGCGGCGGTGTCGTCGCCGACAGCCGCCTCCAGTGCCTCGATGTCGACGCGCCCGTCGTCGCCGCTCGGTAGCTCCACGACCTCGTAGCCGGCCATCGCCGCCGTCGCGAAGTTCGTGCCGTGGGCCGAGTCCGGGATGACGACCTCCGAGCGCTCGTCGTCGTTATGTTCGTGGTAGGCCTTCGCGATCTGGATGCCGGTAAACTCGCCAGCTGCGCCGGCCGGCGGCTGCAGCGTCACGGCGTCCATACCGCCGATGCGGCCCAGATAGTCCTGAAGCCGGTGACACAGCGCCAGCGTCCCCTGGACCGTCGAATCGGGGCGGTCCGGGTGGATTGCCGCGTCTGCCCGTGCGGCCACATCCTCAGTGAAGGAAGGGTTGTACTTCATCGTACACGAGCCAAGCGGGAACGGCCCGCTCTCGACGCCGTAGTTCATCTGCGAGAGGCGCGTGTAGTGCCGGGCCAGTTCGGGTTCGGCCGGGTCCGGCAGTGAGAGGCTGTCTCGCGTCAGGTCATCGGGCAGTGGCGAGTCCTCAATGTCGAACGTTTCGTTCGCCTTCTCCGAGAGCAGCGGCTCGTACCGGTCGTCGCTGTTATCGGTCCAGCGCGCTTGATCGTATTTCACGCGAGACTCCCCCCTGTCGAGCGTGAAGCTCGTGGGACGTGGTTTGTCCCACGGTGTTTCGCCAAGTAGCGCGAGGCGAGTGTCATTTCGCTACCTCCCGGAACGCCGCCACAAACTCGTCTGTGGCGTCAGCAGTGGTCTCGGTCACACACACCTGTACCAGATGGTCGTCGACCGCGTGGACTGCGAAGCCCTCAGCCGCGAGATCGGCAACGATGGCGCTTGCGGGCTGGTCCGTGCGGGCGAGGAACTCCCGGAAGTGGTGGCGGCCGTGAATCGGCGCTTTCACGCCGACAATGTCGTCGAGGCGGCCAGCCAAGTCACGGGCGCGGGTCACACAGTCCTCTGCGAGGTCGACCAGCCCGTCCGGGCCGAGCCACGCGGCGTGCATCGCGGTTCGGAGCGCGACCCACGCCTGGTTCGTACAGATGTTGGAGGTGGCCCGCTCCTTGCGGATGTGCTGCTCTCGCGTCTGGAGGGTCAGCGTGTACGCGCGTCGGTCGGCGGCGTCTTCGCTGGCCCCGACCAGCCGACCGGGGACCTGCCGCAAGTACTCCTCGCGGGTGACGAACATCCCCAGGCCGAAGCCGTACGCCGTTCCGGTCCCCAGCGATGCGGCGTCGCCGACGACCACGTCGGCCCCGACATCGGCCGGCCGCTCCAGCAGAGACAGCGCTATCGGGTCCGAGCCGAGACAGAACAGCGCTTCGTGGTCGTGGGCTAGATCGCCGATTGCGCCGAGCCGTTCCTCGATGACGCCCCGGACCGTCGGCGACTCGGCGTACACCATGGCAGTGTCGTCGCCGATCTGGTCGGCCAGCGCCGGGACGTCGACGACGCCGTGGGTCATCGGGTACGACTCGACCGTGAGGTCCGGTCCATCGGCGTAGTTCGACAGCACGGCTCGTTTGCCCTCCCGGAGGTGTTCGGGAACCAGAATCCGATCGCCGGACACCGAGCGCACGCGCTGTGACAGCGTCGCCGCCTCGCCCAGCGCCGTCGCGTCGTCGTACATCGAGCAGTTGGCGACGCCCAGTCCCGTGAGTTCCACCAGCATCGACTGGAACTCGAACAACGCTTGGAGAAAGCCCTGTGCGACCTCGGGCTGGTACTGCGTGTATGAGGTCAGGAACTCCGACCGGCTTGCGAGGTCGTCGACAACGCTCGGGACGTAGTGGTCGTAGTGGCCACGGCCAAGGAACTCTGTGAGGTCGGCGTTACGACCCAGAAGGCCAGCGACTTCCCGGCGCGCTGCCCGCTCGCTCCGGGCGTCGATACCGAACTCGCCGTCGAAAGCCACTGATTCGGGAACGTCGAACAGCGACTCGAGGTCGTCGGCTCCGACCGCGTCGAGCATCGCCGCGGTTTCTGCGGCCGTCTGCGGTGCGTACGGACTGCCTGTGGCATGTGAATCACTATCGCTCATTGGAGAACCACCCAGTAGCGCCGGGGTGACATGATATCGACAGCTAGCGACCGTGTCCACATTAGGTTACTCCTTTCACCCCCTGCGGGGGACCGCTGCCACCAAGCCTTACTCGATCTGGTCGCGGTACGCGTCGGGTGACAGCAGGTCGTCGGTTTCGCTCTCGTCGTCGACCTCTAGCTTGAGCATCCAGCCGTCACCGAATGGGTCTTCGTTCAGCAGTTCCGGCTCGTCGCGGAGTCGGTCGTTGACTGCTGTGACGGTGCCGGAGACGGGGGCGTACACGTCAGACACAGCCTTGATAGACTCCACGACGCCGAAGTCCTCACCAGCGGTCAGCTCCGCCCCTTCCTCGGGCAGCTCGACGAACACCACGTCGCCGAGTTCGTCCTGTGCGAACGCCGTGATGCCAACCTTGGCAGTGTCTCCGGCGACGCGTACCCATTCGTGTGACTCCAGATATCGCAGGTCGTCGGGAACGTCGAAGCTCATCTATCGAGGAATGGCGTGCTCCTGGTACGTGCTTTCTTCGGTTCACCGCGGACGACAACGCGGACGGACTCGTCCGGTTCGGCGTACGCCGCCGGGACGTAGGCGAGGGCAATCGGCGATCCCAGTGTCGGACTCATCGTTCCGCTTGTGATGTGGCCGATCGGCTCCCCCTGCGGCGTTGTCACGTCGTACCCGTGGCGCGGGACGCCGCGGTCGAGGAGCTCGATGCCGACGAGCTTTTCTTCGGGACCATCCGCAGCGACGCCCTCCAGAGCGTCCCGACCGACGAACTCCGTATCGAGCGCAACCGTCCAGCCGATGCCGGCCTCGTAGGGCGTCCGGGGCTCGTCGACCGGATGGAACTCTTGACCGGAGAGCAGAAAACCCATCTCCAGACGAAGTGTATCGCGTGCGCCCAGTCCACATGGCTGACACTCCAGCGCGCTCCAGACCGCCTCGGCACCGTTGGGCGGGCAGAGGATTTCAAAGCCGGGTTCGCCGGTGTAGCCCGTCCGAGCGATCAGCGAGTCGACGCCAGCAACGACCCCGTCAGCCACCTCGAACCGCGATAGGCCAGCGAGCGAAACATCTGTCTCGGCCGCCAGCAGGTCCGGCGCGTCAGGCCCCTGGACGGCGATCATCGAGTACTCCTCGGTCCGGTTCGTCACCGTTGCGTCGAGCCCGCGCTCGTCCCGCTCAGAGAGCCACCGTTCGGTCATTTCCCCGTCGTGCCCGGCGTTCGGGATGAACAGGAACTCGTCGGCCGCACCTTCCGGTAGTCGGTAGACGACGGTGTCGTCCAGCATAATCCCGTCCTCGTCTGTGATCGCCCCGTACTGGGCCTCGCCCGGGTCCAGCACGGTCACATCATTGGTGGTCAGCCGCTGTGTCAGCGTCGTCGCGTCCGGGCCGTCCACGGTTATCTGTCCCATGTGCGAAACGTCGAACTTCCCGGCTTCGCTCCGGACTGCCTCGTGTTCTGTGCGGATCGACTCGAACTCGACCGGCATCTCCCACCCGCCGAAATCGGTGAACGAAGCGTCGGCCCGCCGGTGAACCGCAGAGAGCGGTGGTGCCCGCAGTGTCATACCCGGACCTGTCGAACCGCGTGGTCTTACCGTTTGGCCCTTCACCGCCTGTGTGGTCTCTGATAAATCATATACCGCGATATCAAATCGGCTTTTGTGGCATATGGACGGCAAGAGCAGGACCGAAAATTAGTGGTCAGCCCGTTACTCGCTTCGGGCCAGCGGGAACACGAGTTCGACCCGCGTTTCGTCGTGGTCCTCGTCGATTGTCACAGACCCACCAAGGCGTCGGACGAGCCACGTAACTGCCCACAGTCCGAGTCCACGGCTGTGTGCCACTGGCCCCTCGGTTTCTGAGGCCAAGACATTGCGTTCCATATCTGGGATAGCAGATCCATCGGTATCGATGCTGACTATCACTTGGCCTGTCATCGTTTCTTCGGCGGTAAGCTTGACTTTCGGATCAGGCAGGTCGCTGTATTCGATGGCGTTTTCGACGATGATCTCCAGTATCAGGTCGATAGCCATCCTGTCGCCCGATACCTCTGTGTCGGTTGGTACGACTTCAATGGTGGCTTCGGGATGCTGCGGTGTGAATTCGTCCCGGATATCGGTGAAGGCTTGCTGGAGGTGAAGTGTGCCATCACGGAGGTCGCGCTCGATAGCCCGATCAAACGTCCGTGCGCGCTCGGCCAGCGAGTCAAGCTCTTTCGAGGCGTTTTCGATTCTGTCGATGTGTCCACTAGCAGCGTCAACGGAGAAATCAGGCGAGTCGAGTTCTTCTTTGAGGAGTCTCGAATTACCCCGTATCACGGTCAGCTTGTTCCGGATGTTGTGCCGGAGAATCCGACTCATGACCATGAGCCGCTGCTCTCGCTCTTTGTCCTGTGTGATGTCACGAACGATGCCACGCAGTTTCGGCGTCCCGTCCCGGACAGTTTTTTCCGCCCGGAGTCGGAACCAGCGCTCGGTTTCGTCAGCGGTCTGACGGCGTGCCTCCAGTTCCATCGGTTCGCCAGTTTCACGGCAGGTCTCGATAGCGTCGCGAACGGCCGCTCTATCGTTGGGGTGGTACTGCTCGATGGCCTCCTCGAGCGTCGGATTGTACTCCGGCGTTCCATAGAGGCGCTTCATCCCGGCAGTTCCCTCTATCATATCCGTCTCCAGATCGAGCTCCCACCCGCCAACGTCAGCCAAGGTTTCGGTTCCGACGAGCCACTCCAGTTGTTCCTCCCGCTGTTTCAGCCTCGTTGCGTCGTCCAGACCGACGACGACGCGCTCGATGGTCCCGTCATCACCCAGTATCGGCGCGGCATTGCTCGAAAGCCACCGCTCGCTCCCGTCGTCGAGTTCTATCCAGTGCTCGAACCCGAACACTGGCTCGCCCGATTCGAACACCTGCGTAACTGGATGGTCCGATTCAGGGATCGGGGTCCCGTCTTCGTAGGAGATATTCCACTCCGGTTGGTTGTACTGTCTCCGAGTGATCTCCTTGCGTTCGAGACCGAGTAGCTCCTCGGCGCGGTCGTTAGCCAGCGAAATCCTGCCGGACCGCTCTACGACGACGATACCGACCGGACTGACCTCGAACACCCGCTCGATGAGGGCTTGCTTCTCTCGCCGTTGCTTCCGTTGCGTGATATCTTCCGCCAGCCATAGCACCCGCCCAGCGCTATCACCGCCGACTGGCGTGACACGAGCCTCGAAGTATCGCTCCCCATGATCGAGCGATAGCTGATACTCGATGTGCTGCTGTTCACCTGTTTCTAAGACCTCTTCGATAATCGCATAAAACTGGTCAGCCTGTGCTGTAGAGAAAATATCCCAGAGGTCCGTTCCCAGCAGTGCTTCCGGGTCTTTGAAAAATAATGCCCCGTTGTGGGCGTTGTGGATGATGTCGACAAAGACGCCGTTGGCGTCTAGGACGATAGCCGGATCGGAGATTATCTCACAAAGCCCGTTTAGCACGTCTTGATCGTGCAGAGATTCTTTACTCATATGTCTAATCCTGTGCTTGTTGCTGGCCGACTCCGCATGAAATGTGTCTGTAGTGTGTGGGAGGTATCGTCCTAAGTTTTGTGCCATGTCATTCTATATAGCGGTGAGAGGTTTACAGAACGAAGCGGCACGCATAAGCGGCCTGGGCGGGGAAAGAGGCGCATGAAGCTGCTCCGTCGGCTATTCGAAGAGAAAGACTCGCGACAGCGCGTCGGGCTGTTCGTCGACGGTCCGAACGTACTCAGGTCCGAGTTCGATGTCGATTTGGACGAGGTCCGGGATATCGCAGCCGAGTACGGCCCGCTGGCAGTCACTCGCCTCTACGTCGACCAGAACGCCTCACCGGGACTCATCCAGGCCGCCGAGGCTCGCGGGTTCGAGGTTCGAACCACCAGCGGTGACGTCGATGTCCGGCTCGCCGTTGACGCGACTGATGCCGTCGCCTCGGGACAGATCGACGTACTGGCCGTCGCCTCGCGAGATACGGATTTCAAGCCGGCGCTGGAAGTGGCCGCACGGGAGGGGGTCAAAACGGTCGCTATCGCGCCGGGTGAGTACGGCCGCTCTGACGCGTTACGCAACGCGGCCGAAGATGCAGTGACGCTCTAGGGTTTGAAGCCCATGACGCCAACTGTTTTTTTGGCCAGTACCATTGAGCACGTATGGATATCGACGACACGCCGGTACTGGACAACCACCTCCATCTCGACCCGGTCAACGGCCGGAACGTCGCGGCAGCCGAGGAGTTCGCGTCTCAGGGCGGAACACACCTGCTTGTGCTCAACAAGCCGTCGTGGCACCTCGTCGAGAAGGGCACCGACGAGGCAATCTTCCGCGAGGTGTTCGACCTCACCGTAGAGGCCGCCGCCGCAGCATCCGAGGTGCTGGACGGTCGCGCCTGGCCCGTCCTCGGTGTCCACCCGGCGCTGATTTCGAAGCTCGTCGACGGCGGCTACACGCCGCCGGAAGCGCGAGACATCATGCAGGCTGGCCTCGACGTGGCGGCGGAGTACGTCGATAACAGCGACGCGCTCGCGATGAAGTCCGGGCGACCGCACTACGACGTGGACGACGTCGTCTGGGAAGCCTCGAACGAAGTGATGTGTCACGGGTTCGAACGCGCCGCCGACGTGGGCTGTGCGATACAGCTCCACACCGAGGGCGGCGAAGATTTCGAAGCGGTGGCTGGCTGGGCCGAAGATCGTGGCCTCGACCGGACGCAGGTCGTCAAACACTACTCCGGCGGTCAACTCCGTGGCCCGGTCAAATCAGTACTTGCAGACAAAGACGAACTGGAGATCGCGGTCGAGACTGACGAGCCGTTCCTGATGGAGACGGACTACATCGACGACCCGGACCGCCCCGGCGCGGTGCTTGGACCGAAGACCGTGCCACGGCGCGTCCGCTGGCTACTCGAAAACGGGCACGAGGACGCGGTCAGAACAGCACACGTCGAGACACCGAAAGCGGTGTACGGCATCGACACGGAAGCGACGCTGGAGCGGTAAGCGGTGACAAAAACGGCTGCGAGAGACAGCTATCCGAACTTGCCGGTGATGTAGTCCTCGACGCGCTGGCTGTCGGGGTTCTCGAAGATCTTGTCTGTATCGTCGAACTCGACGAGCTCGCCGCCGGTGAGGAAGACAGCGGTCTTATCCGAGATGCGGGCCGCCTGCTGCATGTTGTGAGTAACGATAACGACAGTGAACTCCTCGGCCAGTTCCTCGATGAGGTCCTCGATCTTCGATGTGGCGATCGGGTCAAGCGCCGACGCCGGCTCGTCCATCAGAATGACATCCGGGTCGACGGCGATGGCGCGGGCGATACAGAGCCGCTGTTGCTGGCCGCCTGAGAGGTCGAGTGCGCTCTTGTCCAGTTGGTCTTTGACTTCGTCCCACAGTGCGGCGCGCTTGAGCGCCGTTTCGACCTTCTCGTCGATGTTCTCCGTCTGGTCCTGAATCCGGAGGCCGTAGGCGACGTTGTCGTAGATGCTCTTTGGGAAGGGGTTCGGATGCTGGAACACCATCCCAATGCGTCGCCGCAGCGCCACCGGGTCCACGTCGGCATCGTAGACGTTCTTCCCCTCGAAGTAGAGATCCCCCTCGACCCGTGCCGCGTCGATGAGATCGTTCATGCGGTTGATACACCGCAGGAACGTGGACTTGCCACAGCCGGAGGGGCCGATCATGGCTGTCACCTGTTTCTCGGGGATGGCCAGATCGATGCTCTGGAGCGCCTGCGTCTCGCCGTAGAACACGTTCAGGTCACTGGACTCGATGACTGGCTTCCCCGTTTCACCCGCAGTCGCGTCAGTTCCTTCCACGTCAATCGACTGTTCGATGAGAGGGTCGCCAGACGGGTCCGGTGACGACGCGGCCGTTTCAGTAGTCGGTGTGGGCTCGGTACTGTCGTTGCTCGTCATCTCGTTCTCTGTCATGAATTATCCTGTTCGCTGATACCGGTTCCGGATGACAATCGCTGTCGCGTTCATCACCAGCAACACCGCAAGCAGTGTAATCACGCCGGCCGCCAGCACGCCGTGGCGGAACGATGGGTCCAGTTCCGACGACCACGAGAAAATCTGGCGGGGCATCATACTCGCTACGTCGAAGAAGCTGTTCGGCGCGAGCCGGACCGACGCCGCCGCCCCGATCATCAGCAGCGGGGCCGTCTCGCCGATAGCCCGACCCAGCGCCAGTATCGTTCCGGTCAGAATCCCCGGGAGTGCTTCGGGGAGAACGACCTGACGGATCGTCTGCCAGCGGGTCGCTCCCATTCCGTAGGACGCCTGTCGGAACGAGTCGGGAACGGATCGGATCGCTTCCTGGGCCGAGATGATTACGATCGGGAGTATCAGTAGGCCGACGGCGAGGCCGGCGACGATAATGGACCCCTGGGGCCACTGGAGCACCCGGATGAAGAGCGCCAGTCCGAGCAGGCCATACACGACCGATGGGACACCGGCGAGGTTCCCGATGTTGATCTCGATGAGCGTGACGAACTTGCCCATCAATCCTTGTGAGGGGGCGTACTCCTCGAGGTAAATCGCCGCCCCGACACCGACCGGGAAAGTAGTCAGGACGATCACGATAATCATCATCACTGAGCCGACCATCGCAGGGTAGATACCGGCATCAGCGGCGGTCCGGGAGGTCGCGCTCGTCAGGAACCCCCAGTCGAGCCAGGGGTCCGGTCCGGCGAACCCAAGTGCACCGGTGACGACGCCGCCGACGACCACGCCCAGCACGGCGACGACCGGGAAGGCGAGGCCGCGGACGCCCTCGCCACGACGGAGCACGCCTTCGACGTAGACACCAAGCGGGAGTACGGCGAACGTGACTATGAGCAGCCACACGTCAGTCCCAATTCCGAGTAGCGGCCCAGCGACGACGCCCAGTACCGCCACTGCTGTCGTCAGTCCGACGACGGTCAGGCCGTCACGTCGCGACTCGCGTCGCTGTTCGACGAACCAGCCTGCGGCACCGGCGATCGGGAGCACGAGCGTCAGGAGTAGCATGACCCAGTCCGTGGGCACGAACGGGAGCATCAGGATCGCTTCTCGGAGACTTATTACGCGATAGTACAGCCCGAAATCGAGGCCGAGCGCCGCGGCGGCGTCGGTGACGAACCAATTAAATCTGGTGGGTGGCAGCCCGAACACCGTGATAATCGGGGCGAGGAGCACCACGGCGAGGCGTTCGAGCGCGGCCTTCGGCCGCAGTCGGCCGTGTGCGACGATCAGGCCGCCGGCCACGACCAGCGAGATGAGCAGTGCGAACCACTCGAGCACGGAGAGTAGTTCGATGAACAGCACTGCAAACCCGCCCGTAAGTAGGAGTCCGACAACCGGGAGTCCGCTGGTGACGTATGCGACCTCACCGGCCGGTTCGTCGAGTCGATAGTAGTAGACGGCCAGTGCGGCCAGCGGGACCACCACGGTAGCGGCGTAGGTCGCCAGCCAGCCCGCGTCGGCCGAAAAGGGCCGAAACGCGTCGTTGGCGACGAACAGCAGGAGAAGCATGACGGACACGAGTCCGAACGCGGTTGCCGCGAGACAGGTCGCCTCGAAGGCACGCCCCCGCAGATGGTTGACGTCGCTGTTCTCCCCGTGCCAGCCCGTTTCAGGTTCTCGTGTTGCCATCAGTTCAGTCCCCCAGTGTTCATTCGTACTCCTCCCGGTAGCGCGCCGCGATTCGGTTGCTCAGCAGGTTCAACAGGAACGTAATGACGAACAGCGTTAGACCGATAGCGAAGAGACTGGTAAAGCCCAGTTGACTGACGCTGTCGGCGCTGTTGATCTGGACCATTGCTGCCGTCATCGGCTGATACCCCTGGAAGAGGTTCGCGAGCGGGTCCGAGAGGTTCAGCATCCGTGGCCGGCTGCCGGCCGCGACGACGACAATCATCGTCTCGCCGATAGCCCGCGACAGGGCAAGAATGAACGAGGAGAAGATGCCCGAGGCCGCTGCGGGGACGACGACGCCGGTAGTCACCTCGAACTTCGTCGCACCCATCCCGTAGCCGGCCTGTCGTAGCGAGTCCGGGACGGAGCTCATTGCGTCCTCGCTCAGACTGGAAACCATCGGGATAATCATGATACCGACCATGATGGAAGCGCTGAGGATGTTGAACGTGTTGACCGGGAGCCCGATGGCCTGGAGGAACGGCGTCACGTACACGAGCGCGAAGATACCGTAGACGACTGTCGGGATACCGGCCAGAATTTCCAGACCCGGTTTCAGAACTGAGCGCATCTGGTCGCTAGCGTACTCGCTGAGATAGACCGCGGCCGCGACACCCGTCGGGAGTGCGATGACGGCAGAGATTACCGTCACCAGCAGTGTGCCGCTCAACAGCGGGAGCAACCCGTAGACGTTTCGACTGATGAGGAACTCCGTTCCGGTGAAGAAGTCGACCGGGTTCACCAGCGTAAAGAATGTAATCGCGTCGCGTGCGAGCAACACGACGATGCTGACGGTGACGAGAATCGACGCGGCAGCACACAGGAGCAAGACATATCGGTACATACGCTCGCGTGCTGCACGTCCGGTCGGCCTGGACGTAATATCCGGCCTGGGCGTCTCGGTGCTCATTGTGTTGTCTCCAATAATGTATCCATGTGAGTAAGCCGATTCTATACTGTGTTAGCCAGCGACCTCGTCCAGCTTTTCGAGGTTCTCGTCGCGCTGCTCGGCGCTCGACGGCACGTACCCGATATCTTGTACGATATTGGTTTCGGCCTGCTCGAGGTAGAACTCGATGAACTCGTACATTTCCTCTCGCTGAAGCGCTGACTTGGCCGCATAAATGAACAGTGGCCGGGCCAGCGGGTACGAGCCGTCCTTGGCGTTTGCCAGGCTCGGGGCGGTACATTCGCCGTCTTCCTCGGCCTTGACTTCGACGGCTTTCACCGCCTCGGAGTTGGAGTTGTAGTAGGCGAAGCCGAAATACCCCATCCCACCCTCGTTGTCACGGATCCCTTTGACAATAGTCTCGTCCTCCTCGGTCGGTTGGTACTCGGTCGTGTGTTCAGTGTCTTCACCGACGACGTTCTCGTTGAAGTAGTCGAACGTCCCGGACGTCGACGCCGGGCCGTAGCGTTCGATCTCCATGTCGGGCCACTCGTCGCGTACGTCTGACCAGTTCGTGACGCCTGCTTCGTCGCTCCAGATCTGGCGCAGCTCGTCGAAGGTTATGCAGTCGACCCAGTCGGCGTCGTTGTTGACCGCGACGGTCAGGGCATCGCCCGCGATCTCGAACTCGACAGGCTCGACGTCGTTGCCCGAACACTGCTCGATCTCGGCGTCGCTGATGGGGCGGGAAGCCCCGTTGATATCGGAGTCGCCGGGACAGAACCAGTTCTCGAAACCGCCACCGCTCCCCGTGGAGTCGACGGTGACGTTGACGTTTCCGTGTTCCGCCATGAACTCCTCAGCCATCGCGTCGGAGATTGGGAACACGGTACTGCTGCCCTTGATAATGACCTGCCCCGAAAGCCCGTCGGAGCTCCCGTCAGACCCACTGCCATCGGAGCCACTGCCGTCGCCACGGCTCGTATTCTGGACACAACCAGCCAGCGCCAGTGTCCCGATTGCACCAGAACTTGTTAAAAAACGACGGCGAGAGAGACCACCGCTCGGTGAATCTGTCATCACCTGATGGAAGTTACAGAGCGGATAAGTACCCTACTATTATCCCTATATCCAGATATAAACGCTATATACTGCTATATATTATTATGTGCCGCTACCGTGTTACACGCCGAAGACGGCGTAAAAGCTGTCTGAAGCCGACTAAGACCAGGTCTGGCCAACAATCGTCGGGATGATATTGCCAGCAGACCACTTGGCTGAGTGCCCGCATCATGGGTCGTGATTCCATGACAGCGCAAGTCAGAGTTTCGACCGTTGATATATAGTCACAGTATATTTTATAAATCCTCAGCGCGTATTCAGAGTACTATGGAGACGCGCAAAGTGCAGTTGACGGGCGGGTCCACGTACACTGTCTCACTACCGAAGGAGTGGGCGACGGAGAACGGCGTCGAGAGCGGAAGTATCGTCGAGTTTTACGCCGAAGACGACCTGTTACTGGTCTCGCCACAGCACGGTGATGACCACGTTGAGGGAACGCTCGACGTGACTGGCCTCGAAAACAGACACGAACTCACGCGGGCAGTGATGACGATGTACGTCAGCGGCTTCGATATCATCCGACTGGAAGCCGCCCGGATAACAGCCGAACAGCGGCGTATTATCCGCGATGCGACCCAGGGACTGGTCGGTTTAGAGATGATCGAGGAAACGGCCGACCGAGTCGTTCTGCAGGACCTGCTTGACTCCTCAGAACTCTCCGTTCTCAACGCCATTACGCGTATGCGGCTGGTGTCGCTAACGATGCTCTCCGACGCTGTCGAGGCGCTCATCGAGGATGACAACGATCTCGCCGAAGACGTGATACAACGCGACGACGACGTGGACCGGCTCTGGTACATGGTTTCGCGTGTGTTCCGGACCGTCCTTCGCAATCCGACGGCTGCCAACGAGATCGGCTTCCCACGCGAGACTGTGTTCGATTACCAGTCTAGCGCCCGGCAACTCGAACGTATCGCCGACCACGCAACCAAGATCGCCGGCCTCTCACAGGAGATCGACGAAATCACCGGTGAAACAGCCGACCTTCTCGACCAGTTAGAAACCGAGGCCATTGCTGTCCCCGAAACCGCGATGGATGCGCTGTTAGCTGACGACAACGACGAAGCCGTCGAACTGGCAAACGAGGCTCGCTCTCGTATTCCCGAAGTCGACGAAACCGCTCGCGAGGTCGACGGAAAAGTCAGAGAGCTAGACCCACAGAGCGCACAGCTACTTGGCCGCGTGGTCGACTCGCTGTCCCGGACCGCCGACTACGGCGGCAATATCGCCGAAAGCGCCCTCCAGAAGGCTGCCCCACGGCCATAGCTGACGCTGTCGACCGAATTCGTGAACAGCTGAAAAAGCTGATTGCGTGCCGGATTACTCGACCAGCACGGCGTTGACCTGGCCGTGCTGCCCGGGACGGGAGGTCACGCGGGCCTGTCCCTCGGAGGTTTCGAGGATTGCGCCTTTCGTGATGATGTTTCGCCGGGCGTAGTTCGGGTTCGACGGGTTCTCGACGACGTTCTCGATGGTCGCTTCGATGGTTTCCGCGCCGTCGGCGATGCTCGCAACGTCGGTCTTGACCGCACGGACCTTCTGAGTGTTACCGCGGGAGTCGACAGTTTTCAGTCGCTGCTCGCCGACCTGCGTCTCGACGGTATCCTTGCCGAGCTCGTGTTTCTTCTTCTTGTGGTTCGGTCGTCGGCGGCCGCCTGTCCGCTTGCGAGGGGAGCGTCCCTGGTCTTTCATACGGGAAGGAAGACCCAGCGGCTACTTGAACCGTTCGATGCCGACTCGCCATCGTAATCGTTACCCCCACGCCGACCGGTTGCTCTGACGATGAGTCTGAAGACGGCCGTCGCCGCGCCGTTCCGTCAGCGTGGAACCGACCGGATGGCGGAAAGTGAGTTCGTTGTCGCGCTCTCGCTGGACCGGAACTGGTTCTCGCCCGACCAGGCCAAGACGCTGGTCGACGTGGCCGCAAGCGAGGGACTGGTCGAACGGGACGACGACGACCTCGTCGTGGCCTTCGACGCCACGCACACCGATATCCCGGACGGTTTCACGCCAGGTGAGGAGATCCTGCAGTCACGGTCGACGTTCGAGCGGGTACTCGACGCCGTCGTCGAGGCCGGCATCGAGAAACAGACTGCCGTCGCCGGCATCAACGCACTCCAGTCCGACATCGGCGTGACACTGGAGACGGCGGCCGTCGTATACGCGCGGAGTGAAGGTGTCGGTGTCGAAGCCATCGCTGCTGACGTTCGGGAGGACCTCTAATGGTCAAAGACAGGATTGCTGATGGCCGGCGGATCGGACAGTTGCTCGCCTCGGAACTGACCGGTCTCCAGCGCGGGCCGCTTGCCGATGTGTCCGTCGTTGATGCGGACAGGGACGTGGACCCGACGCCGGAGGGGGCCTTCGCCTACCGCGTGACGGCTGACGACACCGAAGTGGCAGTCGTCGAGGTGACACCGGAAACGGCCCGCCTGCTCCTGAACGAGGAGCCCGCAACCGTCCCGGAGCGTGACGATATCACGACCGACGGGGCAACTGTTGTCGTTCACAGCGGCGCGGCGGTGAAAGCCGCGGTCGACGTGCTGGAGGAGACTCTCTCGGGGTAGGACAGTTCTCCGGACGGAAAGAAACGGTTGGCTGCGGCTCCGGCTGAAATACCTGCAATCAGTGACGGCTCGGATCGGCGATAGCCGCGGACGTCCACGCGACGAAGCCGGTGAGGACGAGCACGGAACCGAGTACCGCTGTCGCGGCAGCGATAGCAAGCACCAGCGTCGGGAGGCCGAGCGGCGTTCCGATGGCGATGACGATCGGCGTCACGGTGATACAGAGCGAGCCCAGCGCGACGGCCCGGCGCTGTGTCGTCGTCAGTTCGATGCCGAGATGGAACAGCGACCCGGGCTCCGGGTCAGGAGCGGCGAGGCCGAGACACAGCAGCGGGACGCCAATGAACACCAGCGTCGCGGCGACGGCGTACGACCAGAACAGCCACTGCCCAGACGCGGGCGCGAGCGACAGCAGCGCACCGACGCCGACGAGTCCGACGCCGCCGACAAGCCCGAACTGCCGTAGCCGCGGGTCTTCCAGGGCTTCGCTCAGGTCCGGGAGGGTCTCGGCCACATGGCCGACATCCATGAAATGGTCCATGAGCGGGCTTCTACCTGCGGTGTAAAATAGACCGGGGCAAAAATATCAAATCTGATTCCACCGAAGCAGGACACGATGCGAGAAGGAAACGCTTGTATCGCTGCCAGCCGCTGCGGTATCTATGCACTTCTTCGACCGTCTCGCGGACCGCATCGCGACCGCCGACAGCGTGGTGTCGGTCGGCCTCGACCCGGACCCTGCCCGCCTCCCCGACAGCGTGCTGGACGCCGACCTCCCGCGCTGGCAGTTCAATCGCCGTATCATCGACGCGACCCATGAACACGCCGCCTGCTACAAGCCCAACGCCGCCTTCTATGAGGACCCTGACGGCTGGCGCGCCCTCGAAGAAACAATCGCCTACGCACATGGGAAAGACGTACCAGTCCTGCTGGATGCAAAGCGGGGCGACATCGGCAACACCGCACGGCAGTACGCCCAGATTCTCGACGAGGATGCGGGACCCGCCGCCGACGCCATCACGGTCAACCCCTTCCTCGGCCGCGACTCGTTGGAGCCGTTCCTCCAGCGCGCGGACAGGGGTGTGTTCGTTCTCGGGCGCACGTCAAACCCCGGCGGTGAGGATCTCCAGGACCTCGAACTGGCCTCCGGCGAGAAACTATACGAGCGCGTGGTCCACCTCGCTGACCTCTGGAATCAGAACGGCAATGTCGGCCTCGTCGTCGGTGCGACAAACCCCGACGAACTCGAAGAGATCCGCGAACTGGTTCCGGACATCCCGTTTCTCGTCCCCGGCGTCGGCGCGCAGGGCGGCGACGCCGAGGCCGCTGTCGAGCACGGCCTCGCCGACGGTGTCGGCCTCGTCAACTCCTCGCGAGGCATCATCTTTGCCGGCGAAGACGCCGATACGCGGCGCGATGACTCCGGTGACGCGTTCTTCAAGGCCGCTGGGCAGTCGGCCAAACAGCTCAAGCAGCGATTGAACCAGTTTCGGTGACTCAGAAACGGTACGTGTCCACACCATCGGGCATATTCTCTGGCGACGTCCGGTCGCCCGGCTGGCCGACCTCCGCGCCACACTCGACGCACATTCCGGTGTCCTCGTCCCAGTGGCGGTCACAGACGAGCCGCCCGCACCTGTCGCAGGTGTGATCCACGTCGGGGCGCTCACAGAGTTCACACAGTCCGGCTACGCTCATGGTATCGCGTAGCATAGCTGACGGTTTGAATCTTTGCCGGCGTGAGCCCGGAGTCGTTCGGCGGGCCCACGCCGGGACAGTCTCCCCGCTGGCCACGAAGTATTTCCCCGTGGCCATTCCTATCAGTACTATGCTGCCACTCCTCCAGCTCGGAACGCTTCCCGCACCGCCAGCGATACTCGTCGGTTTGCTGGCTATCGCCGTTGTACTACTGGTCGGTCGGCTCGTGATGAAAGTGGCGTGGCGGCTCGTCATCATCGCTATCATCGCCGTCGCTGTCCTCTGGCTCCTCGGAATGCTGGGCTTTCAGGTCATCTAGAGGCCGGCGAGGAAGTTCCGGATCACGTCGTGGCCGACCGCGGTCAGGACTGACTCGGGATGGAACTGTACGGCTTCGATGGGGTACTCGCGGTGGCGGACGCCCATCACCAGTTCTGTGTCGTCCTCGGTCTCCGTCGTCGCGCTGACGACGAACTCCTCGGGAACGTCCTCAGCGATGAGCGAGTGGTAGCGCCCGCCCTGGAACCCCTGTTCCAGTCCCTCGAAGACACCCTGCTCGTCGTGGTCGATGGGAAACGCCTTGCCGTGAACCGGCTCCGGCGCGCGGCCGATGGTGCCGCCGTAGGCGTACACCGCCGATTCGAGGCCGAGACAGACGCCCAGCGTCGGCACATCGGGGCTGACCTCCCGGAGGACGTCGAGCGTGACACCGACGTCCCGTTCGTTCTTCGGGTGGCCCGGACCCGGCGAGAGGATGATTGCGTCAGGGTCGAACGCCTCAACGTCATCGAGCGTTGCGGTGTTTCGGACGACCTCGGTCTCGGCGTGTTCGGAAACGTACTCGACGAGGTTGTAGGTAAAGGAGTCGAAGTTGTCCACGAACAGCACGCGGAGGTCGTCTCTGACGGCGTCTTCACCAGCAGGCTGTGACGCGCTCATCGGGTCACCTCTTCGGGGCCATCAGCGCGCTCTGACGCGTCGACCGGTTCCCCTTCGATTTCTTCCAGCGCCGTCAACACGCCGTCCATCTTCTGCTCGGTCTCGACGTACTCGCTTTCGGGGTCGGAATCCGCAACGATACCGGCCCCGGCCTGAACGGTGATGCGGTCCCGGTCGCCCTCGTCTTCGACCGTCGCTGAGCGGATGACGATGGCGAAGTCGGTGTCGCCGTCCCAGTCGAAGTAACCGACGCCCCCGCCGTAGGGACCACGCGGCGAGCGTTCGAGTTCGTCGATGATCTCCATCGCGCGGATCTTCGGCGCGCCGGAGAGGGTCCCTGCCGGGAACGTCGCCCGAGCGGCGTCGAAGGCGTCCTTGTCTTCGGCGAGCCGCCCCGTCACGGTGGATTCGATGTGCTGGACGTGGCTGTACTTGAGGACGTTCATGAACTCCGGGACCCGGACACTCCCGGCCTCGGCGACGCGGCGCACGTCGTTGCGCGCCAGGTCCACGAGCATGGTGTGTTCGGCCCGCTCCTTCCCGTCGGCGAGCATCTCGCCAGCGAGCCGGCGGTCCTCGACGGGGGAGTTCCCGCGCGGGCACGTCCCCGCGATAGGGTTCGAGACAACGTGGTCGCCCGCAACGGAGACGAGCGTCTCCGGACTCGCGCCGACGATGGTTAGGTCGTCGTAGCCCAGCAGGTACATGTACGGCGAGGGGTTCACCTCTCTGAGCGCCTCGTAGAAGCCCAGCGGGTCCACCTCGCCGTGCAGTTCGCGAGTCCGCGAGATGACGCCCTGGTAGATGTCGCCCGAGAGAACATACTCCTTGGCGCGCTCGACGGCATCCTTGTACTCATCTTGCGGCCCAGCGATCTCGTCTTCGCGGCGGAAGCCGCCGGTCGAAAGCGGCGACAGGTCAGAGAGCACGTCTTCGACCCGTTCGGATTCGGCGACTAATTCGTCGTAGCGTTCGCCGGCGTCCTCCCCTTGCCTGACAACGGGCGTGAACACGAGCGAGACAGTGTCCTCGACGTGGTCAAAGCGGACCGTCGACGTGGTGAGGACGAACTGCGCGTCCGGGAACCGTGAGTCGGGCCGATCCAGACCGACCTCGTCGAGCCAGAGGTCGTAGACGGCGTCGTACGAGAGAAAGCCCACGAGGCCGCCTTCGAGGTGCTGGCGGTCCATCGCCGGGAAGTTCCGCAGCGCCACGTCTGGCATCGCCGCCCGGAGGTCATCAACCACGTCGCCGCCGTCGGTCGTCACGAGGTCGGCGTAGCGGTCATCGAATGCCTCGACCTCGCTCTCATCGCCGGTCACCGTGACGACGGCGCGCGGGTCGTAGCCAACGAAGGAGAAGCGGGCGTGGCGGTCGTCCGTCTCCGGCGCGAACGCGCCGTCGGGGTCGCTGGAGGCGACCTTCTCGGCGCTTTCTAGCAGGAACGTGTAGTCGTTTGCAGCCACGTCGCTCGTGCGACCGGTCAGCGCTGCGTACGCGGTCAGTGGCTCCACATCGACATCGAGTTCGGCGGCGGTGCGGACGACAACCGGGCGGTCCGCCTTGGCATGCTCGATGAACTCCTCGCGAGAGATATCGAGGGTCATACCGCGCCCTCCGACGTTCGCTTGGCGTTCTGGACGAACCGCTCGACAGCGTCGTGGTCTTTCGTGCCGCCAGCCGATTCCACGCCGCTCGCCACGTCGATGGCGAACGGCTCTACCGTCTCGACGGCCTCGGCCACGTTCTCGGGGGTCAGACCACCGGCCAGCACGACGGGCACGTCAAGCGAATCCACAAGATCCCGCGTGCGCTCCCAGTCGTGTGTTTCGCCCGTTCCGCCGCCGCCGTCGGCGTCGACCGAGTCCACGAGCAGCGCATCGGCGTGGGCAGCGTAGTCCTCGATCGCCGGCGCGTCCGCCTCGACCACGGCGACGATGTCCTGAGTGATTCGGTTGTCGAGTGCCCCGACTTCCGCTGGCGAGAGGCCGTCGTGGACCTGCACCGCGTCGGGTTCGATCCTGTCGATACGCCTGACAGCCTCCTGGACTGTGGTCGGCATCGTCACCAGCACGCTCGTCACGAACGGTGGGACGCCGTCGGTGAGTCTCTCGGCGGTGGCCTCGTCGACCTCTCGGGGCGTGTCGACCGGGACACCATGAATGACACCGACCGCGTCGGCACCCGCTGTAACGACAGCATCGCGGTCCGCACTGTCCGTCACGCCACAGATTTTCACGCGCGTCATGCCCCGATCAGGTCGTCGAGTTTGTCGGCCGCCGCACCCGACTCGATAGCCTGCCGGGCTTGCTCGACTCCCTCTTCGTGCGTGTCGGCGACGCCGGCGACGTAGATGGCCGCGCCGGCGTTGGCGAGGATGATGTCCCGCTTCGCGCCGGTGACGACGCCCGTGACGATGCCGTGAAGGTCGGCGGCGTTCTCTTCCGGCGATCCCCCGGAGATAGCCTCGATGTCACGTGTTTCGAGCCCCATGTCCTCCGGGGTGATGGTGTATTCTGCGATCCGGTCGCCGGTGACTTCTGCGACAACCGTCTCGCCGTGGACCGCGATCTCGTCGAGGCCGTCGCCGTGGACGACCAGCGCGCGCTCGACATCCAGTCGAGCCAGCGCCTCTGCCATCACGGGCACGAGGTCCGGGTCGTAGACGCCCAGCACCTGCGCGTCCGCGTCGGCAGGGTTCGTCAGCGGGCCGAGAATGTTGAAGACGGTCCGCATCCCGAGTTCCTTGCGCGGGCCGATAACGGCCTTCATCGCCGGGTGGAACACGGGCGCGAGCATGAAGCCGATGCCGTCTCGCTCGATCGTCTCCTCGACGTCCGGTGGTTCGGCCTCGATATCGACGCCAACTTGTTCGAGCACGTCGGCGCTCCCCGAAGATGAAGAGACAGAGTAGTTGCCGTGTTTGGCGATGGGGACGCCAGCCCCAGCAGCGACGATGGCACTCGTCGTCGAGACGTTGATTGTGTTGTAGTCGTCGCCACCGGTCCCGCAGGTGTCGACAAGGCCCTCGCGGTCGGGCCGGATGGTCCGTGCGGCGTCGCGCATCCCCTCAGCAAAGCCGGCTATCTCAGCCTCCGTCTCCCCTTTCGCCCGCAGTGCCGTCAGGAGCGAACCGATCTGTGCTTCGGTCGCATCCTCGAAGACAGTCGTCGCAACGGCCCGAGCCTCGTCCTGTGTCAGGTCATCGCCGTCAGTGACGCGTTCAATATACTCTTGCATTGTATTCACCAATGAACTCTTTCGTGTTGTGATGTACAAATCCGTACATTGACTTAAGCCTATCGGGACCCTTACTCACTGACGTATATGTGTGGGCAATCAACAGACAACGTGGCGATACGGAATTCGAAACCTTCAATTATACCCACCGGAAACAATGTGGTGTACCTCGCAGTGAGGGTTCGTGGTCTAGGTCGGTTATGACACCTCCTTGACATGGAGGAGGCCGGCGGTTCAAATCCGCCCGAACCCATTTCTACTGTCGTTACTTCCCGAGCGAAGCGAGTCGGCAGCGGCCGGTGGATTCGCACTAGGCGAGTCGTGTACAAGTGAATCCGTCTCGACGTGGGTCACAATCCTCCCGAACCCACTTCTATCGTCGTTGAGTCAGTTCCGACACGGGTGCGTTTCGATAGTGCCAAAATAAGACCATTAGGCCGTCAGAGTCGAAATCAGGCCAGCGGGCCGACACCGTCGTCCCATAGTTTCTTGCCCTAACCGCGTTAGAGTCATCCATATGAGAGATCAGGTCCAGTCGGCGGACGCATTCGAACAGTTCGTCCTACTGGCGGTTGCAGAACTCGAAACAGCCGGCGAAACGCCGGTCCACTCATACCACGTGACACAGACAATGAAAGCGCACCTCGCAGATATCGATCGACAGCCGTTCGGCGGCGTCGAGCGCCAGAAGGTCATCTCGACGCTGGGCCGACTCGCCGACAAGGGACTACTGAGCGACGAAAAGACGGAGTCGCCGACGGGGAAAGGACGGCCAGGGTACGAACTGTCCGGCGACCCGGACGAGGTACTCGAAGCGCTGTCGGCAACGGACGAATTTGAGTCGTATATCGAGACGGTCCGGTCCTCGTAGCGTCCCTCGTTAGACGACGCTCACGCCGCCGCGCTCCTGATCGAGAGCGGGCGGCTGGCCCGCTTCGAGACGGTCGAGACGGTCCATGATCGTGTGGACGACGTCGTCTTTCGTACAGGGTGCGACGTGGACGAGCTCGCTGTCATCGTACTCAGCCAATCCCATCACGGGTAGGGCCATGGCATCGTACGCCGACGCCGCTACTTCTGAATCGACGGTCGTGTCCTGATAGAAGGATTCAAGCGAGACATTGTTGCTCAATGCCCACTGCTTGAAATCGGCGACGCGGTTCAGGATGTACTTGCCTTCCTCTGTCCGTGCAGCGGCCGACTGCGGTGCGATCTGTTTGCCCCAGACGATGACATTGAACCCGTCAATGTGGTCGTTCTCATCGAGCGTCTGGAGGCGGTTGATAACCGCTTCCTGTCGTTCGTGTGCGCCGTCGGGCAGCATCGACCGGACATACAGCTCGATGTGAGGTGTCGGGATAGTATCACTCATAGCTATCAGACGGCACTCTCGGCTGACACATATAGATACTGTGAGAGATGTCTTCACAGTACAGATGGCCTCATCAAGACTGGAGGCAGGTAAAATCAGCAGTTTCTGTGAGTGGGCCGTTTCCAGTTGTAACGCTGTCTCAAGAGTGGTTAACAGCTGAAAGCAGCCTCGGATTTCTTACTATTCGCTGTTCGACCCGGACGATAGACCGTGGAGGTTCTCGTGGATACCGAGGATGAGCGCGGGGACGACGATCATGAAAATATGCTCTTCGATGGGAATCCCGAGCAAGTCGACACCGGTTCGGAGTTTGATTGCGAAGACACCGACAGTCAGTGTATACCAGTCCCAGACGTAGGCGATCGGATAGAGCACGACGATGGTCTTGGCTGCCATCCGAAGAGCGTGCGCGCGCCAGAGCAACACGAGGGCGATACTCCCCCAGATTACCTCCGTGACCAGATACGTGTAGGGGCCAAAGACGCCGATGTCAGGCAGCATACAGCCACCTTAGATCCAAGGGCGTAAAGCTTAGTTCGTCTCTCGGTTTCCGGGGACTAAACCAACCTTGATAACCCCACACGTCGAATCTACGAACTGTGAAGAACGATGGATATTGCTGATATCGCCACCAGAGAATTTGTCGAGGTTGACGCCAACAAGCGCCTGGGGAAAGTCCGGTCTATCTTCGAACGCGAGAATCCCAAGGGTATCATCGTCACGGAAGACGATGACTACGCTGGCGTTATCACGCAGAAACAGCTGGTCCAGTCCCATGTCGAGGACAACGCGAAAGCGGGGGCGATGACGCGCTCGGCACCGAAGGTCGAGCGCACCGACGACGTGCGCGAAGTCGCGCGCGTCCTCGTCGAGGGTGGTGTCAAGCTCGCGCCGGTGTTCGAGGCGGGCGAGCTCTGGGGTATCGTCACCGAGGACGATATCCTCGATGCGGTTCTCGACAACCTCGACGCGCTGAGCGTCGAGGACATCTACACGCGGGATGTCATCACGGTGTCGGAAGACACCAACGTCGGGCAAGTCGTCAATCTCCTCCGGAAACACGGCATCTCCCGGCTTCCGGTGCTCGGTGACGACGATGGCCTGACCGGGATGGTCACGCGCCACGACATCGTCGACGTCGTCGTCCGTGACATGAACAAGACGACGCGGGGCGACCGCTCTGGCGAGATCGAGCGCGTGCTCGATATGCCCGTCTACGACGTGATGAGCAGCCCTGTCGAGACGGCGAAGCTCGGCGACTCCGTCGAGGACGCCGTCGCGCGGATGCTCGACAACGACTTCGCCGGGCTCGTCGTCACGCCGGAAGACGACGACACCCACGTCGCCGGCATCCTCACGAAAACCGACGTGCTCCGTGCGCTGACCTACACTGAGGAGGAACACATGGACGTTCAGATTACGAACATCAAGCTGCTGGACACCATCTCCCGTGCGGACATCCGATCCGACATCGAGACGGTCGCGGACAAGTACGGAGCGATGCAGGTCCAGCACGCCCACGTCCGGTTCCACGAGCACAAGGAGAAGCTCCGTGGCACGCCGCTCATCCAGTGCCAGATCCGCTTGCGGACCAACAAGGGCCAGGCGGCCGGCTCCGGTGAAGGCTACGGCGCTGAAACCGCGTTCAACGTCGCACTTGACAAGCTAGAGCGCAACGTTCTCGAACTGAAAGGCGTTCAGGCAGATGAGGAGTACCGCGGCCAGCTCCTCCGCAAACTCGGCGAGCTGTAACCTGAGACTCGCTTTTTTCTACCGTTCGGCGACCTGCACGAGCTGCTTGCCGATGTTCTCGCCTTCGAACAGCCCGAGGAACGCGTCGGGCGCGTTCTCGATGCCTTCGGTGACGGTTTCTCGATAAGAGATGTCGCCCGAGGCGACCCACTGACCGAGCTGCTTCGTTCCTTCCTCGAACCGCGGCTCGAAGTCGGAGACGAGGAGGCCCTCGACGGTCGCACGGGACTGAATGACCTGTGTCAGCTTGCGCGGCCCCATCGGAACGTCCTCGCTGTTGTACAGCGAGATCTGTCCGCAGACGGCGACGCGCGCGTCGGTGTTGAGTCGCGTGAACACCGCGTCGGTAATCGGTCCACCGACGTTGTCGAAGTAAGCGTCGACGCCGTCCGGTGCGGCCTCGTCCAGCGCAGCCTGGTAGTCGTCGGTCGTCTTGTAGTTGATGCCCACGTCGAAGCCGAGGTCGTCTTCGAGGAACGAGACCTTCTCGTCGGAGCCGGCGAAGCCGACGACGCGTGCGCCCTGAAGCTTGGCGAGCTGTCCTGCCACGGAGCCGACGGCTCCGGCAGCCCCTGTGACGACGAACGTATCTCCGGCGGACGGCTGTGCGACTTCACGCGTGCCGAAGTACGCTGTCAGGCCTGGCATCCCTAGAACGCCGAGTGCCGTCGAAATCGGTGCGAGGTCCGGATTGACCTCCGTAAGTACCGGTCCGGGTGCCGTGGCGTACTCCGCCCACTCTAGCTCGCCGGTGACGACGTCACCTTCGTCGAAGCGTGCACCGTTGGATTCGACGACCTCACCGACGACTGCACCCTTGAGCGGGTCGCCCACGTCCCACGGCTCTTCGTACGATTCGCTGTCACGCATCCGATCGCGCATATACGGGTCGACAGAGAGGTACAGCGTCTTGATGAGCACCTCGCCAGGCCCCGGTTCCGGTATCTCTTCCTCGGAAAGCTCGAACGTATCGTGGTCGGGGGTCCCTTCAGGGCGCTTCGCTAGCCGGTAAACGCGGTTAGTGTTCGACATCACCCCCTATACACTTGGGACCCGAAAGGGGGCTTCGAAAGGAGAAACAAGCACCGGTTTTATAGTTTATCTAATAATTATACACGGGTATTGTGCAGCTGGCGGAAGGGATATCGCTGATCGGGACAGCAAAACCGAAAAAACCGCGCTCGAATCGCAGCGAAGAGCAGGACCGAGAGAGTCGGAGTTACTGGAAGCCGATCCGGCCGCCGGACCCAGCCTGGCGCTGCGGGCTGGAGCCGCCTCTGAACTCCTCTTCCATCTGCTCGTAGTACTCGCGGATGTCGTCGGTGATGGTCGGGCGCACGCTGTCCATCGCCTGCCGGAAGTGGCGCATCTCGACTTCCTCCGCGTCGTCATCCTCACGAAGCGCCTCGATGGCGGCCTCCCGTGCGATGGATTCCAGATCAGAGCCGACGAACCCATCGCTGACTTCGGCCAGTTCACGCAGGCTCACGTCGGGCGACAGCGGCGTGTCGTCCGTGTGGATCTTCAGGATCTGCTCGCGGCCCTCGATATCGGGCTCGCCGATCATCACCAGCCGGTCGAACCGACCCGAACGGATCAGTGCCGGATCGATCATGTCCGGCCGGTTGGTTGCGCCGATGACCATCACGTCCTCCATCTCTTCCAGCCCGTCAAGTTCGGTCAGGAGTTGGTTGACGACGCGCTCAGAGACGTTCGACCCCATCTCGCCGCCCCGACCCGGTGCCAGCGAGTCGAGTTCGTCGAAGAAGATGATGGTCGGGGCGACCTGACGGGCCTTCCGGAACGTCTGCCGGATGGCCTTCTCGCTCTCGCCGACCCACTTCGAGAGCAGCTGTGGGCCACGGACCGAGATGAAGTTCGCGTCAGTCTCGTTGGCGACGGCTTTCGCCATGAGCGTCTTCCCGGTGCCGGGTGGGCCGTACAGCAACACCCCCGACGGCGGCGTGACGCCCATACGTTCGAACTTCTCCGGTGAGTTCATCGGCCACTCGACGGCCTCCTGGACCTGCTCTTTGGGGCCGCTGAGGCCGCCGACGTTGTCCCAGGACATCTTCGGGAGTTCGACCAGCACCTCCCGCATCGCCGATGGACTCACCTCGTTGAGTGCGCCCTTGAAGTCGTCCCGCTTGATAATCATCCGGTCGATGAGGCTCGGCGGGATGTCCTCCTCGTCTAAGTCTATTTCTGGGAGGTAGCGCCGGAGCGCCTTCATCGCGGCCTCCTTCGTGAGACTCTCGATGTCGGCTCCGACGAAGCCGTGGGTGTCCGTCGCCAGCTTGGCGAGGTTCACGTCGTCGGACAGCGGCATCCCGCGGGTGTGAATCTGGAGGATCTCCTCGCGGCCCACTTCGTCCGGGACGCCGATCTCGATCTCGCGGTCGAAGCGGCCCGGGCGACGGAGCGCCGGGTCCACGCTATCGACACGGTTCGTCGCGGCGATCACGATGACCTGCCCTCGCGATTCGAGGCCGTCCATCATCGTCAGTAGCTGGGCGACGACACGGCGCTCGACCTCGCCGGTTACGTCCTCGCGCTTGGGCGCGATGGAGTCCAGCTCGTCGATGAAGATGATCGAGGGCGATTCCTCGCTCGCGTCCTCGAAGATCTCGCGTAACTGCTGTTCGGACTCGCCGTAGTACTTCGAGATGATCTCGGGGCCGGCAATAGAGAAGAAGCTAGCGGAGGTCTCGTTGGCGACAGCCTTTGCAAGTAGCGTCTTCCCGGTGCCGGGCGGGCCGTGGAGCAGGACCCCCTGTGGCGGCTCGATGCCGAGCTTCTTGAAGATCTGGGGGTGTTTCATCGGCAACTCGACCATCTCTCGCACCCGCTGGATCTCGTTTTGCAGCCCACCGATATCCTCGTAGGTGATGCCGCCACCGGTCTTCTCGAAGCCGGAGATCGGTTCCTCGCGGAGTTCCACCTCGGTGTCCTCGGTGATGAGGCAGACGCCCTCGGGCTCTGTCTCGACGGCGATGAGCGGGATGGCCTGCCCGGGCGAACGCATGAACGGGTGGTTCGTCGAGGACATCACCGGGACGATGTCGCGCTCGACGACCGGCCGCTTCAGTATCTGCCGTTTGACCATGCCAGCGGCGTCGGAACCGAACTGGACCGACGCTTCCTCCGGCGGCGCGAGGACGAGCTTGTCGGCCTTCTCGGCCTCGGCCTTCCGGATGGTGACGCGCTCGCCGATACCCACGTCGGCGTTCTGGCGCGTGAAGCCGTCGATGCGGACGGTGTCAGTGTTCCAGTCCTGCCGGTCAGCCCGCCACACCTTGGCCGCAGTCGTATCGCTCCCTTCGATCTCGATGATGTCACCGGGAGAGAGTTTGAGGTGCAGCAACGTGTCGGGGTCGAGTCTGGCGATACCGCGCCCCGAGTCGTTCGGGTACGCCTTCGCCACTTCCAATTGGACTTCGTTCATAGTAGAGCCTGCTTACAACGAACTCGGGTAGCCCCGGAGATATGCTTTATGCTACCGGCGGGCAAGACGCACGGCGACGGGTTTATATGACACCTAATAACACACCGCACAGCAGGGGCTAATACCCTCCGGCCAGGGCGGCGGTAACACAGGCTGCCGCCATCGCCGCGTTTCATAAGGCTGGCCGCGATAGCGCCGATATGGTATTTCTCGTTCCCTTCGACGGGTCACCGCTCGCAGACGCCGCGCTCGACCGTGCCGTTTCCTACGCCGCGGCCCTCGACGAGGACGTCGTCGCCGTCGCGTTCATCCCGACCGGGGCCGACTACGCCGAGCGCCGCCGTCGCGTCGACCCGACCGAGGACTTCGCCGCCGAAACTGCCGCGGACGACCTCCGGCGCAAGATCGAGGAGGCGACCGACGACTCCGAACTCCGCTACGACGACGTGAGTGCCCACTCGACAAGCGAACTGTCGACGACGATCAGACAGACCGCTCGCGACGTCGACGCCAGCGTCGTGTTCCTCGGCAGCGACGACACCGAAGACATCGTGGTCCCCATCGGCGAAGTCACGGACGGCGAGTCCTACGATATCCATATCGTTCGACAGACCTGAGCGGTCCAGCGACTCGACACGTTCGATGGATTCGTAGTATGAGGGCTTTTACTCACGGGGCGCGACGCCCCGTGTATGCGAACACTCGCTTTCGACGGCCGGATGGGTGCCGCCGGCGACATGCTGCTGGGGGCACTGCTGGCCGCCGGGGCCGACCGCGAGGCCCTGTCGCCGGTCGAGGACGCCCTCCCCGTTGAATACGCCGTTTCTGAGGTTGATCGCTGCGGGATTGCTGCAACGCGCGTCGAGGTACTGCTGACCGACGCTGCTAGCGACGGCGATGGGTCCCACGACCACGATGAGGGGCACGACCACACCGGAGGTGACGACGCACATTCCCACGCCCACGGCGACCACGACCACACCCACGCCGAGGGCCACGGGCCGACCCGAACGTACGCCGAGGTCGTCGAACTCGTCGAGGCAATGGATCTTCCGACAGCCGTCAGCGCGGACGCACTGGCGATCTTCGAGATACTCGGCGAGGCCGAGGCGTCGGTCCACGGGACGGACCTCGACGACACGCACTTCCACGAGGTCGGGGCCGACGACGCCATCTCCGACATCGTCGGCGTCTGTCTCCTGCTCGATGATCTCGACGTGGACCGGGTCGTGACGACACCGCTGTCGACCGGCGGCGGGACCGTCGAGATGAGCCACGGTACCTACCCGGTCCCGACTCCCGCGGTGGTCGAGATCGCAGAGCAAGCCGACTGGTCGCTGCAGGGTGGCCCTATCGACAGGGAAGTCCTGACGCCGACCGGGGCGGCGATTCTCGCACACATCGCCGACGGGACCGAGTCGCTCCCGCCGCTCGATATCGACGTGTCGGGCTACGGCGCTGGCGGGTGGGACCTCAGCGACCGCCCCAACGTCCTGCGGGCGCTGGCCGGCGACGGCGCGGGGCGGCTCCGTCGCGACGAAATCACGGTCCTCGAAACGAACGTCGACGACGTCCCGCCCGAGGTGCTCGGCGACCTCCAGCGCTCGCTTTCGGAGGTCGGCGCTCGCGACGTGTCGATAGTGCCGACGACGATGAAGAAATCCCGGCCGGGCCACATCGTGAAGGTCATCTGCAGGCCGGAAGACGCCGAGCGGGTCGCGCGCCGCCTCGCCGAAGCGACCGGGACGCTCGGCGTGCGCGAGTCCGGGGCCGGTCATCGCTGGGTCGCCGACCGGGAGTACGAGACGGTCGTGCTCTCCGTCGACGGCGAGCAGTTCGAGGTCACGGTCAAGATTGCAAGCGACACCGACGGCACAGTGTTCGACGTGAGCACGGAGTACGACGACGCCGCGGCCGTCGCGGACGCGACCGGACTCCCCGTCCGCAAAGTGATGCAGCGGGCTGAGCGGATGGTCCGAGAGTAGCGCTATCCGCTGTCGGGTTCGCTCTCGTCGGCGGTCGGACTGTCGCTGTCGTGTTCAGCTAGCGCCTCTTCGACGGTGAGCGCGCCGGTCGCGACCTGCCGGGCGAGTTCCTCGCTGATCGCCCGGTTCGTCTCGCTTGCCTCCCGCGAGCGATCCTTGATCTTCTGGAGTTCGCCGGCTGTCGGCTCGATGGTTCGGCTTTCGATTTCCTCGCCGTCGAGGTGGGCAATGTTGACCGCGGCCAGCACGTCGCCCATCCCGCGTGCGCCGGAACCGAGATACGGCGTTGTCCCCGTTTCGTCGACCAGCTCCACCGGCACGGACTGTATCTCGTCGATGATGCGCGCACCGACGAGCCGCGCACCATCGCCAATGCGAACGACCGGATCGACCGCGTCTTCGACTTCCTCGCGGACGATTTCGGTGATGTCCGCCGCGGGCACCTGAAACGCTGCAACGACCATGTCGCCGTGGAGAATCGCGACACCTGGTCGCTCGCCGGGGTCGATACCGATGACAGTGCGACCGTCGCCACCGCGAAGCGCCGAAATAACGGTTTCGACGGCCCGCCGCGGCGCATCCGGGTCCGCCTGCACGACATCCACGCTGTCGGGGATTTCGACCGACTCCCCGGCCGCGATGACCGCGACGTCCGCCCCTTTGGGCCACTCGTCGCCTGGTTCGATAGTCGTGAACTCTACGCCGCGGTCGCGTAGCTCGTTGACGACGCCGTGGTACACTTCGAAATCCTCGGTGGCGACGACAATCACGACCGGATTTCGGCCGCCGCTTACTTACAGATGTGGGAGTCCGTTGGTCAACGTTTGTACTTCAGCTATTTGCCAGACGCCTCTGGATACGTTCGGTTGGAGGTATCTTCATCCCCTATTATATTTGATAGGATTTTTATGATAGCTGATTGGACTGCTAGTGATGCGTCCGGTGGTTCGCACTGACGGAGCAGGGGCGGCCTCCGACCCACTATTCGGTGGTGTCAGCGGTGCCTATCTGGGCTTGCTTCTGGCACCGCCAGTCGTACTGGGGCTGGAGTGGGTCGGCGTTACCGAAGCGTGGGCGCTATACTCCGGGCTGGTCGGGACGGTCGCCGCTGTGACCGCCGTAACGGTGTTGGTGCTATCCGGTCGACCGACAGCGGCCGTTACACTCGGTGCGACTCACGCTCGCTGGCTTCCGGTGGCGACCGCGGCCGGGTATGCGATCGTCGGGTTTGCGTCGCTGGAGATGAGTGGTATCGGTGGCGTGCTGGCGTTTTTCTTCGGCCTGCTGGCCTTTCTGCTCGGAGTCGCTATCGCGGTTATGTCACAGACGCGGTACACCGCGGCAGTCACCGCAGAGGCGGAGGAGTTGACGCGGTGGCGAGCGAGCTGGCCCGAGTCCGCACAGCGGCGGCGGCTGTTTATCGGCGGGGCTGTCGCCTGCGTCGCGATTGTCGGCTTCGCAGTCGGCGCAGTGTTCGATATCGCCCTGCTCCAGTACACTGGTCAGGTGCTGTTCCCGTCCGGGTTCGTCCTCCTCTCGACAGGTGGGACACGAACCGCCGTGGCGACCGAGCGCGGTCTGGAAATCAGGTTGCCGGTCGCCAGGCGATTCTATGCCTGGGACGAGCTGGAATCCTACGATCTCGACGCCGACTCGCTCGTCATCACCCGCAAATGGGGAACAGACCTGCGGTTCGCAACAGCCGACATCGACGACGTGTCCTTCGCAGAGTGGACACTGGCCGAGCGGCTTTCAGACGGCTGACAACAGTGCCTGCAGGTACCAGTGTTTTTACCCGAACCTGCCCAACCCCTGCCTGTGAGCGAGTACGTCCCGACCGGGTGTGAGGCGATCGACGACCTTCTGGGTGGTGGGCTGGAGCGCGGCGCGGTCACGCAAGTGTACGGCCCGCCGGCGGCCGGGAAGACCAATTTCGCGCTGTCGGCGGTGATGGAAGTCGCCGCTGCCGGCGACGCGGCGCTGTACATCGACACCGAAGGACTCTCCGCAGACCGGATGGAGCAGGTCGCCAGGGGCCGCGCACACGGGACGGCCCAGACCGTGGACGACCTCGCCGGCCGGCTCATCATCACTGAGGCGCTGGATTACGACGAGCAGGCCGAGGCCGTCCAGGACGCCGCCGAGTTCGCCGCCGAGGTCGAACTCATCGTCCTCGACAGTGCAACCGGCTTTTACCGGCTCCGCCGGGACGACGAGGACGGCGGCGAGACGCTTCGGGACGTGGCCCGTCAGATCACCCACCTGCTCTCCCTGGCCCGTAAGCACGACATCGCCGTCCTGTACACGAATCAGGTGTTTACCGACCCTGACAGCGACCGCTCGACGGCACTTGGCGGCCACACCCTGAACCACTGGTCGGGCGCAATCGTCCGTCTGGACCGGTTCCGGGGCGGCAACCGACGCGCGACGCTGGAGAAACACCGCGCCAAACCGGCCGGCGACACGGCCCAGTTCCGCATCACCGACTCGGGACTTGTGGGCGACGACGCGCCCGAAACACCGAAGTAGGCTTTTCGCCGAAAGGTACTGCTGTCAGGCGCGCACCGTCGCGGTGACGGCCGCGTCGCAAGCGCGAGGGACGAGTCGCACAGGCGAGCGGAGCGAGCCGAGCAACGCAGTCGGCTGGGGAGGCGTGTGGTTGTCGCGGTTTCGTGCTGCTGTAGTTCGCAGTGATTTATACCGCGCGAGCGGAGCGAGCGCGGTTTCGCTCCGAGCGCGGCCCTGGCCGCGACTCGGAGGTCGTTTTTATCGTAGATTTTCCCAAGGGGGTTCCACAGCGCCGCAGGCGCGAGGAAACCCCCTGCAGTAAAAAGGTACTTCAGTAGATGAGGTCGTCGTCGTTCTCGACCATGTACAGCGTCCGCGCGGCGATGTTGACGGCGTGGTCCCCGACCCGCTCGATGTCCCGGATGGTCAGCAGCAGACGGGACACGTCGGCCATCAGTTGCTCTATCTCGGCTTCGCTGGAGTCGGCGTCGATCTCGCGCTCGATGAGGTCGCGCACGACCGTCTCGGAGGCCGCCTCACACCGTTCGTCGACCTCGTCGTCGATGTCGGCGATGGTATAGCACTGGTCGGCGTCCTGATCGCTGTAGGCTTCCATGGCGTTTTCGACCATCTCGATAGTGACGTCGGCGACATCCTGAATGTCGACCTCGGGGAACACGTCGCGTTCAGCAGTGAGCGAGTACTCGCCGAGGTTCGTCGCGAGGTCACCGATCCGTTCGAGGTCGGTGATGATCTTGAACGACGCGGCGATAAAGCGGAGGTCGGACGCGACCGGCTGTTGCAGCGCCAGCAGGTCGATACAGTCCTGTTCGAGATCGAGATACAGCTGATTGATCTCGTGGTCACCCTCGATGACTTCCCGAGCCATCTCCTCGTCTTTCTGTTCGAGCGCGTCCAGACCGAGCCGGAGCCGCTCGAGGACGATCTCTGACATATAAAGGACGTCCTCGCGGAGCGAGTTCAGTCCCTCCTGATAGGAATCGCGTGGCATAGTCCGGAATGTGCTGGTGGTATGCATCAGCCTTTCCCTTCTCCCAATATCTCCCGATACCGACAGGCGTGACGGTAGCAGCGGGCGTACTATGCAGGGACAGGCATGCCCGACAGCGAGAACCGACTACTGTGACACTGCCTCATCGTCGTCACGAGGATGAACGTCCAGCGTCGTCGTGTCGCCGAGTGCCGTTCCGCTCTCGACGTGCTCGACACGCAACACCACGTCTTGTGGTGTTGCGCAGCCACAGCTTACGAACTCGGCCCACTCCTCGCCGACGGCCACCGGGCCGCCGTGGGCGCGCCGGAGGTACTGTTGATAGGTGTCCCCACGGAGTTCGTCGACTATCCACTCGGTATCGACGCCTGACCACGGGTCCCCATCGGCGGTGCTGGGGGCAAACGAGAGCACGATACGGTCCGCAACGGGAACCATACACTAGCTGAGGCGGGAGCCAGGCTTAGTCTCTTGGGAGCGATCCCCTCGGTGCGGCTACAACTTGTCGTTGACTGCTTCCAAGCAGTCGGCGTCGACGAACACCACGACGTGATCGCCGGGTTCGATGACGGTGTCACCACGGGGGATGACCAGTTCGCCGCCGCGGCTGATCGCTCCGATAACCACGCCGGTCGGGAGTTCCTGTACCGATTCCTGAATCGGCCGCCCAGCGAGGACGCTGTCGGCGGATATCTCGATTTCCAGCACCTCGGCACGGTCGGATTCGATGATGGCAACCTTCGTTGCGTCGTACTCCCGGGTGAATCGCGTGATCTCTTCGGCGGTCGTCTCGCGGGGATTGACAGCCACATCGACGCCGACAGCCTCGAACAGGTCGACGTACTCGCCGGAGTTGACCACGGCGACGGTTCGCTCTGCACCGAGTCGCTTGGCAAGCAACGTCACTAAAAGGTTCTTTTCGTCGCTATCAAGCGTCGCAACCACGGCGTCAGCGTCTGAAACGTGCTCCCGTTCGAGGAACTCGCTGTCGGTCGCGTCGCTTTCCAGCACGGTGGTTCCCTGCAGGTCCTCCGCGAGTTCGCGCGCCCTGTCGTGGTCCTGCTCGATGAGCCGCGGCTTGATGCCACGATCCTGGAGCAGTCGTGCAGTGTGATAGCCGACATCGCTCCCGCCGACGATGAGGACGTTCTGGGTCGCATCCGACTCCGGCGCGATTTCGGTCGCGAACAGGCGGACACTCTCACGGCTACCGATGACGACGATATCGTCGCCTGCCTTGATGACCGTCTCTCCGCGCGGGATAATGATCTCGTCGTCGCGCAATACAGCGGCAAAGGTCAGGGATTCGTAGCGGTCAGCCTCCGCGACGGTTTGATCCGCGATTGGACTGGATTCGCGAACTCCGAACTCCCCCATCTGGACCTGCCCATCAACGAACGTTTCCACGTCGCGCGCGCCGGGAAGCCCGATGACGCGGGCGATGTTCTCCGCGGTGAGCAGGTTCGTCGCAACCATATGATCGACACCGAAGGCACCCCCGGATTTCTCCCAAGTCCGGAGGAACTTCGCGCTCTTGACGCGGGAAATGGTGAACGGGTCAGCCGCCGTTACCGCCGTCCCACAGGTGACGATGTTCGTCTCGTCGTCGTCGGTACTGGCGATAAGAACGTCGGCTTTCTCGATACCGGCCTCCGCAAGCGTGTCGAGTTCCGCACCATCCCCTTCGACACCGAGCACATCGGCCTCGTACATCAGGCTCTCCACACGGTCAGGATCGATATCTACGACGGCGACTTCGTGACTTTCTGCGAGGCTCTCAGCGATGGTCGAGCCGACCTCGCCCGCACCGACGATTACGATATACACGGCTGCGCCTCCGCCTGATACATGTGCATCAGCTTTCTACCGATGGGTGAAGTGTATTTTCATCCGGCCAGCGAACGGCGGCCCCGAGCGTTGTGGTGGACAAGCACCGAAACCCGACCGTGAATAAGTACTGCTGAGCCGATCGAGATGCAGCCGTCGAGTCTCTCAGATCTCGTCTCGGAGCGGCACGTCTAACCAGGGACGGAAGACTGACCGACGCTGGAACCGTTCAACCGCATCGAACGATTCCTTGGTCTCTTCGATTGCTTTTCGCATACTGGCATAGTCGGTCATACACACTTCGTCTGTCTCCCCACCGTTTGATTATGTGGCTCTTTACGCCCGCTATCTGTCCGGTAGACGCCTACTTCTGTCGGCCGCTCGCATCGATCCGTTCGTCGAACCTGCCTCAGGAACTGGGCCTCAACAGTCACTCTGGTCTCTCATCTGCAGCCCTCGCCAGCACGCAGCGGCCGTTTGGCGGAACGCTCGCTGTAGTAGCAGGTGACTACTGACCCGTCGCTGCTCGGTGTAGCTGTCGCTTTCCGTACGCGGGCAGGCTTAGTAACTAATTGTAGACGTGGATGTGGACGCAAGCACGAGTACGAGAAGGTGAACCGCAACGAGTCCGAAAAGCAGTGCCGTTCTGGCTGCCGGTGGATTCGCGATTGTGGCTGACAGAGTGAAATATACATGCTGTCGTAGAGTCCCACTTTCAGTCTCTGTATCAGCGATTGCGCGCGTCACCTATTCACTCAGAGTGCTTAGAGATAGCACTGTCTCGTGTTCAGCAAGACAGTGCAAACATGTGCGGCGGCGCTCGTTACCGAGAACATCGAATAGTGTCGCGTCAGCGAAGCCGCCCTGGTCTGGGGACACAGTCGTCTCTCCGGCGTCGAGTGTTGCATCGAGTTCGACTGTCGGCGCCATTCGTTATCGCCCTCCGAACGTACCGCTGTGTGTACGTATCTGTCCAGTGCGAGCTTACGATTCCTGGCTGAGAGCGGCCCGTAGACGGTCAACAGGTGACTGTGGTGCCGACAGTGAGAGCCGATGGCTCGCGGCCAGCGCTACGAACACTACGCTCACGACGAGCGCGACTGCGACGCCCGGCACTGTGATCCCGCTGAGTGCGAGTCCACTAATCGCAATCAGTGCGGCACACGCAGTCCCGAGATACCGACCTGCCCAGCGCTCGTCGGCCGACGTGTGGGCACCTGTCCGATTATGATCAGTCACGGGCCCGGCTGACGGCGTTGACTCCGCAGCCGGCGTCGACAGGAGCGATGGTTCCTCGTCGAGATACCCGTCGAAAGAGTCCGCGAGTGCGGTCGCTTCGACGAGTCCGCGATCCTGATTGTAGTTGATGACGCCCGCGTCGTCCATCTTCGGGAGGTGAGACTGGTATAGCGCGATGTAGACGCGCTGGCGCTGTTTCGAGCGGAGCGAGTCGACCGTCGTGTCGTGTTCCAGCGCCGCGATATGTTCTGCGATGTCGCTCATATCGGCCGGCTCGTCACCGGGGTGTTCGTGGAGGTACTTGAGGACCAGGCGGCGTCGACGACACTGGAGGACGTGGAAGAGGTCGTCGCGGGTGAGTTCGTCGCCCGATGTGGATTCCGCAGACGACTCCTCTGTCGCGGACTCTTCGGCCTCAGTTGTCGTGGGTTCGGAAGTCGTTTCAGCTATCGACATGTTCGCTCGTTCCTTTTCCAGCAACCGATATATACCGGCTCGACTGTTCCGCCGATTGCGGCTGTTTCACCGATTTAACGGGTCGATAATGGCCGACTTACCCGGGACCAACGCGCGATAAAACGGCGTTGTAAAGGAGTTACGCATATTTGACGAGGTTTCGGCTCAAGAACTCTGTTCCACTGCTGTTTCACACAGCATACTAAATTGTTTCACCGCTACAACGGCAAATAAGATCTGCAAATATACATACGTGCAGTCGTGTCAGGCGTTGTATCTCGGGCCAATTCTGCCGTTTGTTGGGTATAGAAGGATCAAAAAGCCGGAAATTATCGCTTCCATGTGTCTGCCGGCTATCGGTGTGGATTCAGCTACGACTGTTGTGACAGGGCGAACAGTTGCAGGTGACTGAGGCACACCCGAAAAGCGCCGGTAGTGAACAGTGATGCCACTATCGACCGGCTATCTGGGACGTGAGTCGGTTTATCCGCCGGGCGTCGGCGGCTTGATATCGCCCGCATGGGGCGAGTTCGCCGCGGCGGGCTTTGCCCGCTCCAGACAAATGAGGTTCTCTCTTCCGAGTCGGATCTTTACGATCTCGTCGTCATCGGCCATCCGCGAAAGGAGACGGCTAACCTTCGCTTTCGACCAGTCCGTCGCCTCGACGATGTCGGTCTGGTGCAAACGGCCATTCTCGACTTGCAACATCAGCTTCACGAGCTGTGCGTCGGGGGTGAGTTCCTGTTCGGCCTGCTCGAAGGCTTCAGCGGCGGTATCAGCGTCGATGTCTGGTTGGTCAGCTTCGGCCACCCTGTCCGTCGCCTCGATTTCATGGTTGACCTCGATTATCTCTCGGTCCAGTTCGAGGCGGCGATAGATATACAGTCTGGCCGCCACGGTAAGCTCCGTGACCCAGCCACGCCCGATCGCTACGACTGTCAGCCCGATTCCGATGAGGAACCCAAGAAGCGAGCTCGTCACCCAGGCTGGCGTCAGCACGCTGTTCGGGTTCGTTCCCCAAGTGACTTCCTGCCGATCAGTCAGGAAGTCTCCGTCCGAATCGGCCGCGAGCGGGTCCGTTCCGAGGTCTGAAACCTCGCGCCCGTCGCTGAGACCATCGCCGTCCGTGTCGGCGGTGGTCGGGGACGTGCCAGCCGCCAGTTCCTTTCCGTCGTTGAGGCCGTCATTGTCCGTATCGCTCTCCGTTGGCGCGGTGCCCGCTTCGAGTTCTCTCCCGTCTGTTACCCCATCTCCGTCGGTGTCCGCGACTGTCGGGTCCGTTCCTATGGCCAACTCTCGCCCGTCGGCGACCTCGTCGGCGTCAGTGTCAGCCTGTACCGGGTTCGTACCGACCTCCAGCTCCCGACCGTCGGCGACGCCGTCGTCATCCGTGTCTGCGTCGGTCGGGTCGGTCTTGCCGGATGCCTCTCGCTGGTCGGACAGCCCATCGCCGTCCGTATCGACGACGGTCGGATTCGTCCCGAGTGACAGTTCGCGTTCGTCCGACAGCCCGTCGCTGTCCGTGTCACCCTGACGCGGGTCGGTCCCCTGTTGAATTTCAGTCCTGTCTGCAACACCGTCTTCGTCAGTGTCTGCGGCCGTAGGATCTGTCCCGTGCTGGTGAACCTCCGCACCATCCGTCAGCCCGTCGCCGTCAGTGTCAGCATCAGTGAGATTTGTCCCCTGAGAGACCTCGTTGCTGTTGTTGAGCCCGTCGTCGTCAACATCACCGGCACGCTGAATCGGCTGTAGAGACACCGATTTCCGATCTAGCGTGGTGTTAGAGCTCGTGTTGTAGAGCGAGACGGAGAGGTGATCAAGCCCCGCCGTTCCGGGGGTCGTGAAGGCTACAGTTTCGTTCGGGCCGACCGACGTACAGGTTGACGACCCGTTCGCATGCGCACAGACTGAGAGGTTTTCTTGCGGCGAACTAACCGTCACTGCGATCCGATACCCGCTGACCCGCTCGCCGTCTATCCGTTCCCAGACGAACGCGGTTCCGTTCGCCCCGTCTGCAGCAGCCTGTGTGGGCTCGACCGATTGTATCGCTGGCGCCGTTTCGTTGCCCGTCGCTGTGTATTCAGCATACTGCCCGGCGTCCGCTGCGGCAGCGACACCTACGGAGACAGATGCGACTGTCAAGAGGAGGAGTAAAGCGCAGATCCCGCTCACGATCCGGTGTCTCATACAGTACGAGTGTCACACCGGGACAATATCCTTTTTGGCACATTGACTGGTTGTCACTTCTAGACACACCTGATAAATCAGCGATAATTGTCGCTACGTCCCAACTACTTACTCATCGGATAGTCCGAGCTCTGACTCAACGACCTGATCCATCCCGCGCCGAATCCGCTGTGACATCGCCGATGGTGAAATATCGAGTTTGTCCGCCAGCTCAGCCTGTGAGATACCACGGGGCACGTCGAAATACCCCTCTCTGTGTGCTGTCTCGAGTGCGACTTGCTGATCTGCGGTCAGCCCACATGCACCGGCGTTTGCCTCTCCGGAGGTCCAGTACAGTCGGTCAAGTCTAAATGTGATATTCCGTTCAGCGCACTCGGATCGAAACTGCGACAGTGCCGCCCGCGACCGAAACTGTGCGTGTACCAGCCACTGTCCACCTGTCGCCTCGATGTCGAGCGCACGGCCACCGGCACGGACGAGCGAGGGCATGACCCAGACGGCGCTGTCGGCCACCTCGACGCGATAGACGCGATTCGTTTCCGTCCAGTCTAACACGATGAGGTCACACACTGTGCTATCCCTCGCCAGTGCTGTTTCGAACTGGTCGAGTGTCTCACCTGCGGCCTCTATCACCAGAAAACGCGACGTACCGTCGCTGACCATCTGCTCCGGACGGACTGTCACGTCCGGACTGCTCTCGATTGCCTCCGTCAGAATCAGCTCTGGATGACTCAGGCATAGATCGACACCGAGGCTTTTCTTCTGTGACGTCCCATCCGTCTCCGATGGGCTTGCCGGCCCGTATCCACCACCATCGACTGGCTGGTTTGCCTCGGCCGCTGACCCCTGGTCGCCGGTGTTGCGCATATGGACACCAGACGAATCGTGCACAAGGACATTATCACTATATAGATAGTGTCTGAAAATCGAGATGCTATATTGATAGTCACACTGAAACCGGTCCTGGGCTTTCCAAATATAGTCTGTATGACTGTGGCTGCCGTCGGCTAACTACGCCTGCACAGGGTCTGATTGTTAGTATTTGTACCCATCCATGAGAAAAGATAGGAAGAGTACATAAACTGAATAGCTCCAGATCGCCCGTCCCACTCAGGAATGACTAGTATCAGTGGTACATGAAGTTCTAATATACCCCTCCCAGGCGTGCACAGATACAGAATGGGTGTAGCACTCCCGAAGTTTCGTTTCCTGCGTCTGGCTGATGGTCCATGGTTGCACGAGGGCAATATGGGGGTTTCTTGAGAGTCCTACGTACTGTACCTCCGAACGGTATTCCCAGAGGTGATATTGAGGTTGTCCACCACCAATAATGGCGATCTTGGTCTCGCCGGTTTGATTCATATTCTGTACCACAAACTGCTTCATTTCTTCCCCCCCTCCGGCGCGAGATTGATACCGGTCAGATATGTCCTCTGTTTGTGGCAGGCCCGAGACTGGCATGAACAGTGAACTAACGGTCATAATTGCAAGAATTAGGATAAGAGCAGACGACAGCGCACCAGCAGCGGGGGGCATCTTGAGACGAGGTGTTTGCTCACTGAGGCTCACTATACCCTGTGCGGCGAGAATGGCGAAAATCGGAATCGTAACCACGTAGAAACGAGGCTTCTGGGCACCGAAATGGAGAAACGAGATAACTGGGGGATACAGCAGAATTAATACTGTAAGGAACCGTTCAAATGGGCGGCCGTGTCTACGAACGGTCCAGATACCAACAACCACAAAAACGACTACTGGTACTGTAAGATACGCTAACAGCGACTGGCCTGCTACTACGGAGTCGCCACTCGCAAGATTAAACAATTGAGATAAATTATCAACCATCTGAATTATCTTTGATAGCAAGAACTGGTTGATATTACTCTCTGTTGCAAATTGATCGCTGTTCTGTCTTCCAAGAATTGTATGTAACGGCCAAATTACGTAGTAAGCAAGCAGCGGCAACAATGAACAGATAATAACACCCAGTCGACTGTCCCAATCGGGATACTGGTCCCAAAGAATGTAGAGAGTGGCTAGTGCCAGCATGGCTATTATAGTTTCATGGAATAGATAGCCAGCGAACACCCACACTCCAGCGAAAAATAGGTATACATCTGACCGAGTTGGGATGTATCCAAAAGACTGTAGGCGTTCTATTTTGGATTCATCTCGTGTAAAATACCCGCGCTCAAGACAAGCTAAACTCATTACGAGACAAAACGTCATGGCGGAGACGTGCCAGCCTGTTCGACTGTAAAACACATGGTAGGGTAGCACAGCGATCAGGCCGGCGGAGATCATCGCAACTCTCCGAGACACCCTCCGCCACATAACGTACGTTGCTGGTATGGTAAGTGTCCCCAGAATGACACTAGGCAATCGTATCGCTAAGACCGGCGACGCACCGCTGGCCACAAAACCTCTCGTCAAGACAAGAAAAAGGGAAGAGTGAGCACGTTTCTGCATTCGAACAGTCATATCAAAGTGAAGCCACGGTAGGAACGGCACATCAAGCATTGCAAGCCCCAGCCGGTTCGCCTCGTCGACCTGTAAAAGGTACTGATCAACCATATACCCACGCAAACCCAGTCCGATAACCGTTAAAATAACCAGAATCGTTGCTGTCAGCCTCGTCCTGGGAAGATCTCTAAAACTCTCACGCATCGTCTTGATAAAACATCAGTGGGTCAACCAGAGTATAAAGATTCCCACGCTCGCCCAAAATTGCTCGTCGCCGGTATATCACAACTAACAATTTGAAACCGTTGTGGATGTCGCTACTGCATCAAAAGCCAATAGTTTCTGAAGGTTCCAAGCGGGTCACTGACTGAGATTGAGTAAACCGCGGGTAGTATGAATACCTATGTGGAACTCGTAACACTCTGCGATTTAGCAGTCGTGCCGCTTTCGGTGTCACCGCCGCTGATAACCACCATGTCAAGAATAGTTTTGAGTCCGTATCCGGCGTAAAGGCTGCCTACGACAGCCATTGGAAGCAGGTATCTAGGAGCCAGATAGAGGATAGCAAGGAGACACAAATACGGAATCGTAGCAAACAGCGGGAAGAGTCGCCTATCGCTCGATTGTACTACAAGGACGACGAGTGCAATGAAAACGCCAGTGTATAGCCCTGCAATCAACCCTGTCGAAGGCCCGATTAGCCCCTTCCCGACAGTTAGCTCGCGGTGTACGAATGCAGCGGCGATGACAATAGCGCTGGTTAGCGGTAAGAGGCGAGCGTACCGAACCCGTGGCAGGAGAGCAATTACTCCGATAATAAAGAGCACCGGTAGAATGGGATTCACAAGTGGGGATTCGAAATACGGAACACCCCAATGGAGGAAGTGAGGCGTATAGAATTGGAGATTCCGGACTGTATGTTCAACCGGTGCTTGTGACAAGCCGACAAAGAAGCCGGTCGAGAACAGCGAAGGCATTGATACGAGCGTCCGAATGGCAATTATGGGTGAGTTCCCCGACGGGAGCTGATAAAACAGTATGGTTCCAACGAGTCCCAGCAGTGGACCAAGTACGAAGACGTGCCGAAACCTGTTTTCAGAGAACGCGTAGAGTCCGGCGAGTGGAGCGAGGATGAGAAACAGGTACTCTAGACGCATAAATAGCACAATCACACCAATGGCCGCTCCGGCTGCATACCTTCGACTGACAAGAAAGTACAGGCTGAGAGTGAAAAAGCAAACAGCAATCGGCTCTGTGTAAGCCCACCACGAGAAATTGATGTGGAGCGGCGTAACTGCAAGGACGAATCCGGCGGCTTGCCCTGCCCGACGAGAATTAAACAGTACAGTGGCTGTTCGACCGGCGAGCCACACCGTCGCCAACGACGCTGCAAACGACGCGAGATTACCGCCCATCTGGCCAAAGAGACCAAGAAACAGCGCCATGATGGCTTCTACACCGATGTGACCCGAGATGACGACCTGCCCTTCAAGCAGGTCGAGTGCTCTGCCAACGTAGATCGAAGAATCGTCGTGGACGGGCCTCAATACCGTGTACGGGAGCCGAACGAGTATGCTGACGATCAGGATCCCGAACCATACCCGGCTTCGACAGAGGAGGGCTGCACCACCGAATAAAATGAGGAGGGAGAGTACGAGCGAAATCAAAGTAAGCACTGCTGTCAAACCCCACGTAGCGAGAATCATAACAACACCTGTCGCCACTCCGGCACCCACCGCCATCAAAGCGCTATGGCGCATTCACTAGCGTTTCGAATATCGTCGTATAAACTCTATCGGAAGATCTTATCTCCCATCTTTTATGCAATGTGTACTGTGGGCGTCCACGACTGCACATGATAGAGGCGAGTACAATCATGAGTTCGAACTGAAGCCGACAGACATCCAAAATAACACGAACACAGTTGAACAGAAGGAGACCGAACGTCTGCGAGATCTCGGTTACCTGTGAGAGTATATAATTCGAGTCTGTCCCCTCAGTCTTCTCTCGACTAGTCCGTGTAGCCAAGGCTTTCAAGTCGCTCTTTGACGACATCCGTTTCAACTTCTTCGTCGCTAGTCTTCGACGACCCGGTAGTCACGTCTCGTCGCTCGCCCTGTTCGTGGACGAGCCACGGCACACGTACGAGTTCGTCAACGTATGTTCCGTGCGGGTGCCCCCAGCACGAAACCGGCACCGGGAATAATCGCTCGCCCAGGAGCTCTCCATGGTCTGCAGAGACAACTGTCCTTCCGTCGAGTCCTTCAACTAGATCGGCTACGTGCGGAAGGGTAATATCAACATTCCGACGGTACGCCTCCCGCAGTGTTGAGGCGTCTACTGATAGCTCTCCACTGATGAACTGTCGATATATGTTACTATCTGTTCTCAGTTCTTCGGTCGGTCGATCGAGGAAGGGAGTGTGTGGCTGGATATAATGCACCAGGAGTCGCTTATTCGGGTATTGCTCGGCGGCCTGAAGTGCGTGCTCTGTGGTCGTTTCGGGGCGCACGACCTGTCGTCCCTTATTGTACCATACGTTCGAATCATCGCTCCAGATGTTGATGACGTCGTGAAACGTCGCGTTGAGTTCGTCTTCGAACCGGTGGTACTGCGGCGTTGCAGTAACATAAACCGTATCCAGCAAGTCACGATCAGTAAAGTTCGCTCGGAGAAATTCGTACGTCTGTGATCCTTTGGAAACCCGGGACTCTAGATCACCAGGCAGTTCGTCTTGGTCTGCGAGAGCATCGTACCGACAAGCGTCAAGAAGGACAAGCGAGTCCCAGTCCTCTTCAAAGATGTCGATTCCGTCCGGATTGGAGTCTATGGTGTAAAACTGTTTGTGGTAGAGTCGATTGACTCGGAGGAGCCACTCATGTAATCGGTCACGGAACGTTGACTTGAACGTCATTACCTCTCCGTTGAAACACTGCAACCGACAATTATAGCTGTGATGGTCTCCCTTCAGATATAAGTAGCTGTCTTATGCCAAAGTGTAGTCTCTGATATAGAATTCGACAGCAGTACAGCGGTTAGTGTAGAAACCGCTAGCATGATAGACGCCTACGTTACCCGGTCGTGTCTCCAAACCACGCATCCGGATGAAATCTGATAAATTGGGTCAATTACAGTTGTGAACGAGAGCTTCACTGGTAGAATTACGATTATCCCAAACGCAATACTGATATCCGACTGGCGTAAGCGATGCTTCGTCAGACTCAGACCGGTAAAGCTCGCCGGGACCAGCAACCTGAGGAAGTCGCGAAGCCAAAGACCATGGGATAGCATTGAAAATGTTTGGGGCTAAGGACTCTACTCTGGGACGATAGTTTCGCTTGAAAGGTCTGATTGTTCATTGTGAATATCGTGCGGATTGTTCGTAGATTAGTCGATTGGCGGTGAAATTTCGGCAATTCTTTAGTCGGCTCGTGGAAACGTAGATTCGTGACTGAGCCGTATCGTGTCCTCCATCTTATCACGCGGTTTCTTGATGGCGGTGCAGAGAAGAGCGTCGAAGACATCCTCTCGGCGCTTCGGGCTGCGCCAGAGGAATACGACCTACGAGTAGGTGTCGGCGCAGAGCACGATCCCGCGCGACTGGATGCTCTCCGCGAGACGGGAACCGACGTAGCTGTGTTCCGGACGATTAGACACTACAACCCAGTTACTGCACTTCCGGCAGTTCTGTGCGTCGCACGCTATCTCCAGAGCGAGCAGATAGATATCCTCCACACGCATAGCACGGAGGCAGGCGTGATTGGCCGCTGGGCGAGCGTCATTGCGGATGTCCCAGTCACTGTCCACAGTGTTCACGGTGACCCAATCGCAAGCGACCGGAACCCGCTATTGAACGCCATACTCTATTTTTTCGAACGGGTGAGTGCGCCACTGAGCGACCGCATAGTGACGAACTCCCGCCGAGTTCGTGATACCTATCTCGAGCGCGGGTTCGGCTATCCGGACCAGTACGAGGTTATCTACGACGGTCTAGATTTAGATGCGTATCGTGCTCCGGATCGGTGGGACGACTTGCCACCCGCCGATGAGCCAGTTTCGCTACTTTTTGTCGGTCGACTGACGGACGGCAAGGGACTATTCGATCTGGTAGAGGCAGTCGATCAAGTCGCCGAAAGCCATTCGATTGAGCTGGATATTGCAGGCGACGGAGAAAACCGAGAAGAACTACAAGACGCAGTCAAACGACGCGGACTTGAAGACAGTGTCTCATTTCTCGGGTACTGCGATGATGTTCCCAGTCTGCTCGCCACGGCGGATGTCTTCGTCCTGCCCTCTTATCGTGAAGGGATGCCCCGTGTCATCACCGAAGCCCGTGCCGCCGGGCTGCCAATCGTCTCTACGGCCGTGGCAGGAATCCCTGAACAGGTCTCGCACGGTGAAACCGGATTTTTAGTGGAGCCGGGGGACGTTTCAGAACTGAGCGCGCGCATCGAGCAACTTGTCGCATCCCCGTCGCGCCGACGTGAGATGAGCGAACGAACTACCGCCGATCTGAATCGATTTGATATCGAAAGGATGCGGCAGTCGTACCGATCACTCTACTGCGATTTGCTGGACAGTGTGTCTTGATAGATTGTCGCCACCTCTTCGATCATCCTGTCGACCGCGAATTCTCGGTCGAGTCGTTCTCTCCCAGCTTTGCCCATCGATTCGGCCATTTCTGGAGTCTCAAGCAGAGTTGAGATGGCATCGGCAAACTTTGCTTCGTCCATCGGTGGACATAGCAGTCCCGTCTCGCCGTCTGCGACCACTTCTGGGATGGCACTTACTTCGGATGCAACGACGGGTGTCTGGGCGGCCATTGCTTCGAGAAAAACAACGCCGAACCCCTCCCAGAGCGATGGTAATGCGAACACGTCGAATGCATGCATAAGTTCGGGGATGTCAGTCCGGAATCCAGAGAAGGTCACGTCGTCCTCGATATCGTGAGTTTCTGCAAGACGTTTCAGGCGGTCTTCTTCCTCACCGCGTCCGACAATAGCGAGGTGTGCGTCCGGCACTCGGTCTTTAACTTGCTCGAACGCGCGTAGGAGCGTCTCAAGATTCTTTTGCTCAGTGAGTCGAGCGACGGTCCCCACGAGTGGTGTATTATCGTCGACAAAATCCCGTCGTACCGATTGGACATCACGCTCAGAGACGCCATCGAATTCCGTTGGCGAAATCCCGTATCGAACCGTCTGAACCTGATTCGGACTGATCCTGGAAGTTTCAAGCAGGTAGTCGCGAACGTGTTCCGAAATTGGGAGAACACGGTCGGTACGAGACAGCGACAGGTCGTGTATTAGTTTGTACGGCTGTTCCTGCCAGTACGGTGGATCGTTGTGTTTCGAGGAGATGATAGCTGGGACTCCAGCAACGGTGGCGGCTGTCGCGCCGTAGATGTCGCCGTGAAAGAGGTGGGTGTGAACGAGGTCATAATCGTTTCGTACGATCTTTGTGACGAGCTTGCCGAACCCAAGCGGGTCAAAGTCTGATCGAATACCGATTCGTTCAACAGAGCAACCTGCTTCCCGGAAGTCGCTCGCAAGCTCGCCGTCGCCTTTTAGATACGCTACAGTAACGTCGAACCCCCGTGAGGAGAGTCCGTCGAGGAGCATTAGAAGGTGATTCTCTGCTCCGCCGACATCGATGCCGGAAATAACATGCAGAACGCTCGGCGAATCTGTCATTGCCTCTCGTTTATAATGTTCTAACAAAGATGTATTGGCTTCAGCTTACTCTGGTCCGAAACCGAGGTTGACCGACTGCGTGCTGATTTCCTCACAGGCTGAAATCCGTCTGTCGCTGGACTTGTCGAAATACGGGATTGGCTGGTAGAACACAAAACTCGTTATTTGCAGTGCATGCATGGGTATAGTCCCGAGCCGTACAGTAATCTGAACCGCTGCTTTGCGATTTTATGTTCCAGTGAGTGAGCGAGTCATTTCCAGTACTTCTGATCGATCCGGCTGGTTCACTCCGGACTCGTGGGAGGACCACGCTGCAGGGGGCTCTCCTTTGGTCGCAACCTTTCATTTTCGTATAGTCAACCCGGGCGCTACTGAAACCAATCAAGACGATGTTCTGTGGTATATAATCCGTCCTCACTGGCGAAACCGTGTTCAGTTCAGTATGTTCCTGCTGAACCTGTTCGGGGAAAGTAATAGATTCTCAGATGTCCCCGTCTCGCTCCTCCAAGCACCCCACAGCGAATAGAACGATATTTCAAGCGTGACAGATACTGTTCAGCCAACAGTGAAGGAGTCCGTCAATGTATTGCTCGCTCCCGGAATCTTCCCGCCCGATTCTGGGGGGCCGGCGACATTCGTCTCGTCGCTCGGCCGCGAACTCGTCAACCGAGGTCACTCAGTCCGCGTTGTCACGAACGGCCGCGCCTCCGCAGGGTTTGACGACCAGTACCCGTTCAAAGTTGTGCGCATTCCTCGGGGTAATTCAGTCGTCTCCAGATACGCCCGGCAGATCCGAACCCTCGTGGCTGAACTCCGCTCATATGACCCAGATGTGATGTTGGTGAACGCCTTCGACTTACAGGCAACGACTGCCGGGCGTATTGTAGGCGTACCGACAGTGTCTAAGATTGTCGGTGACTCGGCGTGGGAGCGGGCCCGTCGGTCCGGGGAAACATGCAAACATATAGAGGATTTTCAACAGTTCACCTTCAATCCGAAACTCGAAGGCTGGAAGGTTCTCAGAACGGCACCAGTTCGGCTGGCGGACCACGTTGCCGTGCCAAGCGAGTTCCTCCGCTCACTCGTTACTGGTTGGGGGGTGGATCCTGATGAGACGAGCGTTATTTACAATGCGATAGATATTGACCGACCGTCAGTGGCCGACTCTAACCGACCACCACGAATCGTGACTGTCGGTCGACTTGTTCCGTGGAAAGGGATTGACGGAATTATTGACGCCTTCCAGCAAACCGACGTGGCCGACGCGGAGTTACACATCGTCGGTGACGGACCCGAACGAAACGCCCTCGAAGCACGCGCCAGTCGGCAGGGTGTGGGCGATCAGGTAGTCTTCCACGGTCGCATTCCCCATGAGCAGGTACTTGAGATAGTCTCTCAGAGCCGTGTCTTCGCTTTGAACTCGACCTATGAGGGGCTTCCACATGTGGTCCTCGAAGCAATGGCCTGCGGGACGCCTGTCGTCGCGTCCGCGGTATGTGGGACTCCCGAAGCCATAACCGACGGTGAAGACGGCTTCCTGGTTCAACAGGATGACATCGAATCGTTTTCCAAGCGGTTCGAGCAATTACTTTCGAACCCTTCGCTCCGAAATCGGCTCCGAACGCAAGCGTACAAGCGCCTTGAGAGTCAGTTCGAACACGAAAAGATGGTTGCCGAATACGAGACGCTTCTTCGAGAGGTGGCCTCCACGAGAGGCTGCGAATAAACCCAACTATGGCCAAGATACAGTACGTGGCAAATGCAAGGCTTCCGAGCCGACGGGCACACGCCTATCAGATTGTTCAGATGTGCGATGCACTCGCTGAAAACGGCCACGAGGTCGAACTCATCATCCCCGACCGTGTCCAGCCAGACGACGCTCCCGATTCAATGGATGAGTACTTTGACTCGCCACTCAATTTCGAGATAACGCGACTTCCGTGCCTCGATTTTCTGAGTAGGAGCTCTCGCCAACCGTTCCTTCGATTTGCGTTCTACCTCCAATCGGTCACGTTCACGCTCGCTGCGCTCGCGTACACACTGCGATCCGACCGGGACTGGCTGTACTCCCGAGCGCTCCTATTCGCCGTCCTCGGAGCACCATTGTTCGGGAATTCGCTTGCAGTCGAACTACACCGCCGACCCTCGAGAGACCGAGTCGCAGCATTTCTCGGGAGTGTATTGCAGCACACTCGCGGTGTCGTCGTCATCAGTAAGGGCCTTCGAGACGAGTGGCAGTCGTTCACTAACGCGCCGATGCTTGTCGCACCGGATGGTGTCCGCCTTGAGCGGTTCACAATCGAGAGCTCGAAGTTGTCACTTCGAACCGAACTATCGCTCCCGGACGGCGAGTTAGTCTGTTACGCTGGGAGCCTCAAACCGTGGAAAGGCGTCGATACGCTGGTTGAAGCAGCTAAAAATGTACCAGAAGTGACTATCTGCCTCGTGGGCGGTACCGCCGATCAGCAGGACCGACTTGAGACTGCTGTGGAGACAATACCGGACAACGTTGAGATGGTTGGACACGTCCACCCAGATCAGGTTCCAAAGTATCTCGCAGCCAGCGATGCGCTCATTCTCCCGAACACGGCTGAAAGGGCAATCTCACGCCGATACACCTCCCCGCTCAAACTGTTCGAGTACATGGCGGCAGGGCGGCCGATAATTGCCACCGATATCCCATCGCTGAGGGAGGTGTTGAACAACTCCAGTGCCTACTTTGCACTACCTGACAGTTCTGGATCGCTCGCGGACTCGATACGCCAGGTGTTGGATGACCCGGATGCGAGCAAGGCCGCAAGCCACGCTCGTGAAACTGTGAAACAGTACACATGGAAACACCGAGCTGAAAACATCGTGGAATTCCTACAAGGAGGCGTCTGAGCATGCATGTTCTGATGATCACACAGAAGGTAGATTCGACCGATGATGTTCTCGGATTCACTGTCGATTGGATCAGTGCACTTGCCGAACATGTCGAGAAACTTGACGTGCTGACGAGCTATATCGGCCAGTACGACCTCCCGGAGAATGTTACGCTTTACAGCTTCGGGAAGGAGAAGGGGTACTCGAAGGCGAGGCGGGTTCTCTCGTTCGAGCGGCACTGTATCGAGGCTGTACGGCGAGATATCGATGCGGTCTTCGCCCACATGATTCCACATTACGTTATTGCAGGCTGGCCGTGGTTCAGGCCGGCAGGAATACCGGTTACGCTCTGGTACGCCCACAGTAGTGTTGAGTGGCATCTACAGGTTGCTCATCGGCTGGCTGCCCGTGTAGTGACCGCTACAGATGGGAGCTTCCGTCTTTTCTCGGATAAACTCTCCGTACTCGGTCATGGTATCGACACCGATACGTTCGCGCCAGACAGTTCGATCACCGACCGGCAACTGGCTCTCGGCGTCGGTCGTCTTGATCCGGTAAAACGGTTCGAGACACTCGTCGCTGCTATCGAGATACTTGAGAACCGCGGCATCAGTGCAAAACTAAATATAGTTGGTGCACCGTCAGGTGACGAGGCTTACGTTAGAGAACTATACGAGACGGTGGAGTCTCAAGGGTTGACCGATTCGGTTGAGTTCGTCGGCTCTGTCCCGCACGACGAAGTCGTTGAGAAGTACCAGCGTGCAGGTGTCTTTTTGAACGACAGTAGTACCGGTAGCCTCGATAAGACGGAAGTCGAAGCAATGGCGTCTGGAACTCCAGTCATTTCTTCTAATGATTCATACGTAGATATGGTTCACGACTCGGATCTCGACGCCTCACGCCTCACGTTCCCAAGTGGTGATCCAGAGGCACTCGCTGATCGTATTGAGGTCATCCTGAAATTGGACGATGAAGAGTACCGTAGCCTCTGTCAGCGGAGTCGGGAAGTTGCCTGTGACCGCCACGACATACAGGCCCTGATGTCGGAGTTAGCGTCTGTACTAGGAGAGACCTGCGATAGTGACTGACTCACTGTTTTATTCCAACGATACAGGCGTATATTCTGCCCCTGTTGAACAGGAACCTCCGGAGCCTCGACAAGTCTGTGAGTGTCGGTATCTTATGCAGAGGGCTGTTTCGATAGGTCTCATTTCTTCGCGGAATCCATGAGCCTCAAGCTGACCAGAAAGTGAGAGTGGGTCAATGAACCGAACATGGTCGTTGGCTTCGAGGTAAACTCGCATACACACCGACGAATCCCACGCCGAGTATACGTTCGTCCTCGACGGTTTGCTCTATCTATTTGATGTGAGAAGTTTCAAATATATTATATTCAATCTCCGCATATTCCATCTTGCAGGAACTCGACATACTCTTCAGTCAGGCGCTCGGCGTCAAATCGGTCCATCAGGTGTTCTCGTGCCCGAGTCCCCATCTGTTGTCGCACGGTCGCGTCTTCAAGCAACTCACAGACCCGCTGAGCGAGTGTTTCCACGTCGTCAGCGACGAAGCCAGTCTCGCCGTCAACAATGTTATCGATTGCCCCTGCAAACGGTGTCGCGACGACTGGTGTCTCGTTCATACCGGCCTCAACGACAACCCGAGACGTCCCCTCGTAATCAGAGGTGATTAGAAACACGTCTGCGAGGTCGTAGTATTCCGCGAGCCGGTCGGTCTCTACCCACCCTGGAAACCGAAAGCTGTCCTCTATACCGAGCTCAATGACTTCCTTTCGTATATCTTCAGACTGAGGACCGTCCCCGACCATGACGAATATTGGCGTCCTGTTAGCGGCTTCGTGAACCCGTGCAGCGACTTCGAGCCACTTGTTCAAGTTCTTTTGTCCGGTGAATCGGCCCGCAAAGAAGATGACGGGTCGATCGTCAAAACCGAACGTTGAGCGCAGTTCGGTCACCGACCGCTCACCACCGTTCACGACCCCATCGAAGTCCATCCGAACCGGGGCAACCGAAATCGTGGTCGAGTCTTTGACGACCGAACGGACCTTTTTACGTTCGTGTTCAGTTCCAACTCGAACCGCATCAGCACGCTTCAATACCGTTCTGCCAAGCGCTTCCGCCAATGGGTTCTTCACCGACTGCCAGCGCCACTTCGGATTAGATATGAAATCAGCGTGAACCTGCACTCGTAGCGACGCATCGAACTGTTGTGCGAGCGCAAGTCCGACGATACCAGTTGAGAACGGGTCTTGCGTCGTCACGCAATCAGGTTCCCGCTCCTTGGCGACCGCGTGCCCGAGTTGATACGCGTCTATCGGGAAACAGTACCGTGTCGTCGAATTTGTGGGGAACACCCGTAGCGGCCCTTTCTGAATCTGCTTTTTATGCCCTGGGTCGGTCTTAACCACGACACTATATCTGTCGAAGTAGTTAGCGTACCTTCGCTGTCGCTGGTGAGCATCATTCTCCGACAGCATAATCGACTCATCTAGACTTATTGAAAGTACGTGCATGCGTTCGGTCTAAGGACAGTACTATCGGAATAGGACGCGCGGATAAATACATGTTGGTTATACGCTAACAAATTGGCGAATGAGTTCCCACTCCTGCTCACGGACGAACCCTGTGGCATAGAGCGCCACGAAGTACGTGGCAGCACCGAGGGCGACGGCGCCAAATGTCGTTGGTACGCCAGCTATCCACGGTTCTACGAGCCCCACAGCTACCACCATCACAGCGAGTGAAAAACAGAGCTTCCAGACCGTCGCGAAATTCGGACGTGGAAGTTCAATAATCGTGGACTGATATTTGAGTGATATCGTCAGCGCAATAAGGTTCTCTGCGAGGTACCCAGCTGAAACGATAATAAGTGAATCGAAGAAGAAGGCCCCAAGCAGCACAAGCGAGAGAAGGCCGACCGCGGACAGAATCTGAGTATATGTTGCAAGGTCGCTCCGGTCGGTGGCCACGTATACTGAGCCCGTTATCGCGTTGAGCGACTGGACACCGAATCCAGCGAGCAAAAGCCAGATTACGGCATCGGCGAGGACATACTCCGCGCCAAAGACGTGCTGAATGACCTCTGCACCGAGAAGCCACCCGCCGACAACCGCTGGGAAAATGAGAGTCCCCATTGCGCGGTAGTACTGGTACACGAGTCCGTCGAGTGACTGCCCTTCGGAGAGCGCTTTCGATATCTTCGGGAGGAGAATCTGTGAGAACGGTCTGCTCAATAGCCGAAACGACATGGCGAGCGTGAAGACGACTGACCAGCTCCCGAAAGTGCCGACCCCGAACGCACTGATAATGAGGAATCGAGGAGTAATGTCTTTTGCCTTCTTGACAAGTGATCGAGGAATTAGTGGCGCTGAGATCCGATGGTACTCCTGAATCAACGTCTCAAAATCGGGCTTCGCATTGAGTTCGTCGTGGACAGTCACGATGATAATAGCGACGGCTAGCATACTTGCACCCGCGTAGGCCGAAATCGCCGTCACGATCGTGAGCTGACCGACCGTAACGAGCGCGACGAGCGCTCCCAGGAACGTTATCTCATACAGGAATTTGATACCACTGTACATCGCAAACTCGTCGAGGCCCTTGCATACGGTGAGCCCGTACTGGTACAGCGACTTCGATGCCACGAGTAACATCGCCAACCAAATGTTAGCGGCCACAAACTCTTGGAGTCGACTCGAAACCTCGTTTAATAGCCCCAGCTCCGTCAGGAGGACGAGTCCGACGAGCGAAATCGCGATTAAAGCAATGGTACATACGGTGATTGCCACCGTCAGCGACCTCTGTCGCTGTCTCTCGAGCCGTGGAAGTTGATCGAGGAGAAGCGGCTGGAGGTTCGCGACACCCCGAACGAATGTCAACAGCGAGACCACTACGAACGCTGATCGATAGAGGCCGTACTCAGACGGGATCAGTGCCCGTGTAAGGAGCGGGACTGTGACAAACGAGGCAATCTGCGAGAAGACTTCGGCGAACGACACCCAGCGCAAGTCACGGATGAAATCCGATACCATCTATGTTATTCAAAGTAGCCGAGTTCAGCCAGTTTCTCCTTCACCTCGTCCATCTCTCCGTGTTCCGACCGATCCTCAATTAGCGTCTGCTGGAAATCTCTGAACCCGGTTTCGGGAGCGGACGCTGGCCGGCTACCGGGCTCATAGAGATCAGTCCGGGCGGTCCCGTGTACGTTGGGCGGTACAACGCCCACGAGTTGGTTCAAAATCGTCGGGGCAACGTCAAGTAAATGGAGGGGTTCGATTTTTGCGTTGTGCTTCACGTTTGGTCCTGAAAGGACAAAAACTCCGTCTTCGCCGTGGTTCAGATTAGCCGTGTCGAACGTCTCGAAGTAATCCTCTGGATTCTCTTTTCCCGGTGAGACAACTGACTTTGGGCGCAGAATCCCATCTTGTGCGTGTATCGTTACGACAGCGTCTGGCGCATCAGGATGCAACTTTTCGCCTTCGTACGCCGTTTCTGGCCAATCAACGGCTACCTGGAAACCCTGTTCGGTCGCCATCTGAGAGAGTGTGTCTACGACTGTTTTGACTTCATCGGCTCCGTCTATACCGTACAACTGTCCCCAATCCCCGCTGTGAACGACAACAGTATTCTCACAGTCGATGTCCTCGAAATCAAATGCGTGTTCGAGTCCCGCCTGCTGACGGATTTCGTCACCACTTAAGAACAGTTCCTGGATTGGGCGTGCAAGTCCAAGAGCTTTCAATACGGCTTTGGACTTCTCGATAGCACGCTGGCTGATGTCCGTCTGTGTGACCCGCTCGGCCGTCGTGGTCTCCCTCTGAAGCAGGCCTTGGTCAATGAGAAACTGAGTCATATAGAACTTCCCATGTACCTTCGAAATGCCGTGATCCGAAACCATCATGACGGCACAGTCGTCCGCACAGTGGTCCAGCAAGGATTCGACGATCTCGTCTATCGCCTCATAGACTTGGTACACGTCGTCGAGCGTATCTTCATTTGCGATGTGGATGATAGTATCAGCGTCGAGGTGTGTGAAATATACATCGAAGTCGAAGCGATCTAAAACACGCTCATCGAACTCAGCCTTATCCCAGAGATCCGCGAGCACTGTTTCGACCTCGAACTCCGTGTTCTCCCGGATGTAGTCGTCGACATTGATATCAGTGCCGTCAAAGAACTCTTCAGGGGCCAATTGTTGCTCGTCTTCGGGTAGATACCAGGGCCACGAGAGAACAAACCCATCAACAGGCTTATCGAGCGGTGCGACCGGATAGCCACTGATACCCGTGGTGTGCCCGTCCTCACTGAGGTAACTCCAGAAAGGGTCAACCGCCGACGGTGAGGGACGGTACTCCCGACAATCTTCCCGGGAGAAGTTCCGGAAGTCGAACATCCCGATGCTGTTAGGGTCGCGCCCACAGGCCATCGCAGGCCACGCCGCTCCGGTTATCGGCGGTGTGGTACTCTTGAGAGGCGCCGAAACACCCTCCTGTATGAGCCGTTCGAGCGTCGGAAGTGAGACCGAGTCCGAACTAAGAATGCTGAAGTCCGCGGCATCCACTCCGAGGATCAGCAATTCACTTACTGCCATTACCGTTAGCACTGGTCGCCAGCGAAAATACGTTCCGGAACCGTGTCCGTTTCCAAAGCCTATATTTTGATCCTTCGCATTCTTTAATCGTTAAGTATGCTGCCATTCCCATTGTAGCCTCGCCAAGTGGTGCTACACGTATTGTGAATTAAGCGAGTGTCTCTGTTGGAGAGGGTGCGGTAGTCGCCAGCGAAAGCACGGTCACCGACGATATTCCAGTGCTAACCCTTTCGTTGGCAGCCCAGTGGAGTTACTGACATCCACGTAGGGTAGCACTAATCGGGTCTGTAACCAAAAAATGATAGATACTTGCTAGTGGTTTTCTTGATAGTAAACGACTTACTGACATGCTGTTGAGCATGATGACCCAACTCTTGGCGTCGTTCAGTATGTTGGACAAGGGTGTCAATCCGGTTAGCAAACTTACGTGTTGCGAATGGATTGACAATATACCCGGTGTGGTCGTCTTCCACAACCTCTGGCGGACCGCCGAAGCAAGTGGTGATTGGAGGTGTTCCGGCAGCCATCGCCTCTAAATTCTGGAGATTAAACGGCTCAAGAAAAATACTTGGCGTTGCCACGGCTGTCGCAGCGGCCATTGCACTTGGCATTAGATCTTCTTCCACCCATCCGGTCTCTCTGATCGTAATTTGAGTGTTTTTATTTCTCAATTCTTTAGCATATTTTTTATTATTTCCAGTGAGGATTAATGTGGGTTGGGTTTCCGAATAAGCGATAGCGTTGGCTAATTGAGTACCACCCTTAAGATCTGAGGCACGGCCGCCAAAAAGGATGAACGGCTGGTCACCTATACCGTAATTATCTCGAAACTGGCTTCCATCGGCCTTCAGATATGCTTGTTGATCAACACCGTTATGAATGACATCGTCAACTGGCCGACCGTTTACGCGGAGCGCGCGCCCGAGTTCGTGACTAACCGCGATACAGTGATCCACATAGTTGGACAAATACCACTTATTTACTCGATTTCTAATCGGATTGTACTGGAATTTCGCTCGGCGCACCTGGTGGAGCACTGAGGGGCGGTATGCATAATTAGGGAGACAGCCATCGTTATCGGGGTCATTATCGACGAAATGCGTAATCTTCCCGTATGCGAAGCTCATACCATCGTGATAGGTGAGGGTGACATCGTCTGCATAGGTGCTGGCGGCTCGGAGTGCATCATATGACAGGAACTCATGGACGTTGTGTGCGTGGACGGCATCAACTGTATGCTGAGAGAACCACTGGTGTATTGAGGGACTCGTCCAAGGGTTGTAGAGAGCATGGTATGCACGAAGTTGCTGGTAAGGAGTGCGAGGAAAGCAGTAGACGGTGATGCCGTTTCGGCTCTCCACGTCGGGGGATGTCGCAGTGAAAGCGTCTGGCCGCTCCGTCTCAGAACTGGTTGTTAAGATGCTGACGGTGTGTCCGCGATCATGGTATTGCTCTGCGAGTCTCGCGGCCATCGTTCCAGCTCCAGCGGCCCCATATTCTGGATATCGGTCGGAGAGAACGGCAATATGCATACTGGACAGATTCGGGAAGACGACTAAGGAATTACGCTCTACCGAGACTACACGGGATTCAGAAGTTATTTCGACTCAAATGAGGAGATGGTCTGGCGAAGCCCTTCGTTAAGCGACACATTCGGTTCCCAGTCAAGCAGTTCCTTTGCCTTCGAGATATCAGGGCGTCGCCGCTCAGGGTCATCCTCGGGCAGTGAGTCGAATGTAAGGTCACTGTCCGTATCACAGAGTTCCAGTATACGGTCGGCCAAGGTCCGAATCGTGATCTCGTTTTCTCTTCCTATGTTGACTACTTCGCCGTCAATATCTGGCTGGTCCATCAAAGCCCTGAGACCGCTCACCATGTCTGTTACGTAACAGAAACTCCGGGTCTGTGTGCCATCGCCATAAATGGTGAGGTCCTCCCCATCGAGAGCCTGCCTGACGAATGTGGGGACGACTCGACCGTCATCGGCTCGCATCCGAGGGCCGTATGTATTGAAGATTCGTGCGGTCCGAACATCAATGTCATACCGCTCCTCGTAGGCGACGGTCAGCGTCTCACCGAAACGCTTCGACTCGTCATAACAGCCGCGTGGACCTCTTATATTGACATTTCCGGAGTAGCTCTCAGGCTGAGGATGGACCTCCGGGTTGCCGTATACTTCACTTGTACTTGCATACACCATCCGAGCGTCGTGCTTGACCGCGTAGTCGAGTAGATTGCGTGTCCCTTCAGTGTTCGTCAGCGCGATCTGTACTGGAAACTCAGTGAAGTCAGTCGGTGAAGCACGCGACGCAAGGTGGTATACGCGGTCAGCGGCGGGTAGGCCTAGCGGCTCGCGGATATCGGCCTCAATAAGCATGAACCGCGGATGGTCCTCGAGGTGTGCGATGTTCTCGCGGCGTCCACTGCCAAAGTTATCGATGCAGATGACCTCGCGTCCGTCTTCGACTAGTGCCGTACAGAGGTGACTTCCGAGAAAGCCGCCACCGCCAGCTACCAGCGTTGTCAGCGTCATTAGTTGAACCAAGGACGGCGGCAAATGGTGAATCTTTTCGTTGTGTCTTCGCTCGGCCGATCCGGCAAGCGACACCAACGATTCTCGTGCTGCCGTCAGTAAATCGCACTCCCCGACATAAGATACTATCCAATGCGATATCCGCGGCATGGAACGGCAACAGGTATTTGGGTATATCACTAACTGGTTCCATACAGCATGGATCGCCTTCTTGTTATGACGCCGACCATATCCCCTGACACCGGCTGGGGGCGGTACTCCAAAGCGGTCGTCGCAGGGCTTCGTGATCACTACGAAGTTGACGTCCGAACCGATCTCCCTGATCCACTACCGTTGCGGTCATCGCCTGTTTCTGTTCTCCGGGCGGCTCGACGTATCCGCCGTGCGATTGATGACGTAGACGCCGTCTTCTCACTGGTTGCCTACCCATACTCGTTGATCGCGTATCTCGCTACCCGTTGCAGTGATGTGCCGTACTTTGTTTCATGTCATGGCACATACGCAGTTGAGCCGCTCCACTCGAAGCATAGGCTCCCGGCACGCTTGGCGTTGTCTCAGGCAGCCGCGGCGTTCTGCGTTTCGACGTTTACCGCTGACTGCATTCGGTCAGCTACGGCGCTTCAGAACCTCGTCACAGTCCCTAACGGCGTGACTCCAGTAGATGATCCCCCGACGCCGTTTTCGATTGACCACCGTGTCTTACTGACTGTTGGAGCGTTCAAGCCCCGGAAAGGTCAGCATCTCTCTGCTGAAGCGTTTGTACGTATTGCCGACGAAGAACCAGACGTTGACTATCATCTGGTCGGGAGTGGATCAGACACCGAGTACGCAGACGGCGTTCGAAACATCGTCCGTGAGAACGGGCTGAGTGATCGTGTTCATTTTGAGGGAAAGGTTTCGGATGATGTGCTTGAGCGGTGGTATGCGACCGCCGAAGCGTTCGTTTTGACACCCCAATACATCAACCATCATTTCGAAGGCTTTGGACTCGTCTATCTTGAAGCAAATCGCCACGGAGTCCCAGTTGTTGGAACGTTCGGCACTGGTGCTGAAGACGCAATTGCGGATGGTGTCTCAGGCAAGTGCACTCGTCCCAACCCAGACGCTGTCGCGTCAGGTCTTCGTGAGGTTCTTCAGAGCAGCCAGCAGTTCTCAGAGGGAGCACAGCGTTGGGCCGGTTCGCATACGTGGACTCGTACCGTTGAAACAATGGTGTCAGTTATCGATCGCCACCTCGCCGACGGATTTACACAGTGAGCGACTGCTTACAAGATATTTTCAAGAGGTGTGCATACTGTATAGGTGTCCTGAGAGTGGATAGCACGTATTATTTTAGACGGTAGTGGTTTAGCATAACAATCTCTGTCAAGATGCACACCCCGTTGAATGGTAATAACAGGACAAGCGCTTCTTGCAGCATCGGGCATTGCTGGTGTATATTCTGCGCGTCCTCAGTCAGTCGGATCTGTAGAGACAGTGGCGAATAGGAGAGTACTCCTCGAGTTCGTGGAACACGAATAATAGCCGTTGTGCTCCGGAATACTAGCAGAGAGGTGACGATTGCTGAAAATAGCAGTTGACGCTAGCAGCTTGAGGATGGGTGTGATGGGCTGAAGTGAAGTTGAGGTACGACGGGGAAGATCAAATACGTCCACTCCATCTACCTTGAGAAAGAGCGCCTGAAGCGTCGTCACTAGTCGATCTTATACGAATCGGGTGACCACTTGCTCAGAATAAAGCGAATAGGACAGGTTATCTGCTGGCCTATCCAAACATCTGGCGCATCATCGGGTGCATCTCCATGAGCTGCTCTTCGGCGATCTCCTCGTACAGCTTGTACGTAATAGAGACCGTCAGCAGCAGCCCGGTACCGGAGACGCCACCAATGGTACCCAGCATGTTGGCCATCACTGCGAGCAGCCCAACGAGTGCGCCGCCGATGACGGTCACTTGCGGGATATACCGCTCAAGGACCTTCTCGATGACGCCGACGTTCTGTCGGAAGCCGGGGATTTGCATCCCGGAGTTGTGGATCTGCTTGGCCGTTGCCTCCGGACCCATGTCGGTGGTTTCGACCCAGAACACGGCGAAGACTGCGCCACCGATCAGCATGACGAACAGGTCGATTCCGACGCGGGTCAGGATCTGCCAGACTGGTTGGGTGGTGCCTTCGAGCCACCACATCCAGTCGCCACGGCTCTGAACTGGGGCGAGGAAGTAGAACAGGCCGCCGGTGGGCTGACCGTTCGAATACGTCCCGAGGAACGCCGGCATCGAGCCCAGCTGAGCGTCGAGAATCCGGCCCAGGAACTGGATGTTCGCCTGCAACGCCCGAACGAGGATCATCGGCAGGACGCTCGCGTAGATGAGCTTGACCGGGAACCGGCCACGGGCACCTTTCACGCGGGCGTTCGACAGCGGGATCTCGACACGAACGGATTCGGCGTAGACGACCACTGCGAAGATGAGGACCGTCGTGAACAGCCCCAGCAGTTCGCCTTGGAGCAGCACGGTTTGGAGGCCATCAGCAGCCAGCACTGGCCCGGTGCCGCGCTGGCCGGTGATGAACAGGTACCAGGTGTAGATGATCCCTTCTCTGTTGCCGATAAACGGCGTCGTCAGGACGCCGCCGATGAGCCGTTGGCTCACGCCGGCGACAATGAACAGGCCGATACCGGAGCCAACGCCCCACTTGGAGATGACCTCGTCCATGAACAGGATGAGGACACCGCCGACGAACATCTGGCCGAAGATGAGCCACTGGACACCGGTCGTGCCGATACCCAGGGAACTTGCGACCGCCGTGTCAGCCGGGAGGAAGCCGCCGGCAAACACCATCGGGAGCCCGGTGAGACAGATCATTACGAGCACCAGCAGCTTCTGGAGCCCCTGATAGAGGATCTGGTCACGTGGGTCGTCTTGGGTGTTCAGCCCGAGCAAGTCCGCCCCACCGAGGAGCTGCAACACGATGGACGCCGTGACGATCGGACCGATACCCAGTTGCAAGATGCTCCCCTGGCCGGAGGCCAGAATCGACGAGAAGCGCCCGAACACCTGTTGGCTGGCGTCGAGGTCCAGCCCGAACAGCTTCACGTTCGTCAGGAAGAAATACAGCAGGAGTACGCCCCCTGTCCACGTGAGCTTGCGCTTGAACGGGACGTGTCCTTCCGGCCGCTGGACTGCGGGCATCCGGACAAGCAGTGGTTCGGCGGTGTCCTTCCAGCTCATCGTTCGTTATTCCTCGTCCGCGTCCGCGTCGTCGGTTTCTTCGGCCTCGGCCTGGCGCTCCTCGCCGAGGTCGGTCAGTTCGACGCTCCCGCCTGCGGCTTCGACCTTCTCGCGAGCGCCCTCGGAGAAGTCGTCGGCGATGAGCGTGAGTTCGTGGCGAACCTGGCCGGCACCGAGTACCTTCACGTAGTCGGCGTCGTCGGCCTCTTCGACCACATCACGGACATCGACGCGGAAGCCACCGTCTTCGACTTCGGCGACGTCATCGGCAGCCAGCAGCGTGACGTTCTCGTCGATCTCGCGAACGTCGATGGTTGCGGCCTCTTCCTGCACCTTCTGCGGGCGCTTGAAGCCGCTCTTGCCGAGCGGTTCGTGGTTGTGGAACTCGTGCTTGTCACGGCCTGCGGCACCGCGACCACCGCGGTGGCCGGCACCACGTCGGTTCTTGTGCGAGCCGCCGCCGTGCGTGCGCGAGCCGCGCTGTCGTTTCTTTTTACTCGTCATTATCGCATCGCCTCCAGGAGTTCGTCGATTCCCTCGGTGTCGTGTTTGCCGAGCTGGCCGCCCTCCTTGACGGGGTGTTTGACGCCGTCGTGGCCGCCGCGTGGCGGGTGCAGACGGAGCGTCGGGGACAGGCCCTGCTCGCGCAGCGTCGTCTCCTCAGAGAGGAGCGCGAACGCGAGCCCGGAGATGTCGTCGTAGTCCGTGTTCTCGGCGATCCACTCGTCGTCCACGTCGGCGTCACCCTCAAGCGGCTCGGCGCGCGTGGCCAGAACTGTCTCCAGCGTCTCCTGGCTCGGCTCACCGAAGGCGACGAAGTCGTTGACCTTCGTCACCATGCCGCGGTAGGCGTCCGTCTCGGGGACGAGCGTGCAGTGGTTCACGTGGTGGATGTTGAGCATCTCCAGCGTGTCCTGGATGTCGGTGTGCATGTTGACTTCGCCACGGAGCTGGACGAGTGCGTGCATCACTCGATCACCTCTCGTTTCTCGAAGGTTCGTTCGGGGACGCGCGCCTCGGCCGTGTTCTGCAGGGCGTTGAACGTCGCCTTTGCGAAGTTGACCGTGGTGCGCGTGTTCCCGCTACTGCGTGTCCAGATGTCTTCGATACCGGCGAGTTCGAGCACCTTGCGGACGGTCTCTCCGCCTGCGAGGCCCAGCCCACGCGGGGCCGGCTGCAGCTCGACCTCGACGCTCCCGGCCTTGCCCTCGGTGCGCAGCGCGACCGTGTGCGGACGGCCACAGCCACACTCCCAGGACCCGCAGCCGCGGGAGACGTCGATGATGTTCAGCTTCGCGATGTCGATGGCTTTCTGGATGGCACCGCCGACCTGATCGTCACGCCCTTCGGCGTAGCCGATGAGGCCGTCGCGGTTGCCAACGGCGACCACGCAGCGGAACTTCACGCGGCGGCCGGAGTCTGTCATCCGCTGGACCATGTTGATGTCCAGCACTTCGTCTTCCAGGTCGGGAACGAGCTGGTCGACGACTTCCGATTCTTTCAGCGGGAGTCCGGAGTTCAGCGCCTCCTGCATGGAGTCGATTTCGCCCTCGACAACCTGCTTGCCGAGGCGTGTCCGTGGCTCCCATCCGTTGTTAGCACTCATAGTTCGATGTCACCGTCCAGTAGGGTCTCTCGGAGCTCGTCGAAGTGCTCCGGGAGGTCTGCAGCGTCGAAGTCGCCGCTGTACAGCGGCTCGTCGAGCTGCTCGTCGTACTCGGCGATGTGGGCACCGCGCGTGCGCTGCCAGTCGGCGAGTACGTCGTCGTTGTGCGGAATGTCCAGGCCGGCGTCGATTGCGCCTTCCTGTATTGCGAATACTTTGCTTCCGGGGGTCGGGCTGTTGAGTCCGATGTCGAGCACTGCCTCCTCGATGCCCGCTTCCTGCGCGCGAAGCCCAGCGAGCAGACCGGTGAGGTAGGCCGAGGGCATGTTGCCCGTCGGGGCCTCCCAGCCGTACTCGGCGAGGTCGCTCGAGTGAGCGGACGCGAGAGTATCGTCACCGTTGGGGCCAAGCGTCACCAGCTGCGCCCTGACGTGTTTATTGCTCTTTCGAGCAACGAGACGTGGCTTACCGGATTTCAACAGGCGCAACCGCTGATGGTAATCGGTTCTGGCCTCGCGGCGTCGCCGCATCGGTACTTTGTATCGTGGTCCTGTCGCCATTATGCGTCACCGTGGTTTGCGTCGATGTAACGTTCGAGATCGGCAACGCTGTCGAACTCGCCACCGCCGGCCTTGTCGTACAGGTCGCGGTACTGCGAACTCGAAAGCGTTCCCTCGTCACGCAACTCGCGCAGCTTCGTCCGCTGTGCGCGGATGCGTGACTCCCAGTCCTCCTTGGAGTTCTGCCGTGCGCCTGCCTTGCCCTTCCGGGAACCGGCTCCCTTCTGGTGGCCGTACGCACGCTTCTTCTGGCGCTCCCGGGCGCGTCCACGGGAGTTGCCTTTCTTGTCTTTCGCCTGAATGGCGCCCTCATCGACTAGTTCGCGAACGTCCTCGCGGGTGATCGCGTCGGCGATGTCGCCCTGTCGCTCGGGGTTGAACCAGACGCGGTTCTTCCCGACGTCGAGGACATCAGCCGCGAGTCGCTTCTGTGCAGAGAGATCAGTCATCACTCACTCACCTCGACTTCGACGTAGGTGGGGTTGAGCACGCGGATGCCCGCGTCCTCGGCCTCCTCTTCGATTCGCTCGCGCTTGCGAGCGCCGACCTTCGAGGCGATCCGCACGGCCTCGGTGTCGCCGTCGACGCCTTCGAGGTCGTCCACGTTGTGCACGCGAACCTCCTCGAAGCCGGATGGGTGCTTGCCGCGCACCGCAGTCGGCGAGCGGAAGCCCGCCTGGACTGTGTCGCCCTTGCCCTTGATGCCGCGGCGCTGCTTCGAGAGCTGGCCGCGGGGCTTGCGCCACGAGGTCGAGACGCGCTTTTTCTTGTGGTGGTCCTGGCGGTTGAACTGCGGCTTGCCGACCCGGTGTCGCTGGGTCAGTAGCCGCGCTTCCTCGTCGGAGAGGTCCGGCGTCTTCTCGGTGAGCCCGCGGGCCTGGAGTTCTGTCTCCACGTCCTCGTCGGGCGCTTCCTCGCCGCCTTCCTCTTCGACTTCGGCTTCGGTCTCGGACTCGACTTCGAGTCCGCCGACGTCGGCCTTGATTCGGGCCGCCAGCGCGTTCCCGATGCCGCTGACATCGGCGAGCGCGGACTGATCGGCACCGCGAACGTCCTCGACCGATTCGAAGCCGGCCTCGCGGAGCGACTCCGCCTTGGACGGACCGACGCCGCTGATGTCGGTCAGTTCAGTGTACTCTTCCTCTGGCACGTCTTCTTCGTTGTCCGCCATTAGGCGTCACCTCGGTTCGGTTTGCGGGTGATGTACACCCCGTCCTGGAACACGCGCACGTCCTTGTCGTTGATGCGCGTGAGCTGCTCGATGTCGGCAGCGGTCTGGCCGACGGCTTCGATGTCGGGACCGCTGATGGTCAGCTCCTCGCCGTCGATCTCGACGTCCGTGTCGCCGTGGATCGTCGTGCGGCGGGGGGCCTTCTCGCCCAGGAAGTTCTCGATGACGACTTCGTCACCCTCGACGTCGACCTGCATTGGGAAGTGAGAGTAAAAGACCTCCATACCGTACTCCCAGCCCTCGGTCACGCCGTGGAACATGTTCTCGATGTGGCTCTGGAAGGTACCGATCGTCGACATCGTCTTGGCGTTGTCCTCATCGGATTCGATGACGACTGTGTCGCCGTCGACGGACACGTCGATGTCAGGGTACCAGAGCCGACGCGTGACGCTGCCGTTGTCCCCCTCGACAGTGATGTCGAGATGGTCCTGCTCGGCGTCCACGTCCTCCGGAATCTCCAGTTCTACTCGTGGCATTGTTAGTATACGTACGCGATGACTTGGCCACCGACGCCCTGCTCACGAGCCTCGTAGTGGCTCATGATGCCGTGGCTGGTCGTAACGACGAGAGTCCCGTAGTCACGGGCGGGGAGGAACCGCTTCTCCCACTTCTCGAACTCGTCTGCGCCCGCAGAGTAGCGGGGCTTGACCGGGCCACACTCGTTGATGGCTCCTTTCAGTTCAACTTCGAACTCGCCGGCTTTGCCGTCGTCGACGAAACTGAATCCGTCGATGTACCCGCGGTCGTAGAAGACCTCGAGGACGCTGCCGATCTCGTTCGAAGCTGGCGATACTGTCTGCTCTAGGTGCCCGACGCTTTCGGCGTTGTTAAGCGCCGACAGTGCGTTGGCAAATGGGTCGTTCCCTGTCATTGTTAGCTGTACTTCCTGAAGCCCATGCCCCGCGAGATCTCGCGGAAGCACTGGCGGCACAGCCAGATGTCGTACTTGCCGACGAGTCCCTGTTCGCGACCGCAGCGCTGACAGGACTCGAGCTGGCCAGTTCGCTCACTGGATGCCGTCTCGGAATCGGGCTCGTCTGTGGTTTCACTTTCGCTCATTCGCTCACCTCCACGTCGTAGGTCGACTCGATGAAGGCGACGGCGTCCGCCGGGTTGAGTCGATGCTTCGTCGGAATCGAGCGCGACGCCTTGTCGCGCTTGGCGACGCGGTAGCCGGGACGGACGAGGTTGACCGTCACGTCCAGCCCGTAGATTCCGATGCTCGGGTCGTACTCCTGACTCGGGAACTCGGTGTGTTCCTCGACGCCGAAGCTGAAGTTGCCGGTGTCGTCGAACTGACTCGTCGCCAGTTCGGCGAGCGGCAGCGCCGTCTGAAGGAACTCTTCGGCCATCTCGTCGCGGAGGGTGACCTTCGCACCGATGGGGTCGCCCTCGCGGATGTCGAACTCGCCGACAGTCCGCTTGGCCTTCGTTCGCACCGGCGTCTGCCCGGTGATCTCCCCGAGGATGTCCTCTGCGTTGGCGAGGTCGCGGCCACCGTGGCCGATACCCATGTGGACGACGACCTTCTCGATGCGCGGTTCGCGCATCTCGTGGAAGTCGCCGCCGGACTCACTCTCGGAGCTCATTCGTCATCACCCGTGAAGTTCTCGTCGATGACGACGACGTACTCTTCGACTGTCTCGAAGCCTTCGCCCTCGTCCTGCGAGACGATCACGTTGTTCTGGGCCGACCCCGGCGTCACCTGAATCTCCTCGACTTCGCCGACTTCGCCCGCGTGGGCACCGTCGACGGCAGTGACGAGCGCGCCCTCTTCGTACTCGAAGTGGGCGACGACTTCGCCGTCCTCGTTGCCGACGACGATGGAGTCGCCAGCGTCGTAGGTCTGGTCGTCCTCGACGATGAGCGTCTCACCGTCGTGGAGGCCCAGCTGGACATCGCCACCGGAAACGTGCGTCTTGGTGACGATCTTGCCGAGCTTGGATTCGGCCGCGTCCGGGTCGATTGCGGTCAGCGCCAGCCGACCACCCTCGCCGGGGAACACGCGGTAGTACTCCTCGCGCTCGGTGAAGGCCAGGATGTCGAACATCCCGACGGGGCGTTCCTCGTCGGAAATGGCCTTCCCGTTGATGAGGACGTTGTCCTCGTTGAGGGCGTAGCGGGCTTCTTTGCGGTTGTCGGCGTAGCCGAGCACGTCCCGAAGGACGATGAGCAGGGGAACCCCATCCTCACCGTGCGGGCCGGCGCCGGCTTTCACCGTAAACGTCGCAGTCTTGCGCTCTACGGGCCAACTGTTCGGCACCGAGAGTCGCTTCTGGTGGTTACTCATGCGGAATCATCCTCCGATTCGAGACGCGCCTCGCGCTTCTCGTCTTCGAGGTCTAGGTCCGTCACGCGGACGTTCGAGGTGTCCAGCGGTCGCGGGACTTCCTCACCGTCCGTCTTTTCGAGCGTGACGTCTTCGACGTGGATGACAGCCTTGTCGAGGTCCACGTTGATGACTTCGCCTTCGTCGCCGGCGAAGTCGCCACGGAGCACCTCGACGGTGTCACCAGCGTTGACGCGGACGTTGCGCTGGCCGTACTCCTCGCGGAGGTCGGCGCTCAGCGTCGCCCGGACCTGCTTGTGCCGCTCGTGAAGCGGGGCACGTCGTTGACTCTTGCGTTGTTTGTCTGGTTGCTTGCTCATGGTTCTATACGATCATCGTCGCTGCTGATGCCACACTGCCGAATCGCTGTGCGACTTCCCGTGCGATGGGACCTTTCAGCTCGGTCCCGCGCGGGTCCTCGTTCTCGTCGACGATGACGGCCGCGTTGTCTTCGAACTTGACGCGGGTGCCGTCGGGTCGACGGATCGGCTTTCGCTGGCGGACGACGACGGCTTCGAGCACCTGGCGACGCATTTCGGGCGTCCCCTTGGTGACCGAGACCGTGATCTTGTCGCCCAGCCCAGCTTTGGGGTGGCGGTTCTTCGTTCCCGAGTAGCCGTGGACGGAAATGACCTTGAGTTCGCGCGCTCCCGTGTTGTCCGCACACGTGATGAGCGAGCCCTTCTCCAGGCCTTGCGTGACGTCAGCACCGAGTGCTTCCATCAGGCATCACCGTCCTGTTCATCGGCGACCACGCCAACGACGACGTGGCTTTTCGTTTTCGAGAGCGGTCGACACTCTGCTATCGTGACCGTGTCACCGACCGCGAGGTCGAGACAGTCGGGTGCGTGAGCCGGAACGCGGCTCCGCCGCTTCATGAAGCGGTCGTATTTCGGCACCTTCACGTCGTACTCGCGCTCGACGACAACGGTCTTCTCCATGTCAGTGGAGGCTACCTCGCCGTTCAGTGTCTGTCCGCGCACGGAGAGCTCTCCGTGGAACGGGCAGTTCTGATCGGCACAGGTCTCCTCCGGTTCCTGTACGTTCAGTCCTAGCGCCATAGTGAATCTCCTGTGTTCTCTGTGCGACGAGCGGGACGCGCGACGAGTCGGTCGCCGTCGACGAGAACCGTCTCGGTCGACAGGTCGAACGCGAACGTCGCGCTGTCCTTCGGCACGTGCCACACCCGGTCGGCTCCCTCGAGTGTCAGCATCTGTGTCGTCTCCATGACCACAGTTCCGCTGATACCGACGACGTCCGGATTGGACGCCGAGACGACCTCGCAGTCGAGGCCGACGAGTTCGTGTCGTGGGAGCGTCTCGGGTGTCAGTGGCATTATTCGTTCTCCTGCAGGTCGCCTTCTTCGCCCTGAATCGTCTTGATGCGGGCGATGGCCTTCCGCAGCTCCTTGATGCGACCGGGGTTCTCCGGCGCACCACCCGCGGCCTGCACGGCCCGGGCGTTCAGCAGTTCGGTCTTCAGGTCGTCGAGTTCCGCCTCGCGCTCGGCGGGCGTCATGTCCCGAATCTCCTGGACGTGCAGGACGGTCATTCGTCGTCACCCTCCTCGTCGTCCATTTCGTCCATCAGCTCTTCTGCTTCCGCTTCGACGTCCTCGTCGAGTTCCTCGTCGACAGCGTCTTCGAGTTCGTCGACATCGACGTCCTCGACATCGTCGTCAGTCGGGACTTCGACGTCTTCCTCGACGATCTCCTCGTCGACGAACTCCTCGTCGGTCTCGGAGTCGTCGTCGGCCCCGGTGGCCACGTCTTCGTCGAGTTCTTCGGCCGTCTCGCTGTCTTCGGGCTCGCCTTCGAGGAGTTCTTCGACGGACTCGCCGTCGGTGTCGGCCACGTAATCCTCGACGTCGACATCCTCGTAGATCTCGAAGTCGTCGGGGAGCTCCGCGTCCGGCGGGATGATCTTGACTCGGACCCCAATGGTACCGAGCTTCATCACGGCGACGCCGACGCCGCTGTCGACGATCTCCTCCGCGGGTTCGCCGTTGTGCTTGACGTAGCCGCGGTTGAACTTCTCCACGCGTGAGCGTGCACCTGTGACCTTTCCGGAGAGGACGATCTCTGCGCCGAGTGCGCCCGACTCCATGATGCGGTCGATGGTGGTGTGGCCCGCTTTGCGGAAGTACCAGCCACGCTCGAGTGCGTTGGCCAGTCGATCCGCGACGATGCGGGCGTTGAGGTCCGGCTCGTCGACTTCCTGCACGTCGACTTGCGGGTCGTCGAGGTTAAATCGGTCCTCGAGTTCCGTCGTGATCTTCCGGATGTTCTTCCCGCCCTTGCCGATGACCATCCCTGGCTTCTCGGCTTTGAGCACGATCTGGGTCCCCATCGGCGTCTTGGCGACGTCCATGCCGCCGTAGCCGGCTCGACCGAGTTCCTCTGCGAAGAACTCGTCGATCTGGGTCCGCTGGAGTCCGTCCTCGATGAACTGTTGTTCGTCGGCCATTAGTCTTCGACCTCCGGCTCTTCGAGGATGAGTTCGACGTCGACCTGCGGGCTGTTCCACGCCGAGGCGCGCCCCATTGCGCGGGGCTTGCGACCCTGCTGCTCGCCGACCTTGTGGGCGGCGACGTGCTTGATCGTCATGGCCTCACCGTCGAAGCCCTGATGGTCGGCGTTGCCGACTGCGTTCTCGAGCAGGTCGAGGAAGGCCTTGCTGGCCTTCTCCGGGTAACGCCCGGCGTCCCAGCCGTCGACCTTGCGTTTGTGGCCAACGCCCGAGTTGTGCTGTTTGAACGGAACGGGCTGGTCGCCCTCGATAACCGCTTCGAGGTAGTCGACAGCCTCGCCGGCCGTTTTGCCCTTGATCTCGCGGGCGATGGCCTTGCTGTGCTTGAAGCTCATCTGCCGCTCCCGGAGCATCGCTTTGGCCGTCGTGTCCGGGTCGGCTTCGACTGAGTAACTGATTCCCATGATTATTTGAGCGGTACGAACTTCGAGGAGCGTGTCGCTCCGATACCGGCCTGACCGTGTTCGACACTACTCCGGGTGAGCTGGAACTCACCGAGGTAGTGGCCGAGCATCTCGGGCTCGACTTTGACACGCTCGAAGTTCTGGCCGTCGTGGACGGCGAAGGTCAGCCCGACCATCTCCGGGACCACCGGCATGTCGCGCAGGTGTGTCCGGATCGGGTCGTTGGCTGTCTCCTCTTCGCCGGCCTCGCGGGCCTTCTCGAGGAGCTTGTGTTTCTCCTCGGTCAGGCCGCGTACGATACTTCGCCGCTGTCGAGCGGGGAGCAGTTCCGCGACTTCCTCGAGCTCCATCTCCTGCAGCTCGTCGAGCGTGTGGCCGCGGAAGGAGAACTCTCCTTCGTGGCCGATTTGATATTCTGAGCTCATTCGTTGCCACCTCGACCTGTTCGCTTCGAGGCGATGTCCCCGACCTTACGGCCAGGCGGGGCGTTCCGCGAGATGGACTTGGGCTTGCCGGGGTGCTGGCGTCCGCCACCACCGAACGGGTGGTCGACGGCGTTCATCGCTACACCGCGGACGTTTGGCCACTTCGTCCCTCGCGCTTTCATCTTGTGATGCTTGTTGCCAGCCTTCACGAACGGCTTGTCAGTTCGGCCGCCACCGGCGACGACGCCGATGGTGGCGCGACACTGCGGGTCAAGCCGCTTCATCTCCCCGGAGGGGAGCTTGACGACCGCGACGTTGCGGTCGTGGGTGAGCAGCTGGGCGTTGACACCCGACGCGCGGGCGAACTTCCCACCGTCACCGGGGCTGGATTCGACGTTGCACACCGGGACCCCCTCTGGGATCTCGGCCAGCGGGAGCGTGTTCCCGGGTGCGATCTCGGCGCTGACGCCGACCTGTAGCTCGTCGCCCACCCCGACGCCTTCC
>AOLX01000026.1 GCA_000336895.1 Haloarcula argentinensis DSM 12282 | reverse complement strand
ATCAGAGATGTGTATAAGAGACAGCTCCAGATCAGCCTTGTAACGGTGCGACGGAGCACGGAACGTGGAGGTCCCGCGGCCGCGCCGTTGTCCTTGGATTCGTCGTCCCATCGTTAGAACACCCCAATTCTGGAGGCGACTTCCTGGGCGTCGTCGTCCTCAGAGAGGCGAACGACGGCCTTCTTTTCGCCGTCCATCGTGTTCTGCGTGTTGACCTGTTCGACTGTCACGTCGTACTGCCCCTCGACGGCGTCGGCGACCTCGCCCTTGGAGGCGCGGTCGTCGACGGCGAACTGGAGCTTGTTCTGGAAGTCCATGTCGTTCATGGCCTTCTCCGTGACGTGCGGGTGTTTGATGACATCCCAGCTCATCGCTCGGCCACCTCCGCGAGTGCGGATTCCGTGAAGACGGTGAGTCGACCGGGCGCGCCGCCAGGCGCGAGGTCTTCAGTGTTGACCTCGCTGGCGGTTGCCACGTCGGCCCCCGCGAGGTTGCGGGCGGCCGTCGACGGCTCGTCGCTGGTCACGAAGAGGATCGAGGCGGGACGACGGTACTTCCGTCCACGGGCCGAACCCTGTCCAGCCTTGATCTTCGTCTCGTCGGCGCGGTCGATGTCCGCGTGGACGTCGAGCGCCTCCAGCAGCGAGACGACTTCCTGCGTCTTGACGAGGTCCTCGAAGTCGTCGGAGACGACGACGGGCACTTCGTCACGGTCGAACTCGTGGCCGCGGTCGGCGACGAGGTCGGCGTCGGCCGTCGCGGCCAGCGCCGAGCGAACGGCCAGCTGCCGTTCCTTGTCGTTGAGGTCGAGCGAGCGGTCCTTCTCGGTTTTTGGCGGGTGGGCACTTCGCCCTTTGACCGCCTGCGGGACGCGGCGGGCACGACCGTCCTGCTTCGGGATGTGTGCCTGCCCGCGGCCGCTACCGAAGGACTCTGCCGGCGTTCGGAGGCCGGCGTACTCGTCGGACCCGTAGTCCTGCTTTCGGTTGGCCTGTGCGGCACGTACAGCTTTGCCGATGAGGTCGGACCGAACCGGCGTCTCGAAGACGTCCGGCAGGTCGACCTCGCCGTCTGTGTTGCCGTCCAGGTCGTAGATTGTTGCCTGCATAGGTTATCCCTGGTTCGATTCGTTGGAGACGTAGCGCACCTCGGGGTCGAGGCGCGGCTGGTCGTTCGGACGCACCGCGGGCCGGAAGCGCACCAGGCGCTTGTCCGGACCGGGCACAGAGCCCTTCACGAGCGTGTACGGCCCGTCGACCTCGCCGTAGTTGACGAAGCCGCCATCGACGGTGGGCTCGTCGCCCTCGCCGATGTCGATGAGGCGCTTGTTAAGCTCGGTGCGCTGGTGGTAGCCGGTCTGCCCCTGCTGGGGGACCGTTGAGCGCACGCGGGACGGGTTCCACGGACCGAGGTTGCCGATCCGTCGGCGCCATCCCTGGCGGGCGTGCTTGCCTTTCCGCTTCTGGACGCCCCATCGCTTGACGGGACCCTGCGTCCCTTTGCCTTTCGTGACACCAGCCACGTCGGCGTACTCGCCGGCGCGGAAGATGTCGTTCATGGCGTGTTCGCCACCGTCCTCAACGATGTCGAGGGCGTGGTCGAGGCGGTCCGAAACGGACCCACCGCCGACGCGAGTCTCCATCACGTCGGGCTTTTTCTTCGGGACGCTCGGGACGGCGTCGGGGACAGTGTGCGTAATGAGTCGCAGGTCCCCGAGGTCACCGGCCTCGTGTGCGTCGCGTATCTGTTCCTCAGCAGCGTCCGGGTCGTGGTCCTCCGGAACGTCCAGGGTCCGGTCGAGTTCCGAGTGGAACTCGTCGGTCCAGACTTCCGTCAGCGGACGCTGACCGTACGGCGTGTCTTCGTACGCTCGCAGGGCGACGGCGCGCATCGGCGGCGTCTCGATGACTGTCACCGGGACAGTCTCCTCCATCCCCTCGCGGGGGGAGTTGGGTTCGTCGTTGACGAGCACGACGTGTGTCATGCCTGCCTTGTAGCCGGCGAACCCCTGGACGCCCGGCTGTCCGTCGTCAGACGGCCAGCTGTTGAAGCGAGGTGTCTCGCTCGTCGAGCGCTTGCGCGGGCCAAAGCCCATTGAGCCTTTGCGTGGTCTGCTTGGTTGTGGCATTCGTTTACTCCGTGAGGGTTAGACAGGTGAGGGAGGCGAACAGAGCTTCTTCCGTTCGCACGACCTCACTGCCCTGGTTCGGAACCGTATTCAGCCAGAGGTCGAACCCTTCTGGTTCGTCGCTCGTCTGGTCTCCCCCGACGGCGTCCGGGGCAACGTCGAGTATCGACGGTAACCCGCGCTCGGGTGCCCCGAAGGCGACTGTCATGCCGCCCTCGGCGTCGCGCCGCTCGGCCAGCTGGCCGAGACGGGTCGACGTTACCGGCTCGCCGTATCGCGAGGACGCGATAGTGAGCCCGGCATCGTCGCGCGAGAGTGCCGCATCGAGGTCCGCGGCGACAACGTCGAATCCCGTTGTAGGGGCGTCGACGAGTTTCGCCCGGACCGGCCGTCGCGAAGAGACCCTGACGGTCACGCGCTCCCCCTGTTCCACGTCCATATCCGCTGGGACGGGAAGGGAGATCGGGTGTTGCATGCCGCAATTGACCCGGACGCGCCCATCAGCTCCGACCTCGGTCACGATTCCCTGTCTTAACGACCCCGAACCCTCAGATCCGGAGCCGGTCTGTGAACGCACGCGGAGCGGCGGCAGGACGCCGACGTACTCCAGTTCGTCCCGCTTACCCCACATCTCCTTTCGGAGGTGCGGGGGCGTCGCGGCGTACCGCAGCACGGTTTCGACGAACCCGTCTTCCCATTTGCCCGCCCCGTCAGGGTCAGGGTACACTGTCAGCCGATCAACCCGGTAGACCGCGGCCGCGCGGGCCACGTAACCGAGCTTGCGAGTTGCCTCGCGTCTGTCTTCGGCTTCCCGTGCGAGGGAAGACGGCACGAGTACGCTGGTCGTCATGCCGTGACGCTTCCACGTCGCGCCACTAGACTGTGCCGATATCTCCCTTTCCAGGGCTTAAAAAGCCCCCGTTTCACGTTCGCGATGCGTCGCGTTCACATGGTCCGTCATGCCGGTTCGGGACCGATGCACCCGATCACTAGATTGCCGCTTCCGAAAGGCCATGTCTCGTGACGCCATCACACGGTCCAGCGCTCAGACGGGGCGGTGATTGCCCTCACCTCCCATGGTTTTCCCCGGAAAACGGAAGGCTTTTTACTCTCACCCCCGCCAGATTTGATTGCAACGAGGCGTTGCACGCTGGCACTGAGCGACCACCCGTCGTGAAGGTCAGAGCAGACAAAGCAAGCGCTGGTAGTGTAGTTGGTATCACGTGACCTTGCCATGGTCACAACCTGGGTTCAAATCCCAGCCAGCGCATTTCTACGACGAACTATTCCACTGAGCACCGCGTCACGTATGCTCGGTATCCGTGAGTCGTACAATCGCTTCGCAGTTGCTCACTCCCAGCCAGCGCACTGTTACGAGCACAATTTTCGAGGAGTCCCGCTGAGCGTACGGCTGGAATCCGTGGGTCCGAGTCACTACTGCGTGGACTGGCAAGACATCGACGCCCCATCGCGAGATATTTCCTCGATACCGCCAGACTGCAGCCAGTTCGCAGTTAGTTTGGTGGAATATAACTCCGAAAAGGGGTGAAGCTGTCATGTATCCGTTGCAAAACCCGGCAGTTAAAGATCCTCAACACTAAGAGCGATGCAGTATGGATGTCGTCGGAGATATCAGCGTCCTCGTTGTTGACGACAGTGACTTTTTTGTCGAGATAACGTCGGAGAAACTCAACGACGCACACGGCTTTACCACCGACACAGCAAGTTCGGGGCGGGACGCACTCGAGTCGCTGCGCGAGCAGCGCGTCGACTGTGTTATCAGCGATTATAAAATGCCCGAAATGGACGGGTTAGAGCTCTGCACGAACGTCGATTCGGAGTTCTCGATACCGTTCATTCTGCTGACCGGGCAGGGCGGCGAGGATGTCGCCAGCGACGCAATCGGTACTGGTGTCGATGACTACCTCCAGAAGAAGAAAATCATAGACGGGGAGCGTCTCACGTTGCTCGCCACGCGGATACGGAACGTCGTCGGCCAGCACCGGGCACAGCAGAAGTACGAGCGACTGGTCGACAACACGCCGGACGAGATCGTGGAGGTCACTACCGACGGGCAAATCCTTGCAGCGAACAAATCGATGGCCCGAGCACATAACACTACCCGCCCGGAGCTCATTGACTCGCAGTTAACAGACGTGCTCCCGGACGAGATGGCTTCCGAGCGACTCGAATACGGCCAGCGGGCCATTACGGCCGGGAGCGCCGTGACGTTTCAGGATTCGATTGGCGTGCGACACTTCCACAACATCGTTACCCCTCTCAGCGAGACTGGTGACACCAACACCATCCAGTTCATTTCCAGGGAAATCACACAGCAGAAACACGACGAACAGAAACTCAAAGAGACAAAACGGGAACTAGAACAGTCAAACGAGAAACTGGACCAGTTCGCGAGCGTCGTGTCACATGACCTCCGAAACCCATTGATGGTCACGAAGGCCCGAGTCGATTTTATCCGGGATGACGCTCCAACGGCGCACGTCGAGACGATGGAGCGGAATCTTGAGCGGATGGAGACGATGATAGACGAGTTGCTGACGCTCGCTCGTGTGGGCCAAAGCATTACCGACCTGTCGCAGGTCTCACTATGCGCCGTCGCCGAGGACGCGTGGGGACATACCCAGACAGACGGCGGGACGCTCGAACTGGACGTTTCAAGAGACACTGTGGTCGGGGCAGACTATGGTCGCCTGTTGCAGATTTTCGAGAACCTTTTTCGGAACGCGTTCGACCACAACGACACACCGCTGACCCTCCGTGTTGGCACACTTGACGATGCGGACGAGACGGAGTTGTCGGGCTTCTATCTCGAAGACGACGGACGCGGCATCCCACCGGAGGGCCGGTCGAAAGTGCTTGACCACGGGTATACGACCAGTGACGGCGGGTCCGGGTTCGGACTCTCTATCGTCACGGACATCGTCGCCGCACACGACTGGGACATCACCATCGCCGAGGGCCAAGACGGCGGGGCGCGCTTCGAAATTCGCTGCTGATTCTGGCGACTATGCTCGCGTGCCGAATCTGTCGCCAAGTGTTACTGTAAAATTGGAGTCCACAGCGCCAGTACCCCCGGAGTAGCAATGATTGAAAAACAGGCTCAGCGCAACTCTCTGCCGCCAAAGTGCAGATTATCGACTCTCCACCATGTGTTATGGTTACACACGGTGGCTGCTTCGAGTATGGAGTACCATTATTTGTTATCCCATCGACAATGAGAGTGCATGACGGACGAGACGGTCCACGAGTCACAGGAAACACGGAGTCGCAGAGGAATCGCATCGTACTTCCGGCGATTGGCAAACAGGCTCAGCCGCGGTGAGCCCGCGCCGGCTGACGAGGAACAGACGGTGACAGTCACACCACCTGCCGAATCCGAGTTCGAGGTCGAAGTCGAGCGGGAAGACGGGACTGTCACACTCGAAATCGATATGGAGTGGGACGAGAACGAGGGAGCGGTGGAGACCGATGTGGCCGCGAGCAAGGCGACGTTCGAGGTGTACGAGGACAGCGCCGAGCAGTACCGCTGGCGGCTTCGCCACGACAATGGCAACATCATTGCCGACAGTGGGGAAGGCTACGCCTCCAAGCAGAAGGCCGAGCAGGGCCTCGAAAGCGTCAAAACCAACGCGCCCGGTGCGTACGTCGTCGACAAGTCCAAAGACGACGACGGCGTTGTCGAAGAGGGAGGCAGCAAAGCGACGTTCGAACTATTCAAAGACAGCGAAGGGAAAGCACGCTGGCGGCTCCGCCACGACAACGGCGAGATCATCGCCGACTGCGGGCAGGGCTACGCCTCCAAGCAGAAAGCGAAGCAGGGGCTCCAGAGCGTCAAGACGAACGCTCGCGGGGCACCGGTCGAGGGAGACGAGTAAGCGTTTCGGACGGCAGCAGTTTCTTTCAGCCAGTCAGCTACGATGACATTACGCGAGTACCATAGCGATTAGGTCGCGGGCGCGCGTGGAAATCAGTATGACCTGCATAGGGTTTCTCTCGGTCGCACCGGTCATCGAAGACAGTATGTCGTCGTACGTCGCCGACGCCGTCGCGGCGCTGGAGGCGTTCGATGTCGAGTACGAGACGACGCCGATGGGGACGATAATCGAAGCAGAAGACAGCGAGGAACTGTTCGCGGCCACTCACGCCGCTCACGAGGCCGTCGGCGAGCAGACCGACCGCGTGAGCACGTTCCTGAAGATCGACGACAAGCGGACCATTGACCAGCAGGCACAGGACAAGGTCGACGCCGTGGAGGAGCATCTGGGTCGGGCGGCCAGAAGCGACGCGGCCGAAGGCGGAGATTAAAGGGAAGGGTGCCAAAGACGGCGTATGGATAGTCTCAATCGGATGGCCACGGAACTCGTTGACGAGGCCATCGACTTCGCCGACGAACTCACAATAGACGTACACGCGCTTGAGGGGGACGCCGCGGTGCTGGACTTCGGCGTCGAGGTCCCCGGCGCTGTCGAGGCCGGTATGCTGCTCGCGGAAATTCAGACAGCCGGGCTGGCGACGGTCCAGTCAACGATGGACACCATCAGCGGCGCGCCGCTGAATCACGTCGAGCTGTCGACTGACCACCCGGCACTGGCCCTGCTGTGCTCACAGAAGGGCGGCTGGGAGCTGGCCGCCGACGGCTTCGAGGCGCTTGGGAGCGGCCCCGCACGCGCACTCGTTGCCGAAGAGGAAGCCTTCGAGCGGATCGGCTACCGCGAGGACGCCGACTTCGCTGTGCTGGCTCTAGAGACCGACGAACTGCCGGACGAGGCCGTCGCGAGCCAGGTCGCTGAACGCACCGGCGTCCCCGAGACGGGCGTGTTCCTGCCGTCGTTCGCAACCGCGAGTGTCACCGGGAGCGTCGTTGCCGCGGCCCGGGCCGCCGAGCTGGCTGTCTTCCGACTGGCCGAACTCGGCTTCGACCCGGTGTCGGTGCTGTCAGCCAGCGGCCGCGCGCCGGTCGCGCCGGTCGCCGGTGACGAGGCGACCGCGATGGCCCGGACCACAGACGCGCTCGCCTACGGCAGCGAGGTCCACCTCACCGTCGACGAGTCCTTCGACCGGTTCGACGAGGTCCCCTCCGTCGCGGCCCGAGAATACGGCGAGCCGCTAGAGGGCGTCTTCGAGGACGTGGACTGGGACTTCGCGGAGCTTCCCGTCGAACTGTTCGGCCCCGCGGCGGTCACCATCGATGTCGTCGGCGGCGACACGCACGTTGTCGGTGAGACAAGCGAGAACGTGTTAGCCGAGAGCTTCGGCCTGTAATCGGGGATGCGCTACAAGGTCGCGCCGCCGGCCCGCTCGCGCTCGTTTCTGGAGACCGCAAGAGAGGCGCTTCCGCTTGTCCCTGACAGCGAGGCGGACTGTTGTCGGGCGATACAGACGGCGACTGACGTGTCCGACCGCGAAACGGCCCAGAAGTACCTCGTGCTCTTGCAGGCGCTGGGACTGGTCGCCGAGAGCGAACGGGGTTACTACCGGACGAGGACCGACCTCGACCGGGCGGACCTAGCGACGGCCTTCGAGGAATCGGTCTTCGGCGTCGATGTGCTCCTCGCTGCTCTCGATTCGGAGTCGGTAGACGGTGACACTGCGTTCGATGCGCTCCGGGCTGAGATTCCCCGCTGGGAACGCGAACGCCACACCGACTGGGAATCGGTCTGGCAGGAGCGCACGGCGAACCTGCTGGAATGGGCCGTAGTGTTCGGACTCGCCGAGAAAACGGATGACGGCTATCGGTTACCGACCGGAGACGCCGCGGACCGGTGAGCAGAGAGTGGAGACGGCGCTACTCCGCCGGGTCGATATCTGTGACGGTCCCGACGCCCTTCGAGCTGCCCTCGCGGAAGACGAACTTCTGGCCCTCTTCTACGAGATAGGAGCGGAACTTGAATCGGACTCGGGTCTTGCCGGCGTCGCCCGGGAGCAGCTGTCCTCCTTCCGGGTAGAAGGCCGCGGCCTCGCTGACCGTTTCGAGGTGGACCACTGGCTCGTAACCGTCGCCGATGCGGGTCGGGTGGTTCAACACCATCACCTCGGCTTCGAACTCCTGTACCGGCGACGGGTCCGCGTCGCTCGGCAGCAAGACCATCCCACGCTCGATGTCCGCCTCGCGGACGCCTTTCAGCGCGATACCCACGATGCGGCCCGCCTTGGCCTCGTCGACCCGGTGGTAGTGCATCTCGATGGACCGCACTTCGACCTCCCGGAAGCTCCCGTCCTGCATGGGTCCAAGTAATAGCTCGTCGCCGGCCTCGACCTCGCCGGATTTGATGGTGCCGGAGGCGACCGCGCCGACCCCCTGGACGTTGTACGTCCGGTCGACGTACATCCGGAAGTCACCCACCTCGCCGGCGGTCTTTGGCAGCGCCTCGAACATCTCGTCGAGGGCGTCCAGCCCCTCCTTCGTGACGGCGCTGGTGGTGACGACGGGAACGACGGTCTCAGAAATTTCATCGATAGCCGTGTCGACGCCGTGACGCTCGACCCGGAGCGGCGTCTTGTCGACCTCTCGCAGTGCTTGCTCGACGGAGCGTTCGACTTCGGCGACGCGTTCTCCGTCGACGAGGTCGGTCTTGGTGATGGCGACAATCGTTGGGAGGTCCGTCGCCAGCAGGATGCCGAGGTGCTCTCGCGTCGTCTCGGTCACCCCGTCGTCGGCCGCGACGGTCAGAAGGCCGTAGTCGAGTTTCTGGCCGACGAGGCCACGGATCGTCGTCCGGAGCCACGGCTCGTGACCCACCGTGTCGACGAAGGAGACGAGTCGGTCAGACTCTTCGACGACTCGAGCTCGGTCGTCCTTCCGATGGGGATTGTCCATGCGGATCGGCTCACCGTCGTCGTCGAAGCCGTAGACGCCGTAGGAGAGGTCGGCGGACAGTCCCCGCTCGACTTCGTGAGGCTGGACATCGAGAAAACCGCGTGTTCCACCTTCGCCGTCGTCGGCGTCACCGGTGACCAGCGACCCCACGAGCGTGGATTTGCCGTGGTCGACGTGGCCAGCGGTGCCCACGACGATGTGGTCGTCGTCCGCGAGGACCGACCCCTCGGAGACCGTCGCGACACCCACGATACCGTCTGTGTCGGTCGCCCCGTCGTCCGAGACGCCGTCGACGCCCCACGTTTTCACCTCCTCGATGTGTGCGCCGGCCTCCTCTGCCAGCAGACTGAGTACGTCCATCGACTCTGAGAACTCCGCCGGCGAGATGCCGGCCAGACCGCCGTCGTCGGTGACGCCGACGACGTACGTCGCCTCCCCATCCCCGGAGAGAACGCGGTGGCGGAGTTGTGCCGCGAGGGATTCGAGTCGCCCCTCGGACAGGTGGAGGTTCTCGGTGAGCCGTTCTTTGAACTCGACGCTGCCGCCCTCCCGTTCACCGCGATCAAGCGCGCGCCGGAGGACAGCCCGGTCGGGGCTCATATCCTCCCGTTACTGTGGGGCAGATATAAGCCTTCCCCGGATTTACGGCTCCAGAGCGCTCCTAAATCCGGTGGCTGAGTGTGTCTCTCACAGTAGCGACCGGACGGATATGTATACCGAAAGGCGCAGCCAGACCGCTCGTGGACTGAACCGCTATACGTGGTTTGCGGTCGTGTGACGCCGCCCCGTGGATAGCCGACCGCTGTCGATGGCGTCACCTGTTTGCCAATCTGGTTAGCGACGGTTCCGACAGCAACTGGAAACACCAAATGGATGGAGTCAGTCCCGGTACGGCGCGACCGCTTCGAGAAAGCCGTCGCCGTAGCTCGCATCGGTCACCCGGTCGGCCCGTTCGAGCGCCGTTTCATCGGCGTTGGCGACAGCCACGGCCTCACCAGCCAAGTCAAACATCTGGGCATCGTTCACCGAATCGCCGACTGCCAGAAACTCTGCCGGCTCCAGATCCAGTTCCGCGCACACCGCTTCGAGTCCTGTCCCCTTGTCGACGACCGGGTCCGTCACGTGGTATGCGAAGCCGGTGTCGAGGACGACGAGCCCGCGTGCCGCGGCCAGTTCCTCCAGCGGTTCGAGCGGCTGGTCGAGCGACACGACGAGTTCCGTCTCGCGCCATCGGTTCGCCAGGTCGACCTGCCCGAAGCCGAGGTCGTGGCCCAGGTCACGGTAGGCTTCGCCGACTGCCAGCGCCGCCTCGTGATCGCCTTCCAGCCTGAGTTCGTCGGTCGCTTCGACGAACACGACGCCGCCGTTCTCGGCGACGACTGTCCGCTCGATGCCGAGAAACTCACAGAGGGCAATCGGGAACGGTATTGCCTTGCCGGTGGCGATGACGACGCGTGCAGGCCACTCACGGAGGACCGGCATGACACGGGGATCAATCGCTCGGCTTTCGTCGGTTAGCGTGCCATCGATATCCACGATAAGCGGCGGCGTGTCGCTGTCCATACGTCCGGGTTTGGAGCACCGCATATGGGGATTGCGGTCAGTCGTCGGTCAGCGTCTCGTAGGCCGCTTGCACCTGCTTGAACTCCGTCTCGCTCCCGCTGTCGGTGTCGGGATGGACCTCCTTGACCTTCTCCCGGTAGGCTCGTTTGATCGTACTCTGGTCGGCATCCGGATCGAGGCCTAACCGCTTGTAGGCCTCCGCCGGACTCGGTCCCGACGACTGGGCGCGCTGTCGGCGCTGCCGGTCGCCCGCTGTCTGGCGTCGCTGTCGCTGTCGGCGACGTTGGCCACCCTGACTCGCATGCGAGCGGCGCGCTCGGCGTCCGTCTCTCGGTGGTTCCCATTCCTCCCGTGGCCCGGCCCCGAACCCGCCGCGGCGGGCGTTCCCCGTGTTCTGTGCTGCCTGTCGCTCGACCCGCTCGTAGAGGCTCGCAGCCATCTTCCCGCTGAGGTGGTAGTACATGAAATACGTCGACACCCCAAACATGAGCGCCAGAAAGAGCACCGCAGGATTGATTATGAGGCCCACCGCCGTCAAGACGACTGTCAGGCCTCCAAACACCACTGCGATTCCTTTGGTGAGCCCATCGTACTGCACACATGTGACTTCAGCCCACAGACCTGTAAGCGTCCCGCCTCTCGCCTTCCATCCAGTTCGCTCTCGAAGTACACGGTGAGCATTTTCCCGAATGAAACAGGAGTGGAACAGAGTACAACCACACGAGATCGACACCGCACGGACTGACAGGCCGGTTTTGCCAAAACCGCACTACTGCGGAGGGGTTGGCACAGGTACATTCCCCCCTACGCACTGTTAGTGAGTGTATAGCTCTACCTGCAAACCCCCGCCAGTTTCTACTGGATATTTCGCTCACGTCTGGTGGTTCACAGGGTCGGGGTTTCACTTTCACCTCGGTCTGGACAGTATTAAGGAGAAACGACGGTATCTATTCCGTTGTACGCGACTATCGTTTCACGCGTCACCAGCACAGTTCGTCGAACACCGTAGCCGCGACTCCGGAGACCGCTACGACCACCGCCGATCGCAGACAAGAAGGATTAAACGCTATCGATGAATACGTATTCGCCGCCAGAAATGACAGGATCACGGGTAGCTACGACGAGGGGTATCGACCGACAGACGGCCGCTGTCGGGAGGAGGAGCGGGCGATGAGTAACAGCGACCTTTCCGCCGACGAGATCACGCTCCCGATCAAACGTACCGACGGTGACACTATCGAAGAGCGACTCACAGGCAACGCCTACCACAACATTCTCCCGGCTCGCTACCTCCGGAAGGATGCCGACGGTGACCTCATCGAGGAACCCGAAGACCTCTTCGACCGTGTCGCGAAGAACATCGCGCTCGCCGAGGCTGTGTTCGAGGCCGACAAGCAGGACGTCGACGTACACGTCTCACCGGACCAACTGAAGCCTGACCACCCGCGCCGCGACGAACTCGCCGACGAAGTGTTCGGTAAAGGAACGTCTGTCGACGACGACGTCGAAACTGAACTCTCTGTTTACAACGTCAACAAGTTCGCCTACGAGACAGTCGTGCCGGAACTGCCCGAGGGCGTCCGCGATCACGTCGAATCGACCGCCGACGCCTTCCAGGACCAGATGGAACAGCTCTCCTTTATGCCGAACTCGCCGACGCTGATGAACGCCGGCGACGAACTCCAGCAGCTGTCTGCCTGTTTCGTCGATTCACCGGGCGACGACATCGACGACATCCATCAGACCGCAAAGGAGGCCGCGCAGGTCTTCCAGTCCGGCGGTGGCATGGGGTACGCGTTCTGGAAGCTCCGCCCGTACGGCGACCCCGTCGGCTCGACCGGCGGCATCGCCTCCGGGCCAATCACGTTCATGCGGACCTACGACCAGATGTGCGAGACGATCGCCCAGGGTGGCGCCCGTCGTGGCGCACAGATGGGAGTCATGCGCGTCTCCCACCCAGACGTCATCCAGTTCATCCACGCCAAGAACAAGGACGTCTCGCTGGCCGAGACACTGCGCCTGAACGACCCGGACGACTTCACGCACAACTCCTTCGCCGAGGCGCTGGAAGAAGCACGGGAACTCATCGACGACGGCGGAAAGGTACCAAAGCACCTCCGCAACGCCGTCGAGGGGCACCTGTCGAACTTCAACATCTCCGTCGGCGTCACCGACGACTTCATGCAGGCGCTGAAAGCCGGTGAGGAGTTCACCTTCACGAACCCGCGAACGGGCGAGGCCCACATCGTCACCGAGGAGACGAAGGAACTGTACGATATGTTTGGCCTCGGTGAACACGTCGAGGTCGGCGAGGAACTCTCGATTCCGGCCGAGGAACTCTGGGACGACATCGTCGAGGGCGCTCACGAGAACGGCGAGCCCGGCGTCATCTACCTCGAACGGGTGAACAAGCAACACTCCTTCGACGTTGAGGAGCACCCCGACCACGAGATTCTCGCCACGAACCCGTGTGGCGAGCAGCCACTCGAGGAGTACGAGGCCTGTAACCTCGGACACATCAACCTCTCGACGCTGGCCGCCACGGACGCCCCGGACTGGCGCGTCTGGTCGGACCGGAACGCTGACGAGTACGACTCGATTGAAGCGGCTATCGACGCGTTCCTCGAAGAAGCGATCGACTGGGACGAGTTCGACCGACGCATCGAACTCGGCACCCGCTTCCTCGAAAACGTCGTCACGATGTCCGACTTCCCGGTCGAGAAGATCGAGCAGAAGGTCCGGGAGATGCGCAAGATCGGCCTCGGTATCATGGGGCTGGCCCAGCTGTACATCCAGCTCGGTGTCGCCTACGGGACCGAGGAAGCCAACGAGATCGCCCGCCAGACGATGCGCCACATCAACCACGGGTCCAAGGCCACGAGTCACGAACTCGCCGAGGAACGTGGTGTCTTCTCCGAGTGGGAGAACTCCAAGTACGCAAACCCGACGGAGTACCCTGACTGGTTCGAGAAGCAGACCGGTGAGGACGCGGCGGACTGGGCAGACGGCTACCCCATCCGCAACCACAACACTACGACCATCGCCCCGACCGGGACGACCTCGATGATCGGGAACACGACCGGCGGGTGTGAGCCGATCTACAACGTCGCCTACTACAAGAACGTCTCCGACGACGTGCAGGGCGACGAGATGCTCGTTGAGTTCGACGACTACTTCCTCCGCGCGCTGGAGGACAACGACATCGACGTCGAGGCCGTCAAACAGGAGGCCCAAGAGCAAATGGCAAACAACGAGTTCGACGGCGTCGACGGGCTGACGACCGTGCCCGACGCCATCGGCGAACTGTTCGTCACGACCGGCGACCTCTCCGCGAAGCAGCACGCGGGCATTCAGGTGGCCTGTCAGGAAGGCGTCGACTCCGCCATCTCGAAGACGGTCAACGCCCCGAACGACTCCACGACCGAGGACGCCGCCGAAGTGTTCGAGTACATCTACGACCACGGCGGCAAGGGCGTCACCTACTACCGCGACGGTACCCGCAGCAAGCAGGTGCTGACCACGCGCGCCCAGAACACGGAGTTCTCGGACATGGACGCCGACGAGATCGTCGCTCAGATAGAGGAAGTCTTCGGCGGCATCGAAGGCTTCCTCGAAGACGAGGCCGTTCAGGCCGCCATCGACGACTCCATCCAGCAGGTGCTGGGTGTCGCCGATGGGGACGCCGAGTACGCCGAAAAGCAGACCCGACCGGACGTGCTCCACGGCGTGACACAGCGCATCGACACCGGCTACGGGAAGCTCTACGTCAACATCAACGAGGACCCCGAGGCCGACCGGCCGTTCGAGCTGTTCGCCAACATCGGCAACTCCGGCGGCTTCACCGCCTCCTTCACCGAGGCGCTGGCCAAGACCATCTCGACGGCACTCCGCTCGGGCGTCGACCCCGAAGAGATCGCCGACGAGCTGCAGGGCATCCGGTCGCCGAAGGTCGCCTGGGACAAGGGCGAGCAGATCCAGTCCATCCCGGACGCCATCGGCACGGCCCTGCGTCGCTACCTCGATGGCGACGTTGACAAGGCTTACCCCGACCAGACCACGCTGGAGGAGACGGCCGAGAAGGCCGACGAAGCCGAACGCGAGTCTGAGGCCGCCACACAGACCCAGACCGACGGTGGCGCGGCCGCCGCAACCGACACGAGCGGTGACCAGCAGGACATCATCGACGCCGGCGAGAGCCCGGAGTGTCCTGACTGTGGCTCGCTGTCGCTGTACTACTCAGAGGGTTGCAAGACCTGCGAGTCCTGTGGCTGGTCCGAGTGCTGACGTAGTCGTCTGACTACGTGGATTCGAATTCCGCTCGCTTGAAGCCCGTTCTTTTTACTTTCCGCTGACTCGCCCAGAGCCGGCTACCGGAATTCCGTCACGTCGTACACGCCGGTAATCGTCGTTTCCTCGACAGTCGCGGTGACTTCTGTTCCTTCCTCGGCCGCCGAATCTGCGACGAGCGTGACCGGCTCGATGGGCTGGCGGCGGAGAAATGCCACTATCCGTTCGAGCCACGACGGCTTCCCGCCCTTGCGGCAGACGATGACGTAGCGTGACTCAGCGAGCGACGCCATCTTGGGCTCGAAGTCGTAGTCCTCGTGGTCGGCCGGCGGGACGACGTGGATGACCTCGCCCGCAATCGTCTCGTCCATACGCACGGTAGCGACTACAGCGGTATGTGCCGCTCGCTTTGCACTATGAGTACTGTTTGGACACCCAGCCAGAGGCCCCGCTGGGATACGAGTCGGTCTCGTCTTCGGGCTGTGTCTCGCCGCGCTGGTCGACCATCCGGACGACGACGGTGTGACCGTCCGAGGGCGGGTCGTAGGTGTACTCCCACTGTCGCCACGCGTCCTCAGCGGGGCCGTCGCCGTCGGCTGCCGGCAACTGGTCCGAGAGCGATGCGTCCGCCCACGTCTCGCCGCCGTCAGTGGAGACTTCGACGCGCTGGACGCCGCGCAGGCCGGCGTATGCGTGGCCACCGATACGCCGGCGACCGTCCGAAAGCATCGATTCGTGATGGAGCTTGGCGACCGGATTCACCGGCCCGGTCCCCTGCCAGCCGCGTTTCTCCCAGTAGCCGTCGGCTTCCTCGTCGAGGACTTCGATCTCCGAGAGCCACTTGACGTTGACCTCACCCCAGTGGCCGGGGACCAGCGCCCGGACAGGGTAGCCGTGGCCGCGCGGGAGGATCTTTCCGTTCATACCGTAGGCGAGCATGCCGCCCCGCAACGCGTCGATAGGGAACTCCTCGTAATAGTCGTCCTCGGCCCGGAGCATCACGCACTCGCAGCCGCTTTGCACGCCGGCTTCTTCAAGCAGGCTGTCGACGGGAACGCCGGTCCACAGCGCGGTGTCTGTCTTGTAGCCGTTGAGACTCTCGCCGACGCAGCGGAGCGTGACGAACCGGTTTTCGGCGTCCATCTGCTGGAGGTCCTCGTAGTCCAGCGTGACCTCTTCCTCGACGGCACCGGTGATAGAGAGCGACCAGTCGTCGGCCGACAGCTCCGGGTCGATGGAGTTGATGTCGACCTCGTAGAAGCTCTCGCTGACCAGCGGGTCGATGTCGTCGAGTTGCAGGGAGGAGTCGGTCGCGACGGCGAGTTTTTCTTCGACGTCGGCGAGGTCAGCTCCCGGGGCAGTGAGTGCCGGCGCGCCGTCTCCGGTCGCGGCGACTGATCGTCGGTTGCCAACTGTGTAGCCGACCGTTGCCGCCCCGACAGCCACACCGACCGTCGAGAGCGCCCGCCGTCGTTTCGAGGATATCGGTGACACTGAGCCGCTGAGCCCGTCCAGGGTCTGTGCAACTCCGACGACGGCGGCAGCGGACACCGCCGGTCCGGCGGCGAGGACGACCTCGCCGGTGAGAACGACACTGACAGCCCAGGTTACGACAGCCGTTCCGACGACCGGGAGGGCACGGTTGTTCGCTAGTTGGCCGGTGAGGATGGCCGCTCTGGCAGCCAGCGCGATGAACAGCCCAGCGAGGCCGATAGCGAACAGGAGATTCAGCTGTTGGCCGAGGCTGCCAAGCGTCGAGATGGCGGTCGAGACGACGATGCCGGGCATCGACCGTGCGAGCGTCCGTTCGATAGGCGAGGCGATGAACGCGGGAGCGTAGCCAGTGACCGCGTAGGAGCCGGCCAGGCCAGCGATGGCTGCGACGGCGCTGACCAGCAGCCGCCCGCCGGGCGAATCGAGAAGGTCGTCAGTCATGATTGCACTGAGGGTCTACCCGGCAAAAGAGATTGTTCCAATTTCACCCAGATTTCGTTCCGAAACTCCGGAAGACACAAGCAAGCGGGGCTGCTCTACGGAATCATGGACGAGCAGCTCGGCGGTCGGCCCTGTCCGCTCTGTGAGCGGGCGATGTACCACCGACACTGCAAGTACGTCTGTCCAGAACACGGCGTCGTATACGACTGCGCTGACACGTTCTACTGACGATACGCTCACGGGTTTATTATCTTGGAACGATGAAAAGGGTGGTATGAGTGGTCACGGGGAAGAGATTTCGGTGTTACATGTCGACGACGATCCCGACCTCGGTGACCTCGTGGCGGTCCATCTGGAGCAAACGAACGACGATCTCTCTGTCTGTACCGAGCGAAGTGCGACCGACGGGTTAGAGCGACTGTCCGAACAGGCGTTCGACTGTGTCGTCAGCGACCACGACATGCCGGGGATGGACGGACTCGAGTTTCTGAAGGTCGTTCGAAAGGAGTACGAGGAGCTTCCGTTTATTCTCTTTACCGGCAAAGGAAACGAGGAAATCGCGAGTGATGCGATCTCTGCCGGCGTCACCGAATACCTGCAGAAGGGGGTCGGGACAGACCAGTACGCCGTACTCGCGAACCGTATCGAGCGGGCTGTGGGGGAACGTCGGGCCAAGACCGCGCTCGAAGAGTCCGAGCGGATGCTGTCGACGCTCATCTCGAACCTCCCAGGGATGGTGTACCGCGCACGGAACGAACCCGATTGGCCGATGGAGTTCGTCAGCGACGGTGCAGCAGAGCTAGTCGGCTACAGTTCGGCGGCACTCGAGAGCGGCGACGTCTCGTGGGGCGCGCTTATCAAGGAATCCGAGACAGAGCGTCTCTGGGAGACAGTTCAGACCTGTATCGCCGCCGGCGAACCGTTCGAAGTCTCCTATCAGATCGAGACGGCCGACGGCGAAACTCGCTGGATGTGGGAGCGCGGGCGTGTGGTCGACACCGACGACGACGGCGTCGAAATCCTGGAGGGGTTCATCACTGACGTAACCGCACGCGAAGAGCGCGAGCGGGAACTCGCGAACCAGCGGGCGTTCACTGAGAAGCTCATCGATTCCGTCGACGATATGTTCTACGTTGTCGGCCCCGACGGCAGTCTGGTCAGATGGAACGATACCGTCTCGTCAGTGACCGGCTACACTAACGAAAAGTTGGGAACAATCGGTATCGGTGAAATCATCGTGGATTCCGACCACGAGAGATTATGGAGTGTATTCGAGGAGACGCTGGAGACCGGGTACGGAACTATCGAGGCAGGTGTCGAGACGGCTGACGGCGAGCGGCTCCAATACGAGTTCAGAGGGTCACGCATCGAAGACGAGCGTGGCGACCTGTTCGGGATTGCCGGTATCGGCCGGGACATCACAGAGCGGAAGCGCCGAGAACGGGAGCTCAGGGAGTATCGGACGCTGGTCGAAAACGTCGGTGACCCGATGTACGTCCTCGATAGGGACGGGACGATAGAGATGGTGAACGAGGCGATGGCCGTCCATCTGGGGTACGACCGCTCGGAGATCATCGGCTCGGAGCCGGCTCGGTTCATGCCTGAAGGGGACGTCGAAAAAGGGACAGCACTCATCCGTGACTTGATTGACGACGACGATCGGATGTGGGCGGCCTACGAGATGCGGACGATAGCCGCTGACGGGACAGTCCGGATCAACGAGGACAGGATCGCACCGCTGTTCGACGAGGACGGGAACTTCGACGGCTCGGTCGGCGTGATGCGCGAGACGACGGAGCGCAAGCGACGCGAGCGAGAACTCGAACGCTACGAGACGATCATCGAGGCCGTCGGCGACCCGGTGTACACCCTCGACGACGAGGGCGTGTTCACCTACGTGAACGAAGCGGTAAAGCGACTGACGGGGTTCGAATCCGACGAACTCGTCGGCGAGCATATCTCCACGATCATGGCCGGCGAGGACATCAGCCGCGGCAGTGACCTCATCCGGACCATGCTGTCTGACCCGACTCGACAGAACGTGACCTTCGAGACGGACATCGTCGACCAGGCAGGGGAACACACCCCTATCGAGATCCACATCGCGTTGCTTCCGGCCGCGGACGGGGAGTTCAACGGTACAGCGGGTGTCATCCGCGATATCAGCGACCGGAAAAAGAGAGAGCGACAGCTCGCGGAGTTCGCATCCGTCGTCAGCCACGACCTTCGAAACCCGCTGAACGTGGTCAAAGGGCGGATATCGGTCGCCCGGACGGCGGGTGACGTATCACACCTCGAGGCGGCGGCGTCCGCGGCCGATCGGATGGACGAACTCATCAACGACCTGTTGACGCTCGCCAGACAGGGCGATACGGTCGGCGAGACGACGATGGTTGATCTCGCCGCCCTCGCAGGGCAGGCTTGGGTCGATGTCGAGACCGGCGAAGCCACGCTGGAAAAGGACGGGACGGCGACGATCGAGGCCGACGCGGCACGGCTCCGGGCGGTGTTCGAGAACCTGTTCCGGAACAGTGTGGAGCATGGGACCACGAACAGTCGGGCGCAGTCAGACGATACGGGGGCTCACGAAGATTGTGCAGGCAACGAACCGATCACTGTCTCTGTCGGGACAACGGACACCGGGTTCTACATCGCCGACGACGGTGTCGGTATCCCGGCGGAAGAGCGAGACGACGTGTTCGAGCGCGGCTACACCACAAGTACCACCGGAACCGGGTTCGGGCTGGCAATCGTCGCTGAGATCGCACAGGCCCACGGCTGGTCTGTGTCAGTGACAGAGAGCGAAGGCGGCGGGACGCGGTTCGAGTTCACGACGAGTTCGGAGCGCTGACGTGGCGGTAGGCCGGCCCCGCAAGCACCAGCACGGCCAGCGCCGCGGAGAACAGCAGGACGTGCGGGAGCGCCTCGATAGTGAGGCCAGTGAGCGTCAGCGACCGTAGCGACGCGCCTGCAGTGACCTCGACGGCGACCCACGGAATCTCACCGAGAAACGTCCCGACCGCAAAGGAGCGCGGCGAGACGCGGGCGAACCCGGCCCCATAGGAAACAGGGTCCGCGGGCACCGGTGAGAGCCGCGCCGCGAGGACGCCCCGCGTCTCGCCGGTCACCTCGATGATCCGGCGGCCGGAGTCCCCCAGCCAGCCGAACATCCCGCCCTGTTCGCCGGCCCGGAGCGCGAACCGGTAGGGGATGAGGCAGGTGACGAGTGCGCCCATCAGCGCGACCGGAAAGCCGTACCTGACGCCGAGGACGAACCCGACGAACGCGGACAGCGGCATCGTCGGCCACGCGAAGAAAGGTCTGACGAGATACAGCCCGACGATGACGCCCGCGAGGTAGACGGGGTGGTCGGCGAGGTGCATCAGCTGAGCCACCACCCGTTCGGGCGTGAGCAGCGTTGTCGCGATAGCGACGACTACCACCAGCCCGGCGGTCCCGACCAGCTGTCGCTTCGCGAGGCGGTCCATCTACCCAATTGGGCGGTAGCAATCGACAAACGCTTTGTGGTATCTTTTACGTTGCTCGGGGTTGAATCGGCGATCGTGTCCGAGACGCGAGACCCGGTCGAACTCGGCGTCGAACTACTCGCCCATCTGGAACACGGGGAGCTGTCCGTCGCCGACGCGCTCGACCGTATCGAGACGGTGACGACAAACCCGCAGGTCCAGCGCGAGATCCTCGACACCGCAGTGATGCGAGGTCTCATCGAACGCGAGAACGGCGTCGTCCGCCCGCGGTCACAGGGATCGTACGTGAACTTCGACAGCGACGTAGTCGTTCGTGAGGGGGAGTTCTCGTGTCAGCGCTGTGGCGCGGCTGTCAGTACGGGCCACTTCGTCCAGTTCGACGGCGGTGAACTGGGCCCGTTCGGGTCGACGTGCATTCGGAAAGTGTTAGGGCGGGAGTAGCGAGGGGTGCGAACGGAGTGAGCGGCCCTCGTTGATGCGAACGGCGACGGAAGGAGCTGCGAGTAGCGCAATAGCAGAGCGGCCCTGGTGGCAGCGAGGTCGTGGCCGCGGTCACGACGCTAGACAAACGCCCCCAAACACGCGAGTAAAGTCAAAAACAGACGGTTCAGCGGCCCTGGCGGAGTTCCTTGATGAGCTGTTTGATGGTGCGCTCCTGCTTCTGGAGCTGTTCGTTCTGGGCCTCGACAGCGGCGGTCAGTTCGGCGACCTGTGCTTCGAGTTCAGCGACGTCGGGGTCTGCCGAGGTGTCCGGCTCAGCCGAGTCGGTGTCGATGCCGGATGCGTCACTGGGTTGGGAATCCGTCGTGGCTTCGGCGGTGGTTCCCTGTTCGGTGGTCGCTGCGGTCGTGGTCTGCGTGTTGGCGCTCGTGGATTCACCTTCGGAACCGTCACCGCCCTGCTCGTCGTTGCTCACAAGCGGGTCAATGCCGGATTCGAGGCCGAGGCCGTTGCCGGCTTCGTCGGCATTCTTCTCGGAACTGGCCCCAACCTTGGCATTGAGTTCAGCGAGCGAACTGACCTCGTGGTACGCGAAGAGAGCCTCTTCGAGTGTTTTCCGGACCATCGGTGCCTGCTCGGACGGTGCCTTGATCCGCTCTGGCCGCTCGTTGAACGAGAGGACGACAGCTGTAGCGACGCTCCCCTCCTCGAACTCCAGGCCGGTCACGTCGTCGAAGGAAAACGCCTCGTAGTCGGCATCCCAGGAGACGTTGCCGATGTGCTTGAGTAGCTGGCGGTCGGTAACGACCAACGTGAGTTCGCTGAACCGGAACACGCCGGCGAGACTCTCGTCCGGGTCGATACCGCCCGAGACAGTGAGCTTCCCTTCGAGTAGCCGTTCGAGGACGGCGTCGCTGCGGCTCCCGGGAACAGACAGTTCGAGTTTCTCGCTGGTGTAGATGAGCGAGAACTTGGTCTTGCGTCGGCCTTCCGAAACCGTGAGCCGTTCGAAGTCGTGCGGATAGCTGTCGACCTTCTCGTCGCTGAGAAGGCCCTCACCGCGGTAGACGAGCGTCCGGGTCGGTGTGAAACAGGCCGCGTCTTCGTCGCCGAGGTTGACACCGCCCCGGATCTCCTCGTCCCCGAGTTCCTGCTGGACGAGGTCTGGTATCTCCATACTGCCTGCATACCTGCGTGGTGGCTTAAATCCGCGGGTCGATTATCAGCGCCGATCAGGCGGACACAGCGTGGGACTGTGCCACAGTCCCGGCAGAGATGAGAACCTTCAAGACGGCTAACGGCCAACGCCTGAATGCACCCGCGCCCGGGTGGCTTAGCTGGACATAGCGCCGCACTCATAGGGTCTTTCGACTCATGCGGCAGTGCACCCGTCATGACCCCGGGGCGCTCGTCACGCCCCAGACCTGGGCCATGCGGAGATCGAGGGTTCGGAGCCCTCCCCGGGCACTACTCTGAAACTTTACATACCCATCGGCAGAACCGTTCTAACGACGGCTATCTGACCGGCTACCCCGATAATGAATTACATAACGCAATAGATAGTTATCCGAATGTTGCAGTGGAAACTGCGGGGTGTCAGGCATGAGCGGGCGTGTCTCCTACGACGGGCCCGCTCTGGACGGGACTGTCCAGCACATCACCGAGCGGCCGGAACTGGACAACGGCGAAACCGTCGATGTCGTCGACGATTGTCTCGATGCCGACGGCGAGGAAAGAGTCGAGAACGTCCCCCATCCCAGTGACGGCCCTGAGCGGCCTGACACTGACGGCCAGACAACGCTCGACGATTGGAGGTGGTCGCCTTGAGCGACCTCTCGCTGCGGGAGCGTGTCGAGAACTACCTCGAACGCAATCCCGACGCCAGCATGGTCGCCATCGCCGGTGCGCTCGGCGAGCCACCGACCGATGTCGCAGAGGTCCTCAACGAGGACACCCCTGAATCTGGACAAGATTCAAGTAAAAATACGGGGGACCGCGTAAGCGGGTCACCATCACGGCCGCAGCGAGATCCCGAATGGGATCGTTGGAGCGGAGCCGACTGGGCTAACTCGGAGCCGGATGTCTACCCGCATGCGCTGCTTGAGCGCGAGCAGTGGATGGGCCACCAAAATAAGAAGCCATTCGCACCGTGGGGAGACAGTGATGCCCCCGCCGAGTGCAGCAAGGACGGCCATACTACCGCGTCGACGTGTGACTGTGACGCTCGGTACAAGTGGGGCTACGACGGCCACTACCTCGACGGCGAGGACATCGCGATGGCCGAGGTCGACCCTCGTCTCGACGGCCGGGCGTTCCTGCAACAGCCCGACGACCCGTTCGCCTACGTCGACGGCGACGATGTCCGGGATCCTGAGACCGGCGAGCTCCATCCGGCGTTCGTCGCGATGCTCGAACACCTTGGGCTGACCTACGCCGACATTTCCCAGTCTGGCGCCGGCGCCCACGCCATCTACCGCGGTGAGCTTCCCGACGGCGTCAAGCAGGCGTCGTGGCAGCTCGACGACGATCCGTGGGGAAGCAACGACGACCTCCCCGCTATCGAAGTGTATCCCGGCAAGCGTGTCTGTGTGATGACCGGCGACCACGTGGCCGGGACGCCGACCGAAGTTCGTGAGTGGAACGATGATGTTGTCGAGACGCTCGTGCAGGTCAACGACCCGGTCGCCGCCAGTCAGGCTGAACGTATCGACGAGCCCGCCGCCGCTCGCGAAGAGTTCGACAGCTCTGACTACGAGCCCACGGCGACGTCCACCGACGAGACAACGACCGACATCCGAGACATCTTCCATGCCCTGGACTGCCTCGATGCCCAGCGCGTCGCCGAGCGGACTATCGTCCACCGCTGGAACGACTCAGCGTCGACGAGCGATGGCGAGCGCGCGTTCGCGCCGACCTGGGGGCCGAACTCCAACGGGACGGCGAACATCGTCAACTCGGAGCGATGGATGGACACCGGCGACCGCGGTGGCTACGGTGGCCCTGTGGTCATGGCCGCCATCGACGCCGGCGAACTCCGCCCGGAGCAAGCCGCCGGCGGTGTGTCCGGCGCGACTTGGTGGACCGGTGTCGAGCACCTCCGCGACCTCGGCTTCGACATCCCCGAGCTCGAAGACGATGGTGTCGACGATGACGGTGATCACGATGACGCCCACCCGCTCCTGCAGGACGCGTGGGCCCGAGACGACGACGTCGACGGCGAGCCAACCAGCGCACTACCGCTCGGCCAGCTCGAAGCACTTCCGCAGCGAGAGCGGCGCCGGGCCGCAAAGAAGCGCGGCCTAGAGTGGCCGTCGACGGACGATGCTCGCGACGAGTTACTCGACACCATCAAGCAGGCGATGCGCCACGAGGACGAGACTGTCGTCGACGCACCGACATCGCTGGGGAAGTCCTACGCCGTCGCGACCTCCCGATGGGACGCCTTTGACGATGTCACCGGCGACCAGCCGGTCGTCCACCTGTCGGCCACCCGCGACGCTCGCGATGAAGCCGCCGAGGCCGCTGCGGAACACGGTGGCGAGCACTTCGTCCTGCAGTCACGACACGAGGCCTGCCCCGTCGCTGCGGGTGACCACGATCCCCGTGATGCTCGGGAGGCCGACGCCGACCGACAGGTTATCACCATCGAGGGCGAGCCCGCAAGTCAGTGGCTCGACGCTCAGTGCGAGGGGAAGGGCATACCGTTCTCGGCCGCCCACCAGTATCTCGCCGAACACAACGACCAGTCGACGACACTCCCCTGCTGTATCGGGTCATCAACGACCTACGACGACGAAAAGGGCGACTTTGACGAAGGCGAGTCGGCCAAGTGTCCTGCCATCGAGCAGTGGGAGGTCCTCCGCGAGGGCGACTGGTCGCTCGTCATCGCTACCCACAACTTCGCCCACGTCCCCGGACTCCGGCAGTCCGCGAACATCGTCATCGACGAGGAACCCGACTTCCAGCAGGACCTCACGAAAGAGCGCATCGAGCGCGCCATCACCGCGTTCCTCCAGGCTGCTGACGCGCCGGTCACCACCTGGGAGTCGTTCATCTCACTGGTCGACCACAACGGCTGGGGTGGCGACGCCGGCAAAGAGCGCGACCAGCTCCAACACTGTCTCGACTTCGAGCCCGACCGGGAGTGGTACATCTCCGAGCCCGACGCTCATACCCTCGCTCCAGCCCTCGCGAGGGCTATCTTCCATGCCGAAGACCGAGGAAATGGCCGCCGGGTCGGGAAGACACCCCACCAGCCACCACGACTCGACGCCAACGCCGGCGAGGGCGATGGGTGGAACCGCGTCTGGGTGACCGTCGCGATGGACGAGGACAACGACATCCGGACAGTGCGGACGGTACCGGACCTCTCACATGCCCGCAGTGTGATCGGGCTGGACGCCCACCCCGCCCAGCCGGTGTGGGCCGTCAACACAGTCCCTCACATCGACACCACCGCGGTGCTCGACCCCGAGGAGCGGCGACTCTGGCGCCGCTATGAGCGCGGACTTCGCGTCGTCCAGGTTGGCGAGGCGACCCGGCCGCTCGCGAGCGGTGAGTACTTCCAGCGCGACCAAGTCGAGACGATGGTCGAGCACCTCCGCGAGGAGTACGGCGATGGATTCCGGACCGCCATCACGACCAGCGCCGTCGAGTCTCAGCTGCAAGAAATCCTCGATGACGCCAGCGTCAACGACGTCGATGACCGGACGATGCACTACGGCGAGGAGAAGTCACGGAACGACTTCGCTCACGAGGACGTCGGTCTCGTCGAGGGATCCATCGACCCCGGCGACGATTTCGTTCTCGACCTGCTGGCCGAGCTCGACCTGGACGCGGCGCCGGAGACGGTCGACGTCGACGGTGCCCAAGAGCGTGCCCACGGGCGCGGTTTCGAGGGCCCCGACGCCGAGACTGCCCAGGCCATCCTCGCGAGTGTTCGTGAGAATCACACGGCCCAGGCCGCCGGCCGGTACGCCCGGAACCCTGACGACCCCGAGAGCCACGCGACGGTGTTCGTCCGAACCGACGCGATGCCAGCTGACTTCGCCGACGTCCAGGTGTCAGGCATCGAGTGGACCTTCACCGACGCGCAGCGAGCCATCGTAGAGGAACTCCGGTCGTCGACGACGTCAAAGACGGCTCGGGAAATTGCCGAGGCCGTTGGCGTGACGAAAGAGCACGTCCGCCAGACGCTCCATCGCCTCGAGGGCATGGACGTGGTGCAGGCCTTCGAGGGTGGCGGCGCACACGGTGCGACGCTGTACGCCGATGATGGGCTGCCCAACGCCGGCGTTGTGGACCTGGGCGAGACTGCCAACGATGCCGTATTGGATACCTATACGTGGTCGTTGGCGATTCGGGACACCGCCCCTGCCGTCGACGCACCCACGACCGGAGCGAGCACCGATGACCAAGGAGACACAGCAGTCTGGGACTGGCGGTCGGCCTCAGACTGACCACTCGATGACCGATTCACGGCCGTTCGCGGGACGGCCAGACAGCCACCGCTCTACCCTATGACAGATCTCACACTCTCCCCCGAGGTTGCGGACGTACCGCCGTCAGCAAAACTGGTCTACCTGATTGTAGACGAGTGTGGCCCTCTGAGTTTGGCTGAGATTCGGGCACGAACCGCCCTACCTGACCGAACAGCTCGGGATGCAATTGATGTGTTGCAAGAGCAGGAATTAATTGATTATCGCCCGGGAAAAGACGCCCGAAGCCCCCGTTACAAATCTAGCGACTGACTCGCAGACCATTTTATAACTTCTCTTAATCGTGTAACAGTTCTATGATTGAGTTTATCTGGCTGATTGTTTCCGAAATGTCTGCCTCTAAATCTTCAACTTGGTTCAACTGTCTTTCTCGTTTTTCTTCTGTACTATTTTTCAAATCCTCTAACCTATTAATTTCTGCTGAGGCATCCTCGGCCTCCGCATCTATACCCATACGGGTGGATTGTAACTCGGAGACTAAGCTCTGGTACCGTTTATCGAATGCTTGGGCATCCTCAAGGGCAGATATTAACGCTCCAGTGAGGTCCTGGAGAAGTGATAATTGATTAGATAAATCCTGTACCCTTCGCAAGCGATCTTCGTCAACCCCCTCAGGCACGTCCTCTATCAACTCCCCCAATATTTCTGAGGTGTTATTTAATTTCTTCAGCATATATTTGTAATGTCTCACACCGGCATCGTCTTCTAGTGAGTAAGATTCTAATAGCGATTCAATCTCCTCCAGATTCTTAATTAATGTTTCATTCCAGGCCTGCTGTGCTTGGTCACGCGCCTTGAATTTAGTATATATTTCTACTAATTGTAGGAATAATAATATACTAGTTGCAATAACTGCACCGACTACCACGTTGTTTATGAAGGGTACTGAATTTTCTATAGAGGCTGTTGTGAACGTACCTAAAATAGTTGGAAGAAATCTTGCTATTAATCCGATAACTGCTGCGCCAATCATAAATGGTACGTATAATTTCAGTTTTGATTTGGCCTCTTTCTCAGGAGTCTCAAATTTATTTGTTCCATACCTACCCCTACGTAGACCAAACCAAGTTGCAGGTATCAAGAGTAGTAGGGCACCGCCTGCGATCAGAATCCCTATTTGGACATATATGGAGCTATTTTCAATAAATATAGGATAAATGAAGACTAAGCCAGACATAACTAACGCATAAAAACTGTATTGAATGAGTTTAATTTCCGTCCAAGATTGCGAAGAGTAGTCATCCATCTGATCATGTTGCTGGATTACTGCTTGGAGAAGAATTGCCACAGCAGGAAGCGCTAACGCAACAAACTGTAGCAGAGTTAATTCGGCTGCAGCTGGATTATTGGGAGTTGCTTGCATGAGATTAGTAGTAACAGCCGTTGTTTTCAGGTCACAAACTCTTTTTCTTTTGCGTGTTTTGGATACCCTATTCCAGTTGTTCATCCAAGTGCAAATCGTGAGAGGGACATCATGTGCGCACTCAACATGGGCGTCTGGAAAGCGGGCATCAGAGTTGTGAATATCCCGTGGGACCCGCAGTGGTAAAGGCCGCTTGCGGATCCGGTTTAACAAACGCCCCTGTAGTAGTTCACGTCCACTTCCCCAGCCGCTCTACACCGGCGGTGACCTCCCCCAGCTATGAGTATCCAGTTTTCACCCACCGCGAGCATCGCGACCGACGACGTCGACGTCCCCGATCAACCTGAGGTCGTCTTCGAGACGCTGGTCGCAGACCCCAGCCTATGCTGCCAGCAATGCTACCGACGGATCCGTGCCCAGCACAACTTCGGCCACAACTGGGGCCGCAGCGTCGGTGACATTCTGTGTTTCGTCGAGTACGATCTCCCGGAAGGTGAGCCCAGATGGAACACCGCCGACCGCGAGTACCACGAACAAGAGCAACTCGCCGGCCGCACCGAATACGCGAACCCGCCGGGCGACAATCTCGACTCGTCGACGGCATGTGCGTTCTGCGGCGCTGTCGACACCCACCGATCACCGTCGACACGGTCTCGCAGCGAGGCCCTGGAAGCTGCAGTGGGCATCATCGCGACGCTAACTGAGTTCGGTGCCGCTCACGATCCGCTTGCATTGCTCGTCGAGGTCGGTGAGCTCAAGCGGGACCCAGACTACGCCGGCGACGACTTCGGGACGTTCTCGACGGCCGTCGCGAGAGCCGTCAAAGCGGGTCGCCGGCCCCGATGATCCGCCACGTAGTCCGGCGGTAGGGTCCGCATCGCCAGTCAACCGGTCGGCCCAGCTCGTCACTCCGACGTCGACCGCCCAGTCCGGATTCAGTACGCTCACACAGAGCGCGGGGTGCAACTCCCCAGCCGGACAGTTATGATTCAGTCAAGCACCGCCAGCCGACTAACCGACCGGGCCGGGGCCCACGATGCATCATGAGTCAGACACAACGGCCCTGGTACGTCCACGACGTCCTCGCCGACGACTACTGCGAGATCGCTCGGTCGGGTGGTGACCTCCGGATGCTGAAAACGCTGAAAATCCTGCGCACCATCCTCGTCAACGCTGGCATCATCGGCATTGCCCTGACGGCGCTGTTTCTCACTAACGCCGATGCGACCATCATCACCGTACTCAGTATCGCCACGCTCGGCCTCTACAACGGCATCGACGCCGCCGACTACGCGGCCCTCGCGACGGCGTTCGCCGAGGTCCGGTCGCAACAGACCACCAATCGGGACGACAACTGATGCAACGACCCCAACGACCGTACCGAGCCCTTCGCGCCGCCGTTGGGACCGCAGTTATCGCGACGGTCACCGCGCTGTGGGCCCACGGCCAGCTCACCGGCAACCCACTCGGCACGCTCTGGGAGGTCGTCATCCTCGCCATCGTCATCGCCGCTGGGTTCGCCGTGTTCGGTCGGGCGACGTTCGGTGCGGCGCTCGACGAGGCAGCCGATGTCCAGGGCGACGACACTGACAGCGACGAGTAACTGTTTACCCATGACTGATGACGAAGAGACTTGCGGCGAAATCAAGAACGACGGCGAGCTGTGCGACTACACTGCGAAGTACGACGACGGTCGGTGCGGCATCCACACTGAGGAAACCGACACCGACGACGGTGGCCGGCCGTCGAAGTTCGAGAAGGCCCGCGAGGATCTCCTCGACGCCGCCGACGGGCCGCTGAATCTCAAGCAGGTCGCCAACAAGGGCGGTATCTCCCGACCGACGCTGTACGAGTACCTCGACAAGTATGAGGAGTTTTCTAACAGCTTCAAGCGTGCGCGTGCGAGAGCGGCCGAACGACTCGCTCGGCGGGCACTTGACCCCGACGACGAGATAGACGTCTCGTTCGCCCGGTTCCTTCTAGAGCGGTCGTTCAAGTTCATCAAGACCGAGCGTCAAGAAGTAGAACTCGACGCTGAGGTCAACGCCACCCACGACGTCACCGCTGACTTTGTGACCTACGGAGGTGACGATGGCGACGACAACTGACGACATCCCGGCCGACCCACTCCAGCCGGCGCCGGAGTACTCGGTTCACGAGAAACAGCGCCAAGTCCTCCAGTCGGACGCTCGGTTTCGCGTCTGCCGCTGGGGCCGGCGAGCGGGCAAGAACATCACCGGGGCGATCGACACCATCGAATACGCACGCCGGCCGTGGGGCTCGCAGTGGGGACCGGATGACCCGATGGGCGTCCTCGTCTGGTGGGTCGGGCCGACCTACGACCAGGCCAATAAACACGGCTATGACACGGTCAAAAGCGCCATCCCGAACGACTGGATTGCGGACTACGGCGAGTCCAAACCCCGCTATATCGAACTCGAAAACGGCGCTCGTATCGAGTTCCGCACGTTCGACCGGCCCCAGAGCCTCCAGGGCGAGGGCGTCGACCGGATCATCCTCGACGAGGCCGACCAGATGCGCGAGGGGATCTGGTATGGCGACCTCGAACCGATGCTACTGGACACGCGGGGTTGCGCGCTGTTCATCTCCAAACCCTACCGGCCGCGGTCGTGGTTCCATCGGTTCTACGACTACGGCCAGTCCGCTGACCATCCTGAGTACGCGTCGTGGCACGCGACGAGTTCCGATAACCCGTTTCTGGCCGAGAACCCCGAGGACAAGCGTGGGACGGTTCCACCGCACCTGTTCGAGCGCGAGTATCTGGCGCAGCTCCCCGATGACGGCGGGCAGGTGTTTCGCGAGCTTGACGACAAGCTGTTCACCGGTGACTACGACGTCACTGTCGATCAAGAGCACGATCCGAGTGGCGAGTTTGTCGGCGAGGTCCGGCGGTCGCCCGACGCCGTCACTCGCCCGGTCGCCATCGGCGTCGACTTCGCTCGTTCGCGAGACTATCGCGTGACCCTCGCCGTCGACGCCGCCGGCGAGCTGGCGTACTATCACCGCGGCCAGAATGAGTCCTGGGACGGCATCGAAGCCCACGCCAAGCGCGTCTACAGCACGTACGGCGGCGTAGTCATCCCCGATGCCTCCCGTGACAACAAGATCGTCGCCGACCTCGCTGGCGCTGGTGTCAACATCGAACCGGTGTCGTTCTCGCCGAAAACCAAGAAACAGCTCATCGAGACGCTGGCGACGCTCGTCGAGGCTGGCGACCTGACCGTCCCAGACATCCCCGCGTTGGACCAACTCCATCTCGAACTCCGGCAACTCCAAGAGGACGTCTCGGAGACGGGGTATACGAAATACCACGCGCCGGACAACGGCTACGACGATAGCGTTGATGGGTTCGCGCTGGCGGTCTCGAAGTTCGACCAACTCGCCGCAGCGGCCAGCCGGGCCGAGAAGCGCGACGGCGACAACTCCAGCGGAGTGAGTTATCTCTAATCATGACAGACGACACATCTGACGAGGCGCGCGTCTCCCTGTCCATCTCGACGCCCGGCAACAGCGGGGCGATGCAGAAGGCCAAGGAGACGACACAGCTAGACGAACGGCGCATCGCAACGGACGTCGGTCGGGGCATCGTCCCGCCGTACAATCCCGAAACGCTGGCCTCGTTCCAAGAACTCAACGAGACGCATCAAGCGTGCCTTCGCAAGAAGGCCCGGTATGAGTGTGGGTACGGCTTCGACATCGTCCCGCACCCAAGCGCCGACAGCCCCGACCCAGACGGGGATGCGTACCAGGCAGTCAACAACTTCTGGCACGGCTCGGACTCGAAGTGGTCGATCGGCCCCGAGAACACGACCGCTGCGACGCCCGAGGAGGTACTGGAACTGTCCCGGCTCGACTACCACGGCATCGGGTGGGCGTCGCTGGAGATCCTCGTCGAGGGCGACGGCACGCCGGTCGGGTTGGCCCACGTCCCGTCGGCGACGACACGCGTTCGCAAGACGACGACGGAGATCGAGACCGCAAACGGCGAGACACGCGAAGAGATCGAGAGTGGTCACGGCTACGTCCAGATCCGACAGGGGCGCCGGCGCTACTTCGGCGAGGCTGGCGACCGCTACGGCGACGACCCGACGTTCGTCGACAAGGAGACCGGAGAGGTCGCATCGAGCGCCGAGGATCTCCCGAACGGGCCGGCCAACGAGCTGCTCTTCATTCCCAACCCGTCGCCACTGTCACTGTACTACGGCATCCCGGACTGGGTCGCCTCGATGCGGACGATGGCCGCCGACGAAGCCGCCCAAGAGATGAACCACGATATGTTCGACAACCTAGGCATCCCTCACTACGCCATCAAGGTCTACGGCGGCACGCTCACCGAGGAGAGCAAGCAGGAGTTGCGAGAACTCCAGCAGAACCTCAAGGGCCAGCGGTACCGGACCGCGATCCTCGAGGTCGACGGCTTCGAGTTCCAGAGCGACGACCCACTGGCCGAGGGCGACCCAAGCGACGTCGAGATCGAGTTCGAACCGCTGGGGGCGACGGACCAGGGCGACATGGAGTTCCAAGAGTTCCGCCGGCGCAACGAACACGAGATCGCGAAGGTGCACGAGGTGCCGCCGATCCTCATCAACGTCACCGACACGTCAAACCGGTCGAACTCCCAGGCGCAGGTTCAGGAGTTCGCCGAAGACGTCATCGCACCGGAGCAGGCGAAGTTTGAGGCACGGCTCTACCGCATCCTGCACCAGACCGCGCTCGGCGTCGACGACTGGACGATCGACTTCGTGTTGCGCGGCGCCGACCAGCCGGCCGAAGAGGCGCGAACCGCACGGTCGAAGATTCAGGCTGTCCGTGGTGCAATCCCGGTTGACCGAGCGCTGGATATGATCGGCCAGGACCCACTGCCGGATGACCACCCCGTCGACGGACAGACGCTGGTCGCCAACGTCGGCAGCGAGTTTGACGAGGACGCGTCGGGAACCCAGGCCAGCCGGCCCGAGGACGCCCCACCGAAAGAGAACAAGGTCGGCACCCGCTCTGGCGTCACGGTCGAGGCGGACGACCCACTCTCGCCCGACGAGACCCGGGTTGATATGATGCAGTTTGACAGCAGCAACCTCGTCGCCGGCCTCTACGACCGCCAGACGCGGGACCTCTACATCCGCTTCCACGGCGACCCAGTCGACCGGATCTACGTCTACCTCGACGTCCCTGAGGAGACGTGGCAAGGTCTCAAAGAGGCCAGCAGTCACGGTTCCTTCCACCACGAGAACGTCAAGTGGGACTACGTCTACGAGGAGTTGACTGACACCAGCGGCTGGCCCCAGATTGGAGCGTGAGCTTAGTTATTGTTCGTAGAAACTTTCAACCTCAGATGGTGAGAAATATTCTGATTCTGGCGTATGTCCGTCTGGGTGCGTGACCTCCAGCCATCCGTTATCTAACATGAAGGCACGAGGATATGAATTGCCACCAGGTGAGTCGTCACTTCGGAGATGGATTACAACGTCATTAAAGCTTCTTGGCATGTTAAATTAGACACTGGGGCACTTGTTAAGTATTGGTTTCCGATGACCGCGGGAGTCCCCGGCTCCCCGCGCGAGGCATGACCGGGCACGATTCTCACATGAGTAAGAACAGCGACAAGGAGCGCGGCGAAAAGCGCGCCGTCCTCGACACCGGTCGTGCCGACGACGAGGATGGCGATGACGCCGCCAACGACGAGGGCTGATACATGACGAACCAGCGCGACGAACAGCACTACGAGAAACGCGTCGACTACGTCCAGAAGGACGAGGACGCCCAGACCGCAACGGGCGTCGTCATGGTCCCGTGGACGGTCGACCATCACGGCGACTGGGAGCGGCCCGAGACCCTCCAGGCGTTCGCCGCCCAGTTCGAAGCGTTCGTCGACGTCGGCGAGGCGGATGGCGGCGTGATGCACGCCGTCTGGCCGTCCGACTGGATGACGCTCGAACGCAACGAGGTCCTCGACGAGGCCGAAGAGATCGGCGGGCAGACCGTCGACGCCGGCGCATGGATCCAGACCTGGGCCTACCACGACGATGAGCTCTGGAGTCTCGTCGAGGACGATATCCTCGGCGGACACTCCATCGGCGCAGTCAACGTCGACTGGTCGTACAACGGTGACGATCCGGACGACCTCCCCGACGAGGTCTCCGTCCCCGACTCCGTCGACGTCGAGGAGTACTGGGAGTTGACCGACGGCATCATGCAGGAGGTCAGCGCGGTCGACATCCCGGCGGTGCCCGATGCCCAGATCCTCTCGGCGTCGAAGGCACAGGTTGCGACTGCAGAGAAGCGCTTGGCGGACCACCTCGGGAACCGCGACGGGTTCATCGAGGAGGCGCTGGAGCGCGGCCACTCTGAAGAGGAGGCCGAGCGACTGTGGGATGTTCTTGACCGTGGCGTCAACGTCGACGGGGCAAGCGAGCCCGGCGCGAAGAGCAAGCTGACCAGCGCCGCGACGGCGTTTCTCAACACACTGACTGGCTCCGATGACGGCAGCGGGCCCGAGGCCCTAGATGGCTCGACATCGGCGAAGGAAGCCGACAACCACGCCCCCGGCGGCGACACGCCGGACGACGACGGTGGCAAAGACGCCACCGGAGACGACATGTCTAACAAGGACGACTCGCCCCCCGAATGGGCACAGGAGCTGATGGAACAGACCGAAGAAAACGCCGAGCGGCTGGACGAACTCCAGAACGCCGACGGCGACGACGACCCGCTGGAGGATGCCCCCGAATGGGCAAAGGCAGTCGTCGAGCAGACGCAGAAGAACGCCGAGCGCATCGACGCCATCTCCAAGCAGACCGGGACAACCGAGTCCCAGCAGCTGACCGGCGCCGAGAAGGGAAGCGACGACGGCGGCATCGACGAACGCGCCGCGTTCTTCACCCCCAAGTCGAAGCTGAATGACCTGGCCGCGCAGTCCGGAGGTGGCCGATGAGCGCCGATGCGTACGCCGGGATGACTGGCGTCCGGAAGGCCAACGAGGACGCACTCAAGGACGTCTCCCCGGCCGATCTCTCCGGCGGCGTGATGCCGCGGGACCTCTTCAATGAGTGGTACAGTCGGGTGCAGGATACGGCCATGCTGATGGACATGGTCCGAACGGAGATCCTGCCACGGCCGAAGATGGAGCTCCCTCGTATCGGGGTTGGCGAGCGTCAGCGACGTGGTGCCGGCACCGAAGAGGGAACCTCCAACGGCTCCGCGTCGGTCGATACGGACGGCATCAAGATGGATGCCGAAAAAGGCGTCCTTGACTGGGACCTGCCCCGCGAGAGTGTTGAAGATACCATCGGACAGGTCGACGAGATCGTGCTGGACAAGATGGCCCGCCAGTGGGCCGTCGACACGCAGGACCTCGGGATCAACGGCGACACGACGGACACGTCCGGCGGGGACAGCCAGGCGTTCCTCACCCAGAACGACGGGTGGCTCAAGATCCTCAACGACCGAAGCGGCACCAACATCTACGACCACGCTGGCGGGGCCATCGACACGAGCCTGTTCCACGAGGCTCGGGCGGCGCTCCCGAACAAGTTCAAGCGGTCGGCGACGGTCAACGAGCCCGTCTACATGATGAACCTCTCCCAGATCGAGGACTGGGAGTACGACCTCACGCAGCGGGAGGACCCACTCGGCGCCGCGGTCATCTTCAGCGACGAGGACCTCACGCCGTTCAACTACGACGTCTACGGGTTCGCCGGCTGGCCCGAGGGGACGGCGCTGTTCACCTACCCCGAGAACCTCATCTACGGTGTCTGGCGAGATACCGAGGTCGAGGTGCTCGACACGACCGACAAGACCGCCGAGAACGACCTCTTCGCCCGCTACTTCATGCGGACCCGGGACGACTTCCAAGTCGAAGACGAAGAGGGCGCAGTCCTCATCAACAACGTCGCGACTGCCTGAGGTGGCTAGTCATGCCAACAGTCCGGTACACTGCTGACGGCGGCATCTACCGTGTCGGCGGGCGCCAGTTCGAGCCCGGCGATGCAAAGACCGTTGACGACGAGCTCGATGCGTATCTCGCAGATCACGAGGACTTCGAGGCGGTCGACGACGCCGGCGATGAGGCTGTCGGCCAAGAGGACGGGCCACCCGATGCTGGGGCCCCGATCCCCGACCCGAGCGAACACTCGGTCAAAGAGCTTCGCGACAAACTCAACGACATCGACGACATCGACGTGCTGGCAGCCGTCTACGAGGCGGAAGAGGCCGGCGACACTCGCGACACCGCTATCGAGGCTATCCAGAGCCGCATCAACGCTGTCAAGGAGGACTAACGTATGCCATCCGTCGGGTACTGCACGCTTGAGGACCTGCGTCGGGCGATGCAAGAGGCGTCGCTACCGGGCGACATCTCCCAAGACAAGCAGATCGCCGTCGACTCGATCACGGCACAGACCGAGTGGCTGGAAAAGACGCTAAAGCGCCACTGGTACGCGCCGGCGGGGGCAGACATCCTCGACGAAGCCACCGACATCGACATTCCGACCGGGCCCAAGTCCCGGGATGACGAGCAAGATATCCCGACGCCGTCGGCGATCGTCGTTGATGACGACGGACCAGCGCCGAAGACGTGGCAGGGGTCGTACACCAAACTCGACCTCGCCCGTCGCGACGCCGGCGCCGTCACGAAGCTACTCGTTCGCGATGGCGACGGGAGCTACACGGACTGGGTGGCGAGCGATGACTACAGTGTCGGGCAGTCCCCCGACGGCTTGGGCGATGATGCCTACGTGCGTGTCAACAACGGCGGCTGGTCCGCGCTCTATCTCGACGTGTCGAACCTGTACGACGACACGGCAGACGAGTGGAAGCTGGACACGTTCAGTAACGCTGTGTATGCCTTTTTCGAGTATGGCTACGAGGGGCTGCCGCAGACGATTCGCCGCGCTGTCGCGTTCCGAGCCGCGTCTGACTTCGTCGACGAAGCCGCCGTACAGATTCCCGAGAACGCCCGCGTCCGCAGCGTCGAATCGCTAGCCGACCAGTTCGAGCGCAAGTCCGAGGAGTTGTTGGAGGTGTACCGGTGACGTGGCAGACGTCTCGGTCACTATCGAGTTTGACCTCGAGCTCACCACCGACCCGCTCGGCGCGACGCTCGACATCAGCGTCCCGCGGGCACCGTCCGACGCGGCTAGACAGAGCCTGCTGGACGGCGTCGAGGAAACGATGGTCGGCGCCCAGGGCAACCTCGTGTACCAGAGCGTGCAGCAGGCCCACAACGCCATCGACAGCTATGCCGGTCAGCAGGGGTACGACCTCGAGTTCTTCCCGGCGACGTTCGGCGGCGTCGACTTCACGCGCGACCGGACGTCCATCCACGTCGAATGGTCGTGGGAGGGCGACCTGCCGATGTTCTACGAGTTCGGCGTCAGCCCGCACACCATCGAGGGCGACCCGCTTCTGCACTTTTTCTGGGAAGAGGCCGACCAGTGGATCCAGACGGAATCGGTTGAATGGGGCAGCGAGACGGGAGGGATCCCGGAGTCCCGCGCGATCCGTGACAGCCTCAACTGGCTTCGACGGGAGGTCGGGCAAGGATGACTGAGGAGGTCGACTTTCTGATCGAGCGGATACGCGAAGAGTACGGCGCTGGCAGCCTTCCGGCCGGGATGCGACCCGCCGGCGAGGACCCGCCCCCGCTGGCGTTGATCGACCGGCAAGACGTCGAGGACGAGGACGACATCGAACAGCGCAAGAGCGAACTGAGGCGTGGCAACATCGTCTCGATCGCCAGTGTCGACGAGTCGTCGACGCCGATCGGGACCGAGTACGACCACGATATCGAGCGAGTTGCTGGCATCCGTATCGAGGGTCTGACCGCAGACAAGTACGGCTACGTCGACGAGTCCGGGGACAGCGGAGCGCCCTGGTCCTCGCTGGTTCGGGTGATCCGACGGGCGATCCTCCGTGTCCGGAGCTTCCCCGACACCGGGACGCCGAGCATCGACTACACGCATCTGGAGCTGACGAACGCGGCGCCACAGAGCCAGACGTGGTCGGACTACTACCGCTACGACGTCGACGTCTTGTTCGACGGGTTCGAGCGGCTGCCAGATATCTGAGGAGCCTTTTCGTATGGCAAACGACACGACAGAGACGACAGACACCTACGGCATCGAGTACCCTGCGGTTGGGTACGACGGAACGCCGAACTGGGTGACGCTGTACGGGCAAGCCTTTGACCGGATCGACCAGCTGCTATCTGACGGCAACGTCGGCGTGACGACGGTCGCGTCGGAAGCTGACCTGTCCGACGGCGAGCCCGGCTTGTACTACCTCGAAGATGAGGACAGCGTCGTCTGGTTCGACGGCGACACGTCCACGAATTAGGACAACAGATGGTTCAGAAACAATCCAAAACCCGAGCGAGCGGTGCTGACATCAGCACGACCGGCGTGGTTCTGCGAGCAGAAACGCCCGGCGACGCGCTCGTCTCGCTCAACATCGACGCGACAGCCGACGCATCGTACGCCCTTGACGTCAGTCCAACCGGCGACCCGCAGGACTGGTTCGAGGCCGAAGAGACCTACGCCGCAGCCGACGTCGACGATCTCCAGGATATCCGGGACACGTTCGTCGCCGGCGACGCGTACATCCGGGTCCGAGTGACCTCCGCAGCGGCGGCCGGAGAGACCGCTGACATCACCATCCAGCAGGCACACTAACAATGGGACTATTCAGATTTCTCAACCAGTGGCGAGAAAAGCAGGACGGAACGCTCGAAGGGCCAGCGCTCAATACAGACAAACTCGCTGGCGTCGCTGACCACATCATCAAAACCAAATCAGATCTGGAAGCATTGCCACAGGAGCTTAGCGATGGTGAGACAGTCTGGGTTGGGCGCGTCAAACACGACACGACCATTGAGATCGACGGCGTCGACGATGTGACTCTCTGTGGGGCAGGGCCAGAGTCATCGTTTATCAAGACCGCTGACGGGGCTGACACGGGGATGATCGCAGTCGGGACCAACTCTGCTGTCGGCTCCCTCACAATCAAGGACATCAGGCTTGATGGCAACGCGCCAAACAACCCTGGGGATGCAACCACGGCACATCTCGTCGAAGCGGGGGACGTGGGCCATCTCAAAACCGAGAATGTGAAATTTTTGGACGCGATCCCAACGCGGGCGACGGGCGACCAGCCAGACGACACGTCGAGCCTCCACGCTGTCTATCCTGCCGACACTGTTGAGGCTGTCAACTGCGAGTTTGATGGCAACCCGACGCGGCACGTCGAATCATCGTGTCGGAAACTTATCGTCCGAAAATCGGAGTTTACGAACGCCTACGAGCGAAACATCTCACTCGATTCGCTGGGCTACAACAACCGACTAACTCAAACCGCAATCATCGAGCACAACACACTGACAGTTGGTCCTGATGGGTCGACGCAGGGCAGCCACATCGCAGGGGACTGCCTCGGCAAGGACAATATCGCAGGGTATGACGTGACACCGACTGGGGCAGGGGTGGAGAAGTATATCATCAAAAACAACGACGGCGAGGGTCTCAAGCGGTGTGCGGTTGCGATTCGGGAGCCGACAACGACAGGACGGGTGCGAATCAAACAAAACGAGTTTAAAGACTCAAACGAGCAGGTCATCATCGTCACCAAGACTCAGACTGGCAGCTCAACAGTCGTTGAACTGGATGTGACTATCTCCGACAACGATTGTACAACGACCAGCGGGACGGGCATCTGGGCGGGCAACGTCGAAGATGTTGATGTGTCGGATAATCGCATCGTCGGCGGCGATCTGCGGATGCAAGACATCGGGGATTTCGTCCTCGACGGCAACACCATCATCGACGGTCCCAACAACTCGGTCAACGTGACGGGGTTCGCTGGCACGGGATCGATAGTTGACAACTACGTAGAGACCGAGAACGGCAACGGCTACCGCATCGCTGCGGGCGGTGAGCACACTGTCGAGGGGAACACTGCCAAGTACATTACTGGTGCGTCATATCACGGTCTCCGAATCGAAGTAGACAACGTGTTTGCCAACGACAACGTTATCCACGGCAACCCGTCCGACCCAGGGACGGCTGGCCTACTGTTCTCGGGGGTTGCGGGGGCGGTCGCAAACGACAACGTCGCTGTCGACATGGGCGGCCCCACTGTCAGCTTCAACAGTTCGACAGGCGATAGGAGCGGCAACGTCTCTCGCACGTCGTAATCTTCGCACCGACGACTGTATCTCCATCAACAAGTATCGTGATGGAACGTGGTCGCAGAAGTGCTTCGAGATCGGAGACGGGGCCGATCAGTATAACTTCGTTCGCTATCGCGCGATCAATCCCAACGGTGGGTGGGTAGATGCGTGGACGGCCTAACCGGTCAGCAGTGAGCCGTATACTATGGTTAGTCCTCGGTAAAAAGCGCTATAATTTTTCTCTCTGTCGACAAGCTGTGTGAATTGGTGACACACGGTTACGCCGTCTGGTTTCGCTGTATCTGGTAGACTTCAGCGCCGCCGTTTGTGTAGACGCGATGGATTTGGCGGTTGGATTCAAGATACGCGTAATCACCCTCGTTAAATCGCAGTCCATCATAGAGTTCGACATTACGCTGCCGTGCATAATCTGTCGAGACTAAGTGCCACGTCGACGCCCGACCCAGAGTCGTAAGTGACCTATTTGCGAAGTGTGCCGGCACGAACCCTACCCCGCGGGACGTCTCGATGTCTGGGTTATACTCACCGACCCACCACCGTCTATTCCCCTCGCGAAATCCTTCCAGGGCAAGCAATTGCCGCTTTACATCAGTATTGACCGACATGACTGGCGTTGCGGTCTGACTGTTATCGAAGGTCCACGCATACGTGTCAAGTTGCGTTTCGGTAACGTGTGGAGTTGGTGAATACAGATACGGCGACCGAAACATAGCAGGGACTGCAAGGGATGCCCCGAGTACCAACACAACCATCAGGGTGACTCGCCGATACTGACTATTGCTGATTGAAACGAGTTGTGCGGCAGTGACAGGGGCCCCCAGTGCGACAAGGATCCCAACGTAGCGAACTGCCTGGGGGATGTCTCCAGTTGGAAGATAAAGAATAACGAGCCCCAAAACTGGGAGGAACCCAAGAATATACCGCACTAGTTGTCCTGACACAACTGGTGGCTCACCTTCCCGGTCTCTGTAGTAGGCCCAGACACGGTAAAGAGCGAGACAGCTAGAAACGACCGTGACGATGGCGATAGCAAGATGGATTGAAAGTGACTTGACAAAGAGTGTCAACACGGAGCCGCCGATCTGCTCAAACGCCGATCCAGGGGTTGCTGCCGAGGCCCCGGTGTCCGATGCTTGCAGTTTGGTAATGAGTGCGGTAACTGCGCTACCGAGCAACTCTCGCGTTGAAAGCCACCAAGCCAAGAAAATCGAGGCCACCAACCCTGAACTAAGGACCCTCCCGCTGGCCAAGTTATTGTCTTGCCATGGAATAAGCAGGCCGGAGAGGGCAAATACACATAGCAGCACAATCGCAACTAGTCCCTGTTGTGGGTGATACAACGTTAGTGACATCAGGATACAGAGCAACGCAAGATAGATTGACTGTTGGCGATGCGACGACGATGCTACTCGGATACCTAAATATACCGCAAGTGGTAGAATGAACAGTCCGGCGTCGGTAGCTATTGGCTGAAAATTCGGAAGTCTTGGTGCGATTATCGGTGGTGTGAGGATCGACACCAGTAACCCGACGGCAATTGCTTGGTACCCCGCTCTCCCCTGCTGGCCAAGCAGTAGACGAGCGAGTAACGACGCACCCAATGCGTAGAGAGCAAAGTATAGTGGGACGATCAACAATAATGTCCGTCGCGCAGGTATCCCCATCACGCGAGCAAGCAACTCCGACATGATGTGGATACCAGGGTATGGGTTTTCCTCAATAACTGCACTTGTAATTCTAATATCCTTTGTCCATCCGAGATGTTGGAGAGAGTCCGCGAGGCCGTAGAAGTAGTAGCCACGGAGTGCCGGTAGGAGGGCAATGAGGACAGTCGCTGCGACACCCAAGCCAGCCGCGAGAATCTTGGCATGTGGCCGATCAAGATAAAAGACACCAATAATGGCGATCGCGATAGTTAGCCCAACTCCAACCCAAAACAGCGGGGGCGTGGCGCGCAGAATTGACAATTCATACGAGGTCGCAGGTGTTGAAGCCCCAGAGACAGTGGCACCTGCCAGTCCAAGAAGGCCAATTGTGTAAGTAAGCCGTTCTTTTCGGTTCATTGGTGTCCAGGGATGGGAACCGAGATATCTGTGAACAGGTCAATGTAGCCACAAATGAATATGATCGCTATACAGAGCCCAAACCCGACTTCAACGCCATACTCTCTATTCAAAATGCCGAATATAAACATAATACAGGCGGATGTGAAGAATATGACAAAAAGGGCGAAGAGTTGCTTTTTACGAGAGCTCATCAGGTATGCCTGCTAAAGTATAGACAAAATAAAAACTTTCGTTGAGTAAGTTCGTTTATAAATACTGACTGCGCTGAAATAGTAATACCTGCCAATCGATACAGGAAGAATCTCAATATTGTATTAGATGATGTTGAGCAACTTGCCAGTGACCTGTCGGGCAAGACCGTTATTTCGGCAGACCACGGCGAGTTCTTAGGCGAACGACCAAACAAGACTCACCCCTTCGTTGAGTTTGGTCATCCAGTTGGATTTCGAGACGAGCCAATCATCGAAGTTCCGTGGGTAGAACTGCCACATGAAGAACGTCGGGCTATTCAGTCAGATGCACCGTCAGAAAACGAGGCTGTATCTGAGGAAAAAATAAACGAGCAGCTCCGAGCGTAAAGTTATAAGCAGTAATGATCGCTCAATAGTTCCTGTTTCATAGCTTGGGTACCGTAACAGAGGTCTGATGACGCCCCAAAGCCCCGGGGCAGAGGATTGGGCACGCGGCAGTTTTTCAGGAGTTCATTATGATCATGAGACAGACGATTAGCGGTGGTACAGCATGACCAGCAGCGGCTCTGGCAGCCTCGTGTTTGGGAAAGAACAGTCGTTCAAGGGCTCGCTGGTGACCGACACCAACAGCGACCCGCAGTACTGGCAGTTCGGACGAGATCCGACGCTGAGTGACCTATCGCTGGACAACCAACTCCAACGCCTTGACGAGGCCGGCGCGGTCGAGAGCGTGGAGAGCGTGAAAACTAGTTTCGAGGGCGCTGTCGAGGTTGAGGCGATCATCTCGTCGGATACGTTCAACGACGTCGAGGACCTCGTGTTCAACGACGGCGGCACACAGTTCACGAACGGCCGGCCGAACTCGGGACGGATCTACGCCGGCGTCGACTACCTGGACGGCGTCGCCGAACGGGAGCTCGTCGGCTGCATCCCGGTCGACTGCACGCCGGTCAGCTACGAGCAGGGCGGGATGGCGACGTTCGCCATCTCGTTCCTGTACGCGAGCGAAAACCTCTCGACCAGCATCACGCCATCGAACGTGACGGCCGTCTCGACCGGGACGTCGGCACCGTCGCATGCGATCACTGTGGATATCGACGGTGCCACGATCACGAAACTCCAGTCGGCCGAGATATCGATCAGCAACATCGCTCGGTTCCAGTACGGTTCGGTGTCGCCGGAACCCGTCGATGCTGTCATCGAGAAACCGGAGACAGAGGTCACGACTGAAGCCATCTTCAGCGGCCCGTCCCGGCTGGAGTACGCGCTTGGAGCCGCCGACGCGACCGAGCCACAGGACCGACTCGTCTCCGTGCCTGGCAGCATCGACGTCACCATCGACGGGACCCAGGTTTCGACGTACGACTTCTCGGCGCTCAAGGTGGCGACCGAGGCCTGGAACAACGTCATCTCCGAAGATGAGACAACCGAGTCGATCAGCTGGAATGCAGACGGCAAGCCGGCGGTGATCATCGCATGACCTTCAACGACACCTACATCACCTTCGAAGAGAGTATCGCCGAACTCGAGGAGCAGATCGAAGACATCGCCGACGAGCTCGAGGACATGGACGAGGACAACCCGCTGTATCCACAGCGCGCTCAGCAGCGGGCGGACCTGGCGACCCAGCGCAAGGGCGCGGTCTGGGCCCGTGACCGTGCCTTCGAATCCGACGACTTCGGGATGTGGGACGAAGACGTCGACGGCGTCACGCTAGGGGCCGTCCGCGCCGGCGCGATGGACAGCATCAAGTCCGAGGTCGCGGACAACGGCGGCGAGGGGTCGGAAATTCTGCTCGTCGCCGACGGCACGGTCGAAGCGCCCTACGTCGGCGAAGATATGACCGACGATCAAGAAGCCGCCGCCGTCGGACAGCTCCATCCGTACTATCGCGAGTGGTGTGCGGCCCGCATCAACGAGTTGCTCGACCCCGAGGGAAACGGGACTCACTCCAGCGACTCGCCAAAGGAGACCTGACCGAAGATGAGCTTGACCAGCGCACCGTTTACCGCTATGCTCGGGCGGCGTATCTTGACCGCGGCGGCACCATCGAGGACTTCGACGCGATGCCGTGGCCGGCCGTGCTGGACTGGCTTGCGATCCACGATATCCTCGATGTCCGCGGGACGCTGGGCGGCCTCGGAGGTGACTGACCGGTGAGCGATTTTACCGCCGAGGGCAACCTCGTCATCGAATCCATCGAAAACAACGCCACCGCTGACCTGCAGGACAAGTTCGCCGTCAACGCATCGAACGTCGCGAGCGGTGGGACCCGGGGTGGTCGTGGCCAGGGTATCCGCCAGGCCGTTGACCACCTCGACCGGACCGTCGACCTCGCCGAGACGCGCAACGATCTCCTTCGAGAGTTGCTGGACACGAACGAATCGGGCGACTTCTCGATGCTGCGGAGCCTCAAACGCCTTGGGAAGCTCACTGCCGGCGGAGCCGCACTGACTGCCGGCGCACTCAGCACGCTCGCTGTGTCGAAGTCCCCAAACGATGGCCCACAGCCCGGCCCACGGCCTGATCCCGGCGGGACTGGCGACACGTCCGAAAGCGACGTGGTTGATCCGACGGCTGTCGCTGCGGCGAACGTGATTGCTCAAGGAGCGACAGTGACGCCGGCGGACCTTTTGGCTGGCCAAGCAGCCGTCACCGCCGCTGACATCGTTCAGGACAAAGCTCGCGTCACGTCTGAGAGTGTCATCAGCGACCCGGCCGTCGTCAATGCCGTCGACCTCATTGCACAGGGGGCTACCATCGGGGCGTCGGCGACGATCGGCAGCACGGCCGCCGTCGCAGCGAGTGACGTCATCGACGGGCCAGTCGCGCCGAACGTCGGGGACATCATCGACCCCGTGACCGACATCAGTGCGAAGGACGTAGTCAAAGCAATCGGGATCGGCGGTGTTGCTGGTAGCATGAAGAAGCTCGGAAGTAGTGTGAGTCTCTCTGGGTCGAGTGCCGGTGGTGTTGGTGCACCGCCAGTAATTCTCCCACAGTTGCTGGACACACTCAACGACTTTACCAGCCAAAGCCTCCCAGGGTTTGGCGCTGGTCGCGGAAGACGGCGGCCGACGCGACAGACGACAGTCAACAACGAAACCACGGTCACCGTGCAGCAGGATGCAAGTCTGGACCGGCGCGAAAAACAGGACATCATCGACTCGGCTGTAGAGGACGTCAAATCATCGCTTGAGAGGCGGCTTTAGCTTTCGACTTCTCTGACGTGCGAGCGTAGCCCAACAATCTCGTAAGCAAGACGGATGACCAGAACAGCTAACGCTCCCAGAAAGATGTCTCCGTCGAGAACAGCGTAAAGAATACCTGCGACACCAGCAACCGCGGCGGATAGCATACCCCAGTCTTCGGAGAGTTCCATAGTGACACAGATACGATGAGTAACAGTAAGTTTTCGGCCATGAACTGACAATGACAGCACAATCGTACCCCATCATCGAGATAACCGGCTACGTCGACGGCACGTATCGAACAGGAAAATTCCATCTCCCTAAGAGCACAGTTGAGGAAATCATTCGTACGGGGCAACTCGTGTCGAATGGGTTTTCGCAAGCACTCTCGGCAATCTCTCGTGTCGTCGACGACGTCCAACTCGACGGGATCAGTATCGACAACGGTGCAGGACAGCGAGTATGGCAGATTGACGCCGAACTGAACTGCGTCGAAGACGGCCAGTGGGGCTACTCCGATGATGCGTCAGTCCTCGATCCCGGCTCGGCGACCGGCGGCGATAGGATACAGAAGGCCGAAGTCCTGCTGAACTACCTCGAAACGGGGACAGACTCGCTGACGCCGGCGAAACTCATCTACGGCGGCTATTCGCCGGGCGGATTCATGCCGCAGGACGGCGTCGACGTCTACATCGAGGACCCGAGCGTGGACATCCGGCAGAGCGATAGCTCGACAGCGCCGCTGTCGCTGACGTGTGTCCGGACACAGGACTTGAGCCAACCGATGAGCGGGACGGAGCAGAACGGATGACGCGGACACTGTACGCACTCCGGATCTCCGAGGCGGCGCTAGAGCAACCGAGCACGAGCCAGACGCTACGGGTCGCGAGCAATTCACCGCTCAACAGCGACGCGCCGGAGGTCGACTCGCTCGCCGCTGACCCAAGCACCCGCCCGCTGGCCGGCGTGATCGCAGGCAAGTACGCCGGGAAGCTCGCTCGTGAGTTCGAGGAGTTGTTCTCGGCGACGGGTATCGAGGTCGTGCCGTGGTTCGGCGACGACGTCCAGCAAGACGCCTACGTCGTCGTTGAAGACATCACCATCGATCAGGCGACACCCCAGGCGTCGGAACTCCAGCGCTTCGACGGACAGCTCTCTCGGGCCGGTACGCAGGAGTCACACCTTCGAGCACTGTACTGCAACCCGCAGCCAGTCGATAACCCATTTGGCTCCTCGTCGACAGCGCAGGTCGGGCTGTCCGTACGAGCCGACAACGTCGAATGGTGGGACCACGTCACCGGAGCGAAAGCGCCGGCGACGGTCCAGCGCACCGTCTCGGGCGAGCATGACGACATCGAGATCTACGACGCGACCGAGCCCGGCATGGACAACCCGGTCCTCCTGCACTACATCGCCTACGGCGCCGAGTGGCCGACGGACGTCCGTGTCTGGGACGATTACAACCGGAACAAGGTCGCGACAACGACGGTCAACGGTGAGACGCGGACGGTCGACCCGACGTGGCAGCGCTGTTTCGTCACCAGTCATGAGTTCGTCGGCACGCCCATCTTAGAGAGCGACAAGCTCCGGCTAGAGGCCGATACAGACGGGCAGCTGCTCTCGGCGTCGCGGTGGACCGGCTCGTCCTACGACAGCGTCTCGTTGGGGAGCTCGGACTGGCGGCTGCGAACGCTGGATCTGGCTCGCATCGGTGTCGAACGGATCGATGCACAGACCGACTGGATCAACACCGGCAACGGCGACACGCATCGGCTGGATCTGACGCTCAAGCGTGGCCGTGATGACGCGCTGTGGACGGTCCCCGACAACGGATCCCCGCCGCCGCAAGGCCTCATCGACCGACTGAACCCCATCGCCAGTCCGGCTAATCAGGCCGCCGGCGAGGTGCTCGATATCGTCGCCAAATCGGAGGTGCGTGAGTAGTGACGACGACCGTGCCCGCCCGTGGCTGGTACGTTGAGGTTGACCATCCAAACGGGACCGTCTGGCGTCCCGACACCGTCGGCGAGCCGACGCCGAAGCCGACCATCAACGGCCTGCCACGGCTGTCGGTTCCCGTGCGGGCGAGCGACCGCTACGCCAAGGGGGACTTCGATGGCCAGCCGATGCGTGTCTGGTACAACGGGGTCCGGCTGCCCGTCGATCAAGTCGACAACCCCCGGGCGACCGAGCGGGGCTGGGTGCTCGAAGGCCGCGGCGCTGTCGAGCTCGACGAGCGCGTCAGGTTGGAAGTCGACACCAAGGCCGCGCATCTCGTCGCCCAGGACGTCATCAACCAGACGCCGTACACGCCTGATGTGGATGCGCCGCCGAGCAACGCGTCGGGCAAACTGATCCTGTCAGCCGATACAACGAGCGAGTGGGCCGATGCCCTCCCGTCGTTCTCGGACGATGTCCCGATGACGATCTCGAACGGGAAGATCTACCAGTACCAGACGTCGTGGCTGCAGGAGGCCGAGACCGAGACGTTCTTCGGCGGCACGGTTTCGAACTCCAACGCCAGCGCCGGCGAAGCAGTCCAGATGAGTTCCACGACGCACTACCTCGACTACTCGTGGACGCCGCAGTACGATATCCCAGCCGAGACCCTCGCGGCGACGATCCGCCTGCGTGCACCGAGCGGGTCAGGTCCCGGGTTCGAAGTCACAATCGGTGGGAACACCGTGTACAATATCCCTGCTGGCGGGTTCGGCTTCGACTCATATGCATTTCTCGAGACAAGCGCTGATGGCAACGCGCCTGCGATCTCTGCCGGCAGCTCGGTTGATGTTGAGATCACGATCACCGAATCAAACGGAAACGTGCTGGAGGTCGACACGCTCGGGCTAACTGACGACCGTTTTGACTATTCATTTCCGTCGAACGTCGACAGCAACGGCTATCTACCCGGCCCGCAGCCATATCCACGGCTGCAGCTTATCGACACGAAGGATGTGACGACGTCACTGGCGGCCGAAGCTGCGCAACTGACGGCCGTCTATGATAACACGGCGAACGCCCAGCAGATCCAAGTCTCGAACGACAACGGGTCGACGTACCAGCCGAACGACGGCTCAGAGAACAACACCGAGTCGATTGACGTCACCTTCTCGGACTCCTCGAGCAGCGTCCGAGCCCGCTTCGGGATCGGCCGCTACGGGAGTGGGCGGACCCAGTCACCATCGACGGGCTATCAGACCCAGTCGATTGATTCGTTCGAACTCTATGCAGAACTGAGCGACACGCCGCTGGTCATCAACCAGACCTTCGACGACTCTGTCGAATCTGTCTTGAACCAGATCGCGCCGCCGGGCACGGTCTGGCAAGCCGTCCGCGATGGCGACTCGTACAAGATCATCTGGACGGAGGCAGGACAGCGGACGGCAGACGAGGAGACGGACGTCTCGAACTGGGAGTATGAGCGTCGCGTCGAGCAGGCCGTCGACAAGGTCGTCATCAAGGGCTCGGTGCTGCGCCGGCGCGATGGGCGCGTGACTGTCCAGCACGACACGCCTGTCGCGCTGGATGAGGACGAGCTCGTCCACGGGCGGGAGACCGTCTACGATCCCGGAACGTCGACCGAGTACGTCGAGGGCCAGGACTACAGCCTCAACGCCCAGCCCGGCGAACTGGTCGCGCTGTCGACCGGGAACATCAGCGACGGGCAAGAGGTCGCCATCGACTACGGCTACCGGCCTGTCGGCGAGTCGGCAACCAGCGTCTCGGATCCACACACGATCGTCCGCCCGATCACCGGGCTAACGACGGACCGAGAGTGTACGCTCGTGGCCGAGCAACTCGCCGGCGAACTGGACACGCCTGTAGTCGAGGGCACGGTCACGCTGTCGGCCGACCGGACGGACTGGTCGCTCGTCGAGTCGCGCAAGTTCGAACAGTTGCCGACGCCGGAGTTGGTCGACATCCACGACGCCCAACCGTCGGCGAGTGGGACGGACCTCCGCATCGGGTCGCGCCAGCCAACCGAGGAGATCATCGACGACATCCGGTCTCGGGTCTCGCAGAACGCCGAGCGGTCGTGATCTTTTGTCTGCATGGGGTATCGCCTACAACCAACTCGCCGGAACCTAAGCAGTAGTTGCGAATCCGGCTTCTCTATGCAGCCATAGAAATGAAATTCCTATTCAGTAGAGAGTGCAGATCCAGCAGTAATTCTATAATCCTCAGGACACCGTCGGTGATGTATGAATACTTTATTCAAAAATATTGATTGGTTTAGGTCGAGAGGGTGTAGTGGAAACCGCTGCATCTTTTTCAACACGCTCCTAATAGAGTTTAGAACATGTGGCAAGCACTTCCCCGATGGTCCATAGAAGGCGTGGGAGTGTTACTATTATTTGTCACTATGGGGTTCTCTGTAATCGATCATCAATCACTCGCGGCTGATGGAGCAGAACTCGCTGTTCCACTCGCATCTGCCAGCGGCATAATTGGATTCGGGCAGTGGCTCTCCCGCAATGATTCATTCAGATTTGACAGTCGCCAGCGATTTCTCGTAGCCTTGGGTTTCGTTACAGGGGGTATCTTGTTCACTGGAATTACTGCATGGATCGTTTTTGTAGTAAACTTGGAGGGCGGGCAGATAGACAGCCTATTTCCTGTTTTCCTCAATGGCATTGCGATCGGAATCGTTGGAAACGGCGTGCTCGTCGCGCTGTCTCTCCAGTTTCGACTTCAAAAGAAACAACTCCAGGCACATAGTATCGAGTTAGAGGAGAAAAACGAACGATTAGGTCGTTTAACCAGTGTTCTGTCACACGATCTTCGCAACCCGCTGAACGTCGCACAAGGTCATCTAACGCTGATGCAAGAGTCAGTAGATTCTGAACATATCGACGCAATTGACCGGTCCCTTGATCGAATCGAGATGATAATCACAGACACACTTGCCCTTACGCAACAGACACAGCCTAAAGATGAAAGAGAGTCAGTTGCGCTTGATTCGGTTGCACGCTCGGCATGGGAGACTGTAGAAACGGGAGACATAGATTGCCAGATAGAGGACTTGGCTACGCTCGAAGCTGACGAATCTCGCCTCAGACAGGCGTTTGAAAACCTGTTCCGGAATGCCATTGTGCACGGTGGTGATCAGCTAACAACTATTCGGGTAGGTCGTATTGAACAATCTGGGTTCTATATCGAGGATGATGGAGTCGGGTTCTCAGAAGATCCTAGCGACGAAATTTTTGAATGGGGTATGACGAGTTCATCAAGCGGAACAGGTCTTGGGTTAGCCATCGTCGATGAAATTATTGCGGCTCACGGTTGGAGCATTACAGCGACGATTGGAAAAGAAGGTGGTGCTCGTTTTGAGATCACCACTATCACGGAATGAAGACTTGTTCCCAACTGGAATAGGTCGCCCCTCTTACAATAACAAATCAGTCATCTAGTCTATGCCGAGTCAGTCGCTTCAGTTTCAAGGACTCACCTGAGCAGAAAAGTAGCGCTATCAACTACTGATATGACTGAGCCATTGACTGCAGGAGTCTTGGTACTCATCTTCATGATGAGATGTGTGACGATACTGGTATTCAATCGGCAACTGATCAAGAACACCCGAGAGAGAGTCCGGATCAAGGCAGAGATGTCTGCCAGCGACGACTCGACTCCAACCAACTCCGTCCTGGTGCCGGGTATCACCCACACGGACAATAGACAAAATTTGTAACTTGGCACCACCCTGCAAGTGTTTCTCACTGTGTTAGTTTACTCCGGAAACAGTGGTGTGTCTCCCGCTGCGAAACAATACTCACTGCCAGCCAGTCGCTGTGTCGGCTAGACGCTTGCGACTGTGGTCCCGACCCAGCCGCCGAGTGCCGCGCTGGCGATCCCCAGTCCCAACAGCGCGTAATTCGCGAGTGGATTCTTCGCTGCGACAACATCAAGCGAGTAATGTGTATCGTCGGCGGGACGCCACGGCCGGACGCCAGCCGGCGTGAGAGCATCAGCAGCGATATGCGACAGGATAGTTCCCGCACCAACAACGAACCCTGTCACCGCCGACACGACAGGGCCGGCGATGGTGAGTGCCACCGCACCCGGAGCCGTGATCGCGCCGACCACCAGCGCGAACCAGACCGTGTGGGTCGGGCCACGGTGGGTGATCCCCGGCACGCGCTGGTCAAGGTCGGGCACCATCGCGAGGGCGACCGCCGCGACTCCCGCAGCGACGGCGAGCTCGAACAGGCCTGCGGCGATGAGGATCGCGCCGACCGGGGCGACGGCCAGCAGCGCTACGCCGTAGTGACCATTCTGGTACATAGCGGTTGGTGTCAGTATGAGTTCGGTATTCATTAGAAGCCGGTGAAATGGCTGCTCGGTAGGCGTAGAAACTGACCGCGAACATTGTAAACTAACTGAAGGGAGTGTGAGGATAGTGGTGAATATGGCGTTATATTCGGTGTGACGTAATAGCATCAGCTGAAACCATATGATCAACGACGTTGACAGACTGCGGGAGGTGATCAAGCAAGTCCGCCTTGTCCGGGAAGAAAACGCGAACTCGAAGGTTTCCGACGAACTCGAAGACGCCTCGGCGTCGCTTCAAACTGCGGTAGATTTGCTTGAAAAAGAAGAGAATCTGAATTTGCCCCAGTAGCGGCTCTGACACGTCCATCGCGTCAACCCTGCCCGATGCCAAGCATTTTGATGAGTCAGAATTTAGGTATGTTAGGTATCAACTAATGAGGCGAAAGCTCACTGTATTACTACTACTATCCTCCTTGGCTGTAGCTACTCTCGGTGGAACGGCGGTCGCACATCATGCTAGCGGTCCCCATTCAGATAATTGGGAGTGGATAGTCACTGTGGAGGATGGACACCCTGCACTCATCACTGATTCTCCTGTAAGTGACAGTATATATGCACTCTTTGAGATGTACAACCCTGATGATCGTTCGATGTATGAGACCGACTCGGTGCGAGTTTACAAAATCTCAGAAACAGGTGATGTTCTTTGGAATAAAGAAATCGAAGTAGGCGACCGGTACAGAAAAGCGCGGATTTCAGAAATAACGAGACAGAATATAACTATACACCTCGCTGATTTTTCCCATCATGATAAAAATGTACAAATATCTTCGTCAGGTGACTGGGTAACACCACCTGATCGTCAAGCACCGCTCATAGCTGGATACGAAATTGATTCCATTAGCAACAACAGCATTAAAAAGAGGAATAAGCGAGGCGAGGTCGTTTGGTCACAAAAATTCGAGGAGATTGGGTATACAGAGACTCTCGACGACGGCAGCATACTGACGCGTATATCTGAATATGATACCGATCGAGAAAAAATCATCCAGATTAATGCTAACGGTACAGTTGCTTGGAGTCTAAAATTTGACGACGTCCAGGACGTTCAGGTTCTATCTGATGATACCGCAGTTGCTGTAGTAGGAGGTTTGGATTCGGAACACAGAGTAGTTCGCATCGGGACCGATGGTAGAGTTGCTTGGAGTCAAGAATTTAACGAGGTTCACGACGCTCAGGTTCTGCCTGATGAGAGCACAGTTGCTGTAGTAGAAGGTTTGGATTCGGAACACAAACTAGTTCGTATCGGGACCGATGGTACAGTTGTCTGGAGTCGCACTGTTAAATTAGGAGAACCTATCGACCCCGACCTAGACCGATGGAATGGACTTTTGATAGTAGAAACAGATTATACCGACAACGTTGGCGGTGTCATACTGTCCACTGAAGGCGACATTCTTCAGGAATTCAGTCGGAGAGTCACAGTGGAAAAACGAACGACAGAATATGTTTTCTTACAGGTGGGGGATTCAGTTACCAAAGTAAATGCACAAGGAGATATAATATGGGAGACTCCCGCTCAGACTCGATATACAGATGTTCGTTCTGGAGAAGAGTATACTTACATTATGGGTGAACCGACGTCTTCAACTCCAACAGCGGAAAATACAACGAGACTAATCGTCTTAGATTCAGAATCTGGCGAAAAAGTATTTCACCGCCAGTTGACGCATCCCGATATAGGGTCATTCAGTGGACATATGACGCGAACAAGTGATGGTGGTATAATATATTCAGAACACTATTTTGGGGTAGTGAAAATTGATTCTTCGGGCGAAGTTGACTGGTTTGTCTCCGAGGACGATGAGGCGACGTTCGATGCCGAATACAATGATAGTGTTAGTATGTCATCGATACCACAGCATCGAAACGGAACGCTTGATGGGCGCGAAGCTTATACTCAAACCCTCCGTATCTCTGAAACACCTGAGTATTATTTAGTTTTCAGTGGGGGAGATATAGTTGCGATTGGAAAAGACGGAGAGCCAATTATTACAGATGAGGGCGGGTTGTATAGAGGGGTAGTAGACATCAGAGAGGGGTATATAACTGATCAGGGGTTAATATATACAACGAGAGAGGGAGTCGGCCAGTTAGCCGAACCATCACCCAATCCAAGTACTAAGGAAGATTTAGTTGACCTATTACCGCAGTTGACAGCAAGAAGTGATAACAATGATACTACTCCGGTCGTCTCAGGGCCAAACAAAAACGCGTCTAATATTAATGTTAGCCAGTCTCAACCAGGCTCAGAACCATCTACTAATAGGATATTCGGCTTTTTGACTAGAAATTTTGTGCTGCAAGGCCTTTTAACAGTTTGTGTAGTTGTCGTAACTGTACTACTTGTTAAAGGATGGGGAGATAAAGACAATGATGATAAGCTATGACATCTGTAGAAGTAGTATCGCTTCTTTGGCCGGGGCTAGCAGCGGTAGCGACCGTGCAACTGTGCATATTAATTCGGCCGCCCTCAACTAAGGCCAGTCAATTATCTCTAATTGCTATTGTTGCTGTTGCAACCGGAATAATTTATCAGACGCCGATTCTTCGAACAATTGTTCGATGGCTACTAACTGTTTTTGGGCTGGCAGTACCACTCGCCGTTAGCTACATCTCAGTACAGTATATTGTTGAGGAGGTGTGATCAAGAGTGGATCCTCTGCAAGTTGACGCATGGCTTGAACTTATGCCACCATGGTTGGCGACAGTAGCTGTTGGGACTGGACTCGCATTTATATTTATTGGGGTCAGCCTTCGATATCTTCGAATTCATACAGCGGATTACGGGAATTATTCACACCAACGTAGTATAGTGATTGCAACAACGGTTGCATTAGCAATTTCCGGCGCAACATATGTATCAGTAGTTCGCCATGACCTCACCTTATTATTCACCTTGATGATCTATCTTAGCGGCCGTCTCATTCAGGGTGCACTCGCAGCTCGAATCGTCCAAAGAGTATTACAGGCGGTGGAAGGAAGTAGACAAGAACCAATAACTGCTAGTTTGTATCAGTATATTTATACCACAATCCGGGACCGGCTCATTTTTTTCTCTGCATCCTGCGTGATCATTACCGCTACTGGCATGAGTATTATACTCGCACTTACAAGTGAGTCCATAGGTACTGATGCCGCAATCCGAAGTTTCTGGATTGGGTTTTTCTTTTTAGTTGTAGTTGGACTAATGTTTGACTTCCGCCACTTCGAACACCGGATGCCGCGGCCAGTAGCGCTTGGGATGGTATTAGCTATTTCAGGAGCCCTGCTGTATGATCCGGTCAATTTCTCAAGCATCACGGCGTTCGCCTCACCGTATCTAAGCACACCCATTCCTGACTGGGCCCGCGCACCAATCGGTTGGTTTGGTTTTTTTGCTGGGCTTGGGATTTGGGCGTTGTATTATACTCGTGAGCACTAAACTGGCTGGGACAGGGGTGTCATAGAACGGTTGGCATGGTTTTCTGATACCGGTCGAAAGAACCGCTGTTGCTACTTCTGAATAGCGGCGATAATACCCTCTCTCAGACAGCGGTTTTCCGGGAGCTACTGAAGTGTGTGAATCGTTCTATGACACCCTGTGGGACAGCTACTAGCCAGTAGCTTTCTCAATCTCTTCGAGACTACCACCAAACAACCGATTAGTCGGTGCGTCAGCATCAGCGGGCCACGTCTCGAAGAACTTGGCACACTCCTTCGCAGCCTTGTACATTGCCAGCGTCAAGAGACGCTTCCGCTTGGGATGCAGGCCCCCTCTGGTGTAGACACCGATAGCCTCTATCTCGACGGCAAGCTTCACACAGCACCTCGCCAGCGGCGTGCATTGTCCGGCCGCCCGTCACTGGTTCGCTCAAGCATTAAATCGTATCGAGCCTCCGTCAATCGGGATAACCTTCAGTCGCAGTGTTCGAGCAGCTGCACGGGGATATCGTGCACCGGCGTGGCGACGGTATCCGTCTATTCTCACGTCCGAGCGTTCAAGAGTACCGGAAGATTACCGGAGTCGAGTGTTCACAGAGTGATCAGAAGGCTGACCGTGCTGGTCTTACCCGTGTTCGGGTTGCCCACAGCCCATGCAGCGCTCCATCGACGGCTCTGGACCGACATCGTGTGTGCAAGGGTCCACAGTACGCGCCGCTGCCGAGGCCGATGTGGGCGCCGCAGCGAGAACACGCCGCCGAGTCGTCGGTCGGGTCTCGCTGGTCAGTCCCGGTCATCACTGTCCCCCCGCGGATCGTTGACCAGCTCGTACAGGCCGGTGTCAAACAAGTTGTCAACGTGGCTATGCTCCTCCAACCGCTTGAGTCGCTGCTGGACGTACCCGCGCGAGTATTCTTCCATGTCGTCTTTGAGACGGCGGCGTGCGTATGAAGGCGTGACGCGCCCCTCGTCAAGATACGTTAGCAGGTAGCTATCCACCTCGCGCATATCGTCAGCGGTCAGCATACCCGGATTGTTGGTTGTTGTACTCACAAGAGTAACGATGCTGCCCGACGCCGTAAGGTTTGTGTCGTAAGTCTTTTTGGCATGCTTGCTTCGTAGGCTTACGTCGTAAGTTATTAGTAGACGGTTGTTGTACTATGAAGCAGAGACGCCGGGTGCCACCGCAGAAAGTGGCCGACTGTACCAGAGTCGACCGGTGTCTCGGACGAACGAGACATGAGCCAATCAATTCGCCCCAGCAATCAATCTGCTGGCACGGATCGAGTGTGGAAATGGATCGACCAATCAGACGAACCGCAGCTTATCCCCGAGACGTGGGCCGACAACGGCGGTCGCGAGGACGACGACGACACCGACGAGCAGTACTTCGCCGTTGAGGTGCGGACCGGCCTCCAGCTGGAGTACCGGACCAACGAGCGTGGCCAGGCAACTGGCGTCGCGGCTCGCGAGCGACCGGCCATCCAGACGCTGTTCGTCACGGCCGACGGTGGTCGCGCCGTCGTGGTCGAGTCCCAGGCCGCCGGTAACGGCGAGACTGTCCGGCCGCTGTCAGACTGGTCGGCTGTCATCGCCCGCCGGAAGGGTCACGGTGAGACCATCGACGCCGACCAGCGCGACAAGTATCGTGCCGCCGTTCGCGACCTCTACGGCGAGGAGGCCGAGGACTAATGGTGGACATGACCGACGCACGACAGACGGCAAAGCAGTACACCAACATTCACACGGACGACGAAGAGGAAGCCGAAGACCTCGCGGCCGACGAGGTGTATGCGGTGCTGGCGTACTGCCGCGACCAACTCGAAACGTTGGGAAAGTACCATCACGACCTCGGCGACGTTGAGCCAGAACTACTGGACGCGATTGACGAGCTGCAGGACGGGATGAACCAGCGGGCAATCCAGCACGCCGTTGGGGAGGCCGAAGACTGATGGCTGCCACGACTGCTGACAGCGACTTCGACACGCTGGACGAACGTGATGCCCGTGCATTGACCGAGTACATGGGCGTTCTGGACGACGTTGACCGCGCTCGGGATGCGCCAGGTCTGTTCGAAGTCGTCTCGGCGAGCGGGTCGTCGTACCTCGTCGACACGCAGCTGGGCTCGTGCCAGTGCTGGAACGATAGAACGACGGCCGGGCCGTGCAAGCACCGTCGGCGGGTCGCCTTCGCGACCGGCAAGCGCGAGATCCCCGATCGGGCGGACGACGATGCCGTCGACGAGCAGCTGGGACTACACATCGATAACGGGGTGTCCCCATGACGGACCCGTCGGAGGCGATCACCGTCCGCCGGACGCCCGTCGATGACGACCCACGCCGTGATCGCTACGAGCCTCGCAGCGACGGTCGCTACGACCACGTTGAAGAGGAGTGGACCGGGTGTATCTGGCGGCCCGTCGGCCGGCAGATCGTCGACAGCGTCGTGATCGTCCAGGAGGCCGACGCCTGATGAGTGTCCAGTACGGCGACGGCCTCGTCGACCACACCCACGTCGAACTGACGCCACTGTCGACAGCGGCGGTCGGGATCTACGTCCCGGTGCCACGGACCGAGAAGCTGTGTCTCGTCCAGTGGTCCCGCGCCGGCGGCGTCGATATCGACCTGCGCCACGTCGGGGGTGACGACGATGGCGAATGAGGCGATCCGGGGCTTCGCAGCACCCGACACCAAGTTCGAGCTCGTTCGCAGCGACCGACTCGCGTTGCTGGCGTACCGTCGGTCAAGTGGGCTTGAGGTGGACTTCAAATGATGTCGTTCGCTGATCCGTCGACGACGTTCGAGCTCGTTTTCGAGGAGGTGTCAGTCGGCCAGGGCGGGCTGACCGCACGCCGGCCGACGGGTGAGATCCGCTGTACCGAGTGTGGGGCTGTGGCGACGAACATCGACGACTTCCCACACGAGCAGTGGTGTCCGCAGCGGTTCGTACATAGCCGCTGGTACGCGGAGCAGTTGTAGGACTGACGCGGAGTTTTTTCGACACTTCCGGACATCACGCACCCATTTATATACCGCGCTATCATCAGTCGCTGACATGATTGCGGATCGGACAGTTTTCGACGACGAGTACCCTCCACAACGCCTCCGCCACCGCGACGCCGCCGTCGACCGACTCACAGCCGCCCTCGGCCCCACGAAGCACGGCCGACAGGCTGATGACCTTCTCATCGAGGGGTCGCCCGGGGTCGGGAAGACTGTCCTTGCCCGGCACACGCTTGGCCAGCTGTCCGAGCGCCACGAGCTTGATTACACCCACATTGAGTGTATGGGCGCGTCAACAGCAGGCATCATCCGAGAGGTGCTTGCAACGGTCGGGCCTACACCCGCTACCAATACGCCCCTCGAAGACCTCTGTCTCTCCCTGCGTGAGCGTGTAAACGAGCCGTTGGTCGTCGTCCTCGACGAGGCGTCCGACGTCCACGACACCAAAGCGCTCGAACGACTGGCCGATGTCGATGGGATCTCGCTAGTCATCATCTGCTACGACGCTGACGAGTGGCTGTCCCACGCGTCAGGACGGATCACCCGCCGCTTGCATGGTCAAACGCTGACACTGGACCGCTACGGCGTAGACGAACTCGCAGACATCCTTACACCCCGTGCCGAGAAGGGGCTTAAGCACGGTGTCGTTTCCCGTCGGCAGTTGAAGACCATCGCCAACGAAGTCGCCGGCGTGGCTCGGTACGGGATCTACTCGCTACTCGCGGCCGCGGAGCTCGCACAGGACCGCGACCACCACACCGTCCGAGACGAAGACGTCGCCGGCGCGTACCCGCTGGCCCAAGAGTGGATGCGACAAGCCGCGCTGGACTCGCTGTCGTTCCATCACCACTTACTCTACGCACTGGTGCGAGATGCCAGAGAGATCGGCGGCGAGGCGCTGCATGACCGCTACGATGCCGTCGCCGACCGTATGTACGACGGCCGCTCGCGAACACCGCTGGCAAAGGGGTCACAGCGCCGAAAGCTCCGGAAGCTCGACGAGTATGACCTTGTTGAGCGGTTGGGTTCGACCCGGGACCGCCGGTATGCGGTTATCGATGAGAGTGTCCGGTCGGGGTACGATCTCGACCTGAGTAGAACGCTCCAATCTGGCGTGCAAGATTGATTACTGGATGGGAGCTGAATCATGGACCCACGGGACATTGAAGAGGAGCGCTGCGACTGCTATGTGTCAATACCCCAGGAAACTGTTGTCGAATGAGGGGAGACAAGCTCGATGGTGGATAGGTCACCGTCGTCGGAATCAGCCGTTGCGAGTGTGTTTTCTTCACCCATTTGAGAGCGTGAAATGGCTACTCGGTAGGCGTGCTGATCTAGCAACGCTGTATCGGTGTCGGTGGGAGGTAGAAACACTGTTCCGTGAGCTGAAGACGCAGTATGAACTGGACGAATTCGACACAAGTAACCCGGCTGTCGTGGAAATTCTGCTGTACGCGGCGTTGCTGTCACTGCTGGTGAGCCGTGAGTTGCTGGATCTGGTCACCGAACAGGCCGACGATGAGATCGTGTTTCTGCCGGAGCGCTGGGCGGCGACCTTCCGGTCGCACGCCAAGCTAATCCTCCACGAACTCGGTGAGTATCTCGGCTATTCACCACCGCCGTTGTTGGAGTTGCTGATCGAAGATGCACAGAAGATCCACCAGCAACGACCGATATTACAAGAGACGCTCGCTACCGCTACGCAACCGAGGTGTGAGGCCTAACTAAAGACCAATGACCACTGCGACACTACCCTGCTCGTTCCCATTCAAGCTGATTTTGACCCTTCCAAGTTTTTATATGTGCTACTGTCAAATCTGCCACATGTGCCCTCCATCACACGACGAAAGACGATTGGCCTACTCACAGGATGTGTTACCCTCACCGCAATCGGCGGTGCCGTTGCATATACGACACAAAAGAACGCACCGAATCTGATCGTGAAGAATCAAACGAAGCGCGAACTGGACATCACGACGGTCATACGCACCGCTGACGATAACGAGGTTCTCGTCGACGACACGGCATCCATTCCGGCAAAGCATGATGACGGATACACGAATCTCGCGTCCAATGAACCGATGGACGTGACGATTCGCACGGAAACCGGACTGGAGAATACGTATCGATGGGAAGAAACTGATCCAGAGAACGCATTATCAGTCAGTGTCTCCACGGACGAAATTGGCTTTGTCGTTGCAAAGCCGCCCTAACTTGGTGATTCAGTAGACACACCCACACCCCATTCAATCACTTCCCGACCCAGTGTGTCCGCTCAATTGTCAGAGGCACCCCTGACCCCAAGGGGCCATACTTCATCTGTACTGCTCACGCCACGACCAGACTCACCAAGTGCACAGCGGCTAATATCGACGGGATACCCCGGCCCGATTATTCGGACATCTAGCACCTTTTTAAGCAACACCCGGCCCTCCAGTCGAGTGTATGCCACACTCGATCCGCGACTACGATGGCAACGAGGTCGAAGTCCGACAGCAAGGACAGTCTGAGGGTGGCCACCGCCTCAAGATCACTCACCCCGACGGCCGGCGCTGGATCTGCGAGGTAGATCCCGACGGTGAGGTCGAGATCGAGAGTACCTATCGCGACGGACAGCTCGCGGACGTCGAGACGCCCGGATGGCTGGTCGACGAACTGGCGCTGCTCGCGAGGCCCGCGTGAGAATGTCAGTCCTCATCGACGAGTTCGTCGAGGAACTCGTCAAAATCGACGTCGTCATCGTGGTACTCAGCGCGATGTTCGTACGCCAAACGACCGCGCTCCGTCAGTTCATAAAGACCCGAGTCTTCGTAGGGGCCAATTTTTTCGACGAGGTCATAATCCAACAAGTACGGCATCCGCTGGTTGATGTAGTTTCGCGCTCGGTCGATATCGAGCGCGATGTTAGCCGGGATATTTCGTCCATCCCGCAGCACGGACAGGATGAGGAAATCAGTCTCGGTGAGTTTCAATTCATCAGGTGCTTTCACAGCCATCACTATCATACCGTTGGTAAGGATTAGTTAAATAACCGACGCCAACAATGCTAAAGTGACTAAGCGACGCTAATATTAAGTAGCTCCTGACTCATAGATAGAACTGGAAGCCGAACCCTGCTCGCCAAAAGCGGCCCTCGAATGGTGCCCTAACACCTCGGGCCGTGGCTTCCGAACCCTGTAAGGGGCGATTCCGGAAACCATGAATAAAGACGAACATCGGCCTCATAAAGATGAGGTCACTAACGACAGCACAGCCGACCGTGCAGACGGTCGTGATTCTCAGCAGTCATACAGTTCAGCGAAAACGGACTCGCGCGGAGACGCGAGTCACACGCAGAGGACTCAGATAGGGACGGGGTCCTCCACGCGGACCGACGCAACCGAGTTTGATAACACTGTCCGCGCGTGTCCTGAGTGCGACACGACGAGCGTCGAGGCCCGCTTGGGAGACAAACTCCGGGGCCAGCCCTCGGACACCCACTACGCCTGCCGGCACTGTGGGGCCACCTTCGACGAGTCGACCCAGCGCGACCGCCAGCACGCTCTGCCAGAGGAGATGGCCTGCATCGAAGACCCGACAGGCGTGCTGCTCGCACCAACAGCCGACATCCAGCTCACCGAGTTCGCGAACGCGACGGTCGCGACACCTGCGTCCGAGGAGTGGATCAAGAGTACCGTCGTGGTCGACCGGGAGGCGTGGTGCTGATGCCCAATTCCATCACCCGTGACGAGCGCCGTCGCCGTATCGGGAAAGACGATGGCGCCCTCGACGACACTGTCTATCGAGTTCGGACCGGCGGCCGGGGCGATATTTGCTATCACGACGACGCTGACTGCGCCGACCTGCAGGTCGACGATCCCGAGGATATGACCCGGCGGGAGTGTCACCGCCGACTCTACCCGCCCTGTACGAAGTGTGTGCTTGAGGAACCGCACGGAGGCAAGTCGAACCAACGCCCATCGCTGCGGAACACGCTAGACGAGGTGGACTACGAGTTCGAGTGGGACCGCGAGCACGGTGAGGAGGTGGTCTAGATGGCGACCAACGACCGTACCCGGTCGCATCCGCCGAATGATGACCTGTCGTGGGACCTCGACCGACTCCCGCTGCCGGCCGACCAGTCCGCCACCGACGCAGCGCTGGCCGCCCTTGCGGAGGCCGACAACGGCCAACGCAAGACGGTCAAGCGTGTCCGGACGGCGTTAGTCGGGGAGATCCCCGCCGACGAACCCCGGCCTATCGACTGGCTGCGGGCCATCCAGCATACCGCCGGCGAGCTCGTCGCGGTGACGTGGTCAACGTCGGGGTTCAACGAGATCGGCTACGTCCCTGCCGAGGGGAGGTTCGTCGTCGCCGGCTATTCGGCACTGGAACGCCTGCAGGGCCAGGATCCACACTTCGCCGAGTTCGCGACGCGAAGTGGCGCGAAGGACCTGCTGCATGGGTCTCCGCGGGGCGTCACCGTCGACGAAGCCACGCTGTTCGATGGAGGTGTGGACTGATGGCGGTCGCTGACTGTCAGGACTGCTCGTGGTCTGCAACGACCGGGGACCTCCTCGAGGCCAGCGACGAAGCCGAGCGCCACGAGCGCAAGGAGCTGCACGACGTCGACATCAAGCGCGTCGCGACCGACGGCGGCATGGCCCGCCAACAGGCACAGGGCAGCGCTGCCCAGCTGGCCGGCGTCGGCGACCAAGATATCGAATGCGACCATGGCGTGGAGGGATGTCCGGGCCCCGAGGGAAGTTGGCTCGACGCCTGCTACGGGTGCTTTCTCATCAGAGGTGACGCCGATGTCTGAGGGTGACACCTACAATGTCGACGATCCGGGCGTCCCGAGCGAGGACGGTGACACAATCGGCGACGCTGCGGCGCATCGCCGCGGCGAGCGGCTGGCTGCGGTCTACCTCATCGACACCGGCGAGGAGAACCACGTTTGGCCACACGGCTACCCGAGCAGCGCCGAGGCGCGAGACGACTGGACGGTCCTGACCGCGTGGTGGCACGTCGATACCGCAAGGAGGCGGATAGCATGAGCAAAACCGCTGATACTGATCTACCTGACCAACCTGACGACGACCGGCTTGAAACGCTGTATAATGTCCACGAAGAGCTGCAGACCATCGCCGCCAGTGACGTCCCATACGCTGAGTATGCCGAAAACTGGCTCGACTCCCTTCGGGAGGCCGGGTATGATGTGTGAGCTACCCCTCGTCGAGTCCTTCGATCCGGATGGAGACGTCGTCCCCGATCTCGGCCTCGACAGTGGCGATAGCTTCGGCGAGGTCGCCATCGGCCTCAACCATGCTATCCATCGCATCCTGTCGCTGCCGTTCAGCCTCTTCGGCCGCGCTCTGAGACAGGACCTGTCCACACCACACGCAGGCGTCCTTCTCTCGTGGCGTCTTTTGTTCGCAGCGCGGGCAGACCAGCGGGCCGACCGCATCGGGCTCGTCGGCCTCGACGTCGATACCATGGGCTCGAGCGATTTCCCGTTCGCTGGCATCATCGAAGACAGCGATGTACCGACTTGCGATGTCCGACCCTCGAGTCCAGCCGTGGTGCTCTTCCAGGTGAGCCTGCGAGACACCCTGCGAGGCAAGGTAGCTCGCCGAGGACTTCCGGAAGTAGGTGGGTGTAACAGTCTTACTGACGCCGGCGCGGTCGGCGACGTCTTTCAGGGCGTCGCGAACGCGGTTGTTCGAGATGGCTTCCGGACTGTTGAGCTTGCACCACAGCGGATCGGTTTCGTCGCCGGGGTGATCGTCGAGCCATCGACGGACGTAGGGAACGGACGGGACGAGGACGGGCGACCGACGACCGGTCTTACCGTTCAACGTCACCTGCAGGCCGTAGTCGTGGTCGACGATGTCGCCGGGTGTGAGCTCGTACAGCTCTCCCGGGCGGGGGCCGAGGTCCCACGCGAGGGAGACAAGGGCCCGGTCGCGGGAGTTGAGGCAGGCGTCCAGCATCGGTTGGATATCCTCTGCCCAGTCCAACATCTCGCTGGGGTCCGGCGCCGGGTCATAGTTCTCGGGATAGCCTCCGGGGACCCACTCGACAGCGTCAGGATACCCGTCGCCGTCGGTGACGACCTTCCCGATGGTCCGGAAGGCCACGCGGTAGTCTTTGTTCGTCTCGGGGCTCCCGGTCTGCTCGGTGTTGATCCACGCGACGATGTCCTCCGCGGCGTCGCGATCGTCGACGGCCTCAGCAAGCCCGCCGACGCGCTTTGCGATGATGAGACCGCGTCGCAAGAGAAACTCGTGACGGTGGTCGGAGAACTCGCTGGGTCCGAGCAGCCGGATCTGTCGGTCGAGGTCTTGGAGGAGTTTGCGGTCGGCCTCACTGATATCGTAGTGACCGTCGTCGAGCCGGTCGACCATCGTCTCGACGGCATCGGCGGGGTTGTCGGTCATGTAGACAGTGCCACGGGCGACGGGCATGTAAAGCTCGGGTGTAATGCTCTCCCCGGGCATTTTCCAGATCACATCGACCAACAGCCAGCAGTATCACTGGCCCGTGCCGAACAGACAGCACGCGACTGGGGCGAGCAGTGCTGCACCGAGCGAGTAAACGGCATCCCCGCCGAGTCGCTCCCGAACGCTGTCGTGTTTGTCACGCCTGTTTGGAGACTTAGACGGTAGTTTCAGAGGAGAAGAATCGCCAGCGGTCAGTCAGACGAGAGGCCGCCACCAGGGAACTCGTGAAACACGGCTTCGAAGTCGTCGATCTCTGCGGCCGTGGAATCGGCCGTCTCGCGGAGTTCTTCGAGTCGCTCGCTGACAGTCCGGTACTCGTCGTTGGCTTCCAGTTGCGCGGTGTTCTTCTGCGTTTCCAGCGTCGCTTTCTTCGAGGCCACGGCGAAGTACTCCTGCACCTGATCGTCGTACGTGGTCCGGACGAGCATCTCCGAGACAGTGTCGAGGAGGTCCTCGCGGCTGACCGGCTTCGTCAGGTACTCGTCGAAGGGCATCTCGATGATGTCGAAGTCCGGGTCGACGGCCGTCACCATTACCACTGCCGGGTCGATACCCCGTTCCGCGATGGTATCGAGGACCTCGTCACCGCTCATATCGGGCATCTGCCGATCCAGAAAGACGACGTCGACGGACGCATCGACTAACTGGAGCGCTTCCGTACCGCTGTGTGCGGTCCGAACGTCGTGTGCGGTCAGCAACCACGTCGAATACAGATCCGCGATATCTTGCTCATCGTCGACGACGAGAACCGTTGCTTCCTCCGTCTCAACACGCTTTTGCACTTGTTGTCCCTCCTGTCGACTCACGTACTGCTCTCACGGTGACTTTCCCGAACACCAAAATAAAGGTACCCAGCATATTATCGATTCTGAGAACAATGCAGTTGGTTTATTGGCACTTTCTTGGTGGGTATTGTCACAAAGCAGTGACTCATGCCAGAGATGTTAACATAGCGGCGACCGTACGCTGCGTGTATGGTGACCGTCTCCGGACCGTGGACGAACGAGGAGATGGAACAGTTTCTCAGCACCGAAACGGTGCCACTCCGTCTCGGATGCCGAACTCCAGCAGACAAACCCTGGATGCTCTCGCTCTGGTATCGGTTCGTTGACGGTGTCTTCGAGTGTGCGACCGGGGCAGACGCCGCCGTTGTCGATTACCTCGACTATGACGACCACGTCTCGTTCGAAGTCTCGACGAACGAACCGCCGTACTGCGGCGTCAGGGGCAATGGCACAGCGACGATGACAGCGGACGAGGATAAGACGGTTCTCACCGACTTATTGCACCGGTATCTCGGCGGCACCGACTCACCGCTGGCCGAACGACTGCTTGCCCCCGACCGCCGTGAGATACAGATCACGATTACGCCCGACCGACTCCACACCTGGGACTACAGCAACCGGATGTAACTGCCTGAACCAATGGAACACACAGACTCAGCCATGGACACCGACCCGACAGACATCAAATCAATCGCGATAAGCGCCACTGACCTCGTCGCGGCCATTGAATCGACTGCAGACGGATCAAAGACCGTGTTACGCGTCACACCACCGTTCAGCGGCCGGATGCGGGCGCGCCTCCACGTCGTCCAGCGCGACGACGATGATGACACGATCCACATCGAGCCCGACTCACTGCTGACTACGGACGCACCGCCGTATCCGACGCCTGATGACACCGCTGACGAGCTTCGGGCTAACGACGACGAGACGTACTCGCTGGAGCGCCACCGGACCTACCACGAGCAGCGGCTCGCCGAGTGGCGGGAGTCGCTTCCGGACCACGTCGTCGATAGTACGACACTAAACGACACAGAGCACGACGTAACTGTGTCACTACTCGGACCATAATCGGTCGTACACGTCCAGTGGAGATGTCCTCGTAACTGGAGGTGTTATACGTATCATACCACAGCTACACCGCTGATAAAATGTCTAAGCATCGCTCAGCCGATAATAAAATGAACGACTAGGGGCCGCTATGCGTGAAACGAAGCGAAACGGACGGAAACCTCTAGCGGTTATAAGCTATCTCCAATAGAAGCTGTGGGCAGGCCCCTCCATATGTCAAGTTCGTCCGCATACGAATTACTCGCCCAGTTTGATGAGTCCATACCGGAGTTCGACGAGTCGCTCGTCTCCGCCGTTCGAGGCATCGCGTTCTGGACAGCAATTGCGCTCCCATTTCTGTATCTTCCGCTACTGGTTACCGGCCTGGACTCCGGGGCGACGCGGATCGCGTTCGTCGCGCTCGTCGTCTGCAACGCCGTGGCGCTGCGTATCGGCCACGCACATGGAGGAGACGACTGACACGGAACCCTGTGATTCCAGGCATCACCGTGGATATTGCGGCCCTCCACTCCGAACCGCCACTGTGACCATACTTTCATCCACCCGGTAGTCGTTCGTGTTCATATGTCACGGACAGTAGTCATCGCAGGCGTCGGTCCGGGCTTGGGAGAGTCACTGGCCAGAACGTTCATTCGCGAAGGCTGTCAGGTCGGCCTGTTCGCCCGGTCGGCATCCTATTTGGAGTCACTGTCGGCAGATCTCGGCGATGATGCGCTCGCAGTACAGACTGATATTACCAGTCCGGACCAAGTCGCGGCGGGCTTTGAGCAAGTCCGGGACGAGTTCGGCCCCGTCGACGTGCTCGTGAACCACGCCAGCGGCGGCGCGTGGAAAAGCACACAGGAGATCACACACGACGAGTTCCAGCACGCCCTCGCCGTCGGCCCGGCTGGCGGGTTGGCCTGTTCGCAGGAGGCCGTCGACGACATGCTGGCCGGCGACGGCGGGACGATCATCTTCACCGGTGCGACATCTGCTGTCCGGGGCCGCGACGGTGCGGTCGGGTTTAGTGCCGCCAAGTTCGCCGTCCGCGGGCTAGCTGAATCGATGGCGCGGGAACTCGGTCCCGACGGCATCCACGTCGCTCACGTCATCATCGACGGCCAGATTCTCTCACCAGACGCCGCGGACACAGCCGACCGCGACGCCCAGTCGTATCTCGATCCCGACGATATTTCCCAGTCGTACTGGCACCTCGTCGAACAGGACCGCTCGGCGTGGACGCTGGAACTCGATCTCCGCCCCCACGTCGAGGCGTTCTGAGCGCTTCGGCTCCGACACCGGCTATTCCTCGAGGAGGTCGACCCACTCTCTGAGCGGGCCCCGAACGCCGTCCACTGAGATCGTCACGTCGCCGTCGAATTGCCACGTTGCCTGCGGGGAGTCCGAACCGAACCGCATCGGAATAGAGACAGACAGCTCATCAGCAGAGAGGTGGAGTGGCTCATCGCGATCAACCGTCTCGTCGAGCAGCCGTTCGACGGCTAGGCGGAGCTGTTCCGGGTCCGGGTCTGGAAGTTCCGTGGATTGACTCATATCTATGACTTAGAGCTGAAGCTACGTCCGTGTTGCGTCGGACCGGTCGGTTGGCCCCGTCATTTAGGCGTGTGTAGTCCCCAGACTGCGCTGATGGAACTGGAAACGCCGTACGCCCTCGGAGGGACATACTACGTCGAGACGGTGTCTGTCGGGAAGCGGACGGACGACGAGACGGTGCGCGATTGCGTGGTCTGTGGCGGCCACGTGTACGCCGACGACTGGCATCTCGTCGTCGGTGTCCTAGACACGAGCGGCGACCGACAGCGTCACCACCACTGTAGCGACGACTGCCTGACCGAGTGGCTCACGCTCATGACGGCTGCCTGAGCACCGGTGAGTCCGCGGAGTCTTGACGATGGAGCGCGTCGGGGAAATATGGACGAGCGCACGGGCGTGTTCAGAGTCTACCGCGTCGTCGACGCGGTCCCGCATATCAATCTGTTCGACACTGATGCAACGCGGCTTTACACCGTGTACCAGTCCGGCTACGGCGAGCGACAGCCGGCAGTCGACGACCTCCGGACCGGTGATCTCGTTGAGGCCACGCTTGGCGGCGACCCCGACGACTCGGAGGAAGCCTGGTCGCTGCTTTCGTTTGAGCGGCTTGACCGCGTGACGATGGATTTCGTCGTTGACGCTGAAGTCCCCGAAGTGGCGGCTGACCTCTGGGAACCGGGGCTGGAACGCCCGGCAAGCGCCGTACTCGAAGAAGACGGCGAGCCGGTCGCGGAGTGTTTCGTTCAGCCGCGCGCGCCGCTACCCGGCGGCGCGTTCGTCCCGAGCGTGCTCACCGGGCTCCTGCCGATGGAATCGCTGCTGACCGAACTCCCCGGTATCGGTGAACCGCCGACGGACGCTATCTTCATCGACCCCGACGCGCCCGATTCCGACTCGTACTCACGCCCCTACGGTGTCGCCGTGCTGTTCACTGCCGCCACTGACGATCTACTGACCGAGTTCCGAGACCGATATGATCTCCCTGCTGATGCGGACAACAGGCCCGAGTACGACCCGTACGGGCTGTGAAGGGTCAGGAGAGCAATGCCGCTACATCGTGATGACGAGCGGCACCGGGACGAAACAGAGCATCCCCAGGACGAACGTAAGCAGGCCGACAGCCCAGCGACCCGGGCCCAGCGGCGTCTCGTCCAGCGGTGTCGCGGAGCCGAGCCGTCCGAACACAAGCGCCAGAATCCCCCAGAACGCCCACAGTCCGGCCGCGCGGCCGTCCTCGAAAACGACGAGGTAGCCAGCCAGCGTGAACAGGGCGAGCGGGACGGCGAGCTGGACCAGCGATAGGCGGTCGCCAAACAGCGACCGGGCGACGTGTGCGCCGTCGAGTTGGCCGACCGGGAGGAGGTTCAGGAAGGTCACGAACGCTCCTACCCAGCCGCCGATGACGACTGGGTTCGGAAGGAGTTGCGGGTTCGCGTACTCCAGCGGTTCACCCATCACTGCGGCGATACCCTGCAACAATAGCGGGTAGCCGAGTTCGATGTTCGTGACGATACCACGGGTCACCTCTACCGGCGGGAGCGTCACGCCGATGGCAGTCACGACGACAGTCGCGACGAGGCCCGCCAGCGGTCCGGCGACGCCGATGTCGAACAGCGCCTTGCGGTCGGGGATGTGGTCGTTCATGCTGATGACCGCACCCAGCGTCCCGAGGACGTTCGGAAACGGCAGGAAGTACGGCAGGCTCGCCTCCACCTCGTGGTAGCGGCTCATGACGTAGTGGCCGAATTCGTGGACGGCGAGGATTCCCAGTGCGGCGGCGGCGAAGGGCCACGCCGTGAGCATCGCTGTCGGGTCTTCGAGAACGGACAGCCCATACCAGCGGGTCCCGGCGTACAGCGTCGACAACAGCGTCAGAACCGCGAGTCCGACGTTCAACCACGGGATACCGTCAACACCAAGCGACCGCTCCCGCGCGATCAGTACCCACTCGCCCATCTCCCGCTTGAGCGCGACGCGATACCCGCGCTGGCGGAACGCCGGCGCGATTCGGTGGATGACCTGTTCTGACTCGGTCATCGGCTCGCCGTAGTACCGGACGCCGTCCTCGGCGGTCCTGTCGATTTCGTACACGTAAAACGTGTCTGCCAGCGCTTCCGGGTCCGGCAACTCCGGCTGCGAGGACTGGGTCGCCATTACTTACGTTTAGGGTTCGACCCGTTTGAACCTGTTTGCTGGCCCCACTGGACACAGTAAAGCCGTCGGCGACTGGCCCGGTCAGTCCGCGACGGCCTCGTCCGACCCGGTCGCGGCACTGGGGTCCTGAATCCAGAGGTCGCCGAAGAGGTCGTCCTGCTGGAGCCGAACCTGACCGCGGTGCGCCAAAAAGAGCAATCCGAGGAACGTCTCGACGCGGGTCCCGCCGGCCGTGTCGACCTCGCGGTACAGTACCTCCTCTCGACCCTGGTCGTACTGCTCGCGGACGGCGTCGTGCACGTCAGCGATGATATCATCGATGTTCTCGGCGTGGGCGGTCCCAGTCACATCGGCGGCGGACGGTTCCTCGTCCAGTCGCATATCGTCGGCCCCGCGGTAGTCCAGTTCCTGTGTCCCGCGGCCGTACCCACTCGGAGAGTCGCTGGTGTCGTACTCGCGGGACTCCTTCCACCACGATTCGCGCTCGGCGTCACGGAGATCCCGGACGAGTTCGTCGAGCGTCTGTGGCATCCCGCGGGCGCGGCGGCGTTCGAGCCGTCGGTCCATCTCCGACTCCAGCGCAGCGAAGGGGTCCGGGTCCTCGATGGGGGCGTCCTCGTGCATCGCCTGCTCCCACGGCTCGGCCGGCTCCTCTTCTGTCTCGCCCTCACCGAGCATCGCGTCGCTTTTCATCCGAATCAGGACACTCGCGTAGAACAGCGCCCGCCCCGACGTGCGCAGGTCCGCGTCGTCGATACGCTGGAGGAACTTGTCGGTGACCCGCACCACGTCGATATCCCACGGGTCGATTTCGCCGTCGTCCGCGAGCTGGACCAGCACTTCGACCGGTTCGACGTCTTCGTCCTCGTCCTCGTCGGTCGTCCGGTCGCTTTCGGGGCTGTCCTGTGCAGTTGTCTCGTCGTCTGGGTCGGGGGAGTCGCCCAGCAGCGCCGCCGCGTCGTCCGAGCCACCTGGCGGCTCGCGGTCCTCGTGCCCGGTGATGTTGAGCGGGATGTCATCCGCCTGATCGTCGGTCTCTTCATCGTCTCGCGGCTCCCCACGGTCGCCGCTCGACTGTTCCGAGCCGCGTGGCGGCTCGCTAGTCATCAGCCGGAACCTCCTCATCACCGTCGCCCTCACCGCTGAGGTCGATCCCGGTCACGGCGCTCACGTTGTCGCCCTGCATCATCACGCCGATAGCGCGCTCGGACCGCTCCAGCATGGCCGAGCGGTGCGAGACGACGACGAACTGGGCGTCACCGGCGAGTTCGTCCACCAGTTCGCCGACGAGATCGGCGTTGGCCGCATCGAGGAAGGCGTCGACCTCGTCGAGCGCGTAGAACGGCGCGGGGTTGTGCCGCTGGATGGCGAAGATGAACGCCAACGCCGTCAACGACTTCTCGCCGCCCGACATCGCGTTCAGCCGCTGAATCGGCTTGTCGCCCGGCTGGGCCTTCATCGTCAGTCCGCCTTCGAAGGGGTCGTCCTCGTCTTCGAGGTGGAGATGGCCGGTGCCGTTCGAGAGCCGTTCGAAGATGTTCTGGAACTGGTCGTTGATCTCCGTGAACGACTCCATGAACGTCTCCTTCTTGCGTGCCTCGTAGGTGTCGATGCGGTCGCGGATGCCGTCGGCCTCCTCGACCAGCGTCGCCTTCTTGTCTTCGAGTTCCTGCAGGTCGTCGTTGACGCGGTCGTACTCCTCGATAGCCCGCATGTTGACCGGCTCCAGTTTCTCCATCGCCGTTTCTAGCCGGTCGATCTCCTGTTCGACTGTCTCGTGGTCGGGCACGTCTTCGGGGTCGTAGTCGCCGACCTGCGCTTCGAGTTCGTCGATCTCCCACTCCAGCCGTTCCTGCGTTTCCTGCTCGGATTCGAGGTCACGCTCGATTTCGGAGACGGCGGCCTGCTGCTCGTCCCGGGCCTCCTTGGCCTCTTGTAGGTCAGCTTTCAGGTCTTCGCGCTCGGACTTGAGTTCGGCCAGTTCCTCTTCGAGATCGGCGACAGCCTGCTCCTTCTCGGCTTTCAGCGACTGTTTTTCGGCGACCTTCGCTTCGAGGTCGTCGATGCGCTCCTCGTGTTCAGCCTTGCGGTTCTGTGCGGCCTCGATGTCGTCGTGGAGGTCCTCGATTGCCTCCTCGGCGTACTGCTTCTCTAACTGGTATTCGTTGAGCTCGGCGTCGAGTTCGCCCTGACGGTCTTCGAGCGCGTCAATGTCGTCCTTGATAGACTCGCGCTGGTCGGTCAGGTCCGGCAGCTCCGAATCCTCGACCTCGGCCTCCAGTTCGTCGATGTCGCTCTGAAGCGCGTCGATTTCCCCGGTCTTCGATTCGATGTCAGCCTCCAGTTCGTCCATCTGGTCGGCCACGTCCTCGCGCTCGGCGGCGATCTCTTCGAGGTCGGCTTCCAGTTGCTCGATTCGCTCGCGGGTGTCTTCGAGAGCGGTCTGCTTGCGCTCGATGCTCGTCTCGATATCCCGGACCTGTTCGGTCGCATCGGACTCGCGGTCGCGGGCGTCGTCAAGGCGCTCCTCGACATCACGGAGGTCATCGCGCACGTCGGCGCGCTTGTCTTCGAGTTCGTTGATGCGCGTGGCGACCCGTTCGAGCTTGCCAGCGCCGCCCGAGAAGGAGTAGCGCGTGCCCGAGGAGGAGCCGCCGGTCATTGCGCCGGACTTCTCGACGAGGTCGCCCTCAAGCGTGACCATCCGGTAGTCGCCCATCAGCTCGCGGGCGGTGTCCATGCTGTCGACGACGACGGTGTCGCCGAGCACGTAGGAGAAGATACCCGCGTACTCGCGGTCGAAGTCCACGAGGTTGTACGCGAAGTCGATGACGCCGTCGGCGCTGGGCAGTGAGCCCAGCGAGCGGTTCTGCATCTGCGTGATCGGGAGGAACGTCGCCCGGCCGGCGCTACGGGATTTGAGGTACTCGATACAGCGCTGGCCCACGCTGTCGTCGTCGACAACCACGTGGGCGAGTCGCCCGCCGGCCGCCGTTTCACAAGCCGTGGCGTACTCGGGGTCGACCCCGCCCAGTTGACCGACGGTGCCGTGGACGCCGTCCTGGCCGGCGTTGAGAATCGCCGTCACCGCCCGGCCGTACGAGGAGTCACCGTCCTCGCCAGCCTTTGCCTCAAGTTGGGCGTACTCCTGCTGTTTCGCGCTGATCTCGTCTTCGAGGTCGTCAAGATCCGACTGGAGTTCGCGCTTCTCGGCCCGGAGGTCATCGACGACCTCACCGATGGTCGCCTTGTTTTGCGTTGCCTTCTCCAGCTCTGTCTCCAGATCTTTGATGTCTGCTTCGAGGTCGGGAATTTCGGCTTCGGCCGCCTCGATAGCCTCGCGCTTCTCGTCCTCGGCGTTCGAGCGCCGACGGGCTTCATCGAGCAGGCGGTCCTGCTCGCGCTGGAGGTCGTTCTTTTCGCTTTTGAGCGTCTCAAGCCGCGAGCGTTTCTCCTCTAGCTCGTCCTTGACCTCCTGGAACTCCTCGCCGACCTCGTCGATTCGTTGCTGGACCTCCGCGAGTTCGGATTCTTTCTCTGCGATATCGGCCTTGACGTTGGATTTGGCGACTTTCGTCTCGCGGATATCGCTGTCGAGGTCGTCGATGGTCTCTTGCTTGCGGTCGATCTGGACGAACGCCTGTCGACGCTCGTTTTCGGCGGCTTCGACCGTTTCCTCGGCGGACTCTATCTTGTCCTCGAGCCGGGAGATGTCGCCTTTGATCTCCTCGATCTCGCGTTTGATGGCGAGCTGTTCGTCCTCTCCCTTGCGTTCGATTTCCTGATTGAGTTCGTGGAGTTCGTCTTCCAGCCGGATGACCGCACCCTGGCGCTCGTCGAGTTCTGTCTGGAGTTCGGTGAGTTCGCTTTCGAGCGCGGCGATGGTTTCTTCGACAGCCGCCAGTTCCTCTCGCTTGTCTTCGAGTTCGGCGGCTTTGCGGTAGCCTTCGTATTCCTCTTTCTCGTCACGGAGGTCTTGATATTTGAGCGCCGTCTCTCGCTCGTCTTCGAGTTGGTCGAGTCGCTCCTGCTTCTCCTCGATGCGAAGTTCGGCCTCGTCGATGCGCTCCTGAACGACTTCCAGCTCGTCGAAGGCGTCGGCCTTCTTCGCGTCGAACTGGGCGACGCCGGCGATCTCGTCGATAATCTCCCGACGGGAGCCGGCGGTCATGTTGATGATCTCGGTCACGTCGCCCTGCATGACGACGTTGTACCCCTCCGGCGTCACGCCCGCCTGCGCGAGCAAGTCCTGAATGTCCGAGAGATTGACCGAGCGACCGTTGATGTAGTAGTACGAGTAGTAGTTGTCCTCGGTCTCTTTGACGCGGCGCTTGATCGCGATCTCGTCCACGTCACCCACATCTTCGGTTCCGGCGGCGTTGACGACCTGTGAGCGTGACAGCGTCCGGTCGTCGTTTGCCAGAATTACCTCGACACTGGCTTGCCGTTCGCCGTCGTACTCGGCGTCTTCGTCCGCGTGACCGGGGTTGTAGATGAGGTCGGTGAGTTTCTCGGCGCGGATGCCCGAGGTACGAGCGAGTCCGAGTGCAAACAGAATCGCGTCGATGATGTTGGACTTACCCGAGCCGTTCGGGCCGCTGATAGTAGTGAAATCTTCGTAGAACGGGATTCGGGTCTTGCGTCCGAAGCTCTTGAAATTGTCGAGGACGAGCTCTTTGATATGCATGCGGTGGTGTGGCCGACAGCCCTACGCGACGATTATGTCGGACTCCGAGTCCTCTTCGGTCTCGGTCTCCGACGCGGCCTCGGCTTCCTCCCTGTTATCAACCTCGTCGGTATCCTCGGTGTTAGGTGTGTCGGCCTCCGTCGGGGTGGCGGCCGATTCCTCCGAGTCGGGCTCGTCAGCGCTGAATCCGTTGTCCTCATCGACGCTGGCTTCGAGTTCCCGGATACGGACCTTACATTCGACGAGTTCATCGGTCAGTCCCTCGACCGACGCTTCCAGTTCTCTGACGCGCGTTTCGAGTTCCTCGACTCGGTTGCCGCACATATCCGTAACCCAGCCATTGTGGACACTTATACCTACGTCAGACATTGGCAGTCCGACTGATACATCGTACAGAGTTGTCAGAAGACACAGGGCACGGACCGTACGTCCGCGTCACGTTGAGTAACGGTTCTGGAGGCACGCCGAGATCTCGTCGACGTGGTTGGTGTCGAACGACCAGTAGCCACGCCACTGGCTCGGTCCGGTCCGATCGGCGAGGAGTACCCCTTCATATCGGCGGTACAGTCGGTGTTGACGACAAACCAGGATTCTCGTAGTTCGTCACAGGATTCGGTATGGATAGAAGGGTCCTCGGATAGTTCGGGGACACGGTCCGGAAGGCCGTACAGGTGTAGGTCGGTATCGCTGCCGGCCAGTCGCTCGTACACGCGTCGGGTCCCGCGCTCGTCGTCGATCCGAGAGAGGTACTGAAACCCCGCGTGGAGCGTGTTATCGTCGGATTGCCACCCAAGCGACTCGATGTACTGCGAGAGTTCGATGAGCAGCATCTTCCGCTTGCCCGTGACAGTAAAGGGGGCCTCGTCGAGGTGCAACAGCGCCGCCGGCGTGTCGACCTCGTCCAGAGACCGCGTTCCCGTGACATACAGGTCGGAGTTGACGAGCAACACGCACGCGCCGACCGCACTGATCGACGAGACGGCCAGCTCCGTGCCGTCGGCGTCCTTGACGACGGCGTTTTCGGGGGATTCTGGCGACATCTCGCCAGCCCGGACATCGACGGCCGGTGAGTCCACCATCCGCTTGAGCATCCGCACTAGCGGCTCGGGTTCATCGTCGTTAAACACCGTCAGCGTCCGCCGAGCTAGCGGAACCGTATCGATGAACGCCGATATCGTCACACTGTCACACATTTGGTTCTCCGTCTTGAAAGTGGCGGGCCGTTATCGCGGGTGAATACAGAGCGAGTCGTTGCGGATGGGGTCGTTAGCCTTTAGCCACGCGCCACCGAACCCCGGACAATGACTGCGCAAGCGTCCGAAGCCCGCGAACTCGCGGCCGTCATCGGGCTGGAGGTCCACGTCCAGCTTGAGACGGAGACGAAGATATTCTGTGGCTGTTCGACCGACGTGGCCGATGCCGAACCCAACACCCACACCTGCCCGGTGTGTCTGGGCCTTCCCGGTGCGCTTCCGGTGGTCAACGAGGGTGCGGTCGAGGCCGCCGTGAAGGTCGGCAAGGCTATCGATGCCGACATCCCGGAGGAGACGACCTTCCACCGGAAGAACTACTACTACCCCGACCTCCCGAAGAACTTCCAGATAACGCAGTACGACTCGCCGATCTGTCAGGACGGGAAACTCGAATTTTCCGTCGAGGGTGAGCGTCGCAGCGTCGACATCCGCCGGGCGCACCTCGAAGAGGACCCCGGCTCTATCAAACACGTCCGCGAGGGCTCGGGCCCGCTGGAGTCCCGCACCTGCTCTATCGAGCGCGCGGACTACACGCTCATCGACTACAACCGCGCCGGGACGCCGCTCATGGAGATCGTCACGGAACCGGACTTCCGCGCGCCGGGCGAGGTCCGGTCGTTCCTCGAAAAGCTCGAAGAGGTCCTCGAATACCTGGGCGTGTTCGACGCGACGCGGGACGGCAGCCTCCGCATCGACGCGAACCTCTCGATGGTCGACGCGGGCGAGGTGGACGACGCCGGCGACATCGACGAGTCCGTCCTTGAAGATGCCAACCGCACCGAGGTCAAGAACATCTCCAGTCACAAGGGCGCGGAACAGGCGCTCTCGTTCGAGGCCTCCCGCCAGCGAAAGCTCATCCAGTCGGGACGTGCCGTCGAGCAGGAGACTCGCCACTTCAACGAGACGCACGGCAACACGGTGTCGATGCGCTCGAAAGAAGAGGAGAAGGACTACCGCTACTTCCGGGAGGCCGACCTGCCGCCGCTGCGAGTCAGTCACTGGAAGGACGAAGTGCCGATTCCGGAACTCCCCGACGCCCGCCGCGAGCGGTTCGTCACGGAGTACGGTCTTAGCGAGGAAGCCGCATCGAAACTCACGAGCACGAAACAGGTCGCGGACTTCTTCGAGGACGTGGCCGAGCGCTTCGATGCCAACCTAGCTGCGACGTGGGTCGCGGACAACCTGCTGGGCGAACTGAACTACCGGGACATGGCCATCACTGACATCGACGACCGCTTCGACGAGGTGACCCGGCTCGTGGAACTCGTCGCCGAGGACGAGATAACGGCCAAAAACGCCCATGAGACCGTGCTCCGGGAGATGCTTGATACGGGCGACGACCCCGACACCGTCGTCGACCGCGAAGGGCTGGGCAAGACCTCCGGCGACGAGGTCCAGCAGGCTGTCGTGGACGCTATCGATGAGAACCCCGACGCCGTCGAGGATTACCACAACGGCGAGGACGGTGCAATCAACTTCCTTGTCGGGCAGGTCATGCAAAAGACCGGCGGGAGCGCCGATCCCGGGGACGTGAACGGGCTGCTTCGCGAGGAGTTGGAGAGTTAAGACAGCGTTCTACTCGGCCTGAGCGGTGCGGTGGTGAGTCTGCATTGTCGCAGTCACTGCTGTGGCCAGTTGTCTGGCAGTTCATCAGCGTGGTTCGCAAGCAGTTCGAGTATCGGTTCTATTTCGTCGAATCGCTGGCCCCGTGATACCTCGTCGGCTGCCCGGTTCCAGTTGATGTACGCTAAACTGGCCAGACGGGGTAAGTCATCGTGGCGGAGTTCAGTTTCAGTACTCTGCGCCCCGACACTTCTTGGCAGAAAGTCGACAATCGGCCGTGGACTATCCTGTTTCAGCATGAACAGAATCATTCGGCGACGGCGGGTAAACAACGCCTCGAATACCCGGTCCATCCCTGGGTCCCATATCACGTCCGGGATAGAGGTTTCCATCCTGTAACAAAAGACATACTATTGATGATAAATGCCACGATACCGCCGTTTCCTTGCCGAGTCGGTCCTGAATCGTACAGGTGCGTTTCGCTTGAGAGCCCGTCCCAGTATCCGCTACGCTGCGCCGCGTACTACGATTCGCTCGACGTGCTCGATTCGACGCTCTCGCGCCGCTCGCCCGGGATGATCGCGGGGTCCTTCCACAGCAGCGTGACGAAGATCGCAGCGGCGAGTGCTTCGAGGGTCTTGATAGCTGATTCGGTCGGTTCAGTGTTGAAATGGTCTAGTATCAGCATCGCGGTACTCCCGCCGTGGTGTCCGCCGCTACCGGACGACGGTGCGGAGAACCCCTCGACGAGGAAGGCGCCGTGCCCGGTAGCGTGCCAGAACACCCAGCCGGCGATGGACGCGATCATGAGGAGCGTCCCGGCAATATAGGCGTTCCGCAGGCCGATGACTCCCCGGGTGATGAGATACGGGCCGGCGAGTAACACCGCGGCGAAGGCGACAAACAGGAACGGTCGGGGGTCCGGCGGGAGCCCCCGTCCGAAGAGCCCCTCGATCGCCTGCGCGTAGATGATGCTTCGCGGGAGCCCCCACCAGAGGTGAAACGCCGCCGTCGCGAAGACGAGTGTGGCGGCGGTTCCGCGGAGGAGTTTGGTCGTCCGGCGATCCATACTGGCAGTCGGAGTGGCAGTGGCAAGAGTGCATCGAAGTGATACGTACCGGCATGTCCAGCGGGAGCGCGGGACCGCTGCCGAAGTGGTAATGGAGGCTACCTCCGCGCGAGCGCGAGCGGCCCCGCAAGCGCCCGCACACCCGAGCTGTCGCCTGATTTTCCCGAAAGTCTTTAGAATAACTGACTCCGTAGCGACGGGTAATGATAGAGACAGGTGGTGTCTGATGCGGCTGATTATCACCGAGAAAGACAACGCCGCCCGCCGCATCGCGGAGATCCTCTCCGAGGGGAGCGCGTCCGCGAGCAGGCAAAACGGCGTCAACGTCTATCGGTGGGGGAACACTCGCGTCGTCGGCCTCTCCGGGCACGTTGTCGGCGTCGACTTCCCCGAGGAGTACAACGACTGGCGCGACGTGGAGCCGGTCGAACTCATCGACGCCGACGTGACGAAGGAACCGACGCAGGAGAACATCGTCACCACGCTCAAGCAACTGGCACGCGAGGCCGACGAGGCTACCATCGCGACAGACTACGACCGCGAGGGGGAACTCATCGGCAAGGAGGCCTACGAACTCATCCGCGAGGAGACCGACGTGCCCGTCGACCGGGTCCGCTTCTCCTCGATCACCGAGCGAGAGGTCCGAGACGCCTTCGCCAACCCTGACGACATCGACTTCGACCTGGCGGCCGCGGGCGAAGCCCGCCAGATTATCGACCTCGTGTGGGGCGCAGCACTCACTCGCTTCCTCTCGCTGTCGGCCCGACAACTGGGTGACGACTTCATCTCTGTGGGTCGGGTTCAGTCGCCGACGCTGAAGCTCATCGTCGACCGCGAGCGTGAGATTCAGGCCTTCGACCCCGAGGACTACTGGGAAATCTTCGCCGATCTCCAGAAGAACGGCTCGGGCTTCGAGGCCCAGTACTTCTACGACGACGACGGCAAAGAGGCCGAGCGGGTCTGGGTCGAGGACGACGCCGACGATGCCTACGCTGATTTGACGGGCGTCGATGCGGCGACGGTGACGAGCGTCCGCCGCCGGACCCGCACCGACAGCCCGCCGACGCCGTTCAACACCACTGCCTTCATCTCTGCCGCGAGTTCGCTGGGCTACTCCGCCCAGCAGGCGATGTCGATCGCCGAAGAGCTGTACACCACCGGTTACATCACCTACCCGCGAACGGACAACACGGTCTACCCGGACGACCTCGAAGAGGACGCCCTGCTCGATGAGTTCGTCGGAGCCGGACACTTCGGCGAGGACGCCGAGACCCTGCTGGAGCAGGACGATATCACCGCCACCGAGGGCGACGAGGAGACGACCGACCACCCACCCATCCACCCGACGGGCGAGATTCCGCCGAAGGTCGACCTCTCGGACGACGAGTGGGAGATCTACGAACTGGTCGTCCGGCGCTTCTTCGCGACGGTCGCCGAGGCCGCCACGTGGGAACACCTCCGCGTCGTTGCCGATGCTGGTGGCCGCTCGCTGAAGGCCAACGGCAAGCGCCTGGTCGAACCGGGCTACCACGAGGTGTACCCCTACTCCAGCGCTAGCGAGAACCACGTCCCCGACGTCGAGGAGGGCGAGGAACTGGCTATCTCAGAGGTGCGGATGGAGGCCAAGCAGACCCAGCCACCCCGCCGCTACGGCCAGTCGCGGCTCATCCAAACGATGGAAGACAAAGGGCTGGGGACGAAGTCGACCCGACACAACTCCATCGAGAAACTGTACGACCGCGGCTACATCGAGGGGGACCCGCCCCGCCCGACGACGCTGGCGATGGCCGTCGTCGAAGCCGCCGAGGAGTTCGCCGACCACGTCGTCAGCGACGAGATGACCGCCCAGCTAGAGGCTGACATGACCGCTATCGCTAACGGCGAGGCGACGCTCGACGACGTGGCCGACGAGTCCCGCGAAATGCTCAAGCGGGTGTTCGAGGAACTGCGGGACTCTCGCGAGGAAATCGGCGAACACCTCCAGGAGTCCCTGAAGGCAGACAAGACCCTCGGCCCCTGTCCCAAGTGCGGCGAGGACATGCTGGTTCGGCGCTCGCGCCAGGGGTCGTACTTCGTCGGCTGTGACGGCTTCCCCGAGTGTCGCAATACGCTCCCGCTGCCCTCGACGGGCGAGCCGCAAGTGCTCGAAGAGCACTGTGAGGAGCACGACATGCACCACGTGAAGATGCTCGCCGGCCGGGACACGTTCGTCCACGGCTGTCCCCGCTGTGAGGCCGAGAAGGCCGACGAGAGCGAGGACGAGGTCATCGGGCCGTGTCCTGAATGCGGCTCCGAACACGACGGGGAACTCGCCATCAAACACCTCCGCTCGGGCTCCCGGCTTGTCGGCTGTACGCGCTACCCCGACTGTGACTACTCGCTGCCGCTGCCCCGCAACGGCGACATCTCGGTGACCGAGGCGTTCTGCGAGGAGCACGACCTGCCGGAGCTGGTCATCGATGCCGACAGCGACGACCCGTGGGAGCTGGGGTGTCCGATCTGCAACTACGAAGAGTACCAGGCCCGGACCGCCGTCGAGGACCTGGAAGATCTGAGCGGCATCGGCTCGGCGACCGCCGAAAAGCTCGGCGACGCTGGCGTCGACTCGCTGACGGCGCTCCGGGAGGCCGACCCCGACATCGTCGCGACCGAGGTACAGGGCGTCAGCGCCACGCAGGTCCGGGACTGGCAGGACGAACTCGAAGCCTGAGGGGGCCGCCGGTCAGTCGGCGACGAACGTCACGCCGTCACAGACCGGACACTCGACGGCGTCCGCGTTGTCGGCTGTGACTGTGTCGACGGCACCGTAGACGACCGCATGCGTTACTGGCTCGGGAATCTGGCGCTCACAGAGCGGACATTCGACGACGCCCGCTCGCAGTCGGTCCCGGTCAATGCTGTTGCCGTCGGTCACAACTGGAGGTGGGATGTCGAACTCGGACCGTCGTCGTCATCGATGCCGCCCTCGTGGGCGAACGTATAGTCGTCGTCCGTGAGGAACACGTCGCCGTGGGTCGCCGAAATTTCGACGCCGGGGAGCGTCGTCCCAGCGGCGTCGCCGTTGTCGCAGCCGCCGTCACAGGCGTCGAACAGCGAGCCGTGTCGGGGGCAGATGAGCTGGCCGCCGCGCATCGGGACGCCCCGCCCGGTGTCGAACCGTTGAGCCTCGTGCGTACACCGGTTCACCCACGCTTCAACGCCGTCCTCGCAGGGGACGAGAACGACCTCCTCAAGATCGCCGTATGGGTCTTCGGCGGTGAACAGCCACGACCCGTCCTCGTGTATTGTCTCGACTGTCGTAAGTCGCTGCACGGCGGCGTATTGGGCTGCCCTCGGTATCAGCGTTATCGTGTGGCGCATCGAACAGCGACCGCGAACGTCACTCGCCGGTCTCCGCGGCGATGAGGCGCACCAGTGCGGTAACGAACACCTCGAACAGTCGCCAGATCAAGACGCAACTGACGACGAGCACGGCAACGACGATAGCGACGAGCCAGAGAAAGAGACCGAACTGCAACTCGGTGAGTAGTCCTACCACCAGTCCGATGACGAACCCACCGACGAAAAGGCCGCCAGCGCCCTGGAGACAGCGGCGTTGCCAGCGGTCGAACGCCAGCGCGTCCTCAGCCCCCAACAGCGATGGTAAGGCGAGACCGAGTCCGGCACCGCCCAGCGCCAGAATAAAGAAAACGCTACCGAACAGATACGAGAGCCCACGGACGAAGCCATTGTCGGACGGTGACGCTGTCGACATCGTCGAAAACGAGTACAGCACTGCCACCGTCACGACAGCGCCCGTGAGAACGAGCGCGGCCCGGATAGCAGCGACGACGTACCGACGCTTGTCCGCGGTCATTGTCTGACGATTGTAACATAACCGTCATAAATCTTCGGAGACGTATATATCCGGAGCCGACACCGGTCGGGTTGTCCGTACAGGGCTGTCAGCGTGACCCACTGTGATGGGTGTATCCGAAGCGGTTATACGGCCACGCGCAAGTCTGGCAGGTATGAGCGACTGGGCGGACTGGGACCATATCGTGAAGATAGACCCCGACAAGACGCTGGTCGACGGAGAGACGTTCGAAGATGTCGCGGCGACAGGGACCGACGCCATCGAAGTCGGCGGGACCACCGGAATGACAGAGGAGAAGATGAAGCGGGTCGTCGATGCCTGCGGGAAACACGATATCCCCGTGTATATCGAGCCGTCCAACCCCGCGTCAGTCGTCCACAGCGACCGTCACGACGGGTATCTCATTCCGGTCGTGATGAATGCCGGCGACGTGGCCTGGATCACCGGTGCGCACAAGGAGTGGATACGCATCGACGACGATATCGACTGGTCGCGGACCTTCACCGAAGCCTACATCGTCATGAACCCGGAGGCGTCGGTGGCGTCCTACACACAGGCCAACTGCGACCTCGACGCGGCCGACGTGGCCGCCTACGCCGAAGCCGCCGAACACCTCCTCGGGCAGGAAATCGTCTACGTGGAGTACTCGGGGATGCTCGGCGACACCGACATCGTCGCCGCCGCCGCAGATATTCTCGACGACGCGACGCTGTTCTATGGCGGCGGAATCCACGACTACGAGTCCGCCCGCACGATGGCACAGCACGCCGATACCATCGTTGTCGGCGACCTCGTCCACGACGAAGGCGTCGACGCGGTGCGGGAGACGGTGAAAGGCGCGAAGGACGCGACGGCGACAGTCCGGTAGCTAGAACGCCAGCCGTTCGAGCAGCCGACCGACGACGCCGCCGGGATGGCGTTTCGTATCCACTTCCATTGACGCGTGATCGCTGTCCTGGATTGCTGGCTCCGCGGTTCCGCTGTCGTTTGACGCGCGGGCTGAAAGCCCACCATTGTTCGCGTGTACGAGCAGCGTCCTGTCACTGTCAGCCTCGTCTATCGCATCTGAAAGGTCGCTTCGGTCGACAAATCTTCGCTCCGTCGGGACATCACAGAGGTCCAGCAGGTCGTCGTGGTACGCTTCGAGTTGCTGGCGTTCCTCGGCCGACTGGCGCTCGTCGAGCGGATAGCGGAACTGGAGGTTGGCCTCGGCCGCTGTCGCGACAGCGTTACCGACCCGGACTTTCAGTGGATCGTACGGGCCGCGGGTGGTAAGCAGCGTGATCGTGTCTAGCGCGTCGAGCGGTTGTGCGTCCACGGCGATGGTGTCGCAGTCGGTCTGCTTGCGGATGCGGTCGATACTGTCGCCCAACAGCGAATCCTCGAACGACGCGCCACGTTCCACCAGAAGCACGTCGACATCCCGCTCTTTGACAGTATTGGCGACAGCCCGCTCGGGGTGGTGGCTGACGAGTTCGCCGTATTCGACAGGGGTATCGAGTGTAGCCGCCAGCGTATCGGTCCGACACTCGAATTCGAGGTCGCCCGGAGACTGCACGCCGGAGGCGTAATCGAGGGGCTGCTGGTCGGGCACTTCGTCGAACTGGACGACGGAGAGACCGCTGCCGGTGGGTGAAAGCGCAGCCCCGAGTTCAAGCAGTGTCGCTTCGCTCTGCCGCGAAGCACCTTCGGGAAGCGCGACGAGGACGGAGGTCTCCGCCGTCTCATCGAGCGTTTCCTCAGTCCGGTCGAGCGCGCGGTCGCCGATGCTCCGGCGGACGGATTCCTTGATCGCGCCCTCTCTGGTGACTCGCGGTCGGACGTAGCCCAGATACCAGATGACGCTGCCGACGACGATGCCGACGGCCCCGACGATCGCAATCAGGCCCATCTGCGTCAGCAGGGCGAAGCCGGTCAGGGTACCGAATATCGGCGTCCACGGGTACAGCGGCACCTCGAAGGAGGGGTCGTAGTCGGGGGCGTCGCTCTCGCGGAAGCCGATGAGCGCGACGTTGATGAGCGCGAACACGAGGATTTTGAACGCGCTCGCGAGCTTCGCGATCTCCAGAATCGGAACGAAGAGGATGAGCAGCAACATCACGCCGCCGGTCAGCGTGATAGCGGTCACCGGCGTGCCAAATCGGTCGCTGACCGTACTGAACAGACCGGGCGCGAGGCCGTCGCGGCTCATGGCGAACGGGTAGCGCGACGAGGAAAGGATACCGGCGTTGGCCGTACTGACCAGCGCCAGAATCGCCGCAAGGACGACGGCTGCGACACCGGCGGTGCCAAGCGTCGCCTCTGCCGCGTCCGCAATCGGGGTCGTGCTCCCGGCGAGCTGATCGAGCGGGATGACGCCGACGACGACGGCAACAACGAGCACGTACAGCAGCGTGGTGAAGGCGAGCGACCCGAGCATCCCCAGCGGGATGACACGGTCCGGATCTTCGACCTCCTCGGCGATGGAGGCGATCTTTGTCACGCCAGCGAAGGAGACGAACACGAGGCCGGTCGCGGCGAAGATCCCTTCGACACCGTAGTCCCACATCCCGCCGTACGTCGCGGTATTGACTGCCGGGCCGCCGCCGGCGACAAACCAGCCGATCGCCACGAGCATCACCGCGACGATGCCAATCTGGAGTCGGCCGGTCTGTTCCGCCCCGAGGATGTTGACGAGGACGAGAACGACGGCAAGCGTGATCGCGACCGGACGGATCGGCAGGTCGAACAGAAGGACGAGGTACGGCACGCCACCGACGAGCGCGAGCGCGCCCTTGAACGAGAGGGAGAACCACGTTCCGAGTCCCGAAACTGTGCCCAGCAGCGGCCCCATCGACCGCTCGATGTAGACGTACGTGCCGCCAGCCTCGGGCATTGCTGTCGCCATCTCGGCCTTGCTGAGTGCGGCAGGGAGCACGAGCACGCCCGCGAGCAGGTAGGCGGCGATGATGCCGGCCCCGGCGTCTTTCACCGCCAGTGCCGGCAAAATGAAGATGCCGCTGCCGACCATTGCGCCGATTGATATCGCTACCACTGACAGCAGTCCGAGGTCGCGTTCCAGATCCTTGGCCATTATTACGCAGTTTCGTGCGTCTGGAGCGTCGTTTCCACAGTGCGTTCCAGTTCGGTCGCCAGGATCTGCGAGCCACAGACCACCTCAGAGCCGACTGACTCGAACGCCGGTCGATGCTGCGGGTCGTTGAGCACGACGACCACGGTTTCAACATCGAACTGCGTCCGAAGCAGTTGTGTCACGAGGAACGCCCCGCGGTCCGTCTGCATCGAGACCAGTGCGATATCGGTCGTTTGGGCCCCAGCGTCCCGGAGAACAGCACACTCCCGCTCGTCACCGACTACCACGCGGGTGTCGTCGGGCGTTTGCCCGGCAACACCGTCGTGGTCGGTGACGAGACAGGCATCGGTGCCTCGATCTAACGTCGCTACTACCTCAGACCCGACGTGCCGGTCGCTGATGACCAGTACCGACGGGGGGTCGATGTCGTCGTCCACACGTTCGCGGAGTCCGGTAAGGGATATCATTGGGTTCGTAGAGCCGGATCGAGCCGGCCGGTACGTACCTATTGATTCCGGAAGGCGATAAATATCTAGGTTAGAGTTCCGATTCCGGACTATTATGATTATATAAGCACCTTTCGGAAGTTTATACTATTTAGACGCACTCTCAGCATCGTCGTGCCCGAACTGGTGGAACGGCCGGGTGTACTCGTTCCGGATGAGGTCCTCGTCGACGACCTCCAGTCCGATGTCGTTGAGGTCCCTGCCGATACGGCTCAGGTCGTTTCCGTCGGTTCCAACCACCTCGACGTGGACGTTGTCGGCCCCAGTCATGACCTCCCGGATGGCGACGACACCAGACACGTCGAGTGCCTGCTGTGCGACCTCCTCGCGCTCGTGGATTGGTGCTGTACAGACGATGAGCGTATGGAGCTGATACCCCGCGGCCTCGTAATCGACATCGACATCGTAGCCGGCGATGACGCCGGCGTCTTCGAGCTTCGTGATGCGATTCCGAACGGTTCGTGCGGAGACGTCAAGCGATTCGGCTATTTCACTCGCTGACGTGTGTCTCGCATCCTGCTGGAGCGCGTAGATGATGTTCCGGTCTAGGTCGTCGATAGGGTACTCCGCGTCGGCCATGGCGGCTGTTTTGATGGCTACCAGTACAAAGGTTCAGGATATTGGCCCGGATGCTGTGGTTTTGTCCGGCCGTTTTCGACACTCACCTGTGCCTCAACAGTAGCATACGGACTCGCTACGCGGGTTCGAGGTACAGACGCCGCTGTGTCTCAGGGAAGCATCGACTGTTCGGTGAGTGTCACGGTCACTGACGGGTGATATGCGACCCAGTCCGCGTTCTGGCCTGTGCGGTAGGAGAGCGGAACTTCGTCAAAGTAGCCCTGTAGCGTGTACGCGCCAGCAGATGACACCCGCCGCCCGTCGATTTCATACTGCCGCTGAATAGATTCAGCAGCTGCCAGTGTTCCGGTGAGTGGGGCATTATCTTTACTCGCCCCGTTTGGCCGTACCTCGACGGTATCTGCCTCCGCATACTCGTCAGCCAGCAGTAGAATGTCAGCAGACACCGACTCTCCTCCAGAATCCAGTCCTAACACCCCAAGTGGCCAGACGCCGGTGTTCTTGATGATAACGTCCTGTGTCCCAGTGTTCCGAAGCGTTATGTCCAGTTGCCCGGGGCTTTCGATCGCTATGTTTCGGTCGACTGCTGTCACGTCGAGCGCGAGCGGGTGCGAATCATCTCCGGTTTCCACGCTGGAGATAGTGTACTCGGGCTCACCCAAACAGCCGGCGAGCCCGGACAGTGCCGCCGTCGACACGGCCAGATATTGGCGGCGATTCACGCGTCCACCTCCCCGGCGTGTGCGGAGCCGTCAGTCAGTCTCATGAAGATATCCTCGACTGTCGCGTCAGACGAAAGGTCACAGGTGTCTCGGAGCGCCGGCAGGGTCCCTTCGGCAATGAGATCCCCCTCATAGAGAATCCCGACGCGGTCACAGACTAGATCGACTTGCCCGAGAACGTGACTGGAGAAGAACACCGTCGCACCGCGTTCGGACTCCGCTTCCACAACATCTCGCACCAGCGCGACACCGTGGGGGTCAAGCCCGGTGAACGGCTCGTCGAGAATCAGGAGGTCCGGCTCCCCGACGAGACTCATCGCAAGTGCCAACCGCTGTTCCATCCCCTGTGAGAACTCGCCGGCGGGCCTTTCGATGGCGTCGGCCAGTCCGACGCGTTCAAGCAGTGCCCGTGGATCGTCGTCCGCACGCTTCGTATCAATCACCAGTTCGAGATGCCGCCGCGCCGACAGCGACTCGTAGGTCTCGAAACGGTCGGGGCAGATACCAACGCGCTGATGACAGGCAACGACATCGTTCCACGGGTCGTGGCCGAGAACGCGCGCTGTCCCCGACGTTGGTTTGATGTAGTCCATCAGCAGGTTGATCGTGGTCGACTTGCCGGCGCCGTTCGGGCCGAGGAAGCCGTACACCTCGCCCTGTGCAACAGTCATGTTCAGTTCATCGAGCGCAACAACGTCGCCGTACTGTTTCGAAAGCCCATCAGTCTCGATTGCCGGTGGCGTCATGCGAGGTCACCTCGATTGAATCGATAGCTGGCCAGTGCTAGCGGGACGACTCCCCAGAGAAGCAATACGACGAGAGCGATCGATTCGTGGAGATAGGCTGGGACTGGCTGTCCACTGAACGCTGCGTCGACGACGTACTCGTTGACCGAGTGCCCGGGATACAGTACCGTGGCGACTGACGTGTACTGGCCACCGGAGTTCGCCAGTCCGAGTATCCAGTTCGTGACAGTTCGGTACGCTCGACCCGGCGACAACCGAAGGATAGCGAACAACAGGCCGTCAGCCGGCGGATCAAGCGGATTGACTGGGTTACCGGTCACAGCCGAGTAGAGACGGACACCGACAATTTTCCACCCCAGTGTCAGCAGCAGAAAGAAACCGCCGAAGACCACAGCGGTCACGCGGACTGTGCTGGTCGTCACCGCCGATGCCGCTGTTGCGACCGACACGAGCACAGCGATGTACAGCACCGTCACCAGAAACACGCCGATGAAACGTAACGGGGAGAATAACCCGAACTTGAAACCGCCAATCACGCCGAGAACAACTGTTGAAACGGCAAATGGTACCACAGCGCCGACGCTCCGACCGAAGACTTTGCCGATGAGGATCTCAGTCCGCGTGAGTGGCAGCCCCAGCAGGAATTTCAGACTGCCCGACGTGCGCTCCTGGATAATCGACCGATACGTCAGTAACAGTACACAGAGCGGGAGGAGGAGCGACCCGGCTACCTGCACGAACCCGACCGTAACGTCCGGGCCAAGGGTATCCCAACTGATGTAAGTGGGACCGTATCCCCAGACGACGAGCAGGGGTGCAAGTATCCAGGTGCCTTTGGATTTGAGTAACGTGGTTGCCTCTTTCCGTGCAACAGGGAACCATCGGGGGAGGGCCATATGGTCGGGTTTGAAAGTGTATTATATAAAACACACTATCAACTGCTGCTATGTTTAAACGAAAACGGGCTATCGCTTCGGTCGGACCTGAGCGGTACTATGTCCTTTTTAAAACCAACCGTGGTCTGCGAGCAACCTTCCCTCGCCTCGAAAGACTGTTCTTAAGTTACGGCCACAAGAACGAACAGCCATGGAAAACCGAACCTACACGGCGGACGCAGCGCCGGGTGACACGGTCACCGTCGCCGGCTGGGTCCACGAGATCCGAGACCTCGGTGGTATTGCCTTCCTCATCCTTCGAGACACCACCGGAAAGATACAGGTCAAGTTCGAGAAAGACGAGATGGACGACGACCTCGTGGAAACGGGGCTGAACGTCCAGCGCGAGTCGGTCATCTCGGTGACCGGCGACATCGAAGAGGAGCCACGCGCGCCGACCGGTGTCGAGGTCACGCCGGAGTCCGTCGACGTGATTTCGGAAGCCGACCCCGAACTGCCACTCGACCCGTCGGGCAAGGTCGACGCCGAACTGCCGACCCGCCTCGACAACCGGACGCTCGACCTCCGCAAGGACGAAGTGAAGGCCATCTTCGAGATCCGTGCTGAGGTCCTGCGGTCGGTCCGCGAGGCGTTCCGCGACCTCAACTGCACGGAGATCAACACACCGAAGATCGTCGCCACGGGGACCGAAGGCGGCACCGAACTGTTCCCGATCACGTACTTCGGCCAAGAAGCGTTCATGAACCAGAGCCCGCAGCTGTTCAAGCAGCTGATGGTCGGCTCCGGCCTCGAACGCGTCTTCGAAATCGGTCCGATCTTCCGCGCCGAGGAGCACAACACGCCGCGGCACCTCAACGAGGCGACCTCCATCGACTTCGAGTCGGCCTTCTACGACCACACCGAGGCGATGGACGCCTGTGAACACGTCGTCCAGTCCGCCTACGAGGGCGTCGCCGAGAACTGTCAGGACGAACTGGAAGCGCTCGGCCTCGAAGACGAGTTCGCGGCCCCCGAAGGTGACTTCCCACGGCTCACCTACGAGGAAGCGCTCGACAAAATCAACGCCACCGGCGAACTCGACGAGCCGCTGGTGTGGGGCGACGACCTCTCGACGGAGGCCGAGCACGTCCTCGGTCAGGAGGTCGGCGAGCACTACTTCATCACCGACTGGCCCAGCGAGATCAAGCCGTTCTACATCAAGGACCACGACGACGACGAGGAGATCTCGACCGGCTTCGACATGATGCACCCGTCGATGGAACTGGTCTCTGGTGGCCAGCGTGAGCACCGCTTCGACCACCTCGTCGAAGGATTCGAACAGCAAGGGCTGGACCCGGAAGCCTTCGAGTACTACACCAAGATGTTCAAGTACGGTATGCCGCCACACGCCGGCTGGGGCCTCGGCGGCGAGCGCCTCATCATGACGATGCTCGGGCTAGAGAACATCCGGGAAGCGGTGCTGTTCCCGCGAGACCGGCAGCGCTTGTCTCCCTGAGACAGCGCTGTCCATGTCGAGCGGGAGCTTGTGAGGCGAGCGGAGCGAGTCTCACAGTGTTCCCGCGAGACAGACAGCGACTCTCTCCGTAGAGTCGCACTGTCTCGCAGCGGTTCGAGACCGGCAGCGTCTGTCGCCATAGGCGACGACGCGACTGCCGAACGGGAACTTGTCACGAGCGAAGCGAAGTGACAGTGTTCCCGCGAGATCGTCACCGTCTGAGCCCGTAGGAAGCGAGGTTTTGACCGCAGGGAAGAACCTCGGTAACGCGAGCGGGGAGGAACGACCCGCGAGCGGCGAAGACCTGAGAGCCAGCGGGACGAGCGTAGTGAGTCCCGCAGGACCGACAGCGACTCTCTCCGTAGAAAGCGAGGGTCTGACCCCGGGGAAGCCCTCGCCCTGTCTCGCAGTGATTCAATTTTGCCAAGCGTAGAGTGCCAGAGGTGGACAGCCACAGGGCTGCACACCGGACTGGCACAACGGCGGAGGGCCGACTTGCCCCTGACTATGCGTTTGCCGCCGCCTGCTTCAGAATCTGTGGGGCGACCACAACTTCGAGGACAGCGATACCGAGTGCAACATACCGTACTGTTCCCTCAAGGAAGAGGAACGCGACAGCCGCGACGACCGAGGCGCTGACCAGTGGGAGACCGTAGCGAATGGCTGGGTTATCGAAAGGGGAGGGCATACAGACTAGTCACTTGGGCGACATAGCTTATTTTTTCTGCATCTGCTACTGTGCGGGCAGGGTGGAGAGCAGCCAGAATACGACCGAGAATACGCAAGCAGGGTGAATACTGCTCACGTCACGGCACGGGACTCAGTCGTCTGCGGGCGCAGCACCGCCGGAGCCGATACTCATTCCGGACCCCGAGACAGTGCCTTCGTTGGCGGCAACCCAGCGCAGGAGCAGGAAGGCGAAGACGTACTTCGCGAGGATGTCCAGCCCGGAGTAGCCCCACGAGGTGACGCCGACACTCAGGAGGGCAACGCCCTCGGAACCCAGCGCCCACAGGATCGGGTAGCCGAGCCACAGCACCACGGTAAGAATCTTGAGCGTCCCGAATATCTCGCTCGTCCCGGCAGCTTCTGCGTCGGCCGGCCACTGGACAAGCAGGACGTACAGGACCGCGACGAAGAACGCGCAACTGATGCCGTAGAACACCCAGCGCAGCAGGTGTGACGAGGTGATCAGCGCGGCGGCAAGGCCGGTCACACACATCCCGATGTCCATCGTGATGGCGGTGAACAGCGACGCGATGTCGGTGTCAGCCAGCAGGCCCAGCGCCAGGAGAATCATCGGTGTCGAGAACGTCCACGTCAGGTAGCGGCCCCACGGTGACAGGACCTCTTGGCCGGCGAGGGCGTGGCCCGGCGGCATCTGCAGAAACCCGACCGTCAGCCCGGAGGCCAGCCCGGCGTAGCTGGAAATCGAGACCAGCGGGACCAACATCGTCGCGACCCAGATGAGTTTCGCGCGGGGCGACTCGATGTCTCGACCCATCGCGACGAACAGGAGGATGACGACGCCCGCCAGCGCGATGTTCACCCAGATCGATGAGTTCAGGAGAAAATTCGACTGTATCTCCTGAAGTACGTCTGCTTGTGTCGCCTGAAGCATTGTCGTTGCAGTGGTACTGGCAGCTGTCATGTATGCTAACTACGAAGAGAGCACTTAAAGACGCGTAGCCAAACGGTATCGGTATCCGATGTTGGATTCGGGTTTCGGAAGGGCCGGGCCAGTCCCGGACACGAGGGTGGAATCACCGTGCTAAACAGCCTCAGACCACGCCTGCCGGCTCGCTAGCGACCGGGCGACTCACTCCGGGAACAGCTCTTCTTCACGCTCGATGGCCTCGATGCGCGCAATTTCGGCGTCGGTCAGCTCTAGGTCGGCAGCAGCGAGGTTGGCTTCGAGATGGGATCGGGAGGAGGCTTTTGGAATCGTGACGACGTTTTCGTAGCTGGTCACCCAGGCGATGCTGACAGCGGCCGGCGACGTGTTGTGCTGGTCAGCGATGTCGACGATGGTCGGGTTCTCGAAGACGCGACCGCCGGCCAGCGGTGCGTACGCGACCAGCGGGTAGCCGTGTTTCTGGGCGTCAGCGAGCAGCGGTTCGCGCCAGAACAGTGGATGGAACTCGACCTGATGTGCAGCAATCCCATCGAGGTGGTCGCGCGCGACAGCCAACTGGTCCGGGTCGAAGTTCGAGAGCCCGACGTGCTCAGTCAGTCCTCTCTCGCGCAGGGCCTCGACGGCGGGTAGCGTCGTTTCTGGGTCGTAGTCCCCACGTGGGCGGTGGATGTACAGCAGATCGATGGCGTCGAGGCCGAGTCGGTCGAGGCTCGCTTCCGTCGCTGGACGGACGGCGGTCGCCCCGAGTGCATCGATCCAGAGCTTCGTCGCGACGGTTAGGTCGACCCGGTCGGTTTCGGCGGAGGCGATACCCGCACCGACAGTGCGCTCGTTGTCATAGATCTGCGCGGTGTCGAGATGGCGGTACCCACAGTCGATCGCTGTCCGAACGACAGCCTCGTCTTCGATACCCATCGTGCCGAGCCCGACTGGCGGGAGGTCCATGCTCCAGCGTTCGGACCGCGCTTAAAAAGGAGTAGCGGCTTCGTCGGCCCACATCCCCCCAGATGCGGCCCGCCGATCGGTCAGAAATCGGTCTGCTGCGTGACAGCCGCCGCGTGATCGGCCCACTTTTCAACAGTAGGCGATCCCCAGTACTTCACTGCGCCGCTTCGCTCGTCGTAGTCGATGAGTCCGATCCGATGGAGCACTGGCAGGTGCTCCTCTTCCAGTTGTGTTTGGATAGTCGAGGGTGACGTATCTGCTGCATCGACCGTGCTCGTGCCCCCCAGCTCCGAGATTGCCGATGCGAGCGCCCCAACGTCAGCGGCCGTCTGGTCAGCGCTCGTAAAGTAGTGACAGACGGCACGGCGCCGCCAGTCAGCCAAAACCTCGAACACGTTATCTACATCTGCCGTAGACAGTGTCCTGTCTGACGGCCTCATCCCACACCACTGGTCACTTTGTGGCCCAGCATTCCTTTGGTTACTCATTTGTGCGCAATAAATTAACTGCCGCAGTAATCATCAATCACACGCCTAGATTACTAGGTAGTGTCCGAGACACAGGTATGAATCACCCAACAATACAACTATACTACACGACTAGATATCAAAAATAGCAGCAATGAGGTTCCGTTCTGCCCGCCGGAGATGCTGGAGGAGTGTCGACGAGGCGATATCAAGCGTAGCCGCGAGTTGCTCTGCGTTCGTATCTCGTGGCCACGCGTAGTACCCGGCTAGAAACGCCGTGCGAAGGACTTCTTGCTGGCGATCAGTCAGGTGATCACGCGGGTCCGATTCGGCGTCGAGTACGTCGTTTGCCTGTTCACGCTCCTGTTTCGCCGTCAGTGTAAAGTCAGACGTACAGACAGCGAGTGCCTCCTGTATTGTTCGGGAATCAGCGTCGAGTGGTGCCTCAACCGTTACCGAAAGTGCCCCTTCCTCTGCGACCAGCGTTTGGCGGCGAGCGCCGACATCCAGCAGGAGAGACTGGATGGTTTCCGTCACCTGCAGTTCAAGGACACCACCGTCGTCATCTGTACAAACGACCCGCGAGTCGAGAACGTCCTCGTGAGAGCGAAGTTGTTCCGAGACTGCATCAATTGGTCCTCCATCGACAGCGAGATACAGCAGATGGGCCGGGCCGATATCGACGGATCCGACGGCCTCGATTCGGCAACCGCATGCGTTCGCCGCCGAGACGAGGGGCGTATCAGCGTTTTGCGATTCGAAAGTCAGTTCGAGAATCTTGTCGTGGGAAAGCAGCCGCCGGTTCTGGACAGCCGTGAACGCGAAGCCGAGCATCTCTCCGAGGACGGCGAAACTCTCCTCGACACGTGTGGTGAACGCATCTGGCTGGTCGGTACACACACACAGGACTCCGTGGACTATGTCGCTGTGAACGATTGGAATCGCCGCAATAGAGCGGGTTCCGCGGTCATTCCCAGTCCCTTCCCCTGACGTGACTTCGGACCCGCATTTAATTGTCGTTGTCTGAATTGTTCCCGTCCGAAGCGCCGTTTCACCCGGACTGGAGTCGGTCTGATTGTCACTGGTAATGCTATCAAAACACCCTTCATCGCCGCCGGCGACCGCCGTTGGAGTGAGGTTGTCGTTGACCCCGGATCGCTCACCGATCCAGGCCAGATCCCACAGCTCAGACTCGACGATCCGGTCGCATACTGTCACGGCGAGTTCGTCCTGCGTTGTCGTCGCTCCCAGCGCACGGACGAGATCCTGAACCAGAACGTTAACCCGGTCAAGCGTTACCAGCTCGTCACGCTGTCGTTCGATTGCGTTCTGGCGTTTCCGCTCTTCAGTGATATCCTGGTGGATTCCGACTGCCCTGATCGCCTCGCCGTCGTTCCATTCGAACACTTTGCCGATGTCCCGGATCCATCGCCAGTCCCCGTCTTTCGTCCGCATTCGGAACTCGCACTGATACAGGTCGGTCTCTCCGTCTTTCAGTTCCTCGAGCGCCTGTTCCGCTCGGTCGAGGTCGTCTGGATGGACGAGGTCAGCCCACGTCTCGTAGTGTGGCTCCAGTTCGGCCGTAGTGTAACCGAGCATTCCAGTCCAGCGCTCGTCGAAGGTGACATCGTTGGTTTTGGGATTCCAGTCCCAGACGCCGAGTTCCGCGCCCTCAAGTGCAAAGTTAAATCGCTCCATCATCTCCTGGTACTCTCGCTCACGACGATTTCGCTCCGTAACATCCCGTGCGACGCCGATGACCCCGTTGTAGTTGCCGGCGTCGTCGCGAGTCAGTGTGTGGTTGAATGAGAACTCCCGTTCGGCACCGTCTTTCCGGCGAAACGTCAGGTCGACGGTCGTGCTCCCCTGTTCAGGTGCTTCGAGTAGCTCTTCGACAGCCGCCTGTCCCTTCGGAAGTTCACCGGGTGCAAGGACTGCTGAGATGTGTTTGCCGCACAGGTCATCTGCCTCGTACCCGAGGGTCGCCGCAAACGAATCGTTACAGAAACCAATGACGCCGCGTTCATCAAGCGTGTAGAGCCCGTCCTGTGCTCGCTCGACGAGAAGATCAAGCAGCGCCATGCGAGCGCCACGCCGAGCAGTTTCGGTGATGTCTCGCAGCAGGACGAGCGTGAGCCCACCAGCTACGTCCGGTAGCTCGTACCCACGTCGAAGAAGACACTGATCGCGGTCGTTTCCCGGAACCCGGATAGCAACCGATTCGGTCGGAGAGTCCCGTAGTCGCTGTCGCTGCCGACGGCCGCTGGGCGTATCAGGAAGTGCCCCAGCCATGGTGTCGTAAAAATCCTCGACCTCGACAGTGTCGTCGAGACCGGAGACGAACGCCGACACCGCTTCGCTCGACCACTGTACCGACCCGTCATCCGACAGTAGGATGGCGATTTCGTTCGCTTCTGCACGCGATTCGATTCCGGACACTGCATCTCGGAGGGCGGACTCGGTCCGATCGACTGACGCTGATGCGACGCCGACGACCTTCTCCGCCAGCAGCCGCAGCTGTCCGTCCCCCTGTTTTGTGACGATTGTCTCTGCGTCGTCGAAGACAGTCGCAACGCTGTTTGGCGGAGTGGCGTCGGTGTAGAGGACGACCGGGTAGCGGTCGTTCGACACCAGTGCAGCCGGGATATCGCCCAGCCCGGTCGGGTCGAGGACGAGACAGGAGACATCCGTCGACGCGGCGGCCTCCAAGGCGGCATCTGTTGTTGCCACGCTCGTCACCGCTATCTCAGCGTCGTGGTCCGCCAGCCCCTCGTGTATTTGCTCTCGTGCCGTCGGGTCGGAATCGAGATACACGACTTCGATCTCTCGGCTGGCAGCGTCGGTCTGTCTCGCTCCCGCAAACGCGATGTTGTCGAGGTCGTTTCCAATCATCACCCTGGTATGCTGTTCAATCACTTTGCTGAGACGTAATAACTGTTCGGCGGCGACAGTTATGTCCGGACGGTCAGATCACACGTTCGGCAGTCACAGTGGCCAGACAGTCGGGAGTGCCACGGCTCCTGTCGTGGCCTATCGGACACAAAACGCTCGGGCTGATTGTGTACTGTGCTCGGCCACATATCCTCGCTAGCTGGTATCCCGGCCATCGAACCCAGCGGAACACCTGAGATCAGTCGACAACGAGCAGCCGCTCCCGGAGAGTTTCGGCGACGTCGGTGAGATGGGCCTGTCCGAACGCCGCGACCAGCAGCGCCCCGAGTGAATTGAACATCGTGTCCCGAACTGTGTCGTCGAGACCGTGTTGCGCCAGCGGCATTGTGAGACCCGTTTCGGCGGCGACGATATCGAGTGCGAACTCGAACAGTTCCCAGATCACCCCGAAGGAGAGCACGACGACGAAGATGTACACGAAGAAGACGCGGTTGGGAATGTGAATCGAATCGCTGTGGAGGTCGATAGTCCGGGCCGTCGTGTACCCGAACGCGGCGATGAGCGAGGCTGACATCGCGTGGGTGAGGTGGTCCCACCAGCCGATCTGTCCGTAGAGCCCGGCCGACCCGAGCGTGTGCAGAAACACCGCGGTCGTGATCCAGAGGGCGAGCCACGGGTCCAGCGCGAGATTGTAGTTTCGCCGCATCACTGCGGGGAGGAACGTCACGAGCAGGCCGACACTGCCGTTCGTAATCGGCTTCGGCCGGCCGGTGACAATGCCGTAGCCGACCAGCCCGAGCAAGACGAGTTGCATCGCGCGGGTGACCCGCCGCTGGTTCCGCATCGACGGCCGGGGCAGCCTCATCGTCGCACCATACGTCTGATGACGCGCCAGAGGCGGCGGTCCCGTCGTCTGAAGTAGCCATCGAACAACACACCTGCGACGAGTCCAGCGAGGGTGACGTACAGCCACTCGGTCATCAGCGCCTCGTTGGTCGTGAGATACGACGTTCCGAGAAACCGGTCGGCGTTCCACCGGAACACTGTCCAGGCCGCCACGGCGGCGAGCGTCGTCAGGACGACGAGACAGACGGCAAACCAGTGTGTGACTTCCAGTTCAGTGAACATATGCAGTTCCACGATAACGAGCAGCGACAGTGCTGCCAACGAGAGATACGTGGCAAAGGTCCCGACCGTCCCGCCGACGAGGCCGCGGACCAAGATCGGCAGGCAGGCGAGAAAGAGCAGTTCCCAGGGCAGCATGACGCGCCACTCGCGGTAGGCGACTGGGGGGACAAGCACGACAGCGCCCACGACACCGACGAGCAGTATCCACTGATAGTCGATATCGAGGACGCTTTCGACGAACACAGCCGTGAGAATCGCGACGAACAGCCACGCGATGAGTGCGTTTGTTCGCCCATCGCGGAAGAGCTTCTCGAACGTGTCGTCGAGGTCGATGTTCCCGAGGCTGCCCTCGGGACGCTCGGACCCATCCGTCATTGCGTTCAACTGGGACACGACGGCGAATAAACCCAGCGACGTGTTTATACCACTAACAGGCCCTTACACAGGTATATGATGCTGCCGACGCACGCGATAGCGGGGCTCGCCATTGCGACACCGCTGCTCGTCCTTGCGCCAGACCACGCCGCGGTCGCGCTCGCGGGCGGCCTCGTCGGTGGCGTCCTGCCCGACCTCGACCTGTACTCGGGCCACCGGCGCACGCTGCATTACCCCAGCGGGTACACGCTCGCGGTTGTCCCGGCTGCTGGGTTCGCCGCCATCCTCCAGACACCACTGCTCGTTGCGCTCACCTTCGTTCTGATGGGCGCTGCCCTCCACTGCCGGATGGACCGGTACGGCGGCGGTCTCGAACTCCGTCCGTGGGAGGCCACGTCCGAGCGCGCCGTGTACGACCACGTCCGCGGCCGATGGCGGTCGCCGAAGCGATGGATACTGTACGACGGTTCGCCCGCGGACGTGGGGCTGATGGTACTCGTCGGTGCGCCGCTGTTCCTCGTTCTGGACGGGCCGTTCCGGTGGGCCGTCGCCGCGGCCCTCCTCACCGGCGTGACCTACGGGCTCCTGCGTCGTCGACTGGCAGCCCTTGCCCCGGTCGTGTTCGGCAACGTTCCCGAATCGATTGCAGGCCACGTCCCGGACCGCTACCGGAAGTAACGCTTGACTGCCGCGCCGCTGTCTTCACGAATGTCCTGCGAGAGCGTCCTCGGCAACACCACGCAGCGTCAGCCATGTGTTGATGCCGGCCCGTAGTGCGACGAGGTCGGCCGCCTCAACAGCGAGTTCGACCTGCCGTCCATTCCGGCTGAGCCGCGCCGTCGTCCGGTCGCCCTCGATATCGTCGATTTCGGGACGGATGCTTCGCTCGATGGCGCAAGCCCGGTCAGCGCTATCGTATTCGGCGGTGAGGGAGGTCTGATGTGGTGCAGTCATGCTGTTTGGGGTATCGCATCGGTTGCCGGACTGCCCCAGAAAAGCCGCGTGCAACGTGGCGCAGTCGGCCGTCGACTGTCGGCCGCGTCCCGACTGCCTTAGTTGACGTTGATCTCTTTGACGTCGGGCGACCGCTCCTTCAGCAGGACGCGGTGTCCGCAGTACGGGCAGCGAACGCCGCCGTACTCGTCCAGCGTCACGTCGCGCTTACAGCGTGAACACTTGTAGCTCATAGCTGAGAGATAGGGATGGAGGTCCTTTACTCCTCGTCTTCGGACAGTGCGGCCCGAATGGAGCGTCGAACAGTCTTGCCGCCAGGCGTCTCCGGCTTGTAGCTGCCGCCGGTGAACTTGTAGTCACAGTAGCTGCACTGCCAGATGCCCGTGCCCTGGCGGTCGACGCGGTCTTCGCCGCAGTTCGGACAGGCGTGGTCCTCGTTCATCTCCGATTCAATCTCCGCAACGCGGCGTCGGGACACGCGACCGTAGCGAGCGCCGAAACGGCCCGAGCTGCCGGTCTTTCCGCTCTTGCTAGCCATAGTGGTCTGTTGTCCGCCGAGCGGCCACATAAGGCCTTCGAGATTCGGTTCCCGATGACCCCACGGCGACACAACTCAAGAGGGAGGCGGGCAAACCAGCAAGCGATGGCAGTGCTCGACGAACTCCGTAGTCACCTCCAACGGGTCGCACCGGCCACGAGCGGGCGGCTTACCGCCTCGGAGTTCTTGCTTTCGGGCGCAGCGGCGGGTCTGTTCGGCTGGGGTGGCACGCAGGCGATTGCGTGGTCGGACCGCGCTGTCGGCGCGCTGCTCGCCACGGCGCTGTGGGTCGTCCTGATCGGCGGCTTCATCGGCCTGACGGTTCTGCACGCGCCGGACTCCGTCCGCTTCTCCGACGCGATGCTCGCCTGGGGGACGGTCAACACCACTGCGATGGCGTTGACCGTCGGCGGCCTCCTCGGTGTCGTGCCCGGGCAACTGGCGTTCTGGCACGCGTGGGTGGCATCGACAACCGTCGGCTACTGTTGGACCGGTGGCGTTCTCGAAGGGGCTGGCCAGCCCGCTCGCGGGCGCGGCTATCTGGGTGCGGGCGTCGTCGGGCTCGGTCTGTTGACCGTCGGGGCGGTAGCGTATCCGCTTGTCACCCCAGCCGGCTATCTGGCGCTCGCCGCGCTCCATGCGCTCCCGATGGTCCTTGACGTTCGAACAGCGTTACCGGCTGTTCACCGGACTGGTGTCGTCGGTGTCGCGGTGGCCGCGGTGCTCGTTGCTGGTGTTATAGTTGCCTAACGCTGGAACCAATCGGCTCTTTATTCACCGCCAACAGGTCCCTGTATGGAGATTTCGCACCAAGACGTGTTCTGGGGGCTTGCAGCGGTGTTTCTGTTGCTCAGTGGCGGCTGGTTCCTCTTCTCTAATCGGTTGCTGCTCGCCGCTTCGATGGTGTTGAACGGTTTCATCGCGGTCGTCGCTTGGTGGTATACGCGGGGCCAGCCAGTACAAGTTTGAGCCGCCGGGACCGAGACATAGCGGCCGAGCCACTGGCCGGCTACTCCTGCAGTTCGGCTTCCTTGAGTGCCTCGTTCAGATCTGCCCGGACGTGTTCGCCGAGTTCGCGGTCGCCGGCCGTCGTGACGACGCGGTTCTCCTGCACGCTGGAGCCGTCGCGGATGAGCACCCGGACGTTGCCGTTGGCGTCGGCGCGGGTCGCCTTCGCCCGGACGCCCGTCGGCGAGCTCGCGCCGCCAGCGTCGATGGGACCGGGAATAACCTTCTTGACGTGGGGGTGGCCGGCAACGGTCTGGATGACCCGCTGGCCCGACCGGCCGCCGATGAGCGTCGAGTGGCTCCCGCCCAGTTTCTCCGCCGGCGCGGCGTCGACCACTTCGAGCGCGGGCTCGCCCTGGCGGTCGATGACCCGCTGAACCGGGTCGTCGCCCTCAACGCGGAAGAACTCGTAGTGCAGTTGTGGGCGGACGGCGGCGATAACGTCGCGGTCGCCCGTGACGTACACTTCCTCCGGCCGTTTTCGTCGTACCTCGTCCGCGACGAGGCCGGCGAAGTTCCGCAGTTCGACGACAACTGTTTCGTCGCTTCCATCGCCCTCCGGCGTCGTCGTCACCGTCCGCTGGCCGACGACTGCTCCGTCCAGCAGCGAGGTCACCGTCGCCCGCTCACGGTCGAGTTCGAGGACGGCGGCGTCCGTATTGGCAGTGTGACAGACCAGGCAGTAGTCGCCCGGTCGGTCGAGCGGCGTGGCACACTGCCGACAGTCCATAGCTGTGGCTACGGGTCCGTGCTGATAAGCGAGACGGTTCACATCTTACGCAACGACAGATTCAGCCCTCGTCTTCGATGGTCGCGCCCGGCGGGTAGATGGCACAGACAGCAGCGTCGTAGCCGGCGTCGGAGAGGCCAGTCCCGAGCGCGACCACCGTCTCACCGAGCATTGCCATCGCGGCGTCACCGCCGGCTTCGGCCACGTCATCGATGACCGCCTTGACCTCCGGCGTCAGCAGGTCCGCTTCACGGGAGAACTGCCGGGCGGCCTGCATGAACGTCGAGAGCTTCGGCTCTTTGACCACGGTAGAGAGCGCGCGCTCTCCGGCGGCCGTCAGTGTCTCCGTGTCGCCGCCGACCACGTCCGCCGTCGATAGCTCGCCGAGCGTGACGTACTCGACGCGGCTCCGGGCTGGAATGGCGTCGAGGTAGTTGAACTGCGGCCCACCGGGTTCGAGGCGGAGCGGCACGCCGCCGCGAGCCTGCGCGACGACGTCGCCGAGGCCCGAACCGGCCTGAACTTCCGCGCCGTGGGCGATGGTCACCAGTTCGTTGTACGAGAGTCCATGGCCGAAGACGGCGTTGGCCGCCAGCGCCGTGCCGAGTGCCAGTCCGCCGGAGACGCCGAAACCGGACCCGAGCGGGAGCGGCGTTTCGGCGGTGACAGTCGCCGTGGTTCGCAGGGCGTCCAGCACTCGCTCGACGGCCTCCACCTCAATCGGCTCGCCGTTCAGCGTTATCTCGGTTTCAGCCCCGCGGCTGACGGTAACAGAAACACCGTCAGACAGGGCCAGTCCGCCCCCGCGAGAGCCGGTCTCGATCGGGTCATCGCCCCGGTCAACGGTAAAAAAGCCCGTGATGTGACCGGGAACGAACGCGTGTGCTTCGTCGCTCATTGCCTCTCCGTGGGACCCGGTGGCGTTAAGGATTGGTGATCGGCCGCTCCGGCCACACAGGCTGTCGGACGTTCTCTCCGTACAGAGTTTCAGACGACCGACAGGCGGTTCTCCGACCCGTAGTTTGATGTGTGTTTACGGCGGATGACTGTGCAAACATGCCGACAATAAGCGCGCGACTCCCAAGTGAAGAGAAAGATGAACTGGACGACGTCGCCGAGTTGCTCTCTGAGGACCGGTCGACCACGATTCGAAAGGCCCTCCGGGAGGGACTGGAGACGCTTCGACTCCGCGTCGCCGTCGAGCAGTATCAGTCCGGCGACGTGTCGGCGGCCGAAGCCGCACAGCTCGCTGATCTCTCCATCGCGGAGTGGCTCGACGTGGCCCGCGAGCGTAACCTGACGACACAGCTTGAGCTGTCCGATCTGGAGCTCGATGCCGACACGGCCGCGGAGCTATGACTCGCATCTACGTCGGGCCGACGGCGCTGTACTCGCTGGGGCAGGTAGGGGAGCTGTCGCTGCTGGACGCCTTTGACGGCGAGATCGTCATCCCAGAGCCAGTCATCGACGAGGTGCACGTTGAGCCGACCGCGACGAACCTGGCTGAATACCGCGAGAACGGCATCGACACCGGCGTCGACGAGGACCATATTGACCAGGCCAGGTCCCTGCTGGGCGACGCCGACCTCGGAGCCGCCGTGACGGTGCTCGCCGGCGTGTTAGCTCACCGCGATAGCGACGACCGCTCCGCCGTAGCTGTCGTCTCCGAGGACCGCACTGTTCGCCGGATGGCGCAGGGCCTCGGCGCAGAGGTGACGAGCAGTTTCGGCGTCGTGGTCCGGGCCGCTATCGAGGACAAGTACCTCAAACCAACCCAGGCGAAGCGGATTGTCAGGCGGATCGATCAACACGGGATGCATCTGACCGGGGAACTGCGGGAGCGGGCAGTCGGTGAGGTCGCATAAGATCGACCGAAGCCGGGACGGAGCCAGCCTATCTATGCCGGGACAAGGAACTAATAAATATCGTCCGTACTTCCTATCGTGTCACAACAATCTGCGCCTCAGTTCCTCGTGGCTTCAGCTATCATCTGCGTGCTGGGCTGTCTCGTCGGTGCGCTGCTCCCGATCGTCGTCGGGTCGACCGCCGCGTTTACCGGGAGCGTGACTTCGAGCGGGCTTCTCGGACTCGTTTTTACGGTTCGAAACCTCCAACTGCTCCGTGCGACCGGCGAACCGAGTTTACCACCGGCTGTCCTGACGACGATCTTCGGCGGCTGGTTCATGCTCGCCCCGCTGTTGTACACGGATATCGGGTTTCTGGCGACTGCGGGAACACAGCTTGCCGGAACGGTCATCTCGACGTTCGGACTGTACGTCACGGTCGCCGGGCTGACCGACGGGCCAGCGTAGATAGCCGCGACAGCTATTCGCCGACTGCGGCGGCCAGTTCCGCGGTAACGGCGTCGACGGCGCTCTCGATATCTGGATGTCGCCCCGTTCCGACGTCTTTGCACCCCTGTTTTCTATCGACCCGGACCGCGCTGTCGTCGAAAAGTTCGGGGCGAACGACGAGTTTGGCCGCAGCACAGACGCCATCGTCGTCCGGAATCCGATATTCGACGATGCCGCCGTTGGCGTCACTTCGCTGCCACGGTGCCGGCGGAGTCGGCAGTGCAGCGACCAACTCCTCCGGGTCAGCGGCTGTCTCCGGTGACGGGTGGGACATACCGTAGTAAAGGCTGTGAGACGCAAACGTGTTACGCCGACTCGGGTACCGTGTCCCGACACCGGTATAATGCCATGGTATCAGAAATTGGCCCAGGCCCATGTCATTCCGCTATCGGTGCGTGTACTGACTCTGCCCGCCAATTCCGACGACATACGCCGGTTTCAGACGTTTCGGACCCTGAGCGAGCCGGGATGCCGCCACCATCGTTCGGAGCTAGATGCATGGGTTTAACACTCCGGCTCCCAACTCTGGAGGTATGCAGGGTAATCTTCCGCCTGAAGCACAGGAGAAGCTCGAGGAACTGCAGGATCTTCAAGAGACAGCACAGCAGGTCGCCGCACAGAAACAGCAGGCTGAGACGGAGCTCCAGGAGTCCCAGACGGCGCTGGACGAGCTCGACGACATCGACGAGGACTCGACCATGTACCGCGAGGTCGGCGAACTCCTCGTGAAGACCGAGTTCGACGAGGCGCAGGACGACCTCGAAGAGAAGGTCAACAGCCTCGAAGTCCGCGTGGAAACGCTCGAAAAGCAGGAAGAGCGCGTGCAGGAGCAGTTCGAAGATCTCCAGAGCGAGCTCCAGCAGATGCTCGGCGGCGCAGGTGGCGCGGGTCCGGCCGGCGGCCCCGGCGCTGGCGGCGCATAAGGCGATGCCGACAGACGATGAGGTCGTCGAGACAGCCTCGACCGCAGCCGAAGACGTTGTCTTCTCGCGATACGATGTCAGCGCGGTCGAGGACCTCGACGTGACTGTCACCTTCGAAGACGGCGTCTTGGACGTCGACGTGTACGTCAACGCGCCCGACAGTCGACAGGACGAGGCACAGGTCGCGGACGACGCTGCCCTTGCTGCCCGGGCCGCTGTCGACGACCTGTTCGAGGAATAGGGACCCGCACCGGAGCGGGCAGTCACTCGGTGTTCTATCGACGCCGCGAACCGTCAGTCGTGGCTATCGACGGCTGGATCCCCGGTCCGGTCGCTCGCAAACCCGGTTCGGAAGGCGATCCAGCCGAGCACTGAGACGAACAGTATCGGCGGGAGAATCATGAACCCCCATAGCGGGTCCAGTCCCCAGCCAAGTAGGAGGGCCAGATCGAACAGTCCGATAGCGAGAAACGGCGAGACGAACAGGAGAGCCCGCTTCCGGTTCATCTCACCCGACGATTCCGACGCCGACGAGTCCTCGTCACCCGCAAGTAGGTCTGCCGTCGTGCGGTCACGGGTTCCGTCGCCAGCGTGGACGCTGGACTCGGCGGTGTCATCCATAGCCATCACTCAGAGTTCAGCAAGCAAAAAAACCGCGCTTGGTTACTCGGCAGGTGAAGAGCCGTCAGGTCAGGGGGATTACGCGTCGCTGTCGTCGTCGGTGGACTGCTCATCGTCTTTATCCGCGTCCTCAGTCGACTCCGCAGCAGCATCGTCCGCGCCACCACTCTCAGACGGCGATTCGGTCTCGTTCTCGGTCGCGTCGCTCTCGTCACCGGGCGTCAGGTCGCTGATCTGTGCGCCCAGATCGCCCGTGAGTTCGCCGGCCTGCTTCTGCCCGATGAGCGTGTGGATCTCGCTGACGAAGTCAGGGACCTGTTCGGGGAGATCCGACGGCGGGCCGCGCTGGTCGCCTGCCTGACCGGCATCAGCGGGCGGGCCGCGGCGGTCAGCCGCCTCGGTAGCGCCGTCGGATTCGTTCTCGGCTGCGTTCGCTGTTTCGTTCGCCGCCTGCTCGGCAGCGTTGTCTGCCTGTGCGTTGTCCGCATGGTCGTCGGCCTGTGCGCCTGCTGCGCCGGGGAGTGCCGCCGCCGAGCCCGTGATGACGAGCACGGCAAGCAGGCCGCCGGCGATCGTAGTGAGTTTCATTCTGATCGTTGCCTCCGCTCGTCTCTCTGGCCCAGTGGCATATGAAGGGGGCAAGCCCAAAAGGCGATTTAAGTCGAATTTATCCGAATTGGCCGATCTACTGCCCGTTTTAATTCGGTTTAATTCCGCTTCAGCGGGCGCTCGCCACTCCGTCGCGTCTAGACTGGACTGCTGGGCGGGATAGCTGTCGTGCGCGTCGCACGGTCGGTCCGGTCGCGATAGCGTATCCGGAGTCAGCGAAGAATAACGGACAGGACAGACCGCTGAAACCGCCCCGGGGTAGCTTTTCATACCCGCGAACCCAACACTGGTCCATGGAACACGATGCCACGGTCGAAGGGGTCGGCGTCGGGGTCAACGAAGAGGGGGGCGGCACGCCGGTCGTCTTGCTCCGTGCACGCGAGGAGATCGTCCCCATCTTCGTCAGCAAGGACCAGGCCCAATCGATGCAACTGGCGATTGCCGGCGAACCCTTCGAGCGCCCCCTCACTCACGACCTGCTGGTCGAGATGGTGACAGAGTTCGGGGGAGCTATCGACCGGGTCCGTATCGACGACTTGGCTGACGGGACATTCTACGGGAAGATCGACGCAGAGCAGTACACCGACGACCGGCGCAAGGACATGGTGTTTGACGCTCGCCCCTCGGATGCCATCGCGATTGCCCTCCGAGTAGACTGTCCGGTCGTCGTGACAGACGATGTTATCGACGAGGCTGGGCGATCGCCGGAGCAGTTCGACCAAAGCGGGAGTGGCAGCGAGGATCTTGGGCTGTGAGGACGCGAAACCTTTCTGCGTCTGTCCGCCCTGAAACTACGTGATGGGGTACGAGTCGGTCATCTTCGACAACGACGGCGTGTTGCTGACGCTGACGGACATGGATGCACATTACGTCGGCGCGCGCCAGGCATTCGAGGAACTGGGCGTAGTCTCGCCGTCGACAGCCCACGTCGAGGCGATGAGCATCGGCGTGACGGTGCCCGAACTCACTGACATCTGTACGCAGTACGATATCGACCCCGAGCGGCTCTTCCGAGCTCGTGACGAGGCTCTGACAGCGGTGCAGCGGGCGCTTATCCGGGCTGGAGAGAAACAGCCCTACGCCGATGTATCTGTGCTCGACCGGCTAGACTGTCCGCTGGGTGTGGTTTCCTCGAATCAGCTCGACACCGTCGCCTTCGCCTTTGAGCACTTCAATATCGGCCACTACTTCGACACCGTCTGGGCGCGCGAGCCGACAGTCGAGAGCCTCCATCGGAAGAAACCGCAGCCGTACTACATCGAGCGGGCGATGGAGGACCTCGGTGTCAGCGACGCCCTGTTCGTCGGCGACAACGAATCCGACATCGAGGCAGCACACCGGGCTGGAATCGACTCGGCGTTCATCCGTCGTCCGCACCGGACCGACACCCGACTCGACGTGACGCCGGACCACGACGTGTCCGGCCTCGAAGACGTGGTTCAGCTCGCCAGTCGACGCAGCGGGAGCGACTGAGCCGTATCCGGACCTAACGAATACGCACTCTTCGTGTTCTGGTACGTATACTGAAAACAACCTTTCCCATGGCAAGTGCCGTGGAACGGTATGGAGAAGCCGGTCGGTGGAACGGATGAGAACGAACAAGCGGCACGTGACACACCGGCACAGCAGTCCCCCCCTGTGCTGTTGGAGACACTCGCCGCACGAATGCCCGAACCGGTGGTCGTCACCGCCGCAGACGGGGAGATACAGACCGGTAACGATCACCTCTGTGACCTCCTCGACTCGGACCCGTCGGACGTGTTTGGAAGCCAGATAGCTGAGCTCTTCCCGGACCTCCGTGACATTGACCTCGGAACCCACTGCAGTCAGTCACCGGAATCACCGCTGACGTCGTCGTGTTCGGTCGGCGACACGGAACGGTGGGTCGAGATCTCCTTCGAGCCCCAGCAGTGGGACGGCGAGGAGTTGTATCTGGGAATCGTCCACGACATCACCGAGCGCCACGAGCGGACGGAGATGCTCGAGCAGTACGAGCGGATCGTCGAGACGATAGAGGACGGTATCTACACGCTCGACGAAGGGTTCACGATGCAGACGGTCAACAGCGCTGTCGAGTCGATGACCGGCTACGACAAGGACACGCTGATCGGATCGAACGCGACGCTGCTGGCGGACGAATCCGTTATCGAGGAGGCAGCGGAGATGTCGCGGCAGTTCATCGAGGGCGAGCGCGACGTCGGGACGCTGACGACGGACCTCAGAACCGCTGACGGGGACACGCTCCCCATAGAGACCAAGTTCACGACATACGACCGCAAAGACGGGAGCTACCGGCAGGTCGGCGTCGTTCGGGACATCTCGGACCGGAAGCGGTTCGAGGAGACGCTCGCGGCGCTGCACGAGTCGACCAGAAAGCTGCTGCACACGGAAACCAAGACAGCCGTAGCCGAACAGATACTCGAGACGGCCGTCGACGTGCTGGAACTCCCCGGCGTAGAGATCTACCTGTTCGACCGAAGCGACAACACCCTTCGTAGCGTCGGCGATACCGAGGCGGACCGAAGCGCGTCAATCGGGCCGGGAGAGGGCACAGTGTGGGACGTGTTCGTGCAGGACAGTGCCGTCGAGGTCGCCCCCGGCGAGCGCATCGACCTTGGGGCGGGACCGGTCACAACCGACGCGAAACGGCTCTGCCTCCCGCTCGAAGACCATGGCGTGTTCTACATCGAACTGGGCGAGCAACACAGCGACGCCAGGACCCGAGAGATGGTGGACCTGCTCGCCGCCAGCGCGGAAGCCGCGCTCGCGCGCGTGGATCGCGAGACGACGCTCCGCGAACGCGAGGCCGAGCGCCGCGAACAGAACCGCGAACTGCGACGGCTCAAGCAGGTCAACGCGATCATCCGTCGGATCGATCAGGTGCTCGTCGAAGCGGAGACCACCGAGGAGATTGAACAGGCGGTGTGTGACCAGTTGGCCGAATCCCAGTGGTTCTCCTTCGCCTGGATCGGCCGACAGGACGCGACGGAACTCGTTCCCAGAGCCTGGGCGGGCAACACCGCCAGCTATCTGGACGCTATCTCGCTGTCGCTTGAGCGCGAGGGCGGGCCGCCGGCCGTCCAGACTGCACAGTCCGAAGCGATGACTATTGTCCCGTCGGTGGCTGACAACCTTCGGGGCGATCACTGGCGGACGGAAGCGCTCTCCCGCGAGTTCCAGTCGGCGCTCAGCATCCCGCTCGAATACGACGACTTCGTCTACGGCGTCCTGACGGTGTACGCCGGGCAGGAAGACGGGTTCGACGAGATGCTCCAAGAAGTGTTTACCGAACTCGGTGAAACCATCGCGAACGCGATACGGGAGGTCGAGTCCCGACAGCGGCGGGCCGGCGACGGGACTGTCGAACTCGAACTGTCGCTGTCGGCCCCGCAGTCGTTCCTGACGCACCTCTCAGACCGGGTCGGCGTCCCGGTCATCTGTGAGGGGGCCGTACAGCGGAACGACGGTGCGATCCGTCTCTTCCTCGCTATCTCGGACTGTGACCCGGCTGTCGTCAAGGAACGGATGCTGTCGATGGCTCGTGTCGACACCGCACGAGCGATCTCGACCGACCAGTTGGACGGGCTTTACGAGGTCGTCGTGACGGGCCAGACCGTCGCGGAGACGCTACTGGAACAGGGCGGGCGGTTGAAAACGATCCGAACGTCGACGGGCGGACTCACGGTGACAGTTGTCGTTTCGGGCGAAACCGATATTCGCCAGTTCGTCGAACAACTCGGCGAGCGCTATGCGGACGTCACGCTGATCGCGCGCCGTGACGGCACACAGTCCAATGGCCAGCGAGACAGTACAGTCCGGTCAGCACTGGAGGAGCAACTCACCGATAGACAGCTCGAAGTACTCCAGACAGCGTATCTGAGTGGCTTCTTCGACTGGCCCCGGGAGACAACCGGTCAGGAAATCGCGTCCAGCCTGGACGTGTCACAGCCGACGGTCAACCGGCACCTCCGCGTCAGCGAGCGAAAACTGCTCGAACTCGTGTTCGGCGATAGCTGAGGCCGTCGCTATAGTGTTAGTGACCAGTCCGGCGGGCTGTATCTGTATAGCCACAATCACCTTTTCAATCACTCATCAAAGGATAAACAGCGACGAACCATGTCCCAGGCAAAACTGGTCTACAGACCGACACCCAACGAACCGCTGAGCGAAACCATCGTCCACGCCGTAGCCGACACACTGGGTGTCGACCCCGTCGACCTCGATGACCGAATCAGTGACTGTATCGACCCTGATGCCCTGGACCGGCTGTTCCGTCCCGATACGGATGGCACTCCGAGTCCTGACGGGCTAGTCGTGTTCAGTATGGCTGGCTGTCGTATCGAAGTCGAAGGGAATCGTTCGGTGCTGGTGACACCGTCCCGCGACGTCTCGGCGGCAACTGGACTCGAAGCGTAACTGCGCTCCGCGTGCGGCTGTTCTGCTGGCACTCTCTGTTGTGAGTAGCATTGCCGATGACAGAGCTATTAATGTCACCTTATTTTCCTCTTCATCTCACATGCTGCCGGTATTTTTCAGTAAGTAGATATTTCTTTTGCGGTAGCAATTGAAAAACTGGTACGTAAATTGGAGTAAAGTCGACCAAATGCTTTGTTAATAGTATACTACTAGCATCCCACACGTCAGTACCACTATAAGCGCAACTTCGCCTCTCGAATATATGGACCGTGGACGCCAACTGATCGAAACCGGCTCGCAGTCGGGCAAGAGCATCGAGGCAGTGACCAATCAATCTAAAGAAGTAGAAATACCCAAATTTCAGTTAATCGAGCATTATTCCGCTGGCTGTGCCGAGGTTCGGGGTGCAAGCGTTGGGGGACAGTCACAATGAGCGTTGAGTCGCCCTCGGTCGAGACACAGGACCTCCTCGAAGAGGTTCGGACGACCAGCCTTCCGGAACGGGTTACAGAATTGGCAGACGAGTACGAGCGGGTCTGTGGCGAGCGTGACCGGTTCCTCTGGCAGTGGATCTACTCGCTGTTCCCCGAGTTCACGCTCTCTTCTGTCCACCCGGATCACGCCGACCACGTCCGGACACAGAAGACGATACTCACGATGTACGTCACGATTCTGGACGACATCGTCGAGAACGACGGGGACCGAGACACCTTCGAAGAGGCCCGACGACTCGTGCAGGACCCGTCGTCCGTTAACCCGAGTCGTGCGGCGGTAAGCGATGACTTCTTCTCCTTTATCCAGCGTGTGTGGCGGGAGTTCGAGGGCGGCCTGACTGACGCACCGCGCGTCGACGAGTTCTACGACGTGTTCACCTACGATATGCGACAGACGCTAAACGCGATGGACTACAGCGCCGTCGTCAACGAGAACCCACGGATTGCGAACCTCAGCGGGGCCGAAACCTATGGGGCACATAACATGGTAATGTTCCCCTACGCGGCCGTTGACCTCATGTATTCGCCGGAGTTCAAACTCGCCGATTACGGCACGGTCCGGGACCTCATCTGGGATCTGCAGGAGATGGCCCGCATCGGCAACTGGCTCACCACCTGGGAACGAGAGGTCAAGGAAGGGGACTACACCGCGGGAATCGTCGTGCTGGCCCTCCAAGAGGGGTTCGTCACTCCCGAAGAACTGGAAAACCCCGACGGGAAAGCCGAACTCATCGACAAAATCAAAGCCGAGCAGTTCGAGGCTAGGTTCCGAGACCGGTGGGCCGATATCTATCAATCCGTTCGTGATCGCAAGTTCGACACGGACAGTGTCGATCTGGACGCGCTGGTGCAGGGCATGGAAACCGTGTTTCAGTACCACGAAGCCAGCCGCGGATACAAGTAACGTACCCCATCCACGGGAACACTGGCGTCTAATTCTACGGAATATCAGTTGAAACGGATGCTGTGCCGTCAGTCGTCAGCGACGAGCGGTTCCTCGTCGTCGGCGACGAGGCGGTCCATCGCGTCAACCATCGCACGTACGGACGCTCGCGTGATGTCCGAGTCGCTGGCGGAAACGACGACGTGGTCGTCGCCGCGTGACATCTCGATTTCGACCGTCACGAGCGCGTCCGTCCCCCCGGTGATAGCGTCGACGTGGTAGTCTTCGAGCGTCGCATCGGCGGTGTGTGACAGTGCCACCTCGGCGGCGTTCATCGCGGCGTCGACCGGCCCGGAGCCGACCGCTGCCTCCTTGCGTTCCTCGCCGTCGACCGCGAGCCGGACGCTTGCAGTCGGCGTATCGGAGCCGGAAACGGCGGTCAGGCCGAGCAGTTCGACCCGTCGGTCGCGCGCGTCGCCGGTCACCTCGTCAGCGATGGTCAACAGGTCGGCATCGGTGACGCGCTTGCCGCGGTCGCCGATCTCCTTGACGCGGCTGACGATCTCCGAGAGCTGATCATCGGTGACCTCGACGTCGTGCTCGTCGAGTGCAGCCTTGACACCGGCCCGGCCCGCGTGCTTGCCGAGTGCCAGGCGGCGTTCGCGGCCCACCTTCTCCGGCGGGTACGGCTCGTACATCGAGTCGTCCTTGAGCGTGCCGTCGGTGTGGATACCGGACTCGTGGGTGAAGGCGTTCTCGCCGACGACCGCCTTGTTGGGAGCCAGCGGGATACCGGTCCGGTTGGCGATGAGTTGCGCGAGGTCGTACACCTCGGTAAGGTCCATCGATTCGACGCCGTAACCGTGGTCGAGCGCGATGGCGACCTCTTCGAGGGCGACGTTGCCGGCGCGCTCGCCGATACCGTTTATCGTCCCGTGGACGAGGTCTGCACCTGCCGCGATGGAGACCAGGGCGTTCGTCACTGCGAGCCCCAAGTCGTCGTGGGTGTGAGTGCTGACCGGACCCAGATCAGAGAGCCGTGAGACGCATTCGAGCGCGCGGTCCGGCGTCGCGTGGCCGACAGTGTCGGCCCAGCAGATGCGGTCCGCGCCGGCCTCGACGGCAGCGCCGAGCAGTTCTTCGAGGTAGTCCAGATCGGCTCGCGAGCCGTCCTCGCCGATGACCTCGACCCAGAGCCCGTGATCGACGGCGTACTCCACCAGTTCGACGGTGTTGTCGACGTTTTCGCTCTTGGAGGTGCCGACCTTCTGTTCCACGTGCTTGTCACTGGCCGGGACGACGAGGTTGATGCCGTCGACACCACAGTCGAGCGCGAGGTCGATATCGTTCTGGATACCGCGACAGAAGCTGGTGACAGTGCTGTCGAGGTCGAGCCCCGCGACGCGAGAAATCGTCTCGCGTTCGCCGGGGCCGGTACAGGCGCTTCCGGCCTCGATGACATCGATACGCGCCGCATTGAGCGAGCGGGCGATATCGGCCTTGTCGTCCGGCGTCAGCGAGACGCCGGGGGCTTGCTCACCGTCGCGCAGTGTCGTGTCGAGAAACTGTACCTCACCGACATCTGAGAGCGCACGCATCGCTGGGTGCCCCTCGAACAATGTGTTCTGACTCACAGAAGATGCTCCATCACGCGCCACGAATTTCGCGGCCAGCCGCCTCGCGGCGACTTCCTCTATCCTCCGTCGGGTGTTCCGACATAGTGGTGTCTACTCTACTCTTCACGGTCTAAAAGGTGACGGAACTGACTACCACACCTCATGCCTGTCGCATTCAGGATTCCAGACGGACCGTGTCACCTTCAGAAACAGCCGACGCCGCGCCACCGGGCAGCTCAATGACAGTGTCCGCATTCGCGTAGCCGACCGAGCGCCAGGGGTGCAGGGTTTCGACGGCCTGGACCTCCTCGTCGACGAGCCAGAGCACGTCGAGCGGGAACCGGACGAACAGCATATGGATGAACTGTCGGCTCGCGCGGTCGAAGGGAAAGACGAGCGCGTAGTCGTCGGGGATCGATGCCCGGAACATCAACCCCCGGCCCTGTTCGAGCATCGACTCGGCGTACTCTACCTCCGTCGCGAGGGGGCGAGCCGCGCCATCGGGGTCGTGAACGAGCCGCATACCACCGCGGAAGTCGTAGGTGGGCAAAAAGGCTTCTGTCGGAACGGAGGGTTTGAGGGGGTACGGCACGGGCTACATGATATGGAGAAGGCTCCCGGGGGAACGTCCGTCGGCGTCGACGACCCGTACGACCATGTGAAGCGGTGTGACTTCGTTACCAGCGAAGGGAAGTGCCGCTGGGCGCGCGAACACGGCCGCCACGATCCCGAGTTCGCCAACGCACGGAGTGCCGACAACTTTCGCTGTCCGGCGGCGATTGCGCCCGATGACACGGACGCAGACGCGGAGCCGGAGTGGGACTGGGCCGACTGCCCGCATTTCCGTTCCCGGAACCACGACCGGGAGTGTGTTCGCTGCGGACTCGAAGAGCGGCGGATGGCCCACTCCGACGAGCAGCCGCTACTAGAGGAACACCACCTCTCGTACCGCGAAGGCGGTGACGAGCTATCACACGAAATAACGGTCTTTCTCTGCCGGTGGTGTCACGCGAAGATTCACCAGTCGTGGGCGCGACTCGACGACGACGTGAATCCGGACCCGGAAGCCATCGCACAGCGGGAACAGCGCCGCTCTAAGGAGCAATCCGAACTGGGCTTCGAATCGGCAGCCGACCGCTACGACGACTCGTAGGCGCGCCGAATATCTTATTTGATAATTACTGCCGCACAGATAAGTAGGCACGTCGTAACCAGTTACTAAAGTGACCTCTCCAGCGCTCACGAAACAGTCGCTGGGGACGGGATATGTCGTCGCGACGGGCGTCGTGATTTCCGGCGCATTACTCGCCCACGGCATGTCTCTCGTCCGGCCGTCCCCGATAGACGTGGTCATCCTCAGCGTGGGGTTGACACCGGCGCTAGCTCTGGTAGCGGCGAACTACTGGCTCCCGGTGAGTGGGCTGTCCGGCGACCAGATATGGACCGCTGCAGAGTGGTGTGGACTCGGTATCGCACTGTTTACGCTCATCAAAATCGTCGTGTTGCTCGCCCCGGTACCGCAGTCCTCGATGGTCCCGTCGATACTCGCAAGCGGGGTTGCGGTCGGCGGGTTCGGCGGCATTTTGTTCGGGTGGCTACTCGAACTCCGGCGGTCCCGACGCCGACTCGCCCAGAGCAACGAGGTGTTGTTTCGGGTGCTTCGACACGACCTCCGGAACGATCTCAACGTCGCGCTCGGCCACCTCGGCGAACTACAGCGGGAAACGGCAGAGCGTGGTGACCCCAAATCGCGTGCACACGTCGAACAGTTGAACGACACTATCGACGATATCATCGACACTACGGAGAAGGCGAGACAGATAGAGTTCGCGTTCGACGCGGACCATCGCGCACAGCAACCGATCGACCTCGTGCCATGCGTCAGAGAACAGGCGAAAAAGATCACACAATCGTATCCGGAGACGACTGTTGATCTCGACCTCCCGGACCAGTCGAAAGTGTATGCCGACTGGATGCTCGACGTGGTGTTACAGAACGTCATCGAGAACGCGGTCGTCCACTGTGAGGCAACCCCGACGCTGTATGTCTCCGTCGAGGAGCACGGCCGAACCGTGTTCGTGCATATCGGCGATAACTGTCCGTCGATTCCACAGCACGAACAGGAGGTCCTCGACAGCGGCGCTGAGACGCAACTGCGCCACTCAAAGGGTGTCGGGCTGTGGCTGACGACGTGGATCGTCGAGAGTTACGGCGGGGCGGTACACCTCACGACCTCGGACGACGGCAATGTCGTGACGTTAGAACTGTGTGGCCCAACCGTGATCGACGAGATTCGCCAAACCCTTCGAGAGTGGCCCTGAAGCCGGACACGAAGCCATCCGTCGACCGCATCAGGAGATATATACGCCTTCGTAGCCTTCGCGTCAGTAATGACCCGAATCGACGTTATCGACAATCACGGACAGTTCACACATCTGGAGCAACGCGCGCTCCGTGACATGGGTGTCGACGTCTCGCTCAGGGACAACACGACACCCCCGGAGGAAATCGACGCCGACGGCATCGTCCTCTCGGGCGGCCCGGACATGGACGATATCGGGAACTGCCCCGAGTACCTCGACCTCGACGTTCCCGTACTCGGTATCTGTCTGGGGATGCAACTCATCGCCGACGAACTCGGCGGCCGGGTCGGCGGCGGCGAGTACGGCGGCTACGCGGACGTGACGGTCGACATCCTCGACGAGGACGACCCGCTTCTGGGCTCGTTGTATCCCGAAACGCGCGTGTGGGCCAGCCACGCCGACGAAGTGAAGGAAGTCCCGCCCGGATTCGAGCGGACCGCGACCTCCGACGTCTGTGGCGTCGAGGCGATGAGCAACACAGACGAAGCGATATACGGCGTCCAGTGGCATCCGGAGGTCGCTCACACCGAAGAAGGCGAGGAAGTGTTCGAGAACTTCCTGTCGGTCTGTGACCAGCAGTCTGTCGCTCGCCAGTAACCGTCGGGGAAGAATGTAACTGGTTTTATATTCGCTCGTAGGGTGTGATACAAAAATGACGGCGACACAGGGCAATCTTGCTAGCCTTTCGCGATTTATTTTCAGGGCTCCGACCTGGTATACGAGCCTAGCCTTCGCGCTGGTCATCGCCGCGATGACCGGCATTGTTGCGTTTGATTCACGATTCATTCTCGATGACGCCTGGCAGGGCGTGTTTCTCATCGGTCTGCCGACCTCAATCGCCAGTGCCGTGACGCCGTGGGTCGACCGGCAGTTGGGCGGACAACTCACCCCGAACCGGGCTACCCTGCTTGCGGTCATCTGTGAGCTCATCACGATTGCGATGCTGACCATTGCCGGCGTTATCGCCATCTTTACCGTCCGCCTCGGGCAGAACTTCGTCTTCGACGTATTGCTAGTCGCGCTAGCGTCGATATTCGCGTTCCGGCTACTGATACTGATGGCCGTCTCGCGACACTCACTGCTGAAAGCGGCGATCCCGGCGAGTGTCCAGACAGTCACTGCCGCCGTGTTGCTGGCCATATACAGCGGGGCGACCGCGTTCATCCTTGAAGACCCGATGCTCCGGGAGTACCTTTCCCGCCCGGAAGAGGTTCCGCCACAGGTACAGGGGTTTATTCCACAGGATTTCATCATTCTCGCGGTTATCTGTGTCATCTACGCGCTGGCGGTCTGGCTGTTCCTCGTTGTCATCGACCAACCGTGGCGCTCCTCTCTCGGCGTTTCCGCGCTGGATTTCCTCCGTGGTTTCATCGGGCACATCGCCGAAGGCACGCGAGAACTGGAGGAATTCTTCGAGGACATCGGCGAAGAAGCCGTCGTCCCGGTCACCGTATTGTCGGTCCGCCGGTCGGGCGGCGAGGAGAAAGCCCGATTCGTCCTGCCGATGATTCACCCCGGCCCGATGGGCGAAATCGGCGGTGGGAACCTCCCCAGACGCGTCGCCGAGTCGGCTGAGGGTCTGGCCTTCCCGCCACACGCGACCGCCGGCCACGACTTCAACCTCGTCACGGAACGGGAGGTCGACACCATCCTGTCGACGGCCGAGACGGCGTACCAGAACCTCGAATACGACGACCAGGCGACGGCAGGGACTCGCGTCACCGAAGGGGAAGCCACGCTGACCGGCCAAGCCTTCGGCGACGACGCGCTCGTCGTGAACACGTACGCGCCGGGCTGTGCCGACGACGTTGAGTACGCTGTCGGACTCTCGGCGATGTCGGAAGCGCGGGCTGACGGGCTCGAGGACGTACTTCTAGTCGACGCACACAACTCCAACGACGGACTCGAGGGTGACGACCTCGGCCACGTCGTTCCCGGCAGTCAGCGGTCCTTCGATATGCTCCACGGAGCCGGACAGCTTGGAAGCCTGCTCACGGACGCCGAAACTGGCCGACTCAGCTGTGGCGTCGCCTGGGACGAAACCCCCTGGGAACCCAAAGATGGCATCGGCCCACTCGGGATCCGTGTCTGTGTCTTCGAGGTCAACGACCAGCGAACGGCGTACGTACTCATCGACGGCAACAACATGGAGCCGGGCCTCCGCCAGCGCATCATCGACGCCACCGAAGGCGTGGATATAGTGGAGGTAATGACCAGTGACACCCATATCGTCAATACTGTCGAGGCCGAGAACCAGGTCGGACAGGCGATCTCCGAGAAGGAGATCGTTGCGCTCATCGGCGACCTCGTCGACAGAGCTGTCGCCGACCTCGAACCCGTCGAGGCCGGGATGGCGAGCGAACAGGCGACCGTGACGGTGTTCGGCAACGACCGGACCGAGACGCTGGCCTCGACTGCCAACGCGATGGTCTCGATGGGTGGCGCGCTGGCTGGCGCGTTTATTCTCATCGTCATGACGATCAGCGTGCTGATCTTCCTGCTGACCTGACGGCTCGACCGGATACGATCCGCTTCTGTAACACTGCCGACTCGCCACGCTCGTCGGTTCTGTTACAGAGAACGCCGAGGAGGAGATTTGAACTCCTGAGTCCGTGAGGACAGTTGCTCTCGAAGCAACCGCCTTGGCCAGGCTAGGCTACCTCGGCTCACCCATCAGTACCGCCGTTTGCTCTTTAGGGGTTTCGATTTCGGACTCGACACCCCTTTATCGAACCCGTAACATGACAGGCTATGGACGCTACCGAGGCAAGCGAAGTGTCGAGTCAGATCCTCGACGAGATCGGGAGTGCCGTCATCGCTGACCGTGGCTTCTTCGAGACGGTGCTGCTGGGAGTCGTCGCGAAGGGCCACGTCCTGCTTGAGGACGTGCCCGGCACGGGAAAGACGCTGACCGCCCGCAGCGTTGCGACCGCGCTGGGACTGTCGTTCTCCCGTATCCAGTTCACGCCGGACCTCCTGCCGGCCGATATCACTGGGACACACATCTTCAACGAGGAATCCCGGAGCTTCGAATTCACTGAGGGGCCGGTGTTTGCCAACGTCCTGTTGGCCGACGAGATCAACCGCGCACCGCCAAAGACCCAGTCCGCGCTGCTCGAAGCGATGGAAGAGGGACAGGTAACTGTCGACGGGGACACGTACGACCTGCCCGAACCGTTCTTCGTCATCGCCACGCAGAACCCAGTCGACATGGAGGGGACCTTCGAGTTACCAGAGGCGCAGGTCGACCGGTTCCTGGCAAAAACCTCACTTGGCTATCCTGACGACGAAGGCGAGGTCGAACTCCTCCGGCGGCGTGCCGGCCGGACGACACAGAGTCCAACGGTGAAACCGATACTCGACGCGGAATCAGTCAAAGAACTCCGGAGCGTACCGGAGACGGTTACCGTCGACGACGACCTGCTGCAGTACATGGCTGACCTCGTCCGGGCGACCAGAGACGACTACCGCGTGGACGTCGGGGTCTCACCGCGCGGGACCCAGCGACTGTTCGAGGCGACGCGAGCGATGGCGACGATTGCCGGTCGGGAGTACGTTGCGCCGGACGACATCAAGCGGGTCGCACAGCCGGTGCTGGCCCACAGGCTGGTGTTGACACCTGATGCCCGCGTCGAGCAAGTCGACAAGGGAACAGTCATCCAGAGCGTGCTCGACGAGGTCCCCGTCCCAACCGTCTAACCCCACGTCCAGTGGGTGTCCAGCGCGTACCGGTACACACCCGTAATGACGATAGCCCCACCATTGCCGACCAGCGGCACGACGCCACCCCAGGTGACAAAGGCGTAGAGGAGGCCTAACTGGAGCGGGATCGCCGTCCCACGAACGAGATTTGTCTTCCCTAACCCGACGACGTACTCCCGCAGATCCGAATGCTGTGACCGGTGGAACGTCCAGGCGTTGTTGAGGACGTACTGGAGCAAAATCGTACACTCAATTGCGATAGCGGCTGCGAAAATGTAATTCAGGCCACCGATATCGTTGAACAACCATAGCAGCGCTTGCTGAACCGACGCGGCAAACACACCAACGAGGAAAAACCGGATGAGTTGCTGTCGCCGGGCCGGTGTGACGACAGCGGACGCCATACAGCCTTACTGATAACCGAGCGCTTTTAACCGTGCTGTTATCTCGTCGGACGCTTCAGTGTTTCCAGCCCGATTCCCGTCGCTGTCGAGTTCGGCGAGGTGGTCGGCAACGGCATCCGACAGCCGGTCGAGGACGGTCGCGGGCGGGTCGGCGTCCGTCGTGTCCGAGCAGAGGTTGACTTGTTCCTCAGAGTCGTTCGTCCGGTCGTACAGTTCCTGGCGCCCTGATTCCGTGAACTCGATGTACGTGTACCGCTCGTCGCGCGCACTGAGGAGGAGTTCGCCGTCCGCACGGCTCCGCGGAATCGGCTGACTGGTCACGCTCTCGCCCCGGACCGCCGCGGAGACGATGGGGCCGCGATCCTCAATGGTCTCGCCGTGGATCGCTGGAGCGACGGACGCCCCGTCCCACTCCGTCGCCGGCGTGAGCGACAGCAGATCACACACCGTCGGTGCGATCGTGTCGAGGCCGACCGGCGTCTCGACCGATTGGCCCTCGCTCTCCGGCGTTGAGACGATGTAGGGAACATCGATGAGCTCCCGGTAGAGCTTGGGATAGTGAGCAAGGTGACCGTGTTCGAGGAACTCCTCACCGTGGTCGCCGGCGACGATGACGGCTGTGTCGTCGCGGTGCCCCTCGGTTTCGAGAGTGTCGAGAAGCCGACCGACGCTGGCGTCGACCTGCCGGACTGTCGCCTCGTACAGCGTCCGGAGCGTCTCCAGCGTCCGGTCGTCGACCTCCCAGCCCAGCCCGGTTCGGAGGTGAGAGCTGAGCATCCGGAGGACGCCGAAGTGGTTGTCCGATACCTCGCGGATATGCCGCGGGGCCGGGACGTACGGCGTGTGCGTGTCCATGTAGTGGACCCACAGGAAGAACGGTCCGTCGGTCGTCTCTAGGAACTCGGTGGCGTGGTCTTCGAGGTCCCCCATACGAGACACGTCGGCGAAGGGGCGCTCGTCGGACCCCCCGCTGAGGACGGTCGCGGCACGACGGAACGGTGAAGTGCCGAGCTGGACCCATGCCTGAATCGTCGGGTGAGCTGCCAGGTACTTGCTGTAGCCGTCGCTGTCGACGAACGGCTCGAACTCGTCGAATCCGCGGTTGTATCCCCAGTGGTCGGTGAGAAAGCCGTTTGCGGCGTTGAACCCAGCCGTCTCGATACCGGCATCGGACACCTGCTCGGCCAGCGTCGGCGTTGACGCCAGACCGATGTCCTCGCTTTCCGAGAATACTGGGCGTGATCCGTGAATGCTAGGGAACGAGAACGGCGTCCAGTTCCCCTGTGCCACGGCGTTTTCGAAGACGACGCCCGAGTCGGCGAGAGAATCCATGACAGGGGAGACGCTGTCAGCGCCACCCAGCGCGTCGGCCCGCAGCGAGTCAACCGTGACTAGCACCACGTTCTGGGTTGCTGAAGCCGTCATAACCGACCCACCTTCCCCCTCACTCGCAATGTTACCGACGTATCGCGTCCGCAGACTGGGGGTTGCACCCAGCACGTGCCACCGTGTTTTCTCATACCCCCTATACCAGACACTGAATACTGAACGTTCCGGATAAATTCAAAGGCGTATAATAGAACCATACACTGATAAGGTAGAATTAAGCAGTCTTGTGAAACCCTCAAACGCCGATAGGTCTCAGCAGGCGGCTGAATACAGGGTGGTATATCTCGTGCAGTGTTCTATGAGAGAATGACTGAAAAGTGAAATTAACGAAACAATTGATACAAGGCGACTAGAATGACCCAGACACAGGGCTGATGACCGAACACAAACACGAAAACCAGCAACTCTGGAACGAATGGAGCGATGATTTCCAAGCGTTATGGAACGCAAATACCGTGGATGGGGAGCTTCCGCCGGCGCCATCGCCATTCGGTTCGGATGGTCCGGGCGAGCCTCAACCCGACATTCTTGATTCAGTTGCAGAGAAGGACTACGTCGAACTAGGATGTGGAGGCGGCCAAGCAAGTATCGGGACCGCTGAGCTTGGTGCGGAAACCGTCGTCGGAGTGGATATCTCAGGCGAACAACTGCAGCACGCACGGCAGTTGCGAGATTTCTACGATGTTGATGCACAGTTTCTCAAAGGAGATATCACGAACCTCCCGCTCCCCGACGACAGCTTCGATGTAGCGTCTTCCGAGACAGTCTACCAGATGATCAAGCATCTCGATGAGGCGTTTCGAGAAGTTCACCGCGTTCTCCGAGACGGCGGCATCTTCGTCCTCAGCGTGCCACACCCCATACACGAGAGTCTGGATGTCGAAAAAGAGATTTTCGAACGCAGCTACTACGACACCGGTCGGCGGGAAATCACGATTAACGACGACTACGAAGCGAACTTGATCGCCTTTGATCACACGGTTGCCGATCTTCACAATTCCCTCGTTGATGCCGGATTCACCGTCAAGCGACTTCTCGAACCACGGCACCACCAGACCACACTCGATGATCGAAACGATAGCGATCTCCCCGAACTACTGTGGAGGGTGCCGGGGAGCGTTCGCTTCTGGGCCGTTGCAGAGTGAACGTATGAACGGACTTCTGTAGGGGGTGTACAATGTTTACGTGTGATCGTCTGGATGATTGCTGACTACAAGCTCTCTATTCACCGCACCGTTTGTATCACCGCCTGAGAGTTTCAACAGAGCCAATTAAACCCCCTCTCCGACAATGACAATCTTGGACGTATTCGATGACCGACCAGATTCAATTTCGGTCCTACGATGACCGGGACGCCGACGCTGTCTGGCGTCTCCACGAATGGGCGATACGAGCGACTGGCAACGACCCCAGCGACATCCCCGGAACGTCGGACCTGGAAAACATCGAGACGCGGTATTTCGACAGCGGCGGCGCGTTTCTCGTCGGTGTCGTTCCCGACGACACCGACGAACTCCCACAGACGTTCGACGGCGGCCTAGCCGCGATGGGCGGGTTCCTCCCGAACGACGTCGGCCACGCGGACGAGCGCACCGTCCCCGGCGCGGCCGAACTCCACCGGATGCGAGTCGCTCCCTCCCGGCAGCGGCGCGGCTACGGTCGCAACCTCCTCCACAAGCTCGAACAGCAAGTGGCCGAGCGGGGGTACGAGGTCCTGCTTGCGACGACATCACAGAGCCAGCCCGCCGCAGTCGCGTTCTACCGCGACGAGGGGTACCAAGAGGTCGGCCGGTCGACGCAGGGGGAGTACGAACTCGTCCACTTCGAAAAGCGGCTCTGACCGCTTCCCAGTCGGCGTTCAGTCGCCGCTGTAGGCGTCGTCAGTGTCCTCGCCAAAGGAGGTGTTGAGCCCACCCGGGCTCTCCCGGTCTTGCTCGCGCATACTCTGGCGCGTGAACTGCGGCTTGGCGCGGACGGCCTTCTTCGAGCGGAACGACCACCACAGCGCCAGGGAGAGGCCGATGGTTCCGGCGATGCCGACACCAGTGGCCGGCAGCGACGCCTGCGTGTACAGGAACGCTGTCGAGAACAGCGTGCTCGCGAGCAACATCCCGAGGATGAGTCGCTTAGTCATCGTTGCGAGCAAGCCATCGGAGTCCTCGATGTCGGCCTGCACGCGGAAGTCCTCTCGTTCGACCCTGTCGAGCGCGGACTCCAGTTTCGGGGGGATTCGGACGGCTGACCGGGCGGCATCGGACACTTCGGTCGCCCGGTCTTCGACGAAGTTCCGCACACCTTCGGCGATGTACCCCTCTTCACGGAGGTAGTCAGTCGCGACGCCGATAAAGTCGAAGTCCTCGTCGAGCGTGACACAGACGCCTTCGACGACCGTGGCGACGCGCAACACGAGCGCCAGGTTCGCCGGCAGGCGAAGCGGGAACTCGTAGATGGTGTCCTCGACCTGCTGAATAATCTGCTGGACGCGGTACTGCTCGATGTCCTCGCCACGGGCGTCGGCGATGGCCAGTTCCATCACGTCGCCCATCACCTGCCGGTCGGCCTCCGGCGAGAGCGTCCCCATCTCGATGAGGGCATCGAGGATGGCGTCGATGTCTTGGTCGGCGACGGCGGCGTAGAAGTCGATGATCTTGTCCTGTACGAACGGGTCGACACGGCCGGACATCCCGAAGTCGTAGAAGACGAGCGTCCCATCGTCTTGCACGGCGAGGTTTCCGGGGTGCGGGTCGGCGTGGAACACGCCGTCGTCGATAATCATCTGGAGGTACGCCCGCTGGAGCGTCTCGGCCAGCTCCGTCCGGTTGATACCGCCGGCGTCGAGGCTGTCGATGTCGTTGATCTTCGTGCCGGGAACGTACTCCATCGTCAGGACGCGCCGCGTGGAGTGGGACTCCTTGACCTTGGGGATGCAGATGCGGTCGTTGTCCCGGAAGTTCTCCCGGATCTCGGTGAGCATCCGGCCCTCTCGCTGGTAGTCCATCTCCTCGCGGATGGTCTTGGAGAACTCGTCGGCGAGCGTCTCAAGCGAGAACGACCGGGAATCGTCGATGAAGTACATCAACAGCGGGAGCGACCAGCGGACGACCCGCAGGTCGGCCTCGACGAGCGCTTCGATACCGGGACGGCGAATCTTGACGGCGACCTTCTCGCCGTCGATCTCTGCCAGATACACCTGACCGAGCGACGCGCCGCTTATCGCCTCCGTCTCGAACTCGTCGAAGCGGTCGTCGACAGACCCCAGTTCGTCCTCAATGACAATCCGTGCCTCGTCCCAGTCGGCCGGCGGCACGCGGTCCTGTAACTTCGAAAACTCCTCGATGTACTCCGGTGGCAGGACGTCCGGCCGCGTCGAGAGAATCTGTCCGAGTTTGATGAACGTCGGGCCGAGGGTCAGCAACGAATCCAGCAGCTGCTGTGCACGTTTGCGACGCTGTTCGGACGTGACCCGGCGCGATGAGCCGACCACGAAGAACCGCTTTCGGTCTCGTGCGTACGCGACCAACAGGGGCAGGAAGTGGCGTGCAACGACGAGGAACCGCCAGTACGCGCGAAGATTCACCGGCTTGCCACCTCTGGGTCAGTCCCCGTCGATCGGGATTGTCGTGCTCGGTGCGGCTGTCGCCTTCGGCAGGCGGAGTTCGAGGACGCCGTTTTCCACGGTCCCCTCCCCGCCCTGCCCGGTCGTGTCCGGCGGGAGCGGGAGCTCGGCGTCGAGGAACACGGAGCGGTCCTCGCGGACGAACGTGAACTCGCCGGGCACGTCCTTGGTCCGTTGCCCGTCGATGCGAAGGCGGCCCCCTTCAACCGTTACGTCGATTGTCTCCGCGGTCACGCCCGGCAGATCGAGCACGAGCAGGTATTCGTCCTCGGATTCGAGCACGTCCGCGAACACGGCGTCGGGAAGGTCCCGAAGCGCTTCACGCAGGGCAGACATGCGCCCATCTAAGTGGTACGCAGTGGTAAACCCGACGGTCTCGGCCACTACAGAAGCCCGGACAAGAGGGCAACGCTGCCGATGATAACCGCGGCAAGACCGAACACAGTCTCGGCGATAGCACCCCGAACAATCCGCCGCGCAGTGCCACGCTCGCTGGTGTCGGAGATGACGAACACCGGCGTCCCGTCGCCGTCCCCGACGATAGCGTCGACCAGATTGCTCCCCCACGCCGTTGCGGGGCCACGCATCGCCTGGCCGTAGACGTACACGTCCTCGCCAACGTCCAGCCGACGCTCGGTAAAGCGCTGTTTGTTCCCCAGGCTGATTTCCGTCACGAGCAGGTTCACCGACCCATCTTGGGCCTCGACGCCCTCCGTTCGCTCGACGTAGTCGGCCAGGCGGTCGGGAAGCTCAGTCCCGGGGGACACCGTCACCGATTGTGATTCGAACCGTACGTCCGCTCCATCTGGGTTCACGCGGACGCGCGCGTTCCCGTCGTCGACGATGAAGTCGACGCCGTCCTGCCCCTCGTCCAGCGTCTCCCAGTTCGAGTGTTTGCCCGACGACCGGTACTCCTCGACCTCGTAGGTGTAGGCCAGACACTCGCTACCGGTAAAAGGGGCGGTGACGGTTCCGGCATCATCGCTGGTGACGGCTGTGCCAGTGATTTCGACGGGACCAGTGTGCCCGTCGAGTGAGCGCACCGGGACTGGGTCGTTTCGAAGAATGTGGAACACCGTTTTGAGCTCCCGGCCGCCGCGGAAGAGGACGAAACCGCCGATGGTCATGAACACGATGCCAACCAGTTGCGGGAGGACCATACGTCGATGCCGACCCGACCGAGGAAAAACGTTCCCAGTCCGTGTGGAGATGTGACGGATGTGCCGTGGCCACTCGGGGCGTTTTTGCCACAGTACCCACTAGCAAGGGTATGGCTGGCTCCCCGCCGTCGGAGGCCGAGTCGCTCGCACTGGAGACCGCTCGCAGACAGCTCGGCAGCTTCGCCGTCCCCGTCGACCGAACGGACAGAATTCCGCTCTCCGTCGCTGTCGGACGAGTTCTGGCGACAGATGCGACGGCGAACGAACCCGTGGAGGAAGCGGATATCTCGGTCGATGATACCGTTTTCGACCGGGGCCATCAGGTACGGCCCGGCGATGTGGGACTGCTGCGGGCGACCGGCGTCTCCGAACTGCTCGTCCGCCAGCGACCGCAGATCGGAATCGTACCGACTGGTGACGAACTCCAAGCGGAGGCCAGCGCCGCTCACGAGGTCGAGACAGCGGGGTTCACGCTGGCTCAGTACGTCGACCGGTGGGGTGGGAAGGTGACCTACCGGGACCCCGTCGCCGACGATGCTCCGGCGCTTCGGATGGCTGTCCAGCGCGACCTCACCCGTGATGCGCTCGTCATCACCGGGACCGAGCCGGGGGATACGCTTCGCGAGGTCGTTGCAGATCTCGGTGAGGTGTTCACCGACTACGTCGATATCGACCCGGGCCAGCGGACGGGCGTCGCCGTCGTCGAGGACCGTCCGGTCCTGCTGTTGCCGAAGTCACCAAGTGCAGCCCGTGTCGGCGCGGTACAGCTCCTTCGCCCGCTACTGAAGGCGTTTGCCGATGCACCACTGTCTGCACACCCGGAGACACGAGCGACGCTGGCGGCGGCCATCGACAGTCAACACGGTGTCAGGACGTTTACGCCGGTCGCCGTGAACGACGGGACAGCAACGCCGCTGCCCGGCGTTGACCTGGCGACGGCGACCCGGGCTGACGGCTGGGTATCCGTGGCCGCTGACGAGGCTGGTATCGATGCCGGAACGACCGTTTCTGTGGAAAACTGGGACTACCTGCCCTGAGACGACGCCAGGTCGAGTAACGTAGCGACGCGTTTGTCACCACGCACGCACCGACCTGTCTCTGCCGGGGACCGCCGGCCGACGTGGACGCCATCGAGGCCCGCGTTCCACGCCGCGCCGATGTCTGACGGATTATCTCCCGCCAGCACGCCGCTGTGGCCGTTGTACCAGACATCCATCTCCCGCATCGCCAGTTCGACCGGCTTCGGGTCGGGCTTCCAGCCGATGTCGTCGTCACAGCAGACGACCGTCTCGAACCAGTCGGCGATGTCAAGATGGTCGAGCACCGGCTCGGTGAGGTACTGTTGGCAGTGTGTGACCAGTCCGACCGGTGTGTCGAGGGTGGCGAGAAACGTCTCGGCGTCGTCGTAGAGGTACGTCGCCTCGGCCCGGGCGAGGGGGTCTTCCTCCTCATGAAACAGCCGCCAGAACTCCTGCTGGTCGATGCCGCGTTCTCGAAGCGTCCGCGACCGTGTCCCACCGAATCCGTACCAGAGTGCATCCCGTTCCCGGTCGGTGAACTCGACGCCGAGGCGGTCGCCGACGGCGCCCATTACCTTCCGGGGGTACGCTGGCTCGATGTCGACGAGCGTCCCGTCGAGGTCGAACAGCCAGAAGTCGTAGTCGGTGGTCATGAGAGGTAGATTTATTGGAGATTTTCGAATATAGTCTTTCGGGCCCTACTGTCAGTTTTGAGGTGTATAACACACCTGTAGTCACTGACTACACAGCAGCGGCTCTGCTTATGTCACCCGTATCGAACTTCCGAGATACTTGGTGAGCACCTCGCTGACCGAGTCAGCGTTGAACAGAGCCAGATCGTCGGCAATTTCGGCTTTCAGCGAATCCAGATACGCCTCGTCGGTCCGGAGTTCACTGAACGACGCCGAGATGACTGGACAGCCGAGTTCATCCTCGACGAGCCGACGGAAGTGCGGTTCGTCAGCGAGTTCGCCCCGCCAGAGCGTGTCCCAGAAGAACAGCCAGCCGCTTTTGCCCGGGTCGTCAGCCGTCCGGTACAGCGTCGTCTCGAAGCGGTCAGGGTCGGTCCACAGCCCATCTGCGTCCGGCTCCAGTCGAATTTCTACCCGGAAAACATACTGTACGGTCGCGCCGTCGGGGTCAGTCGGCTGGAGCGACGCGAGTCCGTCGGTCGTGTCCACGGTTACACCGTCAGTCGTGGATGCCGTTCAGCCGCTCGGCGAGGTCGATGTCGTTTTCCGTGATGCCGCCGGCGTCGTGGGTCGTGAGTCGAACTTCGACCTCACCCCAGCGAATTGTCATCTCCGGGTGATGCCACGCGTCCTCGGCGAGACCGGCTGCGGCGCTCAGAAAGCCCGACGCGTCCAGATAGCCGTCGAACTCGAAGGCGCGGACGATTTCGTCGCCCTCGCGGGTCCATTGCTCGGGTAGTCGGTCGCTAATCTCGTCGTCAGAGAGCAAGTCTGCCATATCGGCTACGTCGGGCGGCGTGGGCAAAAAGGTGGGCGTGGTCAGTCGTCAGAGAGTCGGTCGAGCATCGCGTTCGGGATCTCGTCGCGCATGCCGTCGGGGATGTCGTCGACCGACATACCCTGGGTGAACTCGGGCGGCGTGGCCTGATCCGGGCCGCCGAAGTCCGGATCGAACAACTGGAGCGCCGTATGGATCGTCGACCAGTCGTCCTCCTCCGCGGCGTCGCGCAGGCTCTTGGTTGGCGCGGCGAGGATCTGCGAGACGATGGCGTCGGCCATTGCTTCGACGACCTCCGCCTGCTCATCGTCGAAGTCAGCTGCCGAAAGTGCGCTGTTTATTTCTGCCGCCTTGACCTGTTCGGCGCTCTCGTACATCGTCGAAATAACTCTGTCTGCGCGTTTGCGCTTGTACTGCGTGAGCAGGCGGTCGAACTCCTCGTCGACGATGCGCTCGACCGCCTCGGCGGCTTTCTGGCGCTTGTTCCGTGTTTCGGCGGTCACCGACTCCAGCGCATCGAGATCGTACACCGTCACCGACGGGAGGCGGTCCGCGCCCGCCGGGACATCACGCGGTTGGGCAATATCGACAATGGATACGTCGCCGGAATCGCTGAAGGTCCCGATATCGAACACCTGATCGCCGCTTCCCGTTGCCGAAATGACGGCACTGGCCTCGGAGACGGCGGCTTCGATACCGTCGAGTGCGAGTGCGCTGGCGTCGATATCGACCGATTCAGCGATGTGCTCCGCGTGTGGGACCGTCCGGTTGGCCACGAGCAGCCGGTCGACTTCCTCGCTGAGCGCCTCCGCAGCGAGTTGGCCCATCTCGCCGGCCCCGACAACGAGCGCTGTCCCATCCGCTAGCGAACTCTCCTGTTTGAGAAGGCGAACCGCGGCGGAGGCAATCGAGACGACGCCCTCGTTGATTTTCGTCTCCGTGCGGGCGCGCTCGCCGACGTGAATCGCCTTCGTGACACCGTCTTCCAGCATCGGTCCGATGCCGCCAACGCCGCGGGCGGTCTCGTAGGCGGTCCGGAGCTGGCCGAGGATCTGGTCCTCGCCCAGCACAATCGATTCGAGCCCGGCGGCTACTCGGAGCAAGTGACGGAGGCTCTCCTCGTGACCCATCTCGACGACGACGTCATCGGGCACGGCACGGGTGAACAGTTCGAGCGCGTCAAGCCCGTCCTCGTGATCAGAGACGACGACGTACCCTTCGGTACGGTTGCACGTCTGCAGCGCAATCGCCTCTTCGACCTCTGGGTTGGCGAGCAGGGATTCGACGGCGTGGCGCTCGCTGTCCGCCGCAGCGGTCTCTAATTGGTCGACGCTTGCGCGCTCATGGGAGATACAGACCCCAACGATTGCACCAGTGTCCCCTCTCACGTTTGATCACCAGGTAACTCTCCGATCACGTCTCTAGCTACTTGCTCTCCCTTGTACCTGCCACTATCTAAAGCCTTCCAAACTTCCCGTGACCTGACAACGAACCTGACGGCGTCGCGCCGTTCGGCCGCCGGGACCCCCCGGTCGCGCAGGTCCTCACGGAGGTCGCCGACGACCTCAGCCATCAGACCAGCGTTTCCGAACTCGTCTTCGAACCGCTCGCGAAGGTGTTTCGATAGCGCCGGCGCGCGCCCGCCGGTCGCAATCGCGAGCGTCACCGGGTCGTCCCGTACAGTGGCCGGCACGACGACGTTGCCAAACGACTGGTCGCCGTGGTCGTCGGCGCGGTTGACGAGCGCGCCGTGCTCCTCAGCGGCTGTGCTGAAGGCGTCGTTCAGGTCGGAGTCGTCCGTCGCGGCGACGACCAGCGCCGGGTCGGTCCGCTCGACCCACTCCGTGGCGTCCTCGGGGGCCGGTGCGGCCCGGACCTTTTCGGCGTCAGCGAACGTCCGGTCGCCGAACTCGGGGCTGAGGACGACGACGCTCGCTTCCGCGGCGAACGTTCGGGCCTTGCGCGCACCGACTGGACCGCCACCGACGACGAGTACTGTCTCGCCCTCGAAATCGTGCATAAGCGGAATCATCGGCAACCGCCTCCCGCCAGGAGCCACTGCATCGGTTCGGTCACGCCGTCTCTGTGTTCTGCCGCGCTCGTTCGTCCAGTCTGATACCTGTCTTCTTCAGGATGCGCGTCGAGAACAGCGTGTCCCAGTCGTCCTCGGACACGTCCCAGTGGTCGGCCATCCGGTCGCGGACTTGCTGGATGCGCTCTTGACTCTCCGCTTCGCTTCGCCCGTGGGTCATCGCGAAGAAGTTGTACGGCCAGACACCGTCGTGACGGGGCCGCTCGTAACAGTGGGTTACGAAGTCGAACTCGGCGATGGCCGGGCCGACCTCGTCGATGACCTCGTCGGGCACGTCCCAGACGGTCATCCCGTTCTCGCTGTAGCCCAACGCGTAGTGGTTCGGGATGACGCCGACGCGGCGGACTTTCCCCTCCGCGTTGAAGCGCTTGATCGTCTCCAGTACCCAATCAACGTCAGCGTCGATTTCGTCGGCCACGTCGGCGTACGGTGTGGCAGTGACCGGGAGACCGTCTTGGATTTCCAGCACGAGGTCCAGTTCGTCGGCGGTCAGGGACTGGCTATCCGTCGGTGTTACGTCCGGTCCCAGATCCGAGCAGTCGATATCCTGCGTCTGTGGCCCCTCAACGGGGAACTTCGCGCCGACGTGAAACTCCTGCTGTTTCGGGAGGTTGTACGTCTCCTCGCCAGTTTCGGCCTCGATTTCGGCCAGAACCTCCTCGACCCGTCCTTCCTCGGCCACCGAGAGAACGAACCACATGTTCAGATGCGGATGTTCGCGCTCGTAATTGTGCGCGACCTCCGGGTACGCGTTTATCATCTCGGCGTGTTCGTCGTAGCTGTCCTCGGGGGCGTGGGTTGCGACGAGCGTGGCAGTGCCGCCGATCGCTTCGGCGTTGATGAGTGCCCCGAACCGCGTGAGCACGCCCGCGTCGTCGAGGTCCTGTACGCGCGTTAGCAGCTCGTCCGCGTCGATGTCGACGCCGTGGTCGGCGAGGGCCGCCGCGGCCGGCTCGAACGGCCGTTCGACGACCGGGAAGCCGCCCTGGAAGGCGTTCAACACCGCCCGGTCTACCGTCCCGAGGTCTTCGCTCATACGGAAAGCTGGGGGTTCTGCGAATAAAAGCAGTCCGGGATAGCCGGTACCAGTATCCGGGTCGTCGGAGCGTTTTAGCCGCTCACGTCCCAACCGTACACGTGCAGATTTCGACAGCCGAACTGACAGTCCGGCTGCTGGTCTACCTGTTCGTCCTGGTAGGGGTGCCGCTGTGGTTCGTGCTGATGTTCCGGCTCATGGATTACGCCGCTCATGACACGCTCGTCGAGCAGTTCAGCGGCCGACGCAATGGCCGCGACACCGGCCAGCTCAACGCCTACTTCGAACAGGCCGCCGTCGAGGCCACGGACTGCCGTATTTGTGGCGCGGCGAACGGCCCCGATTACACCTACTGTCACAACTGTCAAGAACGGTTGTCGGCTAGCGACTGACGCGTTTACTCGCCTTCGACGCCGGTGACCGCGTAGCCAGCGTCCTCGATCGCTTCGAGAATCCCATCGTGGTCGGCGCTCGCCTCGTAGTAGAACACCAGATCGAAGGAGCCGTTGCGTAGGAGCTGCTGGCACTCCCAGACGAACTCCTCGCCGTCCAGCGTGAGGCCCTGGTGCTGGTTCGACGCGAATTCCGGATCATCGCTGCCGGAGTAGACGTACGTGTCGGTCGGGTCCAAGCCCGTGCCCTCGGCGATGAGTTCGCCGACCTCGATGGTGGCCTGCATCATCTCGATCTCGTCGCTGCCGTCGTACTCCGTGTGGACGACAGCGCCGTTGAGCTGAATCTCGCCCGGTTCGAGCAGTTGCTTGGTCCGGCGGTAAAGGTCATCGTCGAGTGCGTCGGCCTCGCTCATACCTTGCGGTCGGTGTTGCTGTCCCTAAGACACTTCGGATTCGGAGCGCTGATCGGTCTACCCGAAGATATTCGGATCGAGAGACGGCGCGGCCACAGCGGTGGGAACCCACGCGCTGCCGAGTCGCGCCGCTCGGTCAGTAGCGAACCTGTTGAAAAGCGAGTCGTTCTCGCTTACAGTCGCTCGAGGTTCTTCGCCCGCGGGCCTTTGTCTGCCTGTTCGATGTCGAATTCGACTTCTTGTCCTTCTTCTAAGTCCGGGCCGCCGACGTCTTCCATGTGGAAGAACACGTCTTCGTCGGCATCGTCGGTTTCGATGAAACCGTAGCCACCCGTATCGTTGAAGAAGTCGACAGTGCCTGTCGCCATGGTTACAGCCGCGTGAGGTTTTTCGCGCGCGGGCCTTTGTCGGCCTGCTCGATCTCGAATTCCACTTCTTGCCCCTCCTCGAGGTCAGGACCGTCGATGTCCTCCATGTGGAAGAAGACGTCCTCGTCGGAGTCTTCGGTATCGATGAAACCGTAACCGCCTGTGTCGTTGAAGAAGTCTACCGTACCGGTCGCCATTGCAATTTGAACGTTAAGCCGGGGTATATTAAAACTATGCGCATATATTTCGATAGATTAGGGAGGAAATAACTGTACCCGATCCCTTCCACAAAGCCCTTATTGAGTGGTTGAAATGTACACAACGATGCTATCGAGGGGGAAGCGACTGGGATATGCGGCCTACGAGCGATTGCTCCAGTGGGAACTGTCAGGGACGCCCGACCACGTCGCCGTCATTATGGATGGGAACCGAAGATACGCTGAAAAGCAGGGCGCGAAAAAGCAGGAGGGCCACAGGGAAGGGGCCCAAACGACGGAGGCGCTGTTGAACTGGTGCGACGAACTCGGCGTTCGTGAGGTGACGCTGTACACGTTCTCGACGGAGAACTTCGACCGCGACCCCGAGGAACGCGAACACATCTTCGACCTCGTCGAACGGAAGCTCCGGACCTTTGCCGACGCCGAACGGGTCCACGAGGCCAGCGTGTGTATCCGCGCCATCGGCGAGACGGAGATGCTGCCCGAGCGGGTCCGAGACGCTATCGACTACGCTGAAGAGCGAACCGCCCAGTACGATCAGCTCAACCTCAACATCGCGCTGGCCTACGGCGGCCGGGCCGAACTGCTCGGTGCGGCTCGCGACGTCGCCACTGCCGTCGAGGCCGGGACGCTTGACCCGACGGATGTCTCCGCGGAAGCCATTGAGGAGCGACTGTACGAGGGGCCGACCCGCGATGTCGACCTCATCGTCCGGACCGGCGGCGACGAGCGGACCTCGAACTTCCTGCCGTGGCACGCCAACGGCAACGAGGCCGCCACGTTCTTCTGTACCCCCTACTGGCCCGAGTTCCGGAAAGTCGACTTCCTGCGAGCGATCCGGACGTACCAGAACCGCGAGCAGTCCTGGCGGACGACCCGTGCTGAGCGCTCGCTCGCACTGGTTCGTGCTATCGAGCAGTCGGAACTCCCGACGGCTAAACGGATGCTCGGACGGTTCCGGGACGCGCTCCCGAGTACCGAACGCGAGCAACTCGACGAGGAGTACGATCTCGCGGACTGATTACCGCCCGAACCGACGCTGTCGCTCCTGGTAATCCCGTAACGCCCGCAGGTAATCCCGCAGTCTGAAGTTCTGCCAGTTCACGTCTGTGAAGTACAGTTCCGAATACACGGACTGCCAGATCATGAAATCCGAGAGCCGCTCGGCCCCGGTTTTGATCACCAGATCCGGGTCGGCCGGGAAGACGAGATGTTCCTCTACTGCGGCCTCGTCGATGTCGCTCGGGTCGAGCGATCCCGCATCGACATCTTCTGCCAGTTTCTGGACGGCCGTTGCGAACTCAGACTGTCCGCCGAGGCCGATTGAAATCTGAATCGGGGCATCAGCCGTCGTCTCGTCGTCCGGTACTCTGACCGCTATCTCCCGTGGCGCGGTGACACTTTCGAGTTCGCGCTGCAGCGTCGGAATCGCTTCCTCGTCGAGAACGCTCACGTAGACGACGACGGTATCGGTGCCGTACTGGACCGCCCAGTCGAAAAATCGCTCCAAGGTCCGGTATGCACCGTCTCCAAGCAGATCCCGCTCCGTAATCACCAGCGCGACCGTCTCGGGCAGGTCGGCGTCGCTGCGCCGAACGCGCGTCGCGAGATATCGGTCGTATAGTCCCACGTCCGCCGGTATGCTGACAGCCCCAGTAAATCTCACGGTACCGTCGCCTCCACAGTTCGGAAAGGGTAAGTGCCTCTCGGGGATACCGGTGGGACGTGACTGGCACAGTCCGTCGGGCAGGCGCGTTCGCCGCCGTGGGGACCCTTGCGGTCGCCGTTCCGGCCGCAACGGGCTTTCGCTCGCTCGAACTCGCGACTGTCGCCGCTATCGCACCTTTCGTCCTCGTCGCCGCGCTCGGCGTGACGATCATCGGGCAGGACTCGCGGTTGTTCGACCTGTTCGCGCGCCCCGGTGACTACGAGGACGGGAAACTGTACGGGCTAGCGGCCTTCTCGCTTGCCGCCGCCGGGCTCGCACTGCTTGCCGTTCGCTTCAGTTTACCGGTGCCGGTGTTCGTCGGTGTCGTTGTCATCGTCGCCTACGGCAACCTCGGCCAGCGGCTCGCATACACCGTCCGCTCCGACGATGTGGTCGCAACTGCGGGCTTCGTTCTCGTTGGCTTCGTCGCCGGCGTCGCGGGGCAGGTTCTCGGGGCGCAGATTCAGGCCGCTGTCGGCGAGGGAGCGGCCGCTGTCGATATTCCACTCGTGCTGTTTCTCGCCGCCAGCGGCGCGTTCGTCGCCGCACTGCTTCGGTCGGTCCTGTTCGAACGGGACGACCCGCTGGTGATGCTCACTGTGGGACTGCTACTGTGGCTGTTTTTCGAACTCGATCCGTCGGTGACGGCACAGCGCGTCGTCATCGCGCTCGCCGTGACAGTCCTGCTCGGCTATCTCTCCTACGCGCTCGACACCGCATCCCTTCCGGGGATGCTCACTGGCGTTCTCCTCTCCTTTTTGACCATCGTACTCGGCGGCTTCGGCTGGTTCGCTATGCTGATTTCCTTTTTCGCGCTCGGTGGCCTCTCGACGAAGTTCCGCTACGAGGAGAAACTGGACCGCGGCATCGCCGAGGAGAACGAGGGCGCACGTGGGAGTGGGAACGTACTCGCAAACTCCATCGTCGCGTTGTTCGCCGTCGTCGCGGCGGCGGCGAGTCCGAGCCACATCGCTGTCAACCCGCTCTTGTTCTTCTATGCCTTCGCCGGGGCTGTCGCCGCCGCGATGACCGACACGTTCTCCAGTGAGTTCGGCGGGCTCTACGACAACCCACGGCTCATTACGACGCTCAAACCCGTTGAGCCGGGCACTGACGGCGGCGTCACCTGGCAGGGTGTGGCCGCCGGGGCCGTCGGCGCGGGCATCATCGCCGGTATCGCTGCGCTCACACAAGACATCACCACAGTGGGCAGTGGCGTCATACTCCTGTGTGGGCTGGTCGGGATGATCGTCGACAGCCTGCTTGGCGCCACCGTCGAGGGCTCAGTCGTCGGCAACCAGGGCGTCAATATGCTCGCAACCCTGGCGGCCGCACTGGCCGGGGTCGGCGTCGTGCTGGTCGTCGGTCTCCCATGATTCGCGAGGCCCGTCCCGGGGACGAATCCCGGCTCCGGGTTATTCAGACAAACGCGCTTGACGAGCCGTGGCCGGAACTCCTGGGTGTCGGAATCGACGGCCCGCCGCTCGTGCTGGTGCTCGATATTGGCGAACCGCTCGGCTACGCGCTGGTCGTGCCGGACCATCCGATCGCGTACCTAGCGGAGTTCGCAATCGCACCCGGCAAACAGGGGCAGGGCCTCGGGACGGCACTGATGGACGGGCTGCTGGACAGGCTCCGGACTGGTGGGTTCGAGACAATCAGACTCACAGCGCGCGCGGACGACGAGCGAGCGCGCTCGTTCTATGATGGATTCGGGTTCTCTGTCGCCGATGAACTCCCCGATCACTACGACGACGGCGACGGGGTGTTGCTCGTTCGAGCCCTCTAGCCCTCGATTCGGACCTGCACGGCCGTCGGTTGTTTGACGTACTCGCCGTGGCCGGCCGCGACGACGACATCGACACCGCGCTGGGCGGCAACGTCGAGGAGCTTCTGCGAGCAGTCGGCATCGATGACGACAGTGTTGGGAACGTCCTCGGTGGATTCAAGCAACGAGACGACGTCGTCGGCGACGCCCTCTGCGAGCAGTGTCGCGTCCTCGTCGACCAGCCTGGCCGTCTCGCTGTGGTTCCGAATGACGGCTTCGATGTGGTCCGAGAGCGACGGGATGGTCGGTCCGTCATCGCTTTCGGTCGCGGCATCCGTCACGGCGGCCGCGTTCGGACTGTTCGCGCCGTTCGTCGCTCCGTCGGCTGTCTCTGTCTGCGCCGACCCGGTCTGTGCATCGGGCGCGGGCTGGTTGTCAGCGGTGTCGTCCGATATCGCGGCGGTCACGGCACCGCCATCGGCGGTCGTTGACTCCCCTGTCTGAGACATCTCCTCGCGGATGCTGTCGAGGCTCTTGGCGCTTGCGACCGTCTCGTAAGGCACCTTGTCCCGGAGCGCCGACATCACCTCGCTCCGGGAGAGGTCCTCGACGGACTTGCCAGTGGGCGTGACGGCGACGTAATCCACGTCGCCGACCTGCGCGAGTTCCTTCAGGATGAGATCCCCGCCGCGGTCGCCGTCGAGGAACGACGTCACCGTCCGGCCGGCTGTCAGGTCCGCGATAGCATCCGGGACATCCGTACCTTCGACAGCTACGGCGTTCTTGATACCGTATTTCAGCAGTTGCATCACGTCAGAGCGCCCTTCGACGACGACAATCGCGTCGGAGTCGGCCACCCGCGGTCCGGCCGGGAGCCCCTCGTAGTCGGTCACGTCGGCGACCCGGACCTGCTGTCTGACCGTCTCGACGATGTCTGCAGTCTGGATAGACTTCTCCTCGAAGTCGTTCAGCAGCTCCGTCGCGCGCTCGACGACCTCGCGCCGCTTGGCGCTGCGCACGTCCTCGATCTCGGCGACCTCGATCTCGGCGCGGCACGGCCCCACCTGTTCGATGGTCTCCAGTGCCGCGGCGAGAATCGCAGTCTCGACTCTATCGAGCCCGCTCGCGACGGTAATCTCGCCGAAGGACTGTCCACCCTCCGAGCGTATCTCCACGTCGATGCGGCCGACCTTTTTCGAGTCCTGCAGGTCCCGCAGGTCCAGTTCGTCGCCGAGTAATCCTTCCGTCTGGCCGAACACCGCGCCGACGACGTCGCTGCGCTCGACGACTCCCGCCGCCGTGATGTCGGCATGTATCAGATATTTCGCCGTATCTTGCATGATTATCCTGTTTTCCAGCCCGTCAACCGGTGTTCCGACGGACTGCTGTCACTATACTGATGTTGGGTAGTACAGCGGAATAACCTTGCGCACGCGAGTCGAGGATCAAACCCTCTCGCAGGGACGCAGCGACCCGACACCGCTTCTGTGAAACGCGCCATTCCCGACAGATCGGCCACTCAGTTTAGTAACGAACTCATGCCGTCGATACCGGCCTGAATGGCGTCGACCGGGTCCTTGGGGTCGTCGTGCTCGAAGACGAGCCAGTCAGTTCCGGCCTCGCGGGCCGCATCAACTACTGCCTGGAGCGGCACCACACCGTCGCCGAGCACCGTCGGCTTCCCGTCCGCTGTCATATCCTTGAGGTGGACGATAGGAACGCGCCCATCAAGTCGCCGGATCAGTTCGACGGGGTCCTGCCCCGCCGCGTGCGCCCACCCGGCGTCGAACTCGAAGCCGATGGTCGTCTGGTCGGCGAGCGCGTCGAAGGCGGTCCCGTCGCCGAACGGGACGAACTCGTGGTCGTGGTTGTGGTACAGTAGCGGTCGGTCGAGGTCAGCCGTAAGCATCCCGAGCAGGGTCGCCGTCGACTCGACTGCCCGCTCGCTGGCGAAGTGGTCGTCGTCGAGATACGGGAGGACGATGTACGGCGCGTCGAGTGTCCGGGCCTGATTGCCAACGGTGCGCGGGTCGGACTGCAGGTCTTCCAGTTGGACGTGGACGCCGGCAATGCCGAGTCCCGCTTCGTCGAGCGCGCGCCGGGACGCACCCGGGTCGCCGATACCGGCGAACTCCACGCCGTCGTAGCCCGCGGCGCTGATGCGGTCGAGCACGTCCGAGAGCGGTTCCCGGAGTTCACGGAGCGTCCAGAGCTGGATCGCTGTCTGCATACCGTTGCTGCGAACGCTGTCATAAAATAACTGGACGGACAATCGGGGGGCATGGGATTCACTGAAACCGAGATCGACCCCGCACGGTTCCTCGAAGACGTAGAGATGCGTATCGGTGAAATCGTTGCCGTTGAGCCGTTCCCCGAAGCACGCAAAGACGTGTACAAACTCGACGTTGATTTCGGCGACGAGACGCGCCAGTCCGCCGCGGGGCTGACAGACGTGTACGATCCTGAGGACCTGCTTGGATCGCAGGTCGTTGCCGTCGTCAACCTCGGGACGGTCTCTATCGCCGGCTTCGAGAGCGAGTGTCTGGTGACCGGCGTCGACAGCGAGGACGGCGTCGTCCACCTGACACCCGAAAGGGACGTCGAACCCGGGACCCGCGTGTATTGAAGAATATAGTTCTTCAACGACTGTCGGTGAAGATTCGTTACCCATTAGTACCGCCAGCGGCTAGACTGTCGTAATATGAGTACGGTCAGGGCCGCTGGGTGGACAGTCGTCGCGCTCGTGTTGATGGCGTTGGCAGTGCCATGGTTCCTCTGGGACACCAGCACGATCGCGGCCGGACTGCCTGTGTGGCTATGGTGGCATATCGGATGGATGGCGCTTGCCAGCGTCGTCTTCGCCGTGTTCGCGCGCACCGACTGGGGCCTCGGCGTCGAGGAGGTGCGGTGAGATGGCTGACACCGCACTCCAACTGGGTATCGTCGGCGCGTACATGATCGTCGCACTCGCGGTGGGTGCTGTCGCCTACCGCCTCACCGACCGGACCGCCGAGGACTACTACCTCGCTAGCCGGACGCTCGGCACGGTCGTCCTGCTGTTTACGACCTTCGCGACGCTACTGTCGGCGTTTACGTTCTTCGGCGGCCCGAACCTCGCGTTCAGCGCCGGCCCCGAATGGATTCTCGTGATGGGGCTCATGGACGGCGTTATTTTTGCTGTCCTCTGGTACGTGCTGGGGTACAAGCAGTGGCTGGTCGGCAAGCGCCACGGCTACGTGACGCTTGGTGAAATGCTGGGCGACCGATTCGGGTCGACGGCGCTGCGGGTCGTCGTCGCCGGCGTGAGCCTGGTCTGGCTGTTCCCGTACGTGATGCTCCAGCAGAAGGGGGCCGGCCAGGCCATCGTCGGCCTCACGAACGGTGCGGTCCGGTTCTGGGTCGGGGCCGGCGGCATCACGCTGTTTATGATTCTCTACGTCGCGCTCTCGGGGATGCGCGGCGTCGCCTGGACCGACACGCTCCAGGGCCTGTTCATGCTCTCGCTAATCTGGGTCGCCGTCGCCTGGGTCCTCTCTGCCGTTGGCGGCGCTGGCGAGGCAACGGCCCTGTTGGCGTCCGAAGAGCCCGCCTTCGTCGGCCTTGGTGGCGGACTCTACACGCCCCAGTACATCATCTCCACCGCGGTCAGCATCGCCTTCGGCGTGACAATGTTCCCACAGATCAATCAGCGCTTCTTCGCCGCCGGCTCGAAGAAAGTGCTCAAGCGCACGTTTGCACTCTGGCCGGTGCTGGTCCTGCTCCTGTTCGTTCCGGCGTTCATGCTGGGCGCGTGGGCCGCGGGACTCGGCGTCACCGTCCCGGAGGGTGGCAACGTCATCCCGGCGCTGCTGGGCGAGTACACGCCGACGTGGTTCACTGCGCTGGTCATCGCCGGCGCGATGGCCGCGATGATGTCCTCCAGTGACTCGATGCTGCTGTCGGGCTCGTCGTACCTCACGCGGGACCTCTACCGGCCGCTGACTGGCCGCAGCGATGCTAGCGACGAAGCGACCGACCGCCGCGAGGCGCTCGTCGCCCGCGTCGGCGTCGTCATCTTTGCTACCCTCTCGTTCGTTGCGAGTCTCTACACGCCGGGAACGCTGGTCCAGATCGGCGACACGGCCTTCAGCGGCTTCGCACAGCTTACGATTCCTGTCGCACTTGCGCTGTACTGGCAGGGAACGACGCGTTCGGGGATGTACGCCGGCGTGATCGGCAGCCAGGTGTTCTATGGCCTGCACGTCTTCCCGATCCTCTCGACACTTGGCAGACTTGTCGGCCTTGACGTCGCCCTGCCGACGGCGTACCTGGGCTGGACGCCCGGCATCGTCGGCATCCTGGTTGGCCTCGTGCTGACGGTCGCCATCTCGCTGGTGACTGCCCCCGCTGCGACCGAGAACCGCACCGCCTACGCCGTCACCGGCATCGAAAGCGACTGAAACGCCGTCGGTCCGTGCTGACCGTTCACCGCGACAACCACCGGACAGCGGCCACCGGCGGACATGTAAACCTACAAAAGCATCCAGCCCAATGTGCAGGTATGGACTCCGATAAGAACGTCGGCGGTCGCGACCGCCTCATTCGAGCGGTGCTGGCAGTCGTCCTGACAATCGTCTCCCTGCGCTGGCTTCGGAGCGGGAAGCGCAAGCGCGGCCTGCTCGCCGGCATCGGCGCGCTCGGCCTGGGATTCAACGCTTCGACGGGCTACTGTGGATTCAACGACACCTTCGATATCGATACGACGGCCAGTGAAGACGACGACGTGTTCGCGCCGGATATGGACGACGAGTCGGCAGCCGACGAGTCGACGGACGTGAGCGTCGACTTTACCTCCGCTGACGACACCGAAACCGCGAACGGTCACGCCAGCGGCGAGCTGACCTGTGCCGTCTGTGAGGACCCTATCGTTCCCGGTGAGCGCCGTGGGCCGAACGACGACGGCGCTATCGTCCACGAGACCTGCGAGTAACGTCGGCCCCGACCGCTCAGCGGCCCGAGTCTGGTTCTTTTTATAATCACCGTCCCAGTCATTCACGTATGCAGACCCACATCGTCCCAGTCGGGTTCGACTACGACTGGGTTATGGAACCCTGAGTCGCTCACGGCCTCTTTCGGGCTTTCGGAGGTTTTCACGAGTGACCGAGTCCATGCTCGAACCCATTGCACTAGACGAGGTGGCTCCCCTACTTTCGCGGCCAACGGACCGAGTTAGCTGACCCGACCATCGACACCTACCGATACGAACTCGAAAAGTTTGTAGAGTGGTGCGATGCGGGAGACGTAGAGGACCTGAATTCGCTCTCGGGACGTGACCTGCTGTGGTTCAAGGAGTATCACGTACAAGACCTGAACAGGGTCAGGATATCTTGAGGGAGCCAGAACGAAATCAAAGTGACCCTCTTCTTGGGTAGCCATGCCCGGCTTGCCCGGACATACCTGTCGATAGCGATGAAAACGATGTAATAGTCCGAGCAGGAGAAAGATTTGGCAATCGCAAATTCGATTAGCGACTTGTGAGAGGGAATACCCTAATCAACATATTTAGATCATAGATACACGGCACGAATCTTTTGAGAATGTTTCGATCCTATAATCGGGCCTACAGAGAGGGTCACAGGTACCGACAAGTTCTGGAAACATGTCAACTATTCTTTTAATTTGCTGGCAGAATTTTAAGCATATGATTATGTATGTTCACTTCTAACACTTTATATCGTATGTCGCAGGAAACGCTATTAAACTCAATCAAGAATGAAATAATAGATATATATCAAATGGGGTCTGGCTATGCTGTTGAGAATTTCTTAAATCCGGTTAATTACAACGGCATAAAAATAGATACAAACTGTGGGGCGATAAGAACCAAAAATAAAGCCCGTTTTTTTACGTATTATTTCCGCAATGAACACTCTATAAGAGAAAAGACCCTCATCGATAAGTACCTTCCAGTGGACTATTCGGTAATTGAGTTCGGTGGCGGAATCGGGTATATTTCTGCCTATATTAATAACAAACTCAGCGAAGGCGAGATACAGGTTGTTGTAGAACCAAATCCGGAGAACGTTAATTGTAATAAAACGACAAGGAGTCTAAATGGGTGTGACTATTTTTTGCTAGAAGGCGCATACTCTCCACATGGCGAGGACGTGGAATTGAGCTTGGACAGTAAATTTTCTTCTGGAAGCACAGAAAAGAAAATGTCGAGTAAAAAAGTTAGTGTTCAAGGGGTCAGCATATCAAGAATATGTTCTGAGTATGAGTTGGAAGAATTCGTATTGATATCTGACATGGAAGGAGGAGAATTCAGAATGATTGATGAAGAAATCGGCGTTATTTCTGAGTCTGTTCCTTTTGCAATTATCGAATTTCACCCATTTGAGGGATTTAGTGAAAAAGAATATGTCGATAAGATACTCTCCGCCGGGTTTGTCGAACTGGATGAAGTAGGCGGAACTCACGCCTTTAAAAATGAGAAGTTGCTGGATTAGGTACACATCATAATGCAGGGGATCGAGGACTGTCGGTAGACTTCTGCAAAAGCATTCGCTATCGAATATTTTACGATTTGTAACCTAATGCTTCAAGACGATCGTCAACAGTCTCCTTATCTGGCCTATTGAACTCCGTAGGTGGTTCGCTGACCACTTCACGTCGATCTTCTGAAATTTCTTCCACCTCAAGCCAAGGAACAAATCGTAAATCACTGGTGTACAAATTCGGTACTTCCCAAACGAGTCGAGGGAACGCTGCCTGAATGCCACGAAATAGTCACTTTCTATATGATTTGACGATCAGTCTCGACTGCTACCGCCGAGTAGGTCGAGGCAAGTCCAATCCACCGCTCCGAACAGACGATAGCAACCGAATCTCGGCGGTATCTGACGAAAGCTGTTGCTCACCGCCGAGTGGGCAGGCCGTGGGCTGACCCCGGTCAGCCCGCGGCCGTTGCCTGTGACGCCGATACACCAACCCCGTTCGCCTTGATCTTCCACCGGCGGCGTAACTCCTCTTCCAGCTCATGACGAATCCAGTCACAGAACGTCTTGAACGTGAACTCTTCGGGCAGGTCGCGCCCGCCCCGTTGCGGGCGGGCGACGACCGCCCACCGCAGCACCAGCCACAGGTTCTCCAGCAGTGCTGCTACGAGCATGATCGCAAACCGCACGACGGGATCACGTGTCGTCGTGATCCCGCGTGCTTGCCGCAGCAAGCGATAGGTCGTTTCGATGCCTGAACGTTTTCTGTAGAGGCGTTCGACCTGCTTTGCTGATCGATCAGTAACGCCGCAGGCGACGTAGCCACGAACAACTTCGCCGTGCTTGCCCCGATCTCCGTTCTGGTAGGAGACAGTGACCGCGAGCGGGAAGCGCAGTTCCCGCTCGCTACCCTTGTACATACGATAGGTCGTCATGTACGACTTGTGTACGTCGAGTTTGTTCTTCATCCGCTCACCCTTCTTGGGTACGTGAACGACCGTTGCGGCGATATCACGAGCACGGCGGATGACGCGCTCGTTGTAGAAACCGCTGTCGGCAAGCAGAAGCTCGATATCGAAGGGATAGTTCTCGACGCGGGCGAGCACGCGCTCGACCGCGTCGGCCTCGTCTTCGTCGTTGCGGACGTAGGTCATTGCCAACGTCACCGGCTTCCCATTCGAGACGACGTACGCCGTACAGTAGCGGTGGCAGGTCGTTGTTCCGTCTTTGGGAGCCATCGAACAGAGTTCGCCTTCGTCGGCGTAGTGCTTGCCGTGATAGGGGTTATCGATGAAGTCGATAGAGACGATTCTCGACCGGTCAGGGTCGAGAATCGTCATGGCAAGACGTCCAAGCAGAAGGTTGGCAACGACCTCAAGCCACTGGCGGTTGATTGTGTGGAGCCACGTGAGAACGGTGTCGTCACACGGTGTACCGTCGGTATCGTTGCAGGTGTCCCAAATTGAGTTCTGATTAGTGCAGGCTAGGATGACAACGAGCCAGATGTCGCCGGGGTCGAGGGGGCTCCCCTCGACGCCCGGCAATGGAAGCGGGGTAATGATTGCTTCCGCTACGTCTTTTACGTCCGACGCCGAAAGGTAACCGTCTGGATCGGGGATCTTGAACACATCCAGATCCAGACACTTTCGTGTGGTCAGTTCGTCGATTCAATTCAGCTGGTTACACCGCTCGGGAAGTACCGAAATTATGTGGGTGGGAGTATTGACGATGGGTTAATGGAAACGTCTTTTCGCCAAGCATTTCGCCATGGTCTGAGGTTATAACTGATTTACCGTTAAGTTCCTTAGTTAGTGTTTCAGCACATTCTAAGGCAATGTCAACCGACTCTTGATATGCCTGACAAAGTTCTTTTCGTGTAACTTGTTTTTCTATTACTGCTTTCCATATGTTGATTCCGCCGTCATTTTCTGACATATTCAGCGCAGAATTTCGCTCTCTAAGTTTCTTGGCAGTTTTCCCAAGATGAGGTGCATGAGGTGACATAATGTGGACTATGAGACGCTTGTCAGGATATTCCTCATGAGCGTTGATCGCCCTTTCTACCGTACTTTCGGGCTTAGATGGGTTATGTAGCATATCAATATGGTGGAATGTATTATCAGGTAACTTTGGTGTGTGTGGATTCCCCGTTACGTAAACCGTATCATGAAGCGACTCACCGGCGAAATTTCCCCTCATAAATTCCCAACTGTGTGCTCCTTTGGAGAGAACTCGATCCAGCGAACCTGGGATCGTATTTTGTTCTGAGAAATAATCATATCGGCACGCATCAAGGATAATCAAGTTATCCCAGTCTTTAGACATTACATCAATTCCATTCCCGTACTTCCTTTCAAACAAGCGGTTATTTATAGGGAATATAAATTTTGAAACCAGACGTCCAAGTTCTCGTCTGACAAGTGACGGATTATCGAAAATTCGTTGTATATTACTTATATTATATCGCTCGGGGAGCATACTCACTCTTCAGGAGTACATGTAAAAAGTAGTGCGCTCTGAGGCACTAATTCCTGCGGTATCCCCCGTGCCACACTAGCTACCAGCGAATTGCCTCGCCTGGCCCACGACCTGCGGTCGCCCCTGAGATACGACCGTTCTTGACCACCGTGGGTGAGTCACAAGCGGGCACAGCAGAGGTGTCCAATCTACCTCACGAATCCCCTCGGCGATTGTATGACTGCTGTCGGCACTCCAGTGGCAATTCTCTTTCGCACTCGGGTCTCAGAACCACACGAATTACCGAAGATAAATCATAGAATGGGCTTCTGTTGGGTAACAGGAAAACGAACTTTCTCCAAAACCCATCAAATAACCCCATTAGCGGGATCTAACCCACGTACTCACTTCGGAATCGGAGAAAGGGCGGAATGGTGATTTCCCCTACAGGTTCATAGAAGCCCGAGAGGGGCAGGTCACAAACACCGGTAACGAAACTGGTGTTTTATTTAAACACCATACCGTTGTTCTGGGTATGCAGACCCACATCGTCCCGGTCGGGTTCGACTACGACCGGCTCATCGCGCCGCTGGTGCGCGAGCAACTCGACGTTGACCGCGTCATCCTACTTGAGGGGGCGGTCGGCAGCGAAGCCAACGTCGAGTACTCTCGCAACCTCGCCGAGAAGCTGGAAAAGGACTACCAGAACCTGCTCGGGGCCGAAACCGAACGGTTCGTCGTTGCCGACGTGTACGACTACGATGAGGCCTTCGAGCAGGCATTCGAACTCATCAACGCCGAACTCGACGCGGGCAGCGAGGTGTGGGTCAATGTCTCCGCGATGCCCCGGACTGTCTCCTTTGCCTTTGCGACCGCGGCCCACTCGATCATGGTCGAGCGCGAGGGTGACCGGGACCGCATCCACACCTACTACACGGTCCCCGAGAAGTACTTGGAGACAGAACTCGCCGAAGAACTGCGCAAGCAGATCGACATGCTGGAGGACATGCGCACGGGCGAGGATGTCGACGAACGAGTCGACGACCGACTCGAAACCGCACGGGACCTGCTGGCGGAGTTCGACGAGCGCGGGACGACCATCGGCGCGAAGGAGATCGACGGCTCCCACGTGGTAGAGCTCCCCGTCGCATCCTTCTCGAATGTCAAGCCCTTCGAGGAAGTCATCCTCTTTACCCTCGGCGAACACGGTGAGTTCGAGTCCGTCTCCGAACTCGCACAGCAGCTGGCCCGGGATCTGGGTGAGGAATACACCGACTCCTTCCGCTCAAAGGTCATCTACAACGTCGACCGGCTCGGCCCCGGCGGAAAGGGATACATTGAGCAGGAGGAACACGGGAAATCCTACCGGACAACGCTCTCGCGGATCGGACAGCTGTGGGTCCGCGCTCACTCAGACGAGGAACGCCAGCCCCATTCCTGACAGCGATTCTTATCCGTACCTCGCTCTCGTGGTTCCCTCTCGTCTCTCCGGGATTACATACATCCGACATCGCGTTTGACTCGCGGGTCCGCGATCTCGTTGTGGAATGGACTCGCAGAGCAAACATGACTCAGTGCTGAGTGCGACTATCACAGAGAGCGGGCTAGGCCATTTATCGAACGATCAGCTGTCTCTTTGATCAGCGTCCGGTACCTGTGATGGCGACTGTTCACCGAGCAGTTTCTCAGTCCGGTCGTCGAAGGATGGATGCGTGGTCGTAAGATTGTGGCCCATCGTCACGTCCTTCGGAACGTTGTTGACGGAAACGATTCGGTCCAGTGCGCCGACGACAGCTTCCTCGCTGGTGACCGTCGCTGCGTATTCGTCCGCTTCGTATTCGTGACGCTGTGAGACCCATCCGGCTGCGAACTGCAAATACGCGACTGTACCGACCGCAATTACCAAAGCGTTCGGAAAGACGTGTGTGTGGAGTGTGAATACTATATACCAGTACCCGAGAGTGAACAGATATTGCTTGAGGTGGTGATGGTTGTCGATATGTCCGAGCTCGTGTGCGACAACTGCGCGTAACTCGCTGCGGGGAAGTTCGTCGATGAGGTCAGCAGTGAGACAGATCCCGTGATATCTGGGCAGATTGGTCGCGAACGCGTTAGCCATCGGCTCGATTCCAGTCTCCAGCCGGCGGATTGACCGCAACGATACCCCCTGTTGAGCAGCGAAATCGGTGATGTCGTCTCGAAGTTCATCAGAGAGCGGTTCACCGTCAATGACCGAACGCCGTACGAGCAGTGCAATAGTTTGGCGAAAGATCAGCAGGAGTGTCACGAGGACTGCACCTACCACTGGTTGCCGTGTAATCTGAGATGCGAACGTCAGCATGACAACGGCAGCCGCCCAGTGCCAGAAGACCGAAAACACGGTGCTTCGTCCGCACTCTGCAAGGACGCTCCGTACGTCGTATTCGATGGCTATGAGTTCGTAGTACGAACGCTTCGCTGCCAGTGCCGATCCGAGCCACGTGGCACAGACGAATGGAGTCAATGCGACGAACCACAGTGTCACAGTCACCCATGGCGATGCGGGAAGAGCCGGAAATACCTCACTAGCGACATACGAGACGAGTGGCACGGCGCCGAGCAGGAAACCGGCCGCCGCGGGGACAATCGGCGCAAACAGCCTTCCCTCCGTCATCGTCTTCCGAATCACGTGTGCCCAGTCGACCAGCCGCGCATCCCCCCGCTCTCGTGGGTGCGTGAGAACTCGGATCAGTCCGTACGCTCCGCCAAACGACCCACACAGAACAGTTCCCAGTGCTGCCAATGTCATACCGCTAAAGCCGTAATTGATTGTTCCGACAGACATCTCTGCCGTCGTCAGTTCGTACTGCTCTCCAAACAGCGAGCGCGGTTCACCAGGGGTCACCGACATGCCGTCCGTGACGACGACAACAAATGTGGGCGAGTCTGTCGGTGCGATTCTGGCCAGTGATTCTCCCTCAATCTGTCCGCCGAGCAGTCCAGTTCGGCTCCCAACGCTCGTCGCGATAGACGTCCGGTAGAGATCACCCCCGGAAACGACCTGCCCGTTGGCAAATTGTGTAACTGTTGCCCGTTGCTTCGTGACGCTGATATCGTAAACCGGTATATCGGCGTCAGCGGCGAGTTCAGATGCCCGTACCTTCGGGTCGTCGGTCTCAGCGACACGGAAAAAGAGCGTCACTGTGTCTGTCGATTCCGGGTTGATCTCGATCCGTATGGTGTCGACTTCGGAAGTCTGTTGCGCCTGTGCCGCACCGACGGACGAGGCGACGCTCACGACGCACAGAATAGCGATTCCAAATATAAATAAGCTCTTGCGCATGTAAATTCACTCATCTTCATTTTGAATAAAATCCTCGATACGAGACAGAGCATCGATCCGATCTACTACCACACAAAAACCGAAGTCATTAACGCCTCGTCCAGTATACTTCGATTTAGATGACGCGCCGAGCCACGTTCACGGCCGCGTTCGTACCCGTAGTAGGGGCTCCTATGCCCCACTAACACCACCTCTCGGCGACCGAACCGTTCTACGACTGCTTCAGCTTCAGACACATGAGTGATACACAGGACCCACCGCAGGACGAATCGACCGCAGACCAATCAGAGAATACCCTCGACGGGGAGTACGACCCTCGTGAGGTAGAGCCAGAGTGGCAGGACCAGTGGGTCGCGGACAAGACCTACGCCTACGACGAGGACGCTGATACCCGCTTCACCATCGACACGCCGCCGCCGACGGTGTCGGGGAACCTCCACATGGGCCACCTCTACCAGTTCACGCTACAGGACTTCGTCGCTCGCTTCCACCGGATGCGCGACGACACCGTCTACTTCCCATTCGGCTACGACGACAACGGCATCGCCTCGGAGCGACTGACCGAGCGCGAGCTCGACATCCGACATCAGGATTATCCGCGACGGGAGTTCCAGGAGAAGTGCCGCGACGTGTGTACGCAGTTCGAGGACGAGTTCACCGAGGACGTGCAGTCGCTTGCGATCTCCATCGACTGGGACAACACCTACAAGACCATCGCGCCGGATGTCCAGCGGGTCTCCCAGCTGTCGTTCCTCGATCTCTACGAGCAGGGTCGGGAGTACCGCCAGCGCGCGCCGACCATTTGGTGTCCGGACTGTGAAACGGCCATCTCACAGGTCGAACAGGAGGACAAGGACAAGTCGACGCTGTTCAACGACATCGCCTTCGACCTCGTCGAGACGGGCGACGGACCGGCCGACGAGGACGCAACCTTCACCATTTCGACGACCCGGCCCGAGCTACTGCCGGCGTGTGTCGCCGTCTTCGTCCATCCCGACGACGACGAGAATCAACACCTCGTCGGCGGCAGTGCGCGGGTGCCCCTTTTCGAGCAGGAGGTTCCCGTTATCGCCGACGAGCGCGTCGACATGGAGACCGGCAGCGGCATCGTGATGTGCTGTACGTTCGGCGACCAGAACGACATCGAGTGGTATCAGGCCCACGACCTGCCGCTGCGGCTCGCCATCGACGAGTCGGCGACGATGACGGACGTGGCCGGCGAGTATGAGGGAATGCACACTACCGAGGCCCGCGAGGCCATCATCGAGGACCTGCGCGAAGAGGGCTCGCTGCTTGAGAGCCGCGACCACGACCACACCGTGCAGGTCCACGAGCGCTGTGAAGAGGAGGTCGAGTACCTCGTCACCGAACAGTGGTACATCGAGCTACTCGACAAGAAAGAGGAATACATCGAGGCTGGCCGCCAGATGGAGTGGTATCCCGAGAAGATGGCAACCCGCTACGAGCACTGGATCGAGGGGCTCGAATGGGACTGGTGTATCTCCCGCCAGCGCGATTCGGGTATCCCGATTCCGGTGTGGTACTGCGACGACTGCGGCGAGCCCGTGATGGCCGAGCGCGAGCAGCTCCCGGTCGACCCGCTGTCGGACGACCCGCCGGTCGATAGCTGTCCCGAGTGTGGCCACGACTCGCTGACGCCCGAGGAGGACGTCTTCGACACGTGGGCGACTTCGTCGCTAACCCCGCTGGTGAATGCCGGCTGGGACTGGGACGCGGACAGCGAGTCGTTCACCATGGAACTGCCGGAGCTGTACCCCTTCGACCTGCGTCCGCAGGGTCACGACATCATCTCCTTCTGGCTGTTCCACACCGTCGTCAAGTGCTACGAGCACACCGGCGAGGTGCCATTCGAGAACGTGATGATCAACGGGATGGTGCTGGACGAAAACCGCGAGGCGATGTCCAAGTCCAAGGGCAACGTCATCCCGCCCAGCGAGGTCTTAGAGAAGTTCCCGGTCGACGCAACGCGCTACTGGGCTGCCGGAACCTCCATCGGCGACGACTTCCCGTACAAGGAGGGGGACCTCGAAGCAGGCGAGCGGCTCCTCCAGAAGCTCTGGAACGCCTCGCGGCTGGTTGACCAGCTCACGCCTGCGAGTCAGCCAGAGGAGCCCGACGACCTCGCCGCGGTCGACGAGTGGCTGCTGGCCGAACTGGACGCAACCGTCGAGTCAGTCACCACGAAGTTCGAGGACTACGAGTTCTCGAAGGCCCGGAACGAACTCCGGTCCTTTTTCTGGAACACGTTCTGTGACGACTACCTCGAAATCGCCAAGCAGCGGCTTTCGGATGGAGAAGATACGTCGACCGAGTTCACGCTCCTGCAGGCTCACCGGACCTTCCTGCAGCTGTTCGCACCGTTCCTCCCGCATATCACGGAGGAGCTGTGGGAGCGGTGCTATGAGGAAGATAGCTCAATCCACACGACGGACTGGCCGACCTCGGGCGGCTACGATGCCGACCTCGAAGCGGGCGAGACGGCGATGGAGGTCGTCTCCGCGCTCCGGCGGTACAAGACCGAGAACGGGCTGCCGCTGAACGCCGACCTCGACCACGTCGAGGTGTTCGGCCACATCGCCGGCTTCGAGGACGCGGTCGGCGAGGCGATGCACGTCGCCCAACTGGACACCTACGACGAGGCCCCGGACATCACGACGGAGGTCAGTGGTATCGACCTCGACTACTCGCTCGTCGGTCCCGAGTTCGGCAGCGAAGTCGGCGCTATCGACGCCGCTATCGAGGACGGTGACTACGAGATCGACGGCGACACGCTGCAGGTCGCCGGCGTCGAACTCGACGACGAGATGTTCACCGTCGAGGAGTCCCGGACCTACTCCGGCGAGGGCGAGATGACCGAAACCGAGAGCGCCGTCGTCGTGGTTCGGTAAGCTCGGCGCGTTTTTGCCGTTACAGAATCACCGTGTTCGCACCTATCGCCGGGACCAGTAGCATCAAGACCTGCGGGTCCGGTCATTTGAACCATGCGAACAGAGGAGCGGATTCGGGACCGCATCGAGGCGCTGCAGGACGAGTACGACAGGCACGACCCGCCGTCGACCGAGCTAGAAGACGAGGCCGAGGTTGCCATCTTGCGTGCTATTGAGGAACTGGAGTGGGTCCTCGACGAGCGCGAGGCAGAGGACGGGTTCACGACCTAAGACGCGACAGAACACTGGCGGAGGACAGCGTCGGTCACGCCTGTCGTTTTACTTTCTCTATGCGCGTCGCAAGTGCGAGAAACGTCGCCATGAGCGTCAACACGACCGCCCAGCCCGCCGCGAGGTCGTGGGCGAGCACCGTGTGGTCGAACCCGCCGGCAGCGACAATTGGCTCGGCCCGGAGCCAGGTGTGGTGTGGCCCGTCGAGAACCGGGACGAAGTAGTCCACGATGTCGTTGAAGCCGTACCAGAACACTGCAACGGCGACGGACATGACAGAGAAACTCGCGTAGCGGTGGATGAGAAATGCCTCGGCGGCCATCGCCAGATGGCTCAGAACCAGGAACCAGTAGAGCCACAGCGGAATCCCGCCGGGACCATTGAGAGCGAGCTGGACGTACGGCGTCCAGAGGCCGAGCTTGATGCAGCCGAAGAAGCCGAGCATGTGGAGCCACTGGGCATTCCAGTCGAGCCGCCAGGCCACCAGCGAGAGCCCGATGAACATCGTCGCGACTGGGGAGTCCGGAATCAGGGGGTAGGCGGCTAGCGGAGCCGCACCGAGTTGGCCCTCCACGAGCGGCGGCGCTGTGTTCAGCGGCCGGCCGGCGTAGTACCAGAAGCCAAACAGCGTCCCGACCAGATTGACGAGCGCGATGGGCCAGGCGAGTCTGAGCCCGACATTCTCCAGCCACGCTGGTAGCGGCGCGACGTACCGCGGGAGTCCCTCGGTATCGGGGAGCCGCCGGCTGAACACCCGCGCGACAGCCGCGTCGATGCGCCCGCCGACACCCTCGTCCGGAGCCATGTCGATGCAGTGGGGAGACGCGATGAAAACGGTAGTGGTCTCAGCCCCGTCTTCTGGATAATATCGCAGTCGCTGGTCCGATATCAGGTCCCCCGCGTGCGGGTCAAACGCCGTTCTGTCCCTCGAAAGGACACGCGTTAAGTAAATCCAGTCCTAAGTCTGGGTAATGACTGAAGAGACCGACCTCGAGGACCTCCGTCGCGGGACTGACCTCGTCAAGCGCGGCTTCGCGAAGATGCAGAAGGGCGGCGTCATTATGGACGTTGTCAACCGTGAGCAAGCCCGAATCGCCGAGGACGCCGGCGCGGTCGCCGTGATGCACTTGGAGTCGGTCCCGGCCGACATCCGCAAGCGGGGCGGTGTCGCCCGAATGGCTGACCCCACCAAACTCGAAGAGATCATCGAGGAAGTTTCGATTCCGGTGATGGGCAAGGCCCGCATCGGCCACACCGCCGAGGCCCAGATTCTGGAAGCCGCTGGCGCGGATATGGTCGACGAATCGGAAGTGCTGACCCAGGCCGACGACCGCTATCACATCGACAAGCGCGAGTTCACCGCGCCGTTCGTCTGCGGGGCGCGGAACCTCGCCGAGGCGCTGCGCCGTATCGACGAGGGCGCAGCGATGATTCGCACGAAGGGCGAGGCGGGTACTGGTGACGTGAACCAGGCCGTCACGCACCAGCGGAACATCCAGCGCTCCATCGGCAAGCTCGAAGGGATGGCCTACGAGGAGCGCGACGAGTGGGCCCGCGAACACGGTGCGCCCCGCCGGCTCGTCCACGAGACGGCGGACCGCGGCCGGCTGCCGGTCGTCAACTTCGCGGCCGGCGGCATCGCGACGCCCGCCGACGCCGCACTGATGATGCAACACGGCTGTGACGGCATCTTCGTCGGTTCGGGTATCTTCGGCGCGGAGAACCCCCAGGCGATGGGCGAATCCGTCGTCGCAGCGGTCAACAACTACGATGACCCCGAACAGCTCAAGGAGATCGCGAAGAACCCCGGCAAGGGGATGAAAGGCCAGGCGAACGCGGATCTAGACGAAGAAGAGCAGTTGCAGGGCCGCGGCGTCTAACGGGGACCGCGACCAGTCGTCTTTTCTTTCGGTAGCAGACACCGTACAGACTGCCGCACAAAGACGAAGACACAAGTTCCTACGGCGGCGATAGGTGGCTGTGCAGGGGACGGCAACGCCCACGCCAGCGGCCAACGATACCGGTGAAGGCCTTCTGGAACTCTTTACCGTGTTACAGCGGTCGCTGGACCAGTTGGTCGCGGCGCAAGGTCGACTCGTCGCGACGCTCATCCTCTTGATCGTCCTGCTTGTCAGTGTCGTCGTCGTTCCAGCAGTCCTCTCCCGGCTTCGGTCTACCACGTCGGACCGAACCGGCGACTGGCTGCAGGTCATGGCCGACTACACGCCGACGACCATCCGGGGCGTGTTTCTCCGGATCGCCCAGTTCTCGATGGTCGTTCTCGTCGTCATCTCGTTTCTCATCGTCTGGGGCGTTCTCGATATCGTCCAGACGGTTGGGCCGTACCTCGACGGGAGCGATCAGTCAGTACTGGCGACGATACAGACGATCGTTCTCGTCATGCTGGCCTTTGTCCTGTCCGACCAGATGCAGCGGTGGATCGGCCGGTTCAGTCAGGCTGTTACCGGCTTCACCGAACACCAGGAGGAGATTCTCCTCCGATTGGGGCAGGTCACCGTCTTCGTCACTATCGGTGCGACGGTCTTCGCCGTCTGGGGTATCGACCTCAGCGGCCTGCTCGTCGGGGCTGGGTTCCTCGGTATCGTCGTCGGTCTGGCTGCCAGACAGACGCTCGGTTCACTCATCGCCGGCTTCGTCCTGATGTTTTCCCGCCCGTTCACTATCGGCGACTGGGTGCTCGTCGGCGACCAGGAAGGGATCGTGACGGATATCACCATCTTCAACACGCGGCTGGAGAACTTCGACGGCGAGTTCGTCATCATCCCGAACGACCGCGTGAGCGACCGCGCGGTGACGAACCGCAGCCGCAAGGGGCTGTTGCGCCTCACGGTCGACATCGGTGTGGACTACGACACCGATGTCGACCGGGCGATGGACCTCGCTCGTGAGGCGATGGCCGACATCGAACACGTCGTCGACTCGCCGACGCCAGACGTTGTCCCGAAGGACTTCGGAGACTCTGCCGTGGTGATGGAACTCCGGTTCTGGATCGATCATCCGACACCGCCGCGGAAGTGGCGCGCCATCTCGGCAGTCGTCCGGGGTGTGAAAGCTACCTTCGACGAGGAAGACATCTCCATCCCGTTCCCACAGCGGACCCTCTCGAACCGCGTGGACGCGGCGGACGAGGAGGCGCTGGAAGGCGGCGTGGAGATGCGTCCGGACGGCGACGGCTGACCTACAGATCGAGACCGTCGAGAAGGAGCCCCAGTCCGAGAACCCAGCATCCCAGTGCGGTCCCGAGCGTGCTGACGTAGAACAGCCAGGACAGCCTATGCTCTGTTGTCAGCGGCCCGCTCAGCGTGGCGGTCGCGGCATCGATCGCGGCCGAGAGCGACCCGGCAGTGAGGGTCAATCCGGCGAATGCGCCGACGGCGACTGGTAGTGCCACGGCGATCAGCACCAGACCGACACGTTCGGCCAGCGCGGCGATTGCAGCCGGGTCGAGGGGTCGGTCACAGGTCGAGACCGGCTGTCGCTGTGCCATGCTACTTCATAGCATGTTTGTTGACATAAAAGTACGTTCTTCGACGGAGGCCATGATATTGATTCGGGGTGCGCAAGCGATCAGGGAAACCTACGGAAGAGCTGTTTCAGGCGCTAACATCGTGGATCGCTGGTCGGTCTTTACTGTAGAGACGCCGCGGCGGAGCGGCCGCCGGTCGAAACTACTATCCCCAACGGGACGAACGGACTGGTATGAGCACTCCGCCGGGGGAGTATTACACCGAAGAACGCTGGCAGAACTGGCTAGACCGTATCGAGGAAGAAGACGTCGACCCTGAAGACGAGGATTCGGCGCGGCTCCTGTTGAACCTCCAGGACGACGCCGCGATCGCGGTCGCGAAGATTCTCACCGATTACGAGGACGGGCCGCTCGACGAGGAAGCGACGCTCGACGAGCTTGCCGGCGTCCGGGAGATCGTCCTCGACGACATCGACATCGACGACGAGGAGACCGTGATGCTGATCGACGGGGTCCAAACCTCGCTACTGTGCGTGTTCTACGCGGCCGAGGAGTTCGTCGCAGAAGGGGCCGCGGACGACGCGACCATCACGGACTACATCGAAGCCGCCGCGGACGCGGAAGCCGAAGAAGACCTCGACGCGGCGCTGGGCTACTGTGTGCAGGCCGGCACGCAGATCATCGGCGGGTCGGAGCTCCCGATGGAGGTCGCCGAAGACCTCGAATACGGACTCGTCTCCGAGTGGGTCAACGGACTCGACAGTCTCCAGACCGCGATGAGCGACCCGGAAGTCGTCGAAGAAGACGAGAGTTGATAATTCGGCAGTCAGGTTTTTACCGCCGTCTCCGCAACTCATCGCCATGACTTTCACGGGCGATGAGCGCGCGCAGTCAGTACAGGTCGGGGCTGTACTGCTGTTCGGCGTGCTTATCATCGCCTTCTCCTCGTATCAGGCGTTTGCTGTCCCGGAGCAAAACCGGGAGGTGGAGTTTAACCACAATCAGCAGGTCCAGACGCAACTGCAGGACCTGCGAAACGCCATCATCTCAGTCCCGGGACAGCCGAGCCGGCAGGCCGTCTCGGTCCAGTTGGGGACGCGATACCCGAGTCGGCTGGTAGCGACGAATCCCGGGCCGCCGTCAGGATTGCTGTACACGGACGGCACGACGAACGAATCGCAGAACCTCACGGTTCGCAACGCCGAGGCAATTACGCCTGAGACGGCGGATTACTGGGACGGGGCCACGCCACGGCACTACAACACGGGAGCTATCGCGTACAAGCCGGAGTACAACGTCTACGGCGAGGCCCCCGAAACTGTCTACGAGCACTCGGTCGTCTACAACCAGTTCCGCGAGGGCAACATCACGCTCTCGGAACAGGCAATGGTCGATGGACGCGACATCACGCTCGTCGCACTCAACGGGTCACTGAGCCGCTCGGCAAGCGACTCAGTCACGGTCGACGTAGAGCCGAAATCCCAGTCCTCCCGGACGGTCCGCGTAACAAATACCACGGGGACATCGAACGTGTCGGTCTCGTTTCTCTCACGGCTTCCGGCATCAGAGTGGAACGAAACGCTCGACGAGGAACTCGACACGAATCCGGGCAATATGAGCAACGAACGGTACGTAGCGAACGTCACCCAGTCCGAGGGACCGGGATCGCTCTACAACATCACTATCGTCTTCGAGCGAGGGGCGACGTACCGCCTGAAGATGGCGAAGGCGGGTGTCGGGACGAAGGTAACTGCGGAGAACGACGCGTATCTTACGACTGTCGATGATAACGAGATCAGCGTCCAGCAGGGCGGCGACGGAGAAATCGTACTGGAGGTTCGGGACGCGTACAACAACCCTGTAAGCGGTGTCACAGTCAACGGCTCAGTCGAAGGGAGTAACACGGGGTCGCTTACCCCGGACACAGAATCGTCTGACAGCGACGGTCGCGTCAAATTCGTCTACAACGCAAGCCAGTCAACGGCAACTGGAACATACACCGTCCAGTTCAGCCTCGATGAAATCGACGGTTCGTTCGTCGGTGAGACTCCGGAAAACGTTTCGATTCCGGTGACGGTGACGGAGGCGAACCAAGGCTCTGGTGGTGGGTCCGGCAACAGTGGCCTCATCTACAACGAGGACGCCGTTGCCCTCGACAGTGACGGAGGTCCTGATGGGGGTGTGCAGTTTAGCGTCACAAATGAGGTAGGTGATACGATCACTATAACAACGGTTGCTATCGACGCTGTGGACGAAAATATCGACTTTCTTAGTGACAGTTACCGCAATTACCGCGACCCAGCGCCCCAAGAAAACGAGTTGTACATCGAAGCGGACACCGACGGCTACACTGATTTCAATGGTGGGACAGACATTCCACGTGTCATCGATGTCGACAATCAAGAGCGAGATCTAGCCGGGCCGAATCCAGTCATGTCCGACGGCTCGATTGCGACGTTTCATTTATTCGAGTTCGAACGGTTCGGTGTCCAGACAGGGATGACCGGCGAAAGCCTCACCATAACCGTCACCTACGAGCTATCGAGTGGCGGTACCGATTCGAAGATGTTCACGGTCACCCCCGGTGGCGCGAACACGAGCGCGCAACCGAACGCGGACTTCACGATAACCTCCAACGGGGGAGAATCGAACGGGAAATGGGATTTCGATGCCAGCCAGTCCAGTGACCCGCAGGGAGACATCGCGGCCTACGAGTGGGACCTCGACGGCGACGGTATCTTCGACGATGCGAACGGCCAGACATTAGAGAAGAGACGGGTGTCGTCTGGCACGAAAGTAGCGCTCCGTGTCGTCGACGCAGAAGGGAACGCCGACACGGTTCGCAAAGAAGTGCCATAACGTCCGTTTTGTCATTCCGTCCCGTCACCGACCTCAGCAGAGATTCACGGTAATGTAGACGACACCGTCGGCAGTCGCCGCGCCGACGCCGATGTGGTTCGCGTTCGCCATGTACAACGTGTCACGGGGACCGGAGAGGTCGAACCAGTGGTCGGCGACGGTGTCGGCGATACGGGTCGCGTTCGCGCCGTTCGGGTCGACACTCGTGACCAGTTCGAGGTCGGTCACCGGGCGGAAGTACGCGTTCCCTTCGTGGCGGAGGCGACACTGCTCAGACAGTCCGGCGGCTGCGTACCGGTCTGTCGTGTCTGACCCGTTCGCAATCGGGGAGGCCGACCCCTGTGCAGCCATTCGCTCACTGTGGTTTCCGGCCATCGCCGACAACTTTTGCCCGGTTTTAGTCTCATCTGAGAGAGAACCATCGAAGGCGTCGTTGGCAACCGGGTTGCCACGCCGGTCGTTGATTGCTGCCACGAGCCTGCTTTCAAGCCGGTCCGTATCAATATCTGTCCCCGAACCAGCTGGCGTGGTCTGTGCCGCATCCGGCGTCGCGGTAGGTTCTGCGGACTGCGTCACTCCGGCCACAGTCTCTTGGCTACTCGGCGTCGCCGGTGACACACGTTCTGCACTGGGCGTCGCTGCTGGTGATGGTTCCGTGGAATCCGCCGGTGCTGACTCGGTTGCGTCTGCACCAAGCGTCCCTTCGACCGCTACTCCTGCGAGTCCCAAGACACTGAGTGCCGCCAGAACTACCAAACCGAGTGTGATGACCGATCTGTTCATATGAAACGTTCCTGTCCCGTTCCGAGAACTGATATCTGAGTCACAGTTGTCTCGGAACCGTCTCGAACGGGGTAGATTCGGCTCTCTCCCCACAAATATGTTTGGACAGTGTTGGCGCTCCGATTACCAGCGGCGAAAACCCGCCCGTAAACATCTTTACTGTGGATGAGTGTCCTGAAGTATGGGTGACCTGTCGCGGCGCGGCTTCGGGGCCTCGGTGCTCGCCGCGCTCTCCGCCGGCTGTCTCGGGAATCGACCTGCACAGGAGTCCGAGACGACGCCAGTCCCGGAACCGGCAGCGTCACAGCGGACTGCTACAACTGATCGCGTCGGTACTACCTCGACCCCAGCAACAGATCGCGCTGCGGCTCCGGCGAACACGTCAACAGCGCAGCGCACCGAGGCGTCGCGGACGAACAACTCTACGGAGACGTCGGCACGGATTCAGGTCGAGACTGAGACACCGACGCCGACACCCGAGCCGAACCACCGGTCGGTCGATACGACATTCCGACTGGAGGAAGACGAATACGAGGACTTCACAGTTGACGCGACTGGTCAGACGACGCTCACCTACGACCTCATCGTTCGGCGTGGCCCGGCCGTGGACGTCATTCTGTTCACCGAAGACGAGTACCGGGCATTTCAGAGCCGCCACCGGGCTCGGTACGCTGGCGAGGTGTCGCGGTTCCACGAGACGAACGTCCCCGACAACCGAATTACCCTCTCGCCGGGAACGTATCGGCTCGTCGTCAACAACACCGACTGGTCACGTGCCGTTCCGTCACCGGACGAGCCGTACGACGTTCTCGAAGGCGAATGCATGGTCGATTTCTCTTTTAATACGGAACCGGCGACCAGCGAGTAACTGTCTCACAGCGGGTTCGTGGCCCATCTGCGCAATACTAGTCAACCGTCGAAACGCCAGTCGACAAGCCCATATACATCCACGCTGACGCTAGACTCATGACTGCAGTCGGTATCGATGCCATGGAGATCTGGACCGGGAAGCTCAAACTCGACCTCGCGGAGACGTTCGCGCCGGCTCAAGGCGATGATCCGGGGAAGTACACGAAGGGGCTCGGCCTGCGCGCGTCGTCGTTCCCGGACGTGTACGAGGACATCGTCACGATGGGGGCGAACGCGGCCCATCGTCTGATGGAGCGCAAGGGGCTGACGCCCGAGGACATCGGCCGTATCGACGTGGCGACTGAGAGTGCTTTCGACAACTCGAAGCCCGTTTCGACGTACATCGCGGGCTGTCTCGAACAGGTGTACGACGAGAACTTCCACCACGCCAACAAGGGCGAGCGGAAGTTCGCCTGTATCTCCGGGACACAGAGCCTCGACGACGCATACAACTGGATCCGCGCCGGACGGAACCGCGGTCGGGCCGCGCTCGTCATCGCAACTGACACCGCACTGTACGCCCGCGACGATCCCGGCGAGGCCACGCAGGGAGCCGGTGCGGTGGCGATGCTCGTCGACGAAGACCCGAATCTGGTCGAACTCTCGACCGAGCAGGGGTACGGTAGCGCCGACGAAACTGACTTCCTCAAGCCCAATCAGCAGTTCCCGTCCGTCGACGGCAAGCGCTCGGTGAACGTCTACCTCGCCCGTATGCGCGAGGCGCTGGAGGACTTCGCCGAGGTGGCCGGCGACATCCACCCGGGCGACTACGAGATGATTCCGTTCCACACGCCGTTCCCGGGGATGGTCCGGAAGGCCGCGGCGCTGGGCTACCGACACATTATCCGCGGCACCGACGTGGGCGACCTGATGGCCGAAGAAATCGGCCGCCAGCCTATGCGTTCGGACTTCGAGACCGACGACGAGTTCCACGCGGCCATCAAGGAGTACACGGACGCACTCACCGAAACCGAGCGCTATCAGGACTGGTACGCCAACAGCATCGAGCCAACGCTCGAAATCTCCCGGGAGGTCGGGAACTGGTACACCGGTTCCGTCCACATCGCCCGCGCCGCAGGCCTGAAACACGCCCGCGAGAACGGACTGGATCTGGACGAGGCCCGATTGTTAGTTGCCTCCTACGGGTCCGGCGCACAGGCAGAAGTCCACGCCGAAACCGTTGTCCCCGGCTGGGAAGAAGAGATCGGCGCACTCGATATCGACGAACAGATCCGGAACCGCTACGACCTCTCCTTCGCCGAGTACGAACAGGTCCACGACGTCCACAATCACGAAACTGAAACCGATGTCGAGGAGTTCACCGCACCAGAAAAGGAGTTCGCCTTCGACGGCTGGGGCCGGATGGGTGAGCGGAAATATCGGTACGTGGAATAGCGAAAGCCCGAGCAAAGCGAGGGGTCTCGGACACGAAGAGAGGCATAGCCGCGAGAATAGCGAAATTCGAGGCGGGCAACGCGAGCGAGAACCTCGTATCGAAGCGCCGACCGCAGGGAGCCGTGGAGAATACCGAGGCCGTGACCGAGGGGGAATCCTCGAAAAGAAGCGACGATAGGCATGGGGAGTAGCGAGGGACATATTATCGGCTGCTGTGAATATACTAGCACTATTTGCGTCGGCAGTGAGCAGTATGCAGCAACTATTTATCAGCTCTCCACCAGATGCGTACTTGAACCGTAACCGAGGAGCCAATGATCGGGTTGGAACGAGGGACAGTCGAACTCGTACAGTATCAAGAGGGGTGGAAAGCCTCCTATGGGGAAGAAGTTGAGCGCTTAAAAACCGTTGCTGGTGAGCGACTGCTTGATTTCGAACACATCGGTAGTACCGCAATTGAAGGCTTGCCAGCGAAACCGATAATCGATATCCTTGCAGTTGTCGAGAGTCTGGAAGAAGCGGGAGCGTTGGTTCCAGTTCTTGAACAGAGCGGGTACGAGCACCGTCCCGATGAAGACGTATGCGATCGGCTATTCTTCGCCAAAGGTCCACGTACGAAACGGACGCACTACCTTTCACTCGTGGAATGTGATAGTGATTTCTATCACGAAAAAATCGCCTTCAGAGAGTACCTCAGAGAACATCCAGAGGTCGCTGAACAATATGCGTCGCTAAAGAGGGCGCTAGCGGAGAAATACCCGAAAAGACGAGAGAAATACACTGCTGAAAAAAGTGATTTCATTCGAGATGTACTTGACAGTGCAATGAATGAGTAGCAGTCTGACGGAGCAGTTATGTCACGCTGTCCGGTGCACAAAGAGATCGCAGTCACGGCAGCAGTCGTTTTCCAGAAAGTGCGTTGGCGGGCGCAAAACAGTACGGCCAGAAACGGCGAGTTCAGGGAAGCTCTCGCAGGCCGCCCAGCAAGTCCTCCAGATCGGTGTCGGTGACCGCCAGCGAGAAGTCGTCGATGCGAGCGAGGTCCTGTGCGTGCTCCCAGACGGCCTCGTCGTCGAGCCCGTGGAGGATGACGGCGTTTGGCGTCGGCGAGACGACCCGAAGCGCGACGAGTGGGGACTCACCGCGGGTCACGTTCGTGAACACGAGCGCGCGGTTCGTCGACTGACCGTATAGCTGGTAGAACTCGTCCGAGGAGAGGCGTGTGATGGCGGCGATGGAGTTGATGACGGTGTGGCCTGCGACGGTGTCCTGACTGCCTCGGAACAGTTCTTCGGCGTCGATAGCGTCGTAGACGCGCTCGACGCCGACGTTGGCGGAATACTCGCGGAGGTCGTGGACCACGTCGCTGTCGAACCCAGCCGAAAGCACGCGGGCGTGCTGGCGGATGTGGTCGCCGCCGCGGTTTTCGTCGATGTCGAGCAGGGCGACGACGAGTCGCCTGACCACGCCAATACCGGGGTTGTCGCGCCGCCCGCTCTCGTAGTCCGAGACCACCGACGGGGAGACGTCAAGTTCGTCGGCGAGTTCGGTCTGTGCAACGCCGAAGTCAGTGCGCCACTTCCGCAGGGTCGCCCCTGGGTCGTCGCTCAGTGCCACCTCACCCGCCATTTTTTCCGCGAGGTCATCGCGTGCGCCCCCTGCCATTAGTTCACACGCTGGAGGGTCGCGAATAAAAGGGTATCGGAACCACAGGCGCTTACCGGCGGGCGGTCAGCTCGACGGCAGCAAGGACACCGTTCGACGGAGTGTGAACGACGCGTATTTCGATGGTATCGCCCGGTTCGACGGTCCCGCCGCCGGCGTTCAACTGGAAGGTGATGGCCCGACCCGCCGACCACTGTTGGCCCCCGTTGGCGATGACACCACCGACACAGTAGTCGTAGACGACGTTGGCCGGATCGTCAGTATTGCTCGCTGACAGCGCTGTCCCGGACACTGGCAGGTCGACGATGCGGGCGTCGGTGTCCGGTAGTGCAACAGCGACTTCCAGTTCGTCCGCTGGGACCGAGTCGCCGCCGTCGTGTCGAACCGCTACTGTGTTTCCGCCGCATCCCCCCGATGGGCCAGTCACGAAGTTTCCGGTCGAGCGGGCGACGGTGGGCGTCCGTTGGTTCAGGTCGCTGCTTGCAGTGAGCACAACGCCGCCGACTGTCCCGGCCAGAAGGACAGTAATTGAGAGCATGAGGACCACGCCGATGACGGGACTGACGCCGCGAGGGTCACAATGGAGATCTCGTCCGGCCACTGGTGAGACACGCTGTCCGTTGCTTCCGATAAAAACCTCAGCAGTAGACCGGTACTGCTCCGCAATCACTAAACGCCGGTCGCGCCAACCACAATCAAATGGATTGGACGGAGAAGTACCGCCCGACGACGCTGTCGGAGGTGCGGGGCAACGACAAGGCCCGCGACGCACTCAAAGAGTGGGCGGACACGTGGGACGACCACCGCGAGGCGGTCATCCTCTATGGGTCCCCGGGTATCGGGAAGACCTCGGCCGCCCACGCGCTGGCAAACGACATGGGGTGGCCGACCATCGAACTCAACGCCAGCGACTCCCGGACCAAGGACGTAATCAATCGGGTGGCCGGCGAAGCCGCCAAGTCCGGGACACTGACCGCTGGCGGTGGCGGCCGCCGACTCGTCATCATGGACGAGGCGGACAACATCCACGGCAACGCCGACCGCGGGGGTGCACGGGCGATAACGGCCCTCGTGAAGGAGGCCAGCCAGCCGATGATCCTCATCGCCAACGAGTACTACGAGATGTCAAACGGCCTGCGGAACAACTGCCAGGACATCGAGTTCCGGGATGTCTCGCCCCGCTCTATCGTCCCCGTCCTGCGTGACCTCTGTCGCCAGGAAGGCGTCGAGTACGAGTCCGACGCGCTACAGGAACTCGCCGAGCAAAACAGCGGCGACCTGCGGGGCGCGGTCAAGGACCTCCAGGCTATCGCCGAGACGACGGAGCGCCTGACCGCCGACGACGTGGTGACCGGCGAGCGCGATACGACCGAGGGCATCTTCGAGTACCTCGACGTGGTGCTCAAGGAGGCCGGCGCGCAGGAAGCGCTAGAGGCCAGTTACGACGTGGACGAGACGCCAGACGACCTCATCAACTGGATCGAGGACAACATGCCAAAGGACTACGAGGGCACCGAATTGGTCCGCGCATACGAGTTCCTCTCGAACGCCGACCAGTGGCTCGGCCGCGTCCGCGAGACACAGAACTACTCCTTCTGGCGGTACGCTGGCGACAACATGACCGCCGGCGTCGCCGCGGCGCGGGACGGAACGAAGGGCGGCTGGACCCGCTACGGCCCGCCGAGCTACTGGTCGAAACTCGGCCGGTCGAAGGGAACCCGAAACACGCGGGACTACGTCGCCCAGCAGATCGCCGCTATCGACGGCGTCTCGATGCGGACCGCTCGCCGGGAAATCATGCCGTTCCTCTCGACGATGACTCACCACTGCCGGAACCGCGAGCTAACGGTGGCAATGGCGGCGACCTACGACATGGAGGCCGAACACGTTTCCTTCGTCACCGGGTCGGGCAAAGACACGAACAAGGTGCAGGACATCGTCGCTGACGCCGAGGCACTCAAGGAGGAAGCCGCCGTCGAGCACTCCGGCGGGGTTTTCGAGGGTGCGAGTGCGGAAGGCGGTGACGGAGAAAGCGATACAGGTGGCGATGCTTCGGATACCGATGCCGGCGAGGAGAGCGGTGACCAGCAGGTGACCCTTGCGGCGGACGATGGCGCTGAATCCGACGCCACCAGTGACGGCACCGCTACCGATGACGAGACGGAAACAGCGAGCGACGCAGCCGAAGACGACGACCAGCAGTCCGGCCTTTCTGACTTTATGTAGTCATCGACTGGTCGTGCCGAGACCGGGAATCGCGACCCGGTCCTCGACGTATTCCATCACCAGTGACGCCGAGATAACAAGCGCCAGATACAGCAGGCCGGCGAGGACGAACAGCTCCGTGTACCGGTAGGTTTCGCTGGCGATGGCGTCGGTCCGCTCGAACAGTTCGCGGACGGTGATGAAACTCGCCAGCGACGAGTACTTGATGAGGTACACCAGTTCGTTCGACCAGCCCGGAATGGCGTAGCGAAGGCCCTGGGGCAGGACGACGTGGCGTATCCCATCGACCTTCGAGAGGCCGATGGCACGTGCGGCGGTGAGTTGCCCCTCCGGGACGGAGTTCAGCGCCGAGCGGATGTACTCCGACTGGTAGGCGGCGCTGTTGAGCATGAACGCGATGACGGCCACCCAGAACGCCTGCGCGGGGATGAATCCGGTCCCGACCGCGGGCAGTTCACGGATGATCGTCGTCAGCGGCGTCGCGAAGTAGAGGACGAACAGTTGGGCGAGCAGCGGCGTCCCGCGGAACAGTTCGGTGTACCCCAGCGCGAGCAAACGAGTGGCACTCCCGCCGTACACCCGAGCGACGCTGAGCGGGACGGCGATGAGGAACCCCAGCGCGATGCCAAGTACCGTCAGCAGTATCGTGGCCCACACGCCGGTCGCCAGTTGCGGCAAGTAGGGGATCGACGCTGCCAGAAACTCGAAGAAGCCGGCGAGCCAGCCGACGGGGAACCCGACCGGACCGAGACTCGCGGCGAGAGCGCCGAGCGTCGCCGCGGCTGCCTCGAACGGCCCGACCGGGAAGAACGACGTGTTGCGCTCGATGAGCGCGCCGTCCAGCAGGAAGTCGTTCGTCCACCGGACGACGAGCCACGTCCAGAAGACCCCGACGGTAAGTAGCGTCAGTGGCTGGTCTGTCAGCCCGGCGGCGCGGGCACGGAGCGTTCGCCCGGAAGTCGTGGACTCCGGCGTCCCCATCGGTCACTCCTCCTCGTGGGCTGTCTCTAGACGGCTGAGGAATTCACCGGTCCGGGCCGCCTGAGGGTTCTCGAACAGTTGTTCCGGTGGGCCGTGTTCGACAATTTGCCCATCGTCAAGGAAGATGATGTCCGACGCTGCAGACCGCGCGAACCCCATCTCGTGACTGACGACAAGCATCGTGATGCCTTCGGCGGCGAGGTCGCGCATCACCTCGACGACTTCGCCGACGAGCTCGGGGTCCAGCGCGCTGGTCGGCTCGTCGAACAGGAGGAGCTTCGGGTCCATCGCCAGCGCGCGGGCGATGCCGACACGCTGTTTCTGTCCGCCGGAAAGTTCGGCGGGATAGGAGTCCGCCTGATCCAGCAGCCCGACCTGCTCCAGATGTTCGTAGCCCTGCTCTTGGGCTGTCGCTTTGTCCATGTCGCGGACTTTCCGCAAGCCGAGTGTGACGTTCCCGAGCGCCGTGAGGTGGGCAAAGAGGTTGAAATCCTGAAACACCATCCCGACCTGCTTTCGCAGTTCGTTCACGTCAGTGTCGGCGTCAGTGATGCAATCACCGTCGAGGTAGATGTCGCCGCCGTTGATCTCGGTGAGGCGGTTCACACAACGGAGCATCGTCGATTTGCCGCTTCCGCTTGGGCCGATAACGACGTCGACATCGCCGGCGTCCATCTCGAAGCTGACACCGGAGAGCACCTGTTCCTCGCCGTAAGACTTGTACACATCGTCAAGCTCCAGCAACGGGTCGCTCACGCCCGCTCACCTCCGGGGATGCTGAAGTGGTCGTCGACGTAATCGAGCGAGCGGTTCGTCACGAACGTGAGAACGAAGTAAATGAGGCTCACAGTCAGGAAAATCTCAAGTGCAGCGGTACTCTGACCGCCCTGATAGAGGTTCTGGCCGACGGTCAGCAGTTCGCCGAGGCCGATGACGATGGCGATACTCGTGTCTTTGAGGACGATCGTGAACTCGTTCTGGAAGCCGGGCACGCTCCGGCGCAACGCCTGCGGGACGACGACGCTACGGATGGCCTGGAGCCGACCCATGCCGATGGCGCGCGCGGCTTCCAGTTGCCCCTCGTCGACGCTCTGGAGCGCGCCGCGGAAGATCTGCGATTGGTATGCAGCACTCCGGAGGCCGAGCGCGATGGTCGCCGTCACGAAGGCGCTGCTTGACACCGAGAGGCCAAAGAACAGCAGGATAATGATGACGAGCAGCGGCGTTCCGCGGAGCACGACGCCGGCCGACTCGACGGCGCGTTTGAGCGGGCCACGGCTGTACACCTCGACGGCTCCCGCCGGGAAACCGAGCAGAAAGCCGAGCAGAATGCTCGCGGCTGTCAGGCCGATCGTGATACCCGTGCCTGCGAGTAGCAGGTCGAGGTTCCCGGCAACGAACGCCCAGTCACTCTGCAACGGGAAGGGTGGCATCGGTTACTGCTGGCCGAACCACTTGTTCGTCAGGTCCTGGTAGGTGCTGCCATCCCTGACGGTGGACAGGCCGTCGTTGAGCGCCTGCGTGAACTCGTCGTCGCCATCGCGGACGCCAAAGCCGAAGTTCTCGCCCGTTTCGTAGGTGAAGGCAATGGCGACCGGGCGCTGGGCGGCGAAGGTCTGGGCGACCGGTTCGTCAATGACCACGGCGTCGATGTTGCCGTTCTGGAGGTCTTCGACTGCCAGCACGTAGTTGCCGTAGGAGTTGTAGTTCGACTCGTCGAGGTTCCCCGGTTCGATGAGCTCCGACTGGATCGTACTCTCACCGGTTGTCCCCTTCTGTGCGCCGATAGCACGTCCGGAGAGATCCGACAGTGACGCCGGTGAGAAGTCACCGTCTTCACGGACGACAATCGCCTGATTCGAACTGTAGTACGGATCGGTGAAGTCGATGGTCTCGTCGCGCTCGTCGTTGATCGTCATCCCCGCGGCGACCACGTCGATGTTCTCGTTGGTCAGCGCCGGAATCAGGGACTTGAACTCGAACTCCTCCCAGCCGGCCAGGGTGTAGTCGGTCTCGTCGACGACCGCTTCGAGCAGATCGATGTCGAACCCGACGAGTTCGCCGTCCTGCTTCATCTCGAACGGGGGGAACCCCGGTGCAGTTCCAGCAGTGATTTCGGTACTGCCGTCGCCGCCGTCACCGCCACCGCCGCCGAAACAGCCGGCAAGCGAGACGGTTACTGCGGTTCCACCGACCGTGGAGAGATACTGGCGTCGCGAAAGGCCGTTGTCTGACATAATCCTCACCACACGACAGACCCGAATATATCTTACGTGTTACCCACGGAGGTGGGACTCGTATTCAATCGTCAGCGCGTGCTGTGTGCTGGGTATCGGCCGATTGTACCGACCGCGACTCCGCCGTATCGGTGTAGGCCCACGCCGTCGCCGCGACCATCGCGCCGAAGATGAGCTGTGCGGCCCCGTGGTGGAGCACCTGCGCCGTGGCACCGAAGTTGAAGATGGTGTTCGCGCCGAGGAGGACTTGCACTGGGAGTACGACCGTTGCGACGGCAGTCGCGAGCTTGATCCGTCGGCTGTACTCGCCACGCCACGCGGCAATTGTCGATCCGAGAATGCCGAAGCCGGTAACCATTGCGACTAGACGGTGGAACCACTCGACGAAGCTTGCCCAGTTTGCGGGGAACAGCCCCATCCAGCCGTCACAGAACGGCCAGCGTGCCTCACAGGTCAGCCCGGCACCGATAGCACCGGTGTACACGCCGAGCAGGATGAGTGCGAACGTCAGCACCGTCGTCGTCGCCACCAGTCGGCGGAAACGGGTGGTCATATCTAGCACTTCGGTTGCACGTACTTATGCTCTCTTTTCCCGCTCTGCCGACAAGTACAATTATCTTTGCTGATACTCCCGGAGTCATCTTTATCTACAGGTGTGTTGGAATGGAACATAGCTACCTTATGCTCGAACAGATCCGCACCTATCTCTACGGCCAGCGGTCCCGTTCTCCGGACGCTGCGGCCAGACGGGCGGATGGCGGACTCGTCACGAGCGACGGGCAAACTCGCTTTCTGGCCGACGCCATTGACCCGGACTCGCCACGCCTCAACGACTGCTTCGACGACCCCGAGAAGGCCGCTACCGGGACACAGCACGTCGAGCGACAGTTCGAACTCGAGCCTGACGAACTCCGAGCGCTGATCGGCGACTACGAAAGCGCCGGAATCAGCCAGCGCGAGTTCATCGCAACCCAAGGCTTCGTCACCGAATCGCTCGTCGAAGGTGCGTTCGAGCAGCTTCGGGATGAACTCGGCCCGGATGCCCAGGCCGCCATCGACACTGTCGAGGCGGAGCTTCACGAAGGACTGGAAACGACACGGTCCGTCTCCCAGGCCGGCATCGATTCGTTCACCGGCTCTACAGCTAAAAGCGGCTCTAACGAAGGGTTCGACTACCACGACGTACTGCAGCATATCGGGACGCCGCTCTTTGTTCTGGATACGAACGGCGATATCCTCAGCTGGAACAGTTCGATAGAAAACCTTACCGGCGTCTCCGAGGCCGAAGCACAGGAGATGGAGATGGCGAGTATGGCGTTCTATCCGGACGGCCGACGCGGAAAGACACTCGCCGACAAAGTCCTCGATGTCCCGGAGACCACCCACACAGAGTACGACGTGCCGAAGGTCGAAGACGAGGATTTCACGCTGTACCGCGACACGAGCGTAATGGCCGACCAGCACGGGAACGAACGCCACATCTCGTTCAGCGCTGCCCCGATTTACGACGGCGACGGCGAACTCATCGCGGTCGTCGAGATGGTCCAGGACCGAACTGACGAGGCTAACCGCCACGAGGCCGTGACGAGCCTGGTCGACGAAGTCAAATCGACCATGGCCGCACTCAAAAATGGCCGCCTCGACGCCCGGGCGTCGTTCGACCGGACTGACGGCGGCGAGTACGTCGACGACCAGCTGTACGAGGTCGTCGGTTCGCTCAACGACATGGCCGAACAGGTCGAGCAGTTGGCGGACCAAGTGGACGCACAGGCACAGCAACTTGCGACCACTATCGAGCAGGCGAATTCGTCCGCAGCGGCCGTCGAGACCCGGGTCGCCGAACAGACCGACTCCCTCACCCAGGCGGCCGACAACATTCAGGACATCGGGGCTGGGATGGAGGAGGTCGCCGCAACGTCTAGCGAAGTAGCGTCAGCAGCACAGCGCGCGAAGGCGGCTGCGGAAGACGGATCAAATGCCGGTGAAGCAGTCATGGACGTTACCGATGGCCTCACCGAGACGAGCGAAGACCTCGTGGACACCGTCACAGACCTCGACGACCAGATGGACGAAGTGAGCGAGATCGTCGAGATAATCGCCGACGTGGCGGAGCAGACGAATATGCTCGCGCTGAACGCCAACATCGAGGCGGCCAGGGCCGGCGAAAGCGGGAGCGGGTTCGCTGTCGTGGCCGACGAGGTGAAGACGCTCGCAAACGAGACGAGCGAGTACGCCTCCGAGATCTCGACGAGCATCACGACGATTCAGGATCAGGCGACCGAAACGGCCGACATGGTCGAAACCTCCCACGAGCAGGTCGAGCGTGCGGAGTCCGAGATCACAGACGCGCTGGATGCGCTGGACGAGATTTCCGACGCCGTCGAGGAGGCGACGAGAGGTATCCAAGAGGTCGCCGACGCCAACGACGACCAGGCGAGCGCTATCGAGAACGTGACTTCGATGGTCGAAGACGCACAGAACCACGCTCAAGAGGCCGAGGCGGCGACGAAAGAGATCGTCGAGGCGACCGACCAGCAGGAAGANCCATCAGAGATGTGTATAAGAGACAGAGCAAGAACTGAGCTTCGAAGGTGGTCCAGCACGACGATGTCCCGGCGATGGGTATTTTCCAATTGATGGGATATGAGCGGGACAAAACCGCTGCAACAAGCCGACATTCGACAAACGTCGTTATACCGCTCGTCCATTGACGGTAAACTTGTCTTTTTTACAGTTGGGTTCGACATCCGGGTATGGGACTTGACGAGGACGCACTGGAGTACCACCGGAGCAAGCCGCCGGGGAAGATAGAGATTGCGACGACAAAGCCGACGAACACACAGCGGGATCTCTCGCTAGCCTACTCACCCGGCGTGGCCGCGCCGTGTGAGGAGATCGACAAAGATCCCGAGAAAGCCTTCGAGTACACCGCGAAAGGGAACCTCGTTGGCGTCGTCTCCGACGGGTCCGCCGTGCTCGGCCTCGGCGACATCGGTCCGGAAGCCGGGAAGCCGGTCATGGAGGGAAAGGGCGTGCTGTTCAAGCGGTTTGCCGACATCGACGTGTTCGACGTGGAGCTGGACACGGACAACGCCGACGCCATGATACAGACGGTAGAGGCGATGGAGCCGACCTTCGGCGGCATCAATCTCGAAGATATCGCCGCCCCAGAGTGTTTCGAGGTCGAGCGCCGGCTCAGCGAGAAACTCGACATCCCGGTGTTCCACGACGACCAACACGGGACCGCGATCATCTCCGGCGCGGCGCTCGTCAACGCGGCCGACATCGCCGACAAGGAACTGGAGGACCTGGAGGTCGTCTTCTCCGGGGCGGGGGCCTCGGCTATCGCCTCGGCGAAGTTCTACGTCTCGCTGGGCGTCTCGAAGGATAACATCACGATGTGTGACTCCTCGGGCATCATCACCGAGGAACGAGCGACTCACGAGGAACTCAACCGGTTCAAACAGGAGTTCGCACGCGACATCCCGGAGGGTGACCTCGCCGACGCGATGGAGGGGGCGGACGTGTTCGTCGGTCTCTCTGTCGGTGGCATCGTTGATCAGGAGATGGTGCAGTCGATGGCCAGCGACCCCATCATCTTCGCGATGGCGAACCCGGATCCGGAGATCGACTACGAGTCGGCCAAGGCCGCCCGCGACGACACGGTCATTATGGCGACCGGCCGTTCAGACTATCCGAATCAGGTCAACAACGTCCTCGGGTTCCCGTTCATCTTCCGTGGGGCGCTCGACGTGCGGGCGACCGAAATCAACGAGGAGATGAAGGTGGCAGCGGCCCGCGCACTGGCTGATCTCGCCAAGCAGGACGTGCCCGACGAGGTCGTCAAGGCCTACGGCGACCAACCGCTACAGTTCGGCCCTGACTACATCATTCCGAAACCACTGGACCCGCGGGTCCTGTTCGAGGTGACTCCCGCGGTCGCCGAGGCCGCCATCGAGAGCGGCGCAGCACGGACGGAAATCGATACGGAAGCCTACGTCGAGGAGCTCGAAGCGCGGCTGGGCAAGTCCCGCGAGATGATGCGCGTCGTGCTCAATAAGGCCAAGAGCGACCCCCAACGGGTCGTGCTCGCCGAGGGCCACGACGAGAAGATGATCCGCGCGGCCTACCAGCTCGTCGAACAGGGTATCGCCGAGCCGATACTCATCGGCGACGCCGACCGCATCGAGTCCACGCGCCGGAAGTTCGGCCTGGAGTTCGACCCTGTCGTCGTCGACCCCGAGACGGCCGACGTGGCCGACTACGCCGACCGACTGTACGAACTCCGCCAGCGGAAAGGCATCACGCGTCGCGAGGCTGACGAACTCATTCGGGACGGCAACTACCTCGGCAGTGTGATGGTCGAGATGGGCGACGCCGACGCGATGCTGACCGGCCTGACCCACCACTATCCCTCCGCCCTGCGCCCACCGCTGCAGGTCATCGGCACGGCCGACGACGCCGACTACGCGGCCGGGGTGTACATGCTGACGTTCAAGAACCGCGTCATCTTCTGTGCGGACACCACAGTTAATCAGGACCCCGATACGGACGTGCTGGAGGAGGTAACCCGACACACCGGGGAACTGGCGCGTCGGTTCAACGTCGAGCCGCGGGCGGCGATGCTGTCGTACTCGAACTTCGGCAGCGTCGACAACCCCGGGACCAAGAAGATCCGTCGGGCGGTTTCGCGCCTGCAGGACGACGACCGCGTCGACTTCCCGGTCGACGGCGAGATGCAGGCCGACACCGCTGTCGTCGAGGACATCCTGCAAGACACCTACGAGTTCTCCGAACTCGACGACCCCGCGAACGTCCTCGTGTTCCCCAACCTCGAAGCCGGGAACATCGGCTACAAACTCCTCCAGCGGCTGGGCGGCGCTGAGGCCATCGGCCCGATGCTCGTCGGCATGGACAAACCGGTCCACGTCCTCCAGCGTGGCGACGAGGTCAAGGACATCGTGAACCTTGCCGGCGTCGCTGTCGTCGACGCACAGCAGGAGTAGCGACGCGAGCAGAGCGAGCGCTTTTTCGCCCACGTTTTTCGAGGAGTAGTGTGCGAGCGACGCGAGCAGACCCGACGCTGAAAAAGGTGGTCGCGACATCGTGAACCTCGCTGGCGTCGCCGTCGTCGACGCACAACAGGAGTAATCGATACGGCCGGCTTTTGCCAGCGGTTACTGAGGAAGGTACTGAGTTCGGTTCGTTCTGAAGCCAATTCAGAAAAGATCAGCGTTCAGGCCCGTCGCCGGAACGCGATGTCACGTATCGTCTCGCCGTCGACCGCGAGTCGGGGGATGGAGGAAGAGTGCATCGAGGACCGCCACAGCACCGACGAGTGCGCCGCCGGCGATTGCCACCTGCAGCGAGAGGTCCAGAACGACCGCGGCGGCGAGCGTGAGGACGAACACCGCGGGGATGACGGCGAGGACGAGGTCGTGCCGCGTCGGCGACTGACGCGGCAACAGTTGCTCGACGTACTGTCCGCTGAAACCGTCCGGTCCGTTAGTTCTGGTACTCAACGTAACGCACCTCCCACCGCATACTATCCCATTTCTAATACATAAAATTTGGTCTGTGTGACGTTCCCCGAACGTACGTAGTAACTGGTGCAACTATTTCGATAACTTATGAAGATTATTACCTGTGAAAGGGGACTGGCGGAAAGCCTCGGAGCCCCCTGCTACAAGTATTTCTATCCGTAGTCGATCTTCCTTTCAGAACTGCAGTCGTATGTGATATTTCAAGCACGACAGCCGTGTGCTGAGCGAGGTGGTACTACGGCGACGCGCGACTGTCGACAGCGATGTGAAAGAAGACGATGTCGCCGGTCGGCAGTTACCGGGCGGGTCCCGTCAGTCCGATGCGCCGCCACGCTCCGCACGTGACGGCGGCGGGACGCGTTCGTTTACGGTCGGCGCGTCAGGGAGGACACACCGGTCCGGCTCGCCGTTGACGTGTGCGTACTGGTCGGGGGCGTTCGCCAGTGGATGGGCAGGGTTGCGGTCGCCGGAGATCCGCGCGGCACGGACCTCACCGAACCCGTTGATCCGCGCCTGGATCCCGCGCCAGTGCAGCCCCGTCGCCGGCGGGACCGACACGGAGTGTGGCGGGTCGTAGGCGGAGCCGTGGGAGGCTAGCACCTCTGCGTTCACGTTCTCAGCGAGCTGGTCGTGGTCGATGAGTAAGCCGACGCGGGCGTTGGGCGGGGCCCGTCTCGCAAGCACGTCGAGTCCCAGATGGAGCGCCCGATACTCCGCGACGTTGTTGTCGGGACAGGTGTCCGGGACAGATAGCCTGACAACGCGCTCACCGTCGAGAGTTTCGACGACGACACCCAGCCCGCCCGTCGGGCTGTCCGACTCGCTGTCGGGCGATGTCGTGCCGTTGTGGGGTCTGAACGACCCGTCTGTGGCGATGTAGAAGTCTCGATGGTGACTCCGCGGTGGATGCGCGATGTGCGGCGTCGGTGATTCATCGAACAGGTCTCGAAGTGACGGCCGGCCGTAAGCGGCCATACTTTTCGTTGGGTGAGCAAGGTATAAATATATTCCCTCGACAGGGGTGTCACCTCGGTACAGCGGTTTGGCGGACCACCGGACGGCTCATTTACCGTCTCAGACTTGTGTCCGCACGGAATATGTTAGCGGGTGAGAAAGAGTTATATCGACGTAGTACAATGTTACCAATACACATGACTCCAACAAAAATCCGGGAACGACTCGAAGAGTCAGAGGACCGGGTCGACACGGAGCTGTTCGTCAGCGCGTTAGAGTACGTCCGAGACGACGGTCGCAGCCGTCGCTAATCGGCTTTTTATTGACTAGCGGAGGACGCGCGACTAGCGATAGTGGACGGCGAGACTAGCGGATCTGAGCGATCTCTGTCGAGCTACCGCGGCTGACCTGCTCAGTCGTCGGTGAGTTGCCAGCCGTCGCCGACCGATTCGACGACGCCCCGCCGCTCCATCTCGGTCGTGACCTCACTCAGTCGGTTCGGCTGTGCGATCTCTAGATTCGTGCGGCTAACGCCGTGGTACTCCCGCAGCAGACGGCGGATATCGTCCTCGGTGTGGGTCTGCTGGCCGCTCTTGTCCATCACACCCGCGACGAGTTCGACCATGTCCTCGACGAAGTTCCAAGGGTAGACGACCCAGGTCCACTCGTCGAGGGACTCGCCCACGAACTCCGGTTCGTGGTCGCTGGTCTGGAGTAACTGGAGCGTCGCCGTTCGGACGCTGCTGGGGTTTCGGTCACGCACGCATTCGGCGGCCGTTTCGATAGACTGGCCGGTGTCAGCGATGTCGTCGACAACCAGCACGTCCTTTCCCTCGACCGCGCCGTCGGCCAGCGGGTATTTCACCTGCGCCTCCTCGCCTTTCGCGGCGGTCCCGACGTAGTGTTCGACTTTCAGACTCGCCAGGTCGTCCAGCCCGAGGAAGTCACAGAGACAGCGCCCGCCGAACCAGCCGCCCCGTGCCAGCGCGACGACCACGTCGGGTTCGAACTCGGCGGCTTTCACGTCGTCGGCCACGTCCCGACAGAGGCCGTAGATATACTCCCAGTCGGTAATGGTACACGAAAACTCGTCCGGTAGCTCGCCCATACGAGATGGCGTGTGTGGCCGGACTTAACCGTTGCATATTCCGCATCAGTTGCCGAGTACGGTTGAACCGCTACGCGCCCGGGTCGCCTTTCCGGAACTCCCGGAGGAGGACCGTTGCGTAGCTTCCCTTTGGCAGCGAGAACGAGAACGTCAGGTCGGCGCCGTCACGTTCCACTCCCAAGTCCGTCCGGAGCAAGATAGCCCGCCGCGTCCCGTCGCTGTCGAACGCCCCGGGAAGGTCAAAGTCGCTCTGTTCAAGGCCCACGTCGTCAAGGACTTCACGGGCGATATCGCCCGGTTCGCCACTGCCTAGCTCGGTTTCGGTCCCGACCAGTGGCGCGGTGACAAACGCCCTCCCGCGCTCGCAGTGGCGCTCGACGGTCGACAGCCGCTTCGCCGTGACCTGCTGGGTGCGGCCGGCGTCCGGAATCGGGAAGTCCTCGGGCGCGTCGCTGTCCCGGAAACAGACTACGTCGCCTTCCACGGGCCGGTCGAAGGGCAACCCCCGTTCCAGCCGCTTGGAAAGGATGCGGTTGAAGACGTACGACTGGGCGGCGTTGACGAACAGCGACTGGAGGTTCGACGGAAGCGCCTCCAGTGCCTCGCGGAAATCTTCCGGCTCGTCGGCTCCGTTCTCGACCAGCCGGTGGCAGATAGAGCGCTCGTAACCCAGCGCGCCGGGGAGCTTGTCCAGCGCACCGGCCCAGTCGTGGGTTTCGTCGACGTATCCCCGCGCCTCCTGCGTCGACTCTGGTTCGCGCTCGTTCGGGTTTCCGACGTAGGCGAGAACTGCGTCTTTCCACTCGCCACGGGCAATGGCCAGCCCGACTTCGTGGGTGACCGGCCGCCGCGACCCGAACCGCTGCTGGCCGAAGTAGTTGGGCACGCCGACCGTCGTGTCGCCGTCAGGCAGCGTGGCGTCGCTGGACCGGCCTTCGCTCGTCACTGAGTCGTCCCCGTTGGCGAACGCCCGGAGGTCCGCCACCACGCTGGCGGCGTTATCGGTATTCTCGGTGTCGCGGACGACTATCTCGAAGGCGTTGCCCGCCAGGTCGCCGAAGAGAATCGGGCGGCCGGCGCGGCCGATGACCTCAACGTCCGTGCCGCCGATCTCCGGCAGATCCCCGGCTGCGACCCCTTTCACTGAGAATAGCTGTGTCGTGACCGCGCGCTTGTCCTTCGTTCCCGCCCACGACACCCGCTCACGGGAGATGCCCAGGCGGTCGGAGAGCTTGCTGGCGAAGTCGTTGGTTTCCCAGTTCCGTAGCTCCGCCCGGAAGACGAGATGCGGGTACGCGCCGGTGTCGGCGTCGACCGGTTCGGTGTCGAACGCCTCCAGTTCCCGGACGCGGAAGTCCGCGGGCGACGAGCGGAGGCGGCCGCCCACCCCGTCGGCGTCGCTGACGTAATACTCCATACCGACCGCCTGCTCGATTGGGTGGGCCGCTTGCATTGGTCGACTGTTCGCGGCTCGGCGCTTATGATTGGCGTTTGCGAACTCGGCGTGGGTCCGTCTCTCAGTCGATACCTAGTGTTATCACGGGACACACTCTATCTAGCCACAGGTCGTGGCTATGCGGGCGACCGGAGAGCACCACGATGCCAAAGCTAGCATGTAAGAGCTGCGGACGAGAGATTACGTTCGACAGGGACGGCCAGGAGTCCCGCGCACCGATGCGGTACTGTCCACGCTGTGGCGAGGAGTTCCCGCCACGCGACGAGTGGTAGGCACAGCACCGCGGTTTATTCGTATGCCTCGAACTCCCGGCCGAAGGCGATGAAGTAGGCCACACCGACGAGGCCGATGACCGTAGCGACGCCGAAGGCCAGTTCCGGACCGGCCTGTATGACGACATCGCCCATGGCCACCGCCCACTCACTGCCGTAGAGCCATCCCCCGAGCGCGGCGCTGGGGATGACCAGCGTGTTGCGAAGCAGGTAGTACGTCCCGGTGACGCGGCCGCCAGCGTCCTGTTCTGCCGGGCCGACGATGAGCGCCTTGTGGGCAGGCAGGCCGGCAAAGCGCAGGCCGGAGAACGCGAACAGAAGCACCAGCACCCACTGGTTGCCCGGCGCGAAGATGAGCAAGAGCGGGAAGACGGCGTAGACGAGAAAGCCGAGCGCGACGGCGGGCTTGAGGCCGGCCCACTCGGTGAGCTTTGCGACGGGGGCCATCGAAAGGATAGCGACGACCATCTCGACGCCGAGCAGGACGCCGAAGAAGGCGTCGGGCCGCAGTTGCACGCCGAAGCCGGTGAACCCCACGGAGAGGAACTCGGTGACGACGATGACGAAGAAGACGTACACCATGCCGTTGGCGAAGCGGACGAACGTATCGGCGACCAGAAGGGGGCGGAGTGTCGCCGGCATCGTCCGCAGGTCGGCGAGTATCTGGTCGATGCCCTCGAAGGACTTTCCGAGCGTGTCCTCGCTGGCGTCGTAGAGGAAGTGCTGGGCGACGGTGGCGACGAGGCCACAGGCCAGCGCGACCAGCAGCACGCGCTGGAACCCGTCGACGAAGGTCGCGGTCGTCGCGAGCAGCGCCGCAGCGGCCAGTGGCCCGAGCAGGAAGCCGATGCGGCGGAACATCTCCGTGCTGGCAAACCCCATCGCCAGTCGCCCCGGCGGGACGCTCTGCTTAACGATGGCGAAGGTTGCGCCCAGCCCGAAGGACTTCCAGGCCTGTGCCAGAAAGAGACCGACGAACACGAGCGTCCAGGCCGGCAGCGTTGTCGCGCCGAGCGTGATATCGCCGACGACCGAGGCGAGATACCAGATACCGAAGCCGGCCGTCGCCAGTGTCGCGAAGACAGTCAGCGCCAGCCGCGATCCGATGCGGTCCGACACCGCGCCGCCGGGATAGGGGTACACCGCGCTGATGAGATTCCCGACGCTGCCGTACAGACCAATAACGCCGGCGCTGGCCCCCAGAATCCGCATGTATTCGGGAATGTATCGGCTGGTCATCTGGAACGCAAGGCTGAACGCCAGCATGGACAGCGACAGGACGAGCACGTCCCGCTCCAGCGCGAAGAACTGTCGGAAGGAGTCGAGCAGGTCCACGTCCTCGTCGGTCCCTGTCTCAGTTGCCATTATCGGAGTGCAGTTTCCCCACCAACTTAACGCTCGAAGAAGGGGCAATCGGCCGTACTGTCTCGCCGGAGTCCCTGTTCAGTACGGCAGGACGAACAGCACGACAGCCAGAAACGGCGTGAGCGCGAGCAACATTGCGATGGCGTAGCCGAACATCTCCCGGGCCTTGATGCGGGTGATGGCGAGCAGCGGCAGCGCCCAGAAAGGATTCAAGAGATTCGTGTGGGCGTCACCGACGGCGTAGGCCATCGTCGCCTGCCCGGCCGGGACGCCGAGGTTCTGCGCGGCTTCGAGAATCGGCGGGCCGAGAATGATCCACTCGCCGCCACCCGAGGGAGCGAAGATGTTGACCGTCGCGCCGGTGAGCCAAGCGATGACCGGGAACGTCTGGGGCGTCGAGGCCGAGATGAGTGCGTTGGCCATCAACTGTGCCAGCCCGGAGGTTGCCATCATCCCCTGAATGCCGGCGAAGAACGGAAAGAGCAACACGATGCCCGACGCGGCGGTCGCCGCCTCGCCGAACTTCTCTCGGTAGGTCTGTGGGTCCATGTAGATGAAGATGCCAATCGTCAGGAAGCCGAAGTTGACGATGTTCAGCCCGAGAGCGTTGATACCGGACTGGACGAACTGTGAGGCGACGAGTGCGATGCCGGTCAGGCCGATAATGCCGCCGAGAACGCGACTATGGTTGAGACGCTCGGCTGGGACCGGGTTGGTGGTGGCAGTCGCTTCCACGCCGCCGTCACTCGCGGACTCGAACAGGTCGTCTTCGGGGATGTAATGCGTGATACCGCGCGCCTGATCGCCGGTCGGCGTGATGACGTAGAGGACGACAAGCGCGTAGGCTATCGATAGGCCGGTCAGAATGAGGCCGTAGGGGTGGAAGATGGTCTCCGAGGCGGAGACGACGACGTCGATGACGCCCTGCTGGATGAACTCGTTGCCCTCTGTCGCGAGCAGGAGCGGCGCGGACCCGGACAGCCCCCAGTGCCAGGTGAGACCGAGGCCGAGATAGCCCGCCACGCAGAGGACCGGATAGTGGACGTCGATGCCGTTCTCGTGGGCGGTCTTGCCCATCTCCCGGGCGAAGATAGCCCCGAGGATGAGGCTCAGTCCCCAGTGCACCCAGCCAAGCAGCATCGTCAACAGACCGACGAGGACGACCGCCTGCTTTCCGGTGTTGGGGATCTCTGTCAGCCGGCGGATCCCGGCGTTGACGCGCGGGTGGTACGCCACGACGAAGCCCGTCATCAGGATGAGGACCATCTGCATCGAGAACGTCAGGAAGGCCCAGAACCCGTCGTACCAGAACCCGACCATCTCGATTGGGCCGGAGCCAGTGAGACCGACACCGGCCAAAAACACGACGTAGCTGAGGATGAGTGCGAACAGGAACGGGCTCGGCATCCACCGTTCCACCCACGCAGAGAGTCGATAGCCGATACGTTCGAGCGCTGTCTCACCTGTGTTACTAGCCGACATACTGTTGCCACCTCCTCGCGAATATATCATAAAAGTTTGCTATTATTTTGTCAGTTCTGTGCCGGTCACCGTTACACAGCCACGGTCCTGTGACGCGGTTCCGATGACTGCACCGACCCTGACGGATGATTTTATTTCGGGCCCGAGGCAAGCCAGCGTATGTCATACAAAGTCGTCGTCTCTGACACTAAAGTGATCGACGGGGAGACACGGGCGGCGGTGCTGGACGCGGTTGACGCGACCGTCGAAACGATAGCGTCGAAAGAGCCGGCGGCCGTCGCACGCGCAGTGAAAGACGTTGACGCGGTAATCGTCGACGCCGGCACGCAGGTCACGGCCGAAGTCATCGACGCCGCCGACTCGCTCAAAGTGGTGGGCCGGGCCGGCATCGGCGTGGACAACATCGACGTGCAGGCAGCGGTCGAGGCCGGTGTGACGGTCGTCAACGTCCCGGAGTACTCTGTGGAGGAGGTGTCGACCCACACGTTCGCGCTCGTGCTCGCTTGCCTGCGGAAGATACCCACGTTCGACCGCTCGGTCAAGCGCGGCGAGTGGGAGTGGGCTGTCGGACAGCCGATCCGTCGCCTCGCCGGCAGTACCGTCGGTCTCGTCGCCTTCGGCAAGCTCGCCAGCCGGTTCGCCGCGAAGCTCCGGGGGTTCGACGTTGATGTCATCGCATACGACCCGTACGCGCCCGAGTACCGGATGGGGGACCTCGACGTCGAGTCGGTCACCTTCGAGACGCTGTTGAGCGATTCCGATATCGTCTCGCTGCACGCCCCCCTAACCGACGAGACTCGGGGAATGATCGACGCGGACGCGCTCGACCAGATGCACGACGACGCGCTGCTCGTGAACACGGCCAGGGGCGGGCTCGTCGACGAGACAGCGCTGTACGACGCACTCGTCAGCAGTGATCTCGGCGGGGCCGGACTGGACGTTCGCGAGGCGGAACCGCCCGGCGACTCGCCGCTGCACGACCTCGACAGCGTCGTCTGTACCCCCCACGTCGCGTGGTACTCTGAGGCGTCCCGGGTCGAACTGACCCAAACCGTGACCGAAGACGTCATCCGGGTACTGCGCGGCGAGGCGCCCGAGAATCCCATCGACCCCGAAACCGGCTGGTTCTGATGGGGTCGGCGAACGAGACCGCTCAGGTGTCAGCAGCGTCGAGGAGTTCGATCATGAGCTCAGCAGCTTCGACCGCTGACTCACCGAAAACGTAGGTTATCGGCTCGATGCCGAACGCGCCGCCGTGGTAGATAACACGTGGGACATCGCCGCGTTCGCGGAAAGTGGCTTCGAGCCGTTTGTCCCGATCCTCGTAGCCGGCGTCGAACTCCAGCGGCTCGATACCCCGTCTCCGGGCGGCATCGAGGAACGCTTCATCGGTCGTCATATTGAGCGCCGCTCGACACAAGGGGTCGACCGCCATCGCGGCCAGTATCGTCCCCGCGACGTGTTCTGACGCGCCGAACTCGGGGTTCGATGGGACGTTGACCCGCCCTCGCAGGTCGTGAATCCGGCCGGGGACCGCCGCCACGTCGAGTGCGTCTTCAGCGTCCGGCAGCGCCATGCCGACGTTCATCCCCACGTTCGGGATGGCGTCGACGACGACAGCGCTGTCCGCCAGCAGTCGTGTGGCTCGCCGGACCGACGACAACACGGCCCGTTCCGTCTGGACTGCGGTGTCTGTCCCTCGAACACATAGGTCACAACCCATCCCTTGGAGGGCCGGCATCTCCTCCTCGTGGACCGCACAGATGGGACCGCGGTCCTCGAACTCCCGCACCAGAGCGAGCAGTTCGCCCAGCACCGCGAACTCGTCCATCTCGCCCGCGGCCAGCCCATCGGCGATGCGCTCGATGGTCTGTTGCATCCGGGTATCCTCCCGGAACCGCTCCTCGATGGTGACCGAACCGCTGCCGTATTTGCTCACTGCGGCCTGTGTCACGCCGAGCTGGTCGGCGATCTCCTGCTGGGTCCAGCCCTCCTCGTCGAGCCTCGTGGCGAGCATCGCTCGAGCCGTCGGGAGAAATCGCTCGACCACGATCTCACTCGGTAACTGCAGTGTCATTACCGGAAGTGAGTGCGTAGTTCGTTTAGCAGTTGGGACTACGAACGCTGTCGGTCGACTACGCCACTGTGGGTGCAAGCAGCCAGAACGGCCCCGAGACATCCAAGCCCTGCAGTTGGCTGTGCGCATCGTTCTCTCCAGCGAGTACAACTTGGTTATATTAGCAGGATATAATACGTCGGAGTTTGTTGTATTGGCTACCAATGGCATTCAGCGACCACCTGCTCGACATCGGTGAGGACATCTGGGACGCACAGAAGGACCACCCGTTCGTTCGCGAACTGGCCGACGGGACGCTCGACGAGGCGGCATTCAAACACTGGGTGAAACAGGACTACCGATACCTGCAAGACTACGCACGGTTGTTCGCGCTCGCTGGGGCGACGGCCGGCGACGAGTCGACGATGACGCACCTGCTCGGGGTCGCCCACCAGGTGCTCGACACCGAGATGGACCTGCATCGGGAGTTCGCATCGGACTACGGCATCTCTCGGCGTGAGCTGGAGTCGACCGAGAAGGCCCCGACGTGTCTGTCGTACACGAACTTCCTCGTTCGGACGGCCTACGAGGGGCACGAGGCGGAAATCGCCGCCGCGCTGTACCCCTGTATGCAGGGCTACCTCGACGTGGCCGAACACATGGCTGACCTGGCCGACGGCGAACACCGGTACACGCCGTTCATCGAGATGTACACCAGCGACGACTTCCGGGAGGCGACGGGCTGGTGTCGGGCGTACGTCGACCGCTGTGGCGAGCGCTACCCCGGCCAACACGACGCCATGGAAGTCGCGTTCCGCACGAGCGCGAAACTCGAACACCGGTTCTGGGAGATGGCCTACACGCAGGAGGGGTGGGAGCTATGACGACGGCCGAAACATACTCTGCGTACGCCGAGCGAACCGACGAACCCCGATTCACCGACTGGCTCCGGGAGCAGAGTCAGCCGGACTGGGACGCCGCTGTCGAACACCGATTTGTCGAGGAACTCGGGACCAGCACGCTCGACGAAGACGCGTTCGCCGAGTATCTGGTACAGGACTACGCGTTCGTCGACGAACTCGTTGGCACGTTCGGCCACGCGGTCGGACAGGCCCCGGACATGGCCGCCAAGCGGCAGCTTGTGGAGTTCCTCGATACCGTGACCGACGAGGAAGACGACTACTTCGAGCGCTCCTTTGCCGCACTCGGCGTCGAAGATTCACGCTGGCAAGACCCCGAGCCAACGGACGCGACGGCGGCGTTCATCGACCTGCTGGGTCGTGCCGCCCGAGAGGGCGGGTATGCCGAAACACTGGCCGTCCTCGTCCCGGCAGAGTGGATATACGAGTCGTGGGCGACGGCGGCTGCCGCGGCCCACGGCGACCCGGACAGCGATGGCCTTCCCAGCGCGGGGATGGGCCTGCCGTTCTACTTCGCCGAGTGGGTGGACCTCCACGCCGTCGACTCCTTCGTCGCGTTCGTCGACTGGCTCCGGGGCGAACTCGACGCCGTCGGACCGACGCTTTCGCCCCGCCAGGAAGCCCGCGTCGCGTCGCTGTTCGACCGCACGGTCACGCTCGAACGACAGTTCTTCGAGACGGCCTACGGGGAAACCGCTGCGACGGCCGACCACGAGGTGAGCCCGTAGATGGCTTCTTCGGCTGTGGTCCTCGGTTTGACCGCGGCGACCGTCCTCGTGTTCACCGGCATTGGCCTCTTCGCCGCACGCGGCCGCATCGACTCGGTGGAGACGTACATCTCGGCCCGCGACTCAGCCGGCAGCGGAACCCTCGCTGCGACGGTCATCGCGTCGATGATGGGCGTCTGGATTCTGCTGAGTCCGGCCGAGGCCGGGGCCGCGTTCGGCGGACTCCCTGCCGTGCTGGGCTACGCCATCGGCAGCGCGATTCCGCTCGTCCTCTTTATCCCGGTCGGCGCTCGCATCCGCGAGGTGATGCCCGCCGGCCACTCGCTGACGGAATTTGCCTACGCCCGGTTTGGCTCCGGGATGTACCTGCTCGTCCTGCTAGTCTCAGTGTTCTACATGTTCATCTTCCTCGCCGCGGAGATGACTGGCATCGCCGGCGCGCTCGCGCTCGTCGCGGACGTGCCCCTCTGGCAGACCTCGCTGCTCATCGGCGGCTTCGTCCTCGTCTACACGACCTACGGCGGCCTACTTGCCAGCATCGTCACCGACACCGTCCAGACACTGGTCATCCTCCCACTGCTAGCCGTCGGCTTCGGCGGCGCACTCCTCTCACTTGGTGGCACGAGCGAGTTCCACGCGACGGTGGTGTCGGCGGACCCGACACTGCTCGACCCGACGTTCGGTCCCGGCCTGCAGTTCGGGCTGTACGTGGCCTTCGCGCTTCTGGGCGCGAATATGCTGAACCAGGGCGTCTGGCAGCGGGTGTACGCCGCCGACGGGGAGGGCGCTCTCCGTCGCGGACTGGGCATCGCCGCCGTCGTCGTTGTCCCGATGCTCCTGCTCGCCGGTCTGTTCGGTATCGCCGCCGCGGGGCTGGGCCTCACTGAGTCCGGCTCCGCCAGCATCGCCTTCTTCCTCGTGGTGGCGGAGGCGTTCCCGACGTGGGTGACCCTCGCCATCGTCGTCCTCGCTGTGTTGCTGGTGATGAGTTCGGCCGATACCATGTTCAACGCTATTGCCAGCGTCGTCACCGCCGACCTCGCGCGACTGCTCGACGACCCCGACCAGCGGACCCTGTGGCTCGGCGGCCGTGGGCTGACAGTCGCTGTCGCGCTCGCCGCGATGTTCATCGGCGCGCAGGGGTACAGCGTCCTCCAGTTGTTCCTGACTGCCGACCTGCTTGCCGCCGGCGTCTTCGTTCCCTTCCTCGCCGGTCTCTACACTGAGCGACTCACCGGTCCGGGCGCGGTAGTCTCGGGCATTGCGGGGCTGCTCGTCGGGTTCGCCTACTTCCCGTCGCTGCGTGGGCTCGTCGCCGCCGTGCCAGGCGTCGGGAGTCTGTTGCCAGCGCCGTCGTTCCTCATTGCCTTCGCCGGCGCGACGCTCGTCTCGGCCGCTCTCACCGTCGCGGCGACCGTTCTCGGTGGGGCCGACGCCGACCTCGACAGCCTCGGCCGAGAGGTCCGCGCGCTTGACGACCCGGTGGCTGATGGGGGGGAAGAGCAATGACGCCGTCAGCCATCGCCCCTCTCGCTGCACTCGGGTCGGCGACGTTCGCGGCGCTTGCCTGGGGGTCGATTCTGCTCGTGCTCGGGGTCTTTCTCGCCGTCGGCTGGCTGGTCCTGACCGAGTAGCCCGACGGCTGGAAGAGCCTGGACAGAAAGTGGTTCGCGGTAACAGTACACATACTTATCATGATGGGTGGCGGACATCTCGTATGCAAACCTTCGTGCTCGCGACGAACTCCGAGACAGTCAGCCAGACACTGTGTTCGTACCTCGAAGGCGTCCTCGACCCGGAAGACAGTGTGTACGCAGTCAACTCACAGCCGGGTGGAGACAGGACACCACCGGACGCGGTCGCCGATGGGAAGGCCGCAGTAAACGTCGTCTCGGACCGACTGGGCGATCAAGTGTCCGTCGAGACCTATCAGATAATCCGGGGGAACAGCCCGGCTGAGGATATCTTCGATATCGCAGAGGAGGTCGATGCCGACGAACTCGTTATCGGCGTCCGCAAGCGGAGCCAGACCGACCGGCTCATCTTCGGCAGCGTCGCCCAAGATATCATGCGGCAGTCGGACTATCCGATGCGGGTCGTGCCACGAGACTGAGCAGCAACTGGTCGGGGACAGCCGACCGCAGAGAAAGAAACGACCGAGATAGCCGGGTTACTCGGCCGACTCGTAGTCGTCGAAAGCGTCGATTTCGACGCCCTCGTCGGTGATTTCAGCAAGCACGACACCGTTGCCCGACCCGGTGTCACGCTCGGCCGCGGCGTTGACCGCGCGGATCGCCAGGTCACGGGCCTCGGAGAGGCTCATCTCAGGGTCGTACTGCCCTTCGATGGTCCCCGTCGCGACCATCGTCCCGGAGCCGGTGACGGTGTAGTCGTCTTCAAGCACACCACCGGCTGGGTCGACGCTGTAGACGTGGCTGCCCTCTTCGTCGACACCGCCGACGATGGGGTTGATCGCGAAGTACGGGCCGCCGCGGGCGAAGTTGCCCGCAAGCGTCGCCAGCGCGTGAATCGAGAGCGGTTCGTCGCGGCGGACCTCATAGAGGTCGGCTTCGGCGCGAAGCGAGCGGATGAACGACTGTGCCCCGCCGACGCTGCCGACCAGCGTCATCGCGGCCGTTGGGTGGATTTGCTCGACCTTCTGGACCTGCTTGTTCGAGACGAAGCGGCCACCGAGAGAGGCACGCCGGTCCGTCGCAATGATGACGCCGTTCTCCGTCGAGAGGCCGACGGTGGTCGTCCCGGTCTTGACGACGTTCTCCTCGTCGCGGCCGCCGTCCTCGTTCGGCAGTGTGCCGACTTCGGGTTGGTAGGCGTCAGTCAGTCGGTTCTCAGGGTCGTACATTATTCCTCACCTCCGAGTTCGAACTCTTCGAGCCGCTCGGCGATGTCCTCTTCGGCGAGCTTTTCGAACTGTTCGCTTTCCACATCGATGGTGGCGATGTCGACACCGGTCGCGTCGAGACCGTCCTCGTTGACCGAGGCCAGCGCCCGGAGCGCGAGTTCGATGCCGCCTTCGAGGTCCATCCCCTCGGCGTACTCCTCTTCGAGGAACGACTGGATATCCTCGCGGGAGCCGCCGATGGCGACGGCCTGCCACTCGTAGGGCGTCCCCGAGGGGTCCGTCTCGAAGAGGCGCGGCTCGCCGTCCTCGATACCCGCGACGAGCAGTGCCACGCCGAACGGGCGTGCGCCGCCCGTCTGAGTGTACTGCTGGATGTAATCCGTGATCTCCTTCGTCAGCGACTCGACGGAGGCCGGCTCGTCGTAACGCAGGCGGTTGACCTGTGACTGCCGGCGCGCCACGTCGATAAGCTGGCGTGCGTCGGCCACGTGACCCGCGCTGGCGACGCCGACGTGGGAGTCGATCTCGTGGATCTTCTCGATGCTGTCGCGCTCGATGAGCGGCGACCGGGCGTGGCGGTCGGCGGCGATGACCACGCCGTCTTCGGTGCGGACCCCCACGCTGGCGGTTCCGCGCTTGACGGCTTCTCGTGCGTACTCGACCTGATAGAGGCGTCCGTCCGGGGAGAAAATCGTAATCCCGCGGTCGTAGGCCTGTTGTTCATTTCCTTGCATAATGTATCGTGTTGTTGTTCACCTGAGGTTAGGGTTGCTCTTATATAACCGTATCGCGGGCCGCTGCCCTCAGAACAGCGGCAGGTCGCCGGTGACGCGGTCCACCAGCTCGTCCTCGGCGGGGCCGACGGCGAGTGCCGTAACAGTCCCCGGATCGAGCTGTGTGTGGCCGGCATCCCGGACGACCGCATGCGGCAGGCCTTCGCGCTCGGCCACGTCCGCGAGTTCGAACAGCTCGGACTCGCTGGTGGCCTTCAGGACGACTTTCTTCTGCCCCGCGCCCTTCCAGGCTTTCCGGGGTTTCGGGCCGGCGTCCTCGTAGGCCGACAATGAGGCGTGGGCAACCTGGGCGGCGAGTTTGCCCTCGCCCATGCCGATGTCGGTCCGGGCGACGATAGCCTGCTTCATATGATTACATGGCCACCCGTACTTAAACTCCCGTCGGACTCCCTCCACGGTTGCACATACCACAGAGTACATACGCCGTGGCCGAGCACATCCGCAACGATTTTTCAGCTGGTGCGTCCGAGATTCATAGCTCTCAGTGCGGACTCAATAGCGTTCGCAACGCTCCTAAACCGCCTCAGCCTCGTCTTTGGCGGAGCTAACGCCGGGTGTCGGCCACGGTATTTGCACTCGGCGTATCATCTTCTCTCAATACACGGGAAGAAGTGTCGCCCTACCGTCATAAGTTGGGTACTAACGAAGAGATACCTCTTGCGAGTAATGACTGATGCCTCCGAAACTGTCAATTGGAAGTAACGTGGGCGGGTGGCTGTATAGTCCGGAACGAACATCGGCCAGGGAGTCTATCAATGAGTGACGAGTCAGGAGGACTCGATATCCTATTCGTCGCCGTCATGGCTGTGATTACACTGTTCGTCGTTGGGACGACAGTCGCCGTCGCCGGCGTCGGACTGGGACAGGTCACTCCGGCGGCACAGTCAATGCTAGTACAAACTGACGACCGGAGCCCGTCCCAGCCCTGCGCCCCGGGTGAGAACCTGTTGGCGAAGTACAACTGGGATTCGACCGACGACGGGTACGGATTCGTTTTCGAGAAAGGAGCAAGCGATGAGGTCACATTCAATGTGATAGCGTACGATGGGGGTCCGTCCGATGGGCCGACAGAGGTTGAGTGGACCTCACAGACCCCTGTCAATGTCGAGGTCGTCAAGTCCGGTGGCGGGAGCGATATAAACCAGGCCAGCGAACTGGATCCGCCGTCAACGACGGGAACGGCCACATCAGAACAGGGAATCAGTTTCCTGGCGTTTTGTACAGTGCCGTCAACGCCGACGCCAACCGAGGAACCTACCGAAGAACCCACAGAAGAACCGACCGAGGAGCCAACTGAACAGCCCACCGAAGAGCCGACTGAAGAGCCTACCGAGCAACCGACCGAGGAGCCGACTGAACAACCCACCGAGGAACCAACTGAAGAACCGACAAAGACCCCCGAAGAAACGGTGTACTGGCAGGTGGACTTCGGACCGGGAGAGGAGCCGCCTGACCCACCGTACTACGGCGAGAACGACCGAGACCTGATGGCCGCACTCGGGAACTCCGAGGACGGCGTCAAACAGAACCCCTCCGTCCTCCACCAGAACAGACCGGGTCAATTGCAGAACGTCACCATCACCGGCAATTCGTTCACCTTCGACGATCCGGACGACCCGACCCAGGTCACGGTAGAGTTCACGGTGCCCGAAGATGGGCCAAACCGGACGCTCCACCTTGCGGCTTTCACCCTGCCCGGACCGTTCAACTACTCCGAAGTCCCCCAGCAGGAACTGCAGACGGTCACAAGCGGGAACTTCACCGCCGGCGAGACCGGGACGCTGACCATCAGTATCCCACAGCCCACCAGCGGGCCGAGTTCGTCGGCAGGGCGGCGGTCGGCGCTCGTGCTGTTCGGATTCGGCGGGACGCTGCTCGGTATGACGGTTGTCGGCCGACAACGGAAGCCGTAGCGGACCGAGTGCTCTCACGCCGAACCCACTGTGCGGTCGGGCGTGGGCCGGAACCGGGAGGTTTAGGCCCGCGGCCGCAAACGCCACTCTCATGATACTCTCAGATGCGGATATCCTTAGACGGCTAGAGCAGGGTGACCTCGTCGTTGAGCCGCTCGACGACCCGGACATCCAGATTCAGCCCGCCAGCGTCGATCTCCGTCTCGGTCGTGAGTTCCTGGAGTTCCAGCACGCCAACATCCCCTGTATCCACCCGAACTCCGAGGACGAAGTCGCCGACTACGTCGAGGAAACCGTCATCGAGGAGGGCGGGGAGTTCATCCTCCACCCCGGTGATTTCGTGCTTGGGACGACCCACGAACGGGTCGCCATCCCCGACGACCTCATCGCCCACGTCGAAGGACGCTCGTCGCTGGGCCGGCTGGCGATCGTGGTCCACGCGACGGCCGGCCTGTGTGACCCCGGGTACGAGGGCCAAATCACGCTCGAACTGTCGAACCTCGGCACCGCGCCGGTAGCGCTCACGCCCGGGATGCGAATCTCGCAGCTCACGTTCACGGAACTCAAGACCCCCGCCGACCGCCCGTACGGGGCCGAGCGCGGCTCGAAGTACCAGGGACAGTCTGGGCCGCAGGCAAGCAAGATACAGGGAGATCGCGAGTTCGGAGGCGACCAATAGATGCGGTTCATCGAGGAAATCGTCGTCGATGACTTCCTGCCGACGTTTCGCTCGCTGCTGGCCGACGCTCTCAGAGAGCGCGGGCTGACGCAGTCCGAGGTTGCCGACCTGCTGGGAATCAGCCAGAGCGCGGTGTCGAAGTACGTCCACGGCGACGTGGCGCGCCACGAGGACCTGCTGGCCCACCGCGGGCTGGAAGAGCTGGTTGAGCGGCTGGCCGACGGGCTGGCCGACGGCGATATGAGTTCCGTTCAGGCGCTGGTCGAGACAGAAGTGTTCATCCGCGAACTCGAACAGGGCGGCGTGCTGGCACAGCTACACGAGGACGCGGTCCCGGAACTGGGCGACTACGACGACGAGTTCGCCGTCCACGACCCGGACTCACAGCTTCGGACGGCCGAGCGGACGCTCGCCTCGGTGCGGCGCGGACTCAGTGTGCTGGAAAACACGAGCGGGTTCGCGACGCTCATCCCGGCGGTGGGGTCGAACCTCGTTCAGTGTCTCCCTGACGCCGACAGCATCGATGACGTGGCCGCCGTTCCGGGACGGATTCTCGATGTGAAAGGGCGAGCAACCATTCCGGCGGACCCGGAGTTCGGCGTCAGCGAGCACGTCGCGACGCTGTTGCTGGCGGCGCGGGCCGCTGGGAGCGATGCCTGCGCGGTGTTGAACGTCCGGTACGACGAGAGCGTCGTGACCGCGCTACGGGACACGGGCCGGACCGTCGTTGAGTTCGACGCTGAGGATAGTGTCGAACCGGCCGTCGCGGCTGCGCTGGCTGACGACCCGGGGGCCGACGTGCTCTATCACACTGGCGCGATGGGAATCGAGCCGGTGGTGTACCTGCTCGGGGACGACGCCGTATCGGTCGCCGAGACGGCGCGCGAAATCCTGTGACCGACGTGCAATCGTTCTACGGCCGGTGGGCGCAAGTGTACGACTGGGTAGCGAATGCGCCGGGTGTGGCGTCCTGGCGCGACCGAGCGGCGGACTCGCTGGCGCTTGCACCCGGCGACACCGTCGTCGAGATGGGCTGTGGCACGGGCGCGAACGTCCCCCATCTCCGCGAGCGAGTCGCCCCGGCGGGTCGAGTCGTCGGCATCGACGTGACGGAAAAAATGCTCGACCGCGCCCGCGAGCGGTCCGCACGGACGGGCGAGAGCGTACACTACGTGCAGGCCGATGCCGCCCGTCCACCGATTCGAGAGGCCGATGCCGTTCTGGCGACGTTCGTCGCCGGTATCTTCGAAGACCCTGCGGCGGCGGTTGACGCGTGGTGTGACAGTGTCGCCTCCGGCGGCCGTGTCGCCCTGCTGAACTTCCAGCGGAGCCCCAGCGTTCTCGCGGCGCCGCTAAATCTCGTGTTCGAGGGGTTCGTCCGCCTCTCCGCGCCGGGGACGCGGCTCTCCACGCGGTCACACGCCAGCGCGTTCGAGCAGCGGGTTCGGGCGGCCCGCAAGCGACTCGCGGCGCGGACCGTCGACAGGCGGTACGAGACCTTCGCTGGGGGATACCTCGGCCTGCTGAGCGGGACTGTGCCCTGACGGGCACGGGCCGAATCGCTATGGCCGATACCGCTCGGCATGCTTCGGACAGAATTCTGGTTCCCGTAGCTGTGCGGCGACGACGCCGGGCTGGCGGTGGGGGTTGTGGAGCCGGCAGGTCTCTTCGTCGCAAAACGGCTCGCCGGTGTCGAGGTAGTGGCAGGCCTGCAGGACGTACCCCTTGAGCGCGTCGGTCGTCCGCGGGTCGTCCTCGACGAGGAACTCGCCTTCGACTTCGTTTTCGAGTACCTCCCGGGGCGGTGCGCCCCCAGAGAGGAGGGCGTGTTTCTGCTGTTCCTTGTAGTACTGCTCGGGTTTTGCGGGGGCCTCGTAGAGCCCCGGCACCGAGACGATAGCGGGCTGGCCGAGGACGTTCACGCGCTTGTGCCAGCGACCGTCGTGGTCGCCCCAAGTCCCGACGACGCGGTCCAGCAGCGGGACGTGGAGGTGGTCGAGTGACCGCTCGGACTCGGGGATTCGCTCGTGGAGCGCTCGCTGGATCGCTAGCCCGTCGTAGATGACGCCGCCGGCCCGCTCTGGCGACTCTAGCGCTCGTTCCTCGTACCGGACGATACCCAGCATCGTATTCCCGGTCTCGCGGTCGTATGGCGAGAGTACTCGCGCCTCGGCGAACGACTCCGCCAGTTCCGACTCGCCGTACAGCGACAGAAACCGGTCCCGGACGGAGACAGTAGCCTCGACCCGCGCGTCGAGCCAGTCGGCGATGGCGTCGGTGTCGGCGACCGCTGTCGGAGCGCGGTACAGCGTCACAGACTCCATTATATTTGTCAGTGGTATCGGTCAGTAATACCGTTTGTGTCTCGGGGACTCTCCTCTGTTGAGCAGTCGCCAGAGTAGAGAACTAGAGTGGACAGGTCAATCAGGCGCTCCAGAATCAAGGACGGTCTCGGCAAAGCAGCGCTATACTGGACGCCATCGGTAACAGAGTGTGTCGTCCCGAGGAGGTATCAGGACTCGGACTGGTGGGGAAGCCCGGCCGGATCCGTCGTGAGTGCGTCGATGCAATCGGTGACGGACCATGTTGTCTCCCCGTCCGTACACGGGTATACCCCGACTAGGTCATCGTCCGCATAGACGGCGACGGCTATCATCGGGAGTCGCAGCACCTCCGTGCTGCCGCCGACCAGTAGCGATGAGGTCCGCGTCTCGAAGGGCGGTCGGAGACTCAGTCCCCGTTCGGTCGCCCACTGTTCGTATTGGTCGACAGTCTCCAGCACCTCGCCGTGTTCGCTCCGCTGGGACACGGGAATCTCCTCGGGCCACGTCTGGATATCGAAATCATCGACAACTCCCGTTGCGGCGAGTTCTGTGAACCGGTCGATAGCTGTCGTTCGGGGACCACAAACCGGCCGTCGACTCCAGAGGTGGACTGCGATTTCGCCGCCGACTGGCTCGTCAGGCTCGTGGTTGTCGCTTCGCTGCATCTCTTCGGGCATTGGTTGATAATCACTAACACAATTGTCGCACGCTTGTATAATTGTTTGTATTAATGCGATATTATAGCCTGAATGAGTAACTAAGTCGGGAAAAGACAGACGTTTAAGAATTAGCGAGGTGCGGGAGGGTTTTCAGTCGTCAGCGGGGGTTGCGTCGCGGCTCGTAACGTCGACCGGCTCGGCGTCGACTTCAAGTTCATCAAGCGCGACCTGTGCGGCGCGCTTGCCGGAGACAAGCATGGCACCGAACGTCGGCCCCATGCGCGGGAGGCCGTAGGTGGTCGCGGTGGCCATGCCAGTAACGACGAGGCCGTCGTGGGCAAGACCGGTGTGTTCGACGACAGCGTCCTCGCTCTCGCCGACCCACATCGAGTCGTGGCCGGGCGAGTCGTGGCCGGGCGCGCCGTAGGTGTCGTCGTCGGTCTGGTCCATGCCGCTGGCTTCGTCTTCGAGGCCCGGCGCGTTCAGGACGCCGCGCTCGTCGAGTTTCTTGACAGCCATCGCGTCGTGGCCCGTCGCGTCGATGACGAGGTCGGCCTCGACGGCAATCGGGTCGACGCAGGTAATCTCGCGGGGGAGCGCGTGGACCGGCGTCCAGTTCATCACGATGCCGCCGACGCGGTGGTCCTCGCGGATGACGATGTCGGTGAACTCCGTCATGTTCTGCATCTTCGCGCCGGCGTCACAGGCGGCCTTGATGAGGCCGGAACAGGCCTCCGGCCCGTTGGCGACGTAGAGGCCCTCGCTGTCCTTGGACTGCTTGTGGTCGACTTCGAGTTCGTCGAGCACCTGCTGGGCAGGGTCGCGGACAGTGACCTTGTTCATCAGGAAGCCGCCGAGCCAGAAGCCGCCACCGAGGTAGTTGTTCTTCTCGACGACCATCACCTGCACGCCGCGCTCGGCGAGTTCCTTCGCGGCCATCAGTCCCGATGGGCCGCCGCCGACAATGATGACATCGGAGTCCGAGAAGTCCATGAACTCCTCGGTCCATTCCTGCCCGATTGCGCGTGTGACTTCCGCCTCGCCGACGTCGCTGAACTGTTCGAATGAATCGGAATCGCTCATACCACCTAGTGATATTCATTGGTGATACATAGTCGTTCTGATGGCCTCGTCTGTTTGCTGAATCTCGCGCACGGTCGCTGGCGTAGACACTGATAAAAATGCTTCCACACGGTGGTTTCAGGACTAACTATCAAATGAGAGTATTGTGTGGTAATGTCTACCGAAACAGGCAACACGTACACGGTCGACACTGAACCAGCGGCAAGGGACATCGACGATATCGACCTGCACGAATACGAAGCGTGGCCGGTGCTGAAGTTCCTGATCGCGTTTCTCATCGGTGGGGTGTTTTTTCTTCTGCCGGTCCCGTATCAGGGTGAGATTACAGTCCCGTTCGACATCGTCGTCAGCAACATAACCGGGACGTTCCCGGATGCCGTCGGCGTCTACTCGCTGGGCATCATCCTCGCCGGCGGGATACTGACGACGCTCGCGATGACCAGTGACGGCGAGGTCGCGGGGTACGACCTGTCATCATTCGAGACATCGGGAGTCTTCTGGGCACTCAGAGTCGCCGGCGTGCTCATCGCGCCGGTGATGTTCTTCAAGCTTGGGCCCGAGTGGCTCCACACACCCAGTACCGGCGGACTGATGTGGGGAACGCTGGTGTACAGCGTTGGCATCATCATCCCCATCGGAGCCATCTTCATCACGATATTCGTCGAACTCGGCGGGCTGGAGTTCGTCGGAACGCTCGCGAGGCCGGTAATGCGCCCGCTTTTCAGAGTCCCGGGGCGGGCTGCACTGGACAGTCTCGCATCGTGGGTCGGCTCCTACAGCGTCGGCCTCTACGTCACCCGCAATGTCTTCGAAGCCGGTGGCTACCACAAGCGCGACGTGTTTACCATCGCGACGTGCTTTTCGACGGTGTCAATCGGCTTCGTCGGCGTCGTCGCCGCCACGCTCGATATGCTCCCGAAATTCCCGCTCATCTTCGGGGCGTACTTCTTCTGTGTCGTCGTCACCGGTGTTATTCTGGTCCGGGTGCCGCCTATCTCCAGAATTCCCGAAGAGTACATCGCTGAACCCGACCCGGAACTCGCGTTCTCCGGAACGCCAGGGGATTACGTCCGGCTGGCGGTCAGCGAGGCCGTCGGGAAGGCCAAGGAAGGTGAGACGTTCGCGCAAGCAGCCAAGCGGGGCTTCGTCGACGGCCTGAAGCTCACTAGTCTCATCCTGGGCACCATCCTCGCTGTCGGACTCGCCGCAACGCTGCTCTCGGCACATACCCCGATCTTCGACATTCTCGGTCGTCCGCTGACACCGGTCATCGCTGCGCTCGGAATCCCGAACGCAGCGGTGGTCGCGCCGGCGACCATCGTCGGAATCACCGAGATGTACGTCCCCGTCCTGCTCGTGACCGAGACAGCGGCGAAAGCAAAGTTCTTCGTCGGCGTGCTGGCCGTCTCTCAGCTCATCTTCTTCTCCAGTGTCGGCCCGATGATGATGGACATGTTCAGTGACGTCCCCATCCGGTTTCGGGATCTCGTGGCGTTGTTCGTCATGCGGACGGTGCTCCTCGTGCCGCTCATCGCCGGCATTACTCACGCCCTCGCCGCGCTGGGCCTCCTATAGATATTCGACCAGCGCGTCAGCCAGCTTCTTCTCCGCCCGACGTAGATGGTCCTCCGCAGTTCGGCGCTCTACGCCTACCTGCTCCGCAACAGCCGCCGTCGTCGTCTCGCGGGGCAGTTCGTAGTACCCCTGCTCGTAGGCCGTCAGGAACACCTCACGCTGCCGCGGCGACAGATCCGGGAGCATCGCATCGACGGTCAAAAGCGGTGCATCCGGGGTCACAGAGCTGATTTCACGTTTCGATTCGACGGTAACGTCGAACTGTCCTGCCAGGGACTGGTACACCCTCGCCAGTGCGTCGGGGCTGAGGCCGAGTGCCCGGACGAGCTTGCCGCCACTGGCGTATTTCAGTGGCGGGACGAGCAGACAGCCTTCGTTCGCCAGAAAGCGCTCGACGTTGTTGTCGAGCTGTGCTTTCAGACACTCCTCAGTCACCAGCACCTGCTCGTCGCCGTTTTCCAGGCGCTCCCCGATACCAACGGTGTTGCGGACCTGCTCGATGACGTTCCCGACCTCTCCGCCGCTAACGTGGAGCAGGTCGCTGTGGTCGTTACACCACAATTCGATGCGCGTGCCGGTTCCGTCGGTTGCCGTCTCGTAAGCCCCGTCACCGTAGACACGGAACAGTACCTCGTACATAGTCAGCTAGTCACATAGGCATATAAAAACAGTTCCGAACGGTGATAACCTGCTAACACGGTCCTCTACTAATGGTGTGGTATGGCACAGCAGTCTACCCCAGACACCGACCACGACGTGGGGACGCCCTCGGAACAGTGGCGCGAGTACCAGGGTTCGCCCATCGGCACCGATATCGAGTGTGAAGGGTGGCGACAGGAGGCCGCGCTGCGGATGCTGAACAACAACCTCGACCCCGACGTCGCCGAGAAGCCGGAAGAGCTGGTCGTGTACGGCGGGACCGGGCGTGCAGCCCGATCGTGGGACGCCTACGACACCATCGTCGACGAACTCCGCGAACTCGGCGACACCGAAACCCTCCTCGTCCAGAGCGGCAAGCCGGTCGGTCGGTTTGAAACCCACGAAAAGGCCCCCCGCGTCCTCATTGCGAACTCGAACCTCGTCGGCAAGTGGGACAACTGGGAGCATTTCCACGAACTCGAAGCGAAGGGGCAGATCATGTACGGCCAGATGACCGCCGGTTCGTGGGCCTACATCGGCACGCAGGGCATCATCCAGGGGACCTACGAGACACTGGCCGCGCTCGCTCGGGAACACTACCCCGACAACGACGGTCTCCGCGGGAAGATTGTCGTCACCGGCGGCCTCGGGGGAATGGGCGGTGCGCAGCCGCTCGCAGTGACGATGAACCACGGCGTCTGCATCGCGGCCGAAGTCGACGAGGACCGTATCGACCGGCGCATCGAGACGGGGTATTGTCAGGAGAAGACCGACGACCTCTCGACGGCTATCGAGCGCGCACAGGAGGCCGCGGCGAACGGTGAGCCCTACAGCATCGGTATCCACATGAACGCCGCGGATATGCTTGCGGAGATGCTTGAGATGGGGTTCGTCCCCGATGTAGTGACCGACCAGACGAGCGCACACGACGAACTGGAAGGATACTACCCCGCTGGCTACACCGTCGAGGAAGCCGACGGTCTCCGCGAACGCGACCCCGAAACGTACGTCGCGGAGAGCCTCGAAACGATGGAACGACACGTCGAAGGCATTCTGGAACTGCAGGACAGGGGTGCTATCGCCTTCGAGTACGGCAACAACATCCGCGGGCAGGTCGAGGACCACCGCGACCTCGACAGCGCGTTCGATTTCCCGGGGTTCGTTCCCGCGTACATCCGCCCACTGTTCTGTGAAGGCAAGGGGCCGTTCCGCTGGGCCGCACTCTCTGGCGACCCCGCGGACATCCATCGGACTGACGACGCAGTCAAGGAGTTGTTCCCGGAGAAAGACGACCTCCATCGCTGGATCGACCTCGCTCAGGAACAGGTGTCCTTCCAGGGGCTTCCCTCGCGAGTGTGCTGGCTGGGGTACGCGACCGAGGACGGGCTGACCGAGCGCGCCCGCCTCGCGCTCCGTATAAACGAGCTTGTCGCCGATGGAGAGATTTCCGCGCCGGTCGTCGTCACGCGCGATCATCTGGACGCCGGGAGCGTGGCCTCGCCGAACCGCGAAACCGAGGCGATGAAAGACGGAACTGACGCCGTCGCCGACTGGCCGATTCTGAACGCCCTGCTGAACTGTGCGGCTGGCGCAGATATCGTCAGCGTCCACGACGGCGGCGGCGTCGGCATCGGCAACTCCCTTCATACGAACAACCACGTCGTCCTCGACGGGTCTGATCTCGCAGCCGAGAAGGCTCGCCGTGTGTTCACGACCGACCCCGGGATGGGTGTTATTCGCCACGCCGATGCGGGCTACGAGATCGCACAGGATATGGCCGACGAGAACAACGTGGCTGTCCCGATGCGCGACCGCAACCGCGACCGATGACGGACCTGACAGACCCGTCGCCGTGGACCGGCACATCCGGCGACCCAAACGATGAGCAGTTCGGTGACATTGTCGAGACAGCGACGCTCACGACCGCTGACGAGTACGACGCTGTGTTGGTGGGCGAGCCGTACGACGGGGCCGTCATCGGACGACGGGGGGCGCGTGCCGGCCCGGCGGCCCTCCGGCGCGAACTCAGCGGAACGAAGACCCATCACATCGAACGTGGGCCGGTCCACGCAATCGCCGACCTCGGTAACACCGAGATTCCGGCTGGCGATGTCGAACAGGTCCAGCGTGCCGTCCGTTCGGTAACAGCTCAGATCCACGCAACGAGCGCAATACCGGTTTTTCTCGGTGGCGACAACTCGCTGACGTTCCCGAACGCCGTGCCGCTTGTATCTGACGACACTGTCGGCGTGGTCAGCTTCGACGCCCATCTCGATTGCCGCGCCGTGCAAGACGAACCGACGAGCGGGACGCCGTACCGTCAGCTCCACGATGCGGGCCTCGACACGCTGGCCGTCGTCGGCGCGCGCCACTTCGAAACCTCGACAGCGTACCACGATTACCTCGCCGAGCAGGGTGGAACAGTCCTGCCGCCGGAGTCGGTGGCCGGCGACCCCATTGGCGCGGCTGACGATGCGCTCGACGCGCTCGGCGACGTCGACGCCGTCTATGTCAGTCTGGACCTCGACGTGCTCGACGCCGCGGCCGCCCCGGGCGTGAGTGCACCGACACCGGGCGGCCTCTCGACACGAGAACTGTTCCGGATGCTGGGTCGTGTCGCGTCGGACGACCGTATCGCCGGGTTCGAGGTGGTCGAATGCGCGCCGCCGCTTGACTCCGGGAACCGGACCGCGCGTGCCGGGGCCCGTGCCGTCGCGCACTTCCTCAGCGGCCTGGGAGGTGACCGATGACAGCCCTCGACGCCGTGGTCTACGGCGCGGACGAACTCGTCGCGGGCCCGACGGCGGACGGCCGCGGGCTGGAGACCTACGAGGATGGCGCGGTCGCCATCGTTGACGGCACGGTCGCGGCTGTCGGTCCGACGGCGGAGGTAACCGCCGAGCACCCGCCGGAGAGTGCCAGTCACGCTATCGATGCGAGCGGGCAGGCCGTCGTGCCGGGCTTCGTTGACCCCCACACCCACGGGCTGTTCGCCGGCGACCGTTCTGACGAGTTCGCCGCCAAACTGCGCGGGAAGTCCTATCAGGATATCCTCGCCGAAGGCGGCGGCATCCTCCGAACGGTCCGGGCGGTCAGGGACGCCGACGAGGAAACGCTGCTGTCGAACCTGCTGGCCCATCTCGACACCATGCTCGCCCACGGGACGACGACAGTCGAGGTGAAGTCCGGCTACGGGCTCGACACGGAGACAGAGCTACGGATGCTCCGAGTTATCGACAGCGCCGATGCCGTCCATCCCGTCGATGTGGTCCCGACGTTCATGGGCGCACACGCGGTCCCCAAGGGGTGGGACACCGACGACTACACCGCGGCGGTCGCCGACGAGCAGATTCCAGCCGTCGAGTCACAGGGCATTGCCGAGTTCTGCGACGTGTTCTGCGAGGAGGGGGTCTTCTCGGTCGCGCAGTCCCGACAGGTCCTCGAAGCGGGCATGGCCGCCGGCCTGACGCCGAAGGTCCACGCCGAAGAACTGGCGCACATCGGCGGGACGCAGTTGGCGGCGGACGTGGGTGCGGCCAGTGCCGACCACCTCCTGCACGCGACCAGCGAAGACATTGACGCGCTTGTCGACGCCGACGTGACGCCGGTGTTGCTCCCCGGAACGGCGTTCGGTCTCGGCGCAACGTACGCGGACGCAGCGGCGTTCCGCGACCGTGGTGCGCCCGTTGCGGTGGCGACGGATTTCAATCCGAACTGCCACAGCCACAGCATGGGCTTTGCGCTGTCGCTGGCCTGCGTCGAGATGGGACTGACGCCGGCCGAAGCGCTAATCGCTGGAACGAAACACGCCGCGCTCGCGCTGAACAGGACTGATGGACTGGGGACGCTCCGCGAGGGTGCGCCCGGTGACGCCGTCGTCCTTGCCGCGCCGAGTCACGTCCACATTCCGTACCAGTACGGGACCAACGTCGTCGACACCGTCCTGAAAGACGGCTCGGTCGTCAGCACCCCAACACATGAGTCATACCAGCGGGAGATGCAACCATGACCGCCGAAGTCGTCCTCGACGGCGAATCTCTCACACCCGCCGACGTGGTCGCCGTCGCCCGGAACGGCGCGACTGTCACAGTTGCCGAGGCCGCCCGCGAGCGAATCCGCGAGTCCCGCGAGCGCGTCGAGAGCGTGCTGGACAGCGGCGAGGCGGTGTACGGCGTCACCACCGGTTTCGGCGACCTCGTCGACGAGCGCATCCCACGCGAGGACCTCGATGACCTCCAGCGGAACCTCCTGCGGAGCCACGCCGCCGCGGTCGGCCGGGAGTTGACGACCGAGGAGATCCGGGCGATGATGGTTACGCGGGCGAACACGCTGGCGAAGGGGTATTCGGGCATCCGCGAATCCGTCGTCGATTTGCTAGTGGCGATGCTCAACGCGGATGTCCACCCGGTCGTCCCGTCGCGGGGCAGCCTCGGTGCGAGCGGTGACCTCGCCCCGCTCGCCCATATGTCGCTGGTACTCATCGGCGAGGGGGAAGCCGAGGTCGAGGGGGAGCGACTCCCCGGCGACGAGGCGCTCAGCGCGGCCGGCCTCGAACCGGTGACGCTCCGTGCCAAGGAGGGGTTGGCGCTCATCAACGGGACGCAACTGACCGTCGGCGTCGCCGCGCTCCTGCTCAACGACGCTGAGCGACTGGTCACTGCCGCCGACGTCGCCGGCGCGCTCACGACGGAGGTGACCCTCTCCTCGACAGTGCCGTCCCACAAAGCCATCACTGCCGTCCGGCCCCACGCTGGCCAGGCCGCGAGTGCGCGAAACGTCCGGCGGCTGACGGCCGACTCCGATGTGGTCGAGTCCCACCGCAACTGCGACCGCGTGCAGGACGCCTACGCGATGCGCTGTCTGCCGCAGGTCCACGGCGCGGTTCGCGACGCCGTCGCCCACCTCCGGGAGGCCGTCGAGGTGGAACTCAACAGCGCGACCGACAATCCGCTGGTGTTCCCCCGCGAGGACGAACACGGCGAGTCCTCGAACCAAGCGAGCGGGAGCGACCGACAAGAGGCGGGCCGCGAGGCAGGCGCTGTGAGCGTCGACGACCGGGCCTCCGGCTCCGACAGCGCGGGCGTGCTGTCCGGCGGGAACTTCCACGGCGCGGTACTCGCTATGCGCCTCGACTATCTGACGAACGCGCTCACCGAACTCGCGGCCATCTCGGAGCGCCGGACCGACCGGATGCTCAACCCCAATCTGCAGGAGCCACACCTCCCGCCGTTTCTCACCGAGCGCAGCGGCGTCCGCTCGGGCTACATGATCGCACAGTACACCTCCGCGGCACTGTTGAACGAATGTCGGTCCTTCGGTCGGCCGTCGATGGACAACACCCCCGTCAGCGGCAATCAGGAGGACCACGTCAGCATGAGCGCGCAGTCGGCCTATCTTGCCCGGAAAGCGGCACGAAACACCGCCGCGATTCTCGGTGTCGAGCTATGCTGTGGGGCGCAGGCCGCCGACTTCGTCGACGACGACCTCGAACTGGGTGTCGGGTCGGACGAGGCCTACGATGCCGTCCGTACAGTGGTCCCGAAGCTGACGGCTGACCGGCCGATCTACGAGGACATCGAGGCCGCGGGCGCGCTTGTCGAGTCCCCGGCATTCACCGAGCGGGTTGCTACGGCCCTCGACGGGGGGCTAGAGTGACTCAGCCTCAGGACCCAAGCCCCAGATCCGCGGTCCCCTTTGCTCCCTGGTAGCGATCCCGGTCGTCCCAGTCGGCGATACTCGAATGCGTTTCCCGGACGGCGGTTTCGAGGTGTGTCTGCGTTATCTCCGAGCCGTCTCGCAAGGCGTGGCGCGCCGCGTCTTCGGCGACGAGTTCGAGATCACTGGCGGCGTACCCCGCGGTCGGGCCGACGATGGCGTCCCAGTCGATGTCGCCGGCGACGGGCCGGTCTTGTAGGTGGATCTCCAGAATCTGTCGGCGCGCTGTTTCGTCCGGGGGCGGAACCTCCACCCGCTCGTCGAACCGGCCAGAGCGCCGCAGCGCCGCGTCGATGTCCTCGACGAAGTTCGTCGCGGCGACCACGACGATGTCCTCGGCCGCCGCGCCTTCGAGTTCGGTGAGCAGCTGATTGACCAGCTGTTGCTCGCTCGTGTTCATCGAGCCGCGCCGGGAGCCGGCGATACCGTCGATCTCGTCGATGAACAGCACGCAAGGGGAGTTCGCGCGGGCCACCTCGAACACCTCGGCGACGTTGCGGGCCGGTTCGCCCATCCACTTACTCGTCACGTCCGCGGGGCTGATTTCGACGAAGCTATGTTCGAGTTCGCCCGCGAGCGCGCCGGCGAGGTGAGTCTTCCCACAGCCGGGCGGGCCGTACAGCAACAGCCCGGCGAGCACGTCGATGCCGTACTCGGCGTAGGCGTCGGCGTTCTGAAGCGGGTCTAGGACCGTGTCTTCGAGCCGGTCCTTCAGTTCGCCCATCCCACCCACGTCGCCGAAGTCGCGTCCCGTGTCAGTCTCGACCAGCGAACTGGCCTGCAGGTCGACACCGTCGGGCTGGACGACGCCGTTTTCGGCGACCATCTCGGGGTCGACCCAGTCCGGAATGCTGGTGTCGGTCTCTGTGGCGGCCTGCATGAGATGGTCCGTCCCGATCGGGGCGTCCGCCCGAAGCGCCTTTCGGGCGGCGTCCTCGGCGATGAGTTCGATGTCGCTGGCCGCGAAGCCGGCCGTCTCCTCGACGACGGGGTCGAGGTCGATATCGGCCGCTGTCGGCCGCCCGGCGAGGTGAATCTCCAGAATCTGCTTGCGAGCTTGCGGGTCCGGTGGGGGGACCTCCACCCGCTCGTCGAACCGGCCAGAGCGGCGGATGGCGTCGTCCACGTCTTCAACGAGGTTCGTCGCACCCAGCACCACCACGTCCTCGTCGGCGATCCCTTCGAGTTCGGTGAGCAGTTGATTGACCAGTTGCTGCTCGCTGCTGTTCATGTTGCTGTCGCCGTCGCGCGCGCCAGCGATGCCGTCGATCTCGTCGATGAAGAGGATACAGGGGGCGTTCGCGCGGGCGATCTGGAACAGCTCCTCGACCTTCTGTGCGGGTTCGCCCATGTACTTGCTCGTCACGTCGGCGGGCGTGACCTCGATGAAGGCGTGGTCGACCTCGCCCGCGAGCGCGCCGGCGACGTGAGTTTTCCCACAGCCGGGCGGGCCGTGCAACAGGACGCCGTTGACGACGCCGATGCCGTACTCCTCGAAAGCGCTCGGGTCCTGCAGCGGCCGGACGACCTTGTGGTTGAGCGTCTCCAGGAGCTCGGACATCCCACCCACGTCGGCGAAGCTCCGGGACGGGTTCGGGTCGACCAGACCGTCGGCTTCCATGTCGACGCCGTCGGGCTGGACCACCGTCCCGTCGTCCGAGGGCCGCTCGCGGTTTATCGAGGGTGCGCCGTCGGTACTGTCCGAGTCGGTATTGCCGCTCGTCCCGGCCGAACTTGATTCGTCGGACTGGTCGATTCGCTCCCGAATGTTCCGTTCGAGCCGATCCGGATTGACTTCGTAGCCGTACTCGGCCAGCCGGCGGGGTTCGGCGCTCAAAAACTCCGCGAGCCAGCCGTGGCGCTGTAGCTCCTCGGTCGGCGCATCGGGGTCCCGGAAGGTGACGAGCTTCACGTCCGTGCTGTCGGGTGAGTGGTACTCGGCAAGCCAGAAGGGGAGATACAGGCGGTCGACGCCAGTCACGCTGTCGAATCCGTCGGGGTCGAAATCTCCGGGGAGCCCGTAGGATTCGCGCAGTTTCCGGAGGAATACGTTGGCCGTGCCGGAGGCGGCGTTCTGTTGCTGGTCGCGGTACTCCGCGACGCGCTGGGGCAGTAACACTCGGGCGTCGTCGTCAGTAACCTGAAACTGCAGCAGGACAGAGCGGCCAAGCGCCGGGTCGCTGCGGCCGAGGTCGTAGTCGCTGGTCGCTCGGCGGACCACCGCGTCGGTGTCGTCGACATACTGCGAGACTGCCCGGTCGTTGTCCGCCCAGAGGCCGTCGAGAAACGCCGTTTCGGACTTCGTCGTCGTCCCGAGCAGCTTCCCCTTGCCGGTCTTGTACTCGTAGTCGACTTTGAACACCGGATAGAAGACCCGGTGGAGGCGTTCCAGTTGTTCAGCATCGCCGAAAGCGGTCATCGTCCGCTGATCGAGCGTCTCTCTGACGGTCTCCTCCTCTGGTACCCGACGGTCGGCGTAGATGTACGGTGGCAGGCTCATTCCAGGTCTCCCTCCCGAATCGTCCGCTCGGCGTCGGTCAGAGCGCTGTCGGCGTCGAAGGTGTCGATAGCGTCTCGCTGGGCGTCCGGGTCGCCACGGAGGGCGCGGGCGTGCTCGGTAATGTTCGGGATCGCGCGGATGATGTTGTCCACGATGGGGACCGTCGCCACTTCCGCCGAGCGGCTTCGAGGGTTGAGGTCGATGACGAGTTCCGTCTTGCCCATCTCGCCGAGCGCCTCGGCGCGGTCGCCGTCCTCCAGCGGCACCAGCACCACGTCCGCCGCGCCGATGCCATCGGCGTCGACCTTCGCGCGCTCGTGGTCGAGGCCGGGGATGCGTCCGTCGGCGGTCAGCCCCTTCACGTCTGTCGCGCCGTGCTCGCGGAGGTAGTCGGCGATGGCCTCGATGCGCTCCTCGGTCCGGTTGAACAGGTTCACTTCGAGGTCTGCGCCGGTCACCTCGGCGAGTTCAACGAGTTCGCCGGGCACGAGAGCAGCAGCGTTGCCGTTGACCGAGATGACGGCGTGCTCAGCGGACAGTAGGTGTGCCGCAGCGGCGCGCTCGGCGTCGTCAGCGCTGTCGATGGTGCGCTCACCCAGCAGGTAATCGAAGGCCTCGCCGCGGCCCTGTGCGATGAGGCCCTGTCGGGAGGTGATACCGCGATCGACACCCGCTTCGATACGGTGGCGGGTCAAAAGCGACTCGTAGCGGGGGTGGCTCTCAGGGAGATCGACGTCCTCGCTCATACGTTCCGGTGGTAGCTCCCTGTACTAAAGTCGTCCGTCAGGGGCGCGTCTCGGTCATCGGCACATATCACACCGGAATTCACCGTCGGACGGCGACGGTTACCTCCGGAAAAGATTATCTGCGGGTCAGCACAACTCCGTGCCATGGATACCCGACAGGCGTTGCTTGTCGACGCGTTCGCCGCGGAGCCAACGGCGGGCACACCGACCGGCGTCGTTCCGGAAGCCGACGGACTGACCGACGACCAGATGCAGGCCGTCGCCAGCGAACTTGGGGCCCTCGAAACGGCGTTTGTCCTGCCAGCGGGAGACGCCGACCGCCGGCTTCGCTGTTTCTCACCGACCGGAGATCTGGACCGGGCGGAGGCGGCCACCATCGGGGCGCACGCGGCGCTGTACGAACGCGGTGAGATCGACGACGACGAGTGGACGGTCGCCACCGCCGCCGGCGAAGTCACCGTCGAGACGAAACAGAACGGCATGGTCTGGGTCGAACAGGGGCGGGCCGACATCACCGAGGTCGACATCCCCTACGCCGATGTCGCGGACGCGCTCGGACTCGACGAGGCCACGCTCAAAGACGTGGGTGCCGACCTGCCGCTCGTGACGGCCGACGCGAGCGAGCCGTGGCTCATGGTTCCGGTCAACTACTTCGAGCATCTGAGCAATCTCAGCGTTGACGTGGCTGCCGTCGACTCACTCTGTGACCGCGCGGACGCGGCCGGCGTGTATCCGTTCACGTTCGATACGGTCGGTGCCGACGCGACGCGCCGGTCGACGTTCCACGGACGAGCCTTCCGGGCCGGAAACCGAACCGAGGAGCCGGTTACCGCGGCGGCGTCAGGGGCCTGCGCGGCGTTCGTCCGCCGCTACGGGGCGCTCGATGACACCATCGAACAGATCATCGCCGAGGGCGGGCATTTCCGTGACCGCCCCGGCACGGTGTCAGTCGATACCGACGGGACAGAGGTGTGGGTCGGCGGGCGCGCTGTCACTGCACTGGACGGCACAATGACTGTCCCCGTCGTCGACGACGACGACATCATCGAGGCGTGACCGCAGAACCGTACCGGCGGCGTGACTGCCTGATTCACTCGAAATCGAGTGAAGAACGGTCGCCTCACTGGCTGTAACCGGAACTTCCTTAATTGTCGTTGAAGATGATACGAGTGAGTCCATGCCAACACTGTGGCTCGACGAAATCGGTGCCGACGACCTGGCGCGGGTCGGCGGCAAGGCGGCGTCTCTCGGAGAACTGACCGGAGCGGGCCTGCCCGTTCCGTCGGCGTTCGTCGTTACCGCCGACACGTATCGGTCGTTCATCGAAGCAACTGGAATCGACGAGTCGCTGTTCGAGGCCGTCGATGTCGACAGCGACGACTCGCAGGCGCTGGCCGAGGCGGCCGAACGCGCTCAGGAGTTGATCCTGGAAACCGACACCCCGCCGTCGGTCCGCGAGGACCTGCTGGCCGCCTACGACGAGATGGGTGACGAAGACGTTGCGGTGCGGTCCTCAGCGACCGCCGAGGACCTCCCGGACGCCTCCTTCGCCGGCCAACAGGACACGTACCTGAACGTCTCGCGTACGGACCTCCTGCAGCGGGTCAAGGAGTGCTGGGCGTCACTGTTCACCCAGCGGGCCATCTACTACCGCAACGAGAACGGCTTCGCCCACGACGCGGTAGACATCGCCGTCGTCGTCCAACAGATGGTCGACGCGGAGAAATCCGGCGTCATGTTCACTAGCCATCCCTCGACCGGTGGGCCGACGGCCATCATCGAGGCTGCGTGGGGACTGGGTGAAGCGGTCGTCTCCGGGGCAGTCTCGCCCGACAACTACAGTATCGACCGCGAGACGGAGACCATCGACGAGGTGACCGTCGCCGACAAGAAAGTGATGTGCGTTCGGGGTGAGGACGGAGAGACCATCGAACGCTCCGTCCCCGAGGAGAAGCGCAACGAGCGCGTCCTTTCCGACGAGGAGATTCACCGACTCCTAGAGGTCGGCGAACGCGTCGAGGATCACTACGACACCCCACAGGATGTCGAGTGGGCGGTCTACGAGGGCGAGGTGTATCTACTGCAGTCCCGCCCAATCACCACCATCGACGACCCTGAGGGGAGCGCCGGCTCGGCCAACGAAGCCGAGAGTCAGCCGCCGGGGGCGAAGTCGGGCGTCGCCGACGGCGGGGCGATGGAGAGCCAGTCGGAGGCGGTTCGGCTCTCCGGTATCGGCTCCGCGCCGGGTCGGGTCACCGGCGTCGTCCGCATCGTCGACAAGCTCGACAACCTCGACAAGGTCGAGGACGGCGACATCATCGTCGCCGAGATGACGACGCCGGATATGGTGCCGGCGATGAAACGCGCAAACGGGATCATCACCGACGAAGGTGGGATGACCAGCCACGCCGCTATTGTCTCCCGAGAGCTGGGCGTCCCGGCCGTTGTCGGGGCTGAGGACGCGACACAGAAGCTCCGGGACGGCGAAACGGTCACGCTCGACGGCGACAAAGGCACGGTCGAGAAAGGGGCCAAGGTCCCGGAGACGTCTGACGATCAGGAAGACGCTGGGCCGGTCGAGGCACATTCGGCCGTCAAGCCGATGACCGGAACGGAGGTCAAGGTCAACGTCTCCATTCCGGAAGCCGCCGAACGGGCCGCCGCGACGGGGGCCGACGGCGTCGGCCTCCTGCGCATCGAGCACATGATCCTTTCGACGGACAAGACGCCCTCGCGCTACGTCGAGGACCACGGCGAGCGCGCGTACGTCGACGAGATCGTCGAGGGCGTCCGCTCGGTCGCCGAGGCGTTCTACCCGCGTCCGGTCCGCGTCCGCACGCTCGATGCCCCCTCCGACGAGTTCCGCCAACTGCAGGGCGGCGAGGACGAGCCCAGCGAACACAACCCGATGCTCGGCTACCGCGGTATCCGACGGTCGCTCGACCGCCCCGGCGAGTTCAAGCTCGAACTCCGGGCCTTCGAGCGCCTGTACGACCTTGGCTACGACAACGTCGAACTGATGCTCCCGCTCGTCACCGACGCCGAGGACATCCTGCGAGCGAAGGCGCTGATGCAGGAGGTCGGCATCGACCCCGAGAAGCGCGACTGGGGCGTCATGATTGAGACACCCGCGAGCGCGCTGTCCATCGAAGACATCTGCGAAACTGGCCTCGACTTCGTCTCCTTCGGGACGAACGACCTCACCCAGTACACGCTGGCCGTCGACCGCAACAACGGCAACGTCGCCGACCGCTTCGACGAACTCCACCCGGCCGTCCTCGAACTCATGCGCCAGGTCATCGGGACCTGCCGCGAGCACGACGTGGCAACGAGCATCTGCGGACAGGCCGCCTCGAAGCCACAGATGGTCGACTTCCTCGTCGACGAGGGAGTCACCTCCATCTCGCCGAACATCGACGCCGTGCGTGACGTGCAACACGAGGTCAAGCGCGTCGAACAGCGGCTGCTGCTGGAATCGGTCCGCTGAGACCGCAGCTGATTGACGTAGCCAGCAGGTTTTTTTGCGCCGTTCGCTTCGTTGCAGTATGGCACCCGAATCGACGCCGGAAGCCAAGAGTATCAGCTCCGGTGTGTCCTACATTCCCTTTGGCATCCCCGGGCTGGACGGACAGGTTCGGGGGATGCCGACCGGGAGCACGGTCCTGCTGGCCGGGGCGTCGGACGCAGGCGGCGACGCCTTCACCTACACCAGCCTCGCGACGCTGATGCTCGCGAAACACCGCCCCGAGATGGTCCCGAACGGTATTGCCCGGCGCAGCGAGGCGATTCCGGAGTCGGTGACCTACATCACGCTCTCGCACGACCGCGAGCACGTCTACAGCGAACTCGACGCCGTCCTCGACGGCTACCAGTTCGAGACGCTCACGGAGCACATGACCGTCGCCGACTTCTCTCAGCGATTCATGGAGCTGTTGCCCGTCCCCGAGCCGCTGTTCGATGCTCGACGGAGCGACACCGAAATCGAACAGCCCGACGCGGAGCCGCCGGAGCGAGAGCCCGCTGAGGAAACGTTCGAGAAACTGTTATCCGATATCAGTGACCGAGTGAGCGACGCCGCAGAGACGCTCATCGTCATCGACTCGCTGACCGACCTCGAACGGGCGACGGAGTTCGGGCTGCCCCAGAACCACGAGATCGCGTTCCTGATGGGGCTCCGAGAGGCAGTCGTCAACTGGGGGAACGTGGCCTTCGTCAAGCTCGACCGACCAGCCGGCGACGTGCGGTCGGACGAGCTCATCCACGGCCTCTTGCACGGCAGCGTCTACTTCTACTCCAACGACAAGGGGTTCGAGACGTATCGGACGATGCGGGTCGGCTCCTTCGGCGGCGCGCTCGATACGGAGCGCCAGACCGTCTTCGAGTCGCTGATCGGTCCCACGGGCTTTCGCGCGAAGGCGACGAAGAAGATCGGACCGTCGAACTGGTAACTCGACGGTAAAGCGCACTCCTGTACTGAGTACGGACGGCTAGCTCGTCCCGGCCAGCGTGCTACCGTCAGGACGAATAAACAGCAGACAACGACACGCACGAGCACAACGGCTAAACCACTCCCCCGCTATACACCCGATAGATGCTCCAGCGGGCAGAGCCACAGGACTTCGAGCGCGTCCTCTCGTCGATGTGTACCGTGCCGCATCCGTCGGCACGCGAAGCGGCAGAACGCTTCCTCGCGACGAACCCCGGAGACCCGGGCACGTACGAGACCATCGCCGATCTGGAACGCGAGGCCGTCGAGTATCTCGGTGAGATCACTGGCCTCTCGGACCCCGCAGGCTACGTTGCCTCGGGCGGGACAGAGGCCAATCTTCAGGCGATACGTATTGCCCGTAACCGCGCCGATACGGACGACCCGAACGTGGTCGCGCCCGTCCACGCGCATTTTTCGTTTACCAAAGCCGCCGACGTGCTTGGTGTAGAACTGCGGACCGCGCCGGCGACGGACTACCGCGCCGACATGGCGGCGATGGCGGAACTCGTCGACGAGGACACGGTGTGTGTCGTCGGCGTCGCTGGTTCGACCGAGTACGGCTACGTCGACCCGATTCCGGCCATCGTCGACCTCGCCGAGACGGTCGATGCCCTCTGTCACGTCGACGCCGCCTGGGGCGGCTTCTACCTCCCGTTTACCGACCACGACTGGCACTTCGGCCACGCGGACATCGACACGATGACGATCGACCCCCACAAGGTCGGGCAAGCGGCGGTCCCCGCCGGCGGACTGCTCGCTCGCGACCGGTCGCTGCTTGACGAACTCGCCGTCGAAACGCCGTATCTGGAATCGACGGACCAGCTTACGCTGACGGGCACCCGGTCGGGCGCTGGCGTGGCCTCCGCCGTCGCGGCGATGGAGTCGCTGTGGCCGACGGGCTACGAGCAGCAGTACGAAACGTCGATGGCCAATGCCGACTGGCTGGCCGACCAGTTGTCGGCGCGAGGCCACGACGTTGTCGGCCCCGAACTCCCGCTTGTCGCGGCCGACCTCTCGATGCCGATGACAGACGAACTCCGGGACCGGGGCTGGCGAGTCTCGAAGACCGGGGCCGGCGAAATGCGTGTCGTGTGTATGCCCCACGTCACGCGGTCGATGCTGCGGTCGTTCGTCGCGGATCTCGACTGGTACTGAATCGCTGCCCTCGGCGGGCGCTAAGTCGCGGATCTCGATTAGTACTGAATCGCTGTCTCCGCTCTCGAACATACTGGTATTGAGCGCTCCCGAGAAGACATACGAAGGTTTAGAAGTGCCTGTTTGCTACAGAGAGGCGTGGACTTGGTAGTACCGACCGCATCGTTCATTGCCTTCATCGGCGACTGTACGACCGCCGGTACCCCACTGTCGCCGCTAGAAGAAGCTGTCTGTACGGCCACCGGTCCGACCGGACTGGGTATCATCGCGGTGTACTCGTTTCTGATCGCGTTCATTCTCCCGCTCCCGAGCGAGGTCGTACTGGTTCCGGCCGAAACCCTTCGGCTTGGACTCTCCACGAACGGGAACATAGTGGCGATTATCCTCGTCAGTGGCCTCGGGAAGGCCTTCGGCAGTCTCGTCGCCTTCCATATCGGACAGGAGGCAAAGGAGTACGGCCCACTCGTGCGCTGGATCAAGCGCTCACGGTTCAATCTCGTCGAGTGGTCTGAAAGAAAGACGGTACAGCTTGCACGGAAGTACGGTTACGTTGGACTGGCGCTCGCACTCTGTGTTCCGTTCTTCCCCGATACGATCTCTATCTACGCGTTCACCGTCCTCGAACGCGACTACTATCGGTTCGGCGCGGCGACGTTCTTCGGCAGTGCCGGGCGGCTCGTCGTGACACTCGGGCTTGCCAGCGGCACGCTCGCGTTGCTGTGACCGGAGCGTCGCTCCCACGCCGAAACCAACCCCCTTTTGACCCGTCGGTGGCACACGAACAGGTATGAGCCACGACGAGTTTCCGACGGACCAGCCGGCGGTCGTGACCTGTGGGTTGCCCTACGCGAACGGTGACTTGCACGTCGGCCACCTCCGGACGTACGTCGACGGGGACGCGCTGTCGCGCGCCCTCCGGCGGATCGGCCAGCAGACGGCGTTCGTTTCGGGATCAGATATGCACGGTACGCCGGTAGCGGTCAACGCCGCCGAAGAAGGCGTCGCGCCGCGGGAGTTCGCGCTGGACTTCCACGAGACCTACGCCGAGACGTTCCCGCAGTTCAACATCGAGTTCGACAACTACGGGCATACCGACGACGAGACTAACGTCGAACTCACCCAGGAGTTCGTCCGCTCGTGGGTCGAAAACGACCACGTCCACGAGAAGGAGATCGAGGTCGCATGGGACACGGAGGAGGACCAACCCCTCCCCGACCGCTACGTCGAGGGGACCTGCCCCTACTGCGGGGAGCAGGCCCGCGGCGACGAGTGCGACGAAGGGTGCCAGCGCCACCTCGAGCCCGGCGAAATCGAGGCCCCGGTGTCGACGCTGACCGGGAACCCCGCGGAGTACCGCACCCGCGAACACAAGTTCCTCCGGCTTGCTGACTTCCAGGAGTACCTCCAAGGCTTCCTTGACCGTCTAGAAGGGACCGACAACGCCCAGAATCAGCCCCGCGAGTGGATCGAGGGCGAACTGCAGGACCTCTGTATCACGCGGGACATGGACTGGGGCGTGGACTACCCCGAAGACGTTGACGGCGGCGACGAGCTGGTGCTGTACGTCTGGGTCGACGCGCCAATCGAGTATGTCGCCTCGACGAAACAGTACACCGAGCGCGTCGGTGACGACGAGTACGACTGGGAAGCGGTCTGGAAGATCGACAGTGAGGAGCGCCACGGCACCGAGTGGGACGACGAGTGGGCAGACGGCAGCGGCGAGATAATCCACGTCATCGGCCGCGATATCATCCAGCACCACGCGGTGTTCTGGCCCGCGATGCTTCGCGGCGCGGGGTACAACGAGCCCCGGTCGATTCTGGCCACCGGGTTCGTCGGCATCGACGGCAACGCGCTGTCGACCTCGCGTAACCGCGCCGTCTGGGCCGACGAGTACCTTGACGCCGGCTTCCATCCCGACCTGTTCCGGTACTACATCGCGACCGGCGCACAGATCGACACCGACGTGGACTTCTCCTGGGACCGCTTCCAGGAGCGGGTCAACGGCGAACTCGTCGGCAACGTCGGGAACTTCATCTACCGGTCGCTGCTGTTCGCCGAGCGCAACTACGACGGGACGCCCGACACTGCCGTTAGCGATGACGTGCGCGGGCGAATCGAGGACGCGATTGAGAACTTCGAGGCCGCCGTTCGGGAGTATGACGTGCGCGAGCTGGCTGAAATCGCCATCGAACTCTCGAACTACGGCAACGAGTACATCCAGCGCAACGAACCCTGGAACCTCGTCGACGACGACCCCGAGGAAGCCGAGCAGGTCATCCGCGACTGCGTGCAGTTGACCAAGGCCGTCGCGGTGCTCATGCAACCCGTCCTGCCGGGCAAGGCCGAGCGCCTGTGGGGCCAACTGGGCGAACAGGGTTCCGTCGCCGACGTAACCCTCGACAGCGCGCTCGAAGCGCCGCCGGCCGAGTTCGACGACCCCGCGGAACTGTTCGAGCAGGTCGAGGACGACCACATCGAGGCGCTGAACGAGGAACTGCAGGAACGGGTCGAGGAGGCAAGCGAGGCTTCGGCAGAAGCCTCGAACGGAGGCGGCGAAGCCGCCGAAGACGAAGGGGACGACGACGAGGTCGCCGACCTCCAGACCCTCGTCGAAGACCGCATCAGCTTCGAGGACTTCGAGGGCGTCGACATGCGTGTCGGTGAGATTCGCAGCGCCGAGCCGGTCGATGGCGCGGACAAACTCCTGCGCCTGGAAGTCGACATCGGCCACGAGGTCCGGCAGGTCGTCGCCGGTCTCCGACAGCTCCACGACGCCGAGGAGCTTCCCGGCACGCGCGTCATCCTGCTTGCGAACATGGAGAAAGCCGAGCTGTTCGGCATCGAATCCAACGGGATGGTGCTGGCTGCCGGTGACGAGGCGGACCTGCTGACGACGCACGAGGACGCCCCGCTGGGGACCCGCATCAAGTAACCGCAGTCGCCAGCGCTTTTGTAGTCACGGCCCGTACGGCGGACCATGGATGACGACGGGGCCGCACGAGACGATGCGGCCGCTACGGGTGATACGTTCACCGAAGAGTACGAACTGGCGACGGACGCCGACGTGATTCAGGTCGAGGAAGGCCCTGACGGCGACGCGCCTGACGACGAGGAGGGCGCAGTCGCCGGCTCCTTTGCCCCGGATCTTGAAGTGACACCCGACGCACCGAAGCCTGAGAATGTCGTCTTCGTCGCGTTGGGGGTCTGTATCGCGATTCTCGCGCTTGGACGGATGTTTCTCGGAGCGGAGATGTACACGCCGTCCGTCCTCGGTGGCGTGGTTCTGTCCGTTGCACTCGGAGCCGCTGTGCTGTATGGGTTCTTCGTCCGGACGAGCGACGTGTGAGACTGTACCGGCGATTCCGGAGTCGCGCTCTCTACCCCGACACTTAATCCTGCTCCGACACTAAGTCAGGGCATGGTGAACCCGCTGGCGACAGTTGCCCTGCTGCAGGCCGAACCACTGTTAGGTATGTCGCTCTCCATCCTGCTGTTTCTGGCCGGTGCGGGCCTCATCGTGGGCGAAGCGCTCGCCCCCGGGACCCACTTTTTCGTGCTCGGCGTGGCTCTGCTGACGGCAGGGCTGGTCGGGTTGTTCATCCCAGCGAGCCTGGGTATCCTCGCGCCGCTCATTCTTACTGTCGTCGTGCTCGCAACGACAGCGGTCACGCTCTGGGGGTATCGAAAGCTCGATTTCGCCGCGCCGGGCCGTGGCCAGACGCTCAGTTCTGACTCACTTACGGGGCAGTTCGGAACGGTTACCGAGCGCGTAACCCGGAGTGACGGTGAGGTCAAACTGGAAGACGGCGGTTTCAATCCCTACTACCAGGCTCGTTGCTCCCGCGACCCGATAGAGGAAGGCACGGAGGTCATCGTCATCGACCCCGGCGGCGGGAACGTACTCGAAGTCGAAGCGGTCGAGGCGGCGAGCGACGAGATCGACCGCGCGCTCGAACGTGATCGAAACCAGAGTGATGCGGACACTGAACCGGAACGTGAGTCCGAGCGGGCGTAGGTGTGTAATTCGGTAGTTTGTGACAGGGACACCGAAGCCTTTTCATTGCGCGCTCCGGAGTTCTGGTTGTCATGTTCCCCGCAACAACACCGCTACAGCCTGGAGGACTCGTCGGTTTCGTTACCGTCATCTTCCTCCTGATCGCCATCGCGCTGGTGTATTCCAGCGTCGTGATCATCCGCCCATACCAGAAAGGTGCCTACACGGTCCTCGGTACCTACCGCGGCGTCCTCGACCAGGGGATTCACTTTATCTACCCCTTCGTCTCCGACGTGACGCGGTTCGACATGCGTACCCAGACGCTCGACGTGCCACGGCAGGAGGCTATCACCCGCGACAACTCGCCGGTGACCGCCGACGCCGTCGTCTACATCAAGGTGATGGACCCGAAGAAGGCATTCCTCGAAGTCGATAACTACGAGCGTGCCGTCTCCAACCTCGCCCAGACGACCCTCCGGGCCGTGCTGGGTGACATGGAACTGGACGACACGCTCAACAAGCGGGGCGAAATCAACGCCCGGATTCGGAAAGAACTCGACGAACCCACCGACGAGTGGGGTGTCCGCGTCGAGAGCGTCGAGGTCCGCGAGGTCAACCCGTCCAAAGATGTCCAGCAGGCCATGGAGCAACAGACCTCCGCCGAGCGGAAACGCCGTGCCATGATCCTAGAAGCACAGGGTGAACGGCGCTCCGCCATCGAGACGGCGGAAGGTGACAAACAGTCCAACATCATCCGCGCACAGGGTGAAAAGCAGAGCCAGATTCTGGAAGCACAGGGTGACGCAATCTCGACCGTCCTGCGTGCGAAATCCGCCGAATCGATGGGCGAACGCGCCGTCATCGACAAGGGGATGGAGACACTCGCCGAGATCGGCCAGGGTGAGTCGACGAAGTTCATCCTCCCGCAGGAACTCACCTCGCTGGTGGGCCGCTACGGCAAACACCTCCAGGGTTCGGACGTGAAGGAGAACGGGCACTCGCTGGAGGCGCTTGACTTCGACGACGAGACCCGCGAGATGCTCGGTCTGGACGACATCGAGGAAATCCTCGGCCAGATCGACGAGGAAGCCGAAGTCGATGTCGAGGCTATGGAAGAAGAGGCACAGAAAATCAAGCAGGGTCAGGACAGTGGCCTCGACAGCGCCGACGAGATGATTCAGGAGATGGACGCTGAAATCGACGACGACTCGTCGACGACTGACGTGGCCGGCGGTCCGGACGACACGACGCGAACGTCGGAAGTCGACAAAGACAACTAACTGAGAATCAGGCGAAGACGTTTTATTACCGACCCACCTTTTCGGTAGCAATGACGCGTGAGGGCGACGTAGACGAGGACAAGCGAGCGACGCTCCGTCGCTTTGCCGCCCTCGGTGCAGCGAGCCCGTTTGCCCGCTTCGGCGACAGCGGGAGCGAGAGCGACGCGCCCGACGCCATCGCCGGGTACGTCTCGACACATCCCGGGACGCACTTCTCGAAGCTTCGCGACGACCTCAAACTCGGGACCGGTGAGGCCCAGCACCACCTCCACCGGTTGGAAAACGAGGGCGTCGTCACCTCACAGAAGGACGGCGACTACCGGCGCTACTTCCCGGCCGGCCAGTTCTCCGAGTTCGAGCAGGTGGCGCTTGGCTACCTGCGGCGTTCGACCGCCCGGGGGATGCTCGTCACCCTGCTGCGTCGCCCGGACGTGACGGCGTCAGAACTGGCTAATGAGTTGGACGTATCGCGACCGACGGTGAGCAACTACGCCGCCGACCTGGAGTCTGCCGGGCTCCTGTCGCGAGAAGACGGGTACGCGGTGACGGAACCCGAAACCGTACTGACCCTGCTGATCCGGTACGCCGACTCGTTCGGCGACGATGTCGCCGCGCTGGCCGGCGAGGCCGACTCGTTGCTGCGCTACGACCCGTGAGGCTGGCGGTAGAATCCGCCCACTGTCGGCCTGGTCGCATCCGTTTCTCGCTTACGTCTCTTTGTCGACGCCGGTTATTTCGAACCTGGCTCCGCCCGACTCGCTGTCGGTCACACTGACATCCCAGCCGTGGACGGCAGCGATATCGGCGACGATTGCGAGGCCGAAGCCGGTGCCTTCGGATGCGGTCGAATAGCCCGCTTCGAACACCGTATCTCGCTCGTCTTCGGGGATCCCCGGACCGTCATCAGCGACGTAGAAACCGCTGGCGTCATCGACGTCACCGACAGTAACCGTCACTCTGGCGTCGCTTTCGTCGGCCTCGTCGGACTGAACAGGACCACTCGACGAACCGTGTTCCACGCTTTCGCCCTGTATCTGAGAGAGTGGCGGATCTGACCCATGTGCGACGCAATTCCGGAACAGGTTCTCCAGCAGGCGTTGCAGCCGGCGAGGGTCAGCGAGCACAACACTGTCCGTATCGGCCTCCAGAGTCGCGTTCTCCGTTTCGATAGTCTCCCAGCATGCGGTCGCGGCAGTCTGGAGAGTGACCGGCTCGGTGGTCGTCGCCGCACGTCCGTCCCGTGCCAGCGTCAGGATATCGTCGATGAGTGTCTGCATCCGCTCGTGAGCGGCATCGATGCTGTCGAGGTGGTCGTTGGTCACGTCCTGCTGTGCCAGTTCTAGATGCCCCTGTGCGACTGTCAGTGGGCCCTGTAAGTCGTGGCTGACGACACTGGCGAACGAATCCAGTCGCTCGTTTTGGACACGGAGGCGGCGTTCGCGCTCCTTCTGTTCGGTGATATCCTGGATGAAGCCTCGAACTGTCCGCTTCTCCGTGCCCTCGACGCGTTTGCCGCGGGTCCGGACCCACCGGTGATTTCCTTTGGCGGTGGTGAGTCTGACCTCAAGGTCGTACTGCTCCCCGTGTTCGAGGGCCGCTTCGACGGCATCCGCAACCCTTTCTCTGTCCTCGGGATGGTAGAACGACAGCCCATCTTCAACTGTCGGATCGAAGTCGTCGCCGACCTCGTGGATGCGGCGGGTGCCTGCCGTCCAAGTCGACATCCCGCTCTCGTCGAACTCCCAAGCCCCGAGGTCGCCGAGTTCCTCCGCCTCGTCGAAGAAGTCGCGTAACTGGGCGAGGTTCTGTTCGTGTTCGATGCGCTCCGTAACGTCCTGACAGTGCGAGAAGATGGTGACAACATCGCCCGAATCGTCGGTAACGAGGCGGTTGTGCCACTCGACCACGATGCACTCGCCGTCTTTCCGGACGTTCTCGTTAATACTGTGGTAGCCGCCGCTGGCCTCACTGAGAGCGGACGTAACCGCATCGACGTCGTCGTAGCTCTCAGAACTCACGAACATCTCCCACGTTTCCCCGAGCAGTTCCGTTTCGGTGTAGCCGAATATCTCTGTGAGGGTGTCGTTGACGCGGACGATCTCGAAATCCTGGTTATATTCGACGAACCCAAGCGGCGACTGGTCGATAAACAGCGAGAGCCGGTCTTTACTCGCTTCGAGGGCGCGCTGTGACCGGTACTGTTCGACGGCGTTGATGATCCGGTTCGCGAGAAGGGCGTAGTGGCTGGTGTCGGCTGTTTTCTGTAGGTAGTCAGTGACACCTGCAGAGATAGCGTCACTGGCGACGGCTTCGCTCCCATGGCCCGTGTACAGGATAAACGGGAGATCTGGATAGTCCTCGCGGACCGATTCGAGGAAGTCGATGCCGTTCTCGCCGGGCATTTCGTAGTCGGAAACGATACAGTCGACCGACTCCCTGTCGAGCAGACGCAAGCCCTCCGATGCACTCGTCGCGGTTTCGATAGTGAAATCGACCGACTCTCGCTGAAGGAACGCCGCCGTCATCTCCGTGTACTCCCGGTCGTCGTCGACGTGAAGCACCTGAATGGCGGAACCAGCCTCGCCCATTGATGGAATCGACTATGGCCTCAATGGTTATCAATATGGACATTCACTCGCTACAATGTATTCTGTCCTATCAGGGTAACGTGGCTGGAACGAAAAGTGAGCGACAGCACCGTGATTTCTCTACGCAGGCCTACATCGCGGCCCGTTCGGGCGACAAAGTGGGAGCGCCAATGTCTCCCGGCCGAGTCGGTTCCCGTTCAGGTTTCGACCATCCAGGTCGTCGAGGAAGAGTATCCCCACTTCTCGACGGCCAGATCGTAGTCGCCATCGGCGATGGCGGTCATATTGGTTCCGACTTCCTTGGCCGAGAGATCGAGCGCGTCGCCGATAAGCCGAGATTTGAAATACGTCTGGTCGTCAGCGTTAGAGCGGAGATACTCCAGAATACGTCGCTGCTTGTCCGAAAGCGGACTGTCAGTGGTTTGTGCGGTGGCGCTCATTAGTACAGTTACTAACAGTACCGAGACACCCTTATGGGATTTGGTACAGACGGTTAACGGCTCGCAGTCTTGCGGTTTTCTCTTGCTCGAAGCGGAGATACTGCCGCGAGTTGGGCCACGGGACAGGTAGTTGGTACAAGCGGGAAACACCGTGAGTACTCGTCATCGCTCCGCAGTTGGGACAGTAACAGTCGTTCGCTCCGGCAGTTCTTTAGTAATGGCCCGTTTTGTGGCCGAACGGAGGTCTATCACATTGGAAATCTCGGATCAATTGCTGTGTCTGTTCAGTGCTGATATCCGCGACGAGGGGGACCGGTACGTCGTGGAGGTCCCACGTCGAGAAGTCGAGACGGGCGCAGTCGACTCGGACAGTACCTACCGCGTTGCGCTCATCTCCGCAGACGAGGGTATAGAGACGGACGAGGAGACGGTGTCGGACACGCCACCGGATCAGCCACAGCCACCGGTCGAACCGGGTGAGACGCGCTACGTCGAAATCGAAGACATCGGCAAGCAGGGCGACGGCATCGCCCGCGTCGAGCGCGGCTACGTCATTATCGTTCCGGGGGCCGAAATTGACGAACGAGTCAAGATCGAAGTCACCGAGGTCAAGTCGAACTTCGCGGTCGGCGAAATCATCGACGACGTGTGACGCTACTCGTAGAGACTGCCGTCGGGGCGCTTTGCCCCTTCGGAGTCGTGGACGACGACCTGTCCGGCTGACTGGTCGACCGGCCGGTAGTTGTCGCGGACGCCGATTGCTTCCGTCAGTTCCCGAACGGCTCGTTCCTTGAGCGCTGCGGCCAACTCCTCGGCGTCGGCTCTTGAGATATCCCGACCGAGTCCCTCACATTCGTGGGCCCGGACCATTCCTTCCTCGTCGACGGCTTCGCCCATCGGCTGGCTCGTCCCGCCGAGCGCGACGCTGAAGGGGTAGGTCCGGCAGATGAGCGGGCGGTCGCCATGGACCGTGCAGGCACCTGTCCCGTCGTCGTCCTCAGTGTAGAACGTACAGTCACCGCAGTCGTCAGTCTGGAGCGCCCACTCGAAGGTCTCGCCTTCGGGGCCGTCGGGGCCGTCGGCCAGTCCGTACGGCATCGGCCGGGCCACGTCGCGGAAGTCGTACTCCCCGGCCGCCTGTAGCTGCCGTATCTCGTCGGGAAACACGGTCGCCGTGTGGGGGTCGGCGTCAGTTTCGGCGGTCTCAGTCTTTCCACTGGGACCATCAGCGACGTCACTAGCCTCGTCGTCACTCTCTCCACCCTCACCACACGCCGCCTCAGCTTTGCAGCAGGCCCCACAGCGGGTGCATTCGAACCCGATTGTCTCGATAGCGTCGGCCAGTTCCGACTCGTCGAGGGCACGGGCCCGTTCGAGTTCGGTTTCCAGGGAGTCCACAGGCTTGATAGCGGGCCGATAGGCAAAAAGGCGTCAGTCCGCTGGATTCAGTGCGGCCCGCTGGCCGTCCCACGAAACAGCGCCCTCGACGGCGAGCTTTTCGAGATGGGCCAGCACTGTCCCGCGGGCCAAGTCGCGAACGCCAGTGAGGTCCTTTTCGTAGGCGGCGTCGAGGACTTCGTCGAGGGTGTCGGCTCCCTCGTCGACAGCCTGCCGAACACGTCGCTCGCGTTCCAGTCGGTGGCCGATGAGGCGCGCACAGGTCTCCCGTGGGGCCTCAATACGCGGCCCGTGGCTTGGCAACAGTGCATTGGGGTTTCTTGCGTGGAGACGACGCAGCGACGCGAGGTAGGCCCGAACGTCGCCCTCGGGTGCGCCGACGACGACGCTACCCTCGGCGACAGCGAGGTCGCCGGAGACGACGGTCCCGTCGGTTGCGAAGGCGACGTGCTCCGGCGCGTGGCCCGGCGTGTCGAGGACGGTCACCGGGCCGGCATCGGTCGGAATCGCCGTCCCGTCGCTGAACAGTTTGTCAGGGGTGACACCGGTCGCAGCCTCGAATGCGGCTGCCCGACCGCGGCGCGCCCAGACCGTCGCGTTCGTCTCCCGGGCGTAGTGTGCAACGGCACCGGCGTGGTCAGGGTGATAATGTGTGAGCGCAATGTGGGCGAGGGTACGGTCACTGAGAAGCGAATCGAGCGCATCATCCGTCGCCGCAGGGTCTACGAGAAGAGCCATCTCGTCGCCACAAACGTATGCTGCTGTGCTGCCGGTCGGTGCCCGTGTCGGGACGGACACGTCGGCCCGCTGCCAGTCCATGTCGGCAGGTCAGACCGTGAGGAAATAAACTTGTTTGCGTGCGTCGGTGAAGCTGTACCGCGAGTCTACCAGATCGGACTCCTCCAGGCGGTTCAGAGCATACCTGACAGTGCGGTCCGGAAGTAGCGAGTTCTCGGCCAAGTCGCCCTGGGACAGCGGAGCATCGTCTTCCAGCACCTTCGCGACGAGCTTCGCGCTCGGTGGGAGTTCACGCAGCGTGTCGCGGAACTCCTCGTCGGTGAATGGTGCCGGTGCAGCGTTTTCAGTTAATGCGCTCATAGTAGCTGATATTCCAGACTTACTGGTAAAACTTGGCTATATGCATGACCAAACAATACAGATTCTATGAAGTGTTTAATGTGTCCTTATACAAGGCCGCCGTCGTGTGGTCCCGGTCGCTATCCAGAAAGTACGCCCCGAAATATCAGGGTCGAGAGCGCGAGTGGGTCTAGCTTGGTTGGAAAACAGCCCAACCGATGAAAGGGGATTCCAGTATCGTTTTATCCCCCGCGGGGTGAGCAATACACCGTGAAAGGGCAGGAGTGGTATCAGGCCGACACCGTGGCCGAAGAGTACGAGGCCAAGCGGTTCTCCCGCGGCGGTCGGCTGATCGACCGACGCGAGAAGCAGGCCGTCCTCGACGCGATCGGCCCTGTGGCTGACAAGGACGTATTGGAAGTAGCTTGCGGGACCGGACGGTTCACCGTGATGCTGGCCGAGCGCGGTGCGAACATCACCGGGCTGGACATCTCAGGACCGATGCTCCAGCAGGGCCGCGAGAAAGCACAGGCGACCGGTGTCGACGACCACGTCGAATTCATGCGAGGCGACGCGGCCAGGCTGCCGTTCCCGGACGACCATTTCGACACCGTGTTTGCGATGCGCTTTTTCCATCTGGCGGATACGCCGGCGGCATTCCTCGCGGAGATGCGCCGCGTCTCGAAGGAGCAGGTCTTCTTCGATACCTTCAACCGGTTTTCGACCCGGTCGATATACAACTGGGCGCTCCCGATGGGGTCGCGGCTCTATTCGCGCTGGGAGATCGACCGGCTGCTGGACGGGGCCGGACTGGAACTGACCGAGGCGAACCACGACTGGCTGCTTCCGTACGGGTTCTACCGGAAGATCCCGAACGAACTGGCCGCCTCGTTCCGGTCGCTCGATACGGCGCTTGGCGGTACGCCACTCGGCGAAAAGCTGGCCTCGGTGTCGTACTGGAACACCCACGTGTAGCGTACCGCGGCTCGAACGACCCGTTTTTTGTATCGAGAAGTCCACGTCCGTCTCCCGCGACTTTTAAGCGCCTTCGCCATCCTACCCAGAGGTATGGATATCTCGGTAGTGGTCCCGACGCTAAACGGCCGGGAAGAGCTGGCCGGCTGTCTGGACGCACTCACCGAGCAGGTCCCGGATGCCGAAGTGATCGTCGTCAACGGCCCGTCGGCCGACGGCACGACCGGAATGATTCGCGACCGGGACGACGTGTCTATTCTCGTCGAAATCGCCGACCGCTCAGTCACGGTCGCCCGCAACGCAGGGATTGACCGTGCGACAGGGGACATTATCGCGCTCGTCCATCAGTCGCTCTCTGTCGAGTCCGGCTGGGCTGACGCCGTGAAAAGCGGGCTCTCGGGGGCAACTCAGGCCATCACCGGGCCGACACACCAGCAACTGTGGGCCGGAATGACGACCGAAACGGAGGAAACACGGACGATAGCCGGCCGTGACGTGACGTATTTCAACCCCGGCAACGTCGCGTTCGACGCGGAAGTGCTGGAAGCACTAGACGGGTTCGACGAGTATCTGAACGTCGGCAGCGCCCGGGACTTCGCACACCGGATGGCCGCCAGTGAATACGGCGTCGACTGGAGCACCCAAATGTGTGTCAGCCGCGAGTTTGAGGCTGACGGCGGCATCGCAGAGACCGACTGGAACTGGAAGTACCGTTCGCTTGCGTATCGGCTGGTGAAAAACTACAACGTCCGGCCAACCGTGGTACGGCGACTCCTCAGCCACGCGGTCGGTGACGCGAAAGATGCGCTGATCGATGTCATCCGCGGGGAGACGACGCCGTCTCAGTGGCTCGGCAACGGGCAGGACGTGTTCGGCGGCGTCGGGTCAGGAATCGTCGACGGCGTCCGGGCACGAGTGACCGACCGGACGCCCCGCCGGAATCCGAACGGTCGGTCCGCGCGTGCGGACCGCGCAGTAACTGTGTACGACTGGCGGTAGCCGATACTGGCCGCAACCGTTCGACCGGAACGAGAGTAGTCGGCAATCAGGGGGCCAGCGCTTCGATAACGCGGTTTGGATTGTTCGAAAAGACCTTGCGCATCGCGTCTTCGGGGACGTCCAGTGTCAGAATCTCCATTACGGCCACGTTCGGATGGACGCCGGGGACGCCACTCCCGAAGAGAACGCGGTCGGGGTGTTCCAGAACCGCCCGTTCCATCGGCCCCCGGTAGCGGACCGCACTGGTATCGAGATACAGATTGTCGTGGCCCTCCAGCAGGTCGATGGCGCGTTCCATCAGGTCCTTCCGGAGAGGATGCGCGCCGAAATGTGAGAGGATAACCGGGAAGTCGTAGGCTAACAGCGATTCGGCGACGGCTTCGGGTTGGAAGCCGTCGCCGCCGTGGACGATGACGGGCAGTGACACCGACTCTAGCTCTGCGAGCACGTCCTCGTCTGGCAGCCCGTCGGTCGGCGGATGGAGCTTGAAGCCGTAGAACCGGTCGTCGTAGGCGTACTGTTCGATATCCGCAGGAGAGGTGTGTTCCTCCGTGCGACTGCTCGCGAGGTTGCGAAGGGTCGATCCGGGGCCGGTCCCTGGATCCCGAGCGCCGTTGACTCTGGCGAAAGCGACCATCGGTCGCTCGACGGTCATCCGAGCGACAGCGTTGTTCGCTTTCAGATACGAGCCGTCTCGCTCGCCAGGAAAGACGACGGAGCGGACGACGCCGGCCTGGTGCATCTCCCGTTCCAGTTGCTCCGGGTCACCCATGCCGTCTTGGGGTCGGCGCTGCTCGTCGGGTTCTAGCCGTGCGTGCACGTCGACGACGCGAAAGCCGTGCTCCAACTCCAGCATCTACTATACGGTGTGTATACACCCATATTAAAAGGTGTGTAGGTCCGGCCGGGATTACAGGGACAGCACGGCGCTGTCGCCCGACGAGCGGTCTACGCCGTTAGAAAGTTTTATATAGAACCGCTTGCCTTGTCTTAAGTGAGGTTCAACACATATGTCATCTGGCCAGCGACGCATGGGCGGCCAGCCTCTTTTCATCCTTGATGAGGACGCCCAGCGCACACACGGGAAGGACGCACAGTCATCGAACATCTCCGCCGGAAAGGCCGTAAGCGAGTCCGTACGGACCACGCTCGGTCCCCGCGGCATGGACAAGATGCTCGTCTCCGACGACGGTGATGTGGTCATCACCAACGACGGGGCGACCATCCTCTCCGAGATGGACATCGAACACCCCGCAGCCCAGATGATCGTCGAAGTCGCCCAGACGCAGGAAGACGAAGTGGGCGACGGAACGACGACCGCGTCCGTGCTGGCCGGGGAACTGCTGACGAAGGGCGAAGACCTGCTTGACGACGACGTCCACCCGACAACAATCGTCGAGGGGTACTCCGCCGCGGCTGAACTCGCACAGGACGCCATCAACGAGATCGTCCTTGATGTCGACCTCGACGACGAGACGCTCGTCGAAGTCGCCGAATCCTCGATGACTGGCAAGGGAACCGGTGACGTCGAGGCCGAGAAACTCGCCGAAGTCGTCGTCGACGCCGTCCGCCACGCCAAGAGCGACAACGGCGTTCGCCGGGACAACATCGAAGTCCACACCCAGACGGGTGCGGCTTCCTCCGCGACCAAACTCGTCGAGGGCGTCATCGTCGACGAGACGGCCGTCCACGACAACATGCCGACCTCGGTCGAGGACGCGTCCATCGCGGTCATCGACACCGAGCTCGACGTCCGCGAGAGCAACATCGACGCCGAGTACAACGTCTCCAGCGTCGACCAGCTCAACGCCGCGCTCGACGCCGAAGAGGGCGAACTGCAGGGCTACGCCGAGGATGTCCTCGAAAGCGGCGCTGACGTCGCGTTCGTCACCGAGGATGTCGCCGACCGCGTCGCCTCCCAGCTCGCCAAGGAAGGCGTCTTCGTCGCCGACAGCATCAGCTCCTCGACCGCCAAGGATATCGTCGAGGCTACCGGCGCGAAGCGCGTCGGCTCCCTCGAATCCCTTGATGAGGACGCGCTCGGCCACGCCGACAGCGTCAACGTCGAGAAGCAGGGCGACGACGACGTGACATTCATTACCGGCGGCGCGACCGCCGAGTCCGTCACGGTCATCGCTCGCGGCTCCACCGAACACGTCGTCGACGAACTCGAACGCGCGCTCAACGACGCGCTCGACACCGTCATCGCCGCGCTCGACGCCGGCGGTGTGGTCCCCGGCGCAGGCGCGACCGAAATCGCCATCGCCGACCACATCCGCTCCGAAGCGGCGTCCATCGAGGGCCGCAAGCAGCTCGCCGTCGAAGCATTCGCCGACGCCGTCGACGTGCTGCCCCGCACCCTCGCGGAGAACACGGGTCTCGACGCCATCGACGCGCTCGTCGACCTCCGCGCCGAACACGAGAGCGAGGGCATCGCCGGCATCATCAGCGAAGGCCAGACCGGCGTCGTCGGTGACCCCGTCAACTACGGCATCCTCGACCCCGCCGCTGTCAAGCGCGAAGCGGTCGACTCCGCCACCGAGGCGGCGACGATGATCGTCCGTATCGACGACGTCATCTCATCGAGCTAAGCTGGTTTAGACGTCAAACCTGTTTTCTTTTGACCGCGCCAGAGAGCGGCGCGACCGCTGTAGAAACCACCGCTCAGTCGCCGCTGGGTTTGACCGACAGCGTCAGCGTCGCATCAGCCCCGTCAGCGAGCGCTTCGACGAGGTCCCGGTCCACGTCGCCGGCCGCCGCGTCGGCGTTTACCATCACAGTCCGGTCGTCGACGTAGTCACTCGTCCGCAGGACGTGGCTTCGGTCGTTCTCGTAGGACAGGTCGGGGTGGCCGGTCCCGGTCACGGTAACAGTCTGATCGCCGGCTTCGATGGTCGCCGTGATCGTCGCGTCGGCGCTCTGACAGGCTGTCACGAATTCGCTGTCGAAGTCAGCGGGGACGCGGTCGGCTTCGATAGCCAGAATACAGTCACCTGCAGGAGTCAGGAAGTCGTCGCTCGTCACTTCCAGCGTGCTCGCGTGCTCGCCGGAAACGTTCTCGTGGCCCTGTGCGTGGACCACTTCCTCAAGTGTCATACCTCCCGATCACTGCCGGGCGTACTTCAGCGGGGCGACTCCGACCTGACGACGGTAACCGTCACCGCACCGCAGGCGCACTCGTGGGCCTCGCGGCGGCCGGCCTCGGTCTCGAACACCATGGCTGGCTCGCCGAGCGGGCGCTCGCAGTGCTGGGCCTCGCAGGTCGGTGTCGCCGCCTCGTGCAGTTCGGTGAGCATATCTGGATAGTAGGTGGCTACCTATGTCAAAGCGAGCCATCCCCGGAGTGAAAGTGAAAGTGAAGGCGTGGGGCAAAGGATATGCCCTCGGGGAACGGGCCACAAGGTATGTCGCTGGAGTGGCGCGGCGCGGCGGTTGCGCCGGACGACGAGATGCCGTCCCCGGAGGTGTGGGAACCGGTATCGGTGCCCGGCCGGCCCGAACAGTTCGCCGGCGCCGAGGCCGTGGCCTACGAAACGACGTTTTCGGACCCGCGGGACGAGAGCGACGCACACGCCCTGCTCGTACTGAGTGGAACCTACGCGCACACACGCGTGTGGTGCAACGGCGATTTGCTCACCAGCCACGACGCCTACTTCGAGCCGCTCCGGGTCCGACTCCCCGAGAGCGAGGAGTACCGGATCGTCGTGGAGTGTCGCGTACCGGAGGATCGTTTCGGCGGTCTACACGCAACCGACCAGCTGCCGCCGGAACGCTGTGTTCCGGGCATCTGGTGGGACGCGTCCCTCGAAACCCGACCGGACCCGTGTGTGAGCGAACTCTCGGTCCAGACACAGCTATCGGAAGAAGACGTGACCGATGCGACGGTGGACGTGTCGGCGACCGTCCTGACCGAGGAGCCACTCGACGACCGGATTACGCTCTCGCTTCGGCCGGAGGGTGACGTTCGCGGCGGCGGGATGATGGACCGGGCCCGCGTCTCGACCGACGAAGAGACGACGGCGGTGACTTACACGATGGACGTGCGCGATCCGTCGCTGTGGTGGCCCCACGACCGCGGCGAACAGTCCCGCTACGTGCTCAGGGCAAAGCTCGGCGACGACGAACACTCGGTGACGACGGGACTGCGCACTGTTTCGTACGACGGTGGCCTGCGGGTCAACGGCGAAGATGTGCCGGTTCGCGGCGTGACGCTACTGGACCCGACCGCGGAGGACGTCAAGCGGGCCGTCGATGCCAATGCAAATCTGGTTCGGGTACGGGCGCAGGGGACGCCGCCCGAAGTGGCCCGGGCCTGTGACGACCACGGCGTCCTGCTCTGGCAGGACCTCCCACTTTCGGGCCCCGATTCGTTCGACACCGGACGGGGAACTGCCCTCGCGGCGCAGCTCGATGCGGCATACGCACAGCATCCCAGTTTCGCGGCGGTCGGCGTCCACGACGAGCCAGTGACTCCGTACGCTGACGGACTGGGCTCCGGGTTCCTCGACAGGCTTCGCTTTCGGTGGCGTGCCTGGCGGGCTAGCTACGACGACGCGGACGCCGTATCGGTGGCATCGGCCATCGACTCCGTCCCGACGTTCCCGGTCGTCGGCCCCCCCGGAATCGACCCCGACGCGGCCACGCTGTACCCGGGGTGGCGGTACGGCGACACGGCCGACCTCCCGTGGCTCTGTTCCCAGTTCGACGTTGGGGATGTCGTCGCCGGCTTCGGCGCCGGTGCGCTGGGAACGCCGGGCTCAGGCGATAGTCCTGGATTCGATAGTGCCTGCCACGACCGCCACGTCGACGGCGGAGTCGAAGCATCGCAGGCGTATCAGGCTGGTGTCGTCCGTGAGGTTGCCGAAACGCTCCGTCAACGCAACGCGCCGCTCATTGTCGTTGACAGCCTCCGAGATGTCGGTGACGCCGGCATGGGCCTGCTCGCCGAGGATGGGTCCGAGAAGGCGGCTTTTAATGATCTCGCCGACAGCTACGAGCCCACACAGGTGATGCTCTCGGATGCAGCGCCCGGTGAGCGGGATATCGTTGTCCTCCACGACCGTCCTGAAAAAGCGGACCTCACCGTGGAGTGGGACTGCAACGGGAATCGCGAACAGGCCGAGCACACTGTCGGTCCGTTTGCCCGCGTCACCGTCGACACGCTCACCCTTTCAGCCGGTGACGATGTGACGCTTGCAGCCACCGACGGCCAGACTGTCGTCAAGAACGAGTACCGTATTAGCGAGTAATATAGGTGCGTGATATACCATGGAAACTCGATGCGATAGTGGCCGTCTCACCCCTGAAATATGGCGTGTGAGACGTTGACGCGGTATTCAATGCACCGGAATGTTTAAACAATATCCACCTCTATTTGTAGACACCAGAACGCTTCCGCGTTCAGGCAGTATCGCTTTCAGCCCAACATGAGAGGGAACCCTTGTTATTGGTGTCAGCCCCTCAGTAGTGGGCCGACTGTCTGTGCTGAAGCGGTGATGGCATAGAGGATTCAACAATGGCAGACTCGATAGACGAATCAAAGAACGTTACAGTAACCGAAGAGGATCTCGAAAACAAATCGAAAGGCGAGCTCATCAAACTCGCCGGCCAGCTCCGCGACCGACGAAACGAGCTGAACCAGATGGCGTCCGAGCGGGCCTCCGCTCGTGACGACCTGAACGCGAAGACTCGCGAGAAGGTCGACGAAGCGCAGGAACACCGCGAGAAGCGCGACGAGCTCAACGAACAGGTCCAGGAGCACAAGGACCAGCGCAACGAGCTCAATGCGGAAGCAAACGAGCTGTTCGACAAGGTCGACAACCTGAAAAACGACCTCGAACTCGACGAGGGCACGTCGGTCGAACAACTCAAAGAGGAGATCGAAGATCTCGAATTCAAGCAACAGACCGAAGTGCTCTCCTCGGAAGACGAGAAAGAGCTCATCGAGAAGATCGAGACCAAGCGCGAAAAGCTCCAAGAGAAACAGGAGAAGCTCGATCAGGGCGGCGACCTCGAAGAGCTCAAAGAGGAAGCGGAAGAGGTCCGCTCGGAAGCCTCAAAGCACCACCAGAAGGTCACGGAACTGGCCGACGAGGCCCAGAAGCACCACAACGAGATGATCGAGGCCTACCGCGAGGCCGACGAGATCCGTGACGAGGCCGACGAGAAGCACGAGGAGTTCGTGGATGCTCAGGAAGCGGCCGACCAGCACCACGAGGACTTCGTCCGCGTCCAGAAGCGGCTCCGCGAGCTCGACAAGAAGGAAGAAGAGCAGGAGCGCTCCCAGCGCGAGGAGAAGCAGGAAGCCGCTCGCGAGGAAGCCGAGGAGATCTATCAGAAGTTCAAGGAAGGCGAAACCCTCGACACCGAGGACCTGATGAAGCTCCAGAAGGCCGGCAAGCTGTAAGTCTGTAGGATTTTCTCNAGAAGTTCAAGGAAGGCGAAACCCTCGACACCGAGGACCTGATGAAGCTCCAGAAGGCCGGCAAGCTGTAAGTCTGTAGGATTTTCTCTCTGTTTTCACTGATCATAGATGCATCACCCACTCGGCCTGCTCCAGCTCGGCGCGCTCTCGCTCGTCCCGACAGCCCTCGGTGGGGTCCTGTTCGGCCTCGCACTAGCTGCGCCGCCGGGCCCGATGAACGCCGTTATCGCCGAGGAGAGCGCACTGCGGGGCTGGCGGGCTGGCTTCTTTGCCGGTCTCGGCGCGATGACTGCCGACGCCTGTTTTCTCGTGCTCGCCGTGCTCGGTGCCGCCACAGTCATCACCGAGACGCCGGGCGTTCAACGCGTGATGGTCGGTGCCGGCGGGCTCTTGATGCTCTGGTTCGCGTACGGCGCAGTTCAGGAAGCCAATACAGTCGTTACTGAAGGGGACTCGTCGGTCACGGCTGGGGACAGCCGGGGCTTTCGCAAGGCACTCGTCTTGGCGCTGACAAATCCCTATCAGGTCATCTTCTGGCTCACCGTCGGCATCGGCCTCCTCGAACCCGGTGTGGTCGACGTGTCGTCGTACGTGCCTTCGATCGGAACCGACGCGCTCACCGTACAAACTGGGCACCCGGTGCTACTGGGCGGGTTTTTCGGCGGTATCGGCCTCTGGATTACGGGGTTTCCGGCGGCGATTGTCGCCGCGAGAACGCGTATCGAACGGCTCGCACCGCTGATCGCGTGGGCCAGCGCTGCCGTCCTCGCCGGGACCGGCGTCCTGTTCCTGCTGCGGGCGCTATGAGTCGCCCATCCCGGTCGCTACGTCGTCGAGGTCGTCTTCGACAGCCATGTCGGCGACTTCCATCGTTAGCCACTCCTGGAACCAGCGGGTCCGCTTGAGCCGCTGATGGACGATGGACTCGGCGGTGTCGCTCTGGACACGCTCGCGCGCGTCTTCGCCGCGCTCGATGACCCGGTCAACCATCTCAGCTGCGTCCATGTGCGTCCGGGATTCATAGCCCATACGCAGCAACATCAGGGCGGTCCCGTTCGCGCCGACCTTGTCTAGGATATCCGCTTCGATGAGACACTGCACTTCCAGGGGTAGATCGTCCAGCGGCCCCTGATACGAATGAGCATCGACGGCGGCGCAGACCTGCTCGATAAATGATTCGGGGTAGTCACCGTGTGCCCGCAGATACTCGCGTGCGATCCGCGCGCCGGCTTCCGCGTGGAGGTCCTGTTCGGCTTCCAGTTTCGCGATGTCGTGAAACAACGCTGCCACGCGAGTCACGTCCACGTTCGCCCCTTCCTTGCGGGCGATTTTTGTCGCGATGTCGACGACGTTGAGGATGTGGTTGAAGCGATACTCCGCGGAGTGCCACGGGTACCAGCGCATGCGACCGCCTTCTTCTTCGTTTTCGACGCTCGCCGCGAGGTAGTCGTGGACGAACTCCTTCATTTCCTCGAACGCGTCGGCTGAGACAGGTGACTCCCTAATCTCGACGCCCACAGCACCACCTCCGGAGACGGATTTCGATATTCATCTTACACATATAGACGTACGTTCGACTCTTTAGCGTTACGACAGGGAGAACGGCTGCCACACCCGGCGTTTCTGGATACAAACAGCGTCGCAAAACCGGTCTTCGGAACAGGTGTCCGAGCGGCGGACAGCCGCCATCACTGTCCCCGATTCCGTGTCAGGCGAGATCTCTGTCGGGCGACAGCCGCAGCTGGTTCTCAGCGGCTGGGAACGTTAGTCCGGCTTTTTACAGCTAATAGATAAATCGGTACATATGCCTCTCCAGCCACTCCACACGCCCGTCGGCGATGTGTCGATCGTGACCCACGCGGCGAACGAACATGCGATGACTGACGTCCTCGTTGGCGTCGGTATTGCCCTGTGTCTGTTCGGACTGTACTACAAGCTGATACTACTCCCGGCGAACAGGCAGGAATCGTCACAGCGCAGAGGAGGGCAGTCGCCGCCGTAATTATAGGTAGGCAGCGTCCCAGCGCATCGGCTTGCGAACGTTCCCGCAGTTGTCACATTCGATGCGACCCATCGAGTCCATCGCGTTCGCCAGTGTCTCACAGTTACTGCAGAAGTACCCGTAGCGGTCGCTGCCCTCTTCTGTGACGTGGACCACGTGGAACGGCGCCATCGACCCGGACTCGTGGTTGTTGTGATCGACGTAGACTGTCCGGCCGTCGTCGGTTATCCGTTCGCGGCCAAGTTCGTCGGCGTCGGTGTAGAGGTTCTCGACGTAGGTCCGTCCGGCGATGTCGACTTCACCCGTGCCGGCGCGCTCGAAGCCGCGGTCCTCGTAGAAGCTGTTACCCTCGACGTTGTCGGCCAGCACGCGTCCCTGGAGTGTCTCGGCACCGCGGTCATGGAGTTCCCCGTGGGTCTCGTCGAACAATGCTGACCCGATACCCTCGCCACGGTACGCCGGGTCGACGTGCAGCCAGAGAATCGTCCCGATACTGTCGCCCGACAGGACATTCTCTGAGAGACCGACCACCTGCCCATCCTGCTCGCCGACGAGAATCAACCGATTACTCTCATCGTCGAGCACTTCCTCGATGCGCTCTTCGTCGTACCACTCCTCGATCGCGCTCGTAATCGCCTTCGGCCCCAGCGAATACGACGCCTCCAACGAGCGACGCGCCACGTCACGGATAGCTGGCCGGTCCGACAGCACTGCCTCCCTGATTTTCATATGCCACTAGTTGGCACGGAACATCATAAATCTACAGTTCGGTGTCAGAATTTGGGACACTCGTTAGGCTATTCATACAGGGACACTGCGAATTGTGGCCTCAGCCGGCTTGTGACTGACTCCTGTCCACTCGCTGTCGCGTCGTACCGGAATGCGGGCGCTGTTCGACTTCAGGTCGTGTACAGTCTGTGCGGAGCCGAACCGCCGTCACTTCGCTCCACTCGTGACGTGCTTCGAATCAGCTGCACATTTGTCGCTCTCGCAGTTATTCGCGACAAAATAGTCCCGGGCGGATTCGAACTGTGAGGACTCGAATCCTCTCGTCCTCTAGCTCGAACCGCCGAGGATATCTACTGCTCACGAGTTTGTTCGCAGCAAGATAGTCCCGGGCGGATTCGAACCGCCGTCAAGGGCTCCAAAGGCCCTTATGATTGGCCACTACACCACGGGACTGCACTTGCTGTATTCGGAATAATCGACGGAACGCACTTGAACGCTTCGAGAGCGGGCGGTCAGTCGCTGGTGACTTCGGCCTCGACTTCGAGCAGGCCACAGACATCGCCCTCGGGGTCGAAACAGTCCGGACACTGCGGTTCGCGGTCGATGATCGTATCGAGGCGATCAGCGACCGTTTCATCGATGACACCCTCCAGTTGTTTTGCCTCGGCCCGGAACTCCTCGACTTCGAGCACTTCGATGAGGAACCGCTCGATAATGCAGTAGTTCTGGAGCGCCTCGCGAGCCTGTGCGATCCCGTCGTCGGTGAGGTCGACGCCCTTGTACTTCTCGTGGTTCAGCAGCCCTCGGTTTTCGAGCTGTCTCTTATACACATCTC
>AOLX01000025.1 GCA_000336895.1 Haloarcula argentinensis DSM 12282 | reverse complement strand
AGATCGCTTTCAGATATTGGGCCTGCGTGTTCATTGGTAGTCCTCCATCAGGTCGGTCACGTCTTCGACACCCTCCGCCTCGTCCTCGCGGATATCCGACAGCACGGCCAGCAGCCGCTCGCGGTCGATGGTGAATGTCACGTCCGACGCCTCGATTGCGTCGATGAGGTCGTCATAGAACTTGTACGCCGTCTCCTCGTTACAGAGCTGGTCGTACAGCACGCCGTCGAAGTCCTCATCGGCTTCGTACTGGGCCTCGACCAGCATCTCGATTTCCTCGAAGGGGACGGTGTCCGCTTCGAGGTCGTCGATGAGCGCCTCCAGTTGCCGGCGGTGCTCGGCGGACTCGGTCTCGGCGTGTTCGAGGAGATCGAGTACCGCCTGTTCGTGCTCTCCACCCGTTTCCTCGGCGTGCTTGGCCGACCGTGCCTCGACGACCTCTTCCAAGACGATACCGATCTGTAGCAGCCGGGCGAGCTGATGGTCGGACGCCACCGGCTGTGTGAGACTCACGGCAACACCCCCAATCGGCGCTGTGCTGCAGTCATACACGTAGTTCGGGGAGGGCTGGACTTAAGCGGTTCCCTGTCGTCGGGCCCATTCCCTGTCGGTCCCGTGACTGCGTCGCCCCGAAGGCTCCCTCTACTGTGATTCAACGGAGAGGCCGAAACTCTCGGCCGCTGTCACGACCGCCCGACTCGAGTTGTGGGCCGGTGACCACCCGAAACTACCAGAGGGTGGGGCTCGATAGCACACACGACCGATGGTAGAACATGGCTGGCACGAGGACGCGGTCATCTACACACTGGACGTAAAGACGTTCAACGACAGCGACGGCGACGGCTGGGGCGATTTCCAGGGCCTCATCGAGAAGCTCGACTACATCGAGGACCTCGGCGTCACCTGCCTCTGGCTCCGCCCGTTCTACCCGAGTCCGCTCCGGGACAACGGCTACGACGTCGCCGACTACTACGGCGTCCACGACCGGATGGGCACGCTGGCCGACTTCCGGGAACTCACCGACCGGGCCCACGACCGCGGCATCCGCGTCCTCACCGATCTAGTGTTCAACCACACCTCGATCGACCACGAGTGGTTCCAGCGCGCCCGCGAGGACCCCGACTCGAAGTACCACGACTACTACCTGTGGACCAGCCACGTAGACGACGCCTACCAGACCAGCAACATCTTCCCCGACCGCGAGGACGGTGTCTGGAGCTACGACGAGGTCGCCGGCAAACACTACTTCCACCAGTTCTACCACCACCAGCCGGATCTCAACGTCGCCAACCCCGCCGTCCGCGACGAAATCCACGACGTGATGCGCTTCTGGCTGGATCAGGGAGCCGACGGCTTCCGGATCGACGCCGCCCACCCGATGCTCCTACCCAAGGGCCACAACGGGACGACCGAGGACATCGAGCTGTTCAAAGAACTGAAACGCGTCGTCACGGCGGCGAAGGACCACGCCGTACTCATCGCCGAGGCCGACGACCAGCCCGAACACCTCGATTACTATTTCGGCGACGGCGAGGCGTTCGACCTCATGTTCAACTTCGTCCTGAACGCCCACATGGTGTACGGCGTCGGCGTCAGAGACACCTGGCCGCTCCACCGCGCGAATGAGGTCCTGCCGGATATCTCCGGCGTCGGCCAGTGGGCGAACTTCCTCCGGAACCACGACGAGTGGAATCTCCTGAAACTCCCTCAGGAGGCCCTGGAACACGCCCGGGAGTACTTCGGCCCCGACGATGGCTCCTCATGGATTTTCGGCCGGGGTCACCGACTGCGACTGGCGGACCTCTTCGGCCACGACCACGACCGCATCGCGATGGTACACAGCCTTCTCTTTGCCTATCCGGGGACGCCGGTCGTCCTCTCGGGAGACGAGATCGGCATGGGCTCGGACCTGTGGCTCGACGAACGGGAGTCAGTCCGGACGCCGATGCAGTGGGACGACACCGAGAACGGCGGCTTCTCGACGGCCGACCGCGAGGACTGCTACAACCCGCCGGTCGCCGGCAAAGAGTACAGCTTCGAACACATCAACGTCGCCGACCAGCAGGGTGACCCCGACTCGCTGCTGTCGCACATTCAGCGCATCATCGCGGCCCGCAAACACAACCCCGAACTCAGCGACGGCGACCTCCACCTGGCCGAATCGGGCCACAGGGACGTGCTCGTCCACCGCGTCGACACCGACGACACCGCGTTCATCTTCACCCACAACTTCGCCGACGAGTACCACGAATCCGTCCTCCAGTGGGAGGTCCCCGATGCTGACACATCAAAGCAACTCGGTGACGGCGGCTACCACATCGAGGATGGCGGCGTCACCTTCCTGCTGGACTCGTGTGACTACGTCTGGCTTCGCGGCGACAAGAGCGACTGGTGACTGCTGCACGCGACCGGATACAAAAGGCGACAGGACCGAGCTCGTCACGCAACGTTCGAGGTCGCTATGGACCTCGCTACTCCCGAAGACATCAAAAGAACGAGTTCTCTTGAGCCTTCGGTCGTTCGCTACCGCTCACTCCCGAAGACACCATCAGAGCAAGCTCTGGTGAGCCTGCGAGAGTAATCGCCCGATTACTCTCGCAGACGCTCGTAGATGAGCTGGTCGAGGTCTTCGCGGAGTTCGTCGACCTGCACTTCTTCGAGCACAGGGACGAAGAACCCTTCAACGAGCATATTCTTCGCGCTCTCGGGGTCGACACCGCGAGAGGTCATGTAGAACATGTCCTCTTGATCGACCTGTCCGACCGTCGCGGAGTGGGAGGCCTCGGTGTCGTGGTTGTTGATGATGAGCTTCGGCGACGCGTCGGCCTCGGAATCGTCGGAGAGCATGAGCGTGTTCTCACGCTGGTAGGACGACGTGTCCCAGGCCTCGCGGCCGACGTCCTGAACGCCCTCGTACACCGAGCGGGCGTCGTCGTCGAGGACACCGCGGGTGACGAGGTCGGCGATGGTGTGTTCGGCCTCGTGCCAGACACGCGACGCGATGTCGAAGTGCTGGTCCTCGTGGCCGAAGAACGCACCCAGAATCTGTGACTCGGAGGAGTCACCCAGCAGTCGGGTTTCGACATTGGATTTGGTCAGGCGGGAGCCGATGTTACCGTCGATCCAGTTGACCGTGGCGTAGGTGTCGGCGTGACCGCGCTTGACCTGGAAGTTGTAGGTCTCCTCTGAGAGGTTCTGGAGCGCGCCGTACTGGACGTAGGCGTTCTCCTCGGCGACGACCTCGACGATCCCGGAGTAGTACTGGTCGTCGTCGGTCGTCTCGCCGGTCCCCTGGCGTTCCAGAATCGTGACCGAGGAGGACTCCTCAGCGAGGACGAGCGTGTAGTTGAACAGCGACTGGCTGTTCATCGTCGTCCGAATCTTCACGTCCTCGGCGTCGACGCCTTCGGGGACGTAAACGACAGTCCCGGCGGAGAACAGGGCCGTCGACAGCGCGGTGAGGTAGTCCCGCTGCGGGTCGACGACGCTGCCGAAGTGGTCCTTGACGAGGTCCGCGTGCTCGTCGAGCGCCTCGCTCCAGGACAGTACCTCGACGCCTTCGGCATCGATGCGGTCCTTGTCCTGTGCGTAGTCGAGCGGATCGACCAGCGCCTCGTAGTCGAGCGCGTCGAGGTTCGTCCAGGTGCGACCCGGCGTCCGGATGACGTCTGGCATGTCCAGCTCGTCGAGCGCCGCGAGCGCGTCTTTCCGGGTTTCGAGCAGCCACTCGGGCTCGCCGAGGTCGTCTGAAATCTGTTCCACCTGGGTCTCTGTGAGATTGGCGTGTACCTGCGTACTCATGGTTATCCGAGCGACCCCTCCATCTCAAGCTCAATGAGGCGGTTCAGCTCAACGGCGTACTCAATCGGCAGTTCTTCCGTGATCGGCTCGATGAAGCCGGCGACGATCATCTGCTTGGCGTCGTCGTCGTCCAGTCCGCGGGACTGGAGGTAGAAGACGTCCTCGTCGCCGATCTTGCCGACGGTCGCCTCGTGGGCAACGTCGACCTTGGACTCCTGAATCTCCATGTACGGCATCGTGTCCGACGTGGACTCGTTGTCGAACATCAGCGCGTCACACTCGACGGAGGTGGAGGAGTCCTCGGCACCGTCAGCGATGTGGACGAGACCGCGGTAGTTCGTGCGGCCGCCGTCCTTGCTGATGGACTTGGACTCGATGGTGGACTTCGTCTCGGGGGCGTTGTGGTAGACCTTCGCGCCCGTGTCGATGTCCTGACCCTCGCCGGCGAAGGCGATGGTGATGTGATTGTCCGTCGCGCCGGGACCCTTCAGGACGGTGGAGGGGTACAGCATCGTGGCCTTCGAACCCATCGACCCTGAAACCCACTCCATCGTACCGTCGGCCTCACAGATGGCGCGCTTGGTGTTGAGGTTGTACGTGTTCTTCGACCAGTTCTGGACGGTCGAGTACTGGACGTGGGCGTTCTCCTTGACGAACACTTCGACGCCGCCGGAGTGAAGGTTGAACTCGGAGTACTTCGGGGCGGAACAGCCCTCGATGTAGTGGACCTCGGAGTTCTCCTCGGCGATGATGAGCGTGTGCTCGAACTGGCCCATGCCGTCGGAGTTCATGCGGAAGTACGCCTGCACCGGCATGTCGACCGTGGTGTCCTCGGGGACGTAGACGAACGACCCACCGGACCAGATAGCGCCGTGCAGCGCCGCGAACTTGTTGTCGCTCGGCGGCACGGCCTTGGTCATGAAATACTCTTTGAGGATGTCTTCGTGTTCCTGGACAGCCTTGTCCATGTCACAGAAGATGACACCCTTGTCTTCCCAGCGCTCCTGCATGTTCTGGTAGACAATCTCGGACTCGTACTGCGCGCCGACGCCCGAGAGGGCGTTCTTCTCGGCTTCCGGGATGCCGAGCTTGTCGAAGGTGTCCTGAATCTCCTCGGGGAGGTCGTTCCAGTCGTCGACCCCGCCGCGGGTCTCGATGTCGGGACGGATGTACGGGACGATCTCGTCAACGTCGACCTCGGAGAGGTCGGGCGCGCCCGGCCAGCCGTCCGGCATCGGCATTTCGTGGAACTGCTCGAGTGCGCGCAGACGGCGTTCGAGCATCCATTCGGGCTCGTCCTTGTCTTCGGAGATGACCCGGATGGTCTCCTCCGTAAGGCCCTTCTCGGCTTCGAAGGCGGACTTCTCCTCCTTCTTGAACTCGAAGCGCTTCTCGGTGTCGGTCTCTTTGAGGTGGTCTTGATCTGAGCTCATAGTGTGTGTAGTGTTATCGCTGTGTACGGAAGGGCGTTACGCGGCCTCGTAGGCTTCCTCTCGGACCCAGTCGTACCCTTCGTCTTCGAGCTTTTCGGCGAGTTCTGCGCCACCGGAGGTGGCGATCTGGCCGTCGAGCATCACGTGGACGTGGTCGGGTTCGACGTAGTCGAGGATGCGCTGGTAGTGGGTGATCTGAAGGATACCCGCGCCCTGCTCGTCGCGGAGCGCGTTGATCCCGTTGGAGACGTCCTGCAGTCGGTCGATGTCCAGCCCGGAGTCGATCTCGTCGAGCACGGCAACGGAGGGCTCGAGGATCGCGGCCTGGAGGACTTCGTTCTGCTTCTTCTCGCCGCCTGAGAAGCCAGCGTTGAGATACCGGGACGCGAACTTCTCGTCCATATCTAGCTGCTCCATCTTCTCCTGGAGGATCTCCTGGAACTCGGCGACGCCGATTTCGCCCTCTTCGACGTTGCCCTCCATCGGGGAGGTGTCGTAGCCGGCGGCGTCCTCGTTGGTGTCGCCACCCTCTGCGTCGGCTTCTTCTTCCTCGTCGTCGTCCTCGAAGAGCTCCTCGCGTTCTTCGAGCTTGGCGTTGAGCGCGGTGCGGAGGAAGTTCACCATCGTGACGCCCTCGATCTCGGCCGGGTACTGGAAGCCGAGGAAGATGCCGAGCGCGGCGCGCTCGTTCGGTTCGAGGTCGAGGAGGTTCCAGGTTCGGAGATCCTCCGGGATCTCTTCGTCACCGAACTCATCCTCTTCGAGGTGGATGAGTACTTCGCCGTCGGTTACCTCGTAGGCGGGGTGGCCGGCGATGATCTTCGCTGTCGTCGACTTGCCCGAGCCGTTGGGACCCATCAGCGCGTGGATCTCGCCGGACTCGACTTCGAGGTCGACACCGCGGAGAATCGTCTCACCGTCCTCTTCTGCGACTTCTGCGTGGAGATTGTTGATTTCGAGTTTAGCCATAGGTATCTCTTAGGTCAACCGAAAGAAGGTCCGTTTCACCCATGAAGCTTTCGCATTGCCGTGAACTCAACTTCTGTATATAGAAACAATATTTCTTGCAGCAGTAACCACCTGCTTTCTGTGGGTTACATGAAACTGCCGAGTCCCGTCTGTTCCTGTCCGGACTTGACCTCCTCCCAGGAGATGTCCATTGCTTCCAGAATGCGAGCAATCGGGCCTTTCAGCGTCTTATCGAGCATCTTGTCCCAGTCGATCTCGAACTCCTCTGGAATCTGGTCCGCGTACTCGAAACAGATCACGTCAGGGTCCCGCCGGAACTCGCCGTACAGCGGGTCCCGCTGGGGGTCCAGCCCTTCTTCTTTCTCGATGCGCTGGAAGAAATCGGAGTGAACGCGGTCGAGATACAGTCGCTTGGGCTTCGAGCCGCTCTGGAAGTTCGTTCCCAGCAGGAGGTTGGCGTACTTCGCGCCCCGGACCTGCGCGGTGTCGGTGTCGTAGTTGTCGAGTTTCTTCCCGATGCCGCCGGGAATACCCACGTCGTCGTAGTTGACATTGCCGTCCTGATAGTCCTCGATGACGTCGCTGACGTACTGCTTGATGGACTCGGCGTCCTCGCCGCGGACGATGCGGTCGATGACCTCCTTCTGGACCCGCTTCGTGATGGGCGCGATATCGGACCGCTGGTATTCGAACCCGGTGATGTCGATGTCGTCGACGTGTTTGCCCTCTTTCCAGACAATGTTGCCCGCGTAGCGCTTCTTTTTGCCCGCCTGGAAGAACCGCCGATAGAGCTTCTCGAACTCTATCTGGAAGCGGTGGTCACTCGCGTTGAGCCGCTCCATCGCGAACTCGTCGTAAGAGTCGTTGATCGTCTCCTCCAGCTCGAATCCCTTCTGGATGGTCGCGGCGACGAGTTCGAGTTCGTCGTCACCCATCTCCGGGTGTTTCTCGCGCATCTCGTCGGTGACCGTCGCGTCCCCATCGACATCCTCCGGGCCGATGTCTCCGAGTTGGAGCATGACGGAGTCGGTGTCGCCGTAGACGACCTCGTACCCTTCGTCCGCGACGACTTCGTCGGTGTAGTCGATGACCTCCCGACCGGTGGCGGTGACCGCCGCGCCCATCTCCTTGTCGTAGAGCCGGAAGCGGTCCCACCCCAGAACGCCGTACAGGCTGTTCATTATCACCTTCACCGCTGCTTGCTGGCGGTCAAAGCGCTCGTACTCGGGGTTGTCCGGGTCGAAGCTGTTTCGCTGTGCCTTCTTCTCCTCCCGCTCTGAGAGGAGTTCGTCGACCATCTCCCGGATGACGCCGTCCGGTTCTTTCCGGAAGTGGGTGCCGTTGGGCGCGCGGTAAGTGTCGCCGTCGTAGATCTCCGGATCGACTTTCGTCTCCGGACTGGCGTTGGTCGTCACCATGCACATCGGGTACAGCGACTTCAGGTCCAGCACGGTGACGTTCTCGCGGACGCCCGTAATGGGGTCAAACACTGCGCCACCCTCGTAGTCCTCGCTCTCTTGCTGGCCCTTCGAGGGGAGCGCGAACTCGCCGTGGAGTTTGTGGAGGACATACATGTCGACGGCGTCGCCGGGCGTTGTCGCGTCCTCCAGCTTACACCCGACGAAGGTGCGGACCTCGTCCCAGAAGTCGATGATGTCCTGCTCGCGGTCGAGTTCGACACACAGTTCCACGTCCCGAAGGTTGTACTCCAGCAGCTGCTCGGGGTCCTGTTCCCAGAGATCGCCGATGTCGCCGGTGTAGCGTTCCTTGCCGACACCGAGTTCCTGCTCGCCGACGGCGTCGAGCCGGTAGGATTCGAGTTCGGTGAACTGCGTTCGCTTGTAGGCATAGAGGAGGTCGAAGACGACACGGCCTTTGATATCGGGGCCGCCCCAGCCCGAGCGCCAGACCTCGTCGACTCGCGAGAGGCGGTCTATCTGCAGGTCGTAGTCGTGGTTGTAGCTCTGGAGTTCCTCCAGTCGGTCGAGGAAGTACGGCGCGTCGAAGTCGTCGAAGTTCCAGCCGGTCAGCACGTCCGGGTCGGTGTCGACGATGTAGTCGACGAACGCCTCCAGCATGGCCTCCTCCTCGTCGAAGACGCGCACATCGGCCTCGAAGTCCTCCCGAATCGGGTCGTAGCCGGCCAGCGCCTCGGGACCATTGACGCCATCGGGGGACTCGTACAGCCAGACGACGTACTCGTCGCGGTAGGAGTCATGCGAAGTGAGACAGATTATCGGTTCTTCGCCGTCCTCGGGGAACCCCTGTCTGTCGTCGACCTCAATGTCGAAGGTGTTGACCCGCGGGTCGGCGTGGGCCTCAACCGGCGTTATCTCCTCGTGATGGACCTTCAGACTCCCGTCGTCAAGTTCGCGGGCGGGGACGCGCACGCCGCTCGTGATGTCCTTGTCGATGAGCAGGCGGTTGGGAAAGAGGATATCCGCCTCGTAGTGATCGAAGTCGTCACGGATCTGACCCACATCGCGAGGCGTCTGGCCGAATATCTTCGTCAGGCGCTCGCCCCGAATGGACTCGTAGGGCTCGCCGTCTCCGTCGGCTTCTTCCCAGCCGGTGATGCTGTCGTACTGGCGGAGTTCGTCCTCTGAGACGCTGTCGGTCGGTGCGTAGAAGTAGGGTTGGAAATCGAAAACACGCGCATGGACCGGCTCATTGTCGTCAGTGCGCCCAAAGACGTGGACGACTGGGAACTCGTCGTCGCCCTGCCCCTCAATGGTGTAGTCGACCTGCGTGACGACGAACTCGACGGTCTCTTCGACCGGCGGGAACTGGCGCTCGTCGATGTCGACAACGCTCGTGTCCCCGCTATCGCTCCCACCGTTGCCCGCGATGGCCGCCGCTTCGTCGGCGACCGGGCGGTCCTCCTCCGCGTCTTGCTCGAAGTCCCCCAGCGTGCCCTGGGTCCCGTCACTCATTCTTGGCCGTGTTTCGAGATGCCGCATAAAAACACCGACGGTCGACGGGGTATTGCCACAGGCAGAAAGTATATGCCATCGAGTAACATACCCAAGTTTGACGGCCAATGTCGCACCACGCATCCCCCCACGGCGAGGCGGATAGGTCCGAAGAACTGCGGTCGGAGCCGGCGCTCCCGGACGCCATCCAGACGACCGAGACCTACGAGACCGAGGAGGGGACAGTGTTTTACGACGCAGAGAACCCGCTCGCGTGGCTGCAGACTGACACGGCGCTCACCTTACAGGAGATCGCCTGACAGGAAGTACTTTTAGCGTCCACACGTCGTAGCTAGTGTGATGGATATCCCCGGCGAGGACGACCCGAACGAGAGCGGCGGTGTCCTCTCCGAGAAGAGCGAGTATGAGCCCGAAGAGTTCGACCCGGAGAGTCTCGGGCCGGACGTGCCATCGCCGTCGGACGGCGCTTACGACGGCGACGCCACGGGACTGTTCGTCAAACTCGTCATCGTTTTCAACGTCGCGCTGCTGGCGCTCTCGCTCGGGCCAATGCTGGCCTACTTCGAGGGGCAGGTCGACCTCGGGGTTCGGATCTTCCTCGTCGGCGTCATCGCCTTCGGGTACGGAACGTTTCGGTACGTCCAGTTCGAACGCGAACGTAAGTCGGACGACGGCGAAGGCGAAACAGCCGAGACAACGGATACCCCGGCTGACGGCGCAGAGTCAAGCGACCACAACGGCTAACCGGCCCGGTCGGCTACGAACGGCCATATGCGTACTGTGCGGGACGACGACGGCACGCGGTACTTACTACTGAAGGAGTCTACCGATTCGAGTCTGGTCAGGGACCCTGAAACCGGCGAACAGCGGCACGTCCCGAACGCCGACCTCGAACCTGTGGATGGCGAATCGCCGCTGGCCACGGCCGCCGAGGCCGTTCCCGACGCCGCCCGCCACGTCATTACAGCGGCCCACGATGAGCGTGCGCTGGGCCTGCTCGTGGAGGTCGACGAGCGCGGACCGCTCTCCGTAGCGGAACTGCTCTCAGCCTACGACCTCTGTGAAAGTGACCTGCACGGCCTGCTGGCCGAGTTCCGCGCCGCCGGCCTGCTCACAGAGGCGACAGTCCATGGCCAGCGTGGCTACGACACGACCGAGACAGCCAGCGACGGGCTGGCACATCTCCGCGACTGAGGGCTGTCCAGCGTCGTGACTGCGCTCAGGCCAGTTCCGCGACCGTCGCTTCGACCTGCTCGACCCGCGAGCGGTTGGTCGTGGCGTCTTTCTCGACGCGGACGAGGTCGTCCGCCGCACCGACCAGTTCCTCGTCGTGGCTGACTACAAGAATCTGCTCGACGCCGACCTCGTCGCGCATGTACTCCACGAGGTCGAGCAGTTGCGTGACGTGACCCGAATCCAGAAACACCGTCGGCTCGTCTAGGATGAGCGGCGGCATCGGCGCAGCCCCCTCGATGCCTTCCGCGAGCAGGCGATAGATGGCACACCGCAGGCTGAGGTTGAACAGCGCCCGCTCGCCGCCGGAGAGCTGTTCGGGCTCCAGCGGTTCGCCGTCCTTCTGGTACACCGTCAGCTGGTACTGCCCGTCGAGTTCGATGTGGGAGTACGAGTCGTTCTGGTACACCAGATCGAACGTCTGATTGAGCATCCGTTCGAGTGTCTCGACGTTGCGCTGGCGCAGCTCTGCCCGAAGCGTCCCGTACATCTCCTGTAGCTCCTCGGTTTCCTCGTACAGTGTTTCGAGTTTCTCCAAGGTCGCTTCGAGGTCCTCGCGCCGGTCCCGCAGTGACTCCAGTTCCTCGATCTCGTTCGTGACGCCGCCGATGGCGTTTTGCAGTTCGTCGCGCTTTTCGCGTTTCTCCGCCAGCGTCGCCTCGGCCTGCTCGATATACTTTTTCGCCCGCTGCCTCTCGCTTCGAGCCTCTTCGATGCGTTCCTCGTCGAACGACTCAGCCAGCTCTTGCTTGCGCTCGCGCTTCTCCGCGAGCTGTTCGCGGCGCTGGTCGTTCAGTTCGGCCTGCTGACTGCGCTTCTCTCGCAAGCGTTCGATGTCATCAGTGCAGTCGTCGATCTTCGCAAGCAGGTCTTCGACCCGCTCTAAACGCTCGATCGACTGCTTGACCTGCTGGCGTTCCTGATTGCATTCGGCGACGACCGACCGACAGTCCTCGGCCTGCTCGCGGGCTTCGGCAGCTTTCTCGCGCTTCGTCTCGGCCTCGGACTCGTGTTTCGCTGCTTCCTCGCGGAGCGTCTCGATGCGCTCCTGGTCCGCGTCTAGCCCGTCTTCTTTCTCCTCGACCAGTTGCACGATGTTCGAGCGGTTGTTCTCCAGCGTCGCCAGTTCGTCCGCGGTCTCGACCAGTGCCGTCGCCGATTCGTGTTCTGCCTGCAGGTCTGACACGTCCTCACGGGCGTCCGTGAGCCGCTCCTCCAGCTCCGCGATCTGATCGCGGTCGTCCTCAATGGAGTCGACATGTGGCGACTCGGCTACGTCCTGCCCGCACTCGGGACACTTGCCGGCCTCAAGCAACGCCTCCGCCTCGGCCAGCGCCTCGCGCTCGCTCTCCAGTTTTGTCTCCAGTTCAGTCACCCGCTGTCGGGCGTCGTCGAGGTCACTGGCGATGGAGTCTTTGTGCGACCGCACCCCGTCGCGGTCGGTCGGCGCGTCCTCGAACTCGGCTTCGAGGTCGGCGATCTGGTCGTCGATATCGCTGATCTGCTCCCGCCGCTCGGCAATAGTCTCCCGCGCAGCTTCGATGTCGGCTTCCAGTTCGTCGGCTTCCTCGCGCTTGTCTTTGGCCCGAGATTCGAGGTCCGCGACGCTCTCGGCTAGCGCATCGGCGGTGCTGCTGTGTTCCTTCGCGTCGACCCGCTGGTCCTCAATGCGGCTCTGCAGTTCGTCGTCGCGGGACTGCAGTTCGTCGAGTCGCGCATCGACGGTTTTGGGGTCGAGGTCCGAACTGTCGAGGTCTGTGTCGGCGACCGTCTCCGAGAGCTCCTCCCGCAGCGACGCCCGCTGGTCCTGCAGGTCGCTGATCTGCTCTTTGAGCTCGGTTCGTTCCGTCTCGGTCTCGGTGATGGTCGTCTCCAGTTCCTCGATGTCGGCTTCGAGGGTCGACAGTTCGTCGCGTTTCTCCTCGTACTCTTCGAGGACCGACTCGGCCCGCGTGAGCGTCTCCTCGGCAGTGGCCTTCTGATCCTCGATGTGTTCGATCTCCTCGTGCAGTTCCGACTCCTTCGTTTCGAGGCCGTTCAAGCGCTCGTGGAGGTCCTTCGCCTCTTTCTCCTCTATCTGCTCGTCGAGTTGTGAGAGTGCTCCCTGCTTGTCGTCGCGCACGCGACCGACCCCGACGCGGGCGTCGCTGGCCCGCTCGCGGTACTCCTCCAGCTTCCCCAGTTGGAGGAGGTCGTCGAGCATATCCTGTCGGTCGCCGGGAGAGGCGTTGATGAGCTTGTTCACCTCGCCCTGGCGGACGTAGGCGCAGTTGACGAACGCCTCGCTGTCCATCCGCAAGAGCTCCGTAATCCGCCGGCGCACGTCGCGCGCCCCCTCGTAGTTTCCGTCGGGAGTCTCCAGCACACACTTCGCCGTCGTCGGTTGCGCGCCGGTCGCGCGGACCCGGCGCGTGAGGTGGTAGTCGCCGCCGGCGTGGGAGAACCACAGTTCGACGGTACAGTCGTCGGCTCCGATGGTAACCACGTCGCCGAGGTTCTCATCCAGCGCCTTCGAGCCGTACAGCGCGAAGAAACAGGCCTCAAGCAGGGACGACTTCCCGCTCCCGTTGAGTCCGTGGATGACGGTCACGCCGTTGTCCAGTCGCAGGTCGGCATCGTCGTAGCACTTGAAATTGGATAGCTTGACGCGTTGGAATTTCATTGTTGACCCTCCATTACAGGAACTCCTCGACGCTCGCCTGGCCGTCGTCATCGGCCCCGTCCACCGGTGCCGTGTCGTCGGCATCATCCTCGTTTACGCTCGCGGTGTCGGGCGCTTCATCACTCGCATCCGAATCCGTATCGGCTGCGAGGGCATCCGACTCCTCGGAGAGCAGTTCACGGACGTGCCGTTCGACCTCGTCTTTGACGTTCGCGTCAGCGACCTTCGAGGCCCGGATCGTCTCGTCGATGTCGTGGGCGGCCTCGCTCAGTCCGAGGTCGCGGACACGTTCGGTGACGGCGTCGTCCGGGTCGGCGAAGCTGATATCGGTTTCTCGCTCCTCGGCCGTGATTTCTCGGTGGTCAGTGACGCGAGCCACGAGCGCACCCCGATCGAGCGCGAACGATTCGACGCTGGCCGGGGTGACCGGGTCACCGTCGCCGCTGATGGAGACGATGACCACGGCATCTTCCAGATTATGCTGGCCGACACGGCTGCGGACCCGTTCGACGCCTTCCTCGGGCCCAAGATCCACGTCGACAAAGACGAACTCGCGGGTGTCGAGGCCGCGGCGGGTGATCCGGACCTCGTCGCCGAAGGTGACGATGTTGTAGCCACGGTCCTCGCGTTCGCTCGCACTCGCGCGCTCGGTCGACCCGCAGTAGGTGACCCAGGCGTCTTCGACCTGCTGTTTGCCGGGGTCGTGGTTGTCGCCGAGCAACATCGCGTCGAACTCGACCGACGACTCGGTCAGAATTTCTTCGGCATCCCAGTCGCCATAATCGAAGGGCTGGAACAGGCCGTGAGTGACCAGCGCGGCGCTGTCCGCGCCATGTGGGGCGAAGTCGTAGTCGAGGTCGTCGCGTTGCGAGCGCGGCACGAAATCGAGGCCATAGAAGGCAGTATCGCCGATGACGGTCGGCTCGTCGTCGAGCCGCGTCGCCAGGCCCAGCGATTCGTACAGATCGAGCCACTGGGCGTCCCGCTTGGCTTCGTGGTTGCCCACGACGGCAAGAAATGGGATATCGGCTTCGGAGAGTTCTTCGAGAACGGTCAGCGTACCCATGATGTCTGCCAGGGCTGGGCGGCGGTCGTGGAACAGGTCACCGGCGTGGACAACGGCATCGGCGTCGTCCGCGATGGCGTCTCGAACCACCTGCCGGAACGCATCGAGGAAGTCGTCCCGCCGGTCGGGGACGTTGTACTGCTGATACCCGACGTGGGTATCGCCGGTGTGTATCACCCGTGTCATTTGCCCACCCGTAAGCCAGCGCCACCTAAAGGGGTATCGTGAGCGGAGTGAAAGTGGTCGGCGGCACTGTGGTTAGCCCGGTGGCTACGATCCATCGCTGGGTCCCGCCGCAGCGTCCCGATATCGCCGGAACGCTCGCAAAGCCGCCCGGCCCTTGTCTGCCAGCCCACTCACTTCGTGTTCGGCCTGTGTGACGGCTGCTTCGAGTCGTCCGACGCCGAACGTCTCGACGAAGGCGACCGCTTCGTCTAAATCGTCGGTTGCCCGGATTGCTCGTTCGATGACCGTCCGGTAGCCGGCGTCGCCACCCGTCTCATGGGCTTCCATCCGGCCTGCGCTACTACCGCCCTCCCGGTCGGCTGCTCCGGTAGCCCCGCCCCCGCCGTCGCTGTTGTCGCCCTCTCCGTCAGCGAGCGCCGCGAGTGCCGTTTTCACCTGGTCGCTATCGGTCATAGAACGGCGTGGCCACGGCATCCGAAATAAACGTTTGCTGGCTCCGGGGCAGATACTGGCGCCTTGGAGACAATCACTCGACCGAAAGCGCGTACTGGTCAGTGTGGTGATTGGTTCGATAGAACTAACGGTCCAGCACCAGTGCTACCGGACGAAGAACCACTAACAGTTCAGTATCATGCCGCTGTGCAAACTCCGCTCCGACGACAAAGCGCTCTCGTCAACCACAATCGTCGCGCTGCTGATTCTGGTAACCCTGCTCATCTCTATCATCCTCGCGCTGTTCATCCTCGGCGGGTGAGGCTGGACGAGGGCTTTCTGATAGCGACCGGTACGTTTCCCGCAGTACCCCGTCCGAGCGTTCAAATACGAGCACGGGACCAGCGCCAAGCATGACAGATATCGAGACGCTGGCCGAGCGGCTCCGTACAGTCGAACGCGCAGTCACGGACGGAACGACTGAGTTCCCGGAGGTAACGGAACTCGCCGAGTTGGAGAGCCGTATGGATACCGTCGAAAAACGTATCGACGACATCGACGAGCGGACGGCGGAACTCGAAGCCGCTACACAGGCCCTTCGCGGCTACGTGGGGAACATCCGCGCGGTCAACGAAGACATCGAGCAACGCGCCGACGCGGCGCTGGCGGCGACCGACCGACTGGAAATCCGACTCGACGAAGCACTGTCGTCGCCGTCGACATCTGACCCACCAGCGGCGGGGACCGATCAGTTATGGGCGGAGACAGCACAGGGCCATCCAGGTCTGTCGGATAGCGGTGATCGCACAGAAACGAACGCCACAACCGAAGAGCCGACCGATTTCTCCGCCATCACCGACGGTGGTGACCCCGACAACGACGAGACTCCTGACGCGGGCATCGTCGGGCGTATCCGCGCGCTGCTGTGATATACCGACTGGTCCTCGCTGTCGCGGTCACGACCGCACTTGTCGGTGCAACAGCGCCAGCGCTGTCGATAGCCCGAGCGGACGCAGCCAGCGGGACAATGGAGCGTCAACTGGACGAACTGGAGACCGAACTGACGACGTTAGTCGAGACTGACGACGCGACGGCGAACGGCGACGCACGGCGAGCAGTGACGATACGACTCCCCGTGCGGACCTACACGAACGCCGGCGTCAGTCAGCTACAGTTCGCGGAGCGGGCCGGTGTCGGTATCGCGACCTGGACAGTCGAGTCCCGGAAACAGACCGAGCGGTTGGTCGGCACCCCGATCCGAACGACAGCCGCGACCGACCGACTCGACGAACCCGGCACACATCGGCTCGTGTTCGTGCTGACGCGGTCAAATGGTCAGCGGATACTGCAGGTCCATCGGTTTAAGTCCGAAGCCGCGGCGAGGCACGGCCATGCGTGAGTGGCTTTTCGGATCATCGACCGCGTCCGACTGTCGCTGTGAAACGGCCATCGAGGGTGGGCGGCTGGTGGTGACAGCGGACGAGTGTCCTGGCGGCGGCGACCTCGCCGCGTCGGCTGACTGCCGGGCGACAGTCGTCGGGTCGCTCCCCTCAGCCAGTGTCGATACTGTCGTCACGAAACAGGCAGGACAGGAGCGAGTGTACGTCGACCGGGCGGCGGCGGTGCTCACCGCGGCTGGTCGGTTCGCGACCAGAGTCGCCTCGCTGGACGACCGACTTGCAGCCTGTACCCGCCGGGATCCCGTCGATGCCGCCGTGGAGGCAGTCGGTCGAGCGGGGCCGGTCGCTGACCTGGCTGCGGAGACCGGATTGGCTGTCGCCACAGAAGGCTTCGATACCAGCGAACAGGCGCTTACTGCATACACTGGACCAACGATTAGCGACGCCCGTGTCGGGGCAGCGCCACCAGCGAATTCGGCGCTCCGGGACCAGCAGACACTCCCGACAGAGGCTGTCGTTCGGCGATACGACACGCACGGCGACCAACTACCGATGTATCACATCGAGCCCCGCGAACAGCGGTTCAACGCGGACACGATGGAGGCGCTTGTCGAAGCGTACGAGCGAGTCGCGACCGCTGCCGCCGACGGCGGCTGTCACCCGTACGACGCAGCTACCGCGGTGGCCGGCGACAGTATGACGACAACCGCTGTCGGTCCCGTGCTTGAGAAGCACACGGGTGGGCTCGGGATTCTCGAAGATATCTTCGCCGATCAGCGAGTGTCCGACGTGTTCGCGACAGCCCCCGTGAGTGACACCCGGCTCCGAGTGCGTTGTGATGGCGAGACGATGCGAACCAATGTCCGCCTGACGCCGGCGGGCGCGAACACGCTGGCGTCGACGTTCAGACGGTCGAGTGGCCGGGCGTTCTCGCAAGCGAGCCCGACGCTCGATGCAACGGCGACGGTGGCTGACCGGCAGATCCGCGTCGCCGGTGTGAGCGAACCGGTCAGTGACGGCCTCGCCTTCGCCTTTCGCGCCCACGACCGCGACGTATGGCGGCTGGCCGACTTCGTCGCCAACGGGACGATGCCGGCCGCTGTCGCCGGATTGCTCTCCATCGTCGCGGAGCGCGGCGGGGCCTGCCTCGTCGCCGGCCCCCGCGGCGCGGGCAAGACGACAACACTCGGGGCGTTGCTCTGGGAGCTCCCCAAGGAGGTCCGGACCATCCTGATCGAAGACACGCCCGAACTTCCAGCGTCGTCGTTGCGGTCCGATAGACGGGACGTGCAGGCGCTTCGGACTGCTCGCGAAGAAGGACCGTCGGTCGACGCCACAGAGGCCCTGCGAACAGCACTCCGCCTCGGCGAAGGTGCGCTCGCCGTTGGAGAGGTCCGCGGCGAGGAGGCCAGCGTTCTCTACGAGGCGATGCGTGTCGGTGGCGGCGACGGGGCTGTCCTCGGAACGATTCACGGTAACGGCCCCGAAGCGGTTCGGGAACGGCTGGTGTCGGACCTCGGCGTCCCGGTCCAGTCGTTCGCGGCGACGGATCTCGTGATAACGCTGGCACCGCCCGCGTCGGCGCACGGCCGCGGCATCACATCTGTCGCCGAAACCGTCTCTCACGGCGACGATGTCTCTTTCGAGATGCTCTACGAACGCGACGGGTCGACAGCGATGGCTACCGGTCGCCTGATGCGGGGCAACAGCCGTCTGGTGGAGTCACTCGCCGCGCCCGGGGAGACCTATGCAGAGGTACTCGACGCTATCGAGGCGCGAACCGAACGGTTCGAGGAGTCGGTGGCTGTCGAGACGCCTGAGAACGAGCTGCCCACAGGCGAGGTCCAGCCGTGAGCCACGCCGGCAATTCAGACGACTCTCGTGACGACGCGAACACGGAATCAGCCGCACCGCTCACAACCGCGCTCATTGGGGCCTGCCCGGGTACTGTCGAGGTACCGGACGACTACCGGCGAGCGTGTCGGCTGCTTTCGGTTTCGGCTCCGCCCGAGACACTGCTGACGGCGAGCTACGCCGTTGCGGTGTGTGGCTCCCTGCTCGCACTACTCGTCGGTGTGATGGTGACCGGACTGCTGGCGACGACTGTCAGCCTCGGATTCCTCGGCCTGTCTCTGGGTGTCGCGGCGCTGGGGCGGTACGGTATCCTCTTCACGGCGGAGGCGAAGCAGATTCGGACGCTGGGGGCCGCGCCCTCGCTCGTCACGACGCTGGTGCTTGGCGCGACGCTATGGCCCAGCGCTGAGCGGGCGGCGGCGTTCGCCGGGCAGACCGGAGACGGCCCGCTCGCTACCCGGCTGGAACACCACCGGCAGCGAGCCGCAGGGACGCCACGGAGCGGTCTGGGAACGTTCGCGACAGCCTGGAGCGACCGCTTCCCCGCGCTCGAACGCGCAGTCGGGCTGGTCGAGAACGCGACGGCGGCTCAAGCCGAAGAGCGGCCCGAGGTTCTCGAACGCGCGCGGCGATGCATCCTCGACGGGACGCGCGACGAGATGGCGGCCTTCGCGGCCTCACTCCAAGGACCGGCGACCGGGCTGTACGCGTTCGGTGTCCTCCTGCCGCTGGCGATGGCGTCGCTGCTGCCGGCCGCCGCTGCCGCGGGTGTGCCAGTGACCGCCCCTGTGCTGGTCGGGATCTACGGCGTCGTCTTGCCCGCCGCGCTGCTGGTCGCCTGTTGCTGGCTCCTGGGACGGCGGCCGGTCGCGTTCCCGCCAGCGACAATTCCACGGAGCCATCCGGACGTGCCAGCGTCGGCGCTCCCGTCGATCGCGGGCGGCATCATCGCCGGAATCGGTGGATGGTTCCTTGCCAGCACACTCGTCGCTACGTGGGCGTCTCCCATCGGCGCGCTTGGGGCCGGCGTCGGGAGCGCGCTCGTCAACTACTACCGCCCCGTGGCCGAGGTGCGCGACTACGTCACAGATATCGAATCGGGTCTCCCGGACGTGCTATCGGCTGTCGGTCGTCGACTGGACCGCGGCCAGTCGGTCGAAGCCGCGCTTGTCGAGGCTGTCGACGAGACTCCCGAACCGACCAGCGCCGTGATCGAATCCGCCGTCGCGCGTCAGGAACGCCTCGGCACCAGCGTCGAGGTGGCATTTCTGGGTCCCGGCGGCGCGCTCGCTGAGGTCCCGAGCCGCCGTACCCGTCGAGCGGCGACTCTGCTGGATACAGCCGCGACAATCGGGCCACCGGCGGGAACGTCCGTGACGACGATGGGCGAGCATCTGGACGCACTCTGGACCATCGAGCGCGAGACGCGCAGGGACCTCTCGCAGATAACCGAAACGCTGTCGAACACCGCCGCGCTGTTCGGTCCGCTTATCGGCGGTGCGACTGTCGCGCTGGCCGGATCGATGGGTGGCAGCGAGCAGTTCGCTACCGTTCCGAATGCGCTGCTGGGACCGGTCATCGGCTGGTACGTGCTCGTTTTAGCTGTTTTGTTGACGGCGCTATCGACGGGCCTGCATCGGGGTCTCGACCGCGCGCTCGTTGGCTACCGAACCGGCTTGGCGCTCCTGTCGGCTACGGCCACCTTCCTCGTCGCCGTCGTCGCCACTGAGCTGCTGGTCTGAGAGTTTAAATCAGAAAACGCAGCCAGGCCGTTCCATGTTCGAAACGCACGTCGACACACTGTATCTCTGGGTCGGCCTAGGGATAGTGAGCGTGGCCGTCCTCGGCGTCGTCGTCGGCCTCCCGACGACCGCACCGCCGGACGCGACGGCGGCGGCCGCGACTATCGATGAGGTCACAACCAGCCCGCCCGGGTCCGTCGCACACCGACGACTCGTCGCTACAGAGTGGGCGTTCGACGGCCGTGAAATCCGTCTTCGCAACGACGGTGGGACAGCCACCGCACGACTGATTCGAACGGCTGTCCCGGCGCGGACCGAGCAGCTACAGTCTGTGGTCGACGGTACGCGGCCGAAGGCGGTGTACGAATCACCAGCGGCGTTCCATCGAGATGCCCGTCAGGCCCGGACTACAGACGACGGATGGCGACCGGCTCCGGACCGGGTGACCGTCAGGCATGTGGCTTGGGGAGGGACCGATGTCACTATCGTCGGATAGGGCGACGACGGAACCGCTGGTCGCGCTCGTCGCTGTCTTCGCCGTCACGCTCGGCGTAGCGCTGTATGCCGGCGTAGTAGACGACGCGTTCGGAACGCTTGACGATGACCGCAATCTCGCCACGCCGACCGCCGATGCTGTGGAACAGCGGCTCTCGTCGGCCGGCGTCGTTCGGCCAGAGGCGCTCAATAGCGCGCTCGATGCGGTGCCAGCGAACTACCACGAGAACGCGACCATCACATCGACGACCGGCGAGCGATGGAGCAGTGGGCAAAAGCCACCGAAGAGCGCCGACACCGAAACCAGAACGGTGAGCGTGCGAGTCGGAGCGGGAGCAGTCCGTCGCGGAACGCTCACCGTTCGGGTGTGGCGATGAACAGGGCGATGAGTGCCGTCGCTGACGTGACGGTGTTCCTCCTGCTCGTCGGTGCTGCTGCGGGGACTCTCGTGAGCGGCGTTGGTGTCGAGAAACCGGCGGCGACCACAAACCCTGCGGCTGACCAAGCGTCGACGCTGGCGACGAGTACCGCGAGCGTCGAGTACGATTTGCTCGTCCCACCGTCAGAGCACCGCAGGCCACCCGACCACGCTACGCGGCGGCAGCGGACGAGTCACGGGACCGTCGCAGAACTACTCGGTGAGGCGGCGATGAGCGGCGTCACCATTGACGGTGACCGGGTATCGAGCGCCGGCACGGACTTTGAGTCACGAGTCGCGGCGGCGACGCGTGATAGACTCCACAGCCAGGGGCATCGAACGGCCGTCCGTGTCACCTGGGCCCCGTATCGCGGTGCGCCAGTCCGCGGTGAGTACCGCGTCGGCGACCGGCCGCCGAATACTGTAGACGTTCGAGCGGCGACGGTAACTGTCCCGAGCGGGATGGAGAACGTCTCGGAGCCGGCCCGCGAAGCGGCGGGGACAAACGGCTACGACGGCGTGGCGACGGTCGTGGCTCGGAGCATCGTCGACGGGCTGTTCCCGCCGACGCAGTCGCGGTACGCCCTCCGTGGCGACTACCCCGCAGACGTGCTGCTGGCGACGCGATACGAGCGCATGGCTGATCTGACCGGAACGAGCGTTGCTGTCGAACGACAGTCGACGGTCGAGATGAACCGCGACCTGACCGAAGCGCTCGCAGCGCGGCTTCGAACCGATATGCGGTCGCGGTACGACTCGCCAGCGGACGCCGCCCGCGCCGTTCGGGCGAGCCGCGTCCGCGTCATTGTCAGGACGTGGTCGCCGTGAGGGACGACACCCGTGGCCGAGTCCCCTTCGCGTTGCTCGGCGTTCTCCTGCTGGTGAGCAGTCTCACGCTAGCCCCGACGTTCGTCACCAAACCGGCTCCGAGCGAGACGGCGGTCGAACGGGCGCTGAATCAGGCCACGGCGGAGACACAGATCGCCGTGCGGGACGGCGTCTCGACGGCTGGCCAGCAGGCAGCGGCGAATCCGGTCGTCACGCCGGCCGACACAGCGACTGGCCGGGTCCTGAACGACTCGACGGCGTTCCGGGATTCACTCAGAATCCGTGCCTATCTCCGGATCGCCGACCGGCTGGAGCGCGTCTCCGGCCGAAGCGGTGACGTGACTGTGACCGCCAGCCTGCCAGCGGTTTCTAACGTAAGCGACCTCCGGGCGGCGAAACACCGCGTCTCGGTCGAGCGCGCTGGGCCGAACAAAACCGCGATGCGGGCCACAGTCGAGAATGTCACTCTGACGGTCCGGCGCAACGGAGCGGTGGTCTCGACCCGGCGCGTTTCGCCGACTGTCGTTGTCCCGACACAGGCGCTCATGCTCCACGATCAAGTGTCGACCTACCAGACGCGTCTGAACAACGGTCTGGACAATCCGGGGCTGAGCCGGCGGATGACAGCCCGGCTGTACCCGATAGCGTGGGCGAGAGGCTACGCACAATACGGCGGCGCTGGCATCGAAAATGTCGTCGCGAACCGGCACGTCTCGCTGGCGACGAACGGTGCATTGCTCGGCGTCCAGCGGTCGACCTTCGGGCGGAGCGACCCAGCCGGCCGCCGTGCGCTGACCGAGGCGACAGCGATGACGGGAATCGAGGACCTGATTCGGGGGAGCCAGGGGACAGCGTACTCAACGGAGGTACTCGACCAGGCCCAGTACAAGCCGGTCAGTGAAACGCCGCCGCGTCCGAAGTCCACGGCCGGTCCGAGTCCGTCCGATTCGATGACCGTGGGCGTCAACGAGACAGCCGACACCGCGTTCCGGTCAGTCACCGAGCCATCAGCGCTCAACGAGACGCTCGAAGCCGCATACACGGTCGAGATAGCGCTGGAAACCGACAGGCATCAGCTTGGCGGGGGGCCGCCGGGGACGCCGCCGACGCCGGGCACCGGGTGGACACTGGTCGCCGACCGGACGACCACCGCTACGGAGGCAGTTGGGAACGCCAGCGGTCGCGTCGTAACGCCGGACGGCTGGCATACCTTGGAGACGTTCAGCCGGACTGTCGAGCGCCAGTACACGCGGACTGCCGTCTGGCAGAACGGGTCGGTGCGTCGGCGCACGACGGCGTCAAGCACCGCGCGCTATCGCGTGACCGTCGCCGTCGTCGGCCGCCATCACGGTCGTTCACCGGCACCGAACCGCTCGATTCGGACCGCGCACGACGCCAGCCCGAGTCCGCTGAACGGGTCGAACCTCGCCGATGTGGAACCGAAAGCGATGGACACGCTCGTCGGCCACGCCGGGGGGCGAGACGAGACCGCTGAGCGAGTCGTCGACGATAGCCTCAGCCGGACGGAGGCGACGGTGACGGCCGACCGACCGCCAGAACTGCACGACTGGGTGTATCGGGACCTGATGAGTCTACGGGCGTCAGTCCGCAACACGACCGTCACCGTCGAGCGCGGACGCGTCGGGACCTTCGAAACGAATCCCCCGCAGGAACTCCGAGAACGGGTCGCGAAACGCCGTGCAACCCTTGCGGCCGTGCCGGACACCTACGATAGCGCGGCACAGAAGGCACGCGTCGCGGCCCGGCTGACTTATTTGAATGCGGTGTCTGCGGAGTTGAATAGGCAGGCCACAGCGCGTGACAGCAACCGAGAGCGAGTCGATACACAGCTATCGGAACATACCGACGGGTCGTTGCGCGCCCTCCGCAAAGGGTTAACGGCGCGGGAGACGCCCGTTCCGCGCTCGCGTCCGGTGCCGGTCGGTCCGGCCGGCCCCGTCAGAACACGGGTCGATGCGCAGACGCCGTATCTGACGCTGGCCGAGCTAAACGAGAGTCGGTATCGCGCGCTGGATGGGAGCGAGCATCCGCTGGTGGCGCGGAACGCGAACGTGTTCACAGTCCCCTATGGCGACGCCGCTGACGCCGTCGTTGGCGGTACGTTCGAGAGTGCCGACAGGGTACGCCTCGCAACGGCAGCGAACACACTCGCGGCCGCGAACGAGACCCTCGAAGCGGAGTCGAACACCACGCTCGCTTCAGAACGCGATGCACTCCAGCGGGAGGTCGAGGCGGCCAACAGGGAGATGACGACGACTCTCTGGCTGGCAGTCTCCCAGCACACCGAGGCTGAACAGGACGAGAGCAAGGCCATTGTCACTGAAGCGATGTCGCCGTGGGAAACATCGGCGGCCCGGGCGTTGGCCCTGACCAACGGCTCCGCTCAGGAACGGGTCGCCCGTGTCGCCGGTGCCCGACTGAACCTCACGCGGGTCGAACGTGACCGCCTCCGCCTGCAACTGCTTTCGGTCGATACACCGGCAACCAGACCGGCGCTGGGTTCGACGAACGGGACGGCCTCGGCGGTGCGGTCCGTTGCGAAAGACGAACTGAGCAGCGCCCTAGCAAGTGCCGGCGAACAGAAGGCCCAACAGGTCGCGACGAAGCGGCTCGGGACGGACAGGCTCCCGGCAGGCCTCCCGCTGGCACCACCGGCTACTCCCTGGTACGCGACAGCGAACATCTGGTGGGTGACCGTCGAGGGCGAGTACGCACGGTTCGCCGTCTCTGCGAGTCACGGGCCGCCGAGCGAGCCCGGCGCACAGACCACCTATGCGCGTGACGGACACAATGTTACGCTCGACGTTGACGACGATGGAACAGGCGAGCAATTGGGTACCGCTGACCGCATCTCGTTCCGGGCCGATACTGGCGTTGTCGTCGTCGTGCCACCCAAACCGCGCGGAGTCGGTGATAAGGGCGGTAATGCCGTGGAGGAATCCAGTGGGTGGCCGGACGCAGGCTCCTGACCTCGGACCGCATAACCGAAGTAAAATACCCCGGGGCCATACCGATGCCCATGCTTCGAGGCGAGTTTCCGGATGCGGGCGAGCAGTCCCACGAGGAGTTACTGGCGGCCTACGGCACCGTGCTGACCGAGACAGTTGAGACCGTCGGCGTCGAGGAGATCGTCGCCGAGACCGGTCTCGACCAAGCGACGGTGACAGCGTTCGCCGACGGCGATATCGCTGACCGGACGCTCGACGAGGCGGTCGCCGTACTGGCGACCGGACCGAACCGACCGGACGCTGACGCACTGCAGGCCGAAGCGCAGGACATCCTCCTGATGGGGATGACGACGGCTGTGATGGACGTAGAATCGCTGGCCTCTGGCATCGACGACGAACTGGAGCCAAAGGAAATCCAGCAGAAAATCGAGGGCAGATATCCAGTGACGCTGGCCGAGTACGCCCTCCTGCACAGCTACATCGAGGGGGAAAAGCGGTGACGGAGCGCGTCGCCATTCTGGGCTGTGGCTACGTCGGCCTCGAACTCGGGCGGCAGTTGCACGACGACCACGAGGTCGTGGGCGTTCGCCGCTCCGACAGTGGCATCGCGGCTATCGAGGACGCCGGCTTCGAGGCGGTCCAAGCCGACGTAACCGACCCCGAGTCGCTGTCGGCGGTGCCGGACGCTGACTGGCTCGTTTTTGCAGCGAGCTCCGGCGGGCGAGGAGCCGAGGCCGCCCGCGAGGTGTACGTCGAGGGGCTCCGGACAGCTATCGACCACTTCTGGTCACGGGCGGACCCGCCCGAGCGGCTAGTGTACACCTCCAGCACCGGCGTGTACGGCGACCACGACGGCGCGTGGGTCGACGAGGAGACGCCGCTGGACCCTCAGACAGAGAAGACAGAAGTGCTGGCCGAAGCGGAGCGGGTCGCCCGCGAGCGTCCCACAGAACACGGCGGCCACGGTGCAGTTGCTCGCTTTGCCGGCCTGTACGGCCCGGACCGCTACCGACTGGAGCGGTATCTGGAGGGGCCGGTGACGGCCGGCTACCTGAACATGGTCCACCGGGCCGACGCGGCCGGGGCCGTGCGTCATCTGCTGACCGAGGACCACCGTGACGGAGTCGTGCTGGTCGTCGACGATGAACCCGTCGAGAAGTGGGCCTTTGCCGACTGGCTGGCCGAACAGTGTGAGGTCCCGTTCCCGCCGAAACAGACCACCGATGAACGACTCGCCGACGATAGCCTCTCAGAGACCGCAAAGCGCCGTATTCAGACGAGCAAGCGATGCTCGAACGGGCGGCTCCAGGAACTCGGGTATACATTCGAGTACCCGACGTTCCGGGAGGGGTACCGCGACGCCGTCCGAGAATACCGGCAAAATTAGCTGTATAAGGGGCGAACTTTATTACTGATAGGCTGGCGAACTGCGTGGTATGACACGCGTTGCCGCCGGCGGACTCCAGATCGACGCCGCCGCGGCGTTCGCTAGCGAGAATCCCTTGTTGATCGCTGGTGTCGCTGTGGCCCTCCTCGTCCTTCTCGGTGCTGGCGTCTGGCTGCGTCGGTATCTCAGCCGAACGCCCGGCGAGCGACTGCGTCGGACGCTGACCGGCTACGACCGGATCGCGGTGTTGATGCACCCAAACCCGGACCCGGACGCGATGGCCTCTGCCCTGGCCGTCAACCAACTCGTCGCCGGCACCGATACGTCGGCGTCGCTGCTGTACCCCGGAGAGATACGCCGCCCGGAAAACCGGGCCTTCCAAACAGTGCTGGATCTGGATTTCGACCATATCGAAACTGTCGAAGACATCGACGGCGAGGCGGTCGTCCTCGTCGACCACAACACGGCACGCGGCTTCCCCGGTGCCGAGGAGGTCGAGCCAGTCGCCGTCATCGACCACCATCCCGGCAACGGCAGCGGGGATGAGTTCACCGACATCCGGTCCGATTACGGGGCCTGTGCGACCATCTTCGCGAGTTACTTCAATCAGTTAGAATTCGAGTTCAGCGACACACAGGGGAACGGGGGTATCGATATCGACGCGGCACCGGCAGAAACCGTTCCCTGTGCACTGGCAACGGGGCTGATGTACGGTATCCAGTCGGACACCCGGTCGCTGACGAACGGGTGTAAGTCCGAGGACTTCGCGGCTGCCGCGTACCTCTACGATGGGATGGATAGCGACCTGCTCAACCGGATCGCGAACCCCCAGGTCGACGCGGAAGTGCTCGACGTGAAATCCCGGGCTATCGGGAAACGAGAGGTGCGAGCGCCCTACGCGTTCAGCGATGTGGGCGAGGTGTCGAACACGGACGCGATTCCACAGGCAGCAGACGAACTTGAGACGTTAGAGGGTGTCTCCGCGGTCGTCGTCGTGGGCGAGAAGGAGGGCACCATGCGTATCGCCGGGCGCTCGCGGGACGACCGCGTCCACATCGGGCGGGCGATAGAGGCCGTCGTCGACGACATCCCGATGGCAGAGGGTGGCGGCCACGCGCGAATGGGCGGTGGCAAGGTCCCGGTCGAACACATGGCCGGCCTCGGCCCCAGCAACGGCGTCTCCCGGGAGGACTTCCGTGAGCGGGTGTTCGACGCCATGAGTGGCGAGCTGTAGCGAGCGACTGGAACGCCCTCGTCGATTCCAGTGAATCTCTGTCCTTTTGTCACTGCCCGACTAACGGCCGGTATGGCCACACGGGAGGCGACCTGGGCATACCGGGACGACCACGACGAGTTCGCGCGCACGTTCTACCGTCGATTCGGCGACGGCGTCGTCTCCAGTATCGGCATCGGCACGTATCTGGGCGACCCGACCGACGAGCGGGACGCAAGCTATCACGACGCCATCGTCACGGCGCTCGAATCCGGCATCAACGTCGTCGATACGGCGATAAACTACCGCCATCAGCGCTCCGAGCGCGTCGTCGGCGACGCCGTCGCAGACGCCGACGTGGACCGTGAAGCAATCGCAGTTGCGACGAAAGGCGGGTTTGTCCCGTTCGACGGGGACCGACCGGCTGATCCCGGCGCGTTCGTCCGGTCGGAGTACCTCGACACCGGCCTCGTCGACCGCGACGACCTCGTTGCCGGCCAGCACTGCATTGCGCCCGACTACATCGACGATCAGGTCGACCGGTCGCTGACGAATCTCGGGCTGGATACCATCGACCTCTACTACGTCCACAATCCGGAGACGCAACTGAAAACGAACTCGCCTGAGGCGGTGTACGACCAGCTAGAGGCGACTTTCGAACAGTTGGAGGAGCGGGCGGCGGCCGGCGATATCAAGCACTACGGCGTTGCGACGTGGGAGGCGTTCCGCGTGGCCGCCGACCACGACAGCTACCTCTCACTTCCGGAAATCGTTGAGCGTGCACGCGCCGCCGCGGAGACGGTTGGGAACGCGGCGACGCATCTCCGCGCGATTCAGTTGCCGTTCAACGTCGCGATGGCTGACGCGTTCACTGTCGAGTCTCACGACGGCGCGGAGGGGCCACAGTCGGCGCTGTGGTTCGCTCACGAGGCCGGGCTAGACGTGTTCACCAGCGCATCCATCATGCAAGGACAGCTAGCCGCGGAAGTCCCGGATGACGTAGCGGCGAAGCTCTCGGGCGAAACGAGCGCACAGCGCGCCATTAATTTCGCGCGCAGTGCGCCGGGCGTGACCTGCTCGCTGGTCGGCACGGGGTCGGTCGAACACGCCCAGGAAAACGTCGATGCGGGCCGATACGAACCGCTCGGTGCTGATGCGTTCGACGCCGTCTTCGAATAGCTAGCTGAGTTCCTTCCACTTGCCGTCGCACTCGGGGCAGACACGCACTTTCCCGACCTCGTCCGGGTCGTTCTCCGTCGCAAGTGGCTCGTCACAACTGGTACAGGAGAGCCGTCCGTAGTTGTCCTTCTCGACATCGCCGGCTCGGAGGGCCTTCCTCACTGAGTCCATACCTGCCAGTGTGCTACCCGCGTGTAAAAACCCCGTGGCGGCGTTCCGGAACGTTGTTCAGGTTTTCCGATCTATCGCCGGTCGTGTCACGTCGCCGCATCTTTGGCTCGCTGCTTGGGATGGTGTTCTGCATCAACCTCGGCAGAGTCGTCTTTGCACCGCTTATTGAGCCGATTCGGGCGACGACGGGCGCCTCTGATGCGACACTCGGACTGCTCGCGACGATGGCCTGGGCCGGGAGTGCCCTCCCGCGGCTGCCCACCGGCGTCCTGCTGACCCGGATATCGCGGGCGAAGGTCATCTTCGGCTCCGGTGTCGTGTTGACTCTCGGGACGACGTTCACCGCGCTCGCGTTCGACCCGACGCTGTTGCTCGTCGGCGCATTTAGCATGGGGCTTGCAAGCGGTGTCTACCTGACCGCGGCGAACACGCTGGTCAGCGAGCTGTTTCCGGACCGACCCGGCCGCGCGCTCGGGCAACACGGCGTCGCCGCCCAGCTCGCCGCTGTCGGCGCGCCGGCGCTGATATCGTTCGTCCTTGTCGTTGGCACGTGGCGAACCGCGCTACAGGGGATCGCCGTCGCCGCGGGACTGGTAACCGTCGCTTTCACTATCGTCGCGAGACGCTCTCGACTCCCTGACGCCGGGAGCGACGACCGCGACCTCCTCGGTGCGGCGCGTGCCCAGTGGCACATCATCGTCACCAGCGTCGCTACCATCGGCGTCGCGGGACTGGTCTGGAACGGACTGTTCAATTTCTACGTCACCTACGCCACGAGCGTCGGCCTCACGCCCGAACGGGGACGGACGCTCCTGTTGCTCGCGTTCGGCGCCGGGGTGCCGGCCTTCTACGTTAGCGGCCGTCTGGCCGATCGGCTGCCGTCGATTCCGTACCTCCTGACGATGCTTGCGGCGTTTACCGGCTGTGTGCTGGTGTTGCCGTCGCTGACTGGGTTCTGGTCGCTGTCCGCGTTCAGCGTCGTCGTCGGCTACGTCATCCACAGTATCTTCCCGGCGGTGGACGCGTACCTGCTCGGCTCGCTCCCGGACCGCCACCGCGCGAGCGCCTACGCCACCTACGGCGCGGGCATGATGGTGATGCAGGCTCCCGGAAGCGCGATCGTCGGACGGCTGCTCGACGCCGGCGTCACGTTTCCGACGCTGCTTCGCGGCATGGGAATCGCGTTACTTGTCGTCCTCGTCGCAATGGTGTCGCTGCACCGCAACGGCCGGCTGCCGAGCGCCGCCCGAGCCTAAAGGCTGAAGCCGCTCGGTGCCGCGTCACCTGTATGGACCTGCAACCGGACGAGCTGGCTGGCGTCGTCGACCTCTTCGGCTCGCTCACCAGAGCGGAGCTCCTCGACGCCTGCGGCGAACTCGCCTTCAAGCAGGGCATCGACGCCGACCCGGACGCGGTCGCGGCGGCCATCGACAGCGCTATCGACTCGTACCATCTCGTTGCCGTCGACGACCACGCCGCCGACACCGACGAGACGCTGCTGGTTGTCGGCCCGGTCGCGTTCCCGGCCCTGCCAGACGGCGCGGCCGACCTCCCACACATCATGGACGTGCCGGCCCGCGACCTCGCGCGTGACGCCGTTATCGAGGCCGTCAAGGCCCGCTTCCGAGAGGACGCGGTGATGGCAGTCAAGCACGGCGACGAGGACCGCGTCGAGACACTGCTTGACGTGAGCTACGACATCGAAGCCTGGGAGAGCATCGAGATGGACGGTCTCCGGGATCGACTCGACGACGTGTGATCGACAGGTGATAACGTCAGAGCGCGACCAGCGTTCGTTTTTATCAGACGGGCTTCGATTCGAGTTTTCAATGGGGGAGGGGCGGCATTCCGTATTCTGCACCATTAAATCGGCTAGTTCGAAGGAGTGAGCCGCCCGAATTAAGACGGTCGGTCACCTACAGTATGCTATGCAGTTTGACCGGGTCGCGGCCCACGAGCCAGTCGTCGTGGACGATGAGCCACAGGAGGCGGCTGTCATCGCTCCGGTCGTCACGCGGCCTGCGGGCGAGGCGATACTGTTCACGAAACGTGCCGACCACCTGTCGGACCACCCCGGGCAAATGTCGTTCCCCGGCGGCGGCCGCGAACCTGAAGATGATGATTTGCTTCGGACTGCACTTCGGGAAGCAAACGAAGAGATCGGGCTCGACCCGCTGGCGGTCAATGTCGTCGGTCGCTTGGACGATATCCGGACCATCACGCGCTATTCCGTGCGTCCATTCGTCGGGCGGATTCCAGACCGCGACTACCTACCCTCGGACGAGGAAGTTGCGGAAATAGTCACCCTCCCGGTGTCGGAGCTGACTGATCTGGACAACTACGAGTCAGAGCACCGCGACCACCCCCACTACGGCGAGATTCGGCTCCACTTCTTTTACGTCGACGGCTACACTGTCTGGGGTGCGACGGCGCGGATGCTCGTCCAGTTGCTCGAACTCGCGACCGACTGGCGGGTGCCGCCCGAACCGGACCGGTACATGGAGCCCGACGACGATTTGCCGCCGAGCGTGCGCGACGAAGCTGAGTAACACAGAGCCGGCTGGAGCGGGGCCGAGAGCGACAGGATTTTCCAACCCCGAGGCATTGGTGGCGTACTGGATGACCACGCTTACCGGTGCGACACTGGCGGCCGCCGGCATTGACGCGGTGGCACTCAAGCCGACGGAAGTAGACGTGTCGCGAGCGACGGCCCTCGACATTGAGACGCTCGCAATCGATTACGAGGGAGCGGCCCACGTTCCGGAGCCGGACACCATCGAACAGCTGGCGTCGACCACTGACGTGCGTGTTACCGCACCAGTTCGGGCCGACGGTTTCGATCCGCTGGGCGACGACAGCGGGTTCGACGCGCTGCCGGCAGGTGCGGGACACGTACTGGTCGCCGGCCACAGCGCGTATCTCTCAGCGGACGAGGCCGAACGAGCCGTCGCACCGCGGTTACGGGCGGCCGTCGACGATACCAGCGACCCCTGGGTCGGCACCGAAGGCATCGAACGCCTTGCACTGGCGGTCGGCGGGACGCAGTACGAACTCCTCTCGCGGACGACCGTCCGCGACGTTCGGACACTCCGGACCGCCGGCTTCGACGGTTCGATTGCCGTTTACGCCCCGCTGGTACTCTCGGACAGCGAAGACGCGATGCTCGACGCCGTCGGCGACTACGCGGCCCGACGCGGCCCGGTTCGGAACGCGCTGCCCGAGGGCGCACCGACGGACAGCCGAGCGACGGGCCGGGCCAGAGACGTACTCAAACAGGCGATCCGCGACTACGCGCTCGTCGGCTCCGTCGAGACAGTCGCCGAACGAACCGAGCGACTCCACGACATCGGTGTCGACACGGTTGTCGGCTACCCGGCGCGTGGACTCGGCCCGTTCCTCTCGTAAATGACGGTTGCCGTCGTCGGCGGCGGGGCCGTCGGCCTGTCGACCGCGGTGGCGCTGGCTCGCCACAACGCGTCTGTGACGGTCTTCGAACGCGACACCCTCGGGAGCGGCGCGAGCGGCCGGGCGGCCGGCCTCTGCTACGACGCGTTCGCTGACGACGTGGACGCCGCCGTGGCCGCGGACGCGCTCGCCCGCTACCGTGATATGGACCTGTTCGAGCCCCAGCCCTACGTCTGGGTCGCGCGCGACGAGAGCGACGCCACGGCCGTCCGCGAGCAGATCACGCAAATGCAGGAAAACGGCGTCGCAGTCGAGGCACTCACACCAGCGGAACTCGGTGACCGCTACCCCGCACTCGATACCAGCGGCATCAAGGTGGCCGGTCTCGCCCGCGACGCCGGCGTACTCGACCCGGACAAGGTGGTGGCGACACTGGCAAAGCAGGCCCGCGAAGCGGGTGCAACCATCGAGACGGGCACCCCGGTCTCGCTCGATTCGCCGGCAACCGTCGAAACAGCGGACGAAGCCCGAGCGTTCGACGCGGTGGTCGTCGCGGCCGGCCCGCAAACGAAGCCGCTCGTCGCCGATGTCGGCGTCTCGCTCGCACTGAAAGCCTACCGAGCGCAGGCGCTCGTAACTGACCCGGTCGACGCCCCCCTCCCCTCGTTCTACGACGCGACGCGGGAGTTCTACTGGCGGCCGAAGGGCAACGCACTACTTGTCGGTGACGGCGCACACGAGGTCGACCCGACGGACTGGAACCCCGACGCGGACGCCGAGTTCGTCACTCGGAGCCTCGACCGCGTCGAGCAAACGTCGGCGCTAACGCCGGCCTGTGACAGAGCCTGGGCCGGCCTGTGTACGGCGACGCCCGACGGCGCACCGCTGGCCGGGCAGGTCGCCGACGGGCTCTGGGTGGCGACTGGCTGGCAGGGCCACGGACTCATGCGAGCGCCGGCGCTGGGGAACTATCTCGCCGCGGCCGTTCTCGATCGCCCGAACCCGCTCTCGGAACACCTGCCCGACCGCGTCGACCCGACACGCTTCGACGGCTCGGAGGAATTCGCCGCGCTGGACGACCCAACGCGTGATTGGGACGAGTGAATACGCTGTAAGAAATAGTAGACAGGGCGGTCAGGCGTTGTCGTCTTCGCCCTCGTCGCCTGATTCGGTCACGTCTTCGACGTCGGCCGTTTCGCCCTCCGCAGCCGCTTCGGTCTCCTCGTCGGTCTCGCTGTCGTCGGTTTCAACGCCGACATCCGTTGCCTCGCCCTCATCATGGTCCGTGTCGGCTTTCGGGATGCGAACGTGGAGCGTGCCGTTGCTCTTGAGCGTGGCCTGGGCCGTCTCTGGGTCGACAGCGGCGTCGCTCGGCAGGGTGACGCTCCCGTCGAGCGCGAGCCCGCGGCCGGGATAGCGCATCTCGAAGCCCTCGTAGAAGTCACGGAAGCGGTCGATGCGGACCTCAACACGGTCGTCGACGTACCGGACCTGGATGTCAGACGCCGTCGTGCCGGGGGCGTCGAAGACGACGAGGTAGGAGTCGTCCGATTCCAGCAGGTCCGAGGCCAGCGGCTTGTTCTCCTGAACCCGGCCGGCTGCCCGGCCGATGTTCTCGAATATCGCGTCGCTGATCGAGGAGCCGATGTCCCGCATCATAGTTCCACTTCGTCGAGGCAGTCCGTCCCGCCACAGTACGGGCAGGAGAACGCCGCGAGTTCGACATCGTCCGGCATATCGTACGTGTAGTGCATCTCGAACATGTCGAGTTCGCAGCTGTCGTCCGTGCAGACGACCTCCATGGTGGCTGGCATACTATTTCGTTGGTCCGTCGGGGACAAACCCCTTACGGACGGGGAAGGGGGCATTCCGTTCCTGCCAGTCCCAACATTGATACCGGCACCGGCGTACTCGGGTGTATGAGTGAACGCGTCCTCGGGGTGGATTTCAGCGGCGCAGCGACCGCTGGCGACGCGCTCTGGGTCACCGAGGCGATACCGACGGACGACGGGCTGGAGATTCAACAGTGCTACCGCGGGACGGACGAGTGGGGGCGTGACCGTGAAGCGGCCCATGCCGGCCTCCTCGACCGCATTACCGACGACGATGTGGGTACTGTCGGGCTGGATTTCCCGTTCAGTCTGCCACAGGCGCTCCTTGACGCGCAGTGTGGGGGGACCTGGGACGGCTTCGTCGACTGGCTTGCAAGTGGCAGCGGCCCGACCGACCCGGGGTCGCTCTCCGAGGCGTGCCGGCACACCGCCGAGATGACGACTGGCAGCCGTGATCTGCGCCGGGAGACGGACTTCCGACGCGGCGCGCTGTGTCCCTACACGAACCGGACACGCAGTATGACCTTCTACGGCGTCCGGGATGTGCTCGGGAAACTGCGAGACGACGACGCAACAGCCGTCGTACCGATGCAAGGCTGGGACGCCGAGACGCTCGTCGTCGAGGTGTACCCCGCCGCGACGTTCGGCTGGCTGGGCTGTTACCGCGAGGGGTACAAGAACGTCGACGACCCCCGACAGCGCCGGGAGGCAAACGTCGCGGCGGTCGAAGCCTGTAGCGTCACCGTTGGTGAACATCGCGACACCTACCTCGGGAACCACGACGCGCTGGACTCGCTGGCCGCCGTCGTCTCCGCGAGCCGGCTGGCCGACGGCGCAAGACCGCTCACCTCGGGTCCCGAAAGTGAAGGCTGTATCTACGTTTGACGACGCAGTGAGGGGACCGTCTTCGGGCCGAAGCCCGGCATATATCAGTTTCCGGACCAACTAGCGTCTATGCCTGACGACCAGGGCGGCTTCGAGGGCGTCCGCGAGAACGTCGATGGCCACCCGATGGTCAACCTCGTCGGCTACGCCACGCCCTATTGGCTCCGGCTGCTCGTCGGCATCATAGCGGCGTTCTGTACCCGGTTCGCCCGCCTCGTGCCGCCGATAATCGTCGCTGCAGCCATCGACCGCGTCGTCCTTAGCAGCGGCAAACCGGGGTTGTTGACCGATACCGGCCTGTTGCCGCCGGGCGAAATCACTGGTGAAGCCGCCCGAATCGCCTTCCTCCAGCGGCTGGTCGCCATTGCGGCCATCGCCTACCTGCTCCGCTCGGCGACGCGCTTTGCCTCCAGATATCTTCTCCAGTCGAGCGCACAGAAAATCCAGCGAGACCTCCGGAACGACACCTACGACCATCTCCAGCATCTCTCGCTGTCCTTCTTTGCGAACCACCAGACGGGCGGGATGATGTCGATACTCAACAGCGACATCAACCGGCTGGAGTCGTTTCTGAACACGGAGTTCCGCCAGATGATACGGGTGGTCGCGACTGTCGGTGGCATCGCGGTCATCCTCTATCGGTACTCTCCAAAACTGGCGCTCATCGCGCTCGGACCCGTCCCACTCATCGGCATCGCCAGTGGCTTCTTCCTCACCTGGATTGAGCCGAAATATCGCTCCATCCGCCAGACAGTATCGCGGCTCAACACCCGGCTAGAGAACAACCTCAGTGGCGCGCCAGTTATCAAGGCGTTCGACCGCTACGACTTCGAGCGCAAACGGGTGACCGACCAGAGCCAAGAGTATCACGACCAGAAAGTGGCTGCCCTGCGCATCCGGCGGGCCTTTTTTGCCGGCCTACGGCTGCTTACTGGGATCGCGTTCGTCCTGATTCTGTATGTCGCCGGGATGGACTTCATCACGAATCCTGAGAGCGAAGCGGCGCTGTCTACCGGAGCGTTTGCCCTGTTTTTCCTGTATATCCGCCGGCTGTACTCGCCAATGCGCCGAATCGGGCGGTCCGCAAACAAGTACCAGCTCGCCAAATCCAGCGCCGAGCGCGTGTTCGGCCTGCTGGGTCAGGAACCCGAAGTCACCGACCCGGAGGACCCCTACGAACCCGATAGCATCGACGGGGCGGTCGAGTTCGACAGCGTGACCTTCGGCTATGGCGACGAACCGCCGGTCGTCCGCGACGTGTCGCTGGACGTGCCTGACGGGGCAACAATTGGCCTCGCTGGGGCGACTGGAGCCGGCAAATCCACGCTGTTGAAACTGGTGCCACGGTTTCACGACGTGGACGCTGGTGCAGTTCGGGTGGACGGCGTCGACGTACGCGAGTACGCCCTCCAGAGCCTCAGGAGCGAGATCGCCATCGTCGAACAGCAGCCGTACCTGTTCTCAGGAACCGTCGCCGAGAACATCGCCTACGGCGACCGCGACGTCCTCGACGCCGAGCAGTCGGACGACGAGGCTCGGGAGAGTGGGTGGGAGACCGCACGCGACCGCGTCCGCGATGCGGCGGAAGCCGCACAGGCCGACGAGTTTATCGAGGACCTGCCAGATGGGTACGACACGCAGATCGGCGAGCGCGGCATCAAGCTCTCCGGCGGCCAGCGCCAGCGTGTCGCCATCGCTCGCGCCCTGCTGAACGACCCCGAAATCATCATCTTCGACGAGGCGACCAGCGACGTGGACACGGAGACGGAGGACCGCATTCAAGAGAGCATCGAACAACTGGTCGCGGACCGTACCGCCTTCGTCATCGCGCACCGCCTCTCCACGATTCAGGACGCGGACCGCATCGTCGTGATGGACGACGGCGAAATCGTCGAGCGCGGCAGCCACACCGACCTGCTTGCAGCCGACGGCGACTACGCCGATCTCTGGCACGCACAGGCCGACGACCGGACCGTTAGCGCTGACGACTGAGACTGCTGCTGTCCGAGCGTTTTCGGCGGAAGATTAGTAGCGGTGATGCGACCGACTGCGCTGCTACGAAATACTTGGTTTCCCCATTCGAGCCGTTGATAAGAGCCAGCGTGGCCGCCAGTCAGGTGTGCGTTAGCCGCGCTTTGCGTCTGCTGTATCGATGTTTGGTAACGATAGCCTTGAACGTGACAGTGTCCCATATGCGCTACAGAGATATTATCGCTCGTTTTAATACACACAAGTTATTAGACCGGGATAGACGTGACATCACTCACTCTCGAACCGCTGACGTACGAGGACATCCCGTCGGAGCGCCGGCCTGGCGTACTCCAGGCGCTGGTCCCCGTACTCGGTGTCGTGCTCTTCCTCGGCATCGGATCGGGATATCTGAAGCTGGCCCCACACGGGCCGCTGCTCTGGAGCATCGTGCTGACGGGTGCAGTCGGCAAATACTGGCTGGGGTACTCGTGGGACGACCTCTACGAGGGTCTCGCGGACAGTCTGCTGATGGGACTGCAGGCCATTCTCATCCTGTTCATCATCTACGGGCTCATCGCGACGTGGGTTAGCGCGGGGACCATCCCCGGGCTGATGTACTACGGGCTCTCGATACTGACGCCGAACGTGTTCCTCCCGGCGACAGCGCTGCTTGCGATGGTCGTTGCCTTTTCAATCGGCTCGTCCTGGACGACGGCCGGCACGCTCGGCGTGGCCTTTATCGGTATCGGCTCCGGTCTCGGTGTGCCGACACCGATGACTGCCGGTGCCATCCTCTCGGGTGCATACGCGGGCGACAAGCAGTCACCCCTCTCGGATACGACGAACCTCGCCGCCGCCGTGACGAACACCGACCTCTACGACCACATCCGGGCGATGCGTAACGGGACTGTGCTGGCGTTTGGCCTCTCAGTATTGCTCTACGCTGCGCTGGGACTGCGTGCTGTCGGTGAGATCCCGACCGGGCGCGTCGCCGAGATACAGGGCGCACTCGCTGGCAGCTACGAACTCTCAGCGTTGGTACTCATCCCGCTCGTTGTCACTTTCGGGCTGGCGCTGTACGGAATCCCCGCGCTCCCGACGCTCGTCGCCGGAGTCTTTGCCGGGGCCTTCACGACCATCTTCGTGCAGGGCCGGTCGTTCACCGCCGCGTGGACCGTCTTTCTCGACGGGACGGCCCCTGAGACGGGGACAGCGCTCGTGAATGACCTGCTGGCCAGTGGTGGTGTCTCAGGATCAGCCTGGACAATTGCCGTCGTCGTCGCGGCCCTCAGTCTCGGTGGGCTCCTCGAACGGACCGGCGTCCTCGCCGTGCTCGCACACCATCTCGCGACCGCTGTCCGCGGCCCGCGCAGCTTAGTCGTCGGAACCGGCGTTTCGGCCATCTTCGTCAACGCCTTTTCCGCACAGCAGTACATGAGCATCGTCGTCCCCGGCCTCACGCTCCGGAACCTCTATGACGAGTACGGTCTGTCCAGCGACGACCTCTCACAGGCTATCGAATCCGCTGGAACCCCGACCGGCGCGCTCTTCCCGTGGCACGCCGGTGCCGTCTACATGTCTGCGGTCTTCGGGGTTGGAACGCTTGCATACGCCCCGTACTATTTCTTCGCGTTCCTCTCGCCCCTGATCCTGTTCGCGACAACCCTGTTCGGTGGCCGATACGACGGGTCCAAACAGGCTGATTCGGTCGCGTCGTCCGCTGTCGCCGACGACTGAGTTCGGCTGCCTCTGGGCGATTGGTGTCACCGGATCAACCCTCCAGAAGTGCTGCCGGCCTACACCCGTTCGACAGTGAGATTACGGTCTTCACAGAACGTTTCGAGCCGCTGCCTGATCTTTCGAGCTTCCTCGGATTCACGACCGCTCGTATTGGCTGTCAGTCCGGATCCACCGCCGCCCGCGATGATCGTCACCTTGCAGGTTGTCTCGTTTATTAGTTCCATCACGGTTGTCGCCTGCACTTCGGTGAGTTCCATGCGGTAGTGGTTCTCCGTGACCGCGACGACAAACCCGTTGCCGTCATACAGCTCGCGGTTCTCTTCGTCGATGTCATGGAACGCTCTGGGCAGCGTGCTCGCGTCCTCGCCACGGACCGTGAATTCGACCCGTTCCATATGAAGCCATGGCGTGGGCTGGGAGAAAGTGATTTTGAACCGGGGGTAGCCATGGTTCTGACTACGTTTTCTTGAGCCCACACCTGACTGTTTATGTCGCCACGGCTGACCAGACACGGTTTTAGGCATCGAACGTCAAGCGAGGGGTATGACTGACCCCGAGACGCTCGACGTGACCATCGTCGACGGCTACGTCGACGAGCCCGCACACTTCGGGGTGCCGCCGTACATCTCGACGTACCCGCGGTACGCTGCCGGCGCGCTCGTCGATGCCGGCGTCCCCCGCGAGCAGATTACGTATCACACTATCGACGAACTCCGGGACGACAACGCCGTCTGGCGAGACGTCGAGGCCGCCGACCTCATGGTGTACGTCGGCGGCATGACCGTCCCCGGCAAGTACGTTGGCGGGACGCCGGCGGAACCCGACGAAGTGCGCGAACTGGCCTGGACGGCCAACGGGACATCCATCATGGGCGGCCCCGTCCGCTTTGGCGTCGGCGAGGCCAACGAGGGGGCGAGCGAGACAGCCCGAGATGATCTCGATTTCGACTTCCTGGCGATGGCAGACGTCGAGGCCGCAGTGTTCGACCTCGTGGAATCCGGTCTGGAAGGATTCAACGACCGGTATCGCGATATCGAGGAGGAGACGCGCTGGGCTCGTTCCGGCGCGTTCGTCGTCGAACAACACCCGAACCACCCGGAGTACCTCATCTGCGAGATGGAGACCTCACGGGGCTGCCCGTACCGGTGTTCCTTCTGCACGGAGCCGATGTACGGCAACCCGGACTTCCGGCCGCCCGAGAGCGTCGTCGACGAGGTCGACGCCCTCTCGGATCGCGGCGTGAAGCACTTCCGGCTTGGCCGGCAGGCCGACATCCTCGCGTACGGCGGCGACGGCGAAGCACCGAATCCCGACGCCCTGCGGCGGCTCTACGGCGGCATCCGCGAGGTCGCCCCAGACCTTGAGACGCTACATCTCGACAACATGAACCCCATTACGGTCGTGAAGTGGCCCGAAAAGGCCCGCGAGGGGATTCGCATCATCGCCGAGCATAACACGCCCGGTGACACCGCCGCGTTCGGCTTGGAGTCGGCCGATCCGAACGTGATGAGCGACAACAATCTCAACGTCACTGCCGACCAGTGTTTCGAGGCGGTAAAGATCGTCAACGAGGTGGCTGGCTGGCGGCCTGGCGGAGAGAAGGGGACTGCGCCCAACTTTGGCGACAACGCCGCCCGGCGGCTCCCCAAACTGCTCCCGGGAATCAATCTGGTCCACGGGCTGAAAGGCGAGACGCGGGAGACCTTCGAGCACAACAAGCGGTTCCTCCAGCGGGTCTACGACGAGGGGCTGATGCTCCGGCGGGTGAACATCCGTCAGGTGATGGCCTTCGAGGGGACCGACATGGCCGACACCGGCGCGGAGATCGCCAGGGACCACAAGCAACTGTTCAAGCAGTACAAACAGGAGGTCCGGGAGACCATCGACAACCCGATGCTCCAGCGGGTCGCGCCGCCGGGAACGGTTCTGCCCGACGTGCATCTGGAATACCACCAGGACGGCAAGACCTTCGGCCGCCAACTGGGGACGTACCCGCTGCTCGTAGGCATTCCGGGCGAGCGTGAACTCGGCAGCGTCGTCGACATTGCGGTCACCGACCACGGATACCGGTCAGTCACCGGCGTTCCCTACCCGCTTGATCTCAACAGCGCGTCGATGAACGAACTCACCGCGATTCCCGGCATCGGCCGGAGCACTGCCGGCGACGTGGTGGTAAACAGACCCTACGAGTCGGTCGCGGACATCGACGTTGCGTCCATCGAGCGGTTCGCGACCACCCAGTCGGGGGAAGGCGCTGACTAACAGCTGATTCGGTCCCGGAAGCACACCGAACGGAAAGTACTTTTCACTCCGGGGATGACCAAGAGCGTATGACTGCGGTCGAGGTGAGCGTCGTTCTCCCCGCTTACAACGAAGCAGACACCATCGAGGGGACAGTGTCGACAACGCTCGCGACGCTCGCCTCGTTTCTCCCCGAGGACGCGTATGAAGTAATCGTCGCAGAGGATGGCTGCTCGGACCGTACACCCGAAATCGCGACACGGCTCGCGAACGAGGACAACCGGATCCGACACGTCCATAGTGATGACCGCCTCGGCCGCGGCGGCGCGTTAGAGTTCGCCTTCGACCAGGCCGACGGCGAGACGCTAGTGTATTTCGATACGGATCTCGCGACGGATATGTCGCATCTCGAAGAACTCGTCAACGCCATCCGCGTCGACGGCTACGACGTGGCGACCGGGTCACGATGGATGCCCGAAAACCGAGCCAACAGACCTGCGAAGCGAGGGATTCCGAGCTTCGGCTACAACACGCTCGTCCGGACGATCCTCCGTTCGGATCTCAAGGATCACCAGTGCGGGTTCAAGGCCTTCGACCGGGGGGCACTGGAGACGCTGTTGCCCCGCGTGCAGGACGAGCACTGGTTCTGGGACACGGAACTGCTCGTGAAGGCCCAGCGCAACGGCTACCGAGTGAAGGAGTTCCCCGTCGACTGGACGCCGAAGGGTGACTCCAAGGTAGACATCGTCCGGGACGTGTTCGGCATGGGCAGCCAGATACTCCGGACCTTCTGGGAGCTATCGATCAGCCCCAGAATCACGCGGGAGGTGTCGCTCGGCGCAGGCACGATGCTCGTCGTCATTGCTCTCCTGTTGATGACGCAGTATCTCGACCCTGACCGCGTCCTCGCTGAGATGGCAGGCGCAGCCCCCGAGATCGTCGCACTGAGCGCTGTTGTCTATGCCGTCTCGTGGCCGCTCCGTGGTATCCGCTATCGCGACATCCTCGTCTCGATGGGGTACCGGGAGCGGTGGGGCTTCCTGACGGGCGCGATATTCATCAGCCAGACCGGGAACCTCGTGTTCCCGGCGCGAGCCGGTGACGCAGTTCGGGCGTACGTCATCAAGGCCCGCCGTTCGATCCCGTACCCCTCGGGATTCGCGTCGCTGGCCGTCGAGCGTGTGTTCGACCTGCTGACGATAACGCTCCTTGCCGGCGTCGTCATGATCGGACTGGCTGTAACGGGATCGGCCGAACAGTTGCTGACGGCGCTGACGGGCGACACTGTCGGCGGTGACGCGGCCAGCAGCGGGCGGACCGCCGTGGCCGTGGCCGGCGGTGTCGGCGTCGCCGCTATCGGAGCGGTGGTGGCTATCGTCGCCAGTGCGCGGAGCGACCGGAACCTCGTTCGGGCGGTCATCGGCCGGCTGAGCAGCGACTCCTACGCCGACTACGTCGCTGGCGTCATCGAGGGGTTCGTCGGCGACGTGCAGACAGTGGCCGCCGACGGGTCGGCCTTCACCCGTGTCGGCATCGGAAGCCTCCTCATCTGGACGTTCGATGTCATAACGGCCCTGATCGTCTTCGCGGCCTTCGGCTACAGCCTGACGCCGTCGCTGGTGGCCGTTGGCTTCTTTGCTGTCAGCGTCGGGAACCTCGCAAAGGTCCTGCCGCTGACACCCGGGGGGGTCGGTCTTTACGAAGGGGCATTCACCGTCATCGTTGCGTCGCTGACGCCGGTCGGCGTCGCCGCGGCCATTGGCGTCGCTATCGTCGACCACGCAGTCAAGAACGTCGTCACCATCATCGGCGGCGTCGCGTCGATGGCTTGGCTCAACGTTTCGCTGACGACGGCGGTCGAAGAGTCTCAGTCCACAGACGCTATCGAACCGGAAACGAACGACTGATCGCAGTTCTGACGCGCCCCACACTCCGTCACGACTGGGATTGCGCTGGCAATACTAGGACAGTCCAACAGCACTCTACTGGGACTGCTCTTCCAGCTACCAGCCACCAGAGGGTGTGTTTCTTTACGAATATTATAAATAAGGGCGACCTTACTAATAATGTTTAATATAATAGTCAATATTATATAATGTGGAAAGCTATGCAGTTCTGCTATGTTTCAACGTAGCATACAATCGAGCGAACCGGACAGGCAAACGCGACGCAGTTTCCTCAAGGCTTCGACCGGTGCTGTGGCATCAGTAGCGGCACTCGGTGCGAGTGGTTCTGTACGGGGCGGCAAATTCGGTGGTGATGACGGAGAGTACACAGCTCCAGCGGAGTTCCCGCTTGTTTCGACGCGTGATCAGTTCACTGACGATGGTACACTGAAGTCTGAATACACAGAGACTGAGTACGAAACAATCGGGAACTGGGATTCTAGCCGGGCCAGCGACGATACGGAACTCGTTATCTTCGTCCACGGCTGGAGTCTCGGGGAGACGGATGCCAGAAACGCCGCCTACACCTGTCAGGTCGGGCTTGAAGAGAACGAATACGACCAGTTCAACGTAGGATTCACCTGGGATGCTGACAAGGGCGACGGCATCGGCTGGTACGAGGGTGTCGCCATCGCCAAACAGAACGGTCCAAAGCTCGCACAGTGGGTTGTCGACCACAACGACAGCGGTGGGCTTCCAGTCCGGGTAATCGGACATTCGCTCGGCGCAAAGGTGGCTGTAGAAGCGGTAGCGTCGCTTCACGAGCGTGGACGCGAAGATGCAGTCAAGTCGGTGGCGTTACTGGGCGGCGCTATCGGTGAATCCGTCGTTGAGGTCGACGAGACATACGGCGAATCCATCGAGTACGCCACCACGTCCTTCGACAACTTCCACAAGGACGACGACGCGGTGCTGGGGACTGCATTCAGTGCTGCCGAGTGGGCGGAAGCGGTCGGTGAAACGGGTGTGCAGAGTCCTGGAGACGCCCCCGAGAACTACACCGATTATGATGTCACAGAAACCGTCGCCGACCACAATTCCTACTACGAGCCCGATGAGGGATGTATGCCCGACGTCGTCGAGACGTTTCAGTAGGACGTGGAGGCGAAGGTGGCGACTCTACCCATCGTATACGGTTATAACTGGGTTGTGGGAAATCAGTCAAAAATACTCGGCAGCTATTATATGAATGGTCATGCGACTAATGCACAAACGTGGGTTTCGTGACGTGTATCGGTGGTCTCCATGACAATACCGGAATGTTTTAATGACTTTCGTTCGAATACAGTGTTACCGACTGCCTCCGGGTTCTGTGATGTCTCCCACCCGGTGAGCACCCGCCTTCGCAACCAATGAGTGAACACACACGGACACGACAGCAGCGTGAAGAACAGACGACGGAGTCGACGGAATCGGAAAGCACAGCGTGCCCGGAGTGCAGTGGCTCGCTCGTTATCGACGACGAACACGGCGAAACGGTCTGTGAAGACTGTGGGCTGGTCGTCGAGTCCGACGAAATCGACCGCGGGCCCGAGTGGCGCGCGTTTGACTCCAGCGAGAAAGACGAGAAGTCCCGTGTCGGCGCGCCGACGACGAACATGATGCACGACAAGGGCCTCTCGACCAACATCGACTGGCGCGACAAGGATGCCTACGGGAACTCCCTGTCGGGCAAACAGCGCCAGAAGATGCAGCGCCTGCGCAAGTGGAACGAGCGCTTCAGAACGCGGGACTCCAAGGAGCGCAACCTCAAGCAGGCGCTGGGCGAGATCGACCGGATGGCCTCCGCCCTTGGACTACCGGAGAACGTCCGCGAGACGGCCAGCGTCATCTATCGGCGCGCACTGGACGAGGACCTGCTCCCCGGTCGCTCCATCGAGGGTGTCTCGACGGCCTCCGTCTACGCCGCCGCGCGTCAGGCCGGCGTCCCGCGCTCGCTCGACGAGATCACGGAGGTCTCCCGAGTCGAAAAGAGCGAGATCGCCCGCACCTACCGCTACGTCGTCCGGGAACTCTCTCTCGAAGTCCGTCCTGCTGACCCCGAGAGCTACGTCCCGCGCTTTGCCTCCTCGCTGGAACTGTCCGACGAGGCCGAGCACCGCGCCCGTCAGCTCCTCCAGAACGCCAAGGAGCAGGGTGTCCACTCTGGAAAATCGCCAGTCGGCCTCGCCGCCGCCGCGGTGTACGCCGCGGCGCTACTGACCAACGAGAAGACGACACAGGCCGCCGTGTCTGAGGTCGCCGACATCTCCGAAGTCACTATCCGCAATCGCTACCACGAATTGCTGGAAGCCGAGCAGGACCTGCCTGTCGCGTAAGCTCGGTATTTGCGTTACATCGCTGTGAGGGCCGTTTTTGCCATCGATTGTCACACGCAGAGCGTGTACGCCGTCGACCGATAACCACAAGACTAGAGTCGTCCCGTCTGCTGGGACCGGTATGGAGACGACACACCGGGTTCGAACCGGTGACGCCCGCACACTTGAGTGTCCTGACGACAGCGTCGAACTGGTAGTCACGTCCCCCCCGTACCCGATGATCGAAATGTGGGACGACATCTTCACCGAGCTGGACCCCGCCATCGGAGCGGCGCTGGATGACGGAGACGGCGACCGGGCGTTCACACTGATGCACGAGGTACTCGATGCAGTGTGGGCCGAGATAGAGCGCGTGCTGGTTCCCGGTGGCATTGCCTGTATCAACGTCGGGGACGCGACGCGGTCCCTGGAGGACGGCTTCCGCTCCTATCCAAACCACGCCGAAATAACCGACCGGCTGACCGACCACGGACTTCGCGCGCTGCCTGATATCCTCTGGCGTAAGCCAACCAACAGCGGCGCGAAGTTCATGGGATCTGGGATGGTGCCGCCAAACGCCTATCCGACGCTCGAACACGAACACATCCTCGTGTTCCGAAACGGGGAGCGCCGCCGCCTCGAACCGGGCGCGGACCGTCGCTACGAGAGCGCCTATTTCTGGGAGGAGCGCAACGAGTGGTTCTCCGACCTCTGGGAACTCCCCGGCGAGACCCAGAACCTCGACGACGGGCTTCGGGACCGCTCGGGAGCCTTTCCACTGACGGTGCCCTATCGGCTCATCTCGATGTTCTCGGTGTACGGCGACACCGTACTCGACCCGTTCCTCGGGACCGGGACGACGACGCTGGCGGCGATGGTCGCCGGCCGGAACTCGGTGGGTGTGGACCGCGACCCGGACCTCCTGTCGGCCCTGGAAGACCGGGTTGCCACCGCCCCGGAGCGCTCCCGGACCATCGCTCGGGAGCGCCTTGCTGACCACCGCTCATGGGTGGAGCACCGGCGCGCCGACGGCAAAGAACCGGGCTACGAGGCCGAGCAGTACGACTTCGCCGTCAACACGAAACAGGAACAACGGATACAGTTCTACGCGGTCGATGCTGTTACCGCGACCGATGATGGCTTCCGGGCCGTCCACGAGCCAGTCGAGTAAGCGCGGCTTTTTGTGCGGCTCCGTCGAAGCCGACCTATGAACTTCGAGTCGTTCACCCTGCTCGCCGCCACCGACGACCTCGGGGTGGAACCAGCCGCCCGCGCTGATGCTGACGGGCTGGAACTACGGATGGATTTCGCCGACGAGCCGCTGGCACAACTGGACGACTACGACGGCGACCTCCCGATACTCGTCACCAACCGGCCGACGTGGGAAGGGGGCGAGGCCGCCGACACCGCGGGTCGCCTCGACGCGCTCGAAACCGCGCTCAAACACGACGCCGTGACCGCTGTCGATCTCGAACTCGCAGCGCTGGAGGGAGCCGGCGACCACGACGCTGGCCGCGTTGCCGACGTTGCCCGCGACCACGGAGCGTCCGTCGTCGTCTCGACGCATAACTTCGAGTCGACGCCCGACCGTGACGCGATCGTGAGCCGGCTCGAGCGGGCCTGTGATCGCGGAGACGTGGGGAAGATGGCCAGCACAGCCCAGTCGCCGGACGACGTACTGGCGATGCTCGGCGCGACCCGCGAACTGACCGCCGACGGCGAACAGGTCGCCACGATGTGTATGGGTGCGGCCGGTCGCCACTCCAGAGCCGTCGCCCCGTTGTACGGCTCCCGCATCGGCTACGCACCGGTCGACCCCGCTGACGCGACCGCTCCGGGTCAGTACGACCTCGCGACGCTCCGGACCCTGGTCGGACAGCTACAGAACGACGGCTGACTCGGTAGCCGCCCGCTGCGGGGCTTTCGTCCGGACAGTGATCCTTCGGAAGATATAGGAGTATGCGAGATAGATTCGCCGAGTATGACTGACAAAGGACGCAAGCGGCCGTTACTGGCCGTGGTGCTTGCGTTCATCTTCCCTGGGTTGGGACACTTCTACCTCCGAAAGTGGGTGCGGGGACTGCTGTGGCTCGGGTTACTGTTCATGCTGTCGGTGGTGTTCGTCGCCACTGGCGCTATCGACCCTGTCACCCAGCTAAGCCTAGATGCTATCTCGTCGTCGTATCAGTCCAGACCCACCGAGGTGACGATCGGTTCAGTCGTGATTACGACGCTCAACGTCGTCGACGCCTACTGGGTCGCGGTCAACGAGAATCAGGCCCAGGAGGTCGAAGCCGGCACGACGTGTCCGAACTGCGGCAAGGAACTCGACGAAGACATCGACTTCTGTCACTGGTGTACGACGCAACTGGAACCGGTCGAGGCGGACCAACAATAACCTGCAGGCTGCGGTCAGCCTCGAACGAGGTCGGCTTACTTTTCGATGATGCTCTCTTCGATCCGCTCGCCGAAGTGCGTCGCCGTGTCCTCGTGGTGGATAAGGATCTCGTCGCCGGGTTCGAGGTCCGTGACGGCAGTTCGACCGTCCTGGGTATGGACCTTGATCGTCTCAGCGTTCTGGAGCAGCGTTTCGATGCGGTCGCCGTCCGTAGTTTCCGCCTGCACGCGGAACATCGGGCGCTTCTCGATTTTCGCGCGGCCGACGATGGCCTCGCGGGTCCGACCGTTCGCGTCGACTATCTGGACCTCGTCGCCGGACTGGAGTTCCGAGAGGTACTTCGTCCCGCCGTCGGGCGTGCGGACGTAGGCGTGGACGGCCCCAGCGTTGACCCGGAACGGTCGGGACGCGACGTAGGGGGATTCTGCCGTCTCCGCGTGGACGAAGAACAGACCGCGAGCCATCGAGCCGACGAGCATCCCCTCGTCGTGTTCCATCAGGCTGCCCGTGTCGATACAGACGCGGTCAGCGGAGCCGGTCTGCTCGATAGCGGTGACCTCGGCGTACTCCAGATCGAGCGACTCCCGACCCATCTCGTCGCGGACCTCGACAGTCTTGCGGATTTCGTCGACGTCGTCGGTGTCCAGCAGGACGCCGTCGGCCCCCAGTTCCAGCGTCTCGTAGGCCGTCCGGGCGTCCTCGGCGGTCCGGACGCCGGCGATGAGGTCCGTTTCCTCGCCGACGCGGGCAATGAGGTTTTCGAGCGGAATGATCTGCCAGTTCTCACCGATGACGATGGTGAAGTCGGCTTCGGCGGCGACCGCCTCGGCGAAGGCCTCGTAGTCCTCGTCGAAGATGCGCACGTAGCCGCCGTCGGGGGCGGTCCCGTTCTGTCGGAGCGTCGAGAGGTCAGCGGAGCCGGAGAAGTCGGAGGGGAGATCGACCGTCCCGTCGCCCTCGCCGTCTTTCCCGACGATGGTTGCATCAGCTTTTGAGTCCTCCGCCTCGGCCTCCATCACGTGGACATCGCCGTTGGTGAACGCGGCGATGTTTATCTGCCCGAGTTCCGAGACGCGGTCGACGTCTTCCTCGTCGACCAGTACCCAGTCGACGCCGGCCTCGATACCGGCGGTTATCCGGCGTTTCCGTGTCTCCCAGTCGCCGACCTCGCTGTCGGCTTTGAGCCAAACGCTTCGAGTCATACGCCCACGTCCGCAACGGCGGGGCTTGAACGTGGCGGAACCCGGGTCGGCCTGTCGAGTGGCGTACGAGGAAATCATACGCCCACAGCAGACGATATTAGCCGTATTTCCTGAAATTAGAATTTGGGGAATACAACACTTGTTATTTATTCCAAGTTATCGCAATTAAATGTTGGCCAGCAGACTTATCAATGAGCTTTACTAATAAAGTAGCCACATAATACGGTCCAGCTACGGATGGTTACTAACCACATCTACACAATCGCCGGGGCGAAAGGGGGGATCGGAAAGACGACGTCCAGCATCAACCTCGGCACACTGCTGGCGAAGGCCGGATACTCGACCGTCGTCGTGGAGATGGACCTCGCGATGGCGAACCTCGTCGACTTTCTCGATGTCGACATCGACACCGACGAGGACGCGACGTTTCACGACGTACTCGCCGGCGAGGCGGCAGTCACAGAGGCGATGTATGAGACTGACGCTGACCTGTCAATCGTGCCGAGCGGGACCACGCTCGAAGGGTACGCGAACACCGATCTCGACCGGCTACCCGGCATCGTCGAAACCCTCCGGTGGCACCACGACATCGTCCTGTTGGACACCCCGGCGGGACTGAGCGATGAGACGATTCAGCCGCTCAAGCTCGCCGACGACGTGTTGCTCATTTCGACGCCGCGCGTGGCATCGATACGGAACGTTTCGAACACCAAAGAACTCGCAGAGCGGGTCGGAGCGCCGGTTCGGGGCCTCATCCTCACGAAATCCGGGACGGGAGCGTCGCCGGGTGCCGATGAAATCGCGGAGTTCCTCGACGTCGAACTGCTCGGCCACGTCCCGGAGGACGACGCCGTCCCGCATTCCCAGGACAGTGGTACGCCCGTCGTCCGGAACGCGCCCAACAGCGGTGCCGCGATCGCCTACGAGCGGATTTCGGAGCAGCTCGTCGATACGGAGAAGGCGTCGACCGACACCACGGCAGATGCGGCCGGTTCGGGGAAGCCACCCGACTCGGACGACCCAGAACTGACGACCCGGCCAGCGGAACAGCCACCACAGCGGCACATCCCCGGGACGACGGACGGCGGCAAGACGGTCCACCCATCGGACGCAATCAGGGACAACAGCGATCCGACCGGTCCAGCACCAGCCAAGCAGGACAGGGCGGGCGAGCCGCCAGCGGAGGACGTAGCCGAATCGACCGATCTCGGTAAGCCAGCCACTTCGGAGGCGGACGCCGAAGACGAAGCCGAAACCACGTCAATAATCGACGGGACTGATCTGGTGGAAAGCGAATCAGCACTGGTCGACGGGCCGGAGCAGGATGCCGACGAGGCAGAGCGAGACGCCGGTGCGTCACGAGATTCCGATGGCTCGGAACAGGGATCCAGTGACTCGCCGTCGAACGCTCCCCGCGAGAGCGACGCGGATGCCAGCGACAGAGACGAAGCTAACGGTCTCGGCGAGAGAATGCGGTCGCTGTTTGGCTTTTAGGCCTCGACGGCCAGCCCGGCCTCGCGGAGCGCCTCCTCGGTGGTCGCATCGTCGTGGACGACAGCGGAGACAGCACGAGCGATCTTCTCCGGTTCGTCGTGCTGGAAAATAGAGCGGCCCATCGAAACGCCAGAGGCTCCGGCGTCCATCGTCCCGCGGACCATCCGGACGGTATCCTCGTCAGTCCCTTTCGAGCCGCCGGCGATGACCACCGGCAGCGACGTGGACTCGACGACGTGCTGGAACGTTTCGGCGGAGCCGGTGTAGCCGGTCTTGACGATGTCCGCGCCCAGTTCCTCCGCCAGTCGGACGGCGTGGCCGACGGACTGGTTGTAGTCCTCGTTCTCGGCGTCGATGTCGGGGCCGCGGGCGTAAGCCATCGCCAGCACCGGCAGGCCGTACTGGCTGGCTTCAGTCGTCAGTTCGGAGAGCTCTTCGATCTGTTCGGGTTCGTACTGACTGCCGACGTTGATGTGGAACGAGACAGCGTCGGCTCCGGCGCGGATGGCGTCTTCCACCGTCCCCGTGGTCCGCTTGTCCTGCTCGTCCGGTCCGATAGTAGTAGAGCCATTGAGATGCGTGATATAGCCCGCGTCGTTCTTGTTCGGATGGACGCGCCCGGCGATACCTCGCTGGGTGAGGACGGCGTCCGCGCCGCCGCTGGTGACCGCGTCGATAGTCGATTCGATGTCTTTGAGGCCCTTTACAGCCCCCATTGTGATGCCGTGGTCCATCGGGATGATGACGTATGTGTCGTCTGTCCCGATGCGTTCGAGTCGTGCGCGTTTTCCTGCAGTCATGTTATGAGACAGTGTGGCAAGTACGATTATGTGCGTTCCGGTTGCGGTCGTTCTGACGCCCCCCGGAGCGCGCCGTCTTTGAGTTCACGAGCCTTCGTTTCGAGGCGGTCGGCCACAGTATCGGTCGAATCGCCGTTCTCGTGGCCCTCAGCGACGATATCGACCAGTGCAGAGCCGACGATGACGCCGTCAGCGCCGGCAGACACGATGCGCTCGGCGTGGTCGCCTGTCTTGATGCCGAACCCGACAGCCTTGGGCACGTCCCAGTCCGAGAGCCGGGCCAACGACTCCTCGGTGGCGTCGTCCACGTCCTCTCGTGCGCCGGTGACACCCAGACGCGCCTGCACGTACACGTAGCCAGACACCTGTTCAAGCATCCGTTCGAGCCGGTCGCCCTTCGTCGTCGGCGCGACAATGAACACCAGATCGAGGCCGAACTCGTCACAGGCCGTCCGGAGCGGGCCGGCCTCCTCTCCGGGCAGGTCCGGGACGACGAGACCCTCAATGCCGACCGCGGCGGCCTTCTCGACGAACGGTCGCGGACCTTCGCCCCCGCCATACTGATAGATGAGATTGTAGTAGGTCATACACACCAGCGGCACGTCCACGTCGAGGTCCTCGACGAACTCGAAGAAGCGGTCGGGCGTCATTCCGGCTTCCAGCGAGCGGACGATGGCGTTCTGGATGGTCTTACCCTCCGCAATCGGCTCGGAAAACGGCAGGCCGAGTTCGATGGCATCCGCGCCGCCGCGGGCCAGCGCCTCGACGTATTCTAGTGACGCCTCGTAGTTCGGATCGCCGGCCGCGAGGTACGGGACGAAAGCGGGCTCGTCGGCGAACGCGCGTTCGAGTCCCATCAGAGGCCACCCCCGCCGACGCTGTCTCGCGGCTCATCGCCGCTCGACTGTGACGTGGGGCTTCGCCCCACGCTATCGAAGATAGACATGTCAGGCGCGATATCGAGGTCCCGCTTGCTGGTCTCCTCGATGGCTATTTCGAGGTCCTTGTCGCCGCGGCCGGAGACGTTGATGACAACGGAGTCACCGACTTCGTCGTGGTGCTCTTCGAGATAGCCGAAGGCATGGGCTGTCTCCAGGGCCGGGATGATACCCTCGTCTTGAGAGAGGCGGTGGAACGCCTCCAGCGCGGCGTCGTCATCGACGTTGACCGGCGTAACCCGGTCCTCGTCGACGAGGTGGGCGAGTTCCGGGCCGACACCGGCGTAGTCCAGCCCCGACGAAACGGAGTGGGATTCCATGATCTGGCCGTCGGAGTCCTGCAGGAGCTTCGTGCGCGCGCCGTGAAGAACACCCTCATCGCCGGTCGAAAGGGTGGCGGAGTTCGGTGCCACGCCTTCCTCCTCATCGACCTGCAGCGAGGAGCCGCCGGCCTCGACGGCGTAGAGGTCGACGCCAGTGTCCTCGATGAAGTGCGCGAACGTCCCCATCGTGTTCGAGCCGCCGCCGGCACACGCCAGCACGGTATCTGGCAGCCCACCAGTCTTTTCGATTGCCTGTTCGCGGGCCTCCTCGGAGATGACTGCCTGAAAGTCACGCACCATCTTCGGGAACGGGTGCGGACCGACAATGCTTCCGATGACGTAGTGGGTGTTCTCGACGGTAGTCGCCCACTCGCGCATCGTCTCAGAGATCGCTTCCTTGAGCGTGCCCCGGCCAACGGTCACGGGGACGACCTCCGAGCCGTTTATTTTCATCCGGAAGACGTTGGGGCGCTGTCGCGCGATGTCGGTCTCGCCCATGTAGATCTCACAGGGCATGTCTAAGTGAGCTGCCGCCATCGCCGTCGCCGTGCCGTGCTGTCCGGCTCCAGTCTCGGCAATAATCCGCTCCTTGCCCATGTACTTCGCCAGCAAGACCTGCCCGAGCGCGTTGTTGAGCTTGTGTGCGCCGCCGTGGAGCAGGTCCTCGCGCTTGAGGTACACGTCCGTGTCGTACCGGGCCGAGAGCTGGTCCGCGTACTGGAGCGGCGTTGGTCGGCCGCCAAAGTCGGCGAGCCGCTCCCGGAACTCGTCCATGAAGCCATCCTCGTTTTCGAGCACGTACCGCTGGTAGGCGTCGGTCAGCTCTTCGATAGCTGGCATCAGCGCCTCTGGCACGTACTGTCCACCGTACTCGCCGAACTTGGGGTCGTGTGCGTCGTCAGTACTCATGTGTCTGTAGTTGTTGTCTCAGCTGCATCAGTGTTCGCGCGTGTCAGTCGCCGCGTGTTCGCTTCCACGTCCGTCGCCGCGTCGTGGTCCATGATCGCCGAGCCGATCAGCAGGGCGTCCGCACCGGCGTCGCGCATCCGCGTGACGTCGTCCGCTGTCTGTATACCACTTTCAGCAATGAGTGTGACGCCCTCTGGAACGTCTGGCGCGACGGCTTCGAACGTACCGAGGTCGACCGCCAGCTCGCCGAGGTCGCGGTTGTTGACGCCGATGATGTCTGCGTCAGCGGCGAGCGCTTTCTCGACCTCCGCCGCGGTGTGAGTCTCGACGAGGACTTGGAAACCACGCTCGCGCGCGGCCGTGAGGAGATCAGCGAGGTCGTCGGTCCCGTCGGCTTCGAGAAAGCGGACGATGAGCAGTATCACGTCCGCTTCGACGACATCCAGCTGTGCCTCGTGAAGGATGAAGTCCTTCCGCAGGACGGGCACGTCGACAGCGTCCCGCACAGCTTCGAGTGTCGCCGCCGACCCGCCGAAGTGATCCGGCTCCGTCAGCACCGAGAGTGCCGCCGCACCGCCCTCGACCATCTGTCGGGCGAGGGCGACCGGGTCGTCGGTCCGCTCGCCGTCTGCGGTCGGACTCGTCGGCTTGATTTCGGCGACGACCGGCGTCCGCCCGTCGACCGCCGCCGCGTCGAAGGCATCGGGCAGCGAGCGGGGCGTCACCGATACCCGGTCTCCGCTGCCACCGCGCTCCCGCGCCGCGTCGAGAATCGATTGAACCGCTGGTGCTATCTCCTCACTGTCGTCCATTACTGAACACTAACGTACAGAAGTGTACATAAGAGTTGTCCTATTCTCTCGGGGAGCAGAATACAAGCGAACCGGCAGGCTGTCAACCATGGCACACTTCTATACTCTTCCGCGTTAACTGTTCACACATGTCGTTCCAGACAGCCATCCGACCGGCCGAATCGGTCGACATCGCGGATATCCGCCGGGTCGCCAGAGCCGCGTGGCACGCGGTATACGACGATATCCTCGGGAAAGAGACGGTGAACAGTCTCCTCAAGGAGGGGTATGCGCCGCCGCTGTTGGAGCAGATGATCGAACTTGAAGAAGTCGGCCTGTTCGTCTCTACAGCCGACGATGACGTAGTAGCGTACATGAGCTGTGGGATGACGGACGCGACCGGCTTCGGCGACCTCGACCTGTACGTCCATCCGGACTACTGGGGCGAAGGGATCGGGACGGAGCTGCTCCATCGGGGCGAACAGCACCTGCACGAACTTTCGGTGCGGAAGATTCGCGACGAAGTGCTGGCCGAGAACGAGGTCGGCAACGCGTTCTACCGCTCCCACTTCGAGACGGTCGGCGAGCGGACGACCGAGGTCGGTGGACAGCAACATCCGGTGAACGTCTACGAGCGACGACTGTAAACGCCATCCGGAATTCAACCGCGTGTGTGACTCACACGCTCTCGTAGCTCGTGTAACAGCGTTTAAGCCGCTGAAACCGCTTCGTCGGTGCAATGAGCTACAAGATCGGACTCGTCGGCAAGCCCTCTGTCGGCAAGTCTACGTTTTTCAATGCGGCGACGATGAACGATGTGCCGGAGGGCGCGTACCCGTTCACCACAATCGATCCCTCGATGGGCGAAGCGTACGTCCGCGTCGACTGTGCGGCCCCGGAGTTCGACCACACCTGCACGCCGAATCACGGCTACTGTACAGAGGGTGTCCGGTTCGTCCCGACCAAGCTCGTCGACGTGGCCGGCCTCGTCCCCGGCGCACACGAGGGGAAAGGGCTGGGGAACCAGTTCCTCACGGATCTTAACGAAGCCGACGTGCTCGTCCACGTCGTCGACTTCACCGGCGAAACGGACCTGGAGGGCGAACCCACCGAGGACCACGACCCGCGCGAGGACATCGACTTCCTCGAAGACGAACTGGACATGTGGTATCTCGACATCCTCGAGAAGGGCATCGAGCGCTACCGCTCGGGCTACCACGGCGAGGACAAGGCCATCGAAGACGACCTTGCCGAGCAGATGTCGGCGTTCAAGATCAACGCCGACGAGATCAAACAGGTCGTGCTCGCGCTGGACCTGGAACTCGACCCCGACGCCTGGGACGACGAGGACAGGGAGGCACTCGCCCGGGAGATCCGCATCCGGACCAAGCCGATGCTCATCGCGGCGAACAAGATGGATACCCCGGAAGCACAGGCGAACTGGGAGACCGTCACTGAGGACCCGGAGTACGAACACCTCACGTTCGTGCCCGTCTCGGCCCATGCTGAGAAGGCGCTGAAAAACGGCAACGAGCAGGGCGTGCTTGACTACCGACCGGGCGACGAGGACTTCACCGTGACGGCGGACCTGCCCGAAGAGAAGGCTGCGGGGCTGGAGCAGATCCGGGACTTCGTTACGGAGTTCGGCGGCACGGGCGTCCAGCAGGCCCTCGAAACCGCGCTGTTCGAGGAACTGGAGGCTATCGCGGTGTTCCCCGGCGCTCGCAAGCCACAGGAGGACGGGACCTTCCTGCAGGACTGTTTTGTCCTCCCCGATGGGTCGACCGCCGAGGACTTCGCATACTTCTTGCACACCGACATCGGCGAGGGGTTCCTCCACGCGCATGACGTGCGCACTGAGCGACAGATCGGTGCTGACACCGAACTCGATCACCGCGACGTCGTCGAAATTACGACAACGAACTGATACTGTAAGATTCACCGCTGATACTCTGGGGGTGCGATTTTTTAAACGCCGGTGTGAATTTTTCACATGCACCTCATACGACCCCGTTCCGTTATCTATTTGACAGCAGCGCCGGGGCGATTTCGATGACGACGACGGATGATTCGACGGGCCCGCTTGGCCGACTCATGCTTGCGGTCGGCACTGTGCCGATGACGATCGAACCGTACCTGCCGACGCCGCTCCGTCGGACGTTCAGCGCCCGTGTCTTCCTGCTGGCAGCAATGTCGATTGTGGGCGCACCAGCGCTAGCGATCGTGCTGTTTTCCTCCGTGACAGCCGCTGCGGTGTTCATCGGGTTCGTCGTCGCCGTGACCGGTTTTCTGGGCTACTGTGAGATGTATCGCGCAATAATCGAGATCAACCGAAAGGCGACGGCAGTCGACAACGGCCAGTACGACATCGACTTCGGCGTCGACCGGATCGACGAGGTCGGAGACGCGTACACGAAACTCGAACGGGCCGCGACCTCGCTCGGCCAGACCATCCAGGAGGCAAACGAAGCACAGGAACGCGCCGAGGAAGCGCGCGAAGCAGCCGAGGAGGCCCGTGAAACCGCGGAGTCTGAGCGCAGCGAGATGGAGGCGCTGAGCAGCCACCTCGAACTGAAAGCGACACAGTACCGAACAGCACTCGACGACGCAGCCGCCGGCGATCTGACTGCCCGCGTCGATACTGACAGCATCAGTGACGCCATGGCGGCTGTCGGGACGGCGATTAACGAGACGCTGGCTGCCTTGGAGACAGCCATCGGCAGCGGCCAGTCGACCTCGACACGTATCGCCACTGGGAGTGAAACCGTATTGACCGACGGCCAGCAGGTCCGTGACGAGACACAGTCCGTGGCCGACACAGCATCCGACATCGCAGACGGGGCAGAAACCCAGCGCCAGCAGCTAGACGACGCGGCGAGCGAACTCAGTGACCTCTCGGCGACCGTCGAGGAGATGGCGTCGTCCGTCGCCGAAATCGCCGATCAGAGCAACACTGCCGCGGACCTCGGCCGAGACGCCCAGCGGTCCTCGTCGGAAGCCCAGAGCGCCGTCGACGAGATCCGACACTACTCGACGAGCGCCGCGAGCGAGGTCAAGCAACTCGACGATATCGCCGAAGACATGGCCGAGATCGTCGAAGTCATCGACGGTATCGCCGAGGAAACGAATATGCTGGCCCTGAACGCCTCCATCGAAGCCGCCCGTGCCGGCCAGGCGGGCTCGGGCTTTGCCGTCGTCGCGGACGAAATCAAACAGCTTGCGACCGAGACACAGGCCGCCACCGGCGACGTGGAGGACCTCATCGGCTCGCTGCGATCACAGGTCGGCACGTCCGTCGACGCCATGGAGACGATGGAAGACGCTGTCGACCGCGGCAGCAACACTATCTCCGAGACGATTACGACGCTCGAAGACGTGGTCGACGCCACTGTCGATGTCAACGGCGGCATTCAGGAGATCGACCGGGCGACCGACCAGCAGGCGACCAGCGCACAGGAAGTCGTGCGGATAATCGACGACATTAACGATATCGCCGGGGAAACCGCGACCGACGCCCGTGAGATGGCGACGACGGTGGATCAGCAGGGCCAGACCGTTGCCGGGATGGTCGACTCGGTGGAGCGGTTCGCTGACGACGCCGACACGCTCAACGACGAACTCTCACAGTTCGAGACCAGCGGAACCGACGGTGTGGATGCGCCGGCTGGCACCGAGTCCGCGATGAGCGACTGAGACGTGCCGGGTACTGGCTCTCGCGCTGTCGTCCAACAGGCAGCACGGCTACAGCAAGAGGTGAGCCAGCAGGGCAATGATGGCGACTTTCTTGACGAGGATGACGCCGATAATCAGTTGCGTCGTCGATAGCCCCCGGACGCGTTCGATGCCCCGCCGGACGAACGCGGGCGACTGCGCCAGTTCATTTACCAGCAACCGCCACTCCGCACGGAACGTCTCGGCCGCCGATCCCTCGCCATCGGTGTAGGCGGCCTCCGGCCGCGGGAGCCACTGGGAGCCGGTGTATTCGAGTTCGACCAGTGATCCCTCGAGATGACTGGCCTGCTCGAACTGCAGGCCGGTCGCTTCACAGAGCCGCTCGACCTTGGCGATGTCGCGGTCGCTGTCAAGGTCGTAGCGCCGCTGTATCGTCTCGGTCGCCCAGTCGAACTGAAACCGACAGACGAGTTTGCTCTCGCCGACCCACACGTCGACGACCTCGGCCAGTTCGACCGTGTCGGCCGTTTCTTTCCGCTTTCGCTGGAGGTGTTCGTACTCGGTGGGGGACTCCATCGAGGCCGTCACCTGGGTCTCCGTCTCGGGCATACCTTCTCGACACGAGTGTTTGGCTGACGACACTATACGTTTTCTCCCGCTGGAACGGCTGGGACTACGTGACCGTGGCGAAACGAAGACCCGCCACCGACAGAGTCAGAAGTCGACCGGACACCCATTGATCTCACCGCCACGCATCCCCTCGGCGAGCCAGTAAATGGAGAGAGTCAACACCACGAGCGCAAGCAACGCGAATTCCAGCCCGTCAAGCGGTAGAAACAACAGCGAGGTCGAGACGCCGAGCAGTGACAGCAGCCCCAGCAGCACCGCCGACCCACAGGCTGCACAGCCCGCGCCGAGCGTTCCAAGGACAACGCCCGCGACGCCCGCACCGCCTTGCTGGAGGTCGAGACCGTGTTCGCGGAAGTGGTACGTCACCAGACCGATGTCGACGCCGGTGAGGACAGCGACGACGAGTAGCAGGATTCCCTGTGCAGGGTTGAACGATGTGCCGATGAACGGGTACAGTTCAGCGAGCACGCGCAGTCGGCTGGCAAGCGGGAGCGACCCACCGACCACGAGGTCAAGCACCAGCGGGACGTTCAGCGAGACGACGAACAGCGTCAGTGAGACGACTACGGCAATCACCGCGACCGCCGCATAGACCGGCAGCGTGAGCACGAGCCTGACCGTCCGACCCATGAGTCGCCAGTCGCCGCGCGTCGTCGGCAGTCGGAGCCCACGTGCGATGCTCATCCGTCACGCTCTCCCAGCGCCTCCGCGATGAGGTCGTAGCTGACGCTTCCGTTGACTTTCGTCACGAACTCGCCGTCCTCGAACAGCAGAATAATCGGCGTCGTCTCACCCAGTCCGGCGTCCTCGGCCGCCTGGATATCAGCCTGTACAGCGTCGTCGTGTGTCCGCTCCCGCGCGTCACGTGCGACCGCCTCGCCGTCTACCGCCGTCTCCTCGGTGAGAAACGTCGCTGTCCGGTCCAGAACGTTGTCCGGGTCGAACGACGACTGCTCGGCGAAGTAGTGATCGAACAGCGACCAGTACGCCTCGCTGTCACGGGCGAACGTCGACTCCAGCGCCTGCGTCGCTGGCTCACCCCAAGGATAGATGACAGGGTAGGTCCGGACGACGTACGCGCCTTTGCCTGCGTCCACGATGTTCTTCCGAATGTCCGGCAGCGTGTCCTCGTGGAAGCGGCGACACGTGGGACAAGAGGGGTCTTCGAACGCCAGAATGACGTGGCCGCCCAGTTCGCCGCGGCGGGGCTGGGCGTCGAGGTCGGCGGCCGCCGGGTGGCTGTCAACGGATTCGGCGCTGTCCGCCTCGCTACTGCAGCCTGCTACTGCGCCGACGACACCCACCCCGGAAAGCGTGAGAAAGCGTCGTCTGTTCATGTACGACTGGTTGACCCGCGTGGGTTTAGCGTTTGTTCTACTGTGTGGCCCCGATGAGTAACCGTCTTGTCGGCGGCGGCGGTATCATCCGGCGGCCGATGACGACGACCCACAGGGCCGAGCCGGGGTGACTCCCCGTTGATGACGAGCCCTATGAGTGCCGAGGCCAGCTTTCTATCCATACATTTCGGGAGAGAAGTGAACGGACGTCAGAGAATTACGTCTACTGCCTTCTGAGAGAGGACAGTTGTAATCAAAAGCTCGATAGAGTTCGCTCTGAGGTGTCACACAGGCACATCACTCACACCGGAATCTAACGCGGTTCAACATATCTTCCCAATTTTTAGCCTCTTCTGACGCACTGACAGTCATCCCAGTAGAATTATTTGAACACATATCACTACTAACCGATATGCAACGGAGGAAGTTCATACGAGCGGTTTCAGCAGGCTCAGCTGTGGTTATTGCTGGCTGTGCTGGCGAATCGGAACCTGATGTTGTGCTGGAGTATAACATCAAAGCAGACCAAGCGCCCGAGGAAATTCCTGAAGACATCCGGAAAAGCCGAAAGGAAGGCGGCCGTCTGGAAGAAGGAAGTAAGTGGGTAGTTGTTACCCTTGACGTAGCCGAGGGGACATTAGATATGCAGGACGTGTGGTTTCGGAGTCGAATTGAGACAGATGAGAGGTTCTACGACTTGGCACACGCTTCGGATGGGCTCTCAAGCGGAATTCAATCTCGCGGTGAAATCAAGCAAGGCGGCTCTGGAGTCGCTCTCTATCAGATACCGACTGGTACAGGTTCGTATTCGTGGAATCTTGAAGAAATGCGGCAAGACGTCGAAGCAAACGAAAATTAGTCAGATGGCTTTTCTAACGCCGGTGCATCTCACACGAGACGACGGACTACCTGTAGAATAGGTTGCGTTCTGAAAGCGCAATTTTCTGTTTCTCACGAACTTGGATTTTCGGAACGGCGTCCTCTGACAAGTTGCTACCTCGTTACGCTTCGTCGTGAACGGGCAGGTCACTAAGCACCTCAGAGTCGCAGTCGAACGGGTTCGGGAGTTCGTCGATGAAAGCCCGTACGAATCCCGTGGTTCCCGGTTCGACCATCACCTCTGCATCCGCGTGAACCGTCTCACCGTCTTCGTTCTCGTAGGTTGTGGGGACGAGCACGGGAACGCCCTCCTCAAGATATTCCTGCGAAACCTCGCGTAATGCGTCGCTCTCCGTGTCGAGGTTCCCGTTCGTGTCTACCGTCCCGACGACCTCACCCCGTTCGTGATTGAGTATCTCGACCTCTATGACCTCGTGCTCGTCGTCGGAGTCCTCCCCCTCACCAGCGTTTGCTACCCCCTCGGCCACGGCTCGCCCGAAATCCTCCTCCATCCACTCCGCTATCTCGGCGGCATCAGCGTCGGGGCCGGGACGCTCGGGCCGTTCGGGGTCATCCATACGTTGTATTATTTCTCCTGACAGTATTTAATCGCTGGAGTTCTTGTCCTTCTGGATATCGAGCACCCATAGCGCCCTGTCGAGCGTTCGGAGACTCACGTCGTACTCGTTGGCGAGCGTCCAACACGCACCGAGATACAGCAAGTATTCGTCAACAGTAGGGTCGTCTGAAAGCTCTTGTGCGAGGTATCCTGTTTCCTGTAGGACGTTCCATGCCCGTTCGTCGATAACAGTGAACCGGTCAGGGTTGATGAACAGGAGGATTGCTGAGGCTACCGGGACACCAATACCGGTGAGAGATGTGAGCGCCTCGACTTTCCGCCTGATGCTCGACTCGTGAACTGCCTCGTTAATTCGCGCTCGAATCTCCTCGTCCTCATTTTTATCGAGGTGTTTCAGCGTCGGCTTCGTGAACACCCGAACCTTCCATTCAATTATCCATTCCAAATCCTCATGCGTCCACTCGTCTTCCTCGAACGCAGTCGGTAACGATTCGAGCCGGGCGACCTCGTCCTCGTACATATCCTCTTCCTCAGCGTACAGTGGCTCCTGCTGTTCGAGTACGCGCCGGCCCAAGTCCATTACCTCAGCAGAACATCTCCATCAACTTAGCATTAACCACAAGAAATTGTGGTATTAGAACTAAATTCTAATGTCTACAACCACGTCTTGACACCCTCTGAAACAGTCAAACCCTGTATTTCAGATACTAAATGCGACCACGGGTTGACTGGATGACACAGGCTGACGAACGAGTACTCGAGTTTCTACACGAGAAATATATAGTCGCCTCTCCCAGCGTCATCGCTGCAAATATCGATTACACGCAGGAATACCTCTCTCGGCGGTGTCGGAGACTAACGGACGCAGGACTGTTACAACGGGTTGATGCTTCGAACTACCGGGTTACAGACCTCGGGGAGCGATTCCTCGCTGGCGAAGTCGATGCAGAAGACCTCGAATCCGACGAATCGGATTGATACATGACTGTCTCTCATCGTTGACTGAAGAGACTCGCACGAGAAGCGGGAGCAACAAGACGGACACTTCGATTACCAATATCACGGGCTGCTAACTGTTCTCGTCCTCGTTACTGTCTTTGTCAGGTTCGGGAAATTCTTCTCTCAAAACTTTTCGTCGCCAACTTTCACCTTGGTCAGAACCGCTAGCGGTTCCCGTCTGTTCAAGATCCAGGCTACGCCCGTCAGGAATTGAGTCCCCAGTATAGATTTCGTATATTGTCTCCCAGTTCGATTCAATTGTAGCCGTCGAGAGGTCAGCGACGGAGGCTATCTCGGTTTGTGCGATTTCAGCATCTACGTCTGGGAAGCGAGAGGCAACATAGACTGAGCAGGCAGCGATAGTTTTTGGAATTATACTTCCGATTTCAGAGGAAAGCCAGACAGTGTCGACTACGTCCAGTGACTTCCCATGGAGAGTATTATCCGCCTCCATTTCCTCCAGCATCTCTCGGGTTTGCTCGATTGGAGACTGCATGACGGGCCACTGTACCCAACAATAGAACCAGAGAATAAATATGTATCTCAAAGGGGATTCAGATAGCAAGGTGTGAGATGAATTATTAGCGTCACATTGGAGCGACGGAAGAACCGCGGGGTCTTTGACGCACCGCGCCTCCCTGACATTCGTGTTTCTCAATTAACACACCATCCAAGACATTATCCACAGTGTGGGGGTAGGTTAGATATTGTTTAGCTCCTCCTCAAACGTCGGGTAGTAGACGTATGGCTTCCCCGGCTGCATCGTATCCTTCTCTCGTGCGAGTATCTCGTGGTCACGTAGTTCTTCGAGCGCCTTCCGCGTCTGCTCTCGGCATACATCCACTTCTTCGTAGTTAGCAATTTCATCGACTGTCGCAGGGTACAATTCAAACGTAGCAGCGAGAACCTTATCCGACGTTACCTGACTCACTTCGGGTCGCGGGCCACGACCTGACCATGGCGGAGTGTAGGTGTCGTCGTAGTCAGGCAGTTCGCATGTGCTCACGCGATAGGCATCGTCATCACGCACGCGCCATTTCCGGGGTTCGTTCCAGTCCGTCGTCGGGTACTGTTCACAGGCGAGCGTCAGCAGTTTGCTGACGACCTCGGCGTTGCTCTCGAAGAACCAGCCGAGATGATACGCGAGTTCGGCTTCAGCCTGCGAGCGGTCGTCATAGCCTGCGTCAGAGTATCGCCCCTCCCAGAGTGCTTGGCGACGGTCATCCCCGAGGAACGCCCGCAGTCGTGTCTCGAGTTTCCCGAACGGTGCGGCTATGTCATCAAGACACGCCACATCCGATGAGTCGGTCGATACCGTGGTCGGAGGATTCGTTTGCTGCGTGGGTCGCTCTGGCAGTGCCGATGGAGAGATATGTGCGAGTGGCCTGTCGTCAAGGACCGCATAGCGTCCAGCGTCGTCGGCTGAACAGTCGTGCCACGATTTCGAACAGGCATCGAGTTCAGAACCGGGACCGACGACGTACTGTTTGGCAGCGCGAATTTCGCCCCACTCAGACTGATTGTTGCTGACTATGTCGTTGACTGCGTAGTACCTGTGCTCGCCTCCGTGTGGGGTTTCAACTGTGAACGTCGCGGGTAGCGCCTCGATGGAGTCTGGGACACCCTGGTTACCACTGTAATCGTCAATGTCCACGATAACAAGCCCGTCACCAGCCATCACCCCGTAGTTGCCGTCGAGTTCGTCAGCCGGGTATTGATGTGCGGAGTTTGTATGGTCAACGCGACTCTTTTTCGTCCCGTCGCATAGCGGTACGAACCGCTCTACGTCTAGTCCGGCTGCTGTTATCCGACTGCTGAGGACTGTCCGGGGTTCAGTCTGTGCAGTCAGCCCGTTGGCGGAGCTATGCGCCGTGCTGTCTTGGCTCGACAGATTTCTAGGGTCGGAGTCCGTATCGTGATTTGTCCGGGTCATTGTCTTGGAGTGCATGGCTCGGAAGCCCGCTGCCCGCAGGCTCGTCGTCCACACCGTCCCGCTTGTGCTCGCTTCGTCAGGTCACAGCGAGCGAGCACTGGAACGGGATTACGTGTTAGTCAACGACCACCTCGCCAGAGGCGGTTCGCTCGACGTGGTCGAGAATGCAATTCAGCAGGTCGTCGTAACTCTCGCCGCCGCGTTTGAGGGTACACAGACGGTCTTTCGTCGACTTGTCGAGAGCGACCGTCGTTCGGGACATACACTGTATAATTTATAGAGAGCAAAAAATAGACCTAGAGCGGCTTCAACGTCGCGTAAGCTCGTTTTTAGCTTCGCTATATTTTCCCAGCTCTCCGAGGACACGCTCGAACGCTGGCCCCTCTTCAGCAGTATCGCATGGCGCTATCGCGTCAGATATCGCCTCGTGCGACCTCCGCAGGAGTACATACCTGGTGAGAGCGGGATGGAGACGTACCTCGTCTCCATCTACCAAAAGAGGAATCATATATTCCAGTGAATTAATTACACGGTCAAAGAGAGTAGTATCAGCGTGAGAGTAAATCCCTTCGTATTTCGACTTCAGATTCTCCTTAGAGATAGTCTCCGGAACGAAATCGGAGGGAGTGTCATAGAAATCACGGGTGGAGACAATCAGTTCGATAGAACGACTCCCAGAGGGAGATGTTCTATTGAAATAATAGGTCCAAGACATATCACCTATAGTAACTTCAAGACTCAGAAGTTCTCCGTGATTGACGGCCAGTTGTAGGACTTCTCTGGCAAGTCCCGGAGTGCAGTCGTACCGGGCGCTAAGCACTTGGGCCAGCGTTTGGGTTGAGAGCGGGAGATTCTCTTTTCCGGCAGTCCGCTCAAATAATTCGGCCCAGTCAATCTGGACCCAAGGCTCTCGACCGAGCTTTTCTACTGTGCGTCCGTCGTCGGAGTGTATTTCACTCATTGCGGGCTCCTGTGGAGCCTTCCTACGAACTGCCATCACCGACTGAACCATCGAAGCTCCACGCAAATCAATCGGGGATTAAGGGTTCTGTACCTGACTGGCTAAAAACGGGTGCGTTTCTGGACCGAAAAGAGAAATTTTTGCTGGTATCCTGTCTTCGTCCCCGTTTTCAAATATATTATAACTTCAGTACGAAGTCAATCTCGACGCATCCAGCCATACCATAGTCAGTGGAAGTGGATTTAGATTGGGCAACAAGGCACGGTCGTAGCCCTCGGAGGCTGTGTACGGTACGTCATAATGAAGTATCGTACTAGTGCTCAGACAGGCCACGCAGCGAGAAGGAGAGTGTTCATCTCGACGGTCGATGTGATTTCGGAATCGAAGGGGCGGAGAGTCAGTCGGTAGCTTCTACGAGGACGATTTCGATGCTCGCCTCCGAGACGTTCTGGAAGGTAACGTAGTGCGTCCCAGTGCTCTGTAAGTCGACCTCAAACGTCTCCTGCGTCTCAACGCGGTCACTGAACAGCGATTCCCCCGCTTCGGCATCCGCTACGTCCACAACCACAGGCCCACCACGCTCTACGTCTACGGTAATCACGAGTCGCTGTCCCGCTTGCAAGTCGAACGGATACCGTTCCCGGTAGTACAGCGTCTCGTCAACGAGCGTCTCACGTTCCGGGGTCGGCGTTTCTGTTGGTGTGGGCGTCGTAGTTGCCTGTTCGTCGTTCGTACTGTCGTCGTCATTGCTGGAACACCCGGCGACTACGAGAACTCCGGCGCTCACAGCAGCACGAATGTATGTTCGTCGATGCATGGCGATTCAGCAGTCAATTTTCTGTCATCCTACCTGTGGTGTTAGACGATTTTGTTATAGCGAATCCCCTGACCGCAGAGCTGACAGCAGACTCGACGCTCTCGGGATTCGGGTGTTATTTGTCCCATCGTGGGGGCCGGGGCGACGAACGGGGAGAGCGTTGCGCGTATCGTCGCAGACTCGAAAGCAGGCACGGCGACGAGTGTGGATATCGGAGACTAGCAGGTATTGTGAGTACATCACGCAAAATTTTGCCGAAGGTCGTCCCACCAGAATCACCAGTTACCTCAGACCGAAGACGCTCGACGACTCTCTCGGTCCAGTGCTCAACTGATGGAAAACAGGGACCTGCCCTATCGACCGGCTTCACGACCGCGTCTCTTTGCGTCTCCCCGTATTGCTCTACGAGGCGAAGTTAGAGGTCGAGTGACTCGATGCACTCCAGATACGAGCGTTGGGCATCATACCTGTCAACACGAGTATATAAATCCATTGTGCGAGAATTTGAATCGCCCCTGATGTACTGCAATATGTGGTCGGGCATCTCGTTGTTGCGCATTAGCGTCGTGAATACCGTCCGAAACGTGTGAGGAGTGAATTTCTTGTGGAACCGCGTTTCGCCCTCATCCATCACGCCTGCTCTGACCGCAGCGTCACGAACGGCTCGCTGCACCTGCGTCGTCTGCATGCGATTGCCCTGAATGCTTAGGAACAGGTACTCGGAGTCGTTGTCCGGGCGAACGAGGCGATACCGCTTGATGGCGTGCTTCACCTCCTCGTCGACCGGGACGACCGTCTGACTGCCACCCTTGCGCTCACGGAGGCGAATGAATCCCTCGTCAAGCATCAAATCGTCCCGTTCGATTTCGAGCGCCTCCCGAATCCGGCAACCCGTCTTGGCGAGGATGACGGTAATCGCCTTGTTCCGCGGGTCGGCGATGTTATGGACGATGTTCTTCGCGTTCTCCCACGTCGCACAGTCGGGACGCTGGCGATACTTCTGCGGGATTTCTTCGAGGACGACCGCAGCGGGATTGCCGGTGATGTTCTCAAAGCGCGGGCGTTTCATCGCCCACCCGTAGAACGACGACAGCGATTCGAGGTATCTGCGCTTCGTGTTCTGTGAGAGGTCGCGGGCGGCGAGCTTCCCGACGTAGTCCTCGATGTGGCGCACTTCGACGTCTTCGGGCGCGAGGTCGGGGAACTCCTCGTGGAAGAACGATTTCAGCGTCCGAGAGTAAGCGTTGAGCGTCCGGCGACTGCGCCCCATCGCCTGCTTGCGCTCGATGAAGTCGTTGACCGCGGCGTGCTCGTTCTCGTAAATCTTCTCGCGGGTACTGCCCGTCATGCCTCGACCACCTCCGCGTCAGCGTCATCATGAGCGAGTCGCCAACCATACCCCTGCTTGTACTCGACCTTGCCCTCTTCCGCGAGGTCGAATAGTTGCTCCTCGACAGCGTCTTTGACGATACCCGTAAGAACGCCGCTCCCCGTCACATCCTTAAGGATGGTTTCGAACTCCTGGTAGCGGTCGGTGAGGAACGTGGTAACGAACTCCTCGTGTTCGATATCGATTTCACCGGGTTCGGAGTTACGAGCGTCTTCGAGGTCGTCCTGTAACTGCTCGACTTTGAGTTGCAGTTCTTCGACCTTCGACTCGTTCTGACTGTACGCAAGGAACCCCTCTTGACGAGCAGCGCGGGCCTCTTGTATCAGTTCATATAGGTACTTTGACCGACTCCCGTAGCCCTGCTCCTCGGCCTCTTCCATCCACTCCTCTGCGTGCTTACGACTCGGGTAGAGGGCGACATAAGTCGTTTCTTCGGACAGGCCGACCTCGTCCTCCCATTCGGTCTGCTGTGGCTCTTCGTCACTCATTCGTATCTCACAACAGACACTTACAACTGGACGGTCCTAGGCATTGTGGATAGATACGTCCCATGTGTTGACCGTGGCAATGCTGGCGAACTGATGCTGTCGTAAGAAATAACGGACAATCACCTGATGAGAGAAGTATGCAAACTCGTACCGAGACGCTTGCCTCCTTGTATCAGGATGGATTCTTCGATATACCGTCGTACCAACGCAGCTACTCGTGGGAGGAACCGCAGTTAGAAGACCTGATTGACGACCTTCGATATCTCCCCGAGGAGTCCAACCACTTCTTCGGGAACATCATCCTCGACAAGAAGGACGAGCAGTATCAAACAGACCGAGGCAGGCGCTTCGACGTGTATGACGTTGTTGACGGTCAACAGCGATTGACGACCGCGCTCATCCTCCTACACGTCGCCGCGCAGTTTGATGACGTGGTTGACGAGACGGTGTCGGAGGACAACCTGATATTCCCTGTTGACGAGCGCCCCCGGCTGATGCCGCAGGACCAGGACGGGGAGTTCTTCCGAGACAGCCTGTTCGGTACTGCGAGTTTAGAGTGCGAAACTCCGTCACAGGAGCGTCTCGAATACGCCAAGGAGTATTTCGAGTCAGAATTTGAAGACCTGCCTGTTCGAGAGATATCGGAGCGCCTGCGGTACGACTGCAAAATCAACGTCGTAGAGATAGACAGTGACTCTGAGGCAGCATCGATTTTCGAGAGCCTGAATGACCGGGGGAAACCGCTGTCGTCACTCGATAAAACCAAAAGCTTCCTGATGTATATGGACGACCGCTCCAGCAATCGGGGTGCTCTCGAAACCAAAATCAAGCAGCGTTTCGGGAGCATCTACCGCGAGCTGTTCGTCCTATCTAACGGGCATGACCGGGTGAGTGATTTCGACGAAGACAGCGTTCAACGGTTTCACTGGGGAATCTATGACGGGTACGACTCTGACGAGTACTTCAACAGTCTCGATACGCTCAAAGACAGACTTCGAGAGGGATACCGGAACGGCGAGTACGATGCCGTTCAGCAGGAGATTGATGAGTACACACAGAACCTTCGTGAAGCAGCATCAGTGTTTGCTGCGCTGTTCAATCCCTCGCAACGTCCTGATGAAGTCGAATTCGCACTAAACCGCTTGCTCTCACTTGGCAGGGTTGCGAACGTTCTTCCCGTCCTGATGGCGGCACAGATGGAGTACGGTGACGATGAACCCGATAAGATGGCGGATATCGTTCGAGCCTGCGAAACACTCGTCTTCCGCGTCTATGCAACCGATGGCAGGCGGGCTGATACGGGACGGGGGAAGTTAGTTCGCCTCGCTCATTCAATTCACTCAGACGACTCCTATTTGTTCGAGGACGTGCTCAGTCGTCTCGACTCTATTACTCGCATCTATACTGATGACGACCGGTTCGAGCGAAATCTTCGAGACCCTGAATTCTATGATTCAATGTCCAGCCAGGATATCCGGTATCTACTGCACCACTACGGAGAGCAACTCGGCGTCGATATGCATGAAGAGGCTCAGCCTGACCTCGAACGAATTCTCTCGACGGATTTCGAGGTCGAACATATTCTTGCTCGTGAACTTGATGAGGAGCACATCCCCGAAAACCTCCGGGAGGATTTCGAAGACAACATCCATCGACTGGGGAACCTCACGATTGCCAGTTCGTACTGGAACAAATCCCTATCCGACCTTCCGTTCACAGAAAAGAAAAATGCAGAAGGACGTAGAGAGAAAGAGTACAAATCATCCGTACTCCGAGTGCAACAGATATTAGCAACGTATGAGCAGTTCGGACGGGACGAAATCGAGGAGAGAGAACAACAAATAATCGACTTTGCGCTTGACGAATGGGGGATTGCGTCTGAGCCACAGCCGTCGGGTGGGTCGAGTACCGACGAAGGCTCTGATGATGTAGAATATGATAGTCTCCCAGACAGTTTCTTCAGGCGGTTAACGAACCGACAGGAGGCATTCATTCGGGTACTGCTCGAAGAGAATGATTGGATTGTGAATCAGGAAATACGGCAGCGGATGGAGAACGAATATGACCTCTCGTCGGGCGGAAGTCGAGCGGTTTCCGGCATCCTCTCAGGGTTCACTCGCAAATACAGCAATGGCTTCACATGGAATCTTGTTAATTACAGAACAACCGGAAGAGGGACTGAGTATCGACTGAATCCTGATTCAGGCTATATCGAGGAGTTGCGTGAACGACTCGTGCCCTCCACCGAGGAATCATGATTCAGACACAGATTGGCGAGCTAATTGTCGGGGCATACCTTCGGGTTATCAACGACTGCGAACTCGTCTCGTACAATCAACGGTCGAAAGAGGCGGGCAGACAGATGGAACTTGACGTGCTCGGAGTCAAGTCAACAAACGGGAAACAGACCGTCTATGCCTGCGAGGTGGTCACGCATATTCGAGGGGGATTATATTCTGGCACTCCAGATGAGGAAGGATGGTGGAGCAAATACGGAAATCCGAGTTATCAACATTCGCTCGAACGTATCTTCCACAAGTTCGAGGAGGACTACGACTTAGTCACCGGCGTTTTCGACGATGCTGAGGAGTACAAGTTTCAGTTCTGGTCGCCGTATGTGTCCGAGGGCCATCTAACCGAAGGTCTAGAAGAGTTGACGCAGCAGTTCGAGAGCGACTATGACGAGTCAGTTGAACTCATCATCAACGGCGAGTACACCAAACGGGTGAATGAACTCCGTGACCGGGCATCAGAAACGAAGAAGGGTTTCGATGAACCCGCGTTCCGCTTCTTCCAGATTCTGGAGCACATGCGGGAAGAGTAGCAAGAGAGAGTAACAGATTACGGATTGAGCGGCGTCTATAGCCGCGCTAAACACATTCACTATGGATAGATTGTGAGTCGTGAGTGCCGAGGCCAGCTTTCTGTTCACACATTTGCGAGGAGAAGTGAACGAACGCCAGAGAAACCAATCAAGGGATAGAGACTCTATCTGGCATCTAATCTCAGTTGTCATCTCGTGGCTAGTAGCTATCGAACCCCACTGCTAACAAGCGAGCGGCCGACAGGATTCTAACCTGCCGTGAATCAAGGAAAGCGAATGGATTTGGTTGCGGGTTCTATTTCGACCTCACCGCCGATTGGAATAGGACACGTCGGGTACGTGTGTCCGAACTCGCAATTGAAGACAACAGGTGCGTTCGGATTGTACGTTTCGAGGATGTCAGCAATCGTGTCGCGCTGGCGCTCTCGATATTCCGCCCGCCAGTCTCGTGGGTTCTCTTCAGCGTGTGAGCGGGCACAGGCGCGTCCGACAAGCATACCGTCGAATCGTTCGAGAAGACCCCGTTCGCCGAGTGCCCGGAGGTTCGCACCGACGACAGCCGGGTCAGGGATCAGTTCGCTCGTCTCCAACGCAAGCACAGTGCCATTCAGTGCCTTGGGAGCAGGCAGGTAGCGGTCGGTGAGGAACTGCTCAACGAGGACTGCATAACAGCCGCCCCAGATTCGACCCGAGACAGTCTCTTCACCACCACGCCAGATTCGGCCATCAGAGTGTTCGATTTCGCGCGTGGTTTTGACTGACTCCGGATCTTCCCAGTTGCCGGACTCATCAGTAAACACGTCCGCTTCGGTCCACTCGCCGACAGAATCCTCGAAAAGCGCACGCCGCAGGTACTCTTTGGTGTAGTCAAACATCTCGCCATCCATCGCGTATTCGAGCAGGGTAGAGCCGCCGTAGTACGAGATGATCCCGTGGTTCCAGAGAAACAGAGCCAGATTCGTGTTGTCTGAGTACCCGTAGAATCGAGTCGGGTATTCGCGGAGTACGTCCCCATCGAGATACGGGAGCATCGTGATCTGGTCGTGGCCTCCGATATTAGCGATCACGGCCGAGATGTCTGGGTCCCGGAAGGCGTTCATGACCTCTTCGGCGCGCGCCTCTGGATTGTCCGCAAGCCACTCCGGGTCGGCGGTCGCGGTCGGATACTCAACCGGATCAAGATCAAAAACCTCGCGCATTCGCTCAAGGCCGAGTTCGTAGATGAACCGTGCAGACTCGGGTGCGTTTGATGCCGGCGCAACAACCGCGACCTGATCACCGGGTTCGACAGGGGGTGGAGTAAGGAACTCAGGCACGGCTGGCATCTGTAGACCTGATTATATATTTTTTATCCAGCCATGTGCCATACTGTCAAGAGATATAGAGACTCACAGAGCAAGCACGAGTGTGAAGCTCGGCATCTCTTTGCAACTGTACGAATTGCACATCCAAAAGGTACCTCTCAGATTCACACAGCAGGCCTCCCACAAAAGCGGGTGAATGCAAGATATACGTCTTGAGATTGCACAGCACGTCCTCACAGAACGTAGAGAGGACGGCCTCACTACCTTCGGTCAGAGCCAGCGATGTTGGTCACTCAAACCTCAGAGAACAGACGAGAAGAGTAACAAGAGGGGGGAACGGATTACAGATCGAACGGCATCTATAGCCGCGCTAAACACAGCCACTATGGATAATCGTAAGTCGCGAGTACAGAGGCTCTTCTCCTCCTAGCTGTGATTGAGGACGATTCTCCGCAGGTAACTCTAGAGCTCAGTTGCCACCGACATGAGACGTATCTAGAACGACAGCCACTGTGACCACCTTCCTGTAGAACTGCTCTCTATGAGCATTTATCGGGATTAGAAGCTAAATTATACACGGTTTTATTGTTCTAGTATCACTGCTGATATTCTCGGCAACGGCTTTTTCCCGATCATTAGCTACAGATTGAGCAATGGAAGATGAAAGACAGCAGTCGTGGACTGGAAGCCGGCGGCGAGTGCTTGGAATGCTCGCGGCGGGCGGAGCGGCCACACTGGGTGGCTGTTCGAGTGGTGGAGACGCTGAATCAAGTACAGCCGAAGGTGGGAACGGAGCGGCCGGGTCAACCAACAGCTCCCAATCAGTCGTTGTCAGTTCGAAAGGATACACAGAGCAATTGAATCTTGGGTACATCGCCTATGAATTGCTCGCCAACAACACGGGTGTGAGTCTCGTAGATGAAACCGGCTTCGGTGGGAACGCTGCACACGCCGAGGCCTATCAGGCCGGCGACATCCACGCGTACTACGATTACATGGGGTCGCTGTGGGCTGCGCACCCGCCCCAGCACGACGAAGCGACCTTCGAGACGCCAGACGAGCAGTACACCGCGTTAAAGTCCGAGATGGAATCAGAACATCCGATTCGGATCCTTGACCGCGCAGACTGGCAGAACACGTGGGCCGTGTTCATCCGCGAGGACGCTATCGAAGGGACCAGTATCGAGACAATCAGTGACCTCGCCGGCTACGTCAACGACGGAAACTACGATATCCAACCGGCGTTTGGCGACGGATTCAGGGATCGTAGCGACGGTTTCGATGCCTTGCTCGAGTACTACGGATTTGAGAGCGAGCACGTGGAGCGCTGGGAGGCAGAACAGGAGTTCATCGAGGCGGCGTCGGCACAGGCGGCTGGCACGGCCGTCGACGAAGGCTACGCTGATCTCAGCTTCGGGTACAGCACCAGCGCGTGGCTCACAACCGTTGAAGATATCGTGTACCTCGATGACGACCGGAATTTCTGGCCGTTTTTCCACCCGGTCGGCGTCGTTCACGAGGACGTCGCAACGGAGGCCGTGGTGTCGGCACTGAACAAGATGCCGGACGCCATTCCCGACGCGAAAACGATGCAAGAGCTGAACAGTCACGCAACCGAGGTCGGCAGCCAGCAGGCGGTTGTTGAGCACCTCAAGGCCAACGACTTCATCTGAATCAGTATGGACGAACCTACAACACATTCAGGCGACGGTGACGACGAACCAGCAGACGCGACAGAGTCAGCGGCCTCGAACACGACAGGGCTGGAGCGAGCGAAAGCCGTTGCGCTACTGCCACTTCGATCGTACATCGTCAAGTTCGCTGTTGCGTTGCTCGTAATTGTGGTACTCATTGCGGCCGGCGGATTCTGGGTGCAGGGGAACGCAACTGCCACACTCGAAGACGACACAGCACAACAGCTTGAGCAGGAGGTCAACGCCGAGTCCGGCCTGCTGAACGAGTGGGTTGAGCGGAACGAGCGGCCGGTGCTCGTCGCCTCAAACAATCCGTTGCTCGGTTTCAACACGACGCGCGAGGACCAGCAGGCCTACATGGAAAGACTGGCCGGAGACGAGCTACAGGCCGACCGCGTCGTTGCCGTCCACCTTGCAGACCCCACCGTCGGCACAGCGGGGGAGGCAAGGATTGTGGCGAGTACTGACGAAACGCTCCGCGGAACGCGCGTCACATCGGACGCACATCCGTGGGTCGACCGGACTCGGTCTATCGGCCGCGACACAGTGGTTTCATCGAACCCGTACACGAACGCGAACGGCAAGCGAGTGGTTAGTTCGATGAGTGTTGCCGCCGATTTCACTCACGTACTCGTGGTCGAGTATGACGCCAGCGACCTGAGCAAGCAGTTCAGCACTGGTATCGACGGGACGTTCACGCAGGTTGTCCGTCCGACCTCAAGTTCGACTGAGGTGTTGTTCTCCGACGCCGGCACCGATGCTGTCGGGCAGCCGTACATCCCAAATCAGTCACAGGCTGATATCCCCGAGATCAGTACAGCTACTGAACAGGGGACCTTTACCAATACCCCAGCAAAGGAAGCAGTGCTTGACACCGATTACGTCGCCGCGTACGCGACCATCCCCGGAACAAACTGGGTCGTCATCAAGCACACACCTGCGGCAAACGCGTTCGCACTGAGCGAGCAGATCCGGACTGATATTCTGGCGTTCATTCTGATCGCGCTCGGCGGAGTGGTCGTCATCGGTGGAACGATTGGGCGGAACACGGCGACGTCGGTACAACAGCTCTCTGCAGCCGCGACCGCCATCGAGGAGGGCGAGTACAATGTCGACGTTTCGAGCTCTCGCCGAGATGAGATCGGCCAGCTGTTCACGTCTATCGGGAGTATGCGCGATGCACTCGTCTCGAAAATCGACGAAACCGAAGCTGCCCGTGAGCAAGCAACAGACGCTCAGCAGGAAGCGGAGGAAGAGNAGAGATGTGTATAAGAGACAGCTGGAACAGCAAGCAGAGATATACAGCGACGTGATGGAAGCGTGCGCAGACGGTGACCTGACTCGGCGTCTGCCCGAAAGCGAGACCGACAACGAGGCGATGGCGGCTATCGCCTCGTCGTTCAACGATATGCTCGCACAGTGGGAACGCACTATCGTCGACATTCAGGAGTTCGCGGAGACCGTCACAGCCGCCAGCGAGGAGGCTGAAGTCGGGGCAGCTGACGCCGAGCGTGCGAGCGGCGAGATCAGCGAATCGGTTCAGGAGATCGCGGCTGCCGCCGACGAGCAACGCGATATGCTGGACACAGTCTCAGGAGAGATGACTGACCTTTCGGCAGCCATCGAAGAGGTGGCTGCGTCCGCTGACTCGGTTGCAGACCACTCGAATCAGACCGCTGACGTCGCCCGAGAAGGCGAGGACACGGCCAGAGACGCGCTCGAAAGTTCGCGCAGGGTACAGGAGGCAATCGACACGACTGTCGAGAACGTTGAACAGTTAGACGAGCAAATGGCGGAAATCAGCACCATCGTCGAGCTGATCGCTGATATCGCCGAGCAAACGAATATGCTCGCGCTGAACGCGAACATCGAAGCTGCCCGTGCCGACAAAGACGGCGAAGGGTTTGCCGTCGTGGCCGACGAGGTCAAGGAACTCGCCGGGGAAACGCAGGCTTCCGCGACCGAGATCGAGCAACTCATCACAGACGTACAGTCACAGACCGAGACAACTGTCGACGAAGCCAGAGTGGCTGAGGAATCGATGGCAGAAGGAATCGATGCGGTCGAAGAGGTCATGGCTGCGTTCACAGAAGTATCTGAGTACGCCGACAAAACAGACGCCGGCGTTCAGGGGATCAGCGACACCACCGACGACCAGGCCGCCAGCACTGAAGAAGCGGTGTCGATGACCGAGGAGGTCGCTGACCTCAGTGAATCCACTGCCGATGAGGTACAGAGCGTGTCCGCCGCCGCAGAGGAGCAGGCGGCCTCGATGTCGGAGATTAACGACAGCATCAAGTCGCTGAGCGGACAGGCCGAACAGCTCAAGACGCTACTGTCCGAGTTTGACGTCGCTGTCGACGAGAGCCAGCGATCCCGAGACCGCTGACCGACAACGGAGCAGCCCCGGCTGACGCTCGAAGCCGTCCCGTACACACGGCTTCCTGTACCGGTTCGCTACGTGTGTTGGTCGTGACGCGGGTGCGCTTTGCTACATATGTCGGCCGGAACGCTGACCCGACCTTGCCGGTCGGTTTCGGCATGTGAGAATTCCCAGTATGCCTTTATTTTGTTCGGCTGAGAAACACACATGAGCGTCATCTGTGAATTCGAGTTGCAGTCCGCAGATATGCCGCTGTGTGCAGTCGCTGCCGAACTGAACACCCGACTGATCGTCGACAACGTCGTCTCCGGCACGACCGACGAGCCAGCACTCGTGTTCTCCGCAACGGGCGTCGAACCGGACGCGCTCGAATCGGCGTTGCTCGGCGACGAATCAGTCGTGGAGTTCGTCGCCATGGACTCGGATATCGTCGAGTCCCGGTATCGGGTCGTCCTCAATACGGATTACGTCGAAATGTACACCCAACTCGTCGACCGGCAGACGTATCCGATGGGTGCGCTCGTGACCGAGCATGGGTGGAAGGTGAGCACGCAGTTCGCCGACCGGACAGATCTCGAAGCGTTCCGGGACACCTGTCAGTCCAGCAGTGTCGCGTTCCGTCCGCATCGGCTCTGCGAGACGGAGCACGGCGGCGACAACTACGGGCTCACCGCTCCGCAGCGAGAGGCGCTGCTGGCAGCCCATCGACTGGGATATTTCGCCGTCCCCCGTGGGGCAGACCTGACGGAACTTTCAGCGGAACTCGGCACGACCACGTCCGCGATTTCGGAGCGCCTCCGTCGTGGCACGGACCAATTGATCGACCATACGATTGCCAGCTCCGAACAGTGACAGCCGGCTAGCCAGAGCGCGGCTATTTCGGCGAAATGACCTCTCTTATAAATTGCTGTACATATGTTGGCAACGGTTAGGGCTGGGACTTGCGTAGCACTACATGACGGTGATCCAAAATGACGATTCAACAGCACCCACACGTCACTGACCGCGAAGCACACTTCGTCGGGGGCGGTATTGCCTCCCTCGCTGGCGCGGCGTTCCTCGTCCGGGACGGCAACATGCCCGGCGAAAACATCCATGTCTACGAAAAGCTGGACGTCGTCGGTGGCGCGATGGACGGCGCTGGCGACCCGGACGAGGCGTACCTGATCCGGGGCGGTCGGATGTTCAACTACCCGGCGTACGAATGTACGTGGGACCTCTTCGAGTCCATCCCGTCGCTCGAAGACGACTCGCGCTCGGTCAAAGACGTGATGGACGAGTTCAACGAAGCGCACCCCTCATACGCGAAAACACGGCTGATGCGCGAGGGCGAACGGATCGACGCGGGCGAGTACGGACTGACGCGTCAGCACCGACAGTCGATCGTTCGGTTGCTCATCACGCCCGAACCGCGGCTCGGTGACACGCGCATCGAGGAGTGGTTCGACGAGTCGTTCCTGGAGACGAACTTCTGGTACGTCTGGGCGACCATCTTTGCGTTCCAGCCGTGGCACAGCGTCGCCGAGGTCCGACGGTACATGTACCGCTTCCTCCAAGAGTTCCCGCGCCTGCACACCATGGAGGGTATCGACCGGACGAAGTACAACCAGTACGACTCGATGATCCTCCCGCTCCGGCGCTGGCTCGAAGACAGGGGCGTCTCCTTCGAGTACGGCCACGAGGTGACCGATATGGATATCGTCCCGTCGCGGACGGGGCGTACCGTCGAGCGGCTCTACTGTGAGACCGACAGCGGAACCGAGACGGTCCCCGTCGAGCCGTCCGACCTCGTGTTCGTGACGAACGGGTCGATGACCGACGGCTCGTCCATCGGCGGGATGGACGAGGCCCCCGAACTGAACGAAACTGGCGCGTCGTGGGAGCTGTGGAAGTCCATCGCCGAGGACAACCCACAGTTCGGCAATCCGTCGGTGTTCGCGGACAACGTCACGGAGACGAAATGGGAGTCGTTCACCGTTACCCTGCACAACACCGAGCTGTTCGACCACATCGTCGATTTCACCAACGAGGAACCGGGCAACGGGCTCGTCACTTACCTCGGGTCGAACTGGCTGTTGTCGACGGTCGTCGCCGCACAGCCCCACTTCGCGAACCAGCCGGACGACGTGAAGGTATTCTGGGGCTACGCGCTGTTCCCGGATCGGGAAGGGAACTACGTGGAAAAACCGATGTCCGAGTGTACCGGCCGCGAGATCCTTCAGGAGCTGTGTTACCACCTGCAGTGCGAGGAACGGCTCCCGGAGATACTCGACGACGTGACCTGCATCCCGGCGATGATGCCGTTCATCACGGCGCACTTCCAGCCCCGGGAACCCGGTGACCGGCCCGACGTCGTTCCGGACGGGTCGCACAATCTGGCGTTCCTCGGACAGTACGCCGAACAGCCACGAGACGTCGTGTTCACCGTCGAGTACTCCGTCCGGTCGGCGATGACCGCCGTCTACGAGATGCTCGATCTGGACCGTGAGGTACCCCCGGTGAGCAAGCACTACCGAGAGCCCGGTGTCATTGCAGACACTGTTCGCGCCGCGTACCGTTGAGAAACGAGGGCGGTACGGGCGAGGACATTCCAGTGTTTTAGTACGGTGAGGGGGATGGGTGTGTATGCACACGCCGACGCGCTCCGCCCGGAGGGTGCGATGGTAAACCTCGCGCTCTCGGCGGCGCAACTCCTCGCGGCGCTGGTACTCGTGGGACTGAACGGCTTTTTCGTCGCCGCTGAGTTCGCGTTCGTTCGCGTTCGCGGCACGTCGGTCGAACAGCTCGCTGACGAAGGCCGAGCCGGCGCGGGCTCGCTTCAGGCAGTGATGGCGGACCTAGACAACTATCTCGCGGTGACCCAGCTCGGGATTACGCTCGCCTCGCTGGGACTGGGATGGGTCGGTGAGCCAGCCGTCGCGGCGCTGCTTGAACCCGTCCTTGCTCCGGTACTGCCCGAGAGCCTTCTCCACCTTGTGGCGTTCGCAATCGGGTTCACGATCATCACGTTCCTCCACGTTGTCTTCGGCGAACTCGCGCCGAAGACGTTCGCCATTGCCCGGACTGAGCGGCTCTCGCTGTTGCTTGCGCCGCCGATGAAGTTGTTTTACTACCCGTTTTACCCCGGTATCGTCGTGTTCAACGGCTCGGCCAACGCCTTTACACAATTGCTAGGTGTCCCGCCAGTCTCGGAGACGGACGAGACGCTCGGCGAGCGCGAGATACGCCGGGTGCTGGCCCAGTCCGGCGAAGAAGGGAACATCGACGCGGCGGAAGTCGACATGATCGAGCGCGTGTTCGACCTCGACGATACGGTCGTCCGGGAGGTCATGGTCCCGGGTCCCGACGTTGTGAGCGTGCCAGCCAACGCCACGCTGTCGGATATCCGGGGAGTCGTTCTCGACGAAGGCCACACCCGCTATCCGGTAGTCGACACCGACGACAGCGACCAGATTGTCGGATTCATCGACGTCAAAGACGTGCTGCGGGCCGGCGAGGAAGGCAACGAGACCGCAACTGCCGGCGACATCGCCCGCGAAATACCGGTCGTCCCGGAGACGACAGCTATCAACGACCTCCTGTTGCAGTTCAGGCAGGACCGCCGGCAGATGGCCGCGGTCATCGACGAGTGGGGGTCGCTGGAGGGCATCGCGACAATCGAGGACGTGGTCGAGGCCGTCGTCGGCGACCTGCGCGATGAGTTCGACGTCGACGGCCGCGAACACGCGATCCGCAAACAAAGCGACGGGAGCTACGACGCCGACGGCGGTGTCCCGCTGTCGACAGTCAGCGAGGCCCTCGGTGTCGACCTCGACAGGGACGCGGTCGAAACCATCGGCGGGCTGGTGCTGAGTCAGCTCGACCGCGCCCCGGAAGTCGGCGATGTCGCCGAAGCGGCCGGATACGTGTTCGAGGTGACGAGCGTCGACGGCACCCGCATATCGAAGATCCAGATCACTGAGGGCGACGCTGACGACTCGCCCTCGGCTGAGTGAGTGTCTCTCAGGCGGTCGGCTGTCCGTCTTTTGAGAGTTCGCCACTACCGGAGTGGCAAGTATCCTGTTGCAGTTACAGCCAGTCTCAGAAGAACTCGCCCAGATAGACGGATTCGGGCTGGAAAACGTCCGCGAGCGGCTCGCGAGCCGCCTCATCGTGTATCTCCAGACCAGCCAGCCGTTCAGCGGCAGCAACGCCGTGCATACCAACGGCCAGCTGAGAGAGGGTCGCGATGTCGACGGTCGCGTCGGCTGTTGAGTCGGCAGGCGGACGCGGGTCGACCGTCGCGGTGCCATCGCTCACTGCTAGCCGGAACAGACCGTCGTTGCGGTCGAGCAGCGGGTCACTGACCGAGAGCGTACAGTTGAGATCGCCCCCGGTCCAGTCGAGGCGTTCGAGGTGGCTCACGTCGGTGAGCCGAACCATCGGCCCGGTTTCGACCGTGCAGTCGACCGCGCCAGGATCGTCGACGCGATGGAGGAGGTCAGTGTCAGGCGGTAGCTGGAGCGTGACGCGCTCGATCTGTGCGCCGTGATGCCCGAGGAACGCAAACAGCGCGCGGCGGGCCTCCTCGTCGACAGCCGCGAAGTTCGAAACCGAGAGCGTGTGGTCGGTGTCGTCCGCGACGGTGTACACAAGGTACCCACGGAGGTCGCCGTCGCGTTCGTAGCCGTAGCAGTACGGAACGCCGCCGCCGTCCCAGTCGGCGAGGGTCCGCTCGCGCCACCACGCCTCCGAGCGATGGAGCGAGAGCGCCGTCCCGGCGGCCGCAGCGGACTCAACCTGCCGGAGACGCTCCCAGTCGTCGGCATCGAGACGGACCAGCTGTCCGGCAGTGTCGTCGTTCGGGAACGCCGACGGCGGCAGATCGAAGTGGCGATAGGTGTTCGCCGTCCCCCAGCCCAGACGGTGGTAGAACGGCGTCGAAAACGGCCAGAGAGTGACGAGCCCGACACCGGATTCGCGGTACTCAGACAGTGCGTGTCGACAGAGGTCGGCAGCGAACCCCTGCCCGCGGTGCTCTGGCGGCGTTGCCACCGCACCGAGGCCACCAACCGTCGTCGCCGCGCCGCGAACAGTTGTGTCGAGGAAATACAGCTTGCAGACGGCCCGGAGGGTGTCACCGTCGTAGAGGCCTCGCTGGTCGAACAGCGACGGCGGCCAGTCGTCGTCTGAGTCTGGGATTACAGGTCCCCTGCTAGGCGCGAACGCGTACTGAAGTATCCGCTGGCAGGCTTCGCGGTCGGCCACCGGGACGGGGCGGAACTCGGACATACTGTCCCGGGTGTCCGCCAGCTACAGAAAGTTAGTCATCTGCGGGTCGGCGTCGCGGTCCTTCGGAAGAGTGGGTTGTCACGGCACGTACCAGATACCACGGTCCCGGTCAAGGAGCGACCCGACGACGATGTGCGGGAGTGCGACGATGCTGATGAACATACTCCAGAACGCCACCGCGCCGGGGAGCAGATTGCTCGTTCCCAGCGGGTTCGGGAACGCCCAGTAGACGGCGACGAGGACGCCGAAGGTGGCCAGCGCTCCGACAACGAGGACGACCCAAGCGCGGAGCGCAACGGTCGAGGCGTCCGCGCCGCCGAGCAGGTCCCAGCGCTCGTCGCCGACCGGCTCTGTCTCGACGGACGCCGTCCGCGCCACCTGCCGGGCGGAGTACCAGAACGGGAAGTACAGGCCGACGGCGACGAGGACCGGAACGAACGCGAAGTATGTCGCGAGCAGGAGCGACTCCCCGGCGTCGACGAGCCAGGAGCGGCCGCCGCCGCGGACGTAGCCCAGCACGATATGCGCCGTCAGAGCGAGCCCGTAGCCCGACCCGATAACGAGCCGAGTTGTGTCGAACGACCCCGCGTACGACGAGAGTGCCCCCGGTTCGACGAGGCCGACCATCAGCGAACTGAATGCGTGGAACGTCTCCGGCCAGAACACGATTGGGACGAGCATCACCGCACCGCCGCGGACAGCCGCCGCCAGCCCGCGCTGGAACCGGGTCTGCAGGTGGTCAGTGCCGCTCGTGGCTTCCAGCACTTGCAGGCCGCCGAGGCCACCCTTCGCCATGGCGACAGTCAGCGCCAGCGCGAGGCCGGCGACTGGTGCGGTGAGGAACAGGCCGACGAACCCGCCGATGGCCGCCAGATACACCGCGACGTAGCGCCAGCGAAACGAGGGGCGACGGCGGCGGAGGTTCTCGAAGTGTTCGTACCCGCCATGGGGGAGGTTGAGCGCGACCATCCCGACGAGGTACACCACCATCTGTGCCCGGAGCGGAACTCGGACCTCGGCAGCGCCGAGGAGACCGAAAATGACAGCAAGTACCAGCAGGCTCGCCCGCGAAAGCAAAAGCGACGGATGGCGGTCAGTGTCTCGATGCCGCTGCCAGACAGACCCCAGGCTGGTCGTGGGCATATCGCGAGCCTAGGGAAATACTCACAATAAACGATGCACGGGATTCCAGCGAACTGGGAACGGATCGGTGGTTTGAATCGGGAGATATCCGTTGTGAGGCTCTGGGAATCCGAGGAACCCTTTTTCAGGCGTAGTCGTTAGCAGTGGGTATGCGTGATGGCCTCCCAAGCGACCGGACGGTGACCGTCGTCGGCGGCGGCTTCGGCGGCCTCTCGGCTGCGTGCTACTTGGCCGACGCCGGGGCCGACGTGCGACTGCTCGAACGCCACGACCGCCTCGGCGGCCACGCGGGCGTCCTCGACCGCGACGGCTTCCGGTTCGACACCGGCCCGTCGTGGTACCTGATGCCCGACGTGTTCGAGCGCTTCTTCGAGCACTTCGACCGCGAACCAGCGGACTACTACGAACTGGAGCGACTGGACCCCCAGTACCGGGTGTTCTGGAAGGACGGGGACCGCGTGACGATGCGGCCAAACCGCGAGAACGCGTACGAGGTGTTCGAATCCTACGAGGATGGAGCCGGCGACGCGCTGGCCGAGTATCTCGAACGGGCCGAACAGAACTACGACCTCGCGATGGACCGGGTCGTCTACGAGGGCCGCGAGCGCCTGCGGGACTACGTCGACACCGACCTGCTCCCGCTTGCGCCGCGGGCCCGACTGTTCGGCTCGATGGACGACTACGTCAGCCGCTACATCGACCACCCCAAGCTCCGGCAGTTGCTCGAATACACGCTGGTGTTTCTCGGCGGCGCGCCGCACAACACCCCGGCGCTGTACAGCATCATGAGCCACGTCGACCTGAACATGAACGTGTTCTACCCGGAGGGCGGCATCGCCGGCGTCGTCGACGGCCTCGGGTCGCTGGCCCGGGACCTCGGCGTCGACATCCAGACTGGAACTGAAGTCCAACACATCGCCGGCGAGGCGGGGGCGTTCGAACTGACCACCGAGGATGGTGTCGTCACCTCCGATGTCGTGGTCAGCAACGCCAATCCCGCCTACACCGAGCAGAATCTGCTCGACCCCGCTGCCCGCGACCACGACCCGGACCACTGGGACGACCAGACGTACGCGCCGTCGGCGTTCATGCTGTATCTCGGCGTCGAGGGCGACGTGGACCCACTCGCCCACCATTCGCTGGTCCTGCCGACAGACTGGGACGACCACTTCCAGCAGATCTTCGACCGCCCGGCGTGGCCCGACGACCCCGCGTACTACCTGTCGGTCACGTCGAAGACCGACGAGACGGTCGCGCCCGACGGCCATCACACCGTCGTCATCCTGGTCCCCATCGCGCCGGGGCTGGACGACGGCCCCGACATCCGAGAGGAGTACCGGGAGTTCGTTCTGGACGACCTCGCCGAACAGACCGGTGTGGACCTCCGCGACCGCATCGTCGTCGAAGAGACGGCGTGTGTCAGCGAGTTCGCCGAGCGCTATGGCGACCCCCAGGGGACGGCGCTCGGGCTGGCACATACCCTGTTCCAGACCGGGCCGCTCCGTCCCGGCCACCGCGCCCGCCTCGACGGACTCTACTACACTGGAGCCTACACGACGCCCGGCATCGGGATGCCGATGTGTCTTATCAGCGGCGAACACACCGCCCGGGACATCATCGAGGACAGCCCGTTCGAGACGAAACAGGACCGCTCGGCCTCGACGGCGGATTGACGCCGTCCTCTGGGCGGGCAGTTCGCGCGAACCGTCCGAATCACAGCGTGCTACCGTTGCACACATCGCGGCGGAGCCTCGAACAGTTTATTGTCCCGCTTCAGGTAACGGGGGCATGGAGAAGCTCCGCGAGTCGCTACACGAGGCCCCGATCATCGACAAGGATGGATACTCCTATCTGGTCCACCCGCTCAGCAACGGCGTCCCGATGCTGGAGCCGGAACTCCTCCGCGAGGTCGTCGTCGGTGTGACGCGGGCGGCCGACCTCGACGTGGACAAGATCGTCGCCCCGGAGGCGATGGGCATCCACATCGCAACCGCGCTCTCACTGCAGACGGATATCCCGCTCGTGGTCATCCGCAAGCGCTCCTACGGCCTCGACGACGAGGTGCCGCTGCACAAGACCACTGGCTACTCCGAATCGGAGATGTTCATCAACGACATTGAGGCGGGCGACGACCTGCTCATTGTCGACGACCTGCTCTCGACCGGCGGGACAATGGCCGCCATCTGTGAGGCGCTCGACGACATCGGGGCGGACATCTCGGATATCGTCGTCGTCTTCCGGAAACAGGGCGATTCAGCGCTTGACGACACTGACTACGATGTGACCAGCCTGCTCGACATCTCGGTCGACCAGAGCGGCGTGACCATCCACGACTGAGTCGGTAGTTCGGGCCGGCTTATTCTCGTTCGACAGCGGCGGCCATGTGCTCCCGGGCTTCCTCGGGTGTCATCCCGCGAACGCCGCACACACAGGAGAGCAGTTCGGGATCGGTCAGATCGTCGACCTCCTCAGCGCTGGCCCGTTTGAGCGCGTCATCCTCGGCGTCGTAGTCGAAAGTCACCCGGTACGTGACCTGTGCCACGCCCTCGATCTGGTGAGATTCGTTGGGATCGGGGTTTGCGATGGCTTCAGCGTGTTCCTCCTGCATCGCGGACTTCCACTGTTCGAGGTTCGCCTCGGGGTCCGAATCGTCGGGCATACGCTGGCTGTCGGCGGGGAGACTGAAAAAGCGAGTGCTGGCGAGTTAGCCGGGAGCCGAGAAAGCGTGCCACTCTCGGAACGCTTTTTCTCCCAGCAGACACTGAACTCCCTGTGGTTGACTCCCGATTCGTCTCTAATCGGCCCCGACTCCTGTTGGCCGCCGCCACCGCTGTCGCCGCCGTTGCGACGGCCGGCAGCCTCTATCTCTCGCTGGGCCTCGGGCTGACACCCTGTCGGCTCTGCTGGTATCAGCGAATTCTGATGTACCCGCTGGTGGTCGTCCTCGGTGTCGCTGCTGTCGAGCGCCGTCCCAGCGTCGTCCGGACGGCGCTGCCGCTTGCGGTTCCGGGAGCCGCTATCGCGGCCTACCACTCCTGGCTGCAGGTGAGCCAGACGACCTGTGGCATCGGCGCGATCAGCTGTGCGCAGATTCAGTACCGCGTGCTCGGCCTGACTGTCCCGAATCTCTCGCTGGTGGCGTTCGTGCTGGTGACCAGGCTGGTCGTCGCGGCCGTCCGAGCGTCTGGCAGTCAGTTCTGATTCGCGGGTGCGACAGAGCGAGTGAGCGGCCGATACCGGACAGCCTTCGCCGGGACCGCGCCCCTTTTTCGGGTTGCCCGACGTGGCCCCGATATGGAGTACACCAGACTTGGTTCGACCGGAACGACGGTTTCACAGCTGTGTTTCGGCACGTGGCGCTTCGGTCGGGAGACCGGCGGCGTCGTCGAGACCGACCGCGAGGAGGCCCATAACCTGCTCGACGCGGCATGGGAGCGAGGTATCAACTTCATCGACACCGCCAACGTCTACGGCAATCCAAACGGGACTAGCGAGGAGTACATCGGCGAGTGGCTCGATGACTACGACCGCGAGGACTTCGTCATCGCCTCGAAGGTGTACTTCCCCTTCGACGGCCGCGGCGAGCCCGGTCCCAACGACTCCGGCCTCGGGCGCAAGCACATCCGCGCACAGATCGAGGGGACACTGGACCGCCTCGATACGGACTATCTCGACCTCTACTACATCCACCGCTGGGACAAGCACAGCGACATCGAGGAGACGCTGTCGACGCTCGACGACCTCGTACACGAGGGGAAGGTCCACCATCTCGGCGCGTCGACGATGGCCGCCTGGCAACTCACGAAAGCCCTCTGGAAGAGCGATGTCGAGGACTACGAGCGCTTCGAGGTGACCCAGCCGCTGTTCCACGCTGGCTACCGCGACGACGTGAAAGACTACCTCGATGTCTGTGCCGATCAGGACATCGCCGTTTGTCCGTACTCGCCGCTGGCCGGTGGGTTCCTCACAGGCAAGTACGAGCGCACGGACGACGACGACCCGACGGCCTTCGAAGGGCCGGAAGGCTCGCGGGGCTCGCTGTCCGACCGCTTCGAGGACTTCTACCTCTCCGAGCGCGGCTGGCACGTCCTCGACGAACTCCGTACTGTCGCGGACGAACTCGACGCCACGCCCGCGCAGGTCGCGCTCCGCTGGCTCATCGAACAGCCAGAGTTCACCTGCGTCCCCATCGTCGGCGCTCGCACAGTCGACCAGCTTGACGAGAACGTCGGCGCGACAGACATCTCGTTGTCCGACGACCAGTTCAACCGCATCGTGAGCGCCCGCTACGCCGAGGACGGTGAGCGCTGGGGTCACCGGGCGTAATCGGGATACAAACTGATAGAAGCACGCTGGAGTCAGGAGATGCTCTTGTCGTTCCGGGGGCGTTCGATCTAATCGCGACCCGGTAGAATTCTCGGCCGCCCACTGATAGAGTTACGACGCTGATTTGCTGGCCCTGTCACCAGAAACAGTCCCTGTCTCAGGTGCAATCTCGCCGAACAGCCAGACCGCGCCACCAGTGGCGAGAAACAGGCCGCCAAGCGCTGCGACTGTCGTGGTCGCCGTGGTTGCATCCGCCAGGGTCCCAGCAGCAAGTGCCAGCGGCGTCCGGAGCATCATATTCAACATCGACACCGAGGAAAGCAACGTCGCCCGTCCGACCGCCTCGACATGGTCGTTAATGTATCCGTTGGCGATCGGCTGGACCAGCGGCTTCGCGGTTCGCATCGACGCAAACGCCGGGAGTGCCACGAGCGCGATCCACAGCGGTACCACGAGCGCGACAGCCGTCAGAACTGGCACGACGACCACGGCTCTGCGGACGCCGAGACGGTCCTCAATTGCGCCAGCGTAGTAGCCGCCAGCGGACGACACTGCTGTCAGGGTGGCGTACAGCACACCCAGTCCAAGTGCAAGTGCCGCGCCGGCCTCACCTGCTCGCGCCGCCGCGATCGGACCACCGGCAGGGATCTGAACGCCGATAGCGGTGGCGTACGGCCCCAGCGTCTCGACGACCATCGGCTGGACGTAGGTGCTGGAAACGCCCAAAACAGCATAGAACAGCCCGATGTACAGGACCAGTGCTCGGAGCGGCGGTCGAGCCAGATACGTGTAGATGACGGAGACGGTTTCCAGTGGATCGAGACAGTCGACGGAGTTACTGTCATCACCCCGGGCGGCGTACTGGCGGTTCTTAGGCAGTGAGAGCAGGGTGAGGAAACCGAGACTATTGAAACCGATTGCGGCAACGAATGGATAGATCGGGTGCAGCCCATACAGCAGGCCACCGACAACCATCGATACCGCTGCAGTCCACTTCTGTACTGCGTCGCCCCGGCCACGGATATGACTGAACTGCCCGTTGTCGAGTCGTTCAGTGAGCGTATCGTACAGCCACGCATCCATGCTACCCGAGCGTAACGTCAACGACAGCGCCCACAGTGCATAGAGGAAGCCATACCAGAGGAAACCCGAAGCGAGAACGAAGCCCACGAGGGAGGCAACGGTGAACAGCACGCTGAGAAGGAGGCTCGCCCGCCGCCCGAGCCTGTCACCGACGTAGCCTGTTGGGATCTCACCGACGACAGATAGCCCTGAGTAGATTGCTGAGAGGGCACCGAGCTGTGTGAAAGACACTGTTCGCAGGAGAAACAGGGTGAAAATAGGAGTGATAAATCCGACAGCGATCGTGGCACGGTACAGATAGTACCGGCGCACTAACCCACGGTCGGATACCGGTTGTAACATACGGATGCTGTCACTTTCGGGGGACTAAGTTCCTTTCTGAAATACACTTCAGTTTGGTTTCTAACGGGAAGAAGTAGCGACCAGCATACATTGACAGCCCAGACAGTATACTGTAGAGCGCGTCAGACAGTCTCGGATGGGTCGGCGACCTCACCAGTAGACGGATACACGCCGACTTGGTCGCAGTGGCCCGCCAGTGGACACGCATCGGGGTCGTCCAGACAGGCCGGCTTTCTGGCAGAGCAGTACTCCCTGCCGAACTGAATCATCGCGGTATGCCCGAACCCGCACTTCTCCGCGGGCACATCGCGCTCCAGGTACTCACGGACTGTCTCGTGGTCAGCGTCGGCGGGGGCCAGTCCCATCCGGCGAGCGATGCGGTGGACGTGTGTATCGACTGGAAACACGCCGCCGCGGCCGCCCGCGAATAACAGGACGCAGTCGGCGGTCTTCGGACCGACGCCGTTCATATCGAGCAGCGTCGACCGCACTTCCTCGGGGTCACTCTCTCTGACGAACTCATCGAAGCCCGATTCGCCACCGTACTCCTCGCAGATGCGCTGTGCCAGCGCGATGATGCGCTCTGATTTCTGGTTGTATAGCCCGGCCGAGGAGATGGTTTCAGCGAGTTCAGGCTGGTCGGCGTCGGCCAGCGCGCGGGCGAGGTCGCTGTCTGTGTCTCCCTCGCTGCTCGCGTTCTCATCGCCGCCATACCGCGCCATCAGTTCATCGTGGGCGGGCTGGCTCGCCTTGTCAGAGGTGTTCTGACTGAGAATCGTCCGGACGAGGCACTCGAAGGCGTCCCGGCCCCCGTAGGTCTTCGTCCAGTACATCTCGCCGAGACGGTCGACGACGGCTTCGACTCGCGTCCCCGCCGTCTCCGGGTCAAAAGTTGCCGGCTGGCCACCGCCAGCGGTCCCGCCGCTGATGTTCTCCGCTGGTTCCTCGTCGTTCATATCGGGTGCCAAGGCTGGGACCGACAAAACGCCTGTCCCGAAAGTCGGTCGCAACGCAGACGAAGCGTATACCGGCGGCTGGCGGGAATCAGTGGTTCCAGTGTGGTCCACAGCAAAGGACCTGAAATGGGGCGTCCTTGGGACGAGACGCCCACGGGACAGACACGAAAAGCTCGTGGCGTGCGGCGACGGGCTATGCCCACGGTGGTCGTCGCCGCGAAAGATGGTCGAGACTGACAGGTCAGTACACACTCACGTCCTGACTCTCACCTCCTGTCGGGCGGCGTTTGCGCGGACGACAGGGACGGCAGTACCCGACTCGCTACGGCGACAGATATCCCGTCTCGAAGTGGCCTGTTCGTCCGGCATACAATTGTTTAGGCTACCCTAAAACACAAAAAGCCACCGGTTTCTAGGCGGGCCAAAAAAGAGGGGTCGATTACTCCTCGACGACGACGGTGCCAACCATCCCCGCGGCCTCGTGCGGAATACAGACGTAAGCGTGTTCGCCGGCCGTCTCAAACGTGTGGACGTAGCTCTGGCCGGACTGAACAGCCCCCTTGCCGTTCTCCCAGCCCCCGCGTGCGGCCGACTCGCTTTCGAACCCCCCGGAGGCCCAGTACGTCGCGTCCTCTGGGAGGTCTTCTTCGACAGCGGTGACTGAGTGCGCTTCGCCACCGACGTGTTTCCAGGCGACCGTGTCACCAACGCTGACCGTGAGTTCCTCAGGTGCGAACGCCACTGCTTCCATGTCGACGACGTGGTCGGCATCCTCGGGAACGCTCTCGACGATGTTCGGGCCGCCGGACAGTGACGACTCGGTCTCCTCGGATTCCTCGTCGCTGTGGCCACCAGACCCACTCGGGGCGCTGTCGACAGCGCCAACGACGGCGAACTGTCCGGTTCGCGTGGCATCCGCAAGCACCGACGGGTCCGCGTCCCCGTTCGTCAATCCTTTCGAGTAAGTGTTCAGTGCAGCCTCGAAGTTCTCGTAGGCGTCGTGGTCTGCTTCTTCGAGCATCTCGTGGACCCGAGCTTCCTCGAAGGTCGCGAAGATGTCCTGCACGATGGCCGCCGCGGCCTCCCCGTTACCGCCGGCACTCCCGGCGATGGCGTACGCCGCCGCGATGGCCTCGTCGTTGAATGCCGTCGCCGCGGCAGTGACGTCCCCTCCGTCCTCAGCCGCGGAGCGAACGTCGGTAAGCGTCGATTCGAAGCTTTCGTACGTTTCCTCGTCGGCCTCTTCCAGCGCTTCGTGGAAGCCCGCCGCGCCGCTCTCGAAGTGGGCGAAGGTGTCCTGAATGACGGTCGCCGCGCGGTCGGTTTCCGACAGCGCCGCGAGTCCGGCCGCGTCGAAGGCCCGACCGATCATGTAGTCCGCCTCCGCACCGCTTGCGACGGCCGTCGACAGGGCCGACTCGAAGTCGAGCAGGGCCTGCTGGACTCCGTCGTGGTGTGTCGCCACGGCCTCGCTGTCGTCGTTCTCGTAAGCCGACTGGAGCGAGGTGAGGTGCTCTTCCTCGAAGCGGTGGTAGAGGTCCTCGCTCTCGTGTTCCATCGTCTCGTGGAAGCCGAGTTCGTTCTCCTCGAAGCGGGCGAACACGTCCGAGACGATAGTCGCCGCGCTGTCGGCGTCACCGAGGCGATACAGTTCGCGGGCGTCCGCGATACGGGCGCGGAAGAACGCCGACTCCAGCGCCGCGCGGGCGTCCTCGCTGCCGACCAGCGCTTCGATGCCGGTGACGAGATTCGTATCGACCGTCTCGGTCGCGCTGTCGATACCGTCCGCGTTCCCGTTCCCGATAGCGCTGGAGAGGTCATCCAGCCCGCCCTCGAATGCCTCGTAGGCTTCGCCGTCGGCCTCCTCCAGCGCGTCGTGTGCGTTCGCCCCCTCGAAGTGAGCGAAGACGTTCTCGACGGCGGTCGACGCTGCATCGGTCGCGTCGTTGGCAGCGAGCCAGTCCGCGTCCGCGACGCGAGCACGGTAGCTGTTCAGCGTGACCGTGTGCGCGTACGCCTGTCCGGGACCGCCGGCGGACGCGAGCGCGGCCGCATCCCAGCCACGGGCCTGCATCGTCGCGAGGTGGCCCGCACCGGCGACCGACGCCTCCTGAACCAGTGCATAGGCGCCCGAAACGGTCGCATCGAGTGCGGCACGGGCCTGTTCAGTGACGCCGCTTGCGTCTTCATTGCCCGCGGCGGAACCGATGCCGGCCAGTGCGTTCTCGAAGGCTTCGTAGGACTCCGCGTCCGCCTCCTCGATCTGGCTGTACACCAGTGCGTCCTCGAACGCAGTCATCGTCTCCTCCGCGATGGCGGCAGCCCCCTCAAACGCGCCCAGCGTGCCAGCCATGGCGGCATTGCTCGCTCGACTACCCAGCAAGAGCAGGTCCAGCACTCTGGTGGCCTGCTGTCCGGCAGCGGCCTGCTGGGCCGTCTGGAGGTGGCCCGACGCCTCGTCTGCAGCCGAGGCGGCTCCGGACACATCGCCCTCTGACAGCGACGACTGAACTGCCCCGAGGGCATCCTCGAACCCCTCGTACGCTGACTCGGATGTCGATTCAAGCTGTTCGTGGGCCCCGTACTCGCCCGACGCGCCTTCGAACCGGGCGAAAACGCTCTGGGCGACACTCGCCCCTGCACCGGGTGCGCCGGCCCGGCCCAGCGCGACAGCGTCGTACAGCCGCGCCCGGTAGACATTCCACTCACTCGCGACAGCGGTCATCGGTCCGACCGAGATACCGCTTTCGCCGCTATCGTCGGTTTCCGCAGCCGTTACCTGTTCTGTTGCTGCTTCGGTATCAGCTGACGCCGTGTTCGAGTCGGACGACCCCACCCCTGGACACCCGGCAAGCAGTCCCGTCGCAGCGATCCCCACCGTTTTCAGTAAGTCACGTCTCTGTGGCATACAGACAATTAGGTTCGCCTAAAAGACTTAAGCCCACCGATCTTTTGGTGTCCCTAAACCGCCAGACAGTAACGCATTATCACAGCGACAGGTCCACAGCGCCCCCGGTACTGACGCCGAACGCTTCGTCGCCGCGGCCACGGTTGACGGCGAGTTCGACGTTCCCGTGGCTGCCGACAGTGACGAGTCGCTGACCTCGGTCGACGGCAGCGTAGGCTCGGCGGACTGGGGCCTCGACCCCGTCGACTGCGACCGTCCCGCCGAACTGATTCGCGAGGAACTCGCCGGGAACGTTCGTCACGGCGTTCCCGAAGTCATCGACGACGAGGACCTCGCCGGTCGCTCCGTCACCCTCGACTGTGGCCGCCGGGAACTGGAGGTCGACATAGTCGTCGGTGGGGGTGGTTTCGGGCCGGGTTTCGAGGTTGTCGACGCCAGTGTCGTGGACGGCCGCTGCGGCGGGCGCGAACACGTCCCGCCCGTGGAACGTCGTACTCGCCGGGTCGTCGTAGGCCCAGGTGAACACCTCGAACGCGTCCGGGGCGTCGGTCTCGTTTGCAGCCAGTTCACGGGCGACCGGCAGGAGGACGCCGTTGTCAGGCCCCACGAGCGCGTGGTCGCCCGTGCGGACGATGATGGCGTCCCTATCGGTCCCGACGCCCGGGTCGACGACGACACAGTGAACTGCCGGCGGGAAGTACGGGAGCGTCTGCGTGAGCCAGAAGGCCGCTGCTCTGATATCCTGCCGTGGAAAATCGTGGGCGATATCCTCGATACGCGCGTCGGTCGCCTGACAGATGACGCCTTTCATCGCCGCCGGGTAGGGCGACCCGAAGTCTGAACTCAGCGTAATCATCAGTCGTCGAGGTCGTCGAGTGATTCGGGGACTGATTCGCCCGTGGCGGCGTACCGTTCGAGCGAGTCGCTGTCGGAGACGTGCTGGAGTCGCTTGATGCCGTGGATCTCCTCGATGACCTCCACGACTGACGACGGGACCCGGTCGCGCCAGGACTCGTCGTCGATCATCCGCTGGCGGATCTCGCTGCCCTCCAGCCGGTCGCGGTCGAACATCGGCGACTGACGGACCTCGATGCCGGCCTCCTCGAACAGGCGGACCACCAACGGATTGTTCGAGTACGCCACGTCGAAGTCCGGACACATGCTTTCGACGTGGCTCACCCAGACAGCGTTGCGATTGATGTCCTCCAGGGGCACGACGTAGGTCGTCAGGTCGTACTCCGCGACGGCCTTCGTGATCATCATGATCCGCTCACCGGCCGTAAAGGGGTCGTGTGTGGTGTGTGAATCGTCGGCGCTTCCGATACCCAGAACGAGCTCGTCGACCTCCTCCGAGATCCGCTCGACCATCGAATGGTGGCCGTTGTGGTAGGGCTGGAAGCGACCGATGTAGAACCCACGCATATTCCCCAGTGGGTGTGGTGGTTTGATAAACCCGACGACGCAGTACTGCGGAAATACAGACCCACCCAATTCGGGCGCTGTACTGCGGTTTCAGGGGTGTTGCAACAACCGACACGGGGAGAAAGTATATCAGTCGACAGGCCTTCCGTGAGTATGTTAGCAACGTTTGTATGAGCGACAACACCGACACCGACGCGACTCCCGACCCTGACCGGGAAGCATCCGACGCTGGGGAGGAAGAGGCGTCGACCAACGGGGCCAAACAGAACCCCGACGAGCCTGCCTCTGATCCCTCAGCCGACGAGCCATCCGACCCCTCAGAGGACCGATGGGGCGAGGGAGAAACGTCCGAAACGACACTCGGAAGCGATGTCCAAGTTGACGGCGAGTCCGAACTGGACGGAGACGAGGAGAATCTCCTCGGCGGTCTCGAAATCGATTCGACCGCCGACATCGAAGTGCCAGACCGACTCGTCGACCAGGTCATCGGGCAGGACCATGCCCGTGACGTGATCAAGAAGGCGGCCAAACAGCGCCGCCACGTGATGATGATCGGCTCCCCCGGGACGGGGAAGTCGATGCTGGCGAAGGCGATGTCACAGTTGCTTCCGCGGGAGGAACTGCAGGACGTTCTTGTCTACCACAATCCCGACGACGGCAACGAGCCGAAAGTTCGCACCGTCCCCGGCGGCAAAGGGGAACAGATCGTCGAAGCCCACAAGGAAGAGGCCCGCAAGCGCAACCAGATGCGGACCTTCCTCATGTGGATCATCATCGCCATCGTCATCGGCTACGCCCTGATCCTCGTCCAGCAAGTCCTGCTGGGGATTCTCGCGGCCGGTGTCATCTATCTCGCATTCCGCTACGGTTCGCGCGGCAGCGACGCGATGATTCCGAACCTGCTGGTCAACAACGCCAACCAGAAGACCGCGCCGTTCGAGGACGCCACGGGTGCCCACGCCGGCGCGCTGCTGGGCGACGTTCGTCACGACCCCTTCCAGTCCGGTGGGATGGAGACGCCGAGCCACGACCGCGTCGAACCCGGCGCGATCCACCAGGCCAACAAGGGCGTGCTGTTCGTCGACGAGATCAACACGCTCGATATCCGCAGCCAGCAGAAGCTGATGACGGCCATTCAGGAGGGCGAGTTCTCCATTACGGGCCAGTCCGAGCGCTCCTCGGGTGCGATGGTCCAGACCGAGCCTGTCCCCTGTGACTTCATCATGATCGCTGCGGGGAACCTCGATGCGATGGAGAACATGCACCCCGCGCTGCGCTCCCGTATCAAGGGGTACGGGTACGAGGTGTACATGGACGATACCATCGAGGACGACCCCGAGATGCGACGGAAGTACGCCCGGTTCATCGCCCAGGAGGTCGAAAACGACGGGCGGCTCCCGCACTTCACCGAGGAGGCCGTTCAGGAGCTCATCTTGGAGGCCCGGCGTCGCGCCGGCCGCAAAGGCCACCTCAGCCTGAAGTTCCGTGACCTTGGCGGACTGGTCCGCGTCGCTGGCGACATCGCCCGCGCCGAGGACCGCGACCGCACCGAGCGAGCGGACGTGCTGCAGGCCAAACGGCGCTCCCGGTCCATCGAGCAACAGCTCGCGGACAACTACATCGAGCGCCGCAAGGACTACGAGCTCACCGTCAACCAGGGCGACGTAGTCGGCCGCGTCAACGGGCTCGCCGTCATGGGCGAGGACAGCGGTATCGTCCTGCCCGTCATGGCCGAGGTCAGCCCGTCACAGGGCCCCGGGCAGGTCATCGCCACCGGACAGCTCAAGGAGATGGCCGAGGAAGCCGTCCAGAACGTCTCGGCGATCATCAAGAAGTTCTCCGACGAGGACATCTCCGAGAAGGACGTTCACATCCAGTTCGTCCAGGCCGGTGAAGGCGGCGTCGACGGCGACTCCGCCTCTATCACAGTCGCCACCGCGGTTATCTCCGCGATAGAAAACGTCCCGATCAAGCAGAACCTCGCCATGACCGGCTCACTGTCGGTCCGGGGCGACGTGCTCCCGGTCGGCGGCGTCACGCACAAGATCGAGGCGGCCGCCAAGTCCGGCCTCGATACGGTCATCATCCCTGAGGCGAACACCCAGGACGTGATGATCGAGGACGAGTACGAGGACATGATCGAGATCATTCCGGTCTCGCACATTTCAGAGGTCCTCGAGGTCGCACTCGCCGGCGAAGCCGAGAAGGACTCGCTGGTCGACCGCCTCAAGTCCATCACGGGCAAGGCACTCGACCACGAGGTCGGCCGACAGAGCGGCAGTCCAAGTCCCCAATAAATGCCCGAGTGGGCCGCGTTCGTCGGCCTGACGGGGTTTCTTTTAACCGCACTTCTCGGTCTCGCACGGCTCTCGCAGGGAGCCGTACGGCCCGACGGCGGCGTTTCCTCCACAGCTGACGGCGTCTCGATGCCCGACGGAGACCCGGCCATCCCGCGTTTCGAGACACAACGGGCAGCGGCCCAGCGGCGGCAAATGGAGGATACGCTTGCGCCGAGTGACCTCTCGACAGGGGCCTTACTTGCCAACGTCGCGTTCACGCAGGGGCTGTTCGGCGTCCTGCTGGTCGCCGGCGCGTTCTACTTCGAAATCCCGGCAAGCGCGTTCGGCATCGCCGTGGACTCCCTCTCGACGGGACTCCCAGCGCTAGCTATCGGTATCGGCGCAGGGGTCGGGTTCTGGCTGGGCAACGAACTCGCCGCTGCACTTGCCGACGGCTTCGGCGTCGCCTTCGACGAGTCGCTGCGGGAACTGCTCGCCCCGGACTCGGCCGGCGGTTGGGTCATCCTGCTGGGCGGGGTCCTGCCGGTTATCGCTATCGTCGAGGAACTGCTCTTCCGGGCGGCGGCTATCGGCGTCCCCGTGGCCGGCCTCAACGCGCCGGCGTGGGCGATGGCTATCGTCGCCTCTGTCGCCTTCGCGCTGGGCCACGGCGCACAGGGCCGGGTGGGCATCGTCGTCACCGGAACGCTGGGGCTGGGGCTGGCCGGCCTATTCATTGCGACAAACAGCCTGCTCGCCGTCGTCGTTGCCCACTACCTCGTCAACGCTCTCGAACTGATTGTCCACGAGGGACTGGGCGTCGACCGGCTCTGGGTTTAGAGGCCCTCGATAGCGCGGAGCTTCTGCTCGACGGGCGGCGGCGCAGCACTCGGCCCGTCCCGAACCCGATGGTCCGGAATCAACAGCGGCACGGGGTTCGCGGCCAGTGCCTCCCGGACCTGTGCGAGGTCGTCCTCGTTGTCATCGTCCAGATCCGGCGTCATGCGCGCGACCTGTGCGACGGAGGCGTCCTCGCCGTACGGAATCTCCCGGACGGCTTCCAGTACTGTGCGCTGGTCGGTCGGGACGGTGAGGCCGACGGTGACGTCGGTGAAGTCGTCTTCGACCCCCTGAAGGTACTCGTCGATGCGGTCGAGCAGGGTGTGGTCGTCCCCGGCGTCGTCCTCAGGCTGGGACGGAAACGACAGCGATATAATCCGGTCACCGGCCTCTCCGAGCTGGACGTACCGGTCGAGATACGACGACTCGCGGGCATAGATTCCTGCGTCCCCGGTCGGTGCTTCCATACTAGCGTCGTCGGCCGGTCGCCCCTTCAACATTCGGCATCGGTGTTCGTCAGTCCTGAAATGAGAGTACGCTGGGGTAGTCGGAGATGAGCCCGTCGACGCCGGCCCGGACCAGTTCCCGGGCCTGATACCACGTGCTGACTGTCCAGACGTTCAGGTCTCGGTCTTCGTCGTCGGCGATGTCAACGAGGTCGATGTCGCGCAGGTCGGACTCGGTGTACTCGCCGTCGTTGAAGAAGGACGTTCCCTGAACCATGTTGCGGGGGACGTGCATCGCGTCGCAGTCGTAGCGGCGGGTGACCTCCAGCCCCTCCTCGATGCTGTCCCAGAAGAGGAAGGCAACGGGGACTGAGTCGTCGTACTCGCGGACAGTTGCGAGTGCAGCTTCGTAGAACGACGAGACGAGAATATCGTTGTCGTACTCGCTGACGAGGTCGAGCGTGCGCTCGGTGTAGGGCCGCCACAGCTCTCGCTGTGTCGACAGCGACTGGTCAGACAGCGACTCGGCGAATGCGAGGTCTTCGCTCCCGGGATTCTTGAACTCCAGATTGACAGCGACGCTCGGTGGAATCGCATCCATGACCGTTTCAAGCGTCGGAACCGTCTCCCCAGTGCCGAGGACGGTTGCGCTGGTCACGGTATCGGTGTCGGTCTCGAAGACAAGTCCCTCGGCGTTGGTCAGGCCGCGCTCGCCGTCGTCGCGTTCGGCCAGCCCGTTGTCGTGGAAGGTGACCAGCGTGCCGTCGGCCGTTGGTACGACATCGACCTCGACCATGTCGGCGCGCCGGTGGGCCGTCCGCGTTCCCGGGCCGCCGAACGAAGCCGCCTCGACGGCCAGTTCCGTGTTCTCCGGGTAGACGCCGGCGAACCCGCGGTGAGCGATGAGGGTTGTGTCGTCGGTCATCTCTTCGCCCCCGGTGTCAGTGCTGTCATCGGTGTCGGTCTCACCGGCAGCCGATTCCTGTACCGCCGTGCTCCCTGCAATCCCGGAACTCGCCAGCGTCGCCGCCGTCCCTTCGACGAACGTCCGCCGACCGATGTACTGCGACATACTAGGTACGGCTGCCGAGCGGTCGTGAAAGACCGTTTATATGAGGAGTATATGCCTCTCAGTAGAAATGTGTCCCAGCGGTCAGGCGTGTAGCCGTATGCGGCCGAGTCCACAGGCTTACGAACTGTGCCGCTCACGGGCCGCGGCCACGACCAGAGGGAGTGTAATCGTCGCGTCGGCATACACCGAGACATTCCGGGCGTCCTTTTCAAGTTTCCCCCACGAGCGGGCCTCATCGAGCGTCGCGCCGGAGAGACCGCCAGTGTTCGAAGGGTCCATCGTCAACTGGACGGCGTAGTCGTAGGCATCGGGCGAGACCAGCATCGTCTGGAGGACGTAGTTCTTCGGGACGCCGCCGCCGACGACCATCGCGCCAGCGCTGTCGGCTTCGTACGCGATGTCCGTGATATCGGTCATGTCCGCCAGCGCATCGACCGTGAACTCGCTGGTCTGTGAGTACATCCACGCCTGCAGGCCCAGCACGGAGTCCTGGAAGGCCGGGCAGTACACCGGCACGTCGTTCTCGTAAGCCGCCGCCAGCACGCCGGCGTCCTCGGGCACGTCCTCGCGCTCGTTGACTTCGCTGTTGGCCCGGCCCAGTTCTTCCGTCATGCGCTGGATCGAGACGGCTCCCTCGTCTTCCAGCGTGGAGAACACTTCGTCCCGGAGGTGGTTCTCGAACAGGGCGAAATGCTCCTGCGGGAGGTAGACGTTGTAGATGCGGTCGACGCCCTCGTCACGAAGCGTCTCGTCGTGTTCGCGCTCCGTCTGCCCTTCGGGCGTCACCTCGCCGTGGTGGTGCTTGCCGCCGATGGCCTCGATGCTGTCGTGGGTGCAGTTCGCGCCCGTGGTGACGAGCACGTCGATGTGGCCGTCGCGGATGAGTTCGCTGACGATGGCCCGCATCCCGGTCGGGACCATCGCACCGGCGAGTCCGAAAAAGGTCGTCACGTCGTCGTCGAGCATCTCGCTGTAGATGTCGACGGCCTCGTGGATGTCGCTCGCACCGATGCCGGCCTCGCCGTAGCTGTCAGCCAGTTCGCCAACCGTCATTCCAGCCCGGGCCTCCGCGTGCCCGATGGGGTCGTGATGGAACGTCTCTCGCTCGTCGGTGTGGTCGCTCATTGCTGTGCAGTCGAGCGCGGGCGGGTTTCAACGTCGTGGTTCGTCGCGGTGGATACGGGCGATACATTGGTTGATCATCACATACCGCAACTGAAACGGAGGGCTTAGACGCCCCTGCGTTGGATGGAGAGCTATGGATACCGCTTCGTTTCGGCGCGGCGTTCGGGATGTTGCGCCGCTTCTACTGGGGATTATCCCGTTTGGCCTCGTTGCCGGCATCGCGACGGTTAACGCCGGGTTGGGGCTGCCAGCCGCAGTCGGATTGTCGGTGGTCGTCTTCGCCGGCGCATCACAGCTCGCGGCGCTGGAACTGCTGGGACAGAACGCACCGCTGACGGTCGTCGTTGCGACGGCAGTCGTCATCAATCTCCGATTGCTGATGTACTCGGCATCGATTGCGCCGTACTTCCGCGAGTTCACCGGCCGGTGGAAAGCCGTGCTCGCCTACGTGCTGACCGATCAAGCGTACGCGCTGTCGGTCGCCAGCTACCGGTCCGATAGCGAGACGGACCAGAAGTGGTACTACCTCGGCGTCGCCGTGACGCTCTGGGCGGTGTGGCAGGTCACGACTGTCGTGGGAGCACTGCTCGGCACCGGCATCCCCGACGCCTGGGGCCTCGAATTCGCTATCCCGCTCGTCTTCCTCGCGATTCTGGTTCCGGCAATCGAAGACGCGGCGACTGCCGTCGCTGCCGTCGTCGGCGGTGCCATCGCCGTGGTCGGCGCTGGCTTCCCGCTCAATCTCGGACTGCTCGTCGCGGCTGGCGTTGGTATCACTGCCGGCGTGCTCACTGAGTCCGCCGCGGGAGGGACCGATGGCGACTAACTACGGCCCGGTCGAGATCGCCGGCGTCATCGCCGTCATCGGCGTGCTGACGTACGCCTGTCGGCTCTCCTTCATCGCGCTGTTCGGTCGGCTCGACGAGATTCCGCCGGTCGTCGAGCGGGTGTTGCGGTTCGTCCCCGCCGCCGTCCTCGCTGCACTTGTCCTCCCGTCGTTCGTGACCCTCGATGCCGGTAGTTTCGCCACAGACAAGTTCGTCGCCGGCGCGCTCGCAGCGGGTGTTGCCTGGCGGACCGAGGACGTGTTCGCGACGATGGTGACTGGAATGGGCGTCCTCTGGGCCATCAGGTTCCTGCTGTAGTCAGCCCAGCTCCAGCGAGGCCCCACAGCAGTCAGAGCGGTACTGCTCGTGTTGCTCGACGAGCTTACAGTCCTGATATCGGCGAGCGACGAGGTCGCCACACGCCGCGCAGGTGAGGAGGTGCTTCGGGTCGGTGAAGGCCGGGCAGTGGACATCAGTATCGAGTTGCGCGGCCCGTTCCCGGAAGGCTCGGCCGTGGTCGGTCGTCCCGTCGCGCTGGTACTGCTCAACGTGGATGAGTTCGTGGCGCAGCGTCGCTTCCCAGGCGTCTCTGTCGAAGGCCGAAAACGCGTCCCAGGTCAGCGACACGGTACACAGGAGCGGGCGGCCGTCACTTCCGTCGACACTGTCCCAGTCGTATCGCTCGCCGACGGCGGCGTCGTCCAGCTTCGGCCGCTTGACAGCAGCGGCCCGTCGCTTGGCTCGATGGGACACCTCCCAGTCGACGAGGTCGAACCGAACCGAGACGCCCTGCTCGCGGCGGACTCGCCGGCAGTACTCCCGTGACCAGGCGATGAGGTCCGTATCTAAGCTAATACCCTCGAACGAAACGCCCTCGGCCATCGCCTCAGAGGCCGGTCGGGCAGTCGATGTAGGTTGTCTCCAGTTCCCAGTCCTCGGCGACGGTCTGGAGCGACTGGACGCCGAACGTCTCCGTCGCGTAGTGGCCAGCGAGAATGACGTGGATTCCCTGCTCGCGTGCCTCGTGGAAGGCCTTCTGTTTCCCCTCGCCGGTGATGAGTACGTCGGCGTCCGTCTCGACTGCCTCCTGGAGCCAGTCGACACCACTGCCGGTGACGACGGCGACATCCTCGACGGTTGACGGCCCGAAGTCCAGAACCTGAACTGGCTGTCCGCCAGTGTCTATATTGCCTTCGAGCGAGCCTGCGAGTTCGGAGACCGTCTGTGGCTCCGAGAGCGTTCCACGCTGGCCGATGTACTCGCCACCCATCGCTCCGAACGGCGCACGGTTGTCGAGCCCCAGCAGGTCCGCGACGCCGGCAGCGTTGCCGAGCGACTGATGGCCGTCCAGCGGGAGATGAGCGACGTACAGCGCGAGGTCATTGTCGATTAGCGGCGCGACGCGGCGGTAGTTGGTTTCAGTCACGCGCTCCATCCCGCCCCAGACGATGCCGTGATGGGTCACGAGCAGGTCTGCGCCGGCCTCGTCGGCGCGGTCGATAGTCTCGACGGCCGCATCAACCGCGAAGGCGACGTGCTCGACCGGTTGGCTCGCCGGCCCGACCTGGAGGCCGTTCGGACTAGCATCGATGTCGGCGTAAGCCTCGATATCGAGTCTATCGTCAAGACGTGCCGCAATGTCTCCGGCGTTCATAGCGCGGGCTTCGAGACGGCCGGTGGTATGCTTTTCTCTACCGGCGTCTGGCTACCCGTTCGATTCGACCAACTGGCCGTTTTCCTGGCCGATGAGGTCCCGGTCCACCGCGGCGTCGATGATGGCGTCGAACTGCTCACCGTCGATGTCGTAGGCGTTGACCGCGACTTCACGGATCTCCGCACGGTCGACTGGCATCTCGCGGTTCTGGAGCAAGCGCATCACTTTGTTGTACTCCAGTTTCGTCAGCGAGGGGCTGTCGTCGCTGCCATCGTTATCGTCGCTGTCCGAACCACGTTCGGTGTCTCCGCTCTCAGTTCTGGCCGCCGAGCCACTCGACGCAGCCGACTCCGCTGTCTGTCTGTCCGTGGTGTTCGCCACGGCTGCATCCGCTTCATCCGGCTCCGAAGCCGTGTCCTCATTTTCCGGTGACCGTGTCGACTGTTCCTGCTCCGCTACGCTCGCGCTATCGTCACCCAGCAGCGAGCCGTCATCGGCCGGCTCGACCACGCTGTCGGTAGTTGTCGGCTTATCGGTCGTCTGCTCGCCGGTCGTCGGTGTCTCGGATTCGTCCAGCAGTCCCGGCGACTCCGCGGTTCCAGCATCGCCAGCCGTTTCCGCCGTCTCGCGGGCGTCCGTCTTCGCCGCCTCGACGGCCGGTTCGACGATGGTTGCGAGCTTCTCCCGACAGGTCGAGCAGAGAACGACGGTCCCCTGTTTCTCGGCTTCCGGGTCCAGCGATTTCGGGATAATCGGATATTCAGAGAGTGAGACATCGAGCGCGCCGCCACAGAAGTAACACGACGATAGCTGGTCCATGCTCGAAAAAGAAATGGTCTGTTCACTAAAAGACTACTTGCTGTGTCGGATGCCGAGCAAGTGGTGACGGCCACGGCGGTCCGAACAGAACGGAGCTGAGCTGGCGTTTACGATGCATTACAGTGAAAACACACGTTCATCGAAGAACGCCCGAACCAGTTCTGCGACGTCGTCACCGGGCTCCAGCCACGGCGTATGGCCGTCTCCCGGGAGTTCGTGAAACTCGGCGGTGGGCATCTTTTCGGCGACGGGACGGCCCACAGTTGGCGGGTAGAAAGCATCCTCCGTCCCCCAGATGAACTGCGTCGGGCGGTCGATCCGCACAATTTCGTTTCGGATATCAAAGAGGGGGTGGGCGCGGCCGTACGAGCCCTGTGCGGTCGCCAGCGACCGCTGGCTCTCCGGCCGCCCGGGTAGGTCCTGGCCGGCGGCGAGCAGTTCGTAGAACACGTCCGGTATCGCTGCGGTGTCGACAACGTTGATTCGCTGCATCGATTGCCTCGCGTTTTCGACCGGGTCACCACGGCTGAGCAGCCACAGCAACACGCGGTTGAGACCACGGACTGTCAGCAGGCGAAACATGAGCGGGAGGTCCCGCGAGACGCCACCCGGTGCGCCGACCAGTTGCAGTCGGTCCACGCGGTCGTGGTCGAGTGCGAGCAGGAACGACTGCAAGCCGCCGTGGGAGTTGCCGACGACGTGGGGCCGGTCGATAGCGAGGTCGTCGAGCAGTTCCAGCAAGTATGCGACCAGAAACGAGCGGAGGTCCCGGTCACGATAGCTCGGCGCGGCCGAAAGGCCGAGCCCGGGCCGGTCGGGAGCGTACACGCGGTACTCGTCGGTGAGCGACGGGAACAGAGGGAGCCACGTTGCAGCCGGCGTCCCGACGCCGTGAAGCAGAAGGACTGGGCCCCCATCCGGGTTCCCGCCGGTGAGATAGTGAACACGACCCGCGGCGTCCGTCTCTGTCACTCGTGACTCGACGGCGAGATCGTAGTGATCGGCGAGGCGGGCCTGGACGTCCGCGTACCGGCGCTCGGCCGGATGGGGCCAGTCGTCCGGCGACAGCGCGCGGCCCTCCGGAACTGTGGGACCAACACTCATACGCGAACTATCTGACGCCGACCGTATCAGTGTACCGTGGCTCACGGCGAGCAGAACAGATTGTGCCTCCATGAGACACATATAGCTCCGCCGCCTCGCTATCGCATGGAGAAAATCGAGGGCACTATCCTTTCCGGGCGGTCGTTCGAACCGGTCCACGGCACCGTTGTCGTCGAGGACGGGTACATAACGGCTATCGAGGAGGCGCCAGCCGACAAAAGTGGACACGACCGCATTGTCCTGCCGGCGTTCGTGAACGCACACACGCACGTGGGGGACTCCGTTGCGAAGGAGGCGGCCGTCGGTCTTGGACTGGAGAAGGCAGTGGTCCCGCCTGACAGCCTGAAACACCAGCAGATCGCAGCGGCCGACGACGAGACGCTGATTGCCGCGATGCACCGCACACTTCGATTCATGCAGCGAACCGGCACCGCGGCGTTTCTCGACTTCCGGGAGTTCGGCGTCGACGGGGCGCGGGCGCTACGTGAGGCCGCCGAGGGACTCGATATCGAGGATTTCATCTTCGGGAGCGACGACTCCGAAGTGCTTGACATAGCTGACGGATTCGGTGCCAGCGGCGCGAACGACGACGATTTCACCGCCCGGCGGACCGCCACTGAGGAGCGTGGGGTCCCGTTCGCTATCCACGCCGGCGAACCGGACGCCACCGATATCCACCCGGCACTGGATCTGGAGCCGGAGCTGCTGGTCCACATGGTCCATGCCGAGACGGAGCACCTCGAACGGGTAGCTGACCAGAACGTCCCCATCGCGGTCTGTCCCCGTGCGAATCGCGTCCTCGGGGTCGGCCGACCACCGATTGAGACGCTGCTTGAGTACACAGACGTAGCGCTCGGGACGGACAACGTGATGTTGAATGCCCCATCGATGTTCCGTGAAATGGAGTACACCGCGAAGACGTTCGACCTCCCCTCGCGGACGGTGCTCCGGATGGCGACGACCGCCGGAGCCGAAGCAGTTGGTCTCGACTGCGGTGTCATCGAACCCGGTCGCCGGGCCGCCCTACTGGTCCTCGATGGCGACTCGGACAACCTCTCGTCCGTCGCAGACCCGGTTGACGCAGTTGTCCGGCGGGCATCCCCGCTAGATATCGACCGGGTCATCTGCTGAACGGACGGCGGGAATGGACCCGGATAGATCCCGGCTTAGCGCTGGTCTGCATGGGCGAACACGAATGCCCGAAGGAGCTTCGCGGCCAGCGTCGCCGTCTGGCCGTCGTCGCGGTCGTTGACCTCGACAACGTCGAAGCCGACGGCGTGCGGTGCGACGGCCCGGACTACGTCGTGCAGCTCGCGTGGTTCGAGGCCGAACGGCTCCGGCGTCCCGGTCCCCGGCGCGAACCCGGGATCGGCAGCGTCGATGTCGACGGAGAGGTACACCTGCTGGTCGTCGAACCCGGGCGTCCAGTCGGCTACGTCTTCCGGCGGAACCACGGTCACGTCGTCCTCGTTCGCGCGGTCCCATTCGGTTTCCGAGCCAGTGCGTGCGCCCAGCACCATTGCCTCGTCGGCCACCGAGAGCGCGTGGCGGGTCACTGTCGCGTGGGAGTACTCGTCGCCGGCGTAGGACTCGCGCAGGTCCAGATGCGCGTCCAAACAGACGAACACGTCCGGATCGAGCGCGCGCACACCAGCGACGGAGACGGTGTGTTCGCCGCCGACGAGGAGCGGGACGGCCCCCTCGCTATCGAAATCCGAGAGGGTGCCCTGGAGGAAAGTGAGGTACTCGGCGACGTCGGCCGTTGGACCGATGTCGCCGTGGTCGTAGACGGAACAGTCAGTGAAGTGCTGGTCGGTGCGGTGGTCGTAATCGTCAAACTGCTGGCCGAACTGGCGGACGCGGCGCGGTCCGAACCGGGCCCCGGGGCGAAACGACGTCGACGCGTCGAGCGGCGCGCCCACGAGCGCGTAGTCGGCCGCCCCGCGGTCGGCCCCCGCACCGGGCAGCATCGTTACGAGCGTGTGATCTTGCGCTGCTCTTCGTACTGGAGGTACTCGATCTCGTCGTCAGGCTGGAGGTCGATGTCCTCGGGGACGCGCATCGTGAACGTGTCGTACGTGTCGAGGTCCATGACCTGGGCGTCGTTGCCGTCAGTCGAGACGACCTGACCCTGCTTCCGGTTGACGATCGGGACCCAGACCTTCGCGTCGACAGGCTGGGACAGCGAGCGCTTTTTCCCGTCGAAGACGCCCTTGGCGTCGATTCGGGCCTTGGCACTGCCGTGCTTGCCCGGCTTGGCCGTGCTATAGGAGTTGATCTTACACGGCGTGTCTTCGATCATGACATAGCTTCCTTCGTCGAGCTCTCGAACTTCGGTCTGCTCTCTTGCCATACCGCCGGATTACCCCTGTTTGGGTATAAACGGTTTGGAATGCCGCAAGCTAGACCCGTCGCGACTCCCGCTCTATAGCTGGGTTCGCGTAGCGTGTGGGACACGCACGCCCAGAACGTCCCGACAGCAACACCGCGTCCGGCGACCGTTCCGTCCTACCCCCACAGTTCAAGTGAGTTTGCACTAACCACACAGGTGTGGCACTCTCGTTCGACCTGTTCGGGACACTCGTCACGGCAGACCGGCCGTCGGAGCCGTGGGATGCCGTTGCTGAGGCGCTTATGACCCGGTCGGTTCGGGTGCCGGACGACTGGGAGGACGCCTACCGCTCGGCCCATCGCGACTACGACCGCGGCCGGGAAGCGCCGCTGGACGAGCACGTTCGGCTGGCGCTTGCCAGCCGCGGAATCGAGGTCACGGAGGAGACGGCGACCGAGGCCGTCCTCGACGCGTTCGACAGCCCGGTCACGGTCCGCGACGGGGCCATCGACGTGGTAGACGCCGCAGCACAGCGGGGCCCGGTCGCTATCTGCTCGAACTGCAGCGTCCCGGGGCTGGTCGAGCGAACGCTGGAACGAGCAGCTATCGAATCCCGGAGCGACCATTCGTTCGACGCCGTCGTCACCAGCGTCGACTGCGACTGGCGGAAACCCCATCCAAATATCTTCGAGTCGACCGCCGACGCACTCGACGTGGCGCTTGCTGACCTCGTCCACGTCGGTGACGACGCCCGGACGGACGGCGGCGCGGGTCGCGTAGGCGCACAGTCGATACTGCTGGAGGACCGTTCGCTCCCGGCGATAGCCGAACAACTCCGGGAGGGAGAACTGTGCTGAACGCGCTGGCCGTGGCCGTCGCCGGGGGACTGGAACTCGCAATCGGTGAGCCGCCGACCCGCTTACATCCGGTTGCGTGGTTCGGACGGCTCGTCGGGACGGTCGACCGCGAGTGGGACCACCCGCTTGCGGTCGGGGGGCTCGCCGCGGCGCTGTTGCCGCTCGGAGTTGCTGTCGTCGTCGGTGGCAGCGTCGCACTCGCCGCCACTCGCGAACCGATGGCCGCCGTCGTGCTCGCCGGCCTCGTGCTGTTCCTGACCACCAGCCTCCGCAGTCTTCTTACGACCGCACGGGGCGTTATCGCCGATAGCGACGCCGACCTCCCGGCTGCTCGGGACGGGCTGCTCGCACTCGCCGGTCGCGACGCCAGCGCTCTCTCTGCGGGTGAAGTCCGGAGCGCCGCTGTCGAAAGCACGTCCGAAAACCTCGCCGACGGCCTCGTCGCGTCGCTGGCCGCGTTCGTCGTGGGCGGGCTCGTCGCTGCAGGCGCCAGTCTGCCACCGCTGCCCGTCGCTGCCGGGACGGCGGCGTGGGTCAAGGCTGTCAACACAATGGATTCGATGCTGGGCTATCGCTCGAAGCGCGTCGGGACGCCTGCGGCGCGGCTCGACGACGCCGTGATGTGGCTCCCGGCTCGACTGAGCGCGCTCCTGCTCGCCCTCGCCTGCGGATCGCCTCGGTCGGTGGCCCGCGCCCGAGCCTGGCTTGACGGCGTCCCCTCGCCGAACTCCGGGTGGCCGATGGGGACGGCCGCCGCGGCGCTCGACGTTCGACTCGAAAAGCCGGGCGTGTACGTCCTGAACCCCGCGGGCGGACTCCCCGACATGGCGACGGCACAGCGTAGCGTGACGCGGGTGGGCGTCGCCGGGGTGCTGGCGTACCTGCTGGCCGGGCTGGGGGTGCTCGCGTGGTTCTGACTGCGGTCCGGGGGGCGCTGGGGTTCCTCTCCCGGCTGCCGGTCGGCCACAGTGAGCGAGCGTGGGAGGCCTTCGTCGGGACGCCAGCGGCGTTCCCGCTGGCTGGCTACGTCGTCGGGAGCCTCGTCGCGCTCCCGTTTCTCGCCGCCGGCTTGCTTCCAGCTCCGGTCGTCGCCGCGGCGTATCTCGGGAGCGTCGTGCTCGTCACCGGCGTCAACCACGCCGACGGGCTCGCGGACCTCGGGGACGCCGCCGTCGTTCACGGCGACCCGGCGGAGCGCCGCGACGTGATGCGGGACACGACCGTCGGCGTTGGGGCCGTCCTCGCGCTTGGGACCGTCCTCCTCGCGCTCGCGTTGGCCGCGCTGGCTGTTGCCGGACTTCCGCCACTGGCCGCCGTTTCGCTGGTCCTTGCTGCCGAGGTGGGGGCGAAGCTCGCGATGGCGACGCTGGCCTGTCTCGGTCGGCCGAGCCACGAGGGGTTCGGTGCGACGGTCATCAACGGGAACGGCCCACGTCACCTCATCGTCGCACTCGCCGCCGCGCTCCCGGCCGCCGTGGTCGCCGTTCCAGCGACCGCAGTCGCAGTTCTCACCGGCCCGCTGCTGGCGCTTGGCCTCTCGGGCTGGGCCGACCGCCGATTGGGCGGCGTCAGCGGCGACGCGTTCGGTGCGGCCAACGAACTCACCCGCGCCGTCGCGCTCCACGCCGGCGTCGCCGCGTGGTCGCTGTTCGGTAGCGTCTGGTCGATACCGTTCGTCGACTGGGGGGTGCTCGCGTGGACGCTCTCGTGATGTGTGGCGGGCGCGGGACGCGGCTCGACACTGAGGTGGAGAAACCGCTCTTTCGCGTCGGCGGTGTTCCAATGGTCGACCGGGTCGTCGGCGCACTCGAAGATAGTGGCGTCAAGCGAATTATCGCCGCAACATCGCCGAACGCACCTGAAACGAAGTCTCATCTGGATGTTGCCTGCATCGAGACGCCGGGTGAGGGGTACGTCGCGGACCTCGACGCAGCGCTGGCTGATGACAGACTCTCCCGGCCGGTGCTGACCGTCGCCGCCGACCTGCCGCTGCTCGACGGCGAGATAGTTGACCGCGTGCTGGACGAGCACAGCGGGGGTTCGCTATCGGTTCTGGTCCCGGCCTCACTGAAGCGCGAGCTTGGCGTCAGCGACGACACGACGTTTGAGGACGGCGACCGGGAAGTCGCGCCGACTGGCGTTAACGTGGTCGGCGACGGTTCCGACGACGCCTGGCTCACGCGGGACCGACGCGTCGCAGTCAACGTCAACACGCTCGCTGACGCCCACGTGGCAGAACAGTGGCTGTAACCACAGATACCGGCCGCGCGAAACTTTCTCCACACCGCCCGCCGTAGCCCCCGTCAATGAACCCTGATTCGGTCGAGGGCGTGCGGGCGAGTGGCGGCGACGGTCCCGGAGACGCCATCGGCCCGGACGGGCGCGTGCCACACGGCAGCAGCGACGACCCGGACCTGCTGGATTTCAGCGCGAACACGAACCCCCGGGTTCCGCCGGGCACAGAGACAGCGTATCGTGCGGCGTTCGAGACCGCCCGCTCGTATCCGGCGGACGACTACCCCGCGTTCCGCGAGGCCGCGGCGACCTTCGTCGACTGCGATCCAGCGCAGGTGATACCCACGGCCGGCGGTCTCGAAGCGATACGCTTGGCGATTCAGACGACGGTTCGGGCGGGCGATAGCATCCTCGTACCGTACCCTAGCTTCGGCGAGTACGCTCGCGAAGTCCGGCTTCAGGGCGGAACGCCGGAGTTCGTCCCGCACGACGAACTGCTGGCCGCCGACCCGGACAGTCACGCACTCGCCATCGTCTGCAACCCGAACAATCCGACTGGCGAGACAGCAGACCCGGCGGCGCTCCGGGCGTTCGCCGATGACTGTCTCGACGCCGGGACGACGCTGCTGGTCGACGAGGCGTTTCTCGGCTTTACCGACGAGCAGTCACTGGCTGGTCGTGAAGGCGTCATTGTCGCGCGCTCGCTGACGAAACTATTCGGTCTGCCTGGCATCCGGATGGGCTATGCCGTCGGGACCGGCGCGGCCGGGGATCGACTCACCACAGCTCGACGCGCCTGGTCGATGAGCACCGCCGCGGCCGCGGTCGGAACACACTGCTACAGGCAATCGGAGTTCGTCGCGGAGACGAAGGCCCGCGTCGCCGACGAGCGAGCGCGGATGCGGGAGCGCCTCGGCGACCGCTTCGACGTGTTCCCCTCCGATGCGCCGTTCCTGTTGCTGTCAGTCAGCGAGGCCGACGAGTCTGTCGACGGTATCCTTGCCTCGGCCCGCGAGGCTGGTATCGCACTCCGGGACGCCCGGACGTTCCGCGGGCTGGACTCGCACATCCGCGTCGCCGTCAGAGCACCCGAAGAAAACGACCGGCTGCTGGATGCGCTGAATGTTTGAAACGACTGTCCGAGACGGTGTTTGCCAGATTCGCCACGGGGGAGCGCGCTGGCTCTCGACAGCGTGGGACGGCGGCTACCGGACCGCGGACGCCGTCTACAACGTCACCGTCCCCGAGGGGTTCGAGCGGACCGACCTCGACGCCTACCGCGCCGAGCAGCTGTCTGGTGCCGGCTTCGCCGTCGGCCCGACGTTGCTCACTGGTGTTCACATGGAGCACGCTCGCTGTGCCCGGAGTGGCCCGGTAGCAGTGCTGGCAACAGCGGGTCTCTCGAACCCCGCCGCGTTGCCGATGTCGGCAGCGGAGACAGCCGACGGCTCCGACGGGACTGCGTCGAATCCGGCGGACAGCCCCGACTGGCGGCCCGGGACAGTCAATCTCATCGTCGGTGTCGACCGGGCGCTGGACGAGGGCGCGCTGGCAACGCTGCTCGCTACCGCCGTCGAGGCGAAGGCTGCAACGCTGCTGGACGCAGCGGGCGTCCCCGGAACCACATCGGACGCGGCCATCGTCGGCTGTGTCCCGAGCGCCGAGCGCGCCTCTTTCGCCGGGAGTGCGACCGAAATCGGGGCCGCTACCCGTGTCTGTGTCCGCGATGCTATCAGGGCGAGTTTGGCCGCCCGCTACAGGGGCGACGCCCTGCCGACCGTCGACGGTGCGGAGTACGGCGTCGTCACTGACCGGGATACCGAGATTTTCGAGCCGTGAGAGGACAGTGTATCCCACGACGGTCCCGGAGTCCAAACGGCTAAACAGAATCCAACCGAACAAACGGACATGAGCGACAACACGGCCGGACCGACCGCCGAGCCAATCAGTCCGAGTGTGCCCGAGGAGTTCGGGCTGGTGCAGGTCTGGTGGGGCGACGGCAAGGGCAAGACGACGGCGGCGCTGGGGATGGCGACCCGCGCCGTCGGTCACGGCTACCGCGTCCACCTCCTGCAGTTCATGAAAGGCGGGACCAGCACCGTCGAAGACGTGCGCGGCGAGTACAACGCCATCGCCGCGCTGCCGGGCTTTTCCTACGAGAACGCCGGCCACTACGGCTGGCACGGCTTCCTCGACGGAAGCGAGGACGACGAGCACGAGGCCCGCGCGAAGGGGGCACTCGACCGCGCCCAAGAGATTGTGCAGGCCAGCGCCGACGCCGACCTTTTGACGCCACAGGACGCCGACGGTCCGCCAGAGGAGGGGGTCAATATGCTCGTCCTCGACGAAGTTCTCTACGCCGCGAACCGCGGCCTCGTCGACCCCGAGGACGTACTTGAGCTTATTGCGGCCAAGCCCGACGACCTCGAACTCGTCCTCACAGGCGGCCACGAGCGGCCGGAGTTCTTGACCGACCATGCAGACCTTATCACGGAAGTCAGCAAGGAGAAACACCCAATCGACGCCGGTCAGGGCGCGCGGAAGGGAACTGAGTTCTGAGCGTCCCGGCGTCCCAGAGAGGTACTTACCGCTCGGCCAGCAGGGCATCAACAATCTCGCGAGCCGCTTCGACGTGGTCGTCGGCAACGGCATCGTCGGTGCTGTCGACGTGTGATAGAATGTGGTCGACCGTCGCCAGCCGCTCGGTTAGCACGTCTTCGGAGGGGTCGCCCTCAGCAATGTCGGCGGCGACGGCCTCTGCCTCCCCGAGCCAGCGGCTGGCCGTGCGTTCGACCGGCCGCTCCCCGGTTTTCGCAAGGTGTTCGTGGAGGGCTTGGAGTCGTTCGTCGGTCACGGACAGACTTCGGCAGGCCGAGACAAAGAACTCTCGCCGAACCACTGATGTTCCAGGCGGCCCCAGACCGTCGTAATGGCCCACACGCTGCTGGTCGCCGGGACGGCCAGCCATGTCGGCAAGTCGACCGTCGCGGCCGGGCTCTGTCGCTATCTGGCCGACCGTGGCGTCTCGGTCGCGCCGTTCAAGGCTCAGAACATGAGCAACAACGCCCGGGCGACGCCGGGCGGCGAAGTCGGTGTCTCACAGTACGTGCAGGCCCGTGCGGCCGGCGTCGCGCCGTCGACAGACCACAATCCAGTGCTGCTGAAACCGCGGGGTAACGGCGAGTCACAGCTCATTCTGGACGGCGAGGCAGTCGGCCACTTCGAGGCCCGGGGCTACTACGACGAGCACTGGGGTGACGCGCTGGACACGGCCCGCGCGGCCCACGACCGACTCGCGCAGTCCCACGATGTGATCGTCGCCGAGGGAGCGGGCTCCATCGCCGAAATCAATCTGCACGACCGCGACCTGGCGAACGTCGAGACGGCGCGCTTCGCCGACGCCGACATCTTACTCGTCGCAGATATCGAGCGCGGCGGCGTGTTCGCCTCGCTCGTTGGCACGCTCGAACTGGTCCCCGACGACATCCGCGAGCAGGTGGCCGGCGCGGTCATCACGAAGTTCCGCGGCGACCGCTCGTTGCTTGAGCCGGGCATCGACGAGTTCGAGGACCGAACTGGCGTCCCAGTTCTGGGCGTGATTCCCTACGACGACCCGGGCCTCCCCGAGGAGGACAGCGTCGCGCTGCCGCCGGTCGGCGAGCGGGCCGTCGTCGGCGACGATGACGGCGTACCCGACAATGAGAGCATCACCGTCGCGGTCCCGCGGCTCCCGCGAATCTCGAACTTCACCGACCTTCAGCCACTCGCCCGCGAATCCGGCGTCAGGGTCGCGTACGTCCCGCCCGATGCCCCCATCGACGACGCCGACGCGGTGGTCCTGCCGGGGAGCAAGAACACGGTCGACGACCTACTGGCGCTCACCGACGCTGGGTTCGGTGACCGCCTCCGAGCGTTCGACGGGCCCGTCGTCGGCCTCTGTGGCGGCTACCAGATGCTCGGTGAGGAAATCACGAACGCTGCAGTCGAAGGGACCGATGACGCGGACCACATCGAGGGGCTGGGCTTGCTCCCGGTGACGACGGCGTTCAGCGAATCGAAGACAGTCGAACACGTCGAACGGACCCTCGACGGCGTCGGACCGCTCTCCGGAGCGAACGGGACCGTCGAGGGCTACGAGATTCACATGGGTGACTCGACACTGACCGGCGAGGCAGCCCGCCCCTTCGACAGTGACGGAGCGGCAACTGGCAGCGTTCTGGGGACATACCTCCACGACCTCTTCGTCAACGACATTGCCAGAGATGCCTTCGTACGAAACACGTTCGAAAGTTCTGGAATCGACTCACCAGCGGCAACCGCGCAAGCCGACGGCGACTCGTACGAACGAGCGGCCGGGCTCATCGACGACCACGTCGACCTGGGACCGCTCGGATTGCCCGAGCGGTGACTGTTTGATACTACTTCAACTTCCGGAAATTTATATACAGCTAGCTCGCAATATTCCCCAATGGTCGAAGTGTTCGCGGTCGCCAGTGGGAAGGGCGGGACTGGCAAGACGACGAGCACCGTCGCCCTCGGGATGGCGCTGTCCGACCGCTACGACGTGACAGTCGTCGACGCCGACACGGGCATGGCGAACCTCCTCTTTCACGCCGGCCTCTCCGACGCCGAGACGACGCTGCACGACGTGCTGGCCGACGAGGCACCCGTCGAGGCGGCTACGTATGACCGGTTCGGTCTGACCGTCGTTCCCTGCGGAACGAGCCTCGACGGCTTCAGGGACGCCGACCCGGACCGGCTTCGAGACGTGGTTGCGGCGCTTGCGGAAGACACGGACATCATCCTCCTCGATTCGCCGCCGGCACTCGACAGCCGAACTTCCGTCCTCCCAATCGTGCTGGCCGACCGCATCGTCGTCGTCCTTCAACCGACGATTCCTGCTATCTCGGACGGGCTAAAGGTCCAGGAGTACGCGACGACCTACGACACAGACGTAGCCGGACTCCTGTTCAACAAGGTCCGCGAGTCCGAATCCATCGAGCAGGTCTCGGAGAAGACCGAGCGGTACTTCGACGGGCCGACACTGGCCGCGGTCCCCGAAAGCGAACGAGCCCGTGAGGCACGGCGTGCCGGCCGACCGCTGCTTGCCCACGCTCCCGAATGCGAGGCGGCGACGGCCTATCGAGCGGCCGCCGAATCGCTCACCGTGCGGGATGGGGCAGCCGCCGACGCCGCCGATCGGTTCCAGAGCGCCGTCATCCCCGAGTCACTATGAAACTGCCCCACGGCCGACTCGACAAATCCCGCGTCGTCACGGATCCGCGAGACACGCTTGCCGACGTACTCGACCGCGAACTGACCGGCTACGCCGTCTTCGAGTCCCAAGAGACGCTCCTCCTCGATGGCGAGGGGCGGGGGGTCATGACGTTCACTGACGGCGTCCCCGTGCTGGTCTATCACACCGGGACAGACCGCGGTGGTCCGCCGGCGCTTGCAGACCTCGCCGTCCCCGGGCCGTACCACGTCTCGCTGTACACGCTTGATGCCGCCGATCTCGAATCGGCACACGAAGCAGCCGACCTCCGAGTCCCACCCGGGATGCCCGCCGAACGGCTGGGCGGCGACCCGGCGCTGGCCGACAGTACGCGACGGGCGGCCCCCGACGAGCGGCTGTCAGCGATGGGCGACGGCGACGCGACAGCACCCGATGACGGAACCGCCGACCAGAGTGCCGTCGAAGCGTTCCTCGACGACGCCGAGAAAATCGAGGCCATCAAGCAGCAGGCACGCTCAGAGGCCCGCGAACGCGCACAAGAGTGGGATTTCTGACGGCTTCGCTTAGAGAGAGTTCGATACACTACTGCCGCTATCGGCCTGCTTCGCGACAGGTCTTCAGTGTGTACATCGCGACACGGCCCGGTTTCACTCCGAAAACGAGTCGTCATGACGGCGCATCTGGATTGTTGGAGCGATGTACCGGTATATGTCAATCCCGAGATCGGCACTAGCTGCAAGTAATCTACACCAATCGAGATCAGTCTGCTCGGACCGGGATCCACCACACCCGCGACCGGCCCCCGACTTTCTTGCTCGTGATATCCGTCTCTGATTCGAGGTCGTGGAGTTTATTCAGCGCAGTCCGGCGCGAACAGCCGAGTCTGTCCGCCACCTCCGACGCTGTGAGTGGCTCCGCGTAATCGCTTCGGTGTTTGAACACCTCGATAACGTCCGATTCAGTGTACTGGATCTCCCGTCCAGGCGGAGACATACTTCTGTCAACGATTGCCACACACTTATACTGTCGGCTATTATTTCATTCTGGGTGAAAGTATAGAAACACAGTCCGTTGTTGTCACAAAACGATCCCGGATGTCGGATCAGACTGGCACGAACTTCCGCAGTTGTTACAGCCCCTGTAACATGTGTTATATCTCGAAACAGTTACAGCGAATAAGTATAGGCACCCACCGGCTATACCATGTTTCGGGGATACGCAATCCCGCCCTCCAGTGGGTGCTGGCGCGCCGACCAGTGCTCCCTTCGGCCCTTCCACACCGGACTCCATCCGTGAGCGACTGGATTACTGCTTGTTTTCCTGCACCGACAGGACTGATTCAAGCGGCTGTGACCGCGCTCTGTATCGGTCGAACACTGTCTCAGCCCAGTTATAGACCGCTTTGACATCAGATTCGGCTATTGCACGGACGTTGTTCCGGTCGTCGTAGGCCGCCAGACAGACCCGTGAGCGGTCCAGCGCGAGGCCGATATCGAGTGGCGTATCGTGGACGTACGTATCGATGTTCTCGTGTTCGACGCCTCGCTCCAGTGCGTCCGAGAAATCGGACGCGGACCGTTCGAGCACGCCGTGGTCGATGATGAATTCGATATGCGTCCCCGTTTCGAGCAGATCCACCGCGACATCGTTGAACACCGATGTAACGATGGGCGAGATGGCCCGAACGTCGCCGTCGACCTCGTGCAACCAGTCCGTGAACCGATCAATCGCGGCCAGCGGATTCTGTTCGGAGCTCGTCGTGAGACAACCGGGGTCTAACAGCTCCGCCGGGAGGTCCGCCGCCATAGAACCGAGATGGACGGCCAGCGGGCCGACCGCCCGAGCTCGTTCGACCTCGCTCATGAGTGCCGTGTACTGGTCTAACACCCGCTGACCAGTCACCGTGAGCCGGTACTCACCGTCCCGTTTGACGACCCACTGGCGCTCAGAGCAGCCCGCGAGTATCCGCTGGATTGTGGTTCGGGTCGCATCTACCGTATCACACAAATCGGTGGGCCGCGCCGGCCGCTCCCGGAGCTGGGCCAACACCGCGAACCGCTGTGGTGACCCAGTAAGGAACTGGCAGTCCTCGAAAACGGTGTCGTCCGGACCCTCCGCCATTGAATACGTCTGTGTGGGCAATCGTCTTAGCCTCTTTGGCGTTTGGCAACACCAAGCGAGTTTTGAAACTATTCGTCGCCGAACGAGTCGAGACTGGTCTGGGTCCCGACGCTTTCTTCGCCCTTTGAGGCATCTGTCCCGTATTCCGCAGCGATACGTGCAGCGGCGTCGCGGCCACCAGAGAACGAGGCGCGACGTGCAATCGTCGAGTCGCGCAGGGCGTCGGCCGCGTCGGCACGCACTGCCTCGTATCGCCTTTGGAACGCCTGTCGGGCCGCGTCGTAGTCAACGACCGGGTGCGGATAATCCTCGCCGATGTCGACACCACAGGACGCCTGCACGTGGACCGGTGTCTGCTCGGGCTGGTCGAGGTACTCGTCGGGGAGCGAATCGAGTTCGGGTACCCATCGGCGGATGAACTCGCCGTCCGGGTCCTGATCGCGGACCTGCTTGCGGGGGTTATACAGCCGAAGGGCCGGCTTGCCAATCAGTCCACACTGGGACTGCCACTGCGTGTAGTTGATCGCCGCAGAAGCGTCGATGAGGTGGTGGTAAAACCAGTCCGCGCCGATCCGCCAGGGCTGCTGGAGCAGGTGATAGTACACCGACGCACACATCGCCCGCATCCGGAAGTTGAGCCAGCCTGTCTCTTTGAGACACCGCATCGATGCGTCGACCATCGGAAACCCAGTCCGTCCGTGCTTCCAGGCGGCCACCAGATCGGGGTCATACTGCTCCGCATTGAACCCCTCGAACACCGGATTCACCGCCGTATCGAGCCAGCCGGGCCAGTCTTCGAGTTTCTGCTCGTAGTGTTTGTTCCAGAACAACCGCGAGACGAACATCTCTTTTCCGCGACCGTCGGGTGCGTGCTCGTCGATGTACTGGATGACCTGTCGCACGGAGAGACAGCCAAAGGCGAGATACGGCGAGAGTCCGCTGGTCCCGTCTCGCGCGTCCGTCGGCGCAGAGATGTTCCTCGGGTAGTCGTCGATCCGCTCGGCGAACGCTGACAGCCGTTCGCGTGCTGGCCCGGTCCCGCCGCGGGGAACGTCGGACTTCGACGGCGTGACATCATAGTGGTCCTCGATCACGCCGATGTCGATACCGCTGTCGAAGCTCCGCGAGGTGACAGTGCTCGGGTTCCAGTCGTACTGGTCGGCGGAGAACCACGCCGACACGTCGTCCTGCCATCCATCGCGGGTCTCCGCTCGGTCGCGGACCAGCCCGTCACTGTCAACGAAAGTAACCTCGCACTGTTCCTGCACCCGACGGTCCCGTTCTTGGCCGTAGCGTCCAGTGGGAACGGCCATCGTCACGATATCCCAGCCGGCCTCGCGGAACCGCCTCAGTACGGCCACCGGGTCCCCATGTGCGTAGGTGAGCCCGCGACCAGTGGCGGTGTGGTACTGGTCCGAGAGATCGACCAGACAGTCGTGCAGGAACCGGATGCGGCTGTCACAGGCGAGGCCGTCCGCGCCGTAGAACGCCGGGTCGAACACGAACAGCGGGAGCACGTACTCGGAGGTTGCAGCCCTCGCTACTGCAGCCTGGTCACGAATCCGAAGGTGTTCACGGTGCCAGACGACTGTCCCAGCCTCGTCGTCGGCAAGCGTCGGAATCGCGTCTTGCCGTGGCGTCTCCAGCGTGCTCCCCGGCTCCAGTCCCACCATACGCGCTATTGATTCAGCATTGGACCACAGGCACCACTGTCTTTCGTCTCTCGAAGACACAGTGTTCGAGAGGGCGACCGCAGGGACTGGGGAAGCCGCGGTCAGCTACCAGAAGGGTTACACCGCGGGACCCGCGCTAGTCGATAATGGAATTCGAGTCCACACGCCGCCGATTCATGGAACTCGCCGGAGCAAGCGCGACAGTGTCGCTCGCCGGCTGTAACGCCCTTCAGGGAGGCGACAGCGACGGAACGAACACGGGAACAGGGTCGCAAAGCCAGAGCGCGGACGGGGAGCCTGCAACGGTGACTGTCGTGGTTGAACCGGACCAGACCCAGTTGCGGGAACGACAACAGGAGATCCAGTCCGAACTCCAGGCGGGGAACCTCACACAGAGCGAGGCACAGGCGGAATACCGCACCGCACAGGAGACCCTTGCTGAAGACGCAATCACTTCATTCGAGGAGCGTGCGACATCTGAGCTCGGCCTCACTGTCGACGATTCCGTTTCACAGGCGGGTGCGCTGTTGGTCACTGGCCCGCCGGCCGGCCTCATCGATACCCTTTCAATCGAAAGTGTCACCGGCATCCTCTCGCAAGCGACGTTCGAACAGATTCGGTCACAGGTTCGAACCGAAACGCCGGGTGCGACGGAGTAACACACTACGGACAGTCTCCTGATTTGTGCCGGGAGAGGCAGCCTTTGTTTTAGACAGTCACCGCGAGGACCGACCGCTGGTTTCCAGAACCACGGTGACAGTGGTTTCACCGCGTTCGGTCGTCGTCGTCACGTCGAAGCCGACGGCGAGAACGTGTGTGCGGCCCACGCGGTCCTGAGCGACGACGCCACGGTCGGCGGCGCAGTCCCCAAACTGGCGGCCCGGTCCGGAGGGACAGTTCGCGTCTTTCCACTGCTGAGCCGCAGTACCGTTGTAGGTTATATTGTAGTGGATACCGTCCTCGATCTGGGATGTCTGGAGCCGGTCGAGCCGAGGTTCCAGTCCAGTGCGAACGGCCGTCACTGCCGAATCATTCGCCGACCAAGCGTACTGGCTCGGGATGGATGCGCTCTCGGTTGCAACGGCTCGCTCAAGAACCCGAAGCGCATCAGCCGAGGAATCGTCGTCGTAATCGGCCGCCGCCCGAACGTCGTCGTGATAGCCTAGTTGGAGGGATGCAAAGAGAATCGGGACAAGTGCGACAGCCACAACGGTGGCCGCAACGAGGACAAGCTGTCCGCGCCGGGTCATGCATACCACACGATGATTTGGACACTCCCGTGTCCCGTCGGCACAGTTGCGGTCCCAGTGCTGACGCCCTGTGGCGTCGGTGTACCGACTGCCCCGTGCGGTGTTTCGACCCGGAAGAGGACGTTGTCGGGCAGGATGCGGGCGACCCGGTTCGAAAGCGCGTCCCGTTCACGATCGAAGGCCGTCGGACTCGACACGATCTCCTGCAGCCGCGTCGCCCCGCTGTGTCGCGGCGGGTCGTTAGCGAGCAGCGCCGCCGTATCCGAAGCGTAGGCGTCGAGCTGTGGCTCTTGTGTGTCCGGCGCTGGCGTCCCCAGGGCAAACCCGAGCGCGACGCCGAGAATCAGCACTGTCCCGAGGGCAACTTCCACGAGCGACAGCGGCAGTTGGGCTCTATACATCGACGGTCACCACCAGGGTTTCCTTCGTCGACTGTGGGGCGTCGTAGCCGATGGTCACGTTCCCGGATTCGAGTCGACCGGCCCGCTGGAAGCGTAGTTCCGTCGTCTCGTAGGGCACCAGCGATACCTCGTAGCTGCCGTCCAGCCCGCTTCTGTTATGCAGGACGACCCGGTCGTTAGCACGGACCGTCCAGACGGTCGTACCGGAAGGCGGGTCGATTGTCACTGTCGCCCGCGCGCTCCGGCGGGGGAGCGTCACCGCGTCGGTCGTCGCCAGGTCAGGTGTGAGTGTGCGTGATTCCCGGGACTCGACCACGACGAGACGACTGATTCGTGTCCCATCGTGTACCGTGCCGCTACGTGCTATCTCCTCGTCAGCCAATTCGATGCTGACCGCATACTCGCTGGCCGGCGGTGCATTCTGCTCCAGCGCCGACTGATCGAAGTCGTCCACCCGAGATTGGTTGAGGACGTTGCTCCGGGCGGCCAGCGGTCCGTCCGCCGCGACGAGCCGGTCAGCAATCGTGGCGGCGACCCGTCGCTCGTCGGGGGTCCTATCCGCACCGGCGATTGCGGTGTCGGCCATGGCGACCCCCAGTCCGGTGACGACAGTCAAAAGCACGAGCGCGACGCCGAGCGCTGGTAACGATGTCTGGGCGCGCGTGACACCGTCAGAGCGATCGTTTAGTGTTATCATCGCTCCGCCTCCAGTGTCACCGTCACGCTCCCTCGCGTTCCGGAAACCGTGACCACAGTTGGACTGCCGCTCTGCCATTCGCCTTCGAGAGTACCGACGCTATCGGGCAACACCAGCCGTGTACGGCCGCCGATCTCTGGGTCGGGATGGTCGAGGACCAGAGCAGTTCCGTCAGTCCGGATGCTGTATCCTGCCCCGTCGATGGTCTCCGGTAGCGACACCCGAACCGTCGCCGAGACGGTCCGGGCATCCGGCGGGATAGCCTGTTCGACGCGGGCCGTCGCTTCGGCGAGCGTTCGGTCGCCGAGTTCCGCCCCGACAGCGGATTGATACGCTGGGACAGTGCCGCCGTACAGCGTGGTCGTCACTAGTCCGATGTACAGCAGCACGAGCCCCATGCTCAGCAGTTTCTCGACGACGGTGCTGAGCGCACGGTTATCCATGCCCCACCTCCGTCCGCATATCGTGGCGGACCAGATACAGCGTCCGGCGGCCCGGGAACGTCGCCACAACGCTCTGGACGCCGTCACCGTCAATGTCCTTGACTTGCGTGGTTGCACCGACACGCTGGAAGTACTCGGTGAACGGCCGGGGCGTCTCCGTCTCGATAGCCACGCTGTAGTTGTCGGGCGGGAGCCGTTCGCGCTCGTGGCTGACGTTCTGACGGATATCTGCAGATACACCACCCGTCCCGGACACTGTGCCACCGCTGGCGTTGACGAGCGGCGCGCCGACGATGACCGCCGTGTCGTCCCGCGTCGCCGTCACCGGCGGGTCAGTTTCGAGCCACGCGTTCCCCGATGTCCCGCGGACGACGCTCCCAGCGAGAAATCGGACAGAGCTGTCTCCGGACTCGTACACCACTGCATCGATTGGGACCGTTCGCTGGATGCCGGAGTCGTTGCGGACTCGGAGCTCTCGCTTTACCGTGGTCAGTCGTCCTTCAGTAAACCGAACACGGGTCGTCTGGTGGCCCGTCTGCTCCACTGGCCGGAACGTCGTCTCGAACGTGTTGGCGACGCGGGCCTCGTCGGCGGTCGCAGTGTGGCCGTCGACGACGGTCCCGACAACAGCCGTTAGTCCACCGAGCGCGACGACGGTCAGCCCCAGCAACAGCACCACGCCGACGACGTGTGACTGGGCGTCAGTGTCGGGCCTCAAATCAGACCAGCCCCCGCGAAGACGACGTAGGCGATGAGTACTAGCCCCGAGGAGTGTAACAGGGCTTCGTACGTCCCGCGACTCGCCGTGCCGGCGAACCAGCCACAGGCAAGCATCGTCGCCTGCGTGACGACGTAGAACCGGTGTTGCTCCCGGGCCGGCTCGATCGCGGTCGGGTCGAAGGCGATGTTCGCACTGCCCGAAACTGACGACAGTTGTGCGAAGCTATCGAGGACGTAAACGTTGACGGCGACGGTGATCCCGATAACGAGCAGCGCTGTCGTCCAGCCGACCGCAACGTAGACGAGCAGAGCTGAGCGGATGGATTTCCTGAGATGGTAGAGTTGCCCGATCTCTGTCTGGAGCGTCTCGAACACGTCCTCCGCATCACTTCCCGTATCTAACGCGCCGACGACAAGCCCGATGGTCTGTTCGGCCATCGGCGTTCCGACGCGGTCGACGAACTGATCGAGTGCCGCGGCTCGGCGGTCGGCCGCAGAGTCACCGGGACTATCGCCCAGCGAGAGCGTGAATGCGAGCGACTGGACATCGCTAGCGAGCGCGCCGAGTTCCACGTCGTCGGCGACACGTCGGACCGCCTCTGGAAACGGGCGGCCCAGCGCGACGTGGCCGGCGACGGCGTGAACGAAGTCCTGAATCTCTCGGTCTTTTGCGTCGTCCGCTCTGGCCCGGCGGACCGTTACCACACCGACGGGGACGCCGACGGTGGCGTACGAGAGGAGCGCGACGTTGACCGGACAGTAGCCCAGTGACCAGAGGCCTGCTGCGACTACTGCGCCCAGTGGTACGCAGGCGAGGAGTGCGCTCGCAGGGTTCGAAGGAATCGTTGCGAGTATGGCGACGGGGCTATCCGGCAGGCTGTAGCTTGGGGCGGCAGTGTTCCGCGGGCGAAGCGCAGCAACGACAAATGCCGCCAGCAACCCGGCAGCCATCACGAACGCTGCACTCCCGTAGACGACGATGGCACGGACAGTCGTTTCGCCCAGCGGCGTCGCAACGGGTTCGGAGAGGCCGGGTGCGAGAATACCCATCACAGTGACGATGAGCACGACGAGCGCGGGCAACACCAGCAACACGACGAACAGTTCCGCGAGGAGTTCGAGATAGCCGGTCGCCCGTTCGTGCTGTCGGCTCTGCTCGTGTGAGAGCAAGCGCCCTTCCATCTCCAGGTATCCCTCCAGCGCCTCGGCGCTCTGGTTCGCGTGTTCGCGGAACTTCAGCAGAAACGGTGCAAGCAGGTCCCGCGAAGGCGTCTCGCTGGCGACCCGCTCAATACCGGTGTCGAGACTGCCGGTGAGAATGCCCTGATTGAGTGCACGCCGGAAGGAGATGTTGAAAAAAGAACACGCTTGATCCGAATCTACTTTAGTATTCCTTGTTTCTTTAGGTGGGTTTCATAGAAATCTGGTATCTTATCTTTGTTAGAGTTCAAATATTGGGTTACGTCATCAACATTTGATGGTATATATATATCTACTGCGACGGAGCGATCAACCCCCTTTGTAATCAGAGCTATTTCATTAGTATCCATCGTCCCCAAATCAAGCATTTGATCAAACTTTTCCATCCACTGAGTATCATCTCTATCTAAACTCTCTAAAATCTTCACTAAAATACTGAAATACTTCACGAGGACGAACTGAATGTCATTATCCACTAATTCAAAAAGATTAGATATCGAGTCATTAACCCCCTTATCATCAACAGCATCTGAGTCTATTCGATTCTGAACCATTCGCTTATATGATTTCCCTTGTAACCACTGATTAGCCGCAAAAATTATTGGCCCAATCTGGTTTTCGGCTTCATTCTCCGGAGGATCAATACCGTTAGATCGATCGTATGTGAATTTAAATATCCGGTTCAATTCCTTGCAAATCTTCTCTAGTTTCTCATAGCTAAACCCACTCCTCCTCGTAGCAACTATCCAATCAGTAGGGTTTCTTTCCACCTTTTTATATAACTGATTCTGTAATATTGGATCGGTGGTTGGAGACTTTTTTGCAATTTCTTTTGGAATTTCAATAGATTCGAGAGTTTCCTCAAGTATAAGCTGTATTTTCTCTCTATCATTTTGATTCACACCATTTTCTTCTAAATACCTATCAACGCTATCGGGATCTCTTAAAAACCGATTTCTGAGTAAGATTCCAGTGTATCGCAAACTACCATCATCTTCTTCAATTATATTTTCTTTAGTTAATGTATCAATCAGTTCGTCTGGCCGATTTAGAGCATTTTCAGTAACTGGTTCTACTTCTTTCTCTTCGGCGTTCTCAAATTGCTCTTGAGCCCACTCATCATCCTCTGTTGTTATGCAGTATATTGAACCATACAGTTTGGTGTCTAGCCTGCCGACGCGGCCAATTAGGTTATTAAAATCAAAGCTAGTGAGATCATCTTGCCCTTTTTTATCCCCCACTAAAAAGATCTTTTCTGCAGGTAAGCTAACACCCTGCAGTAGCGTTGGTGTACTTACGATCGTGTCAAGAGAATCTTCCTCCCTGTATATTCTCTCAATTTCTTCCCGAGCAATTTTTGGGACCATTCCATGATGATATGCTAATCCGGATTCAACACAGTTCGCAAGCGAGTACTCCTCGTGGATACTATCTCTTAGAAATTGGACAAGGTCGGCGATATCTTCTGAGTCAACAGTACTCTTTCGGCTTTCGGCTATCTTAGTAGCTCGATCTTCGGCGAAATCACGTCTACTTGCATAAATTATATTTTTAGAGTTGTTTGCAAATTCATCTAAGATGTGAGGTAACGAGTTCTTTTTATTGTCGTTGAAATCTGAGAAGGTAACTTGTTCAGGCTCCGGCACTTTAGTTGTCAGTGGTTCACCAGAAGGGCTATAAATAGTAGCATTCATCAATCTTTGCCCTGGTGCATTCCCACCACCCCTCTGGAACTCAAGTATAGCCTTTAATTGTAAAACCGGAGCGAATTTTGTTTCGATTTCTTTCACATCGCGGTCGGTGAGTGATGATAATGTGACGCCAGAATTTTTTAAATATGGTCCTGCGGCTACTATTTGAGCGTGGGGCCAGTATGTAGTCAGTGACTCGATAATACTCTCAAAGATAACGCCTCTTTCTCCAGATTCAAGATTTTGGATTTCATCAAAGAACACAAGAGATGGAGATATTGATGACCGGTTTTCTTCCGAAAGTAGATTCAGACATCTCTCTGGCGTAACTACAAGAAAGGTAGTTTCGTCATTTCTTTCTTCGTCAGCTTCAGTAAAATGCGCACCTGTTTCGATACTTGCATCTGGGAACCTCTCAGATAATTTTCGACAAACCTCACTGATTAGTGCTTTAGTCGGGACAACATAAATTGTGTCAAATTTATTTTGTTCACTTATTTTAGAACTTATATATTCACGAATTATAAAAGACTTGCCAGAAGAGGTCGGTCCTGAAATGGCCACATCTTTTCCCTTATTTAGCGAATCATAGATTTCATTTTGGAAGGCTGAAAGAACAGTGTCCTGATCAATCTGATATTCTTGTTTGCTAGTCTGCAATTCAGCATTAAGAATTGGATCATATGAATTGAATATCCCCGTTTCAAACGAATTAGCTTGGGTATGTTCATTATCTTCATAAGTATCTGGTCCTTGTACTTCCATTCCTTCTTCATCACGCACATTATCGAATGCTGGTAAGTTCCCGAGTCTTGACAGGACGATATATAAGTACTGTTTATAAACACCTCTGTCCGAGCTATTTTTGTTTTTTATATAAGAAAGAGTTGCTAATGCTAACGCTTTGCTCCTATCGTTCTCGTCATCGCTATTTGCTAAATAGGAAGCTAACCAAACGGACCTATGTAATTCTTCATCAGTTACTGGATATAGAGTAGAATATGGAACTCCCAAATCATTTTTTAGTAATTCTTTCACAAGTTTGTCAATTGTGGAATTGAAGAATTCGGCTTCTGCAGGACTATTTTCACTCATTGGTTAGCATAAGGGTAAATTTGCTGTTTTAGCGTCTCTTGTAGGTTTGTTGTATCATCTACGGGCATCAACATCATGATGGCCCAGTGTTTGTTTACATTGGGATAATTTTCTTCAATTTTCTCTTCAATATATTCACCTACGTCGTGTTTTTTAATTTCAGCAATGAGTTCATCTCTTAAGTCTGATCTTGTCAAGTTAGATTCTTGAGCATTTTGCAATTTAGCAGATTCATAGCAAATAAACATTGGATGAATAGTCCTATGTTCGCCTGGTCCTGAGGTTAAAACCTTGCTTAGTTCTTTTATTTCTTCTTTATTCAAATCCTGAGGTAAATTATTAGAAGCAACCGTTAATTCATGTTTGCGCATCTGAGTTCCTTCAGGACTGTAAAATCTATTGATACTGTTCAATGATTCTTTTATGGCTTCAGATCGCTGACCTTTGATTTTCGACTCACCGATTGCGAGAGATTTTTCACCATCAAAGTACCCATAAAATAGACCATCGGAACCCTTCACTTCATCGTTTGCATTTTGCGTCCATGCGACTTTGTGACTTGCGATTGGCAAGTCAAGAAGGGCTTCAACAAATGCAAATAGAATCAGTTCTCCATAGATTCCTTCATTCTCTGCGTTTAATTTGTAAGCAGACTTTGTTTGAGCTTCATAGTGTGCATCTTCAGTTTGTTTCACTTCTTCCTCAGATAAGACATAGTACTTGAATTTCTTTCTTAAGAAATCTATAAACGATGTATAATCTAGTGTATCTACACCGGGGGAAACACAATATCGGCTAACCTTCATATTATCTGAGGTTTTTTCATCAACCTCAAATATATGTTCAAGCAATTCTGACTCCTGAATGACTGTTTTAGAGGCCCAGTGGTCATCAGGAAGTTGAGACATATCGAGTGATATGTCTGCTCTTATGTATTAAAACATGGGCAATTCGGACACACGCTTTCATTCTCAAGATTGCTTTAATTTCGAGGCCATACATTCGAATTGCATCGCCCGACTGTTTCCGGATAGAGATGTGGGGCCCGCCTTCGCTGATAGTCGGCAGGGCAACGGCACAGCGGATGGTGTCGTCGGCGTCGTGGAGGCCGTCGCCGTCGGGGTCGATGTTGACCTTCGCGCTCGGGTTTGAGGCGTTGAGTTCAACGCCGTCGTCGGCGGCCAGTTGCGTGACGACGTTGACAAAGGCCGCCTCGGAGTCGAAGGCGAGATTGGTCGGGACGCGGCCGTCGTGGCCGAGGTCGGCGCGCGGGAGGACCTTCACGCGTTCGTCGACCCGGTTCGCCTCGATATCTTCGAGCGTGTGGTCCCGGATTGGGATGGTAAGTTTTCCGTAGCCGACGAGGTCCCGAAGCACGTAGTACAACAGGTCATCGAGGCGGTCGTCAGCGAACCGATGATCGACCGGCGGCACGGCCAGATCCAGTTCGGCCAGTGCCGACCGTAGCCGGTAGCGGGCAGCGTCGATCCATTCAGTCGTGTTACGGACAGTTAGCTGCCGGGCGAGCAGTGAGCGAGCGCGCTCCCGGACGAACTCAACGCGGTCCTCGACGACGCCGTTGACGCCGGTCTCCCAGACGCGCTCCTTGCACACTTCGATGAGCTGTTCGTCGCCGGGGAGCAGGTCCGGCTCTCGAACTGCGTACTTCGTCGTGAACGGATCGGCACCGAGGAGATGCTCGCGGTAGACGACGACCGGAATCGCGAAGCCCTGAAACCGGACGGTGTGGCGTTCGACGCGCTCGCTCGCGAATCGGTTGAGATACGCTGGGTCCGGACCGAGGTCGGTTTCGGCCGGGGCGTAATCATCGGTATGGACGACGACACCGTCGTCAGTCACGTCGGCGACATCGATGCGTGAATCCAACGCATACGGAGTCAAGTCGTCGAAACACGCCAGTGACGAGAGCGCGTGATACTCAATTCGACGACGGCTCGCCGGCGACGCGTCGATCAATCGGTCGATGACCCGACGGTGTTTGGCGTCGAACCCCCCGTCCATTCGCTCCACTGCCCCCTCACGCGTCTGTGGACGCTCGATGTTCGCACCTGCGAAGTGTGACTCGACAGTCGACAGTGCGTCGGCCTCTGCCGCTGAAAGCACCGGGTCGCGGACGTCGTACCGGAACCCATTCCGTCCCCGTCGGACAGTCACGACGACCCCCGGATACACCTCGTCTTGCTCACGAACGTCCGGCGCGTACCAGGCGTCGGCGGCGTCCGGTGGCATCGGTGCGGGGACCTCCGGTGCGGTCTCCCTGCCAGCCTGTGCAGTCATACGCAGCTTTAAATTAACCATTGTATTTAAAGTTGTAGACTTTGTTTTGAGAAATTTAATTAAAATATAATGGTCTCGTCCAGGGTATACGAGGGACCGTACAAGCCATGAAAATGCTCTGTCAGCATAGAAGCATACGAACACAATAGGGTCCTCTGATAACGTCAAAAAACCGCTAATTAAGCGATCTGAACCTGCTTTTAACGCTGTTGTCTGCCATCACTCGGTGTTTCGAGATATGCACCAGAATTATCATAACTGTGCCAGCGGATCGGTCATTTGGATGAAAGAAAGGCAGTCAGCGACGAGCAATGATAGCACAAAGTCGGCAACCACCACACGACGACGGCTCCTCAAAGGAGCACTTGGCACAGCAGCGACCGCGGCAGCGGTTCCGAGCCTGAGCAGTGTCGCGGCGGCCCATTTCCCAGTTCAGCTCGCAATCGACATCCAGCCCGAGAACGCGGAGAACTTCATCGACCTGTCGGAACACGACACCATCACCGTCGCAGTCGAGCAGTCAGAGTTCGTCAACAACGACGGGGACAGCGAGACGTTCGACCCTACGGAGCGGGCCGTTCGCTATCGGTTCGGCTCGCGCCTTGTACTGGAAGACGGCGAGGGCGCTCGACCCGTCGACGAGGGCGAGATCAAGGAACCGGACGACGATGCTGCGGACGGCCAGGCGTCGCTCGTTCTCACGTTCCCAGTCGACGAGATGGGCTTCGACGGTGGAGAGGAGACAGCATGGCTGTACTGGGAGCGCGACGACTCCGGGGACCACGGCTACGCTGGCTTCGATTCCGTGCGGGTGTATCGTGGGCAGCCCGCAAGCCGCTCCCTGATCGAACAGCTACAGCGATTGCTGAGTGGTGAGACGGCGTCCAGTTCTAACTGAGCGGCTGCGAACGCGGAACGGGGCTGTCGGCGCGTGCCTGTAATCGCTATGCTGGCGACTATATACGTCGAATCCGATGGCACGCTATGGCCATCGTTGCTGAAATCCTTCTCGCGGACGAGACGCTTCCGCTGGTCGGCGTGGCGGACTCGATTCCGAGCGGCGAACTCTCGATTTCGAACGCTGTCGGCCTCGAAGACGGAAGACTGCTGCTTACAGTTAGCGTCGACGCTGGCTCTCGCGACGCCTTCGAGCGCGAACTCGACGCGCGGCCACAGATCACCGACGCGGCGGAGATCGGGCAGACGGCCGATGGCTGGTTCTACAAAGTGGTCGTCGACGACGCGTCGAGTCTCATCGCGTCACATGACCCGGAGGAGTTCGAGGGCGTTGCGATGGATGCGACGGTCACCGCCGATGGGATACGGGAACAGAAGGTGTTCTCGGACTACGACGCGTTCAGGGCGCTACAGGACCGGTGTGCGGTCAACGACATCCCGCTCGAACTACTGAACATCGCCTCGGACCCCGAGAACCCCGGCGAACGCGACCAGTTCGGCCTCACGGACAGGCAGTATCGGGCGATGTCCATCGCCCTCTCCGCGGGGTACTACGACTCCCCGCGTCGGTGTTCGACGGCGGAACTCGCCGACAAGCTCGACGTGTCGGCCGCCGCGGCGTCCGACCTCCTGCGCCGAGCCGAAAAGCAACTCATCAGTTCGACAGTCGGTCCCGACCAGTTCCGGAACGCACTCGCACAGTAGCCACGCTCCTGTTTGACCGCGGCTTCCCTGCCACCTTATAAATGGGCTTATCAGTAAGCAAAGCACGCTCGTGGCTGTCGCAGCTACTGAACACCGATGGCAGATAAATCCGAGACAGACGACGACCAGAGCACACAGCGACTTGCAGGCGACGTTGCGATTGTCACCGGTGCGTCATCGGGAATCGGTGAGGCGACTGCGGAGGCCCTTTCCGACGCGGGCGCGAGCGTCGTTCTCGCAGCCCGGCGCGCTGACGAACTAGAGGCCCTTGCGGACCGAATCGAGTCATCCGGTGGGGATGCGCTGGTTGTACCGACCGACGTCACCGACGAGGACGACATCGACTCGCTGGTCGAGGCGACAACAGACGAGTACGGTCGCATCGATATTCTCGTCAACAACGCCGGCGTGATGCTTCTCGAACCGCTGGAACGGGCAGACCGCTCGAACCTCCGACAGATGGTCGAGGTGAACCTGCTCGGACTGATGAACCTCACCCACGCGGTACTCCCGGTCATGCAAGAGCAGGAGAGTGGCCACATTGTCAACGTCTCCTCTGTCGCGGGACGCCGCGCGTCGGCCGATTCGAGCGGCTACAACGCGACGAAGTTCGGGGTGAACGCGTTCACTGAGGCAGTCCGGCAGGAAGTGACGACACAGGGCATCCGGACGACGGTTATCGAACCGGGTGCTGTCGATACGGAGCTCGCGACGCACGTCCCGGACGAACAGGTGCTGGAGCGGTTCGCAGAAATGGACCTCCCGATGCTCCATCCCGACGATATCGCCCGCGGCATCGTGTATGCGACGAGCCAGCCCGCCCGCGTGGACGTGAACGAACTCCTGATCAGACCGACCGGCCAGGATATCTGAAGCGGCCGCTGCGCTCGTCGGACGTGGCTTAGCGATAGTCGGTCCGAAAATCGTCTCTGCTGTTTTTACTGGGCGCAGCCGACAGTACTGGCCACTGAAACCGGCTGTTAGCTGCTGGAAACGATAGCACCGTCACGCCGTGTGCGTCGCCATCGTTTGAGAGGGGGAACTGTCACTGAAACGGGTCGCACAGTTGCCGAAACCCCCGGTATCGGAGGACCCTTACGTCAGCTACCCTAATCATATACATGGCAATTGAGACGGATGTCCTCGTCGTCGGTGGTGGCGCGACCGGCGCTGGCGTCGCTCGTGACCTGGCACTCCGCGGTGTCGACGTGACACTCGTCGAGCGTGACGGCCTGACAAGTGGCACCTCCGGGCGCTCGCACGGACTGCTGCACAGCGGGGCCCGCTACGCCGAGGCGGATCAGGTCGGTGCCGAGGAGTGCATCACCGAAAACCGGATACTCAAGCAGATCGCCGGGGAATGCATCCGTGACACCGGCGGGTTGTTCGTCCAACTCGCCGAGGACGACCCCGACTACTTCGAGGCCAAGCGGGCGGCCTGCGTGGAGATCGATATTCCCGTAGAGACGCTGGACGCCGACGCGGCCCGCGAGCGAGTGCCCGACCTCGCGTCAGATGTCGAGCGTGCCTTCGAAGTCCCCGACGCCGTCATCTATCCATCGCGGCTCGTCGCCGCGAACGCCGCAGACGCCCGCAACCACGGCGCAACGATACACCCACACGCGCCCGTCGAAGACGTACTCGTCGAGAACGGGCAAGTGGCTGGCGTGCAAGTCGGCGGGACAGTCGAGGACACTATCGAAGCCGACTACGTTGTCAACGCGACCGGTGCCTGGGCGGGCGCGCTCGCCGCGATGGCCGGCCTTGACGTCGAAATGCAACCGACGCGGGGCGTGATGGTCTCGGTCGAGTACGATGACCTCGGGCCGGTGCTCAACCGCTGTCGGGACCCGGACGACGGCGACATCGTTGTGCCACACGAAAACGAGGCCGTCGTCGGGACGACGAGCGTGCCCGTCCGTGACCCGGATGAATACGAGACGGAGCAGTGGGAAGTCGAAGAGAGTATCGAGGAATGTGCGGCGATGCTGCCGCCGGTCACGGACGCGCCCGAGGTCCGAACTTGGTGGGGTGTCCGGCCGCTGTACGCGCCTGATGAGGCGGAGCGCGGCCGCGGCATCTCGCGGGGCTTCTTTCTGCTCAACCACGCCGACGACGGCGTCGGGAACATGGCGAGCATCGTCGGCGGCAAACTGACTACCTACCGGCAGATGGCCGAGGCGACGGCAGACCTCGTCTGTGACGACCTCGGTATCGACGCTGTCTGTCGGACTGCAGACCAGACGCTCCCGAGCGTCGACGACCCGGAGCAACTAGACGGACTCGTGGCCGAGTTCGACGGTCAGGGCCCAACTGACGAAGACATGGTCGGGTCGGCGTAATCACGCACACTGTGGTACCGAGTCAAACCAAGAGCGAGGACTAGCGGCCGACTGTACCGTTATAAGGGTGGCAGCCGGAGATGGTCTCATGATAAACGAGACCGTGCGGCAGATCGAGGAGATGGAGACACAGAGTTCCTCGATTGCCGCCGTGAAAGCCGCCAAGGCGCTCCGCGAACTGGCAGACCGCGAGTGCCACACGGTCGAGGACTTCCTCCGCGTCGTCGAGCGCAACAGCAGCGCACTCCAGCGGGCGAACCGCTCGCATGCACCCCTGTACACCACACAGCAACGCATCGTGACGGATCTGAAAGACGCCGACCCCGACTCCGTCTCGGCGGCCAAGGAGCGATTGCTCGACACGATCGACGAGGTCGTCACGGAAATCGAGACCAGCAAGAACCGCGCGGCGGAGCGGGCGGCGACGCTCATCGACGACGGCGACGTGCTGGTGACACACGAGAACTCCTCGACGGTGATGGCGACGCTCATGGCGGCGCTGGACGACGGCAAGGAGTTTCACCTGTACGCGAGGGAGTCCCGGCCGCATTTCCTGGGCCGCCGAACAGCCCGCCAGCTGGCCGACCGGGACGGGGCCGACGTGACGCTTATTATCGACGGTGCAGCGGGTCACTACCTTTCGGAAGCCGACCGCGTCTTCATCGGCATGAACTGCCTCATCGACGACGTGGTGTACAACCGTATCGGAACACTACCGCTGGCCGCGACGGCTAACGAGATGGACGTCCCCGTCACGGTCGTCGGAACCTCATCGAAGTTCATCGGTAGCGGCTTCACCTTCCGGAACACGTTCCGGCAGGGATCGGATGTGATGCTCGAACCGCCGGAGGGGTTCGATATCGGCAATCCGGGCTACGACGCGACCCCGACCCGCCTGCTCGATACAGTCGTCACGGAGGACGGCATCCTGCAGTTCTGAAGGGTCTTAGCGGATCGTCCTGTCGGTGACTTGGCGAAGTCGCTCGGCGATGTCGGCGTCGAGCGCTGCGTCGGTCACCCGCCACTGCCAGTTCCCGGTCGCCGTGCCGGGGACATTGAACCGGGCCTCACTACCGAGGCCGAGCAGGTCCTGCATGGTTGTCATCGCGACGACGGCGTTCGAGTTCCACACCGCCTCGATCAGGTCCCAGTTGATTTCCTCCCCGTCAGTGCCGAGGTTGTAGTGGAGGCAGTCACGCTGGCGGTCCGAAAGGCCGCGATAGTAGCCGACGATAGTGTCCGTGTCGTGGGTCGACGTGTAGCCGACGGCCGACTCCGGGTAGTGCATCGGCTGGTACATGTGCCCTTCTTCGCACCAGTCGGCGTACTGCGGAACGCGCATGCCGGGGAAGCCGAACTGGTCCCGGAGCGCGACGATGCTCTCGTCGAGAAAGCCCAGGTCCTCGACGAAAAACGGGAGGTCGCCGAGCCTGTCTCTGACCGTCTCGAAGAAGTGCGCGCCGGGGCCGTCGCGCCACTGCCCGGCGGCCGGGTCGTCCGCCTCTGCGGGAATCGACCAGAACTCGTCGAAGCCCTTGAAGTGGTCGATGCGGGCGATGTCGACGAGGTCGAACAGCCGCTCGAACCGGTCGACCCACCAGCCGTAGTCGTTCGCACGGAGAGTCTCCCAGTCATAGACGGGATTCCCCCATCGCTGGCCGTCATCGCCGGGATTTGGCGGAACGCCGGCCACCTCCGCCGGGTAGTGGTCGTCGTCGAGTCGGAACACCTCGGGATGCGCCCAGACGTCCGCCGAGTCGAGGCCGACGTAGATTGGCAGGTCGCCGACGAGGCCGATATCCCGCTCGGTCGCGTATTCGGCTAGTGCCTGCCACTGGCTGTCGAAACACCACTGGACGAACTTGTGATAGCGGATGTCATCAGCCAGTTCTTCCTGATATCGCTCCATGGCCGCTGGCTCGCGCGTTCTGATGTCGTCCGGCCAGTCCATCCAGCCGGCATCGTCGAACTCGGCTTTCAGTGCCGTGAACAGCGCGTAGTCGTCCAGCCAGCCCGCCTCGCGCTCACAGAACTCGACAAACGACTGCTGGTCTTCGTCGCTTACGCTCTCGTCGAAGGTGGCGTACACGTCCTGGAGCCGGGCCTCTTTGAACTCGGTCACGCGATCGTAGTTGACGTGCTCTTGTGAGAGGTCCTCCGGTGGTTCGATATCGCCCTCGGCTAGATACCCGCGGTCAACAAGCTTGCGGAGATCAACGAGCAGCGGGTTCCCGGCGAAAGCGGACGACGACTGGTACGGGGAGTTCCCGTGGATGCTCGCCGTGGGTCCGAAGGGGCAAAACTGCCACAGCGACTGGTCCGCCCGGTCGAGGAAGTCGACGAACGCCCGCGCTCCGGCACCGAGATCACCGATACCGTGTGGTCCCGGGAGCGACGTCAGGTGGAGGAACACGCCACTCTGCCGTTGAAATTGCATACGCACCTGTTGCCCTGACAGGCATTTCAATGGGCGGGGTTGTTGACTGCTGTCGTGACTGCTTGTGGGCCCAGAGAGCGGCGCACGCAAACATATATATTGTATCCATTTGATGCTACGATGAGTGAGCCAGTAACAGAGATGCCACCGAACGTTCTGATGCTTGGCTGGGGGTTCCCACCCAACATCACCGGCGGGCTTGATACCGCTATCGGGGAGCTGTTCGAGCAGCTCGAACCGAGAGACGATGTCGAGTTTGAGCTGGTATTGCCCGCGGAGTACGCGCCGCCGGACCGCGACGGCATTCACGGCGTCTCAACGGGGAGCGGTGACATCATCACCCGCATCGGGCGGCTGGCCGGGGAGTTCGCCGACAAGGCGGCCGACGCAGACATCATCCACACGAACGACTGGTTCGGGTACAACCCCGGCTCGCGGGCCAAAGCGGACCACGACGTCGAGTGGATCTCGACGTTCCACTCGCTGTCGGCAGACCGCAACGTGACGCCGCCACAGCGGGAAGTCGAGACGGAACAGCGGGTCGCGAACCGCTCGGACCACCTCGTCGCGGTAAGCAAGTTCACGCAACGGCGGATCCGCGAGCAGTACGACGCCGACTCGACGGTCATCTACAACGGGTTCTCGTCGGTAGAGCCGACGGGCCGAGACATCAAGGCGGAGCTCGGTATCGACGGGAAGATGCTGTTTTTTGTCGGCCGACACACCGACCAGAAAGGGCTGTCGTACCTGCTGTACGCGCTCTCGAAGCTCGGTCGGGACGACGTGAGCCTCGTACTCGGCGGCTCGGGCCATCTCACCGAACAGCTTGAACGGTTCGCGGAGCTACTGGGCGTCGAGGACCGGGTTTACTTCCCTGGGTATCTCCCCCAGTCGGAGCTTGGAGACTACTACAACAGCGCCGACCTGTTCGTCTCGCCGTCGCTGGCGGAGCCGTTCGGCATCACCATCGTTGAAGCGCTGTCGGTCGGGACGCGCGTCGTCGCCTGCGAGAGCGGGGCCGCGGAACTCCTCAACGAAGACTGCGTCATCGAGGTCGAACCCGATTCGGACTCCATCGCCGAGGGGATCGAGCACGCGCTATCGCTGTCGACACCCATCGAGTACGACGTTCGAACCTGGGGCGAAGTCGCTGACGAACACGTCGAGTTCTACCACGAGGTTCTGAACGGGGCCTGACCGGCCGCGATCAGCGGAGGAAGCGAACGTCCGTGACCGGTTCCGGATGAACGATCAGGTAGCCGTCGGCGGTCGGCTCCAGCCCCGTCACGGACGTTGTGTCCGTCTGCGTCCGATACGGGCTATCGGCGGTCCCGTCGGCCGACTGGTAGGGGCTGTCGTACGGCGTCTGCCTGTCCTCCGGCGGGCGGTCGAAATCCTCCGGCGGCAGGTATATTTTCTCGCCCGATTTCGAGCGGACCACGACAGCCGTGTCGCGGTCGCCCGAGACGTCGATTCTGGTCCGGCCGTCGTCGATTGTCATCTCGAACGTGACTGGCTCCGTTTCTGTTTGTGCCATGTTGTCAGGTAGCTCTCGTACGGCGAGTCAACGACGCTGTGTCACTTAGTCCTTCGCCAGCGGTCCGGTGACCGAGGGCGGACCGTCCCGAATCCCACGTCCGAGCAGTCGCTCGGGTGAGCGAGCCATCAGCGGTTGATGATGAGCGACCCCGACATGTTGTACCCTTCGACGTGGACGCCTTCACCGAGAATCGTTTCGTCGAGGTCGCAGTCGCTGACTTCGGCGTCCGGGAAGACGATGGTCCGGTCGAGGCTGCTGTCGGTCACTTCTGCGCCGGCCATCACATGGACAGTGTCTCCGATCTCGGAGTTCTCGACGGTCGCGTTGGGGTGGATGAGCGACCCGCCGTCGAGTTTCCACTCGACGGTCTCGAAGTACGACTCGGGCGTCCCGATATCGAACCAGACATCGTCGAACGTGAACGCGGACACCGGTTCCTGCTGTTGCAGCCAGTCGATGTACCAGCCCGGTTCGTCGGGGTTGTTGTCGCCCGAGAGGTACTCCTCGAAGCGGAGCGAGTCGGCCGGGAAGGCGTAACAGGCAATCGAGACGAGCGTGCTGTTGGGATGGTCAGGTTTCTCCTGAAAGTCGATGACGCGCTCGCCGTCGAGTTCGACCAGTCCGTAGGACTTGGCTTTCTCCCGCGAGCCCACGTCGTAGGCGGCCAGTGCCGGCCCGTCGCGCGCCTCGAAGAAGTCGAGGAACTCCGAGGGGTCGAAGCCGATCAGGTTGTCGCCGCCGATGATGAACAGGTCGTCGTCGATACCTTCGCGGTCGATCAGTTGTGCGAGCGCGCCGACGACGCCGAACTTCTCGTCTTCGTCAGCCGTACTCTCGACGGAGAGTTGGACTTTTTCATAGCCCATCTCGTCGATGTGGGCTTCGAACTCGTCGGCGAAGGCCTCGTTCGTGCTGAGGTACGTCGTCCCGATTCGGTCGTCGTCTTCCAGTGACTGGAGAACGCCGTCGATAACGGTCGTTTCACCGACCGGGAGTAGCATCTTCGGCCGACGTCGCGTGATCGGCCACAACCGTGTCGCGTAGCCGCCAGCTAAAACTATCGCGTCCATATCCCACAGTCAAAGCCGAATTATAAAGTGGTTCTCACTTATGAGGCATTCTACAGGTTGAGCTGCCAGACAGTTGTCCCGGCAGTGACCAGGTCTTCGTCATCCGCGGCGGCAACGATCACCTGGTTCTCACCGGGGTCGACGTCGACTGCGACTTCGAATTCACGATCCTCGACGGGGATGTACGTGATGTCAGCTGGCGTCTTGACGACGACACAGACACCGGTCGTCTCGCCGGAGACGACCAGTTCGTTCCCGCGGAACTGTGTGTCGACGCGGAGCGCGGGGCTTCGGTCGGGTGTATGCGCCCGCCGCTCGCGGTAGCGGTCGTCGACGAACGCGGGCGTCTCGACCGGTTCGCCGGCGCTGATTCCGTGGGCCAGCCGCACGTACTGGGCCATCGACCACGCCAGCGGCGTCGCCGAGCCGGTCCCTTCGGCGAACTCCCAGCCGTACTCGGTCGCGTGGCCCCGGTCCCAGATCTGTTCGGCGATCATCCGGCCCGAGTTCGCCACGTCCTGCATCATCTGGAGGGCGTTCTCCGGCGGGATGTCCGGGTCGTCACGGTGGAGTTCGTACTCGGCGCGCTCGCCGGTGAGCAGCGGCCAGAGGCGGCCCTTCCCTTTGTGTTCGACCGTCCACGGCGCGCCCTGGTCGTCCCGGCCGCGTTCGCCGTAGCCGTCGCCGTTGTACCGGTAGAACCCGGGTGCGTACTCCGTGTCGACGCTGATGGTGTCGTCGACTTCGACGAGCGAGTTCCGGATCGTTTCGTCGTCATCAGGCTTGATACCCAGCCGGACGAGTTCGAGGAAGCCGCTGTCGATGATGTTGCGTTCGTCCAGCGTCGGACCGTCGTTGGCGAGCGTCCGGAGGTGCCCCATCTCGGGGTTCCCATCGAGCGTGACCCGCGTGTAATAGGGCGTGTTGGTGTGGCGCTCGGTCCCGGTCTCGGTCGCGGTCCAGGCCTCGACGTTGTTCGCCCACTGGTCAGCCAGCGACAGCCAGACGAGCGCGTCGGCCTCGTGGCCGGTGTCGAGGGCGAGCTTCGCCGCACACGCGAGCCCCGCGATTTCGGCCGCAATCGAGGACGGCGAGAAGCCGGCCTCCTCCTCCCAGCGCTCCTGTGCAGTCTCGGGACCGTGGCGGACGACGTACTCGGCCGACCGCCGGACGTTCTCGTAGCTGTACTCGACGTCCTCGAAGTCGACGCCGCTCTCGGCCAGGCGATAGGCCATCACCTGCGGGAACGAGATGTTGTCCATCTGTTCGCCGCCCCAGCGGGTCGTCCCGTTGATGTAGGTGTTCTGTGGGATGAAGCCGGCGTCGTCCTGCTGGTACTCGTAGATGTACTCCAGCTGGTCCGTCGCGATATCTAGGGACCCGATGGCGTCGAACACGCTGAACACCTGGTACAGGTCCCGGGACCAGACGAAGTTGTACCCGTAACCCTTGGGCTCCTCGGCGTGGACGGCCTCGCCCCACGGCACTGACGGCGAGGCGATAGACGCCCCGTGGTAGGTCTTGTCCTCCACGGCCAGAAGGGTCATCAGCGCGGTTCGGTACTGGTTCGCCAGCGCGTCGTCGTCAGCGACCGAGGACGGGAGCTGCTTGTCCGAAAGGAATTCGCCCCAGCTGTCAGCGTACTCGGCACTGACCGTCTCGTAGCCGCGGTCGAGCGCGCCGTCGGCTTCGCCCAGCGCGGCGGCGGTGTCAGCCTGTCGCGCGAAGCCGAGCGCAACCGTGTCGCTGACTCTGGTCCCGGAGTCCAGCCGACCGATGAGGACGAGGTTCGTCCCGTCGATGGACTCGACCGGATCCGGGAGGTCGCCGTCGGAGTACAGCCCGTCGAGGTGGTCGCTGCCGGCCGCACCGACGGTTGCCCAGTCGAAGCGCCCGGCCGCGGCCATCGCCACGGCGATGGAGTAGGCGTCGCCGTTCTCGTCGACGAGCAAGTCGTTGTCCGTCTGGTCGGTGTAGGCGCGGGGGTTCCGACCGACGAGGTGGTAGCTCCCGGGCTGACCGTATCTGATGGCGCGGTCCTCGGTGACCGTGCTCGTGAGTGCGATGTCCGCGACGGAGAACACGTCGTATGATTTGCCGTCGTCGGCGCTGAAAGACACGTCGGCGACGATGGCGTCGTGTTCGGGGTCGGTCGCGTAGTCGACGGTGAGCGTCCACTCGTGGCCCTGGCCGTCGCCGGTCTCGGTGAAAACGTGGCGATAGAGCAGCGCCTCGTCGTCGACGGGTTCGACGCGTCGCCTGACGCTGTCGTCGGTCCGTCGGTTCTCGCGGTGGGTCCGGACGGCATAATCCGTCTCGTCCGTACACCGGACCAAGAAATCCAGCGTCCGCAGGTTCATCAGGTCCACCTGCGGGTAGCGAGCCTCCGTCAGCGCGCCCTCGGTGAGCGTGAACCAGACGCGGGAGGGGTCCTGCTCGTCGTGGTCGGCGACGGTGCCGACGCCGTACTTCTCCCCGGTCGTCCAGGTCGGGCGCTCACTCGGCCCCTCAGTCCCGGCCGATGTCGTGGGGAGCGCGTTTAGCTCACCCAGCTGTGCGGTCGCGTGAAGCCGTAACGCGTGCGACCAGCCAAGCGGCGTCGCGCTGTCGAGGGCGCCGTCGTCGAAGGCCTGTTCGGCGAGGTAGCCGGCGTCAGTCGTGAGTGGGCTGTCCTCCTCGAGCAGTTCGTACAGGTCGCTCGCGCGGTCAAGGTAGGCGTCGCCGCCCTCGCCGCGGTCGTTCAGCATGTCGCCGACGCGGGCGGCGGCGAGTGCCCCCATCGCCGTCGTGACGGTCCAAATCTTCTCGCTGTCCTGGTGGCCGGTCCGCCAACGGTCGCCCTCGTAGCGGGCCAGTCCTGCGACCCGGCTCTCGGTGGGGTTCCGGAACAGCGTGTCAAGCGTCGTGCTCACGTGGTCGGCCAGACGAGTGAGGTGCTGGTCAGAGAGCGTCGTCCGCTCGACGCTGTCGTACTCCTGCAGTGCATCCGCGAGGTGGAGCCCCGCAGCGTCGATGCGGTGGTCCGGCGTCCCGTTTGTCAGCCCCATCACGTACACGCCCAGATCACTGTCCCAGAGCGTCTCCAGTCCGTCGAGCAATCGCTCGGCTGCCGCCAGACTCTGCTCACAGACCGATTCGGGCATCGGGGCACGGCCCACCGCGGCGAAGGCCTCGATGAACGTCGCAGTAGTGTGCGTGAACTGGCCGACCGAGTCCTCCCAGACGTTCTGACACGGCTCGGGCAGGTCGTTGGCCGCGATGTCTTCGATGAGCGTGTCGACGGCTGTCTGGATAGTTTCCCGAACCATCGCCGTCAGTTCGGCGTCCATCTTGCTGCGGTGTGTTCGCAACAGTGTCGCGAGGAAGGCGGTGACGGTCGCAGTCTGGTCGGCCTGATACTCCGGCGATTCGGCGTTGTGCTCGACTCTGGCGTTGGCCCAGCCCGGCGCGATAGCCCCGGTGTCGGCCCAGACGCGGTGAGGCCACCGCCCGTCGGAAAGCTGGCTGTCACAGAGGAACGCCGCGCTCTCGGTCAACATCTCTACGGTATCGATATCGAGTCGGTCGCCGGCTTCGAGCAGATGCCGAGAGACCGAGGCGTCATCGCGGAACCAGACGTACCCGTAGCCGCCGGAGTTCGAGTAGAACGGGTCGAACTCTGGGGCAGCGATGCGGCCGCCGGTCGGCGAGGACAGCAGGTCGAGCACCCGCAGGTCCATCCGTATCGAGTCCGAGCGTGGCATGGATTCAGTCACGTCGATGCGCGTTCGCTCCCGTCCGGCCTGCCGGAGGTCGTCGGAGGTCGTGTGCTCCGTCACGCAGTCGGCGAGGTCGAGCAGTGCCGTCTCCCGGTCGACCTCGTTGTGGTTCGAGAGCTGACTGACGAGCGTCGTGTCCTTGCTGCGTCCGGATCGGTCAAGCGGTGCAGTCACAAGGAAATCGCCGGTGAGGCGGGTCTGGTCGCGTCGCTCGACCGGCTCCGACCGCGGGAACTCGATCGGGCTGTCCGCAAGTATCTCGGCGAGGCGTTCCGGTCGCTGCCCGGCGACGGCGTCCAGCCCGGTCGACGAGGCGAGGTAATCGTGCTCTCGCCGGTGGTACACTTCCAGCACCCGTGAGTTGTCGGGCCCGGCATCCTCGTGAATCAGCGAGCCGACGCCGCTGTCGCTGCTATCGGGGGCCAGCGTGACGAACGCCACGAGTTTGGCGTTCTGTGGAACCGCCCCGCGCATCGCGACGTGCGTGACGTGTGCCCGTCCCAGCGTCAGGTCGTACTGGTGGACCGTGAACGACCCCGCGTCGTATTCGGTCTCGACGAGCCGCGTCTCGCGGTAGTAGTGCTGTCGGATCGTCTCCAAGTCACTGAACCACCGTGTCTCGTCTCCAAGCATAACTCCGAGTCGGGAGCGGTCGATACCGGAGAGCCCGGAGAGCGAATCGGAATAATCCTTCAGCGTGCCGTCTTCGCCGACGTGTACGAGTCGGTCACCGTGCCCGGAGAAAGAGCCTGAAACAGTCCTGCGCTCCTCTGGAAAGCGCTCGTGACGAGTCCGCTTGTATTCGTTGAGCGCTGTCGAAAGCCGCATACACATCAAAGCAGACCAATCTCTATAAACTCCTGTGGTTCGGACAAATTAGTGATACTTCGGGGCCACGACTGTGTACCCCGAGAGGGCGGGCCGCTGATGCTGAACGGGCCCGGTCGCTTGGACTACTGATTCAGATCGCTCTTGTCAGTCGGGAACACGCCCACGCTATCGACTGTAACGGTCGCGTCCCCGTCACCAGCACCCCCACGGTGCTCCCCGGAAACGAGGTCGGTGTCGTCGGTCCCGACCGGTAGCTCGACCGTCGTCGGCTCGCTGCTGAAGTTGAGCACTACGACAGCCGCGTCCTCGTCAGTCGTCCGAGCGTATGCGACGACGCGGTCGGACGGCCCGTCTCGGACCTCGTACGGGATTCGGACGAGGTCCGCATCCGCCGACAGCGCCGGCTGGTCGTGTCTGGTTGCCGAAAGGTCGCTGACGAACGACTGGAGCGTCTCGTCGGCGTGGTCCCACGCGAGGTCGTCGCGCCGGCCGCGCTGGCCGAACTCCTGGCCGGCGTACAGCAGCGGCGCGCCCGGGAGCGTGAACAGCGCGCCAGCGGCGGCCTCGGCGGCCTCGCGACCATAGTCGACGATGTAACGCGTCTCGTCGTGGTTCTCCGCGTACAGCATGAACGACGCGTGCTCCGGGAAGCCGATCTCCGCTCGCCCCTCGATGGCACTGAGGACGGCCTCGGCATCGCCGCCGCCCCCGACCTGCCGAAGCGCGGCGTAGGTCGTCGAGTCGAAGTGCATGTCGAACAGCCCGGCCTGGAAATCGGGGATGTACGGAATCGTCTCGTCCAGAAGCAGGAACTCGCTGTCGCGGTCCTTGCAGTAGTCGTGGATCTCGCGCCAGAAGCTGTTCGGGACGGCCCAGGCCATGTCACAGCGGAACCCGTCGACCAGTTCGGCCCACTGGGCAACCGCATCGAGCAGATGCCGGCGGACCGGCAGGTGATCGAAATTGAAGTTAGCGATGTGTTCCCACTCGAAGTACGTCTCCGGTTCGGTGTCGCTTCGCCACTCGTACCAGTCGCGGTACTCGCTGTCCGGGTCATCGCGGGCGGACTCGAAGTAGGGGTGTGTCCGGGCCGAGTGGTTGCAGACGAGGTCGAACAGCACCTTGAACCCACGGTCGTGGGCCGCCTCGATGAACCGCTCGTAGTCCGCGCGGGTACCCAGATCCGACGCGATCTCGAAGAAGTCGGTGATGTTGTAGCCGTGCGGTGCGTGGTCGTTCTGTAACACCGGCGTGAGCCAGATGACGTCGACGCCGAGCGAGTCGAGGTAGTCCAAGCGGTCGATGATCGCGTCGAAGGGCGGTTCGTCGCTATCGCCGGCGAACGTGCGGACGTAAATCTCGTAGATAGCCGAGTCCTCGGCCCAAGCCGGCGCGTCGTACGGTCGGCGGGCGGCGACCCCTGCGCCGCTCACCACCGTCTCAACACCGTCCCCGTCGCGAGTGAACTCAACGGCGTCGGGCACGCTGTAGCCGTAGTCCCCGACGGCAACGGCGTGGATACGAGCGCGTTCCGGGAGCGCGTCCAGTGGAATCCGGAGGTCCGTCCCGTCGCGGGTCACCGCGTCGGCGTTGATGTCGTCGCGGTCGTCCAGCAGGAACTCGACGGCGAGGTCGCTGGCCGTCTCGGTCCCCTCCGGATGGGGACTACAGTCCGCCCGAACAACGGCTTCGTCGCCCTCGATTGCTGGCTGGAGAGTCAAGCGTGGCCGGCCGCCACCCCCTCCGTCGCTGCCGTCCCCTGTCTGTGTGTACTCGCCGCTCCCGCTACGACCGGAGCCGCTTTGCCCGCCGGAAACGCCACCGCTTCGCCCGCCTGAGCGACCGGACAGTCCGGAGGTGTGTGTCCCGCCTGATTTGAGGGTCCCCGGGAACGCGCGGACGGTGAGGTCGTGCTTACCGTCCGGTGCGCTGAGGCGGATGACGTATCTCCCCGGCGTGTCGGGGACGAACTGTTCGACCGCGTCATCTCCGAGTGTGGCGGTTGACTGTACTGGTGCGCGCGCGACGTGCCAACTGTACGTCGCTGCCGGATCCGGGTCACGGGGTGCGAGCTCGATCTCGTCACCCGTCGCCACGAACCGTGGCGGTCCAGGATGGTGCATAGGTGCACTGCGATTGTCAGTGTCTTTGTACTTGGGGTAGCCGCGAGCGTCCCGCCGCCAGCGGCATTATTTTCTGACTATGGCGTGTACCGCCCCTGTGCCCGACTACCGACGCGATGCCGGGTTCGCGCTGCTCTGTGGACTTGTACTCGTCATGTATCTCCGCCAAACGGACGCACTCGACACGCTCTGGGCCGAATCTGCTATCGCTGTCGGCGTGGCCGGCGCACTGGGTGTCGAGGCGCTGTTCATGCTCGATACGCCCGTCGCGTCGCTGTGGGAGCGCCGCGGCGTGCGGACAGGCTCAGCTGTCGCGCTCCTGACCTGCGCTTTGGTGCTCGCCGCTCTCGTAGGGCCGGTCGTCGTCGCCGCGGCGTGCTGGGGACTCGTAACGTACTTCGCTCTTCTCGCCGTGCGTCTGTGTTACCGGTGATCGTTCGCCCCCCTCAGGAACAACGCCGGTCGATGGGAGTGGCAGATGAGTTTCCAGCGATGCGCCCGGTATTCCGGATAGTTACAGGTGGTATCAGCGGTATAGCCATACGCATAGCTGCCGAACCGTAACCCGATCCTAGACTTTCTATATCCGCCTTTGTGTACTCAGTACAGATACGTAACTACACCCATCCTATCGGACCTATAACGAGTCCATATAATATCTATTTTTACCACTTAATCTGGCATTTAGGCTTTCATGTCCAAATTAGGGTCAGAAGCATCTAAGATGACGTTCTATAGCCTAATATAGGGGTGGTATAGAGGTAGAGTTGCAGGATATCTCTCTAACTCTGTCCACCTTGTCTATCACAGATAGCTGACACTCGATTTCCGAATAACAACTGTACTGGTATTAGATTCCACCAGACCCCAGCTGTCAACGATGGATGGCGGCTGTTCTGTTAATAAGGCAGAGCGGTTATTCGTGGGCCAGATTGACCTCGATGACGTTGGCGGCCTGCTTCACCGTATCGATGAGTTGGGCTTTGCGGCCAGGGGACTGCAGTCGGTTGATAGGGGCGGTGATACTAATGGCGGCCTCGCGGCGGTCGCCGGTATCGATGGGGACCCCAACACAGCCGGTTCCATCGACCCGCTCCTCGGTGTCGTCGGCGACGCCGCGTTCTCGGATCGTCTCCAGTTCCGCGAACAGCGTCTCGCGGTCTGTGATAGTGTTGTCCGTCTCGGCCGGCAGCCCGCGAGTTTCAACGATTTCCGCGACTCGGTCGTCGTCGAAACTCGACAGAAGCGCTTTGCCGATAGCGGTCTTGTGGAGATGGATGCGCTTCCCGAGACGCGTATCGAGCGCGACCGCCTGATCGCCGCTGGTCGTGTGGATGTAGATACCGTAACCCTGCTCTTCGATCATCAGGTTCGCCAGCTCACCGGTCTCGACGGCCATCCGCCTGACCTCGGGCTTTGCGACCTCGTAGATGCCGTCGTAGCGCTGTGCCATGCCGCCGAACTCCAGCCACCGGAGTCCGATCCGATACTCGCCGTCCTGTTCCACGACCAGGCCCTCGTCTTCCAGCGTCACCAGGTGTTTGTATATCGTGCTCTTGGCCGGCTCCAGCGAGTCGGCGAGTTCGACCAGCGTGGCACTCCCGCCGAGGTCTTTGATACCAGAGAGGACCGACAGCGAGGTCTGTGTCGCCCGGACCGAGTCCGTTTTTGCCCGTGTCATTAGACACCAGTTCTGGTGCCGCTCGAATAAAATTGCCGTATCGGCTGTGACAACCTCTCTGCGGTGACTTCCGAGACAGGACGTACCCGAAATAGGTGTCATTCGGCTCCACGACCGGCACAGGTATTCGAAAAGACGAAACAGAAAGTGGAGTTCGCTGGGGTGAAACCGGCGGCCGAATTCGCTGGGAGTTCGTGATGTGGCGACTGAACGGCCACGAGATGCCGACAGATCAGTGTGCACCAGTGACCGTTGTGTCGCTCGGCTGAACGGATAGTGGAATGTAATATAGTACGAATATTTCGCATTTCCGAATCTGCTGAGAGACGGTGGAACGACTACGCTGGTCGATGTTTCGGCCGGAGGCGGACGGTAGATTTAAGCGGTTTCGCTGGATTCTTTGAGACGAGTTATGAGTGTGACGCGACACTACGACCGCGAGTTCGTTAGAACGTTCTTTACCTCTCCGACAGCAGTCGACGGGGAGGACGACTCAGCGAAGATGCTGCGAAGCGCCGGCCAGCTCCGCGGCCTGCAGGCACCGGACGTCTGGGTTCCGGACAACGAGGACGCGACGGCCCCGAACATGCGCGACGAGGGCGTCGAGAACATCATCGACGTCGTCGCCAATCAGGGCGCCGAGTTCCCTGGCGAGATCCACCCACGCGTGGTCTGGCACCGCGAATCGCCGACGACCCGCTATCAGGGCTTCCAGCAGATGCTCGAAATCACCGATCCCGAAAACGGGGCGGTCGAGCACATCGACGGCTTCGTCATTCCGGAGGTTGGTGATATCGACGACTGGAAGAAAGCCGACGAGTTCTTCACCATCATCGAGAACGAACACGGGCTCGAAGAAGGGAGCCTCTCCATGTCGGTTATCGTCGAGAGCGGCGAGGCCGAACTGGCGATGGGCGACCTGCGGGACGAGATGGGCAAGCCCTCGAATAACCTCGAACGTATGTTCCTGCTCGTCGATGGCGAGGTCGACTACACGAAGGACATGCGCGCGATGACGCCCACCGGCGAACTCCCGCCGTGGCCGGAACTGCGCCACAACACCTCCCGCGGTGCCAGCGCCGCTGGCCTCATCGCCGTCGATGGCCCGTACGACGACATCCGCGACGTCGAGGGGTACCGCGAGCGGATGAAGGACAACCGCGCGAAGGGGATGACCGGCATCTGGTCGCTGACGCCGGGCCAGGTCGTCGAGGCGAACACGGCCCCGCTCCCGCCGAAGACCGGCAGCTGGCTCCTCGAGGCCGGCGGTCAGGAGGTTGAACTCGAAGCACAGGACGGCAAGCAGGTGTACGACGGCGACGACCTCTCGCTCGAGCCTGACGGCGACGGCGGCTACGTCCTGCAGGCGGGCGGTGAGCGACTGGAGCTGGACGAGGACGAACTCACCGAGGAACTGCTCGACCGCACCGCGTACATCCCCAGCATGAACGACATCGTCGACTCCATGGAGGAGTTCGAGGCCGCGAAGGAGGCCGGCAAGGGAGCTATCGCGATGACCCAGGCCGCTACGCTGGTCATCAACGGCGTCGAAGTCGATATCAGCAAAGACCGGATGTGGGACGAAGCCACCTACCAGGCCGCCCAGACGCCGATCACGCTGTTCCAGGACGTCTACGAGCACCGGCCGGATCAGCACGAGGAACTGGAGGAGATGTACGGCGCTGACATCGTCGAGCGCGCCACGGCCGTCGGAAACTGACTGGCGCGTACCGTTTCGTCACTCGAAACGCCGTGGGCGCGGTTCAGTCTTCTAGCGGTTCGATGAGTTCGACGTGGTGGCCGTCGGGGTCAGCGACGAAGGCCGTGTACGCACCGGCTTCCGGCTGTGGACCTGGCTCTTTGACGACACCGTGGTGGTCGATTCGCTCAACCGTCGCGTCGACGTCGTCCACGCCGAGTGCGAGGTGGTCCCAGCCGGACCCCATCTCGAAGCTCGTCTCCCCGTTGGTTTCCGATAGTTGCAGCTCGACGCCGCTGTCGTCGGCCACGTAGTAGTTCGTCGTCTCGCCGTCCGGCGTGGTGAACTGCCAGGACTCCTCGAAGCCGAACTGCTCGTAGAACGCGATCGATTCTGTGGCGTCGGCGACGTTCAGGCACATGTGGAGTATGCTTGCACTGGCCATACATCGCTTCCAGTGCCCGCAGTCAAATAGCTGGCGGGCGTCAAGAGCGAATTGTGACCGCATGCCATAGACTTTAATGATTATTACTCCTGAATGCCCGTATGGCGATCGAAAATGTCGAGGACACCTGGTCAGCACAGGAACTGGACCTGGATCGACCGGATGTCGACGCGTATCGGGACCTGGCGGACGCGCTCCGTTCGCAGGTCGCAGGTGGGGTTGAGTTCGACGAATACGCCCGGATTCTGTACGCGACGGACGGGAGCATCTACCGCGCCGAACCGGCAGGAGTCGTGTATCCGACCGATATCGACGACGTTCGGGCAGCCGTCGAAGTGGCGACGGACCACGGCGTTCCGATACTCCCTCGCGGGACCGGGTCGTCGCTCGCCGGGCAGACTGTCGGCCCGGGCTGTGTCGTTCTGGATATGTCCCGGCACATGGACGATATCCTCGATATTCGGCCGGACGAGCAGACAGCGCACATCCAGCCCGGTGTGGTGCAGGACGACCTAGATGACACGCTGGCCGAGTACGGCCTGAAGTTCGCCCCGGACCCCGCGTCGTCGAACCGCGCTTCGGTCGGCGGCGGCATCGGGAACAACTCTACCGGCGCACACTCCGTCAGGTACGGCATCACCGACGCCTACACGGATGCGGTGAAGGCCGTCCTCTCTGACGGCTCACTCATCCACGCCCGCGAGGTCGTCATCGACTCGCCGGAGTGGGACGACATCGTGAGCAAGGACGACCGGGAAGCCGACATCTACCGGACGGTCCGGCAAGTCGTCGAGGAGAACGCCGAGGAAATCGAGGAGCGCTACCCAGACCTCAAGCGCCGAGTGTCGGGCTACAACCTCGACCGCGTCGTCTACGAGAACGACGACGGCGAGCGGGTGTTGAACCTCGCGAAACTGTTCGTCGGGAGCGAGGGAACCCTCGGGGTCATCGTCGAGGCCGAACTCTCGCTGGTGACCGTTCCCGAGGAGACCGCGCTGGCGCTGTACTGTTTCGACACGCTCGCGGACGCGATGCGGGCCGTCCCGGTCGCGCTCGACTACGACGTCAGTGCGGTCGAGCTGATGGACGACGAGGTGTTCAGGCTCGCGGCCGGTTCCGACGGCTACGCCGAGTACGTCGGCCCGATTCCCGACCGGGCGGCGGCCGCACTGATGCTCGAGTACGACTCGGAACTGCATGACGACTTTGAGGCGGCCATCGCGCAGACCACCGAGCGGTTCCTCGATAACGGAGCGGCCTTCGATGTGGTCGAGGCCTACACCGACGCGGACCAGGCCGACCTCTGGAAGCTCCGGAAAGCGGCGATTCCGCTCTTGATGTCCATGGACGGCGACCCCAAGCCGTACCCGTTCATCGAGGACGCGACGGTCCCGCCCGCCGAACTGGCCGAGTACGTCGAGAAGTTCGAGGAAGTGCTGACTGACCACGACACTTCCGCCGCATACTTCGCCCACGCCGGCTCCGGAACGCTCCACATCCGCCCGATTCTCAATCTGAAAGAGGAATCCGGCATCGAGGCCATGCACTCCATCACTGACGACGTGACTGACCTCGTGCTGGAACACAAGGGGTCGTTCTCCGGCGAGCACGGCGACGGGATGGCCCGGACGGAGTTCACTCCCAAGATGTACGGCGAGACGCTCTGGGACGCGTTCAAGGAGGTCAAGACGGCGTTCGACCCGCAGTGGTGGATGCACCCCGGCAACGTCGTCTACCGCGAGGGGCCGGATGACATCGGCCCCGACGCCGACCGTGGCGTCGGCGCGGACATGCGGGAGAACCTCCGATACGGTCCCGACTACCAATCCCTGGAGCCACAGACGACGCTCGACTTCGAGGACGAGGGCGGCTTCTCGGAGCTCGTCGAGCTGTGTAACGGCTGTGGCACCTGCCGACAGACCGACGGGGACGTGATGTGTCCGACCTACCGCGCCTCGGAGGAGGAGGTCCAGACGACGCGGGGCCGGGCAAACCTCCTCCGGTCGGCCATCAGTGGCGACCTAGACGAGGACGAGATCCATTCCGAGCGTTTCCAAGAAGAAGTGCTCGACCTCTGTGTCGGCTGCAAGGGCTGCAAGAGCGACTGCCCGACTGGCGTCAACATGGCGAAACTCAAGACCGAGCTGAAACACCAGCACCACCAAGAGGAGGGCACCAGCCTCCGGGAGCGCCTGTTCGCCAACATCGACACCGCCTCGAAAATCGGGTCGGCGCTGGCGCCGGTCTCGAACTGGGCGACAGACATCCCGGGCGCACGGGTGGTCATGCAGAAAGTGTTCGGCATCGCGCCGGAGCGCGAACTTCCCACCTTCCGCCGGGAGACGTTGCAGGACTGGTTCGACGCCCGCGGGGGCTCGACGGTCTCTCGGGCCGAGGCCGACCGCAAGGTCCTGCTGTTCCCCGACACGTACACGAACTACTCGTACCCGGCCGCCGGCAAAGCCGCCGTCGAAACGCTGGAGGCCGCGGGCGTCCACGTCACCATCCCTGATGACACTGCACCGTCCGGGCGGGCGGCGTACTCCACCGGCATGCTGGACCTCGCTCGCGACCGGGCCGAGACGAACACGAACCGGCTGTCGGACCGCGTCGCGGACGGCTGGGACGTCGTGTTCGTCGAACCTTCCGACGCGGTGATGTTCCAAGACGAGTATCGGGACCTGCTCGACGGCAGCGAGGTCTCGCAGGTGGCCGATAGCGCCTACGGCGTCCTGGAATACCTCGACACGTTCCGACTCGACGACGCGCTCCCGGTCGAAGACCGCTCGCTCGGGGCTGCCGGCGCGGTCAACTATCACGGCCACTGCAACCAGAAAGGGACCAACAAGGACCACCACGCCGTCGGCGTCATGCGCCGCGTGGGCTACGAGGTTGACCCGCTCGACTCGACGTGCTGTGGCATGGCCGGGAGCTTCGGCTACCACGACGAGCACTACGACCTCTCGAAAACCATCGGGCGGCTGCTGTTCGACAAGGTCGACGAGAGCGACGGCGATCGCGTCGTTGCACCGGGCGGGTCCTGCCGCTCGCAGTTGGGTGACCGCGACGGCGTCGACGAAATCCCGCCACACCCTATCGAGGTTGTCGCCGAGCGCCTACCGGACACGACGACAGTCGGACAGTCGATGTGATAGATTCAACGACTGTTTGCGGAGCTTAGAGAGCAATCCTGATCGACAGTGTCCGGACACTCCTATATCTGATGATGATTAGGCCAGATATGTCGCCATATATTGCGCTTATATCGATTTTTGGCCACATATACAGATTTTCTATTTTACTTCCGCGTTCTTAATCTCACATATTCGCTAGGATATTCATATATTTCCCTTCTGAGACTCTCGAACCCGATATGTCTATACACGGCCACCAAATATAAATTGATTACCTAAAGGTGGAACGTAATCCTCACGCTTCTGCTTGCATCCCGTTCCTCTGCCAGTTCGGACTGAAATCCTATTCCGATAGTTTCATCCAACTGGTGAGTTGTAACCAGAGAAACGAATGTACAGTTGTTAGAAATTGTTCCAGATGCATGACGGGGACTGTCGTCACCCGACTGTCAATCACGGGTAAACGATGCGGTGCCGTCAGTGAACGTAAGGGACTCGTGGTCGGTGACGTCGGCGGCGGCCGGCAGCTCATCGACAAGCGGCTCGGAGACGTGGAGCGTCGAGAGGTCCTGTGTGTTCTGTATCCAGACGATTCGGACGGTATCGGGGTCGTAGCCACCGAGCGCGGACAGCGCCGACCGGATGGCGAACTCGTCGTCCGGTGCGACGAGTGGGAGCTTCGCCTTCGCTGTCGACCCGCTGGTGAGGGCGTTCGCGTACGTCTTCTGCAGGTCCAGCTGGTCGACGGCGGCCCGGCGGGTGATGTCGGCCAGGCCGATACCGTTGCCGTTGCCCTTCGTCGCCTCTGTGAGCCCGCGGGCGTACAGCAGCTTGATCGACGGTTCGTCGGGGTCCGGCGCGTTGAGCACGCGGTAGCGGCCGACGACGTTCGTGTCCATTCCCGCACCGGAGACGTCCTTGCCGAGTTCGTCGACGACGAGCAAGTCGATGTCGTCGACCGGGAGCGTCGCCATCTCGTCGTAGGCCTGTTCCAGCAGCGCTGGCTCGCGGTCGGTGAACGAACCCGCTGGAATTGCCTCGACGTGGGCTGTCTCCTCGTGGAAGTTCTCGACCAGCGCTACGCCGCCGACCAGCGGGAGCGCCGACTCGACGACCGGGAGCGCGGCTTCCAGCGTTTCCACATATCCCTCCTTGATAGCTGTCGAGTGAAACGCCTTCGCGCCGTGTTGCTTGCCCAGCCCGACGACGGCCATCTTCGTCAGCCCGCTCTCGATGCGGCCACTGTAGTTGGTGTGGGGCTTCACTCGGTTCACGACGACGACGGCATCCGCCTCCCGTGTCGCCGTCGAAACGTGGACCGGAAACTCGGTGGCACCGACAGTGACGGTGTCGACCTGTGTCGTGTCCATCCGGGCGTCGATGGAGGTATCGAGGCGCGATTCCGTGATACCAAGACTCTCCAGTACTTCGCGCTGTCCCTCCGGCGTTGCACCGCCGTGGCTTCCCATCGCTGGGACGACGACCGGTTCAAAACCCCGGTCGCGAACAGCTTTGACGACAGCCTCGGCGATGTCGTCGATACGGTGAATGCCGCGGCTGCCGATGGCGACGGCGACGGTCGCGCCCGGTTCCAGCCCATCAAGGTCGAGGCGGTCGAGTTCGGCCCGTGCCGCCGCTGACGGATCGGCGACGGCGGCCGTCTCCGGCTCGTACTGGACACGAGCGAAGTCCGGCAACGGCTGTGGGTCAATGAGATGATCCACGTCGCCTCGGTCGGGAAAGTTCATACCGGAGGATTAGCAGCGGGCCATACAAAAACTCGGGTCGTGCAACCGTCTCTCTGCCGGAGACGCAAACGGTCAGAAAACCCCCTGTGGCGACAGACCACAGAGGATACCGCTTTCAGTCCTGCAACAATAGCCGGACGGCGTCGGAAAGCTGGCCGACGCGGGCGGCGTGTTCGAAGGATTCCTCACGGATACCGTTCGTGACGAGCGCGAACCCGACGTTCAGTTCGGGGTCGCCCCAGCCGAACGAACTCCCGAGGCCGGCGTGGCCGAACATCCGCTCTTTGCTGGCGGCTCCGAACATATCGGCGGCCAACCCGCCAGTCCAGACGCCAAGTCCGTAGCGGGCCGGACGCGACAGCGTGCCGTCGGATTCGGTTTCGGCGTGGGTCGTGGTCGCCTCGTCGACGGTCGCTTCGGTCAACAGTTGCGTCCCGTCTAGCGATCCGCCGTTTGCGAGACAGGCGTAGAACCGGGCCATGTCCCGGGCAGTGCCGATGCCGTTGGCCGCGGGAATCACTGCCCGGTGAGTCGCTTCCTGATTGAACGCTGCGACGTCGGTAGGGTCTTCAAGCCCTTCTTCGACATCGTGACATCGCTCGGATGTCTCGTAGCCGGCCAGGGTCGCCACGGTGTCGGGCTCGTCGTCCCGCAGACCGATTCCAGTATCGCCCATCCCAAGCGGCTCGAACACGTTCTCCGCAACGTACTCCTCGACCGGCTGGCCGCTACAGCGTCGGACGAGTTCGCCGACCAGCCAGCCGTAGTTGGTGGCGTGATACGCCGGGGTCGTTCCGGGCTCGAACACGGGCTCGATGTCTTCCATCGCCGCGACGACGGCGTCCCAGTCGCCCCATCGCTCGGGCTGGTCGTCGAACTCACCGAACGGAATACCGGCGGTGTGGCTGAGCACCTGCCGGACAGTGATCGATGCCTTCTGTGTGCCGTCGTCGGCGAACTCCGGCCAGTGCTCGACCACCCGGTCGTCGTAGTCGAGTTCGCCCTGCTCGACGAGTTGGTGCAGGCCGACGCCGGCGAACGGCTTCGTACAGGAAAACAGGAGATGACGCGTCTCGGGCGTCGTTTCGTCGCCGTCGGGGCCCGTGGAGCCGCCGGCGAAATCGACGACAAGGTCGCCGTCGACGTACACCGCCAGCTGTGCGCCGTGGTGCAGTCCGACATCGAGTTGTCGGTCGAACTGGGCCCGAAGCTGTTCGATATCGTCTGCGCTAAGATATGGCATGGTCTGTGTAAAGTCCAGCCGCGTACTACAAATTAGGTTCGATTCGGCGGTGGAATCGAACAGCGGATAGCTACTGACTGCATTCGAGCTATCGCACCATCAGGGCCGATTGTGCGAAACGTTGATGACACTGAGAAATCACAACTTCGTATGCTCGAAAACAAGAACGGAACGTCCGAGGTGTCGACAACCCGGACATCGTTCGATATTCTGGCGCTGATTCGGGACGCGGGCGGCGCGACAATCGCGGACATCCGGGCGGAGACGGATCTGGCCAAGAGCACGGTGTATCGGCACCTCAAGACGCTGCACGACATGGACTATCTCGTCGAGGAAGACGGGGAGTATCGGCTATCACTCCGATTTCTGCAACTCAGCGAACCGCCGCGGATACGGCGGCCGGGCTACATCGTCGCCAAGCAGAAAGTCATCGAACTGGCGATAGAGACCGACGAGCGGGCGCTATTTCTGGTTGAAGAAGAGTTCGAGGGCGTGTATCTGCACCGAGCCGGCGGCCGGAACCCGCTCCAGAGCGACACGATGATCGGCAAACGCCGGCCGCTGCACGCGCTCGCCTCGGGGAAAGCCATCCTCGCGGAGTGGTCTGGCGAACGCATCGATGAGTTCGCCGAAACCACTGCCCTCGAAGCGCTGACGTCGAACACGATTACCGACCGGGACGCGCTGTTCGAGGAACTCGAACAGATCCGCGAGCAGGGCTATGCGACCAATATGTCCGAACACATGGACGGCCTGCGGGCGGCGGGCGTACCGGTGTACAACGACGAGGACGACCTCATCGGCGCGTTGAGCGTCTTCGGCCCGAGCGGGCGGGTGAGCCGGGAGGATATCGAATCGACGTATCCCGACCTGCTGGAACGGAAAGCCAGTGAACTGAAGATCGACCTCACGTACGATTGAGAAGTGTTTGTTCGCGCCGGCGCGGTCGTTCCGCATACCGGAATGTATGGGACAGCCGCCTTACTCGAAGGCCGGGATGCCGGTCAGGTCGTGGCCGATGATGAGCGAGTGGATGTCGTGCGTCCCCTCGTAGGTGTAGACGGTTTCGAGGTTCGTCAGGTGCCGCATTGGGGAGTAATCGGCTGTGATGCCGTTGCCGCCGAGCATCTCGCGAGCTACCCGTGACTGCTCGCGAGCCATTCGTGCGTTGTTTCGCTTCGCCATCGACACCTGTTCCGGGCGGAGGTCGCCGCGTTCCTTCAGATCGGCGAGCCGATGAGCGAGCAACTGACCCAGCGATATCTGGGTCGCCATCTCCGCGAGCTTCTCCTGCTGGAGCTGATAGCCGGCGATCGGTTTGCCGAACTGCTCGCGGTCGGTGGCGTACTCGTGGGCGGTCTCGAAACAGTCCATCGCGGCCCCGACCGTCCCCCAGGCAATACCGTAGCGGGCCTGCGTGAGACAGGACAGCGGCCCCTTCATCCCCTCGACGCCCGGCAGGACGTTCTCCTCGGGGACGCGGGCGTTCTGCAGGCTGATCTCGCCGGTAATCGATGCCCGCAGCGAGAGCTTCTCGTCGATCTTGTTTGTCGCCACGCCGTCACGATCCGTTTCGACGAGGAATCCCCGTACGGGGTCACCATCGGCGGAGGTGACCTTTGCCCAGACCACTGCGAGGTCGCTGATGGGCGCGTTCGTGATCCACGTCTTCGAGCCGTTCAGGACGTAGCCGTCGGCGTCGCGCTCGGCCGTCGTTTCCATCGCCGACGGGTTCGAGCCGTGTTCGGGCTCGGTCAAACCGAAACAGCCCACCTGCTCACCGCTGCCGAGTGCCGGCAGCCATTCCTCTTTCTGGGCGTCGCTGCCGTAGGCATGAATCGGGTACATGACGAGTGCCCCCTGCACGCTGGCCATCGAGCGCAGGCCGCTGTCGCCGGCCTCCAGCTCCTGCAACAGGAGGCCGTACGCCGTCTCGCTGAGGCCCGGCAGGCCGTACCCATCGAGGTTCGGGGCGTAGAATCCGAGGTCGCCCATCTCGGTGATGAGATCCGTCGGGAACGTGCCGTCGATCCAGTGTTGCCCGACGTCCGGCTTGACTTCGTTCTCGACGAACTCCCGGGCTGTGTCACGGACCATCTGCTCTTCCTCGCCGAGGTCGTCTTCGAGACCGAGGTAATCGATCATATAGGATCTGTGGCCGGGGTTCAATTAAGCGTTTGCCTGCTGCCAAAGTGCTAAAAGTCCGTGGCGCTGTCGATACTATGGAATGTCACAACCAGATAGCCAGACGGCGTGGAGCCGACTATACATCGACGGTGAGTGGCGCGACGCCAACGCATCTGAGACGATTCCGGTGACCAATCCCGCGACAGGCGATGAAATCGCGGCGGTTCCCGCCGGAACGGAGGGGGATGTCAACGACGCCTATCAGGCCGCCGAGGCGGCCCAGTCCGACTGGGCGGCGCTGTCGCGCGAGGAGCGCAACGAGTACGTCGAGTCGATGATCGGGGTGATGCAGGAGCGACTCGACGAGATCGTCGAACTGCTCGCGACGGAGTCGGGCAGTGTTCAGGCCAAAGCAACTGCCGAGGCCAACTTCGCCATGGCGGACTTCCAGAGCGCGCTGGAGATGGTCCCGGCGGAAGAGGAGGTCCGTGACTCGATGTATCACGAGGACAAGGACCATCACATCGTCCGCGAGCCCGCTGGCGTCGTCGGAATTATTTCGCCGTGGAACTTCCCGCTGCACCTCACGACGCGAGCGCTCGGTCCCGCGCTCGCACTGGGGAACACCGTCGTCCTCAAGCCTGCGACGGACACGCCGATTACCGGCGGGCTCCTGCTGGCCGACATCGCCGAGGAAGCCGGCCTCCCGGACGGCGTCGTCAACGTCGTCACGGGCCACGGATCCGACATCGGCGACCGGATGGCCGGCCATCCGACTGCCCGCGTGATGTCGTTCACCGGGTCGACGGCAGTCGGCAGGTCAGTAGCGAGTCAGGCTGGGAACGCGCTCGCCCTCCCAGCGCTCGAACTCGGTGGGAACGGCCCGTTCGTCGTCACCGAGGACGCCGACATCGAGGCAGCCGCCAAGGCCGGCTCCGTCGGCGCGTTCGGCCATCAGGGACAGGTGTGTATCTCGATCAACCGCCATCTCGTCCACGAGGATATCTACGACGAGTACGTCGAGAAGCTCGTCGAGCACGCGGAGTCGCTGACTATCGGGAACCCGCTCGACGAGGACGTGGAGTTCGGCCCGATCATCAACGAGAGCCAGGTCGACCAGCTCACCACGTTCATCGAGCAGACTGTCGATGCCGGCGCGACGCTGGAAACAGGTGGCGAGGCGGAGGACCTGTTCCTCGAGCCGACCGTCCTCTCGGGGTGTACCAACGACATGTCCGCAGCGTGTAACGAGCACTTCGGCCCCGTCGCCCCGGTCATTCCGTTCGAGTCCGACGAGGAAGCCGTCGAACTCGCCAATGACACCGAGTACGGCCTCGCTGCGGGCGTGTACAGCGGTGATGTCGAACACGGCCGGTCCATCGCCGACCAGATCGACGCTGGGATGGTCCACGTCAACGACCACCCGATTCAGGACGAACCCAACGCCCCGTTCGGCGGGATGAAGAACTCCGGGATCGGCCGGTACAACGGCGAGTGGATCATGGACGAACTGACCGAGACCAAGTGGATCTCCGTCCAGCACGAAGAGCGCGACTACCAGCTGCTCTGAGCCAGTAGATTCGGGGCCACGGCAGTAACCCACAACAGCGGCTCGGTGTCTCCGGGAACACGAAACTTATGCCCGCTTTCGGCTATCGTCTCCCATGGACACGCCGCGCCCAAGTGATCGTTCAGCGGAACCGGTCACCGTGGATTCGATAGCACACGACCTTCGTGCGCTGGGTCTCGAAAGCGGGGAAACAGTACTGGTCCACGGGTCGCTGTCCAAACTGGGATGGGTCTGTGGTGGCGCACCGGCGGTGGTTGACGCCCTGCAGCGCGTCGTCACCGAGCGCGGGACCGTAGTGATGCCAACGCACTCGCCCGGCAACAGAGATCCTGACAATATGGGGAACCCACCAGTCCCGGACTCGTGGGCCGACACGATCCGCGAGCAGTTCCCACCATACCGACCAGCAGTGACGCCAACGCAGGGAATGGGTGCAATCGCCGAGTGTTTTCGCACGTATCCGGCTGTCCACCGGAGTAAGCACCCACAGCATTCCTTCGCCGCATGGGGTACTGACGCCGAGGCCATCACGGGCGGTCACGCCTACGATTACTCGCTCGGGGAGGCATCACCGCTGTCCGAGGTCTACGACCGTGCTGGGAGAGTCCTGTTTCTCGGTACATCACATACGACAAACACCTCGCTGCACCTCGCCGAGTACCGCGCCGATATCGACACCGACACGACCAGACACGCCAGCGCCGTCCTTGTCGAGGGCGAGCGCGAGTGGTCCCACTGGACGGACATCGAACTCACCGATACGGATTTTCAGGCCTGCGGCGATGCGTTCGAGCGTGCCCACCCCAGCGCCGTCGAGACGGGGACTGTCGGTGTCGGCGAGTCGAAACTCCTCGACCAGCAGCCGATGGTAGACTTCGCCGTTGACTGGCTGGCAGCGAACCGTTCGTAGGGACCGACGACCACAGCGCAGTGCCGGCGTCTCTCAAAACTCGTCGATGACGGGGATTCCGACCGTCTCGTACTCGCCCATCGACGAGAGGGTCGCCGGCACGTCGTCGAGCGAAAGCGTCTCCCCGACGATCTTGGAGGGTTCGAGCGTCCCGGCGTCGATGAGCCGGAACAGTTCGTCGTACCGGATCGGCGGCATCCCGTAGGAGCCATGGAAGTCGATTTCCTGCAGGGTCATCGTATCAACCGGGAGGGCGATTTCCCCGGCCTCGTCGTCAGTCGTGAGTCCGACCTGCACGTGGGTGCCCTGCTTGTCCAGCGAGCCGACAGCGTTGCGACACGTCTCCGCGATACCCAGCGCGTCGATAGCCACATCGGCCCCGCCGTCCGTGACTGCATGAACCTCTCCGGGGACGTTGTCCACCTCGGCAGCGTTGATTGTCGTCGCTGCGCCGAGGTCCAGCGCCCGGTCGAGTTTGCTGTCCTGCACGTCGACCGCAATCGGTTCGGCCCCCAGCGCATCGGCGATATGGACTGCCGAGAGTCCAACGCCGCCACAGCCGTGGATCGCGACGGCGTCGCCCGGCCTGAGATCCGCCCGGTCAGTCAGCGCGTGGTACGCCGTCATGAACCGACAGCCGAGCCCGGCCATCTCGGTGAAGTCGACGGCGTCCGGCAGCGTGACGCAGTTGAAATCGGCTTCGCGGACAGGGAACGCCTCGGCGAACGCCCCCGGTGCGGCGTCGAGGAAGCCAAGCGGCATCGACGTCTCGCAGATGTTGGCGTGCCCGCGCTGGCAGTACTGACACGACCCGTCACCGAGGTGGAACGGTACTGTGACGCGGTCCCCCTCGGAGAACTGTTCGACGTCCGCACCCACGTCGGCGACGACCCCGGCCGGCTCGTGGCCCAGAATCTGCCCAGGGCCGGTCTGGATGCCGAACCACTCCCAGTCTCCCTGCCAGGCGTGCCAGTCGCTCCGGCAGACCCCGCAGGCTTCGGTCTCGATGACAACTTGGTCTGGCTGTGGCTCCGGATAGGGCACGTCCTGAATCGTGAGCGGTTCGCCGTGCTCCTCAATGACAGCTGCTCGCATACCACAATCATCACAGGGATGGCATAAATACCTATCCGCGACTGGACTTGTTGTGGCTGGCTCGGTGACAGTGGATGCACGGTATCGAGAACGCTGCCGTCGATACGGTGCCTGTCAGCCAGAACGCTCCGCCACGTTTCGGCCGAGTTACGTTGCCGGGGCGTTCTCGGCGACCGTTTCGATGACCGACTCGTCGACGTACTCGTCACGGAGCGTCTGCTTGGAGAATTTCCCGGTCGCGCCCTTGGGGATCCCGTCGACCAGACGGATGGCGTCGGGGACCCACCACGACGGATACGACTCGGCGACGAGGTCTTTGATTTCCTGACGGAGCGCGGCTTCATCGGACACAGCGTCGCGTGTGACGACGAACGCGGCAGGGCGTTCGTCCCACCGCTCGTGGGGAACAGGGACAACTGCGGCTTCGACGACGTCGTCATGACCCATAACCGCGTTTTCGACCTCGACGCTGGCGATCCACTCGCCGCCGCTCTTGACGAGATCGTCCATCCGGTCGACTACGTCGACGTACCCCTCCGGACTCACCCGGACAATGTCACCGGTCTTGAACCAGCCGTCGTCGGTGACGGCCTGTTCGGTCGCGTCGGGGGCGTTGTAGTATTCCTGAGTGACCCACGGGCCGCGCATCCAGAGTTCGCCCAGCGATTCGCCGTCCCAGGGCACTTCCTCGCCGTCGGTGTTGACGACTTTGAACTCCAGCCCGGCAATTGGAAGCCCCGCGGAGTGGCTCCGCAGGTCGAACAGTTCCTCCTCCGGCAGGTCCGTCATTCCGGGCTTTGGCTCGTAGGCGTGGGTGACCGGTGACGTCTCGGTCATGCCGTAGCCAGAGATGAGGTCTACGTCGAACTCCTGCTTGTAATCCTCCATCAGCGACCGCGGCGTCGCGGACCCGCCGCTGGTGAAGTACCGAACCGAAGAGAAGTCCACGTCAGTCTCACGGGCGTACTCCAGCAGGTCCATGAAGACGGTCGGGACCGCTGCGGAGACGGTCACGTCCTCTTCATCAATGAGCATTGCCAGATCCTCAGCCGACGGATTCGGCCCGGGGAGGACCGTCTTGGCTCCGGCAGCGATGGTCGTGAACGGACGACACCAGCCGCTAACGTGAAACATCGGAACGTACGTCAGCTCTACGTCGTCGGTCTTGATACCGGCCTGGCTGGTCATCAGCGACATGACCTGTGTCCAGTACATCTTCTGGGTGTACTCGACGCCTTTCGGCTTGCCTGTTGTCCCGGACGTGTAGCACATCCCCGCCGGCTGGTCCTCGGGCAGTTGCGGGAAGGAGTAGTCGGGGTCGCCGTCGGCGATGAACGATTCGTAGTCGACGACTGGCCCCAGCGACGTTTCGGGGACGGTGTCGCCCATCACGATGTACTGCTCGACAGAGGCGAACGCCTCCTCGTCGTAGGCTCCTTCGAGCTTCTCCAGCATGACGGGGTCGACGATGAGGATCTCGTCCTCGGCGTCGGCTACGATGTGCTGGATGTGCTCGTCGGGCAGGAGGAGATTAATCATGTGGACCTGTGCGCCCATGCAAGCGACGCCGTAGTAGGCCTCCTGGTGCCAGTGATTGTTCCAGGCGAACGTCCCGACTCTGTCGCCGCGTTCGATGCCCGCCTGTTCGAGGGCCGAGGCTAGCTTCCGTACGCGTTCGGCGTAGTCCGCTATCGTGTACCGGTGAATCCCCTGATGTGTCCGCGAGACGATCTCGCTGTCGGGGAACACGTTCTCGCCACGCCACAGGAATGACCGGAGGTTGAGTGGTGCACCACCTGGCATACTCCGTGTCAACACACACCGATATGTTAAAACTAGCCCTGCTAGCTGTGGTGGCCTGTTGCGTGCCATCTCCATTCGTGGCCAGCGTTGACTGAAACTGTAAACCAGCGGTAAATTTATACCGGGACCGTGTGAAGCGACCCCATGCAGCTACCACAGAGGGATATCCGATGAGCGAATCCGTACTGCTCGCCATCGACGACGGCATCGCCACGCTGACGCTGAACGAACCGGAAACGCGGAACGCACTCACACAGCCCGTATACGACGCCTTGGAGCGCCACCTCGATACCATCGAGACTGCGTCCGATGTTCGGTGTGTCGTCATCGAGGGCACCGGCGAGTCGTTCTCGGCCGGCGGCGACATCAAGGGAATGAGCGAGCGGCTCACGAACGACGACCCGACCGACGACGCCGTCAGCGAACTGGCTCGTCGGACCCGCGACACCATCGCCAGAGTCGTCGCACTGCCGGTCCCGACCGTGGCAAAGGTCGACGGGTCGGCCGTCGGGGCCGGCGCGAACCTCGCGATCGCCTGTGACATCCAGCTGGCGAGCGAGTCGGCCAGCATCGGCTTCGTGTTCCGGCAGGTCGGCCTCAGCGTCGACGCCGGCACGTCGTATCTGCTCCCCCGTATCGTCGGGACCAACGTCGCAAAGGAGTTAGTGTTCACCGGCGAGATTCTGGACGCCGAGCGAGCCGCAGAGCTGGGCCTGTTCAATCACGTCTACGATACCGAGTCGTTCGAGTCCGAAGTCGCGGCGACTGTCAGCCGCATTGCCGATGGGCCGACCATTGCCCTCCGGCATTCAAAGCGGCTGCTTCAGGACGGCCTGGAGAAGTCCTTCGACCGCGCCCAGCGCGACGAGGCGACGGCACAGGGCATCGTCTTCGAGACGGCCGACCACGAGGAGGGCGTCGAGGCGTTCCTGACCGACCGCCGACCGGAGTTCGTCGGACGGTGACACGACCCGCAGTTTTTCATGACACGGAGCCAAATCAGACACTATGACTGAACACAGCAGCGACTACTACCAGCGGCTGGTCGACGAAAGTGCGCTCGAAGAATTTCTCACAAGGGAAATAGGCCCGGCCGAGACATTCGACGTTGCGCGACACGAGCAGGGCCACTCCAACGAGACGCTGTTTGTCACCTGGGGCGACCGAGAGCTGGTCGTCAGGCGGCCCCCACCGGGCCAGACCGCCGAGACAGCCCACGACGTGTTGCGGGAGTATCGCGTCATCGACGCGCTGCAGGACACAGCCGTGCCGGTCCCGCCGACGGTGACGGCCTGTGACGATCAGACGGTCATCGGTAGCGATTTCTACGTCATGGCCCGCGTCGAAGGGACCGTCATCCGAGACGACGAGCCAGCGCGCTTCGGGAACGACGACGCCCGGGCGGCAGTCGGCACCGAGCTGGTCGACACCCTCGCGGCTATCCACGGGGTTGATACCGAATCCGTCGGCCTGTCAGACCTCGGCCGTGCGAGAGGGTATGCGAAGCGGCAGGTCACGCGCTGGGGGAAACAACTGGCGTGGGCGTTCGAGCGGACGGCCGAGTCCCGCACTGTCCCTGAACTGGAGCGGGTCGGCTCGTGGCTTCAGGACGAGTGTCCCGACGACCATCCGGAGACACTGGTGCATGGCGATTACAAACTCGACAACGTGATGTTCGGCCCCGGTGACGACCCGGACCTCGCCGCCGTCTTCGACTGGGAGATGGCGACGCTGGGCGACCCACGGGCCGACCTCGGCTGGCTGCTCTCGTACTGGCGTGACGCCAAGGACCCCGAGCCGGAGATTCCCGACCTTGCGATGGAGTTCATCGAAGCACCGGGCTACCCGACCCGGAAAGATCTGGTCGACCGCTGGGAAGCCCAGACCGGCCTGACGTTCGAACACGAGCGGTTCTATCGGACGCTCGCCGTGTACAAGCTCGCCGCCCTTGGGGAGATGTTCTACCGGCGCTATCTGGAAGGCAACGCCGACGACCCGTTCTATCCATTGATGGAGAACCGCGTCCCGGCGCTGGCCGACCGCGCGATCCGGATTATCGAGGGCGACGAACCGCTCTAGCAGCGACGAAGCAAGAGCCGATTTGCGTGTCGAAGCCCCGGCAGATGGCAGCAACCCCATACACAGCTCGCCGGGGGCTTTCTGGCTGGTAATAATCGTCGACGTATTGCGACACAAAACGGATGCTAGGGGGATGATTGATATGTGTTGCAATAGACACTACGCGTATGCGAGCAGAGCAGCCAGAGATAGCGACAGTTGCAGTGCTCGGTGCAGGAACGATGGGCCACGGCATCGCCGAAGTCACGGCAATCGCCGGCTACGACGTCGTGCTGCGTGACATCGAGGCGGACATCGTCGAAGACGGCTACGACGAGATCGAGTGGTCGCTCGAAAAGCTCGCCGAGAAGGGGCGACTCGACGAGGACCCCGACGACGTGGCGGCGCGGGTCGCGACGACGACCGATCTGGAAGCGGCGGTGAGCGACGCGGATCTGGTCATCGAGGCCGGCCCGGAACAGCTCTCGGTGAAACAGGACATCTTCGAGTCCGTCGACGCCGCAGCGCCCGAAGATGCGCTGCTGGCGACGAACAGCTCCTCGCTGTCCATCACGGAGATCGCCGCAGCGACAGAGCGGCCGGACTCGGTGCTGGGCCTGCACTTCTTCAATCCGCCGGTGAAGATGGACCTCGTCGAGGTCATCTACGGCAAGGCAACGACCGACGAGACGGCCCAGCGCGGCTACGAGTTCGTCGAATCTCTCGGCAAGACGCCGATATACGTCCGCAAGGACGTGCGTGGGTTCGTCGTCAACTCCGTTCTCGGGCCGTTCATGAGCGAGCCAGCCTGGATGGTTTCTGCGGACGAGGCGACCATCCGGCAGGCCGACGCCGCGATGGTCCACGAGCGAGGGTACCCGATGGGGCCGTTCGAACTCGGCGACCTGACCGGCATCGACATCGGCTACCATGTCCGGACGGAGGCCGGAAGGCCGGTCCCGCCTATCATGGCGGAGAAAGTCGAAAACGAAAACCTCGGCCGCAAGACCGGCAAGGGGTACTACGACTACGACGACGGCGGCGGCCCGGAGTACGTCCCGGAGGATGCCAAGGGGTTCGACCATCTCCGCGTCGAAGCGGTGATGGCGAACGAGGCCGCAAAGCTCGTCGGCGACGACGTAGCGACGGCAGAGGCCATCGACACGGGGATGCGACTCGGGGCGGGCTTCCCTGAGGGGACCTGCCGCCGGGCCGACGACATCGGCCTCGACAACATCCTCGAAAAACTCCGGAAGCTCCGCGACGAGCACGGCGACGACCGCTACGAGCCGGCGGAGTACCTTGTTGATCTCGTGGCAGCCGGCCACACCGGGACGGAAGCGGGCCAGGGCTTCCACGAGTACGACAACGGCGACGGCCCGGGTGACTACCACACGATCAACTGGGAACTCGATGACGATGGCCTGCTAGAAGTGGAACTCGACCGCCCATCGCGAATGAACGCTATCAGCGAAACCCTCGCGGACGAGGTCGTCGATCTGCTTTCGTCGGTCGACGAGAACGACGTCCGGGCCGTCGTGTTCGAAGGGGCCGGCGAGCGCGCCTTTTCCGCCGGAGCCGACATCTCCGGCTTCGCGGACCGCGACCCCGCACAGACGTCGGAGCCGACGAAAGTGTTCACGACGGTCGCCGAGTACCCCCGACCGACGCTGGCGCGCATCGACGGCTACTGTCTCGGCGCGGGGCTGGAACTCGCCCTTGCCTGTGACCTCCGGCTGGCGACGACCGATTCGGAGTTTGGCTTCCCCGAAATCACGCTCGGGCTGCTCCCCGGCGGCGGTGGAACACAGCGCGCGATCCGAATGTTGACCGACGCCCGGGCGAAGGAACTCGTGTTCCGCGGCGAGCACATCTCCGCCGAGCGGGCGGCCGACTGGGGACTCATCAACCGGGCCGTCGACGCCGACGAGTTCGATGACGTGGTCGAAGAGTTCGTTTCGGACCTCGTATCCGGGCCGCCGATTGCCCTGCGGAAGGCCAAGCGTGTGATGAACGAAGGAGCCGACGAGAGCCTCGACGCCGGCCTCGAAATGGAGAGCCAGGCCTTTGCGCTCCTACTGACGACTGACGACGTAGCGGAAGGGACAGCGGCCTTTGCGGCCGACCGTGAGCCAGAGTTCGAAGGGAAGTAGCAACCGTCGCCGCTGACTGCCCCGTCCTACTCGCGGTAGCGACGCACCGGCTCCAGTTCCTCGCTGTCCACGTCCTCGAAGGCCTCCCGAGCGATAGTCCGCAGGTGGACCTCATCAGCCCCGTCAACGATTCGGAACGTCCTGACCAGTTCGTAGAAGTCCGCAAGCGGGAGGTCCCGGCCGATGCCGTTGCCGCCACAGAACTGGACCGCAGTGTCGATGGCGTCCTGCGTCGCCCGAGCGGCGAACACTTTGCTCATCGACACCTCGACGCGGGCTTCTTTCCCGGCGGCGATGGCGTCAGCGGCGGCCCGGACCAGTGCCCGCGCGGCCTGAATCTGTGTCTCCTGTTCGGCGATTTCGAATCGGACGTGCTGTTTGTCGGCCACGGAGTCGCCGAAGGCCTGCCGCTCGGTGGTGTAGGCTTTGGCGATGGACAACGCCCGTTCGGCCATCCCCGAGAAACGCATACAATGGGTGAGCCGCGCCGGGCCGAGCCGTTGCTGGACGTGCTGGAAGCCGTTGCCTTCCTCGCCCAGCAGGTGTTCTTCGGGGACGCGAACGCCGTTGAACTCGATTTCGGCATGGCCCTTCGGGTCACCCTGGCTGCCCATATGCGGGACGTTCCGAACGATGTCCACGCCGTCGGCGTCGGCCGGGACGATAAACACTGAACACCCCTCATAGGGGTGTACGTCCTTGTCCGTCCGAGCGAAGACAAGCAGGATGTCGGCGTCGACGCCACCGGTCGTCCACCACTTGTGGCCGTCGATGACCCACTCGTCACCCTCCTTCTGTGCCGTGGTTCGAATCATCTTCGGGTCGGAGCCCGCGCCCTGCATCGGCTCCGTCATCGCGAAGCCAGACTGTATCTCGCCTTCGACGAGCGGGTCGAGGTACTCCGATTTCTGGAGGTCAGTCCCTTGCATCTCCAGCAGATGCATATTGCCCTCATCAGGCGCGTCGACGCGCATCGCAATCGGGCCAAGGAGGCTTCGGCCCGCTTCTTCGAACGTCGGCAACACGTCACGGAAGTCATAGCCCATTCCGCCGTGTTCTTCGGGGATTTGCGGGGCGTACACGTCGTACTCCCGTGCGGCAGCGCGGAGGTCGCGAACGGTTGCGTCGGAGATAGCCGTCCCGCCCGCGAGTTCTCGCTCCCGCGGGATGACGACCTCGTCCATCAACGCTCGGGCACGCTCGGCAAGCGTAGTCGCGGCCTCAGAATCGGTGAACGATATCATGGCACACTCTTGTTCTCGCACGTCGACATCATAAGTGTTGGAGCACAGCGAACGCGTGGTTGGTCGTTTATTTACCGATGCTGTACCCCGGCACACCCATCGCGACGCACCCACGGGACCGGGCGTCGGCGGTAGTTTCATACCCGGGCCAGTCCAAGCCGCTGCCGTGAGCGAGAGTCCAGATGTCGAGGCCGTCTTCTGGGATATCGGCGGCGTCATCCTTCGGATGGCGTCCGTCCGAGCGGCCCACCGCGAGTTTGTCGAACGCCTGTGTGCGGAGTACCCGGCCACTGCGGATTCCGACGCGGCCCTCGAACGATGGCGGAACGTCCTCGGAACGTACTTCGGCGAGCGCGAGGGGACAGCGTTCCGGCCCGCCCGCGAGGGCTACCGGCGGGCAATCGATGAAATTCTGACAGTCAGTCCCAAGGAAACCGAGTGGGAAGCACTGTTCCAAGAGATCCGTACCGAACAAGTCGAGCCCAATCCCGACGCCGTCGCGGCAATCAAGGACCTGGCAGACGCGCCACTCCATCAGGGTGTGATCAGCGACGTGGACGCCGACGAGGGTGAGCAACTGTTGCGGACCTTCGGCGTCTGGGACACGATGGATTCGTACACCGCTTCGGAGGCCGTCGGTCGAACCAAGCCTGACCCGGCGATGTTCGAGACAGCGCTGGGAAAAGCCGGGGTCGAACCGGCACAGGCCGTGATGATCGGTGATCGCTACGAACACGATATGGACGGCGGAACGCGGGCCGGGCTGTGGACGGTCGCCTACGGGGCCGAAGACGGACCCGCCGTGGATGTGGCTCTTGACGATCTCCGAGAGCTGCCGGACTGGCTCGGCGTTTCGAAGTGAGACCGCGGCTTCGACCGTCGGTACTGGAACTCCCAGCGCTCAGATGTCAGGCGTCTCTTCGAGCCGTGGGACGCCGGCGGCAGTGATCGTCTGGCCGACGATGTACGACGAGGCCGGACTGGCGAGGAACAGCGCGATGTCGGCGATCTCCTCCGAGAGACCGATGCGGCGCTCGACGGCCTCGCGGTCGATATTGTCGGCGCTGACACCCATCTGTGACTCGACGCCCGGCGTGGCGACGAAGCCCGGCGCGATGCAGTTGATGCGGATGTCGCGGTCAGCCCACTCCGCCGACAGCGTCGACGTAAGATTGCTGACGCCGGCTTTTGCGGCCCCGTAGTGGCTCATGTACGGTGCGCCCTGTTCCCCGGCGACGCTGGAGAGGTTGATGACCGTCCCGCCGCCGTCCGCGGCCAGCGCGTCGCCGGCCGCCTGCGTGCAGTGGTAGGTCCCGTGGAGGTTGATGTCGACGATGGTTTTCCAGCCGTTCTCGCTGATGTCGTCGAACCCGGACATGAAGCTCGCGCCGGCGTTGTTCACGAGCACGTCCAGCCCGCCGAACTCGTCGACGGTCGCTTCCACTAGCGCCTCGACGGCCTCGCGGTCTGTCACATCGCATTCGATAGCGACCGCGTCACCGGGCCGGTCGCTCTCGTTGATTTCGTCGGCCACCGGTCCGACGTTGTCCTGCTCGCGCGAGCAGACAACCACGTCGGCCCCGTCAGCCGCGAACTCCTCCGCGATTGCCCGACCGATGCCGCTCGATGCACCCGTTATAATCGCCCGCTGACCTTCCAGACGAAACCGCTCCGTGTGTGACTTTGACATCGCATCGGACATCTCGGGCATCCGCAATAAAGCTACGTCCTGAGTGTTCTCTGCCGGATTCCGTTGAATATAGTTGAACAGCCAGAACAGCCTGTGGGCGCTGTGTCTCCCTGAGGTGGCGTCGCGAGTAACCGGCGATCCCCGGTAGCATTAACACCGGTGCGGGACACGGTGACGATGTGTATGTCTAGCAATAGTAGCGGACCACAGTCCCGGGACCGGCGGGTGCGAACGCGGCAGTGCCGACTCGACCAGCAACCGAAGCGTCGTGCCACGGCCGCTTGTGAGGGCCGGTAAGATGGCCGGCGAGTTCGATGCAGTCGAGGTCGGCGACGGCTTCACCACGTCGGGCCGAACCATCACCGAGGCCGACGTGGTCAACTTCGCGGGTGTCAGCGGGGATTTCAATCACCTCCACACGAACGCCGAGCGGATGGCCGACTCGGGGTATGGCGAACGAATCGCCCACGGTGCGCTGGTGTTTTCAATCGTCACTGGCCTGCTGTGGCAGGCCCGCGACGAGGCCGAAAAGCGCCACATGGTCGCGTTCTACGGCATCGACCGGCTTCGGTTCGTCAAGCCGGTGTTCCTGGGCGATACAATTCACGTCGAGGCCGAGATTGTCGACACCGAACGGCGGGACCATCCGGTTGCGACGGGCGTCGTCCGGACCGAAGTCACCGCCGTGAATCAGGCCGACGACGCTGTCTTCTCGGCCGAGTTCCTGACGCTCCGGCGGTAGGCTGCGCGATCTCTCAGCTTTAGTGCAGTCTCACAGCACGCGGTCGGCGATGATGTTCTTCTGGATCTCGCTGGTCCCTTCGTAGATCTTGGTGATGCGGGCGTCGCGGAAGTACCGCTCGACGTTGTGGTCGGTGACGTAGCCCGCGCCGCCGTGGACCTGAATCGCCTCGTCGGCCACGTCGACGGCGTGCTCGCTGGCGAACAACTTCGCCATGCTGGCCAACTTCGTCGCCACATCGAGGTTGCCAGAATCGATGGCGCTGGCGGCGCGATACGTAAGCGACCGCGCAGCCTCGACGTTGGTGGCCATCTCCGCGATCTTGTGTTCGATGGCCTGGAACTCGCTGATCGGCTGGCCGAACTGCTCGCGCTCGTTCGCGTACTGGATCGAGTCGTCGAGAGCGGCTTGCGCGGTGCCGACGGCCTGTGCGGCCACGTTCGCCCGCCCGCTCGCGAAGAAGTCCATCAACTGGTAGAAGCCAGCGCCCGCTTCTCCGATGAGGTTCTCCTCGGGTACGCGAACGTCGTCGATGATGATTTCGGCCAAGTCTGACGCGCGGATGCCGAGTTTGTTATCGATTTTTTCCGCCTGCAGGCCGTCGGTGTCCGTCGGCACGAGGAACGCGCTGATGCCCTCGTGGCCGGCGTCGGGGTCGGTTTTTGCCATCACGACCATCACATCGGCGACGGTGCCGTTCGTGATCCACATCTTGTTGCCATTGAGTACCCAGCCGTCGCTGTCGCGTTCGGCGTACGTCTCGATACCGGCCACGTTCGAGCCGTGGGCGGGTTCGCTGATGGCGCTAGCACACGCCGACTCGCCGCTGGTGATCTTCGGCAGCCACTTCTCTTTCATCCACTCGTCGCCGTACTTCTGAATCATGCTTGACCCGAAGCCACGGGAGCCGATTGCGCTCCCGATACCCGGGTCGGCACGCCACAGTTCTTCGGTGACGACGACGCCAGTGAGGCTGTCCATCCCCGCACCACCGTACTTCTCGGGGACTTCCGGCGCGATGAGGTCGTACTGTGCCGCCTGCTCCATCAGTTCCTCCGGGTAGCGCTTCTCCCTGTCGCATTCCGTTCCGAGTGGCTCTATCTCGTTCTCGCCGAATTCACGCACTGCTTCTCGGACTGCCGTCTGCTCGGCCGTCAAGCTAAACGCCATATTCGATGTGTGATGGCCACCCAAATATAGATTTGGTCGACTGTGTCTTCTGCGTGCCGGGGCAGACGGCCACGGAGCGCCCACTGTCGACATGGGCTCTGATGGCCAGCCCATCGTGACCGTCCCGCTGTACCTGTGAGGGAGCTTGGAACAGACTGCGGACTCTCCCGCATCTTTAATGTGAATGGTTTGGTACGTGGTACCACCCAACGAGGGTAGACCATGGCAGACCCAACGAGCACACCCAGCGACAGGAGCACAGCATATACCAACGGTATCGGTCGGCGGTCATTCATCAGAGCGGCCGGGGCGAGCGCAGCGCTCGGACTGTTCGCCGGCTGCAGCGGTGACGGCGGCGGTGGTGGGGAGAACCCTGATCGAGGTGGTGGCATCTCCGAGACGGTCACCATCGGCCACCTCGCACCGCTGAACAACCCACTCGGCATCGGCTCGAAGCGGTCGGCGGAGATGGCGGTCGCGGAAATCAACGACGACGGTGGTATCGCCGACCAGACCGTCGAACTCGTTACGAAGGACACGCGGGCGTCGCCGTCCGAGGCGCGCACCGTCGCAGGCGAGTTGGTCCGACAGGAGGAAGTCGACGCCATCGTCGGCACGTTCTCCAGCGAGGTGACCCAGTCCATCATGGACCTGGTGTCGGAGTTCAACACGCCGTTTCTGGTCACCGGCTCCGCCGCGCCGAGCACCGTCACGGAGTTCGTCGCGTCCGACTACGAGCGCTACAAGAACACGTTCCGGGTCGGGCCGGTGAACTCCCACTTCCAGGCGGAGGTCATCAGCCAGTACGCCAGCCACCTCTCGGACCGCCACGGGTGGAATACGTTCGCCGTCGTCGCCGACGACGCCGAGTGGACGACGGTGTTCCGGAACCGGCTGGTCGACCTGCTGAGGGAGGCGGACTTGGACGTACCGATGGTGAACGGGCTGGCAACTGATACCACCTCATTCGGGTCGGTGCTAGACGACGTGGACGAGGTGGGCGCGGACGCAATGTTCCGCTTCTTCGCGCACATCAACGGCGGGCCGATGGCGGCCCGCTGGGCGGAGGGCGAGTACGAGTTTGGCATCGAAGGAGTCCACGTCGCGTCGATGCTGCCGGCGTACTACCAGCTCACCGAAGGCGCGGCGGCCTACGAGACGACGACCCAGTCTGGCGCGGCGGGTGTCACCGACATCACGTCGAAGACGGTCCCGTTCACGGAGTCGTACATGGAGAAGTACGGGGACGCCGATGACCCGCCGAGCAAGCCGATGTACATGGGCTTTGTGACCTACGACGCGATACACGTTTTCAAGAACGCCGCCGAGCGCGCCGGTACCGTCGACCAGGAGAACAACCTCGATACAATTGTCGACGCGCTGCTCCAGACCGACTTCACTGGAGCGGCCGGGCAGGTCCAGTTCTACGGGGCCGACGAGACGTACGCCCACGACCTCCGAGAGAAGCGGGACAGTGACGGCATCATCACGAACTACCCGCTTACCCAGTGGCGCGAGGGCGGGTCTCTGGAGTGCGTCTACCCGGAGGGCTTGCGGACCGCCGAACACGCCGCGCCACCGTGGATGGGGTGAACGATGCTCGGAGACATTGCCAGCGTCATCGTCGACGGCGCGCTCATCAGCGCCGTCTACGCCCTGATCGCTATCGGCTTCACCATGGTGTTTGGCGTCGGCGGCGTGTTGAACCTCGCCCACGGCGCGCTGATAATGGCCGGCGCGTACACCTACCTGAGTCTCGTCTCGGACAGTATCCTTGCGAGCGTGACGCTGCATCCGATAGTCGCGTTCCCGCTCACAATCGTCATCGTCGGGCTCATTTCCTACGGTCTCTACGTCGTGCTGGTCCGGACCATCGAGGAGAACGTCGTCATCACGTTCCTCGCGACCATCGTGGTTGCCATCGCCTTCACCGAACTCGTCACGCTTGTGTTTCACGCTCAGCCCTACCAGTACAGCGTGGTACCGGGCGTGCTGCAGGTCCAGGCGCTCGGGACCCGCATTCTCTACGTGGAACTCGCGGCCTTCGTCGCCTCCTGGGGTGCGATGGGGCTGCTCTGGTACTACGTCACCAAGACCGACAGCGGCCGGTCGATACGCGCCACCTCGATGAGCGAGCGCGGGGCCATGCTCACCGGCGTCGACGTGTCCGGCGTGCGTGCCCGCACGTGGCTCGTCGCGGGCGGCTTGGCTGGCATCGCCGGCGTGTTCCTGGGCGGTATCGGGGCGGCCGAACCGACGATGTGGCTGGAACCGCTCGCGCTCGCCTTTATCATCGTCGTCGTGGGCGGCATCGGCTCCATCAAGGGGTCGGTCGCCGCCGCCTACATCGTCGGCTACCTGCAGACGGCGACCGGACAGTTCCTCGGACAGAGCGTCCGCGGTATCATGTCGCTGGTGGTCCTCGTGGTCGTCCTGCTGGTGCTGCCACAGGGCCTGTACGGCACGGAGTTCGTCCATGAGTGACCGAGAACAGACCGGCCGAGGTATCGGCCGGCTCGTTGGCCGCGCCGAATCGGTCCTGAGAGACACCCTCCTCGCGCAGGGGGCCGGCGTCGTCGGGGCGGTCGGCCGGCCAGCGGAACGGCTGCTCTGGCCGGTCGCGGAGCGGTACAACCGCAGACTCGGCGAGCGTTTCGGCGAGGTCACCGGCCTGCAGTTGTTGCTGCTCGTAGTGGCCTTCGGCGGCCTCGTCACCGCGCCGCTGTGGGGCCAGGACTACCTCAGACCGCTTACGCTTGGCGCGGTCTGGGCCGTCTTCGCGATGGGCTGGGACATCCAGAGCGGCTACACCGGCTACATCAGCTTCGGCCACTCGGCGCTGTCTGGGGCGGCCGGATACACCACCGGCTTGCTGGTGCTCCATCTGAACCCGGGGCTATCGCTGTTTGTCACAGTCCCGCTGTCGATACTCGTGACGACGGTGCTGGGGCTGGCCATCGCCGTCCCCTCGCTCCGGCTCCGTGGCCCGTATTTCTCGCTCGTCACCTTCGTCACCGTCCTGCTGTTCTACCGGTTGACGAAGGCCCTGAGCGAGTGGACAAACGGCCTTCGAGGCATCCGCGTCGACGTGTTCACCTACGACCTGACGCTGCAGTACTACATGGTTGTGGTGTCGATGCTCGCCGTTGCGGCCACGCTGACCTACGTCGGGCGCTCCGACGTAGGCACCGTGCTGGTCGCCATCCGGGAGAACGAGGACGCCGTCTCCGCGGCCGGGCTGGACCCGACGAAGTTCAAGCTCTGGTCGTTCGTGTTGAGTGCGGTCCCGATGGGCATCGGCGGCGTCCTGCTCGCCCACGTCAATGCGGGCGTGGATCCCCAGACGTTCGTCATCGTGGACAACAGCATCCAGATGATAGCGATGGCGGTCATCGGCGGCATGAGCTCGATTCTGGGGCCGCTCGGCGGCGCGTTCCTGTTCGTTGGACTCCGGGACGTGTTCCTCGTCGGCCTCGGCGAGGAACTGCGCTGGCTCGCCCTCTGGCTGCTCGTTCTCCTCGTGCTGGTGTTCGCTCGGGACGGACTGTTCCGTCTCCTCTGGCGTGCGCTCGGCGCGCTGGGTGGTGACCGACGGTGACGCTGCTGTCGGTTGAGGACTTGACCAAGCAGTTCGGCGGCCTCGTCGCCGTCGACGACCTCTCCTTTGGCGTCGAGAGCGGCGAGATACTCGGCCTCATCGGCCCCAACGGCTCCGGCAAGACGACCGTGTTCAACTGCATCATGAGCATCTACCAGGTGACCGGCGGGACAGTGCGCTTCGACGGGACGGACATCACGGACGACAAGACCCACGAAATCGTGAACCGCGGTCTGTCACGCGTCTCTCAGGAGTCCAACCCTATCGGGTCGATGACCGTCCGAGAGAACATCGAGCTATTCACGTTCCCCAACAGCATTCGCTCGCTCGACGGTGGCGCGAGCGACGAGGCAATCGCCAGTTACGCCGCACAGGTCGACATCGAGGACGCCCTCGACGACGACCCCGGCTCCCTGCCCCACGCCGACGTTCGCCGCCTCGAAATCGCGAAGGCCCTGGCGACAGAGCCGGACCTCCTCCTGCTGGACGAGCCCTTCGCTGGCCTGAACCAGACGGAGGTCCGGCGGCTCTCCGAGCAGTTCGAGTCGTTCCGCGAGCAGGGCATCACGATGGTCGTCGTCGACCACAACATGCGCGGGCTGATGGACCTCGTCGACCGGGTCGTCGTGTTGCACAACGGCCAGAAACTGGCGTCGGGTGACCCGGCCGACATCGTCGGTGACGAGCGGGTTCAGGACGCCTACCTCGCCGGGGAGGTGAGCGCGGTCCAATGAGAGACCCGCTGCTCGAAGTTGAAGACCTCGACGTGTACTACGGCAAGTCTCAGGCGCTGGACGGCGTTTCGCTGACCGTCGAGCGCGGGGAGATCGGCGGCATCGTCGGCCCCAACGGCGCGGGGAAGACGACGCTGTTGGACGCCGTTGCCGGCTTCCTCGACTATGGCGGGACGATTCGGTTCAACGGGCGAGACGTGGCCGACCTCAACCCCCAGCAGCTGGTCAACGACGGCCTCATCTACTGCACCGAGGACCGCGACCTGTTCCCGTTCTTCTCGGTGCACGAGAACCTGCTCATGGGCGCGCAGTTCCGCGAGGACCGCGACGCCGTCCGGGCCGACCTGGAGATGGTGTACGACCTGTTCCCGCGACTCGACGACCGCCGGGACCAAGAGGCCCAGACGATGAGCGGCGGCGAACAGCAGATGCTCGCCGTCGGCCGGGCGCTGATGGGCGACCCGGAACTGCTCGTCCTCGACGAACCAACGCTCGGGCTGGCTCCCGTCATCATCGACGACATCAGCGACGCCATCGAGACGCTGAACGACCAGGGCCAGACGCTCCTGCTCGTTGAGCAGAACGCCACGTTCGCGCTGCGCCACGCCCACCGGCTCTCACTGTTGGAGTCCGGCCGGGTCGAGCTCAGTGGCTCCGCCGCGGAGTTCCAGAACAACGACTACATCACAGAGGCGTACGTCGGCATCCACTGAGCGAGCGTCGGCGAACCGAACTCTCGGGCGTGTGCTAACACTACGTCCGTCGCCGGCTGGCACTCGCGCAGTCGCACTTCGCTGTCGATAGTTCGTATTCTCGAACAGATGCCGAATACAGTGAAAGCAACGGGTGGCCATCCATCGGACTACAGCGCCCCGCGAAATAGGCGCATATGTGGCTGTACGCACTTGCCGCTGTCCCCTACCATGTCGGTCCATTGCCGGCAAACGTAGAGCGCACCGGGATCAAACACAATCGATGTGTTGCTTGTTCCGTATGCTGAAACTAACAGTGTTCCACGGCACTGTGGCTCGCCGATAGCCCCGTCCAGCGGAAGAGACAGGAGACTGTTCAGTTCAGGGGAATAATAACCGTACTTTTGTTATCTTCCGGGACAAGAGAGAGCAGACTGCCCGAGCGTGTGTCGCCCGTGGGAGCGGATACACCGGCCCAGCGGCAGGGTACCAGTTGACGTGGACGAGTTAGCTGCCACCGGGCCGGGCTTACGCTACGACGCAGGCGCTTTTGATATCGTTCGACCTATCCGAACGATCACAACAGGGGCAGTGCGTCTTTGATGATGTGAGATTACCGAGACCACGGTAACAGACCTGGACAAGAATATATATTCAAATATGCGAAATACATCTAATTATTCCGGCAGAACGATATTGGATGGAAGATTTGACTACTAAATAGATGTTTCCACACGCACGTTAGGATAAATATTCTCCCAATACATAGTTATAGCTATACATATTGGACAGATAGTAACAGATATGCAACTCGCTTTTGCAGCGAAACAGCCGGTAGATGCGTCTGTTGTAACAAATATGGAAACGTATTTCTACAAGTGCGCATATATTTGCCCCTATGGGAGACGAAGAAGACATCGAAGCCGAGACCGTGTCAGTATCGATGGAGATATCGGGGAATTACGACGAAGTCATGTCGAAACTGGCGACAGAAGACGAGGGGTCGACGTCGCTCGTCTCGCTACTCGACGACCTCGAACAGTTGCTTGACACGGTAGTCCGGATGGACGGGGGGACACGCAGTGCAATTGCCCAGCAACTGCCCGAAGATATGACCGTCTCATTCGACGCCCAGGCGGTCGTCGATACGCTTCAGGTGCTCGAACGCTACGACCTCGTTGTCCTCGAAGGCAACACCTGGAAGCCCGGCCCGAAACTCACCACCGAAGAGTAAGAACCACTGCGACGGGTCCACCGAGGGCCAACCTGCTCACGCCGGGACGGCGTAGTGATTCACCACAGTCCGGCCGGTAGCGGGTGGCTAGTTCGCCACAGACGGTCAGTAATAGCCAAAGCCAGAGCTGTAACACCTGCCGAAGCATCAGTTGCGGCGTTCAATGGCGATGTATTCCCAGCTGGCGTGAACGAAGTGCAGTAGCGTCCTCCTGTCGCTCAGCCTGTCAGCCGACAGCATATAAAGAGCTGTATAACAAACATCGGATAACGTGGAAGACCGTATGCGAGCACGCTTCGTGCTCGTACTCTCCCGACGTCCACCGTTCCATGCTCCCCTGTACGGGACGGTTCCACGCCGGGTTTTGCCCACCCGGCGTTGGTCCTTGGTACATCGGTCCGACAGTCCCAGTCCAATGTCGGATACGGGATCTGAAACTCGACATTGATGGGCGCGACGCTGGTGTCCGGCAACACTGAATGGCACTTCCATCACGACGGTGTTACGGATGAGCTGGACAGGCAACGAGATCTTCACGACCTCGGGGCACGCTCAATAGCATGTCAGACACAGTGTCGTATTCTGACACGTCTATGTCCGAAAACTGTCTGTATTCGTATATATGCCAGCGTCAGAATAGTCAGTTTTAGTATGATAATCAACACACGAAAGCGCCCTTCGCAATAGAATTTTGACCCAGATTTTGCTGCTTCAATCGTATTCTACCGTCGTGGAGACACATATGTAATCAAACATATCCGCGGAGCGGTGACTACCAGCGGTGGTGGACATCACCGAAGACATACTCCTCGTAGATGTCACGCACCGCGCCGTGGACCTGATTCGAGAGCGGGTCCATTTCGCTGACTGCCGCGTTCGCTTGGACGTGCTCTGGATTGGTCGAGCCGGGGATGACAGTCGACACCGCGTCGTGGTCCAGGATCCAGCGCAGCGCCATCTGGGCCATCGTCATCCGCTCGGGGACGTGCTCGCGGAGTTCGTCGACGGCATCGAAGCCTTCGTCGACCGGGAGGCCGGCGAAGGTCTCGCCGCGGTCGAACGCCTCGCCTTCGATGTTGAAGTTCCGGTGGTCGTTCTCGGGGAACTCCATGTCCCGGGAGACTTTGCCGGTCAGGAGTCCGGAGGCCAGCGGGACCCGGACAATGACGCCGATGTCGCGACGCTTGGCCTCCTCGAAGAACCGCTCTGCGGGTCGCTGGCGGAACATGTTGAAGATTATCTGGACCGTCTCGACTTCCGGGTACTCGATGGCTTTCAGCGCTTCTTCGACGCGTTCGACGCTGACGCCGCAGTGATCGACCTTTCCCTCGTCTTTCAGCCGCGAGAGGGCGTCGAACGTCTCGGGCTGGTAGTAGGCGTCCGTCGGCGGGCAGTGCAGTTGCAGGAGTTCCAGCGAGCCGACCCCGAGGTACTCCCGGGAGCGGTCAACGTATTCCGAGAGGTTGTCGTAGTTGTACCGCTCGGCCGTGTGGGGGTCGAGCCGGCGGCCAGCCTTCGTCGCAACGGTCACCTCGTCGCGGACTTCGCGTTCGTCGAGCACTTCCGCGATGCGCTGTTCACTGAAGCCGTCGCCGTACACGTCGGCGGTGTCGATGAAGTCGACGCCGGCGTCGAGCGCGGTCCGGATCGTTTCCCGACCCTCCTCCGCCGAGACGTCGCCCCAGTCACCACCGATGTTCCAGGTGCCAAGTCCGACATCCGTCACGTCGTACCCTGTCGTCCCTAACTGTCGTCGGTTCATGGACGATCGTACCGTCGGCGGTCACTTGGTGGCTGTGGTACACGGCACCAATCTAAAAAAGGCAGTGTAGCCCGATAGCAGGCAGTCCGGTGGACGTGCCAGCGTGGACGCCGGGGGCTACGTGAGCCACTTCGTCCGGCGGATGTCGTACGCACCGCAGTCCGGACACGAGTGGTACTGAACGTCGAACGACGCCTGGCACACCAGACAGGTGTATCGGCGTCTCGGTTCCTCCCCAGGGGACGCAGCGTTATCGAACAATCCCATCGACGACCACACACCACCTTTGCAGTACGAGAGTAAAAACGGGGTAGATTGTTCACACCCTTCACAACAGTGGCGTCCGGCGATTGTGGTTATGGGGGAGGGTAGTGGCAGCCAATGACTGGCGACACAAAAGTGAGATTTACTGTACTATTGCGGTGAGGGAGTTCCGCTCTCAGCAGAGGTGTGGGACCGGCCCCGCCCTGAACAGAGCGGCGTGACCGCGGATTTTAATGCCCAGTCACCGGGTAACAGACGGTATGGACGAGGCACCCGCTGTCGGAGAGCTGTCACCACCGGACCGGACGCTGATGGGCCCCGGCCCGAGCGACGTACACCCGCGCGTACTCAAGGCGATGAGTACGCCGCTGGTCGGCCACCTCGATCCCTCGTTCATCGAGATTATGGACGAGGTCCAGGACCTCCTCCGATACACGTTCCGGACGGACAACAAGTGGACGATTCCGGTCTCCGGGACCGGGTCCGCGGCGATGGAGGCGGCCATCGGCAACGTCGTTGAACCGGGCGACACGATGCTGGTCCCGACGAACGGCTACTTCGGCGACCGGATGGCGAGCATGGCCGAGCGCGCGGGTGGCGAGGTCGTCACCGTCGACGCCCCTTGGGGCCAGCCGCTCGACCCGGCAGCGGTCGAAGCGGCATTCGACGAACACAGCCCGGACGTCTTCGGGTTCGTCCACGCCGAGACGAGCACCGGCGTGCTCCAGCCGTCGGTGCCCGAACTCACTGATATCGCCCACGCAAACGACGCGCTGGTCATCGCCGACAGCGTGACCTCGCTGGGTGGCGTCGAACTCCGCGTCGACGAGTGGGGCATCGACGTAGCCTACTCCGGCCCGCAGAAGTGCCTCTCCTGTCCGCCGGGCGCGAGCCCGCTCACGCTCAACGACGATGCGATGGACAAGGTCCTCTCCCGCGAGTCCGAGGCCCGCTCGTGGTATCTAGACATCTCGCTGCTGGAAGGATACTGGGGCGACGAGCGCGCCTACCACCACACGGCTCCGATCACGAACGTGTACGCGCTCCGTGAGGCGCTACGACTCGTCGCCGAGGAGGGCATCGAGGACCGCTGGGACCGCCACCTGCGCGTCGCTGGCGCGCTGAAAGCCGGGGTGGAGGGCATGGGCTTGGAGATGAACGCCCCCGAGGACTTCTGGCTCCCGAGCCTGAACACCGTCCGCGTCCCCGACGGCGTCGACGACGGCGCGGTCATCCAGCAGTTGCTCGACGAGTACGACCTTGAGATCGCCAGCGGACTGGGTGCACTGGAGGGCGACATCTGGCGTATCGGCTGTATGGGCCACTCCGCTCGTCGCAAGAACGTCAGCTACCTGCTTGCGGCGCTGGGCAACGCACTCGGTGAGCATGGCGCGACTGTCGACGTGGATGCCGGACTGGCGGCAATGAGCGAGCGCTTCTGACACTACACCAAGCCGGCACCAGCGATTTCATCTTACAGATCCGCTGGAACAGAATCATCTCGTGGAGCTCCGCTGTTCGAAGTCACACGACGGATCAAGTCCTGTTCACAAGCATTCGACACCAACTGAAAACCAAGTCCGCCCTCCCCGATTTGAACGGGGGACAAGTCGATCTACAGTCGACTGCTCTACCAGTCTGAGCTAAGGGCGGTCGACACCCGAAAATACCCTGCCGTCCGGACTTAAGGGTTGTTATTCGTGGAGGGTTCGCCGAACGGTCACACGACGCGGAGTGACACACCGACCGGCGTCTGACACGTCTGACCCGCTTTCCGATCTTCCGATAGTGGATCGAAACGGTCTATCAACGGTGTCCGACCGAACAGAGATGTCTCGCGTCATGCCGGTAGCTGACGGGCGTCAGACAGCGCGGGAAGATTAAAATACCAGCCTGTATAATACCTTCATCGAGCCCGATGAGTAAAATAACGTTCCGTGCTGACGATGACCTCATCGACCAACTCGAGGCGTTCGACGCCTCGAAGAGCGAGGTCATGCGTGAGGCGCTCCGGGAGTACCTCGGAGACGCGTCACCGTCAGCGTCGGAGCCATCGTCGTCGGCGTCAGAGTCAGTGACCGACGCCGAGACGATCGACGAACTCATCGAAGAACGCGTCGACAGCATCATCGCCGACCGACTGCAGACGCAACGCCCACCTTCGCAGCCGCAGGATGTCAACGTAAACATCTCGTTAGACGGCGTAAGCGCAGGGGCAGCGAACGCCGAAACCGAACGACGGCGCACCACTGACCGAGGTGCAAGTACCGAGAGCGGGCGGTCCCACGACGAAAGTCAAGCGTCTGATACGAGCGGGCGTAAGACAGAAGCGGAAACACGGGACAGAACCGAGGTGGAAGAACGTAAGACGTGCGCACAATGTGGTGAAAACCTAGGTTCTGACCACGTTTACTGCCCGAACTGCGGTGAGAAGGCATCCCGCCGGGTGTTCTGTGATTGCGGCGATGAGATCCGATCGGACTGGGGTTTCTGCCCGGGTTGTGGCAGACGAACGCCCGCGGCGGATGTACTTGATCAGACCTAAACTAGCGTTTGCACGCGTTACACGCCCTCAAACGCCGTAAACGGGAAAGTGTATGACACTGCCCGTAAGTTTTAATACATCAGGGTCAGTGGTTTATTCTGCGTAAGACGGTCGTCTTACACGGCGGCGAACGCGAGGGGATGCCGCCCTCGTACTGCGGTTTCGCTGTGTAAACACTCGTGCGGGGCGTAAACGGATCCCGTCCGGGCCGTCTTACCCAAGGGGAAACTACCAAACATGGAGCGTGTGACACTACGGATTCCGAAGCAGCAGATTGAAGAGGTCGAACAGATGGTCGAGACGGGCGAGTACCCCAATCGGAGCGAAGCGATTCGCTCGGCGGTTCGGGAGATGCTCGCCGAGGAAGGCTCCGAACAGGCCTCCGAAAAGAAGCGGTCCTGGGCCAAGGTGTAACGATGCAGGATATCGTCAACGAGGCCCTCGAACGCGACGAGCAAGAAAAGAAGAAGATGTCCGACGAAGACGTCGACGGGTTCGGCGACCCGCGCATCGTCATCGTCGGCTGTGGTGGCGCTGGCAACAACACGGTCAACCGCCTGTACAACATCGGCGTCGAGGGCGCCGACACCGTGGCCATCAACACGGACAAACAGCACCTCAAGATGATCGAAGCCGACACGAAGATTCTGGTCGGCAAGTCCCTCACCAACGGCCTCGGTGCCGGCGGTGACCCGTCGATGGGCGAGCGCGCCACGGAGATGGCACAGGGGACTATCAAGGAAGTGCTGGGCGACGCTGACCTCGTGTTCGTAACCGCCGGCATGGGTGGCGGAACCGGGACGGGTGCCGCCCCCGTCGTCTCGAAGATCGCCAAGGAACAGGGCGCAATCGTCGTCGGCATGGTCTCGACGCCGTTCAACGTTGAGCGGGCCCGCACGGTCAAGGCCGAGGAAGGGCTGGAGAAGCTCCGCAACGAAGCGGACTCCATCATCGTGCTGGACAACAACCGGCTGCTCGATTACGTCCCGAACCTGCCGATCGGTAAGGCGTTCTCCGTGATGGACCAGATCATCGCCGAGACTGTCAAGGGTATCTCAGAGACCATCACCCAGCCGAGCCTCATCAACCTCGACTACGCCGACATGACATCGATCATGAATCAGGGCGGCGTTGCGGTGATGCTGGTCGGCGAGACCCAGGACAAGAACAAGACCGAAGAGGTCGTCAAGGACGCGATGAACCACCCGCTGCTTGACGTGGACTACCGCGGCGCGAGCGGTGGCCTGGTCCACATCACCGGCGGTCCGGACCTCACGCTGAAGGAGGCCGAGGGCATCGCACAGAACATCACCGAGCGGCTTGAAGCCGATGCCAACGTCATCTGGGGCGCACGGATTCAGGAAGAGTACAAGGGCAAGGTGCGGGTCATGGCCATCATGACCGGCGTCCAGTCCGCGCAGGTGCTCGGCCCGACAACCCAGAAGCAGGCCAACAAGTCCCGCGAGGCGATTCAGGAAGTCGGCGACGACACGTCCTTCGACGCGTCCGACAACGTCGAAAGCTTCGACAGCCCCGCTCCGAACAGCGGGAGTCAGAACAGCGGCGGTCGCACCACCGGCTACAGCGAGACTGACGGTGGACAGGACCAGCGCGAGAAGAACAACGGACTCGACGTCATCCGGACGAACAAGTAGCGACGTCCACGGTTCTTTTTTCGGGTTCTACGGCCACGAGCGATGGGTTCAGCGAAGTAGCAGACAACGACTCGCGGTGTCAGACAGAAACGGCGAACGCGTCAGACTGCTTCCAGGGCGTCCAGCAGATTGCACTTTCGACAGAGATCCCGCGCCGTCGGTGCGCCGCAGTTCTCACACTCGCCGTAGTCAGTGTCGCCGTTCTCGCCGCCGTAGGTGTCGGCAGCCAGCGCCGCGAGCTTCTCGTAGCCGGCCATAATCGAGTGGCGTGTGCCGGGGTGATTCTCCTCCAGTCCGAGCATAAGCTCCTGTATCTCGCCGCGGTAGGCCTCCTCGGCGTGGGGGCATTCGGTGATGTGTGCCGGGAGGTCCTGGAAGCGAGCGTACAGGGCGACTTCCTTCTCCGGGATGTCACGGAGCGGCTTGGCCCGTGGGATGTGGTGGTCTTGCGCCTCGCGTGTCTGCTCGGTGGGCGCGTCGGCAGACGAATCGAACGGACCCAGCGACGCCTCGAAATGCTTGGCGATCTGTGAGATGTCGCCTTCGAGGAAGTTCATCAGCGCCGTCTCGGCCTCGTCGTCGAGGTTGTGGCCGGTCAGGAGTTTATCTGCATCGAGTTCCTCGGCGTACTTCGAGAGAAGGTCACGGCGGAACACGCCACAGTAGGCGCAGGCAGCCATCCCCTCCGGATCGTCCTCGACAACATCGTCCATCTGGACGCCGAACTCTTCGGCGTAGGAGACGGTGACGTGTTCAATGCCGAGGTCATCGGTCAGTTCCTCGCAGGCCTCCAGGCTCGCGTCGCGGTACCCCTCGATGCCCTCGTGGATAGAAAGGGCGACCAGTTCGATGCGGGGGTCTTCGGCGAACGTGTCGTGCAGAATCTGCGTGAGAACGACGCTGTCTTTGCCGCCAGAGAGTCCGATGACCCACGTCTCAGGGTCCTCGACCGTGGCGTCGTCGGACACGAGGCCGTCCTCGCGGATGCGACGGCGAACCCGTTTCGTGACCGCTCGGCAGAGATGAGACTCACAGAGGTGAAGCCCGGAATAGGCCGCGTGTAACACCGCGTTCTCGCCGCATTTGTCGCACTCCATCGTAGCGAGTAGTCGTGGCCGCAATGGTGAGAGGGTTTCGTCTCGGGTCCGGCACGGCGGCTTACAGCGATTTCACTAGAGACGCCGTTCACAGCGCGTCAGGACCACGCTGTAACGCATCGAGGACCGTCTCGACGGTGTGCTCGCGGCCGCTTGAGGAGAACAGTTCGTGGCCGCCGTCGTACAGTCGGATACGGTCGGCCGGCAAGCGCTCCCCGACGGCACGCGGGTCGACAACGGCGTCCGTGAGTGTGCAAAACGCCGCGGCGGTGTCCCGGGCCGGCGGCAGCGACCGCTGGGCTCGAAACACCGTCCGGAGGAAGGCGGGCGAAACCGATGACGGGGCGTCGGCGAGCTGCTGGGCCGTCGCCAGGTTGCCGATGGCGTCGGCGTCCAGCGTATCGATAGGAATGAACGGTCTGGTAATCGGGAGCGATGCAATAGCGTCGAGCACCGGCCCTGGAACCGGAAAGTCACTGTCCCACCAGGGGCTCAGATACACCCGGTTTCCAATACCGTCGGCGTCGAGATGGGCCGCTGTCAGCCCGCCTGCGCTGTGTCCGAGCAGGTCGAACTCACCGATGTCGGCGATGTACTCCTGAACCGGGCCGATCCACTCCCGCCGGTAGTCGGTGATGTGTGTCGGCAGCTCGACGGCGTGGACGCAGTACGCCGTGGCAAGCTGGTCGATGAGCCACTGAACGTTCCGGTGTCGACACCGGTTCCCCCAGCCGAGGACGAAGAGGCAGTCTCGGGCAGCCCCCTCGTCGTACACGCGAATCTGCATACGCAACGTTCCCGCGGCGGCGACATAAGCCCGGGTGAACGCCCGATAGCCGCCCGTCGCGTTGTCGGCGTGCAAGCCCGTGCGTGCGCTCAGGGCTGCCACGACAGCCACGCGCCGTGTGGCTCGTAGTCGACGAGGTGGGTCGCCTCGACGCCGTCACCACCCCAGCGCTTCCAGTCCAGTCCCACTGACTCGCCGCCCGACAGGTCCCGCTGACCGGTGAGCCAGTGCAGCGGCCGGTCGGCCATCAGGTCTTCGAGCAACGTCGTCAACGCCTCGGTCAGTTCCGCTGGAACCTGATACAGCACGAGCGTGTTGACGACACAGACCGGGACGTCGGACGGAATCTCGTCGAGTACTGCCGGCAGGTCATCGAGCATATCGCCCTCGATAAGCGCAGGTGGGTCGTCCCGTGCAACCGTCAGTGCACCGTCTAAAACGGTGCGCCGCTCCTCGTGTTCGGGCCAGACGAGTGCGCGGAGCCAGTCCCTGTCGGCCTCGTCGGTCACGTCGAGCGGATTGCGGTCAAGCCCGACCCGGGAGCGGATGGCGGGCGGCGTCTCCGGGAGCGGCGGATCGTCATGTCGGACGCTGCTCTCGATGGTAATCGGCGAGTCGCGGTTACCCACTATGCGCCCGTCGTAATCGTAGCGGTAGCGGTCGAACAGCAGGTTCAGGCCGGCGCTCGGTCCGAGCTCCACCAGCGCGAGCGGCCCGTCGGTGGCGCGGGCCACCTGCGAGATGGCCGGGTAGAGGACCGCACTGCGCCGCACTGCGTTCGTCTGCGTGCGCCGGGTCCGCAGGAGCGGCCGGATGTCGTCGGCATGGTCGAGACAGAACTCGCGGAAGGCTGGAAAGCACTCATCGTCGGGATCACGCGCCCTCCGGGTGATGCTCGGGTAGTACTCGGCCAGCCGATGGGCAGGATTCCGGTCAAGCAGATAGTGGACCGCGGCAAGCAAGAGGTGCGGGGCCTGACGACCCTCGGGAACGGTCGATGCGATGTCGAGGATATCGCTGTCTTCCGCCGCCTCGCGACAAAGATGGGCGTACAACGGGGAGGAGTCGTCGGCCCATTCAGCCAGGTCCCGGAACTGCGTTCGGCGATCAGACATATCAGCGGGGACACTGCACTGACAATTGAGTGTTTGGCTGCCGGTAGGTACTATTTTGACCGGCACATATGTAGATGAATCAATGAGTCTGTGTCGGAAAAACGAACTCGGGCGAGTCACAGTCTTCACCACGGCCATTGAGTGTGGGGTACTCACACAGGTGGGGAGCCATGGGAACTGAGTCCGCAGACGTGGCCGTCATCGGGGGCGGTGTCGCCGGGATGAGCACGGCCGCACGATTGCAGGCGGACGGCTACTCGACGGTTGTCCTCGAACAGCACCACAACATCGGTGGCTGTGCAGGCTACTACGAACGAGCAGGGTTCCGGTTCGATGTCGGCGCGACAACACTGGTGGATTTCGTCCCAGAGGGTGTCGGTGGCCAGCTGTTGTCGGCTGTCGGCTTCGATCCCCCAGAAATGGCGATACAGGACGCCTACGACGTCTGGCTGCCGGACCGAACAGTGACGCTGTACCGTGATCAGGCTGACTGGGACGCCGAGCGGCGCACGAAACTCGGCGACGACGAGCGACATCTGGCGTTCTACGACTTCATCGACGACCTCTCAGCGCGGCTCTGGCGCCTTACCAGAACAGACGTCAAGATGCCGATACAGAGCGTTGGCGACCTCGTTCGGAACGCCAGTGCAGTCGGCTTTCGGGACCTGCCGCTGATCAGATACCTCCGCTGGACGATGGCCGACGCGATGCGCGCCCACGACGTGTACGACGACCGACCGCTCCGAGCAGTCGTCTCGATGCTCGTCGAGGATACAGTCCATGCTGCGCTCGACGACGCGCCGCTGTTGAACGCGGTCCTCGGGGTGACGATCCGTCGGACAGGGCTGGGCCGAGCGACCGGCGGGATGTACGGCTTCTGGCAGTCCTTCGTCGACCAGTACACGGACATCGGTGGGCGAGTCGAGACAGGCCGCACTGTCAGGTCAGTCACCAGAACCGGCGGCGACTTCCGTATCGACTCGACGGCTGGCCCGGTTCACGCAGACCAGGTCGTCAGCACTGTCCCGGTCCCCGTTACCAGAAGCCTCGCGCCAACGGTCGTCGGTGATAGACTCGACGAATACTGCTCGATGCTGCAAACCCACGAGGGGAGCGCACTCATGCTATTTCTCGGCGTCCCGGAAGCCGAGGTCGACGGCCGCGAGCGGACGCACCACCAGATTCTGCGGGCCTACGACGAACCGCTCGGCAACGGGAACAACATGTTCGTCTCCGTCTCCGCGCCGGGCGACGACGTGAGCGCACCGGCAGGCCACCGGGCAGTCATGCTGTCCACCCACTGCGCTGTCGAGCCGTGGCAGGACCTTGACGAGGCGACCTACGAGGAGGAGAAGGCAGCCGCCCGCGAGCGACTACTGGCAGGCGGCCGGACCGTCTATCCCGACCTCGGGACCGATCCGGTCGTCTCCGAGATGGCGACGCCGGCCACCTACGAACAGTTCACGAACAGACCCCGCGGGGCCGTCGGGGGATACAGGCAGACGCCGGCAAACGCGAATCAGGGGGCTGTGCCACAGGACGTGGGCGTCGAGGGGTTCTACCTCGCCGGCGACACTACGTGGCCGGGCCTTGGCACCGTCGCCTGTGTCAAAGGGAGCGAAATCGCTGCCGACCACGTCCGGGACTGACCACCACAGCGGGGCATGGATGGGCCACCCCGGCATGGCGACACGCGACGTGACGGGCACGGAGAGTCAGCGTTTAGGCCGCGCACGTAGTAGGACAGGCAATGAGGCTGGACCGTCCGGAGGCAGTCGAGCGGGTCGAAGAAATCGTCGCCACGGTCGAGGACGAGACGATGCCGGTCCCGGTCCGGGAGGTGTGGGTGTACGGCGACGTGGCGCTCGGGCTGGACCCGGTCGAGCGGCTGGACGTGTACGTCACCAAGGACATCCTGTTCAAGGACGCCCCGGAGCGTGCCGAGGAGTTCCAGCGCAGCCACGGCGTCGACGGCGTCGGCAAGACCGTCCGGGCCGCGTGGGCCGACGAACATCCCGAGTACATCCGCGCGAACGCCAACGGACACGCCGCCCCCGAGAAGTGTCTCGCCGCTCACCTCCTGAACGACGACGAACCGGTCCATCTGGAAGTGTGCAACGCCTCCTTCGAGGACAACGTCACCCAGCGGCTCAAGGGTGCAAAGATGCGAAACGACTACGAGCAGATTCTGGACCCCCGCGGGGCCTGCCTGTGGCTCGACGGCGAACGGTCGCCCGACGCGTTCCAGAAGCTCCGTGACAACGAGTTCGTCTTCCCGACGCTGACCCAGTCGCTGTCGATGCTCGGGATGGACGAGACGGAGGCCGGCGACGCCGCCGACGCGGTCAAAGAGTACCGGGCACAGCAGGAGGGAGCGACGGTGCGAGGCGACGTAGTGTAGGCAGTTACCGAACTGACTTTGACAAGCTGACTTACTGCAACCATGGCGCGTCGACTGTTGAGAACCGGTGTCCGCAGGCGGGACATTCGACGAGCCGCGAGCCGCGCTCGCCGTCGTCGACGGCAGCGAACCGACGGCTCCAGGTCACGTGGCGGCACTCCGGACAGCGGCGGACGAGCGGTGGTATCATGGGGAGACGCGAATCAGCACGTTCGTTCGTAGCCGCTTGCCCCGCAAGGGTCTATCGGCGGGCGACATCGCACCGGGTGGGGGCATCGGGCGTGAACACAGCCCATGACAACTACAACGCGGTTTTGAGCGAACAGAAGGAATACACCCGCACCACGGGAAGCGAGTCGTATGAAACGGACGCGACGAGCGACCATAGGACTGATCGGGAGCATGGCCATCGGTTCCCTGAGTGGGTGTCTCGAATCGGGCGAGAACAGCGGCAGCGGCGGCGGCGCGGAAAGACGCACGGATTCGTCGCCGGCACCAGCTACCGATACTGAGACGCCAACGGACGACAAAAGTACGGAGACAGCTACCGACGACGAAGACACGGAGACGCCCACCGAGGAAACGCCGACGGACGCGTTAGATGGGCTGCCAGACGGTCTGGACAGAGTCGACACACCGCCATATGAGGTCAAGGATATCGAGTGCAACGTCGACGATTCCGGCGAGGGCGACCGCGACCCGCTGTATCTCTGCGCGAATATGCCAGCCAAGCCATCGCTGTCGTTCGAGCAGGCGTCGACCCGAGGGACGCTGTTTGCCGAAGAAGGACTGGCGCGCGCCCCGGACGACAGCGGCGACCAGTTCTATGCGACACTGCTGACGGAGGCCGAGGACATCGAACGGTTCGAGAACGACAGCGGTGACGCGTACAGCCTCGCTGCCGACACTGACTTCGAGAGCCACGCCGTCCTCGTCGTCCAGACCGGCTGGGGCTCCGGGTCTATCGTACCCCACTTGAAACGAATCGAAGAGACGGCGGACGGCATCCACGCGTTCGGCTGTTACACGCAGCCCTGCGTGTACACCAGTGATTTCACTGCTCGGTCGACAGTCGTCAGGTTCGAGCGTCCTGACGCCCTCGACAGCGGTGTCGTCAGCCTGACCGTCGACCCGTCGACACGGTACAACGTGGCGACGGGCGAGGGCGTGGTGACAATCGACCAGTCGAGCTGACCCCCTGATTCTTTGCGACCTGCCGGTGAAGCGACAGCTATGGCAGCTCTCCTGATTCGAACTCTCCACGTCCTCGCGATGGCGGCCCTCGTCGGCGGCACAACCGTGCTCTGGTACAGCTATCGGAGCGGCGCTATCGCGACACTCGCGCCCGCACGACAGTTTGAATGGCTATTCTGGGGAGGGGTCGGTGTACTGGTGTTCACCGGCGTCGGAAACCTCGGTGCGCTCGGACCGCCAGGTCCTGGAACCGGCTGGGGACGAACCCTGTTGGTAAAACTCGCAGTCGTCGTTGGCTTCCTCGGGGGATCGGTCGTCCGCACGCTGCTCCTCGTTCGGGCCAGTGACCACGAGAACACATTCGACGACCTCTCTCCTGCCCTGCGGCGAACACTTTCGCGGGTCTACGGCGCGACGGCGGCTGTCATGCTGGGCATCGTCGTCCTCGCGGAGGTCCTCGCACATGGCTGAGGACCAGCGTGCGGGCGAACACATGGCGGAAGGAGCGAGTGAGACTAAGCCAGCGCGCGACGCCACACAGATCTCCACGCGACCGGTGTCGCTCGTGACGTGGACGCTCGCCACGTTCGACACTGCCCTGTTTGTCCTGCTCGGCGTCCTCGCCGCCCACACGAGCGGCGGCCTCGCCGACCTGCTCGCCGGATTGAACACCCTCGTCGGCGTCGCCGTCTTCTGCTATCTCTGGGCGCTGTTCGTCCTGGCAGTCCGATGGGTTCACGGCCGGGTGGCACTCGACTCGGCCGGAGTCAGTACGCTCGCCCTCCATGGTGCCGCTGCCGGGAGTGTCGCGGGCGTCGTGTTCCTGCTGGGACTGTTCGTGGTGGCGCTCGTTCCGACGCTCCAGAGCGGCGGGGTCCGACTGCAGGCGGTACTGCTTGTCTTGCTCATCGGAGTCGGTGTTGCCGCTGTCGTCGGCGGCGTCGTCGGCCTGCTCGCCAGTCTGCTGGACATCGCCGTCTACGGACTGGCGGGCGCTCTGCTCCCCGAAGCCGAGACTGAGCGGGTCACGGAACCTCGCCCACGGTGACGAAGAACGGCACCGTCTCGCGGCGCTCGTAGGCTTCGTCTTGCATCTGCTCGATCACGTCGCGGCCCATCGACCGCCAGCGCTCCCGGAGCGCGTCGTACTCGGCGGGCGTCGCCTCGCCGTTGAGAATCGTCTCGCGGTCGTGGGCCAGCCCCGTTCCCGTTGCTTTCCGCCGGGCCGCCTGTATCGCCGCGTCGTCGTAGGGCGGCTCGATGCGCTGCTCTTGGTCGTACTGCGTCGTCGAGACGACGGCTAGCTCCGCGTCGCGGAACACGTCGGCGGCGTCGCTCCCGAGAGTCACGTCCGTCCGCACACCATCGAGAAAGAGCCGGCGAGCGCGGCGGGCCAGCACAGGTTCGTCGTCGACGGTCGATTCGACGGTGACGGCGGCGTTGTTCGGCTCGATGGCGGCCACCCGGTCGGTGGCGACGCGGGCGAACTCCCGGACCGCGACCTCGGGGGCAGGGAGGTTGATGAGCAGCGCCTGGCACACCACCAGGTCGAAGCTGTCGTCGGCAAAGGGGAGCCGCGTCGCGTCCCCGCAGACAGTCGGGTCGCCGGCGGCGGCCAGCAGGTCCGTATCGGCGTCGAGGCCGACGACCGTTCCGTCGGTCTCCTCCCGGAGGACGCGGGTCAGTTCACCGGTCCCACAGCCCACGTCGAGGACGCGCTCGCACTCGCCCAACTGCAAGCCCGAGAGCGCCTCGCGGGAGTCAGCCCACATCCCCCGGCGGGTGGTTTCGAGGTAGTCGGCGGAGAACCTGCGCACAGTTCCTCACAGTCGAGTCGCCCCCAAAAGTATCGCGGTCGGAAGGCCCTATTCGCCGCGGAGTTCCTTGACGCGCTCAACGTTCCAGGCGAAGCTCTTGCCGTCCTCTGTCGGCGTCTCAAGCACCAGCGGCACGTCGCGGATGGCGTCGTGGTTGACGAACGCGCGCATCCCGTCCTCGCCGATGTGGCCCTTGCCGATGTGGGCGTGTTCGTCCTTGTTCGTCCCGCACTCGTGTTTGGAGTCGTTGAGATGAACACAGGCGAGATCCTCGAATCCGACGACCTCGTCGAACTCCGCGAGCGTCTCGTCGACGGCCTCGGGCGTCGAGAGGTCGTAGCCCGCGGCGAACATGTGGGCCGTGTCGAGACAGAACTCGATATCCTGGTCCGTGCGTTCTCGGACCGTCGCCAGATGCTCGAACTGGCCGCCGAGTTTCGTCCCGCTACCCGCATCAGACTCGACCAGCACCGTGACGCCCTCAGGGATGTCGAGGTCGTCCAGCACGCTCGCAGCGTTGTCGAGGCCGCCGTCGACACCCGCGCCGGTGTGGGCGCCGAGGTGGACGTTGACGTACTCGATGCCCAGTTTCGCGGCGGCGTCGACCTCCTTCTGCATGGAGTCCAGTGACTTCTCCCGGAGGTCGTCTTTGGGCGTACAGAGATTGACCAGATACGACGAGTGGATGACCCACGGGCCGACGCCGTGGTCGGCTGTGAGGTCGCGGAACTGTTCGGCCTCGTCGTCGTCGATGTTCGGGTCCTGCCAGACCTGCGGCGAGTGCGAGAAGATCTGCCCGCAGTTGCCGCTGTACTCGACCTGCTCCTCGACGGCGTTGTAGACGCCGCCGGCGATAGAGGTGTGTGCCCCGACTCGTACCATGCACACCGGTCAGTGATGCCCGATAAAAGAGGTTCCGGAGTCAGAGCCACTCGCGGGCGGGCGGAATCACGCCGAGACTCGACGTAACGAGGTAGACGCCAAAGCCGATGAAAACGGCGGAGATGAGCAACGAAATCGGTGTTACATCTGCAAGCAGTGCGGACGCGCCGGTGGCAATCAGGACGATTCCGATGCCGACCAGCATGAGCGTCCCGAGCGCGCCGAGCACCGCGTCCTCGGCTGCGACACGGACAATCGCGTACAGTTCTTCCTCGGAAAGCGCTGCGACGGTGCCGTCAGTTGCTGGAGGGTCGGTGGAGGTGTCGACAGGGTCGTCATCAGCGGGGGACGAGACCATGCCACCGCTTGGCCGGGATGTCACAAAACGGTGACGTAGGGCTGTTGTCAGAACTGTCCTCTATTCTGTAGACCCATCATTCGAGACGTACGGCCCACAGCCAATCGGCGGCTGTAGCTTATCAGAAGCCAACTGAGAAGCTCAAGTGGACTTGATAGCCCAGTAATTGACTTATACTGAATGTTCTAAATTAGCAATAGCCAAATGACTGAACCACAGGCCGAAGTAGATGAAACACGCGAGTTCGAGTTCGTCTTGCAGTTCGACGCAGGAGCTGATACGCTGATGGACGTGTTTCGGCAACACGAGAGCCTCTCTGTGTGGTCCTCGGCCATCTTCGTCGGTGACGACCATATGTGGCGACTCGACCACGCGAAAGGAACGCCGGAGGCCCTGAACGCGTTCGACGAGGTCTTTCTGGACGAAGACCGCTGTAACGAGTGTTTCGACGTTGTGAGCTGTGATACGACGCGAACCTACCACATGCTGGACCGCGGGGAGTCGTCACGGACAGTGTACACGTTGCGTCGTGAACTCAGCGGCTGTCAGTCGCTGCCGAGTTTCCTGCACCGGCACGTCAGCGAAGGCACTATCTTCGAATCCCGACGGACAGGCAACGAGTACCGCTGGCGCGTTCTCTATCCGGGGTCCAACCCCATCGGCGAGGTGTACGACAAAATCGAATCGAGCCTCCGCGATGGCGTCACACTCTCAGTGTCCCACATTACCAGTGCCGGAAACTGGAAGGCCACCGAGCGAGTCGCAACGAACTTCTCGCCCCAGCAGTGGCGGGTGCTCAAGGCCGCCGTGACCCACGGCTACTACGAGCGACCGCGGGAAGTCTCTGTCAAGGACCTCGCATCGATACTTGACGAGCCCCGGTCGACCGTACAGTATCAGCTCCGGACTGCCGAGGACCGCATCGTCTCGCAGTTTATAGAGGAAACACTCTGAACGCGGAGTGAGCAAGCGGAGCCGCCGACCAGCACAGTTATTTCCTCGGGATTCAAGGCCAGCAGATCCCTATACTCCGTCCCTCGCTACTGACCCCAAGTGACTCTCCGAGGACTGTTCGCTGTGTTAGTATATACTAACACTTCGTGTATGTTTCGACCGTACAGTGACAACCACGAAAGAGGCTATAACAGTCGTTGTGAATACCGTTTGTTTATTCATAGGATTGGCTGAAAGGGCCACTTAGTAACCCTGTCCAATGAATGACCAATGTAGTTACCACTGCTGAACTGTCTGATAGAAATGTTTACTGTGCCACATATGTTATAGTGTGTATGGATTCGTTCTCTAGTCCGGAATTATTGCGCGACCACGCTGGGATTTCATTTCAAGAACAGATTCGAACCCTAAGTATGACTGAATTCGAATCAGTCGCCGCCAAAGTCGATAGTCATGCTGCTGTTGGGATTACCAACGACGACGGCGAGGTCCTTTTGATGAACGACGGCTCCCACGGCTGGACGCTTATTGCGTTCCCTGTCGACCCTACCGAAGACTGGACGGCTGTCACCCGCCAAGAGGCAGAAAGCCTGCTTGATGTCACAGTTGTCCTCGAACGGATCGAAACGGTTCGTCGAATCGACTTCCATCCCGAGAGCGATAACGACCAGCGCTTTTCGATCTACCACGTGATTTTCAATGCTTCTATCGAAGGTGATGTCGTCGTTGCAGAATCCGAAACCACGACCGATGAGGATCTGACACTCAAGTGGTTTGACAGCGTTCCAGACAATCAGGAAGACGAGGTTGCAGACGATATTGAGCGCTTCCTAGAAGCCTAAATTGTGTGTCGAACAATGGGCAATCCGAGCGAATCCAGTATTCACGATTGTTTGACTTCCGCCCCGACCGTTCCGGAGTGGTGTCAGGGGGATCGTTGAATCCACTCGTCTGCCCCGTACTTTCCTTCCGCGTGCTCGCGTGCGCGTGCGAGTTCGTCGTCCGTCCACGATCCCGCCGACGCGTCGACCCACTCGGCCAGTGTCGAGCGGAGCGTCTCGACAGCCTCGGCGCGGTCAATATCGGTGTATTCGTCTATCGCACCGACGCGCTCAGTGAATCGCTCCGAGTCGGGGTCGGCAGTGAAACAGCCGCAGTGGCGCTCTGGGCGAAGCGAGACAGACAGAGAGCCGTGCTGGATAACGGCATCCTTCTGGCGGTACTGCGCGTTCCCGCTGAGTTTGCGACCATCAGGACCGACGATATCGTGGGCCGGGTGGAGTTGCCGCAGGTAACAGGCCGGCTGATGGACCGCCGACCGCTCGTCGTCAGCGAAGGAGGCGTCGACGCCCATACGCTCGAACGCGTCAAGGACGGGCTCACAGAACTGCTCGTAGCACGCCATCAGATCACCCGGAACGGCGTCAGCCGGCGCGATGATGCCGTACGAGATGTCCGCCACGCTGTCATGGTAGATTGCGCCGCCGCCAGTGGGTCGCCGTGTTACCCCAACGTCCTCGCGCTCGCAGAACGCCCAGTCGATCGTGTCCGGGTCCTGTCCGTAGCCCAGCGACAGCGTATCGGGCCAGGTGTACACCCGCACCGTTGCCGGACCGCCCGCGGCGACGGTTTCGGCAGCGGCCGCTTCCAGTGCCATCGTCATCGGTCCGGGTCGTGTTTCCTCGCCGATGACGCGCCAATCCAGGTCGGCCAGTGACATACCCGGGCTTCGTGACGCGATGCGATATGAATTGTGGGCTAGCAGCCGCTGACCTGACTGACGGGGGCGTGTTTATGCAAAGCGCCGGAAAGCCTGTTTCCACCCACGAAAACAACAGACGCAGGGCCTAGCCCTGAACGTTCCCGCACTCAGTACAGGTCAGTTCGAACCGGCCGTCAGCAATGGCGACGCTCTGGGTCGTCTCCGCGTCGCACTCCGGGCAGTGCGCTCTCGATTCCAGATCGTCCCAGTCGTGCGTGGCACCGGGCGCGCCGAAGGCCCAGCCGACGACGCGCTCGTCGCCGGAGTTGTACCCCTGCTGGAACTCGCCGGGTTCGAAGCGAATCAGTTCGCCGCCCGCAACGTCGACTTCCTCGCGGTCGAGACCGACCTCGAAGGTGGTCTGTCCCTGCTCGATGTAGAACACCTCTTCCTGATCGTGGTGGCGGTGGAGGCTCCCCGAGAAGGAGTCGCCGGGTTCGAGTTCGAAGTAGTTTGCCGCGAAATGCTCGGTCCCGAGTTTTCGGGAGACGGGCTTGCGGATGTCATGTACCTCCATCGGATTCCGTTCAACCGGTACGTCGTCGATAGTTACTGTGTCCATAGTCAATGTTGTCCTGAGTCGAGCCACCGCTGGCCCCGTGATGTGTTCGCAATCCAGCATTAGTTGACACTGTTCCGGAGTTTATAGTTTTTCGGGACGACACAGTCGCTCTGGGAGTTCACGGGCAAAGCGGACTACGCCATCGATGCGGGACGCTGTTCGAGTATGGCAGCCATCACGTGGGCCTCGGCCTTCCGAAGGTGTTCGGCGGCAGTTCCGGGTGCACAGCCGAGTTTGTCGGCAACAGCGTCGACACCCCCCTCGCGGGGGTTGCCGTAGTACCCACAGTCGACGGCGGCGGCGACAGCCTCGAACTGCCGGTCGGTGAGCGCCGCACCGGTGTCGAGTCGGCGGCTGTCGTACTCCCCCACCTCCCGCACGTCGACAGAGATACCGTCTGGCACCGTCTCGACTGCCTGCTGGACCGTCCCGCCCGGACCGACCAGCGTGAGCCCGACAGTACCATCGGTGCGGTATGCGACCGGCGAGACAATGACCAGACCGGCCCGCGTGAGAGCATTGACGAGGTCGTGACCGGTCGCCGACGGCGAATCCTGTACGTAGAGGTAGAACGTCTCGTCGGAGCACGTCGAAATGGCGTACTCCCGGACGGTGTCGGCCTGTTCCAGTGCCGCTCGGTAGGGCTCCGGCGGGAAGCCGTCGACGTGAAACAGCAGCGTCTGGAGGTCGGCACCGATTTCGTTGCCCCGGAGGAGATAGCTTGCCTCGTAGCCGTCGTGCTCAACCACGAACTGGTGCATCGGGTGGCGGACCTCGGGGGCCATCCACAGCGAGAGCGTGACGTACTTCATAGCTGACTGTTCCGAGAGGTATTTAAAATAACCTCGGGCATGAGGGGATAGTCCGAGGACGGCAGCCAGCGAACGCACGGCCACGGAGATGGCCCAAACAGTCCACCGCACCGACGATGTCCATCCACTCATTGACCCGATTGGCGACCACGTCCTCACGACGGAAACCCACGAGAACGCCCCGGCCGCCGTCATCCGTGCCGACGAGGTACAGACCGTCCTCTCGACGCTGCGAACCGAGGCCGGGCTGGACCACTGTGCCTGTGTGACGGCTCAGGAGTACGCCGACCGGTTCGAGACGATCTATCATCTGCGGCGCTACGTCGACCCGACACAGGAGCTCTCGGTCGTCGTTCCGACACCTAAGGAGTCGCCGATCAGCGAGTCCGCCGCGCCCGTGTATCCGACGGCGGCGTGGCACGAGCGGGAGGCGTACGACCTCGTCGGCATCGAGTACGAGGACCACCCAGACCTCCGACGCATTCTCCTGCCTGAAACCTGGCAGGGCCACCCGCTGAGCCGGGACTACAATCAGGACCAGCCACAGATCGTCTCTTTCCGCGAGCACGAGCGCCTGCTTGAAGACCACCGCGAGGGGCCGGAGACGATGCACCTCAACATGGGGCCACACCATCCCTCGACCCACGGCGTCCTCCACCTGAACGCCCAACTCGACGGCGAGCAGGTGGCGGCCGTCGACCCCGACATCGGCTACATCCACCGCTGTGAAGAACAGATGTGTCAGCAGAGTACCTACCGCCACCAGATCATGCCGTACCCGGACCGCTGGGATTGGGGCGGGGCCGGTCTGTTGAACGAGTGGGCCTACGCCCGGGCGGCCGAGGACCTCGCCGACATCGAGGTGCCAGCGTACGCGCAGGTCATTCGGACGATGGGCGGCGAACTCTCACGCATTCTCTCACACATGCTCGCGGTCGCGACCTACGCGCTGGACGTGGTCGGGGAGTTCACCGCCACCTTCCAGTGGGGAGTCCGAGACCGCGAGCTCGTTCAGGACATCCTCGAAGACCTGACCGGCCAGCGGCTGATGTTTAATTATTTGCGGCTGGGCGGGGTTGCCTGGGACCTACCGGAGCCCCACGAGGCGTTCTTCGAGAAGATCCGTGCGTTCCTCGACGACCTGCCCCACAAGCTCACAGAGTACCACGATATGCTCACCAGCAACGAAATCCTCCAGCTCCGGACAGTTGACACGGGCCATCTCTCGGCTGAAACCGCGAAGGCCTACGGCTGTACCGGCCCGGTCGCGCGGGCCTCCGGCGTCGACTACGACCTCCGCCGGGACGACCCGTACGGCTACTACGACGAACTCGACTGGTCGGTCGTCACTGAACAGGGTGGCGACAACTTCTCGCGCCTGCTCGTGCGCCTGCGCGAAGTGGAAGAATCCGCGAAGATCATCCGCCAGTGCGTCGACCTGCTGGAGGACTGGCCCGAGGACGACCGCGAGATACAGGCGAACGTCCCCCGAACGCTCCGGCCCGATCCTGACACCGAAATCTACCGCGCTGTCGAGGCCGCGAAGGGCGAACTCGGCATCTACATCCGGTCTGATGGGACAGAGACACCGGCGCGGTTCAAGATCCGCGGCCCCTCCTTCTCACACGTTCAGGCGCTGTCCGAGATGGCTCGCGGTGAGTACGTGCCAGACCTCGTGGCGACGATTGGCAGTCTGGACACGATCATGGGCGAGGTCGACCGGTAGATCGATACGCATCTGCGACGACCACAGCCAGTGAGTTTTGTACGCCGGGCACGTACGTCCGATGATGACTGAACAAGCGACATTCGCAGGCGGCTGCTTCTGGTGTACGGAATCGGTGTTCAAGCAGATCGACGGCGTGACCGATGTGGTCTCGGGCTACGCCGGCGGCCACGTCGCCGACCCCAGCTACGAGGCGGTCTGCCGCGGGGAAACGGGCCACGCCGAGTGTATCCAGATTACGTACGACCCGGACGAGGTGAGCTACGAGGACCTCCTTGCGGTCCATTTCACCACGCATACACCGACGACGAAAGACCGAGAAGGCAACGACGTTGGCACGCAGTATCGCTCGGCTGTGTTCTACCACGACGAGGCCCAGCGCGAAACCGTCGAAGCCCTCATCGAGGAGATAGAGCCGGGCTACGACAGCGACATCGTCACCGAAGTCGAGCCACTGGAGACGTTCTATCCCGCCGAGGAGTACCATCAAGACTACTTCGAGAAGAACCCGGACCAGAGTTACTGTCAGCTGACCATCCCGCCGAAAATCGAGAAGCTCAAAGAGAAACACGCGGAACTGCTGGCATGAGCTTCGAGTACACGGCGGAAGTCGAGGTCCGATACACGGACATCGACACGTACGGCCACGTCAACAACGCGACGTACGCGACCTACTTCGAAGAGGCTCGCATCGACTACCTGCACGACGTGGTCGACTGTGGCGAAGCGCTGCTCTCGGGCAGCGAGTCGGGCACCGGTATGGTAATCGCGAACCTCGAAATCGATTACATCCAGCCGGTCCAGATCAGTGACTCAGTCGCCGTTGCCGTCCGGGTTCCGCGTCTTGGCGAGAAGAGTTTCCCCTTCGAGTACGAGGTCCGGACCGAGGATGGTGTGGCTGCGACTGGGGAAACGACCGTCGTTACATACGACCGTGACACGGAGTCCTCGCGCCCGATCCCCGAAGACTGGCGCGAGGCGATCACGCAGTTCGAAGGGCTCTAGCCACAACCGATGGCGTGAAACACCCGTTTTGCCCCGCTCATCCTGACAACCATCGGGCCGACCGGTGGTTTTATTTTTTATCGAGATGTTGTACTGAAAACATATGGAATATAGCACCGACCTCGGACGGCGCGTCCTCCTTGCTACCGCGGGCGTAGCACTCTTCCTCGTGGTCGGAGTCGTCCTGTCCCAGTTCCTTCCGACGCTCGTGTTTACCGTGTTTCTGTACTATGCCAGTCGACCGATTTATCGGCGGCTCGGGTGGCTCCCGCTGCCTGAGTCGTTCATGGGTCGGGCCGTCCCCTACCAGAAGCAGATCCATGCGGCGGCCACGATTTTCTTCTTCCTGCTACCGTTCGTGCTTCTGGTCGGCTACACGATCGTGCTTATTGTTCCCGAGTTACAGTCGTTCTTCGGCGAAGGTGGCCTGGGCGCAGCGTACTTGTCGCAGTTCCAAGACCTCCAGGGCGGTGGTTCGCTGCCGGGGCCGCTCACCGACCTCGGCTTCTCAGACGTGCTGGCAATGGGGCCGGATGAAGTGATCGACCTGTTGCAAAACGCGACAGTCCAGTCGTGGCTGGGACGTGTTTCCGATACGCTCATCGGCTCCCTGAGTATGTTGACGGCGCTGCTGCTGCGTGTGTTCATCATGTTCGCCGGAACGTACTACCTGCTTACCGACGGACCACGGCTCGTCGGCTGGTTCCTTGACACCTTCGATGGATCGGGTGTCCTTCGCAACTACGCGGCGGCGGTCGACGAGGAACTGTCCTCGATTCTCTTCGGGAACATCTTGAACGCACTGGTGACGGGCGTTATCGGAATTTTCGTGTTCTCACTGTACAATCTGGTCGCGCCCGGCTCAGTGCAGATCCCGTTTGCCCCACTCGTCGGCGCGCTCACCGGCATCGGCAGCCTCGTTCCAGTGGTCGGGATGAAGATCGTCTACCTGCCCGTGGCTGCACTGCTTGCAGTCTCCGCGGTCATCACGGGACAGACGGCAGCCCTGGCCTGGGTTGTCCTCTTCCTCGTAGTCACGCTTGTCGTCGTCGACACCATCCCGGACTTCCTGATTCGACCGTACGTCAGCGGTGATCTGACCCACATCGGCCTGCTGATGTTCGCGTACATCCTCGGCCCCATCGCGTTTGGCTTCTACGGCATCTTCCTGGGTCCGATCCTGCTGGTGCTCGCCGCTCAGTTCTTCCGGATTATCGTCCCCTACATCATCACGGGTTCGGTCGAAACGACACAGACCTCGCTCTCCGACTACGACTCCGCGGAGTCGTAACTGGCTACCCGTTCCCGAGTCGGCCTCTGGCGGCCCCCAAGTCGAGACAGCGACTGTCTACCGACGAGTCGATTCGGTCGAGCCACCGCAACTCCATCACCGAGAGTCGGTAGTGACACGTCGATGGCTCGATCCGTTGCCAGTAGATGTACCGGACATCGGGAACTGGTTCGGCCTCGTCGTATGCTTCCGGGAGATCGTGCGTTTCGAGATCCGACATCGGTTCCGGACCCGGTGTCTCGACGGGTGTGAAGATAACGCCGACACTACCGAGGAAGGCGACGTTCACGACAAGGACCAGCGCAAGAGTGGCACCGAGGTACCGTGTCTGTTGCCGGTCGCGAAGCACCGTCGCGATCACCCCGACACCGATTGCGACGAACGCAAGGCCCGGAATGAGGTCGGTGTAGCCACCAGTCTCGAAATCGACGAACAGTATCAGAAACGCGAACCACGCTGCGCCGACCGGAATCCACCAGTCGGTGCGCCCAGCAGCGTCATGATCATCAGTGAAACAGCATCGAACAGTGTGAACGAGACCAAGTCCACCGAGCAAGACGAACGGTGACGCCCATTTGAAGTGGACGACACCGGCGACAACCCGGGTGAGCAACGACGCGTGTTCTTCCGTTTGTAATGGGACGAGAACGACCTGAACGACCATCTCTGCGGCTGAGTGCCAGAGGAGGAACACCGGCAGCAACATGACGACGGTGAACCCGAGGCCGCCGGCAACGACACGCTCAAGCGCCCGCGTGTCGCGCTGCTGAATCGCTAAGCCGACCACAATCAGCGGGAAGATGGCCCCAGCCTGCCAGTATCCCACGCTGGCTGCCGCAGCGACACCGCTCAGTGCCGGGTAGCCACGCGTGTACAGATATATCGCCAGTAACCCACAGAGAACGAGGAGGTATTTCGCTTTGAATCCATACGCTGGCCGGACGGCAAACCCCGGCAACAGGAACATCGACAGGCCAGCCAGCGGCGCAACGATATCATCGCCGGTGACGTCGTAGACGAGTATTACAACGAGTCCGACGATGGCACACACCGCACCGCACATCAGCACCACGCTGAAGAGGTGGAGACGGTACATATCGCCACCGGACAGCAATGCCAGTATCCCGGTCGTCTCGTAGGACAGCGGAAGCTTCGGTTCCCAGGCGTCGACGTACAACCGACCGCCGTGTGTCAGATACCAGCCAAGATGCTCAAAGATCCCAGCGTCGGGCGCCATGGGTGGTCGAGGAGAACTAAGTGTGATTGTCAAGAAAAAGTACAACTGTGTGCCGACGGCGAACAACACTGGAAACGCGAGTCGTCTATCGTGGGGATGGAGGGCAAGCGAGCGAAGCAGATCTCTGAGTTGGTCTTTGTTTCGTCTGCTCACACAGGATGTTTGTGTTCAGGTGATCAAAAGTAGAGACTAATTTAGAACATATGAAGTAGCTGAAGGCATCCACTGTTCGCATTACATATACAGCTACCGAGGTTAGGATTGTATTTGCAGTCTAATGCGTTACTCGCGGTGCCTTCCAGACACGGTTCAAATAATGGGGACTGCAACCGTTCGGAGCCCGCATTCACGGAGTACTCAGTCGTGGTTTGAGCTACAGAAACGGGAGTACAGCAGTGATATCCGACCGATAATACTACTATGAGAACATGTGCTCATGTGGGTTAAAGTATTCCCTACTCGGCAGGATATTGTCTCAGACGCTGTTGCGATCGCGAAACACCGAAACCGAGCCCGTATCGGAGTGTAGTTAGATACCTAATACTGGAACTGGTCTGTCCTGCACGAGGGAGCCTGTGCCCCCCTGAGCGGACTGTCTTTTGCTCCGACTCAACGCGGCGACGCTGAACTGTGTTTGAAACGGTACTCGGTACAGCGGCCGTATATGATCGACACCGGACATCCCACAGAACAGCTCCGCTTGCCAACAAACGTACTGATCAGCATATCGGCAGCCGGATACCAAACCGGACAGCGGTGAGGATGAAACGGATTTTGGTATAGCGCTCACTGATTTATCGACGCCCCTCCGCCGAACGCGTCGGCCTTTTACCAGTTGGCCCAGTAGAGACCCCTAATGGTCCAGAACGTGGCTTCAGTGATGGCGGAGCTGGAACCCGAGGACTTCCATCTGCTCTCTGGCGTCGAACAGGGGATGCGGTTCTCGGAGTACGTCGCCCGCGAGAAGTTGACCGAGTTCTCCCGGCTGACGACGGAAGACGTCGACTACCGACTCGACCGGTGTGCGGACCGGGGGCTGGTCGAGCGCAAGACCATCCAGTACGAGGGGTTCAAACTCACGTTCGAGGGGTACGATACGCTTGCGCTGCATACCTTTGCTGAGCGCGACACCATCGAGGGAGTAGGATCGCCACTGGGCGTCGGCAAGGAGAGTGACGTGTACGAGGCCCAGTCGTACAAACCGGTGGCGCTAAAATACCATCGTGAAGGGTACACCAATTTCCGCGAGGTGATGAAAGAGCGGGAATATACGGCCGACCGCGACCACGTCTCCTGGCTCTACACTGCCCGAAAGGCCGCCGAACGGGAGTACGATGCCCTCGAAACCCTGTATCCGGACGTGGCAGTTCCACAGCCCATCGATACGAACCGCCATGCGATTGTCATGGAGAAGATAGACGGCGTCGAACTCTCCCGAACGAAACTCGAACCGGAACAGGTACTGCCGATTCTGGATCTCGTACTCGAGGAGATGCAGACGGCCTATCGCGAGGGGTACGTTCACGCGGACATGAGTGAGTACAACGTCTTCGTCACGAACGAAGGCGTCGTCGTCTTCGACTGGCCCCAGGCCGTCCCGACCGACCACGAAAACGCCCGGGAACTGCTAACTCGCGATGTCGAGAACATCGTGAGTTACTTCGAGCGAAAATACCCACAGGAGATCAGCGACGTGGACAGAGACGCGGTCGCCGAGCGGCTGGCGACCGACGCGTTCGATTCTATTACCGAGTTTACCGAATAGCGACGTTTTGGCCGCTAATTATCATCTTCTAGCTGCTCATCGGCGCGTCGGAGCTGTGCAGACCGCTGACTTGATAAATCATATAATGCGATATCAAATCAGTCAGGCCGTACTAGCCGGGTCGATACGAAACAGCGATGACAAGTCACTTCTCGGTAGTGAGACCGAGTGCCTCGTGTCGGGCTCGATACGCCAGACAGCCGGACAACTGCGCTGGTGTACCGACTTCGTCGATTGAGTTAGGTCGTCCTAAAAATCGTAGGCGTTTTATATTATTAGGCAAGCCTAAATAATATGGCAGGCGACGGTACTGAGTGCGGGGCACAAACGGGGGTGGTCCACGCAAGGATCGATGGCGGACCGTTCCGTCTTGTCGAGAGCGCTGTCGACACCGGGGTGGAGCCGACGGTCACTGCGGGCTTTGTTCCCAAGCCCCGACGACGAGCGGTTACCCGTGCTCTACCGACACTATCGGGGGGCGTCTGCCTGATGAGTGGCGACAGCGATAGCGGGATATCGGGGGAACTGGACGATGGATAAACGCCCGCAACGGTCGCGCGCTCGACTGTGGACTTGGGCCTACGCGGTGGTCTTCGGGACCGATGAGCGGTCGACGGGGGAATCGACGGCCGGTACGCCCGCAGCAAGCGGCGGGGACGGGACGGATTCAGCGGAGCGATGAGAACGGCACCGGAGTATCTGCTGGCGATCTACATCGCACAGCACCGGGACGACCCGCCAGTCGCGCCGGGAGAGTTAGGGGAGATGCTCGATCGGTCACCAGCGGCGGTGACGGAGATGTGCCAGCGGCTCGCCGAAGACGGTCTCGTCTCCTACGAGCCCTACGATGGAGTGACGCTGACCGAATCAGGACGCGAGGAGGCCACAGAGTTACACGAGACGTACGTAACCGTCTCGTGGTTCTTCCGAGGCGTGCTAGATCTCGACGACCACGAGACAGAAGCGATGGAACTGGCCGGTCTGGTCAGTCCAATGGTCGCCGAGCGGCTGGCGGCTACGCTCCCCTGTGACGCCGAGACAGGACGGAGACAGGACGCCGCAGGGACAGGTTCGGCGGCGTCAGATGAGGACACCGTCTGAGCGGCTCCTCCACCTCCAAGACCGACGATATGGAAGAGATGGACGAGTACGAGGATTGCGGCCAGCCGTTCTAAACGGCCGTTCGAACCCGAATCGCAACTGTAGACATCGGTCCCACGTTTGATCGGGGCTTCGTTGGATTGTCCCGGAGAGCGTCCGGCATCGAGCCGAATTCGAAGGGCCGACTCCACGTGTCGTTCCCTCTAGACACGGTCTCGAACAACAGGCGGTCGCAGGGTGACGTATCGCCGGTCTGAGGCCGGCCACCGGCGTCGTTCTGCCGGCGGTGAAGCTCGGCCGGGGGGTCTGTATCGGCTCCGTATAGTGTCCTCCCTGACTGTCGCGCTCCGGGGGTGTTGCCTGACTCCGAACGCCGTCATGCTATAAGTGTGTGGGAAGGCAACATAACTCATAACTTTCGAGGTCAACGCGAATGCCTTATGACGCAGCTGCGGACACGAATACAGTGACGCGACGGCGTGTCCTCAAGACCGCGGGCGCGTCAACAGTAGTGGCGCTCGCCGGTTGTAGCGCCGGCAGTGACGGAGGCGGGGACGGCGAAAGCCAGGGCGGCCAGAGCCTCGACCCGGTCCGGGAGCGGGCTGAGGTCACCGTCGACGAGATTCAGGAAGGCGGGACACTCAGGTTCGGCCTCGGTGCGGGTATCGATTCCTTCGACCCGTCATACAGCACCAGCGCGCCGGCCGGCAACGTCCACGGGCTCATCTACGAGAGTCTCATCACACAGGACGCCGCGGGGACTGTGTACCCGTGGCTCGCGAAGACGTGGGAACGAATGGACGTCCAAGAAGTCGAGGACGGGGCCTACGAGCCGTACATGGTGTCGGCGGAGACAGACGACGAAGGGAACCTCGTCGCCGACGACCAGATCATCATCAGGAACCCGGATGCTGGCGAGGTGCTGACGGTCAACGAAGCGCCCGACGCCGTCGAAGACGGGACCTACGGGATACAGTACCGGGCCGAACTCCACGAGGGCGTCACCTTCCATAACGGCGAGGAGATGACCGCAGAGCACGTCGCTCGCTCGTATGAAGTGCTGGAGAACTCCTCGATCTCGGCCCAGACCTTCGACTCCTTCCTCTACGCGGAGGCCGTCGACGACTACACCGTCGACATCTACGGGCAGGAGCCAGACGCCGAGGCCGACAGTCAGCTCCCGACGACCGTGTACCCGATGGAACACATCGAGGAGTACCCGAATACGGGAGCGGACCCGCGCAACGACCTGACGCCTATCGGGACTGGTCCCTTCGAGTTCGAGTCCTACGAGGCCGAGCAACGCGCCGAGTTCAGTACGTTCGACGACTACTGGCTGGACGACCTCGGCCTCGACGCGCTGGACTGGTGGGACGGCCCGGACGGGTTCCCGACGAGCCCGGTCGTCGACGAGGTCACGGTCTCCATCGTCACCGACGACGCGACCCGTGCAGCCGCACTCAACAACAACGAGATAGACCTCACTTACGGGCTCACGAGCGACACATACAGCGAGTACCGGAGTGCGGAGGACTACCGGCTCAGTGTAACCAACGCTGGGGCATACAACTTCCTCCAGTACCCCGTCACCCAGTCGCCGTGGGACGATGAACGCATCCGCCGGGGCGTCAATCAGCTGATTCCACGCGCCCAGATCGCGGAAAACATCTACAACGGGTACCGGAACCCGGCGTACACGCCGCTGCCCGAACTGGCCGCCGACGAGGGATCAGCAGACTACAAGACGCTGGTCGAGGAACTGCGCCCACAGACGGAACAGGACACCGAGGCCGCGACCGAACTGCTGGCGGAGGCCGTCGACGACCTCGGCGTCGAGACACCCATCGAGGCGACAATCGAGACAAACACCTCCGACGACCGGGTGCGCGAGGCCGAACTCATCGCGCAGGTGATGAGCAACACGGAGTTTTTTAACATCGGCGTCGAGACCTTCGAGTTCACGACGTTCGTCCAGCGCATCCTCGGGCCGGAGTACCACCAGCAAGGCCACATCGTCCTCATCGGCCTCTCCGGGACGTTCAACCCCGGGAGCTTCTACGACGCCGTCAACTCCATCGACAACTTCGGCCAGTGCTGTAACTTCCAGCGGGTCGACACGCCCGACCTCGACGAGATCGCGACGGAAGCTCGGTTCTCCGTCGAGGCCGTCGAGGACCCACAGTTCCGCGGAGAGCAGTACGACCAGGTGTGGCGGGGTCTCATCGAACAGGCCCCCAACAGCTACACCGTCTTCGGGACGAACGTCTCCTCACTGTCGACCGACTACGTCGGGCACAACACGTACACGTTCTCCAGCGGAATCCTGCCCTACGGCCTGCACGACCCGACAGACCAGCAGGTGGCGTATCTCGACCGGGAGTGATCCAGTACGATGAGCCTCAGACGATTCATCGCGGTTCGCGTTGCCGCGACGATTCCGATACTGTTCGGCGTCTCGGTGCTTACTTTCGCGCTGGTCCACCTGACGCCGGGGGACCCCATCGACCAGATGGTCGCCCTGAATCCGCAGATTTCGCCGGCCGAGGAGGCGGCAATACGCGCCAGATACGGACTCGACGGCCCCGTGTGGCAGCAGTACCTCACGTGGATGAGCAATGTCCTGCAGGGCAATCTGGGGACGGTCATCAGTGTCGACCAGCCGGTTCTGCCCTACATCATGGCCCGGCTCCCCGAAACCATCGCGCTGGGGCTGTTCGGCTGGGCCATCGCGTTGCTGATCTCCATCCCGACCGGTATCTACGCCGCGGTGAACAAGGACACGCTGGGCGACGACCTTTCGCGGGTGTTCGCGCTGTCGGGCATCTCCCTGCCGAACTTCTGGCTCGGCCTGATGCTCATCCTCGTGTTCGCGCTCTGGCTGGACCTCTGGCCCGTGCTGGCTCCGGACAAACCGCTACTCTCGGCCGAGATGCTATGGTATCTCGTCCTGCCGGGCGTCACCATCGGGACGGCGTCGTCGGCGACGCTGATGCGCGTGATGCGGTCGTCGATGGCCGAAGAAATGAACAAGGAGTACGTCACGGCGGCGCGGGCGAAGGGGCTCCCCGAGCGGACGGTCGTGTTGAAACACGTCCTGCGGAACTCGCTCATCTCGGTGACCACCATCGCCGCGTTCCTGACCGCGAGTATCTTCGCCGGTGCCGTCGTCGTCGAACAGGTGTTCGCCTGGCCTGGCCTGGGGCGGGCCTTTGTCGGCGCAATCATCGGCCGCGAGGTCGACCTCATCATGGCCATCACGCTGTTTACCGGCGTGACGATCATCCTCGCGAACCTGCTTGCAGACATTATGTACGCTGTACTGGATCCACGAATCCGCTATGACTGACCTATGAGCACTGACCGAGGACGCATCCGGATAACGGGGTTCGACGCCGACCGCGTCGAGTCCCGCGAACCGCTATCCGACTGGACAGAGACGAGAGACACGGAGACAGAGGGCCGCTGGACACGCGCCTGGCGGGAGTTCCGCCGGAACCGCAGCGCGATGCTCGGGCTGTACATCGTCATCGCGATGTCACTGCTGGCGCTGTTTGCCCGTCCAATCACGATTGCGGGCGTCACCGTCCAGCCGTTCTCGCTCGCGCCGTACGACCCGGGCGCCATCCTATACGCACAGGGGCTAGACGTGAGCGCCTACGAGGCCCCGTCGCTGGCCCATCCGTTCGGGACCGACGGCTCCGCGCGGGACGTGTTCTCCCGCGTGCTGTACGGTGGTCGGTTCAGCCTCTCTATCGGCTTCATCGTCGTCTTCGTCACCGCCGCGATCGGGCTGGTGTACGGCGCGGTCGCCGGCTACTACGGCGGCTGGGTCGACGAGGTGATGATGCGGGTACTCGATCTGATCTTCGCGTTCCCCGGCCTCCTGCTGGCGCTGATTATCGTCGCCGTGCTCGGCAAGGGGTACTGGGAGCTGGTGCTCGCGTTCACGGCCATCGGCTGGGCCGGCTACGCCCGGCTGATACGCGGCGAGATTCTGAAAGTCAAAGAAAACGAGTACGTGCTGGCTGCGAAGGCACTGGGAGCGCGCGACCGCCGTGTCATCTTCAGACATGTCGTACCCAACGCCATCGCGCCGCTGATCGTTCAGGCCTCCCTCTCCATCGGCACCGTTGTTATCGGCGTGGCGGCGCTTGGCTTCCTCGGGCTGGGTCTCCCGCCTAGCTCCGCCGAATGGGGCACGATGCTGGACCAGACTCGCCAAACAATCGTCCAGGGGCCGGGTGGGTCGATTCCGTGGTGGGTCACCGTCTTCCCCGGCGGCGCGATCTTCCTGTTCGTGATGTCGATGAACCTCATCGGCGACGGCATCAACGACGCGCTGGACGCACAGGAGGGCGAGGACGTGGCCCGTGGGGGCGAAGTCTGATGGCGCTGCTGGAAGTCGAAGACCTCACGGTGAACTTCTACACCGAGGAAGGCGTCGTCACCGCCGTCGATGACCTCTCCTTTCGTATCGAGCGCGGCGAGAAGTTCGGCGTCGTCGGCGAGAGCGGCGCAGGCAAGAGCGTCACCGCGCTGTCCGTGATGCGGCTCATCGAAGAGCCCGGCCGTATCGAGAGCGGGACCGTCCGCTTCGACGGCACAGACCTCATGGAGATGTCCGAATCCGAGGTCCGTGATGTCCGGGGCAACGACATCGCGATGATATTCCAAGACGCACAGACTGCCCTCAACCCCGTCTATACGGTGGGTGAACAGATCGCCGAAGCGATCCGCCACCACCTCGACTACGACGATGCAGCCGCCCGCGACCGGGCTATTCGGCTGCTTGACGACGTTGGCATCCCGGAACCGGCGGCCCGCTACGACGATTACCCCCACGAGTTCTCCGGTGGCATGCAACAGCGGGTCGTCATCGCGATGGCGCTGTCCTGTGACCCCGACCTCCTCATCGCCGACGAGCCGACGACGGCGCTGGACGTGACCATCGAGGCGAAGATCCTGGACCGCCTCGAACGCCTCGCCGAGGAGTACGACACGGCGATTCAGCTCATCACCCACGATCTGGGCGTCATCGCGGAGATGTGCGACCGGGTGATGGTGATGTACGCCGGCCGCGCCGTCGAGAAGGCGACCGTCGAGGAGCTGTACTACGATCCGAAACACCCCTACACCGTCGGGCTGATGAGCGCTATCCCCCGCATCGGTGACGGACAGGACCGTCTCCAAACGATTCCGGGAACCATGCCGGACCTCGTGGAGGTCCCCTCCGGCTGTAGCTTCCACCCTCGGTGTCCCTTCGCCGAAGAGGTGTGTACGCGCAAGCAGCCGCCACTCGTCGACCCCGACACCGGCGAGGGCGTTGGGCTGTCCGACCGGGCGGCGGCCTGTTTAGCCTACACGGGCGACCTCGACAACGAACTGGACTACGAGGTCGAAGTGCGAGGTCGAGCGGAGCAACCCGAGGACGGCCAGCCTGACCCCCGAGTCCGGCGACCGGACTCGGAACCGGTCCGGACGGACTCCGACCCGGTCGGCCTCGACACCGACTTGCTGGACCAGAACGACGACGGGGAGGACGATGCGGGAGGGCTGAGCGATGGCTAAGACAGCAGACAGCCCGATTCTGGAGATCGAGAACCTCACGAAGTACTACGAGTCCGGCGGGGGCCTCGTCGACACCCTGCTGGGCCGGAGTCAGGAAGTGAAGGCGCTGGACGGCGTCGACCTGGAGCTATACCCCGGAGAGACCCTCGGTATCGTCGGCGAGTCCGGCTGTGGCAAGACCACGCTCGCCCGGAGCCTCCTGCGACTCATCGAGCCCACGGCCGGGACGGTCCGCTACGAGGACGAGGACCTGACGGCGGCCTCCGACGACCGCCTGCGGGCGCTCCGGAAGGACATCCAGTACATCTTTCAGGACCCCTTCGCCAGCCTCAATCCGCGGCTGACGGTCGGCGACATCGTCGGCGAGCCGCTGGATATCCACGACATCGCCGAGGGCGAGGCCCGGGCTGAGCGCGTCAGCGACCTGCTAGAAACCGTGGGACTCAATCAGCGCCACGCCCATCGCTATCCCCACGAGTTCTCCGGCGGCCAGCGCCAGCGCATCGGCATCGCCCGCGCACTCGCCGTCGACCCCGAGGTCATCGTCTGTGACGAACCCGTCTCGGCGCTGGACGTGAGTGTGCAGGCCCAGATTCTGAACCTCCTGAAAGAGTTGCAGGCGGAGTTCGGCCTCTCCTACATCGTCATCGCCCACGATCTCAGCGTCGTCGAGCACATCGCCGACCGCGTGGGCGTCCTGTATTTGGGCGAGTTCGCCGAGGTCGGCCCGACCGAGGATGTGTTCCAGCCGCCGTATCACCCCTACGCCGAGGCGCTGCTGTCCGCCATTCCGGAGCCGGACCCCGGCTGGGAGGGCGACCGTATTTTCCTCTCCGGCGACGTTCCATCGCCGCTGAACCCCCCGTCGGGCTGTCGGTTCCACACCCGCTGTCCGAAGGTTATCCAGCCCGAGTGGACAGACATGGCACAGTCCGAGTGGCGGTCACTGATGGACCTGAAACAACGGCTCCGCAAGGCCGACTCGCTGGAAGCGGTAACCGCAGTGCGGGAAGGTCTCGAGGACGAAGACCTGCGTCAACTCTCGCGGTCCGCTCTCGAAGCCCGGGTTCGGGACGAATTTGGCCTCCCGGAGACGGTCGGCGACCGGAAGGCCGAGGAAGTGTTCGGGACGGCCCTCGACCACCTGCACGACGGGGCTTTCGAAGCCGCGTGGACGGCGCTGAACGACGCCTTCGAATCCCCCTGCGAGCGAACCGATCCCGAGCTGTTCGATGTCGGTGACGACCACCGCATCGCCTGCCTGCTGTACGACGACGCGTATCCAGAGACGCCAACGCGGACGAGCTAGTCCCGGACACATCACCGGTACGGCGGCCCGACCCGGACCGCCCGCTACGTGAACTCGACACCGGTGACCTCGAAGCGTGCCCCGCCGTCGGCGCTCTCCGTCACGCCGACTGACCAGCCGTGAGCCTCGGCAATACGGTCGACGATTGCCAGCCCGAACCCGGTGCCGTCGTCGTCAGTCGAGTATCCCGCTTCGAACAGTGTCTCGCGCTCGGTTTCCGAAACGCCGGGGCCGTCGTCGGCGACGTAGAAGCCGTCCTCGGTGGCACCGATAGTGATCGTTACGCCCCCGGTGTTGGCTGTGTCCTCCGGCCTCGTCTGGCTACTCGTAGCGCCGTGGTCCACATCCGTCCGTCCCTGTGAACGTGACTCCGCCGACCCATGCTCTACAGCGCTGTCGACCGCCGACTGACTGCGCGTGGAGCCGTGTTCCACACTGTTCCGGAACAGGTTCTCGAGCAGTTGTAGCAGGCGCGGCCGGTCGGCGGTGATCGTCACGTCCCGCTCGTCGGTGTCGGCAAAGACGAGATTCCCGTCCTCGGCGTCCTGAGAGATCATCTTCCAGGCATCCGTGACCGCGTCACGGAACGAAACTGGCTCGGTCTCCTGAATGTCTCGTCCCTGGCGAGCCAGGAGCAATACGTCGTCGATGATTCGCTCCATCCGATCGAGTGCACTCTCGATCCCCTCTAGATGACTCTCATCATCGGTTGTCCGGGCGAGTTTCAGTCGTCCCTGTGCGACGCTCAGTGGACTGCGAAGGTCGTGACTGACGACGCTGGCAAACTCGGCGAGTCGGTCACGCTCGCGCTGGAGCTCCTGCTCTTGCTCGCGGATATCGGTAATGTCGCTGGCGACGCCGAACACGGCGACCGGTGTATCCGGGTCGGACCGTTCACCCGTGTCGTATATCGGGACTTTCGTCGAGAGGTACTGTTGTGCCCTGCCATTGATAACGACACGTTCCTCGACCTCCAGCGGTTGCCCGGTTTGCAGGACAGCACGGTCGTTTGCCCACGTCGCTTCAGCTGTCTCTTCGGGGAACAGCTCGAAGTCCGTACGGCCGACGATTTCCGCATCAGTGAGTCCGGTCATCTCCCGATAGCCATGGTTAACGAAGAGGTACTCCCCTTCGTCGTCTTTCATGAACATCGGGGTCGTGGTGTTTTCCAGAATCGCCTCGAGTCGGCGCTCTGTTATCCGCAGGTCACGCTCACGCTCCTTTCGCTCGGTGATATCGTGGTGGACGCCAACCATCAGTGTACTGTCGTCATCCTCGATGGGTTGTCCCCGAACGGAGACCCACCGCACGTCGCCATCCGCGTCAATCACCCGGAACTCCCCGTTGTAGATGTCGTCCGTTTCGACTGCCTGTTTTAATTGTTCGCGGACCTCGGCGCGGTCCTCCGGGTGAATCAGGTCGAGCACGGCCGACAGCGTGCCGTCGAACTCTCCCGGTTTGAAGCCCATGAGACGTTCGGGCGTGTCGCCCAACGCGACTTCGTTTGTCTCGTAGTCCCACTCCCAGACACCCGTTTCGCTGGCCTCTAGCGCCAGCTGGAGGCGGCGTTCGGTTTCCTCCAAGTCCTGTTTCCGGTCGCGCTTATCGGTGATGTCGGTCAGCGTACAGACCACGCTTTCGACAGCCCCGTCATCGTCGAACAGCGGCACACCGTTCACCGAGAGTACCTTCTCCGTCCCGTCTGGCCAGTGAATCGTGTGCCGAGCGTCGGAGAGGGGCTGGCCGCTTTCAAGAACCTGCCGAAACGGTAGCTCCGCGTCCGGTATCGGGTTCCCATCGAGGCCCCGAATCTCCCACTCCGGGTCGTTGTAGGCCCGGTCTTTCACCGCCGACTGCGACAGACCGAGAACGTCGACGGCGCGCTGATTGGCGAACACGAACTGGCCGTCGCGGTCGAGTTGCACGACACACGACGGGACAGTCTTGAGGATCTGTTCGAGTCGGTGTCGCCGGCGCTTGGCCTCGGTTGCCGACTGTCTCGCCTCCACCGCATTCTGGACCCGATTAGCCAGTAGTGTGTACTGGTCTGTCCCACCTTCCTTCTGCAGGTAATCGGTGACACCGGCCGAGATAGCGTCGCTCGCGACTTCCTCGCTCCCCTTCCCAGTGAATAGGATGAGCGGGAGGTCGGGGTACTCCTCGCGGACGGCTTCGAGGAACTCAATGCCGTCGCGTCCGGGCATGTCGTAGTCCGACACGATGCAGTCAAACGTTGACGCTTCGAGCCGCTCCAGCGCGTCTTCCGCGCTCGACGCCGTCTCAACCTGGAGTCGATCGTTCTCGCGTTCAAGGAACGCGGCGGCTGTCTCAGCGAAATCCGGCTCGTCGTCGACGTGCAACAACCGGACCGTGTCACTTGTCGATAGCATCGGAGCAGAGGGCTTGCTGCTGTCTCAGTGGTCAGGCCACTTATTATGTTTGGCTGTGTATAACATACGTGGTGTGTGAAAGGTACAGATAGACGGGAGTTTTCCGTCGATTCTCTCAATCATAATGCCTAGTGTGCAGACGTGGCCGACCACGACAGCACAGTCATGCGGGGCTGAATAACACTTTTGCGTGCGCCGGTCCACCCTCTGACAATGCGTCGCATTTACGATTCGGGGGCGCTCCACCGCGACGACGATGAGCCAGGGGCGCCCACCGAGCGTGGAGCGCGGCCACAGGCTGCACGCAGTATCAACGGCAGGGCCTGGAGCGACCGGCTGCTGCCGACATGGCTCCGCTATCGCGCGGTGTCAGTCGATATCGAGGTCCCGCAGACATCGTATCCAGCGGGAACCGAGGTGCCGTTCGTCGTGACGATGCGGAACGCGCTTCCGGTGCCGATAACGCTCCCGACGGACTCGCCGCGGCCGTGGACGTGGTACGTCGATGGAGTGGCCGAGGCGTCCCACGTCGACAGCGTACCCAGTGATGACGGCAGTCTCCGGTTCGACCGCGGCGAGCGAAAGCAGTTCAGACGGCGGTGGGACCGGATGTTCCGGGTCAGCGACGACGAGTGGGAACCCGCGCCGGCCGGGGAGTACACTATCGGAGCGGGGCTAAGTGTGGCCGACGCTGCCGAGTGTGGCCTGTACAGCGAGACGACGGTCAGCATTAGCGATCAGTGAAGCCGCGACCAATGGCAGCCCGAGCAGCCCGGCTCAGGTCCCGCTTGGGGGTGCGGGCGTCGGAGTCGGGCTGGAGGTCGGTTCCGGTGGTGCTTCGGTCGAAGTATCACCGCCGGTTCCGAATCCGGCATCCGTGGTCGCGCCACCGCCCGGATCGGGTGCCTCGCCGTCGAGCAGGAACGAAAGCAGGTTCCCGACGAACACCTCGTTGTCGGCGTCGTATATCTCGGAACTGCTGATGAACGTCGAATCAGTGACAAATACCATGTTGTCGTTGCGAACGACTGTCGCGTACGTGCCGGTGCGGCGCGTCTCCAGTGTCCGTGTACCTTCGGCGGCGGTGAACTTCGTCTCGGCGTCACCGTTCATCACCGCGTAGCCGGCGGTGTCGAACGTAATTGTCTCGACACCGTCGGTCAGTTCACCGTCGTCGCTCGGGGATGCGTAGATAGCCTTGAAGTTGTTGTCGTTGGCTTCGTCGTCGACGTTGTACAGCTGTTCGGCACCCATCCTGACGCCGTAGCGCTCGGTGGCGTTGTTGGCCCCGAAGGACACCGTCGTCGTCGACTGGGTGAAGCCGGTCGAAAGGCGGGTCTGTGTGGGTTCGGCGAGGACGACGACACGCCCGCCGTCCTCCGTGTACTCCTGTAGTGCATCGCGTTCCGCCTGTGAGTAGCTGCCGAGCGGCTGGACGATGAGTACACCATCGTACTGGCCGAGCGAATCGGCAAAGGAGGCGGTGCCGGACGTGCCGTACTCGACGGTGTGGCCCGCCTCGAACACCGCCTCTGTAATCGGTTCGAGTTCGGATTCAGACACCTGATTGCCGTGGCTCGTGTCGACGAGTATGCGCTTGTCGCTCGTGTCGGCGTCGACCGAAATCTCACCCTCTTCGGGGTCGGCGGGTGCGTTGACGGCGTCAGGCTGATACTGTGACGGCGACTGGCCATCGATAGACTGGCCGTCCGGCGGTCCCGACGACCCCGGACTGGCGACTGCGAGAAGGAACGTGCCACCCAGTATCACCACGAGAACGACGATAAACACGGCCAGCGGCTTGACGATACGGCCCTCAGTCATTGCGAATCACCGTTGCATTGTTGTCCTCAGCGGGGATTCCCCAGACGGCGTAGTACTTCACCGGCTCCCGGAACGTCGTCTCACTGTCGTCGGGATGGACGAGATACGTCACGTTGTTCGCACCCTGAACAGTTTCAGCGCCAGCAGGAACGATGATGACGTTGAAATTGGCACCGCCACTGCCCTGATAGGTCACGTCGTACTGGTCGCCTTCGATGTCGTCAGAGAGTGCGGCGGCCCGTTCGATGGCCAGTTCGGTGTCGCCGATCCGGTCGGCGAAACCGTTCTGGGTTGCCTGTGCGCCGAGGTACGTGCCGCCGTTGGCGACTTCCTCGCGGGAGACGGTCAGTTGCTCGCCCCGGTGACGCATGACCGTCCCGACGAACGATCGCTGGAGCACCTCGATGTCCTCACGGAGGCTGTCTTTGCTTATCTGGGCCTTGTCCGGCCCCGACCGGACGAACGTCTCGCCCTGCTTTTCCACCTGCTCGATGAGACTCAGCGGGGCCTGAACGATGACGCCGATACTGCCGACGTTCGAGCTCGGCTTGACGACGATTTCGTCGGCCGGTGTGATGCCGTAGTACCCGCCCGATGCGGCCGTGCCTTCAACGTAGGCGACGACGGGCATTTCACTGGCGGTCCGGTTCACGGCGAGGTAGAACTCCTCGCTCGAGTCGACCGGCCCACCGGGACTGTCGATCCGGAGGACGACCGCCTCGATTGATTCGTTAGTTCGTGCTTCGCGGAGGTCCTGCTTGACAGCGTTGACGTTAGCGTCAGTTGTGCCGCCGCGAAGGGTGACGACGGCGACGCTCGGGTCGTCGTCACCACCGCTTGGCACGCCGTTCCAGATGACCGGCGCGAATATCGCGGCGACGACGAGGGCGAGCGTGACTGCGATCACGTACGACGCCGTCATCGCCGAGAACAGTTGTTCTCTCCCAAACATCTATACATCCCGTTCGGACTGAGGGAGTAATAAACCCCGGCCGGCACACCCCCTCGCAGTCCGGTATCCAGACTGTCTGAGACGGCAGCGACCAACGGTTATTGGTCTCCGGGGCGTTGAGCCGGTATGGAAACCCGAGCACTGGGCGACACTGGACAGGAAAGCACGGTGCTGACGTTCGGCTCGATCGCACTCAACTGGCTCGAACAGGAGGGCGCGAACCAGCTGGTCGAACTCGTGTTGGACCACGGGGTCAATCACTTCGATGTCGCACCGACCTACGGCGACGCGGAGCTGAAACTGGGGCCGAAGCTCCGGCAGTACCGCGACGACATCTTTCTAGGCTGCAAGACCCAGGAGCGCGAGTACGAGGGAGCGGCGCGGAAAATCGACCGGTCGCTGGATCGCCTCGGTATCGACACTATCGACCTCTACCAGATCCACGGCTTGGAGTACGAAGACGAACTGGACACGATCACCGCCGACGGGGGCGCGCTCGACGCGATACGGGAGGCAAAGGACGACGGGAAAATCGACCACATCGGGCTGACGAGCCACGGCAACCCCGAACTCATTCTGGACGCCATCGACCGCATCGACGACCTAGAGACGGTGATGTTCCCGCTGAACCCCGTCGTCGCCGGCAAGGACGGCGACGAGTACGACTACGAGGCCGTGCTGGAACGCTGTGAGGCGGAAGGCATCGGTACGCTGGGCATCAAGGCGTTCGCGAAGGGGTCTTGGCCGTCGACCGACGAACTGGCCGAGGCCGACCGCCCGTACGCGAACTGGTACGAGCCGGTCGACACGCCGGAGGTCATCCGCGAGCGGTTCGACTTCGCCGCCGCCCAGAGCCTCGACACCGTCGTCAGCCCCGGCGACCCGAAGCTCGTTGCGATGGTGCTCGACGCCGCCAGCCGCTCGACGGGGATGGGCGAGGCCCGGCAGCGCGCGCTCATCGAGGAAGCGCGCCACAATGACAGCCCGGTACCCGAGCAACTGCACCACTGACCGTGGACGTTCCGGAGACGGTGACGGCCGCCCTCGCCGACCGGCAGGTCGAGGGGCAGGTCTGTCTCGAAGCCGGGGCCGGCGTCGGGAACGCGACGGCGGGACTGCTGGCCGCGGGCGCAGAGCGGGTGTACGCGGTGACGGACGACGCCGACCACGCCGCGACAGTCCGCGAGCGCGTCGGCGATGGAAACGCCGACCGGCTGGTCGTCCTTGAGGCCGACCTCCGGGCGACGCCGCTTGCGACCGACAGCGTCGACTTCGTCACCGCCCACGGGCTCTGTAACGTCCTGCCACCGGCCGACCTGACACCTATCGCGGCCGAACTGACGCGGGTCGCGAAGCCCGACGGCCACCTCGTCGTCGACGACTACGCAGTGCCACCCGCCGATGCGGCCGTCAACCGACTGTTCGCACTGGAGAACACCGCCGCACGAATGGTTGACGGCCGGCCGGCGCTGACGTTCTACCCGCCCGCCATGCTGGCCGCGGTGTTCGTCGACTACGGCTGGACTGTCGAGCGCAAGAAGACGCTGCTGGACCCGGTTCCCTGGACCGAGGCCCATCTGGATGCCCACGCCGAAGTGGTGCGTGGGTACGCCGCGAGGCTTCCGGATTCGCTCGGAGAGCCACTGACTGCGATGGCTGACGATTTGGTCGCAGCTATCGGCTCCGAGCGAACCGGGACAATGTACAGTCTCGCATTCCGGCTGGCAGATGGGTGAGTCGTGTGAGTGTCTCGTGAGACGAGTCTGAACAGCACACGTACCCAGACAAACAGACATGGACTTTCCCAGCAGCCGAACGGCTAAGGACGCCCCGGCCCACGTGCCGGTATGTCACTCGACAGATTAGCAACGTTCGATGCCGAACCGGCAGCAGGCGAAGTTATCGACGGAGAACTGGCAGTGACCGACGACGTGCTGGTGAAGGCGTTCGCGCTGGGGCCGGACGCGACAATCGACCCGCACGAACATGGGGATGCGACGAACGTGTTCCACGTGGTCCGGGGCGAAGTGACCGTCCAGCAGGAGGATACCGAGGAAGCCATCACCGCACCGGGCGTCGTGCTGAACGAGCGCGGGCAGGCTCACGGCGCGCACAACCACACTGACGAGGTAGCTGTTTTGACTGCGAGCCTCTGCCCGCTACCGGGACAGTAGGCGCGTGACGGTCGGCGGAGCAGTACTGGGTAACTGTTTCCGTACTATGTTTATTGGTATCGCACAGCACAGACCTGATATGGCAGAACCACTGCCGACGAACGGACTCCGCAAAACAGTCGACAGCGGCGGCGTCGCGCTGGGCGTCCTCGATAACGCTTACAGCCCGACGCTGGTCGAGTTCTACGGCGACCTCGGCGTTGATTTCATCTGGCTCGATTTCGAGCACGGCGGGCCTGATCCGTGGGACGCGGCGACCGTCGAGGACCTCCTGCGGGCGGCCGACGGCACGGGAACGGAGCTACTGGTTCGGTTGCCGGATACGTCGCCAACGCTGGTGCGGAAGACGCTGGACCTGGGGGTGAAGAACGTCTTCCTCCCGCGGGTCGAGACCGCCGAGGAAGTCCGGGCGGCCGTCAAGTCGGGGCGGTTCCGATACGACGGCGATCCGGGCGACCGGGGACTGGCCGCGCCCCGAGCGCGTCGCTGGGGTCTGGGTGAGAACTACATCGAGGCCGCGGACGAAGAGACGCTGGTCGGGACCACAATCGAGACGAAGGAGGCCGTCGAGAACATCGACGCGATTCTGGATGTGCCCGATGTGGGCTTCGTGTTCATCGGGCCATTCGACCTCTCGGTGTCGCTGGGTCACCCCGGCGAAATCGAGCACCCGGAGGTACAGGACGCCGTAGAGACAGTCCGCTCGGCGGCGGTCGAGGCGGATGTCACCGTCGGCGGCCTCGGCTTCGGCATGGACGACGTAAACGAGAAGGCAGAATCTGGATATCAGATACTACACGTCGGAAGTACGACCGGCGCGATACAGAGCGCCGTGCGTGGGTGGTTGGAAGATTTCGAGGGACAGCGGAGCTAAGCGGAAACGCAGCGCGCCGTGGTTAGGCGCTCGCGCCGGATTCGGGACCGCTCGTCGCGTCGACGGCGCTGTCGTCGAGTTCCGCCTCGGCTTCCAGCAGTTCGCGGTAGCGCTCGCGGATCGTCACGGTGCTGATGTCAGTGGCCTCGCTGACGGTTTCCTGCGTCATCTCCTCGCCGAGCAGCAGGCCGGCGGCGTAGATGGCCGCGGCGGCGAGGCCGACAGGGCTCTTGCCGCTGTGGACGTTCGCTTCCTTCCCCGCTTCGATGAGGGCGCGGGCCTGGCGTTCGAGGGCGTCGTCGGCGCCGAGTTCAGAGATGAACTTGCTGAGGTATGTCGCGGGGTCCGGCGGGCCGACCTGCAGGGAGAGTTCGCGGTTGAGATAGCGGTACGCGCGGGTGAACTCCATCTCGTCGACACGGCTGACGACGGCCATGTCGTCGAGCGTCTGTGGGAGGTTCGCCTGCCTGATGGCGGCGTATAGCGCGGCGGTCGCCATTCCTTCAATGGAGCGGCCGGGCAGCATCCCCTCGTCGAGGGCACGGCGGTAGATGACGCTGGCCGTCTCGCGGGCGCTCTCGGGGACGCCGAGGGCGCTTCCCATCCGGTCGATCTCGCCCAGCGCCTGCTTGAGGTTGCGCTCGGCGTGGTCGCGGGTTCGGAACCGTTCGTCCCAGGTGCGCAGGCGCTGCATCTTCTCGCGCTGGCGCGTCGACAGGGAGTTACCGTAGGCGTCCTTGTCCTGCCAGCCGATGTTGGTCGAGAGACCCTTGTCGTGTTTCATCTCGGTCGTCGGCGCGCCGACGCGGCGCTTGTTGTCGCGCTCCTGGCTGTCGAAGGCGCGCCACTCCGGCCCGTGGTCGATCTCGTCCTCGTCGACGACGAGGCCGCAGGATTCACAGACCGTCTCGCCGCGACTGTCGTCGGTGACGAGGCTCCCGCCACAGTCCGGGCAGGCGTGGCCGGTACTCGCCTCGGACTCGGCCTGTTCGTCCGCACTTTCATCGCGTTCGTCGGGGGAATAGATGCTGCGTGTCGTCATAGTGTGCCTCTGCGAGCGCGTGGGAACGCCCGCGGTCGTACCCAATTGTAGGGGTGCATCCCCCATGACGACTCGTTTGGCACATGCCGAACTTCGGAGAAGTGGTGACGATATGTCATTTCTGGCATACCACGACGCATGCCTCCCCGCCTGCTGTTACCCCGTTCTGAACTGCGACGCGGCAGTATGCAGGTAGTGCAAGCCGGTCAGGTGATGGTGCCAGAGACAATACCGCCGGTTACACGCCTGAGCGGCCGATACGGAGGCGTCCGCCCTCGGCGACGTCCTCGTCGGCCTGAACCGGCCCCATCGACCGCGTGACGAACGACCGGACGATCCATGCTTCAGCCCGCTGGAGGCGGTACTGGAGCGTCGACCGCGACACGTCGAGGGTCTCTGCGAGTTCGGTGAGCGAGGTGTCCCGAGGCGTCCGGTAGTAGCCGTGTTCGACGGCGGCCTCGACGGCGGCCTGTTGCTCGGGCGGGAGTTCCGCCAGCGTCACGGCCTCGTCGACCCAGTACGAGGGCGAGCTAAGCTGCCGGAATTCGACGGTGAGTCCCTCACGAAGCTCGGATTCCATCTCCTCGAACAGCCCGTCGACGCCGGCGTCGCTGCACAGGAGCAGTCGCCACTCACACCGGCTCCCGCGGCGTTCGGTCTCGACGAGGACGCCGCGGCCGACGTGGTCGATGGCCAGCCGCGGAATCGAGTGGCAGTCGCCGGCTTCCGACCGATAGCTGTACACCGTCCGAACTCCGGGGTCCGAGCCGATGACCTCGTACGTCCAGTCGGTCTTGCAGTTGCGGGTCCCGATGCACTCAGTACATTGGACGGGATCGTCGTACACGTCGTCAAGCTGTTCGAGGGCGGTTTCCGGACCGGCGACGCGTTCGAGCCGCCACATCCCGTCTCGTGTGACGTTGCACGCAATAGTCCGGGAGTGTGTTTCCGGATAGTCGATGAACACGTCCATGACGGGGTCGACGTTCCGCTCGTAGTCGATAGTGAAAATGAACTCTCGCATGTACACCCCATTGCGTGTCGAGTGGCTTATACGCACTGTCTCGTTCGGCGTATGCCAAACAAGCCGTCATTATCCAAGGACGCTTTCGAAAGGATATGTCGTGTTCTGTCTCTCCATCTACTGGCGACGCACCCAGCAGTGCGGCCACTGGCGACACACCGGATGACTCGTCGTCGCGCATTCGCGGATATGAACTACCGACGCACAACTGGCGACACACCGTCGTCTACGGGGTGGTGTTCTGGGCGGTCGTGGCCGCCGCATGGCTCGCCGTCCCGACCGGTCACCCGTTCCAGTTAGGCGTCACGCTGTCCGGACTGTTCGCGGCCCCGCTATTGCCGGTCGCGCTCTGGTGTGATTACCGCCAGGCCAGACGATTCGGGACCTGTGACCCCGGGCTTCGCGCGTACCTCTCGAATCTCGTTCGGGATATCAAGACGGCAGGGGCTGGCCAGAGCGCACTCGGCGACCAGCGTCGTGAATTCCTCAGATGCTGAGGTCGGTCACGTCGCTCACCTGCTCCCGTTCGACTGCTGGGCTCGTGCCTCGTCGAGCCAGTCCGGGTCTAGAACGTCAGTCGACCCGACGCCGGTAATCTCGTAGCGCCACTCAACGGAGACCGTCTCGCCGTCGTCGGTTTCGCCGGTCAACGTCCACGCCGTCTGGCGTGCAAGTCCGTTCGAATCGACCAGTATCACGACAGTGAAATCTGTCACCGTCACGTTTCCGCCGGACCCGAATGCACCAGCACCGATCTGTCGCCAGGTCGAGAGGTCAGAGTACTCATAGCGGTCCACTGTGACGCCATCGAACGTCTCTGTCCCGACCAGTTGGGCGTCGTCGACTGACTCGTAGCTGAGCGTCCCGCGGTCGACGGCTGACTGGAACGAAGTGTCGTCCTGCGGCCTGACCTGATAGAACGCTTCGCCGTCGGTCTCGTACCGCGTGTAGGCCGAGCCGTCGGCGACGAACGTCTCGAAATCGGTTCTGGCCTCCGGCCCGGACATCGTGAACGTCTCCAGCGAGCGATTCGTCCGCAGATCCACCTGATAGGCGTTCGTTATCGTAGCCGTCTCGCCGGCCTCAGTGGTCGAGTACGACCATGTTGCGGTGAAACTGCCCGCGTCTCGCAGGAGGCCGTCCGTCGCCGCGACCGAGAGGTCGTCCCGGTCTGCCGGTGCGGCCCCGCCGTCGTCTGCATCAACCCCGTCGCCCGTCGCCGGACCGCCGCCGCCGAGACAGCCGGCAAGGACGATCAGCGACACCACCAGCACCGTGAGTAACCGCGTTGTCATGTCTGGAGGAAGGCTGTCACAGGAGATAAGCTAGTATGGTTGATACGACTAGCGGGGCCGGCGACCCGGCAGTTACACCTGCAAGGGCGCTACAGCCAGTCCGTTTCCGGATCGATCCGGTTCGGCGGCGTCTCGCCCGCCAATCCGGCCATGACGTTCGCGGCGACGGCGGCGTTCAGGTCGTCGCGGGCTTCCTCGGAGTACCACGCCGCGTGGGGCGTGACAATACAGTTGTCGAGGCCGACCAGCGGGTGGTCAGCCGTCGGCGGTTCCTCGATCAGCACGTCGAGACCGGCGGCCCCAATCGTTCCGTCGTCCAGTGCCGTCCGGAGCGCCGCTTCGTCAATGAGGCCGCCACGGCCGGTGTTGACCAGAATTGCCTGCTCACGCATCGCCGCGAACGCATCGGCGTCTACCATCGCTTCCGTCTCCTCGGTCAGCGGCGCGTGGAGGGAGACGTAGTCAGCACGCTCGTACAGCGCCTCCAGCGTGACTTTCTCGACATCGGCTTCGGCCATCTCCTCGGCGTCGACGTAGGGATCGTAGGCGATCACATCGAGGTCAAAGCCCCGTAGCTGGTCGCGCACTCGCCGTGCGATGGGGCCGAAGGAGACGAGACCTAGCGTCTGGCCACGGACGCGATGTACCGGGCGGGTCCGCTCCCAGCCCCAGCCACCGTCGCGAATGTCGCGGTCGTAGGCCGTGAGCGTCCGGATACAGTCGAGCAGCAGCGTCACCGTGTGAGTAGCGACCTCGTTGGTACAGTACTCGGGGACGTTCGTGACGGTCACGCCGTTGTCTGCCGCCGCGGACACGTCGATGTTGTCGATACCGACGCCCGCTCGGGCGACGATCTTGAGGTCGTCCAGCGCGTTGAATACCGCGGCAGTGACCGGGGTGTTCACGTCCACGACGAGTCCCGCTGCACCGGCGGCGGCATCCCGGAGCGAGTCTTCGTCGCCGGTTTCCGCGACAACGACATCAGCGTCGAGTTCCGCCCGCAGTCGGTCGACATCTATCATCGGGTCATCGCTTGCGACCACACGTTCCATGTGCGGAGTCATGGACTAGGACGCTAAAACGGGTCGAAGTCGTTCCCATCGAATAGGAATTCGAGGTCCATGATAGATGGAATACAACGAATGAACCCGTTGCCCGTTCGAGGTATTCGATCCGAGCGCTGTGATTTAAGCCGCTCGACCGCCAACCCTGCGGTATGCAAATCGAGCTGCGGTTTTTCGCCAATTTCCGGGAAGCCGTCGGGCAGAAAACGGTTCACCGTGAGTACGAAAGCGATCTGCAGGCGGGTGACGTGCTCCGACAGCTCTCAGAGGAATTCACCGAGATGGACCTGTTCGAGGACGGCGACCTGCGGGAGTACCTGACAATCCTCCGGAACGGGACAGACATAACGCATCTCGACGGGCTAGAAACCGCGCTAGAAGACGGGGACGAGCTCAGCGTGTTCCCGCCAGTCGCCGGGGGATAGCGTCCTTGCAGAGTCGATTGCCGAATCAGCAGCAGAAGATGAACGGGAACATCAGCCCAACGCGGTCGCCGGCTTCCAGTTCCGTGTCCAGTCCGTCGAGGTGTTCATTGAACTCGCCGTTGACCGCCACTCGCGCGTAGCATCTGGTCTGCTCGCCTTCGGGGTTTTTCGCCCAGTCGCCCGGCAGGTCCGTCATCTCCGGGGCCCAGCCCTCGGTGGTGGCGTCGGCTTCGGTTTCCGCGATGAGCATATCGCTCACGTCGTATTCCCGGAAGAACGCATCGAGAAAGTCACGTAGCGTGTTCCCTTCGAACGTGTATGTCAGCGACGGTTCGCCGACGACCCGACGAACGTGGCCGGTACACCTGACCTCGACAGTGGTCAGGTCCGGATCCGACGCCTGCCGTTCCAGTGTCTCACTGCTCATATGTGTGCTACACCCCGCTCTTACAAATCAATAAACACGAACATGTTCGCCCATCGCTGGGGTTTATTTGCGCCGAACTCTGTGTGGCGATATGAACAATATCGAACTGGGGATTCCGTCCGGGATTGTCGACTCGCTGCCGCCGGACAGCGAGGACACGAAACGCGACATGGAACAGGCCGTCGGCGGCTGGGAGCGGGAACTCAACGCCGCCCTCAACTCTGCGGAGCCGGCCAGCGCCGTCGTCGACCACATCGAGCAGTTCGAGAACCGGTGGGAGGCCTACGACGAGTACGTCGTCGAACTCCGGGCCTGGGGTCAGTCACCCATCTACGCGATGGCCTGGCGCGATCTCCACGCCGCCGTCATCGCTCAGATTTACGACCACGAGGACTTAGACGAGCGCATCAACCGCGAGCGCAACGCCCGCATCGTCGACGACGGTATCCGGCCGGGATAAGCCGTAGCCGTCCGGAAGCGGCGGCATCCGTTCGGGAGAGCGCGGGTGTGGCAGAACGGCGCAGTGCCGCCGATAGGTTTAGACGACCGCACCCGTAACGACCACACGATGGAGCGTGAACGGAGTTTTCGCGGCATCTCGGTTCGAGCCGCTATCGGATATCTGGAGAACCTCGGCGGCGAGCAACGCGGCGAAGCGACCGTCGAAGGCGACGGCTGGGCGGCGACACTGTCAGAGGAGAAAGTCACCATCGGCCCGAGCCTGCAGCTCAACGAGGTGACGATCGAGTTCGACGGCGACCCTGAGACGCTGGAGCCGCTCATCGAGAAGTTCGCACAGAAAGCGATGCGGGCGGGTGGCTGACCGGGACGCGATGGCTGATTCATCGTACCCGATCGAGGGACAGATCATCCTGCTGGCCGGCACGCGTGCGAGCATTCCACTCGACCAGCTCCCAGAGCTGCTCGAACGGGTCCATACGTATCTTCAGGAGAACCGCGAGACCTATGACAGGGAGTACGAACGGATCGACGGCCCTAAAGAAGCGGATTACGTCTGTGCCGAGTCGGGCCACTGGGACAGTATCGGCACAGAACTCGGACTGAGCGACCGCGAACAGGACGCGGTGCGGCGGGCCCACGCCGCCCAGTTCGAGCGCGACGGGCGGCGGCTGGACAGAAGCGAGGAGTTCGAGACGACGCTGGAGATCAGGGACGTGCTGGCAATCAACTTCGACCCGTAAGGACGTGCTGGCAGTCAGTTCCGCACCGTAATCGTCTCCAGCACGCGCTGGGAGAACGCCGTCTCCGTGAGGTCGCCGTTTTCGAGGTCGTCGATCCACTCGCTGTCGACCGACCACTCGCCGAGTTCGGTGTCTTCGAGGTCCGTCACCGTCGCCTCGATGTCGACCCCCGACCAGTCGTCGGCGTGGAGGTCCCGGAAGACGTTGATGACGCGGCCGATCTCCCGGTGAGGGATGACAGCCGCCTCGTCGGCCGAAATCGACTCGTAGGTGAGCCGATACGTATCGCCCTCGTCAGTGAAGTCGGTGACGTAAACACCGTGGCTGGTCAGTCGGGACTCTACCTGGAATTCGAAGTCGTCGATATCTTCCTTGCGCATTAGAGAACTGAAATGTGTTCGGCGGCCGGGGCTGTCTCAGTCGTCGCTCGGTGCCGCTGCGCCGCCGGAGCTGACGCCGGTACCGGGGCCGATGTCGATTCCCAGATCGTCGAGTTTCTCGTCGGGAACGACGCCGTTCTCCCAGTCACGGACCTCGTAGTACTCGTCTTTCATCTTCGAGAGCTCCGCGAGCTCGCCCTCGGAACCGCCTTGGGCCGGCATCGCGTGCTCGTCGCCCTCGACGAACCGGTTTGGCAGGTCGTCGTCGGACCCGTCGAAGCCGGCGAGGTTGTTGTAGTACCGTTCGAGGTTGTAGATTCGTTCGCCAGCCTCCATCAGTTCCTCCTCGCTCACGTCCAGCCCGGTCATGCCGTTGTACTGCAGGACGTACTCCTCGATGCCCTCTGCGAAGGCGTTGAACTTGCAGATGTCGAAGGAGTCGCTGATGGCGTGCAGGTCCTGGAAGGTGGCACACAGCTCGCCTTTGCCCTCCCACTCTCGTGGGTCGACTTTCTCCGGGATACCGAGAATCTCGGCTGCCGGCGTGTAGCCACGCAGGTGACATGCCCCGCGGTTCGAGGTCGCATAGCCGATTGCCATCCCCTTCATACAGCGCGGGTCGTAGGCGGCCATCGTCTGGCCCTTGACCGCGAGGGAGTTGGTGTGGGCGTCGAACTCCTCGGCGAGGTGGTCCGGCCCCTCGGCGAGATGGTCCGCGAGTTCGGTCTCGCGGTGGGAGATCATCTCGATCATGTCGATCATCGTGTCGGCGTCGCCCCAGTCCAGACCGTCGCCGAGTTCGTCGAGTTTGCCTTCCTCGGTCATCTCCATCGCCATCGCCATGGTGTTGCCAACGTCGATGGTGTCGACGCCGACGTCGTTACACCGTTCGAGCATCACCGCGATCTTGTCGCGTTCGACGTGGCCGGAGTTCGGCCCCAGTGCCCACGCGGACTCGTACTCGTAGGATTCGGTGCGGACGTTCATCTCCTCGCCCTTGTGCATCGCCTGCACCTCGACTTCCTTCTTGCAGGCGACCGGACAGGAGTGACAGGTCGGCTCGTCGACCAGGATGTTCTCCCGGACGTTCTCGCCCGAGACATTCTCCGAATCGATGATGCGCTCGCCGTCGCCCTCGGCCTCCGAGTACGACCGCGTCGAGGAGTACTTGGCGTTCTTCGTCGGAAGGCCGTCCATCTCCTCGGTAAGGTTCATCAGGACGTTGGTCCCGTACATCGAGAGCCCGCCCTCGTTGGGCGCGGTCACGTCGGACTCCTGGATGACCTGCATCGCCTGCTTGTGGCCCTCCTGGAACGTCTCCTGATCCTTCGGTTTGGGCATCCGCGTGCTGGACTTGACGACGACGGCTTTGAGGTTCTTGTTGCCCATCACGCAACCGGTGCCGCCGCGGCCCGACGCGCGGTCGTCCTCGTTGACGATACAGGCGTATTTGACCTCGTTCTCACCGCCCTGGCCGATGGCCATCACGGAGAGGTTCTTGCCCAGCGAGCCGCCCTCGATCTCTTCTTCGAGGTCGTCGATAGTGTCGTGGACGCCCTGGCCCCAGAGATGGGATGCGTCGCGCAGTTCCACCTCGCCGTCTTCGACGAGCGCGTACACCGGCTCGTCGGCCTGGCCTTCGAACAGCAGGCCGTCGAAGCCCGACCACTTCAGCCGCGCGCCCGACCAGCCGCCGTGGTGGGAATCAGTGACCGTCCCCGTCAGCGGCGACTTGGTACAGATGGCGATACGACCGCTCATCGTCACCTGTGTGCCCGTCAGCGGCCCGTTCATGAACGCCAGCAGGTTCTCCGGCCCCAGCGGGTCCACGTCAGGTCCCTGGTCGAAGACGTATTTGACGCCGAGTCCGCGTGCACCGATATACTTTTTCGCGTCTTCCTCGTCGATACCTTCGTAGGCTACGTCCCCGTCTCCGAGGTCGATCCGTGCCACGTGGTCCTGGAAGCCACCAAGGTCTGTCATGGTAATACGTGACTCTCTGGCCGCGAGCAAGTTAACGGTTTGTGTTGCTAAAATACAGATATCTGACGGTTTCAGCGATCACTGGGCCTTCGTGACCGGGTCGCATCCACGAGTCTGGTCCGAACCGCTTAAGAGTCCGAACGGCAAACTCCGGAGTAACTCGCTGGGCGACGGGCACCAGCGGGCACCTGCGTGTGCAGGTCGGGATGTGAGTCGCGAAACGCGACTTGAACCACGCAACGCCCGTGGTGAATACATATGGCACGAAGCGCATATTCGTACATTCGAGATGCCTGGAAGAACCCAGGCGACGGACAGCTCGCAGAACTACAGTGGCAGCGCCAGCAGGAATGGCGCAACGAAGGGGCTGTCGAGCGCATCGAGCGCCCGACCCGCCTCGACAAGGCCCGCTCGCAGGGTTACAAGGCCAAGCAGGGCGTTATTGTCGCCCGCGTCTCCGTCCGCAAGGGCAGCGCACGCAAGCGCCGCCACAAGGCCGGTCGCCGCTCCAAGCGCCAGGGTGTCACGCGCATCACCCGCCGGAAGGACATCCAGCGCGTCGCCGAGGAACGCGCCTCCCGCACCTTCCCGAACCTGCGCGTGCTCAACAGCTACTCCGTCGGTCAGGACGGCCGACAGAAGTGGCACGAAATCATCCTCATCGACCCGAACCACCCGGCCATCCAGAACGACGACGACCTGTCGTGGATCTGTGCCGACGATCAGGCCGACCGCGTCTTCCGCGGTCTGACCGGTGCCGGCCGCCGCAACCGCGGCCTCAGCGGCAAGGGCAAGGGGAGCGAGAAGACCCGCCCGTCGCTGCGCAGCAACCGCGGCAAGGGCAAGTAACGCCGACGTAGCGGTTCTATCCGATATTTTGCGGCTGGAAGCTCATCCCGAAGAGTGGTGGGTCCGGCAGGACTTGACAGCTCAGCCACGGACCGAGAAAAGAAACACCTCTATCCGTGTCACCGACTCTTTCCTGTCGGAGCAGAACACTCTTGTCACAGCAGTATCACCCGGACGTATGGATGCGGCGCGACTCCACCACCTCTCGTTACTGCTTATCGGCATCTCGCTGGGTGTTAATGGGTACGTCACTACCCGGGCAAACGGTGTTAGCGTTGTCGCTGGAGCGGCCGCAGCAGTCGGTGGAGCACTCCTAGCTGTCGTGAGCGTCTACAGCCTCGTGACCGGCGCAGAGTCGGACGTGGAAACACGGGTCGCGATGCTCAGTGCGTTGGGCGCGGTACTCGCGGTTTCCGGAACGCTACTCGTGCTTTTCGCGTGACTTCGGCGAAGTCGTTGGGAGGCTACATCCAGACGCCCTGTTCGCGGTCCATGATACTGACCACGACGACATGAGGCAGCGTGACGACGGCGATGAACACCAGATACAGCGCGACCCACTCCGGCACGGACTCCGGCGGATTTGGGACAAGGAAATATAGCCCGCCGAGCAGGGCAAGCGAGGCGGCGGTCAGCGGGGCGGCATCGCGGGCGAACCGCGCCAGCGCCGCCGCTGTGTCGCGGTTTGCGAGCGCGGCAGTGGCATCATCGTCGACCAGAAGCAGGCGGGCGACGTGGCGCAACGAGTGCCACAGACAGAAGTACACCCCGATGGCGAGCACCGGCGGAACGAGGGCGAAGTACGCGAGCAAGCCCAGCGTCTCACCGGCGTCGAGCAGCCACGGCCGGCGGGCGTCGGCGCGGGCGAACCCGACAGCTAGCGTCGCCACGACGAGCACGCCGTAGGCGAGGGCGAGCGCGGTTCGCACGTCGGTCCGGAACGCCCAGCCGATAGCGGCCGCGGCGTCGGGGGCGAACAGCGAAACGAGGTCCGTCGCGACGCGGCGGTACCACTCCGGGATCGCGAGCAACGGGACCAGCATCGGCAGGCCGCCCCGGACGAGGACGGTTCCGATTCGCTGAGGAAGTGACTGGAGGTGGTCAGCGTCAGCCAGTGCACGCAGTGCGTACAGGTCGCCCTGCCCCCAGTGGAACCACGTCACCGCGATGAACAGGACGAAGGCCGCCGCGGGTGCGAGGAACCAGGCGACAGCGTAAGCTCCGCCAACGACGCCGTAGAGCGCGAACACGCGGGCGATAGCCCGCCAGTCCGGGTGCTTGCCGCGGGTGCGCGCGACCGCGAGGTGGTCGACCGCGCCGTGAGGGAGGCCGAGCAGGACGGCACTGACGACCAGCGGGACGTACTGGAGCGCGGGCGGTATCGAGACCCCGGCGAGGAATGGAGCGACGACGGCGAGGCTGGCGATCCAGCCGGGAGCCAGTGCGACCCGGTAGCGAACCGACGGCTCGACGATAGTGCGGTGACTCACTCCCATCTGTCCAGAAGCCAGATGTAAAGCACGACCCCCTGTACGACGAACAGCGTCGTCAGCAGGAAGAAGACCGCCTCTTCAATCGGCAGGTCGAGCAGGGGAACCGCGTACCCGGTCGTGTACTGTTTCGAGAGGGTCCAGACGCCGAGTCGGATGGCGACGCTGTCGATACCACAGAGATATGCCGTTGGAACCAGCGTCGCGCCGCTGACTACTCGCCACTCGCCGACGAGAAACTGCCAGCCGAACACCCACTGAATAGCGAGAATCGGCCCGCTCCAGACCAGCAGCGACCCGAGGTACAGTCCCGAATCGGAGCGCAGGAGCGCGAGACCGGACAGAACGACGACGAGCGCGGCGGCGAACCCGACGAGCCGCGTTCGTCCCGGCGTGGTCAGTGGGCGCTCCGTATCCACCTGAAACCGGGCCACCCACAGCCCAACCATCACGGTCTGCAGGATGAAAAAGAGGTACTCGCCGAGGGGAATTGACCAGAACCGTGCCAGCACGGTGCCGTCGCCGTACCACCAGACGCCGCGTCGGATGAGCGCGCCGTCCCACGGCGTCGTGTAGACGAGAGCCAGTCCTGCGAGTATTGCTGTCCCTGTGAGTACGTCCCGGCGGCTCCCGAGGCGGTAGGTGGCTGTCAGTGCCAATCCGGCCACGACCGGCACCACGAACAGGGCGTGGAACTGGAGATACGTGAGCGTGGGCAACATTAGTTCAGGTACAACAGGAAGTCAAAAACGATGCCCGGTGCGTGGCTGTCATCCACGCCACGTGGGCTGCCCGTGGCTGTGAGTGTCTGTTGGCGTCTCGCCGGGGCCACGCTCGGAGACAGCGCTCACGGTGTAAAACGTCGCTTCGGGGTCGCCGTTGCGCCGCCAGTGCCACCACGTGCGGGCGAGGAGCCACAGCCGGCGGCGACGAGTGAGGTCCGGCGTCTCGGTCAACACGTCGTAGCCGCGGTCACGAATGAGTCGGTGGTGGTCAGCGTACAGGACTGCGGCCAGCAACACACCGAACTGGCAGTCTTCCGGCAGGTATCGGATGCCGGCGACGCCCTCGCGGTACAGTTCGTCGGTCCGGGCCAGTTCCTCCTGCATCACGGCGCGGAAGGCGTCGTCGACCTCGGCGTCAGCCAGTTGCTCCTCGGTGACGCCGTGGCGGTCGAGCGTCTCCTGTGGGAGATACACCCGGCCGTAGTCGTGGATGTCCTCGCGAACGTCCCGCAGGAAGTTCGATAGCTGGAACGCTTCGGCCAGTGCCGTCGCGTGGGGCAGGGCCTCCTCCTTCTGTGGCGGGTCCATCACCTCGGTCATCATGTGGCCGACGGCGACGGCAGAACCGCCCATGTACTCACGGAGGTCCTCGAACGTCTCGTAGCGGGCCTGTGCGATGTCCATCTCCATCGCGTCGATGAAGACGTTGATCGTCTCCTCGGAGATGTCGTGACGCTCGGCCAGGTCCTGAAACGCCGCCATGACTGCCTCGTGGTCGGTCTCGGCCGGGTCGATGTTCCCGAGCGCGGCCTCGCGAATCACCTCCAATTGCTCGTGCTGGACAGTCGGCGGCGGCCCGTCCGTCTGGTCGACGACCTCGTCCGCAACCCGGAAGAACGCGTACATGACGTATGTCGGGTGGCGGATACGCTCCGGAAGCAGACGCGTCGCGAGGTGAAACGTCCGTCCGGTTTCCTGCTGTATCGATTTGCTGGTTTGGATGTTATCGGAGTGCATTGAAAGCTATCGGGCAGTCATTGGCGGACGATGCGTCGCGCGCTTGTCGGTAGGCTGTGCGTAATGGTCCGGTCGGCCCGTGGTTGCACCGCTATCACGGGGCGGCGTGTCCTGTCCGTTCGCTGACGACAGATAGGACACTGGTTCGGTATCACTACATGTATATACGGTTGTTATCGGGATAAGCGGACTACCAAACTGCTTCGGGGATCGCGCAAGGAATCCGCCGTCAGGAGAGGAGTTCAGAGGCACGGGTTACCAGTTTTCGAACACTTCTTCCAGTAGCTTTCGTTCACCGGCACGGAGGTGCTGGTGGAACGTCGACGGGCAGATGTCCATCGACTCGGCCAGTTGCTCGCCGGACACGTCGCGTGGCCAGTCGAAGAAGCCGCCGAGAAACCCCTTCCGGAGCGCCGTTAGCTGGCGGTTGGTCAACCGCTCCTCGACGTTTGCGACAAACGCCTGCCGGGAGGCTGGCGGTTCGTCCCGTTCTCGTACGGAGAGCAGTTCTGTCTCCGGATACTGGTTTCGGACCTGTTCGACCACGCTTCGGGTCTCCATCGATGCCGGGAGTGTGACGGTGACTGTCGCCTTCCCCGGTTCGACCAGAATGTCGCCCGTCTGGGCTCCGCGGTCGGCGACGACCGAGACAATCGGTGGGTCCGAGACGGTAAACTCGAACAGCGCCGACGAGTCCGCCGTCGAGACGTGTGAGACGCCAGATACCTGCGGGTGGTCGGCGGCCACGGCACAGACTGCCGAGGGGTCGTCCGTCTCGACGAGGAAGAACATCACCGTTTCCTCACCGTCGGGGACGCTCCCGCCGTACTCCATCGAGCAGCCGAGTTCGCTCGCTACGTCGATGTAGAAAACCTCTGAGTCAGTGACCTGCAGTTCGAGTTCGGTGACGTTGTCGGCGGTCAGCAGCCGGCTGGTCTCGCGGGCGTCGATAGCCGCCGCGGTCGCCCGGCCGATGGTCCCCAGCACGGCCTGTTCGCGGGGGTCGAACACGTCGTCACTGTCGGCGTAGACGGTGAGCACGCCGTACAGCGACTCGCCGGAGACGAGCGGGACTGCCGCGACCGACGCGACATCGGAGTCGGCGAGTCGGCTGTGTTGCTCGTCGATATCGCCGGTCACGACCTGCATCTCCTCGGTTCGGGCCGCCTCCGCAACCGGATCGTCAGCGTCCAGCGGGATGGATAACGTCGTCGGGTAGTCCGCGGAGAGCGCTGTCGACGACAGCGTCTCGTCGCGCAGATCGAGTTCGGACACCCAGGCGAACTGGTAGGAATCGACTTCGGCCAGCCGGTCACAGACGGTCTGCTGGATGGCCTCGCGCGAATCGACGGTCAGTACGTCGCCCATCACCGCTTTCAGGAGGCCGTCGACCCGATCGACGAGCTGTTTCAAGTTCTGGCGTTCGGCTTTGAGCTCCTCACTCCGTCGCTCAGCCGCCAGTTCGGCGAGCTTCCGCTGGGTGATGTCGATGTGTGCAACGACCGCACTCCCGGCCTCGTCGTCGGGCAACGGTGCGACCCGCATCAGAAACCACTGCTTCTCCTCCGGAGAGTGACACGGGTACTCCATCGTGAACAGTTCCTGCTCACCGTCGATGACAGACTCGATGCCGCCGAGCGCCTGCCCGGCGTACTCGTCTGCATCGACATCAGTCGTCGCGAAGTAGTTCGTCCCCTCCATCTCCCCGTCCTCGTCGCCCGCGAACTCCCGCCAGGCGCGGTTGGTGAACAGGATCGTCCCCTCGTCGTCGAGGACAGCGATATTGATGGGTAGCGTGTCCAACGTCGAGTGAGCGAGTGTCTCTGGTGGCTTCATTCAGTGTCCCTGGCTCCGAATAGCCGATACCCTGTGTAATGGCGGCGGGTGAATAAACGTGTGGCCCGGAACGGGGAACTGTTGCCCGTGCGGAAAACTCTAAGCACTGTCAGTCGCAATTGGTTCGTATGTTCGGGCCCCGGAGCTCCCGGGCGGAGTCGGTCACCTGTATCGCGTGTGGAGAGTCTGTCTCGCGGTCCGAGGCTCGCGAGTACGACAAACACGGCGACCGGTGGGACCGCCGGAACAAGACGTTCGAACACCTCTGTAAAGCCTGTTTTGCCGAGCTGTGCCAGCAACCGCGGGACGGACTCGAAACGACGCTCGATGCCGCCGGAGCCGGCAAGACCGATCAAGAGACGTTCCTGAAACGGTTCCGGGAACTCTCCGAGGGCGACACTCACAGGGAGTGAGACGCGGGAGTCACGGCCCAGTCCCACCCCGACAGCCCTAACTACGCCCTGTTCGTACCGGGTGACATGACTACAGAGGACGCGCAGGCGGCCGCCGGGACCGCCGAAGGGCAAGGCCCCGTCGAGATCGACCCGGAAATGGCACGCCATCTGGAGAACAAGCGCGAGGAACTGTTCGAGAAGTTCGGCATCCCCGACGAGTTCCCACCGGAGGTACTGGAGGAGGCCAAGGAGCGCACACAGGACGTGCAGGCCGAAATCGAGGACGAGGTCGACGAACGCGAAGACCTCCGGGAGATGACGACCTGGACGACCGACCCTATCGACGCACAGGACTTCGATGACGCCATCTCCATCGAGGAGCGCGAGGACGAGATCGTTCTCTGGGTCCACATCGCCGACGTGACCCACTACGTCAACCCCGACACGAAGATGTGGGAGCAGGCCGTTGAGCGAGGGAACACCGTCTACCTTCCGGCGTACACCGTCCACATGCTGCCGCCCGTCCTCGCCGAGACTGTCTGTTCACTGGTCCCCAACGAGGACCGTCTGGCACACACTGTCGAAATGCATCTCGACAAGGAGAACCTCGGCTACGAGGAGATCAACATCTACAAGTCCGTCATCCGCTCGGACGCCCGGCTGACCTACACCGAGGCCGAGCGCCTGCTGGACGAGCCGGAGACCGCGGAGGACGTGCTGGAAGACCAGAGCGTCGACCTCGCGGAGAAAACCGAGCGCGTCTGGGAACTGGCCGACCGGATGCACGAGCAGCGCAAGGAAGAAGGCTCGCTCGTCCTCAACCCCGCCCGCGACCGCGCCCACACCATCATCGAGGAATGCATGCTGAAGGCCAACAAGGCCGTCACGCACGAGCTGATGTGGAACCGCGGTGTTGAGGCGATGTACCGCGTCCACCCGCAGCCGAGCCCCGACGAGTGGGACGAGGCGCTGGTCGAGATTCAGGAACTCGACGGCGTCTCCATCCCCGGCGACGCCTGGGACGACCCGCGGAAGGCCGTCAACGCCACGCTCGAACAGGCCCCCGGTCGCCAGCTCGATAAGATCCAGTGGGCCGTGATGAAGGTGATGCCCCGCGCGAAGTACATGAACGACCCCTTCGGCGGCCACCACGCCCTGAACTTCGAGATCTACGGCCACTTCACCTCGCCGATTCGCCGGCTCTCCGATCTGATCAACCACTGGATTGTCTACAGTAACGACGTGCCCGAGGACCTCATCGCACTGTGTGACCGCGCCAGCGACCGCCAGAAGGACGCCGAGCAGTGCGAGCGCGAGTACAAGAACTTCCTACAGGAGGTCGGGCTCGATCCGTCGGCAATCAACAACCGCGGCATCGAGGTCGTCGAAAATCCTGATGACGAAGACGACACGGACGCCGATGCTGATGCCGCCGACGCAACGGTCGAGGAGTAACGCCGGGAGGCTCGGGTAGCGGACTCGCCAACAGCAAGACCTTTTCACAGTCGGTGCGGCACTGCCCGTATGTGCCCTCCAGCACCCGCAATCGTCACCGAGGGGTTGACGAAGCGCTACAGCGGCGTCTCGGCAATAGAGTCCCTCGACCTGACGGTTCCTCGCGGGAGTGTTTTCGGTTTTCTCGGCCCCAACGGTGCGGGCAAAACCTCGACGATTCGCATCCTGACGACGTTGACGAACCCGACGAGCGGCACCGCACGGGTGGCGGGCGAGTCGGTCGCCGACCGCGCCGCGGTGGTCGAACACATCGGCTTCCTGCCCGAAGAACCACCGCTGTACGATGAACTCACCGGCCGCGAGCAACTGGAATACGTCGCCGGCCTGCGCGGGCACGAAGACTGGGACCGCGTGGAGTCGTTGCTCGACCGGTTCGACCTCGATACGGACGCCGACCGGCGCGTCGAGACGTACTCGAAGGGGATGAAACAGAAGCTCGGCCTCGTTCAGGCGCTGTTGCACGACCCCGACGTGCTCTTTCTGGACGAACCGACCTCGGGACTGGACCCGCGGGCGGCTCGGACGGTCCGTGATACTATCAGCGAGGTCGCGGCCGCTGACACGACGGTTTTCCTCTCGACGCACATCCTGCCCGTCGTCGAGGAGTTGGCCGACACCGTTGGTGTCCTGTACGACGGCGACCTCGTCGCGGAGGGGTCTCCCGAGGAACTGACCGGCAGCGTCGAGTCCGGGAGCACGCTCGAAGACGTGTTCCTCGACGTGACCAGCGAGCACCCGGGTGAGCGATGAGGCGACCAAACGGACGGCGGACGAGACGGATCGCACGGACGGAACTGCGGCGCACTTGGCGCAAGCTCATGGGCACGACGCGCGGGACGCTCATGCTGCTCGGCGGTGGATTGGGCATCATCATTTACAGTCTCGCTATCGGCGCGGGAGCGTTCTTTTTCGGTGGCTTCCTCGCCGACAGCGACGCCCACACGGTCAGGCTTGCGACGACGGCAGGTATCGTCGGACTGCTCGGACTCGTCGGCTTCTTCACACTACAACACACGGTGAAGTCGGCCGGCGAGCCGGATGCTGGCGACGGCCTGCTGACGACGGTCCCCTACGAGGACGCGGCGGCCGGGCTGTTGGCCGCTGAGGCCGGTCGCGTGTCGCTCGCGCTCGCCGTCCCGATTTTGGCGCTGGTGGGCGGGCTTGCAACCGGTGATGCCGGGATGCTCGTCGCTGTCGTGGCTCTTGTCGGGTCGGTCGCGGTCGCCCTGCTGGGGACGGTCCTCGGCTTCGGCCTGGGGCTGGTGACGAAACTGGTGGCAAACCGCTCGGCCTTCATCGCGCGGCATCGAGCAAGCGTCGGAGCCGCCGTCTCGCTCGTCCTGCCGCTTGGTTGGGTCGCGATGACGACCGTCCCGACAGTACAGCTTCGCGTGCTCCAACTGGCGACCCAGTCCCCGCTCTCGTGGCCCGCCGACGTGGTCCTGCTCGTGCTGGGAAACGGCGGTAATCCGATCACGGCCGCCGTCGCCACAACGGGAATTTTCGGCGCGCTCCCGGTCGGCGCAGTCGCGTGTCTGTGGCTAGCCGGCCGGATCTGGTATGCCGATCCGGTCCAGCCCGATCACGAGTTCGACGCCGATGAACGAACGCTCTCGGACCGTCTGCTGAGTGGACGGGTCTCGACGGCGACTCGCGTCGTCGCCCAGAAGTCGTGGCTCCGAGCCAAGCGAGCCCCCGTTACCGTCCAGTTCGCTGTCATGCCGTTTTTCTTCCTGGTGTATCATCTCCAGATCGTCATTCTGGATCGAGTGGTCCCGCCGACGCTCCCGCTCAGTGCCGGCCTCGCCAGTGCAGCGGCGTTCGGGGCCGCATTTTCGCTCAATCCGCTCGGCGGCGAGGAAGGAGTGCTGCCGCTGACACTGACCGCCAACGTCTCCGGCCGGGCGTTCGTCAGCGGGCTCGTCCTTGCGGGCGCACTGCCCGGCGTTGTGGTGACGACGCTACTGGTCGCTGGCCTCGGCGTCGCGGCCGGAACGCCACCGGTCACGCTCGCTGCTGGACTCACAATTGCACTGGTCGCGACTGTCGCCGCGCCGGCCATTGCCGTCGGAGCCGGCGTCGTGTTCCCGAAATTCGAGTCGGCGTCAGTGCGGGGCCACGAAGTGGTTGTTCCGAGCGGCTGGGCGTTCGGGCTGTACTTCCTCGTCCTCGGCGTGGCCGTCGCACCGGGGAGCCTGACGTACCTGCTCGCCGTTCGCGACCTGTTCGCGATACCGTTCGGCAAAACATGGCTCCTCGGCGGCGGACTTGTAACCAGTATCGGGATCGCCGTTGCTGGCGCCATCGCCGGATTCCTCTATGCCGCCAACCGTGTTGCGACCTACCGACTTGACTAGCAGATCGGCTTCGGGTCCAGTCCCATCGCCTCCAACGTCTCCGCGTAGTCGTCGTACGCCGCCCCGATAGCGTCCGTCGCTGCCGTCGCTGCCGTCTCGCGCTCGGATTCCGAGAGATGTTCGAGGGCGGTCATCCCGTCGTCGAGTGCCGACGCCTCCTCTCGAATCTCGCGGAACGTATCGGCTCGCTGCTCGTCCGCCTCGTTGATGAAAAAGCTCACCACCTGCAAGTAGAACCGGTCGGCGACTAGCGGCGCGGCGACGAGACCGGCCCCGAGGCGCCGTGCAGTCCCGCTAGCAGTTCCAAGCTGGTCGATGAACCCATCGGGGTCACCGGCGTCTGCGTCGATGCGGTCCGCCCGCCCGGTCGCGGCCTCGGCGGCTGCCTCGAACTGGGTCGCCACGTCGCTGTCTGTCTCGGCGGCCCACTGACCGAGGATATCTGCAAGCCCTGACTCGCGGGTCGCCGCTGCTGTGAGCACCGCCTCCGTCTCCAGTGTCGCATCTGTTGCTGCGATAAGCACCTTGTCCGAGCCCAGTCTGTCTCGCTCCGTCTCAGTCTGGTCACGGACGGCGTCGATAGTAGCTCCAGCGTCCATACCTCCGCTGGGCGCGGCAAGGGCTTGAAATCCCCGCCCGATTTATCCGCCGGGGAGCGCTACAGTCGGTATGGCTGAAGACTACCCTGACCCGCCGGCGGACCCGCCGTCACTATCGGCAGCGACGTTGCAGGCGAAGCTGGACGCCGGTGAATCAGTCCGGCTGCTCGACGTTCGCGACCGTGACGAGTACGCGGAGTGGCGACTCCGCGGCGAGTCGGTAACGGCAACACAGCTTCCTTTTACGAAGTTCCTCCAAGCGAAAGTGACCGGCGAAGTGGACAGCCTCGTCGCTGAGGTGGTCGGCACCGGCCCGATAACGGTTGTCTGTGGCCGCGGCGAAGCCAGCGCCTTCGTCGCCGGCCTACTGACTGAACACGGCGTTGAGGCGCAGAACCTCAGCGACGGCATGGAGGGGTGGGCGCGGCTCTACGAAGCTCGCGAGATTCCGTGCGACGCCGCAACTGTCCTCCAGTACCGTCGTCCGTCGTCGGGCTGTCTCGGTTACATGATCGTCAGCGACGGCTCGGCTGCCGTCGTCGACCCGCTCCGGGCCTTTACGGACCGGTACGTCGCCGACGCTGCCGACCGCGACGCCTCGGTCACCCGCGCTATCGACACGCACGTCCACGCCGACCACATCAGCGGCGTCCGCCGCCTCGCCGAAGAAACTGGTGCTGAACCGATACTTTCCGAGCGGGCAGTCGCCCGCGGTGTCGACGACGTGAGCGCACTGGCCGACGACGAACCGCTTCAACTCGGGTCGGCCACACTGGAGCCTCGTCCCCTACCCGGCCACACGACCGGCATGACTGGCTTCACTATCGGCGACGTGCTTCTGGCCGGCGACAGCGTCTTCCTCGATAGTGTCGCCCGGCCAGACCTCGAAGCCGGGACCGACGGCGCTCGTGACCTCGCCCGCGACCTCCATCGCACGCTGGCCGACCGGCTTGCAGCGCTCCCCGATGAGACACGCGTCGCCCCGGGCCACTACAGCGAGTCGACGGTGCCGGCAGACGACGGCACGTTCACGGCCCCCCTCGGCACGCTCCGCGACCGACTCCCGGGATTCGCGATGGACCGAGAGGCGTTCGTCGAGTACGTCTGTGACGACATTCCGCCGCGCCCCGCCAACTTCGAGCGGGTTATCGCCGTCAACCTCGGAACGGAGACAGCCGACGACGACACCGCGTTCGATCTCGAACTCGGTCCGAACAACTGCGCAGCCGCGCCGTCGGACGTGGTGTGATACTCGGCTGTGGCTACAACGGGAGCCGCTTGCGAATCTGGTCGAGAATCGATTCGTCTTCGTCCGGTAGCGACTCACCCACCACGCCCTCTCCTGGCAGAATGACAGTTCGCTCCCCGTTGTCCTCGACCTCGATGAGGTCGTCTGCCTTGAGAGCGGCAAGTGCATCCTCAATGCGGTCGATATTCTCTTCCGTCCGCGACCGAAGCTCGAAGACGGTCATCCCCTCGTCGCGGCGGTCAGCGAGCGCATCGAGCACCGCAACCTCTGTGTCGTCCCGGTCGCGATACTCCGGCTTCGCTCTCATATGTCCCTCTAAAACCGGCTGGGTCTAATCTTTGTCCCTCGGAATTTTGATATACTGCTCTGTGAAGCAAACCGTACAACACCGGTGTCGAAGATGAGGCTTGCCGTCTCGCTCGTCCAGTCACCTTAGATTCTGTAACCGGTCCTTTCGGACCGTTACAAGTGGAAAATATACTTGGCTTACTCATAGGCAGTGCGGTCGTCACCGACAACCGCTCTGTAGCACATAATATTGAGATGACTGGCCCTCTACTTCCACTTTTCATGATATCCTGGTCCCTTCTTTACGGTCCCGGCATATTTTCCGGCATACACCGTCATTGACCAATCACCGGTTGAATACTTCCACGCCCAGACGTACTTGATGTACCGCGTCTCGAACATCTCACCGTCTTCCGTAACAAACGTGACGTTGACTGTGTCAGGAATATACGTGTGGTCCTCTTCGTCAAATCCCCTTGTGTTCTCATTATAATTAGCCACAAGGGCATAATAATTCAAAAGAGGGTCACGCCGATCGGTTACGATTTTAGTCCGGTTTGTGGTATCCCGCATATTAACAGTCACATGATAAGTGTCGTTCTCAGGGAAGGTTTCGGTTTCTTCAAGCACGCCACTTCTATTAGTTATACGATACATTCGGTGCATATCCTCATCGAACTCTGCAAACTTCTCAGTCTTCGTTAGCTCTTCCCTATCGGATTCGGTTTCTATTGGCTCAGGGTTTGAGCTTTCAATAGCTTCGGCCGTTGGCTCGGACGTTAGCGTTTCAGTAGCCTTGGGTGTAGGCTCAGGTGTAGCTGCTGGCGTCTGCGTTGGCGCAGCTGTCTGTTCGGTTGGCCCACTCCCCCCCACGAAGCCGGAACATCCGGCAGACATAATCAGGAGAGAGATAGCGACAGCACTATATAGAGTGTTAGTATCTACCATGGTTCTTGAGTCTCGTTGTTGAGGTCTGTATCCCTGTTATCCTCTTCAACGAGCAGAGGGATCGGGACCTCAGTTGAGGTCGGCATTAGTTTTGACGTCGAACTAGCTGCCGGCCCGCTATCGTCCAGTCTCACTGATGAGGCACGCACGGTCCCACCGCCAGAGGCGAAAATCGGAATATCGTGAATAGGAGCAGCGAAGACAACTACGAAAACAAATGGGGTCAAGCCGCTGGCAAGTCCATTACCTGACTGGATATCGGACAGCCATAGGTATTCATCTGCATAGCCATGCCCGTTCCACCACATGAAAACCGGAACAGCAATTGGGAGTAGCAGAGCGCCTGCAACTGTCGTTAGTATGTAAACAACAACCTCTGCGACACTGTGATTTCGATTCATTCTATCTCAAAATCAATTTCTATTTCTTATAAAACCTACGCTGAAAATAATACTGAAAACACCTACCAGAGACTCCAGCCGTCATCGTCATCGCTACCATCGTCACTACTGTCATCGTTGCTCCCTCCGCCGAACCAACCGCCGCTGTCATCATCATCGTCGTCGCCCTCACCACTGAACTGACCACCGTCGTTATCATCATCGTCGCTACTGCCGCTATCGTCATCATCGTAGCTCCAGTCATAGCCACCGTCATCATCGTCATCATTACTGGAATCTCCACCTAGATCGTTTGGCACGCTAGAGCCTGGGCGAGTACTACCGTCAGAATTAGAATTGCTAGCAGTGCTATCGGTGCTGCAGTAACTGCATTCATCATTATTACTATCGTTACCACCGCCATCATCGTCACCATCAGAAGTTGAGCGTTTCCTCTCTTCCGCTTCATCCGCTATCTCATTAACAGTCTCCTTGCTGAATACTCCGCCATAACCGTCTTCAGAGAGCGAATCCAGTTCATTTTCGTCTGCTATCTTAGTGAGCTCATTGTCAACGTACACATGCAGGCCATCCCGTCCGTCAGTATCGACAAAAGTATCTCCGATTCGCATAGCAGCACTCGTACAGCCCCTGTTCTGCCCGTCAGCGTAGTAGTTCCCGCTGCCACCCGAGCAACTGTTGCCACCGCCACCACTGCCGGACGAGTCGGCGACCTGAATCGTCCGGTTGGCGACGCCACGCCGTCCGGCGGCATCGTAGGCGACCGCACGGACAGACACAGAACCGGAGTTGTTGAACGTATGCGTGATAGTCGAGGTCCCATTCTCGCCGGTGAGTCGCGTCTGGTTTTGCGCGGTGCCGTTGACGACCCACGCGAGTGTTCGGAGGTCGGCATCGCCGGCAGTCGCATTGGCAGTCAGATTCCGCCGGAGGCCGACGGGGACTGCGGGCGGGGCCGAAACTGAGACTGACGGCCCGCCGGCGGCCACCACGTCGACGTGGAGCGTGTCCGAACGCGATGCCCCGTCATCATCAGTAACAGTGACGGTGACGTTGTACTGGCCGGTGTCGGCCGGGGAGAACGTCGTCTGGCCACAGGTCGGGCAGTCGGGCGTGCGTGTTGTGCCGTCCGGTTTTTCGATGGACCACTCGGTGTTCTGTATTGTGCCGTCGGGGTCGCGCGAGCCGTTAGCGTCCAACTGAACCGTCGTGGCCCGCTGGACGGACTGGTCTAGTCCGGCGTCGGCAAGCGGTGGCTGGTTCTCGGTCGCCACCGCTGTCCCGCCGAGAAGCGCCGAGAGGGCGAGGACCGACACCACGAGTGTCGTCGTCCGCTGCATTGGAGTAGCGTAGCACCGGTACCAGTTATAAAATTTCACAATCTGGACTGAAATTAACACGTCACAGTCGTGAAACAGGTGGCGTTCTGTCACGAATTGTCGAGCCAACGGGCAGGGTTTAAGTACACCACGGTGGGAAGTTCTGGCAATGGGTCTCAAATGTTCCGTCCTCGGGCACAAGTACGGTGAGACCACCGTCGAGCGCGAGCGCGAAGAGCAGGGTAGCGAAGTCGTCATCACCATCCAGGAACGGGAGACCTGTGAGCGGTGTGGAAAGACGCGAATCGTCTCGGAAAACAAGGAGGTAACGGCTATCGAGACGCCGTCGGACATCGCCAGTGACCTCGTCGAAGACGAGTCCGAATCCGAAACGGCGGAACCCAAATCACCGCCGGCAGACGAACCGACTGACAGTGCGGTCGAGTCCGATGATGAGGGTGCAGAGCGTTCGGACAGCTGGGACAGCGTCGACGACCCGGTCGAAACACCGGGTGGCAGTGAGATCGGCGATGACGTCGTGGACGACGGCGAGCCGGTCGATCCATCGGCCGACGATGCCGAGATCATCGACGACAGCGAGGAGGAAGAAGAGAGCGGCGACGTGGAACTGGACGAGCCGACGACGACGGTCGACGTCCCGGACGCCGAAGGCGAGGAACCGGTGACCGAAGACGAGACTGATCCGGAGAAGGACGACGGACTCATCCTCGGCGAGGAAGAGGAGACGGAGTCGGCCGACGATGACCGCCAGCCCGGTGAGTGGCCCGATGAGCCGGGAGACGACGGGGACGGCTGGTCGCCAGAGACGATGCCGGTCGACACCGGAACGGACGACGATTCGGATGTCGAGCCGACCAGCGATAACGCCGTGACGGTTCCGGAAGGCGAGTTCGCCTGTCCGGAGTGTGGATTCACTACCGAGGTAGAATCGACATCGTTGCGCGCCGGGGACTTCTGTCCGGAGTGTCACAAGGGGTCACTTATCACCCGTGGCGAGGAGTGAACGCAAAGGGTAAGACAGCCCCTCGCAAAAACTCGCCCATGCGAGAGTACAAGATGCGACGGGGCGAGCATCTCGAAGACCGCGTCCCTGACATGGAAGCGTTCGTCGAGGAGTACTTCGGCGAAGTGACGGATACAGAAGAGTACGAGGGCAACGACCTACTGGTCGTCGACGACCCCGACAACCCCGTGTTCGACCGTGTTGTCGCGGGCCGCGTCGAGTATGGCTCCAAGAAAGACAAAATCGCGCTCCACATCGACGAGCGACCGGCAGAGGATGTCATCGCCGAGGGCAACGTCGATGCGGCCGAGGACGCCGTCGCCGTGAAGAACGATTTCCTGGAAGAAGCAACCGACCGCGACGCGAAGGCGCGACGCGATTCGCTGAAGCGCTCGGTTGAGGACGACGCCGACGCCCCGGACAACGTCTAACGGCGGTCGTCGGGCGCACAATGTCCACGAGTGCCGGCAGGCTGATACTGCGTATCGGTTCGGCACGGCCCGCGTAGGCATCCGGAAATTCTTCGATATCGACACTGAGTACCGCCAGTATCACTCAGCGTCAGACGGGCGTCACATCTAAATACGCTTGTGTCATAAGTTCACATACGCCTCGCCCGGAGGCGCGCACAAGTATCCGGGGCACGAGACACCCCTCGTGTTGCCACGGAGCCAGCTCCGGGGCAGCCTGTCATAGTTTGTCCGCCCGCCGGAGCGGACCCAATCCGGCATTCGCGGCCAGGTCAGTTATCGAGCCGACATTCCCGTTTTATCGGAACGATATTCGCGGGAAAACACAGCCGTTGATCGGAAGATTCGACAGTCAGAAGGGTGCTATTCGGCAAGTCCGTAGCCGCGTCTGAACAGCACGTAATCGATTGACAGCACGACCACGGTCGTTCCGGTCAGGACGGCCAGTGATGTGTTCGGGTCTATTTCGGTGACGCCGATCATCCCGTAGCGGACGCCGTTGACCATGTATACCATGGGGTTGAGCAGCGAGACGCTCCCCCAGAATTCCGGGAGTTCTTCGAGCGAGTAGAACACCGCGCCGAAGAACACCAGCGGGCGGAGGATGAACTGGTTCATCACCGTGAGGTAGTCGAAGTCGCTCGACCAGAGGCCGCCGATGACGCCGAGCCCGCCGAACAGTGTGGTAATCACCAGCAGGAACGAGACGAGATACACGGGGTTGGGGACTGAAACCGAGGTGAATATCAGCCCCACGCCGATGATCAGCAGCGACGTGACGATTCCCCGGAGCGCGCTGGCCGAGACGTAGGCCGCCACCATACTTCGGTTCGACATCGGCGAGGTGAGAACAGCCTGAATGTAGTCGTTCCAGCGCCCGTGGAAGATAGTAAAGGAGGCGTTCTCGAAACTGTCCGAGATGGCCCCCAGCACGACCAGTCCGGGCAGGACGAACTGGAGATAACTCCTGCCCGCGATCTGCCCAATCTGGCTCCCCAGAATCACGCCGAACACGGAGAAATAGAGTGCGTTCGTGATGATCGGCGGGAGGAAGGTGTTGTACGGGCGGCGGACGAACCGGAGGATTTCCCGGCGGACCAGCGTCAGGAACTGCGTCGTGTTCTGATTCATGCAGACACCTCCGCGTACTCGCGGTCGTCGCGGGTCATGTCGACGAACACCTCTTCGAGCGACGCGCGGCGGATGTCCAGCGAGGTGACGGTGTGGCCCTGTGCTTCGAGTTCCCGCATGATCGACGGCGCGGTCTGGCTCCCGCCCATCGCAGTGACGGCCAGCCCCTCGTCGGTCAGTTCGACGTCGGTGACGCCCTCAACGTCGAGTCTCGGGGTCGTCCGGGGCATCTCGGCGAGGCCGAGGACGATGGTATCCGTCCCGCGGGCCATCAGGTCGTCGGGGGCTGCCACCTCGACCTTCTGTCCGTCGTCCATGATCGCGACCCGGTCACAGAGGCGCTCGGCCTCCTCGATATAGTGGGTCGTCAGCAGAATCGTCGTGCCGGCGTCGTTCATCCGGTTGATGATCTCCCAGAGGTCGTGGCGGAGCTGGACATCGACCCCGGCCGTCGGCTCGTCGAGGATGAGCAGGTCCGGGTCGGAGACCAGCGCACGGGCGAGGACGAAGCGGCGTTTCATCCCGCCGGAGAGCCAGTCGAAGCGCGTGTCGCGCTTGTCCCAGATGCCGACCGTCTTCAGGGCGTCTTCGGCGCGCTCTCGGGCCTCGGCTCGACCGATGCCATGGTAGCCCGCCTTGTGTTCGAGTACCTCGATGATGGGGAAGAAACGGTCGACGTTGAACTCCTGTGGCGCGACGCCGATTCGGTCGCGAGCCTCCCGGTAGTCGTCTTCCACGTCGAAGCCGAAGACCTCGGCAGTCCCGCGGTCCTTGTGGACGAGGCCGACCAGCGTGTTGATGAACGTCGTCTTGCCGGCGCCGTTCGGGCCAAGGAGTCCGAAGAACTCACCCTGATCGACTGTCAGGTCCAAATCGTCGAGCGCCTGGACGTCGCCGTAGCGCTTCTGTAATCCACTGGCGCGTATCGCCGGTTCAGTCATTGCCGCCCTTAGCGTGGCGACACCGAAAAACGCATTGAAGCCCCCGAAAACCGGCAGTTAGACTGAGACGAGCTGACAGGAAAGACAACGCGGAGCGGTACCGTAAAGAAGGGAACAGCCCCTACCGACCGAGGCGCTCGCGGGAGATACCGACGCCAGCCGGCGTGATGATGAGCTGGTCATCGTCCTTCTGGACGATGTCGCCGCCGACCTCGTTGGCGACCTGCTTGAGTTCGTCGCTGATGTGTTCCATCGTCCGGTCCTGCGTGGAGTGGCGCGTGATGTCCGCGACGACCACGTCGCCGTCGTAGACGGCGTCTTTGATGTCGATGACGTCCTGTTTGTCGCTGATACGGGCGATCCGGACCTGGCGCTCGAGTTCCGTCCCGGTCATCTCGAATTCGTTCGCGTCCAGTTCGACGTAATCCTCGGTGTTCCGAGAGGATCCAGACTCCCCGAGGATCTTGCTCATCAGTCCCATGTCACTCACGGCGTGCGCTACCCGTTTCAACTTTTCGTCCATCGAACGTATCGCCAAAGCACGCCCTGAACTTCCGTGGTGATGACCGAGAGCGGCGTGCGCTGCACAAAACGTTATGCAGGTGATCGGACAACTATCGACACAGATGCGCACGCCCTCCATTAGGATGACTCCCCGCACCGTCGCAGCCGTCGGTGGCGTGCTCTATGCCATCGGCGTGCTGTCGTGGCTGTTTGCAAACGGCGTCCATTTCTCGTCGCAGGACCCGACGAAACTCGTGTTCGGGGCCGGCTACGCCGCCGTTGGGATGGGCCTCGTAGCCGCTGTCCCGCTGTATCTCTGTAGCCGCCTCTCACTTGTCACGCCAGTGCTCGTGACGGTCTGGCTGCTCGGCGATACGGTGTATGAGTGGCTGTACGGGACACATCTCCACCCACTCTCGTCGTATCTTACCGTCTGGCCACTGCTGCTTGGGGTGGCCGTGGGAGCTGGTGTGGTCGAAGCGGTTGTTAGAATCAGCATAGACCGTTCCTTCGACCGATTCGGGCTCCGACCGCTGGTGTGACCGGAGTACGATACCAGTGGATCGCGCTACACCGAGAACTCGAACAGATCGTCGCCGACGTGGTGGAGCGATTTGACGACTTTCCCGCTGTCGCCGACCATGTCGTCGCCGCCGGTCTGTGCCCGGCCGACAGCGAGGAACTTCCCGTGGGACTCCTCGTTGATGACGACAAGGTCGCCCTTACTGACGTCATCGTCGGCCTCAGTGATACCCGGCCGCATGATGTCAGCGCCGTCCGAGACGAACGAGACGGCCCCGGCGTCGACGGTGACGATGTGTTTCTGGGGCGGATGCTGATTGGCACCTTGTACTGTGAGGAACGGTTCGCCGTTCAGATAGAGGACGAGCGGGTCGCCGTCGACGAGGACGACGTCCCAGTCGCTGTCGTCGAACTCGACCTTTTCGAAGCTGTCCGCGTCGAGTTCGACACCGAGGTTCTCCGACAGCGCCGTCGTGATGGTGTCGACCTCGTCCGAACGGAGGTGGTGTCGCGACTTGACTTCCATGCCCGCGTCTCGTCGGCGACAGAGGGTAAGCGTAACGAAGCGTGTGGGCGATGTGGTGGACGCAGGTTTTTGTCGGCGCGGGCCAAGATCGGAGTATGCGAGTCGTCACGCTCCTGCCCTCGGCGACGGAAATCGTCTACGCGCTCGGCGTCGAGCCGGTCGGTGTCTCACACGAGTGCGACCATCCGCCGGCAGCCCGCAAGAAGCCGTCGGTCAATCGGTCGCGCGTCGATCCGACGGCGTCGAGCGGCGAGATCAACGAGCAGGTCGCGGCTGCCGAAGAGAACGACGGCGTCTACGCCATCGACCGCGAGACGCTCGCGGAACTGGACCCCGACCTCATCGTCACTCAGGGCGTCTGTGACGTGTGCGCCGTCGACCACGTGCTGGTCGCCGAAGCTGTCGAGGAACTGGGGCTGGACGCCGACGTACTGACGCTTGATATCCACAGCCTCGACGACCTGTTCGAGTCCATCCACCGGGTCGGCGCGGCTGTTGGGCGTGACGATCGCGCCGCCGAACTCGTCGCTGACCTCCGGGACCGCGTCGCAGCAGTGGAGACGACAGCGATGCGGGCCGGGACGGCCCCCCGTGTGGCGGTACTCGACTGGCTCGATCCGGTGATGGCTGCCGGGCACTGGGTCCCGGAGATGATCGAGATGGCGGGCGGCGCCTACGGGATGGAAACGGCCGGCGCTCACTCCCGGCCGCGCGAGTGGGAGGAAGTCGTCGAATACGACCCAGAGGTGCTGGTGGCCGCACCGTGTGGCTTCGACGTGGCACAGACCCGCGAGAACCTCACAGACCTGACCAGACGACCCGGGTTCGACGACCTGACTGCGGTTCGGGACGGCCGGGCGTACGTGATGGACGGCCACCACTACGTGAATCGATCCGGGCCGCGGCTCGTGGACACGCTCGAGTTCCTAGCGGGGCTCGTCCACCCAGATCTGTTCGAGACACCGCCGCGGGACGCCGTCGTAGAACTTGGGACAGTTCGGGCCTAAGCGGCGGCTGCGGCCAAACCGACGTACGTGTTGCCGAGGACGACGACCGCGCCGAGGGCGACGACAGACAGGAGCCAGGCCCGCCACAGCGGGACCCGCTCGACTACGTCACGACATTCGAGCAGGACGACGCCGACGTAAAGGACGACTGCCATCTTCAGCGCAATCACGAGCAGCGGTTCGTGGATAAGGAGGACTCGTATCCACGGGTTGGCCTCCAGCCCCGGCCCGGCGAACTGCGCGGCGAACAGCGTCGACAGCGCGTCGCCGAAGCCCCAGACGAGCACCAGCGAGAACACCAGTTCGACGTAGCTGGGCTTCTCAAAGCGAACTGAGAAGGGGTGAGAGGCGTGGTCAGGACGGGACATGTGGGTCGTTGTCCCGACTCGTGGCTATCGTGACATAAACCTCGGTTCCGCAGTATCAGCCGTGAGAATTAGACAGGAGAACGGAACGGTTCCACTCAGTCCTCAGCGAGCGAACAGCGACCCTCGTAGCTGGCGTCGGCGACGCTCGCGATAGCGGGGTCGTCGCCACACACCGGGCAGTCGGGTTTGGCAGCGACAGGGATCTCCTCAAAGGACATCTCGGCGGCGTCGTAGGCGACGAGTCGCCCCTCCAGCGTCTCGCCGTAGTCCATTGCGAGTTTGACGACTTCGGTCGCCTGCATGCATCCGATAGTGCCCGGCAGGACACCGAGAACGCCCGCAGTCGCGCAGTCGGGGACGGTGCCCTCCGGTGGGGCCTCGGGGAACAGACAGCGGTAACATGGGCTGTCGCCCGAGAACGTCGTCACCTGCCCCTCGAACTGGAAGATCGCCCCGTGGGAGAACGGCGTGCCCGAGAGCGTGCAGGCGTCGTTGACAAGAAAGCGCGTGGCGAAGTTGTCGGAGGCGTCGACGACGATGTCGTAGTCAGCCACTAGATCGGTCGCGTTCTCCCGCGCCAGCCGCAGTTCGTGGCGGTCGACGGTCACGTCGGGGTTGAGCCCGGTCACGAATTCGGCGGCGCTGTCGACCTTTGGCCGGCCAACGTCGTCATCACCGTGGATGACCTGCCGCTGGAGGTTCGACCGCTCGACCACGTCGTCGTCAACGATCCCGAGCCGGCCGATGCCCGCAGCCGCGAGGTACTGGAGGACTGGTGCGCCGAGGCCGCCGGCCCCGACGACCAGTACATCGGTGTCGAGCAGCGCGGCCTGGCCCTCCGGCCCGACGTCGTTCATGATGATGTGCCGGGAGTAGCGGTCAAGCTGTTCTGGGTCCAGATCCGGTCGCATAGTGGTCGTACGCCACCCGGAGAAATAAACGACTGGTTCGTCTCGAGTGTTTTGAGCTGTAGGGCCGAGATGTCCAACCGGCTCAGTTGTTGCGCTGGAGGTCCGCAACGAGGTCGTCTATCGCCTGATTGATGTCGGTGAGCAGATCTGTTTGCTCATCGGATTCGTCGGCGATATCGGCTGTGCTGTCGGCGATATCCTTGGCTGCGTCCGTGGACTGGTCGATCATGCTGGCCACTTCCTCAGTCGAGGCGGCCTGCTGGTCCGTGGCCGTCGCGACCTCTTCGATACCGTCGTTGACTTCGCGGACGGTATCGTCGATCTCTTCGAGAATTTCGGTCGATTCCTCGACGGTGTCGATCCCCTCGTCGATCTCCTCGTTGCTCTCTTCGAGGCTCTCGACGGCGTTTTCGGTATCGTCCTGAATGCCATCGATCATCTGCTCGATGGTCGTCGCCTGCTCCTGTGACTCCTCGGCGAGGCTCTTGACCTCGTTTGCGACGACGGCGAACCCCTCACCAGCTTCGCCGGCGCGAGCGGCCTCGATGGATGCGTTCAGCGCCAGCATATTGGTCTGGTCGGCGATGTCGTTGATGACGTCGACGATCTCGTCGATCTCCTGGACGCTCTCCTGAATCGTCTTGACGTCCTCGGCAACGCTGTCGGCCGCCTGCTGGATGTTCTCCATCGCCTCGTGGACGTCGTCAGCGTTCCCCTGCCCGCGCTCGGCGAGTTCCTTCGCTTCGCGGGAGGCCGCGGACACCTCTTCGGACGACGAGGCAATCTGCTCGACCGACGCAGAGAGGTTCGACACTTCGTTTGCGATATCTGTCAGGCTCTCGTACTGCTCGGCAGCCTGTTCGCGGATGTCGGCGGTTTCCTCCGCGATACCGACTGACGATCCCTCCAACTCGGACAGCATCGTCTGAATCTCGCTTGCGGCGGCGTGACTGTAGCCGGCCTCCGTGTCGATGTTCTCCGCGATGTCGTCCTGAATATCCGCGTCGATATTATCGTCGATTCCCGACCCTGTTTGGCTCGGTACATTTTCCGTCGGTCTCTCAGCCATAGTAGTCGTCACAATGGACGGGGAATATAAAACGAGTTGCCCAATAGTATCAGAGTCGATATCTGGAACGGCGTTCGTCGACCATCGTGTCAGCAGTCGTACAGCGTGCGGTACTTCTCATCGGCGTAGTTGAGGAAGTGCTCAGCGGTGAAGGTTTCACCCGTCGCTTCTTCCACGAGGTCGTCAGTCCGATAGCGTGCGCCGTGCTGATGGACGTTCTCGGTGAGCCAGTCGTGGATCGGGTCGAACTCGCCGGCGCGGACGTGGTCGTCGAAGCCGTCAATGTCCTGCCGAGCGTGGTGGTCCAGCTGTGCGGCCAGCACCGACCCGAGCGTGTAGGTCGGGAAGTAGCCGAAGGACCCGTTGGTCCAGTGGATGTCCTGCAGACAGCCCTCGGCGTCGGTGTCGGGACGGACGCCGAGATACTCCTCCATCTTGTCGTTCCAGACCTGCGGCACGTCCGCCACGTCGAGGTCCCCGCGGATGAGGTCGCGCTCGATTTCGAAGCGGACGATGATGTGCATATGGTAAGTCAGTTCGTCCGCTTCGACCCGGATGAGGTTGTCGTCGTACACCTCGTTGAACGCTTCGTAGAACTGCTGGGCGGTGGCGTCAGTCCCGAGGTGGTCGTTGGCCGTCTCGGTGAAGAAGTCCCAGAACGGGCGTGAACGACCGACGTGGTTCTCCCAGAAGCGGGACTGTGACTCGTGGACCGAGAGGTCGCGGTTGTCGCCCAGCGGCGTGCCGTACGCCTCCTGTGGCAGGCCGAGCGTGTAGGTGGCATGGCCGAACTCGTGAATGGTCGAGCCCAGCGCGTCCAGCGGGTCCTCAGGGGTGAAGCGGGTGGTGACGCGGGCGTCGAACTGTGTCCCCATCGAGAACGGGTGGGGCGCGGTGTCGAGGCGGCCGCGGTCCCAGTCGTACCCTAGCGTGTCCAGCGCCGTCTCGACGAGAGCGTGCTGTGTGTCGTCGTCGTACGTCCCCTCAAACGGGTCCGCAAGCGTCACGTCGCTGTCGGCGATGTCGTCGATGAGCGGGACGAGCGCGTCTCGCAGGTCTGTCAGCACGTCCTCGGCGGTGTCGATGCCGAGGTACGGTTCGTATTCCTCGAACAGCACCTCGTAGGGGTCACGGTCGGGGTCGATGGCGGCGGCGTACTCCCGGCGGAGTTCGACGAGTTCTTCGAGCGTGTCAGCGAAGGCGTCGAAGTCGTCCTCGGCCTTGGCCTCCTTCCAGACCGGCAGGGCGTTCGAGGACGCCTCGGAAATGCGTTCGACCAGATCGGCGGGAACCTTGGTGGCTCGCTCGTGGTCCCGCCGGACCTCCCGGACGACAGCCGCCTGCTCGGGGTCGAGGTCGGCATCGTCGAGTTCGTCCAGCCAGTCGGCCAAGTCGTCGTCAGTCAGCAGTTCATGATGAAGCGTGGAGATGGCAGAGGTCTGCTTCGCCCGGGCCGGCGTGCCGGCGTCGGGCATCATCACCTGCTGGTCCCAGTTGAGGACGCCGCCGGCGTCCTGGACGTAGTGGAGGCGGCGGACGTGATCCAGAAACTGCTCGTACGTGGACTCGCTGTCCTCGCTCGCTGTTGCCATACGGCGGGGTTAGGCCGGCGACGGTAAAGACCCGATGCCGCCGGTAAGGGGTGCACTGGCTAACAGGGCATATCAAGGCGACACGGAACAGTCGCCAATCACTCGGACGGCCACGACTCGGCGACGCGCTCGTAGACGTTCCGACATCGTTCGACGACGGTTAGCGACACGCTCTCGTCGGCGGTGTGTGCCTCGCCGGGTTCGGCCGCGCCGACAACGACGCAGTCCGTTCCGGCCTGGGCGAGCCAGCCGGCATCGGTCGCGTGCGGTTTGACGACGTGTTCGGGTGTAGCGTCCTGAGCCGCGGTAGCGGCGTCCAGCACCCTCTCCGCGAATCCGGCGTCGCCACAGGCCATCGGCGGGAGGTCCTGGTCAACGCGCCAGGACACGCCGTCGATGGCTTCGACCCTGTCAAGCGGTGCGCGCTCGTCGGGGACCGTCCGCTCGTCGACGGTGACCGCACAGCGCTCTGGGATGACGTTCCAGGCCGAACCCCCGTCAATCTCGGTGGCTGCGACGCTCCCGCTCATCTCGTGGCCGAGCACTGTCGTCGACGGGAAGTCGAGGTCCCGAACCACGTCGACGGCGTCGGTCGCGCGGTAGATGGCGTTCGCGCCCGCGTCGGGTTCGCTGGCATGGGCCGCCGCGCCTTCGGCAACAATAGTCGACCCGCGCCGACCCTTGTGCGCGACGGCCACATCCGTGACACCGGGTGCGGAGTAGCCGGTCGAGCCCTCACCGACGACGGCGTAGTCGGGCGCGAAGCCATCCTCGATAGCGGCCTGGCAGCCGACCCCGCCCTGTTCCTCGCCGACGAAGGAGGCGAAGACCAGTTCGCTGGCGGGGTCGGCGTCCCGGAAGGCCAGCATCGCCGCGGCAACACACCCTTTCATGTCCGCCGCACCGCGGCCGTAGAGGCGGCCGTCGCGTTCTTCGATGACGTACTCGCCGTCGGCGTCGACCTGCGACTCGTCCGGTGGGACGACGTCGTGGTGGCCGACAAGTGCCAGTGACGTGTCGCCCTGTCCCTTTCGCGCGATGACGTTGCCGTGGTCATCACGGCTGACGCGTGCATTGGTGTGCTCCCGGAGCCACGTCAGGATATACTCCCCCGCAGCCGCTTCGTCGTCGTGACTGGAGATCGAAACGAGGTCGTGAGTCAGCGACGGCAGCGTCTCCATACCGTGGTTCGGGAGCGCGGACAGCAAAAAATCCGCGGCGGGCTCGCGGGGTTGTGTCTCGCCGAGTGACGAACCACGGCAGCCTAAACAATTTAGTGGTGCCCAAATACATGCCAAGTGCGTATGTAGAGGGGATGGGCTCCGAAATAGCGGTCGAAGCGGCCACAGCCGATGAAGTCAGCGAACTGCGGCGGGCACTGCGGGACAACCAGCACGTTGACCTCGTTGCGACGAACGCCGAAACAGTCGAACTCAGCGTCGAGCGGCACGGCCTCCGAGAGTTGACCCGGACGCTCCTGGTTCGCGAGCGTAGTGCTCGGAAGTTCGGCCAGGCGGCGCTCGCCGCCGCCGACCGGAGTGTCCGAACGCGGTTGCAAAAGGCCGTCTAGGTCGGCTGCGCTACAGCGTCTGTCCCGCTTTCGCAGTGTCGGTGCATAGAGACAGACAGCGTGCGGACTCCACACCCTTATCAACGGCAGTCTCCAACGTTCGTGTATGGAAATCGTACCGGACACGAGCGTGGTCATCGACGGCCGCGTGTCCGACCAAGTGAAGGCCGATGCCGACCCCGACACCGACGTCGACGGCATGGGCTTTGCCGGCGCGACGGTCGTCGTTCCCGAAGCCGTCGTCGGCGAACTCGAAGCACAGGCGAACGACGGCCGCGAGACGGGCTGGGAGGGACTCGAAGAACTCCAGACGCTCGTCGATCTGGCCGAAGACGGCCTCATCGACGTGGAGTACGTGGGCCGGCGGCCCGACGCTATCGAGAAACGAGAGGCCGGCGAAGGGCAGATCGACGCACTCATCCGGGACATCGCCGGGGACCGCGACGCGACGCTCGTGACCAGCGACGACGTCCAGGCCGAAGTCGCCCGCGCGAAGGGCCTGGCAGTGGAGTTCGTCGACCCAGTCAAGCGAACAGTCGACCGTCTGCAGATAGAGAACTTCTTCGACGAGGGGACGATGAGCGTCCACCTCAAAGTCGGTGTCGAGCCCTACGCCAAGAAGGGATCTATCGGCGACATGCAGTACACGCCGATCCGCGACAGTCCCGCGACGGAGAGCGAACTCCGGGAGTACGCCGCCGACATCGAGGAAAGCGCGCGCGCCTCGCCGGACGGCTTCCTCGAACTCGACGAGCCCGGCATGACCATCACCCAGTTCCGGGACTACCGCATCGCCATCGCGCGGCCACCCTTCTCGGACGCACTCGAAATCACGGCCGTCCGGCCCATTGTCAAGACCGAGCTGGACGACTACGAGTACGCGGACCAGCTCCGGGACCGCTTCACCGAACACCAGCGCGGCGTCCTCATCTCCGGCTCGCCCGGGGCCGGGAAGTCGACGTTCGCCCAAGCGGTCGGGGAGTTCCTCGTCGACGCCGACTATGCAGTCAAGACGATGGAGAAACCGCGAGACCTCCAGGTCGGCCCGAACATCACGCAGTACACCGAACTCGGCGGCTCGATGGAGAAGACCGCCGACTCGCTGCTGATGGTCCGGCCGGACTACACTATCTACGACGAGGTGCGCAAGACCGACGACTTCGAGGTGTTCGCGGACATGCGACTGGCCGGCGTCGGCATGGTCGGCGTCGTTCACGCGACCCGCGCCATCGACGCGCTTCAGCGGCTCATCGGCCGCGTCGAACTCGGGCTCATCCCCCAGATCGTCGACACCGTCGTCTACATCGAAGCCGGGGAGGTCGACACGGTCTACGACGTGACGACCGAAGTCAAGGTCCCACAGGGGCTGATGGAAGAGGACCTCGCGCGACCGGTCATCATGGTTCAGGACTTCGAGACTGGTCGGCCGGAGTTCGAGATCTACACCTTCAACAACCAGGTCGTGACGGTGCCGCTGAACGACGACGAGGACGAGCAGGACTCCGGCGTCGACCGCCTCGCCAAACAGGAGGTCGAACGCGAGATCCGCTCTATCGCTCGGGGCCACGTCGAGGTCGAACTCCGCGGCCCGAACACCGCTGTCGTCTGGGTCGAAGACGACGACATCTCGCAGGTCATCGGCAAGGGCGGCGGCCGCATCTCCGACGTGGAGAACCGCCTCGGTATCGACATCGACGTGCGGACCTTCGAGGAACGACCGTCCGGGCCGTCGGGCGGCCCCCAGACTGAATCCGGCGGCAAGCAGGGCGAAATCGTCCAGCCGGAAGTTACCTCGCGGCACGTCATCGTCCCGCTCGACGGGCACGCCGGTGACACGGTCGAACTGCAGGCCGACGGCGAGTACCTCTTTACCGCGACCGTCTCCCGTGGCGGCGAGATTCAGGTCTCGCGCGGGTCGGGCATCGCCGAGGAACTGGAGCGTGCTATCGACCGCGGGAGCACGATTACCGTCGTGCTGTCGTAGGGTTCAGCGAGGGGGAGCAGTCTCACGGTTACCGCCCGGAGAGTCGGGCCGAGCCGGCGAAAACGACAGCTAAATTCCGCTGGAGCGCGAGAATCTAGCTATGACCGATGCAGTCGTCGGTAGGCTACAAGACCAGGAGACGCTGGCCGCCCGAGTGGAGCGGGGCGATGCGCCAGAGTGGGTCGGGGCCCACTGGCGGACCTTCCGTGAGGGGCTGACCGGCGAGCGAAACGGCTCCCCGTTCCCCTGTTTTTTCGGCGCTGAGTCAGTTCGGGACGGTGAGCCGCTGTACACGGCTGTCCCGTCGATGAGCGACGCGGACGCGCTGTTCGACCTCGGCCAGACGCTGCTGGAGTATCTCGATACCTACCAAGACCACAGCGAGCGGGCCTCGCTAGTGACCTTCTTCCGGCCACCCGAACGGCCACTGACAGAGGCCGAGTACCACGACCGACTCTGGCACATTCTTCAGTTCCTCCACGTCCACGACCCGGAGCCGTGGCCCGAGGATATTCCGACTGACCCGGACGACCCGCACTGGGAGTTCTGTTTCGGCGGCAAGCCGATGTTTCCGACCTGCCGCGCACCGTTCTACGACACGCGAAAGAGCCGCTACTGTCCGGTCGGGCTGGAGATCACGTTCCAGCCCCGGGCGCTGTTCGAGGACCTGAACGTCACGGCCGACACCGAGGCCGGCCAGCATGCCCGCGATGTCATTCAGGGACGGCTGAAGGAGTACGACGGCGTCTGTCCCCACGCCGACCTAGGTGACTGGGGCGTCGAGGGCGACCGAGAATGGCCGCAGTATATGCTGTCATCGGACGAGAACGCCTCGCCGGATGAGTGCCCGATAACCGTGACGCGCGAGCATCCGAAATCGAAGTGGCTCGTCGAGACGCCCGCGCCGGAGCTGGCTGACTGAGATGGTCTCGCTTCCCGAAACGCCGGTGCTTGTGCTGGTGGATTTCCAGCAAGGATTCGACGACCCGGTGTGGGGGACACGGAACAACCCCGACGCCGAGGCGAACGCGACGCGCCTCCTTACTGCATGGCGAGAGCGCGATCTGCCAGTTGCGCACGTTCGCCACGACTCTACTGAGCCGGACTCGCCGCTTCGGCGCGGTGAGCCAGGGTTCGCGTTCAAACCGGAACTGGCGCCCAAAACAGGAGAGGCGACGTTTGCGAAGCGCGTCAACGGCGCGTTCATCGACACCGGACTTGCGGACTGGCTTCGCGACAATGCCTCCGAGACGCTTGTCATCTGTGGCCTGACGACTGACCACTGCGTCTCAACGACGACGCGGATGGCCGAAAACCGCGGGTTCGATGTCGTCGTCCCAGGCGACGCGACAGCGACGTTCGACCGAACGCTCGACGGGGAGCGCTTCGAGCCGGATCTCGTCCATCGAACGGCGCTGGCGCACCTGCGTGGTGAGTTCGCGACGATCGCGACGACGGACGACGTGGTCGCGTCGCTGTAACGGCAAGCTCCTGACCGCGCTGGGAAACAGCGAGCGAGAAGGCGAGTCAGTCCGAAACTGCGGCGTCTGCTTCTGCCGGTTGTTCGGTAATCTCGTAGAGGTTCTGTCGCGCGTCGGCGAAGTACACGTCTTCTTCGATAACACCGACTTCGTCGAGTCGTTCCAGAGCGTATCGGACGGTCCGTGCCGAAAGCATCGACTCCTCGACGATGCCTTTCTGTGTCAGTGGGCCGTCGTACTCCAGAACCTTGTACACGAGCTTTGCGCTCGGCGGAAGGTCTGCGATGGCTTCCCCATCAGAGTCCGTCATTACCCGTAATCACAAGCGCCGGGCGCATAAAGATTGAGGAGTCAGTCTCACCGGCACATGCGTTCGCGACCGCGTCACAGTGCTGAACCGCGCACCTTTTGGTTGCGGGTAGTGGAACGTGTGGTATGGCTACGGAAACGGCGGACGGAATGAGCTCCCATATGCGGGGGCTCTCTGTCACGACGCTGACAGCCGTCGCTGGCATCGCCGCCGCGTTTGGTTCTAACGCGCTAGCGGCCACGCCAAACGACCCACAAGGCGTGCTCGTCCTCGCGGTCGCTATCGCAGCACAGTTCCCGATCTGTCTCTTATACACATCT
>AOLX01000024.1:32411-71173 GCA_000336895.1 Haloarcula argentinensis DSM 12282 | reverse complement strand
GAGATGTGTATAAGAGACAGCTGTAACTACGAGTGCATGAACTACTGCCCGCCCAACCGCAGCGGGAAGGAGTGTATCGTCAAGCGTGAAGACGAGTACGAGGAGGACGAGCCCTTTGAGGGCCAGCCCGACCAAGTCCGCATCTCCGAGGAAATCTGTCTGGGCGAGTCCTGCGGTATCTGCGTGAACAAGTGTCCGTTCGACGCGATCGAGATCATCAACCTCCCACAGGAGCTGACCGACGAGCCGGTCCACCGCTACGGGGAGAACGCCTTCGCGCTGTACGGGCTCCCGAGCCCTGCTGAGGGGCAGGTCACCGGGATTCTCGGCCCGAACGGTATCGGGAAGACCACCGCTGTGCGGATCCTCGCCGACGAGATGCAGCCCAATCTGGGCCGCTACGGCGAGGAACCGAACTGGGACGAAATTCTCGACGAGTACCGCGGGACCGCCCTGCAGGAGTATCTCGAACAGATGCGCGACGGCGACGTGAGCGTCGCCCGCAAGCCCCAGTACGTCGACCGGATTCCGGACCAGTTCGACGGCAAGGCAAGCGAACTACTGAACCAGACCGACGAGCGCGGCGAGCTCGACTATCTCATCGAGCGAACCGGCATCGGTCCGGTCGTCGACAACCACATCGACGACCTCTCCGGCGGGGAGCTCCAGCGGGTCGCGCTCGTCGCCACGCTGGCGCGGGACGCAGACTTCTACTTCCTCGACGAGATCACGCCGTATCTGGATATCGGCCAGCGGATGACCGCCGCGCGGCTCATCCGGGAACTCGCCGAAGACGAGGACCGCTCGATGCTCGTCGTCGAGCACGACCTCGCGATTCTGGATCTGCTCGCGGACAACATCAACGTCGCCTACGGGACGCCCGGCGCGTTCGGTATCATCACGCCGCCCAAATCGACGAAGAAGGGCATCAACGAGTACCTCTCGGGCTACCTCGAAAACGAGAATATGCGCGTCCGCCAGACGGAAATCGAGTTCGAGGAACACGCACCGCGGACCGCCTCCACCGGCGACGTGGTCATCGAGTACCCCGAACTCCAGAAGAGCTACGGCGACGGCGAGTTCTCGCTTGATGTCGAGGCCGGGACCATCCGCGAGAGCGAAGTGCTTGGCGTTGTCGGCCCGAACGGGATCGGGAAGTCCACGTTCGCGAAGATGCTTGCCGGCCGACTCGAACCGACGGCGGGCGACATCGACACCAGCCTCGACATCGCCTACAAGCCCCAGTACATCGAGATCGACCAGCCGATGCGGGTCGACGCGTTCCTCGCGTCGATTACGGACGACTTCGGGAGTTCCTACTGGAACACCGAAATCGCCCAGCCGCTGCAGCTCGAATCGGTGATGGAACAGCAACTCACCGACCTCTCCGGCGGGGAGCGACAGCGAGTCGCCATCGCGGCCTGCCTCTCGAAGGACGCCGACCTCTACCTGCTGGACGAACCCTCTGCCCATCTGGACGTGGAACAGCGGGTGATGGCGACGTCCGCCATCCGTCGCTACGCCGAGAACCACGACGCGACAGCGATGGTCATCGATCACGACATCTACATGATCGACCTGCTGGCCGATCGCCTGCTCGTCTTCGATGGCGAGCCGGCCAAGAACGGCCACGCTGCGCCGCCACAGGGCATGCGCGAGGGCATGAACGAGTTCCTCCAGAACCTCGACATCACGTTCCGCCGCGACGAGCGGACCTCCCGGCCACGAATCAACAAGCCCGACTCGCAGCTGGACCGCGAGCAGAAGAACGCCGGCGAGTACTACTACGCGCCGTAGGCACAGCGTGGTCGGGACTGGAGACAGCAGGATTGGACCGCATTATACCCTACGAGAATTACGCCGCGGGATCACTGTCACTGCCCGTCTCAGACCCCGCAACCGCATCGTCTAATCCGTCGGCGACTTCTTCTGGATCGAACTCCTCGTCAGGGTCGAGTTCGCGGTCCGTCTGCTCGTCTGTCTGGGACTCAGTAACCGCTTCATCACCAGTGACCGACACGAAGACCTCTCGCAGTTCCGCAACGCGTTCGGGGGACTGACTCTTGCTCATCGCGTATGTGTACAAGTACCACAGAAGTGTAGGCGCTATACCGAATCAGTTTGGTATCCGTTCGCAAACTACAGCACGTTTCGCTGGCAAGAGCCACACAGCGAGACTTCCTTCACGTCGACCTGTCGGACAGTGGGGGAGAAGTTCATCACGCAGCGTTTGTTGTCGCAGTGTTCCAGCCCGAGCGTGTGGCCGACCTCGTGGACGACCTCTTTTCGAACCCGCTGTGAGAAGATCTCACCGGCAGAGCGGTTCGAGAAGCCGCCATCGGAGGATGTCTGGAGCCGGTACGTGGAAATAACGCTGCCGGAGCCACCGAGGTACGCGAGCCCGAAAACGTAGTTTCGACGGCGGTAAAAGAGGTCTTTCGGCGTGATAGCGATGTTCTTACCGCCAGAGCCGACCCGGCGAGCGAGGTCGATAAACTCCTCTGCGCGGTACTGGTCGCGGTCCCCATCATACGCGCCGGCGGGAATGGACTGTGGCTCGTGCATTGAGACCTCACAGTCGTAGACGGAGCGGAGTCCGTCCGAGGCCTCGCGTTTGACCTGGGCTGAGACCTCGCCCACCGGCACGATGTCGACGTGCATGGGAACGCATATGCGCCCGCATCTCATAAATTGTACGACGTGACCGACACCACCGATCCACTCGTCGACCGACTGGCGTCCGTCGATTCCGTCGTCGAGGTCGGCATCGGAAACCACCCTGACGTAGCCGCGGCGCTAGCGAAGCGAGGCGTGGCTGTGACCGCGACGGACATCGTCGAACGGGAGGTCCCCGACGGGGTTCGGTTCGTCGTGGATGATATCCTCGATCCCGATCAGTCCGTGTATGTGGATGCAGACATCGTATTCGCCCGGAACCTCCCGCCGGAACTGCACCGGCCGACGCTGACCGTGGCCGATGCCGTCGGGGCGGCGTTCTGGTTCACAACGCTGGGCGGCGACCAGCCGACGGTCGCCGTCGAGCGCGAGCAGCTCCGTAGCGGGGAGACGCTGTACTGGGCGAAAGATAGCAAGGCGCTTGAGTGAGGACTGCCTTCGCTCGCCCATGCAAGTCGACGCGGTCGTCCTCGACATCGACGGCGTGCTGGTGGACGTGGCCGACTCTTATCGCCGGGCGATCATCGAATCCATCGACCGGGTGTACGGCGACACGATCGAGAAGTCGGCGGTCCAGCAGTTCAAGGATGCCGGCGGATTCAACAACGACTGGGAACTGACCTATGCAGCCGCGCTGTTCGTTCTCGCCGGCCGCGAGTCGGCCGTCGCAGACATCGCAGCGTTCACCGACGCCATCGCCGAACGGGGCGGCGGCCTCGACGCGGCCGAGGCGGTGGTTCGTGACCTGCTTGATGACCCCGCAGAAGACCGGGTTTTCGACGCCTGGGACCGCGAACAACTCCGGGACGTGTTCCAGACGCTGTATCTCGGCACCGATCTCTATCGCGATATCGAGGGCGGCGAGCCGCCGTTTGCCGCACCAGGCTACATCCACGACGAGCCGCTGCTGGTCGACGACGAGACGCTGTCGGCCCTGCAGGACCGCTTCGCTGTCGGCGTCGTTACCGGCCGCCCGGCCGCCGAGGCAGACATCGCGCTGGAGCGCGTCGGCCTCGAACTTCCCGGGGAGCACCGCTTCACCATGGACGACTGGGAGGAAGGGAAGCCCCACCCCGCCGCCCTGCGGACGCTCGCCGAGCGCTTCGACGCCGAGCGAGTCGCCTTCGCCGGCGACACCCTCGACGACGTGGCAACGGCGGTCAACGCCGACGAAGCCGACGACGACCGCGTCTACTACGGCATCGGCGTCCTGACCGGCGGGCTGGCTGGCGATGCCGGCCGCCAGACGTTCGCCAACAACGGCGCGAGTGCCGTCATCGAATCGGTCACCGACCTGCCTGAACTGCTCGACACGGTAGGAGCGGAGTAGCCGCGACAGCTCACCGACCAGCAGTAAACGGCAACGGTTTCACTGGCGGGACAGAGACCTCGGGTATGCGACGACTGCCGACGTTCGGCTGGGCGCTGCTGGTAAGCATCTGGGCCGGACTCGTCGGTGGCGCGGTCATCCGCGAGCCGTCGGTCGATCTGGTGCCGCTGTATGCCGTTATCTGCCAGCTACTCGGTCTCGTTGCGGCCTACTGGACGATGCGTGAGCACGATCAGATTCTCGAATCCGTCCACCGGCCGGGCCGCGTCGGGATGTTCATTATCGTCCTCTTTTTCATGATGGTCCCGCTCTCGACTGTCTTTGCCCTCGTGCTCGGGGATACGTCAGCCGTCGGCGTCGCGACGCAGTGGGTCAGCTATCTGGTGGGCCTCGGGAGCGCGCTGTACGTCGCCTTCGCCGGTGGGTTCGACCGGGCCTGGGAGACGTACACCTGAGTGAACCTGTCACACAACGTTTATTCAGTGGTCGGCCTACGCCGTAGGTATGGACATCGCGTTGCTCGGCGGTACTGGAGACATCGGCCAAGGCCTCGCCCTCCGCTGGGCTGATGACACCAACCACACGATCATTATCGGCTCCCGGAAGGCGCAGAAGGCGGCGAACAAGGCCGAAGAGTACGAGGCAGAGCTGGCCAGCCGCGGCCACGACGACCCGTCGATTGCCGGTCTAGTGAACGAGGCGGCCGCCGCCCGCGCCGACGTGGTCGTCGCTGCCGTCCCGGCCTACCACCTCACGGACACAATCGACGCCGTTGCCGACGAACTCGACGACACCACGCTCGTTTCCCCCGCTGTCGGGATGCAACGTGACGAGGACGGCTTCCACTACAACCGCCCCGGTGCTGGCAGCGTCACGCAGCTGGCCGCCAACGCCGCCCCCGACGACACCCCCGTCGTGGGTGCCTTCCACAACCTCGCGGCCGGTCGCCTCGCCAACCTGGACGCCGACTTGGACTGGGACACCATTGTCGTCGGCAATGACACCGACGCCAAGGACACCGTCTGTGAACTCGCCGAGGGCATCGAAGGACTTCGCGCGCTTGACGGCGGCCCGCTCGCCAACGCCGCCGAAATTGAGGGACTGACGCCGCTGCTCATCAACGTCGCTCGCCACAACGACGGTCTGCACGACCTCGGCGTGAAGTTCCAATAGTACCTTTTTAGATCACCGCCTCTCCTCACCCCATCGGCGCTGCGGGGAGCGGGTTCGCAAACATCTACGCTAAACACGACCTCTGAGTCGCGCTCTACGAGTGCGCTCGGAGTGAAACTGCTCGCCGACGGCGAGCGGTACGCCTGCCGTGGCCGGTCAGCCGCCGGTAGCAGTGCCGTTCCTCATCCCGCTTCTACTGCAGCCCTGCCCTTCCCCGCCGCCAGCGATGAAACGCTGGCGTGGCCCGGAGTGAGGGCCGCGGTTTCATACAGTTATCAGATAGGCACAGACGAGCAGCAAATGCTTGCGTACTGCAGCGGTGATAGTAGAGGATAGGGACGGAAGAGCCGCTCGCAATGGAAGAGAACGGGTTGCGGGCCGACAAAACCACGTTCACCGAGTCGAAGATGGCGACGGCACTCGACGGTGGGCGGATGCTGATCGCTATCGACGAAATCGACGATTCGGGACTGGCCGAACGGGAGTGAGCCAGCCGTCGCTACTGGCCGGTGTGACAAACCGCAAAAGTAACGGCGTTACGCCGAGGCCTGCTGCAGCGCGTCGTCGATGTCGTCTGCCTGCGTGACGCCGACGAAGCGCTCGACGATGCCGTCGTCGTTCTCAATGATGAGCGTCGGCAGGGAGCGTACTTGGTACTCGTTCGCAACGTCCTGTTCCTCGTCGACGTTGACCTTCTCGAACTCGACGTCCGTCCACTCCTCCTCGAGGTCTTCGAGGATCGGGTCCTGCGTTTTGCAAGGGCCGCACCAGTCCGCGTAGAAGTCCTTCAGTGTAACCGTCATAGTACTCTGTTCGTCTTAGCCCGCGGTATCTGATAAGGGTTATCCATGTGTACCTGGGGCACGCAATCGCGGGCGACCCGAAAGGCTTAGTGTTGGTGATACACCACCCTGAAGTATGAGTGGTAGCGACGGCGGCGGACTGATGTCCAGTGCGGGACTGGTCCGGTATTTCGACGCTGAAGACCAGAACACGATCCGTATCGACCCTCGAACAATCGTCGCGACCGGCGTCATGTTCGGGCTGTTGATGCTCGTGCTGAACGCGATGATCGTGTAGGCGATTCCGCACTGTTTTCCTCTCCCCGCCACTGACTCGCGGGTATGCACTTCACGCAACGCGAACAGCAGGCGCTCCGTGACGCCGGTGTCGATCAAGACACCATCGAAGCGGCCTCCGACGCAGTGGTCGAAGCCACCGACGACGCAGCCGCGGAACTCGAAGCCTTCTTCGACGGCCGCGAGACGGTGTACTCGGACATGGATATCGCCCATAGTTCCAGCGAGATACAGGAACACACCGTCGAGTACTGCGACCTGTTCACCCACGCCGACGATATCCGGGGCTATCTGCGCTTCGACACCTGGGGCGTCCCGGTCGAGGGCGGACGCGTTCTGAGCGAGGAGAAGGTCGAGCTCTCGCTCGGGCCGACAGTCCACGGGCGGGTCCGCTTCGCCGCCGACGAGGACGCGCTATGACCGTCCGGGTCAGGGGCATCTACGCGACGGCGCTGACCCGGCTACTGCGCGAGGCGGGCCACGAGGTCGTGCAAGCGTCGGGACCAATCCAGAACCGCTTCGACGGCGAGTTCGCCGACGAGCGGGCAGCGGTCACCGTGACGACGACCGATGACCAGCAGGGCGTCGGTGTCATCGGCGACCACGACGTTGCCGCGGCCGTCACGGACCGCCTGACCGAACTCGGGCGAGACACGCTCCGCTGGGACGACCCGACGTCAGCGGGCGCAATCTACGCCGGCACCGTGACCGAGACGCTGGGGAGCGGCGCTGTCGTCGACCTCGGCGAGGGCGAGGGCTTTCTCCCATACTCATCCTCTGACGAACGTGTCGAAACGGGCGATACGCTCCGGGTGCAGGTCGTCGAGGCGAGCGCGCCGTGGACGGACGGCCGGCCCGTGCTGGACACCACCGTCGCGGTTCGCGGGTCGCTCCTCTCGCTCGTGCGCGGCGGGACCGCCAACAGGTCAGGGACCGGCGGCCCGGCGATGCTGGACCTCATCGCCGCAGAGCCCCGGGACGGCTGGGGCGTCTCGTGGGAATCAGCGAGTGAGGATGCGAGCTTCGACGCGCTGGCAGCAGCGCTCGATGCCGCCAACGACCGCGCGGCGGCCATCGACGACGCGCTTGCGGGAGCCGACGCGCCCGAGGACTGCGCCCCCACCTGTTACGACGCGGGGGTCTCGACGACGTGGCTGTGGTTCGGCCGCGAGAGCCGGTTCGCCCTCGACGAGGCCCGCCGCGAGGTGACGGCGACGATGCCGGGCCACCACCGCGTGAAAGCTGGGGACCGCGCGGCCAGTGCCGCCGTCGACTACGTCGAAGCGCTGTGCGACGACATAGAGAGCGGTGAGACGGACTTCCCGTTCGCGGTGACCGCCCGGCAGTTCGGCCCGCAGGTCAGCGGGTCGCTGTCGCTGGGTCACGGCAAGCCGGACGGCCGACTCATCACGCTAGGCAGTGGCGAGGTCCAGTCGGTCGACGACGACGGAACGGTGACCATCGAGCGCGAGATGAGTCCCGGCGGCACCTACGACGCGCTTGGCGTCCCGAAAGAGGCCGGCGACATCGCCGAAACGAAGGTCAAGGAGGGCCGCTGGTGGTACCCGACGGTGTACCGCGACAGCGACGGCGAGAAGAAGGGCACGTACGTCAACGTCTGTACGCCTGTCGAGGTGTTCCCCGACACTGCGCGGTACGTCGACCTCCACGTCGACGTGGTGAAACACGCCGACGGCACCGTCGAGCGGGTCGACGACGACGAACTCGACGCGGCCGTCGAGCGCGGCCACATCTCCGAGCCGCTGGCCGAGCGCGCCCGGAGTGTCGCCGCCGCTGTCAAGAGCGCGCTAGAGTGAGTAATGTCGGTCACGCGGTGCGAGGTCAATCGCGCCGGCGACGGGCGCGCCACGCTGCCAGCCCGACCGCCGCGACCGCAGACCCGACGCCGAAGCCGGGCCCGCCAACGCCGAGGGAGGTGCCGTCAGTGCCGTTAGCGCTGCCGCCCTCGTCGCCCGTGGCCGTCGGTGTCCGTATCTGCGGGTCAGGGAACGTGTACAGTCCGGGCTGGACCTCCGTTCCCCGGCTCGCGTTCGTGCTCCCAGCAACGAAACAGCCGGCAGCCCGGTGGGCAGTCCAGAACGAGGTCGCTTCGGTGTCGCGCCACTCGAAGGCGAGTTCGGGCGCGGTCGGGTCCGTCAGGTCATGGACCCGGACCCCGCCGTTGTACCACGCCGAGTAACAGCGGTTGTCGATGAGTTCGAAGTTGTGCGCCGTCGTGAGGATACCCCCCGGCGATGGGTCGGAAGTCGGTGGCGGGTCAAGCGTCGACAGCAGCTCGGCGTCGGTCGGGTCGCGGATGTCGTACAGTTCGATGCCGCTGGGGCCGCCGCTGTCGTCATCGCCAAGGTCCCATGATTCGCCGCCGACGCCCAGCAGCGACGCGTCCTCAGTGACCGTCACGAAGTGATCGTTGCCCGGCGGTTCGCTCCGCTCGGTTACCGGGTCCTCGATGGCCGCGAGGTCCTCGGGGGAGCGTCCGCGGACCCGCGACACGAGCGAAATATCGTTCGGGTCCGATATGTCGATGATCCACGTCCCGCCGTCCCAGTACGCCAGATGGGCCCGGTCGTCGTGTACCCACACGTCGTGTAGCGGCCAGAGACTCGTCGGCACGTCGGTCCAGGCGTCGCCGGCGTCAAGCAGTGACCACTCGCCGACTTCCTGTTCGGTCTCGGTATCGGCCACGAGCAAGGGGTTGCCGTTGCGGTCGTTCGCAGTCAGATAGGCGTAGCGGCCGTCGAAGTCACAGTTGTGGACCCGCGTGTCCAGTTCGAGGCCCGCGATCTGTGTTGGGTCCTGCCGGTCGCTTACGTCGAAGACGACGAAGCCGTGAGCGCCGTCGGCAGGGTGGGCCGGCCCGGCGGCTAGTAGCCGTGAGCCACTGACAGCGAGGTCCTGCACGCGCTGTATCGGTCCGCTGTCGCCCTCGGCCAGCAGGTCGGTTCGTCGGCTGAGCAGTCGGGGACTGGTCGGCGTGACGAGGTCGATGAGCGCGACGCCGTCACCCGTCGCGACGTATGCCGTGTGTCCGTCCGGGCTGGTGACGACCTCGTACACCGTCTCCATCTCCAGGACGCTCAGCGGGTCCTCATCGGTCGGGGTGTCGGCGGCCGCTGGCTCGGCCGTCCCGCCACCGGTCGGCGTCGGATGACCGCGGGTCGTCCCCGTCGCGAGGCCGACACCTGTTCCTGTGAGGGCGAGTCGTCGGAGGACCGTCCGGCGGCGCATAGCCGTCCCTGAGGGAGCCAGCGCAAGAAGGATTCCGGTGGGGCGTCAGTTCCCCTGGATCGCGTCGATGACCATCGCCGCGGCGATAATCGGCTCCTTGGGGACAGTACTCGCATCGTCGATGGTGATCTCGTAGCGGTCTTTCAGCGAGAACTGCCCGTCGATGTTGCCGACGTGGTTGCCGTCCTGGTCGGTGATCTCGTACTTGTGGGGAATCCAGCCGCCGAACGGGACGACGTTTCGGGCAATGGTCACGAGTGCGCCCTGAGAGTTGATCTCGGCGATCTTTGCCTCGGTACTGGCGTCCCGAATCTTCCACGTGTCCTGAAGAATCGAGTAGTCGTTGTCGAGGATAACGATGTCCTCGCCGGTCTTGGAGTCAGTCAACACGTAGTTGCCGGCCACGTCGATGATGCCGCCGGCCTTGACCTGAAACACCTCGTTGCCGTTTGCGTCGACGAACGGGAACTCCTCTTTCATCTTCATCATCTTCTGTTTCCCGCGGAGGACGACGTTCCCGGCTGCGTCCATCGCCTTGTACTTGTTACGGATCAGGCTCTGTTCGACTGTGTAGCTGTCGTCGGAGAGGTCAATCCCCGCAATGTCGTAGTCGCTTGTTCCCATACCAATCTCATATTCGATATGGGTGGTAAATCTTTTGCCATACTGTTCAAAATAAAAACAGACTCATGCGAGGAATCGTCTATCGATACCCGAACCGACAGGGTTTCCCTCCTGCCGGCCAACGAAGATGCAAAGATGAGCAAGGATATCATCGAGGTCCGAGGGGCCGAGGAACACAACCTCAAGGACGTCGACGTGGAGATTCCCCGCGAGGAACTGACAGTCGTCACCGGGCTGTCGGGGTCGGGCAAGTCCTCGCTCGCATTCGAGACGGTATACGCTGAGGGCCAGCGGCGCTACATCGAGTCCCTCTCGGCCTACGCACGGAACTTCCTGGGCCAGATGGACAAGCCACAGGTCGAGAACGTCGAGGGGCTGTCACCGGCCATCTCCATCGACCAGAAGAACGCCGCCAACAACCCCCGCTCGACGGTCGGGACCGTTACCGAACTACACGACTACCTCCGCCTGCTGTACGCGCGCGTTGGCACACCCCACTGTCCAGAGTGTGGCCGCGAGGTCGGCGAGCAGTCTGCTCAGAACATGGTCTCCCGGCTATTGGAACTCCCAGAGGGTACCCGCGCCAAACTGTGTGCGCCGGTCGTCCGCGACCAGAAGGGGGCCTTCGAGGACCTGTTCGACGACCTCGTCGGCGAGGGGTACAGCCGCGTCGAGGTCGACGGCGAGGAGTTCGACCTCACGCTGGACCGGCCCGAACTGGACGAGAACTACGACCACACCGTCGACGTGGTCGTGGACCGCGTAAAGATATCGCCGGACGCCCGCTCGCGAATTACCGATTCTGTCGAGACCGCCCTCGAAGAGGCCGACGGGACGCTGAAAGTCATCTTGCCGGACCCGTCCGAGGGCGCGGCGGAGACGCTCGGTGGGTCGGACGCCAGAGCGACCGGGGACCTCGCCGACAGCGAGGAAGACGACGGAGCCACCTCTGACCGCGTCGTCGTGGAGCTCTCCGAGGACCTGGCCTGCACTCACTGTGGCATCGACATCTCCGAGATCGAGACGCGGTCGTTCTCGTTCAATTCACCGCACGGGGCCTGCCCGGAGTGTGAGGGGCTTGGCGAGACAAAGGAGGTCAGCGAGGACCTCGTCATCACCAACTCGTCGAAGCCGCTCAAGCACGTTTTCGAGCCCTGGAGCTACGACCGGACGTACTACTCACGACAACTAGACAACGTCGCCGAGCACTTCGGCGTGGACCTCACGACGCCGTTTGAGGAGCTAGACGAGTCCATCCAGCGGCAGTTCCTCTATGGCACCGACAGCAGGGTCCATTTCGAGTGGCGGACCAAGAACGGAACTCGCGAGAAGACCGAGCGCTTCGAGGGCGTTATCCCGAATCTGGAGCGCCGACACGTCGAGACGGATTCGGACCGCGCCCGCGAGCATATTGAGGAGTTCATGGCGACCACAACCTGCCCGGCCTGTGAAGGGACGCGGCTCAAGGCGGAGTCGCGGGCGGTGCTCGTCGACGGTACCTCGATAACTGCGGTCAACGAGATGTCCATTAGCGACGCGCTGGCGCACTTCGAGGGGATGGAGGAGCACCTCTCGGCCCGGGACCGGAAGATCGCCGAAGAGATTCTCAAGGAGATTCGGGCTCGCCTGGGCTTTATGACCGAGGTCGGCCTGGACTACTTGACGCTCGACCGCGAGGCCTCGACGCTGTCAGGCGGTGAGAGCCAGCGGATTCGTCTGGCGACCCAGATCGGGAGCGGCCTCGTCGGCGTCCTCTACGTCCTCGATGAGCCCTCTATCGGCCTCCACCAGCGGGACAACGACCGCCTGCTGAACACGCTCGAAGAGCTTCGGGACCTCGGGAACACGCTACTCGTGGTCGAACACGACACCGAGACGATGCGCCGGGCGGACCAGATCATCGATATGGGTCCCGGCCCAGGCAAGCGCGGCGGCGAGGTCGTCGTCAACGGCCCGATGGACGAGGTCATCGACACCGAGGAATCGGTGACCGGGGAGTACCTCTCGGGCGAGCGGAGGATTCCAGTGCCCGACAGCCGCCGCGAGGCTGACGGCGAACTCACGGTTCGGGGCGCTCGCCAGCACAACCTCGCTGACCTCGACGTGGCCATCCCGCTGGGGACGTTCACCGCCATCACGGGCGTCTCGGGGTCGGGCAAGTCCACGCTGATGCACGACGTGCTGTACAAGGGGCTGGTGCGTCGGATGAACGACACCGACGTGAACCCCGGCGAGCACGACGCCATCGACGGCCTCGACGACATCGAGACGGTGCGGCTCATCGACCAGTCGCCGATCGGCCGAACGCCCCGCTCGAACCCGGCGACGTACACCAACGTCTTCGACCACATCCGCGAGCTGTTCGCCGAGACGAGCCTCTCGAAACAGCGCGGCTACGAGAAGGGTCGATTCTCGTTCAACGTCAAGGGTGGCCGCTGTGAGGGCTGTGGCGGTCAGGGGACGGTTACCATCGACATGAACTTCCTCTCGGACGTGACGGTGCCTTGCGAGGAGTGTGGCGGCGCACGGTACAACGACGAGACGCTGGACGTGACCTACAAGGACGCGACCATCGCCGACGTACTCGACATGACCGTCGAGGAAGCATACGACTTCTTCGAGAGCCACAGCGGCATCCGTCGCCGGCTGGAACTCCTGAAGGACGTGGGGCTTGGCTACATGCGGCTGGGCCAGCCCTCGACGACTCTCTCCGGCGGTGAGGCCCAGCGCGTCAAGCTCGCCGAGGAACTCGGCAAGAAGGACTCCGGCGAGACGCTGTACCTGCTTGACGAGCCGACGACCGGGCTCCACCCGGAGGACGAGCGCAAACTCATCGACGTGCTCCACCGGCTCACCGACGACGGCAACACTGTGGTCGTCATCGAGCACGAACTTGACCTCATAAAGAACGCCGACCAGATTATCGACCTCGGTCCCGAGGGCGGCGAGAACGGCGGCGAACTCGTCGCGCAGGGGACGCCGGAGGACGTGGCTCGCACCGAGGCATCCTACACCGGGCAGTACCTCCGCGACCTGCTGCCGAACGTCGACCTAGAGGGGCCGCGGGCGGACCGCGACACAGCGGCCGAACAGCCGGCCGCGGACGACGACTGAGACAGTCTGCACCGTGAGAGCTGGCAATAGCTGAAACGGCCACCAACGTTTTTGCCGGTAGCGGACCCTGATACAGCCAGCTATGGCGCAGTCGACAGCGGACCGTATCGAACGGAAACGGGGTATCGGTGGGCTGGCGAAGCAGGCGAATCCGGCGTTCGCAGCGGGGGCGGTGGCCGTCCCGCTCATCGCGTTTGCAGGAGCCGTCGCTAGCGGGAACATTCGGGCGCTTACGTACGTGCACGTGATGGCAGGCGTACTGTGGACCGGCATCGACCTGTTCATGGGCCTCGTATTGGGGCCAGTGCTCGGTGGTCAGGAACCGGAAGCACGGGCCGACTTCTTCGCCTCGTTCACGCCCAAGATGACATTCCTGATGCCGACGCTGGCGACGGTGACCATCGCCGGCGGCATCCTGTTGGCGCTCAGGCTCGGAAAGTTCCCCAACGCCGACCCGTGGCTGGCGATTCTGACCGCCGCGACACTGATTCCGGTCATCCTCCTCATCGGCTACCAGTTCGACGCGCTGACCGACCCGAAGACGCTGGGCGTCCTCGGCGTCGCCGTCGTCGGCTCCGGCGCGTATCTCGTGACGACGCTGCCGGCCTTTGCGATGACTTCGTGGTGGATCGTCGCCACGCTCGGTATCGTGACGCTGCTGTCCGTGCAGGGCTTCGGCGTCATCCTACCGGGCGAGGTCCGTATCTACCGGCAGGTCGTCTCCGAGAACCCGGATGTCGATCTGGTCTCGGAGATCGGGATGCGAAACGCCAGGCTCGGCGGGCTGCAGGGGCTGATGCAACTAGCGATCGTCTTCGTGATGGTCGGCCTGCGCTGGTGGACACCATAGCAGAGTGGGAATATCCCGTGGTATAAACAAGATAGAACCGGACAGTCCAACCCAGCTCGGGTTTCCCGGCTGACTTCGGGCGGGGCTGTCTGGCTGTTCGAGTGTATTCACTCACGGCGTTCTCTAATGTCGGCAGAACAACTACAAGTTAGCCGTCCGATACGTTGTTTCGTATGTCCGACCCTGACAGCGGTCCGACGGACCCCGAGGCGGTGCTAGAGGAACTCGCTGGCCTGCCGACGCTGGCCCATCCAACGGCGTCCCCTGACGGCGACGAGGTGGCCTTCTACTACGACGTGAGTGGACGCAACGAACTCCACGTACTCGATGTCGATAGCGGTTCCGCTGAGCAGTGGAGCGACGGCGAGGTCCCACGGAACGCCCGCTGGCACGTCGAGTGGGGGGCCGACGGTGAGCGGGTGTTCTTCCACCTCGACGACGACGGCAACGAACAGAACGACGTGTACGCCATCGACCGGGACGGCTCGGTCGAGGCGGTCGTCGAGATGAACGGTCAGGTGGTGATACAGGACGTGAGCGAGGACGGCGAGACGCTGCTTCTGGGGTCGACCCGCGACGGGCAGATGAACCTCTACAGCCACCACCTCGGGAGCGGCGAGACGACGAAGCTGACCGATTACGAGCGGGCGGTTCACGCGGGGCTACTCTCGCCCGACGGGTCGCGGCTGGCGTACACAACCAACGAGACGGACGACTTCGACAACATGGACGTGTACGTCAGCGACGCGGACGGGTCGAACCCGGAGAACCTGAAGATCGGCGTCACTGGCGCGGAGGCCGTCCCAGTCGACTGGGGACACGACAGTGACAGACTGCTGGTCTCCGACAACAGCGAGGACCTCTCCCGGAGCGGTGTCTACGACCTGGAGACGGACGAGGTAATGTGGTTCGGCGGCGGATTCGAGGAGGAACCACAGGCGTTTCTCTCCGACGGCGAGCGGGTCCTGGCCGTTCGGACCCGCGAGGCCTCAAAGATACCCGTCGTGTACGATGTCGAGACCGGCGAGGGCCGCGAACTCGACCTCCCGGAAGGCGTCGCGTCGTTCGGCCGGATGGGCGGCGACCCGATGCTTGCCGACGACCGTCTCCTGGCGTTGCACACGACGCCGACGAACCGCCCCGAACTGGTCGCGTACGACCTCACGACCGACGAAACAGAGCCGCTGGTCGAGGCCGAGTATGGACCGTTCTCGTCCGGGACTTTCGCCGATGCCGAGTACTTCACCATCGAATCCGACGGCGTGCCCGAAACGCGACAGGCGGCCGTCGAGCACAAACCGTACGACACGCTGGATATCGGCTGTCTCCTCTATGATTCGGGCGAGCGACCGTCCCCGCTCATTGTGAACCCCCACGGCGGCCCCCGCGGGATGGACAGCAAGTCCTTCGATCTCTACACGCAGTTCCTCGTTCAGCGTGGCTTCTCCGTCCTGCAGGTGAACTACCGTGGCTCGACCGGCCACGGCCGCGAGTTCATCCGCGAACTGTACGACGACTGGGGCGGGGCCGAACAGGGCGACGTGGCCTCGGCCGCGGAACACATCCTCGCGACGCGCGAGTGGCTGGACGAAGAGCGCGTCGTCGTCTTCGGCGGCTCCTACGGGGGCTATTCGGCGTACTGGCAGCTGGTCCAGTACCCGGACCTCTACGACGCCGGGGTCGCCTGGATCGGTCTCACAGACCTCGAAGACCAGTACGAGCACACGATGCCGCACTACCGAACGGAGTTGATGGAGAAGAACATCGGTACCCCAACGGCGAACCCGGAGCTGTACGAGGAACGGTCGCCCATCACCCACGTCGGTAACCTCGACGCCCCGCTGTTCATCATCCACGGCGTCAACGACCGCCGAGTTCCGGTCTCGCAGGCCCGACTGTTCCGCGATGCCCTCGAAGACGCGGGCTACATCGAAGGACCGGACGGGGTGTTCGAGTACCGGGAACTCGGCGAGGAGGGCCACGCCTCCTCAGACATTGAGCAGAAAAAACGGCTGTTCCGCCTCCTCGATGACTTCCTTGGTCGGCGAGTCGGGACGGAAGCAGTCGCCACAGACGGCTGAGTCCTCGGTGTAGAAGCGCTTATCACCCTGCCTGTCGACCGTTTCTGGCAACGATGGCCTGGTCGGGGCGCGCCGAGAGTCGCTGTACGTTCACCGACGACCTCGCAGGGTTCGAAGCCGAACCCGAACAGGAGTGGGACTGTCCACACGGCGCGCTCGAAGACAGAGAACGGTGTCCGTTCCACTGCCGGTCCGAGGCCATCCCCGACGACGTGGACGTATCCGAGGCGTTCCTCGATGCGATTGCTGGAGATCCCACCGCAAGTCGGGAGGACCGCAAGCGAGCAAAACAGTTCATCGGTGCCACCTTCGACGTCCTCGACCTGTCGAACGCGGTGGTCGACGCCGCCGACAACCACCCGGTCGACCTCCGCGGAGCGACAATCAACCGACTTGACTGTACCGACAGCGAGTTCGGCCAGCGCCTCGACCTCCGGGGAACGACGGTCACGGGGACAGCGACCTTTGACGGGACGTATCACGAGATCGACGCGAGGCACGCGACGATTGCCGAGGCAGTGTTTACCGGGGTGACGGCGGACCGGGTGGACATCCGGGACGCACAACTGGACACCGCTACGTTCGAGCGTGCAGTGCTCTCCGAGATTGACGCCCGCGACGCGACAATTGGAACCACAACCTTCGACCGGGCGTCGGTGACCGACGCTGGATTCGATCGGGTGACTATCGATGAGGGGTCGTTCCAGCACGCCACGCTGGAGATGGCCGACTTCGACGAGGCGACGTTCGGGACCGGGGATTTCTACCACGCGACCTTCGACGAGGCTGACTTCCGGTGGGCGGATTTCGGCACAGCGCGGTTCTATGGCGCGACGTTCAGCGGCGGCTACTTCAACGAGACCAGCTACGACGAGGCCGTCTTCGAGCGGGTCGAGGCCGAGCGGCTCTACCTCCCAGACGTGACGCTTACCGATGCGACGTTCGCCGACGCGGTGGTTTCGATGAAACTGGTCGTCCACGACTCGGTGTTCGTCGGTACCGACTTCGCCGGGGCGGACATCGAGCGACTCGACGCCACAGACGCGGCGGTAGTCGGGGCTGAGTTCGCTGACACGACCGTGGCGGACCTGCAGTTAGACGGGGCGACGCTGGCGAGCCCGCAGTTCGAAGACAGCGATATCGACCGGCTACGTGCGCCAGACGTGACCTGTCTGGGCACTGTGGGACTCCACGACTGCGCTGTCGGCACGGTCGACCTGCAACCGACCGCTGTGGGGCCAGACGGAGTCGCGTTCGTCTCACTGACCGAGACGACGGTCGAGGACGGTGTGTTCGGTCAGCCGAACGCAGGAGCCACGGTGTATGACTTGAAGCGGACGACGCTGGGGACGCTCCGATTCGAGGGCGACGGGACAGAGAGCGTCCTCGACAGAGTTGCGTTCTATCGGACACGGTTCGCGGGCTTCGACTTCCGTGATGACGATGCTCTCGATCTGGAGGGGGCCAACTACTGCTTGCACGAACTCGATAGCGCGCTTCGGGACGGCCTTCGGGCCGCACTAGCGTACCCGGCCGCCCTCGATGACGCGGTCGGAGCCCTGGCGGACGGCACGGACCCAGCGGCCGACGAACCGGCGACAGTGGTCGACCTGGCGGCCGAGCGGGCCAGGGCCGGGGCGCTCGATACGGATGCCAGCACGACATTCGAACGACTGTCGGCGGCGATGGACGGGCAAATCGATGCCGCTGCCGGTGAAGTGACGTATCTCCGGGCGAAAAACGGCGCGAACGACATCGCCGACAACACCGCTGCCTCCGAGTTCTTCATGTCACAGTTGGCCTACCGGCGGCGCTGTCACTCCCGGCGCGTCCGCGACAGCGGCGCATCCCTGCGAGAGCGGGCGCGGGCGCTCGCCCGCTGGGGGATGAACGTGTTCCTGTTCGTGACGACCGGCTACGGCGAGCGGGCGTCGTACACGCTCGCGGCGTCGGCTGTACTCATCGCCGCATACGCGGGCCTGTACCTCGCCATCGCGCCGGACCTGTTCGCGAGTGTTAGCCAGTACGGCCAGCTCAGCCTCGGGTCATTCATCGCGTTCTTCCTCGGCGGCGTCGGCGAGGTCAGCGATCCGACCGTCTCCCTGCTGGCCCAGTCCGAGGCGTTCCTCGGCGCCTTCTTCGTCGCGCTGTACGTCTTCGCACTGACACGGTCGGTCAGTCGCTGACCACCGCCAGCTTTCTTCGCCCGGGCGTCGTACAGTCGGCTATGGACACCGTCTACGCCGCGCTCGGGGACCGCGTCCTCGTCGGCGACAGCCACAGCGGCTGGGACGGCGGCCTCCTCGGCCACGACATCGAGTGTATCGCTGCAGGAGCGTCCGAGCCGGGGCGTGCCTTCGTGGGCACCTCGGACGCTGGCCTCCAGCGGACGACTGATGGTGGGGCGACGTGGGAAACGGTTCTCGACGCAGGCGACCGCGTGATGAGCGTCACGGTCAGCCAACACGACGCTGACGTAGTGTGGGCCGGGACGGAACCGAGCGCGGTCTACCGTTCGGCTGACGGCGGGGAGACGTGGACCGAGCGCCCCGGACTGACCGACCTCGACTCGGCGTCGCGGTGGGCGTTCCCGCCGCGGCCACACTCCCACCACGTGCGCTGGCTCGCCCTCGCGCCGGACGACCCGGAACGGGTGTACGCCGCCATCGAGGCCGGCGCGTTCGTCCACAGTCCCAACGGCGGGGAGACGTGGGTCGACCACCCCGACGGCGCTCGGCGGGACAACCACACACTGGCGACCCATCCCGATGCCCCGGATCGGGTGTACACCGCTGCTGGCGACGGCTTCGCCCTGTCGACCGACCGGGGAGCGACGTGGACCCACCCGCAGGAGGGACTGGCGCATCGGTACGTGTGGGGACTAGCCGTTCACCCCGACGACCCGGACCGCGTCGTCGTCTCGGCGGCCAGCGGCCCCCGGTCGGCGCACAGCACCAGCGGCGAGAGCTACGTGTATCGGTGGGACGGTGACCGGTGGACGCAATCGATGGACGGCCTGCCGGGACCGTCGGGGCTGGCCCGGCCGGTGCTCGCCGCTGACCCGGACGACGGCTTTCTCGCGTTGACGAACCACGGCCTGTTCCAGTCGAAGTACGGGGAGACGTGGGTCAGGCGATGGCCTGACGATGGAGACTGGACAGCCGAGTACGACCAGGTCCCGAGCGGATTGGCCGTCGTCTGACCCCGTTTTCTCGGTGAGAAATTGTGTTCATACTACTAATATGTCGGCGGTGCCAGCCGGGAGTACGATGAACGTTTCAGACGCCTGCGACGACTGTGACCGGATCCTGGATACGATTTCTGAGGGCGTCGTCGCCGAGCGGGAGTTCCTCGAAACCGTGTTGACCGCCGTCCTCGCCCGTGGTCACGTGCTCATCGAGGACGTACCGGGGACCGGCAAGACGCTGACCGCCCGGAGCTTCGCATCCGCGCTGGGGCTCTCTTTCTCGCGGGTGCAGTTCACGCCCGACCTACTACCGGCGGACGTGACCGGGACGCATGTCTACCGCGAAGGTGACGGCAAGTTCGAGTTCTCCGAGGGCCCGATCTTCGCTAATTTCGTGCTGGCCGACGAGATCAACCGCGCGCCGCCGAAGACCCAGGCCGCGCTGCTGGAGGCGATGGCGGAGGGCCAGGTGACCGTCGACGGCGACACCCACCCGCTGCCGGAGCCGTTCGTCGTCGTTGCGACCCAGAACCCCGTCGAGAGCGAGGGCGTGTTCCCCCTGCCGGAGGCCCAGCGCGACCGCTTCCTCGTCAAGACCAGCATCGGCTACCCCGAGGCCAGCGCCGAGAGGGGGTTGCTCCGCCAGCGGACCGAGCGAGAGTCCAAGGCACCTTCTGTCGACGATGTCCTCGACCCCGAGGGCGTGCGCCGCCTGCAATCCGTTCCCGAGCGAGTGACCGTCGACGACGATATCCTGAGCTACCTCATCGACATCGTCCACAGGACCCGCCGAGACGCCCGGACCGAGGTCGGCGTCTCCCCTCGCGGGAGCCAGCGCCTGCTCGAAGCCGCTCGGAGCCACGCGGTGATCGCCGGCCGGGAGTACGTGCGCCCGGTCGACGTACAGACCGTCGGTGCGCCGGTCCTGGCCCACCGACTGGTCCTGACGACCGATGCGACCGTGGACGGGACGACCGCCGACGATGTCGTCGCTGACGTGTTCGACAGCGTCGCAGTGCCGACGGTGTCGCCGGCTGCCCCCGAGACGCCGGCGGCCGGGGAGTGAGTCGGATGGTGGAAAGACAGTCGCACCGGCCCGCTGGAGCCGGCAACCGGGAGGCGTAACTGTGGCGCGGTTCGGCTCGCTGGCGCTGGCTGTTCTCGCCGTCGTCGCGCTGGCGATGGTCGCCGCGTCGCTCGACACCGTCTCGACAGCGCCGACGGTGACGACCGGAGAGTCGACAGGCGATTCGACGCCGCCCCCGCAAGGGCCGGGTGGCGGCGGACCCGGTACCCCGGAGGGGACCCAGTCGGCGACCCGTATTCCCGAGACTGAAACGGAGACTGCGGCCGCCTCGAACGCAAGTGACGGACCGCCGCGCTGGCAGGTCGTCGCCGGCCTCGCGCTCGTCGTGCTGGGCGGGCTGGTCGTCCTGTACGAACTGACTCGCGGCGAGGCGACCGAACCGGACTCCGACGACGAGGACCCGCCACCCACGCCGACGGCACCCGCGGCCGATTCCGTGTTGCTCACAGGGGATACGCCACCAGAAAACGACGTGTATCGGGCGTGGTCCGCACTCAGAACCCACGTCGAATCGGTCGGCGAGGCGTCCGGACTGTCGGCTGAGAAGCCCGTGACACCTGCCGACGTTCGGGAGGGGGCAATCGAGTCCGGCCTCCCACAGCAGCCGGTGACGGCGCTGACCGAACTGTTCTGTGCGGTCCGGTACGGCGACGCGGCCGCGACACCGGAGCGGGAGCGGCGGGCGCGAGCGGTCGTAACCACACTGTCGCTGGACACGCCTGTCCGGGGTGATGCATCGTGAGGCGGCGACGCATTCCGACTATCGTCGGCCTCCTGGCTATCAGTGCCGGCGTGCTCCTGCTGGCACTACCCGAACTGGGCGGTGGACTTCTGCCCCGCGTGGCCGCGACGCTGCTGACAGTCGGGGTCGGGGCCGCGGCGGTGGTGCTCGCGGCCAGAGAGCTGTTCGACAGCGACGACCCGGAGCTACGGCTTCCGACGCCCGAGTCCCGGCCCCAGTATCGGGTCCCCGGGGCGGCGTTCGCCGAGCGGCTCGACCGGATCAGCACTGTCGGTCGCCGCGCTGCCGACGACGCGGACGAGTGGGACGGGGCGCGGGAGCGAACGCCCAGGGAGCGGGTGTACGCGTCGCTCCACGAGCTTGGCGTCGATGTACTCGGACGGACCGACGGGGACACGCCGGGCGCGGCCGCCGACCGACTCGCGGGTGGTGAGTGGACTGCCGACGAGACGGCCGCCGCCTTCTTTGCCGACGGGCTCTGCCCGCCGCTGCCGCGTCGGGCGTCACTCCCTCTGGTTCGACCCGAGCTACCTATGGTCGAGCGGGCGCGCCACGCCGTCGCCGAGCTAGCCGAGCGACTATCAACCGACGCGCCCGACTCGGCCAGCCGGCTCGCTCCGGTCGAAACGATGGGTGACGGGGCGGCCCAGGGCGAGTACTGGCCTACCGCCGAACTCCCCCGAACCCGATCGACCGGACGGACCAGACGCGTCGCCGTCGCGGTTCTGCTTGCCAGCGCGGGCGGCGTCGTGATGGGCGTTCCCGGGGCGGTACTGACCGCCGCGTTCGGGATCGCACTCGCCGGGGCCGCCCGGATCTGGGAGCCGACGGCTGACATCGAACTCACTCGAACGCTCGAACCGCGGACGCCGACCCCCGGAGCGACCGTCGAAGTCACCGTGACGGTGCGGAACGTCGGCGAGACGACGATACCGGACCTCCGGCTGCTGGACGGGGTCCCCGCCGGACTCAGCGTCCGCTCGGGGTCGCCGCGGCTGACCACCGCGTTGCGGCCCGGCACCGAGCGGTCGTTCACCTACGCGCTGACGGCGGTCCCGGGCACCCACGCGTTCGAATCGCCGCTCGTGATTGCGGGCGATTTCGCCGGCGCACGCGAGACGGTCCGGACCGTCGCGGTGACGGACGGCCACGACAGCCTGGCGTGTGGCTTCGAGCGGCGCAGTGACGACGCCAGCTCGCCCCGAGAGCAGGCGACGCAGATGCCGGGGCAACAGAAGGCAGGAGTCACCGGGAGCGGCGTCGAGTTCGACTCGCTGCGTGCGTACCGCCCCGGCGACCCGGCGTCGAGGATCGACTGGCACCACCGTGCAAAGACCGGCGACCTAGCGACAGTCGAGTTTCAGGAACCGCGACAGCCGCGGGTCGCCGTGGTCGTCGACGCCCGCCGTGCGGCGTACGTCGCGGCGACACCCGGCAATGTCCCAGCGCCACGCCACGGCGCGTCGGCCGCCTACAGCGTCGCCGACCGATTGCTCGACGACGGGGTTCCAGTCGGTATCGGGACTGTCGGGGCGGGCGACTGCTGGCTGCCGGCGACGACCGGCGAGGCCCACCGCGAGGCCATCCGGACGCGTCTAGCCGGCGACGCCGCGGTTCCGTGGACGCCACCGGAGGAGTCGACGCAGATCCGCGAGGCCGTCGACGACCTGACGGCGCGGCTCGACCCCGACGTGCAGGTGGTCGTCGTCTCGCCGCTCTGTGACGACGACGGTGTCGATCTCGTCCGACAACTGGAGGGAGCCGGCCACGGTGTCTCGGTGGTCAGCCCGGACTGTACGGACCCGTCGACGGTCGCTGGGGCCTACGCGCATCTCGCCCGTGAAAACCGACTTTCCACGCTTCGGGGGCACGACATCCCGGTCCGGGACTGGGACCCGACGACGCCGCTCAGGGAGGTGCAAGCCCGTGGCGCGGCCGTCTGAGCGGGACCGACGGTTCGAACCAGGGCTGCCGCGGTTCAGCACCGGCGTCAGCGCGGTTTCGGTTCTGGCTGTTTTCGGATTCGTCGCGTCCGACCCTGTATCCCTGGCGTTCGCCGTCGTCGGCGGGCTAGCGGTTGGCGTCGGCCTGCTGCGTCGTATCGAGTTCGCGCTGACGGCTGGCGTCGGCGGCCTGTTCGTGGCCGTGCTACAGGCCGGTGCTGACGGGTCGCCGGAGTGGGTCCTGGGCGCGACGGTGCCGGTCGTGCTGGCCTGGGTGACCGCCAGACACGCGTTGCGGTTGGGTGCGCAGGTGGGCTCCGTGGCCTCGACGCTCCGGGTCGAACTCGTCCACACCGTCTCGGTCGTGGTACTCGTGACCGCGGGCGGGGGTATTGGCTATCTCGTCTACCGGTCTGTGACGGGGACGCCGTCGCCGCTGGCGCTGGGCCTACTGCTGCTCGCTGTCGTCGCGTTTACGCTTTCACTGCGGTGACGGTGGTAACCGATCACAGGATGGTGACGGCCGCGTACCCGAGGCCGGTCGTCACCGCCGTCGCAGCGGCCGCAAACAGGAGAATCTTCGCCGCTTTTCGCCGATCGGCGCGGACGGCCTCGCTCGCGACGACGCGCCCGCTGGAACCGCCGGACCCCGAGAGGTCGTAGCGGGCGAGCGCACCGAAGGCCACGCAGAATCGGAAATAGTCCTGAAACGCGCCGACGTACCCGCCGAAAACGAAGGGGATAGTCACCCACAGCGACAGGTCGGGGACCGCACCCACTGCAACAGCGAGGGCGACACCGATGGCGACCGCGAACGAAGCAATGGCCGACAGTCGGCGGGCGCGGCGTTGGTTCGCTCCGATGTTACACACCCCGGGCTGATACTCTGCCATAGCCGATAACAGGGGCTACACCGACAAATACGCCCTGCTTGGACCGGTGGCGCAACGGACGCTGCCGGCAGTTTGTATCATCAGGGATGCAATTTTTCATTTCGGCGGTCAAACATCCGGCTGTGCCCCTCCAGTTCAAGCTATCGAAGACATGGAAGTGCGCCCTCATCGGCGGCCTTGTCCCCGCAGCGTTCACGCTCGTAGACGTGTTGCGGTCGGCATCGGATATCACATTTCAGGGGCTCTTCCTCGGCGGCGTCATCGCAGGATATCTGGTCAAACGCCACGGCGGGACAGGGACTGCCGCCGGAGTCAGAGTCGGACTCATCGGCGGTATTCCAGCGCTCTGGTCGCTGAAAGAGCTGATGGTCGCTATCCCGACGATTCCGAACCCGCTGTGGTTCCGGGTCGTCGGTGTCGGCATGGCACTGGTAGTGGGCGTACTACTGCTGGTGGTCCCGATGGTGGTCGGTGGCCTGGCCGGCCGCTTCGGCGGCTGGCTGGCCGAGCGACAGGGCCATCCACGGGTCCCCACGGCGGGTAGCTGACCCGGCGGTCGTCCCGAAAACAGGGACAACAGTCCGTCTGAATCGAGAAGCTATTTGGTTCGTGACACCGAGAGAACGTGTATGCACGATGTTGTGGTGGTCGGTGCGGGTCCGGCTGGGTCCCGGTACGCGCGCCAGGCGGCGAGTCGGGGGCTCGACGTGGTGGTGTTCGAACAGGGGGAGATCGGCAAACCGCTGGCCTGCTCGGGCCACGTGAGCACAGATATCTGGGAGTTCACCGAGGACGCCCGCGACGAACTGTTCCAGAACGAGATCTCTGGTGCGCGGTTCCATACCGGCGGTCCCGGTAGCCAGGACCACCCCTTCTACAAGGACGAGGTCATCTCGAACGTCATCGACCGCGTCGGTCTGGACAAGCACCTCGCGGAAGTGGCCCGCGACGCCGGTGCCGACATTCGTGAGGAACACTCCGTCGTCGGCGTCACTGAGAACAGGGACGGCGTCACCGTCGAAGTCCGCGGCGACGACGGCGTCGAGACACACCGAGCGAAGATGGTTGCCGGCTGTGACGGCCCGAAAAGCCGCGTCCGGCGGGAACTCCACCTCCCGGAGCCCGACGAACTGCTGCATGGCGTCCTCGGGTTCAGCGACGAGGTCGACCACAGCGATTTTGTCGACGTACACCTCACTGTCCCGCGCTTCTTCGCCTGGCGCATTCCGCGGGGCGAGGCTGGCGTCGAGTACGGGCTGGCGGTGCCGCCGGGCGACGACGCCCGCGGCCGTTTCGAGGAGTTCGTCGACGGCTATGGCGTCGAAACCGACCACCGCTGTTCGGGACTCATCCCAATCGGCCCGCCGAAGCGAGTCACCGGCCGGCGGTCGTTCCTCGTCGGCGACGCCGCGGCCCAGACCAAGCCCTTCACCGGCGGCGGCATCCGCTACGGCATGACCGCTGCCGACCACGCGGCCCGGGAAATCGACCCCGAGGACCCGGCGACGCTGGGCGAGTACGAGCGGGCGTGGCGCGACGACCTCCGACAGGAGATCCGCCTTGGCCACGCGGTGCGGGCCGGCTACTCCGCGCCGGAACCGATACAGAAGGCCGGGATGAAAGCCTTCGAGGGCGAGATCGGCGTCCATATGGACCGGCCGACGACGCTGTTCTCCCGGGAGCAGTTAGCAGCGCTGTTCTCCCGGTCCTGACGACGTGTTACCGAACTATCGTGTGCAGGTAACGTTTTTACCGACCGCTGGAAAAGGGCGGGCGTGGTAACACGCCGACGAACCTACGTCCTCGCGGGCTTGCTCGTCCTCACCGGCTGTCTGACGACGGTCCTACTCGCGCGAGTGCTCTCGACGATCTTCTTTGCAATCACGGTCGCATACGTACTCTTCCCTGTCTCGGAGTGGCTCGGAAGCCACGGGCTCAACAAGCGGCTGTCAGCGGCGGTGACGACGGGTATTGCCTTTGTCAGCGGCACGCTCATCGTCGTTCCGCTCGGAGCCGTACTGTATCTGCGTCGCCGTGACCTGTTTACCTTCTTCCAGAAGCTTCCGCCGACAGTGACCATCGAGTTCGGTGAATTCGCTGTCCCAATCGAGATCGACCCCACGCTGATAGCTGCCCGGGAGACGCTCACGGCCGTTGCGGTCGACCTCGCCGCCGAATCGCCCGTGCTGGCGCTGAAGGCTGTCCTGTTTGCCATTCTCGTCTACGCGATGCTCTGGCAGCCACAGGCGCCAAAAAAGGCCGTCTATCGGACGATCCCGGCGTCGTATCACGAGGTTATCAACCGGCTCCACCAGCGGCTTCGGGGGACGTTGTACGCGATTTATGTTCTTCAGGCGGCGACAGCGTTCGGGACCTTCGTCGTAGCGTGGGTCGTGTTCTGGCTGCTGGGCTATCAGGGAGCGTTCGCGCTGGCGGTAGTCGCCGGCATCCTGCAGTTCGTTCCCGTCGTCGGCCCCAGCGTCGTCGTCCTTACCATCGCTGTCGCGGATGTCATCAACGGCAACATCACCGGGGCGATACTGGTGACCGTGTTCGGCCTCGTCTTCATTGGTTTCCTCCCCGACGCGGTCATCAGGCCGAAACTGGCCCGCTACACGACCGGCCTCCCGGCCAGTCTCTACTTCGTCGGGTTCACCGGCGGGGTGTTGACCCTGGGCGTCATCGGCTTCATCGCCGGGCCGGTCGTCATCGCGCTACTGGTCGAACTGTCGTCGCTGCTGACGAGCGAGCGACAGGGGGACCAGCAGAAACTGAGCTGATAGGGACAGTGTGAGACTGCAGTCGAGACACCGGCTCAGGTTGTCTCCAGCGGCCGCCCCTGTGCCTCCCATTCGGTGAGGCTCCCCTCGTAGAAATCCACCTGCTCGAAGCCGAGATGCCGCAAGACGACGTAGGTGTGGCTGATCCGACGGGCGGTGTTACAGTAGAGGACGACGCGTTTGTCGGGGACGATGCCCGCACGTTCAAGAACGGATCGTGCTTCGTCTTGCGGAAGCAGTCCCCGCGTCTCGTCGTCGACGAGGTCCCGCCAGTCCAGCAGGACTGCACCGGGAATGTGGCCTGCGTCGTACTCCTCGTCCTCGCGGGTATCGACCAGCACCGCGTCAGGATCGTCCGCGGCATCAGCGACCGCGTCCGGGCCGACCAGCGGCGTCGAGTCGGGTCGCGTCACCTCGTAGTTGGTCGGCTCGACGGTCGGCGTCTCGCTCGTCGTCTCCCGTTCGAGTTGCCAACTGGAGAAGTCGCCGTCGAGGAGATGTAGCCGGTCGGGGTCGTGGCCGAACAGTTCCGCGGTGACCAGAAACCGTGCGGCGAAGACGCCGTGGTGGTCGTCGTACGCGACGATATCGCTTTCCGGCGTAATGCTGGCCTCGGAAAGCAACTCCGCCCAGTCGTCTTCGTCGGGGAGCATCCCCTCACCGGCATCGGACTCCGCGCTGTGTTCGTCCGCCCGGAACGAATCGAAGGGTACGTTCACCGCGCTCGGGAGGTGTCCGAGGCCGTCGTACTCCCAAGCGTCTCGCACGTCGACCACCCGAAGGTCGTCGCCCCGACTCGACACCCACTCCGCAGAGACGAAATCAGTCATCGTCCACGCGTAACCGCTCCGTCCGCTTGAAAACTCCCATCACGGCCGGTCGAAGGTGCATGCAAATACTGCCGTTTCTTCGGAGAGAAGGTCTGGTTTATATACCCAGACATGGAAAGCCATGGCCCCTGTCCACTGGGCGGCAGAAGTATTGATTTTCTATCTGCACCAGTGGGGGCAATATATGCCGGCACAGTGGATGAGTGGCTGAACATGCCGAAAGTCGTAGTAATATATGTCTGGTAGACTTACGCTTCGATGCATTATGACTGACTACGCTAACGACGTGCTCGTCTCGGCCGACTGGGTCAGCGAGCATCTGGATGAGTTCCAGAGCGACGACCCCGCCCACCGACTGGTAGAGGTGGACGTCGACACGGAACTGTACGACGAGAGCCACGCGCCCGGCGCAATCGGCTTCAACTGGGAGACGCAGCTCCAGGACCAGACCACCCGTGACATCCTCGACAAGAATGACTTCGAGGATCTGCTCGGATCACACGGCATCAGCGAGGACTCGACGGTCGTCCTCTACGGTGACAACTCCAACTGGTTCGCCGCCTACACATATTGGCAGTTCAAGTACTACGGCCACGACGACGTGAAGCTCCTCGACGGCGGCCGCGAGTACTGGGTCGAGAACGACTACGAACTCACCGACGAAGAGCCCGAGTTCTCCGCGGTCGACTACGAAGCCTCCGGCCCGCGCGAGTCCATCCGCGCCTACCGAGAGGACGTCGAGAACGCCATCGAGCGCGAACTGCCGCTCGTCGACGTTCGCTCGCCCGAGGAATACTCCGGCGAGATCCTCGCACCCCCTGGACTCCAGGAGACCGCGCAGCGCGGCGGCCACATCCCCGGCGCACAGAACATCTCCTGGGCGGCCGTCACCAACGACGACGGGACGTTCAAGGACTACGACGAACTCGAAGAACTCTACGCCGAGTACGGTATCGACGGCGACTCCACGACGGTCGCGTACTGCCGCATCGGCGAGCGCTCCTCTGTCGCCTGGTTCGCCCTGCACGAACTGCTGGGCTACGACGACACCATCAACTACGACGGCTCCTGGACCGAATGGGGCAATCTGGTTGGTGCGCCTATTGAGAAGGGCGAGGCCGACGACTGAGCGTAGCGAAAAGTCGGCCTCGTAGCGAAGCGGGGAGCCCGTAGGGCGACCCGTGAAGCAGAGCGAAGCTGAGTAAGCGACGGCGAAAAATCGGAGACCTACTTTCGAATTTTTGTGGCGCTGTTCGGTGAGTGACAACGCCCGTAGCTGAGACAGTGACATGTTCCGAACGGCTCTCTTTCAGTCGGAAAAGACAGTAGTGTTCCCAACCGTACATTCAAGTCAGATGCGGGTCCTACACCCGGGTGTGGACCGAACGGAACTCGAACGGGAACTCCGCGACGCCTTCGACACCGACCCGGATATCGTCACGGTCGTCGCCAGACAGGCGCGGGACCTCTCGGAGTCGGACCAGTTCGTGACCGACTTTGGAGCGGAACTGACCGTTGAAGATATCGTCGACAACCTCGCGGACGCGCCCGAGGACTATCAACTCGCCGAGCGGTGGAACTGGTGGCTGGGTGCGCTTGACCTCTCACACGGCGGCTACGCGCGGTTCAGCGTGCGACAGGACATCGACAAGACATCCTGACCTGCCGCTGTCGGTCTTTCTGTGTGCGAAAAACGGCGCGACGCCAGTCAGTGTACGCTAAGCCCGTGTGCCTCTCGTGCGTGTTCGAGGAGTTCCTCCGTCGTGTCGAACTCCTCACCGCAACTGCACGTGTGGTACGTCGTCGGGGGTTGCTGGCGTGTCGCCATGACAGGTGGATAATGAGCCCCGAGTATAATAATTGTTTATGCTAGCGTGATAACACTGCTCAATCGATGTGTTATCTGTACACAATACCGTAGCCCAAAGCAACGCCCTGATGATTCATAGCCACTGAACGTCCAGATATCGTCGTGTTCTGGTTCAAATGTATTCTGTCTGTCCAGCGGTTGGCGACACGGTGCAGTGAGAACCGACGAACGGAAACGGGCGCGACGCGTCCATCCCGATAATGGATGTGCAGTTTCTCGGCGGGGCGGGTGAGATCGGTCGGAGCGCCGTTCTCATCGACGAGTCGCTGCTGCTGGATTTCGGGATGTTGACCGACTCGCCGCCACAGTTTCCGGTGCGGACGCCGTCGCCGGACGCCGTCGTCGTCTCGCACGGCCACCTCGACCACGTCGGGACCATCCCGGCGCTGGTGTCGGGCGACGCGCGGCCGCCGATTCACTGGACGCCGCCGACGTACGAACTGGCGATGACGCTTGCGCGGGACACGCTCAAACTCCATGGGGGGACGGTCAACTGTCCCTTTACCGAGACGAACGTCAAGCGAGTTTCGCAGGTGTCAGAAACCCATGGCTACCGCGAGTCCTTCGAAGCCGCCGGCTACGAGGTCACCTTCTACAACGCCGGCCACATTCCGGGAAGCGCGCACATCCTCGTCGACGACGGCGACACTCGACTGCTGTACACGGGCGATTTCCACACCGACGACCAGCGCCTCGTGGCTGGGACGACGGCCCGTCCGGACGCGGATGCGATTATCTGTGAGAGCACCTACGCCGATGTCGACCACGAACCCCGGGACACGGTCGAGAAGCGGTTCATCGAAAGCGTCGAAACGACCCTCTGGGAGGGCGGAACCGTCGTCGTGCCCGCCTTCGCCATCGGGCGAACGCAGGAGATGCTGCTCGTCTGTGAAGCACACGATCTCCCGTGTTACGTCGACGGAATGGGGAAGCAGGTGACCGAGATGCTCAGACAGTACCCCGAGTTCGTTCGAGACGCGGATGCGCTCCGGCGGGCGAAGTCCCACGCGCGGTTCGTCACAGGCAAGGACGGCCAGCGCAAGCGTATCACCGACCAGAAGGCGGCAATCGTCACCACGAGCGGGATGCTCTCGGGCGGCCCGGCGATGACGTACATCCCTGAAATCCGCGGCAATCCGATGAACAAGATCACGATGACCGGATATCAGGTCGAAGGAACGCCGGGTCGGGACCTGCTAGAGACGGGCAGTGCCGAGATCGACGGCCGGATTATGCCGGTCAGCGCACGGGTCGAGCAGTACGACTTTTCGGCACACGCCGACCGGGATGGGCTGTTGGCGTTCCTCGATAGCTACCGCGACACGCCAGTACTCGTGAACCACGGCGACCGCTGCGAAGCGTTTGCAACTACGCTTCGCGAGGACGGCTACGACGCAACAGCGCCCGAGTTAGGCGCGACCGTGGCCCTCCAGTAGGCAGTCACACAGGCGACCGCGGCCCCGCTCAGTCACGCTCGTCCGCGTCTTCGGTGGCACGCTGTTTCAGCCACTCGTCGAGCAGGTCGCGGATCGCGGCATCCCGGTTGTCGCGGTGGTCGGCGAACGCCTTGTCGTCGATCGCGTCGAGCAACTCCTCGTCCAGTTCGACCTCGATCGATTCGAGGTCCAGAAACGCTTCGTCCATTGATTACAGGGAGTTAAACGGCCAGAGAAATATATCCTCGTCAGACAGCCGTCGGTCAGTCGCGTGACAGCGGTCACAAAGGCGAGCAACTCCAGAAGAGTATCAGGAAACCGCCGTGCTTTGATTACGACTCGTGGCGTATCCACAGTGATGGGTTCGCTACAGTCTCTGATCGGTCCCCACCGGCTCGACGCACTCGGCGCGTGGATGGTAACGGGAATTCTCATCGGTGAGTGAGTCCACGTTGTCCTGTTCCCGAAAGCGACTCGACCGTATAGACGGACCGAAACGTATGGACCAGGCGCATCTCGGTTTCGACCGCTACTTCGAGGTCGTCATGGAGACTGCGGAGGCACAGGCCGCGGAGATGACTGTCGAGCCCGGCCAGTCCGTCGGCGGGCCGGAGAACTACCACGCTGACAGCGACCAGTGGCTGTTCGTGGTCAGCGGCACCGGCACCGTCACTGTCGACAGTGACACCCAGCGGGTCGATGCCGGCGACCTCGTCCGAATCGAGGCTGGCGAACGCCACGGCATCGAAAACGACGGTGACGGGCCGCTAGAGACAGTCAACTTCTACACGCCGCCGCGATAGCCGTCTCAGGTCACGGTCCCGTTGCTCGGGGTGGACAGTTCGTAGCAGGTGCTGCTCCGAACCACGAACGCCACGTCCGACGCAGCAAGCGTGCGAGCCGCATCGCCGGTGACGGTGGACGCCTCGCCCGACTGGAGGGTTGTATCGAGCGAGTCGGCTTGGGCGTCGTCGAGCGACAGCGGTTCGAGCGTAACACACCGCTCGCCGTCCGTCGCTTCGAGCACGTACGTGACCTCAACTGGCTTGTCACCGTGGACGTCTAGCGAGAACACGTAGTACGACCCGTTGTAGGCGTACACCGAGCTGTTCGGGTCGAAGCCGCCCACATCGGAGTCGTAGGTGTGTTCTCCCACTGCAATCGCGTCGATGGCTGCGCGCCGATTACTGTCTGAGAGATCGGCCACGCGGACCGTCGACTCGTTGCCGGGGTCGTCAACTTCCGTCACGCTGTACTTGTTGATGTACCCACCTGACCCGGTCGTTCGCTCTACCACTGCGTAGGTCTCGCCGTCGAACGCGACGCAGCCGAACTCGTGAAACACGTCCGCCCACTCGTGGTCCGTTACGTCTGCCGAGGCGTCGCGGGTAGCAGCGTCGAGTTCTGTCGTCGTCTCGGAAAAGATGCCGACAGTCGCTGTGTGTGGAACTGCCGTGGCGTCGACAGGTGACAATACTACTGGGCCTGGCGTCGCTGTCGCCGTGGCTTCTTCCATCGAGGAGTCGTCGCCGAGTCGGGAACAGCCGGTAACGAGTGTACAGGCGACGGTTCCGAGGATGGTCCGGCGGGAGGGCATAGTCGTCGGTTGCCGGCCGACCGGTAAATGTTTTCAGCGTCAGGCGATGCCGGCCTCGGCGTCCATCGGGTCCTGGATGTCGCCGACGACCTCTTCGAGCAGGTCCGTGACCGTCACCAGCCCGACGACCTCGCCGTCTTCAAGGACGAGTGCGAGTTCCTGGCGCTCGGCCTGAAACTGGTCGATGGCGTCGCTGACGGTCGTGTCCGGCGACATCGTCATTGGTGGCGAGGCGACGGCTTCGAGGTCGATGCGGTCAAGCAGGCCGCCGTCGCCGGCCTGTTCCTCGCGCTCGTCGACGAGCGCGGGGATGTAGACGATGCCAAGAAAATCTTCGAGAGTTTCGCCGACGAGCGGATAGCGGGTGTGGGGCGTCTCGGCAATCCGCTCGGCGTTGGTCGCGTCGTCGTCGGTAGGCGACAGCGAAACGATGTCTTCCCGGGGGACCATCACCTCGCTGACTTCGCGGTCCCCGACGCGGAACGCGGAGAGGACTTCCTCGCGGCGCTCGTCGGACACGTCGCCGCGGTCGAGGACGGAGCCGAGTTCGTTGCGCAGTTCCGCGCGGGACTCGATGGTATCGACTTCGGTTTCGAGCCACGCGCCGGACATCTCGACGCCGAACAGTCCCAGCGTCCACTTGGCGACCCCGTCACCGACGGCGATAATCGGGGAGATGAGCATGGCGAAGTAGTACAGCGGCGTCGCGCCGTACCGACAGACGAACTTCGCGCGCTCGACGCCGAGATACGTCGGTGTCTGCTCGCCGTGGGTGAGGTGGACGAGGTTGATGAGGAGGAACGCAATAGCGCCGCCGAGACCGACGCCGGCCAAGACCGACGACTCGAAGTACGGCTCGAAGATGGCCGCGAGCGCTGGCTCGGCGATGATACCGACGGCGATACTGGAGGCGGTGATGCCGACCTGACAACTGGTGAGATAGATCTCCAGATCGTCAGTCATCTCCCAGGCGCGACGGAGGCCAGGTTCGTCGAACTCGGACTCGGTGTACTGTCTGGCTCTCGTCAGCGCGAACTCGATGGCGACGAAGAAGCCGTTCGCGAGGATCAGGGCGAGTCCTGCAAGCAGCCTGACCGCGATTTCGACTGGTTGCATGTGCCGGCGGGATTCACGGTCCGGCGGGGAAAAAGTGGGGATTGCCGGTCCCGCTCGTGTCTCGGCAGCGTCGGTGACCGGTTTCAGGCGTTCACAAAGTCGTACTCGACGCCGGTGAGGTCAGTCGAGACTTCCCAGAGCCGCTCGGCGGTCTCCTCGTCACGCGAGGCGTCGTTGGACTGCTGGAACTCGGGCGAGCCACGCATGTCGAACAGTCCGCCGGGCCCGACGTACTCCCCGCCGATGACATTCTCGGCGGTGGCGGCGTACAGCATCGGCAGCGCGCCCTGTTCGGCGGACTGGGCGAGCACGGCGTTGGCAACGCCCATGGCCGCGGTTCGCAGCGTCGACCCCATCTCCCGCGGCCCGCGGAACTGGAGGTCGGTGTCGGCGTAGCCGGGATGACAGGCGACGCTTAGCACGTCGTCCCAGCCGTGGTTGCCAAGCCGGCGCTGCAGTTCGTAGGCAAAGAGCAGATTGGCGAGCTTGCTCTGGCCATACGCCGACCACTTCCCATAGGAGCGCTCGCGCTGGAGGTCGTCGAAGCCGATCTCGCCCATCTCGTGTGCACCGCTGGACTGCGTGACGATTCGGGATTCGCCATCGGCGGCCCCGAGCAGGTCCAGCAGGTGCCCGGTCAGGGCGAAGTGGCCCAGATGGTTGACGCCGAACTGCGTCTCGAAGCCGTTGACCGTCTCGCTCCGGGGAATCGCCATGACGCCGGCGTTGTTACAGAGAATGTCGACGGCGTCGTAGTCGTCCCGGAGGGCGTCGGCGAACGACGCGATGTTCGACAGGTCGGCCAGATCACACTCCCGGACATCGAGCGTCGCGTTCGGAACGGCCTCGCGGATCTCTGCGGCGGCCGACTCACCGCGTTCGACGCTGCGGCAGGCCATCACCACCGTTGCGCCCCTGCGAGCGAACGCTTTCGAGCCTTCGAGTCCCAGCCCGCTGTTTGCGCCTGTCACGACCACAGTTCGGCCCCTCAGCGGGGGCATGTCTTCGATAGTCCAGCCTGTCATTGGCACAGGTACGGGCGCGAGACACTGAAACCCATCGCCGGCGGGAGAGTGAGAGTCTTATGCCGTCGCCCCCTGTTCCCAGTGATGAGCGACGTGTCGATCACCGTCTACACGCGCGAGAACTGCCATCTCTGTGAGGAAGCCATCGAGACAATCGAGCGAGTCGCCGACGACGAGGGAGTCACCATCGCGCTGGACCTCGTCGACGTCGACGAAGACCCTGACCTCCGCGAGGAGTACGGCGAGCGCGTCCCGTACGTCCTCGTCGACGAGTCGCCGGCGTTCAAATACCACGTCGACGAGCGACAGTTGCGCGAGAAACTGCAACAGTCGGCGTAGCCGGAGGGCGTCGTAATCAGCGGGCTATGGGCATCGAGTGAACAGTCGGTAGCCTCCCGCTGCGAGTGTCACACAGCGGGTCAGACACTCACTGACAGTGAAGCAGAATCGCTCACTACTGAGACCAGCTCGGGTCTCTCAACCATGTGCCAGTGAGCTTATGATTCCTCGGTGGTAATGTGTCGGCGATGCCCTCCAGTATTAGTGAGACGATCTTCAGCGAACCGTCCGGACGCCCCATTTCACTCGTCCACGCCGCCGGCACGCTCACTTTCGCCGGTCTATATATCTATGGCCGGGTTGTCGGTGGGTCCTCCGGTGGTTGGCTGCTCGTCATGGTACTCGGGACCGGAATAGCCGGCATCGCCGAAGCACTGCCGGAGCGGCGGCGGCAAACGGCTGGTGTCCTTCGCTCCGTCGCGATTCTTGTGCTCCTCTGTCTCGTCGTTGTGTCCGTCGTTGCACCCGACTTCATCGTGGGCTGACTGCTGTACTGTCTCGGGAGTCGTCTCGTTGCCCTCCCACAGGTACGTTGGAATGCAAGTCATCGACGGCTGCCGGTGCTACTGACTGCGTTCGACTGCGTGTTGCAATGCTTCAGCCGCCGCCGCCGGGTCGTCAGCCCGCGTAATTGCTGTGATAACAGCCACACCGTCGGCTCCGGCTTCGACGACTTCGGCGGCGTTCTCGGCCGTGATGCCACCGATGCCGACAAAGGGGATGTCTACTGCCTCGGCGATAGCAGCGACGCGGTCGGTGCCGACGGCGTACTCGTCGTCGTCGATATCGTCTTTCGAACCAGTGGCAAACACCGCGCCGACACCAAGGTAGTCCGCACCGGCCGCCGCCGCTTCCCGGGCGTCTTCGACAGTCGAGACCGAGCGCCCGATGAGTGCGTCGTCACCCAGAAGCTCCCGCGCGACGGGAACTGGAAGGTCGTCGTCGCCGAGGTGGACCCCGTCGGCGTCGAGTGCCTGGGCGATGTCCACGCGGTCGTTAACGACGAACGTGACGCCGGCCTCGCGGGTCAGTTCCCGCAGTTCCAGACCGAGTTCGTAGCGTTCGCGTGCGGTCCGATCCTTTTCGCGAAGCTGGACGACGCCGACGCCGCCGTCGATCGCCTCCGCGACGATTTCGTCGGTTGTCCGATCCGCCGAGAGCGACGCCTGCGTGACGAGGTACACGTCCCAGTCGACCATAGCGGGTCTCGGAACCGATGGCCCTTGTGTGCTGTGCGTCGTCAGGACTCCGTTTCGGCTGTCGAACTCGGCGTGTTTGCCTCGTCAGTGTCGGCTTTGTCAGCCGTGAGCGCGCCGTCGCGGACGGCCATCCGAAGCCCGAACTCGGCGATGTTACCGCCGTGTTCCGCCGTTCTGGCGAGGCTATCGAGAGCGCGCGTGAGCCGGTAGTCAGCGTCACCGGCCTCGAACAGTTGTCGGTCGAGGCTGGTTATCCGTTCTCGGACATCCCGGCGCGTGGCCAGTGTCTGTCGGGCGGTGTCGACGCAGGCGTCACCGATGATGACGCTGACTGCGTCTTCGACGATGGTGTGGATATCCTGTGCAATGTCAGCGAGGGCCGTGACAATGGGTCCGTCGGGCTGGCCGTTGAGTTGGTCGGCGACCGTTCCGATGCGCTCTGCGTGATCGGCCACGCGTTCGAGATCGTTCGCAGTCCCCCAGAGAGTGAACAGTTTCGGGCGCGTCAGGCCGAGTGCGTCGATCTCGTCGAGGCGACCCAGACTCCGCTCGAAATAGCGGTCGATCATGGCGTACAGACGGTCGGCCTGGTCGTCCCGGTCGGCCCAGCGATCGCCGGTCGTCCCGGTCGTGAGCGCAGCCATCGCGTCCCGGTGCATCGACAGCGCGACGAACTGGAGCTGGCGGACCGACTGTCTGACCGACACCTCTCTGGCGTCGAGCAGCGTCTGGACCATCACCTGTGATTCAGTCTCCTCGGCGACAGTCACGCCGGTCAAGTTTCGAGTGACGCGTTCGATCGCCCGGTGTTGTTTGTCAGTGAAGCTGTCGGGAGCTTCGAGGACGACGGACTCGACACCGGCGGCGTAAGCGGCCCGAAGCAGCTGTTCTATCTCCGCCGGGTCGTCGTTTCCGGCTTCCAGTGTGACGTGGTTCCGCGGTGCGGTCCGGGACTCCGGGGTCTGAATCACCAGCAGCCCGTCGATGTGTGTGTGGAGGTTCACCGTCGTCCCGGCCGTACAGTTCTCCGATTCGGCCCACTCTTTCGGTAGCGAAACGGTGTATGTGCCGCCGCCGACGGTCTGTATCTTTCGTGTTTCCATGGTTAATAGATGAGTTCCGAATCAGTTTCGACCATGTACAGCGTGCGTGCCGCAACGTTGACAGCGTGGTCGCCCACGCGTTCGAGGTCTTGAACCGTCAGCAGGAGCCGGGACACGTCATCAAGTAGCTGCTCGACCGCCCAGCCGTCATCCGTGTCAGCCTCTCGTTCAATGAGGCCCCGAGCGACGGTTTCGCTAGCCCGCTGGCAGAGCGCGTCGAGCGCGTCGTCGTCAGCCGCGATAGCGCGGCATTCCTTGACATCCTCACGCCGGTAGGCGTCGATACTGCGCTCGACCATCTCGATGGCTTCGCGGCCGATAGTATCGACATCGACATCCGGGGCGAGTCGACGGTCGGCCGACAGGGCGTACTCGGCGAGGTTCGTCGCGAGGTCCGCGACGCGTTCGAGGTCGGTGATGATTTTGAACGAGGCCGCGACAAATCGGAGGTCGGTCGCGACTGGCTGCTGGAGGGCAAAGAGGTCGATACAGTCGGCTTCGAGGGCCAGATACAGCTCGTTTATCTCGTCGTCGCCGTCGATGACAGACTGCGCCATCTCCCGGTCGACGGTCCGGAGCGCAGTGAGCGCGGCCTCAAGTCGTTCGACGACGAGGTCGCCCATCTCGACCACGTGCTCCCGGAGTTCGTCCAGCAGTTGCTGGTACGACTCTCGTGACATGGGTTACCCGAACTTGCCGGTGATGTAGTCCTCGACGCGCTGGCTCTCGGGGTTCTCGAAGATCTTGTCCGTATCGTCGTACTCGACGAGTTCGCCGCCAGTGAGGAACACGGCAGTCTGGTCTGAGATGCGGGCAGCCTGCTGCATATTGTGGGTGACGATGACGACGGTGTAGTCCTTCGACAGTTCCTCGACGAGGTCCTCGATCTTCGAGGTGGCGATGGGGTCAAGCGCCGACGCTGGCTCGTCCATCAGGATGACTTCGGGATCGACCGCCAGACAGCGGGCGATACAGAGCCGCTGTTGTTGCCCGCCCGAGAGGCCGAGTGCGTTGTCATCGAGACGGTCGCTGACCTCGTCCCACAGGGCGGCCTGTTTCAGCGAGCGCTCGACGAGTTCGCCCTCCTGCTCCGTGTCGTCGCGGCCGAACAGGCGCGCGAGCAGGCCCTTGTTGATGTCGCCGTGCTTGCGGGGGCCATATGAGATGTTCTCTCGGATGGATTTCGGGAACGGGTTCGGCGACTGGAACACCATCCCGATACGTTTACGCAGTTCGACGAGGTTGGCGTTGGGGTCGTAGATTTCGGTGCCCTCCATCTCGACCGAGCCGTCGATGCGGGCGGCTTTGATGCGGTCGTTCATGCGGTTCAGACACCGCAGATACGTCGACTTGCCACATCCGGACGGGCCGATGAGCGCCGTGACGCTGTTTTCCGGAATCTCCATCGAGACTGTCTCTTATACACATCTCTGATGGCG
>AOLX01000024.1:0-32403 GCA_000336895.1 Haloarcula argentinensis DSM 12282 | reverse complement strand
CCCTCGCGCCATCAGAGATGTGTATAAGAGACAGGCACTTGGCGATGCGGTTTCGACCGTCCGTCCGCCGTTCGTTTGTGTGTCCGTGCTCGGCTCCGTGTTGATGCTATCACTCATAGTTGAGTTTCCTCCGGAAGTACGTCCGCGCCGTGATACCGACCGCGTAGAACGTCAGCACGACCATCAGCAGAATAAACGCCGTCGCCCACCCCATCTGTGGCGACCCCGACACCCCGGCTGCAATGACGGCCCACACCTGCGTCGGCAGTGACGCCGAGGCCGTCAGCAGGGCATCGTTGACGACAAACGGCGGCCTCGAGACGAAGCGGAAGCCACCGATGACATCGACGGCAGCCGTCGCGTTCAGCGTCGACCCGAGGACGAGAATGAGCGGGGCAGTCTCGCCGGCGATACGGCCGACACCGAGGATGACGCCGGTGATGACGCCCGGCATCGCCGCCGGCAGGACGACACTCTTGATTGTCTCCCACCGGGTCACACCCAGCGCCGCGCTGGCGTCACGGTACTCGTCGGGGACAGCCTTGATCGACTCCCGCGAAGTGATGAGCACCAGCGGCAGGAGCATGAACCCAAGGACCAGCATCCCGGCCAGCAGGGACTCGTCACCGCCCAGCCGCGGGATCAGGAACGCGGCCCCGAACAGGCCGAAGACGATGCTCGGCGTGCTCCAGAGCGCGTTCGTCGCGATTTCGACGAGCGCGGTGAACCGGCCCTGTTCGGCGTACTCGGTGAGGAACACCGCCGCACCAACACCCAGCGGGACGGCGAACAGCGTCGCACCGACGACCAGCCACACCGTGCCGATGATGGCAGGCATGATCCCGCCGGGCTCGGCCCCCAGCGGAATGTAGGCCTGCATCACCATCGGCCACGAAAGGCTCCCCTCGTTGGCGACTGAGACGCCGAGAACATTGAACGACGTGCCGGTAACGGCCACGTGCAGGCCCACCAGCGCGGTGAAGCCGGCCGCGCCGACGAGGCCGAGTCGTGTCTCCTCGGTCAGGAGACGGCGGGTGATCGTCTCCTCGCTGGCCCGTTTCGCGACGGTCGTGAGCGTCGCCAGTGCAAGCGAGGCGATAGCGGCCCCGAACGCGATTGCTGGCACGAGGTTCACCGGGCCCACTCGCGGATTGATGCTGGCGACTGGCTGGAGCAACAGCGCGGCCAGCATCAGCCCCAGTCCGCCGAACACCCCCAGCGTGAACAGCGGTGCCTCGGACTGTGCGCTCTCCGCTAACGTCGGCCCATCACTGGTGAGCACGCCGGCGAGCGGATATATCGCGAGGCCGCCCGCTGCGACCGACCCGGCAACGACGGCGGCAAGTCCGAGCGTCTCGCCGAGCGGAAGGCCGAACGGAGCGGGGCCGGAAACGAGGAAGAAGCCGGTGAGGACGACGAGCGCGAGAACCGCGGTCGGGACGGCCTGTCGAATCAAGCCGGCCCGCTCGGACTGTGTCCCGACCTTTCGGAGCGAACCGAACGAACGGAAGAAGGTAACTGCGACCAGCGCCGCCGGCGCGATCAGCAGTAGTGTTCCGATTGTCGTGTCAGGCGTCACCGCGAATGCCGTCTCAAGTGCCTGTCCCTGGCGGTTGACCTGAACAGTGTAGGCATAGGAGTGGCGTAGCGGGGACCCAGTGACGAGGACGCTCGCAAACATCGCGGCAAGCGCGCCGACTGCCGCCAGTGGGAGGACCCGGAATAGCTGTCGAGCGCCGCTGTTCCAGTCATTCGTGCCCGCAGGTGTGCGAGCGAACTGGACCGCGGCGAGGAGGGCTGGCGTCAGGAGGACCAGTGCGGTAAGCGCGCCAATCGAGAGTCCGTGGAAGGCGTATCCGACCCCTTTGACGGTCACGAACACGACAATTGTCGCCATCACGGCCACCATCAGGAAGGCGTTGAGGTTGATGACGAGGAAGGCCCCGTACTCGCGGCCCCGAGCGCCGAACCCGGCCCGGCACTTAGCGGCCGACCAGGCCGACAGGAGCGTCCCGACCAGGAGGAACACGGGGATGACCGCGCCGCCGGTGAAGCCACCGGAGAGCGTCTGCGGGTTCCACTGCCAGCCAACGCCGATGGTGCCGGTCACGATTGTCAGTCCGAGCGCGCCGACCACGATGGCTGTCGGGAGCGTCGAACCGAGGTCCTCGCGGGGGAGAATCGCCAGCAGGAACAGCCCGACGCCGGCGACGACGGCCCCGACGAGCCACAGGAGTGAGCCAGCACCGGTGAGCGCACCACCGACGGCGGCCCCCATAGCCAGGCCGACCGTGCCGAGCGCGCTGCCGGAGAGCAGCCCGGCGCTCATGTTCGGCTCCGTGTCCACGAGTTCGAGCCGGGAAGAGACACCAGCGGCAGTGATCACCAGCGCTTCGGCCAGCAACACGATTCCAAGCAGCGTCGCCATCGTCACAGGGAGGGCCGCGGCAAGCGCGGTCAACGCAAGCGTCGAGACGACGAGGCCCAGCCCGATGCCGCGCACTCGCTGAGAGGTGACCGGAACGACGTTGGTGTAGGAAGCAAGGCCGGTGATGCCGACCGCTCCGACGACGACAGCGAGTAGCGTCCCGAGCGCCGTGGTGAGGGTACTGCCGCTGGCACCGGGCGGGACCAGATTCACGAGCGTGACGAGCCCGAGCGTGAAGCCGACCACGCTGAGCGCGATTGCTGTATCGAGCCCCCGGTCGTAGATGTTCGAGTCCGCACTGACGAGTCGGTCCGTGGTCGCGTACGCGTCACTCATTGTTGCCCCTTCAGTTTCCGCTGCATGCGTCGCTCAATGTACTGCGAGACGATGCTCATCCCGGCGACGATGACGAACAGCATGACGCCGGCGACGAACAGCACGTCGACGGTGCTCTCGGAGGCGCTCCCGTACTGAGTCGCAATCAGACTGGTCAGCGTCGCGTTCGCGTCGAAGATGTCGAACAGTGGGTCGGCGAACTGCGTTCCCGAGGCCATGATCGCGGCGACGGCCATCGTCTCGCCGATGGCCCGGCCCAGACCGAGAATGACGGCCGCCGAGATACCCGAGAACGCCGCCGGGATGGAGATACTTTTCATCGTCTGCCACTCGGTCGCGCCCATGGCGACGGAGCCGTCACCCATCGACTGGGGGACGCTGGAGAGGGCGTCCTCGCCGACGGAGACGACCGTCGGTAGCGCCATCACGCCCACAACGATGCCGGCGATGAGGAAGCTCGCCCCGTCGTCGAGGAAGTTCGTCTGGATGAAGCCGTTCAGCACCTGAAACCCGATGAACCCGTAGACGATAGAGGGGATGCCGGCCAGAATCTCCACGCCGGGCTTGATGAGCTCCCGCAGGCGGTCGCTGGCGACCTCGGCGATGAACAGCGCGCCGAACAGGCCAAGCGGCCCCGCAACCGCACCCGCGATAATGGTGACGACCACCGTCGCCCAGATCATCGGTATCAGCGAGTAGGCCCCGCTAAGCGGGTTCCAGTACGTCGGATCAGACGGCAAGACGTTTTCGAGCCAGAAGAACCAGCGGACCGTCCCGCCCTGTTCCGGAATCAATAGCAGTCCAGTCCCGTGTTCGAGAAACGCCGGCAGCGCGCTCGCGAACAGGAAGAACGTGATGAACGCGACGGTCAGCACCGTGAGGATAGTCGCGACCAGCGTGAGCAGGCGTGCAACTTCGGCCTGATAGGTAACCCAGCCGACCGCCGTGACGAACACGAACGCGAGCAGCATGGGCAACGCAAGGGCCGGCCGAAACAGGAAGACGAGAATCGTCGCCACCAGCGTCGTCGCTATCGCGCCGACGGCGAGTGTCGACCCATCGGCTCTGTCCCCGCTCGACACCGCCTCGCCTTCCGTCGTAGGTATGTCCTCTGTCATAGTATGGAAAATCGACCGACACGGTCGACAGTCATTCGACTATTCTCAGTTGCGGTCGATTACACCTGATCAGGGAGCTTCGCGCGCTGCTCTTCCTTCCGGCGCTTGCCGAGCTTGAAGTAGTTGTTCGGCGCGACGAAGGTGTCCTGACCGAAGTCAGACAGGATCATGTTGATGACTGCGGCCTCTTTCTTCGAGGTGCCTTCCCACGTGTACATGTGGAGGTCACGCGAGAGTGGGTAGGCCTTCGAGTCCAGACCGTTCTCGTCGTCCTGGTAGCTGTAGGTCGTCCCTTCCCACTCCAGTCCGACGGGTGACAGGCCGTCAGTGTCGATAAACGCCAGCGCGAGGTAGCTGATGGCGTTGTCGGCCTGTGCGATTGCCTGGGCGAGGCGTTGGTTCTGGCCGTAGCGGTTGGCGACGGAGGTATCTTCCTCAGGGTTGCCGAAGACGTTGGAGACGAAGGAGGTCCGCGTCCCGGAGCCCTTGACGCGGCCCAGCACCTGAATCTCGCGGTCTGGGCCGCCGAGTTCGCTCCAGTTGGTGAGTTCGCCCTTGTAAAGGCTTTTGAGCTGGTCGCCGGTGATCTGCTCGACACCGGCGTCGGCGATCTCCTGGGAGACGACCAGCGGCTGGCCGTCCACGCCGACGACGTGGTCGACGAACTGCTCGTAGGAGTCACGGTCCGGCAGTTCGTCCTCGACGTTCCCGGAGGAGTTTCCGATGTCGTTCTGCCCGTTCATGACCTTCTCGACGCCGGTCCCGGAGTGGGAAAGGCCAACTGTGAACTGGAACGGCGGGCCGTCCTCACCGCCGGCCTCGAACCCGTAGAGCCCAGCCCAGTAGTCGGCGAGATTCTGTTCCGTGTCGATATCGTACTCGCCGTGGGGCCAGTACTCGGTGTCGCTGGCCGGCCGGTTGGCGTTCCAGTAGGAGGCCGCCGTGTTCGCGATGGGGTACACCGTCGAGGAGCCGCCGGATTCGAGTGCGCTGGTACCGCCGGAGCTACCGCCCTCGTCGGTGCTTTCGGTCGCTTCCATCTCCGTCGACACCGCCTCGGTGTCCGCACTCTCGCCGGAACTCCCGTCCGACTCGGAGTCGCCGCTGCCACTGGAACAGCCGGCGATTGCAGCGATGCTGGTCGCACCTGTCGTTGCGATGAATTTCCGCCGCGATACGAACTCTGACAGCCCGTTTGAGTCGTGCGCCATCACCAGAGTCCAGTGAGACAGCTAATAAGTAACCTGCTAAGATAGCTATATTTATTACGTTAGTACTATATAGTTGTGGTATGATAAACACTCACGAACAGATATAGATATATTAGCTTTCTTGCCGTCTTTGGGGCCTCAAGTACTCGTATACGGCATATATGAACAACCACACACATTACGGTATTTCAACCGTCTGCACCACTATTACAGGCGAATATCGTCGAAGAATCGACCCTCAGCCGGGAAATATGTCCCCAAATATTAGAGGTCCAATATAGTATATAGATATGAGTGGATTTATATCATCCCGTGAACGAGTGCCAGTCACATGGAGACACGCAAGGTCCAGGTGACGGGCGGGTCGACATACACCGTCTCACTACCCAAAGAGTGGGCGACAGAAAACGACGTGAGCGCGGGCAGCGTCGTCGAATTCCACGCCGAACGGGACCTGCTGTTGCTCGCTCCACAGCGGGACAACGGCCGCGTGGAGGGGAGTCTCGACGTGGATGGACTCGAAAACAGGCACGAACTCACGCGGGCGGTGATGACGATGTACGTCAGCGGCTTCGACATCATCCAGCTCGAAGCGACTCGGATAACGGCCGAGCAGCGTCGCATCATCCGCGATGCGACTCAGGGACTGGTCGGTCTAGAAATGATCGAGGAGACAACCGACAGAGTCGTCCTGCAGGACCTGCTCGATTCGTCGGAACTGTCGGTCCACAACGCGATCACGCGAATGCGGCTGGTCTCGCTGACGATGCTCTCCGACGCTGTCGAGGCACTCATCGAAGACGACGACGACCTTGCGGCAGATGTGATGCAACGCGACGACGACGTGGACCGCCTCTGGTACATGGTTTCGCGCGTGTTCCGAACCGTCCTCCGAAACCCAACGGCAGCGAACGAGATCGGGTTCCCTCGCGAGACCGTCTTCGACTTCCAGTCTAGTGCCCGCCAGCTAGAGCGTATCGCCGACCACGCGACCAAGATCGCCAGTCTCTCCCAGGAAATCGGGGAGATCACCGGGGAAACCGCCGACCTGCTCGATCAGCTGGAGGCAGAGGCGATTGCCGTCCCAGAGACTGCGATGGACGCCCTGTTGACCGAGGACTCCGACGAAGCCGTCGAGCTGGCAAACGAGGCCCGGAGCCAGATCCCCGATGTCGACGAAACTGCCCGTGAGGTCGACGGGCAGATCCGCGAGTTCGACCCACAGAGCGCACAGGTACTGGGCCTCATCGTCGACTCCCTGTCCCGGACCGCGGACTACGGCGGTAACATCGCCGAGAGCGCGCTCCAGAAGGCTGCGCCGCGACCGCAGTCCTGACGAATCCGCAAGACGCAGAACGATAGACAGCTGCCTTGTCGCCTTAGCTCGTCGAAACGATGCAGTGACGACGATGCCGCCTGATCGTGTCGAGACAGTCGACAGTGTCAGCGAGCGCCGGACACGTCACTGGACAGTCGCCGTAGAGATACCGAGCGAGACTGGTTCCGTCAACACCGGAGAGGGCAGCGGCCGACCGGCTGTGGAGTTGCTGTTGGCGGGTCGCTGCTACCGCCTCGCAGTCGGCCTCGATTTCGGCGAGCTGACCGTCGATGCTGTCGAGTCGCGCTGAATCAGTCGTTCGGCGTGCGTTCGCACCGAGTGCGGCCCCGCGGCGTTCACAGTCGTCGAGTGTCGCTCGCACAGACTGTAACGACTCTCGCTCGTCTTCAAGTGCCGGGAGCAGTGTTTCACGTTCGTCGCGTGCCCCCTCGCTCGCGGTCAGGAGTGCCTCGTACAACTGCGGGGTCAGGCGCGTTCCCGTGGCGATCTGCGTGCCGAGCTCCGGCCCGAACTCCATCGACATGTTCGCTTCCAGCGAGTCGTCGTACTCGGCCTCGAAGTGTGGCACAGCCATGACCGTCTCTCGGTAGGCTTCCCGGACGGCACGCAGGCTCGCCTCTGGTTTCGGCCGCCGGGCACTGAGTGCCGACACCCCGCCCGCTGCGGTGTCGGCGATGCCCGCGGATTGCACCGTCGGTTCGATGGACACGATTCTGGACCGAAAGCGCCTGAAAGCCGACAGTTCAGCCGCTATACAGTCGACCTCCCGCTGAACGACAGCGAGCGCCTGCTCGATCTGTGGCTGGCTCGTCTCAGTGTCAGACACGGAGTACTCGACCGAACGGACGGCTGTCGTCGTATAGATATTTTATATGTTCGCTATATAGACGGCGATACCGCTACCGCTGGAGTCAGCGGTGGTCCGATACGCTTCAAGCGACAACGTCACTGCCAGAACGGGTACTGTCAGACTGTCCACTCATGTCGTCCGCAACGGATGCACTTTTCCCGAGTGGGGGAGTACGACATGCTGGTGGCGATGACGAGATGTTACCCCCGCTGAGCCCCTTGTGACGATGGACTATTCCTGAGCCACCATTTCACTCCGAACAGCGGCTAAAACGGTGCAGCAGGGCCTTCGTCGGTGTCTCCGTCAGCAGCCGCAGTGTCTGCCGTCGCCTCCTCGTCAGCGTTTGCACGTTCTAGTGGCCCGTCCCAGCCGTTCAGTCCGGGTTCAAAACTTACCACGTCGCCCTCAAACCCTTCGTACGACGCGATGAGGCGGGCGGCCTGCACGCTGGATTTGCCTTTCGGACACACTGTCACGACCTCGTCGTCGCCTTCGAACCGTTCGACTTCGTCGACGAGCGACGGGAACGGGACGTTCTCGCTCCCGGGGATGTGACCCCGCTCGAACGCGCCGGGCGAGCGGATATCGACCACCCGGACCGCCTCCTCGTCGAGTTTCGACCGTAGCTCGTCGGTGTCGATTTCGCCGTCCATACCCAGCCGCTAGCGGGCGATACCTAAACCTTCACCGGCTACAGCAAGCCGTCAGCCTGTGCCAGCAGGATGCCTTCGATAGTCGCGTCGTTGGCCGGTTCGCGCCGGGCGACCTGCAGCGCTTCGTCGATGGGCACAGTCGTCACCGAGAGGAACTCGTTGTCGTCCAGTTCTCGGTCGACTGGTTCGAGTCCCTCAGCGAAGACGATGCCACGGCGGTGCCGGAGCACGCCGGTCGAACACGAGAACTCCTCGATAAGTGAGACGCCGGCAGCCTCGAAGCCGGTCTCCTCGCGGAGTTCGCGCGCCCCGGCGGTCGTGTAGGACTCGTCGTCTTCGACGATACCGGCCGGGAGTTCGAGGCACTGCTCGCGGATGGTCGGGCGGTACTGGTCGACCATGACGAGTTCGTCGCCGGTCGTGGCGACCACGACGGCCGCATCGGGCAGTTCAGCCCAGTAGTAGTCCTTTTCGGAGCCGTCGGGCTGGCGAACCCGGTCGTAGCCGCCGGTGTACCAGCCGGTCTCGTACTCGCGTTTGCTCTCGACGATAGGCCACTCGTGGGCCGGTTCGCGGGTCATACGTCTTGTCGGACCGCGACGTGGTAAAACGTGCCGTTGTGCCTGACGACGACGCCATCATCGGCCACAGCCCCATCGTACTGCTGGCTGAGCGCGTCGCGTTCGTCAAAGGGGGAGTGAGTGAACGCACCCTTGAATCCGAGCGGGCCGCGCCAGTACGGTTCGGACTGTCCGGGCGCCGACGGGGATGCGTCTGTCAGCGCCGCGCTCGTGTACGGAAAACGCCGCTCGGACTGGCTGCTCCAGTTGATCGCCGTGCCGTTGTCGACGCTGTACTCGCCGTCGGTCGGCGTGGCGACAGTGTAGTAGGGGTCCCCGCTCTTGAGCAGGCCCGGCAGCGCACCCAGCGCCAGCAACAGCACGACGACGGCGATGATGCCGAGCAAGGTGTTCCGTGTGACCGGGCGCATCAGACGACCTCGCGGTAGATGCGGCCGAAGGCCTGGCGACGGAGCGTCCCGACAGCGGCTCGGCGTTCGTCCTGAAACGTCGCCGCGACGGCCTGCTCCGCGAACGGGGCAGCGTGCCAGACGACGTTGTCGACATTCTCCGCGCCGACCAGCGACACCTCGCAGTCCGTGTCTTCGCGCCATTCCTCGAACTCCGTCATCGAACCGACCTGAACTGCCAGCGATTCCGCGAACAGCACGTCGCGGGCGGTTTCGACCACCTCGCTGGTGACTCGCTCTTCGTAGGTCTCCGGGTCGAGACCCATCGCCTTCGCGACTTCCTTGACAACGACCTGCGCCGTCGGCCCGAAGGCGTCGTAGCGCTCGCGGGCCTCGGCTGCCGATGCCGGCGCGAACTGCCCCTCAGTGTCCATACGTCCCCTTGCCGCCGGCGGGACTATTCGGTTTCGTCTCCGTTCGCGCCGGTGTCGTCGCCAGCGTCTGACTCCGACGTGTCACTGTCACCGGCGTCCGAATCGGTTTCGTCGTCGCTGTCGCGCAACATCTCTCGCGTCAGATCCCGAGCCTCGGCCAGCACCTCGCTGTCGTGGTCGCTGAGCGCGTTCGATCCCCGGTGGCGGTCCGCGCCCTGCGGGAGGTCACCGTGGCCGTGTCCGTGCGCGTGGTCGTGGCTATGCCCATCGTCGCTGCGGTCGACCGTGTCCTCGAACACCTGTGGAAACTCCGTCTCCTCGGCGTACTCGACGACCTCAGTGGAGAGTTCGTCCTCGCCGAGCTGGCCCCACTCGGGGACGCGCTCGTCGAGCCACGCTTCGTGGTCGTCACCGCCGGTCATCGCCGTAAACGCGAGGTGGTTCGCCAAATGCACGTCGTCGGCTTGCGGGTCGTCACACACTGGACAGGCGTATCCCATCGGTGTGCAGAGCGTGGATGCGGAGCCGTATATGTAGTCGGGGTCTCGGAGCGGTGGTCGGTTCGGGAGAACTGGCTGCGCAGGGTCATCCGACAACAGACATGCAGTACCCACAGCACTCAAACAGTATCAGACGTAGCTGCCACACTCAGAGTAATCGGACCATCACAAGCGCGTCCTCGCCGTTGCTGTAGTAGTTGGGAATGGTCTTGCGGTGCTCGAACCCGAAGCGCCGGTAGAGCTTTCGTGCGCCATCGTTATCCGCCCGGACCTCCAGCTTGACCGAGCCAGCACCCGTCTCGCCGATGACCTCCAGTGCACGCGTCAACAGCGCGCTCGCAACCCCCTGCCGCCGGTACGCTGACCGGACCGCGAGGTCCTTGATGTGGCCGAGCGGGGTACCATGGTTCGGCACCGTATCCGCGATGACGTAGCCTGCGACAGCGGGGGGGTCATCATCGTCATTGCCGGTTTCGGCGACGAGAAAGCCAGCTTCGCCGAGATAGCTCTCCAGTGCAGAAAACGGCCACGGCTGTGGAAACGACGCCTGCTCGATGCGGTGGATCTCGATGAGGTCCGCGCGGACGGCGCGCCGAACCGCTGGCGTATCCGGCGTCTCCGGTCCGTCAGGAGCGACCGTTGTCACATGCATAGTTCGGTGTGGGCCTACATATGTGTTACCGCCGACCGAAGCTACCTGATTTCTGACTTTTTGTCGATAAGTACTGATAGTTCATGCATCGATACGACCGAGACAAGGTTAGAAAGGCGGAAGGTTCTTTAGCCTGACCATTCTATGTATAGTTGCACCCGTTTTGGGTGCCACCACCCCCACCCCCACCCCTCTTTCCGAACTTTTCCATCGCTGCCGAGTTGTCCTAGAAGTACTTCCGTCAGCGCCGACTGCACGCGTCAGGATGAAGTACGGGGTACTGTTGCGGGACAAACTTCTGCTAGCGCCGTCCTGAGGCTAACGTATATGTCCGTTTCACTGCTCGAAAACCACGGTCAGAAGCGGCCGCGCTGTCTCACGGCGCGAAGTGCTGTTGGATCTGAAAGCGACTTCTCGCTGTTCGCGGCTTCGCCGCTTACAAAAATCGCGGTCGGAGGACGACCGCGCTACGCTCGGAATCGCTCCGTCGCGGGTCGTTCCTCCCCGTCGTCGGGCGGCGATGCCGCCCGGCTGCCTGCGGGACCTACGGTCCCGCTACGCTCCGGAATCTGCGGTCGCTTCGCGACCTCGCGTTAGTCGTCAGCAGGTGCAGCGCCGCCTTCGTCGTGCTGCTGTTTCGTGTGCGAGAGCTTGCCACCGGCGGCGAGGATCTCGCGCTCGCGCTCGGAGGCGTCGAGCTGGCCGGTCGCTTCCCAGTCGTCGTTCACACGGATGGTGAACTCTTCCTGACCGGATTTGACGGCCTCGGCCGCGTCGTCGACAATCTCGATGTCGTCGCCCTGCTCGATCTTCTCGTAGGTCTCCTCGTCGATGGTGAGCGGGACGATACCGAAGTTGAACAGGTTCGCCTTGTGGATGCGGGCGAAGCTCTGTGCGAGGACGGTCTCGATACCCAGGTACATCGGGCACAGGGCCGCGTGTTCGCGCGAGGACCCCTGGCCGTAGTTCTCGCCAGCAACGAGCACGCCGCCGTCGGCTTCGAGTGCGCGCTCCGCGAACGTGTCGTCGACGCGCGAGAGCGTGAACTCGGAGAGCTTCGGGACGTTCGACCGGTACATCAGGATGTCCTGCGTGGCCGGGATGATGTGGTCCGTCGTGATGTTGTCCTCCATCTTGAGGAGGGCTTCACCACCGACTTCAGTCTCCAGTGGGTCCTTCAGCGGCACGTCGCCGATGTTCGGGCCCTTGATGAGTTCGTCGTCGACGGCGTTCTCCGGCGCGATGAGGTCCGACTCGGAGTTGCCGATGTACTGGTCGGGCATCTCCAGACCGGGGGCCTCGAGGTCGCCGAGTTCGTCGGCGAGGTTGCGCGGGTCGACGATTTCGCCTTTGATGGCCGCCGCAGTGGCGACTTCCGGCGAGCAGAGGTAGACGTTGTCGTCCTCGATACCGGAGCGGCCCTCGAAGTTGCGGTTGAACGTCCGCAGGGAGACGGAGTCGGAGGCCGGGACGTGACCGATGCCGATACAGGCACCACACGTCGCCTCGGAGAAGTTGACGCCAGCCGCCATCATCTCCGCGGTCCAGCCCTCGCGGGCCAGCATCTCGGAGGCCTGCTTGGAGCCGGGGGCGACGATCATCTCGGTCTTCTTGTCGATGTTGCGCCCTTCCAGCATCTTCGCGGCCGGGAGGATGTCTTCGTAAGCGCCGTTCGTACAGGAACCGATCATGACCTGTTCGACGTCGACGCCCTCGACCTCGGAGACCGGCACGACGTTGTCAGGCATGGACGGCTCGGCGATGAGCGGTTCGAGGTCCGAGAGGTCGACGACGATCTCGTCGGCGTACTCGGCGTCCTCGTCGGGGCCGATGTCCTCGAAGACGTCCTCGCGGCCGAGGCGTTCGAGGTAGTCCTTGGTCTGGTCGTCCGTCGGGAAGATCGAGGATGTCGCACCGAGTTCGGTCCCCATGTTGGTGATGGTGGTCCGCTCGGGGACGGTCAGCGTCTCGACACCGGGGCCGGTGTATTCCAGCACCTTGCCGACGCCGCCCTTGACCGACAGCCGGCGGAGCAGCTCCAAGATGACGTCCTTGGCGGTGGCCCATTCGGGCAGTTCGCCTTCGAGGTGGACGTTGACGACCTCCGGCATCTCGATGTAGTAGGCGCCGCCACCCATCGCGACGGCGACGTCGAGGCCACCGGACCCGATAGCGAGTTCGCCGAGGCCACCCGGGGTCGGCGTGTGCGAGTCGGACCCGAGCATCGTCTTGCCGGGTTCGGCGAAGTTCTCCTTGTGGACGTTGTGACAGATACCGTTGCCGGGGCGAGAGAAGTGAGCCCCAAACGTGCCTGCCGCAGAGCGGAGGAAGCGGTGGTCGTCGGTGTTCTTGAAGTCGAACTGGTAGGTCTGGTGGTCACAGTACTGGGCGGCCAGTTCCGTCTGAACCTCTTCGAGGCCCAGCGCTTCGAACTGCAGCCAGACGAGCGTCCCAGTCGTGTCCTGTGTCAGCACCTGATCGATCTCGATCCCGATCTCTTCTCCGGGTGTTAGCTCCCCTTCGACGAGATGGTCGTCGAGAATTTTTTCCGTAAGCGTCTGTCCCATAACGTGCGTCAATGGATGGCGCGGCGGTATAAATCCCGCGTATTCCGTCGTATTTTTCATATAAAAATCCGTTCCGTCCGTCACTCAGAAGCGAGTCAACAGGTCGGGACAGCGGTCGACCAGACCGGCAGGTCTTTCCACGACACTCGCACAGAACCGCGTATGTTCAAAAGTGGGCGGTTCGTCGCCGATGCTCTTGGCGACCTGAGAGAATCGCAGGTACAACCGAACGGCGTCGACCTCACGCTCGGCTCGATCTACGAGCAGAGCGAGCCGGGGCGCATCGAACGCGGCGACAAGACCGTCGGCGACCGGCAGGAAATCGAACCTGACGACGGTGTCTATCAGCTCGACCGCGGCGGCTATATCGTCGAGTACGCCGACCGGGTTGTCATTCCAGATGGACACATCGGCTTTCTCCTTCCCCGGTCGTCGTTGCTCCGCAACTCCTGTATGCTCGATACGGCAGTCTGGGACGCCGGCTACGAAGGGCGAGGCGAGGGGCTACTGGAGGTTCACCACCCGATCGAACTCGAACAGGGCGCGCGGATCGCACAACTCGTGCTCGCCGATGCCGCGCACGAAGGGACGTACGAAGGGTCGTATCAGGGAGAGAATCTCTGATACGTAATCGCGGTCCCAGACATGTCTCATAGCCCGAGACATGGTAGGCCATGCTGTGAATTTAAGTGGATTTCCCGAGTGCTATCGATTGGTGCTTGAAGCAACTATACCCCGGTCCATACCGCCGTCAGCCTTCAGTACCCGGAAATTACACAAGCACCGTTTTCAGGTACGACAACTGTCTGACCGGGGTTTATCACCGTTGCTGCGTGACAGTGAGACATGATAGTAGAATTTCACATCGATGCCCCCCTCTTGCAGCGAACAGCTGAAACGCTGAGTAAAGCAGCGATACGGATACAGCGACTTCACTGCGAGAGTGGCGACTGCCGTGCCGTCGCCTGGATTGGCCCCGTCGAGCGGCCCGCCATCGAAGCGAATCTGGCCCAGGACGAGAGTATCACCGACTATGCCCACGTAGCGGCAGAAGGAGATGGTCACTGGTACACCCTGCATACAACTGATACGATAATCGATACGATCGGAGAAGCGTTGTTGAACGCCGACGGATTCCTGCTCGGTGCCGCACAGACCGGAGATGACTGGGTGTTCCGAGCCCGGTTCCCCGAAAAGAGTTCGGTGCTGTCGTTCCGTGACGTACTCGTGTCCAGTGATATCAACATCGACATTCAGACCATCACTGACGACACGGAAGCCTCCCCCCAGTTCGGCGTGACGGACCCACAGCAGGAAGTGCTGTTGCTCGCGCTCAACCGTGGGTACTTCACCGTCCCGCGGGAGTCCTCCCTCTCGGACCTCGCCGCGGAGCTCGGAATCTCCAGTCAGGCCGCCTCGGAGCGGCTCCGTCGCGGGACGCGAACGCTGGTACAGAACACATTGGCGGCCCCCGAGCGGCCGCTTGTCGGCTCACCGCCGGAGTAGAACAAGAACGGCTTCCGGCTGGTGGGAAGCGATGGTGGTGGGACAGCGACCCGCTGTGAGCAGCAGGTCTAGGGGCGATATATTGCCGAATAGCTGCGTTTTGGGTCGTTTGAGCCGGCAGTGTGAGACCGCCATCGTGGCACCGGTTACTTCAGACAGTGAAACAGCTCATCCGCTGTTATAAGAGAAGGGAACGTACACTGGAGTATGAGTTCGAACGAGGGGACCGTATATATGCTGCGGAACCGGGCCACAGAGGGGTCCGACGACTGGGTGAGCCCCGAACCCGCGGGAGATGTTATTGCCGATGCGGTGCTCGAAGCGACGGATCTGGATGCGGATGATATTGACGGGTTAGATACGTACGTCGACAGCGAATCACTCCGTGCGGTCGTCGGAGAGAGGTCGACGGAATCGCTGACGTTCGCTGTCGAAGGCCACAACGTGACGATAACCGCTGACGGAGAGATTTCTGTCGACGGGTAACCGGCGCTGACACGTCCTTGTCCCAATGACATAAGACGATGGCCCGAGAGCCCCAGGTATGACCCGCGTCGCGCTCATCGCACACGACGACGAGAAGCCCGAAATGATCGACTTGGCACAGAGTTACGAATCAACACTCTCGGAGTTCGACCTCGTCGGGACTGGCACGACGAGCAAGCGCATCATGGCAGAGACTGACCTCACAGTCGAACGCAAAGAGAGCGGGCCGATGGGGGGCGACACGCAGATCGGCGCTGAGGTCGCCGAGGGCCGGATGGACGGCATCGTCTTCCTTCGGGACCCACTGACGGCGCAGCCCCACGAGCCGGATATCTCCGCACTCCTGCGCATCTGTGATGTCCACGACGTACCGCTGGCGACGACGCGGACCTCGGCAGAGTACATCCTCGAAGGGCTGGTTCGGGACTAAGCCGACGACTAGCTCGTCGGGGGCATGGGACAGCCGCTGAACGCTACTTACTCGACGTACGTCGGTCGTTCCGCGTACTCGATAGGGTCCCGTTCGCCGATACGCTGGAACGCTTCGAGCCGGAAGGCGCAGGCATCACACGTTCCACAGGCCGGTTCGTCGTCCCGGTAGCAGCTCCAAGTGTCCTCGTAGGGGACGCCGAGTTCGACGCCACGTTCGGCGATGTCGGTCTTGGACCACTCGACGAAGGGTGCGACGAGGTCGATGTCGGTGTCGGGCTTCGTGCCGGCGTCGATGACGCCCTGAAAGGCGTCGAAGAAGGCAGGCCGACAGTCCGGGTATCCGGAAAAATCTTCGCTGTGTGCGCCGATGAAGACGGCCCCGCAATCGTTGGCCTCGGCGTAGGAAACCGCCATCGATAGCAGGTTCGCGTTCCGGAACGGGACGTACGAGGTCGGAATCTCGTCGCTGTCGGTGTCAGCGTCCGCCACGTCCATCGAATCGTCAGTCAGCGACGACGCGCCGATTTGAGTGAGATGACCGGTCTCGACGTGGAGGAAGTCAGCCGCGTCGACGTGGTCGGCCAGCGCGCTGGCGCATTCGTACTCCCGGTCCTCGGTGTTTTGCCCGTAGCTGGTGTGCAGCAAATACAGGTGGTCGTAGCCGCGAGTCTGTGCTTCGTGGGCTGCCGTGGCGCTGTCCATGCCGCCCGAGGCGAGCACGACAGCGCGGGTATCGTCAGTCATCTGTAGTCAGTCAGGTCAGTCACGTGCCCGGTGCGTCGTTCCAGAGGTCGACGTGGAGTCGCGGCGTGTATCGGTAGCCGTACTCCACCGCGAGGTCCGCGACCGTCTTCCGGGTCGCTTCGAGTTGGTCGCGCGTCTGGCCTTCCGGCATCAGTAACACGTCGTCGTCACGAACGCGGGTAGACGCAGTGTCGCGGAGTTGCTCGACGAGGCGCTCGATTTCGGCCATGTCCTCGCGACCCGTGACGACGAACTTCAGTTGCGTGTCGTATGTCTCGACGAGGTCGGCCAGCGTCGGCACGTCGAGCCGGCGCTCCTCGTGGCGGTCCGCCCACTCGCCATCACCGTCAGGGTCGCGTTCGGCCGTCGGTGTGCTGGAGGCCAGTTTCGGGCTGACGCTGGCGAGGTCGATAGGGGCATCGGGGACGACGGTCCCATTGGTCTCGACCGTCGTGTGATATCCCTGGTCGGCCAGCCGCGCCAGCAGGTCCTCGCTCGAATCGTGAATGAGCGGTTCACCGCCGGTCAGGACGACGTGGTTGGCGTCGTACTCCTCGATAGCCGCGATTACATCGTCGACGGTGAACCAGTCGTGAGTCGGCTCCCACGAGGTGTGATATGAGTCACAGAACCAGCACCGCAAGTTACAGCCGCTGGTCCGGACGAACACACTCGGGACGCCGGCCAGTCGGCCCTCGCCCTGGAGGGACTGGAACAGTTCGTTGATGGGCAGGTCGCCGGACTCGGCGTCTGCGTCGGTTCCCTCGATATCGACCCCGGGCGCGTCGTTCGCGACCGGCATCAGCGGATACAGAGTTCGCTAGTTTCCCGAACAGAGACGGCCACATCCGACACCGTCTCCGGGAGGCGGTCGGCGAGGCGCTGTTCCAGTATCGCGGCCATGACCTCGGCTGTCGGCGGGTGGTCGAGGACCACCACGGCGTCGCCGTCGCCACTGGCGTCGAACGCCTCGACCAGCGGGTCGCCGGCCTCAAGCAGGAAGCGGTGGTCCCATTCGTCGATTACGTCCGTAATCTCGCCCTTGTCGACGACCCACCCCTCAGCAGTGAGTTCGCCGGTGACGCGGACAGTGATCTCGTAGTTGTGTCCGTGCGGGCGCGAGCATTTCCCGTCGTGGTGTAACAACCGATGGCCCGCAGAGATACGGAGCGGCCGGTCACCGCCGACGACGAGTTCGCGTTCGCCAGCGTCGGCGAGCGTGTCATCGGCCTGTGATAGTCGCTGGGACATACCACGGTATTATCGGTCGGTGGCTTAACTCTCACGGGAGCTGGCCAGCCAGTGCCTCGGTAACACGGGAACCGAGACGGAAGAGAGTCCAGTAGTCACTGTCCAGCAGTACGAGTGCAGTAGCGGACGTGTATCGCGAGCGGACCGTGACTAGAGAACAGCTTTCACCACATACTGTCGCTCAGCAACCGCCGAAGCCGGTTCCGCGTGTTAGTCGGAGAGCTAGTCGGCGCGTGGTCCGTCGTCGACGGCCACAAGTCGTCGGTGCATCGCACGGAGGTACTCGGCGGCAGCGTCGGGATCGTCGTTATCGAGCGCGGTGCGCACTTGCTCGTAGCCGTGGAGCAACTGTGAGCGCAACTCACACTCCGGGAGTTTGTTCCGGCTGACCGTCTCGGCCGTCGCAACGGTCTGTCGAGCCGTATCGAACTCCACGTCACTGATCGCTGTCTCGCCCGCTTCAGCGAGTTGTGTCAGCACCGTGTGTACGTCGCTGGGCAGGTCTCTGGACACAGACAGTGTTAGATCTGCACAGTGATAACAGTCGTGTTGGATACACAACGGAGCAGCAAGGCGCAAGCCCCGGGCAGCAGTTGCGGTGGTTGCTTCTGAGACAAACTGACGGTGGTTTTAATCTGTTTTGTCCCTATTGTGTACTATGACGACCGTTCGGTTGTTGCTGGTCGAGGACAGTGATTTTCTCGGGACGCAGCTACAGGACGCACTTCGGGGCTACAACTTCACTGTCGATGTCGTTTCGACTGCCCGTGCAGCAGAGCGACACGTCGCGCAACGCGGAGTCGACTGTGTTGTGACGAACTACGATCTGCCGGATGAAACAGGCATCAAGCTGGCCAGGAACCTCCCGGACTCGCTACCGATTCTCCTCCTGACGACGACGAAACTGGAATCCATCGCTAGCGAGGCGCTGGATGCCGGTGTGACAGATTTCGTCCACAAGGACAACATTGTCGGCAAGATGAATATCGTGGCCAATCGGGTCTCCGTTGCAGTCCGTGCAGGCCGGCAGTGATACCGGAACTCAGCAGTCGAGCTGGGTGGGCTGCAGTCCGTCTCGTAAGCGACTATCGGCGGCGAACATCGGCGTAAGGGATAGGTCACTGCAGCCCACAAGGTCGGGTGTGACACGACGTGCCGTCGAACGGGAGTTCGAACGCTATCTCTCGCAGTTCGTCGACGAGACGTACGCGGCGTTCGACGTGACAGCCGTGCTGCGCGGATCAAACGGGAGCGGGGGCCGCGTTGCAGGCAAACTGCTGAACAACAGCCGTCCGCTAGAACGCCACGTTATCCGGCCGAAACTCCAGTCCTACCAGCAACAGATACTCGACCAGCTGGAGCCGGTGCTGGATTACGCCGCTACTGACGCGTCGTTCGACACCTATGCTGACGAAGTGCTGGCCCGGGATATCTACTGGAACGCGCTCCGTGACACCGTCCGTGGCGACCGACGAGACCAGATCCGGGAGCGACTGCTAGCCCGCCAGCGCTCGTTCGGGGACGACCTCGAACCGCTGGTGGCCGCCGACAGCGACGACTTCTGGACGGCCGTCACCGACACATACGATCAGGAGACGGCGACGGAGATCGTCCAGACGCACTTCGAATTCTCCGTTCCACTACAGGAAGAACAGAACGCCTTCGCTTTCGAACTGAGCATCGACCCTGGCGAGGTTCTGGGCGGTCTCGCACGGGCCCTCCCCACGCTCGATGTCGAGTTCACCGACGAGGCGTTGCGGTCGATGCGCCGCGCCGAACAGCAGGTCATTCCGTCGGCGAAGGCTGACGTTGAACAGGCGTACGAGTCATAGAGCCCTCGTCGCCGGGTGTCGTTTTCTACAGTGTGGGCTACCGGCTGGTGTTCCTCAGAAGTTCGGTCCGAAAGTGGACACGACGGCCGCCTTGGCACGTGGACGGCCGTCGCGTCAGGTATTGGTGTTGGTGTTGACTGACGACGGCAGGTATGGTTTACTCACGTCGGCTCGGCCTCGGACTCCGCGAGACCGAATAGCATGGGAGCTTGGCAGCGAACGCCGATGACGGCGTTCACGTGTGGCTTCAGTACGTAGACCAATCGACCTGCCATCGATTTCCATGTACCCATATGGTAAATAACCTACGGAATATGTTACTTCTATACTGAGTAAATCATTATAATCCGCTGTTAGCGACCAAGACGCCGGAACGCAGGCGGGGCCAGAAATACTAGGATTCTGGTAATTCTTTATTACAGGTCGCGTGCGTCGAACGTGTCGGTGACGGGACCCGCGTTACGTCAGTCATCGAAGGGCCAGTCACCTGTAATCCGCATCCCCTCGGCGAGGTTCTGGGCTTCGAGCGCATCGGCGATCTCCGCGGGGTCTTTGTGAGCAGGCCGTGCTGAGTCATCCGCAAGCGTCACGGCGAGTTCGGTCAGGAGAACGGCCTGCTCGCGGAACGTCCGGGGTTCCAGTTTGTCCAGCGTATCGGCATGGGTGTGGCCCCAACCGCGACCCTCGCCACCGGTTTCGCTGGTCACGTGATAGCCGGGGACGCCGCGCTGGACGAACGACCAGTGGTCGCTGTGGGGACCCTGCTCCGGTGTGAGCGAAATGGGATGGTCAAGGCGGTCGGCAACGCTCTCGGCAGCGGCCGAAAGCGCGTCGAAGCCGTGGGTGTAACACTTCAACGTGCGACCCTGAACGACGCCGTCGAAGTTAAGCACGGCCGTTACGTCGTCGAGCGCAGTCTCGTCGGCCAGCCGGTTTGAGCCGACCAGTCCGACCTCCTCGGCACCGAAGGCGACAAACTCCACGCGTGTCTCCAGTTCGTCCTCGCGGCCGGCCAGCGCGCGGGCCACCTCGACGACCATCGCCGTCCCGGCCCCGTTGTCCATCGCTCCTTCCGCGATGTCGTGGGCGTCGACGTGGCTGGTCACCAGCAGTCGCTCGTCCGTGTCCGGCCCCAGTTCGGCGTGGACGTTCTGGCTCGTCGCGTCGGGTGTCTCGCAGTCGACACTGAGGGTTATGTCCTCTCCGGCGTAGCGCCGGGTCAGTCGCGCCCCCGTCTCGCTGGCGACGCCAACAGCCGGTATCTCGCCGATTGGTGCGTCCGCCGTGCCGACGCTCCCGGTCGGCGGTAGCACACCCTCGACATGGTTGCGGTAGATGAACCCGACTGCGCCGGCCTCGACAGCGTGATAGTACTTCTCGCGCCGGTGGATATACCGGTCGTACCAGTCGGGTACGTCCGAGCGGGCCAGTACAATCTGGCCCTCGCAGTCGGCGTCCTCGAAATCCTCCGGAAGCCCGTGACCGACATCGACCAGTTTACCAGTCACCTCGTCGGCCGGCGACCGCGGGAGGGCGATGCATTCGTGGGCTTGCGCCGCGACTGCCGACCCATCGGCGTAGACGGCACTGTCTCCCCGCTCCCAGCCCTGTATCTCGAATTCGGAGAGTCGGGCGTCGCGAGTGTATTCTGCCAGCGCATCCCGGGTCGCTTCTGCGGCCGCCCGTTCGCCACCGCTGCCCGCCATCCGGTTCCCGATGTCGACCAGCGCCTCTAGGTGGTCCCACCCGACCGTGCTGGTGAACGTCTCGCCGATCCAGTCAGTGTCGTCCATACGTCTCGGTGGGGCCGTGCTGGGTTTGAAATTAGGGGTACTCGTTCGGAGATCGGCTGCGATTACGACGACGCAAGCGGGCCGTACCGACTGGTGAGTCCATAGCCCAGAACGGCCAGTGCAGTGATAGCGAAGCCGAAGAGGAGCAAGGAGAGAATGAGGTCAAGCGGCGTGACGGCGACGGCCGGCTGACTCACGAGGCGATAGTACGTCGAAAAGATCCCACTGCCGAGGACACTGGCGACGAGAAATCCGCCGAAACTGGCGAGACCGACGGCAGAGGCGGCGGCGGTGCAGTACCGCCGAGACAGGTCACGCCGCCTGGCGTCGACGTACACCAGTGCGGTGACTGCCGGCGACACGAACAGGGCGACGACAATCGGGAGGAGGGCCATATCTGGGAGATGGCTGGTACAAAACATAAAATCAGCCTTCAGTAGCCGGCCGGTCAGCAGTCTAGTGCGCCGTTGTCCGGGGTACGCGACATCAACACCAGCGCCGCCACGGACGTGCCGGCGGCTATCGAGGCCGAAACCGACTGCATCGAACTGGTGACGGAGGTCGGACCGTCACGGAGTACGTTTTTGCCGATTCCGTCCGACTATCCGGGTATGTCCGCCACACTGCGCGAAGCAGTCGCCGAGCCGGTCCGGGACGCCCTGCCGTTCCTGATCATCACCGTCCTGTGGGTCGTGGTGATGGTCGTCCTCTACGGGCTCTTTCTCGTGACCAAGCCGAGCGATATTACTTACGACGCCTGGGTGCACGCGACGGTATTCGTCGTCCCGGCCATCGGCTTCCTGGGACAGGTACTCCAGCAAGCGCTGTCGGGCCAGCACCGGGCCTAACCGGCCCCTCGTCACTTCCAGGGGTTCGGGACCAGTTCGGCCTGCACCGTCGCGCCGACGGCAAGGTGCGTGTCGGTCGTCGGCTCGGCGATACAGAGCAGGACGTAGCCGTTCGCCAGATGCCGGTCCTTAAGCGCCCGCGGCGGGCGGTGATGGACCACGTCGCCGGACAGCAACCGAGCGGTACAGGTCCCACACGCGCCGGTCCGACAGCCGAACGGTAGCCCGATACCCACGGCTTCAGCGGCGTCAAGTATCGTCGCGCCGTCCGGCACCGAAATCGTCTCGGTACGCTCGCTGTCCCGCCAGTCCAGCAGAACCTCGGTCATCGGCCGCTCGGTCGCGTCGCCCTCATTGCCACACGTCGCTGGTACAGTCGCCGTCGGGCCACCGGATCTCGTGGGCGCGAGCAGGGCCTTCAGGGAGGTCACCAAAGTCAACGAGGAAGTCCCGGTCCAGCGACATCGTCCCCTCTCGCGGGTCCACATCGGCTTTAAGCATCACCGACCCGTTCTCGGCCTCCTCGGGGAAGAACTGGTTGTCCCACGACGAAAACAGCGAAGTCGTCCAGTACAGCCGCTCGCCGTCAAGCGAGAGCTGGAGCATCTGCGGGCCGGCGACGATATCACGGTCCTGCACCTGCTGGATATCGCCAAAGTAGCCGCCGATGGAGATCGAGTCGGCCTTTCGAGGGTTCGACGGGTCCGAGATGTCGTACATCCACACCTCGCCGTGGAGCCAGTTCGACCCGAAGAGGTAGCGGTCGTCCATCGAGATGAGGATGTCCGTCACCAGTGCCGGGACCGGCATGTCCCATCCCTCGTGCTCGCGGTCGTCGAACTCGATGACCGGCTCGGCGTGATACTCACCGTCCGATTCGTGGAAATGGATGATGTTTGAGGACAGCGCCGCGCCGACGTAGCCGTGAGTGCTCTCGGGCGTGTGCAAAAACCGGGCTTCCAGCGGAATCAGGCCGTCCTCGCCGAGGTCGATGGTCTGCTCGACGGTGCCGGACTCCCAGTCCCAGAAGTTGAGGCGCTGGCCGTACTTGCCATCCTCGACATCCTCTAAGTCAAAGCCGGGGTAGTAGGTTTTCGGGGCCGCCCACTCCGTCGACAGCATTACGTTCTGGCGGGGCTGGTACCAGTAGTCGTAGTTCATCTCGATCTCGCCGGGTGGGTCCCACCGGCCCTGCACCTCGAAGTCGTCGTTCAGTTCGAGGAAGCCACCGGGGAGGTCGCCGTCAGCATCGCCGAGCATGGAGATGAGAATCTCACCGTCAGGGATGCAATGGACGGTGTGGGGCGCGGAGAGGTCGTGCTCGTACACCGCTTCCGGTTCGATGACCTTCGTCAGTTCAGGATCACGTCGCTCCTTGGTGTCGACGATGTGAATTCGCGAGGACCGCTGGCCGGGAATGACGAGATGCCGGCGCTCCAGCCCATCCATGTGGCACGAGGAGGAACAGGCGTTCCACCCGAAGTGGTGGAGTTCATCGCCCTTGTTCGGCATCTTGACCCGATTGATGATTTCGCTGTAGGTGTCGGAGTCGGGGTCAACGTCGACGACGGCCAGGAAGTCCGGTGCGTCGACATCCTGACCCACGTGCAGGCCCATCACGTACGCGGTCTGTTCGGGTTCGGCCGCCTCGATGGCGGCCTGCGGAGTGGCATAGCCCGGTCCCTCGTGATCGTGGTCATGATGATCGTGTGTCTCGCTCTCTGCTGGCTGTTCTGCATCACTCATGTGTGTTAGTTACATACACATTACATTTTAGCAACGTGTTCCGGATGAAACAGCCGCTACATGCGGCACGGTAATGTGAGCGTCCGGATCGGTACTCGCGCCATCACCGGCTTCACACCAGTTGTCGCCAGCTCCAAGTCGGTTCCCAGTCGAGTAGCTGTTCGGCTTTCGACGTGTCGATGAGCGCTGTGTACGGGTTCTCGTCGTCGGCTGCCGGTCCCCGGTAGTCAGCCTCGGGGTACAGTTCCGTCGCGAGTTCGGCGCTCGGTGTCTCTGCGCTCGTATCCGGGGCCGACACCCAGAGCCGCTCGTGGCCGTCGAACGACGCCTCGATGGCTGCTTCGACGAGCGTGACAGCGTCAGTAGCGTGGACATAGCCACAGAGCGTGTTTCGCTGGGTGTGAAAATGGTCCGAGTTCCGGAGCCCAGCGAGGGTACGGTCGGCCTCGACAAACGTCTTCTGAGCCGTGTCGTCGTCGACCACCCACGGAAACCGAAGCGATGTAATTGTCCCCGGCGCGTCAGCGCTCCGGCGGGCGAACCCGTCGGCTGTGACCTCAAGGACCTGCTTTCCCATTGCGTACGGGTTCGACGGCGTGAGCCGGTGATCCTCGTCAACTGGGAGATAGTCAACCGTGATCGGTTCCGGTTCGAACCCGCCACCGATGGCGCTGAAACTCGATGCCAGAGTGACCCTGTCGATACCCAGTTCACCGGCGGCCTCCAGCACGTGATAGCTGGACAGAACGTTACTCTCGTAGGTCCGGTATCCCGGCGTGTGGTCGGGCGTGGGAATCATCCCGAGATGGACGACCGCGTCGGCGTCAGATTGTGCGAGTGCCCCGTAGACCTCACCCGCATCGAGCAGGTCAGTCCTGACGTATGCGTCCGAATGGTCTTCTTCCCGTTTCCCACGGGAGAGGTTGATGGTTCGATACCCCTGTGCGGTCAGATGTTCGAGGACGTGCTGGCCGACGCGGCCGTTGCCTCCAGTGACGGCGACCGATTCGGGCATAGCTACGTCTGCACCGCACAGCCCCAAAACAGTCCCGCAGGGGACCGGTCGCTGCCTACGACGCCATCAGCGACCGCCGAACGGCGTCCTTGATCGGCGTTTGGGTGATCGGTACGACGTCCTGCAGATCCATTTCCGGGTCGACCGTGACCGGGTTCCGCATACTCTCGGCCAGCGGCCGGGCGATGGCGTACTGTACGTCTGTCGTGAAGCGAAGCCAGTGTGATGACAGCCCCGGCGTCATCACTGGTACGGCGATGATAAACACTCGCTTGCCCTTTTCGGCCGCGGTGAGTTTCAGCAGCGACTCGTAGGACCACACCGACGGCCCACCGATGTCGTAGGTCTCGCCGCGAGTCTCGTCGGCATCGAGTAACGCCACGAGGTAGCTGATAGCGTCGTCGACGCCGATGGGCTGACACGGCGTACGGACCCACTTGGGGACGAGCATCAGCGGCAAACGGTCGGTCAGGTCATCGACGATCCGGAAGCTCGCGCTCTCCGGGCCGATGATGACCGCTGCCCGGAGTACTGTCAGGTCGAATGACCCCTCCACCAGCACCGATTCGACTTCGCGCCGCGACGCCAAATGTGGCGAGAGGTTCTCCTCGTCACCGCTGATACCGCTGAGATAGACGACACGGTCGACACCCGCAGCTGACGCCGAGTCAGCGAATCGGCGAGCATAGCGACGGTCTAGCTCAGCGAAGTTCTCGGAGGTGAGCGAGTGGATGAGGTAGTACGCAACGTCGATATCGTCACAGAGACCGTCAAGCGAGTCCGGGTCGCCGAGGTCGCCCTCAAATGGCTCAACCCCTTCAGGAAAGGCCTCCTCGCTCGCGCTCCGGGAGAACGCCACCACATCGTGGCCTGCGTCGTCCAAGGCACGAACCAGTCGCCGTCCGATGAATCCGGTCGCACCCACAACGAGCACACGCATGTGTTCGTACCTTGTGTCGGAACCCCAAGGACGTTGCGGCGATTCCCTTGCAGTCCTGTCGATGTCCGGGACCGCAGAACAAGACACATCGCCTATACAGTGGGTCGCAGAAAGCGGGCGGCGAGGGATTTGAGCCAAGTGGAGACGGTCGCCCTCGCTTCGCTCGGTCGCTGCGGCTCCCTGGGTTCAAACCGCTCTTGTACTACTATTCGCTCGTCACGTCCGTTCCTCGCAGAATAGCGGGCGGCGAGGGATTTGAACCACGGTCGTTCCGCTTCGCTCCACTCTCTGATTCAAATCCTCGCTGCCGGTTCACTCACGGCCTCGCTGTCGCTCGGCAGGTTCGTTGCACGGGCGGCGAGGGATTTGAACCCCCGACCATCTGGTCCGGAACCAGGCGTTCTGTCCGCTGAACTAGCCGCCCACAGAAAACGGTATCAGACTGTCCGTCTTAACGGTTGTGAACCACCGGGGCGAACAGCGGGACTATCGTGTTTGTGGAGCAGTCCCTCCTCACTCGTCGAACCAAGCCTCCGCACGAGTCTTGAGTGATTCACCGACCGACTGCGGCTTCGTGTTCACCCAGGCTGCACCGTTCAGTTCGCTTGGCTGGATCGAGATACACCCGTTGCGATACCGGCCATCGAAGTACGCCCAGAGCGTATGCAGTCGTTCATCGGAGCCATCAGCCACTGTCCGCAGGTGTTCGAGGCGAAAGCAGTCCTGTACTGTACACTCGATACCCGTTTCCTCCTGCACTTCACGGACAGCAGCGTCTTCAAAGGTTTCACCGGACTCAACACTACCGCCGGGAACTTGCCACGTTGCGCTACCGCGATGGAGGATCATGAGGACCCGAGCCCCGTCCGGCTGGTCGTTCGGCCCCATCGAGTCAGACAACTCGGCCGCTTGATCGGGCGTCCGGACCACCCAGACGTACCCACTGCCAACGTAGCCGTCACGAACGACCGTCCGAAGGTAGGCGAAGAGTTCGTCGGAAACGACCTCGTCCTTGGCACGCACTGAGACACCGTCGTAATGTTCGAGAAGTCGGTCTTTACACGTCCGGACTCGCGTTTCGTTCAACTCGGTGGGCATAGCAGGTCAGCACAAAGAGCGGCGATGAAATGTGGGGGGCTGTAGTCTCAGGGCGACTCGCCGGTTTCGAGGGTGAAGTCGCTGGTCGGATAGGCGACACAGGTCAGGCAGTACCCCTCTTCCATGTCGTCGTCCATCAGCGAGTCGTTGTTGCTGTGACGGATGTAGTCCTCGGCCGGACCGTCCTCGATGTGGCCGGCACAGGAGATACACTGACCCTCGCGGCAGGCGTAGGGGAGGTCCCAGCCCTCCTCTTCGCCGGCGTCGAGGAGCGGCTCGTTGTTGGCAACCTCGATCGTTTCGCCCTCCTTGGCGAATTCGATCTCGTAGTACTCGACCTCGTCCTCGGCGATGTCGTCGGGGTCGAAGCCCTCGTCCACCTCTTCGGCCTCCTCGCCTTCGCCGAGTTCGCCTTCGGCCTCACCAGCCGGAATCGCTGTAGCACCGCCGCCACCGATAGAGCGGTTGTACGGCTCCGGAAAGTCCGTCTCTGGGACTGTCGCGGCCCGCTGCTCGAGGACCTCCTGGGAGATGTCTTCCGGTGCCTCCCAACCGGTCCCTTTGGCGTAGTGGAGCGCGACCACTATCAGGGTAAGCGTGGCCCCGGCGGCGAGTCCAACGAGTTCTACCATGTGCACGGCTATGGAATACTGGTTTAATTAGCTGTTGTTTCACCCGCAGCCACCCGCGAGCGGCCCGGCCATCAAACGACTGTGTGCTCGAAGGGGGCAGCTAATTTCCATGGTATTTAATATCCTCAATTAACGGTATAAATTATGGAAATAAAAGAGTCATGGAACGATCTCGGTACCGCGGGGAAAGTCCTCGTCGGACTGGGAGTCGGTATGGCTGTTCTGTTTATCCTGATTCCGATTGTCGTCATTGTCGCAGCGGTAGTTGCATCCTTCGTGTTGGGCATGGGTAGCGGTGGGAGTGACGTAGCTATGGCCCCGCAGGCTTCGTTCTCGTTCGAGTACGAGCAGACACCAGAGGTGGTAGTTGCTGTCGTGACGCACGACGGCGGTGATACGATCAGCGCGGAGCAACTCACTATCGAAGTGGCAGACGGACAAACAGTAGGGTGGAACAGTGACGACGGCGAGGTGACTGTCGGCGATCAGTCAAGCGTTAGCGTCGAGGGCGGAGCCGAAGTCAGTCTCGTCTGGCACGGAGACGACCAGACAACAGTGCTGGCAAGAAGTACCGCACCGGCAGGCGAATCCTGAAGCGACACGGTAGCACACTCACTCCCGTCGTGGGACGTCGTGGCGACCGAAGCCGTATCGGAGCCGGCTGGCGAGGCGGCGCGAGAAGCGCCCGTCATCGGCCCGCGAGCCGAACCGCTCGGCCAGCGACTGGTAGATAAGCGGCACCGGGACTTCCTGTTCGAGTGCCTCCTGCACGGTCCAGGTGCCGGTCGACCCGCCTTCGACGCGGTCAGCCACGTCGCCGAGGTCGTTGCCTTCCTCGCGGAACGCCTCCTCGCAGAGTTCCAGCAGCCACGAGCGGATGACGGCCCCGTTATTCCAGGTGTTGGCGACCGATTCGAGATCGAGGTCGTACCGGCCGTTGGCCAGCAGTTCGAATCCCTCGCCGTAGGTCTGCATCAGCGCGTACTCGACGCCGTTGTGGACCATCTTGACGTAGTGGCCCGAGCCAGCCGGTCCCATCCGGTCGTGGCCGTCGGGGCCGGTCGCGACGGCGTCGAAGACGGGGACCAGTTCGTCGTATGCCCACTGCGGGCCGCCGACCATCAGCGAGAAGCCCAGCTCTGCACCGGCGGGGCCGCCGGACGTCCCACAGTCGAGGTAGGCCGCGTCGGTCGACTCGGCGCGGCGAACCGAGTCCTCGAAGTAGGAGTTGCCGCCGTCGACGACGATATCGTCGGAATCGAGTACTGGGGCCAGTTCGTCCAGCGCGGCGTCGACCGGGTCCCCGGCCGGGACCATCAGCCAGATCCGTTTCTCCGGGCCGAGTTTCTCTGCAAGGTCCACGATGGACGCTGCCGGCCGAGCGCCGGCGTCTGCCGCGTCGGCGACGCTCTCCTCGTCGATGTCGAAGACGACGGCCTCGTGGCCGGCTTCGAGCACGCGGTCGACCACGATGCGGCCCATGCGTCCGAGTCCGATGACGCCAAGTTCCATACCGTGGAGTCGCCGAGCGAACAGGTAGGGATTGCGGTTCGACAGAAAGCGTGGCACGGACACCACCCGTGCCGTCGTCAGTCATGGTACCGTCCCCAGCCGACCGTCTCGGAAGCGGTCGTGGAAGCCAACAATTGCCACGAATCCTGTCCCGTACTGCACCGAATACTCCGACGCTGGAGCGCAAAAAATCCACGGAATACAATCACATCGTCCGTTATACTACCGGGACCACCGCCGTTTTGTTCCGGCCACTCCAGATAGGAATATGGACGATCGCATACGCGAACACGCCAAGATTCTCGTCGACTGGAGCGCTCGCATCGACGCGGGCGACGACGTGATCGTGGCCGTCGAGGACGGTGCCCACGACCTCGCGGTCGCCGTGGCCGAGCAGTTGGGCGACCGCGGCGCGAACCTCCTGTCGACGTACCAGTCCGACGAACTCACGCGGGCCTACCTGCAAGCCCACGACGGGTCCTTCACCGAGAACCCCGAGTACGAACTGGCGCTGTACGAGCGAGCAGACAGCGTGCTGTTCCTGAAAGGGTCGCGCAATACCACCGAGACGGCTGACGTGGACAGCGACCAGCGGCAGGCGTACTCGACGGCTCGACAGGAAATCAGGGAGGCCCGGCTGGACACCGACTGGGTATCGACCCAGCACCCGACGCGGGCGATGGCCCAACAGGCTGGGATGGCCTACGCCGAGTACAAGGACTTCGTCTACGACGCGACGCTACGGGACTGGGAGGCACTGGCCGAGGAACAGGCCCGACTGAAGGAGCTTCTCGACGGCGGCAAAGAGGTCCGTATCGTCGCCGACGGCACCGACATCACGCTGTTTATCGACGACCGCATCGCCGTTAACTCCGCCGCCAGCGTGGCCTACGACTCACACAACCTCCCTTCCGGCGAGGTCTTCACCGCGCCCTACGACACCGCCGGCGTCGTCACCTTCGACGTGCCGATGACGATACAGGGTCGTCGCGTCAAAAACGTCGAGATGACGTTCAAAGACGGTGTCGTCGTCGACTGGTCGGCCGAACAGGGCGAGGCAGTCATCGACGAAATCATCGGAACCGACAGCGGCTCCCGCCAACTGGGCGAACTCGGTATCGGGATGAACCGCGGCGTCGATCGCGTCACCGACAACATCCTCTTCGACGAGAAGATGGGCGGAACGGTCCACCTCGCGCTCGGGCGCGCGTACGATGCGTGCCTCCCCGAGGGCGAATCCGGCAACGACAGCGCCGTCCACGAGGACCTCATCACGACGATGGGCCAGAGGTCGCGGCTCGAAGTCGACGGCGAAGTCATCCAGCAAGACGGTGTGTTCCGCTGGGAAGACGGCTTCGAAGGGTAGCTGTCGCGGGACTGCGGTGCTGTGGGACGGGAATAGATGTTATGATGCCGTGGGCCGGGAGCGCCCTCCGTGGCGCGACCCGGGGAAGGGCAGGTATGCCGGCGGTTGTAGCGCTGTTACTGTACCGCGAGCGGAGCGAGGGGTTTCACTCCGAGCGCGGCCCCAGGCCGCGACTCGGAGGTCGTTTTTAGCGTAGATTTTTGCGAACCCGCTCCCCACAGCGCGCTCTGTGAGCGCGCGAGGAGAGGGGGTGACGTAAAAAGGTACTAGATAGCGAGGAACTGCGACACCAGCCACTTCGTGAACGTCCCGGTAATAGCGCCGATCCATGAGAGAATCACGAAATGCATGTAGGTGTTGGCGTTATGGCCGCCATCAATGGTTCGGATCATCAGCGACGACAGCATCGCGCCAAACATGATAATAATGATCAGCAGGAACTCGATGAGCGGGATGTTGTAGACACTGGTGTTGATGAGCGAGGCGGCATCGAGACGGCTTCCGGTGCTCAGGTTGAGCGACATACCAGCGAGAATGTTGACGACCTGCAGGCCGATGAAGAACGCGAACGTCGACGCGGCAGTCATCCCGTACAGGAGGCCGACGAGCGTCGTCGTCGCCTGCTTGCGCTTCTGGCGGAGCTGCAGCACTTGGTTCATGTTCTCGGAGATGAGCTCGCCCAGTTGCTTTGGCGACCCACCCATCTCGCGGCCGATGAGGTACATTTCGGAGAAGGTCTGGATAAGATAGGAGCGACAGTCCGCGGTGAAAAAGCGCCAAGCAGAGGTCGGCTCGATCCGCATGTTCAGTCGCTTGTAGAGGTTATCGATGTTCGGCGAGAGCGCGCCGAAGTCCTTCTTGCGGAGGGTACGAAGCACCGCGCCGGTGGTAGACTGCTTTGCGCCCTCGGTCGCACCGAGTGCGCGGATGAAGTTCGGGAACTCCGAGTCCCGGTCCTTGATGCGCTGTTCTTCCTGCCGGAAGACGATGCCGGGGATGATCATCGGCGTGATCGGCGCGGCGGCATACAGCGGCAGCGGCAATTCGTCAAACATGAAAAAGAGGTCGTTCAGCGTGATCGGTGAAATACCGAGCATCCCGCCCAGTGTGATGAACACGAGCAGCATCGACAGCCCCACACCGGCGACCATCGATTTATTGAGCTTTGATTCGACCGGCGACGGGTAGTCGACAGGGTGGAACCACACCGGGTCGTAGGGAGCCATCGAGCGGATAGCGAGGTAGAAGCCGGTCTGGACGAACACGAACATCACGATGACGGCGCTGACCGTCATCGTCGGGTTCGTCCCGGTCAGGACCGGGAGAACGACGGCGAATACCAGCGCGAACGTCATCGACAGAATCATCGACAGGTAGAGGTCTTTCATCACTTCCAGACTGTCGAGTGAGCTCTTGTACACCGTCGAGTAGTGCTGGATAATCTGTTCCTGTTCGGTCAGGAGGTAGTCGTCGAGTCCCTGCCCGGCTCCGAGCGTGTACGCGAGGCGGTCGAAGAAGTCCGAGACAGCACGGCTCGGGACCTGTTTGGCGCGGCGACGGCAGGCATCGTCGAGGCTCAGGTTCCAGGTGTCGACGAGCTGGACGATACGGTGCATCTCCATCGCGAGTTCGCCGTACTCGTCTTCCTCGGCTAGCGTTCGGAACACCTCCATCCGGTCGATCTTCGTCGTCGCCAGCACGGTCATGTGCGTAATAAGCAGGTGAAACCGGTTGTTGAGTTCGCGTTTGCGCTGGCTCAGGAGGATCTTGGGGTAGAAAATCGCCGATGCCATCACCAGGAACCCAAGCAGGGGGATCGGTGCTCGGACTGCAATGGGCTGCTCCAGTAGCAGGGCGACGACCGTCGAAATAATGAAGAAGCCGACGGCTGGCAGCAGGATGAGAAAGAGATACCGCTCCAGCGGGATCGTCATCTGGCGGTAGGACTCGACGAGCGACTGGATCGTCTCGGAGATCGTCAGGTCGATGTCGCTCTCGGCTTCACCTTGCGCCATCGTTAGTCCGGCCTGGCCATGTTGAACGGGATCCCTTCGACGCCGTCGCGCTGGAAATCCGAAATGAAGTCGTTGACCTCGTGATACCCGAGAATCCCCTCCTGGATGGCTGTCTCTTATACACATCTC
>AOLX01000023.1 GCA_000336895.1 Haloarcula argentinensis DSM 12282 | reverse complement strand
ATCTCGTCCTCGACGGGGTCCCAGTTGAACACCTGCCGGGTGACGACACCGTCCATCTCCTTGGAGTATCCCTCGATTTCCTGAACACTGGTCACACGGCGCAGGACCTGATCGCCCTGCTTGACGCGGTTCTGGAACAGTGCCACGTCGGCCACGTCCATGAACGTCTCGGGAACGTTGATCGGTTCGCCGGTGAAGCGTTGAATCATCGAGACGATGTCGCTCGCGTGGAACGTCAGCATCACCGGGTGGCCGGTCTGGGCGGCCTGGAACGCCATCCGTCCCTCCTCACCACGAACCTCCCCGACGATGATGTAGTCAGGGCGGGACCGCAGTGCGGCGGCGACCAGATCGAACATGTCGATGCTGGTCCCCTCGTCTTCCCCCTCACGGGTGAGGAGCTGTTGCCAGGTGTTGTGCGGGGGGAGCACCTCGGCGGTGTCCTCCGCGGTGTAGATCTTCGCGTCGTCGGGAATAAACGAGGTGATCGCGTTCAGCGTTGTCGTCTTCCCGGACGCCGTCTCCCCGACCACGAACACCGTCTGTTCGTTCTCCAGACAGAGCCAGAGATACGCGGCCAGTTGCGGCGACAGCGTCATCCACTTGGTAATCTGGAAGATGGATAGCGGAACGTCGTCACCCTGACGGATGGTGAGTGACGGCCCTTTGAGGCTCACGTCGTCGGAGTAGATGAGGTTCAGACGCGACCCGTCCGGGAGCGTCGAGTCGACGATGGGGTCCGAGTCCGAAACCGGGTCGCCCATCCGTTCGCCCATGTTCCGGAGCCACTGGTCGAAGGCCTCCTCGCTCTGCCACTCGACAGTCGTTTCGAGCATCCCGTAGACTCCGTGGTCGACGTGGCATTCGCTCCGGCCGATAACGTGAATATCCTCGTTGGCAGGGTCACGCATAACCGGTTCGAGCGGGCCGAGGCCGACGATATCGCGGTTCAGCCGGTAGAGGATGTTCTCGTAGGTCTCTTGTGTGACCTCGACGCTGCTCACATCGGTGAGGTTCGACAGGCGCGTGAGAACGCCGCTGTCGCTGTCCTCGTCCCGGACTTTGGTCGTCTCCTGCAGGAGTTCCTCGATACGGTCGTCGAACTGGGCCTCGTTTTCGGGCGCGGGCTTGTTGACACTACGCTGGAGCAGGCGGTTCCGGACCTTCCCGAAGACGGCCCGCTCGTCCTCGTCGAGTTCCGGCTCAATGGCGTAGTACTTCATGTCCTGCCCCACATCCCCGTAGATATGACAGAAGATGGGGCCACCAACCGGATAGAGTACGTTCGGCCGGTTCGTCTCGTAGTCGTCGTCGGCCTCGTCGATGAGCATCGGGAACTCACCGGTGATCTGCTTGAACTTCTTCAGGTGGTCCCGCAGGTGGGGCCGCCGCGCTGCCATCTGCCGAAGTTCGTCCGACGGTTTCGCACGTCCGTGATCTGTCATATCTTAGCTCACCTCTAGGCGACACTGCGCGATTCGATGACGATGCCGGTTCCCGAGCGGACCGAGAACCCGATGGTGTCACCGACCTGTTCGCCCATGCCGGCAAATCGGAGGACGTTGATCTGCCGGCGCACGTCGTTGCCGACCTCGATCATCTCCAGTTCGATGAACACGTCGGCGATGGCTCGGAACGGACCGATAGCCTCCTCGTCCAGCGTCGACGGGTCGACAGTGAGCATGATACACTTCCCCTGTGAGATGACATCCCGGAAATAAGAGATGACCTCCAGAGCAGCCTGTCGCTCCTCGTTTTGCCGGACGAGGGCCTCGAACTTGGGGTCGTTCCGGAGGATCGCATCGAAGGTGTCGATGACGACGACGTCAGCATCCCACATCACCTCGGCCTCCATCAGCCGCTTGAGGAGTTCCTTCCGGTCGGTCTGGTCGTCTCCGCCGGTGAGGGCGTTTGATTCGCCGATGTCGGCGTGCAGGAACAACACGTCCTCATCGAGGATGTGGTCGACCATGTCATACGACAGCGAGTGCATCTGGTCGAGGAAGCTCCCGACAGTGAGTTCCGTCGAGAGGTAGGTCACTTCGTGCCCCTCCTCACAGAGGCCGTAGGTGAACCGCTGGCTCATGGCGGATTTGCCGGCCCCGTAGTCCCCTTCGACGAGGATGATGCTTCCGGGTGGGATACCGCCGCCCAGTTCCTTGTTCAGCCGGTCGTGATCGTCCAGTCCGAGCGAGAATAGGTCAGTACTTGCGATACTCATGTGTTAAACTCGAGCACCTCCTCGTCGCCGTTGACGATGAGCTTGAGCCGGTGATCCCCGCCGCTGAGGTTGTCGCTGATGTCGATGCGAACGACCTCACCGGGCCGCCAGCTGTTGCCACCGTCTGGCTCCAGCGTCACCGTGTAGTCACTGGCGAAGGTCCCGTCAACGAACACATCCACCTGTCCGGGAACCGGAGCTAACGTCTCTGAACCGGTGTTTTTGACGTGGATCGTGATTGTGTTCGCGTCGCCATCGTAGATGGTGTTACTGCCGCTGTCGGAGATTATTTCCACGTCGGTCCGGACATCGCTGCTCACGTCCAGCCCTTGCTCCGAGACAGCGTTGCTCAGTTCGCCGATACTGCTCGTAAAGACGCCTGCCACGCTCGCGGCGATGGCCATCGACGCGATGAACAGGATCAGGTGTGAGACGGAGACGCTCGCCATGTTAGCTCACCACCGTCGTTTCGGCGATGCCGTTCTCGGCGACGACTTTCACCCGGTCGGGCTGGCTACCGAGCGAGGAGACGGTAATCTCCAACCGCTCCTGTGACGCCCAGACATCCGTCGACCCGTCACCGTCGACGGTCGTGCCGTAGCCGGTTCGGTAGTCGTTGTCGACCAGCAGGTCAGTCGCTTCGACCGACAGCGTCTCCGAGCCGGTGTTGTCGATGGTCACGACGAGGTTGTCGTTCCCGCTCGCGTTCCACGTCACCGACACAAGCGAGATGTCGGTGTTTTGCTGGTCGAGGAGCCGGTCGCGCTGGTCCTCGCGGGCGTCGTTGACACGCTCGAAGCTGTTCGCGGTCGCGGAGTAGAACATCCCGAAGCCGATGAACGCAGCCACGAAGATGACGGCTGCCGAGCCGCTAACGCTGAATCCCATCGGAACCACCTCCACCGACCAGTTTCGAGAGCGCAACAGCGTCGGCCCCGCTGTCACTGTCAAGCTGCGAGATGTAGTGCAGGCTCTCCGTGTGGTGGTCGATAGACAGCCCATCCCCAGTGTCGTTCACGTCGTCGAAGCCGCGGAGGTACTCCTTGAGCTGGTCCGCGACCGACTCGTCGATCCAGTCAATAGTTTCGTAGTAGTCGATAGCGCGAGCCGTCTCACGGTAGCCCGAGTGCTGGACCAGGAACTCGAGCCATTCGACGATGATGAGGTCCGCCGCGAACCCTTCCGGCATCGTCGCCAGGTACGGTTTCCCGTCGTCGTCCGCACCTGCGTCCGAGCCGTCGTCTACCACTTCCTCATCGCTACTGCCGCTAGCCGCCGTATCAGTCTGTGTAGCAGTCGGTTCCGGCTCGGGCTCCGGTTCCGATTCTACAACTGGTTCGGGTTCCGGCTCTGGATCCGGTTCGGGCTCCGGTTCCGGGTCAGCTTCCGTGGCCGCCTCGGCTTCGTCACTCCCGTCGTCTTCGATGACCTCGTCGAAGAGGTCGTCGTCTTCCAGCCCGCCCATATCGTCGTCCGAATCCTCCTCGCCCAGCAGGTCGTCGTCTTCGTCGGCCAGCAGATCATCGTCGTCGTCCGCAAGCAGGTCATCGTCGTCGTCCGCTTCTTCCTCTGGTTCCTCGCCCTCGGCCCACTCGGCGTCGCCGGACTCGTACTCGTCTTTGAGCTCTGCGAACGATTTGCCGCCGTCGCCGTCGTCGCTGTCCTCGTCCATACTCTCCCCGTCGTCCATGCTCATCCCATCGTCCATGCTCATGTCGTCCTCCGTGTCGTCGAAGTCGTCGAACTCCTCGTCGAACGACCCGCCGTCGTCCTCGAAGCCGCCCATGTCGTCGCCGTCGTCGTCGGGAAACATGTCGTCGACACCGCCGTCGTCCATCGACATGTCGCCACCAGTATCCTCCGTCAGGTCTTCGTCGAAAAAGCCCTCTGCGTCGGCATTGGCGACGTCGTCGTCGATATCCTCTTCGGTATCGTCGCTCCCGTCGTCGTCGAACAGGCCGAAGGAGCCGCCGCCTTCGCCCATGCCGCCCATACCGCCGTCGACATCGTCGGCGAAGGGGTTGACGCCACGGGTAACCATCTCGTAGATGTCGAGCAGTTTCCGAACGTTCTCCTCGGTTTCTTCGACGGACTCGGAGATGCTCTCGTTTTCCGTCCGCACCGTGTTGACAGTTGAGGAGAGACTCCCGACCTCGTTTTCCAGTTCGTCGAGCCGGTGTTCCAGTTCGTCGGTGTCAGGCCCGCTCGCGTCTTCCATGTCGCCGAACTCGTCGTCACCGAACCCGCCCATGTCGTCACCGTCATCGTCGAGGCCGCCAAGGCCCCCGAGATCGTCGCCACCACCGCCGAGGTCGTCGCCACCGCCACCGTCGTCACCCATCAGGCCGCCGCCGTTGGCCATCCCGCCGCCACCGTCCTCGCTCGCGTCCCCGCTCTCGTCGTCCGACAGAATCGAGTCGAACATGTTCTTGATGCTCATACCAACCAGCCCGCCGGTCAACAGGACAAAGAGGGCGGGTGCCAGTCCAACCAGTTCCGGTGAGACGGCTGGAGCCAGTGGCACGAGAGCGGGACTACTCATCTGTTGTATCTCATGCTGTTTCTACTCTTGAATATTCCCCTTAGCGTATCATATTTGATAATAATATCCCATTTTACCGGCTCACATACAGTAAATTAACCATTCAAGTACTAGCCTATTACATTTCAAATTAATTTCGGCCGGAAGGTCGGGGAACAGAGTGTGTCAGTGCGCCCCCGGCAGACGAACGGCTGTCGCCCGTCTGACGCCGCACCTCGGGTATACGTCCTACTCGCAGACGTCACAGCGTTATCGAATCCGTGTTCGCGCTTTTGACGATGAAATTGCCGGTGTCCGCTTCGAGTTTGACAGACCGGCCGTGGTCGCCACCCAGATCTTCACCGACAACGGGAACGTCGTGTTCGTCCAGCGTCTCGCGCACCTTCTTGGCGTTGCGCGACCCGATAGAAGAGCCGTTCTCGGAGAAATCGAGCATATCGCTCCCGCCAGCGATTTTGGCCTCCATCGCCTCCGTCGACGCTCCGGCATCCGCCATGGCCTCGATGAGCGCTTCGATGCCCGTGTCCGCGAACTTCGCGTGGTTGCCGCCGTCGATATCAGCCGCCGACGGAAGCATGACGTGGACGAGTCCGGCCACCGTGTTACGGGTATCGTATATTGCGATCCCGATACAGGAGCCCAGTCCGCTCGTGGTCAGCACAGCCGGCTCTGTGGTCACCTTGTACTCCGCGATGCCGACTTTGATACGCTCGGGTGTACTTTGTTCGGGACTCTCTGTTTGGCTACCATCGTATACTTTCATTATTTGAATATCTGTTCCACGTCCGCGCCCGTCTCGGTCGCCCGCTCGACATCGAGGTCGTTGAGGGCGGCGCGCAACTCTTTCTCATTGGGCAGGGCGTGAATCTCAGCCTGGAACTCGATGTCGTCGGTCTGCATCTGGGAGTCGATGATGAACGCGTGCTCCTGATACTGTCCGACCTGCGCCGCAAGCGGATCCATGATCGCCCGTCCCATGTCGTGGACGACCCGCGGCGGCGTGTGTTCGACTGACGTCTGGAGGACGTTCGCCCAGCCGTCGACGAACCCGCTCGTCATGATGTTCCCCAGTTCCTCGATGGCGGCCTTGTGCTGGTCGGTTAGTTCGTCGCTATCCATCTCGATGGGCATCATCGCCTCCGCGACGTTGATCGCCGAGACCTCGTCGAACAGCACCATGAGGTAGCCACTGGGCGTCCCGGTGAACTCGACGACCGTCCCGACGAACGTGTCCGTGCCGATCTGCTTTGGCACGTCCTCGATGGGGGCGAAACTGATCTGTGTCACCTCCGACTCGGTCGGGATGCCGGTCATCATCTCGACGTTGTCAGCGGCTTTCTGGGTGCCGCTGGTCGTCATCTCGTTGAACGTCTGGAGCTTGTCGATTGGGATGGCGTCGCCGTCCGTATCGACGTGCTCTACCATCATCTCCGTGAGCGAGTCGTACTCAGGGAGCATGTAGATGTAGAAGTTCACCGATTCGTCGATCCATTCGATCTCCGATTTGAATACGAACACCTGCTGATGGTCGCCGTTCTCGGGTGCATCAGGGAGCACGTCACCGCCGGACTCCTCGATGTACTCCGGCGGCGAATGGTCGATGGTCGCGCCGACGTAGTCGGCCCAGCCGTCGATGAACCCGCTCATCATGATGTTGCCGATCTCCTCGATGCCACTCCTGGCCATCGCCTCGTCGTCGCTACTACCGGGCATCATCTCCTCGGTGATCGTGCCGGCGCTGTCTACGTCGAAGGCAAGAACGGTATCGCCCTCCAGGACGCCGTCGAAGGAGAACTGGACGCCGACGAAGTCACGTCCGGCCAGTTCCTCGCCGACATCTGCTCTGTCGAGCAGCGTTATCTTGGTTACGTCGACGACGGCATCGATGCCCGTCATCTGGCCCATCGACTGCGTGGCCTGTTCTGCCCCCTCGTGAGCGAGTTGGTTGAACGTACCGAGCGACTGAATATCGACGTTCATCTATGAGGGAACGACGTCCTCGATAGCCTCCATCACACTAGGTTTCTGGAACGGCTTGGTGATGTATCCGTCAGCTCCCGCTTTCACTGCTTCCTTCATTTTCTCTTCCTGGCCGACACTTGTACACATGATGACGTTCGCATCGGGATTGGAAGATTTGATCTCGTCCGTGGCCTCGATGCCATCCCGGATGGGCATCACGATGTCCATCATCACCAGGTCTGGCCCTTCTTCTTTGAACACTTCGACAGCTTCGACTCCGTTCTCGACCTCCCCAACAATCTCGTGGTCTTCTTCGAGAATCTCGCGGAGGAGGTTACGCATAAACTCTGAATCGTCGGCGATCAGTACGTCTGGCATGCCTATCAAGCCTACATATCGTGATGAGTTAGATAAAGGTGTCCCGTAAATTATCGCGTGTGATATCGGTGGGTCCCGAAACCAAGTTACACCGCAGGGAGATGCGGTGTGAGAACGCGAATGAAATCGAGCGCGAAGGGGCCATACTGGAAGTACACGAGCCCCGACAGGAAGAGATACGCTGTCGTTAGTCCCGCCGGGAGGCTCAAACCCACTGCGACCGCTCTGGACGGGACCCGGCTCGGTGCGAGTGTGCGGCCCAGCACAGTCCCGCCACAGACTGCTGCCCCACCGAGGTTGAGGAGTGCGTGGAGCTGTACCGCCTCCCCGAGCGCCAGATCGAGTCCGGTAACGACACCGAGTCCAAGGAGAAGGCCCCCGACGACACTCACAGCGTACCCACCGACAAGCCACCGCCTCGCGTCGCTGATGGGTTCGTGGACTGCGGGAAACCGAACGACTCCGTACATGATGAGCGGGACCGTCGGCAACAGATATCGAACGGTAAGTTGTGCGTGCAGCGGCAGGCGGCTCAGATAGACGAGCGTGAACACAGCCGCGAGGGCTGTGACGAGCAGATCGGTCTGCGTTCGAGGGGAATACTGCGATGGGCGGACATCCCATTGCTGTAGCCGCTGATTAGCTGACCGGAGCAGGACCACAGGGAGTGCTGCGACCGCACCAAAAAGCGGGACGGCCTCGAGCATCGTGAGTTCAATTGCTTCGTATGAATTATAACCGTAGTTGATCCGCGGCGCGGAGCCGCTCCGCAGGAAAATCTGTGACATTCGATCCGGCGTAGTCAGTACGTCGAGCCCACCACTGACCGCATCCGAGGTGAACGCCATCGCAGGTGCCGCAGGTCCCAAGACCTGTTTGAACAGACCGAGAATCGGCGTTACGATTGGCGTCCGGGTATCACCGCCCGGCCCTGCGGAATCACCACTACTGGTTCCACCAGCGTCACTTCCATCGGACCCCCCGCCAGTACCGCCGTCCGTTCCAACACCTCCACTGCCGCCAGTACCACCATCCGTTCCAGTACCTTCACTGCCGCCAGCACCGCTACCACCACCTGTTCCGGCATCACCGCCGGTATCAGGCGTGAATTCGACGTTTGCACCCCCAACGGCGGAGAGCAACCGCGGCGGTTTGACCGGGTTACCGGAGATGAGGAAGTTCGTCACGAGCATCGGGAGCGATCCGAGGAAGAGCGCGAGACCAATGATAGCGAGATGAACGAGCGAGTTTCGCCTTGCAGTGATCAGGTCCACGAGGGCCAGCGTCACCACGAGGAAGAACCCCTCGAAGGCATGGGTCCAGGTTACCAGTCCAGCGGCGACGTACGCACCGGCACGAAAGCCGAGCGCGAGTCGGTCTCTGGAGTCGGCATACGCAATTCGGCTCCTGGCGAACAGGTACACCGTCGTCAGTAGCAACAACCCCACCAGAACGTGCCGTTTCGGAAGCGAGGCCCAGAACCCGACAGACGAGGCGATACCGATTGCGACACCGGCCGACAAAGCGACCGAGCGGTCATGCCAGATTCCGACGAGGCGGTAGAGAACGACGCCGGTCGTCGCTGCCGCAAGCATCGTCGAGATCTGGAACGCAGCTATCGGGAGCGCCGTGTCCGGGAGGGCTGTCGCTGTCAGCGCACCGACCAGAAATAGGACAGCGACGAGACCGCTACCGACCCACAGCACCGTTCGCTTGGCGGTATCGGTGTGGCGCTGTCCGAGCACGCTGACGTGAGCCACGAAGACGAGTGCAGTGCCCGACCAGAGTCCAAGGAGCAGTAGCCGGGGTGTAATGAACACGGACAGCGCTTGCAACGCCCAGACCAGCGGGACAGCCAGCAGGATTTGTCCGTAGTTTCGCCCGTACAGTCTGCCGCCGGCCTCGTGCAGGCCAGGTTGTGCGCCGAGCGTCAGGGTGTACGGCGTCTCCGTGATGTGGAGGTGTCCGTTCGAGACAGCGACGAGCGCGTTGGCAGTGGTGTACGTGTCGGTGACGAAAATACCAACGCGCCAGTAGAGCCCGAACGTAACGAGCAGGCCGAGCCAGAGGGCGTAGCCGTAGCGGTCACCAAAGACTGCCTTTCTCGCCTGCCGACAGCGGCCAGTGAACCACCCGACGTCTCGGGTCATCGATCCACCTGCACTGTCACGTTTTCAGCAACGATTGTCTCAGCAGCTTCGAAGCTCTGGACCCGAAGCAGGACGGTTCCATTGTACACCTCCCGCTCCAGTGACGACGGCGTGACCGCTCTGTCACCGGGTGCGAGCCGGTACGTTCCGGACTGACCTTTCGAAAGGACCTGCTCGTCTTCGCGAGAAATGTCGAGCGCAGGGATCGCGACCTGATACAGCAGCCTCGGTCGGCCCGTGACAGAATCGACGGTCACGCTGGCATCAGGCACTCGGAGATACGCAACGTTCGTGCCGAATCGGCCGTCCGTGATCCGTACTTCCGATGTGGGCAATTGGACGGAGCTGATAGCTGCCGTCCCGTCGCCGATAGTCGTCGGCTGTGTCCTGACAGCGTCGACGCCGACGAGCGGTCCCGTCACGACGAGCGTTACCAGAATGAACAGGGCAACGACCGTCGGCGGATAGCGCGGGACCATTATCTACCCTACACACTACCGTGCCCGGATTTAAATCCCTCGTCAGTTGGACAGGTCGCTGTCCCTGTGCATCGCGATAATTGGCCGATTGCAGGTGGTCGTTGTGGAAATGACCGACAGCAGCCCGTCTCAGAGTTCGGCACCGTCGGCAGCCTCGACGGCTTCCAAGAGATCAGCAATAGAATCGTCCGGCGTCAGTTGCGTCGACCGGACGAGCTGTTTGATGACCGCCGGCGGGTAGCGAACCGGCACGTTCGATTCCGACAGCAGAATACCCAGCACTTCTTCGACCGGTGTCGATCCGTCCATCTGGCGACCGTACCAGAGCATGAAGCTCTCGAAGACGGTGACGATGTCGTTAGAAGCGAGCTGCTGCTGGTCGACGTCGCCGTCGAACTTCGCAGTCACGTCGAAGCCGTATCTGGCGTTCGAGTCGGCCATCTGTTCGGCCAGCCACTCGTGGACGTTCGCATCGGAGAATTCGGGAGCCGACGGCTCCGGGTCCGGTGTAGGAGACGGCGGAGATTCAGATGCCGAATCCGATGAGACTTGGTTCCCGTAGGAGTCGTCAGTGCGGACGTCCGACGAAACAACGTATCGGCCCTCGTCGATTTCAGTGACGTGCTCGTCGTCGGCGATGTCGAGCTCTTCGGGCGAGAGTACCTTGCCCTCTTCCGGATTCGGTTCGTCTGACCGCCGAGCCATGAGTACTAGTGTGTGTGGCTATCGTATAACTCCGTCGCTGGTCGGGGTGGACGAAAAGAGAACTGCGTCGAAGCGAGAAGATGGCCGAATTTAGAGGCTGACTGCGGAGTTACCAGACAGAGTCTCCGGGACGACCAGCCGAGCGGTCGTCGTACCACCGGACTGGGTGTTCAGTCGAACCGTTGCCGTTTCACCCTCACCGAGACCGTCACCATTGCCGGTGCCGCGGATCAGTTCGGCGCTGAAGATGATCGTCGCGCGGTCAGACGGATCGTTCAGGACCTGGCTCCCTGAAATCGAGTCGTCGTCGTCCTGAACATCATTGACAGCGAAGGAGGACCCGTCGGGGTCCGGGGTGTTACTGTAGCCAGACGAGGTGAGGTCGTACGAGCCGGTGGAGTCGACCCATTGAGCGATCGTACTGCCGATATCGATATTCCCCGCACCGGGTGCCTTCTTGACGGTTAGTTTGACCGTGTTAATCGTGCTGCTGGACGACTGGATGTCTTCACCGACGGCGTTGACGAGCTGCAGTCGGTTCGTCACTTGGTCACTGCTCTGTTGGCCGGTTTCCTCTNATCGTGCTGCTGGACGACTGGATGTCTTCACCGACGGCGTTGACGAGCTGCAGTCGGTTCGTCACTTGGTCACTGCTCTGTTGGCCGGTTTCCTCTGCACTGCTCTGGAGGAAGCCAGCCGTGTTGATCAGGACGCCCGCAGCGATTGCCGCCACCAGCACCATCGCGATGAACACGATCAGGGTGCCGATACCGACCTGCCCGCGGTCGTCGTCGTTCGTTAGTTCCGTTAGCATTGTTGATCCGGGTCTGTCTGACCCTATCTGTTGACTCTTTTCACGGGTAATAATACCTCCTCTCAAATTATACGAGTTGATAACGGCAACTCTGGCAGCTGTGAGAGTCGGTCTCAGCAGTCGAGGCCGATAATTGCTCGAGAAATAGACGGAATGCTGAATTCTATCTCTGAGATCGGTAGTCAACGGATAATGAGTGTCCGTGTAATAAGCCGCAAATGACTGTGTGTGCCGGAGTCAGTATTACGCCGCAAGCTCTCCGATGGAAAGCGCACAGAAGGCAGAATGAGCTATGAGTATACCGGCAATTGAAACTAAAAGATATGACGTCTTAGAGGCTGACTGCGGAGTTACCAGACAGAGTCTCCGGGACGACCAGCCGAGCGGTCGTCGTGCCACCGGACTGGGTGTTCAGGCGAACCGTCGCCGTCTCACCCTCGCCAAGTCCATCATCAGCGTTGCCACCGCGAATCGCTTCAGCGCTGAAGATGATCGTCGCGCGGTCAGACGGGTCATTCAGGACCTGGCTCCCTGAAATCGACCCGTCATCGTCCTGAACGTCGGCGACGGAGAATTCGCTCGAACCTGGGTCACCGTCGTAGGTACCTTCGTAGGTAAGGTCGTACGAGCCACTGGAGTCGACCCACTGGGCGATCGTACTGCCAATATCGATGTTCCCTGCACCGGGTGCCTTCTTTACGGTTAGTTTGACCGTGTTGATCGTGCTGCTGGACGACTGGATGTCTTCACCGACGGCGTTGACGAGCTGCAGTCGGTTCGTCACTTGGTCACTGCTCTGTTGNGTTTGACCGTGTTGATCGTGCTGCTGGACGACTGGATGTCTTCACCGACGGCGTTGACGAGCTGCAGTCGGTTCGTCACTTGGTCACTGCTCTGTTGTCCGGTTTCCTCTGCACTGCTCTGGAGGAATCCAGCCGTGTTAATCAGGACGCCCGCAGCGATCGCCGCCACCAGCACCATCGCGATGAACACGATCAGGGTACCGATACCGACCTGCCCGCGGTCGTCGTCGTTCGTTAGTTCCGTTAGCATTGTTAATCCGGGTCTGTCTGACCCTATGCAACCGTTCTTTTCGTTAGTAATAATACCTCCCCCCAAATTATACTACTTGATAATAGGGACTTGAATGGCTCAGGCGGCGTTTTGCCAGAAGAGCGCCGATAGTTTGGCCTGAAGAAGACAACTGAGCTACGTCCCCTCTAAGAATCAGATTTAATTGCTTCTATAGGGCGGAATCAGCGATGGAAATAGCTGGTTCGGTGGTAGCCGAGAGATATCGTGTCGCGTACAAGCTGGTTGGTGGTGCGATCTATCGAAAGTAGACGCTGAAACCGTATTCGAGAAAGAGACCTAGCAAAGAGAAACCAGCTCGCAGGTAGGTCAGCTGATGTGGTTGAGAAACACAATCACTCGTACGTGACGAGACTGTACATCACGAACAGGTAGCCGAAAGTCGTCAACCCACTGTTGACTAGCAACAACGACCGCACACCCTCGAAGTCGTTGATGAACGCGCTAATCATCGTCGCGGCCGCGCCCGCGATGGCGAGCGAGAATCCCACCGAGAGATGAAGCATCGCCTGTCGGGATGTCTGGATGTATGCCCGCATGGCCATCCCCACCATTGTCAGTCCAGCGACGACGAACACCAGTGTCGATATGGCATAGAGAAGTTCTATCATCAGCACTGTACAGGGCTACAGCGAACCCGCTATTAAATCCACGCTCGAAAATATCTTTCGTGATAACGCTAAGATGAGGCGCTCTACCGCTCCGATAGGGTCCGCCACGCCTCGTCGAGTTTGTTGGTCACTTCCGACCGCTCTTCGATGTGGACCGTCAGTTCGTCGTCGAAGTCAACCCGTACTTCGTCCACGTTGCGCCGGTACACCTTGATACGTCGGCGGTCGTCAGAGAGGATATTGTCGTGGAGTTCCAGCAGGTCATGCTCAGTCAGTTCGTCGATCCGACGGTAACACGTCGCGATGGGGATTCCGAGTTCGTCGCTGAGCTCCTGAGCGGAGACTGGTTCGTCCGTCGCGTCAAGGATTTCGGCACTGTATTTATTGCCAAGCGTCTGAAGAATCTCCCCTGAATCCATCGTTATCAAATCATAAATTCAGTCGATAATAAAGCTATCGCCTGTGATATCGACTGAAAGGAGACAAACACGCACTACAGAGCGCTCGTGCGAAAACAGCGTTCTGTGCCGCTGTATCCGTTGTTCTACCGAGTAATAATGGCTCTATTGTCTCGCTAAATTGGTGATTCTTCCTCGCTCATCATCGAGAAGGCGCTAGCGTTTTGGTGGACATCGATACCGCCGCGGTCGATCTCCATCGGATAGATATCCGTCTCGATGTTCTGCTTTCGCATCTTGGCGACCCAGACGTATCTGTTCACACCGGTATCAGTCGGCGTCTGGATAAGGTAGATGTTGCCGTCGGTCAGGTAGTTCTCCAGCCCGATCTCGGTGTCCGGGAAGACGGCTCCCTGTTCGTTTGTCATCAGCGTCGTGAGACCGCTGTCGCTGAGGATGTCGGTGAACTTCAGGAGATACGTCCGTTTTTCCTTCTCGTTTTCGAAGAACAGTTCGAACATGGCGAGTGAGTCCAGCACGAGCCGGTCGTAGTCGCCGTCTTCGAGTTCTTCGAGGAGGATATCCAGAGAGGAGGTGAAGTCGTTCTCGCGCAGGAGCACCTGCTTGTCGTACACCTTGATGTTCCCGTTGTCGACGTGGTCCTGCCAGTTGTCGAAGCCGAGGGATTCGGCGGCCTCCCGGAGGTCCGACTCGTCTTCCTCGAAGGAGAGGTAGATACCCTTCTCGTCGTATTTTTCTACGCCGTTGTAGATATACTGGAGACAGAGGATCGATTTCCCGGCACCGGGGTTGCCGCTCACCAGTGTCGTCGAGTTCTTCACAATGCCGCCGTTCAGAATGTCGTCGAGGCCCTCGATCCCCGTTTTGGTTTGCTCAATCATAGTTTCGGAAGGAACTGGAAGTTGATTAGATACTTCTCTGTCGGGAATGTTAAAAAGTCTTGCTGGTGTGTCGCTAAACAAACCGGAATCAGTCACCAGCGTGGACAATGGCGGGGTCCACCCAGATAACAAAACTGTCATCTCGCTTGATGACGCCCCGAATTGAGCCGGCGTCGTTCGCGGGAGACTGGTCGACCTGCTCCGGAGTGACCTGCACGACCTGATACACCTCGTCGACGAGCCAGCCGGCCGCGCCCTGTTCCTCGACGATCTCCGGGTCAAAGACGATAATTCGCTTCTCCGCGCCCTCGTCTCCGATGCCGAAGACGACCTTGGGGTCGACGATCGATGTTGTGCGCCCGCGAAGGTCCATGACGCCACGGACGTGTGGCGGGGCGTTCGGGACGGACGTGAGTTCGCCGATATCGACGATCTCAGTCACGTAGTCGATACTCACGCAGTACGTTTCCGAGCCGAGCTGGAACTCGAGTACCTGGCCGGTGGTGGCTGACTGTGTTGCCATTGCGGTTCTTATCCAAACTGTCGCGGATAGTGGCGCATAAAGGTGCCTGCTGGGCTATCAACTTTGATTACGTGGGCGGAGTATTTATTTCGGGGCCGGACGGGATTTGGAAGTAGGTATGAGGATGTCTCGTTCGCCGATGTCTCCTATCCGACGGGAGCGTTGGTGATATGGCAGATGGTGTCCGCGCCGTGGTCGCAGACGACTCTCACTTCATGCGGAGTGTCATCTCTGATATCCTCAGTGATGGCGGTATTGACGTCGTCGCGCAGGCGCGTGACGGCGAGGAAGCAGTGTCGGCCGTTATCGAACACAAACCGGACGTCGTGACGATGGATGTCGAGATGCCGGTAATGAACGGCATCGAGGCGACGGAGCGCATCATGTCGGAGTCTCCGACGCCGGTGTTGATGCTGTCGGCCCATACCGACGAAAACGCCGACGTGACGTTCGAAGCGCTCGATAAGGGTGCGGTCGACTTCTTCACCAAACCTGGTGGTGAGGTGTCGATGGAGATGTCACGCCTGAAGGACCAGCTGGTCGAGATGGTCAGCTCCGTCGCGGCGGTCGACGTTGGCGCGACGCGCAGCCGCGGCGGGACAAGTAGCGACAATGGAGCGGCAGCACCAACGGCCGGCGGTTCAGCTACTGACCGGAAAGAAACCGGGGGTTCGTCAGGCCAGACGGCCTACGTTGCGAACCCGACGCTCGTCATCGGCTCTTCGACCGGCGGCCCGAAGATGGTGGAACAGGTAATGGACAACCTCCCAATCGAGGCCGACCTCCGGGTGCTCATCATCCAGCATATGCCAGAGGGGTTCACCGGCCGGTTCGCCGAGCGGATCAACACGCGAAGCGATTACGAGGTCCGGGAGGCGACAGACGGGGCCCGCATCGGCGGCGGTGAAGGTCTCGTCGCTGCCGGTGACCGACACATGGAGGTCAAGAACTACCGGAACGGCCGACTGCGGACGAAGCTGACACAAGACGAACCGGTCAACAGTGTCCGTCCGGCCGTCGACGTGACGATGCGAACGGCCGCGGAGACGATCGACGACCCGCTCGTCGGCCTCATCCTCACCGGGATGGGCGAGGATGGCGCAGACGGGATTCGGCGGATCAAGCAGGCCGGTGGCAAGACCATCGCACAGGACGAGGCCACGTCCGCGGTGTACGGCATGCCAAAGCGTGCCGTCGAGACGGGCTGTGTGGACACTGTCTTGCCTATCGACGACATCGCAGACGGCATTATCGACACGATTACCACTGAGGTGACCTGACAATGGACGACCAGTATTTAGACGCATTCATCCGTGAAAGTGAAGAAGCGATTACCGAACTCAACAACTCGCTGCTCGAACTCGAATCCGACCCCTCCAACACGGAGGCGATGGATTCGATCTTCCGGACAGCCCACACGCTGAAGGGCAATTTCGGCGCGATGGGCTTTGACAACGCAGCAAATCTCGCGCACGCGATGGAGGACCTGCTCGACGAGATGCGCCAGGGCGAGATGGAGGTCACGCCGGACCTGATGGACCTCGTCTTCGCTGGCGTCGACCAGATCGAGGTCATCGTCGGAGAGATCGAAGAGCATGGTGAATCGGGGACAGAGACCGACGAGATGGTCGACGAGCTCCGAGCCGTCCTCGAAGAGGGGGCCGCCGCTGCGGGCGACACCGAAACGGCAGACGACGGCGACTCGTCGGACAGCGACGAGTCGCTCACCACGGATGCGGGCGTCAGTGATGCCGATATCGACGGCGACGCTGTCGACGAGCAGGTCCTGCAGGCCGAAATCAGCGTCGGGGAGTCGGATATGCTCGGCGTCGACTCGATGCTGGCCGTCGAATCCATCGAGGGGCGGTTCGACATTCTCGATTCGAGTCCAAGTCGTGCCGATATCGAGGACGGCGAGTTCGAGGACACGTTCGTCCTGTATCTCGACGGCCCCGACGCGGCGACTGTCGACGCCGAACTCGGGACGACCGGGAAGGTCGACAGCTTCGACGTGACCGACGTGACCGACGAACTGGTGAGCAGGGCAGACACCGGTTCTGATGCTGTCGACGAGAACGACACAGGTTCGAATTCGAGCGCGGACCCCGACCCGGACGCCGAAGAGGAACACAGCGTCGACGAAATCAAGTCCGTCCGCGTCGACGTAGACCAGCTCGACGACCTTCACGGGCTCGTCGAGCAACTGGTCACCAGCCGAATCAAGCTCCGGCGCGGTGTCGAGAAAGACGACCTCGACTCCACCGGCGAGACGCTGAACGAACTGGACAAGATCACGGCGAACCTCCAGAACACAGTGATGGATATGCGGCTCATCCCGCTGAAGAAGGTCGTCGGGAAGTTCCCGCGGCTCGTCCGGGACCTCGCACGCGAACTCGACAAGGACATCGAGTTCGAGATCGAGGGCGAGGACATCGAACTCGATCGAACTATCCTCACCGAGATCTCGGACCCGCTGATGCACATCCTGCGGAACTCTGTCGATCACGGTATCGAGTCGCCTGAGGAGCGCGAACAGGCGGGTAAGCCACGCACCGGCCACATCACGCTCCGGGCCTCCCGCGAGCGCGACCACGTTATCATCGAAGTCGAAGACGACGGGGCCGGGCTCGACGTGGAAGGCATCAGGGAGAAGGCCGTCGAGAAAGGCGTCCGATCACCCGAGGAACTAGACGCGATGGACGACTCCGCGGTGTACGACCTCGTGTTCCATCCCGGCTTCTCGACGGCAGACGAGGTGACCGACACCAGCGGGCGCGGCGTCGGGATGGACGTCGTCCACGACACGGTCTCCCAGCTCGACGGGTCGGTCAGCGTCGACTCTGAACCGGGTGAGGGAACCACTGTCTCGCTGCGCCTGCCGGTGACGATGGCGATCGTCAAGGTGCTGTTCGTCAAGGTCGGCGACGAGGAGTACGGCGTCCCGATCAAGAACGTGGACGAGATTACCGGAACGGAGGAAGCAAAACAGGTCAACGGCCAGGAGGTCATCAAACACAACGACGAGATCTATCCGGTCATCCACCTCGACGACACCTTCGACATCGAGGGCGAGACGGCCAACGGCGACGGGATGCTCGTCCGCATCCGCGAGTCCGAGCGCCAGGTCGCGCTCCACTGTGACTCGGTCAACAGCCAGGAAGAAGTCGTCGTCAAGCCCCTGGAGGGTATCCTCTCGGGAACACCCGGTCTCTCGGGTACGGCTGTACTGGGCGACGGGAACATCGTCCACATCCTCGACGTGGTGACGCTATGAACAAAGGTAGCGAGCGCACCTTCGAAGACCTCGTGGAGTTCATCGGCGATGAGATGGACTTCGAGTCGGGCTTTTACAACGACTCGTACCTCGACCGCCGCATCACCGCGCGGATGCGCCGGACCGACACCGAGGACTACCAGTCCTACCAGCGACTGCTGGAACGCGACGACGGCGAGCGCGAGGAACTGCTCGATTCGCTGTCGATCAACGTCACCGGTTTCTTCCGGAACCCTGAGGCGTGGGAGCGACTGCGGCCGGTCCTCCGCGAACTCACGGAGAGCAACCGTCGCGTCAGGCTCTGGTCGGCCCCGAGTGCCGACGGCCGCGAGCCGTATTCGGCGGCGATGCTGGCACTCGACGACCCCGAGATCGACGCCCGCCGGGTCGAGATCACGGCAACAGACATCAACGCCGACATCCTCGAAGAGGCCCGTGACGGGACCTACGCGACCTCCCAGACGACCGACATTGCTGATGAACTGGAACCGCTGGACGATTACACGAAGTACATCGAACAGGACGGCGACACGTTTCAGGTACGAGACCGGGTCAAGGAGATGGTCACGTTCGAACAACACGACCTCATCCGGGGCGACCCCAAGCGTGATTTCGATCTGGTGTTCTGCCGGAACCTCCTCATCTACATCGACTCGGAATTCAAGGTCCCCATCTTCGAGACGATCCGCGGGTCTCTCCGCGAAGGCGGGTATCTCATGATCGGTATGACCGAGACGCTGCCCGCGGAGTGTCGGGATTCCTTCGAAGCGGTCGACAAACGACACCGCATCTACCGGCGTGTGTAGCGATCTATGAGCCTCTACGAACTGGAACGGGACGGCAAGGCACAGGAACTCATCCGCCTCCTCAGGGAGAGCGACAACGAGCGGGTCAAGACCCGTGCCGCGGAGCTACTGGGGAACTTCGAGGACCACGATGACCGGCGTGACGTGGTCAACGCGCTCGTGGACGCAGCCCAGAGCGACAGCGACGCGATCACCGGGGCGGCTATCGACTCGCTTGACGAACTCGGTGATGACGCGATCACGCAACTCATCGGGAGTATGGCCGGCGTCGACCTCGAAGACGACGCGGCCGACTGGGTGAAGGCGAAGGCGTACATGCAGGTGCTCGACGCCGACGTGCCGGAACTCCGGATGGCAGCGGCGAACGGTCTCGGAAACCTAGACCAGGCTGACGCGGTCCCGAAGCTCGCGGAGCGCTTCGAGGACCCTGACCCACGAGTGCGGGCGCGGGCGGCCCGGTCGGCCGGGAAGATCGGCGACTCGCGGGCGACAACGCCGCTGGAGTCGGTCTTGTCGGACCCAAAAGCTGGCGTCAGGCGCGAGGCGGCGGACGCCCTGGGTAACATCGGGAACCGACAGGCGCTCCAGGCGCTGCTCCCGCTGTACGAGGACGACGACGAGCGAGTTCGGCGCATCGCCGTCGGGGCGTTCGGGAACTTCGGCAACGACCGACCCGTCGACTATCTCATCGAAGCCCTCTCGGACGACTCCGCCGCCGTCCGCCGGACGGCCGTCTACTCGCTCATCGAACTCCTGTCGAACGTCCCGACCGACCAGAGCCACGAGATCCGTGACACCGTCGTCGAGAAGCTCTCGAACACGGACGACCGGAGCGTCGTCGTGCCACTGGTCGAGATTCTCGAAGAGAGTACGCAGGCCGCCCAGCGGCGCAACACCGCTTGGATGCTCGGCCGGGTCACCAGCCAGGAAGAGCGTGACCGCGTCATCGAATCGTTGGTCGACGCGCTCGGCGAGGACGATCAGATGCTCCGGCAGTTCGCCGCTACCAGCCTCGCCGAACTCGGCGACGACGACAACATGGTGGAACGCCGGCTGCTCAAGATCGTACAGGACGACGGCGTCGATCCCGAGGTCCGGGGCCAGGCCATCTTCACCCTCGGGAAGGTCGGCGGTGAGCGATCCCGGAAGACGCTGGACAAGCTCATCGACGAGACCGAACACGACGTGGTCCGGAAGAAGGCTTTCTCGGCCATCTCGAAGCTCGGTGGCCGCGGATGAGTCAGCCGAGTGGATTAAGACGCGGCGGGGCGTACACGAGACCGATAGCTGGCTAACCGATGAGCGATGGAGAACACGCACTGGTCGATACGAAGGGGAAGTTCGTCCAGGTCGTCTCGGATGGGCGCAAGCGCAACGACATCGAGTGGCTACCCGGCCGGATTCTCCTCTCGAACAAGCGCCTCGTCCTCGCGACCAATGACGGCAAGCGGACAATCCCGCTGTCGAAGGTCAGCAGCGTCACCGCCAGCCAGATGAACCAACCCCTCGCACAGGTGGACAGCTACATCAAGGTGCAGGCCGGCCGGAACGTGACGCTCATCTCGGCGAAGAAAGCCGATGAGTTTCAGGAGAAACTCTACAGCACGCTGCTTGACCAGACTGTTGTCCTCATCAATCATCCTGCAGTCAAGGGCGGCGTCGTGCAGGACGGCGGCTGGGAGAAGGGGCGGCTCAAACTCGACGGCGACTGCATCAATCTCGCCATCGCCAGCGGCACGTTCGTCGAACTGGACATCGACGACGTTGGGACCGTCGAGTCCAAGGAGAAGACGATCCGCGGCGACGAGCGACCGCTGTTGGAGGTCGAACACACTATCGAAGGGACCAGCGTCGAGACCCACATTTCGGGGACGCCGCGTCACGTCTCGCTCATCGAGGGGCTCGTCCGGCAGGGCGAGCAGCGCAACATCGCCGACGACGTGGACCTCTCCGACAAGGAGACGCAAGTGCTGATGGCACTGTACTCCGGCATCTCACCGTTCAAGATTCCGGACTTCGTCGATATGGAGATTGAGGAAGTCGAAGACGTGTACGACCGGTTGATGGAGGCCGATATCCTCGAACCGGTCCGAACACGCCGAGAGGTCCAGCTTGAGGCCCGTGGCCGCTCGATCGCGAGCGACGCGATGGCCGACCAGTGACCGGGACGGACGGTTCGACGCGTTTTTGAAGCGCGGTTGATTGAGAACAGGTATGGCAGAATTCACGGTTGCCGTCTCCGACCCGGAGGACGGCCACACCTACCAGATCGACGTTGACGGACAGGACGCAAACCGCTTCATCGGCCGCGAGCTCGGCGACGAGGTCGACGGCGGCGCTGTCGGCCTCGACGGCTACACGCTCGAACTGACCGGCGGCTCGGACACCTCCGGCCGACCGATGCGACCTGACGTTCGCGGCGTCGCGACGAAGGAGATCATGTCCGACGGCGGCGTCGGCTTCAAGCCGACCACCGACGGCGAGCGCAAGCGCATCACCGTCCGCGGCCGCGAGGTCAGCGACGACACGCGCCAGATCAACGCGAAGATCACGGCCCGCGGCAGCGATGACGTGGCCGACCTCCTCGGCGACGACGACGAGTAAGTCACGTGCCGGATCGCGTTCCCAGTGACCACGAAACCGTCGAGACGCATCGCGCTCCCGTCGAGTCGGTCGGTCGAACCGACCGACCGCGAGTCGTGCTCCCGGACGAACTCGATTTCGACGACGGCGACATAGTCCGCCTCGCGCTGGACGGCGACCGGTACCACGCCGTCGTCGAGACGAATCTCGACGGCGAGCCGGTAATCTCACACGTCGCCGACAACCGCCGGCTGGCCCGCGAACGGGACGGGACGAACCGCCTCGCGGAGTGGGTCGCCGATAGTGATGTCTCGCTTGGCGGCTCGGCGCACCTCGACGTGGTCACCGACGGAACCGAGTACGGCCTCCGAACGCCGGGCAAGCGCGTCGTCTATACAGCGACCGACGGACCGGACTCCTCGCTGTCTGACATCGCTCGAAATCTCGATAATTGACGCCGGTCGGCACTATTTTGCCGAATAAATCCGATTTTTGCTGCTGATACTCGCGCGAAACGCTCAATATCAGTGCTGATGTACATCGGGTAACGGACGAATGTCGGAATCAGTGATCGCGGATTTCGTCGGCAAATTCAACTCCGAAGTGGCCGGTCGGGGCGACCCTATCAGAGGTCGGATCGTCCTCTCGCAAAAGCGGCTGGTACTGGCCGCGAGCGAGGACGACAAGCTGACGATCCCGCTGGATTCGATTTTCGACATCGCCATCGGGCAGGTCCCACCCGACCTGGGCGATTTTTTCGACTCGACGGTGACGATTGCCTTCGAGCGCAAGGGGAAGCGACTCGTCGCGGCCATCGAAGCCGGCGACGAGAAAATCGAGAAGTTCGGCACGGTACTGTTCAAGGCGGTTATCAACGGCACCGAGACGACGGTCAAAGAGCGCGCCCGCGTCGGTGGTCGTGTCACCGACGAATCGTTCAAAACGGCGAAGCTGTTTCTCACGCCCGGTAACGTCGAGTTCCGGCGCAACGACGGGTCGTTCAACATCGATCTCAAGACAGTGTCAGACTTCGACCGGAACACGCGGGAAATTAACGGCAAAGGCCGGCCGGTGCTGACGGTCCGGCACATGAAAGACGGGACGGCCATGACGACGCTGGCTGCGATGGCATCGAACCGAAAGATGTCCATCCTCGGGCGCTACCTCCGCCGCGAGTACGCCGAGCTCATGGAGGAGCTCAAAGACGTCGAACTCACGAAGGACAAGAAGGAGGTGCTGGTCGCCATGTACTCGACCGGCGACATGGACGGGATGCCGCTTGCGAGTATTCTTGGCAAGGATTCCTCGCAGGTGTCGATGATTCTTCAGGACCTCTCGGCCGACGGCCTCGTACAAGACGGCTCCGACGGGCCGACGCTCACGCCGACTGGCAAGGTCGTCGCCAGCCGCCACCTCGAAGACGTGAACGCCTAATAACAGGGCGCTACCGCTCGTCGGCTTACTCCTCAGCTCCGACAATCGTACTAACTCTGGCGTTCTCCTTGAGCTTCAGCCCCGCGCCGCCGACCGATAGCGGCACGCGCGGAAGCGCATCGACGTCCAGCGTCGGGTGGAACGCGCCGCGTTCGAGCAGTTCCGTCCGCGGCTGGAGTGTCACCGTCGCCTCGCCGGTCATCGGCTCGTTGTACTCGATGAGGTACTGGCCGCCCCGCAGCGTCCACCACTCGTAGTCGTCGTCCGGGTCTCGCTTTTCGCTCGCGTGGGGCACCACTTCGGCCGCGTCGAGTTCGCCGCCGCCGAAATCGATGCGCCCCGGCTCGACGATCTCGTACACCGCAGCGACGGTGAGGTCGAACCCCGGGCTGTCGGTCTGGGTCGGTTCGTGGACGATGTCCGTGACGTACTCGGCGAAGTCGGTCATGTACGACTGTATGCCGTGAGCGTGCCTAAAAGTGAGGCTATGACGGGACAGTGACCTGTGGGAGGAACGCGGCACTTTTGCCCAGCGAGTGACTCCCTCTCTGCATGACCAAACACACGGAGTTTCTGACGGGTGAGCGGCCTGAAGACGTGCTGTTCTTCCTCCACGAGGACGCCGTTTCGAACCCGGGCGCACTGGCCGAGTACGCCGACGAAGTCGAGGACGGACACGTCCTCGTCCTGCCCGGCGATGACGGCCGGAGTGCGTTCCAGTCGGCGACGGGCATCGACCCGATGGGACTGGCCCAGCAGGCGATGGGCACCGGGGGCGACATCCACGACGACCTGACGGGTGCGGTCTGTCCGGTCGCAGAGGAGGAACCGGAGAGCGACCACACCACCCGCTTCGTCTTCGCCTTCGCCGAGGAACAGAACGAGGATGTGGGCGGCCTCTACGCTGAGGGCGACGTGGTCCACGCCTACGCGGTCTGTGCCTGCGGAGAACGGTACAGCGACAAGTGGGTCGTCGGGGAGTAGAATCGAGTCGCAGTAAACCAATTGAATCGATTACCGGAAACCTGCGTTACCGTTCGGTATCGACGCCTTCCTCCTCTTCTTCGGGCAACCGCCGGAACGCATCGACGATAGCCTGTTTCGCCACCGCACCCTGTGTCGTCCAGTGGTGAGCGTAGTCCATCATGTCGTCGTAGATGTCGGGCTTGCAGCCCGCGGCTTTCGGGTGGCCGCCGCCGTTGACCTGCTGGGCGACCTCGTGGGCGCGCTCGAAGCTGTCCGTCCCGCGAATCGAGGCGGAGCCGGCGGGCTTGACGATGACGGCGGCATCCGCGCCCTGCTCGCGGAGGGCTTCGGCGACCTCGTTCTGCGAACAACGGCCGTAGGTGACGCCAACCGTCCACTCGCCCACGTCGCGGAGTTCGGCCCGCTCAACGGCTTTCTCGATGAGCGCCTCCTTCTCGACGCGCTTCTCCTCGAGGTACTCGTGGAACTCCGGGGAGAGGTCGGGGCCGTGGTCGCGGACCGCCTCGATGTACTCCTCGGGTTCGCTCCAGTAGGACAGGTCAGCAAGGTCGTCGCTGCGAGGGTCGTCCCGTATCCAGAGGTCGTGGTCGCGGGTGACGGCGGCGAGGTCGGCCCACTGCTCGTCGAAGTCGTAGTCGAGTTCCGACAGCGCTACGTCGGCGGTACACACTTCGTCGGAGTTACCGACAGTGCGCTCGACGCCGGCCGCGTCCACGTCGTCGGCGAGGTCGTCAGGCCACTGGTGGTGGTCAAACCAGACGACCCGTTCGGCGGTGTCGACCAGCGCGTCAAGGGGGGCGATGTCAGACTCGCGGTCGGGACAGAGGTCACAGATGAAGACGGTCGCGTCGGAGTCGGCGTACTCAGCGGTCCATTCGAGCGCTTCCGTGAGTTCGTGCGGGCCGGCGGGCAGCAGCGCGCCTTCGTTGCGGGCCTCGCGAATCAACGCGGTACAGGCCAGTCCGTCTGCGTCCGGGTCGGCGATAACGATGACGCCGGCGTCCTGCAGCGTCTCGGCGGCTTCGGCTTCGGCTTGCTCTTCCTCGTAGGAATCCGGAATAAAGAACCCCTCACCGGGGAGTACGGATTTGCGGCCGATAGAGAGGCGGTCGTCGTCGATGAGCCAATCGTCCATGCCCCTGCAAGCGGGCGGGGCGTCAAGAAGCCGTCGGGTTCCGTTACACGTCCTCGCGCTCGGGGTTGGGTTCGCCTTCGAGCTGGCGGACCGTCAGCACTGGCATCGGGGCCTCCCGGACGAGTTCCTCGGCGACGCTGCCCAGCAGGTAGCCGTGTTCGCCGTGGCGGCCACGAGTCCCGCTGACGATGACATCGGCGTCGTGCTCCACCGCGTACGTGCAGATTTCGTCGGCCGGGTCGCCCTCCCGGACGGCAGTGACGAGCTCCTCGTCTGCCTCGGCGTCAGCGGCCTCCAGAATGAACGAGAGGGCGCGGCCGCCAGTGGTCGCCAGCGCGCGCTCCAGCGCCTCGCGAACCTCTTCGGGAGTCGTCTCGACCTCGCCGGTGTCGACGACGTACAGCCCGTGGACAGTTGCGTCGAAGCGTGCTGCCAGGTCCAGCGCTGCTTCAACGGCCCGCTCTGCGCTGCCGGAGCCGTCCGTGGCGATGACCACCGTATCGAACATACACCACGCATCGAAGCCGCGACTAAATACACTGTTGGTCACGGCGAGGGTCTCTCCATATGACACCGCATCACCGGCGCGAACCTCGGTGGATTTTTGCCGGCCGGGGCCGCACTGGCGAGTGATGGACATCGACCTCGTACTCGCGCCGGTCGACGGCAGCGACCAGTCGGAACGAGCGGCCGAGTACGCGATCGCCGTCGCGGAGCGGTACGACGCCGACCTCCACCTGCTGTTCGTCATCGACGAACGGCTCCACCGGGATATCGACAGCGGCGACGTGAGCGCGACCGCGATCGCCGAGGAGCACCAGGCGTTCACCGAGAGTATCCGAGAACGATTCCGCGACGCCCACGACGGCGTGTTCGAAACGTCGTCCGCGACCGCGTTCTCAGAGACGCGACTCATGCAAACGCCGGGCAGCGTCGTCCTCGACGTGGCAGAGGACCTCGACGCGGACTTCATCGTCGTCCCGCGCGAGGAAAGAAGCGAAGGCGAAGAGGCTGTCGGGCGCGCGGCGACCTACGTCATCGAGTACGCAAGCCAGCCAGTCCTCACCGTTTAAAGACGGATCGCCATCTCTATCTCGAAGCTCTCGGCGCTACTGATCTCGAACCCGACCTTCTCGTACAGCGATATCGCCGGATCGTTCCACCGCTCAACGGTGAGCCAGACGTGGTCGATGCCCTCGGTCTGGCCGTACCCCAGCAGCGTCTCGACCAGCGCCGTCCCGATACCAGCGCCCTGGTAGGCCTGTAGCACGAAGATAGCGAGTTCGTGCTCGTCCTCGTTGTCCGGGACCAGCGTCGCGTGGCCGGCGACGGTGTCGTCGTGTTTGGCGACGACGTTGACACAGTCGCCGTCGAGGATCGTTTCGAGCCACTCGCGGATAGCTTCCTCTTTGACCGGCGGGATGCCCTGCGCACGGTCGGCAGGGTCGAAATCGAGATACATCTCGACGAGGCTCTCCGTGTCGGCGTCGTCGGCGGGGATGACGTCGATGGGGCGGTCCTTGCGGTCGGTGATCGTCCGCGGCGGCTGTGGGAACGCTTCGGCGGGTTCGTCTGGATACGTGCGAGTCATCGGATGAGAGTCACTGGCGTCTGTGCGTTCAGCAGGACGAACTCGACGATGGGGCCGAGCTGTATCTTCCCGAGCGGCGAGCGGCCGCCACCGCCGAGGACGATCCTATCGAACCCCTCGCTCTCGGCGATGTTCACCAGCTCGCTTCCCGGCGAAGTGCCTTCGACGTGGCGGATCGGCGGCTCGAGCCCGCTTTCGTCGATATGCTCCTGTATCCGCTGCTTGACCGTCTCGAAGTCGGCGTCGATGTCGCCGTTTTCGAAGACAGCGACGGTCAGCTCGTCGCCTGTTTCCGATACGCGTTCGAGTGTCTCGGTCAGTGCCTGGTAGGACAGTTCGCTGCCCCCGACACCGAGCAGTAGTTTCATAGTCGGGCCATGCATGGGAGCAGTAAAAAAGCCACCCGGCCGAACTGTCGGTTGGAGACAATGACAGCGGGACGGCGGCGATACCCTTTTTCACCGCGGGCACGCATTCCCGGCTATGACTGAGGGCGCACCGCCGGACGAGACAGATGTCGAGGCGGCAGACGACGGATCGACCGGACACCAGTCGGACGAGCCGGCGGCCGCGGGTGACGGGGGCAACGACGCCACCACGGACAGCGACCCCGCTGACTCGGCCACTGAACAGACGGCCCCGGCCGAGCCAGCCAGCGAGACGGCGGTGTCCGAAGCCAGTGACATCCCGTCCGACGTACAGAAGTACGACCGCTTCAAGAAGATCGAGGGCGGGACCTACGACCGCGCGAACGACTTCCTGCGGGACCGGACGTACATCACCGCCCGCGAGTGGGCTATCGCCCGGCTCTGTGCCGACTTCCGGACCGAAACGGGCGTCGAGATGACGAAGATCGGGGAGAACCTCCCCGAACTCGTCCCGTTCATGACGGACACGTATACCCCACAGGCCGTCAACCAGGCCCGCGCTGCCTTCGAAGACAAGGTCCGGAAGGCCGGTGCGACGTTCCTCTACGGTGCGATGTGTGACTTCTTCACCGCCGAGGACCTCGACGACGTGATGTACGAGGCCACCGAGGTCGCGAAGTTCCTCCTCGAAGTCGAGGGCGTCGACCTCGCCGTCGAGGACGAGATGGAGGCCGAAGACCGGATCTCCTCGGTGATGCGAGAGGTCCGCGAGCAGTCGGCGGCGCTGCGACACGACGAGGTGTGTTGTCCGGAGTGTGGCAATGAATTCGAAGTTGACGAGTAGACACGGCTGAGATGGACGATATCGACCCCGGCGCACAGCCGTCGATGTCGGTCCACGAAGCGACACAAGAAGTGCTACGGACCGACCTGGCCATTGGCATCGGCGGGACGGTGCTTGGCTACGCGGAGGCAGGGACAGCACTGGTCGACGTACTGGCGGTGGTCGTCGGGTTCGGACTCCTGACGGGTATCACGGTGGCTGTCGTCGAACACGACGCGGTCCCGGGCGTCTACCCGGAGGTCGCCGCTCTGGCGGCGTTCATCGTGCTTTCCGGGGTTGTCGCCGGCCTCATGATGCTTTCCGAGGTGTCGGTGACACTCGTACTCGCGGCCGTTCTCTCGGGCTTCGGTGTCGGTGTCATCGGCAACCGGTTGCTCTACGGGATCGTTTTCGACGTGCCAGCGTACCGACTGAGCCGAGTCCGAGAGACCTCGTAGCTAAGCGGTCTGTGACCGATCCGGAACCAGGATTCACTCGGGGAAGAACGGCTCGGGGTCCTCGTGGGTGACGGTGACCACCTCATCGTCAGTGAGCGGTCGGATGTGCGAGTACAGTCCGTGGTCGGCGGCGACCTGCGAGAGGTCCGCGCGGTCGGTCTGGTCGTAGTACAGCGGCACGAGCACGGCGAGGTCGTCACCACATTCCAGCGCGACGAGCAGGAACACCATCCCGTCGTCTGTCGCCCGGAACACCTCGGAGCGGTCGACGGTACGGTCTTCGAGGGCGTCGGCGACCCGCCGGAATTCGTCGCCGGGAACCACGACATCGAAGCCGAGCCGCCGAGTTTCGGGCTCGTACTCGCCAGTCTGTTCGGCCAGCGTCCGCGGCTCACCGGTCAGCACCGCCACGTCGCCGGGGTGAAGTTCGATGGCCTCGCGCCCGTCGTCGCGGTACTGTGTCGCCGTGGCCGCCATGTCCTCGATGACCTGCTCCCAGTGACCGACGACACGGTCGAAGGGATTAGATTCGGGGTCGACAGGGTCGTTCATACGTCGAGTGTGGCGGCGGCCGGGATAAATTGTTGGTGGGACAGTGGCACAACAGTTTTACTGGTATTTTGAGAAGTGGGTGACAGATGCGCGACCTCTTAACATTATCCGACCTCCGAACCCAGTTCGAGACGGACCGCGGCACCGTCAAAGCCGTCGACGGCATCGACCTCACTGTCAGGGAGGGTGAAACCGTCGGGCTGGTCGGCGAGTCCGGATCGGGGAAATCCGTCACAGCGTTATCGGCGATGGATATCGTCGACGAGCCCGGACACATCGCCGGTGGGGAGATCCAGTTCGGTGCACTTGAGACAGTCACACGACTGTCTCGGCAGTATCCGAAGGAAGTACGGACGGTCGACAGTGACAGCGGTTTCATCACCATCGAGGCGGCGACGGTCGACCGGAGCCGTCTCCCCGAATCGGTTTCGACGACGGCTGACGACAGGACGCTCGCCGAGCAGTTCATTCAGAAGGCCCCGAAGAAGGCCCTCCCGGAGAGCGGCGACGCGCCCGTCACGATTACCGACGGCTACGTCGATCTGACGGCAGCCCCGGAGCGAGTGATGCGAGACATCCGCGGCGGCGATATGGGAATGATCTTCCAGGACCCGATGACGTCGCTGAATCCCGCGATAACGGTCGGGGAACAGGTCGCGGAGAGCCTGCGCCTCCACCGCTACGGGAGCAAGCGAAACGACTCGTGGTTCAACGCCGTCCGCGAGATCACGCCCTCGATCAGCCGGAGCGGCGAGATGGACGAAGAGGTCCGGTCGGACGTTATCTCGCTGCTGGAAGAGGTCGGTATCCCGGAGCCGGCCGACCGCGTCGACGAGTACCCCCACGAGTTCTCCGGCGGGATGCGCCAGCGCGTCCTCATCGCCATTGCGCTTGCGTGCCGCCCGAAGCTGCTCGTCGCCGACGAGCCGACGACGGCGCTCGACGTGACCATCCAGGCACAGATTCTGGACCTCATCGACGACCTGCAGGCGGACCTCGGGATGTCGGTGCTGTTCATCACGCACGACCTCGGCGTCGTCGCAGAGACCTGCGACCGCGTCGCTGTGATGTACGCCGGCGAGATCGTCGAAGAGGGGCCGGTCGAAGAAATCTTCCAGAACCCGTCACACCCGTACACGTACACGCTGCTGGAATCGATACCGGGCGAGGGAACGGAGCGGCTGACTCCAATCGAGGGGAACGTCCCCAGCCTCATCGACATGCCCGAAGGGTGCCACTTCGCCGATCGGTGTCCGTGGGCCCAGCCGGAGTGCCGTGAGGGCGATATTCCAGATCTCCAGCACGGCCCGGACGACGTCACCCACCGCTCGAAGTGTATCCTCGAATCGTTCGACACGAGCGAGTACGGCACCGGCGATACCGGCGTTGCCGCGACGGAGACGACGCGAACGGACAGACAGCTCATGGAGGTCGACGGGCTGAAAAAACACTTCTCGCGGGCTGACGACCTGCTGGACAAGTACATCGGGCGCGAACCAGAGTCGGTCAAGGCCGTCGACGGCGTCTCGATGGACATCTACGAGGGCGAGACGCTGGGACTCGTCGGCGAGTCCGGCTGTGGGAAGTCGACGACCGGCCGGACCATCCTCAGACTGCTAGAACCGACAGATGGGACCGTTGTCTTCGCCGGCCAAGACCTTTCGGAACTCGATAAAGGCGGCCTGCGGGAAGTCCGTCGGGATCTGCAGATGATCTTCCAAGACCCGATGTCCAGCCTCGACCCGCGGATGACCGTCGGCCAGACAATCATGGAGCCGCTGAAAATCCACGACCTGCCAGAGGACACCGGTGACGGCTCACGCCGCGAGCAACGGGTCGACCGTGTGGCCGACCTCATGGAGGCAGTGGGACTCGATCCAGACCAGTACGACCGCTACCCGCACGAACTGTCGGGCGGTCAGCGCCAGCGAGTCGGCATCGCCCGCGCGCTCGCCGTCGATCCCGATTTCATCGTCTGTGACGAACCCGTCTCGGCACTGGACGTAAGCGTGCAGGCCCAGATAATCAATCTCCTCGAGGATCTCCAGCACGAGTTCGGCTTGACGTATCTGTTCATCGCTCACGACCTCTCTGTGGTGCGCCACATCTGTGACCGGGTCGCGGTGATGTATCTCGGCGAGGTGGTCGAAGTCGCCGACACGCCGGACCTGTTCGCGGACCCGAAACACCCCTACACGCGGGCGCTCATGTCGGCCATCCCGGAACCGGACCCGACCGTGGAGGCCGATCGGATACTGCTGAAAGGCGATGTCCCGTCACCGATTGACCCGCCGTCAGGCTGTCACTTCCGGACTCGCTGTCCCGAGGTCATCCCGCCGGATATCGATATCGAGCAGGAGACGTATCGCGAGGTAATGGACTACCGGCAACGGGTCGAAGACGAGGCCATCACCATCGATGCAGTTCGGAAGCAGGCCGGAAACGACGACAGAGCCACAGCGGCGACGGACGGTGGCGCGGACCTCACCGAGCCGCCGAGCGGCAGGGGAGAGGTACCGATGGCAGCGTTCAAACAGACGATGTTCGACCGGTTCTTCGAAACGAGCCTGACCGGGGAGAACCGCCGCGTCGTCGAAACGTCGATTGAGCATCTCGCGGACGAGGACTGGGACGCCGCCGCATCGGTGCTACGGGATCGATTCGAAAGCGTCTGTGAGACACAGCACCCCGAACTGCAACCGGACTCCCATCCAGCAGCGTGTCATCTTTACGAACAGGAGGACGGAGACAGCAACTGACTAATATTACTTAGCTGCACATAACGCTCAGTAGATATATAACTGAATCATTGATCTATCCGGTACAATTATAATAGATCTGTTTGAAGAAAGTCCCATGTCATCCGGTGATTCTCTGGACAGACGGAGCTTCCTTACCGCGGCCGGCAGTGCCGCGGCAGCCGCAACGCTCGCAGGTTGTTCCGGCGACGGTGGCGATCGTGGCGGCACCGAAGGTGGAGACGGCGGCGACGGCACTGGTGGCGACGGCGGGGACGGTGGAAGCGACCAGACGCTCGTGTACGCCCGCGGTGACCACCCCGAGAACTACGACCCGCAGCAGTCGACCAGCGGCGAGGTGGCGAAGGTCACCAATCAGGTGTTTGACACCATCATCCAGTTCGCAGCCGGGAGCGGTGGCCAGCTAGAGGACGCACTCGCGACCGACTACACTCTTGAGGGCACCACCGCGACGCTGACGCTCCGAGAGGGTGTGATGTTCCACAACGGCGAGGAGTTCACCGCGTCGGACTTCAAGGCGACCTGGCAGCGGTTCACCCAGAGCGACTACGAGTACTACCTCGGCGACGATACCCGGTCGGGGTACGGTCCGTTCACGCTTGGCGACTGGATCGAAAGCGTCGACGCGAGCCAGGACTACGAGCTGACGATCGAGCTTACACAGCAGTTCGCGCCGTTCCTACGGAACCTCGCGATGTTCGCCTCGGCAGTCCTCTCGAAAGCCCAGATCGAATCGCTGGGCGACAGCCAGGCCGACCTCGGAAGCGAACCTGCTGGGACCGGGGCCTTCCAGTTCGACACGCTCGACAACCCGAACGAGCGCATCCGGCTGGCGGCCAACAACGACTACTGGGGAGACGGCCCGAACGTTGGAACGGTCATCTTCAAGACGATCACCCAAAACAGCACGCGAGTGCAGGACGTCATCAACGGGGACTCACACATCACGGATAATCTCGACTCCTCCGGATTCCAGCGCGCCGAGGAAAGCGGAACGGCGACGTTGTTGCGGAAGGACGGCATCAACCACGGCTACATGGCGATGAACATGGCCCGGTTCGAGCCGTTCCGAGACAGGCAGGTCCGTCAGGCCATCGCGCACGCCGTCAACACCGAGGCCATCGTCAACCAGATCTATCAGGGCTTTGCAACGCAGGCATCCCAGCCGCTCCCACCGGACGTGCTCGGGCACAACGACGACCTTGATCCGTATCCGACGGACAAGGAGAAGGCCCAGTCGATGCTCGAAGAGGCGGGCTACGGCGACGGCTTCGAGTTCGAACTCGCGACGTTCTCGAACCCCCGGGGATACAACCCCAGTCCGGTCAACACGGCGAACCAGGTGAAGTCAGACTTGGAGGAAATCGGTCTGACGGTCAACATCAACCAGTTCTCCAACTTCGGACCGTATCTGGACTACACGTCGGCCGGGAAACACGACGCCTGTTTCCTTGGCTGGTACACCGACAACGCCGACCCGGACAACTTCCTGTACGTCCTGCTGGACCCGCAGGTGGAGATGGACGCCGTGCCCGACGGGCAGGACTGGGTCAGTTTCGACGCCGACGGGTACAACACCCTCAACGTGTCCGGCTGGGCTAACGCCGACTACATGCAACTGGTCCGGGAAGCCCAGAAGACCTACGCGGAGGGCGACCGCGAGTCAATGTACGAAGAGGCCAGCCAGATAGCCTACGACGAGTCCCCGTGGGTGTTCATCGACTACGCTGAGACGCTTCGGGCGGTCAACGAGGCTGTCGTTGAGGACACCTACACGATCAGCTCCGTAGGTGGCCCGTATCTTAACACGGTCGAACTGCAGTAGCACTTCAAGAGAACCTTCGAATGAACTGGACACAGTCTCTTTTCAGGCTGGTCGAGCCGGTGGTACCGCCACGGTTCGTCATCAAGCGACTGCTGTTGCTCATCCCGGTGCTGTTCGGCGTGGCGTCGGTCGTCTTCGCGATTCTGCACCTCGCCCCAGGCGACCCTGCTATCGTTATCGCCGGCCAGCGGGCGTCGGCCGAACAGCTAGAGCAGATACGTGTTGAATTGGGACTTCGGCGGCCGCTCTGGGAGCAGTACCTGAGCTTCCTGTGGGACGCGGCGCGGTTCGACTTCGGCCAGTCCTACAGCATCAGCCGCGGGAACAGCGTCCGCTCGGTCATCTCAGACCGAGTCCCGATCACGCTCGAACTCGCAATTTACGGTCAGGCAGCAGGCATCCTGCTCGGCCTGCCGCTAGGCATCATCTCAGCGGTCAAGCAGGACTCACTGACCGACCACGTCACTCGGATCGGGGCACTGACTGGTATCTCAGTCCCGATATTCTGGTCCGGACCGCTGCTCATCTTGCTGTTTTCGACGTATCTCGACGTGTTCCCGACCAGTGGCCGCATCAAATCGACGCTGTTCCTGCCCGAGACATGGACGCTGTTCGGCCGTGAGCTGCCCCTGACCGGGATGATAACGCTCGATACGATCCTGCTCGGGAACACTGAGGCGTTCCTCTCAGCGGCGCATCACCTGTTCCTGCCGGCGGTGGTCATCGGCGTCTACTCGACGGCGCTCATCTCGCGGATGATGCGCTCCTCGATGCTCGAGGTCATCCGGCAGGACTACATCCGGACCGCGCGGGCAAAGGGTCAGGGCGCGAAGATCACGCTGATGAAACACGGCTTCCGGAACGCGCTGATTCCGGTCGTCACCGTCATCGGCATCCAGTTCGGCACGCTGCTGAGCGGTGCAGTCCTGACGGAAACCGTGTTCGGTATCAACGGGATGGGGCTGACTATCGTCACCGCCATCGGCGTCTCGGACTACCCAGTAGTTCAGGGAACGGTGCTCACCTTCGCCCTGCTGTTCACGCTCGTGAACGTCTTCGTCGATGTCACCTATAGCTATCTCGACCCACGGATTCAACAATGAGTACGGACACCGAGACACGGGGCACGCTGGGACGCCTGCGGGCGTCCCCGTTCCTCGCCGACCTGCTGACGAACCGCCTCGCCGTCGTCGGGCTGACGATCATCCTCAGTATGGCCGCTGTCGCCATCTACGCCCGTGTGACATACGATCTCGGCGCACTTGCCAGCTCACAGCTTGGCACCGAAATCGTGGACCGTGCGCCACCCGGCTGGTTCGGTCCCACGCCCGCGAACCAGCAGTTGTTCGGCACAGACACAGCGGCTCGTGACATCTACAAGCGGACCTTGTATGGTGCGTGGTTGGCCCTGAAGTTCGGGACGATCACGGTCGGGACCTCGACGACCGTGGGCGTCGGACTGGGGATTATTGCAGCATACTACGGCGACGTGACCGACAACGTCATCATGCGGACGATGGACGTGCTGCTGGCGTTCCCGCCGCTGTTGCTCGCACTCGCGCTGGTCGCCATTTTCCCGCGAGAACTCGGACTCTGGCGGGCCGTGGTGGCGCTCGTGCTGGTGTACACGCCGCGGTTCGCCCGGGTCGTCCGCGGAGCCGCGCTCAAAGTGCTCGAAGACGAGTACGTCGACGCCACGGTCGCGCTTGGCGCGACTGACCCGCGAGTTCTCGTCCGGCACATCCTGCCGAACACACTCGCGCCGATCACCGTCCAGTCCACACTGAACTTCGGGCTCGCCATCATCGACCTCGCGGCGCTGTCGTTCCTCGGGTTCGGCGCACAGGCCGGATCACCATCGTGGGGCCTGATGCTGTCCCGCGGCGTCGAGAACGGCCTGTTGACTGGCGAGTGGTGGCTCTATTTCTTCCCGGGGCTGTTCCTCGCTATCACCGTCCTCGGGTTCAATCTGCTCGGTGACGGGATGCGTGACGCGCTCGATCCGCGGATGCGCGACGCGATTGACTGATGGCACAGAGCGGTGACCCACCTCGGCTCCGGCAGTACGTCGTAGTCCGGGCGCAACTCGTGGGGAGCGGGCTGGTCGTCGGCCTCCTGCTTGGTGGCCTCGGAATGGCGGGCTGGACGCTCTATACCGGTGATGCACGGTCGAGTGAAGCGACGGTGTTCGCCCTCGGCGCGCTAGTGTTCGGCTTCGGCCTGCTTGGCTGGTCTGGGTCGATACTCGCCGGCCGCGGCATCGAAGCCATGCAGGAACATATGGGCACGCGCAGCAATTGGACCGAGCGCGATTCGCGGCGAGCGATGGCCCGGCTCTGTGGCGGTGGCGGTGGGATAATGGTCGGGACGTCAATCGTCGCCGCGTTACTCTAGCCGCTCGCTGTCCGCGCCACGGACATTCTCGCCCTGATGGTCGTAGAACACGTCTTCCTGTGCCGTTGTGTCGGCAGCGTCCAGCGCGTCGCCGCGCTCGTAGACGACCGCCCCACGGACCATCGTCCATTCAGGGAACACCGCATCGTATCCCTCGAACGGCGTCCAGTCGCATTTCGAGTGGAGCGCCGCACCGCTGATCTCACTCGTCTCGGTCGTGTCGACGAGCACGAGATCGGCGTCCTTGCCGGCCTCGATAGCCCCCTTCTGTGGCAGGTCGAACACGTCGGCTGGATTGCGTGCGGTGAGGTCTCGAACACGCTCGTAGGTGAGCCCGCTATCCGGGTCACGGGCTTCAGCCAGTAGGAGCGGGAGGACCGTCTCGACACCGGGGACGCCCGACGGCGCGTCCCAGATGCTGGCGTCTTTCTCCTCGCGGGTGTGTGGCGCGTGGTCCGTCGCGATCATGTCGACGGTGCCGTCGACGACGCGCTCGTAGAGCTTCTGACGGCGCTTCTCGCGGCGCAGAGGCGGGTTCATCCGCCCGAACGTTCCCAGTTCCGAGAGGTCACGCCGGGAGAGCAGCAGGTGATGTGGCGTCACCTCGGTCGTCATCTCGGCCTCACTGGCGATGTCGACGCCCTCCGGCGTGGACGTGTGGGCGATGTGTATCGTCGCGTCGTGTTCTTTCGCGACTGTACAGGCCCGCTCGACGGCCTCCGCTTCGGCCTTTGCAGTCCGGAACGCGCTCCAAGCGTCGGCATCGTCGCGGGCCTTGGCATCGTCGTTGAAGTAGTCGGCGTCCTCTGCATGGACGGTGACCGGTACGTCGTTGTCGGTGGCAGCCTCCAGCGCGTCGGCGAACAGGTCCGACTCGATACCCATGTCGCCGGTCGAGTCCGCGAGGAACACCTCGCCGAGCGCGAACAGTCGACGGCGCAAGAGGACGTTCGGAATCCAGTCAGCCGTCACACCGCCGTTGATGCCCCAGTCGACGACGGAGTCGGCAGCAAACTCGGCTTTCTGGTCGAACGACTCGCCGTCGATGGTCGGCGGGTCGGTGTTTGGCTGGTCGACGATGGTTGTGACGCCGCCGGCCGCCGCGGATCGGGACCCGCTCTCCCACGTCTCCTTGTGGGGGTAGCCGGGCTGGCGGAAGTGAACGTGCGCGTCGATCATCCCCGGGAACAGCCGCTTGCCGGTCGCTTCGATGACGTGCTGGTCGGACGCGTCGAGGTCACGGCCGACCTCGGCGATGGACTCGCCACGTACCCGGACATCCCGTTGGCGGCCGTCCGGCAGCGTCGCGTTACGAATGAGCATACGCCCAGTCGACCGGGCGCACCCCTAAGTCTCTCGGATAGTGCTCACCGACACGTCGCGACCGTCGGCAAGCGACCGCTCCAGCGCCGCGATGACCTGTTTGGGGTCGTCGGTTCCCCCAGCGTTGGCGATGCTACCGACGCTCTGTGGGTCGAAGGGGACATCAATCGCCTCGTAGATGGGGGCCAGCACCTCGGCGATAGCCTCGTGGTCCCGAACGACCACGATTCCGCCGACAACAGCGACGGACTGGCGGACACGCTGGGCGAGCCCCGCGATTTTACCGTCGGCCTGAATCGAGTGGCTTCCCGGACAGAATGCAGCGTCCGGTTCGCCGGTCCGGGGGGTGATACCGCGGTCGTCGATCGCACGCTTCACAGCGGTTTTAGCCCACTCGTAGCGATCGTCGATAGTCCCTCGCGGGTCCTCAGTCGGGACGGCGAGGGAGAACGAAACCGTCGACCCGGTGTAGGCGACTGCGCGACCCCCCACGGCGCGCTCGAGGACGGTGTAACCTCGGTCGCGAGCGGCCCGGCACGCCTGGTCGTAACCGTCGCTGTTCGCGTCCCGGCGGCCGAACGCAACCTGTCTGTGCGGTCGCCAGACTCGCAGGGCCGGCTCGCGGTCTTCGGCGACCGTCTCAGCCATCTCGCGGGTCCGCTCGAAGTCGGTTTCGGGGTCGGTGGCACGGCCCCGTAGCAGACGCATGATCGAGTTGTACGGTTCCTTTGGATTAAAACGGTCCGCTGGTCCGGTAGGTGACCCCGCAGCGGTGGATAGCGAACAGGCGACACATGACTGTCGCGGCGGGACGTGTCGCGCTCCCGCTGCCCCCGCCGCGGTCGTCGTCAGCGCACACGAAGCAGTGGCCCCGGCATGGGTCTTGAACTCTCGGACGAACCAGGATGCAGTAACGAAACAGGCCATCGTGATGCCGTGTCACCAGTTGTCAGAAGCAGAGAGCGAAGGAGACAGAGCAAGAGCAATCCACAGCCAGCGTTTGGTGTACCGCGCTCGAACTCTGTGAGAGCGCGGCTTTTCCGCCACCGAAAGACTCGCGAACTCGTCTTTCAAGCCTTGCTTCGTGGTTCGAGAGAGCTTCGCTCTCTCGTCATCACGAGGGGCGCTTGCGCCCCTCGAACGACTCCGCTCAGCAAGACCACGTTTTTCAAGCAGTGGTGGCGAGCATCGCGAGCCACCCGACGCAGAAAAACGTGGTCGTGGACGACAGAGCCATACCGACACACCCCTAATCGCCGTCGATGCCCGTCACGATACCGCGGGACGTGCTCTTCCAGTACTACCGGTTCTCCCTGTACAACTCGCCGTTCGACGCCCACGACGAGGGATGTGCCATCGACCTCTATCCCGAGGGCGAACGTGCACCGTCACCAGTCGCTGGCGAGGTGCTGGACACGAAAACAGTGCAGGCCCCGCCGAAGGCCTACGCCGCCGAGCACGACCACCTCATCTTGATCGATACCGGCGATACTGTGGCGCGGCTACTGCACGTCGACCCCGCTGTCGAGGCCGGCGAAACGGTCGCCGTTGGCGACGACCTCGGAGCGCTGGTCCGGGCAGGATTTTTCGCGCCGTGGGTTCCGAACCACATACATCTCGGCTTCCGTGACCCCGACGCGAACCCCTATCGGGCGTCGGGCTCACTGCCGGTCGACGTGGCCGTCGACGTGACGCCGCTGTCCTGGAACGGGACTGGTACCGTCGTCGACGGCGGCGAAACGTGGGTCCGACTCGACGAACCCGTACATCCGGCACCCGGTGAATCCTTCGCTGGCATCGCAAACGATGTTAACAGCGACGGCTCAAGCGTTCTCGACGGCGGCTTGCCCCACTACTCGGGCGGTGGTCTGCTGAGTCATGATGGGGTCGAAGCCGCGGCCCTTGCAGGCCAACACGTCGGGACAGCCGACGGCCGCACGGTCGCATGGGACGACGTAACCGTGCTGGCAAACGGCGAACCAATAGCGGGTATCGCACTGTTCTGTGGACGCAAGCGCTTCGGCGCGAAGCTCGTCGGCGAGGATATCGACCTCACCCGTGGTGACGAGGTGTGGGTGAGTATCGAACGAGGCGCGACCGGCGACGACGCCACGTAGCTACGACTCCCCGTAGCGGTCGGCGTGGGCCTGCTTCGCTTGTTCGTAGTCTGGATCCTTACCCCAAGTCAGGCGAACATGAGGTTGTCGCGGTCAGTCAGTTCACCGAATAGCCACTCAGCGTGGTCTAGTGCGTATTCGCGGTGTTCGTCCTCGATATAGCCGACGGCGTCCTCGACGAGAACTGGTCGGTAGTCTCGAAGGCCGGCACTGGAAGCGGTGTGGAGTACACAGACGTTCGCGAGCGTGCCACAGATAATCAAGTCCTTGACGCCGTGGGCGTCGAGCCACCCCTCCAGTTCCGTTTGGTAGAAGGCGTCGTAGGTGTGCTTGACGACGACGAGGTCCTCATCCTGTGGATCGAGTTCGTCGACGAGTTCGGCTTCCCACGAGTCTTCGACGACGTGTTCGCCCCACCGGTCGAACTCGTCGTAGTAGTGGGTGCCCTCGAACTGGTCGGGCGGATGCACGTCGCGGGTAAACACGACCGTCGCGCCGGCGTCGCGGGCACGGTCGACGAGGTCGGCACAGGGCGCGATGGCTGCTTCGCTGTCCGGTGCGTAGAGGCTTCCGTCGGGGTGGCAGAAGCCGTTCTGCATATCGACGACGACCAGAGCGGTCTGCGCTGGGTCGAGTTCCATACGGGAACCTTGGCAGGGCGCAACTACGAAAGTTACTCCCAGGGTGGGGACCGGGCGCCACAAACAGACGTAAAAATTCTTTTGGCTGATGAATGTGGTCACGATGAGCGTGTGACTTTTCACTGTGGTAACCTACCGTGAAGATAGATGCGCCGCCCTTTCGCCCTCGTCGTTCTCTGTGCCGTTGTGCTGTTACTTGCAGGCTGTCAGGCACCCAGTGTGTCGCCCGACACGGAGTCGGGCAACGCCGATCTGACGCCGAGCGAACCCGCGACCGACTACGGGAACAACGACTCCGCCCCGGGAGCACCTGCGACGGACCGGTTGGGCTACGAGAACGGCTACTGGTACAACGAATCGCTGTCAGTAACGACCGATGACGGACTGAACAAGACGGAGCGGGACGCCGTCGTCGCTCGGACGATGGCCCGCGTCGAGCGGATTCGCGGGCTGGAATTCGAGGAGACAGTGCCGGTCTCCGTCGTCTCGCGAGCCGAGTACCGCAACAACACGGGCGGCGGCGAGACCGGTGATTCGCTGCGTCGGTTTGACAACGCGAAGTTCGAGGCGCTGTTTTTCATCGGCGAGGACCGCGACTCCATCGCCGTCCAGAACAGCAACCGCGGGGAGAGCGTACTGGGCTACTACAGCAGCCAGCGCGGTGAGATCGTCATCGTCAGCGAGTCGGAGACGCCGACGATTAGCCGGGGGACGCTGGCCCACGAACTCGTCCACGCCCTGCAGGACCAGCACTTCGGGCTCGAAAGTGACGCGCGGACGCGGGATCAGGTCCAGGGTCGGAACGGCATGGTCGAAGGCGATGCCGTTGCTGTCACCCAAACCTACACCGACCGCTGTGGCGAGGCATGGCGCTGTATCGACAGGCCTTCCCGGAGCGGCGGTGGCGGCGGTGACCGCCACTTCGGTATCAACTTCATGCAGTATTTCCCCTACAGCGACGGGCCCGGCCTGATCGGAGATCTCCGAGAACGTGGCGGCTGGAGCGCCGTCAATGACGCGTACGACGACTATCCCGACGGGGCCGCCGAAGTTACCTATCCCGGGCGCTACACCGAGTGGGAACCCGAATCAGTCTCGCTTGCGGACCGGTCCAGCGACGACTGGGAGCGGGTCAGACCCTCGACTGACCGCGACCGACCCGACTACGCCGTCGTCGGCCCCTCTGCCATCGCCGGGTCGATGGCATACACCATCGCCGACGACTACAACGAGTCGAGCGTCGTCCAGACGCGAGATGTCATCAACTACGAGGACGGGTCACTGGACAGCGACGACCCGTATAACTACGACCTGCCCGCCACCGACGGCTGGGCGGGCGGCCGAATGTACGTCTACGACAACGGTGACGAGACGGCCTACGTCTGGAAGACGACCTGGGCCAGTGAGGCCGATGCCCGCGAGTTCGCCGACGCCTGGGAGGCGGTGATCGCTCACTGGGGCGGCACTCGAACCGCAGAGGGCCACTGGGTTATCGAAGAAGACAGTCCCTACACCGACGCTGTTTCGGTCAGGGTCGATGGGGACACGGTCACCGTCGTGAACGCACCGACAGCCGACGAACTGAGCGAGGTTCACGATGCGTAAGGAACTACTCATTGCGCTGGCGGTCGTCTTGGCGGGCTGTACGGTCCCCTCCTTCGGCGGTAATGATCACCCCGAGACGCCGACCGGCGAAGACGCCATCGGCTACGAGAACGGCTACTGGTACGACGACTCGGTGTCGGTGACGACCGACGACGGATTGAACAAGACAGAGCGAGCAGCTGTCGTCGCCCGGACGATGGCCCGCGTCGAGCAGGTCCGCGATTTGGAGTTCAAAGAGTCTGTCCCGGTTTCGGTCATCTCCCGAGCCGAGTACCAGAACCGCTCAGGTGGCAACGACGGCGGCGGTAGCGGCCGGCCACAGGACCCCTGGAACGATCAGGTGTGGGAATCACTCCTGCTCATTGGCGAAGACTCCGGCAGCAGCGACGAAATCGACGACACGCTTTCGACGACAGTCCAGGGGTACTACTCTCCGAGTCGGGATGAGATCGTCATCGTCAGCCCGACGGAGACACCACAGATCGACCGGCGGACGCTCTCACACGAACTCGTCCACGCCCTGCAGGACCAGCACTTCGGGCTGAACGGCTCCGCGAAGACCCAGGACACACAGCTGTCACGGCAGGGCGTCACCGAGGGCGAGGCCAACTACGTCCGCATCCTCTACGAGCGACGCTGTGGTGACGGCTGGGGCTGTATCGCACTTCCAGACCGGACCAGTGACGACGGCGGAAGCAGCGACGGAGACGGCGGCAGTCAGGAACCGAGCTACAACGAGGGGCTGTTCACCGTCCTCTACCAGCCCTACGTCACCGGGCCGCGGTTCGTCGACCAGGTTCGCTCTGACGGTGGCTGGGACGCCGTCGACGCCCTCCACGACGACTTCCCCGACAGCACTGAGCAGGTGCTCCACCCGGAGAGGTATCCAGACGAAAAACCAGTGAATGTCAGCGTCGCGGACCGCTCGACCGAGGAATGGAGTCGCTTCGACCACGACCCGGTCGGCGACACGGTCGGGGAGACCTCGATTTACGCGATGATGTACCACAACGGCCGGACGGAGGGCGACCGCTACAGCTACGAGAGCGAAATCTCGGCTGGCTGGGGCGGTGACCTCGTCGTGCCCTACCGCAACGGCTCGGGCGGCTACGGCTACGTCTGGGAGACCCGCTGGGATACCGAGGAAGACGCCAGCGAGTTCGCACAGGCCTACCGGGCGGCGCTGACCGAGGAACACGACGCCAGCCAGCCCCAGAGTGACGTCTACGTCGTCCCAGCAGACGACCAGTTCAACGACGCGTTCCGCGTGGTCCGGTCGGGCAAGACCGTCCGCATCGTCAACGGCCCGACAGTGAGTGATCTCGACGATATTCACCGGCAAGCGGAGTCTTGAGGGGCAGTCGCCGACCGGACTGCTTTTTTCGCCACACTGAAAACACCGTGCCATGAGCGAGGAGTTCGACATCGTCTCACCAGAGGCGATTCGCGAGGGGCGGGCGACCGACGCCTACTTCGACCGGACGATGGAGGCGCTGGAACACGCAGGCAAGAACCCGGACGTGGTCGCCGAGGTGACGGCGAACCAGTTCGCAACGGGCCGGTGGAAGCTGCTGGCGGGGCTGAAAGACGCCACCGCGTTGCTCGAAGGACGGAGCGTCGACGTTGACGCGCTCCCCGAAGGACAACTGTTCGACGGTGGCCCGGTGATGCGAATCGAGGGGTCGTACCGTGAATTTTGTCGCCTGGAGACGGCACTCCTTGGCTTTCTCTCACACCCGACTGGCGTCGCGACGCGGGCATTAGAGGCACGCCACGCCGCGCCGGAGTCAACGGTGCTCTCCTTTGGCTCGCGCCACGTCCACCCCTCTATCGGCGCGATGGTCGAGCGGTCGGCGTTGCTGGGCGGGCTCGACGGCATCTCGAACGTCGCAGCGGGTGAGGTCATCGGCCGGGAGGCCGGCGGGACGATGCCCCACGCGCTCATGATCTGTTTCGGCCGCGGAAATCAGGAACAGGCGTGGCAGGCGTTCGACGCCGCCGTCCCCGAGGAGACACCGCGCATCGCCCTGACTGACACCTACAGCGACGAGGCCGACGAAGCGCTCCGTGCGGCGGAGGCCGTCGATGACCTCGCCGGCGTCCGGCTGGACACGACTGGGTCACGCCGCGGTGACTTCCGCCACATCGTTCGAGAGGTGCGCTGGACGCTGGACGCCCACGGCCATGATGACGTGGATCTGTTCCTCTCCGGGGGTCTGACCCCGACAACCCTGCGAGAACTTCGGGACGTGGCCGACGGCTTCGGTGTCGGGAGCTACGTCGCCAACGCCGACCCGCTGGATTTCGCACTGGACATCGTCGAAGTGGACGGCGAGCCTGCGGCCAAGCGGGGGAAGCTCACCGGGATGAAGTCGGTGTACCGCACCGCCGACGGCGGCCACCACATCGGTCTGGCCGACCGTGATGGGCCGGAAGACGCCGAGTCGCTACTCGAACCACTGATTCGTGACGGAACGGTCGTCAGGGAGTTCGACCTCGATGCGGCCATCGACCGCGCGGCGGCGGACGCCGAGCGAGTCGGCTACGAGGGCGTCACCGCCGAGGAGTAACGTGCGTTAAGTCTCCGGCCCGCGAACAGGCGGTATGGTCGACCGCATCATGAAGGTCAACGCGTACACGACCTTCGACCTGCTCGACGGTGAGGTAGAGGGCCACGGCTTCGAGGAGGAGGCACTGGCCGTCCTGAACGTGACTGCGCCGCGAAAGAACCCGGACCACGTCGAACTCCAACTGGAGATGGACAACACCGATCTCGACGCGGTGAAGCCACACGCGGATTCGGTGACGCTGTCGGCGGCCCAGGCCCGCGAACTGGCCGCTGAACTGGAGGAGTACGCGGAGAAAGTCGAAGACGCACAGTCGGAGTAGTCTGTCCGTCGCAGCGATAGTCATGCATCGCCCGGTTCGGTAATTCTATGGTGTGAAGGCACATACCACGAAATATGTCAACCGAGACGCCCGGTAATCCAGCCGCACGGGAGCTGGGCTATTGCCCGTGTTGTGGCTACCAGACACTCCCGGAGGGGCGGCCCGGGTCGTACGAGATGTGTCCGGTGTGTCACTGGCTCGACGACCCTATCCAGTTCGGCGACGCGGAGTTCGTCAGCGATACAAACCACGTATCACTGACGGAAGCCCGGGAAAACTTCCGCGAACACGGAGCGTGTGCCCCCGATGAGGCCGAGGACTGCGAGGAGCCGACAGACCTCGACCGCGACCCGAACTGGCCCTACGAAGAATAGTGGACACGAAGACAAGATTCAGGCCGCGAGCGCGATATCCAGATACAGCATGATGATGACGCCGGCCATCAGGCCGAGCGTCGCGACGCGCTCGTAGCCGCGCTGGTGCGTCTCGGGGATTATCTCGTCGGAGATCACGAACAGCATCGCGCCCGCTGCAAAGCCCATCGCGTATGGCAGCAGCGGTTCGACAGTCACGACGGCGACAGCGCCAAACACCGCAAGCGGTATCTCCACGACACCGGAGCGAATCCCGGAGAAGACGGCATACAGTCGCCGATCCAGACCCGCGTTGATTGCCGCGACTGAGACGGCCAGTCCTTCGGGGATGTTCTGAATGCCAATGGCGAGCATCAACGAGAGCGCGCCGCCGATCTGGAGTGGGTCACCGGCGGCCGCGCCGAAGCCGACGCCGACGGCCAGCCCTTCAGGGATGTTGTGCAGCGTGATTGCGAGTATGAACAGGATGACACCCGTCAGTTTCGACTCGTCGACCGAGAGGTCCTGACTGGGGTTGGCCGCGTCCGACCGGCGGCTCCCGGTCAGGAGGTAGTGGGCGTGTGGGACGAGGCCGTCCGCGCGGTCGAGGAACAGCGCCCCCAGCCCGACGCCGACGAGCGTCGGAATCGGATTTCCGCCCGAGTACTCCTCGATGCCGGGAATGATGAGGCTCGTGAACGCAGCGGCCAGCATCACGCCAGCAGCGAAGCCCAGCGCCGTATCCAGCGCCCGCTCCGAGGGGTCACGCCAGACCAACACGAGCGACGCCCCGAAGAGGTTCATCGTCGCGATGATGACCCCGCCGACGAGGCCGTTTATCAGCGGATCGGTGCCGACGAGGTCGACGAACAGGTCGACGAACCCGGATTGCATTGTCCAGTAGTGTACGTCGGCCCCTCTTGTGTGTACCGGCAGTCAGAAGCGGTCATCTCTGGTTCTGGTGTCGTCTCCGCACAGAATACGAAAACCCCCTCGGTTCGCTCAAGTCGTTCAGTCGGCTTCAGGTAGGGCCTTCTAGTTGGTAGCGGCCATATTCGAGCGAGTAAGCGCTGTTTAAAACGGTTCCGGCGAGCCGACGACGCGCCGCATCTCCATCGCGCTGGCGAAGTCTTCCCGGGAGACCACGCGGGTTCCCTCAGGGCCGTCGACGAAGGCGGCGATAGCTCTGGCGGTGTCGAGTTCGACGAGCGCGTCGAAGGCGGCCTTCTCCGCTGGGAATCGCGGCAGATCCGCCTCCATCAGGTCGGCCACGGTGTCGGCTTCGCGTTCGGCCGTCGAGAGTTCCCTGAAATCGCCGACCGTGACGACGCCGACCACGTCGCCGCCACGCGTGACAGCGAACTCGGTTCGCCGATCAGCGAACATCCGGTCGACGAGGTCCTCGACGCTGGCATCGGCCTCGATAGTCGCATCGAGCGGGCTGGCCACGTCATCGACAGTCAGCCCCTCAAGCAGCGCTGCCAGCGCGACGGTGCGGGATTCGCTCGACGCGGCGCCGTAGACGAACAGTGCGAGTAGCAGCAACATCGGGCTAACCGAGATGGCGCCCACGACGGCGAACAGCACGGCGAACCCAGTGCCGATCCGAGCGGCGATACGAGTGGCCGTCGCGTAGGGCCGCGTTCGCGCGAGCAGTGCCCGGAGCACGCGGCCGCCGTCCATCGGGAACGCTGGCAGCATGTTGAACACGGCGAGAAAGATGTTCGTGACGGCCAGCCAGCCGATAACGAACAGCGTCACCTGCGCGCTCGCCGGCAGGGCAAACAGTGCGGCGTAGCAGGCCAGTCCGGTCAGAATACTCACGGCCGGGCCGGCCAGCGCGATGACGAGTTCCCGGTTCCACTCCTTGGGCATGGCTTCGAGGTTAGCGAGACCGCCGAGAATCCAGAGCGTGATGGACTCGACCCGGAGGCCGTAGCGCATCGCCGCCCAGGCGTGGCCCAGTTCGTGGAGAGCGACGCTGGCGAACAGGCCCACGGCCGCGGTGGTACCGATGAGCCACGGGGTCTGGCCCGCAGTCAACACCGTGCTGTCGAGTGTCTCACCCGACAGGGCACTCACGATGCCGGCGTACGTTTCGATCTGCGTCCCGCTGCCGATAATCCAGGCCAGCACCGGCAAGAAAATCAGCAGTGAGACGTTGACCCGTATCGGAATCCCCCAGACCGTCGTAATGTGGAAGTTTCGCACGGGCAGGCAGACGAACAGTGGCCTGGTATATCTTCTGCCGGGGGTGGACGGAAGCGAGTAGCGGCCTTATTCAGGGTGTAGCGCGTACCGACATCCAATGACAGTTCGACACGACGGGCTGACCGTCGACTGGCTGGGGTACGCGACGCTCCGGTTTGCCGGCGACGACACAGTAGTGTACGTCGATCCGGGCCGGTACGGCGTGCTCACCGGCGAGTGGGAACCCCACACGGACGGCATCGGCCATCCACCGAGCAGCGACTACCGTGCGGAAGACGGCGACGTTGTCTGTGTAACTCACGTCCACCACTACGACCCGGACGGTATCGAGCGCGTGGCGAGCGAGGATGCAACCATCGTCGCCTACGAAGGTATCGACGAGCGCGTCGGCGACCGGGACCTCCCGCCGCTGTCCTCACTGCCGTACGACATCGTCGAGGTCGGCATGAAATCGCAGACGACGGTCAAGGACGTGCCGATATGGTCGACACCGGCATACAACGAACCGGACGGGCGGCATACGCTCCCTGACAGCACGCCGTATCATCCGGAGGGGTTCGGCTGTGGCTTCATGATCGCCGTCGAGGGGACCAGAGCCTTCTATCCCGGCGATTCGGATGTCCTACCTGGCCACCGGACCCTTGAGGTATCGCTACTGTGTCCGCCCATCGGCCCGCGGGCGACGATGGACCGCCACGAGGCCGCCGCTCTGGCCGCGACCATCGACCCGGACCTCGTGATGCCAGTCCACTACAACACCTTCTCTAACCTCGAAGCCGATTCCCGCGAGTTCGCCGCCGACGTGGCCGAAGCCGGCGTCCCAGTCGTGCTAGACGAGCAATGAGAGCGTCCACCAATCTCTGATATCACCGGCGCCCGGGCCATTCGCCCCGATCCCGGTGGGCGTCAGCGATCTCCTCGATATCAGTCGTCTCCAGAACGCCGCGCTCGGTGACGACCGTCACTGCCGACGCCGGCGTCACGTCGAAGGTCGGGTTCGATACGGCCATATCGGCGTCGCCGGCGTACACCTCCCGGGCGTCACGTTCCTCTCTGTCCCACGTAGCGCGTGGCGCAATCTTGTCTGTCGCACACACTGCGTAGCAGTCCACGTCCGCGGCGGCCGCCGAAAGGGCCGCCGACCGGGTACCAACCTTGTTGACCACGCGACCGTCTGGAAGGACGCGGTCGGCACCGATGACGAGCGTCGCGGCGGTCCAGTCCTCCAGTGCGTAGCCGAGCGCCGCGTCAGTCGTCAGCGTCACCGCGGCCCTGTCAGCAAGCGTCTCGGCGACGCCAATGCCTTCACCGCCGGGCCGTGACTCGGCGACGAGCACGGCCTCGGGTACAACGGCGTCGACCACCGTACTGACTGTTCCGGACCGAGAGAGCGTCGCGATGCGGTCACCGACGTGCTCAGCGGCGACAGCCGCGGCGACTCGGTCGGCGGTCACCGCGTGGTTCAGCGTCTCGGTCGCAGCCTGTTCGACGGCCGTCGGCGACTCGTCGGCGACGGCGGCCATCGCTCGGTTGACCCGGTTGGCGACGACGACCATCGAGGCGCGGGCCTCGCGGAGTTCGGCGGCGACGGCGGCGAGCGCGTCCCAGTCGTCGCCGTCCCGCTCGGCCGTCTCCAAGTCGTCGCTCCGTCCAGCATCGGCCAGAGCGGCTTCGTCGCGTAGCACCTCCAGTGCCCGGAGCGAGAGCCACGCCGAGCCGTGAGTCCGGTCCTCGCGAACGGTCCCCACTCGCGGGCGAACACGGTCCCAGGAGGTCCACAGTCGCGGGACCGTCTCACGAGTCAGGATTTCCGGCGGGTGGACCCACGCAGTCTCGGTCGTCTCCTCGTTCGTCGCGACCGTGCGGGCCTCACAATCGAACAGGAACGGATGGACCCGCCAGCGAACCCCATGATCTGTGTCTGCGATCTGAAATGAATCGCCCTCCCGGACGAGCGTCACCGCGTCGGCCAGCCCGGTTTCCTCGTCGATTTCAGCCCGCGCGGCCGTCTCCGGGTCCCGCTCCCGCCCGGCGTCGTCGGCGACGTGCCCCGCCACCCCGCCCCACTGGCCCTGATACGAGCCGACCGCATCGCTCCGGCGCAACAGCAACACCTCGCCTTCGCTGCGTAGGAAGCACGTCAGGACGGGGCGTGTCTCCATGCAAGGACGAACGACCGGTCAGGACAAGAAAGTCCGGGGCTGTGACGCCGGTCGTAGCAGGGCGCGCTGTGAACGCTATAGCGCGTCGAGCAGGCGGTCGATGTCGTCGGCTGTATTGAACACGTGGACCGACGCCCGGAGCGCCTCGGGGGGGGGGAGTGATCTGATGATGATACCGTCAGCCGCGAGTCGCTCGACGGTCGCCTCGGGGTCGTCGGCAGTGAACGTCACGAGTCCAGACTCGTAGTCGCGGGGACTCAGCAGTCGGTCGCCGAGCCCGTCTTTGAGGCGGTCGGTCAGCCGTTCGACACGAGGCTGGATCGTGTCGAAGCCGACGGCCTCGACCGTTTCGATGGCGTTCGCGAGTGCGACGTAGGGGACCGGCGAGGTAGTTCCGACCTCGAAGCGGCGCGCGCCTTCGCAGTATGTGTACCCGTCAGCACCAGGGTCTTCGACGCTCCGGTAGCCAATGCGGGTCTGGTGCAGTCGGTCATACGCGTCCGGGTCGACATAGAGGAACCCGCCACCCCAGACGCCCAGCAGCCACTTGTGCCCCGCCGCGGCCACGAAGTCCGCGCCCCATTCGGTCACATCGACCGGGTGTTGCCCGACGGACTGGACGGCGTCGACGAGTACCTGTGCGCCGGCGTCGTGGGCTACATCGACGACATCCGAAACCGGGAGGTTAGTCCCGTGGGTCCAAGAAAGGGAACTCAGCGCCACCAGTCTGGCGTCGGCCACGGCGTCTTTCACGTCAGCCATGTCGAGCCGACCACCCTCGGTTTCCAGTACGCGGACTTCGACATCGTGGGTGTCGGCCAGTCGGTTCCACGGGAGCATGCCGGCAGGATGTTCAAGATCAGTCCGGACGACCACGTCACCGGGCTGCCAGTCGATAGCCCCGGCGACCATGTTGACCCCATCGGCGGTGCTGCGGGTGAACGCGACGTTAGCGGCGTCGGTCCCGATGTGGCTGGCGACAACTTCGCGGGCCGCCGCGATAGCGTCCCACGCAGCCGTATACGGTCCCTCATCCGCAGGTGCATCGAAGGCATGGTGTTCGAGAAACGCCGTCGCAGCGTCGACCACAGGGCGCGGTGTCGGCCCGCTTGCCCCCGTGTTGAAGTACGTACACCGTTCGAGTGCCGGAATCGACGCTCGGAGCTCGGCTGGGTGCATATCCGTTATAATGCCCCCCGACGCCTTCAGCCCTGTGTGACTCAATAGGCAACTGCGGCGGCAGATCCCCGAGACAACAGTTCGGTTCTATTTCTACGGGCGGCTGTCGCAGCTATATTGCTTGCTTTGTTGCGCTTCACAACTGTTTTCGATTGTTTCTACATCTTCCGACACAGTATCCTTCTCGGGACAGTCAGATGGAGTCAGAGCGGCGATTCAATCCTGCTGGCACTCACAGCCGCCCTGGTCGAAGAACTCCGCGACGGCGTACTGACTACCACAGGACTGGCACAGCACCTGTGCGTCCAGAAATACCTCGAAGTCCTCGATGTCGATACGGCTCGTATCCCGCAGTTTCTCGATTCGCTGGTCAGTTACCGACAGCGTTCGGGTCAGGAGCCGCTGAATGCTTTCGAGATCCTTTTCTATCTTCTCGTCGTCGGATAGCCCCTGATACTCCGCGCCGCGCCATTCCTTCAGATACGACCGGATGGCCTGATAGGTAATGAAATCGGTTTCGAGACTGTCGACGTCGACACCGTTGCGTTCGAGTCGATTGACGGTGTCAGTCCGAACGCCTGTGCTGATGTCGTCGCCGGTGAGGTTCTCGTAGGTCGATTCCACATCGCTTTCGAGGGCGCTCAGGCCTGCATCGACCAGCTCGCGTTCGAGGAGGCGCTTGTTGAAAAACTCCGCGAGGTCACGGAGACTCATACGCTTTTCACCGTCACCCGTCCAGCGAGCCTCCATCTCCGCACCAAGTCCATCGAGTTCGTACTCGTCGATGAGTCGAGCGACCTTGCTCGACGGCCGGCCGTCTGTCGTATTCGCCATCTGTTGTTCCCACGTACGGTAACCGGAACTAAAAGACTACGGGGTTAGATCGAAGTGATGCGGTTGAAGTCGTCGTCGAGCGCCTGGGCGTCCTCCGGCAAGAGGGCGACGACGAGATGCTCGGCGTAGTCAGCGAAGTACTCGACGAGCTCGGCGATTCGTGCCGAGTCGATAGCTTCCAGCGAGTCGAGCAGCATGAACGGAACGCTTTCGTGGAGGTCATGCACCAGATAGCCCGCAAGGGCGAAAATGAGGCCAGTCACCTCGCGCTCGCTCTCGCTGAGGTGCTCGATGGTGTCCTCGTACGCCGCACCGTTCTCGGTGGTCCGGACGATGTGTAGCTCGAACACCGTTCGGTCGACCTTCTGGCGTCCTTCGCGGACGGTCTGCTCGACGCGCTCGATCCAGATGCGTTCGAGGTTCTCGTACTCCAGAATACCGAGGATGGCGTCCATGTGCTCGTTGAACTGGTCGACAGCGTTCGCCTCTATCTGGTCGATCTTCGTCCGCTTGTCAGTGAGTTCCTCGACAAGGGCGTCGCGCTCCTCACGGAGGTCGTCGGCCCGATTGACCAGCTCCTCTATCTCCTCGATCTCGGCAGACACGTCGTCAAGGTCAGATTCCAGGCTGTCGATCTCGAATTCGAGCTGATTCGCCTCCCGGTGTAGCGAGAGGATTTCGTCGAAGTCCTCGGATTCGAGGTTGTCGACCTCGTCTTCCAGAGATTCGACATCATCAGTCAGTTCCTCGCGCCGGTCTTTCAGGGAAGTGATCTGCGCTTCGCGGCGTTCGATCTCCGTCTCCGTCTCCTGGATTTTCCGTTCGACGTCCTCGCGGCGGCGCTGTTTCTTTTCGGCCTCGCGCTGGTCGGTCTTGAGATCGTCGAGTTCCGACTTGATATCGTTGAGATCCTCGACCTTCTGCTGACGGAGGTCCTGCAGGCGGTCAACAGTGTCTTCGATCTGCTCGCGGTCGACCGTCGAGCCACACGTCCAGCAGACGACGGATTCCCCGTTTTCACCTTCGAGGAGTTGCTCTGTTACCGCGCCGTCAGAGCCCTCGGGCGCGTCTTCGAGCGACTGGATGACATCGTAGTCTTCCTCTTCGAGCCGTTCCTCGTTGTACTGGATGAGGCTCTGGAGATCTGATATCTCGCTGTTCAGCCGCTGGCGCTGGTCGCGCAGGCTTGCGATCTCGTCTTCGAGGTGCTGCTGGTCGCCCATCGGCGTCTCCGGCAGTTCGTCCAGTTCGTCTTCGAGGTCGGACCGCTCGCGTTTTAGCGAGGAGATGCTCTCTTCCTGTGCCTCGATATCCCGCCGGACGGATTCGAGATCCGACCGCGTCGAGCGGAGTTCGTCGAGTTTCTCTTCGAGGATATCCTGTTCCTGACGGCTCTCCTCGATATCCCGGCTGCTGTTGTCTATCTCCTCCTCTCGATCGGCCAGTTCCTCGCGTTTCTCCTCGATCTGTTCGCGGAGTTCGGTCCGGCGCTGTTCGAGGTCCGGGAGGTCGCGCTGGCGGGACTCGACCGTGGCGAGTTCGTCGTTGATCTCGCCTTTCTCCGCTTCCAGCTGTTCGACTTCCGAGCGGATCGCGTCGATGTCGACCGGCCGCATGATGATTTCGCGGAGATCGTCGCCACGAGCAACGGACCGGCGCGCCTCGTTGGTTTCGAGGAGGAACGCGAACAGGTCGGCGACCGCAGGGTCGTCAAGGTACCCATCACCGTCAAACTGAACGGCGTCTCCCGCTCGCGTGAGCGTCCGTTCGTATACCGCGTCCCGGTAAGTGAGGGTAACACTCCCCTCATCGGCGTCGCCTTTCAGCGTGGCCTGCGTACTCCCCATCGCCGCCATAATAGACTGCAGAAACGACGTTCGGTTTGTGGCATTCTTCCCCGTCAGCACCGTCACACCCGGTGGAATCTCGACTGAAGTCTCGTCGATCCCACCGATATTGGTGACATCGAAACGAGCGACACTAGATCCTTGTTTTGACTCTGGCATTGCTCTGCCGTAGTCGGAGCGGATATAAAAATAATTTCATTGCCGAAAACCATTTTAGCCACTTGCGTCTCTCTGATGGGCCGACTCGGGAGACTCGAACGATGGGATACAGCAGACAGTCGATAAGCCGACACTCGATTCCGGAATAACACCTGTACCAATATTATTCCGGTACGACGCTATTGGCGAGGCAACGCAGTCCGTTTCGGCAGAATTGCTTTTTTGTTGTGAGACGTAACTTTTGTCGCTTGTTTCTGATTGCAGTATGCCAATCTATAAGTCGGTGTATTTGGAATCAGATCGTATGACTCGTTACGAAACGCTGCTTGAGGTCGAACTGGACGAGTGGGACAGTGGGTACGGTGTTTTGCAGATCGTCGACCCGGATGATAGCGACACTGCCGAGTTACGCTTCTGCTACTTCAATGAAAACGGCAAGTTCACTAATCGGCCGTTGACGTTGCGCCCTGATGAAGAGACGCTGGACCGGACGACGCGAATGGTAGAGAACCTCGGCTACGTCGCACGGACGTTCGACCCAGCAGAGATCCGTGAACTCGTCGAGACGCTCGGCGAAGAGCGGGTTATCGAACTCGCGCAACTCGTTGACACGCTCGGTGAAGCACGGCTGGCGGAGATACTCGGGGAGTAAGGATGACAGACACCCACCCGCTGGTAACGGTCGAAACTATCGTCCTCGTCGGCCTCGGGGGGTTCGCCGGTTCGAACCTCCGGTACTTCGTCGGCCTCTTTGTTCCGGGATTACAGGGGACGCTGTTGGTAAATGCCTGTGGCAGTTTCGCACTCGGCGTGCTCGTGTACGAAGGGCTGCAGGTCGGTGCGCTGGCCAGCGAGACGAAGCTGGCCGCTTCGACCGGCTTTATCTCGTCGTTTACCACCTACAGCACGTTCGCGGTGGAGACGGTTCTAACGCCCGAGTGGGCTGTTGCGAACATCATCGGAAGCTACGCTCTGGGTTTTGCCGGCGTCCTTGTCGGCCGTGAAGTCGTTCGGCTGTTCGCCGGAGGTGAGCGCTGATGGTCGCTGTCGAGCCGGCGCATCTGGTCGGCACCGGTGGCGCTATCGGCGCACTCTGTCGCCACTATCTGGCGGGGGCTGTCCAGCGGGAGACGTTCCCGCTCGGGACGCTCACAGTGAACGCTGTCGGAAGCTTTGTTCTGGGACTGGTGACGTTCGCCGGTGTGACTGGTGACGCAGCGTTGCTTGTCGGTGTCGGTGCGTGCGGCTCGTTCACGACGTTTTCGTCGTTTTCGGTCGAGACAGTCCGACTGTGGGAGGACGGCTATGTGGCCTTGGCCGCGCTCAACGCTGTCGGAAATCTCGTCTGTGCGCTGGCTGGGATCGGGTTGGCCTGGGGCATCGTACAAATCGTTTGATTCCTGCCGGGTCATCGGATTTCAGAACCCCCCGCACGAGCTTCGTGCCCCCTGTCTGCTCCGGAGTCGCTTGCCCGCGGCGTCTCGCCGCCGTGGGGCGTCCGCCGCTCACGGACGGTCACGTGATGGACGGATTCAGTGCTGTCATCGACGATGAGCGCGTCACCAGTCGTCTCCGGGAGCCGGGCCGCGAAGTCGCCGTCGAGATACGTCGGCTGGGCGGCCTGTAGTGCGTCGATGTCAGCCGCGCTCGTCAGTCGGTGGGCGACGAGCAGGTCAGTTTGGGAAGCGGTTGTCGCTGCCACGGCGCTGGGTCGCTGTGTCGCCAGCACACAACTCACACCGGGCTGGCGGCCCCGAGTGACGAGCCGGCGGAGCGGACGCCGGGCGACGCCGTCGGTGAACGCGTGGGCTTCGTCGACCAGCAGCCAGGGCAGCCGATTCGTCTGTTCGGCTATCCGAGCGTCGTACAGCGTGGTCGCGACAGCGGCGAGAACCGCACCGGCTGGCCGCGAATCGAGCCCCGACACGTCGAGCACGGTCAGGCAATCGCTGCACAGCGTCTCAGTCTCGATACCCGAAGGCTCGAAGACGCCCCAGGACTCGGCGAGTGCGAGATGATTCGTCGCCGCGCGGGCGGTGCTCGCCGCCACATCCGCATCGGCCACCCACGAGCGCATCCCGTCGAGAGTCGCACGCTCGCTCGCTGCTCGCCACACGAGCGCTCCCGCGCCCCGTTCCGGGTCGAGGCCGAGCACCGTACACCACTGGCGTGGGTCAAGCGCGCCCGCGCGAACGCTGGGGTCGACCACCGTTGCAGACACGTCCGCAGTATCCAGCGGCGTGAACGCCCCCATCGGGTCGACGATGACCGGCGCGACCCCTTCGGCAGCCAGCAATCCTTCGGCGAGGACGCCGACCGTGTACGTCTTCCCCGACCCGCGTTTCCCGACGACGAGACCAACGTGTGGCCGGTCGACATCGAAATCGACCGCAGCGCCGCGGCTCCCGTCGCGGGCCCGATAGTGACCCAGCCGAACCGTCGTCCCCGTCGCCCCCTCTCGTCCGATAACGACCATACCGGCGGTTGACTCGTTCCGCTACTTGAACGTCCGCACGAGGGTTCAAATACGAGCTCGGACCCACGCCTGTCCATGTCAGATTCGCTGTGGCACGACGAACGTGCTATCGAGGGCCTACCGATTCGTCTCGTTATTGCGCTGGTGGTCGGTGTCGCCTGCCTCTCCGTCATGATGAGCACCATCTCCGGAATCGAGACGCTACAAGTGACAGAGGTCGATGTTGAGCCGCACCCGGAAGTGGCTAACCCGGGGACACAGGACGTAGTCGTCACCGTCGTCGACTCAAAGGGGTCACCCGTGTCCGGTGCAACAGTGGTCGCGAAAAGTGGGACAGCAACGCTCTCGTCGGTTACAACCGGCGAGACGGGTAGCGCAGGGAACGTGACCCTCTCACTGTCGCCGTCGCTCGGACCGAATCAACAGGACGGCACCGTCACTTTCGAGGTGAAACCACCGGCTGGGAGCAACTACGAAGACGCTCGCTCGAACACCGACCTGCTTGTCGTCGAGTCGCCCTAGCCGTCCCAGTCAATCCACTCCTGCTCCCATCCCGCGCGGGACTGAGCCGCCTGGCGGGCACGCTCGCGGTCTTCACGGTGGGTCCGGTTGCGCTCGACAGTGTCAGCCTGTTCACCCTCGACGAGCATCGGCTGGAACGCGACAGTGCCGTGTCGCTTGACCGAACCGTCGGCCTCCACGACAGCCAGTGACTGCTCGCCGGTGCCAAGCGGCATCACCAGTCGGCCGTCATCGGTCAGTTGCTGGAGGAGCGCCCTGGGTGGGTCAATCGCGGCGGCTTCGAGAAGAATGCGGTCGTACGGTGCGTACTCCGGGAGTCCGTCAGCCCCGTCACGGCGGTCCACGAGGACGGCGTCATAGCCTGCTTCTGCCAGGTTCTGGCGGGCTTCGATGACGAGGCGACGCGTGATATCTATCGCATGAACGTTCGCTGCGCCGACCTGTTCTGCCAACACGGCGGCCGTGTAGCCGACGCCGGCTCCGACCACGAGCACGTTGTCGTCTTCTTCTGGTGACAGAGTTTCGAGTACGCGGCCGGCGGTACTGGGCGAGAGCACACGCGTGCCGAGGCGTTCAAATGGACGGTCTGAGTAGGCCTGTTGCTCGCCGACGAAGGCCTCCCGGGGGACGGCACGCATCGCTGTCGACAGCCACGCGCTCCGGACGACACCCTTGCTCTCGTGTTGCAGGCTGTCGACCATGTCGTCCCGCAGTACCGCCGGGTCCATACCACTACATTCGGCCAGAGCTATATCAATGGCGCGACAACGGCCGTGTCTGTCGAAAACCCTACTGGAGCGGGACGAACCGGACGCCACCGTGGTCCTCGCTATCGAGCGTGCCGTCAGCCTGTTTCTCCGCACGGATGAGGCGCTGTTGTCCGTCCCCAATTGGGGCCAGCAGAACACCGTCTTCGCGGGTCTGTTCGACGAGCGGGGCGGGGAACTCCGGCGCGGCACAGGTCAGATACGTCCGGTCGTAGGGGGCGTGTTCTGGCCACCCCTCCTTGCCGTCGCCGACCCGAACAGAGATGTCGCCGTAGCCGGTCGCTTCCAGCGTTTCCCGTGCGTCGTCGGCGAGCGATGCGTGGTACTCTACACTGTAGACGTTCCCGGGGCCGACCAGTTCGGCAGTCACCGCAGCGTGGTAGCCACAGCCGGTTCCCACCTCCAGCACGCGGTCGCCCGTGGACAAGTCGAGAACCTCGGCCATGATTGCGACCATGTGCGGCGCAGAAATTGTCTGGCCCGATCCGATCGGGAGCGGGCGGTCGGCGTAGGCGTCGTGTCGCTTGTCGTCCGGAACGAACTGATGGCGTGGAACCGACGCTATCGCCGCGAGAACGTCCTCGTCGGCGACCCGCTCTCGCAGACGGTCGGACAGCCGCGACCGCTGCCGGCCCCAGTCGGCCATCCTACCAGGCCGACCACGCCGTGGTCGACTCGTCTCTGACGTACAACCGGTTGATGTCCTTCGCGATGCCCATGTCTCCGTCGTGATCCATGTTCTCGTGGTCGTAGCCGTGGGCGTCATCGCGGACGTGGATCCCCTCGACGGTGAACTCTTCCTCGCCGAACTCCTCGGTCTCGCCGACGACGAACTCGTAGTCGCCGGGAACGTGGAGTTTGAAGCTCTCGGTCTCGTCGTGGGTCCCGTCTTTCGGGTGCATCGTGACGTTGACCGAAACGTTGCCGACGGCCCGCGACCAAATGGTCTCGACATCCTCGGCGGCCGCCTCGTCCTCGCGGCCGTCAGCGGTCTCTAAGCTGGTGATGCGCGCAGTCACAACCGCTTCGTCGGTCTCAAGCAGGAACTCCTCGCCGACGGACAGTTCTTCCTCAGCCGGCACGTCGACCTCTGCGGTGAAGGAGTCCCCATCCTGTGAGACGACGACACTACGCTGTAGCGTCTCATCTTCTGGCAGTTGTTCCTTGTGGACATGGTCGCAGTCCGTACAGCGAACCGTCACGTGGCCGCCCGGCTTCAGCACCTCGTGAACCGTTTCCAGGTCCGGCGAACAGGCCGGACACGGGAGGGCGATGCGGTCGCCCGGTGTAGCGTCTGTCATATGCAGCCGTTGACTGCGCTCCCCTAAATGGTCGTCGCCACGGCGCTGCTCGTGGTTCTCACTCGCACGGTCACGCTTCCCTTCTTGAATTGTCGGACCAAACGATAGGTATGGCCCGCCAACCGGACCGTGCTGACATCGTAAGCGGTGTCATCGTCGGCCTGACAACCATGGCTGGTCTCACAGTCTGGTCACACCTCCCAGCCGAAGTCGCGATTCACTTCTCTGCGTCGGGCACGCCCGATACCTACGTCTCGAAACCGGTCGGTGTCGCCCTCATGCCGGCACTGATGCTCGCGACTCTTCTCGTGCTGAAGGGAGCGTTCCGCTTCGACCCGCCGGACGTGCCACAGGTGGCGGCCACCATCACGGTCGCAACGATGGCATTCATGAGTGCAGTACACGGGCTGGTGCTCGCGTGGAACCTCGGCTACCCGGTGTCGTTCGACCTCGTCCTCGTCGGGTCGTTCGCTTGGGCGGTGCTCATCGTCGGATACGCTGTGAGAGAAGAATACGTACGCAGATAGTGGAGGCTGCCGGTGTGGGCTGCTTACGCACTCAGTCCTGTGTGTTGGAAATCCGTTTTGGCCTCGTTCACTCTACCCGAGGAAGTTCCACTTCCTCGCCCATCTCGCGGTTCATTTCATTCACCGCTCGGTTTTGGGAGGTCTACGACCTCCCCGTCCGCATACACGGTCGGTTCCGTCAGAATCCCGTCCAGATGAATCGGCGCGTGGACATCGCCGCCCATCGCGTGGTCGTCGCCGATAGCGATGTGAACAGTGCCGCCGGCCTTCTCGTCCAAGAGAACGGAGCCGACGAGTTCGGTGACGGCGACGTTCGTTCCGATACCCAGCTCCGCGAGGTTGTATGCGTCCCGACCGACCTCATCAGCCGCGTCCTCGACCTGCGCACGGATGTCGGGGTCGTCGATGTCCGTGACGTAGCCGTCCTCGACCTCGAAGGTGAGTTGCTTCCCGTCGAGTTTGCCGTGGGGGCGCATCGTCCCGTCGACGACGAACCTTCCGTCGGCCGTCTCGGGGGCGAGGAACACCTCGCCGGCAGGGAGATTCGACATCTTGCCGGCCTCGTGGACAATGCCGGTGTCCATGTGCCACTCGCGGGCACCGATACCGAACGTGATGTCGGTCCCCTGTGGCGACGTGACCCGGATCTCCTCGGCGTCTTCGACCTGTGCCAGCACGTCCTCGCAGTGCTGTTCGATACGGTGGTAGTCAGCGTCTAACCCCATGAGGAACACGCCCTCGCTGATGCCGGGCAGGGTCGCAACGCGAGCGCCGGCCTCGTTAGCGTCAGTGCGGGCCTCAGTGTGGCTCAGGCTCTTGGTCGTCGGCGCGAGCACGACATCGGCGGTTTCCATCGCGCCGGCGACCGGTGCGGGCGGCTCCGCGCCATGTTGCTCGCCCGGCGGGTAGCGCACGAAGACGGAGTCGTCGGTGATCTCGGCGGCGACACGATACAGCGCCTCGCCGATCGATTTCCGCTGGTCGTCAGTGATGACCGCACACGATTCGTCGGACTGGAGATTCAGGCACTGTTTGACAGCGGTCTCGGCGGGCGCACGAAGCGACGAGTTGTCCATACAACTGACTGCGTACTCCGCCTGAATAACTCTTGATAGACTGCCGGCACAGGCCGGCGAAACACGCGACATCTCAGTGTTTTCTGGTAGTTCGTGCTAAAAGTTCACAATATCCAGAGGTACAACTATCTGAGTTAATTTCTCCGTAAATTAATCACAAAGAATATACTCTCCCCGGAGATATGGACGTGTATGCTCCACGTGGGCATCAACGGCTTCGGCACCATCGGGAAACGCGTCGCTGACGCGGTGCGTGTCCAGCCAGATATGACAGTCGCGGGCGTTGCAAAGCGCTCGCCGAACTTCGAGGCAACTATCGCAGACGACCGCGGCTACGACCTCTACGCCGCGGACGGCCGCGAACCGTTCGATGAAGCCGATCTCGCGACGGCCGGGACAGTCCATGACCTCATTGAAACGAGCGACGTGGTCGTCGACACCACGCCGAGTGGCGTCGGCGCGGCCAACGCGCCGTTATATGCCGAGCACGACACGCCAGCCATCTTCCAGGGTGGGGAGGACGCCGATGTGGCAGATGTGAGCTTCAATGCCCGCGCCAACTACGAGAAGGCAGTCGGGGCTGACACGGCTCGCGTCGTCTCCTGTAATACAACAGGCCTGTCACGCCTGCTCGCACCGCTCAGGGAATCATACGGGGTTGAAAAATCGCGTGTGACACTGGTGCGGCGCGGTGCCGATCCGGGCCAGACCGGTCGTGGCCCGATCAACGATACACTCCCTGACCCCGTCGAAATCCCCTCCCACCACGGTCCCGACGTCCAGACTATTTTTCCCGACCTCGACATCGACACGATGGGGATGAAGGTCCCAACGACACAGATGCACACTCACAGCGTCAACGTGACGCTGGAAAGCGAACCCACCACAGAGGAAGTCACGTCGCTGCTGACCGACGAGTCGCGGCTGTTCCTCATCCCGGAGACGCTCGGCATCGACGGCGCGGGGAAGCTCAAGGAGTACACCCGCGACGCCGGTCGCCCGCGCGGTGACGTGTGGGAGAACTGCATCTGGGCCGAATCCATCACCGTTGAGCGACGGGACCTCTACCTGTTCCAGGCGATCCACCAGGAAGCCGATGTCGTGCCGGAGAACATCGACGCCGTTCGCGCGCTCTCGGAGCGGACTGCAAGCGCCGAGAAGAGTATTCGCCGGACCGACGAAGCCCTCGGCGTCGGCCGGGGACTCGTCGAACACGACGGCAGCCCACAGCGCGTCGACAGTCACGCCGACGACTGATTCTCACCCCAGTTCGTGGAATTCGACCTCGCCGGTCTCCGTCGAGAGTGTCGCGACCGAGAACGGCTCGGGGGCCGGCGGAATCGAGATGCCGCCGGGGTTGATTCGTACCGTGCCCGCGCGCTCCTCGTGCCCGCGTTCATGGGTGTGGCCGTGAAACACGTAGTCGTAGTTCCCACATTCGACCAGCGCGTCGACGATCTCTCCGCTAGTCCCGTGATACACCGCGACGGCGTGCCCGTCGATCGTTACCTCGCCCATCTCGCCGAAGTACGTCCCAAAGTCCTCCACGGTAGATTGGACCGCCCATTCACCGTCGTTGTTGCCGCGCACGGCGTAGAACGACCAGTCGCCGTCGAACGGAGTCACGGAGAACGGGGCGACGAAGTCGCCACAGTGGATGACCGTCTCACAGCCCGCGTCAGCGAACGTCTCAACTGCGGCCTCGACCTGTGACGCGTTGTCGTGCGTGTCAGAGACGATACCGATTTGCATACCAGCGACCTTCAGCCGGTAGCGACTTGAACGTATGTCCCTCGACACTGGTGCGGACGTAGTCGTCACGCAGGCGCGATGCTTTTGTTTAGTCACCGCCTACGACGGCCGATGGCACGGGGACTCATCGGGACAATCGAGCTGATGGTCGCGGTCGTACTCGCCGCGCGAGTCACCCTCCTCGGCGTCGACAACATCGCTCGCGGCCAGCCGGCGATCGGCGCGGTGTTTCTGGGGTTAGCCGTCGCCTTACTGGTCATCGAATGGGTGGCTCCCTCCCCGACGGACATTCCCGGTGCAATCGCCGGCCGAGCGCGCAGCGCGCTCCCTGGCGGGAAGCCACCGGACGGCGGCGAGGACGACTAAGTCTCGTCGCGCCAGCGGTCCGGGTCGCCCGCAGCGAGGTACTCCCGGAGCAGCGGCGGGAAGTTCCGGCCCTTGAGATACCGCAGTCCGAAGTCCTCCGCCCAGTTGATGATGCCCTGGTCCTCCGTGACAACGCCGGCCTCCAGTTCCTGTGCGAGTATCAGGAGGTCGAAGTCCTCGCGGGAATCGAGCACACCCTGCCGGAGCGTGTCCCGGTACTCGTCGCGCAAGTCCGAGATGACCTTGTCCACTTCCGTCATGTGATCGTGTTCCTCGACCGTTTCGGCCCGCGACTCCTCGGCCTTCCGGACGGCTTTCTCCGAGACGCGCAGGCCACGGTCGACCCGCTCGGACATCTCGTCGATGAACTCGTACACCAGATCCGCCGGAATCCGCACCTCGTGGTGGGCCGGGGACTTCGTGATGACCCACGTGTCCAGTTTCGTCAGCACCTCGTCGCTGATTGCCCGGTCTTCGAGCATCGTCGTCAGCTCGGCCTGAATTGACGGGGGCATGTAACAGGAAATGTTGTGGACCAGTTTCGCCTCCGAAATGAGGTCGAGCAGATCCAGACAGGCCGCCTCCAGATCCTCGTCGTCGCCTCTGATCTCCGGGGTGAGAAACAGCGACGTGTCGAGGACGAACCGTTGTTTGAGCGGGCGGTCGACCATACTGACGCTACGATAGCCTGCCACTAATGTTCTCTGACAGGTACGGTAGTGATACGCGCCAGCAGTATTTTAGTGGCATGTCAACAAGAATCACATATGTCGAGAGACTGGGGGTCGCTGTTCGATGTCGACACCGACTCCGAGGACCTGCTGGAACACTTCGATACCGAGTGGTTCCGTGGACAGCGGTATCGGCATCTCAGCGACGAGCGCCACGGCATCGAACGCGGAACGGCGCTCGTCGGAGACGTGGTCGTTCGTGGCTATCCGTCGATGCCGCGTGCGCTCGTCCTCGAACCGGCGATTCGGGAGACATTCGACGGTCCCGTCGCCATCGAGGAGAAACTCAACGGCTACAACGTCAGAGTTGCACGGATCGACGGCGACCTTCTGGCGTTCACCCGGAGCGGGTTCATTTGTCCGTACACTACGCGAAAGGTCGAAGCATTACTCGACACCGAGGCGTTCTTCGACGAGCACCCCGAGCAGATGCTGTGTGGCGAACTCGTCGGGCCGGAGAATCCATACACCGACCACGCCTACAGCGAGATCGGTGAGATCGGGTTCTACGTGTTCGGGGTCCGCCACCGCGAGAGCGGGACGCCGATGGGTGTGGAGCGTCGACTCGACCAGTGTGCGACGTACGGCCTCAACAGTGTCGACCACTACGGGACGTTCACGCCGACGGCAGCCGTCGACGCCGCGCGCGAGCGAATCGATGATCTGAACGCTCGCGGGCGGGAGGGGGTGGTCCTGAAATCGACAGACGGGGAAACGGCCTTGAAATACACGACGAGCGCTATCCACCGGGCCGACCTCGAGCACGCGTTCGAACTGCCATTCGACTACGGGCGAGACTTCGTCTTCACACGCATCATGCGGGAGGCCTTTCAGGCCGTCGAGCGCGGCGAATCGGCAGCGGCCGTCCGCGAGCGAGCACAGGCCCTTGGCGAGGTTATCCTCCAGCCTGCGGTCGAAACGATACGGACGGTAGACAGGGGTGACCCGGTCGGCGAAACGCACACCGTTCGTGGCGACCCGAAAATAATCGACGACCTGCTGTCGTACTTCCGCGAGCAGGGGCTAGAACTCCACGTCGAGCACGACGAGACCGACGGCGAACAGCGTGTTGTCACGTTTACCAAAATCGCCCAGTCGACGCGTGACAAGACGAGATACTACCTAGAAGGCGGAACAATCGACGAGTAAGGAAATCGCCTGCGTCAGTCGGCCGCGAGGGTCTCGCTGGCGTCGTCGAGCAGTTGCTCGATGGAGCGGTCGCTCGGCTCGTTTTCCAGCAACACGTCGATTGGGAGCGTCGGCGCGCCGTCGACGAGGTTCTCAAGCAGAACAAGCCGTTCGCGGGCCCGGGACATCCCGACGTAGAACACGCGCCGTTCGTTGTCGGTCAGCGTCGGGATGGGACTGGTGTGTTTCGTGAACTCGTCCATACCAGGGACCTCGATACCCTGCTGGTCGACCGTGGCGGCCATCTGCTCGACGACCTTCTCGGTGAGGTCGGTCGCGACGAACACGTGGTCGGCCTCGCGACCCTTGGCGGAGTGGATGGTCCCCACGCGGACGCGGTCGGCGTCCATCCCGGTGTAGTCGCCGGTGAAGTACGCGTCGACGGTCCGCTCCTGGAAGTTAGTCACCTTCCGGAGCATGTCGCCCGCAGAGGCCGCGTCAGGGAGGAACGGGACGTGCTCCTGAACCACGTCGGGTTCGATTTCGATATCGGCGATGTCTTCGTCCTCGTGGGACTCGTCGATCTCTTCGAGCGCATCGAAGAGTTCATCGCGTTCGCCCGTGCCGAAAGCAGAGTCGACGAGCATATCCGCGAGACGGCGTGCTTCGAGCACCGTGAGCGGTTCGTCAGCTTCGACAGCTTCGAGCCCGTTGACGTACTGGGTGAGCCGGTCGGTCCACATCCGCTGGTCGGTGAGACAGGAGAACGGAATCCCGTTGTCGATAAACTCGTCGATGAACTGGAACATCTGGTAGCGGGCCCGGAACAGCACCATCACCGTCTCGTCGGACTGCTCGATGGTCCGCGTGACGTTCCGGGAGAGGTCGAACATCGAGGGGTTCTGGACCGCCTCGACGCGGCCGCCCTCTTTGCGCGGATTGAGGTCTTTCTCCTGACGTTTCTCGATGTGGCGAACCTCGCGGTTGACGACGTTCAGGATGCGCGAGGGGAGCCGGTAAGAGTTCGGCAGAACCTCGTCCTGAGTGACGACTTCCTCGAGCAGGAGGTCGGGGTCAGCGCCCTGCCAGGCATAGACGACCTGGTCGTCGTCGCCGGCGATGAGGACCCGTTCCATGTGGGGCTTCCACTCGTCGTACACGTCGTACTGCAGCGTCGTGATGTCCTGAAACTCGTCGATGATGAGGTAGTCGACGTTGGGGAGCAGCGAGCGCTGGGCGACCCGTTCGAGCATGTCGGCGAAGCCGGTCAGGTCGTTCTCGCCTTTGTACGTGCGCCAGCCGCGAATGGCGCTGGGCACATCGATGCGGTCATCGTCGGTCGGCCAGGTCGGCGTATACTTGTTGCCGGTCTGTGCGTTGTCGTCAATCTCCGGCGGCAGTCGGACCTCCTCGTCGTCCCACTTGAACGGAACGTCGTACCAGTCGGCCACGTCGCGGCGGGTCCGCTGGAGCCACTGGCTCGTCGCGATAATCTTGTTCCCGATGGTGGTCGAACGGGCCGACCGACGTCGGGACCCTTCGTACTCGTCCTCGTACTCGATGCCGAACTCCTCGCAAAAGGCCTCCTTGTCGTCCTCACCCACGACATCACCGCGAGAGAGGTTCAGGAGTTCGTATGCCTTCGCGTGCATCGTACAGACGTTCCCGCGGAGCGCACGAGGGGACAGACCGAGTCGGTCCGCGAGTCGCTCACGGATTTCGGCGGCCGCCGCACGCGTGTACGAGACTACCAGTACGTCACGGAAATCGACGTCGTCGTCTTCCAGCAGTTCGTCGACGCGGTCGAGTAGCGCCGTCGTCTTCCCGCTACCGGGCCCACCGAACAGGCGGACAACCTCGGTGGTCGAATCAGTCATTGAACATGTAGTGGGACCGCGGCCAAATAAACAACGTGCTTTACCGAGGCGACAACTGACGGGCGCACCCGAACGGTTTTCTCATCGGTACAGCGACACGTACAGCATCGCGAACCCGATGATGAACGGGATCGTCTCCGACATCTGGAAGAAAACGCGAACGAGGGCCCCGGTCTCGCCGGCGCTCAGTTGCGTGATGACGCTGGAAATAGCGACGCCCATACTGATGAATGCAAAGCCGACGAACGCGTACTGGAGTCGTTCTGACGGGCGTTTTCGGTAGGCCTGGAAGCTAATCAAGGTGATACCGAGCGTCAGCCCGAACACCACCATCCGCATCAGGATGAGCGCGCTACGTGCGATAGTCACGCCAGTCGTCATGCGGTCACCCGTTCACTGGTCGGCACGCTCATTCCGGGTTCAGCTCGTCCCAGAGCTGACTGAACCTGTCTGGGAGGTTCTCCTCCCGATAGATGCGTACTTTGTACTCCTCGTCCTCAAGCGAGATGACCGTCGACTCGAAGTTGGACTCGTACACCTTGTAGTGGTTTCCGTCCTCGGCGACGAGCGTCCGGTCGGTGATGAGGTCGTACTCGTCGAGCAGTTCGATACGTCGATACACCGTCGGCAACGAGAGGTCGCACTCCTCTGCGAGTTCCTTCGCCGACTGCGGCTCTCGACTGATTGCGGCGAGCACACGGCGCGCGTGCTGGTCGCCGATCGTATCGAGAATCTCCTCGATGCTCTGTTCCTCAGCCACTACCCCAAGATTCGCGTCGTATTATATAAGCGTTTTCGAGCACTGTGGTGGTTTCACGCTCAGAAAACACTGCCCCGTTTATATGATGATAGCCACTGTAGCACTCACTGCGGATTGCGTTCAGGTGAGACGATGTCCGGAGACAACCTCCGTCGCGTGACGACGGGCAAGCTGCAGGGCCAGAACGCCGACGAGCAAGTGACCCCTCTCGGCGAGACAGAGCGCCCGGAATCGCATGACCCACCCAGTCGTGACGCCATCACGGAGTCGCTGTTGGATCCGGTCATTGACGACGTCGTCGACGGCGAGACCGCAGTCGATGACGGCCTGGTCACACAGAGTCTGGAAGAGATCCTACTGGCGATGATCGCAGTCGCCGATGGTGGCACCCACGGGACCGGACTGATGGAGGAACTGGAAGCCCAGTTCGGTGCCGAACTGAGTCCGGGGACAGTGTATCCCCGGCTGCACGAGTTAGAAGCGGATGGCACGCTCCAGATGCACGAACTCGTTCAGACGAAGCAGTACGGAATCGCGGACGACGCGGCTGCAAAGGAGCAGATTGCGACGTCCGCGTACCAACATCTCGCGCTCGGGCTGTTCCTCCATGCGTCGCTCGATGCGCTGTAACCACCACAGACCGGTCAGTCCACCGACACACCACCCCCCAATCGTCGGTTACGAACCGGTCGGCCCGCCGACAGATCACCCCCCAACCGTCGGCTGGCCACGTAGCGACTCCCCATTTCCTTTGTGCATAACGTGATACAGTCCCGGCTGTCTGTGCTGCTGCTGTCCCGACAACAGACGTAGCGGGACACAGTCCGCAGAGAGTGAACTGCCGGTTCTGCAGGTCGGTACTGTCGCTCCCGGATGAAAGGTGGAAGACCGAAAAGCGGAGTATCCTTACCGTACCGGTGTCCAGCCACACACCGAGCACTGTGCCGCTGTCGACTCGTGAAGACCGCCGCAATCAGGGCACTGCTTCTTGTTATAGCTCTCTTCCCAACCACTCTGGTCCACGTCGTGGCCACGCTGGGAGAGGAACTCGTCGAACATATCGTCACTACTCGGTGCGGACGCCATACATGATATGGTATAGCACATCAGTATATAGGTTTAATGGTATTGTGAAACATTGCCATAAGTAACGACACACCGCGTGCGACGAGACGGCCAGTCACAGCGAGCGGTGCCACTCAAGAACCGTACGAACAGCAGACAGCGCTAGATGAGCAGTCGTTCAGACAGTGCGCTGGACCCGATCGTGTCCGGTACCACCCGTTAGCTGTCGGTCTCAACCGGGTGGGTGTAGTCAACGGTGATACGGGTGCTTGCGATGAGTGCGTTCGCGATGGTCTCTGACGCTTCTTCCTGCTCGGTTCCACCTTCGATAGAGAGTTTCTCGCCGAGTGCGTACACCTGAAACCGATGTTCATAGGGCTGTCCGGCTGGTGGACACGGCGGTTCATACCCCGGCTCGTTGGGGGGCTGTGTTCCCTGTCGAGCGCCGCCGAGCGTATCGAGGGTCGGCTTGCGAGGGAGTCCGGCCGGAATCCGCTCCGTCTCCGGGGGGACGTTCCACAGCGTCCAGAACACCGGCTGGCTGAACACGCCACCGTCGTACTCGGCTGTGACGGCAAGCGCTGCCGTCGGCTCCGGGACGCGCTCGATGACGAAGGGCGGCGACACGCCATCGCCGCCACAGGTGAACCGGGCCGGAAGCTCGTCTCCGGAACTGAACGCGGGGCTCGACACGTCGAAAGTCGATGCTGTGTCGTCCGACTGCCCGGTACAGCCCGCGCTCCCGACCAGTGCTGACACCCCGAGCGTCTGGACGAAGTGGCGACGGCGCATATCAGAGAGGGAGGGGCAGGTCGTAATCTACCTTGTGATACCCCGCCACGTCTCACGCCGAATCCAGAGACAGGAGACCACCGGTCCCTATCAGGGCGAACATGTTCTCCCCCGTCGCCAGCGACTGGGAACGTCTTATCCCCTTCTTATTTTGGGGTGCTGGAGGTCCAACCACATGGAGCTCAAACGCAAAACAATCGCGAAGGTGATCGCCGCCGCGTTCGTCTTCAACCTCGTCGTCATGGGGGCTGGCGCGTGGATCGCGTACCAGGAAGCACCACCCATCCCCGAGCAGGTTGTCGGACCCGACGGCGAGACGCTCGTCACGGGTGAGGACATCCGTGAGGGCAAGAAGACGTTCCAGAAGAACGGACTGATGAACCACGGGTCGATTCTCGGGAACGGTGCGTACTACGGCGCGGACTACACCGCCGACGCGCTGGAGTTGAAAACCCAGCACATGCGCACCTACTACGCCGAGGAGCGCTACGGGACCGAGTACGAATCGCTGTCGACGGCCGAACAGGCCGCCGTCGATGACGACGTGAAACAGGACCTCAGTGGAGAGTACGAGGGCGGAAACATCGAGTACTCCGCCGCAGAGCTGTACGCCCACCAGCAGGTCCGTCAGGAATACGTCGAACGATATCACGAAGGGAGCCACGAACGGGGCGTCCCCGAGGGGATGATCGACTCCGAAGCCGACGCCCGCCAGTTCGCCGACTTCGCCATGTGGACGGCGTGGTTCTCCCACACCGACCGGCCGGGCGGCGACCACTCATACACGAACGACTGGCCGTACGAGCCGGCCGCCGGTAACGACGCGACCGGTGCCGCGATGACCTGGAGCGTCATCGCGATGGTCCTCCTCGTCGCCGCCGCCGGTGGCGGCATCTGGCTGTACCAGTCCGTCAGTCTCCCGGAACCCTCCGCAGACTCCCTCTCAGTTCCCGGGCCGGGCGACGTGAGCATCTTCCCCAGCCAGCGGGCCGCCTTGCGGTTCATCCCGGTCGCTGCCGGGTTGTTCCTCGCACAGGTGTTACTCGGTGGGCTGCTCGCCCACTTCTACATCGAACGGGCCGGCTTCTTCGGCGTCGAGGAAATATTCGGCGTCCCAATCCTCCAGCTACTGCCCTTTGCCATAGCGAAGACCTGGCACATCGACCTGGGCATTCTCTGGATTGCCGCGACGTGGCTCGGAGCGGGACTGTTCCTCCCACCGCTGCTGACCGGCCACGAGCCCAAGCGCCAGTCGACGTACATCAACATCCTCCTTGGAGCTATCGTCGTCGTCACCGTCGGCGGTCTCGGCGGTATCTGGCTTGGCTCGCATGGTTACTTGGGTGATCTCTGGTGGATCGTCGGCAACGAGGGCCTGGAGTACCTCGAAGTCGGGAAGCTCTGGCAGGTCGGGCTGTTCGTCGGCTTCGGCCTGTGGGCCGTCCTCTCGATTCGAGGCCTGAAGCCGCTGCTGGACCGCGAGCCGGTGTTCGGTCTCGCACACATGATCCTGTACGCCGGCGGCTCCATTGCCCTGCTGTTTACCGCGGGGTTCTTCTTTACTCCCGAGACCAACATCGCCGTCACGGAGTTCTGGCGCTGGTGGGTCGTCCACATGTGGGTCGAAGGGGCCTTCGAGTTCTTCATCGTCGCCATCATCGGGCTGACGCTGGTGTCGATGAACCTGCTCAGCCGCCGTAGTGCCGAGAAGGCGGTCATGCTCCAGGCATTGCTGGTGATGAGTACAGGTGTCATCGGCGTCTCCCACCACTACTGGTGGGTCGGCATGCCCGACATGTGGGTCCCCATCGGGAGCGTGTTCTCGACGCTGGAACTGCTCCCGCTGGTGTTCATCCTCTACGAGGCGCTGGGCCAGTACCGGACGATGTCCGAGACCGGCGGGTTCCCCTACAAGCTCCCGTTCATGTTCATCATCGCCAGCGGGGTCTGGAACTTCGTCGGGGCCGGCGTGCTCGGGTTCTTCATCAACCTCCCGCTGATCAACTACTACGAGCACGGTACCTACCTCACGGTCGGCCACGCCCACGCCGCGATGTTCGGGGCCTTTGGCTTCCTCGCGCTGGGGATGGTCACCTACATGCTCCAGCTCGCCATCAAACCCGGTCGCTGGGACGGGTCCTGGCTCCGGGCAGCGTTCTGGTGCTGGAACGTCGGCCTCGCACTGATGGTGTTCGTCTCCGTCCTGCCCGTAGGCTTCCTCCAGCTGGAGGCGGCGTTCACCGGCAGCTACGCCGCGGCCCGGAGCGTGGCGTTCTACAACCAGCCGCTCGTCCAGACGCTGTTCTGGGCGCGACTTCCCGGTGACACGCTCATTATCCTCGGGACGGCCATCTACGCGGCCGACCTGATCCGCAAGCGGTTCGTCCTCCGAAGGTCCGAGGATGACCCCACGGTCGAGGACATGGCCGTCGCGGAAGGCGTCATGAGCGACGACTGAGCCGCGATCGGGTTTCGGCTGTACGTCGTAACGGTCGAAACACGACCGTCATCAAGAGCGAATAGAGAAGTGAACGTCGGGTTTAGACGGGGAACTGCGTCGCCGTTCCGGCGACGATGACCCACGTCACGAGGACGGCGTTGATCGTCGCGCCAACCCAGACCCGACCTGTCTTTCTGAAGAAGTAGGTACTAACGAAGGCCACGATGCTGAGCAGGGCAACGAACTGCAGCGCCAGAATCGTCAACAGTGGGTGACCAAGCGGCAGGGGCTGGCCGGTCAGCAGCGGAATGTACTGAATCGCCAGTAGCACGACGAACCCACCGACGACGATGAGCCAGTTCGTCGCCATCGCACGGCGAAGCGACCGGGACTCGTCCTCGGGACGGAGCTGGCCGTGCAGGAGCGCGCCGAGAACGACGAAGAAGGCAAACAGCGGCAGGAGATACGAGAAGCTAATCCGGAACTGCGCCGGGGACAGGAGTTTGATGGCGAACACCCAGATACGGAAGTCCGTCTGGAACAGGAACGCCACGACGGCCTCAAGCAGGTACAGCACGGCGACGGTCGCGACGCCGGCCAGTACCGAGACGCCGACTGTCCGCGCGCCGTCGCCCGTATCGAGACCGTAGTTCGCCAGCGACACGGACGGGTCATCGGCGTTGCTCGTGTAATGCCACACCGCGAACAGCACCGCCGTGATGACTGTGTTACCCAGCGCCCAGACGATCACGCCGTTGTTGATCTGCTGTGGGAACAGCCAACTGAGCCCGATGATCGACGGTGCGATGTCCTGCAACGGAAAGTACGTCACAATCGGAATGGCCGCTGCGAGGAGCGACGCCGCGTACCGCTTGGCGCCGGTCATCCCCTTCCCATCAGGATACTCCCGCCGGAGCCTGTCAGTCGATACTCGTTCGATGAGCAGCCCGCCGGCCGGGAACAGTGACAGCACACCGCCGATGAGGGCGATAAAGGTCCCCAGCGATTTCCAGTACCAGACCTGATTGCTGGGGTCCATCTCGTCTTCGCCTTCGAGCGTTAGCTGGAGCCATTGGATGGACGCGCCGATGGCCGTGGTCGAGAAGTGGTCGCCGGGATGGGTCGTCGCCGGCGTGTACAGTCGCCGTGCGGTCCCGTCCTCGACGCTGCCGTAAGTACGCCCCTCCTCGACGGCGCTGTCCGTCCCGAACACCGTCTGGAGTTTTCCGCTCTGTTCAACGTCGGAAGCACTCGCCGTCCCCCACATCAGCGGGGAGAACTCGTCGTATTCGCTGAACACGACGGCGAAGTTCCGCGGGAACGAGTCAGTGCCTTTGGGGGCGCGGTTCGACCCCGTCGAGGAGCCTTCGATGACCATCGATTCGTACCCGTCCGGGTGGGCCGCGGCCGCCGTGACGACGGTCCAGCCACCCATCGAGTGCCCTTCGAGCCCGATGTTTTTGTTGTCGACGTAGTCCAGCGACCGAAGGTATTCGAGGCTGTCAGGGCCACCATAGCCGTTCTTGAACGCTGGCGGGTCCGAGTAGCCGTGGCCGGTCTGGTCGATAGCGAGCACGACGAAACCACGCCGTGCGTACTCGATCGCGAACGGCGATTGCGTCTCTTTCGAATTGATGTACCCGTGGACGGCCAACACCCCCGGTTGTGGGGAAGCGCTACTCGCTTCTTCAGGGATGTACAGCGTCCCGCTCATCATCGTTCCGTTGGTTCCGGAGAACGTCACGTCGCGAACCTCCACGGAACCACCGTCTGTCTGTACCGTCCATGCGAGCCCGCTCCCGCTGAATATCAGGAGTACCGACACTGCAGCTATGATCCACAGTCGTCTATCATCGTTCATGATATTACCACGAGGACAGGTGAAACACTCAGTAAATTAAAGTTACTGTAAACTCCAAGCCGACGGTAAAGAATTGAGAGCAAACCTGAAAATGAGACGCTGACCCGTTAAAAAGAGGGAATGGGTCTTCTCCCACGTAGTGTACCGTCTCTCAACTATCATTCATTACCAGTTATCCCGCGTTGCCGATAAACCGACTTTCTACGCATCTATGGGCACAATAGCCGCTCTCACTCCGTCACCCACCTCACCGACGAGGTTACGCGCCGCCGAGTTCGTTGGTCCAGAGATGCTCGATATCGGCTTCGAGATCGGCCGTATCGAGCGCCTCGACACCGGAGAGGTACTCGCGGGCGTCAGTGAGGTGCTGCTGGACGGCGGCCACGTCGTCGACCGACTTTGCGGCACAGAGCGATACCCGCGCTCGGTTGATCTCCAGTCGCTCCCCGAGCGCCTGCGTCACCGGGATGTCGTGCTCGTCGCTGAGCTGTGCGATGCGGTCCAGCACGCCTGTCGGGACTTCCAGTTGCGCCGCAATGTCCCGCGACGGCAGGTCGACCATCACGTCGGTCGTCTCACACTCACTCTCCCCCCACGGCGCGATAACGTACTCCTGGCCCTCTGTGGACATATAACAATGGACATCCCGGGCACGCATATTTACTCGCAGGCTAACAGGAAGAATGAAACGGATACCGATCGATTCGGTAGCGTTAGTCGGCGGCTTCGGCGGCCTCTGGCCGGGGAATCGTCACGTCCGTGAGCCCCGCTTCGATTTCCTCGCGCCGACCCTCGAACTTCCCGGGCAGCACCAGCCGGCCACCGAGGTCATCAAGCGGTTCGTCGCTGTCGTAGCCGGGGCCGCTTGTAGCGAGTTCGAACAGCACACCGCCGAATTCCCGGAAGTAGACCGAGCGGAACCAATGGCGGTCGATCTGTGACGTGGGGCGCAGCCCCGCACCGCGAACGGCCTCGCGCATCGACTGCTGGTCCTCGTCGGTTGGCGTCTGGAAGGCGACGTGATGGACCGTGCCGTGGCCCTGGCGACCACCTTCGATAGTCGGCAACACGTCGACGTACTTCCCGACGGTCCCCGTCGCGGCGAAGCGAGTCCGCTCGTCGCCGGGCGTGTCGCCCTGTGCCTGCTCGGTACCGACTTCTTCTAAGCCCATCGTCTGGAGCAGTTCCTCCGTCGGTTCGGGGTCAGCCAGCCACAGCGTCACGGAGTGGAAGCCGCGGATCGCAGCGTCTTCAGGGACGAACTCCGTCCACGGCTTGGTCGGGTCGTCGTCGGCGATCTCGACTTCGACCAGTTCGATCGGCAGCCCGTCCGGGTCGCGGAACGGAAGGACAGTCTCGCCGAAGCGCTCGACGCGGTCGTCGTAGTCGACGCCGTACTCGTCGAAGCGGTCCTCCCAGTAGTCGAGGCTCCCTTCGGGAACGCGGAACGCGGTGCGTGAGACCTGACCGGAGCCGACTTTTCCCTGTGCGTGGTTCTCCCACGGGAAGAACGTCATGCTCGTCCCCGGATTCCCCTCGGCGTCGGCAAAGAAGAAGTGGTACGTACTGGGGTCGTCCTGATTGATCGAGCGCTTGACGAGCCTGAGCCCGAGCGTTTCGACCCAGAAGTCGATATTCTCCTGTGGGTCGCTCGCGATACACGTGACGTGGTGGATACCCGGTGTCGGAGTGACTTCAGTCATTAGTGTCGATACGTGCCGAAACTACTTGAATGACTGCTGACGCGAGTGTTACCGGGTTACTGTCGGTAGAAACGCTCGGGGCTGACGAGTCATGCGACGGACAGCAGTTATATATGACACTGGTGGGACATTCGCGTATGGCAGACGCGGACCGGACAGCGATCCTCGGCGGGACCTTCACACCGATTCACAACGGCCACCGGGCGCTCCTGCACAAGGCGTTTCAGACCGCAAGCCACGACGGGAGCGGCGATGGCCACGTTATCGTTGGTCTGACTAGCCCCGAACTGGCCACAGAGACGCGTAGCGACCCGACACACGTCGATCAGCTGGGTGCGTACGATGACCGTCGAACCGCGCTCGTTTCCGAGTTGGACCAGCTGGGTGAACCGTACACCGCCACGTATGAGATCGTCCGGTTAGACGACACGCAGGGACCGGCCGCGACACGGGCGGACGTGGATGCGCTCGTCGCGTCGCCGGAGGCAAAGGCGCAACGCCGCGCCTACGAACTCAATCAGCAGCGGCGGGAGTCGGGGCTCCACCCACTGGAAATCCACACGCCGCCGTTCGTCGTCGCGGAAGACGGCACGCGAATCAGCAGCACCCGGATTCGGAACGGGGAGATCGACGTACACGGCCGCCTGCTCGACACGTCGGAATGAGAGCCGGCTGCTGGACAACGGAACCCCTGCACGTTGGATCGTCACTCTATGGAGTCTAAGCCAGCCCCATCCAGCCATTCAGCAGCCTCGTCGACGGTCAGTGGCACGTCGTCCGTTCGGCCTTCGAACAGTCTGACGACCTGTGGCGGGCGCAGGTCACAATCCCTCAGTAACTCGGTGTCGGTCAGGATACGCCGAGTCGTCCCCCTCGCAGCAATCGTACCGGTATCGTCGAGCAGCAGTACCCGGTCCGCGACGTGCGGGACGAGTTCGGTGTCCGGCGTCGAGACGACGAGCGTGACGCCGTCGGCCGCGAGTTCGTCGAGCAGATCGAGAATCGTCGCCCGGTTCGCGGCGTCGACGTTGCTCACCGGCTCATCGAGGAGGAGCACGTCCGGGTCGACAGTGAGCGCGCTGGCAAGGGCCGCCCTGCGCTGTTCGCCGCCGCTGAGCCGGAACGGCGGCTTCGACAGGAGGCCGTCGAGGTCAAGTCTGTCTGCGACTCGTTCGACGCGGCGGTCGACTTCCGCGCGGTCGCAGTCGAGTTGTGCTGGCCCGTAGGCGAGGTCCTCGCGGACGGTCGGATTGAACAGATAGTCCGCGGGGTTCTGCGTGAGGACGCTCAGGCGACTGCGGACGGTGTCGGCGTCGGTCGTCTCACCGAAGTACCGGACCCGTCCGCTGTCTGGCTCGACCAGGCCGCCGAGCAGTTCCAGCAGCGTCGACTTGCCGGCCCCGTTCGGGCCGAGTAGTGCCACACGCTCGCCGCGGTCGATGGACGCGTCGACGCCGTCGACGGCCAATGTTTCGTCCGGGTACGCGTACCGGATATCAGTGGCCTCGATGGCAGTCACGCGACCACCACCACGACGGCGAGTGCGACGACCAGACCGAAGGCGAGGTCGGCTCGTCCAAGCGGTTCCCGAGGCTGTGTCGGCGTCGAGCCGGTGCCCCCGCGGGCACGAGCGGCCCGCTGGACCCGCTCGCCGCGTTCCAGGCTCCGGACGAGAAATGAGCCCACGAAGTGGCCCGAATCGCGCCAGTTCCGGCGGAGGCTCGGCTCGGCGATGGTTCGGCTCCGTCGAGCCCGGACCATGCGTTCGAGTTCGGCGAAAAAGAGGAACAGATAGCGATACGTGATCCCGAGCAGCGAAACGACAATCGTCGGGACCCGGAGCCGGCGAAACGCCGCCAGCAGGTCGGCGAAACGAGTCGTCAACAGCAACACGGACAGGAAACCGACACACGCGGTTACCCGGACGGCGAACGTGAGCACGTAGTCGACGCCAGGGGCCGAGAGTGGGAGCCCACCCAGCGAGGGACCACCCATCAGGACGGCCTGCGGTGCGACGACAACCAAGGCGAAGGCCGGCGGGCCGGTCAGGCGACCCAGAAAGGTACGAACGGGGACCCGAGAAAGGACCGCGAGCACTGTGGCAAAAAGCGCGAGCGCACTGACGACTGCCAACGCCCGCTGTGTCACGGTCAGGGCGACAAGCGTTGCGATGCCGACGAGCTTGACGGTCGGCGTAACGGCCTGAAGAAACCCGTCTCGGTCCGGTAGGTCCTCGGCGAGCAGGAACCACTGGGCGCTGGCCGCGATGGCTGCGACCGTCCGGTCGAGCAGGTCCCTGCCGGACATAGGCTACTGACGTCCGTCGGTATCCGCCCCGAGCAAGCGACCGATGCCAGCCCCGAAAAGGAGTGTCAGCGCCGTCCCGACGACAGCCGACACGAACGTCCCAGTCGCGCCGCCGAAACCGGGGACGCCGTAGTCCGGAAACAGCGCCGTCCCGACAGCAGTGGCGTGTTCCGTCGCGCCGGTCGCCTCGGCAGCATTCTCCAGCGGTTCAGCGTAGCCGACCTGGCCAGCCGCCCACCCGAACACCGGCGCGAGCAGCGTCAGGATCAGCAGCGCGGCGAGCGCGCGAGGCAGCCAGTCGGGGCGGTTCCGAGCCATCACGCACTCACCTCCGGAGCGGCGTTCGGCCGGAGGTCGGGGCGAGCACGGGCGAGGTAGCGGTAGACCGAGGCGGTGATGGCCCCCTCAATCAGCCCCAGCACGAGGTGCCCGACGCCCATTATCGACAGCGTCGTCAACAACTGGTACTGGAACGCCGAGGAGAGGCCAAGCTGGAGCGCGGCGGTCAGTGCACCGGCCGTGATTCCCAACCACCCCGCGACGAATGCGGCGCGGAACTCGCCGTAGGGAACCAGCAGACGGTAGATCGCGTAGCCAACGTACACCTCGACAACAGCCATATTGAACACGTTTGCGCCAAGCACCACGAGGCCGCCATCGCCGAAGACGAGTGCCTGAATCGTGACGACAGTCGCGACACACAGTGCGCCCAGATGCGGACCGAGGAGAATCGCCGCGAACGCGCCCCCGACGAAATGGGCGCTGGTTCCGCCCGGAATCGGCCAGTCGAGCATCTGTGCGGCGAAGATGCTCGCCGCCACGACGCCGAGCAGCGGTGCGCGCGCGTCGGATATCTCACCGTTGACGCGCTTGGCAGCGACGCTCAAAACGACGACCGCAAGCGCACCGAACAGCAGCGCAAGCGGCAGATCAATATATCCGTCGGGAATGTGCATACTACTCAGGTCTGGCCCCGGCGCGGTAATAATACTTTTTCATCGGGCAGTATTACTGCCGGCGGGTGAGTATTACCGAAGCCCGGATATCCATATGCGGGCCCATCCCTATCGACACACATGAGTGACGATCTCGACCGGATCAGTCTGACACTCCCGTCGTCGATGGTCGACCGGCTCGACGGTATCGTCGACGAATGGGAATACGCGAGCCGGTCGGAGGCGATACGGGACTCGCTCCGTGACTTCTTTGCGACCTACGAGTGGGAGTCCGGTGACGAGCAACACCACCATGGGACCATTGTCATCGTGCACGACCACCACGTCTCGGGTATCGCTGACGAACTCCAGACGGTCCAACACGAGATGGCCGACATCATCACCTCCGTCCAGCACATCCACCTCTCTCACGACACCTGTATGGAGACGCTGGTCGTCGAGGGCGCGGGCGGCACAATCACCGAGTTGGCCAACCGACTCCGGGCAATTGGTGGCGTCCAACAGGTCAAGGTCGTCGTTGTCGACGAGTGAGCAGCGGACGGTGACTTGGAGTGGTCCGAAGCGATGGGGCTATCCGCTTCAGTAGAGAAGCATTTTATAGGCATTTTGAGACAGCAGAAATGGGCCCTGCCGGTTTCGCGGTTCCGTCCTGTGGTTACTGAAAGTAATCCGGTGAGTCATTGTTATACTTCAGGGAGGTAATCGCGGCGCTGTTCGGACTTCTCACGCTCGCTACGGCGGTCGTAATGCTTGTCGAGAATCTGGTCGCTCGCGTTCAGTCGGTCCGACACCACACGGCGCGGGACATCCTCACGCCGATACGCGGTAACCCTGCCACTCCGAACGTCGTGTGGTGACCGAGCGGATGGGCACGTTGAAGCCTTCTTATTCGACGTAGCTTTGCACTCCTCCGGATCTCGGTCATGCGGGCATTCCGCTCCCCGCCAGCATGGCCGAGTGACTCTGTACATCGTCATCCGGAACGTCGATTTGGAAGCGCGACCCTGAGAGGTTGTAACGAGCGGTCGACGCCCATGTTCGTCGAAAACCGACTCACGCGGGCCATCAATGTAGTCTTGTATGACGGTAGCAACGTGTTCACTGATAGCGTTCCAGCGCTGCCCTTTCTCCCCGTTCTTCAGCGGCGTATCGGACTGTGGGCGATGGACAAACTGGATGCCTGGATTGTCCTGTTCGAGTTCGCAGTCGTCGATATCCAGTCCACGAATCGCTCCCATGCGGGCTCCTGTATGCCACAACAGCAGGGCGATGACATGGATTCTTGATGCATACTTGTACATCTGGAGGTAGTCGAGAATTACATCGGCGCGTTCGGGGTCGAGGGTAGATGCACTCACCTCACCAGCGTTGCTGATCGTCGGCAGCGGGACCTTCGTCCGAAGATCCTCGGGAACTGCATCTACCTCAGCAGCGAACCGGAGGAACGAGCGGACCGTGGCCAGCTGTCCTCGGAGGGTTATGGGCTCGATCTCATCGCGATCCTCGCCGTTTCCTTCTCGCCGCCAGACACGATAGGCGTACAGATCCCGACCCGAAAGGTCGTTCAAGTTCTCAATCCCTTCTTCGCGGCAGAACTGCTCGAAGGCTTCTAACCGATACTCCTGTGACTGAATAGTAGATTCCGTCAATTCATCTTGCCGAGCCTTGAGATACATATCGACGGCTCGACTCGGTTCCAGCGGTTGGAGATTGTTACTCACGCCTTCTCACCTCCGCGCACTGGCCGTCCATCCTCAAAGCTCCGGGCCGCACAGTCTGAACAAGTCGGCTTGAGGGTCCGTGCGTCGATCCCGTCAGCGTCAGCTCGACAGGTTGCGCAACTGCCGTCGTCAGAACTATTCGATTGCGATGCTTCGCTGTTCGTGCGGGGCTGTAACCCCGTGATGGTGGATTCGCTCATCTTCCCACAGAGCGCGAAGCCACCTTTTCGGGCGGTGTACCAGACCGCCCGTTCATCACGAACCAAGGAGAGTCATCTTCAACCGAATCAGGTGCTTCGCACATCCACAAACAGGCCGACTATGCATAAATGCATTGGTGGCCCTTATTTGGATTGTTAGTGAGAAATAAGATAGTCTATACTCTTGTGGGAACTGAATGCGTCAGTCAGGGTCTTGGATGACTATCTGGGATGACCGAATACTGGAAATAATCCGCGAAGAGGAATCAGGAACCTCAACGGAACTCGCAAAGCGGGATGAGATCCATATTGCCCAATCAACGGTTTCTCGCAGACTCCAGAAACTTGGCGAACACGATCTTCTCCGCCCACTTGGAAACGGAGTTTACGTTCTCACTGACGAAGGAGAAGCGTATCTCGAAGAGAAATACGACGCTGAAAGAGAGCGCTACATCAACGGTGGCGGATCTTCCGACGGAGAAAATGGTACTGATGCGACCGACGGTCCCGGAATCAACAGCTGACAACGTTGCCCTGAATCATGTCACGCAAGCCCGCCAAATGGATGGTCCCGCTCGATGAACGAATTCTCGAAATACTGAAAGCAGAAGGTTGGTCATCGCCACGATACATTGCACAGAAGGTGTCGCTCCGTGCCTCCGTGGGCCGCGTGCGTGAGCGCTGCAAGATGCTTACCTACGCACAGATGATTGAACCACTGACCCGGCAGTTCCAGAACTACGACATCACGGGATTTGGGTTGCGCTATCTGGAAGGAAGGCTGGATGCGAGTAACCAGCCGTGGCCGTCGGCGAAGAAGGTTCTGAGAGGTTAGCACGACAAAGACAATATTGCTTTTTGAGCCGTATCCCCTCATACTGTCGCCTTTGAGCATCTCAGTCTAACAGATAATTACGCTTACTTCCTACTGATGAGCCATTATTAAGTTGGCAATCTGGATAACTTTTCTATGGACGATTCGATCTCTGTGCTGTGTCAAGAGTACGCTGAGTTTGTCGAGAAACGGGACTGGGGTCGCTTCCACACCCCGCAAAATCTAGCGATGGCCATCTCTATCGAATCGAACGAGCTGCTCGAAGAGTTCCTCTGGTTCAATAATCCAGCATCCGAAGAGGTACAGAAGGATGACGACCTCGTGGATGCTGTCAGTGACGAACTTGCCGACGTGGTCATCTACGCGTTCGGAATGGCCAATCAACTGGATATTGACCTCGCTCAAGCCGTGAAAGAGAAAATGGCTGAAAACGAGGAACGCTTCGACGAAGAGACTGCCACAGAGATCTCGGCGGACCTCGATGAGTGGCAGTAACTACGCCGTGATCTCCCGCAACCGGGCCATGGACTCATCAGGTCCGTCAACCCGACCATTGTCGATCCAGTAAGTGAAGATACCATCCGACTCGACCGATTCGAGAATATCCAGATACTCTTCGGACGGCGGCTGGCTGAGGATCAGACACAGCGTCACAGAGAGAGACGATAGTTTTCCGTCATCGTAGATATCGCGTTTACGATACTCCAGTAACTGACCGAGCGCCCGTCTGATCTGGCCACGCTCGTTACCTGGGTGGATCGACTTCGCTTCGCCGAGGACCACGTCGTCATCAGAAGACATGATCAGATCGCTGCGTTCGGTCTCTCCTCCATCGAAGCCATGGTCAGAGAGGTAGTCTTCAAACGTGTCCAGTATCTCCTCGTGTTCAATCGTTCCAGAGATTGTTTCCTTGACCGATTGTTCGTACGTGACCTCTTTGTTTTTAGTCCCTTCTTGATCGATGTCTCGGTCTCGGTTTCGTTCTCTGATCTCGTTGCCAGACGCTGACTCATCGTCAGCGGAGGACTGCTCTAGACTCCCGTCCAGGCGTTGTTGAAGCAGCGGGAACAGTTTCTCTGGAGACTTAATGTTGCCCGGAGAGCCCTGTGCTGGAATCTGATAGCCCGCACGCTCTCGCATCTCGCCAAACGTGATGATATTCTCAGCGATTGCGTGGATATCATCGACCATTTCGGAGACGTCTTTCTCCGAAACTGGGGCATCTCTAATCTGATCCGTATCCCCGAACCAGTAGATCTCCGAAAAGTGGATGAGGTACGGATAGTTGCCGTCGAGGTGGAGTTCCTCCCACCAAGCCGGTTCACTTTTTGTACTCTTCGCACCAACATGACCGAGACCGATGATACCAGTACTAATATCGGTCAGAGCACCTCTCGGCGTCTCCAGAAACTCAGTCGAAGATGCGTGAAAGACAAAGACCTCTCCAACCTCAATTTCTTCCCATGCTTCCTTCTTGTCCGGACGAAATCCCCAGTACCCCTGATGGAACGTCGTCAACCAGTGTTCTATCGGTCCTGTGAGCTTCCGAAAATTCAGTCCGACATCCATCTCTGTCTCTTGCCGTAGCCCTGCGCGGTGATTATATTTTCCATCACGTCACTTTTCGATGTTAACCTCGGTCTGGAGGGAGATCTCATAAGTACCAGGGACGGCAAGTGTTTCAGCGATCTCTCGCTTTTGCTGGACTGTCAAATCTTCTCGCGCCAGAACCTCCTGAATACGCTCATCAATTCGCCACGAAAACTCAGCAGATCGCATGAGTGCCTTCGTCTTGTTGCAGTCCCAAAACTTGGCAGCCTGCTCGATGGTATCCGCACGATGCTCGTGCTTACCGTTTTCGCGGATTCGCATACAGCCTGCTCGTGAACACGGAGTCAAAAGACAGGTATTCTCGAGTAACTCGAAGCTCGATTACTCATAAAGTCCGCTGCGGCCCATGGCCCACCGCGGCACGATCACACTGACGGCCCACCCGATTGTTTTCGAGTATGCACACGAACAGTTCCCGCTCGTGTGCATATCGCGTCGAGCGCAATCTTCGAGCTGCAACCCCGTGGGATAGGGCAAAAAGCTGCTGTCAGCTTATTCTCACAATAGACAATGTCAGTACTATCGGTTGGTATGTTCACACTGTTTGCTCGTCACTTTGATTTGCCCGCATCGCCCTTCCACTGCTTGATTTTACTGATGTTTGCTGCGCGCGGTAATATTGGTGTCATAGATGTATACATGATATAGCTTCTTTTGATACACCAAATGCTACCAGAAACACCGGTACCGATATAAAAAGCGAAAGACGAAGGTCAGTTACGCGTCAGGGCCACTATCGCTGGAGAGCGTCGCCGAACTGTCGCCTTCAGCCGTCTCATAGACGATGCTCAAATCGTAATCGGTTGTTGCGGCAATGTCCGCACTGTTGCCTGCAGTAACTTCTGATGTCCCCGTAGCAGTCGCCCACTCAGTGTCACCATCTCTGCTAATATCGTAGTTCGATGAGGAGAGGCTACTACCCGAATAGCCAGCTTTTGTTAATCCCTCACCACGAACGTACAGTTCAGATCCGGTGATAGTGTCACCGCCATCGTGCGTGACTTGGATGATGCCTTCAGTACTGTTGCCAGCGCTGGCATCGTAGTCCCACGAGAAACTTGCCTGTGGTGTTGCCTGCTGTGCTTGGTCACCAAGTCCGAGGACAAAGGAAGCGATTACAGCGGCCAAGATCACAGTAATCGCGACCATCAAGATGACCCCAATGACTGGTGAGACAGCATCGTCCTCAGTAAGCAATTCTTTCACAGTTTTCAGTTGCATACGATTAGTATATTACGACTACCGGTAATGAATAGGCCAGATAGTTTTGGGATACTTATCAGCTTCAACCTCATCTTGAACGCTACAATGCAGGCTTGAAACACATAAATCGGAAACCGCATGGATATCAGGGGCTCCATCCAAAGAGCCGGAGGATTATCGCTCCTATTACCCTGTCAGGACTAGACAGATTGTCGTGTCCAAGTCCCGTGGTGACACTAATAAAACAAGAGCATATGACAGTTACGCATGTAATGAATTACAAATAAACTACTATTATTTGGATCTTATATCCACATTTCAGACTGTCAAAATACCCACTTCCAATTTTGAATAAACGGGCACCAACCTGACTTTTACCCAACCTCCCGAGACCGGAGGGTATGGCCGCATTCGCGGCCAGTGCCACTATGTTCGGAAAGATAGACATCGAAGACGCTCTGGCTGGTGTGGTTTTCACCGCCAGTGCATTCGTCACCAACGGTATCGCTTCGATCAGTATGCTCGGCTACGACCTCGCCGCGTCTGTGTTCACCGTCCAGGGCACGAGCATCGACCTTGCGTTTCTGCTATCGCTCGCCGCCCTCGCGATGGCCTACGCCACCAACCGCGTGAATGAGAGTCGGAACAAGAACTACCAGCTCGACACCGATCTCGTCGAGATCGCCAAGGGCTCGGCCACTGTCGAAACCTACCTCGCGCTCGGGACGCTCATCATCGTCCTGTTCACCGGACTGAACATCCTCGGTGCGCAGGATATCGTCGTCGGCTCGGCCGCTATCGGTCTTGTCGTCGTTGCCGTCGAGGCCGCCGGCTACTACGTCATCAGCTATCTGGGGTGAATCCGATGGACCGTACTCTCAGCTATGGGCTTGTGGGGTGCATCGGCATCTCTGCCTCCACGATTGCCTCGGCTGTCGTCGGTGATCCCTTCCCCGTTGTCGTTCCGGCCATCGTTGCGGCCGGCGTCATCGGGGCGCACCACGTCAGAGAGCGAGACACCGCCGCCGGTGCTGATGATCAGGACGTGCGCGCCAGTGTCGAGCAGGTCGAAATCGACGGAGGGCGTGAACAGTGACCCGCGCCGGCTCGATCCTGCTCGCCGCGCTCATCGTTTGTTCTGCCGTCGTCGGGGCCGTCGGTCCCGCACTGGCACAGTCGACAGAGACTGCTACGGACTCCGGCCCAGTGACGAAAACATTCGAGACAGGCCCGCACAAGGTCAAGATTGACCTGTTCGATGTCTCGTCAGAGACGACCATCACCGTGATTACTGACGAATCGCCCGCTGGCGACAACACGGCGATCCTAAAAAAGACCGTTAGCGGCTCTCACAACAGCGCACACTTCCGAAACGCTGGCGCGTATGAGAAGTTCACCATCCGCGTCGAAGGTGCTGATGGACCGGTGTCCATGTCGAAGGGAGGCGTCACNGGCTCTCACAACAGCGCACACTTCCGAAACGCTGGCGCGTATGAGAAGTTCACCATCCGCGTCGAAGGTGCTGATGGACCGGTGTCCATGTCGAAGGGAGGCGTCACGAACGCATGGAAGCCGGGCGATGATGGCAAATTCTTGGGAGACACGGGCGGAGATCCGGGTTTCCAGTACGAACTCAGTGAGCAAATCGGGGAGTCGGTGATGCCGTCCGTGGTCCAACTCGACAGGACCGGCCTGCCAGACTCAACGACCATCAACACGACTGGTACAGACGCTCAACAGACTAAAATCGACCTGTACCAGTCCGCGCAGAACAGCAAAGCTCAGGCCCAACTCTATAACACGACTCTGAACAATTATTTGTCCGATACAAAGACTCAAGCCCGGATTATCGGCAAGAACGCCTATATCCGAGCCTTGAACAACGGCAGTAGCAAAGCCGCGGCCAAAACCGAAGCAAAGCAGGCCGTAGCGGACTACTATGCCGTGAAACAGGTCAATCTGCAAGAACAGTACCGTGCCGAACTGCTGAACCTGCGATATTTGGACAACGTGGAGGCCAACGAGAGCGGTATCTCTGACTCCCGCGTACAGTTCCGGATGTCTAACCACGGCCCGTCGGACCATGTGAACACTTACAACGGGTTCCAGACTCTCAGTTGGGAGGTTGCCTCGACCTCGGTAACTCTCGTCAACGGCACGTCTTACAGTGCCCCGGCGGCTCATATCGACCCTTCGGGAACGTCCCTGTCAGTTGACAACGCCGGAGACTATCAGAAGGATACAGCGGTTCACTCATCTACTAAGGCGGACATTACGTCGTCTAAGATACGGCTCGACGGCGGGTATGGTCCCGATAATGGCACGTCGGTCTATGTCGAGTATGACCGTCTAACGGTCCAGTCACCGGATTCGAGTAGTAGCGACCCTGTGGGAATTAAATTCGGGCAATATGCATCTGCGTATGCCGACATTCAGGCACAAAACACGCAGGTCCAAAACGACATGGACACGCTGGCAGAAAATACCTATAGCGCCTACCAGGCTGGTGAAATCAACAATAGCGACCTCGTTGACCCCTACGTACTGGCAAACCAGCAGTCCGCCGGTGATGACTTCCAGGGCTGGACCGCTGCACAGTTGACCCTGATGGGACAGAACTCCCCGGAAAACTTCGACCAGATCGGGAGCTTCAACATCACCACCGAATCCGGCACACAGTACGAAGGCGTACTGTTCTCCCAAGAGAACCCTGCCAGCGGGCAGTTCGAGAACGGAACAACCTACAACCCGGCCCAGATTGGTGGTACTCAGTACGTCGTCACCAGTGACCGAATCGTGGAGCTACAGAGTAACTTCACGGTAGACAAAATCACCACAACGGACGGAAAGAACCTCCAGAACGTTACCATCGAGAAGACGACGTACGAGACATCCAACGTTACCGAACTGAAACAGCAGTACGAGGACCTCGCCTACAAACGCGCGCAGATTGAAGCCCGCGAGAAGGCCATGAAACAGTCTGCTGGCGGTGGCCTGCTTGGTGGCGGCAGCGTTTCGCCTGTTGTGGCGCTCGCCATCATCGGCACGTTACTGGCTATCGTCGTTCTCCAGAACTAACCCACCCATGCGCTCACTTTTCTTCGCCGCGCTGCTCGTGGTCAGCCTCGGCTGCGTCAGCGCTCCGACCGCCGCACAGTCCGCGGGGCACCTCCCTGCCGAAACACCCGGCCCACAGCCCACAGCACAAGGCTCCGAACCAGCCAACGCCACCGAAATCACCCGCATCGACGGACAGACCGAGATTGTCGGCTCAGAGTACCTGCCGAACGAGGGTATCGCTCGCATTACTCTTCGGTCGAGCGCGGTGCAAACGGTGACGATCTCCGACGCCGGCCGCTTCCAGGAAGGCGGGAAGATTCCCGTCCGCACCGTCGCCATGCGCTCGGACGACACCGCTACTGTCGAGATTCCCGTCACTGAGAAGGACGGCTACGTGGGTGTCGCCATTTCCACGGAAAACACACCCCTGTACGCCGAAATCGTACAGCAGCCCTCCGGTGACGGACTCGACATACTCCGTGCACTCTCGTCGTTGCAGGCGTGGCTCGCCGGGGCCGGTGTCGCGTTCGTCTGGATGATTATCGCCGGCTACAACGTAATTCGTAGCGAGAACGGCCGTCCGGAGGTGGCGTAGATGCCCGCGCCCACCTTCGCGGACAATCGAGATAGGCTCACCTACCTGCTGGCCGAGTACAAGCTACTCGTCAGTGGGATGCTCGTCGGCGCGGTCGTGCTGTTCGCTTACTACCAGCCCTAACTGCCGACCCTGCCGACGTGGATTCCCGCTGTCGCTGTCGGCTGGCTTGTTCTGGCGATTCCCTGCTATCTCGTCGGTGCAAAAATCGCCCGCTGGCTCCGCCGTCGCAACTGGGTCGAAGTCCATCACGTCAACGCCGTCGAGGACACCACCGAGAAGTACTACGTCCCGCCGGAACTCTGGCGCGAGAAGGAGATCGACGGCCCCGATCCGTATCCGGTCAACGGCGGCAGTGCGTGGGCCGTCCGCGAGTACGAGTACCTCGAAGACATCGGCCAGCTCCGCGTCGAGGGCGTCTGGCTCGAAGGCTGTCAGGATACCCAGCTGATGACCAGCAAGAAGCAGATGCAGGATATCCACGGCTGGCTCATCGACCGTGCCGAAGAGTTAGCGGCCATCCGCGGCCGGTGGAGTCGTGGCAGTGTCGAATTACAAAAGAAGCTCGTCACCGCTGATGCCGAAGCCAACGAACGCGGCCAGATGATCCAGAAAACTGCGGCCAAGGAGACCTTCGGCGACCTCATCGAAGACGGCGAAAATCCCGAAGACGCACCCACGATTCACGACCTTACCGACGCTCCCGATCCCACCGCAGACGCCGCTGTGGGCTATGGGCAGGACGAACCGACCAGCGAGCAACCACAGGAGCCACGACTAAACGATGACTGACGACAGTGACCTCTACACGCCCGCACAGTTCCGCGAGTACCAGGACGGCTACGGCCAGCGCAATCCCGATGAGGTACACCAGCACGCCGGAATCGTTCGCGATGAGAAGCTATCCCGCTACCTCTCGATTCTCGAAACCCACTACGATCCCCAACATTGCGACCGGCCAGAGAAGATGCCAGGTCAGGCCAAGGACCTCTCGCACGTTCGGGAAATCGTCCGTATCGAGGGGACCGAAACGGCACGTCGGGCCATGGCGAACGGCGATATGCAGTCACTCAAGCACTTCACCGGAGACGCTGGCCAGCGGGCCGATATCTCTGGCATCAAAGCCATCGACAAGCTCCGGGCGCAGATGACCGGTCCCGCGCCGATGTTCTACGAATGGGCCGAACCCGGTACTGGCAAGTCGAACTTCGCCTGTCTACTCGGACAACTCTGGAAAGAACAACACCCTTCGGACGCGCTGGTGGCTTCGAACATCCGGACGCTCGAAGAAACCGATGAGTGGACCGACTCGGACGGCGACCGTCGCGATGGCTGGCTCGCCAACTACGGCGAGCTGAACGAGTGGCTGAAACAGGACGGCGACCCGATGCACAACGAGCAGGTTCCGAAACTGTTCATCTTCGACGAGGCCAGTAGCAACGCTGGAGGAAGCGGGAAGGATGGCTACGATACGAAAACCAAGCTCGGACCGCTCACGTACAAGATCCGCAAGTACGGCGGGTCGCTCATCATCATCGGGCACGATGGCCGCGACGTTCACCCGCTGGTTCGGGAACTCGGTGTGTGCGTCCACAAGGAAGGGCTGAAAGAAGCGACGTTCTACAAAGACGTGCGAAACCGGAAGGGTGTCAACCCGATCTTCTCAGTGTCGGGTATCCCCGAGACGGACTGGCGATACGACGACAAGGAACCAACTACGTGGTCGTGGTCAAGCGGAGAGGATGACGATGACGAGGTGGACCCAGCGGACCTCTCACGGAAGCTCGCCATCTACACGGTCATCACAGCCAAAGAATCTGAGCCGGACAGACCAAATCACGAAATTGCTGATTTCGTTCCGTACAGCGCCGAATGGGTCCGTCAGCGCTGGAACGAGTATCAGGACGACGGAAAGCACCGAAACGTGGTTGGTGAGGTGACGGATCTAACCGCATGACAGCGACGGTATTCGACCAACCCAACAACAACCAACCCCCCGGCGTAGCCCTGTTGTTGGCCCATGGCAGGCGCTCACGGTGCGAGCACGCGCGAGCCATGGGCAACGGCCGCGAACAGTCCGGAGGAGTATCTATATATGACGCACGCGGGGTGCGCGGATGAGTCGGAGCCACAAGGCCAATCACTACGGCACGCTCATCGAGCGGAAAGCTGCCGACCGGTACGATCTCGAATTAGATCGGTGCAGCTGGCACGACGCGAAGCGGCCGGACGGAACACCAGTGGAAATCAAGGCAGCGATGCACCGCCACGCCGATGGTCAGCCTGGCACGTTCAAACTCTACGATCGGTATCACGAGCGGTTACGGGCAGCGAACGGGTGGTACGTCTTTGGTGTGTATCGGATTCGTGGCCAGGGTGTCGAGGTGTTAGAATGGACAATGCGCCATTCTTCACGCCTACCACAACTTAATTGGCATGGAGGGGGAGACCACCGTGATTCAGAACAGGCAAAAATAGCAATTAGAACGCTATTTCAAGTCCTGACATAAATCCAAGGTGTGTGAGAAGAGACTCAACTAAAGTGACAACAAAGATACTCACACATAGTACCTGAGCTTGTAGATATTTATCTCGAAGTCTCATTTCTGTGTTGTAGAACCTATAATAAACCACAATCAAACTAAGTGAGAACCAATGGTAAAATAAAATACTCTTCCAGTGATAACCCAGAATCTCTAATTGGCCTTGAGGAATTGAGCCAGCCTTGTTCGATGCTACAAGAGACAGAATAAATATTCCAAGTGAAGCGATAAGAATTGACTCTGACAATAGGAAAGGACGATAGAGGCGTTCTGTGATAGATCTAAACCTTGTTACTTGAGATATGTTTAGCCCAAGGAATGCTTCAGCCAGCGGTAATGAAATACAAGAGAAAGTAAGTGAGAGAGTGATTATATTTATAACATTTAGTGGTTCAGGTAATGCCGAAGTTGTGGTTGACTCTATGTACTCTGGATATTTCAGGAATATCAAGTAGAAAAAAGAAGTTATAAACGCTAAAGGCGTTATTTGTGCATTTTCTATAACATTATTGTACGTTTCTTTGGGGAATCTTCCTACAATAATTATAATAGCGCCGACAAACAGCATTAAATTAGCAAATATTAGTGTTATCTCAAACTGACTAACTCTAGCTGCCACGGAATATAATAAGGTACCACCAGTGAGAACAAGAGTTGCTAATCCAAATTCGGTGGTAAGTGGCATATTTCCAATAAATGATAATTCAGCCAGCGCCTGATAGGTTACCCAAATTGTGACTGCGGCTAATAAGAGCAAGCTAGCAATGAGCCCTGCACGTGTTCCTGAAGGGGGTGCAGTGTTCTGTTGCAGTGAACCGGAAAAGAAAGCCGAAACAGTAGCAAAAATCCCCATTATGGCGAACTGTTGATAGTGGTCTGAAAGAAAGGCGCCAAAGGTTGTAACTTCTCTTTTTTCTGAAGTATCTTTGCTCACAGTCATATTGAGTCACGAGAATAGATATAAAGAAATTGTTTGAAAGCCGGAGATCCTATGAGATATAACCGTACTAGAACAGATAGATGCAGTGTATTTTGGAGAAGTGGCCTTAGCCACACGACTAAGGGGAACCCGGAAGCCTGCGCACCGGGTTCCCCCTGGTCGCGCGGCTGGGTGATGTGACCAGCGGGAACGAACCCAGCCGCGCGACACGCGATTTTCGGGGGAAGGGTACAGTATTGCCGCAAAATCAGTGTGTTGGACAGTGATGCCTCTATACAGGTGGCGCGCTACCCGCCGTGCCACTCGTCAGCTGGCGGGTAGCCGGCCGCTCGCCATGCCTCGAAGTCGAAGCCTTCACGCCCCTTCTCAGCCGCCCGCGCTTCACGCAGGTAATCGCCCGAACGATATGCTGTCTCAAAGGCTTTCGAGAGGTCCCGGAACCGCTCACGACCGGTCTCCGCGGTCTCAACGACGACATGAACGCCGTAGGTGTTCTCCTCAACACACTCGGTGTACGCCGTCTGGATTTCGCGCATGATGGTCTGTGCTTCCTCGAAGTCGGCAGGTGTGTAGCCCACCTTCAGCAGTTTCCGGCAGTCGTCAGCGTCGGTTTCCGTGATTGCATACTCCCGGCGGATTCGGTCCCAGCGTGACCGGGAGCGCTCTTCGGCCGCGTCGGCCAGCTCCATCGTAGCGCTCCCGATCTCCTGCTCGAACCGCTCGCCCGCTGCGCGGACCCGCTTCAGTAGCTCCTGCTGGATCTTCTTCGAGGACAGTTCCATCTCGCCGTAGGTGTGCTCTATCAGCCCCTCCATCCGCTGGATGACAGTCCGAATCGTCCGGTACGTGTAGCCAGTCTTCTCGGCTGCCTTCTGTGGCGAGATCTTCCCACCGTCGGTGAGTAGCAGTTCCGTCACGTCGCGGTCGGCAGTGGTCATGTCTCCCCACAGCTGCATCACGCGGTGTTCCTGGTCGTCTTCGATCTTCGGCAAGGGGCACTGGACGAACTTCCGGGCTTCCGTCGTATCGCGGATGTTCCAGAACGGGTCAAAATCGACGAACACACTGCTCTCGGCACTTGTCGCCAGCCCACACCAATCCAGACAGTTCAAGATCGTCTCTTCGAGTTCGCGTCGAGCGTCCTCAAGGTCATCCCACCGAACGGTCCGCTCGGTTCGGCTGGTCTGGTAGGACACTTCGAATTTCGGATGGTACGGCGCCTGGTCCGGCTCGTAGTTGTCCGGGTGGTTCGGATAGTAGTGCTTGAGTTCTTTCCCCAGCCCATGCCCACGGACCAGCTGGTCGGCCTTCTCGTCTTCGACCGTGGCTGTGACGTAGTAGCCGGGCAGTTTCGTGTTGTCTTCGACGTGCTTGCGGTATCCCGAGCGGTCGCCCTGAATCAGCGTGTGACAGCGCGCTATCGGTCCATCCGGCGCGTACAGCGGCCCGCTGTCTTCGCGGTGTAACCGAACGTAGTAGGCCAGATCGTTGATGTGGCTGTCCGGGTGTGGCTGGTCGAAGTACCGCGCGGCAATTCCGTAGGCGTCCATCACCCGCTTCACAAGCGACAGATACCGCTCGTGGGGGATGTTGGACGCCTGTACCTGCACGTCGATGTAGGGCTCGCCGTACTGTGGCACCGAGACAGGTTCCCCATCGGCTGTGAGATTCGGCCACCGTGGGCGGACAGTAATCGTCCCGCCCTTCACGCGCTTGTCCCGATCTGCCCGCTTCCCTTCGTAGGTGGGCGAGTCCTTCGAGACAAAGTAGAACTGGAACTCACGAACGTTCTGGATCTGGAACTCCGGATTGTCCCACGCATCCAGACCGCTCTTGGAGTAGTCGAAACAGATTGCCCATGTCTCACCTGCGAGTTCCACATCCCGCGTGGGTTTGCCTTCAGTCTCCCAGCGGTCGCCCCACTCCTTAATCAGCGAGTCCATCGCATAGTAGGGTTTCAGTCCACAGTCCGGGACGCCGGGATCGGGATGCACGCCAATCGTAAAGCGCACGTCGCCCTCATGAGGGGCGCACTTGAGGTGCCGCGACATCCCTACCTCCCGTCCTCGATCTCCGCGACGGCCTGCTCGACTTCGGCCTGACTCTTTGCGAGAGGTTGGAAATTTGTCCAGTCGAAATGAAGGGGCTCGCCCGCTTCTACGTCGTACAGCTCCGAGGCACGAACGAACCCCTTCATGCCGGAGTCACCTCCACTTTCTCGCGGGCTCGACGAAGTAGATTCCCAACAGTACCGGGAGATCGGCCAGTCTGCCGTGCGTACTCGCGTGGCCCATACTGGCCCATGCCCACAGCCTCGTACACCTCTCGCTCGGCGTCAGTCAGCTGCGATAGGTCCGGTTTGTAGTCGAAAAGTGACGACTGTGGGCTCACCGCCAGTCACCTCCGAAGCACTCCGGNGCCTCGTACACCTCTCGCTCGGCGTCAGTCAGCTGCGATAGGTCCGGTTTGTAGTCGAAAAGTGACGACTGTGGGCTCACCGCCAGTCACCTCCGAAGCACTCCGGGTTCCCACAGAGTTTGTAGTGAGGGCGATACGCGGCAATGGGAACCTCTGTGAAGTCTGCGTCACTTCGGTAATCGGCTTCGGGACAGGCGGGTGTTGGCTCATCAGCGTCCGGGTCGAGGCGGTGTAGCGTGTCCGCGTACTGCGAACGGTTCCGCACGCCCTTCTCAGGCAGTGTAGTGGGCGCTGACGCCTTACTCATCGCCTGCACCTCCGGATCGCAAAATCGACAGAAGGCGGCGACCCCCAACAAGAGACGTGTTGAACTCAGAATTTAGCGGGGGTGTCTTCGTACCCCTATTCTGCCGTTCTCCACCCGCTCGGACACCTATCGCTGCCGGTTCGTGTGGGATACGATTCGGGTAGAAGCCAGATGGGCCCTGCCGGATTTGAACCAGCGCTCAATCGGTTATGAGCCGATCGCTTTAACCAGACTAAGCTAAGGGCCCTCAGAATGGTGTTGATGAGTCCGCATCTTTAGCCTGTCGGGTTGGAGTGGTGGGGTTCGGAGAGACAGGTGGGCCAATACAGAGTGTCAATACATCGCTCGTATGTTCACGCTCCAGCGCCGTAGAAGCCGATAGCAGCAGAGTCGCAGCGCTCGTCGGTTAGTGAGTGAAAGAACGACGCCACCGCCAGGGCTCGAACCTGGGACAACCTGGGTAACAACCAGGTGCTCTACCAACTGAGCTACGGCGGCGCGAACGCATTCAATCATTGCCAGAGTTGGTAATTAGGGCTTTCGTTTCCAGTCGGCATCGACACGCTTTCACGCACTTGTGCGCAAGCGGCGGTATGAGCGATGAGTTCGACGCCGTCGTCGATACGGTGCGAGCGCGGGTCTCACCCACTGACGACGAACGAGCGCAATTACAGCGGGTCGCCGACGCGGTAATGGCCGACGCCGAAGCAGCCATCGCCGACCTCCCGGTCGGGGCTGAGGTCGTGCAGGTCGGCTCGACGGCACGGGGAACGTGGACCGCTGGAGACCGAGATGTGGACGTGTTCGTCTGCTTTCCGCCGTCTCTCGACCGCGAGCAGTTGGAGGAGTACGGCTTGGCTGTCGGGCACGACGTCCTGCCCGATGGGCGCGAGGAGTACGCCGAACACCCCTACGTCGTCGGCGAGCGCGAAGGGTATGCCGTGGACTTGGTGCCCTGCTATGCGGTCGAGGACGCCACCGAGATCCAGTCCGCGGTGGATCGGACGCCGTTCCATACCAGATATTTGCAGGAGCGACTCGACGACGATAGCGCTGGCGAGGTCCGGGTGGCAAAACAGTTCCTGAAAGGCATCGGGGTCTACGGGAGTGATCTCCAGACACAGGGTTTCTCTGGGTATTTGACGGAATTACTGGTGCTTGAGTACGGCGGCTTCCGGGCGTTCGTCGAGGCAGTCGCGGACTGGCACCCGCCGGTTCGGCTGGACCCCAAGAGCCACGGGAGCGAGACGTTCGACGACCCGCTGGTCGTCATCGACCCGACGGACCCGGAGCGCAACGTCGCGGCGGTACTGTCCGAAGCGAACGTCGCCACGCTCCAGCACCACGCCCGGACCCTCCTCGCCGAGCCGCGGGCGTCGCTGTTCACCGAGGACGGCCCGGACCCGTTCGCAGCAGCAGACGTTGAGGGCGCAGTGTCACGGCGGGAGACAACGCCGGTCGCGCTTCGCTTTGCGGCCCCGGATGTCGTCGACGACCAGCTCTGGCCACAGCTCCGGAAGTCCCTCGATGGGCTCTGCAGCGAACTCGACCGACGTGGGTTCGAGGTCCTGCGGTCGGCCGCGCTCGTCGAGGACGGCGACGGTGAGGAGGAAACGCTGGATAGCGACGGCAAACAGCGAGACGCCGTCCTGCTGCTCGAATTCGCCGTCGCCGAACGGCCGACTGTTGAGCGCCACGAGGGGCCGCCGGTACACGTCCGCGAGCACGCGAGCGGGTTCTTCGGGAAGTACGACGACGACCCCGAGGTGGCCGGCCCCTTCATCGACGGGGACCGCTACGTCGTCGAGCGGCCTCGAGCGTTCACCACAGCCACCGGATTCCTGTCGAGTGATGCTGTCTACGACGTTGGGCTGGGACCGCGGATCGAGTCGGCACTGGAAACCGGGTACGAGGTACTGGTCGGCACAGACATCGCAGCGCTTGCCGACGGCTTTGGCGTCGACCTAGCGAGCTACTTCGAGCCGAAGCCCTGATCCGCGAGCGCATCGAGAACATCGCGGGCGTCGTCGCTGACGTCGTCGTCCGGCTCCATCGGCTGGTAGCCGTCGAAGACCTCGTGAACGGTTGTAACCGAATCTGAGAGTGTATCAAGTCCGTACCCGCCTTCGAGAATGATCCCCAGCGCGGCGTCGCAGGTGTCTGTGAGCGAGCGCATCCGGTTGGTCATCGCGCCGTACCCCTCCGTCGAGACGCGCATCCGTGAGATTGGGTCGTGTTCGTGTGCGTCGAAGCCGGCACTGATGAGCAGCAGATCGGGGTCGTAGTCCTCTATCGCCGGCGCGATGCACTCGTCGATTGCGGCGAGGTAGTCGGCGGTGTCAGCACCGGGCTTGTACTTCACGTTGAGGTTCGTGCCGTCGGCGTCGCCCGTGCCGGTCTCTTCGATATCACCCGTCCCGGGGTAGAGCCCGTCTTCGTGTATCGAGGCGTAGAACACGTCCGAACGGTCGTAGAAGATGTCCTGTGTGCCGTTCCCGTGGTGAACATCCCAGTCGAAGATGGCGACGCGGTCGGCATCGGCTTCGAGGGCCGCCTGTGCTGCGACGGCCACGTTGTTGATGAAACAGAAGCCCATGGCGTCGTCGCCCACTGCGTGATGTCCGGGTGGTCGGCCCAAGGAGAACGGCGTGTCACGGCCGGTATTGCCGTCAAGCGCGGCTTCTGCTGCCCAGACAGCGAGGCCGGCTGACGCGAGTGCGGCGTCCCACGTCTCCTCGACCGCGACGGTGTCGGCATCCCAGTTTCCGCCGCCGTCGTCGCAGAACTCGCGGAACTCCTCGATGTAGTCGGCGTCGTGGACCTCGCGCACGAGGTCGATATCGGCGTCGTCGGCGGTGACGTACTCAACCCCGTGGTTTTCCTTGAGCGCTCGTCGTATCGCTCGAAGTCTGTCGGGACTCTCCGGATGTCGCGGGCCGGTGTCGTGGTCCAGACAGACCTCGCGGTAGCCGAAGTTCATTCAGTAGTACTGTTCGAGTTCGAAGTACGTTTCGACGTCAGCTGCCTTGATCGTCCGACGGTCAGCGTGACGAGCCAACGTGGCGGCCGCGGCGGCCGTGTCGTCGGCGTACGTTTCGAGGAGCGACGCGAGCGCGACGCGGGCGTCCATGGCGACGCGGTAGTCGTCGTCGATGTCGAGCCGTGCAATGCGGTCGACCGGCGCGACGGGGAGTTCGAGGCCGTCCTTCTCCGGGACCTGCTCGATACCGAAGTCGGCCGGCATCAGCGTCTTTCGGCCGTCCGTAGTGGCCTCCGTAGCTGCCGTGACGGCAAGCGATGCGCCGTGGTCCTGTATTCGACGAGCCAGTTCCTCCGCAGCGTCGGCACTCACTCGGAGCCCGTCCGCGTTCCGCCGAATGACCGCATCCACCGGTGCGAACGGTAGCTCGACACTCATACCCAAACCCGGGAGTGTTGCGGTCTTAAGAGTTTCCGTAGCGTCGCTCGGCGACTCAGAACACGTCCTCAGCGTGGAGCCGGTCGTCACGGAGTTCACCACGGACCGTTACCTCCTGCCCTAACTGCACGCGCTCGCCGGTTTCGACACTCATCGTCTGCTCGCCGTCGTCGAGCACGACCGGGTCGCCGGTCTGGACGACGGTGCCGGTAAATTCCACCTGCTGGCCAGCGCTCTGTGCGCCACCGTCCGGAGAGGTCTCACCGGTGCCAGCGCTGACGGCGGCCGTCTTGTCGCCGCTGCTGTCAGCGTCGGCGTCGTCCGTTTCGTCGCCGAAGGATGACAGGCCGGCGTGCTCGGCGTCGGTCGTCTCGGTACCGGCCCCGCCGCCCGCGCCACCAGTCGCCAGATCCGCGCCGTCATCGAGCACAACAACCGTCGAGTTCCAGCTCGCCGACGCTTCCTTGTCGTCCTGCCAGCCGTCCTGAATTTCGACGTCGGCCGCGAGAACCTCGTCGCCCGGTGCGATGTCCTTGTCCGCCTTGTCGCCCCACAGCGCCACCCGGATGTCGCCCGTTGCGTCCTGAATGCGGACGTTCCGGACCTGGCCCTCGCTGCCGTCGTCCCGGTCGAACGTCCGCTTGGGGTCGGCCGAGCGGACGACGCCGGCAATATCGGCTGTCTCTTCGAGTTCGACTTCCGCGATTGGGTCCGCGTCGGGCTCGAAAGCCACGTCGTCTTCCACTTCGTCGACAGCCCCCTGATCGCCGACGTGGAGTTCAAGCGAGCCGTCCCGCTCCCGAACGTAGCCGTCGATTACTTCGACGGCCGCGCCGGCATCGAGTTCCTCGGCACGGTCGGCCCGGTCGTCCCACAGCGTCACCCGGATGCGCCCCGTCTCGTCGCCGAGTGTGAGGTTCGAGACGCGGCCCTCGCTGCCGTCGTCCCGGTCGAACGTCCGGATCGAGTCGGTGTCGAGCACGAGCCCGCGCAGCGTCACGTCGGACTGGCCCATCGTCAGCGCGTCGATGGACGACCCAGCGCCCGGTTCCACGTCGATTGTGGCGTCCTCGTCCGGCTCCGCCTTGTCGACGGAGACTTCCAGTCCGTTGTAGCCGTCCTTCGGCCGACCTTTGACCCGGAGCACGTCGCCGACCTCCAGTTGCCCCTCGTCGATGTCGACGGCCTGGCCGTCCCAGAAGGCGAGCCTGAGGCTGCCGCTCTCGTCGGCGGCTTCGACGTTGATGACCCGGCCGTCTTCGTCCTCGTCGTCGCGTTCGAAGGTCTTCAGGTCGCCGATGGCCATCACCTTGGCGAGGAATTTGACCTCGTCCATCCCGGGTTCGATATCGGCGATGGCGTTGACCTCGTTCTCGTTGAGTTCGTGGGCCAACAGCATCGCGGCCGTCTCCTCGTCGGCGAGCCCACCCATCTGCTCGACCTTCTCCTCGACGGCCTCGCGGAACTCCTCCTCGGGGACGTCCGTCTCTAAGTCCTCGTAAATGTCCTCTATCGCACCCATCTATCTATGGGACGCTGGGCTGGGGCGCGCTTAAGCGTTGTCGTTGGGCGAGCGAGCGGCCGCTGTCGGTCGATTTCGGTTGTGTCCCGTCCATGATTCGAAGGTGGTCATGCGATGGGATATAAAGCCTTGTCCACTGGCCCGACAGCAGAGGCTCACATTCTACCACAGTGAAAGCGGCGCGGGTAGCCCTTAGGGTGTCGCCGTTGTCACAGGGTTCAGGCCATCGCCACTGTCGTGAGAGATAGACACCGTGTCAGGGAGCCCGTTCTCAAACGTCACCGTAGCCCGGTAGTCAATCTCCATGATGGCTTGCGTACACATATCGCCGGCATCTGGCATCTCTGTCGTCCCAACGCTGAGGCTCAGCTTATTGGCACTCGTATCATACGATATGTCTGTCAAGTCGGCCGTTTTGCACCCGTTAGACCCCCAGATAGTTCCATCAACGACGACCTGATTACCGTCGAAAGCCACCGTTGCTGAGCTTATCTGTGTGCCGGACTGTCGCCTGATAATACTGAATGTCGTCTCGTTCACACTTGGGGTTTCACTCGCACCCTCCGTGGGTGTTTCCCTGCTCTCGGGAGCCCCACCAAAGCAGCCAGCAAGCGCTATCGAACAACCGAGACCACCGTATTGCAGGAGTTGTCGGCGTTTCATATTTGCCATAATGTATTCTAGTTGAAAGGCTCTCCCGGTCGCTCAAACCAGTGTTGTAGCGACGTGTGCCTACCAGTCGCGTGACGGTACGCGAATCGTCACCCTTTTTAGGTGCACCCACCTCTCTCGATATGAGTCCGGATAGGGTAGTGGACTATCCTCTTGGCTTGCGGAGCCAGGGACCGGAGTTCAAATCTCCGTCCGGACGTCATTCTCACGAAGCAGACCGGTGAGCAACGCATAGCGTGTGCTCGCCACCGCGAAGAGAGATGACGGACAGCGGAGATTTGAGCAGACGAGGAACGCGCAGCGAAGCGAGCATTTCTCGGCGAGTTCAAATCTCCGTCCGGTCGTGAACAAAGTGAACGTCCGGACGTGCTCCACGCTCGCGATGCTTGCGTGGAACTCCGTCCGGACGTTTCTGCCGACGCAAACCATCGAGCGACGGCGAGGCGACCGTCTGTTGCCGTTCAGGCCTTTTTCCGGTCGTTTCCGTCACGGCTAGTCGTCCCGTTGTCGGTCGACACTATCGTCAGCGCACTCCCGACGGCCAGGCTAAACGACGCGAGGCCGAGGACGGTGAGCGTCACCACGAACGCTTGACCACCGGGGAGCGCAAGCTGCTGCTGGAGTGTCACGACGACGTAGGTGGTGACGCCGGCGAAGGCCCCACCCCAAATGCCGCCCCTGCTGAATATCGGGAGGACATTTCGTTGCGTGTAGAGGCCGACAATAGCGGCGAACAACGTCAGGGCAAACGTCGACAGGAGCACGGGATCGGTGACCAAGAACTGCCAGGCGAGGACCGTCAAGGCGGACGCGCCGGCCGCACCGAACACCCATCGACGCCAGGATCGTGGCATATGCTGATTTGCGGTGTCGGTGACAAATCAGTTCGGTTACACGGGTGCCGATGTGGTTTTCCGGCCGCGAGGCGAACCCACCCGTGTGCGCGACCATCTCCGTGCCGGCATCGCAGTGTACAACGAAGGTCGCTACCACGCAGCACACGACGCGTGGGAAGAGTACTGGCTGAAGCTCGATACAGGCGACGACGAGCGGTTCCTGCACGGCCTCATCCAGTTCACCGCGGTCGTCCACCACGCCAGCGAGGAGAACTGGTCGGGCGCGCAGGGACTGGCCGAGAGCGCGGCGGAGTACCTCGACAGCCTCCCCGACCCGTATCACGGCGTGGCGCTAGACGAGGTTCGGCCGTTCCTCGCGGCGACAGCGGCTGACCCCCACCACGCGGCGACGGACCCGCCGACGCTGACACACGACGGCGAAGCCGTAGATTACGACGCACTGGATTTCGACGCCACGGCCATCGCCGCCGAGGTGCTGGCGGAGACTGGCCGGTACGACGAGGCGGTCATCGCCGACGCTGTTGCCCGCGCACGGAGTGAACTCAGCGGCGACGGCGGTTCGCAGTTCGCCGGGATGCTGTTCTCGTTCGTGCGCGAGCGCGACCAGCGGCCCGTCGTCTACCAGCGGCTTCGGGACCACGTCGAACTAGAACAGCAGAAAGACGACGACGTCCGTGGGCTGTTCGACGGTTCGGGGTAGCGGGCGACAGCGGAGTAGGGGGGCTATGGCTCCGGTTCGGCGACCCGTTCGTCGCCGTCGAAGTGCGCGGAGTTGTCCTGTGGGTCGTAGCCGAGCACGTCCTTGGCGCGCTCGATGGAGTAGTACTTGCGGTCGTTGTCGGAGATGCCGTAGACGATTTCGTACTCGTAATCGGCCTGCAGCGCACAGTCGTGGATGTGGGCGCAGTCCCGGTAGGAGAGCCACATCGCCTGCCCGCGCTCGTAGTCGATGGGCGGGTGGCCCCGCGTGAGGTTGCCAATGCGGATGTTGCAAACGGAAAGGCCGTGCTCGTCGTGGTAGTAGCGGCCCAGCACCTCGCCGGTGGCTTTCGAGACGCCGTAGAGGTTGCCTGGGCGTGGGAGCTCCGTCCCGTCAAGGCGATACTGGTCGTCGGGGCGGTACATCTCGGGCGTGCGCTCGTCCGTTTCGAAGGAGCCGACGGCGTGGTTGGAGGACGCGAAGACGAACTTCTCGACGTCCTCGTCGACAGCGGCCTCGTACATCTTCTGGGTGCCGTCGATGTTGTTTTCGAGGACGGAGTCCCAGGGGGCTTCCGGCCGGGGGTCGCCAGCCAGGTGGATGACGGCGCTGACGCCGTCCATTGCCGCGGCCACGTCGCCCTCGCTGGACACGTCCCCGACGAGGTACTCGTGGTCGGGCTCCTCGGCGGGTGGGCTGTGGAACATGAGTTTCCACTCGTAGGCGTCCTCGAGTCCTTCGAGGATGGCCGCCCCGACAGCGCCGCCAGCGCCGGTGAGCAGAACCGGGTCGTCCATTCGTATGAGACGATACGTCGCACGCAATAGGTAGCTTGCGGTTCGCTTTTGTGTCGCCCAGCCGGACCGATTGTATGGAACCCACAGCTCCGCAAGAGGCGTGTTTCGAAGCGGGCGTCAAGTTCGGGTCGCTGTATCACCAGTTCGCAGGGACACCAATCAGTCCGGATAGCGCCGACTCGCTCGCAGCGGCGATGGAGGAGGCTATCGAGAACCAGCCGTTCTGTGAGGCAGTCACCGTCAGCGTCCGCATGGAGGCGCTGGAAAGTGCTATCGCCGAGGGCGGGGCGGACTACACGGAACTCACCGGGCGATTCATCGACGTCGAGATGCAAATCGAATACGAGGGGGTCACGGTCGAGACGAGCATGGCGATGGAGGACGGGTACCCGCTGATGCAGGTCGACGCAGTGCAGGAATGAAATAGCCAGAGAGCGGCCTGAATCCCTGACACAGGCCCGAAAATTTTACCAGAGGGGGGTGTGAGACTTCCGATATGGCCCTCCACGCAGTCGACGATATCGACGACGCAATCGACGCGACGAAGTCGTTCTTGTTCCCCTTCGAGAAGGGCACATGGCTCCGGATGGCGTTCGTCGTGTTCTTCATCGGTGGCGGCGGTGTCGGGCTGAACAACGCCCAGTCGTTCAGCAACTTCGGTGATTTCGGCGGGAACGGCGGACCAAGTGGCCCCAGCGGCCCGGGAGGCGACTTTCAGCTGACCGCGCCGCTTGAAACTACGCTGTCCCTGCCGGGCGACCTCGCTATGCAAGTCTCGGAACCCGGTGTCCCGTCCGGCGCGCCGGACGAACTACTCGCCGGGGCCGGGCTGCTTGTGTTTGCCGTCATCGGCCTGTTCATCCTGCTAGCGCTCGCGTACGGCATCCTGAGTAACTTCATGGAGTTCGTATTGACCCAGGCGCTCATCGATCGCGAGATACACGTCCGCCGGTATTTCAGTGAGCACGTCGGGGACGGAATACGGCTGTTCCTGTTTCGGCTTGTCCTCGGGATTATCTGGCTCGGCATCGCGCTCGTGATCGGTGCAGCCGGGTTCTTCCTAGTGCTCGGCGGCGAGGCCGCAAACGTCGGGGCGTCGGGCGTCCTCGCGCTGTCGGGGCTGTTCATCGCCGTGTTCGCGGTGCTCGCGATAAGCTACGGTATCGTTTTTGGCTTCACTACGGTGTTTGTCGTCCCACTGATGACGGCGGACAACGACGGCATCCTCTCCGGTTGGTCGCGGCTCTGGGGTTCGATAAAAGGCCAACCCAAGCAGTACCTCGCGTATCTGTTTTTCTCCATCGTCCTCCAGATCGGTGTTGGTATCGTCAGCGCGATTCTCGGCATTATCGCGTTCATCGTCGTTCTGATCCCGTTCGGGCTCGTTGCGGCCGCGCTGTATCTCGCGCTCCAGAATACCGTCGGCGTGGTCTTGGCTGGGGTTGTCGGGCTGCTAGGGCTGCTGGTCCTGCTCGTTATCGGTGCGCTCATACAGGTCCCGCTAACGACGTTCCTGCGGTACTATGCGATGCTCGTGCTGGGTGACATCGACGCCGACATGGACCCGATTCCCGAGGTGCGCTCGGCCATCCGGGCCGAGTAGCTACAACGGCTTTTCGGTTTCAGGAATTACCGACCGGTCACGTCCTACGGTTTCACTTTCACTTTCAGGCGGGCTTTTAATCCCTCACCGCACCAACGTCTCCGTATGAGTCAGTCAAGTCTGGACGACGACGAACTGTTCGGAGAGGCGGCCAATGAAATGCGCACCGATGTCGAGGAGTCGCTCGCGAAGGCTCGCGAGGCGCTCCCCGAGGCCGATTCGGTCTGGGACGTGGAAGCCGACAACACGCTCGGTGTGCTGAACTCGCTCAAAACAGCGCTCGACGTGGGCGACGCCGAGGACCACCTCCGCGACGCGAAGAAGTGGTACACGATGGGCGAACGCGCTGACGCCTTCGAGGACGCCGACGACCTCGCCGAGGAGATCGAGACCATCGCGGACCTCATCGACGATGTCGACGACGCCCGCGAGCAGGTCGGCGACCTCACGGCAACGATTCCACAGCTTCGCAGCACGCTCGAAGAGTTCGAGGGCGAAGACGGAGCAGACGCGGAGGCGGACGGCGACGCCGACGCGGAAGCGGAAGCCTGAGTTCGGGACAGCCACGTCCTGGCGGACCGACCTCAGTCTGCCTGCGACCAGCGTGTCGCTTTCGTCGTCCAGCAGCTTTTTTCGACTGGCATCACATCGTGTTGGACCTGATACGGCGGGAGTCACGACGCCGTTCTATCGCTCGAACACGACAGCAAGCCGTCTCAAACGATAGAGTCCGGGCGCGTCGAGAAGTAGTTGAACACCGCGCCGAGCCCAATGCCGTAGACGACGTGGGCGACGAGCGTCAACACTGCGTACAGTACCAGCGTGAGTCCGGACTGGCCGGTGTAGAAGGCGAGCACGAACCCGGTCCACATCGCGCCGCCGAAGAACGCACCGCTGACGGGATCAGACTGGCCCGGAAGGTACGCTTTCAGCGAAGCGAACAACAACGGCCACGGGAACATCCCGCCGCCGAGGAAGATGAAGAAACCGAACAACACCTCCGGGACATAGCCGGTCAGGCCCACGAGTTCGGTGAGGATTGCGAAGTCATCGAGACTGAACGCGCCCAGTGACTGGGCGATGAGGAAGACAACCGACATCATCGCTGTCCCGACCAGCCCACCGGCAGCACCGATGACACCGTCGGCAAGAATCCCAGCGAGGCTATCGAACTCCTCGACCTCTGTGAGGCCGTCGTCGTTGATAGGCGGGTCCTCGACGCCGGGTGACGTGTCTTCCATGGTGTGTTGTAACATGCCAGTAGATAAAAAAGTTCCCGCACACGTTAGGCCAGCGAAGGGCATGTGTCAACCATCTGACCGCAATACATATTACAGGGTGGGAAGAATCATGAAGAAATGGCGGCATCCTTGATAACATACACCACGGTTGTGTTCCCCTTGCACGGTGGCGACGTCAGGGCACCCAGTGCGGTGTTCGACCAGATCTTCGAGGTGTTCCTGCTGCTGGGAACGGCCGTCGGGGTGGTCGTCGTGGCGTACACGATGTACCACGCACTCAAGTATCGCGACGACGGGGGCGGAACGGACCCGTATGCTGACAAGGTTGAGCGCCCAGAAATGGGTGAGATGCCAACCGGCGGCGCGGGTGGGCGGAAGGTGTTCTACTCGTTCAGCATCAGCGCGGTCATCGTCGTCTCACTCATCGCCTGGACGTACTCACAACTGCTGTACATCGAGCAGGGGCCCGATCCGGCACAGGCGGAGGCGCTGGAGATCGACGTGGAAGGGTACCGCTTCGGCTGGGACTTCGTGTATCCGAACGGGCACACGACCAACACGCTCCGGGTGCCACAGGACCGGGTGGTCAGGTTACAGGTGACCTCGACGGACGTGTTTCACAACTTCGGGATACCGGCGTTGCGAGTCAAGACCGACGCCGTCCCGGGCCAGTACACGTCGGCCTGGTTCACGGCTAACGAAACGGGGACCTACGCCGCCAAGTGCTACGAGCTGTGTGGCAGCGGCCACTCGCTGATGACGACGGACGTGGTTGTGATGCCACAGGACGAGTACGAGGAGTGGTACGCGGAGACGAACGGGACGGCGGCAAGCGGCAACGAGATGGACCAGCGAATCGCGACTGAGGCGACTGCCCTCGGAGGTGCGCCCGCATGAGCCAAGATCACGAACACGGCCTGCCGCCCAAATCGTCGGTCAGCCGGTGGTTCCTCACGACTAACCACAAGGACATCGGCGTGCTGTATCTCATCACTGCGCTGTTCTTCCTGGTCTTCGGCGGCGTCCTCGCCCTGCTGTTCCGCCTCGAGCTGATTTCCTCGGGCGCTGACTTGCTGGGGTCGATGGGGTACAACCAGGCGGTGTCGACCCACGGCCTGCTGATGGTGTTCTGGTTCATCTCACCCTTTGCCTTCGGCTTCGCGAACTACGTCGTCCCGCTGCAGATCGGGGCAGACGACCTCGCCTTCCCGCGGCTGAACGCGCTGTCGTACTGGCTGTACCTGTTCTCGGGCATCCTGATGGGCGTCTCCTTCTTCCAGGGGACCACCTTCGCGGGCGGGTGGACGATGTACGCCCCGCTGAACACGCCGGCCTATATTCCGGGCGAGGGACTGGGAGCGACTTCAGTCGTGCTGGCGCTCATCATGTTCACCGCGGCGGTGACACTGGGGTCGGTGAACTTCCTGACGACGATGTACCGCATGCGAGCCGAAGGGCTGCGGATGCGGGACATCCCTATCTTCTCGCTGTCGATCAACCTCACCGTCTGGATGATGCTGTTCGCCTTCGCGGCGCTGCTTGCGGCGCTGATGATACTCGCCTCCGACCATATCCTCGGGACGACCTACTTCCAGTACTCAATCGACGGGACGACGATGGCGACCGACGCGGACAACCCGGGTGCGTCGCTGCTGTGGGCACATCTGTTCTGGTTCTTCGGTCATCCGGAGGTGTACATCGTCTTCTTCCCCGCACTGGGCGTGATGGCCGAGTGCTTCCAGACCTTCACCGGCCGGCGGCTGGTCGGCCGCAAGTGGTTCATCATCTCGATGGTGCTGGTAGCGCTCCAGAGCTTCGTCGTCTGGATGCACCACATGTTCCTGACTGGCATCAACCTCCCCATCAAGACGATATTTATGGCGACGACAATCGGCATCTCCCTGCCCTTCGACCTGATGGTGTTCTCGCTCATCTACACGATGGCAAAGGGACGGGTCCGGTTCACGACGCCGTTCCTGTTCTCGCTCGGTGCGCTCATCCTGTTCATCATCGGCGGCATCACCGGCGTCTTCCTCGGTGCAATCGTGCTCGACTACCAGTTCCGCGGGACGTACTGGGTCGTCGCCCACTTCCACTACGTGATGGTCGCGGGCGCGACGGCGCTGTTCGGCGGGCTGTACTACTGGTATCCGAAAATAACCGGGAAAATGTACAACGAAACCCTTGGGAAGATACAGTTCGGCGTCTACTTCCTCGGGTTCAATCTGCTGTACTTCCCGATGTTCATCGCCTGGGAGACGCCCCGTCGTGTGTTCGTCTACCCCGACGGCCTGCAGATATGGCACACCATGGCTACTGTCGGCGGGTTCATCCTCGGGGCGAGCTTCCTCCTCATGTTCTATAACCTCTTCGTGAGCCTCTGGCGCGGCGAAGATGTCGGGCCGAACCCCTGGGAGTACGCCACCTCTGCCGAGTGGGCTGTCTCCTCGCCGCCGCCGCTCGAAAACTTCCCCGGCGTGCCGAGCTACGGCACCGGGAAACTGGAGTTCCTCGACGAGGAGACGGTCGCCGAGCGGACCGAAAGCATGCCCGGAGCCGCGGCGCATGGCCACGCGGCGACCGACGGTGGAACCGTGACGGACGGCGGCGCGGTGACGGCGAGAGCCGCAACGACGGCAACCACGATGGAATCGACCCACGAGGTCAGCGGCGAGGAGCATGCCAGCCACGCCAGTTTCTGGCCGTTCCTCGTCAGCCTCGGCGGGTTCATCGCGTTCCTCGGGCTCTCGGGCGTGCGGACGGGCAGCGTGTTTTACTTGACCATGGCGGCCGTCGGTGGGGTGGCAACGTTCGGGTCGCTCGTCGGGATGACCCGCGAGCCGTTCCACGCGCCGGAGATGGCCATCGCCGAGCGGTGGCCCTTCGAGCGCGTCGAGAAGATGAAACTCGGGATGTGGACGTTCCTCGCCAGTGACATCGTCCTGTTCGGGGCGTTCATCGGCTCCTACGCCTTCGTCCGGGTCGCCTACGGCTGGACGGCCTGGCACCACGACCTCATTCCCGCCGAGCACGTGACCATGCCCGGCCTCATCAACACGTACCTGTTGCTCACGTCGAGTTTCCTCGTCGTGCTGGCGATGGTCGCCGCCGAACGGGAGAGCAAGCGCGGGACCGTTGCCGCGCTGGCCGGAACGTTCGCGCTCGGGGTCGGCTTCCTCATCAACAAGGGACTGGAGTGGCAGCACCTGTTCCACATCAGTACAGAGACGTTCCCGAACGGGTGGAACCTCTCGACGAACATCGCGTCGTCGACGTTCTACCTGACGACCGGGCTCCACGGAGCCCACGTCACTATCGGGCTCATCATCTGTGCGTACATGACCGTCCGGGCATGGAACGGGGCCTACCAGGGCGACGACAGGGCCATCGAGTACTTCGGGCTGTACTGGCACTTCGTCGACATCGTCTGGTTGTTCCTGTTCCCGCTGTTTTACATCCTCTAGAACAATGGACTGGAAAGGCTACACCGTGATATACGTCGTGTTGTTCGTGTTCGCAACCGCACAGGCCGTCGTCGAATTCGCCGGCCTCGTCGACAGCGCCTACTGGGCCGCCTTCGCGCTCATCATGGTGCTGTCGGTCGTCAAGGCCGTTGGCGTCGCCGCGTACTACCAGCACCTCCGCTGGGAACCCCGCGCCGTCACGTACCTCGTGCTGGGCGGGACTGTTGCTGCGCTCGCGCTGACCGGGGCCGCCGCGTACTCGATACTGTAGCGCGGTCTGGGGGAGTTTTTCCTCATGGCACCGCCTGGGATACTCCATGGAACACGTCACCCTCGACCGACTCGATGGCGGAACCTTCGCCACAGGCAGTGCCCGTCAGCCAATGACTGACGCGCTCTGTACGACCGAACTCGCGATCAATCACTACCGGATCGTCCCGGGCGACGGCTTTCCTGGCGGGCTCCACGCCCACATGGATCAGGAGGAACTGTATCTGGTACTCGACGGGGAGGCCACGGTGGAGACAATGGATCGCACCGTCACCGTCGCTGCTGGCCAGCTCGTCAGATTCGGTCCGGGAGAGTTCCATACAGGCTGGAACGATACGGGGAGTGAACTCGTTGCGTTTGCCATCGGCGTCCCGCGGGAAACAGACGACATCAGGGTCCCGCTATCCTGTCCCGACTGTGGGCACGGTGATATGCGGCTGGACTCCGGCGGGGCGGCGCTCACGTTCAGTTGTCCCAACTGCGAAACGGAGCGGCGGCCGGAGCCATGTCCAGACTGTGGCCACGACAACTTGCAGTTCACCCGGCGCGGGCGGGACAGCCCAGTCGTGGTCTGTGATTGCTGTGACAGCGTGTTCGAGGCACCACCGCTGCAGACTGATAGCAGCCGTTGAAACTCACTGCACACCCGGCACGACAGCAGTGCCACCGATCTGTCAATCGTTTTAATTTGCAGGCCCGACGGGACTCAGGCCCCGACAAGCTGGAAGCCGATGGCGATGAGAAAGAGCACGCCGGCGACGGTCGCGGATTCCGCGACGGCCAGCGAGCGGGGGTGCCCCCGTCGCGTCGCCGACAGGTAGACGCCAAACAGCAGGTACCCACAGAGGGCCGCCCCGCCGACGACGGCGACCGCCAGCCCTGCTATCGACTGAGTTCCGACGGGGCCGGAGATAGACGCGACGACGCCGATCAGGAGGCCGACGACCAGCACCGCGAACGCGGCGACCCAGACCATCGGCTGGTCAGCGTGCGTCTCGAACCGGCTCTCGTGGTCGCCCGCCGGGGACCGGCCGCTCGTCGACGCCCCCGGACTGTATTGATACCAGCCACGCACGCGGACCATCCATGCGACCACCGCCACCACTAATGCACCCATTAGTCCCATGCTAGCGAGGTACGTGGTTACCATGTGATAGCATTACAATACAACACGTAATAATCGTTTGTGCCCAGCCGGATAGAAATCGGTGTCTTGGGCTATTCACTGTTAACCCAGCGGCGGTGCCTCTCTTCTCACGGAAAGCCTATACTTATGTAAAAACGACTGAGACCTGTGCAATTCGCCCCGTTCGCCGCTGAACAGCCTTTAGCGAGTGCTACTCTAGCGCTTACGGTCGTCATCTACATTGGGAATCTCATCGCACTGGGGTACTGGGCCCGTGCAGAGGCCAGAGCACGCAACGGGTCAGTGATCGGTATGTTCCTGCTTCTCTCTACAGGTTTTGGGCTGGTCTACTACGTCTGGCTCCGCTACGTCCGAAACGACTGGGAGCCGCGCACGGAGCCAGCCGACCGGCGTGAGCGGGTGGCCACTGCCTACTCGCTGGCCGTCCTCCTGGCGCTTGTGGCCGGCGCGTTCGTCACACCGCCAGATCCGATGATGCAGCTCCTGGCTCTCCCGCCGCTGTTTGCTGTCTCATTCGTCGTCTCGTATTTGTTTGTCACCCAAGAGGCGGTCGACGGCAGCGGCGGAACTACTGCCTAAGCTGTGAGAGTCTGTTATAGTCCGTGGACGGGACTTAGCTAGCACTACCAGACCAGAGTGACAGGAGAGAACTTGGTTCTGTGAAAGATGCTCCCTTCAGCGACCAGCTATTTCAATCCGGCTTATTCCGGAGAATTGGCTGTTAGCAGGGCCGGACGACTCGGACATGGAGCCCTCACCGCTTCAATCGTCGGCAACTGCCGACCATTGACAGCTTGGGCATGGAGCACTCGCCGATTCAATCGTCGGCAACTCCTGATAACTGACGGTTCGAACATTGCGTTCTCACCGTTTCAGTCATCAGCATCCGTCCGCGCCCGTCGCTGAATCGCCCGCTCGACGAATTCTTCCGGGAGCTCGTCGATTTCGCCAGCTTGGACCGCCCAGAGGTTAGCATAGAGGCCATCAGCAGCGAGCAGTTCTGCGTGGCTCCCACGTTCGACGATGCGGCCATCCTCGACGACCAGGATCGTGTCGGCGTCTTTCACCGTCGAGAGGCGGTGCGCGATGGCGAACGTGGTCCGGTCGGCGGTCAGGTCGTCGAGCGACCGCTGAATGAGCATCTCCGTCTCCGTGTCCACGTCGCTGGTCGCCTCGTCGAGAATAAGGATTTCGGGGTCTTTCAGGATCGCCCGCGCGATGGCGATGCGCTGGCGCTGGCCGCCCGAAAGTTTGACGCCGCGCTCGCCGACCATCGTGTCGTAGCCGTCCGGGAGATTACGGACGAACTGGTCGGCTTCGGCGGCCTCCGCGGCAGCGACGATTTCCTCCTCGGTCGCGTCGAAGGTTCCGTAGGCGATGTTCTCCCGGACAGTGCCGTAGAAGAGGAACGTCTCCTGGCTGACGTAGCCGATGGCACGGCGGATGCTCTGTATCTGTACGTCCCGGACGTTCTGGCCGTCGATGCGAACCGCGCCGGAGTCAACGTCGTACATCCGGAGCAGGAGCTTCAGGACGGTGGATTTCCCCGCACCGGTCGGGCCGACGAGGGCGACCGTCTCGCCACCCTCAGCCTCAAAGGAGATGTCCGAAAGCACCGGCTCGTCGTCGCTGTCGTAGCCGAAAGACACGTCGTCGTACTCGACGCGCCCCTCGGTCACATCGAGCGGCGGCGCGTCCTCGGCCTCCTCGAGACGGCCGGGCGTGTCCATCAGCCCGAACACGCGCTCGGCGGAGGCGTAGGCCCGCTGGTACATGTTGATGATCTGCCCGAACTGGGCCATCGGCCAGACGAACCGCTGCGTGTAGATGATGAACGCGACGAACTGCCCGCGGGAGAGCGGTGCCGTCAGCGGCCCGGGTGCCTGGCCGGTGACCATCAGTCCGCCGACGATGAACGTGACGACGAAGCCGATGCCCGAGACCAGCCGGAGGCCGGGGAAGAAGGTGATACGCGTCTCGATGGCGTCCCAGTTGGCGTCGAGGTAGTCCTCAGAAGTGTCTTCAACGCGGTCCGCCTCGTAGGGCTCAGTGTTGGCAGTCTTGATTATTTGGATGCCGCTGAGGTTGTTTTCCAGTCTGGAGTTGAGTTTGCCGACCGTCGACCGGACCTCGGCGTATTTCGGCTGGATGACGTCGATGAACCGCTTCGTGAACACGGCGATAATCGGGACCGGCAACAGCGCGACCAGCGCCAACTGCCAGTTCATGTAGAACAGATACGTGGCGATGCCGACGACCATGATTATCATCCGCGAGGCGGAGTTCAGGCCGTCGTTGAGGAACTTCTCCAGCCGGTTCACGTCGTTCGACAGCACCGACATCATCTCGCCGGTCTGCTTGTCGGCGAAGAAGTCCATGTTCAGCCGCTGCATCGTCTCGTAGGTGTCCGTGCGAACGGCGTGTTGGACGTGCTGGGCGAACTTGTTCCAGCCCCAGTTCCGACTCCAGTGGAAGACGGCCCCGAGGCCGAACGAGGCGGCGATGATACCGGCAGTGAGCCACAGCTGTGGCCCCTGCCCGTCGGGAATCCAGGCGTCGGGTACCAGGAAGAGGCCGTATTCGGCCTCCTGTAGAAAGATAGCGTCAATAGCCAGCGCCAAGAGGATCGGCGGCAGCAGGTCCAACATCCGAGCCACGATAGAGCTGAACAGGCCGACGACGAACGCCCCTAACTGACCCCGGCCGTAGCCGGTGAACAATCGGAGCATCGGTCGGTCGACGCGTTCTCTGGCGTCTTCGAACACGTCATCGTCCGAACCCGCGTCGAAATCCATTGTCGAATTCAGGGGCCGAACCTGCAAAAGGCCGTCGGGCTACGTGGCTTCGGGCGGCAGTTCGACCCGGTCGCCGACCTCGACGCCGGTCCGGTTCGTCCACCCGCGATTCGCTTCGAGGACGTACTTTCCTCGCCCCTCGTAGCCCGTCAGGTCGCTCCCACTGGTCCCCTCCGGCGGGAGCGGCGCGTGGTGGATGGTTGTGATAGTGCCGTTGGCGTCGATGAAGATGATATCGAGCGGGAACGACATGTTCCGCATGACGTAGGTGTGCTGGCCCGCCTCGTCGTGGACGAACAGCATGCCCTCGTCGGGGCCGAGCGACTCGGTCTCGCTCAGGCCGACATAGCGCTGCTTCCAAGTGTTTGAAATATTGACTGTGACGGTCGCCAATTGCTGGGAGTCAGAACAGGCGACCACCTCCGTCCCGTTGGGCGAGCGGTCACATTGCAGTGGGGTCGCCGTCTCGGGTGTGGTGTTGTCATGGACTATCACTGTACCCTCCTCGTACTCGCCGGTGCCAAGCACCTCGACCCAGAGGCCGGTCTGGAGGACGACGGCGGCGGCGACGAGAAGGCCCACAAGTCCGAGCACGACTACGGCGGGGCGCTGCATACCCCGTGTGAGGGGTAGGCCGTGGGTAATACTGTCGGTGCCCACTGTCGACCGAGAGAGAAAGCGTTATTCCTACCGATGGAAAACGAAGGCGTACGGGTCCGTGGTCTAGTTGGTTATGACGTGGCCTTTACAAGGCCGAGGCCGGTGGTTCGAATCCGCCCGGACCCACTTCTGACACCGACTGCGACGAGTGCAACGAGGAGCCAGCGGTGTCTGTGTGGGAGATGGTGATTCGAATCAGGGAACGAAGCAGCGCGGAGTGACCGTGGTTCGAATCCGCCCAGACCCATCCTGCGACGAACAGACGTGACGAGCGGATGGTCCCTGTGGATTCGATTCCTGCCAGTCGCGCACACCATCGTCCCGGGTATCAGGGCGTCTATCTCGATTGATAGTCGCCCGTAATCCATATATCCGGAGTGGTGGTAGTTCGTGGCATGATAGACGGCTCGACGTGTCCGGCCTGTAGCGGGCACGTCTCGACGACCAATGGCACTGAGTACGAATGCGACGACTGTGGCGAGACGTTCGACAGCGCGGACCTGTTTCTCCCGTAATCGGCAGTCAAACCTCCCGACGGATGCGACAAAACCTGCGCCCGCTTTCGAAATGCTTTTTTCTACCCTCGTCATCGATTGGAGTGCGCGCCGCCTTAGCTCAGACTGGGAGAGCACTCGACTGAAGATCGAGCTGTCCCCGGTTCAAATCCGGGAGGCGGCATCCTGATTTTGTATCTCCGGTTATTGTGACTCATGGCTGTGACCCTGAACGACTAACTGTCGTGTCGGTCCGTCCTAGTCACCGGAACAGGTACTTCCGTGGCGACGAGTAGCATGGGTATGACAGAGGAGCCAGCACACGAGCAGATGGAGCGCCACGCGACCCTGACCGACGAACTCGCAGACCTCGATGCGGAGCGGGACGCCGTCACGGCGTCAGTACAGGACCGGCTCGCCGACGCGGTTTCGGAGGCCATAGCAGAAGCGGGGACGAACGTCGGGAGTCTCGGCCAGTCCAAAGACGGCAAGCGGTTCCGGTTCGAGGCGCGGCTCGACCGGGCAGCGTTGGTGGCGGCGGTGACGGAAGCGCTGCCGGACGGATTCGTCGTCTCCCACGTCAACGAAGACGGGACCCTAAGCGTGGACTGGACCGGCGACAGCACGACGCCGTCGAAGCGGGAGCACGGGGCCATTCTGAAGGCGATCATCGCGGAGGAGACAGAGACAGACAGCGACGGTTTCATCGAGTCCGTACCCAGCCATGACCGCGTGCTGGCACGGGCGGTAGAACTGGGGATCGACGAGGGTGACGCGGCGGACCGTCTCAGTCGCCTGGCGACGCTGGACGTGGTAGATATCACTGACGAGGGGATCTATCCCGACGAGAACTTCTCGCGGTACTAGCGAGCAAGAGCGGATGTTACTAGCAAGGGGAAAGGGCAAGCTGGCGGAGTAGCGTGACCGACGTTTATTACTGGGTCCGGTCTGTGGTATCAGATGAAATGGCAGTATTATCGACAGAAGACGAGGGAAAGTTTCTCATGGACGCACAGGGAGAACAGATCGGTATCGTGACCGAGGTCGACCCAGAAAGGCAGGTCGCGTACGTCGAGCCGGAGCCAGATCTCACCGAAGCCTGGGTGCAGGGACTCGGATTCGGTGATGCCGACGAGGACGATATCGAGGTCGTCGCCGACGCCGTCGGAACGATCACTGACAGCGAACTGCGTGTGACTGTCGACCTGTAGTCACGCGACAGACTCGGGACGCTCGCCCACCACGAGCGTCCACCACTTGACGAACTGCGTCCGTTCGTAGAGGTCGAGAAGCCGTGCCGATGCGTCCGACTCGGAGATGCTCGCGAGCATCAGCGGTGATCCGAGCGTCTGTTTTTCTATGATCGTGAACGAGTCGGAGACGAGGTCGGTGACGGCGGTTTCCGAGAGGTGGCCGTAGATATCGGTGTCCTCCTCCAGAAGCCCCAGCCGGAACGCGGCACCCTTGGTGAGCTTGCGGTACAGCCCCGGCGTTCCTTCGAGCAGGGCGACGCGGCCGCCGGGGCGGAGAACGCGGGCGGTTTCGCGGAGTATTTCGGGACGGTCCGCGGGCGGGACGTGATGGAGGAACCGGCGGCCGATAACGGCGTCAAAAGAGTCATCGCCGAACGGCAGCGCGCGGGCGTCACCAGCCAGTGCCGGCTTGCGGACGGTTTCGGCGTTCGACGGCCATCCTTCCAGTCCGATATCGGCGCGGGGATGCATGTGCTGGCCGAACGCAAGTTCGAGCGTCCGACCGGCCGGGAGCTGTTCGGCTAGTAGCTCGTCGTGTCGCTCGTAGATTCGGTGTAACAGCGGGTGCTTCCGGACGTTCCGTGGCCGCTCGACGATTGCGCCGTCCTGAACGTCCCAGGTTGGTTCGGACATGTTACGGCCACACAGTACGGAGTCGACGGCTATATCGGTGAGTGCCGTCGCGCCCAAAACCCGGGAGGCCGACCATTACGGCGTATCCGTCGTCGGTCTCGTCAATGTGAAGGGTCGTATAGATTCCATTCCGGCGGTGGCCGCCGGAGTGCGTGCCGGCGGCTGGTTGGTCGGCGCGGTATCCGGGACTAGCGTCTATCAGGTGTCTCGAATCGTCATCCATCCGCCGGCCCAAACTGTCGTCCATCATCTCCTGTTGCGTCTGTGTGAAGAGTCGGAGCATCGTGTTGAAGAGGTCGTTGCTGTGTGCAATGATTTCATGGTATAAGTAAACATTGGCCATAACAGTTGCGAACCATTTTCTATCATAGAGAGGCAGAAGCACCGTCGACAGCCTGCATTCGACCGACTCGAAAGCGCGTGATGGGATACCGTAGCGGAACTGTTTTGACAGGCGTACAGCTAGAACAGCCAGAGCAAACCGCCGAGTACCCGGTCCGTCGGTGGCCGGGCGACTGGACACGAAACACACCATGGCAACCGATTCCGGCACCCGGATAGATCCTTCGGCCGACGAGGTATCGAACTACGACTATCAGAACGACACCGTCGCCCGGTCCGGTCTTGTCGACGACCTGCAATCGCACGTCGACGGCGAAGTCCGGTTCGACGAGTACTCGCGACAGTTGTACGCGACCGACGCCAGCCTCTACGAGGTGCTGCCCATCGGCGTCGTCTATCCGCGGTCGACCGATGACGTGGCTGCAGTCATGTCCTACTGCGCCCAGCGGGAGATTCCGGTTCTGCCGCGGGGCGGCGGGACGAGCCTCGCCGGTCAGACCGTCAACGAGGCCGTCGTGCTGGATTTCTCACGGTACATGAACGACCTCTTCGAGGCCCGGCCCGATGACCGACGAGCGCGGGCCCAGCCGGGCATCAAGCTCGGCGACCTGAACGGAGAACTGGCCGACCACGGGCTGAAGTTCGCACCGGACCCGGCATGGGGCGACAAGAGTGTCCTTGGCGGCGCTATCGGCAACAACTCCACTGGGGCTCACTCCCTGCAGTACGGCAAGACCGACGCCTACATCGAGGAATGCGAGGTCGTCCTCGCGGACGGCACCGTCACCACGTTCGGCGAAGTCACCCGCGAGGAACTGCGCGACCGGGCGGCCCCCGACGGAGACCTCGAAGCGCAGATTTACGCCGAAATCGAACGGATACTCACCGAAGAAGGCGAGGCAATCGAGAGCCACTACCCGGACCTGAAGCGCAACGTCTCGGGATACAACCTCGACTGGGTGCTCGACGACGCACAGGACGGAACCATCAACGTCGCCTCGCTGCTGGCCGGCAGCGAGGGAACGCTTGCCATCGTCACCGAGGCCGAGGTGTCGCTGGAGCCGATTCCAGAGACCAAGTCGATGGCGCTGCTGGCCTACGAGGGACTCATCGAGGCCATGGAAGACGTTGCGGACATCCTCGAGCACGACCCGGCGGCCGTCGAGGTGCTGGACGACGTGCTCATCGACTTGGCCCGCGACACCGCCGAGTTCGAGGACGTGGTCGGCATGCTGCCTGACGGGACACGGGCGGTCCTCATCGTGGAGTTCTACGCCGACGACGAGGAGAGCGGGCGACGGAAGGTCGCCGACCTGCTGGCGGACCGAACGAACGGCGTCGACCCCGTCGCTGACCCGACTGGGGGCCGAACCGTTGTTGACGCGCCGGTTCGGGCGTTCGACGCCATGGAGGCCCACGACGAGGCGAAACGCGAGAAGTTCTGGAAGATGCGCAAGTCCGGCCTCCCGATACTGCTCTCGCGGACGACCGACGAAAAACACGGCTCGTTCATCGAGGACACCGCCATCCCGCCGGAGAACCTCCCGGAGTACGTCGCCGACTTCCGAGAGATTCTGGAGGAACACGACACCTTCGCCTCCTTCTACGCCCACGCTGGCCCCGGCGTGCTCCACATCCGCCCGCTCATCAACACGAAGTCGGTCGAAGGCGTCGAAACCATGGAATCCATCGCCGACGCGGTGACCGACCTCGTGGTGAAATATGGCGGGAGCGTCTCTGGCGAACACGGCGACGGCCGCGCCCGTACGCAGTGGAACGAGAAGCTCTACGGCGCGGACCTCTGGGAGACGTTCCAAGAACTCAAGTCCGCGTTCGACCCCGACTGGCTGCTCAACCCCGGACAGGTCGTCGGCGTTGACGCGGGCGAGGTCGAGTCCGGCGCGATGCCCGAGCGGGCACGTACGGTCGACATGACCGAGAACCTCCGCTTTTCCCCGGAGTACGAGTTCGACGCCGGCTTCGACCCCGCCCTGGAGTGGGACAACGACAATGGAATGCAGGGGATGGTCGAACTCTGTCACGGCTGTGGCGGCTGTCGCGGCCCGCAGGAGACGACCGGTGGCGTGATGTGTCCGACCTATCGCGCGTCCGAGGAGGAGATGACGACGACGCGGGGGCGGGCGAATATGCTCCGGCAGGCGATGAGCGGCGACCTGCCGGACGACCCTACGGATGAGGAGTTCATGCACGAGGTGCTCGACCTCTGTATCGGCTGCAAGGGGTGTGCGAAGGACTGCCCGAGCGAGGTCGACATGGCGAAGCTCAAAGCTGAGGTGACCCACGCCTACCATCAGGAACACGGCTCCAGTTTCCGGGACAAACTGTTCGCGAACGTCGACGCGCTTGCCGGACTCGGAAGCGCGTTCGCGCCGCTGTCGAACCTCGCGACGAAGGTTCCGGGTGCTCGCACCGTCCTCGAAAAGGCGGTCGGTATCGCCCCGGACCGGACACTTCCGAGCTTCCAGCGCACGACGCTGCAGGACTGGTTCGACGACCGCGGCCCGCAGGTCCCGGCCGACGAGGCTGAGCGACGGGCGCTGCTGTTCCCTGATACGTACATGAACTACAGCCATCCCGAGGTCGGGAAAGCCGCCGTCCGCGTGCTCGAAGCCGCGGGCGTCCACGTCCAGTTGGCTGACCGAACCGACAGCGGGCGGCCCGCTCACTCCAAGGGCTTTCTCGACCAGTCCCGAGCGACCGCGCGGGACAACGTGGACGCGCTCGCCCCCGCAGTCGAGGACGGGTGGGATGTGGTGCTGGTCGAACCAAGCGACGCCGTGATGTTCCAGTCGGACTATCTGGACCTGCTGTCGGGCGAGGACGTGGAGACGCTGGCGGCCAACGCCTACGGCGTCTGTGAGTACCTCGATACCTTCCGGCTGGACGAGGCGGCCGACTGGGACGTGGCGGGCGAGACGCTGACCTACCACGGCCACTGCCACCAGAAGGCGACGAAGAAGGACCACCACGCCGTCGGCGTCCTCCGACGGGCCGGCTACGACGTGGACCCGCTGGATTCGGGCTGTTGTGGCATGGCCGGCTCCTTCGGCTACGAGGCCGAGCACTTCTCGATGAGCAAGGCCATCGGCTCGATCCTGTTCGACCAGATCGGAGCGAGCCGCGGCGACACGGTGGTCGCGCCCGGCGCATCCTGTCGCACACAACTGGACGACTGGGACGAGAGCGACGGCGAACCGCCCCATCCGGTGGAGAAACTCGACGCTGCCTTAGCCTGAGCCGGTCTCGCCCGGTTGGCGAACCGCCTGGGCGATGCCGACCGTCTGGCCGACGAGCGCCAGTCCGATACCGGCAAGCAGTGCGGTTTCCGCCGGCGGGAACAGCGCGCCGGCGTAGACCGTCCCACCGAGAACACTCAGCGCTGCGCCGGCCGTGTACATCCGCTGACCTGCTGGCACGCGCGCCCCGGTGTAGTAGAGGCCGACACCCGGAACGACCATCCACCCCAGTATCGTCGTCGTCAAGAACGGGACCCGAAGCGGAGCGTAGAGCAAGCCGACAATACCGCCAACAGTGAGCACGAGCCCGACGAGCAGGATGTCGCGCCAGATCCGGAGGACGCCCGTCTCCATCTCGTCCCACGAAAGGACGGCGAACGCAGCGATGAGAACGGCGGCGACGACGTGGAAGCTCAGCACTGTCTGGTCAGAGACCACATCGAGATGGGCCAGTCCCACGAGCAGCCACGCGAGCGGAATAAGTACAGTCGGGCCCTGTGCGCGCAGGCGAGGGAACATACCCCCCACTGTGCCCCCCACAATCAAGAAACGTCGGTCGTGCCGCACCGTGTCACGCTCGCGGGAGTTCGACGACGAAGTGCGCGCCGTCAAGATCGGGATTAGTCAATCCAAGGTCAGTTTTCCCAGCGGTGTCGGCAAGGTAGATATCACCGCCGAAGCTCGTAACGAGTGTTTCGACGAGATGGAGGCCGCCACCGTGCGTGTCGCCCGCCCGTGGGTCGAAAATCCTGTCGCGCTGGCCCTCGGGAATCCCTGGGCCGTCGTCGACCACGTGAATCTCAACGATGTCGTCGGTCTCGCGGATCGCGACAAAATACTGACGGGTGATCGTGGCCGTCTCCCGTCGACTGGGCCGTCTCCGCTCGCTGTGCCTCGTCCTGCAGCACTGCCCCGTCCGTCGCGGTCCCCTCAGCCGAGAGTTCGGCCGCCGGCGTCCCGTGTTCGATAGCGTTCTCTATGAGGTTCCGGAGAACCGGGCGAGCGGCCTCGTTGGTGTATGCCATCGCGCTGTCCGGGGCTCGAAGTTCGATAGCGATGGGATGTGTTTGCTCGATTCGCCGTATCACCGCTTTAGTAATCCCGACGATGTCGGTCGGTTCGAAGGACGGGTCGGAACCGAGGGTTTCGACGACAGACCCGGCGTTGTCGACTAGACTGTCGAGTTCGGTTACCTGCTCGTGGATCGCGTCCGCCGCCGTTTGAACCGTCTCCGAGTCGGCGTTACGCCGGATGATCGTCGCCCGGCCGTCGATGACGACAAGCCCGTTCGCGATGTCGTGCCGAAACAGGTCGTTGACGAACGACAGCGTGCTCGCGGTTCGGGTCGCACGGCTGGCATCCTGGCGGGCCCGGACCGCGAGCGTGCCCGCGATGAGTCCCGTAACAGCGCCAGTCTCCATCGCCAACAGAGTGACAAACACCGGTTCAGCGATTGTTCGACCCTCGATCATGCGGATGAAGACGCTCAGACCGATGACAGTCCCGACTGCGAGGCTGCCAACAACGCTCCAGACGAACACAGTCCAGATCTGCTCACCCGGTGTTGACGACGAGACGAGGCGATAGCTGCCATACACCAGCACCAGCGGTAGTAGCCCGTCGAGAGCCAACGCGAGGGCGGGGCCGCCAAGCTGTCCGATGCGCTGTGTCTCAACACCGAGGTGCCAGACGACAGCCGCACCTGTGAACGCGAGGCCGAAGCCAGCAAGCAGCCACGGCGCAAGGCGGGCCCGGACACCGCGGTACATGGTTACTACTTGTGCTCGAATGGCTAATTCCATTCGGTTAGTGAGACGGTAAGACCGGACACGACACCGGAGCGCCTACAGCCAGCCGGGAGAGCTGGCTGCGTGTGTGCCATGACAGTATTACACACCCCCTAATCGCCAGACAGCGGTCGGTTTTCTCTGTTTCCTACCAGAGCATCGTACCGACACTGTTATCCGTGGTGCTGGCATCTCTTTGGTTGCAATGGCGAAAGGAACGGTTGATTTCTTCAACGACACTGGCGGTTACGGTTTCATCGACACTGAGGACGCGGACGAGGACGTCTTCTTCCACATGGAAGATATCGGCGGCCCGGACCTCGAGGAAGGACAGGAGCTCGAATTTGACATCGAGCAGGCGGACAAGGGTCCGCGCGCCAACAACGTCACGAGGCTCTAACAATGGCGGAAGGCACTGTCGACTTCTTCAACGACACTGGTGGCTACGGCTTCATCGAAACCGACGATGCGGACGAAGACGTCTTCTTCCACATGGAAGACGTCGGCGGCCCTGACCTCGAAGAGGGGCAGGAAGTCGAGTTCGACATCGAGCAGGCGGACAAGGGTCCGCGTGCGACCAACCTCACGCGACTGTAAGACGGCTTCTGTCTACAGTCTAGCACTATAATCACTTGTCAGCGGTCGCGGTGTACCATAGCGTACACGACGGTGGCGCTGGCATGCACATAACTCACGACGAGCGACATCGCTCGGCGGGACACGTCACTACGCGAGCAGTGGCGACATCGCTCGATAGACAACTCTAGGTGAGCAGTGGCGACGCCGCCCGGTAGACAATCTCCATCGGGAGGCCCACCGCGTCCCGCGGCGGCTCAGGCGGGAGCGTGTACAGCTCCCCATCGCCCGGCTGTGCCGTGTACGCGAGCACAACGGCGTCCAGTACGTCGTCGACGGCCACCGCTGCACCACCGGTCGCTTCGGCGGCTTTCTGGACTGTCGGGGCGGCGTCGCGGTCGTGCTGTGCGAGAATCCGCATCCGCTCGGCGTATCCCCCAGCAGTGCGCTTCGAGTAGCTAAGCGGCTCACCGGCGAGGGCTCGGAAGCAGACCTCCGGGTGGGATTCTCGGATAGCGGCGGCGGCCTCGGGCAGTTCCTGCAAGAGTTCGTCGACCCTGGCGAGGCTGTCGCTGCGCGCGAACGCCCGTTCGGAGAGGTCGTGGTCGGTCTTGCGCCTGTGGACGCGGTTGGCCGTCGAGTAACGCTGTTTCCGGGTCGCTTCCCGCACCGGCGGTGTGTGGATCGTCGTGCTGCGCGCTCCGAGGACTGACCGGGCGAGTTCGTCGCACCGGCGGTCCGGTTCGCCGGATTCCACGAGTCCGATCGGCACCCCGACCAGAATCCGGCGAGCGCGCTCGTCGTAGGCTGACCAGCACTCACCGATACTGTCGAACACCGACGCGTGGTCGAAACCGTCGCCGGTGAACGCGACAGCGACCCAGGACTCGTCGCTCCGATCAACGCCGACGTACAGCGGTTCCGCCATTGTGGATACTCGTTCCGACGGGCGCAAAAGTGTATCCCGAGGTGTTTCTTGGCCAACTGGTCTGGTCTCCGGCTAGCTGTCCAAGCGCTGGCTGCCCCGACGGCTAGTCGTTACGACTGCCCGAACTTCGTGAGTTCCTTGAGCGGTACGAGCCGGTGTTCCATCGCTGGCTTCGTGTACCCGGCTGACTCCTCGGAGACCCCGCTGGTGAACACCAGCATCTTCTGCTGGAGGACGTGCGGTACGCCGTCGTTGTCCCGGATGATGTCGACCGAGCGCCACGCTTCGTCTTCCATGTGCCAGCCCCACACACTGCTGCCACCTGTCTCTTTCCCCGTCAGGAGTCCGGCCCGGCGAATATCGTCCGGAGCCATGCACCGCAGTTCGGACAGCACAGCGTCTGCCAGCGGTCGGTGTCGAGGTCGGCGAACGTCTCCCGGCGAATAGCTTCCTCAGCAGAGACCGACCGGCCGCAGGTGTCACACTCCTCGACCATACGTCGGAGTTGGCAGACCACGGACAAAACCCACTCGCCCACAGGCATTTAGCCGGCCCGAGCGTGGGGCCGGACATGGACGGCGTCGTACTCGCTGCCGGCGAAGGGACGCGGATGCGGCCGCTCACTGCGGACAGACCGAAGGGACTCGTCGAGGTGGACGGAAAGCCACTGCTGACACACTGCTTCGAGACGCTGCTGTCGGTCGGCGTCGACCGATTGGTGGTCGTCGTCGGCTACCGGGGCGACGATATCGTGGCCCGCTACGGCGACCAGTACCAGAATGTGCCAGTCGAGTACGTCCAGCAGGACGAGCAGTTAGGGCTGGCGCACGCGCTCGAACGGGCCTGCTCCGCCGTCGACGGCACCTTCGTCATGCTGAACGGTGACAATGTCTGCCGGGCGAATCTGGGCGACGTGCTCGACCGACACCGCAAAAGCGACGCTAGCGCGACGCTACTCGTCGAGGATGTGTCGCGGGCGGAAGCCAGGTCGACCGGTGTCGTCACGACAGACGGCGAGGGCGGGGTGACCGGCCTCGTCGAGAAGCCGCCGGACCCGCCGTCGACACTGGTCACGCGGGGCTTCTTCGCGTTCGAACCGGCCATCGGCCACGCCTGCGCGCTGACGCGTCCCTCCGAGCGTGGCGAGTACGAACTGCCCGACGCAATCGACCTGCTGTTGAGCGCCGGCCACCGGGTCGAGGCGGTCGAACTGGAGGGGTGGTGTTACAACGTCAACGAACCGGGCGACATCGATACCGTCGAACAGCGACTCGGCGAGAGCGTCGACCGCTGACGGGCGACTCGTCGCCCCCGACAGAACACCGAAGGCAGTCCGCCCCAATACAGGGGTATGACAGCCAGCCGGCCGCTCGTACTCGTCGTACTCGCCGTTTTCGTCTCACTGGCGGGCTGTGGTGCGTTTTTCGGGACTGGGGAAACAGAGCCGGAACCGGCGATAACGCCCGCCACCGTGCCGACAGACGAGCCACAGGCGGTGGAAGCGACGGACGAGGGGAGCTACTGGGGCAACGTCTCCGTCGACGCCAACCGGTCAGCGGTAACACAGCCGCGAGTCCTCGAACTGCGACCGAACTGCGAGCGGCCGCCGGGACTCGTCGTCCACATCCAGGTGCTGGCGCTGCAGAACAACGACCCGAAGACGAACGAGGGCATCAACACCACGTGGCAGTTCGCGTCCCCGTCGAACCGGGAGCTGACGGGACCGTACTCGAACTTCGTCCGGACAATCCAGAGCGGGTTCGAACCGCTCCTGAACGCGACGGGCGTGCGGTACGGGCCGCTCGACCGCGATGGCAACACCGCGTCACAGCCGGTGACCGTCGTCAACGGGAACGGGACGACGACGAGCTACCGGTGGACGGTCGAAAAGCAGACTGAAGCGCCCTACGAAGGCTGCTGGATGACGGCTGGCGTCGCGCCGGCCTAACCTTCCATCCCGCTGAATGAGAGCCCGCCCTCGATGTAGCGCTGGGCGAACAGGTACGCCAGCATGATCGGCGAGGCGAAGGTGAGCGCGAACGCGGAGAAGCGCGCCCACGGGATGGAGTACTCGTCGACCATCGCATACAGGCCGACCGGCAGCGTGTAGTTCTCCGTCCCCAGCAGCGTCTGGGCGACGACGAACTCCGTCCAGCCGGTGAGGAAGACGAAGATGAACACCGTCGCCAGTCCGGCGGTCGACATCGGAATGATGACCTCGGTGACGACTCGCCAGGGCGGCGCGCCATCAACGACGGCGGCTTCCTCGTAGGAGACTGGGATGCCGTCCATGTACGTCTTCAGCAGCCATGTATTGAACGGGACAGCGGTCGCCGCGTAGTACACCGCAAGCGCCAGCTTGCTGTCGTTGATGCCGAACTGGACGTACAGCGCGTACATCCCAATGAGCAGAGCAACCCCGAGGCCGCCACCGACCTGCGTCATCAGGACGTAGAGGAACAGGATCTTCCGCCGGAAGAGGAACTCACGGCGCGAGAGGGCATAGGCTGCCGGAATGATGAGCGACATCGCAATAAGAACGGTCGGAATCGCCACCATGAGGCTGTTCCAGAGGAAGTGCTTGAAATCCGACGGGCGGTTGACGCCGTAGTCGGAGGCGTCCAGAATTTCGATCCCCGGCGTCTGGAACACGAAGGCGAGGTCGGTGAACGGGATGGCGGCGGAGATCGAATACGACGGGACGATGAGGTCGCCGATAACCCAGATGAACGGTTTGACCGTTGGGTTAGCGGGAAACAGCGAGAAGCTCTCGGATGTGTACAGCGAGCTTCCGGAGCCGGAGAGGGCCGCCATCAGAATCCAGTAGATCGGGAAGAGCAGCGCCAGCACCACCAGCGTTGCACCGATGGTCGAGAGAATGACCTTCAGGACTTCGGACGCGGGCAGTTCGCCCCGACGGACCGCCTGCACGGTGTAGGACCACTTTCGGACCGTCCGTGCTGGCATCGTCGCGAACGTCTTGATGTCGTCGCCGAGCTTCCTGGCGATCGCACCGAGCAACATCAGTCGTTCACCCCGTCGGCGAGCTTCCCTTTCTTGACGTTGAGCCACATGAACGCGCCGATGAACACGAGCGCGATGATGCTGATGGCCGCACCACGACCGTACTGCTGGAACGACAGTGCCTCACGATAGCCGTAGACGACGATGAGTTCGTTCGCCCGTGCCGGGCCGCCCTGATTGAACACGAACGGAATGAGGAACTGCTGGAACGACGCCGCAGATGTCAGAATCGACGCAAACAGGACGGGCCGCTTGATCGACGGCAGGGTGATGTGGGCAAAGCGTGCCAGGAACCCCGCGCCGTCGACGACGGCCGCCTCGTGGAGTTCCTCGGGTACGTCCTGTAGCGCACTGACGGTGATGATAACCATGAACGGGTACGCCAGCCACGCCTCCGTGACGTTGTACGCGACGAAGGCAGTCCAGCGGCCCGAGAGCCACGCGACCGAACTCGCCCCGAACGCGGTCAGCAGCTGGTTCATCAGCCCGAACTCGGCGGAGCTGAAGATGCCGCGCCACACGGTGATAGTGAAAATCGGCGGCAGCCCCATCGGGAAGATGATGAGCGAGCGCAGGACGCGCTTGCCGCGGACGAGGTCACTGGTCACAACGAGCGCGATAGCCAGGCTCGCCCCGATTTTGAGCGTGACGCTCGTGGCGACGAACAGCCAGGTGACACCGAATGAGTTCCAGAACTGGCCGTCGGTCAGCACATCGGCGTAGTTCTCTAATCCGACAAACAGCGCGTCACCGAAGGTGAGCACGGCGACGACGCCCTCGCCGGCGAACAGGTTCGCCGGCTCTGCGTTGGTAAAGGAGATCCCCAGCAGGTAGATGACTGGGAACAGCATGAACGCCGAGAAGACGAACAGCCCCGGGAGCACTAGCAGTAACGACGCGTCGTCCCGCGTCAGAAACGGGACCGACTCGATGCGGTCCGCCGCTCGTGAAACGGTACTCATGGGCGTTGCTTACTCCCAGTTGCTACGGATTTCTTCGGCGGCGGTCGTCAGTGCGTCTTCAGCGCTCGAATCGCCGTTGAACGCTTCGATGAGGGCGTTCTCAAGCGGCGACCACACCTTGTTCATGCGCGGGTCGGTCGGCATCGGGACGCCCTGGCTGACGGTCTGGGAGTACGTCTGGACGTGGTCAGGGAGTTCGTCGCTGCCGACGAGACTGTCGAGCACCGGAATCGCGCCCTGTTCCTCGGCGAGTCGCGTGGCGTGGTCCTCGTTGGTGGCGAACCACTCGACGAAGTTCCGGGCGGCCGTGGCGTCGGCACCACCCTCGTTCATCGCGTCCGCGAAGTACCACATCGAGATGCCGGTGTACGGCGTCACCTCGCCGCCGTCGATGGCAGGGAACGTCGCCACTTCGTAGTTCACGTCGCTCTGGTTCAGCGTCGCCAGGTACCACGGCCCGTTGACCGCGAAGGCGGCGTTCCCCTCCGAGAACGTCGCGGCCTGCGGTTCGTAGTTCGGGTCGTCGGGCATGTACGGGCGGAGGGTGTCGAGGGCGAACTCCAGCCCTTCGACGGCTTCGTCGGCATCCAGCCCGAGTGCCGGGTCCTGCTCCGGGTCGAAGTAGTAGCCGCCAAAGGCCTGTATCCACCCGCTCGTGAAGTACGGATCGAACGGCGCGGCGAGACCGTACTGACTGCTGCTCGGGTCGTGGTACTCCTCCATTGTCGCCACCATATCGTCGATAGTCTCAGGCGGTTCGTCGACGATATCGGAGTTGTAGATGAGCGTCACCGTTTCCGCCGAGTGCGGGAGGCCGACGACGGCGTCGTCGAACTGGACGGCGGAGGCGGCGGCGTCCGTGAACTGGTCTAAGCTCACGGAAAGTTCGTCGGACTGGTCGACGACGAACTCGCGCTGGTAGTAGTCGCCCACCCAGTCGTGCGCCCACTCGAAGATCTCCGGCCCCTGCCCGGCCGGAATCGCGCTCGTAGTCTTCTTTTCCATGTTGGAGATGTCCGACCCCTCGACGGCGAACTCCGTCTCGCTCGTGAACGTCTCCATCGCGTCCTTGCGTGCGGGGATCTCCGAATCCTGGAGCTGGTACCACGCCGTTGCAGTCCCGCTGGACTGCTGACTCCCGCCGTCGGACCCGCTGCTGGACCCATCGCCCGACCCGTCACCTGACGCCGTTCCCCCGTCCGAGCCGCCACTGCCCTGCTCTTGCACACTACAGCCAGCCAGGGCTGCAGCCGCACCAACGCCGCCGATCCGCTTGAGCACGGTCCGTCGTTCCATTGTCATGGATAGATATTGGATGAAATAGTCCTTCATAACTTAAATCATTCGGAAATAGAAGGATACAATGATGATAGATTCCAAGACTCGACAGCGAATTGCTCCGATGTGTGTCGGTTTTAGTGAACCCAAGCGGCCGGAAATTACGATGTGATAGTTTTTCTTAAATTCATCTCGAAACGTAACACTCACAGTACCGTCCCCGCACCGTAGGCGTATGCACCATCCAGGCCCGCCGCGGTTCGCCGCCGTCGGCGAGTCGGTCGAACTGGCCCCACGTCAGCCCGACCTCGACATGGCTGCCGAGTGGCGGCTAGTCGAGCGGCCAACTGCGAGTACGGCAACGCTTGGCGACGGCCCAATCAGTCACCTCGAACCAGACACACCGGGTGTCTATCGAGCCGAGTTAACCGCACCGGACGGCACACACGAGCAAGTCGTCCGAGCGTTCCCGGCCGTCACCGAGACAGTCCGATTCAGCGTCACGACGGACGACTTCGAACACGGTGGCAACCTCGCCGTCGCCGACCGCGCCATCGTCATCGGGAAGTTCAACGACTTCACGATGGGAACCCACTGGGCCGAACGCGACGGCGACGAATGGGTGATCGAGACCGAACTCCCGCCGGGGACCCACCACGCGATTTTCAGTTTCGACGGCTCCTTCGAATCGACCGCGACTGACGAGGTTACCGTCGAGGGACCGGGTCGCCCTCGGGTCGAACTCACCGGCAAGACAGAGGACGGGGACCTCGTCGTCGTGGCAGACGCCCGCGCGGCCCCGTCGGGGAGCGAGCCGGAGGTCGAGTTCTATCTCGACGGCCGCGACGACCTGAGAGAGTCGGCCGTGACCACCGACGGTGACGAACTCCGAGTCCCACGCGACGCACTGCCCGAAACGGCCCGCGTTCACGCGGTCGCCGTCGCCGAGCGCCACAGTGTCGCGGACACGCTAGTCGTGGAATGTGGCAAGAAAAGCGAGGACGCAGGCGCGGGCGAGACGGTATCTGTCTCGCGGCCGGCCGACCCGCCGGCCTGGGCCGGCGACGCCACCATCTACGAGATATTCGTCCGGTCGTTCGCCGGCGAGACCGTCGACACGACCTTCGAGGCCATCGAGCGGCGGGTCCCCTACATCGAGTCGCTGGGCGTCGACGTGGTGTGGCTCACCCCCGTTCAGGCGAGTCCGACCCGGCACGGCTACCACATTACTGATTTCTTCGACACCGCCGAGGATCTGGGAACACGCGAAGAGTTCGAATCGCTTGTCGACCGACTCCACGACGCGGGGATTCGGGTCGTCTTCGACTTGGTTATCAACCATAGCTCGCGGGACCACCCGGCGTTCCAGCTCCACCGAGCCGACGTCCCCGAGTACGCAGACTACTACGAGCGAGTCCCGGCGTCACAGGATGTCTCCGACGTCGACTGGGCGGGCGAAGACGCGCCGGGACACTACTTCAACTGGACGCGGATCCCGAACCTCAACTACGACTCGCTCGACGTCCGGCGCTGGATGCTCGACGTGGTCGACGAGTGGCGCGACGTGGTCGACGGGTTCCGCTGTGACGTGGCCTGGGGCGTGCCACACGGGTTCTGGAAGGAGGTCCGGGAGCGGGTGAAAGCCGACGACCCAGAGTTCCTGCTGCTCGACGAGACAGTCCCGCGTGACGCCGCTTTCGCCGAAAACGAGTTCGATGTCCACTACGACACGGATCTGTTCGACACGCTCCGCGAGATCGGGACCGGCGAGGAACCGGCGTCGGCGCTGTTCGAGGCGCTCGACGCGACGGCCGAGCACGGCTACCCCGACCGCGCCGGCCACATGCGATACGTCGACAACCACGACGAGGACCGCTATCTTGACGAGTGCGGGACTGCGTCACTGCGGGCGGCCGTCGGAGCCACGTTCACGCTCCCCGGGACGCCGATGATATACGCCGGCCAGGAACGCGGCGTCGAACAGCAACGCGGGACGATGCGCTGGCACGACGGCGACAACGCCCTGACCGACTTCCACCGGCGACTAGTGGCACTGCGGTCGGACCACGCCGCACTGCGCGCGCCCGGAGTACATCTGATTCCCTATACCGTCGAAACGGGCGATGCGGACAGCGTCGTCGCGTACGAGCGCACCGACGGCGACGAGACGCTGGTGGTCGTCCTGCACTTCGGCGACGGCACGGTGAGCGTCTCACTCGACCCCCCGGTCGCGGACACTGATCTTCTCAGCGACACTCCAATCGGCAGTGACGGGACAGTCGAGGTCGGCGATATCGTTGTGGTATCAGCGCCGAACGGCCGCTGACGGCGCTCGGTTCCATGCCTGCATCGACTCTGCTAGATCTTCTATGAAAAATCCCATCAAACTTATTAGCATCGGGTGTGAGACTCCGTGTAATGGCGAGTCTCGAACTAGACGGTCTCCGCAAGGAGTTCGACGGTGGCTCCATCGTGGCGGTCGACGACATCGATCTGTCCATCGACGACGGGGAGTTCGTAACGGTCGTCGGGCCCTCGGGGTGTGGGAAATCGACGAGCCTACGGATGGTTGCCGGGCTTGAGCGGCCGACGAGCGGCCGTATCCGCATCGGCGGCGAGGACGTAACAGACGTCCACGCCCGCAAGCGCGACGTCGCGATGGTGTTTCAGAACTACGCGCTGTACCCCCACAAGTCTATCCGACAGAACATGGCCTTTGGCCTCCGGATGAGCACGGACCTCTCGAAGGAGGAACGGCAAGAGCGAGTCACCGAGACAGCGGAGATGATGGGTATCGGGGACCTGCTCGATGACACGCCGGACCAGCTCTCCGGCGGGCAGAAGCAGCGAGTCGCGCTCGGGCGCGCCATCGTCCGGGAGCCGGACGTGTTCCTCTTCGACGAGCCACTCAGCAACCTCGACGCGAAGCTCCGGACGACGATGCGGACGGAGATCCAGCGCCTGCAAGAGGAGCTCGGCATTACGGCCGTCTACGTCACCCATGATCAGGAAGAAGCCATGACGATGGGCGACCGCATCGTCATCCTCAACGACGGGGAACTCCAGCAGGCCGGCCGACCGAAGACGGTGTACGAGAACCCGACCAACCAGTTCGTTGGCGGCTTCGTCGGCTCGCCCTCGATGAATTTCCTCGACGTGACCGCGGAGCCGCTCAGCAGCGGCGTGCGGCTCACCGGCGCTAACGACGACTTCTCCTATGACCTCACGGGCGGCCGTGCCAGTGCATTCGGCGACAGCCAGCGCGGGTCGTACGTGCTGGGTATCCGACCGGAACACGTTTCCGTCAGCGACGGTGGCGACCAGAACGCCGTCCCGGCGACGGTCGACGTGCTCGAACCCATCGGCAGCGACAACTACCTATATCTCGACCTGGGTGAATCGAAGACCGGATTCGAGGGCGACGGCGCACCGGATTTCATCGCCAGGGTGAGCACCGACGTGGAGCCGGCCATCGGTGACCGGGTACAGGTGTCGTTCGACGAATCTGCCGTGCACCTGTTCGATACAGAGACCGGCGAGGCTGTCACGGCGGGCGAGGACGCGCCTGTCGCAACGCCGCAGTAGGGCGATAGCCAGTGCTCCAAATTCAGACGTAGTCGCTGTTTTCAACCAGTTATAGAGTCCCTACGGCCATCCGCTACGTTTTCGAACCTCAAGCCAAGCAGCGCGGTCCGCGAAAGAGGGTACCCGCGGGCGACCAGTGACCCAGCAGTTCACTCGCGGGCGCTCAGTGGTTCGGCAGTGAGCTCCCCGGCGTCATCGAGGTGGGCCACAGTGGCCAGCCGGAGTGCGTGGGGCCAGCCGAGCGGCGTGCCACAGTCAGGCGTCCCATCGTCGAACAGTTGTTCGGGGAGGTAGCCGCTGGACTGAACGAGCGAGCCGCCGGGGAGAATCTCCCCCAGCAGATCCCGGGCCCGGGCGTAGGCCGCCGTCGCTCGGCTGTCGTCGGCATCACGCAGGAGCGCACCCAGCTGGGCGGCACTGTTTGCGCCCCACGCCGTCGAGACGGTCCAGATTTTCTCGCGGTCCTGTGAGCCACACCGCCAGTCGTCGCCCTCGAAGCGGACGAGGCCGCGGATGTCGCCGGTATCCCGTTCCAGCCCGTCGAGTGTCGTCTCGACGTGGGTAGAGAGCCGATCACGGGTCTCCGCGGGCAGGTCGATGGCCTCGGTGGCGACGCGACAGGCGGCGGGGAGGGCCAGCGTCGCGGAGTCCAGTCGGTCGTCGATGGCCCCGTCGTGTTCGCGGAGAGCGTAGCGGTCACCGGTCCACAGCGCGTCCAGCGACGACAGCACCGTCTCGGCCTGTGACCGGGCGTGGTCTCGGAGCGTGGCACAGACGGGCGCGCGGGCGACGGCCGCGTAGGCGTGCAGGAAAGTCGCAGCGGTGTGCGTGAACCGGCCCCGCATGTTCTCCCAGGCGTTCTGACAGGCAATGGGGAGGCCGTCGTCGGCCAGCGTGTCGTCGATGCTCTCGACGGCGCGCCCGAGCGTGGCTTCGATACACTCCGGGTCGGCCGGGTCGCCGGTCCGGAGGTACGTCGCGAGGAAGCTGGTGACACTCGCGGTCTGGTCGGCCTGGTAGTCCGCGTCCGAGCCGCTTTCGAGCCGGGCGTTCGCCCAGCCCGGCGCGAGCGTCTCGTCGCCGGGCCAGACGCGGTGTGGCCAGCTCCCGTCCGGTTGCTGCGTGCGACAGTAGAATTCGGCGGAGCGCTGGTGCCACGAATCGAGTCCGAGGTCGAACGTCCCGTCGGCTTCGAGCAGGAATGCCGAAATCTCGGCGTCGTCGCGGAACCACGTGTAGCCGTAGCCGCCGGAGGTGACGTAGTACGGGTCGAAGTCCGGTGCAGCGATTCTGGCACCGTTCGTGGCCGAAAGCAGCGAGAGGACGCGGAGGTCGGCCACGACGCTTTCGCGACTCGGCGTGTCCGCGGGGACGCTCCACCGCCGCTGTGCCTGACCTGCTTCGAGCAACGTCTCCGAGGTGTAATGATCGCTCACCAGCCGGTCAATGGTCGACAGCGCCGCGTCACGGCCAATATCGTTCGTGTCTGTCAGCAGCGTCGCCAGTGTGACGCCCCCGTCGACGAAGGGTGCGGACAGCAGGACACCACCAGTCAGCGTCGTGTCCTCGTACCGGCGCTCCCCAGTTGCCCGGGGGAACGAGACCGGGTCGTCGTGGACGAGTTCGGGGAACCGCTCGGGGATTTGGCCCTGAACGGCGTCGAGTTCGGTAGAGACACCGACGAAGTCGTGTTCGGACCGGTGGTAGGCCTCGACGGTGTTTCCGTGCATCAGCAGGCTCTGTCGGCCGTCCCGCCCGTCGGGTGCGAAATCGACGAACGCCCGAAGCGACACGTCGGCGGGTGCGTCGCCACGAAGTTCGAACCGGGTGACGTGAGCCTGCTCGATAGTACAGTCCGTCTGGACGACGGCCCAATCGCCGCAGTCGTGGATGGTCTCAACGACGCCTGCGTCACCGCGATACCGCTGGTCGGCGTCGGTGCTGAACCACGTCGTCGAACCCGTGTCGATACCGAACCGCGAGCGGTCGATCCCCGTGAGCCCACACAGCGGATAGGAGTAGTCCCGCAGCGAGCCGTCGTTGTCGACATGCACCAAGCGGCTGTCGAGTCCGGAGAAACTACCCGTCGTAGAGCGGAGTTCACCCGGGAACTGGTGGCGGCGGTCCCGCGTCCGCTTGAAGTCGTTGAGTGCCGTCCGGAGCGTCATTGGTGAGAGACACCACTGCGGGGAATATAAAATATGGTGTAATAGTTTTTCATTCTTGTGAACAACGGTGGTGGGCTAGTCGACGATACGGTTCCGTTGCGGCGGCTTCGGGGGTGTTGGCGGGCCATACAGCACCGAAACACAATTATCCGCCGCCGTTACCAGATGTGAACAGATGGACGATTCGACTCTCAGGGACAGGCTGGGGCAACTGGGCCTGTCCGAGAAGGAAGTCGACACGTACCTGTCGATTCTCGGCAGCGGCGAGGCCACGGCCAGCGAAATCGCCGACGACACCGGCGTCTCCAAACGGTACGTCTACAGCATCAGTGAATCGCTCGAAGATCGCGGGTTCATCGAGGTCAACGACCACGTCGTGCCCACGACGATACGCGCCCGGCCGCCCGAGCAGGTCATCGACGCCCTGACCGACCGGCTCGAAGAGATGAGCGGGGCGCTCGATTCCCGATACTCGTCGAGTGCGCGGGAACCCCAGCAGTTCGACGTCATCAAGTCGCGGGTGACAGTCATCAAGCGACTCACGGAGTACATCAGAAATGCGGAACGCGAGATCATGCTGTCGGTGCCACAGCAGTACCTCCCCGAAATCGCTGAGGAACTGGCCGCGGCTGTCGACCGTGGCGTCCTCGCGATGCTTGTCGTCAGCAGCGCCGACGGCCTGCGGCCTGACGACGTGAGCGGACTGGCTTCTGTGGTCCGGTCGTGGGACCAGCCGATGCCGATAATGCTTACCGTCGACGCCCAGTTCGGTCTCGTCTCTCCAACCGAAATGGTGACACGCACCAACTCCGACCAGCGTGCTATTGCTTTCGTCCAGCAACAGCTCGTCCCCGTGCTGTCGGGGTCGTTCCTCGGGAACTACTGGCTGATGGCCACCGAGGAGACCGTCACCGACCCGGCCTCGCTCCCGGCCACCTACCACGATTTCCGCCACGCCGTCCTCCAGGCGACGCTGCACCTGCGCGCCGGCCACGACATCCACGTCTCCGCGGATGTACGGGCGGTACAGGCCGACGACGACACCACAACCATCGAGGGGACCGTCGTCGAGACGAAACAGGGCCTCGTCGAGCCGGAGACCAACTCCTACCCCATCGAACACACGCTGGTCGTCGACATCGGCGACCGGACTGTCTCGCTGGGCGGCCCCGGATCGTTCATCGAGGACTACGAAACCGACGAGGTCACGCTCTCATCTCCTGAGTGACTGGCCTCGTCTCGTCAACGATATCCGGGTGACTCAGTTACGCTGGCTCGGGTCCGGCCAGCGGTAGATGACGTACGTTTCCGACTCCGGATCGTCCACGGGGTTCCAGACGAGTCGAAGCGTCGCGTCGCTCAGGTCCAGCGGTGCGCCGCTCCCAGTGAACTGTCCCTGATGTATCGTGATCTGTGTCCCCGACGTGATCCGCGTCGAAGCCTGTGCCTGTATCGGATCGGTGTCGAGCGTCACGTCGCTGCCGTCAGCTCGCTTGGCACCGGAGACGACAACTGTGAGGTTGTCCCTGTAGACGGTTTCACCACTGCTGAAACTGAGGTTCAGATACTCCCCGTTACCGGTGGTCCGCTCGTTGTAGTCGGCCACGATAGCGACCTGCGGTGCCTGCGTGGGTCGCTGCTCGCTGAAACCGAGCGCGAACACGCCGACGGTGGCCGCGAGAATTGCAGCAATTCCGACGAGGATGACGACGCCGATGACTGGGCTCACGGCCCGACTTCGCCCATCTACCCGACTCATTGACCACAGGTGAGAACTGGGTGTATAAAAGGAATAGCGTCGGCTCAGCGTTCGATATCCGGCCGCGAAACTGCCCGGTTACGCCGTCGGAAGTAGCGTTTCGGGGAGCTCGCCCGGCAGTTCGTCGCGGTCGTGGGCAGCCTCGAAGTCGGGATCGGGGCCCATCGGGACGATGCGCTTCGGGCTCACGTCGGGGTGGGTGGTGTAGTAATGCTCCGTGATGTGGTCCATGTTCACCGTCTCGGCGACACCGGGGAGCTGGTAGAGGTCCCGGAGGTACGGCCAGAGGTTGTCGTACTCGCGGATGAGCTTGTGGTTGCACATGAAGTGGGTGTGGTACACTTCGTCGAAGCGCACGAGCGTCGTGAACAGACAGATATCCGCCTCAGTCAGGCGGTCGCCAGCGAGGAAGCGCTGATCTTCGAGGACAGCGTCCCAGTGGTCCAGCGCGTCGAACAGCTCCTCGACGGCCCCGTCGTAGGCCGACTGGCTGTTCGCGAAGCCACAGCGGTAGACGCCGTTGTTGATGGGCTCGTAGATGTCGTCGATGATGCGGTCGACCTCGTCCTGATACCCCTCGGGGTAGAGGTCGACGTCGTTGTCGGCCACGTCGTCGAACTCAGTATCGAGCATCCGGAGGATCTCCTCTGACTCGTTGTTGACGATTGTCTCCTCCTGTTTGTCCCACAGCACCGGAACCGTCACGCGGCAGGTCGCGTCGGGGTCGGCCGCGACGTAGACTTCACGAAGGTAGTCAGATCCGTTGACCGTATCCGGGGTGCAACCGTCTTTCTCAGGAGTAAACTGCCAGCCGTCCTCGCCGCGGAACGGGTCGACGTAGTCGACGGTGATGGCGTCTTCGAGTCCCAGCAGCTTCCGGGCGACCAGAATCCGGTGGGCCCACGGGCAGGCGCGACAGGCATACAGGTGGTACCGGCCGGCCTCGGGCTGGAACCGCGCGTCGGGGTCGTCCTCGACCCGGTCACGGAAGGTCGTGTCCTGCCGGTCGAACGCCCCGTCATCGTCTGTCGTTTCGTACGCGTCGGTCCGCCACTCGCCGTCGACGAGCATATTCATGGTAACAGTCGTACGCGTGCAAAGCCTAAAAGAGCGCGGTGACAGCGGTGTTACCGGAACAACACCGTTTCCCGATACTACCGAGAGCAGGTGCCCCAGCAACGGTCAGTCTGGGGCCGCTCGCGGTCGCGGGCCGGTGTATGGGACACCGCGACACGCCGCCGGGCGGGTTCGAAGCCCTTATTGGGCCGCTCGGCGACGTATTCTCCAAGAGTACCTATGTCGGACAAACCCGCCTCAATGTACCGGGACATCGACAAGCCCGCGTACACCCGACGCGAATACATCACAGGCATTCCCGGGTCGAAGATCGCACAGCACAAGATGGGCCGTAAACAGAAGGACGCCGACGATTACCCCGTCCAGATCAGCCTCATCGTCGAGGAGACCGTCCAGCTCCGTCACGGCTCGCTGGAGGCCTCCCGCTTGTCGGCCAACCGCCACCTGATCAAGGAGATCGGCGAAGAGGGTGACTACAAGATGACGCTGCGGAAGTTCCCCCACCAGGTCCTGCGCGAGAACAAGCAGGCGACCGGTGCCGGGGCCGACCGTGTCTCCGACGGGATGCGTGCCGCCTTCGGGAAGATCGTCGGCACCGCCGCCCGCGTTCAGGCCGGCGAACAGCTGTTCACCGCCTACTGCAACGTCGAAGACGCGGAACACGTCAAGGAAGCGTTCCGCCGTGCCTACAACAAGATCACGCCCTCTTGCCGCATCAAGGTCGAGCGGGGCGAAGAACTGCTGATCGCGTAAGTCAATCAGCAGCGCCTTCTCACCGTTCGCAGAGTACGGCGAAAAGCGGCTGATCGAGTAAATCGGACAGCGGCGTTCGCTCACCGTTTGGACGGCGGAGCAACCGTCCCGACTTCGTTTTTCCGCGCCGCTCCGAAAAGTACCGAGTAACGTCCCAGTCGCTAGACAGCGCAGTCGTAGCCACTTCTTTGTTTCATGTTACCAGTACCCACAATACTCTTGCACCCGTCCCACGTACTTCCTCGTATGGTACTCCGACTCGCACTCCTGGCCCTCGGCGTCCTCGAACTGCTCCGGCCCCGGAAAGTCGTCGACTTCTGGATGGGGCTCGCAACGACAGATGGTGGCGAGATCAACCTCCGCCCGTGGGTGTACAGCGCCGCCCGGGTTGAGGGCGCGCTCCTCGTACTGTGGGTGCTCCGACGAAGTCGTAGCGGCGAGTGACTCAGCAGAACGGCCCGCCACACCACACTGGTGACTGGCGCTGCTACCGGTTGCCCGCTACGTGTCGCCGGACAACTGGACCGTCAACACCGGCACGTCCGCCGTCCGAACGACCTTCTCGGTGACGCTCCCCAGTAGAAACCGATCCAGACCGCTCCGGCCGTGGGTTCCCATGACGATCATATCAACACCCGCAGCCGCTGCGTAGTCGATAATCTCCTCGTATGGGTCGCCCATTCGGTGCTCGGCGACAACGGCCGCGCCGTGGTCGGTGATCTCGTCGACAGTCTCGTCGATGACTTGTTCAGTCTGTTCCTGTAGCGATTCGATGGTCGTTGCTTCTGCCGCGGCACTCCCGAGATACGTCGAGTCGACGACAGAGAGCACGTGAATCGTCGCGTCGTGCGTCTCCGCCAGTTTGAGCGCGTGTGCGAGCGCCTCGTCTGCGCCGTCACTCCCATCGGTCGGAAAGAGGAGGTCGTCGTACATGTGTGGCCTATTTTACCCAATATACTTAATATTTGTCTGACAATTTCGAATATAGTCGTATATTCATCCACACTACCCGATATTCTGTGGGTTGTAGTGGCCGGAGGGCGGCGGGCGACGGGGCTTCGACTGTGGGGCTGCGAGCGTGTTTTATTCCTCCACGACAACGAAACGCCATGCACAGGCTGGCCGTCGCCACGAACGCCGAGACCTTCGAGCGGATGCAGGCCCCGCTGGCGGCCCGCGATATCGAGGTGGGCCACGTCGAGACAGCCGAGCGGACGCTCCCACTCGACGAGAGTCCCTTCAGCGAGTACGACGTGGGCTTCGTCTACCCCTCGCGAATTATGGAAGGTGCGGTCGTCGATGCCATGCTAGACGTGCCGTGGGTCAACGACCGCGAGGCCATTCTCCGTTCGCGGAACAAGGCCGACGTACTGGCGCGTCTCGGCCGGGCAGGCGTTCCAGTTCCCGAGACCGTCGTCGTGTCGAACCCGGCGAGCGAGGCCGAGCTAACGGCGGCTTTCGAGCGGTTCGACCCGCCCGTGGTCGTGAAGCCGAACTCGACGACCCGCGGCGTCGGCGTGGCCAAGGCCCACGATCTGGATTCGTTTCTCGGCATCGTCGACTACCTCGATCTGGTCCACGACTACCGCGCGGTCGGCGACCAGTCGTTTCTCGTGCAGGAGTACATCGCCGACGCCGCCGACTACCGCGTGATGATCGTCGACGGCGAGTACGTCGGGGCGGTCGAGCGCCGCCTCCCCGAAGCGAGCCGCGAACAGGGCCGATGGAAGCACAACGTCCACCGCGGGGCCGAGGCTGAAGGGCAGGCACTGCCAGCAGCGCCGCGGGAACTAGCCGAAGACGCGGCCGACGAGCTGGCGATTCCGTACCTCGGCGTCGACCTGCTGGTAACCGATGACCGTGCAGTAGTCAACGAGACGAACGCCCGCCCGACGATCGACTCGGCGACGAAGTACGAGGACGGCTTCTGGGACGACCTGGCGGCGTTGATACGGCAAACGGCGGAGCAGTAGCGAAGCGAGTGCGCTGTTTTCGGTTTAAAAAACAGACGGTGTACTGTGCGCGCTACAGTTCGATGTCCGCGGAGTCCTCTTCGGAGTCGAAGGTGACTTCGAGGATGCCGTTGTTGTACGTCGCGGCGGCGGAGTGTTCGTCGACGCGGGTCGGCAGGGTCAGTCGCTCGTGGTACTCGCGCTCTGGACTTTCGGCGTTGATCGTGAGGACAGTGCCGTCGCACTTGAGGTCGATCGCGTCCTTGTCGACACCCGGAACGTCGGCGACGACCCGGATCTCTTCGTCAGTTTCGTGAACGTCGACGTGGAGATCGGCCCCGCCGCCACCGGTGTCCCGGTCGATGTGGACGTCGCCTTCGGCCCCCATCATCTCGTCCATCATCCGCTCTATTTCCCGGAAGAACTCGTCGAACGGGTCGTCACTGTCATCGCGTCTCATTCCTATAGACCAGTACGTCCGTCCGTTTCAAAAGCCTTCGGACGAACCTAGTCCCTGTTAGCTGACACTGTCGAGGGGGCACCCTCAGTCGGGCTAGCACCCTCACTATTAATCATTCGAGCTCGAACACGCATAAACAAACACAAATTTACAACAAATCCGAAAACACTTTACACTGACCGACTGCCTCTCTAGACACCAATGAGTGAGCCAGTCCGCGTCGGCCTCAACGGCTTCGGCCGTATCGGCCGCAACGTATTCCGCGCATCGTTACACAACGACAACGTCGAGGTCGTCGGCATCAACGACGTGATGGACGATTCGGAGATCGATTACTTCGCCCAGTACGACACTGTCATGGGCGAACTCGAAGGTGCCAACGTCGACGACGGCGTCCTCACGGTCGAGGGAACCGACTTCGAGGCGGGCATCTTCCACGAAACCGACCCCACACAGCTCCCGTGGGAAGACCTCGATGTGGATGTCGCCTTCGAAGCGACCGGCATCTTCCGCACCAAGGAGGACGCGAGCCAGCACCTCGACGCCGGGGCCGACAAGGTCCTCATCTCCGCGCCGCCGAAGGGCGACGAGCCGGTCAAGCAGCTCGTCTACGGCGTCAACCACGACGAGTACGACGGCGAAGACGTCGTCTCGAACGCCTCCTGTACGACCAACTCCATCACACCGGTCGCGAAGGTCCTCGACGAGGAGTTCGGCATCAACGCCGGCCAGCTGACGACGGTCCACGCCTACACCGGCTCTCAGAACCTGATGGACGGCCCGAACGGCAAGCCCCGCCGTCGCCGCGCGGCCGCCGAAAACATCATCCCGACCTCGACCGGTGCCGCGCAGGCAGCCACCGAGGTCCTGCCGGAACTTGAGGGCAAACTGGACGGGATGGCCATCCGCGTCCCGGTTCCGAACGGCTCCATCACCGAGTTCGTCGTCGACCTCGACGACGACGTGACGGAAAGCGACGTCAACGCCGCCTTCGAGGAGGCCGCCGCTGGCGAACTCGAAGGCGTGCTGGGCGTCACGAGCGACGATGTCGTCTCCTCCGACATCCTCGGAGACCCGTACTCCACACAGGTCGACCTGCAGTCGACGAACGTCGTCTCCGGGATGACGAAGATCCTCACGTGGTACGACAACGAGTACGGCTTCTCGAACCGGATGCTCGACGTTGCCGAGTACATCACCGAGTAAGAGCCGAAACGGTTTGCAGCGCCAGTAAAGTTTATAATTATTATTCACTAAAGACACCATACACAGAGAGCCCGAGCCAGTACCTAACTACTGGTCGGCTCTGTGTGTCGGCACAAGCCCGTGTTCGCAGCCGGCGCGCCGTGTCCCGGCGTCGGCTGTGTACGGCGCAAGTGTCCCCACCAACTCCCCACCCCACCCCACCCCTCTCCCACCCTCACTTTTGCGTTGGCAACCAGAGTAGATACCGGTGCTACTCCCCCAGCAGGCCACTCGCTGTTCGGACTCGGAAACCGTTAAGCGGCCGGCAGGTGTCCTCTCGAATGATGACTTTCCAGACGCTCGATGATCTTGACGACGGACAGCGCGTTCTCGTCCGTCTCGACCTCAACTCACCGGTCGAAGACGGCACCGTACAGGACAATCGACGGTTCGACCGCCACGCGGAGACGATCAGCGAACTCGTCGACCGCGGGTTCGAGATCGCAGTGCTGGCCCACCAGGGCCGCCCGGGCCGCGATGATTTCGTTTCGCTCGAACAACACGCAGATATCCTTGCCGACCACATCGACCACGATGTGGACTTCGTCGACGAGACCTACGGGCCACAGGCGATTCACGACATCGCTGACCTCGACAGCGGCGACGTACTCGTGCTGGAGAACACGCGGATGTGCGACGACGAACTGCCCGAGGAAGACCCCGAAATCAAGTCACAGACGGAGTTCGTCCAGACGCTGGCCGGGGAGTTCGACGCCTACATCAACGACGCCTACTCCGCGGCCCACCGCTCGCACGCCTCGCTCGTGGGCTTCCCGCTGGTGATGGACGCCTACGCCGGCCGCGTGATGGAAACCGAGTACGAGGCCAACACCGCCATCGCCGAGAAGGAGTTCGACGGGCAGGTGACGATGGTCGTCGGCGGGACGAAGGCCACCGACGTCATCGACGTGATGACTCACCTCGACGAGAAGGTCGACGACTTCCTGCTCGGCGGCATCGCGGGCGAACTGTTCCTGCGGGCCGCTGGCTACCCGGTCGGCTACGACATCGACGACGCGAACCTCTACGACGAGCAGTGGGAGGAAAACAGCGAAAAGATCGAATCCATGCTCGAAGACCACCGCGACCAGATCACGCTCGCAGTCGATCTGGCCTACGAAGACGACGGCGACCGCGCCGAGCAGGCTGTCGACGACATCGAGGAGAAGCGCGTCTCCTACCTCGACGTTGGGAGCGAGACGGTCATGGAGTACTCACCGATCATCCGCGACTCCGAGGCCGTCTTCGTGAAGGGCGCGCTGGGGATGTTCGAGGACGAGCGGTTCTCGGTCGGGACCGCCGGCGTGCTCGAAGCCATCGCCGACACCGACTGCTTCTCCGTCGTCGGCGGCGGCGACACTTCGCGAGCTATCGAGATGTACGGAATGGAAGAGGACGAGTTCGGCCACGTCTCTATCGCGGGAGGGGCCTACATCCGGGCACTGACCGGCGCGGAACTGGTCGGCGTCGAAGTGCTACAGCGTTAACTGCGGCCTTTCGTCTCGGCGTGTCGCAGGTCCCAGTCCTCAATTAGTTCGTCGGGCACCTCGACGATTCGCCCGGCTTCGGTTGGCTCCGTCCGTGCGTGACGGCCAGTCCAGTCGTGGTCAGCGTCGGGCGTGGCTGCCATACACCGCGTTACCAGCGGCGAGGATAAATTCCTTCTGCAATATTGGTGTAAACAATTACTCGGTTCCGAGTCTATATTACGTCTCCGGGAAGCGAAGTGCTTTCCGCCAGCCGCGCCGTATCTGGCATATGTTCACCGGAATCGTCGAGACGACCGGCGAGGTGCAGGCGGTTATTGACGACGAGGGCGGGCGTCGGATGCGGATCGGCGCGCCGTTCGAGGGACTCGACCACGGCCAGTCGATCAGCGTCAGCGGCGTCTGTCTCACTGTCGAGAAGGCAGCCGACGGCGAGTGGTTCGAGGTATTTCTCGCTCAGGAAACCCTTGCCCGGACGTTCTTCGACGATCTTGCAGGTGGTGATCAGGTGAACCTCGAGCGGGCGATGCCCGCTGACGGCCGATTCGACGGCCACATCGTACAGGGCCACGTCGATACGACGGCCGAAATCGTCGGTATCGAGCAGGAAGGCGAGGACTGGACGTTCACGTTCTCTCTGCCCGAGGACCATCGGGACTATCTAGTCCAGAAAGGATCGATAACGGTCGACGGCATCAGCCTGACTATTGCCGACCGGCGCTCCGAGGAGTTCGACGTGGCGATCATCCCGACGACGTACGCTGAGACAACGCTGTCGGAGAAGTCGGTCGGCGATCCGGTACATCTGGAGGTCGACGTAGTCGCGAAATACGTCGAACAGCTGGTTTAAGGGTCGAACTCGGTCTGTTCCGGCCGAAGCGCAGTCTCGTCCGGGTCCTCGTGAGCGCGCTTGTAGGCCCGCCGGTAGGTGTGAACTTTCTTCAGCAACAGCAGGCCGAAGAACGAGTCGTACACGATGACGAATCCGAAGAACGCAACGAGGAAGTCGACGTTGTATATCGTGGCCACGATGGCGGTAACTGGGCCGGCCAGCGTGTTGTAGACGGCGTGGATGAGCGAAGCGATGAGCAGTCCCTTCAGCACGATTGGGCCGGCATCATCGGGGTTGAACTTCGCCAGACCGAGGTAGTAGCCGGCGAAGGCCGAGTAGATGACGTGTCCCGGTCCTGCGAGTGCTCTGACCGCGGTGATGTCACTACTGGCCGCGAGTAACTCAACCGTCCCCGTAGCCATCTCGGCGTTTTGGGTGATATACAACGCGTTTTCAATGGTCGCAAAGCCAAGGCCGGCGGCAGCACCGTACACTGCACCGTCGACGACGGCGTCGAAGCGATTGTCACGGAAGGCGTACAGGCGCACCGCCAGCAACTTCACTGTCTCCTCGACGGGACCGACGATGAGGAAGAAAACGAACACCTGACCGAGGAACGGGACCAGACCGAATCCGGAGCCGATAGCCTGCACCGGCTCGCCCAAGCGGCCGTTGAGAATACCGGCAAAGCCGGCAAACAGCACGCCCAGAAGGAACGTCCCCACGAGCAGCGTCAGCGGTTCCTCCGTGGTCACATCAGCGTAGTAGATGTAGGCCGCGAGACCAAACGCCGGCACAGCAGAGAGAATTGCTATCCCGGCAAACAGCGGCTGGTCGCTGAGTGCGCCGAGGCTCCCGAACGCCACCTGCAAGAGGAGAATCAGAATGGCCGCAAGGATGACCAGATACCGCAGCGTCCGTATTCCGATGTGGTAGAGCCAGTGGGCGAACCGGTCCAGCGTCGACCGGGGCTCCCAAGTCGATATCTCGTAGAGGTCAGCAGACCCGTCCGCGTTTACCTCGACCGGGTCCTGCCGTCGCTTTCCCATGTGCCACGTCTACAGTCCGCCTCACCTAACCGTTTGGTTCGGTTATGACCGAGCGAGCACTGGGCGGCGGTATGGCTGTCACTGTATTCAGTCAGGACAGTCCCTGCCAGAACGGACACTTGCAGGAGACGAGAGGCTTTTCGCACGGGGTCACCAACAGGGATATATGACGCTACGCGCGGGTGTACTCGCGGTTCAGGGCGATGTCTCTGAACACGGGGACGCAATCGAGCGGGCAGCAACGGCCCACGACCGGACTGCGGAGGTCGTCGAGATACGCGAAGCAGGGCTGGTCCCGGACTGCGATGTCCTGTTGCTACCGGGCGGGGAATCGACCACGATTTCGCGGCTTATCCACCGGGAAGGCATCGCAGAGGAAATCGAATCTCATGTCGAGGCCGGCAAGCCGGTGCTGGCGACGTGTGCCGGGCTCATCGTCAGCGCGACCGATGCACAGGACGACCGCGTCGACACGCTGAACGTCATCGACGTCTCCGTCGAACGCAACGCATTCGGGCGACAGAAGGACAGCTTCGAGGCCCCGCTTGACGTGACCGGGCTCGACGACTCGTTCCCGGCGGTGTTCATCCGCGCACCGGTCATCGACTACGTGGGCGAGGATGTCGAAGTGCTGGCGACGTGGGACGACCGCCCGGTGGCCGTCCGTGATGGACCGGTCGTCGGCACGTCGTTCCACCCCGAACTGACCGAGGACCCGCGCATCCACGATCTGGCCTTTTTCGACTCGGTGGAGTCGTAGCGACGGCCTGAAGGCCCCGCTGACCGAACGGCGGCTATGAGCGACGACACCGGTGACGTCATCGACGAACTGTTCGCTGTCATCGAGGACCGCAAGGCGAACCTGCCCGAGGACTCCTATACTGCGTCGCTGTTCACCCACGAGAAGGGCGAAAATGCCGTGCTGGAGAAACTCGGCGAGGAGACCACGGAACTGATTCTTGCGGCCAAGGACGACGATACCGAGGAGTTGGCACACGAATCGGCCGACATCGTCTATCACCTGCTCGTTCTGCTGTCGATGAAGGAGATGGATGTCGACGATTTGCGTACAGAACTGGCCAAGCGGCGGTAAGGCGACCCGTCACCAGGAGGGGGCACGATAGATTGACACGGACACAGTTCATATCAGGAGGTATGGGCCATGTGGTGTCGGGCGTTACAGTCCTCTGTGTCGACGACGAACCATCGTACGCCGACCTCATCGCGACACATCTCGAACGCAACGACGAGGCGATCGACGCCACCGGTGTCACGAGCGCTGCGGACGGGCTGTCGTATCTGGATGAGCACGACGTAGACTGTATCGTCAGCGACTACGACATGCCCGGTATCGACGGGCTGGAGTTTCTGGAAACAGTCCGCGCCAGAGACCCGGACATGCCGTTTCTGCTGTTTACAAGCCAGGGGAGCGAGTCGCTCGCGAGCGAGGCAGTCTCGGCCGGCGTCACTGACTATATTCAAAAAGGACATGGATCCCAGCAGTACGCCGTACTCGCGCAGCGAATCCGAAACACAGTCGAACGAGTCAGAGCGAAAGCAACAGCCGACGCCGCACAGACACGGACGAAACAGATTCTCGACGCAACGAGCGATGCGGTCCTCGTCAGCGTCGCCGACACCGTCGTGTACGCGAACCCGGCGGCAGTTGATCTGTTCAGTGCCGCCGACAGCGACGAACTCCACGACCGGCCGCTGACTGACCTCGTCGAACCGACGGCTGACGCCGGAGTCGAGACCGTCGAACGCGTCGTCGAGGACGACCGGACGGCTGGCCAGGTCAGACGGATGATACGAACGCTGGCCGGCAACAGCGTCCAAGCCAGCATCACAGCGTGTGACGTGACCTGGGACGGCGACGACGGCACAGTGTCGGTCATCAGCGACCGAAGCGATACCGACGAGCGCGAGCATCGACTCGAAGCGCTACACGAGGCCACCCGGCACTTGATGGCCGCCGAAGTCCACAACGAAGTCGCCGGTATCGGTGTCAACGCCGCCGCGGAGATTATCGGACTCGACGCAAACGCCGTCCACCTCATCAACGATGACGGGCAGTTAGAACCCGTCGCCGCGACCGCGTCGGCTCGGGAGTTGGTCGGTGATATCCCAACGTTCGAGCAGGGCGATAGCATCGCCTGGCGGGTGTACGAACGTGGCGAGGCGACTGCAGTTCCAGACGTGCGGCTGGAAGAGGACGTGCAGAACCCCGAGACGCCGATACGCAGCGAGCTATATCTGCCACTGGGGGAACATGGCCTTCTCATCGCTGCATCGGCGACTGTCGACGCTTTCAACGAAGCAGACATCGTCGCTGGACGGGTCCTCGCGGCAAACATGGAGGCGGCCCTCGCCGCCGTCGAGCGCGACAAACAGCTCCGTGACCGTGAGCAGGAACTGTCGACACAAAACGACCGTCTGGAACAGTTCGCAACAGTCGTCAGTCACGACCTTCGCAACCCTCTGAACGTCGCTATCGGTCGGCTGGGTGCGTTGAAAGAGGAGTGTGACGACGACAACATCGCTGCGATAGAGCAGGCACTCGACCGGATGCAGGCGTTGATAGACGACCTCCTGTTGCTGGCCCGGACCGGCGACAGCATCACCGAGATGGAAACGGTGGCACTAGGAACGGCAGTCGAGGACTGCTGGGAGGTCGTCGACACCGGCGACGCAGCGCTGGTGGTCGACACCGACCGCAAGATACAGGCAGATGCGACGCGGCTCAAGCAGTTGCTGGAGAACCTGATCCGAAACGCCATCGAACACAGCGCCACGGACGAGCAGATGCAGTCTGGCGGTGCCAGCGACTACGACGGTCCGGGCGTGACAATAACGATGAGTGCGATTCCGGGCGGGTTCGCCGTCTCGGATGACGGCTCGGGCATCCCCGAATCCGACCGGGAGACGGTGTTCCAAAGCGGCTACTCGACGACGACTGACGGCACCGGGTTCGGGCTCTCGATTGTCTCACAGATCGCCACTGCACATGGTTGGACGGTTACGCTCACTGAAAGCGATGCCGGCGGCGCACGCTTCGAGTTTACCGGCGTCGACGTGGTATCGGAGGAATAGGGCGCTCAGTCGTCGTCTTCGTCGCGGGCTTCACTCATGTGCTCCCAGATTTCGGTACAGCCACAGCCGTCCTCAACGTCCGCGAGATGCGCCCGCTCCGGGTCGTCTGCTTTCGACTTCGCCATCGTCTCTGTCATGTAGTTACTGAGAGTTACCGGAGTTGATAAGGGTTGTCTGCGGTACGGTGGCAGTCTGCTCGGCCGTCGATTCAGTCGCCGACCGTCATCAGACGATGTCGTCTCACTCGTCGATGGGCGTGAATCGGTGCCGGACGACCTCGCTGTCGTCGTCTCACTCGTCGATGGGCGTGAATCGGTGCCGGACGACCTCGCTGTCGTCGTCCCACTCGAAGCTGCCGTGAACCTTTTTCATTCGTTCCTTGTACGCAGCGAGGTCCTCTGACCCCTCTCGCTGTGCGTCCTCGTCAGTCATGTCGCCAAGCGTCCGGTGTGTTACGTCTGTCACCTCGAACTTGGTACCGTCTATCTCGAAGGTATCACCCTCGTCAGCATACTGGTGGCCGCGGTGCATCTGGGTGACCCGTCCCTCGGCGGCCATCTGCTGGACGTGGTCGTTGGGGAGAATCTCGCCGGCGTCAATCTGTGCCATACCGGAACTGTGACCGGGATGGTCAAAAACGTGACTCGCAACAGTTTGGGGCGCGATTGAACGCGCTTTTACGCTCCGGCCGTCAACGGGACCTATGAGCCATCCCTTCGAGGGTCTGCCGACGACGCCTACCGCCGAGGAGCTCGTGGACAAAGCCTTCTCGCGGGCGTCACGCGCCGGCGGGGCCAAGGACGGGAACGAAGCCCAGCAGTCGATGCTGATGACGGCGTCGAACATCGCCTCCGACAACATGGAGAACGTGGTGACCGCGTGGCCGACGATTGACGACCTCGATCCCTTCTACGTCGAACTCGCCGACGCCGTTGTCGGCGAGGCCTACCCCGCGGATGACGACCCCGGTATCGACGCGCTGAAACAGCACCTTTCGGAGATCTCGTGGGCCGCCGACAAGGTCGTCGAGATCCGTCAGGAGTACGAGAGCCGCGTCGCCCGCGGCGACATCGACACCGCCCGGAAGCTCCGCAAGCAGGCCTTCGCCCGTATCGCCGACGTCGTCGAGGAAGTCGAAGACGACCTCGCCGCCGTCTCGACCGCGCACAACGCCCTCAAAGACATTCCCGACATCCGCCCGGACGAGCCGGCCATCGTCGTCGCCGGCTACCCCAACGTCGGCAAGTCGTCGTTCGTCAACCGCGTCACGCGGGCCGACAACGAGATCGCCTCGTATCCGTTCACGACGACGCAGATCCGTGTCGGCCACTTCGAGGACCAGCGCATCCGCTACCAGCTCGTCGACACGCCCGGCCTGCTTGACCGCCCACCGGAGGACCGTAACGAAATCGAGTCACAGGCCGTGAGTGCGCTCGAACACCTCGCCGACGCGGTCCTCGTGTTCATCGACCCAAGTGGCGAGTGTGGCTATCCGCTCGCGGACCAGCTGGAACTGCGAAACGCCATCGAAGCGCGCTTCGACGTGCCGGTGCTGACCATCGCGAACAAGAGCGACCTCTCGACTGATGTCGAGGCTGACCACTACATGAGCGTCACTGAAGACGACAACGTCGACGGCGTGTTGCAGGCCGCTATCGACGCGGTGGACTACGAACTCGAACTGCCGTTTGACGAGTAGCGAGACGCCGACCAACGGAAGGCGTCTCGTAGACCCCGAGCGGGGAGCGTAGCGACCCGCGAGGACTGCGGTCGCCGTCGCGAGGACTGTGGACACTCGCAGAAGGACTGCAGCCATTACCAAGCGGCCGTTTGAAAACACGAAAAGGAACCGCAGTGGTGAGTAAGAACGGCTTATTCTAGTTCGTACGTGACACTAACCGAGGCGTCGACGGTGACGTCGCCGGGCTGGATGTTCGTCCGTCCGCCGGCATCGGACGCCATTGCTTCCGCGTACACGACGGGGCGACCGTGGTCGCTGGTCTGGACCGTGACAGCGTCACCGACAGCTCGATCCTCCGCAGCGGCGACGACTTCGGCGTCCGTTCGGGCGTTGTCCATGGCGGTCGTCAGGGCTTCTTCGCGGGCGTCCTGCCTTGTCTCCTCACTCAGCGAATAGCGCACGCCCTCGACGCGGTCTGCGCCGGCATCGACCGCGGCATCGATGAGTTTCCCGGCAGTTGAAACGTTGCTCGTTTCGGCCTCGACGGTGTGGATAGCCACGTAGCCAACCTGTTCGCGGCCCTCTCTACTCTCCTCGTACTCGGGGCGGATCTGGAACCGCGAGGAAGTCACGTCTGCGCCCTCGGCTTCCAGCGCCGACGTAATCGCGTCGGCATCGCCGCTGAGGTTGTTGCGCGCCGCTTCGGCGGTCTCACCGCGGCCCACGGCGGCGACGGTGACAGTTGCACGGTCGGGCGCGCGTTCGACGGTCGCATCGGCGTTGACGCTCACGGTCGAATTCGTCGACGGTGCGACGGTTCCAGTATCCGCGAGTGCGAATCCAACGCCACCGGCGACGAGCAATGTCAGCACACCAGCGATTGCGAGTGGTCGTGATACCATATCATCTCCGACACACCCCGCGGTATTTATGCCGTCGAACGCTCAAAGTCGGTTTTGAGCGTTAATCGCTGCGTTCGATAGTGACGTAGTGGACTTCCGTCGTGACGTTCCGGCCGGCCTGTTCGTCGGCTATCGCGTCCAGTCGGTCTACGAGCGTCGGCCGCGTCGCATCCGGCGGCAGGCCGACGGTGACAACGACGCGGCGGGGCTGTTGGAAGATCGCGGTGTTGGTGGACTCGACTTCGACCGACAGCACGCTGGCAGGCGGGCTGACGCTTCCCTCGATGCCCTCGCGGATGTCCGACTCCGTCGTCGCCTGCTGGTAGGAGTCGAAGGTGACGCCGCCCAGAAACGCCGACAGGACGAGTATCGACAGGACGAGAACGCCGATGCGTTTGAGAGTCGCCGATCGCGCGTCGCTCTCCTGAAACCAGTGTTCCGGGCGGTAGCCCTGGTACCAGAGTCCGACGAGGACTGCGAGGTTGATCGAGAGAACGTTCACTAGCAGAAGCACGGCAGACCCGAGGCTGACGAGCGGCTGGCCCCAGGCTATGCCGATGCCGACCGTAGCCGCCGGCGGGATGAGTGCGACGGCAATCATGACGCCGACCAGTGCCGTCGAGACGCCGCTGGTGAGGCTGACGACGCCGGCCGCGCCAGCGCCGAGTGCGACGATCAGTGAGAGGAAGTCGGGGGCGATCCGCTCACGTATCTGGCCGACCGAGGTCACGTCAGCGAGCGGCGGGATGACGTTGGCGTGCCGGACGAGCAGGGCGAAGGCAGTCGCGCTCGCCACGGCGAGTCCGAGCCCGATGGCCTGAAGTTTGATGCCCTGTGCGAACATCTCGTGGTCGTCGACAACGGTGCCGACGTTGGCGGTCATCGCCGGGCCGATGAGCGGTGCGATGACCATCGAGCCGACGACGACGGCCGGCGAATCGAGCAGGAGCCCCGCAGTCGCGATAATCGCGCTGATGACGGTCATCAGCGCGTAGTTCGACATCGAGGGCGCGAGATCGTTTGCCTTCGATGTGAGTTCTTCCCGGGCGATGCGGTCTTCGTCTTCCTCCTCGGCGTACTTCTCTTCTAGCTTGTCGAACTGGCTGGAGATGACAGTGTTCGCGTCCACGACGACCGTGTAGCCGTCGTCGTTGATGCCGACATCCCGTAACTCTTCGAGGACTGGTTCGAGCGCGTTTGTCGGGACTGGAAAGGTGACGACAGCGGTGAACTCCCGACCGCTCGTCTCGTCGGTGAGCACGTAGTCGATGCCCTCGTCGGCTAACACACCTAACACGGCATCACGCTTCCCGGTCGGAATCAGTATCTGTACCAGCCGCACGGCTCCGGGTGGGACCCGCGAGGGTAAAAAAGCGGCTAGTTAGCGGGTCGCGGGTGCAGAACTGGATTGAAATGTGATCGTGAATCACGAAACAGTCGGTCCCCGCGAAACGGACGCGCTTTTCCCCGCTGGCGGAGTACACGGGGTATGTTCGAGTCACGACCGGACCGGGACGCCGAGGTGGTGCTCGTCGGTCGGTCAAACGTCGGGAAATCGACGTTGATGCGCGAGATAACGGGCCACACGTTCGACACAGGCCAGCGACCCGGTGTCACGCGTTCGCCCAACCACTTCGACTGGGCCAGCGCCGACTTCGTTATCAGTGACCTCCCCGGCTTCGGGTACATGAAAGGCGTCCCCGAAGACGTCCGCGAGGAAATCAAGACCGACGTGGTCCAGTACATTGAGCGGAACGCCGAGCAGATTCTCGTCGGTATCCTCGTCGTGGACGGCAAGTCGGTTATCGATATCATTGACCGTCACTCCGGCCCCGACGAGATCCCCCACGACGTGGAGATGTTTCATTTCCTCCGGGAGGTCGGCGTCGAACCGGTCGTCGCTGTCAACAAGATGGACAAGGTCGACGACGAGGATGAACGCCTGAATGAACTCTGTGACCGCCTCGGTCTGCATCCGCCGTGGCAGCAGTGGCAGGAAACTATCGCACCGATCAGCGCAAAGCGTGGCTCCACCGAGCCACTGAACGAAGCCGTCCGACACCACCTCCACGAGGTCCAGCGGGACGATCTGTTTCAGTTCTTTTAAGCGGCTAAATCGTTCATAACCCAGCCTTACCCGAAGATATCCCGTGTGACGGCTGGACTCCAGCGTTTGGTATCATGCATCGTCTCGGACTGTATATATTGCTTTCAAGCACTAATCATTCGTTAGTAGTGAGCCGTGGCATATTGTCGCATATATAACAATATGCAGTAACCGCGTACAGACGAGAACGATGAGTCAGATGATTGTCTATCTCGGCCCGATACCGGGCCAGCATCTATCGGGGTGGCTATGAACCAACGCTCGTACGACTTCTTTGGCGACGTTGTCGTAACGGTTCTCGGGGCTGGCGGTCGGACGAGCTGGCAGTACCAGAAGATGTACGATCAGTTCGAGACCGACACACCTGTCAACGATCCCGACATCGTCATCGAGGAGACGACAGACGAGGTCCACGCGGAGATCGTTCTCGGGAACCCTGACGACCATTACGCCTGGACTGGCGACGAGTTCGTCATCCGAAACGGGGCGGACTTCATGGCGGTGACGCCGGGCTGGCAGCACATCCGAGTGACACACGGCTTCGAGCCGTTTTACTCCATCTATCCGGTCGAGTTCTACATCCGACAGCAGCGGGCTGCGCGACAGCAGGCACTGATACACGCCTCGGGCGTGCGACTCGACGGCCGGACGACGCTGTTTCCGGCCTGGCGCGGAGCCGGCAAGACCAACACCCTGCTGTCGCTGTTGCGCGAGGGTGCGGACTTCCTCTCCGACGATCGGCTCTGGGTCGGCGCGGACGGCACGGCTGTCGGCTACCCGCTCGGTGTGAACCTCCAGTCGTTCAATATTGAGTCGTTCCCCGAAATAAAGCGACAGCACGACACGGAACTGGACCGGCTGCGCAGTGAACTCCACGGATTTATCGACGAGCGAGTCGACAGAACAGGTTCGTTCCCGGAAACAGCGCTCAACTTCCTGAACGAGACGTTTCTCGGCGACGATAGCCGGGAGTTCACGAATATCTCGGACCTGTATCCGTGCGCGGAATATGTCGAGCGGTCGACTGTCGATTCCGTCGTTTTCCTTCAGGCCGCACCGAATCTGGATACAATCACTGTAGAAGGCATCTCGACCAACACCGCGATGTCGGCCACGTCGTCGATCTGTAATTTCGAGTGGGATGGACGGCTCAGGGAGTACTTCCACGCCTACGATTCGCTCGTCGACGACGGCTCGATGGTTGCCGCTCTGGATGCGGTCGTCGAACAGGAGCGAGCGACGTTCCGGGAGCTGTTCGACGACGTTGCGACCTACCGCGCACACATCCCCCGGAAACGGGACTGGGGCGACCACAACCTCGACACCGCCATCGTCGAGGCCGTCGAATCGCTTGACTCCTCGCGTGTGATACAGGCGATGGACTGAGCCGAGTATCGTATGTGCGTCGTGAAAACGGAGTGAAACCGAGAGTGACGGTGAGCCCCCTGGCTGTGAGTCAGTGGATAGTTGTGACGAAGAGTCCCTGTAACGATAGCGCGGAAAAACAACAGCATACTCGCAGTAACCGATCAATAACTAATCGCCGTTCGGCGAACGGGTCTGTGTCCGAGAGCCTAGCAATGTATCGATCATATGCCGAGGCCACCGACCGGTGGCAGACGCAACAGTATTATCGTGGCTGGCGAGACAACAGGTGGATCACAAAGCGATGGGGTTGCGCCCAGACTCACCACAGGACCTGTTCCGGGTGTGAGTATGGACAGTAGCGACAGATCCGAACGGCTGGCCACCACGACCAGACGACGGGTACTCAAAGCCGCCGGTACTGGCGTGGGCCTCACCGCGCTGGGAACCACCGCCAGTACCGGCCAGCAGTCGGACTACTGGACAGTCGTTGCACTGCCGGACACGCAGGTGTATGCCAAAGAGGGAACGCCCTACGGCAAGGACCAGACGCAGTGGATCGCTGACAACGCGGACGCCGAAAACATCGCATTCGTCAGCCACGAAGGTGATGTGGTCGATCACGGCGACGACGACGCGGAGTGGGAGTACATGGACGAAGCCATGGCCACGCTCGACGGAGTGGTCCCCTACGCCACCGTGACGGGTAATCACGACTACGCGACACTATGGGACCGGAATTCCTCTGTTGCCAAGTACCGGGAGTACTTCGGCCCGTCGCGGTACGAGGGACGGGACTGGTTCGGCGGGGCGGGCCCGACTAACGGCGACGAAGGTCGAGACAACCTCAGCACCTACCAGCTGTTTTCGGCCGGTGGCTACGACTTCCTGCATCTCGCTTTAGAGTGGGAGCCACCGGGAACCGTAGACGACCCATCGACAACGCTGGGCTGGGCACAGAGTGTCCTCGACCAGTATCCGGACCGGGCGACGATACTCACGACGCACTCGTATCTCCGCGACGAACCACAACGACGGACCCGGAAGTTGCAGGAAGCGAGCGAGATCGGTAATACGGGTCAGACTGTCTGGGAAGACCTCGTCTCACCGAACGGCCAGATATTCATGGTTCTCTGTGGTCACTGGCACGATGGGACTGGCAAGAGCGGCGGGGAGGCCCATCAGGTGTCGACAAACAACGCCGGCTCGTCGGTGTACGAACTGCTCGCGAACTACCAGTTCCGAGACGACGGCGGGCACGGCCTGCTTCGCTGCATCGAGTTCCGTCCGGGGGACGGTTCTGACGAACCGGATCGGATCCAGGTCCGGACGTACTCGCCGAGCACGGATGAGGAACAGACCGACGACGACTCGCAGTTCGGATTCGACCTCGACTTCGACGCTCGGTTCAGTTCGTCGTCACCCGGGACGCCGACACCGACGGCGACACCGGACACGCCAGACATACCGACTGTCACGTTCCAGCAGGGGACGGACGGCTACAGCGGGACGACTGACACGGAGATACGCGCCGCCGAACCGGAGGCGAGCTACGGCACCGCCGAGACACTGTCTATCGACAGCAGCGATCCGGAGGGGTCGGGCAGTACCACGCAGGTTCTCCTCCGTTTTGACGGTATCATCGGGACAGACGGCGGGCAGATACCGCCCGGGTCAGACGTGAAACAGGCCACTGTAGCGCTTGAAACGTCGGACGGGGGGGATGGCGCAGCGGTCCATCGACTGCGAACGGAGTGGAGCGCCGATTCGACGTGGGCGTCGTTCGACGGTGGCATCCAGGCAGATGGTTCCCAGGCCGTTGCCGAGGCGGTCACACGAACCGGCACGGTAGAGACGGATGAGACTTCGATTGATGTGACGACGAGCGTGCAGGCGTGGGCAAACGGCGCACAGAACGCCGGATGGGTGTTTCGCCCGCTCGGGAACGACGACTGGGACATCCAGAGCGCCGACAGCGCCATCCCACCGACGCTGACTGTCAGCTACACTCCAAGCGAAACGGTGGCCGGTGATGTCGACGGCGACGGTGACGTCGACACTGACGACGTAGGCCGACTCCAGCGGTCGATTGCCGGCGAAGACGTCAACGTTGACCGGGACGCAGCAGACGTCGACGGCGACGGCGACGTCGACATCGGCGATGCCGTTGCCGCCCGGAACTTGGCAGGGGATAACCAATGAGAGCCAGCCGAACGCTTGTTATCGCCGTTGCCCTGACAGTCGTAGTCGGCACGCTCCCGGTGGCGGTCGCTGCCATAGCACCGGGGTCAGCAAGCGCGATTTCGGTCGGTACCACCGTCTCGGGAGCGTCCGGCGACGGCCTCGCCGTTGCTCCCGGTGAAACAGTCACCGTGCAGGTCTGGGCCAACGCAACGGCAGTGCGTGGCTACCAGACCAATGTCACGTTCGACCCAACTGTCGCGGAGATCGACAGCGTTGCCGGCAGCGACGACTTCGACGACCCCGTCACAAACGTGAACAACGAGGCCGGCTGGGTTGCGTTCAATCAGCTTCGGTCCGGGGAGACGGACGCCCCTGTTCTCGCCAAAATCACGTTCACAGTCCCGGAAAATGCGTCTGGGTCCACACAGCTTGACTTCGTCGACGCGGACACGAAACTGTCTGACAGCGACGGCGAGACTGTCACACCCGAAGCCTACAACAGTATTGAGCTACGCGTCGACGCTGGTTCATCGACCTCAACAGACACGGCGACACCATCGGAAACGGACACGCCAACGGCTACGGAAACAGCGACCAATACTGACGATGGAGCAGGAAACGAGACCGACGGTTCTAACGGCAGCAACGACAGCGATAGCAATGATAGCGATGATGACAACAGCGATAACGACGATGATGATAACAACGGCGGTGGGGGCGGTGGGGGTGGAGGCGGTGCTATCTCCCCCACTGAACCATCATTCTCGGTCGTAAACACGTCGCTCAACAGAACATCGGTCGCGCCTAGACAGTCAGTCATGGTGTCCGGAACCATCGAGAATGATGGCGACGACGGCGGGACGTTCGAGGCGCGTGTCTATGATAACGGAACAGTGACGGGGACGAACGCAAGCCTCGAAATCCCGGAGGGTGAACAGCGTCAGGTGAACCTCACGGTCCGGTTCAACTCATCCGGTGTCCACGCCGTGAAGCTCAACACAACCAATGTGGGTAACGTGACCGTTCGAACGGCCAACAGCACCACGAACGGGACGATGAACACAACTGGAAACGAGACGATAAGTGGCACAACAACTGCGACTGTCTCATCGACACCAGATTCGACAGCGTCGACCACTGTGACCGACACCACAACGCAGACTGGCACAGAGACCACAGCTTCGGACGCTGGGACTGTCACATCGACATTCGCCTCAGAGACGCAGACGACAACAACGGATAGCTCCGGCCCCGGATTCGATCTCACTGCCGTTGTCGTCTCGCTATCGCTGTTGCTTGGCTGGCTCGGCTATCGACGGAACGGGGAGCAATGAGTCGCGACTCCAGATAGTCAGTTGTTTCCACCATATTCTGCACGGTGAGAACCTTAGACCGAAAGCGGTCGTTCCGATAGCTGAGTCTTGGAGAGAGTATTCCTGCGAAAAAATACCAGATTACCACGCCAGGTGTGCTGAGAGGGCCGAGTATCCGAGACAGCAACTGTATGAAATCGGTGCAAGACTCTCATGCCCCATCTCTGCGTCGATAACTGTCATTCAGGCGCAGTGCTGTCGCTAATCTGGTGTGTTCTACTGTAGAAGAATTGTTATGGACTCGCCGGGCAGGTTATCTATGGTGCCGTCGTGTGGTTTTGGGTATTTTCTGAACATTGGTCGGTTACTCCTCTGGTAGGTGGTCAGTTCGTACGTCCATCTTCTCGCGCTCGGTTCGGGCGTCGTAGTGCTGATACAGCACATCGAGCGAGACCGCTATCCCCTTCTCAGTGTCGTCGAACTTGTCGAGTAGCTGCCGAACCTCTTGTTCGGAGAGCCATGCTTTCATCCCGTTTGGTCGTCGTAGTTCTCTAAGTTCATCCGGTGTCCGTGAATTCTGATTTGCGGTCAATATCCTAGAATCTTGGAGTGATTTCGGGGTGTCAGGCGGGAAAATTGGGGCGAATGTATCCGGGTCGAAATGGAGAACCGGACACGGATGCAATAGAATACACGATTTATTTCTATAGAGGCGTGAAAGTTGCTGATCCGTTCCGACTAAGCAGTCATGGAACCAATTTCGCTGGTGCAAGGCTGACCTGACTTCCACTGAGAAGGACTTCTAAATAATATTAAACAATTCTGCGCCTTTTACCATTTGATGCATTAGAAGCGTCAAGACAAGGTATTGTCCGGTGTACTGCGCCAATAACGCGAACCAGCCTGTGGCAAGAATAAATTGTGACAGCCATGCAACCGCCAGAACACTGCACGAAATGACCAACACGTTTGTATCGGTCGGTGTCGACTGATTCCAGTAATACAGCAAAACAGCGAGGAAAGTGAGGAATACCGGAAATAGATAGGCTGGTGTGGTCAAGATAGAAATCGCATTAGGCACTACCAAAGACACTGGAAGCAATTCTAACCTATTACCTCCCGAAGAAAGTATAAAATCTTTAGCATAATCTGTCATGAAAATAAGAGAGGATGCCATCAACGATCCGATAGTCCCTGATGTTGCCAGCTCTAAGTACTTCCGATGGTATATGAATAAGACCGTAATGATTGCAGCAGTATAAGCTCCCAAAATATATTCATTTAATCCAACACTTCCAATGCCAATACCCGTTCCAACAGCGAGTTTGACTGAGGATCGCGGCGACTGCCCAGAGACACATTTGTGGCCAAAATAAATAGTCAGAAAAATCAGCGGAATTGTGTAATCATACATCCAATAACCATCTACGTAGGCATTAAGACCGATACCGAAAACACGCCACGACACGACACCAAGCAGCGTGAGCAATGCTGTCTTCCTGCCAACGGTTAATCGAACAAGCAAATAGAGTGTTGCTGGTATGATGACATACGTGGTCGTCGTCGAATACAAATGTGTTATATATGCAGCTTGATCGCCAACAGTGGTTATACCAAACAACTCGAAAAGCGTAGCTACAGGGATATAACGGAATGGCGGGTCAACAGTCGCAAAAATGTTACCTGTTTGTGCTACGGTCATTGATCGTTGCATGATATTATGTGGATCGCCTGTGAGTTCGGGTAACGGGCTTTGTGCTAATCTGAAAGCCCAAATAAGGAGGCCCGATATAATTACAAAGAGGGCGAGCAACTCTTGCACTCTGTCTCTTGACAACATCTACATCATTAGGCTTGTAAATCCAATTTAATAGTACCGATAGTTGCTGGGAGATTTTCTCCCTTATCTAATATCTTGATAGATTAATCCGCTATATTCAAAAAGTGGACCTAATCTAGCACGGTGTGATGCGGGAAGCCCATTGCTGGCTGAAATAGGCTGCCGCCGCTGCTAATGCCGCAATGAGGAGGATTATCATGGAATTGCCTCAATTTTCGCCGCTTGTCGCTGGCTGCTGGGTCGTCGCTCGGCTGCCAGCTGCGCTCGGCTCGTCTCATGAGCAAACACCCCCGTTTTCCTTCGCCAGAGTCGCAGACGGCGACGGGGTGAATCCCGCACAGTAAGTAATTCACTCAAAAGTCGCGGTAGTTTTCAGAAAACTCTTTGTGAAACATGTTAGTTGGTGGCTGAAACCGTCGAAAATAGGTCCTTCGGAAATGTCCAAAATTGTTATGGACTCGCCGGGTAGTAGTCTGAAATTTACACGACGACGGGAGGTTGTGTTTGGTAACGGTCATGTTAGATTCGCTCCAGTTGCTTCTTTCGAACCGCCATTTTCTCCTGATTCGTCCGAACGTCGTAGTGCTCATACAGCACTTCGAGCGATACATCGCATCGCTCGCTGACGATCTCCGGAGACACGTCGCTATTCAGGTGGTAGGTGATACTGCCACGCCGGAGTCCGTGGGGTGACCGGGAAGACGGGCATTTGCTGTGGGCCGCACGCGCTCCCAATGCCTCGCAGGTCGACGGGTCCGACGGATCAGCATCGTGGGGACACCCTCCAAGAACGCACGGCTGGGTGAGCTTGTTTACCCACTTGTAGATGGTATCACCCGCGGGTCGGCCGTGCATCGAGGTGACGAGTGGCTCGCGGCCGTAATCGTCGGTTCGCTCGTAGCGGTCGGGGTTGTCGAGATAGTCGTCGACGACCTGGTAATCGCTTGGGCCGAGGTAGACCCACCGCTCGCCGTCTTCACCGTTCTTGAGTTTCGTTCCCTCATCGATTCGATGCTCAAGCACCAGCGCGTAGTCGTCGGGACGGAGATCGTCAACATCCAATGACCGCAAGGCAGACCGGCGCATCGCCGTCTTCCACAGAATCAGGAAAACGACGTGATCCCGACTCGCGTATCGATACTCGTGAAGATATTCGAGTATGCGGTGTGCCCGGTCTGCGCTCAGGTGGACTTCACGACTCTCAGCCCCGTCGGGCAGCTCGGGTGCGTGGACCTTCTCGGCCAGCCCATCGTCAACGCCCTCGATGTCGGCCCAGTAACGTAGTGCCTCACGAATCGTCGAGAGTTGCTTTTGAAGAGTTAGCGCCGCGATGTCACCTCGTCGCCAGGCCACGAAATCAGCTAAGTCGCGGCCGGTGAGGTTGTTCAGGTTCTCAATATCCCGTTCTTCGCACCACTCTCTGAAGAACCGGAGCCGCGTCTTTGCGTTCCGCATCGTACTCTCGCGGACGGACGGCTCACGGTGTCGGAGGAACCGCTCGATACCGTCCTCCGGCGAGAGATCCATCAGATCCTCGCTCATGCTCTCCCCCGGCTTCGCTTTCGATGACAACCCAGGCAGTGTGACTGGCCGGGGTAGCAGAACTCCTCACAGCCGTCCGTCTCGCACTTGTCCACGTCTTCGATGACGCGGTCGCTCACGCACGTGCACCTCCAGACGGGACGGACCGGTCTCCGCAGGCTGGTCGACTGGCTATACTGCTGGTCGTTGGGCTACTTTCAATAGCCCGCTTGCTCTCGTACTTCATGGGTCGTCTAAGCCTCAAACGGGAAACGACCCACCCGGCGTGTGCCAGCACGCCGGACCTTTCTGGTCCGATGGGCGGGTCACTTCACCTGTATAACGCCTCTACTGAAATAGTTTTCTGTGAATTACACAGATTAATCTGTGCTACTACGCTGAGATACAAGTGATTGCAAATAGATGTCTAATGCACCGATACACCTATGAGTTCCACAGCCACACCGCTTGATGTGCCCAGGCAGCGTGCTGATTGGATGACTCAGACTGACGAAGCCATTCTGGAGACGATTCGAGATGAAGGGAACATGACTCCCCAAGCTCTCGATGATACTTTCGACATAGCCGCTGCCAATTATGCACGTGATCGACTCTCTGAGCTTACTCGATACGGTCTGGTCGAGAAGATCGGGCGCGGTCTCTACCGACTGACCAATGATGGGCGTGCGTTCCTCGACGAGGAACTCGACGCAAGCAAACTCGATCCTGTCGAAGACACCGACTGACATTCTCTTAGACCCTCGCGAGTCGTGCCGTCACATCACCGGCCCACTCCGGTAATTCGAGATCCGCTAACTTGTCGTCGCGCCAGCTCGTCACGATCTCTGTGTCACCATCTCGGGTCAGGTCAATCCGCCACTTTCGGCCATCTTCAGCGGTGATGTCGAAGCGTGCACCACCATCTCCGAGGGCTTTGATGTGTTCAACGGTCACCTCCTCACCAGTGTAGACTTCCATTGTTTCTTCCATACACTTTGGACCGAGGGGAAGAAACAGGTTAAAAAGGTGCTATACTTCCGGGAGTTTTCGACTGATAGCAGAGTTATCAGTGATCTACAGGTAACAGACTGTATCCTTCGGTATCTATCAATTCAAGATCTCCGTGTTCAATAAGCCGCTGTGCTACTGAGTTCTGGTCAGTAAACTCCGATACCAGATAAGCAAGGACATGATGGAAAGCCTCCCAATTTTTGGGTTGACTGAACGTGTGATATCCAAGGTGGACCAAGTTGTTCCGCTGGAGATGAATTAGTGCAAGAGTATCATCAATTAGGTTCTGCTGTTCCTCACTCAGTTCAGCGAATAGGTGATCTCGTAATTCATTTTTGACTTGCTTACCTTGATGCGTATCACAAAGGATAGCACCAAGACCTAAAGATCGGTTGTGCTTCAGGTATGTTTCCCTAAAGAACTCAGGCCGCGTTTTGAGAATGATCCCGTTCATTAGAATCTCAGTCCCAATAGATAAATAAAGGTAGTATAGATCAGGAGTCAGCGTTTCTTCATATCCAAGTTTTACCGTATTATCATCCTCATATCGGTCTAAAGCCTTTTCCAAGAATAGAATGCTTTTATTTATAATAGATTGATGGGGTGGTTGTTCATAATCATCGATTAATCGCTCCACTTCATCTCTGCAGATTTCGTTTTGCTCAGTTCCTTGGCCGACTTCATGATTGTCAATATACCAACCGACTATCCTTTCATGACCATGTTTGATGTGTCTCTCTACTTCATCATGGGCACGTTGAAGTTCTCTTTGAGACTTTCCGTCATTTTCGGAGCACATAATGAGTTTACGACGCTGAGCTGTCATTAATTCACCTGCACTGTCTCTTCCCAGAATCAAGGTCTCGAATCATAATCTTCTGCAAGGACTATTTTCGAATGTCCAGTTCAGATCATCAAGTGCGCCAACATCGTCATCACAAACTTGATACACCCGATGCCGATTCTCTCCCTCCACCTCAATCAGATCGTACTCTTCCAGTTTGGATAACTTCGTCCGCCGGCCTCGCTCCGAGATCGGCGTCTGCTCGCGCCCACGGTACGCGCGGTCGGCGACGGCGTCGTACCGGTCATGTAGCTCACCTGCCCCCAGCCCATCGCCCATGCGGATCAGTTCGTAGAGCACCTGGTGATGGAACGGTAGGGAATCCAGATTCAGCTCGCGGATATGTCGCTTCGCCCGCTCGAACGACTCACTCACATCCTCGTTGGTGATTCGATCATGTTGCAACTCTTCCGCCCGAAGTGCGGCCTGTCGAAGTGCCTGTATACCGTTCCGTGCAACACCGGCCACCTCATCAGCTATTGTCTCCAACTGCTCGCGGGTGACCGATTCCGACGGTAGCCCAAGGTTCGCCCGTGCTTCAAGAATGTCCGCCAGTTCGTCGACATGGTAGCGGTCCAATCCAAACTCCGCGAATGACAGCTGCCGCCGCAGTCTCCCGTCGAGTCGGGATAGCCATTCATCAGGATCGTGGCAGATAACGACGACAGACAGATTTTCGACATCCACCAGCCGGTCGAGTGCGTCAGTGGACGGGAGGCCGTCAGCCTCGTCGAGGACAACGATCACCGGACTGGTGACGCGCTCCTGCAGTTGGATACACAGATCTTCGCGAGGGACGTTCACCGATGGGTCGCTGCCGGGGAGATCGTGAAGAACTGAGCGGACTACACCGGCGGTCGTTTTGCCAAGACAACGAACATGGGCCGTTTGAACATCGGCGTGTCCAGTGAGCTTCCGTAGAGAATGTCGGGTCAGCGCTGTCTTCCCTACGCCTGGTGGGCCGTGTATCAGTACGTCGTGGGCTTGATCGCCACCAAGTGCCGGTTCCCACGCACGAGATAAGTGGTCAACGGCGGCTTCTCGATGGAGGAGGCGACGCGGGAGGTGTTCATCATCGAAGACAGCGGGGTCTGCGATCATCTTGGGTGAGGGTGAGAACAGACAGGGATATAAACTGGTGCGACACTTCCGGGAGAAATCAAGTGATTCGCCATGCTCGCATGGCGGAGTTCTGCTGTGAAGGCAGATGATTACGGTGATTTGATTGTTGGCTGTTATATGGGCTGTTGCGAAAGGTTCGATTCAAAACCGTGAGACAACGAATAGTTTCAAGTTCTTATTTCTCGTTGTCCTGTCTGTGAAACGTCGAACTGTTTATGTAATCGGCTTCGGGATTGCCATGTCCCTGGGTGCCGGGCTGGCAGTGGGGGGATTAGTTATTGCAGATGTATTTCCTACTACTTCTGGTAGCCCACAACCATCGACAGATACACCCGCATCACAGAGTACGGTCCAGACCGCTACGCCAACATCTGGCTCAGATGACTCTATTGAAATTAAATCGCCTGAGCCGGTTTCAACTCCAGGCCCCGAGATTGCATTCTATTCCCAGCGGTCACAGAGTGGTGAGGGATACTATGTTGAAGCCGGAGTAAATACGTGGGGTGCAGCGGACTCAATTATAATCAAGTATCAGGGTGAGGAGGTAGAGCGAATTGCAAGCGGTGAAACGGAAGTCATTGCTTCTGGAACTTCGTCAAATACACTCAACCCCCTTCCAGAGGGTGCTGAACTCGTTGCGTATGCCCGTGATGGAGGAAGCCAAACTGAAATCTTCCGGTGGGAGGTTGAATTGGGAGGTGGATCGAACGTATAGACCATAGTTCAAATCAGGGACGTAAGTCAGCTGGTAACTGAATCTCTGGTTCCTACGCTCGGGATAGGTGGTCAACGGCGGTTTCTCGATAGAGAAGATGGCGAAAGGGGTCAATGCTGAAATCAGATTTAAAGACCAGATTACGGAGGCGGAAACGTCATTATACAGGTTGAAGATTCGTTAACTATGGGAGTGCTTAGATGGGCTGGTAAGGGAGTAAAATATGTTAGAAAGAAGTGGCGAGGCAGGAAAGAGTGGAATTATAACGAGCTTACCAGACCACTCATGGATGAAACAGCAGCTGCTGCAGAGGGTAATCTTCCGAATGAGTACCAAGAGAGACATTCAGAGTGGGAAGAGATTCCAGAGGCAACAAAAGACAGAGCGCCAAGGGTTCTAAAAGGAGCAGCCGATAACTACACTACAGCATTAGATAATCTTGAAACAGCAGAACGGAAGCGGATTCGATTAGCGGATCGTTTTATCACAAGGCTTCCAGACGGTGAAGTCGATGGCAACGATGTACTGTTTCTTAGAGAAGTCCATGAACAACCAGGCCCTAATCATCATCCACACATGGTCGGAGAACAAGGTGATTTTGACCAATGGTTGATAGACACATGGCAAGCTTTTGAAGCAGCAGATAATGAACGACACCTGATTACCGAAATTGAAGCATTGGCTCGATCTGCAGGTGCAGAATCTTTGAGAATTGAAACAATCAGATATTGGGAGGAGGAGTCGGATCACGAAGACTGGGCAGAAACACTATGGGATTTGTACGAAAGCGGTGACTTACAAGCATACCATAGCACATTACAGGAAATTGAGGACTGCAAGGAGGCTGCCATGACTTACGCTGAAGAGATGGATAACACACTCCGTTCATTAAATTGAAACAACAGTTTCATGCTGAGTCAATCACAAGAGTTACTAGGGTTGCACGGATTATAAGAATAGGCTGAAACAGGTATTTCGCACACTTATGGGACTCTCTCACCCGGATATCTCCAAGAAAATCGATGCTACTGATACTCCAGATGTAGCATCAGTCATGCTCACGTCAACGTACACGTTAGACGAGTCCGTGGCATCCAGCCGCCTTTTAGATTTGATTTTCGAAAAACTGCAGAACTGTGAAATCGTTAATCGCCGTGTCAGTAAAGTAGAATTCGAATTCTATAGAAGGAATTATGAGTTTGATGGTGAATTTTCGGTAAATCAGATCGGGGCCAATGACCACGCGGAAGACATTGAACCCGTGGAACAGAGGCAGTCGGACAGAATACGCCTGAAGATTGAGAGTGAGAATATACGGCCAGATGGAGAAGTTAGAAACCTCTCGATGCTGCTATCTATAAAGTCCGAATTTGATGCAAAATTTGAATCGTTGTGGGACAACAAGGGTGAGTTGAGCTTAACCTGCCGTTTCGATGATGTGATTTCAGACGAAGTGGTAAGAGTAAGAAAGGATAGCTATCGTTTGGAGATCTTCCGTAGTAATTTCAGGGTAGGGAATATATCACCACATAAAATTGAGAAAGCAATTGAAGATTTCCGTGGAGTTATAGGCGATAGGGATTGCAGTCAGTTTAGTTAGCTATTGTTCGGAATGACGACATTAGAGATATAGCTCTCCATCTCCGGAAAGTCCCAATCACCGACAAATACAACGCTATCTTTGTTGGAAGAGATACCTACTTCGCGCTGAGGATATTGACTAGATTCGAATCTGACCCAAGATGGTCGTCCATCTGTATCGAAATCAGCTGCTAGTGCTGAGTCGCTAATATCCCCATAGAGTGTAGCTGTGTCAGCGTGTTCTGTCGGGTTTTTCCAGGTCTCCTGATTTGTTCCTTCACTGTCTTCAGCGACGACGCCGAGTATAGTCGCAGAAGAAAATTCAACTGGGTCATATCCATCAGTGCCGATCTCCAAAACACGGCCCACTTCACGTGCGGCCTTCGTCTTGCTGTCGAATTTGTTCAAAATAAAATTGTTCTCAGATATACGTACTGTCGTTGTTTTTAGAGTGTCAATCCACGGATCTTCGCCTTCCCGCACGGGGACAGTATCCTCAATATCGTACCTGACAGTGCATTCTATCCCCTCAGAAGTCCTTTGTACGTTTGATACGTCGGTTAACAGGGGATCATCAACATGAGATGGAGGTCGGTTGTATGACGCTCCGCCGCTCGTGAAACGAGAGTAAACGTCATCAATATCAATATCTCTAGTTATATTGTAAACCGCGCATGAAGTTACCATGACAGACTAGTTTATATGGTATATATTATTACTTTCGGTATTAGGTGTCTTGTCTACTGTATTTCAGAGCTTGGAAGAATGTACTCTTCAACGTATTGGATATATTCTTTTGTGTCAAAGTGTTCGGGTTGATATATTTCGACATATCCACTTTTGGCGACAAACACATTTGCCATGTCGTCGTTAATCTGCAGTTCAAGCCCCAACTGATTTTTTGAGGAAACGCCCAGCAGGTCGCCAAATTCAGGGTCATTTAGTAGGTTTACTCCGTGGACAACACCATTCTCTGCTTCCTCTCCCCGATCTTCGAATCCGATCTTCCAGACGTTCGGCTCGCCAGAGTTCTTTAATACAGAATCAAGATTAATCTTAGCAGGGAAGCTTGTGTGCTGCGTGTGTCTATTTAATAGTGGGTCCAAAAATTCACCAGCAGAACTATCTACAGCCAAAAACGAATCTGGGACAAAAATGAATTCTGTGTATGCAACTTGCTTTTCTAGAGTTTCACCCACAGAAATAGAACCATCTTCAGTTATCTCCAACTTTTCTTTGCTTTCTATTTGCTCAACAGCAGCACGACCTGAGTAGCCGGTACGGTCGCCAGGCAAGGGAATCTCTTCTCTCACATCCAATGACTCCGCGATTTCATCGAATGGTGATCCCTTGTCTGTGGGGTATGTTTTATGAAATGATTCTAATGATTCTGTATCCGAATCAACCAGAGAAATTTTTCCTGCCTTCATACGTGTTCGTCACTTTGGATTGAAATTAATCTGACGGTAAAAGAATAGACTCTTAAAATGTAACTTTAGCGATGTATGTATATAATCTGGTAATTCTGGTGAATATTTGGACTATGGCCAAGAAATACTATCGCCACCTACTCTTGACACTCGTCCGGTAGCGAAGTCCAAGAACGGTTGTGTTGAAGTGTTGGATTGTCTCGGGGTCTAGCTCCTCACGCGCGTTCTGGATATTTTCCTCACTCTCGACAAGATGCGTCAGCGCCGCATCCAGTACATCGGACATCGGCGGGTCGTCGTGCTGGTCACTTGCGACAATCGCACTTGCCTTATCCAGTAGTCGTTGCCGTTCGTCAGTGATCTTAAGACTGGTGCGTCGGGTCATTGTTTAAACGAGTGTATGTACCAGGGGTTGGTTCGCGTCGTTTTGGAGTGAGCGACAGGGTGGTTCTTGATAAAGAGGGGTCGGATCGTTGGTGTGATCGTGCCGAACCCCTGTCCCGACCGCCCTGATTCTATGCACCGTAGCCCACGGCCCACAGCCCACAGGTGCATACATTGAGGATTGGCGTTACATCTGGCTCGAACCCCACGGGGTCGGGCTCGCATCATGGGCTGACCAACTCTAACCGGTAGTCGCCCTCGTCGTCCTGATCAAGACTCTCGACCTTCGCCCAGTGGTTGCCCACCAACTCGCCATCCTCGTCGACGACACCGCGCTCGCGGAGATCATCTATCGGTATTGAGACGGTCACACAGCCACCTGCCGGGGAGAGTTTTCGCATCTCCATGCCACCGGCGGTGCAGTCCCGATACTAAAATTTACTGAGTCCCGGGAATACCGCGATTCGGTGCTTTCTAGCCAGCAGACTGCACGGCCGGAATACGGTCGTACTCACGGCCGGTACAACCCATGTTCGGAAAGATAGACATCGAAGACGCTCTGGCCGGTGTGATTTTCACCGCCAGCGCATTCGTCACCAACGGTATCGCTTCGATCAGTATGCTCGGCTACGACCTCGGCGCGTCCGTGTTCACGGTTCAGAGTACGAGCATTGACCTCGCATTTTTGTTGTCGCTCGCCGCCCTGGCGATGGCCTACGCCACCAATCGCGTCAACGAGAGTCGGAACAAGAACTACCAGCTCGATACCGATCTCGTCGAAATCGCCAAAGGATCGGCCACTGTCGAAACCTACCTCGCGCTCGGGACGCTTGTCATCGTCCTATTCACCGGGCTGAACATCCTCGGTGCGCAGGATATCGTGGTCGGCTCGGCTGCTATCGGTCTCACTGTCGTCGCCGTCGAGGCCGCCGGCTACTACGTCATCAGCTACTTGGGGTGAATCCAATGGACCGTATTCTCAGCTATGGGCTTGTGGGCACTATCGGCGTCTCTGCCTCCACGATTGCCTCAGCTGTCGTCGGTGATCCCTTCCCCGTCGTCGTTCCGGCCATTGTCGCGGCCGGTGTGATCGGGGCGCACCACGTCAAAGAACGAGACACCGCAGCTGGCGCTGACGATCAAGACGTTCGTACCAGCGTCGATCAAGTCGAAACTGACGGAGGGCGTCAACAGTGACCCGCGCCCGTTCGGTCCTGCTCGCCGCCCTCATCGTCTGTTCCACCGTCGTCGGGGCCGTCGGTCCCGCGCTGGCACAGTCGACCGAAACGGCCACCGACAGCGGGCCAGTGACGAAAACCTTCGAGACAGGCCCGCACAAGATCAAGGTTGACCTGTTCGATGTCTCGTCAGAGACGACTATCACCGTCATTACCGACGAATCGCCCGCTGGAAACAACACGGCGATTCTCAAAAAGACCGTTAGCGGCTCTCACAACAGCGCCCACTTCCGAAATGCAGGTGCGTATGAGTCGTTCACGGTGAAGGTCGAGGGCGCTGATGGGCCGGTATCATTCAGCAAGGGCGGACCAACCGCCGCATGGACACCGGGTGATAACGGCAAATTCCTTGGAGACACGGGTGGAGACCCGGGATTCACTTACGACATGAGTGAGCAAATCGGGGAAGCAGTCATGCCCTCTATTGTCCAACTGGACAGAACCGGCCTGCCAGACACTGGGACCGTGGATACTACCGAAACTGATGCCGAACAGTTGCAGATTGATATCTACGGCTCTGCTCAGAACGACCTTTCAGCCACTGAGAACCAGCTAACGACGATTGACAACAATCTGGCCGATGCCAAGACCGTCGCCCGCGTCAAAGGCAAGAACGCCTATATCCGGGCACTCAACAACGGATCTTCACAAACCGCGGCCACCACTTCCGCCAAAGAGGCTGTCGCGGAGTACTACGCCACCTACGAGCGGGCCTTACTCAACGACTGGTCCCGCTCAGTGTATAATCAGCAACGCCTCTCAGAGATAGCTGCAAACGAGTCTGTCGGGAGTTCAGTGGCGACGGTCTACTATGTCAACGACAACGGCCAGGACAGATATTACCGGATGTTCGGCAGCACGACGACGGTGACACTCCAAAACGGAGACTCCATCACTGTCGCACAGCGCGGTATCAGCGATGGGAGCGATACCTATTACAACCCCACAACTGGTGTTCAGGGAGAGGCTGGGTCCGGTGATGTCAAGGGGGTTATTGTTCCTGCACCGAACTCGAACTACGACCAACTGCTGACCCCAACCGCTGACGACTACAACACCCGCTGGCAACAGATTCAGTCCGAGTCCAGTACAGTGAAGTCAGATATGGAGACACTGGCTTCAAACACGTACACAGAGTACCAGAACGGCGAAATCAACAGTAGCGACCTCGTTGACCCCTACGTGCTGGCAAACCAGCAGTCCGCGGGCGACGACTTCCAAGGCTGGACCGCCGCACAGCTCACCTTACTCGGCACGAACTCCCCTGAGAACTTCGACCAGATCGGGAGCTTCAATGTCACTACTGAATCCGGGACGCAGTACGAAGGTGTCCTATTCAGTCAGGAGAACCCTGCCAGCGGCCAGTTCGAGAACGGAACGACCTACAACACGAGTAAGATTGGCGGCACGCAGTACGTCGTCACCAGCGACCGAGTCGTAGAATTAGATGGGACGTTCACCATCGACAGAATCACCACGACAAACGGTGAGAACGTCCAGAATGTCACTATCCAGAAAACCACCTACGAGACGAGCAACGTCACCGAACTGAAACAGCAGTACGAGGATCTAGCGTACCGCCGCGCACAGATCGAAGCCCGTGAGAAGGCCATGAAACAGTCTGCCGGCGGTGGCCTGCTCGGTGGCGGCAGTGTCAGCCCTGTTGTGGCGCTGGCTGTCATCGGCACGCTGCTCGGTATCGTCGTGCTTCAGGACTAATCACCCATGCGCTCACTTTTCTTCGCCGCGCTGCTCGTGGTCAGCCTCGGCTGCGTCAGCGCCCCGACCGCCGCACAGTCTGCGGGGAACCTCCCCGCCGAAACATCCAGCCCACAGCCCACAGCCAACGCCACCGACACCACCCGCATCGACGGACAAACTAAGATAGTCGGTTCGGAGTACCTGCCGAACGAGGGTATCGCTCGGATCACCCTTCAGTCGAGCGCGGTCCAGACCGTGACAATCTCCGACGCCGGCCGCTTCCAAGAAGGCAGGAAGATTCCCGTTCGCACCGTCGCCATGCGCTCTGATGACACCGCCACTGTCGAGATTCCCGTCACTGAGAAGGACGGCTACGTTGGTGTCGCCATCTCCACCGAGAACACCCCACTGTACGCCGAGATCGTACAGCAGCCCTCTGGTGATGGACTCGACATACTCCGTGCGCTGTCGTCGTTGCAGGCGTGGCTCGCCGGGGCCGGTGTCGCGTTCGTCTGGATGATCATCGCCGGTTACAATGTGATCCGTAGCGAGAATGGGCGGCCGGAGGTGGCGTAAATGCCCGCGCCCACCTTCGCGGACAACCGCGACCGCTTCACCTATCTGCTGGCCGAGTACAAGCTACTCGTCAGCGGGATGCTCGTCGGCGCGGTCGTGCTGTTCGCCTACTACCAGCCCCAACTACCGACCCTGCCGACGTGGATTCCCGCGGTGGCCGTCGGCTGGCTCGTGCTGGCGATTCCCTGCTATCTCGTCGGTGCGAAAATCGCCCGCTGGCTCCGTCGTCGTAACTGGGTCGAAGTCCATCACATCAACGCCGTCGACGATACAACCGAGAAGTACTACGTCCCGCCCGAACTCTGGCGCGAGAAAGAAATCGACGGCCCCGACCCGTACCCTGTCAACGGCGGCAGTGCATGGGCCGTCCGCGAATACGAGTATCTGGAAGATATCGACCAGCTCCGCGTCGAAGGCGTCTGGCTCGAAGGCTGTCAGGATACGCAGTTGATGACCAGCAAGAAGCAGATGCAGGACATTCACGGCTGGCTCATCGACCGCGCCGAGGAACTCGCCGCGATCCGCGGCCGGTGGAGTCGTGGCAGTGTCGAGCTACAAAAGAAACTCGTCACTGCTGACGCCGAAGCCAACGAACGCGGTCAGATGATTCAGAAAACAGCGGCGAAAGAGACCTTCGGCGACCTCATCGAAGACGGCGAAGACCCCGAAGACGCACCCACGATTCACGACCTCACCGACGCGCCCGATCCCACCGCAGACGCCGCTGTGGGCTATGGGCAGAACGAACCGGCCGATCAGCAATCACAGGAGCCACGACTAAACGATGACTGACGACAGTGATCTCTACACGCCCGCACAGTTCCGCGAGTATCAGGACGGCTACGGCCAGCGCAATCCTGACGAGGTACACCAGCACGCCGGAATCGTCCGCGATGAGAAGCTATCCCGCTACCTCTCGATTCTTGAAACTCACTACGACCCGCGACACTGTGACCGGCCGGAGAAGATGCCAGGTCAAGCGAAGGATCTCTCTCACGTTCGGGAGATCGTCCGCATCGAGGGAACCGAAACGGCACGGCGGGCCATGGCCAACGGCGATATGCAGTCACTCAAGCATTTCACTGGAGACGCCGGCCAGCGGGCCGATATCTCCGGTATCAAGGCTATCGACCAACTCCGGGCACAGATGACTGGCCCCGCACCGATGTTCTACGAGTGGGCCGAACCCGGTACAGGGAAGTCGAACTTCGCCTGTCTACTCGGACAACTCTGGAAGGAACAACACTCTTCGGACGCGCTGGTGGCCTCGAACATCCGCACGCTCGAAGAGACCGACGAGTGGACCGATTCGGACGGCGACCGTCGGGATGGCTGGCTTGCGAACTACGGCGCGCTGAACGAGTGGCTGAAACAGGACGGCGATCCCATGCACAACGAGCAGGTCCCGAAACTGTTCATCTTCGACGAGGCCAGCAGCAACGCCGGTGGGAGTGGGTCGGACGGCTACGAGACGAAGACGAAACTTGGACCGCTCACGTACAAGATCCGCAAGTACGGCGGTTCGCTCATCATCATCGGTCACGACGGCCGGGACGTCCACCCGCTGGTTCGGGAACTCGGTGTCTGTGTCCACAAAGAGGGGCTGAAAGAAGCGACCTTCTACGAAGACGTGCGGAACCGGAAGGGCGTCAACCCGATCTTCTCCGTATCTGGTATTCCCGAGACGGACTGGCGCTACGACGACAAGGAACCGACGACGTGGTCGTGGTCGAGCGGCGAGGATGACGGTGACGAGGTGGACCCGGAAGACCTCTCTCGGAAGCTCGCGATCTACACAGTCATCACCGCCAAGGAGTCTGAGCCGGACAGACCAAACCACGAAATTGCCGATTTCGTGCCGTACAGCGCCGAATGGGTCCGCCAGCGTTGGAACGAGTATCAGGACGATGGAAAGCACCGGAACGTGGTTGGTGAAGTGACGGATCTAACCGCATGACAGCGATGGAATTCGAGCAACCCAACAACAAACAACCCCCCGACGTAGCCCTGCTAATGGCCCATGGCGTGCGCTCGCGGTGCGAGCACGCGCGAGCCATGGGCAACGACCGAAAACAGCCCGGAGGAGTATCTATATATGACGCACACGAGGTGCGCGAATGAGTCGAAGTCATAAGGCGAATCACTACGGAACGCTCGTCGAGCGCAAAGCCGCCGAGCGGTACAACCTCGAATTAGATCGGTGCAGCTGGCACGACGCGAAGCGACCGGATGGAACACCTGTCGAAATTAAGGCCGCGATGCACCGACACGCTGATGGACGGCCTGGAACATTCAAAATCTACGACCGGTACCACAAGAAGTTACGGACAGTAAATGGGTGGTATATTTTCGGGGTGTATAGAGTACGTGGGCTAGGTGTGGAAGTGTTAAAATGGAAAATGCGACATTCCTCTCGGCTGCCTCCATTAGATTGGCACGGCGGTGGTGAGCATCGCAGATCAGAACAAAGTAAAATAAAAATAAATATGATTTTTGATTCAGCCTGACACTATGGCCAGACCCTGAACAACATAAGGTATACTACTCTACATATACTAAGATCATGACTCAATCTGAGAAGGGTGACGATAAAGCATCAGATTCAGATATTATACAAGATTATTTTGAATATGTTAGGCAAGCAGGAAGTAGACGGCGGGTTGAGTCTGTTCAAGTTTTATTCGCGATTGGAGCTCTCGGGTGGTATATCACAAACTATCCGATAAATACAATTCCTAATAAAACACCCGTACGATACCTTGCTGCCCTTGCGGCAATATCCGGAGTATTTCTGGTACTCAAGATCGGTTTTCTTACTATACAGTACAGTTTGGGAAGCAGCAAAGTAACCAAATTGAATGAGTTTGTGTTACCGGTTTTATATTTTCTCTCACTTTTTAGTGTAACTGTATTAACCATTATACAAATAGGAGTTCCAGAAAATCTGCAACAAGAGGTTGTTTTTATATTGCTATTTTTTATTGGAATTATTTTAATCATATATGTGTTGGAAAAGTATCAAACATATCGAGACATTCGGGAAAGCAAGAGAAATCTGAGAGAAAAGGGAGAAAACATTTCGAAAAAAGAGTTGATGAAAACATTAGAATTAAATCGGAATATTGATTCATCATATGAAATCCGAAAGGAGAATGAAGCGTATCGACCGGAGGGATACAAAGTTGAAATGGATTTTGTCGGGGCTACCAGTCAGGGTGAAAAAGTTGGCATCACTGTTATTGAAGACATAAATACAGACACGATAGCAAACATCAGACAGACAGCGGATAGAATAGACGAAACCCCTATTGATAGGTTTACTATAGTGACGTCAAACGTAACCGAAGAAGTAGCCGATGAAGTTGATAGGTTGAATGTTGATAGGTTGAATGTTGATATTATACTTATCTGAATTGTATATCTACAATGCATTTCTGCAATACATATTTATAGTTACAGATGATATCAGTGCCATGTGTGACTATGTCAAACACTAATACAATAGAGGACCGAGTGATTGAGCAACTCTATACAGATTCTACCCAAACCTCAGACGACATTGCTGGGTCAATTGATGCTACGCCCACTGAAGTAGAACACAAAATCAATGAACTGCGTGAAGAGGGGAAAGTTGGCTCAGAAATCGCCGTTGTTGATCCAGCTAGGGTAGGATACTCGGTTCCCTCGTACCATTTGGTCGACCTCGAGAGGAATTATGATGGCATAATTGACGAAGGATTGAAAAAGATTGGTCAGTGGGAAGGAAGTCAAGTGGCAATGATCACATTAGGTGATTATGATGTGATTATCAGGAAAATAAGCAAAAGTGGTCCCGAAGTTGATCGGTTTTCTACAAATGTCTTTATTCAACCAGATAGGGGCTCTGGTAAACCAGATATAGACTCTAAGTTCTATTCTATGGAAACATTCACTATTCAGCAATGGATTAGATGGCGGGGATCTGATTTTAAGAAGGGAGAACAGCGTGATCGTCGTACAGTCGATTTAAACGATCTTCAGAGAATTGTTCTTAATGAACTCCAGTCAGATGCGTCATTCCGGAACCGGCCAAGTGACCTTTCAGATAAAATAGATATGATTAGCTCACCAGATGAGGTGGCAAAAGCTATTGACTATCTTATAGATAAGGAGGTGATCCGAAAATTCTCGGTACGAATTGATCCAGGTTTGACCGATGGGTGGTATCGAGCATTCTTCGGTATTTCAACCGAACGTGGGAGATATGACGACGTCGTTGATAATCTACAAACCGAGAATCCATTATATGTTCCTTATATACTCTCTGGACTCGGTTTTAATTGGGCAGATATAGCGATAGAACTAAACTTCAAATCGATCGATCATTTGGATAATATAACTGACAGGATTCGTTCTATGGATGGGGTCAAACGAAGTCGTACATTCCTATCAACTCGTGTCCCATATTTTATAGATGAAGTCCCACTGAACTCACCGTCCGCAGATGGAATTTGATCATCCCTTTACTCGTTGAGTGGTCGAAAGAGTAATGCGGTGTATTTTGATGATGTGGCCTTAGCCACACCTCTAAACGGAATCACAACCCCCCGGGTTTGATTCCGTTCGGACGACGGCCGGGCCATTGGCCCGGTCGACCCTCGATCACATCGGCGACCGTGCCGGGCAGGGGGAGAAATCGGCAAAGCAAGTGGTACTTTCGTGGTGCTGGACAGTGATGCCTCTCAGCAGGCGGGCCGCTACCCGGTGGCGAGCCAGCGCCAGGCCGTCCCTCGCGAGCCGTCCGCGAGCTGCACCCGGGCCTGCCGGTAGCGCTCTTCGGGCATTCCTGCGTCTTTCCATACCCGGAAGCCTTCGCGAATCGCCTTCCCGTGCTTCTCGATCTCCCCGAACCGCAGGGTCATCTGAGCCTCGCGAGCGTCGTTCACATCAACACCGTGGCGAGCGGCCCATGCGATGAACGCGCTCATCGTGTTCTCCAGCCCACGCTCGGCAGCTTCGGCGGCCTTCGCCGCGGTGTCAACAGCACGGCGAGTGGCTTCACGCGCCTCGTCAACAGCTTCGTGAACCATCTCCGCGACGTACTCCGACCGGAGCGACACGTCGGCATAGTCCGATATCACCAAGTCTTCCATCTCTCGAAGCGCCCGCCGGACACTTTCGACATGACGGCCGTACTCGTCTGCGATATCCGCCGGAGCAACCTGCCCACCGTCTGCTACCAACATCTCCAAGGCTTCCCACTGTACCGGCGAGAGCCCATCTGAAAGGTGGCGCACAACAACACTCTCCTGTTTCTGCTCGACTCGGGTCAGGTCCAGCCCGACCGGCTCGGGGCCGGAGTGGTTCACCTTCGGCTCAAAGTATGAATCTTCGACGAATGGGCCGGAACCCGTCGGTGCGATATCGATACCGGCATCGGCCAGGACCGACAGCACAGTCTGATCTAACTCTCGTTCCAGCGTCTCCAGGTCGCGCCACCGGACAGTCTCATCATCATCCAGCAGCGATGCTTGCAAAGATGAACCGACTTTCGGGTGCGATAGCGGATGATCATCGGGCACAGACAGCGCCTCACGGGCGTAGTAGTGTTTCACCTCCTTGGGGAGGTGGTGGTCGGGGAATGCCTCTCGAATCCGCTTCGGGCCGAGTGTGGCCGTGTGGTAGTATCCTGGCAGGTTCCGGCCGCGCTCATCGTCATCGTTCTGGACGATCTTCCGATAGCCACGGCGGTCCGACTCCAGGAGGTGACCCATCGCCGCAATCGGCCCATCGCGAGCATGGACTGGCCCACTGGCGTCCCGATGAACCCGGGCGTACTTCTCTGCGTCCTGCACGTTGCTGTAGGGATGTGGCTCCTCGAAGTACCGGCCGGTGACGCCGACCTCAATGGCCGCCCGCTGCAGTAGCTCGGGATATCGGTGGAATTCGATATTCGAGCCTTTCACGCGGACGTTCACACCCTCGCCGAACCCGTCTGGAACAGGAATCTCGACACGGCTTCCATCATCACGCTCGCCTTGCATCCCGGGCCAGCGTGGCGCAGCGTGGGCGACGAAATCCTGCTGGCCGACCGAATCCTCATCTGGATGGCGGGCGACCTTGAGCCGGTACTCACGCATATTCTGCAGCTGCCAGTCCGTTCCCTGTGGCGTCCGCTCGCCGGGGTGAACGATATTGCTGTCCTGATAGGAGAGGCGAACGACCCACCGCTCGCCATCCTGCAGAAACTCGCTGCTCTTTGACCCCTCACCAGCCTTGACCTCACTGTCCAGTGCGAAAAACGGCGCAAGGCCGTCGCTATTGAACAGGAGATTGGCGTGGAGTTCGTGAGGGGCCAGCCCTATCGTTCGCATCGCCCCCCGTCGGTCTTGACGGCGGCCACCGCCCGCTCGACCTCGGCTTGACTCTCCGAAAGTGGTTTGAGATTCGTCCAGTCGAACTGAAGGGGTTCACCCGCTTCGACATCGTACAGTTCTGAGGCGCGAACGAATCCAGTCACGCCGGAACCACCTCCAGTTTCTCGCGAGCACGACCGAGGAGGTTGCCCACTGTACCGGGTGAACGGCCAGTCTTGCGGGCGTACTCCCGTGGCCCATACTGGCCCATGCCCACGGCCTCGTACACCTCTCGCTCGGCGTCAGTCAGCNCCACTGTACCGGGTGAACGGCCAGTCTTGCGGGCGTACTCCCGTGGCCCATACTGGCCCATGCCCACGGCCTCGTACACCTCTCGCTCGGCGTCAGTCAGCGGCGACAGGTCTGGTTCGTAATCGAAGAGCGAAGACTGTGGACTCACAGACTCTCACCCCCGTCAGTCCGGGCTTCCACTCGACCGCCCTGATTCCGCTGTGGCTGGTCTTCCGGATCGGGATAGTCGAGTTCTTTCCCAGCTGCAGTTCCCCGCGAGATACGGGGCATACAGTCGCAGGCTGGACAGCGATGAGCGATATCATCGCCGTCGCCGAAGGTCCGCCGGAAGTCACGCGAAACGTGTGCCCCGCAGTGCTGGCAGTTCGACTTCTCGATAGTTGTGCTCCCGACAAGTCGGTTACTCAAGGGAAACCACCCCCGTTCGGGAATCGGCCAATTCCTTCGCGAAATCGCAAGACTGCACCCCAGATGATGCGTAACCGTTCGTGGTTCGATTTGATTTTGAGTTTATACGCAGATGGGTCTGCGAGTAATATTGCAGTAGAAGCGCGTAGCAGTCGCTTTTCGGGATAGTTCGACAGGACGAGATACCGCTATGGACTCGCCGGGATTTGAACCCGGGGCCTCTTCCTTGCGAAGGAAGCGATCTGCCACTGATCTACGAGCCCGCGTGGTCTGCCACTCGAACGCGGAGTTATAAAAACCCTGCGCGTGAGAGCGGCCTTCGATAGCGATTCACACTGTCCCGGCCAGCGGTTCGGACGGGTGGCACACCGACGCTGTCGCGAAGCGACAGCCCCCGGAGATTAGTCCTCGAGGACGATCTCGATGGAGACGTCGTTGGGAACCTGGATGCGCATCAACTGGCGCAGTGCCCGTTCGTCGGCGTCGATATCGATGAGCCGCTTGTGGACGCGCATCTCCCAGTGTTCCCACGTCGCAGTCCCCTCACCGTCGGGGGACTTGCGGCTGGGAACCTCCAGCGTCTTGGTTGGGAGTGGAACCGGACCGGAGAGTTCGACACCGGTCTTGTTCGCGATCTCCCGCACGTCGGCGCAGATGTCGTCGAGGTCCTCGGGGCTTGTGCCCGCGAGCCGAACGCGTGCCTGCTGGGACATACGTTATCGCTCGTTGACGCTGAGGACTTTGCCGGCGGCGATGGTCTGACCCATGTCGCGGATAGCGAAGGAGCCGAGCTCCGGAATCTCGGAGGACGGCTCGATGCTGAGCGGCTTCTGTGGGCGGACCGTCACGACGGCAGCGTCCCCGTTCTGGATGAAGTCGGGGTTCTCCTCGGCGACCTCACCGGAGGACGGGTCGATCTTCTTGTCGATGGACTCGACGGTACAGGCGACCTGTGCCGTGTGAGCGTGGAAGACCGGCGTGTACCCCTCGGTGATGACGGACGGGTGCTGCATCACGACAATCTGGGCCTGGAAGGTCTCGGCGACCGATGGCGGGTCGTCAGCCGGACCACAGACGTCACCGCGTCGAATGTCGTCCTTGCCGACGCCGCGGACGTTGAACCCGACGTTGTCACCGGGCTCGGCCTTCGGGACTTCCTCGTGGTGCATCTCGACAGTCTTCACTTCACCGGAGACGTCAGACGGCTGGAAGCTGACGTTGTCGCCGGTGTTCAGGATACCCGTCTCGACACGGCCAACCGGGACCGTACCGATACCAGAGATGGTGTAGACGTCCTGAATCGGCAGTCGGAGCGGCGCGTCCGTCGGCGGCTCCGGAGCTGGCAGGTTGTTGAGTGCTTCCAGCAGGATTTCGCCGTCGTACCAGTCCGTGTTCTCGGACTCCTCGGCGACATTGTCGCCTTCGAACGCCGAGAGCGGAATGAACTTGGCGTTGTCAGGGTCGAAGCGGACCTGAGTGAGGAGATCCTTGACCTCTTCGACGACCTGCTTGTACTCAGACTCGCCGTAGTCGACGAGGTCCATCTTGTTGACACCGACGACGAGCTCGCCGATGCCCAGGGTGCGGGCCAGGAACACGTGCTCCTGGGTCTGCGGCTGGACACCGTCGTCGGCGGCGACGACCAGGACGGCGTTGTCGGCCTGGGACGCGCCGGTAATCATGTTCTTCACGAAGTCGCGGTGACCAGGACAGTCCACGATGGTGAAATCGTAGGCGTCAGTGCTGAATTCCTGATGGGCGATGTCGATGGTGACACCACGCTCACGCTCTTCGGCGAGGTTGTCCATGACGTAGGCGAACTCGAATCCGCCCTTGCCCTTCTCTTCGGCTTCTTCCTTGTGCTGTTCGATGACGTGCTCCGGTACCGATCCTGTCTCGTACAGGAGTCGGCCGACGAGCGTGCTTTTCCCGTGGTCGACGTGACCGATGATGGCCAGGTTCTGGTGTTGTTCGTCGCTCATTGTTATCTCTCACGCGCAGAGGCGCTGTATCGGGTTTATTAGCTGGTGGTTCATAAAACGATTTCGAAAGCGTGTAAGCGTCAGCCCGTCGCTTTCTTGCGATTCGGCACGCCATGCCATGGTAGTGTGACACCCGATGACTTGGTCTGAGAGGTTGCTGATACCGGCAGTCACAACCGGATCAATGTCTTTCGGAGTGACAAACGGAACTGGTGGGTGGGAAAGGCAGCGAATGCGAGAAACGACGCGGCCGCGTTAGAAATCCTGCTGTCCTGTTACAGCCGGCCGATATCGGCAAGCACCGCGCTCGCCGTCTCCGGACCGCCAGCGCCGCGACCGGAAATATTGAGCTGGCCGGCGTGCTCGGTCTCCAGTTGGGCAATGTTCCGGGTTCCAGAGACAGCGAGCGGCGCATTGTCCGGCACAAGTCGCGGGCCGACACGGACAGAGCCCTCGACGACCTCAGCGATGAGTCGGACAGTCCGGCCGTCCGCCCGGGCGAGTTCGAGCGCGCTGCCAGAGATTTCTTGAATTCCCTCGACCTCGGCATCGTCGAGCGTGTACTCCGTTTCGTCGTCTGACAGGACGTTCGCGATGATTACGCCTTTCAGCGCTGCGTCGGTCCCGTCCACGTCGAAGGTCGGGTCGGCTTCGGCGACGCCCAGATCCTGTGCTTCCGCGAGGACGTGTTCGTAATCCAGACCCTCGGTCGCCATCCGCGAGAGGATGAAGTTCGCCGTGCCGTTGAGCACGCCGCGAACGGCGGTGATGTGGCTCGGGTCGAAGTCGTCGATAGTCGAGAGAATCGGCATCGCGCCGCCGACGGTCGCCTCGAACAGCACGGATCCCTCGCTTTCGCGTTCCAGCGCGCGAACGTCCGCGTACCGTTCGGCGACCGGGCCTTTGTTCGCCAGCACGGCGTGGCGGTCCCGTTCGAGGGCGGCTTGGACGTGGCTAAAGCCCGGTTCGGCGTCGCCGAGCGTCGTCGGCGTCGCCTCGACGAGCACGTCGTACTCGGCCGAAAGCGCGTCCTCGGGTGCGTCGCTCCCGACGACACCGTCGGTTCGCTTCCGGTCGAGGACCGCAGCAGTGTCGATACCGGCGCTATCGATGACGGCGCTGCTGGAATCGGCAAACGCAGTAACCGAATGGCCGTGGTCGCTCGCCAGTTCGACGACGGCGGAGCCGACGGCACCGGCTCCGATGACGGCGAGCCTCATGCGTCACCTCCCGCAGCGAGGGGTTCGATGACGTGGAGCCCCTTCTCGTCGGCCACGGTACGGATGGACCGCATCGCCTCGTCGACCGCTCCCTCCTCGGTCGCCAGTCGGATGCGCGCGCTGGAGGCATCGTCCGTTCCCCCCGGTGCCGACAGCGAGAGGTCGGTCACGGTCGCGTCTGTGGATTCGTGGATCCGCGAGAGTGTGTCGGAAAGGTCAGTGTTGACGAGGTGGCCGGTGAGAATAATCGTCAGCGCCTCGCTGTACTGCTCGGCCCCGGCCTGAATAACGTTGATGCCCGCGTCCCGGAGTGCGTCGACGATCCCGTCGAACCGCTCGGGGGTCGCCTCCAGATCGACCTCCACGGGGATGTGGCCCCGCGGGGTCACGTTCCCCCGTTCGTGGAAGATAGAGAGGAGGTTCCCGCCGCTTGTGGCGATGGGCTCGAGCGCCCGCAACAGTTCGCCCGGTTCGTCGACCAGTTCCAGCCGAACTGTGTAGGACCGTACCTCGTCGGTCGAGTCGCTCATCGCCCGCTCACCTCCTGAGTATCTCGGCTCATTGTGGATGACTCAGCAGGGGCACGTATAAGAAACCGTTCGTTTGGTCTCAGGGCAGAAACCGCTCGTACAGATCGTCGATCCACTCGTTGTACGCCTCGCCGCGGGGCGACCCCCAGGGGTTACGTGAGAAGTAGTACATCGCCGCGAACATTCCCGCAAGCGTCAGCGCTAGCCCCGTCGGCAGAACGAAACTCCAGATGAACGTCGACGTGCCGGCGATGACAGCAGCCACAAGAAGGTCCACAATCTGATGCAGGCGGTCGCTCATATCTGGCCGTTCGACGCCGGACGACCTAAGCGTGGGGCCTGCCTCCGTCGAGACAATCACTGGCAGGGGAACGCTACGTTTTTTCCTCACCGGTGAAGCGTGTCGTATGTGTACGCCCTCCAGTCATCACCGATAGCGATAGGGACGGCGGTGTTCCTCGTCGGTGTCCTCGCCGTCATTGGAATCGTCCTCGGCGCACTCGGAAGCGCAGTCGTACGGCGCCTCTCGAATCCGGTCACCAGATATCGGCAGCTATATCTCTGCGTTTTGCTCCCGTTCGCACTGCTGTCGTGGGTCGTCTTTCTGTCGCTCGGACTCGGCCACTTGGTTCCCGGCGGACGGACCGGAGTCGTTGGAGCAGTGCTGGCGACGTTCACCGAGTTGCTCGCCGCCGGCATCATCTGGCTGGCCGCCTACGCGCCAACTGTCCCGGGCGTCCGCAACGTTCGGGACATCAAACTCTCAACTGGCCGTGCGGTCATCCGAATGGGACGGTACGTCCTCGGAATCACTGCGTTGGTGACTGTCGCCGTGGTTCCCATTGAACTCGGACTGTCGTCAGTCGGGCTGCTGGCGCTCGTTACCGTTTTCCTTGTCACCGTACAGGCCGTCTCCCCGTGGTTCATCCCGCTAATTCGGTCGGTCGATAGACCGGATGAACCGACAGCGGAGACATTAGAGCGACTCCAAGAGGGTGCGGGACTTACTGTCCGAGACGTTCGAATTTTCGACACCGAACAAGAGAGGACTGCGAACCTGACCGTTCGCGGCGTTTCTGGGTATCGTCGCCTGTTCGTGACGAGCACATTCCTCGACATGTTCGACGACGAAACGGCAGCGGCTCTCCTTGCGGTTCAGGCCGGCCGCCAGAACGCCCGAGTGCTTGCCCGGGTCATGGTGGGGCTGCTTATTACAGTCGTCCCGCTGTTTGTGGCACTGGCCGATATCGGCCCGCTGTGGCCTCTCGTCGGCGTGAGTCTCGGACTCGCCATCGCAAGCCTGTGGGTCACTCGCCGCGGCGTCCGGGCAGCCGACGACTACGCGGCCGAGCGCGTTGGCCCGGAGACCGTCGCGGACGCTCTCGAACGGTACGCCGACGTCCACGGCATTGAACCGTCCCGACGACGACTCGCGAACCCGTTCTCGAGATCGCCGCCGCTGGGGAACCGAATCGACCGATTGCGGGCGCAGGCAGAAGCGGAATAGCCGAAAACGAGTACAGACGCAGTGAAATCAGACGAGGCGGAGCGGACACGCATACCGCGCGAGCGGAGCGAGCGTGGTTTCACTCCGAGCGCGTTCGCAGAACGCGACTCGGAGGTCGTTTTTAGCGTAGATTTTTACGAACCCGCTCCCCGCAGCGCGCTCACAAAGCGCGCGAGGAGAGGGGGTGAGGTAAAAAGGTACTTAGAAGTAGTCGATAGCCGGGTTCAGTTCCTGCTTCATCCCCTTGCGCTCGCGGATCTCGCTGATCTTGTCAGGCTGGAGGTTGTCGGCAAGGACCTGGAAGCCGGCGTTCTCGGTGTTCCAAGAGGCACGGCCCTCGGTCGCGGAGCGGATGTCGGAGGAGAAGCCGATCATCTCGTCGACCGGCGCGACGCCTTCGACGACCATCAGGTCGCCTTCCTGGTACATGTCGTCGACGCGGCCACGGCGGCCCTGAATCTCGCCGCTCGCAGCGCCCATGTGGTCGTTGGGCACGTCGATGCGGACCTGCTGAATCGGCTCCAGCAGCTTGATACTGGCGTCGATGAGGGAGTTGTGCACAGCCTCGCGGACGGCCGGGATGACCTGGGCCGGACCACGGTGGATGGCGTCCTCGTGGAGGCGGGCGTCGTGGAGACGGATGAGCGACCCCTGTACCGGCTCGGACGCGAGCGGACCGTCGTCGAGGGCCTCTTCGAGACCTTCGATGACGAGCTCCATCGTCTCGTTGAGGTGCTGGATACCCTTCGTCTCATCAAGCAGGATGTTGGTCCCGTGGATGTGCTCGATGTTCTGGGAGTCGTCCTTGTCCATGCCGGCCTCCTGCAGCGCTTCACGGCGCTCCAGTTCTGGCATGTCCATCGACGCCTCGCCCATCTTGATCGTCTCGACGATGTCCTCGCCGAGCGGCTCGATGCTGATGTAGAAGCGGTTGTGGTTGTTCGGCGACCGACCTTCGACTTCGCGGCTGTCTTCCTGCGGGGCCTCGCGGTAGACAACAATCGGCTCACCGGTGTTGATCGGGATACCTTGGTTGCGCTCGATACGCTGGCCGATGACTTCCAGGTGGAGTTCACCCTGACCGGAGATGAGGTGCTCGCCGGTGTCTTCGTTAATTTCGACCTGAATGGTCGGGTCTTCCTTGGCGACCTGCTGGAGCGTCTCGATGAGCTTCGGCAGGTCGTCCATGTTCTGTGCCTCGACGGACTTCGTGATGACCGGCTCCGAGATGTGCTCGATGGACTCGAACGGCGTCATCTCCTCGCTGGAGACAGTGGAGCCAGCGATGGCGTCCTTGAGGCCCGTGACGGCGGCGATGTTCCCGGCGGGGACGCGGTCGACTTCCTCGCGCTCGCCACCCATGTAGATGCCGACGCTCTGGATGCGGTTCTTGCCCGCAGTCCCGGAAACGTACAGTTCCTGGCCCTTCTCCAGCGTGCCGGAGAAGACACGGCCGGCGGCGATTTCGCCGGCGTGAGGGTCGACACCGATGTCGGTAACCATCAGGACGACTTCGCCGTCCTCGTTGACCAGTCGCATGTCATCGGCGAGCTGGGATTCGGCGTCACCACGCCAGATACGCGGAACGCGCATCGGCTGGGCGTCGACAGGGTTGGGGAAGTGTTCACACACCATGTCGAGCACCACGTCGGACAGCGGCGTGCGTTCGTGGAGTTCCTGGCGGTTATCGTTGCGCTCAAGCTCCATGATTTCGCCGAAGTCCATGCCGGTACGCTGCATCGACGGCATCGAGACGCCCCACTTGTACAGCGCGGAGCCGAAGCCGACGGTCCCTTCCTCGACGGAGACCGTCCAGTCCTCGATGTCGTCCATCTCCTCGGTCATGCCGCGGATGAGGTCGTTGACATCCTGAATGACCGCGAGCAGGCGCTTCTGCATCTCCTCGGGCCCTTCCTGGAGTTCGGAGATGAGGCGGTCGACCTTGTTGATGAACAGCGTCGGCTTGACGCCCTCGCGGAGCGCCTGCCGGAGCACCGTCTCGGTCTGGGGCATCGCGCCCTCGACGGCGTCGACGACCACCAGCGCGCCGTCGACGGCACGCATTGCGCGGGTCACGTCGCCACCGAAGTCGACGTGGCCAGGGGTGTCGATGAGGTTGATGAGGTGGTTCTGGTCCTCGTACTCGTGGGTCATCGAAACGTTAGCCGCGTCGATGGTGATCCCACGTTCCTGTTCGTCTTCCTCGGTGTCCATCGCCAGCTGTTCGCCGGCAGTGTCGTCGGAAATCATGCCGGCACCGGCCAGCAGATTGTCTGTCAGCGTCGTCTTTCCGTGATCGACGTGAGCAGCGATGGCGATGTTCCGGATGTGCTCCGGATCGTCCATCAGTGTCTCACATTCTTGGACGATTTTCTTACGTCGGCCCATTATACAGCTTTCTATCAACAGCAGGGTCAAAAGGATAGTGTTTCACTACGGCCGTGACCGCTCGAAATCCGGCCGTTCGCGTGGCATGGTCTGGCATTCCGACCGATGGATAGCTAAAGGCGTATGCTCAGCGATTATAATTATTTGCAGTCGAATGAGTAATGATTGCAAAGGTATTAGCGCCAGCCAGCAGACGGAAGCGTATGACTCGGCGTCCACACCTCGACACGATCGCAGTCGATACCGAGACGACGTCAGCAGCAGGGGACGTCACGCTCCCGATACACCTCTCCTCGACTTACGAACTGGCCGGGCTCGACACGGACCTGTCTCTAGAGGACATCGACCCCGGGGAGGGAGAATTCCTCTACTCGCGGCTGTCGAACCCGACACGACACGGCCTCGAACAGGAGTTAGCCGCGCTCGAAGGCGGAGAGCGGGCCTATGCCTTCAGTTCGGGGACGGCAGCCGTCGCAACAGCGGTGCTCTCACTGGTCGAGCCGGGCGATCACGTCGTTGCGTTTGACGACCTCTACGCGGGCACGCGACGAATGTTTGAAACGCTGTTCCGGGACCAGCTCGGTGTCGACGTGGAGTTCGTCGACGCGACCGATGTCGACGCTGTAGCGGCCGCGATGACACCGGCAACAGAGCTAGTCTGGGTCGAGACCCCGACGAACCCGGGTATCAGACTCTGTGACATCGACGCGATTGCGGCCGTCGCCGCCGACTACGACGCGACGGTCGGGGTCGACAACACCTTCGCGAGTCCGTACTTCCAGCAACCGCTGTCGCTCGGTGCGGACCTCGTGGTCCACAGCACAACGAAGTACCTCAACGGCCACAGCGATGCCGTCGGCGGCGCGCTGATTACCGACGACCCCGAGGTCGCCGAACGGGTAGAGTTCCGTCAGCAGATCGCCCTCGGGAATATGCTTGCCCCGTTCGATAGCTACCTTATCTCGCGGGGCATCAAGACGCTGGGTGTCCGGATGACTCGCCACGAGAACAACGCCATGTCCCTCGCGCAGTACCTCGAGGACCACGAGCGCGTCGAGACAGTCCACTACCCGGGGTTAGAGAGCCACCCGCAGCACGACCTCGCTCGCGAGCAGATGCAGGGCTTTGGCGGCGTGCTCTCGTTCGAACTGGCTGGAGAGATGGCCGACGCCAAGCGTTTTCTCGAAGCGTTAGAGACAGTGACGCTGGCAGTCAGCCTCGGCGGTGTCGAAAGCCTGGCGGAGCTTCCGGCGGCGATGACACACGAACCGCTCTCACCGGCGGCGCGGGACGACCTCGGCATCTCCGATACACTCATCCGCCTTTCGGTGGGGATCGAGGACGTCGAGGACCTCCGGGCCGATCTAGAGCGCGGTTTCGCGGCGTTCGAGTCCTGAGCGCTGCGTGCGAACGCTGCCCCCACCCGTGCATTAATAGCGCTTCGCCCCGTGAGATAGTGACACATGGACGTGCACGTGCAGGGTGGGCCAGCCGAACCGTTTCTCGGAGCGAGGGACCTCTTCTCGACGGAACACGACCTGAAACGACCAGTGACTGTCCGGGTCCGGGAGGACCCTGACGAGCGCACCCGCGTCAGCCACAGCGACGACGCCCATAAGCTGACGATCTCCCGTCAGGCCGCCACGAGCGCAATGGCCCGTGAACTCGCGTTACACGAGTACGCACACATGCACCACCACGAATGCGGGCATCCATCGCACACACAATCGACGCGAGAAGCCATCTACCTCGCGCTGGCGGGGCGATCGGTCGAACAGCGAAAGCTCACGCACTGTTACCAGATCGCCAACCACATGAAGGACGTCTACGCCGACGATATCTGGATGCCGGTGGTGCCCGGCAACAAGCTGGTGCCGTTTCTGGAAGCCAGCCTCGCGGCTGCCGTCGCGGACCGCCCCGGCGATCCGCCGACCTGGGATCGCTCGGCATCGCTGACCCGGGTGCGTCACCCCAGCGAACCGGCCGCACGGCTGACGCCGGCTGCAGATCCGGACATCACAGCTGTCAACGCAGCGTTCGCTCTTGCGCTGTGTGAGCGCCACGATCTGGTCGGCTCGGACCACCGCCTGTACGACCTCGCACACGCCGCGGCACAGGACGCCGAATCGGTCGATCTCGCGGAATTCAAGCACCATTTCGCGGCACTCTCGCCCGAACCAGACGAGTCCGAATTCCGGAAGGCGCTCGTCGACGTGACTCGCGCGTACGCCGGCGGCGGTCGCGCGGCAGACTGAAGCCGGATGTCCCGGTGCTGTCGGATTACTGACGGGCCGTGTCGTCACACACAGGTAGGGCCTCGCCGTCAACGACTGCCGGCTTCGCTCACGCGCGAACACGAATCAACCGGCAGAACTGTTTTTGCATGGACTTGTGAACTAGCTGACTATGACCGAGGCGCTTCGTGGCCGACATCTCGACGGGGAAACCGATGTCGTCGGCGAACAAATTCGGGTGTTACACATCGACGACGATCGCGATTTCGTGGCTGTCGCAGCGGATTCCCTGGAGGCCGCGGACGACCGAATCTCAGTCGAAACCGCGACCAGCGCACGAGACGGGCTCGACCGGCTCGCCGAAGACGGGTTCGACGCTGTCGTCTCCGACTACGATATGCCGAAGATGAACGGCATCGAACTGCTCGACGCGATTCGGGAGACGAACCCGGATCTGCCGTTCATTCTGTTCACCGGCAAAGGGAGCGAAGAGGTAGCCAGCGAAGCGATCTCGATGGGCGTTACCGACTATCTACAGAAGTCGTTCGGCGTCGAGGTGTACGAACTGCTGGCCAACCGCATCGAAAACGCGGTCTCCGAGTACCGCGCGAAACGACAAGCCGCCGAGTCAGAGCGCCGCGTCCGTGAACTCACCGAGGCGACCCACGACATCCTCTGGGAGTTCACCGCCGACCTGAGCGAACTGCTCGTGATCAACTCAGCCTACGAGGACATCTGGGGGCGGTCGGTGGCCAGGCTCCGTGACAACCCGTACGACTTCCTGAAGGGCATCCATCCCGAGGACCGCGAACTGATGAAAGAGACGATGCGGAGCCTCATGAACGGCGAATCGGCTGACGTCGAATGCCGTGTCAACGCAACAGAGGAGTATCAGCGCTGGGTCTGGATACAGGGTGAGCCGATCACGAACGACGCCGGCGAGATAGTTCGCGTGGCCGGGTTCGCTCGTGACATCACCGAGCGCCGGAACCACGAGCGCGAACTCGAAGCCACGAAGAACCAGCTCGCAGAGCACAACCAGACGCTCCGGAAGCTCTACGAAATCAGCGCCGACGCCGACGCCTCGTTCGAAGAGAAGATTCAGGCGGTTCTGGATCTAGGCCGGGAGCGTCTCGGGACCGCCGGCGCGTTCCTGTCCTCGAACGATACTGACCGCGACGAGTTCACTGTTCGCTATGCGAGCGGGAGCGACGAACGGCTCACGCCGGGAACTGTCACGCCGCTGTCGGAGTCGTACTGCCGGAAGATGACCGACGCGGGAAGCGTCATGGCAATCGCGGAAGCGTCCGAAGAGGGCTGGGCGTCCGATCCAGCGTACGAACGATGGGAATTCGAGACGTACATCAGCGGCGAGGTCCGCGTCTGCGATACGCACTCGGGGACACTCTGTTTCGTCGACCGATCGTCTCGCGAGACGCCGTTCACCGAGGACGAGAAGACGTTCGTTCATCTCGCGGCCCAGTGGGTGAGCTACGAGCTCGAACGTCAGCAGCGCGAGGAGCGCCTCGAACGGTATAAGGAGTACACCGACGACATGCTGGAGGCCATCGACGACGTGTTCTACGTCCTCGATAGCGATGGCCGCTTCCGGCGCTGGAACGAGAGTCTGCTGAACGTGACCGGGTACTCGGCCGCGGAGGTGGCCGGGACTCACGGAGCCGAGTTCTTCCCGGAAGAGCACCAGGACCTCGTCGGGGCCGCTATCGAATCGGTGTTCGAGGGTGACACAACCCGCGTGGAAGCACCGTTTATTACGAAATCGGGAGACCAGATCCCTCACGAGTTCACGGCGACCCGCGTCGAGGACCCCGATGGGAACCCGATGCTGGCCGGTATCGGCCGGGATATCACCGAACGGAAGGCACGCGAACAGGAACTTACGCGGACGAAGGAACTCCTCGACCAGGCCCAGCGGATCGCGAGTGTCGGCGGCTGGGAGATAGATGTGACAAGCGAACCGCCGGAGATGACGGTGACAAGCGAGTTCTACCGGCTGCACGGACTGACCCCGGACGATGAACTGACCGTCGAATCTATCGTCGACCTGTACCACCCAGAGGACAGGGCAACTGTCAGAGCAGAGTTCCAGCGGGCGATAGAAACGGCTAACGGATACGACATGGAGGTGCGTATCGGAGACGAAGACCACTTCCGGTGGGTCCGCGCGCTGTGTGAACCGGTCACCGAGAACGGCGACGTTGTCAAAATCCGTGGCTCTGTCCAGGATATCACGGACCGAAAGCTCCGGGAGCGCGAACTGGAAGGGGCTCGCGAGCGGATGGAAATCGCGCTAGAGACCACGAATACAGTCGTCTGGGACCGCGAGTTCGAGTCCGGCGGCCTGTCGTACTACCCCGGGTCCGAAACACTGTACGGCACTGACATCGAGTCGCTGGACGAGTTTTTACCGCTGGTCCATCCCGAGGACCAGGCGGAAGTGGCGTCCCGCATCGAATCGGCGGCCGAAACCGGGACGTACGAATCCGAATTCCGGATCATCTGTGACAGCGAGGTCCGCTGGATGGAGGCGAAAGGGCGCGTCGAATCCGACGACGATGGGTCTCCAGTCCGGGCGATTGGTATTGACCGTGACATCACTGAGCGCAAGCGCCGCGAGCAGGAACTGGAGGAGACAAACGAACGTCTCGAAGAGTTCACGAGCATCGTCAGCCACGACCTCAGGAACCCGCTATCCGTCGCCGAGGGACGCATTGAACTGGCCCAGCAGGAGTCCGACAGCGAACACCTCGACAGCGCCAGTGACGCGCTCGAACGGATGCGGACGCTCATCGACGACCTGCTCGCGGCCGCACGCGATGAGCAGTCGGCGGTTGACGCCGGCGTAGTTGCGCTCACGGACACGGCCGAACAGTGCTGGCACAACGTCGAAACCAGCGACGCCGAACTCGCTGTCGAGACGGACGCCGTCGTTCGTGCCGACAGGAGCCGATTGGAACAACTGCTCGAGAACCTGTTCAGCAATAGCGTCGAACACGGCGGTGACGACGTGGTAGTCACCATCGGAGAGCTTGACGACGGCTTCTACGTCGAAGACGACGGCGAGGGTATCGACGAGGCGAACCGGTCGCGCGTGTTCGAAACGGGATACTCGACATCAGACGCCGGGACGGGGTTCGGGCTCTGGATCGTCGCGGAAATCGCCGACGCTCACGACTGGTCGGTGACTATCGACGAGGGGAGCGAGGGCGGCGCACGGTTCGAGATTACCGGCGTCGATATCGTGGAGTGAGTGCGCGGCGAAGCCGCCAATTGTACTCAAGGCACCTAACTGACCGGCTAGACCGAGACGAGCGGCGATACCGCCAACGCGATACCGACAGCGAGCACCGGGTAATCACGACGGTCGAAGGCAAGCGGCGGCAGCGTCGGGTTCCACGCGAAACAGCGGGCCCGCAGGGCGACCGAGAGCCGGTCAGATCGGTCGAGCGTCCGTTCGAGCGACCGGACGGCGAGTAGCCGAGCGCGGTCCCACAGCGGGCGGGCCTCGCCGCCACGAGCGTGGATGGCGTCACGCACCTCCCGAACGTCAGCGAGCACCAGCGGGAACAACCGGACGACGAGCGCCATCCCGATGCCGAGAATCTGGCCTGGCTTCCCGGGAATCAGACGCTGGACCGCCGCCCGCGTGTCCCGAACCGGCGTCGACGTGAGGTAGGCGGCACTGACGAGCAACACCGGGAGGATACGTCCGACGTGCAGCGCCGAGCGGAGCGCCGGGTCGACCCGAAACCACGGTGGGCCAAGCGCCACACCGGCGACGAACGGGGCCAGCGCCAGCACGGCAAGGACGATCCGATACGAGCGCAGAACGGCCAGCGGCGAGAGCCGGGCCGCCGCGAGCGCACACAGCGCGAACGCAGTCGTCCCGACGAGCCACGGGAGCGTTGGATGAGCGACCGCAGCGATAGCGAGCCCGAACTGAAATAGGAGCTTCGACCGCGGGTCCAGCCGATGTGCGACCGTCGAGCCGGGTCGGTAGCTCAACATCGTGGGTCTCTGATGCCGAGGTCTGGAAGGGTATCGAGCGCTTCAGCTGGCGGCACATCGAGAACGACCTGCCCCTCGTGCAGTGCGACGAGGCGGTCGGCCCGCTCGTGGAGGTCCCGGAGGTCGTGCGTGACGACGATGACACCCGTGCCATCAGCGGCGAGCGCGTCGAGGTGGTCGAGTACTGACTGCCTCGCCGGCCAGTCCAGCCCGACGAGCGGTTCGTCGAGCACGAGGTAGTCCGGTTCCATGGCGAGTGCCCCGGCGATGGCGACGCGGGCCTGTTCGCCGCCCGAGAGGGCGTCGATACGGCTCTCGGCGGCATCACCGAGGTCGACAGCGTCGAGTGCCGTGTCGACCCGGCGATCGATCTCAGCCCTGTCGAGCCCGAGGTTCTCCGGGCCGAAGGCCACGTCAGCCGCCACGGTCGCAGCGACGAACTGGTCGCGCGGGTGCTGGAACACCATCCCGATACGTGTCCGGGCGACGACGGGGTCGTCCGTCACGTCGGTCCCGTCGACGGTGACCGTTCCGGCGTCGGGCGTCAGCAGGGCGTTGAGATGCCGGACGAGCGTCGTCTTGCCGCTCCCGTTCGGCCCGACGAGCAGACAGTACTGACCATCAGGTATCGACAGTGTGACCCCATCGAGGACATCGACATCGCCGTACCGATAGCGCAGGTCGCTGACCTCGATCATCGACCGGCGAGATACCCACCCTGCACGATGGCGATCGCGATACCGAGCTTCAGGAGGTCGAATGGAATGAACGGAGCCATGGTAGCCGCGGCGCGGGCGAACGGCAGCCCGGTGACCACTGCCAGCCACGGGATGCCGATAGCGTAGACGATGGCGACTGCTGCGACGAGTGCGACGACCTGTACCGGGACAGAGAGGTCAGCGACCGGTTTCGGCGCGATACTCCGGTGTGCGATAGCGCCGGCGACGACCGCGCCGACGAGGAAGCCGACGAGGAAGCCGCCGGTCCCCTTCCCGGCAATGACATACCCGATACCTGCGGCCCCGTTCGAGAACACCGGAGCGCCGGCGATACCGACAAGCACGTACAGCAGCAGGGCGACGCCGCCCCACAGCGGCCCCAGCAACAGACCGGCGAAAAACATCCCGAAGGGCTGCAGCGAGAACGGCGGCAGCGTCCCCGGGAGCGGGATCGATATCTGTGCGAGCGCCGCAGTCAGCGCCGCAAGCAGCACCGCCTTCGTGAACAAGCCCACAGTCTCGTCGTCGACAAGGTCGACGGATTGCTCTGTTGCCATGGGTCTCCCTCTCTCGTCAACCGAAATATAGCCAGTGGTTCACAGAGCGCGTTTCCGCCGACCGTCCGGACCGCTCACTCGGCCGGCGAGACGCGGACGAGCACGTCGTCGCGCTCCCGCGGGAAGCCATCACCGGCCCGCCCGTCGCGGTTCGACGTGACGAGGTACAGCCCGCCGTCTGGTCCCTGCTCGACGTGGCGAATCCGGCCGAGTTCGTCGGCCAGCAGCGAGTGAGTCGTCGCGGTGTAGGCGTCGTCGGTCCAGTCGGCATCGTACACCTCGGCGACGTCTCCCGGTGGCAGGTCCGCACCAGCCGGTGTCAGCGTCGTTACGAGGAGTTTCTGGCCCTTCAGGCCGCCAGTAAGCAGTCGGTTCCGGAGCGATGGAACGGCATCGCCGGTGTAGAACAGCGACCCGGAGGGAGCCCACCCACCAGTGGTGCCCGTGTTTGCGAGCGGCCGCCGGACCTCGGGGCCAGCGTCGGCGTATTCCACGTGCTTGCGGGTGTCGGGCCAGCCGTAGTAGCCCCCGGCCACGAGGCGGTTGAGTTCGTCCCGTCCGGTCGGACCGTGTTCGGAGGCAACGACAGTGCCGTCCGGAAGCCACACGAGCCCCTGTGGGTTCCGGTGGCCGTAGGTGAACACTCGGGGGTCTCCGCCGAGGTCCGGATTTTCGGGTGCGGGGTCGCCCGCGGGCGTCACACGAAGGACCTTCCCGCCGAGCGAGTCGGTGTCGACGGACAGTTCGCCGTTGCCCGCGTCCCCCGTCGTAATCCAGAGGTAGTTTTGGGGGCCGAACGTGAGCCGACCGCCGTTGTGTATCTTGCTCCCGGGAATGTTGTCGACGAGGACGGACTCTGTGGCGGCCGGGTCCTCGGCCGACACGTCCATGGCCACGACCCGGTTGACTCGCTCATCGTCGTCAGTCATCGTCGTGTAGTAGACGTACACCACCGGCGGATCGGGATACGTCGGGTGTGCAGCAATGCCGAGCGTGCCGCCCTCGCCGCCCGTTACCCACCAGCCGTCGTCGCTCGATTCCGCGTCGATAACGTCGGCTGGTTCGGTAACTGTTCGGACGCTGCCGTCCACAAAGGAAAGGACGCGACCGACCCGTTCGGTGAGAAACAGCGTTCCGTCGGCGGCAAACGAGAGGTCCCACGGAATTTCGAGGTCCTCAATGAGCGCCTCCGTCGTCAGCGGCGTGTCTGTCGGCGACGTGGTCGGGGCCGTCCAGTCGGTGTCGGGTGACTGGCTGCGCTCGTGGCTGAGAGACACGTCGTAGCGATCCAGCGCCCGCGCCGAGCCTGCCGTCGTTGTGCCCGTCGGTGTCGAGTCCGAGGACTCGTCCTGTGTCCCGGACTCACCGCGACAGCCGGCCAGCCCGGTGGCCCCGACAGTGGCGAGTGCGGCGAGACCGGCCGTCCCGGCACGGTTTTCGCATAGATTTCACTGCAGAGCAAAGAAGAATAAAGATGTCGGAGACAGCCGAGTTAGCGAGCGGCAGCCGCGACGCGTTCTTTTTCTTCTTTCTGGTTGACCGCGTAGGCCTGAACGTCGTCGTTAGCAGCACCGATGAGCTGCTGTGCGAGCGATTCGGCGGCACTCGTGGTGGTCTTGAACGAGCCACCGTAGACGCCCTCAGCGAGGAACTTCAGGGCCTGGTCGACGCGACGCTGTGGCGCGACGTCAACGGCCTTCGGGACCGAGATACCACCGTATTTCAGGCGGACGGTCTCCTCTCGGGGGGCGCTGTTCTCGACAGCACTGACAAGCACCTGAATCGGGTTCTCGTCGGTGCGCTCGTGAACGAGTTCGAACGCCTCTGTGACGATGGAGGTCGCAAGCTGTTTCTTGCCCGTGTTTTCGTCAGTCTGCATCAGGCGGTTGATCAGCCGCTCGACGATGCTGATCTCGCTTTTCTTGAACTGCTTATCCGCGTGTCGCCCCATTGTGTGGGCGATCGGCGTGACAGTGATGTAGCGCTCGGTCGAGGGGTCGGTGTACTCGATGTCCGTGATTTCCCACTCGCCGAACAGCTTCGCACGGGCCGTCTCCGGCTCGCTTTCCTCAGCCGCGTCAGCGTCAGCTTCGGGTGTGTCTTCGGCACTCATGGTTATCGGACCGGTTTCTCCGCGTTCCCGCGAACGAGTTCGATGAGAGAGACACCATTGACTTTCTCGACCTTGTAGTTGACACCGGAGAGGTCGCCCATCGCGCGGCCCTTCGCCCCGCCGATACCCGCGATCGTGACCTCGTCGTGCTCGTCAATGAAAGAGATAGCGCCGTCACCGGGACAGAACGCGGTGACCTGCTTACCGTTCTTGATGAGCTGGACGCGGACACACTTCCGGATAGCGGAGTTAGGCTGCTTGGCCTCGATTCCGACTTTCTCCAGTACGATACCTCGTCCCTGGGGCGCACCCTCGAGCGGGTCGGACTTCTTGCCCAGGCCGCGTTCGCGACGCGCGTAGTCAGTGTCGGACCACCGGTGTTTCTGACGGTCCTTCTTGAGCTTGCGCGCGGCGTACTTGCCGTTCGCCATAGTAGGCACTGGTACCTTTCGGAGGTACTTAAGACTCCTCTTTCGGACTCAGCCGGTAGCGTCGGCGTGTGTGGCGTTCTGTGCCATAGACGGGTGAAAAAGTACAGTGGATAACGCGGGGTGGGGCCACAACAACGGGAGAGGAACGGTCAGCACGGTGTTTCAGCCGGGATGAGGTGTCACGTAGTACTCCCGCCGTCCGTCGGGAACCTGCTCTCTACAACCTCGTCCGCGTGTCGGAGTCGACTGATACTATTGGCGGTAACCACTTCGATGGAGAGATAGCCTGAATTGGCAAGGCAATTCACAGCCGCATAGCCGACAGTCTGCACGCCAGAAGCCACAGGTCACGGTGCCACAGCCCGTCAAACGGAGGGGACAGCACGCGCGTACGGAATCAGGTGTGATAACTGGGCAGGTGGTTTCTAGTACCGGCGCTTGAGTTATTCAGACAGACCTGCCGTAGTAGCTATGAAACTTGAACAACGTCTCCCAGATGTCGTCCGGCAAACGTATCTCCGGAAGCTGGCGCTTATCATTCTCTGTATTGCCCTGCTCGTTGCAGGTGTTAGCGTCACCGCGGAGCGGACGGTTGCAGACGAACTGACAGAACAGCGCGAGAACGAACTGCAGACCGGAGCCGTCCAGACGGCTACGACAACGGCTGACTGGGTTCGGAGCCAGCGAAACGCCGCGCGAACCCTCTCGACGCTGTCCGACGTTCAGGAGGGGAGTCCGACGATGATCCGTGGCGCGTTACAGCGGCAAGCGTTCTACCAGCCGGACTCGGTGTACGCCATCCACTACGTCAATGAAGAGACTCTAGAGATCAAGGAGTCGTCGCTGAGCGACCGACGGGAGACGTCGCTCCGGACGGACGACTTCGCGTGGGAGGGCGGGAGCCTCTCAGTCACCGGGTCGAACTCGGTCGATATGTCGAAAGTATACACTTACGATGGGGGGAAGTACATCGCCTTCGCGAGCCCGGTCGCCCGAAGCGACAAACTGGTTGTCGTTGTCCACAACGTGACCGCGCGGACGGCCCAGTTCCGCAACTCCATCGAGGGCGGTGAAACGCGGATCATCCGACAGGACGGGACGGTCCAGTTCGCCGAGGACGCCTCGACCATCGGCACGCAGTACAACGTCTCCGCCAACCTGACCGCACTCACAGCGGAAGACAGCGGCGTAGCCCGGAGCGGGCCGTATCTGATCGCCGCGGAGTCCGTCGACGACACGCCGTGGATTGTCATCAAGCAGGCCCCGGAGTCGGCCGCCTTCGCACTACGTGACAGTATTCAGGGGAGCTTCATTGCCATCATCGGCGTCTCGTTGGCCGGGTTCGCACTCATCGGCATTCTCGTCGGTCGCGGCATCATGCAGTCACTCAGGCGGCTCTCGACACAGGCGGAAGCCCTCGCGGTGGGGAACTTCGACACAGCCATCGAACAGTCTGACCGCCTCGACGAGGTCGGCGACGTCCAGAACGCCTTCTACGAGATGAAGACGTATCTCGACACCGTCGCCGCACAGGCGGACGCGCTCTCCAGACAGGCGTTCGACGACCCCGCACTCGACGAGGATGTCCCTGGCCAGCTCGGAACGTCGCTATCGAACATGCACGGGAACCTCGAATCGTTCATCAGCGACCTCGAACAGGCCCAGCAGGAGGCTGAGGAGTCCAAGGCGGAGGCAGAAGAGATAGCAGGAACGCTCGAACAGCAGGCCGAGGAGTTCTCGGCCGTGATGCGGAAAGCAGCCGACGGCGACCTCACGCAGCGCCTCGACACCGACACGGATAACGACGCGATGGCCGACATCGCCGCCGCGTTCAACGATATGCTCGCCCAGCTCGGCCAGACCGTCATGCGTATCCGGGAGTTCGCCGACGACGTCGACGGCTCCGCCGGCCAGATCACCGCAAGCGCCACTGAGGTCCGTAGCGCCAGCGAGGAGGTTAGCGAATCCGTCCAAGAGATCGCTGACGGCGCAGAGACGCAGTACGAGAACATCGAGGAGACGGTCGACGAGATGTCGGGCCTCTCCGCGACGGTCGAGGAGGTCGCAGCACAGGCCGACGAAGTCGCGACGACATCGAGCGAGGCTGCCGAGATCGGCGAAACCGGCAGCGAGCGCGCATCGGAGGCCATCGAGGTGATGAACGACATCGAGACGCGAGCCGACAAAACAATCGACCGCGTCGAGTCCCTCGACGAGGAGATGGAGCAGATCGGTGATATCGTCGACCTGATTGACGACATCGCCGAACAGACCAATATGCTCGCCCTGAACGCCTCCATCGAGGCCGCCCGCGCCGGTGAAGCGGGTGAAGGGTTCGCCGTCGTCGCCGACGAGATCAAAGGCCTCGCACAGGAGACGACCGAAGCCACCGAGGAAGTCTCGACGGTTATCGAAGACGTGCAGGACACCACCGGCGACGCCGTGACCGACATCAGACAAATGGGCGACTCCGTCACTGATGGTATCGAGACCGTCGACGACGCCATCGAATCGCTTGAGGCCATCGTCGACCGCGTCGAAGAGGTAAACAACGGCATTCAGTCCATCAGCGACGCTACCGACGAACAGGCCGCAACGACGGAGGAAGTCGTGGCGATGACCGACGAGGTCGGGACGATCAGCGAGGAAACCGCGTCCAGCGCCGAGAACGTCGCCGCCGCCGCGGAGGAACAGACCGCGACGATCAACGAAGTCACCAGCGGCATCGAATCCCTGTCGGACCAGGCCGGCGACCTCAGCGAACTCCTGCAGACGTTCGACGTCGAGAGCGGAACCACACACAGTGATACCGACGTGTACGAGCACGACGCGTCGGATGTCTCAGTGGGCGACGACTGAACGCAGTCGCTTTCCGGTAAGCTTTAGAAAAAGACGATACGAGCGGGACCGCCCCACTCAGGTCAGTTCGATACCGTCGATCTCGAAGTGTCGCTTCGCCAGTTGCCTAGCAGCATCGATGTTTCGGCCTTCACGGCCGATTGCAGCCCCGCGGTCTTCCTGTGCCACTTCGACGTAGGCGACGGTGTCGTCGTTCTCCGAGACGGTGACGTTGTACACCGCGGCCGGCGCGAGCGCGTTGGCCACGAAGTCCTCGGCTGTCTCGGCGGCTTCGACGAGTTTGACCTCGCGGCCCAGACGCTCCTCGACGCGCTCGACCGTCTGGCCGCCCGGGCCGATGGCGTCAGCCATCTCCCCGCGTTTGACCAGATACACCACCTGGTCGTGGTCTTCGTCGACGATGCAATCCCGGACGGTGACGGCTGCCTCGTCCTCGAAGAGGGCGACCAGTCGACGTGCTTCGTCCGAGAGTTCGACCCGCATCAGTCCTGGGTCGTACCCATCCGGAGGTTGACGTCACCGGTGCCGAGTTTGATCGGCTTCCCGACGATGACGTTCTCCGTGACGCCGTCGAGTTCGTCGACCTCGCCGTGGATGGCGGCGTCGAGCAGGTGATTGACCGTCACCTCGAACGCTGCACGGGCGAGCACGGAGTCTTTCGACCCCGAGATGCCGTGGCGGCCGATGGACTCAATGGTCCCCTCGTTGGTCATGATGTCGGCCACGAGCATCAGGTGCCGGACGTTCACGTCGTCGAGCCCCTGCTCTTCGAGCGTGTTCATCGTCTCGTTGATGAGCGTCTCGCGGGCCGCTTCGACGCCGAGTTCCCGGTAGATCTCGTGGATGTTGTTACACGTCGTCCGGGAGGCGTCGACGCCCTCGATGTCCAGCACTTCGCCGAAGTCCGACCCCTCGGTGTAGAGGACGAACTCCTCGCCGTTGTCGGTTTCCTCCTTGCGGATGACAACACGGGTGATCTCCTCGATCCCCTTGAACACGATCTCCCGAAGCTCCTCGACCAGCTGCAAGAGGTCGCGGTAGCTGGGTTCCTCCGGGCCGAACTCGATGAGCGTGCCGGCCTGCCGGGTCGAGACGCCGAGGTTCGATTCGATGGTCTCGGCGATCTCCTCGGCGATGGCGTCCGTGTCGTTGACCGTCGGCCACCGCTCCAGCAGCGTGTCCTCGTTGAGGTCGATCTCGACGAGCATGTCCGCAACGTTCGTCGAGATGTCACCCAGCGCGAGGATGCGCGTCGCCTCGATCTTCCAGACGACCTCGTGGGCGCGCTCGCGGTCCGTCGCGTACTCCTCGTCGAGGTGGACCGTCATCATCGGCGTGTCTGGCGTCTTCCGGGCGTCCACCAGCTCGATGAGTCGTGGCAAGCCCTGCGTCACGTCGATCTCGGCGACCCCCGCGTAGTGGAACGTGTTCATTGTCATCTGCGTTCCCGGTTCGCCGATGGACTGGGCCGAAACGGTCCCGACCGGGTCCAGCGGGTCGACGCGCGTGTCGAGGTAGCGGGTCTCGACAGCCTTGGCGATGCGGTCGGCGTCGTCGACGCCGACGCCGCGTTCCTCGATAGTGCTGTACACTTCGTCTTTCAGCCGTCGCGGCAGTTCAGTGTCCTCGACGACGGCCTCGATGTCTGCTGATACGTCGTGTGCTGTCATTGTTAGTCGTCACCCTCGGCCATCCACCAGTCGTCCGCGTGCTCCGAGAGGTTGGTCCGCTCGGTGCGGGTCCCGAGGAAGCTCTCTTTCTGCTTCTCGCTCTCGAACTCCTCGTCGAGGACGCTGTCGGCGATCTGTTCGACATCCACGATGTCGCCATCCTGATTCGAGGACACGTCGACCGGCGACGTGCCGTCCTCCCCGAACTCGAACTGGACGATGGTGTCCGAGGTGTCCCGGACGGTCCCGTCGTACTGCGTTTCGAGTTCGGACAGGGCGTTGATGAGGCGACGCTGCAGGTACCCGGACTTCGACGTCCGGACGGCCGTATCGACCAGCCCCTCGCGGCCACCCATCGCGTGGAAGAAGAACTCCTTCGGGCCGAGCCCGGAGCGGTAGGAGGCCTCCACGAAGCCGTGGGCGTCGGCCGACAGGTCGTTCTCCTCGAAGTGTGAGAGGGTGCGGTTCTCGTAGCCGCGGTTGATCCGCTCGCCACGGACTGCCTGCTGGCCGACACAGCCGGCCATCTGGGTCAGGTTCAGCATCGACCCACGCGCACCGGACTCGGCCATGATGACGGCCGGGTTGTCCTCGCCGAAGTGGTCCTCGGCGATGTCACCGGCGGAGTCACGTGCCTTGCCCAGCGTCTGCATGATCTTCATCTCGAGCGTCTCGTCGACGGTCCGACCCGGCAGCGATTCGAGCTCGCCGCGGTCGTAAGTCTCGATGAGTTCCTCGACGCGATCGTACGCGCTGTCGATGGCGTCGTTGATCTGCTCTTCGGCCTCTCGCGGGATGGACTCGTCGTCGATGCTGATGGAGAACCCGAAGTGCATGATCGACCGCATCGCCAGCGCCGAGACCTCGTTGACGAGAATCCGGGCGCGGGTCCGCGAGTAGTCCTTGGCGATGGTATCGACGATTTCGCCGCCGAAGGCCCCGACGGCGTCCTCGTCGATGGTGCCGCCAGTCATCTGGCCGTCCTCGACGACGACCGTGTCGCCGGCGGAGGACGTGAACTCCAGGTTCAGGTCGTCCGGCAGCAGTTCCGAGAACAGCGAGCGGCCGGTCCAGTACTCCTCGCCGTTCTCGTCGACGCCGTCGGCCTCGGGCAGTTCGTCGATTCGGGTCGCCCGGAGCAGGTCGAGCGCCTGCGTCTCGTTGAACTTCGGATTAGTGTGGGTCAGCAGGTAGGTCCCACTGATGTGGTCCTGAATCGCCCCGATGATGTTCTCGCCGAAGCGCGGGGAGAGCATCTGTTCCTGCACGCGCATGAGGACGCGGGCCTCGGCCCGGGCCTCCTCGTTTTGCAGGGCGTGCATGTTCATCTCGTCCCCGTCGAAGTCAGCGTTGTACGGCGGACAGACCGTCGTGTTCAGCCGGAACGTCTTGTACGGCATCACGACGACTTCGTGGGCCATGATGGACATCCGGTGCAGCGACGGCTGGCGGTTGAAGATGATGATGTCGCCGTCAACCAGATGGCGGGACACTTCCCACTCCGCTTCGACCTTCTCCGCCAGTTCCTCGCAGTTCTTCTCGGTCACCTTCAGCCGGCGGCCGTCCGGCCGCTTGACGTAGTTCGCGCCGGGGTGGGCTTCAGGCCCGTTGGAGACGTACCGTCGCGCTTCCTCTAGGTTGCGCTCGGTGACGTTCATCGTCTGGGTCATCTCCTTGGCGACCCGATCCGGCACACCGACCTCGTTCAGCGAGAGCGTCGGGTCCGGCGAGATGACGGTACGAGCGGAGAAGTTCACGCGTTTCCCGGACAGTGAGCCACGGAAGCGACCTTCCTTGCCCTTCAGGCGCTGGGAGAGGGTCTTCAGCGGCCGGCCGGAGCGGTGTCGCGCCGGCGGCGTGCCCGAGATCTCGTTGTCCATGAACGTGGTAACGTGGTACTGCAGCAGTTCCCAGAGGTCCTCGATAATCAGCTGTGGCGCACCCGCCTCGCGGTTCTCCATGAACCGCTGGTTGATGCGGATAATGTCCACGAGCTTGTGGGTAAGGTCGTCCTCGGAGCGCTGGCCGTTGTCCAGCGTAATCGAGGGACGAGCGGTGACCGGCGGCACCGGCAGTACCGTCAGAATCATCCACTCCGGTCGGGAGCGGGCCGGCTTCATCCCCAGCACTTCGATGTCCTCGTCCGGGATGTCCTCGAACCAGTCCCGGATGTCGCTGGGCATCAGTTTGTTCATGTCCTCCTCGGTCAGGTCGACCGACAGCGCCTTCTCCAGCGCTTTGCGGTCCTCCTGGCGTGGGCGGAACTCGCCGCTGAGGATCTCCTGGACGCGGCTACTGTCGATACCGGTCTCCTCGGAGAGCTCGATGGGTGAAATCGGCTCCTCGGATTCTTCCATCGCGGCGGCGATCCGCTCGGGGTAGTCCGAGGCCAGCACGTCCTGCACCTCGTAGTAGGTGGTCGGCTTCTCGTGTTTGATGTCGTACTGCTTCTCGCCACAGAACGGACAGCGATCCTTCTTTCGGGCCTGTCGGATGGCGGCCTTCGTCACGTCGTTGAGGTCGCGACCGAGATCCTGAGTTCGTGTCAGTCGGTCCGCGAACTCGTCGCGCTCGTGCTCGTCGAGACAGAGCCGGGAGCACTCCCGGCAGGTCCCGCGCAGGAGTCGGCGGATAAGCTTCGCGAAGCCGACGTGGATGACGGGGGCTGCGAGTTCGATGTGGCCGAAGTGGCCGTTACACGACCCGCTGTGTTTCCCGCAGGTCTTACACTCCAGCCCGGGGTCGATGACCCCGAGTCGCGGGTCCATCAGCCCCATGTCGATTGGGAAGCCGTCGTCGTCGTACGTGTCGGCCGTAATCACTTTCGTGGCCGACATCTCTCGGTACTCCTCTGGGTCCATCAGCCCGAAGCTGAGCTGACCGATTTCCTGGGGTGTCTGTTGTGAGCTCATACTGCGTCCTCCAGTTCGATCCGCGGGGCGATTCCGAGCGCCTTCATCTCGTCGAGCAGGAGCTTGAACGCGTAGGACATCTCGACCTCATGGATGTCGGTCTCCTCCTCGCAGTTCGGACAGTAGATGCGCCGTTGCTCGACGTTCTCGACGGCGGTCATCCCACACTGCCCACAGACGTTGATCCACTCGCGGTCGGACTCATCGAGAAGGCGCTCCTTGAGCGCCATCGCTGCACCGTGCCCGATGAGCACGTCCCGTTCCATCTCACCCACACGGAGGCCACCTTCGCGGGCGCGCCCCTCGGTCGGCTGGCGGGTGAGGACCTGCACCGGCCCGCGCGAGCGGGCGTGCAACTTGTTCGAGACCATGTGGTACAGCTTCTGGTAGAAAATGTCGCCGACAAAGATCTCGGCGTCGATCTTTTCGCCGGTGACGCCAGAGTACATCGTCTCCTTACCGCTGGAGTCGAAGCCGTGCTCTTCGAGCGAGCCACGGAGTTCGTCCTCGTCCTCGCCGGTGAAGGCGGTACCGTCGACGCGGCGGCCTTCGAGCGCACCGACCTTTCCGCCAATCATCTCAAGGATGTGGCCGACGGTCATCCGCGATGGCAGTGCGTGCGGATTGATGATGAGGTCCGGGACGACACCCTCCTCGGTGAAGGGCATGTCCTCCTGCGGGGCGATGTGGCCAACGACACCTTTCTGGCCGTGCCGTGACGCGAACTTGTCCCCGAGTTCGGGGATTCGCTCGTCACGCACAGAGACCTTCGAGAGCTTCGAGCCGTCCTCGCCTTCCATCAGCGTCACCGTATCCACGACACCGGATTCGCCCGATCGCATCGTCACGCTCGTCTCCCGGCGCTTCTGTGGTGAGAGACCGCCCATGTCGTCCGGCTCTTCGAGGAACCGGGGCGGACTGGTCTTGCCGAGCAGGACAGCGTTCTCGCCGACCTTCGTCTCGGGGTTGACGAGGCCGTCGTCGTCGAGGTGCGTGTACGCTTCCTCACCGCGTGCGCCGCGGACCTCGTCGTCGGGAATCTCGAAGCGGTCCTCCTGACCACCGGGGTAGCGCCGTTCCTCGCCCTCGTACGTACGGAAGAAGTGCGAGCGGGCGAGTGCGCGGTCGACCGATCCCTGGTTCATGACGAGTGCGTCCTCGATGTTGAACCCCTCGTAGCTCATGACAGCGACGACGAAGTTCTGTGCCGCCGGGCGGTCGTCGTAGCCGATCTGTTCGGTGGTTTGGGTCTTGACCATCGACAGCTGCGGGTAGTGTAGCAGGTGCTGGCGCGTGTCCGGACGAATACGGTAGTTCGCCGACGGCAGGCCAAGCGACTGCTTGATCATCCCCGACCCCATCGTAATCCGGGGCGAGGCATTGTGTTCGGGGTACGGAATCATCCCGGCACCGATACCGAACATCAGTTGCGGGTCGACTTCGAGGTGTGTGTGGTTTTCGGTGAGTTCACCCTCGTCGACACCGACGAGGATGTCTTCCTCTTCCTCGGCGTCGATGAACTCAACGAGGCCGCGTTCGACGAGCTCTTCGAATTCGAGTTCGCCCTCTTTGACCTGCTCGACCTCCTCGTCGGTCATCAGCGGCTCGCCGTCCTCGACGACCAGCAGCGGGCGTCGGGCACGGCCGGCGTCGGCGTTGATGATGACCTCCCCGGTCCGGTTCTTGACCGAGACGTTGACCATCTGGGAGACGTCTCCCCGTCGTCGCGCCTGTCGTACCTGTTCTGCGAGCTGTTCCGGGTCGGGATGTGTCCCGACCAGACTACCGTTTACGTATACTTTGGCTTCGCGTCCCTGACTCATGTTAATCGTCCGCGGGCTGCTGTTCGATCGACTCGATACCGGGGATGCCCTGGACCCCCATCTCTGCGAGTTCCTGTTTGAGACCCTGTGGGTCCGATACGTCCTGTGACAGTTCCATCGCCTGGGCGAAGTTCTTCACCAGCCCACAGTTGGGGCCCTCCGGCGTCTCAGAGGGACAGATGCGACCCCACTGGGTCGCGTGCAGGTCCCGTGCCTCGAAGTGTGGCTGTGAGCGGCTGAGCGGCGAGCGCAGTCGGCGGAGGTGTGACAGCACCCCCATGAAGTCGGTCCGGTCGACCAGCTGGCTCACGCCGGAGCGGCCGCCGACCCAGTTCCCCGTCGCGATCGGGTGTTCGAGCCGCTCGGTCAGCACGTCCGAGCGAACGACCGTTGAGACGGATAGCTGGCGGTTCCGCATGTTGGCCCGTTCCAGCTGGTATTTTACGTCCCGAGCAAGCTTGTTCAGCGCCGTCCGGAACAGGTCGGTCATCAGGTCGCCGCTGACCTTCAGGCGCTTGTTGGCGTAGTGGTCCTTGTCGTCGGATTCGCGGCGGCCCAGTGCCAGTTCGAAACACGCCTCGGCCATCCGGCAGAGGTAGAACGCCTTGTTGATGCGGACCTCTTCTTCTTCGACGCCTTCCTCGTGCAGATGCGGGAGGAGATAGCGATCGATGACGTAGTTCGCCCGCTTGAGTTGGTAGTTCTTGCCCTGCCCGGAGGCGACACGCTTGCCCAGCGTCTCAATGGCTTCCTCGGTCGTCTGGACCTCGGCCTCCTCCAGGTTCTCCAGCATGAACTTCACGATTTCCGGGTCCTCGCTGACGCGGTGGACGATCTCCTCGTCCGATTCCAGCCCCAGCGCGCGGACCAGCGTGACGAAGTCGATACTGCCCGAGACGGACGGGAACGAGACTTCAAGCAGTCCGTCCCGCGTTCGTTCACACAGTACCAGCGCGCGGTAGCCACGGCGCTGGGAGAACGTCTTGGCGACCTGCACCTCGTCGCCGTACTTGGTGTCGTACTCGGCCAGAATCTTGTTCGGGGCGAGGTCCTCGCTGGTCATCAGCACCCGCTCGGAGCCGTTGACGCAGAAGTAGCCACCTGGGTCTGCGGGGTCCTCGCCGATGTCGATGAGCTCCTCGTCGGTGAAGCCCGCGATGTTACACTTGTTCGACCCGACCATGATGGGCATTCGCCCGATCTTGGTCTCCGTCCGGTCGACGACTTCCTCCGGTTCTTCCTCGCCACCGCGAACGATGGCCATCTCCATGAACACCGGCGCGGAGTAGGTGATGTTTCGGAGTCGGGCTTCCTGCGGGTACAGCAGTTCCTCGCTGCCGTCAGCCTCGCGGACCCGTGGAGTGACGACGCGGACGTCGCCCAGTTCGACCCACACCGGTTCCTGCCCTTCCTTGTCACCGATGTCAGTCTCGATGGTCTCTTTCTCGTCGACGACCTGCTGCATCCCTCGGTCGAGGAACGCGTTGAACGAGCGGAAGTGATGTTCGGCGAGCCGTTCCTTGGCGAAATATTCACGCGATATAGCGCGGCGATCTTGTGTGTCCATTATTCTACCACCAGTCGATACACGACGGCTTCATCCGTCGTTCTGGAGTCGCGGACGATCCGAACCACGTCACCGACTTCGGCGTCATCAGGCAGCGCTTTGTCGGTGCGCTTGATCTTCGGAAGGTCCGTTTTCTTGATTTCATACTCGGTGAGTACTGCTTCGAGGTCGTCCTCGTCGACGACACTGTGGTCTGGGACGAGGTCGTGTTGACTTACATCTACCATGTGTGTGCGTGTGCGTTTGGCCTGCTGCTGGAGAAGGTGGCTGTCACGAGATACTACAGGGTCATACTGTCGGGGTTCATATAACACTTGCCAAGTCGCTCTGCCGTGGCTATCGGACCCGCCCACCCTCACCGACTGCGGGCGTGGTTGCTCCTACCAACCACATGAAGCAGACCGGACATAGAACTTTGGGTCCCGTCATGTGCACTCATCACGGGGCGGGTTGCTTTGGAAAGTCTTAATACCGACACCAAGATACGAAGAAATGCAACGAAGGCCCGGATGGTGTAGTGGCCCATCATACGACCCTGTCACGGTCGTGACGCGGGTTCAAATCCCGCTCCGGGCGTTCCTATTGCAATCAAACTGGCGAGCACCNGGTGTAGTGGCCCATCATACGACCCTGTCACGGTCGTGACGCGGGTTCAAATCCCGCTCCGGGCGTTCCTATTGCAATCAAACTGGCGAGCACCGCTTAGCGTGTGCTCGTTATCGTGAGCGATGAAACGCGCAACAGGGATTTGAAGCCTGCTAGTCGCGCACAGCGAACGCAGGAGCGAGCACGTCTTGCTCTGGTTCAAATCCCGCTCCGGGCGTTTCTCTGAATTTGACTCGACGAGCGACGCGGTTCATCGCGTCGCGATCGCTCTACATCCCACTCTAGTACGCATTTAGTAACCATCCAGTAGGCAGTAAACACCCCCTACTGGTCGATAAGACGGCATATACTGATATTACACACCCGGCACAATAGCAGACGTCCGGGGAAATGTTCCCCCTTGGCCTGTCATAGTGTCCGTCCACCGAGGTCGGACGTGCTATCACTCCACGCGGTGCGGCATATGTTTTGTGTTGGTTGTAAGGCGTGCCGATTAGCGGCTGCCAGCGACAAACTGTTTACGAGGCCCCGCAAAAGAGGGGCCATGGAGGACGTGGATGGCGAGGAGATGCCCGGCGCGATCGTCGAGGCGTTCCTCGAACGCGAGGAGGGCGTCCGAGCGCTGCTTGAGGAACTGGAGAAGCTCACTATCGAGGGCCGCCATGAGGAGGTGCGCGACCGGGTTCGCAATCTGGCGGACAGCGACGAGTCAGTGTTTTACACGGTGGCGTTCAGTCTGACCAATTCGCGGCAGTTCTTCGGCGACGTGGAGGCACAGCTGGACGTGACCGCTGCCGACCGGCTGCGAGACCTCGCCGACACGTTTCCCGCGCTGGCCGAGCCGTTCAACATCGTCCGGACGGAGCGGGCGGACGACCGCCTCAATCCGGTGACGGACACGAGCTACGCCGTGAGCTACCACCGCGGCGTCGAGTCGCCGATGGTGACCTACAGCCCGCTGTCGGGCGAACAGGAGCTGTACGAATCTCGCGGGACACCAAGCGAGGTGTTGCGGGTGGCGTCCGACCTCACGAGCGCAACGACCGACGCGCTGGACGTGGCGATGGACAACGACTACTCGGTCAACACGGAGGAGTTGAGTGCGCTCATCGACCGCCGCGAGGAACTGGAAACCGAGCTGAGTAAGCTCCGGGACCAGCTCGACGAACTTCGTCGCACGCCAGTTTCGGACGAGTAGCGACTGACAGTTCAGAGACGGATTCGTAGAACGGTACAGAAGGACAACCCGCGTCGCAGTGCCGCAACTGAGGCGTTTATGTGTCACGACCCTAAATGCACAGATACGATTTGCTATGGGAATGGACCGACTAGAAGATCAAGTCGAAAAGGAGGGGCGGGACCTGTCGATCCTCGAAGCCGTCATCGAAAACGGGCCGATCGGTATCGTTCGGCTCGCCGAGGAGACAGATGTCCCGAAACACAAGGTGCGGTACTCGCTACGGATGCTGGAAGACGACGAACTCATCGAGCCGACGCCACAGGGCGCGATCCCGGTCGACAACATCGACGAGCGGGTCGCAACGATCAACGATGGCATCGACCGGCTGGTCGAACAGCTGGACGGGCTGCGAGACGTGTTTTCGTCCACAGAGTAGCGCTGCCGGGACGAGCAGTCGGGACCCGTTTCCGTGGCAGTAACCCTTTTCGAACGCCGACGTGATGGGTCGATATGGATGTCGCTCTCATCAGCGATTCGCACATCCCCTCCCGGGAACACGAGATTCCGCCGTCGTTCCGGGAACGCATCGAGGTCGCCGACCGCGTCATCCACGCCGGTGACTTCGACAGCAAAGGGGCGCTTGCTGATATCCGCCACATGGCGACGGCACTGACCGCCGTCTCGGGGAACATCGACCCACAGATAGGGTTGCCGGAGCGAGCGACAGTCGAACTCGGCGGCGTCACGTTCGTCGTGACACACGGCACCGGATCGCCGCAGGGCTGGGCGGACCGTGTCGCCGCTGCGGTCCGCGAGGAAGCCGACAGCAGCGCCGTCGGCGTCGCCGGCCACACCCACGAACGTGTGGACACCGTCTACGAGGGTGTGCGACTCCTGAACCCCGGCAGCGTCACGGGCGCATCGCCGGCAGACCGTCCGACGATGCTGACTGCGACAGTCGAAGACGGCTCCCTCGACGTGGCCCAGCACGAACTGTAGCGCGGTTGGTGAGCGCCGTCGCGACCGCGATGTACCGGCAGCTGTTGCCACTGTTGTCCGGCTTTGCAGCGAACGCGGGTCTTTTTCGGGCAGAGACCACACAAGTGGTATGGAAGTCTTCGCGGTCGAGGGGCTGCCCGAGGTCCGCCCTGGCGACGACGTGGCCGAGCTACTCGTCAGACAGGCCGACCTACGGGACGACGACGTGGTCTGTGTCGCCAGCACTATCGTTTCCAAGGCCAACGGACGCGGGCGGTCGCTGTCATCGTACGAGCCAAGCGGGCGTGCGGAGCGCATCGCAGCGACCATCGAGGACATCGCCAACGAGGAGAAAGACCCGCGGATGGCACAGGCGATTCTCGACGAGTGTGAGGAGGTGCTGGTCGAGGCCCCCTTCATCCTCGGTGTGACGGAGTTCGGGCACATCACCGTCAACGCGGGCATCGACCGCTCGAACGTGCCCGGCGCGGACCTCCTCTTGCTCCCCGAAGACCCGACAGCGGAGGCCGAAGCGATCTGCGACGGCATCCGCGAGCGGACGGGTGTCGAACCCAGCGTCATCGTCACTGACACGTCGGGGCGGCCGTTCCGCCTCGGCCAACGCGGCGTCGCACTGGGCTGGGACGGTCTCCCCGCATCGCGTGACTGGCGGGGCGAACACGACCGCGACGGCCGCGAACTCGAAGCCACCGTCCAAGCTGTCGTCGACGAACTCGCCGCCGCGGCGAACCTCGTCACCGGCGAAGGCGACGGCGGAACACCCGCCGCAGTCGTCCGCGATTTCGACTTCGGCGACCACGCGGGCAGCGAGCAACTGTTCCGCGACCCGGAGAAAGATGTAGTCAGACAAGCACTCAGAGAGTGGTCCCATGTACGCGATTGAAATTACCCCGGAACACCCGGTCGCACAGCTCGCCTCGTTTGCCGAACAGGCCGAATCGAACGCGCTCGACGCCGTGTACGTCAGCCATCACTACAACAACCGCGACCAGTTCATGGCGCTGACTGCGATGGCCGAGCGGACCGATGAGATGCTGCTCGGTCCCGGTATCGCCAACCCCTACGAGACGCACCCAGTGACGCTGTCCTCGCGGGTGGCGACGCTCGAGGAACTGAGCGACGGGCGAGCCGTCTTCGGCATCGGGCCGGGGGATAGATCGACACTCAGCAACCTCGGTTTCGACCACGACGACGCGCTGCGGCGCGTGCTTGAGACGTTCACGACTGCGCGGAAACTCTGGGACGGCGAGCGAGTCGACAACGATGGAACCTTCGAGGCCGTTGACGCCGGGCTGAACTACGAGGTCGACGATATCCCGGTGTACGTCGGTGCGCAGGGGCCCCACATGACTCGGATGGCGGCGAAACACGCCGACGGCGCGCTGTACAACGGAGCACATCCAAAGGACCTCGCGTGGGCACGCGAGCAAGTGAAAGAAATGGTCGACGAGCGGCCCGAGGAGTACGGCGAGTTCGACCTCGCAGCCTACGCCAGTGTCTCTGTCGCCGAAGACGAGACCGAGGCACGAGAGGCTGCCCGGCCGCCGGTCGCGTTCGTCGCCGCGGGGTCGCCGCCGCCGGTACTCGACCGGCACGGCATCGACCACGAAGCCGCCGACGACATCGGACAGGCGATCTCGGCCGGCGAGTTCTCGGCCGCGTTTGAGGGCGTGACTGAGGCGATGCTGGACGCGTTCTGTATCGCCGGGACGCCGGAGACGGTGGCCGAGCGCACGGCGGCGTTAGAAGAACACGCTGATAGCGTGGTGTTCGCGTCGCCGCTCGGACCGGATGTCGAGACGGCTATCGATTTGCTTGGGGCGGTCCTCGACCGCCGGAGCCGCTGAACAGCGAAAGGACGGCCCCCAGCGACAGGTACCCAAAGAATACGACCGAGACGGTCGTGATGACGGCACCGACGGCGAGCATGAGTGCCGCCAGCGGGTCGTTCAGTGCCACGTCGAGGAACCAGCCGGGCATGTCGATGATGCTCTGGAGCAGTTCCGACAGCAGTCCTTGCATTACTTGAACGTTCGCGTGGCCCTACTTTGCGTTTGCGTTCCCGGCCACCGCATGGTCGCTCGCGAGTCGCTGTCGTCCGGAGTCACGAGCGAGCAATCTTACGCAACGGGTTCAAGTTCGGCTGAGAAGTGCCTGAGTTCTTCCATCGGTGGCTCCCAGACGATTTCCAGACCGGAGTACTCCTCGCGATGGTCACGAACACGTGCAGCGGTTTCTGCGATGTGTTCGAGGTGTTCGCGCCAGTACGTCCGTCGAGGCAGGGCGAGCCGGACGAGTTCCGGACGGTCAGTCCCGGGGAAGGCGAACGAACCGAGTTCGACTGTCCGGACGCCGCCCTCGCGGTAGAGTTCGCAGACGAGTCGCTGCCCGGGGAACTGGTCGGCGGGAATGTCCGGGAACAGGGCGGCCGCATCAATATAGACAGCGTGACCGCCGGTCGGCGTGACGATTGGGATGTCGCGATCACGCAGGAGGTCGCCGAGGGTCGCGACCTGTTCGATCCGCTCGGCGACGTACGGCGGTTGGACCGCTTCCCGCAGACCAGTGGCCATCGCTTCGAGGTCACGACCCGCGAGGCCCCCATAGGTCGGGAACCCTTCGTACAGGATTGCACGCTGTTTGCACTGTTCGAACAGGGCAGCGTCGCGGACGGCGGTGAACCCGCCGATGTTTGCGAGTGCGTCCTTTTTCCCACTCATCGTGATTGCGTCCGCGGGACGTAACTGCTCGCGGGCGATCTCACTGAGGGGCGTGTCGGCGTATTCGGGGTCCCGTTGCTTGATGAACTGTGCGTTTTCGGCGAACCGACAGGCATCGATGACGAACGTTGCGTCGATTTCTGTGGCGAAAGCGGCTGTCTCGCGGATGTTCTCCATCGACACCGGCTGGCCGGCGGCGGAGTTGTTCGTGATCGTCAGGACGACGGCAGAAACAGCGTCCTGCCCGTACTCCTCGACGGCGTTCCACCCACGATCTGTGGAGAAGTTTCCGGCAAACGTCCCGACGCTATCAGTGGTCAGATCCGTCTCCGCCGGACAGTCGACCGCGGTCGCGCCCTGATTCGTCACGTGTGCGCGGGTGGTATCGAAATGCGTGTTATTGAGAACGACGTCACCGTCGTCCAGTAGCGCCCCGAACAGGACGTTCTCTGCGCCACGGCCCTGATGTGTCGGGACCACGCGGTCGAACCCCATCACGTCGGCGACCGCCTCACTGAAGCGTTTGAACGAGCGCGAGCCGGCGTACGCCTCGTCGCCTCGGACCACGTCCGCCCACTGGTCGTCACTCATCGCCCCGGTCCCCGAATCGGTCAGTAAGTCGATAAAGACGTCATCCGCAGCGAGGTTGAAGACGTTGTGTCCGGCCTCGGTGAGCGCAGTCTCACGTCGGTCACGGGGCGGAAGCTGTATCGAGGTTACCGATTTGGCCTTGTACGAGCGCATGCTGTGTCGCAGTACGCCGACCGTCTTATTCTCCATCCGATATTTTGTGTACAGCGGTGGGCTGAGATGTCCATCGCCAGACGGGTACGGCTATCGGTGGACACGTGTTTCTGACAGGCCGAAATAGCGGGCATTTTGAGGCCGCAACTGCTGGAGAGACGTATGAGTGTTCGCGAGGAATTCGACGCGTGGGCGGCCGAAGGTAAAGACAGAGGGATGGAAGACCGGCACTGGCACACCGCCAAGCACGTTCTCGCCCGGATGCCGGTCGAACCGGGCGACACGGTGCTCGACCTTGGGACTGGGTCAGGCTATGCGCTCCGTGCGCTGCGGGACACCAACGATGCCGGTCCCTGCTACGGCCTCGACGGCTCACCGGAGATGCTCCGGAACGCCCGGGACTACACGGACGACGACGGCATCGGGTTTCTGCGTGGGGACTTCGATGCCCTCCCGTTTGCGACCGACAGCATCGACCACGTGTTTTCTATGGAGGCGTTCTACTACGCCAGCGACCCGCCACATACCCTCGAAGAAATCACGCGGGTGCTGCGACCCGGCGGAACCGCCCACATTGCAGTGAACTACTACGAGGAGAACGTCCACTCCCACGAGTGGCAGGATTTCATCGACATCGAGATGACTCGCTGGAGCGGCCCGGAGTACCGCGAGGCGTTCCGCGAAGCGGGTCTGGCCGTAGCCGCACAGGACACGATCCCCGACCGCGAGGTGGAGATCCCGCCAGCGGATGCGTTCCCCACGGACGAGTTCGAGACGCGCGAGGCGATGGTCAAGCGCTACCGCGAACTGGGAACGTTGCTGACCGTCGGCGTCGCTACCGAATAACCGCCGATAGCCAGTCGAGACGCAGATCGAAGGCGGAACGACCGACAGGGTATTTTGTGGTCGCGGGCAAAACCAACGTGTATGGCCGAAGACACCTCGCTGGAGGACTTTCTCGACGCTGGCGACGAGAGCGAGGACGAGGGAGAGAGCGGTACGTCTGCGGAAGACGATACGACAGAGACCGAAAGCGACACCCCCGACAGCGAAGCCTCGGCCGACGCGGTCGACCCCGCCGTGACGACGTACGCGTGGTCGCCCGAAGGAGCGGCCTGTGCCGAGTGTGGAGAGGTCGTCGAACGGCGGTGGACACAGGAGAGGCACCTCGTCTGTGGGGCGTGTAAGTCCTGGTGAACGGCGCTACCGGCCGTAAACCGAATGTGTGTTGTTGTCACCCATCCACAGAGTTACATGCGCGCACACCATAGACGCGGCTACAACTGAACGGCCCGGAGGACGTGGTACCCCACACAAGACACTTACTGGTCGACAGGGCAGACTATCCTACCAGTCCCCGTGCCACGGCGTCGTCCCACGAGATTGCGACTATGACAGACACTGACACATCACGCAGTCAACAGTCGGACAGCCCCCTCCGCGACGCCACACGCGTCGCCAATCAGGTGATCGAAAACGTTGAACAGGTCATCGTCGGGCAACACGACGCCATCGAACACATCGTCATCGCGCTGCTCGGCCGCGGCCACGTCCTGCTTGAGGACGTCCCCGGCGTCGGCAAGACGATGTTAGCCCGTTCTGTTGCGGCGTCTTTCGACGGCGAATTCAAACGCGTTCAGTTCACGCCAGACCTCCTCCCGACCGACGTGACCGGCGTCAACATCTACAACCAAAAGACACAGGAGTTCGAGTTCCGGCCGGGTCCCATCTTCGCCAACGTCGTCCTCGGCGACGAAATCAACCGTGCACCGCCGAAGACGCAGTCAGCGCTGCTGGAAGCGATGGAGGAACAGCAGGTTTCGGTCGACGGGACCACACACCCCGTGCCACAGCCGTTTACCGTCATCGCCACGCAGAACACGGTCGAGCAGAACCGGGCCTACGACCTGCCGATGGCCGAACTCGACCGGTTCATGATGAAGCTGCATCTCGGCTATCCGAACGAGGCGGCGGAGACGGAGATGCTGGGTGACGTGGTGGGGCAACACCCCATCGAGGAACTCACATCGGTCGCCACCCTCGATGCGCTGACCGCCGCCCGGGAGACGGTAGCCGACGTGACCGTCGAGGAGCCGATCCGCTCGTATGCGACCCGGCTGGCGCGGTACACGCGGGAGAACGCACAACTGGGCGTCAGCCCACGGGGGAGTATCTCGCTGCTCCGGGCGGCACAGGCCCGCGCTGTCCTCGATGGTCGCAGTTACGTCATCCCCGACGATATCCAGACGGAAGCACCGGTCGTCCTGCCACATCGTATCCGCACTGAGAGCAGCGAGCAGGATGCCCGGGAACTCGTCGCGGAGGCGCTCGACACCGTCTACGTCGAATGAGACCGACACGCCGCGGTTTCGCCGTCCTCGCCGTCGCCGTTGCCGCCCTTCTAGTCAGTGCCAGATTCGGTCAACCCGGGCTTACTGCCGTTGCCGGCCCGCTGTTCGTCGGCGTGTTCGCCGCTGCCGTCCAAGTCCGCTGGGGTGGCGCGCCGACCGTCGAACGGGGTCGCCTCCGCCGCGGCTTTCCCGGCGAGACGAAGCCCGTGGAGTTCCGCGTCGACGGCAGTGGCATCGCGACCGTCACCGACCAGCTGTCTGAGGGCCTCAATGGGGAGACGACAGTCAGGAAGTCCCTTCCAGCGACAGTGTCCTACCGGGTCACCTACATGGGCCGAGGCGAACAGCGGGTCGGCCCCGTCGACGTGACGGTAACTGACGCTATGGAACTCGTCACGGAGCGGTACACTGTCAAGAGTCAAACCGACGTGCTCGTGTATCCGCCCGTCTACCGGCTGGGCGGGACGGATGCGTTCGCGCGAACGTTCACGCCGGAAAGCGAGGACCGGCAGTCGTTCGACCGACTGCGGGAGTACGTCAGCGGCGACTCGCTACGGGACGTGCACTGGAAATCCAGCGCCAAGCGGGAGGACCTGCTGGTCAAGGAGTTCGCCGACAGCCGGAGCGACAGGGCCCTGCTCGTCGCTGCGGAGGCCCGCGAAGGCCATGCCGACGAAATGGCCGCCGCCGCAGCAACGATCACGATGGCCGCACTGGAGAGCGGTCTCGCGGTCGAACTCGCCGTCCCGAACGACGCAGTCGAGCAGGGATACGGCGACACTCACCGGACGCGGCTGCTCGAACTGCTGGCCCGGGCCGACGCGGGCCAGACCGGCCGTGTGGACGACGCTGACGTGGTCGTCACGGCCACCGGTGACGGTGTCACGGTGTCGGTCGATGGCCGCCACCGGTCCTTCGCCGACGTGACCGCCAGCCGGGACAACCCTATCGCAGGGGAGGTGAACGGATGAGCGGCGTCGTGGAACGAGTCCGTCGCCGAGTCCCGTGGAGCCAGTCGAGGATACTGGCGTTGCTTGCGGCGGCACTGGCCATCGGCGCACCGCTGCGAACGATGTACTACCTCAGCGACGTAGTCGGCGACCCGACACTGTTTCTGGCGCTTACCGCGCTCTCACTCGTCGGCGCGACACTGCTGGCCCGCGTGCTCAGACCGCCCCTCGCGGTCGGTGTCGGCGCAGTGCTGTTCGCCGGTGGGCTCGGCGCGTACATACTGAACCTCTCGACGAATCCGGCCATAACGGAGCTGCTGGGCGACACCGCCGCCCTGCTGACTGGGCGGTCGCTGCTCCAGATCGCCAAGGTCAGGCTGTGGGTGCTGTCGTTCGCGCCGGCACCAGTGTTTCTGACGTGGTACTTCGCGCTACGGCGCTGGTACGTGACGGCGACGCTGGCGGCCGGGACGGCGCTCGCGTTTTTCGCCCTGACGACCGACGCCGGTGTGGTGACGACCCTGCTTGGCGTCGTCGGCATCGCGGCGACGATCGGCTTCGGGACGCTCGATACGCTGTCGGCGGACGAGCCGACGGACCTGACGAAGCGACCGGACGCGATGACCGACAGTGACGGTACGGAGCGCGCGGGCGGTGACAGCGACGGCATCGACGCCGGGCGGCGTGCCGTCCTCGAACAGCTGGCGGCGATAATCGTCGTCCCGGCGGCGCTCTCGCAGGTCCCGATTACCCGCGATAGTTTGCTGTCGTACGATGACGGGTCAGACGGCCAGACCGTCGAAGGGAGCCTCTTCGACGCCGGGGAATCTCTCTCAGTACAGGGGAGCATCTCGTTGACGCCGGAGATCCGGTACACGGTCGAAAGCGAGGAACCGCGCTACTGGCGGGTCACCTCCTACGACCGCTACACCGGCAACGGGTGGGTGCGGACGGGGAACCCCACCCCGTACGACGACCAGCGCCTCGACAGCCCACCGGGTGAAACCCGGACGCTTCGACAGGAGTTCCGGGCGGAGTCGACCATCGGGACCGTCCCGGCCGCCTGGAAGCCCGTCCGCTACTCCGGAGCGCCGTCGGTATCGGTCTCCAGTGAGGGCGGGTTCCAGCCGGATGGGACACTTTCGGCGGGCGAGAGCTACGAGGTCAGGAGCGAGCTGCTCGTGGCGACCCCGGACGGGCTGCGTGCGGCCGGCACTGACTACGACGACGCGACTGTGGAGCTGTACACCCAGCTCCCCGACAGCACGCCGGATCGGGTCGGGGAGCGGACGGCGATTCTCACCGCGAACGCCGAGAACCCCTACGAGACGGCGCTGGTCGTCGAGCGGTGGCTGCAGGACAGCAAGGGCTACTCGCTCGATGTCGACCGCCCCGATTTCAACGTCGCGGACGCCTTCCTCTTCGAGATGGACGAGGGGTACTGCGTCTACTTCGCGACGACGATGGTGACGATGCTCCGGACCCAGGGCATCCCGGCGCGCATGACCGTCGGGTACACGTCCGGCCAGCGAATCGACGAGAACCAGTGGGTCGTGCGCGGGCTCAACTCCCACGCCTGGGTCGAGGTGTACTTCCCCGATCAGGGCTGGGTACAGTTCGACCCGACGCCGTCCGGGCCGCGTGAGGCGGTCAGACAGCAACGTATCGAGGACGCGAGTTCGGACGAATCGTCGCCCACCGTCGGCGACGGGAACCCGGTAGAGCAGTACACGCCATCCGACACGTCGACGCCCGCCCCGCTGACCGAGACCGACGGAACTGAGACTGAGCCGACGGAGACACCAACGCTCACGGAATCCGACGCGTCCACCGGCACAGCAGGGGCGTCGGACACAGACGAGGGAAGGGGGCTGCGCCTGCCGGAACTCCCGTCGCGTGAGGAGCTGACGCTCGGCGTCGTCGCCTTGCTCGGCATCGCAGCGGGCGCGCGCCGGTCCGGCCTCAGCGAGCGAGCCTACCGCGCGGTATGGCTGCGCTACCAGCGCCGCGTGGACCCCGAGACCGACATCGAGCGGGCGTTCCAGCGGGCCATGCACGTCCTTGCGATGCAATACCGGAGCCGCAAGAGCGGTGAGACGGTACGGGCGTATCTCGACGCGATAGAGGCTGACAACCGGGTCCGGCGACTGGCGGCGCTACGGGAGCAACTCCGGTACGGCGGCGAGGTAAGCGAGGCGATGGCCGACGAAGCTGTCGAGATTGCCGACGAAATCGTCTCCGATCAATAGTCCCCGACAGTGTTTAATAGGTCGTGTTCGTAGGCGCGATTGTAATGTCGGAAGTCTGCTCGACGTGCGGGCTGCCTGAGGAGCTCTGCGTCTGTGAAGACGTCGCTAAGGAGTCCCAGGAGATTAACATCCGCATCGACGAGCGCCGTTACGGGAAGGAGGTAACGATTATCGAGGGATTCGACCCGAAAGACGTCGACATGGACTCGCTGTCCTCAGACCTCAAATCGAAGTTCGCCTGCGGTGGCACTGTCGAGGACGGGCAGATAGAGCTCCAGGGCAATCACACGGGCCGCGTCGAGGATTTCCTCCGCGACAAAGGTTTCAACGTCGCCTGAACTCCTGACTGCCAGCGGTTCTCGTGAAAGCGCCGTGGCAAGCCGCTGGTATAACCTGCTCGCCAGCTTTTCAGCTCGGTCTGCTCGCGAGCGTTCGCTGCGGTCGGCTACGAGTGGTTCAGGTCTGGCCGTTTTTTCCGTCGTGGGAGCTTCCGGCAGCGGTCGGTCAACCCAAGTATTGGTGCATGATACCGACACCCAAAATCGGCGGTCAACTATTTCAACCATGGGGCGGTAACTGTTTGCAATGCTCGGTGTACCCCGGCGGGTGGTGGCCGTCGGACTCGTGGTCCTTCTCCTTGGTGGGGGAATCGCGTCGCTCCCAGTGGCGGCGACCGCTGACCACGGGACGGTGGCCGGCGCTACCGACGGAGCGGCGGCTGGAACCGACGAAAACTGCACGTACAAAACCGAGACGACATCGGCTCAGCGTGGACAGGCAGTTGAGGCGGTGCAGTCGTCGGTAGCCACTAACGAGTCAAATGGCTCGAGAGTCCGAACGAGAAGCGCCGACACGCATCGACGCCAGCCACGCGGGCAGGGTGGGGACATAGCCGAAACGGTAGCCCCAGCGGCGGCCAGTATGGCGACGGGGACTGCCACGTCGGGTGCAACACAGACCAGCGACGGTGACGTGATTCAGCAGACACAGACCTACGCGCGCGTACAGGAGGAGCCGGGCGAAGTCGCAGTGACTCTGGCCTACGAGGTGCCAGACCGAGTCATCGACCTCGAAACACACGTTCCAGCGGAAGCGACAGTGACCGGAACAGACGGATTCGAGCGCGTCAACGAGTCCGTGTACGAGTGGGACGAAACGCAGGGCCCCGCGACGATCAGCTACCGTATCAACCCGAACCGGACAATCGAGAAGAGCGGGCCTGAGGGTGCCGAGGGACGGTATCTCAGCGTCGATACGGGAGAGTGGGCGCTACTCACACGGTCACTGACGCCGACACGCTGGCGCTACACTGGTCAGGAGCCCGTCAGGTACAACCGCACGCTCCGGACGGCGGGCCCGGGTGCGGCGGGCGAGGAGATCGTGTACCTCGGCGAAGTAGCGACCTTCGAGGAGACGGCGCACAACCAGACGTTCACGCTGGCTGTGCCGGAGCGGGCGACGATGACGGCCTCGCCGATTTCGGTCCTCGACTCGATGGCGAACGCGTCGAACGCCCTCCGGGTCGGCGACCGTGACGAGCAGGTGTTCGTCGTCGCTGCGCCATCCGGGACTGTCAACTGGGGTGTCGAGGGGTATCAGATCGGTGACGCAGATATGTGGGTCCAGTCCCGGCAGTCGCTGGATGCCGCCAATAACGTCTGGCTCCACGAGTACGTCCACAGCCGGCAGGCCTACGAGACGACACGGGAGACGCGGTGGACGGTCGAGGGTTGGGCGACGTACTACGCCGCTGTCCTGACGCTGGAACAGGACCTGATCGGGTTCGACGAGTTCCAAGCACAGCTCGCAGCGGGCGAGCAACCGGTCTACAGCGACGTGGCGTTGACCGACAGGTCGAGTTGGACGAACGACGCGAACTACCGGAAGGGCGCGCTCGTCGCCGGACGGACTGACGTCCATATCCGCTCGGCCACGGACCGCAACAAGACACTCCAGACTGTGTTCCAGTCGCTAAACGGCTACCGTGACCCGGTCACGCAATCGCAGTTCCTCACCGAGGTCGAGGCCGCTGGCGGGGCAAGCGTCCGGAACACGACCGCGACGGAGACCGAAACGACAGCGACGGTGGCGATGTGGAATGACGCGACACACCAGCGGTTGTTCGGTGCGATTCCCGCCCGTATCGGCTACAGCCTCCCACCGGTCGACCGCGCGGACGACTACCGCGCAGACAGTCTCTACCGGTCGGACGCACCAGTCGGCGGGAGCGAACCGATCCGGCTGGTGACCAACGAGACGCTCGCGGTCGACACAGTCGTCGAGAACGCCGGCGGCGAGGCGGGGGCGTACAACGTGACGCTCGGGGTCAACGAGACCGTCGTCGCCGCAAAACAGGACCAGATCGAACCGGGGGTACGGACAGAGGTCGAACTGACACACACGTTTGCCGACCCCGGCCGATACGTACTCAGCGTCGACGGCGACACCGTCACTGTCGTGGTGACAGAACCGGCAGCCGCCAGCGTGACCGACGTCACCGCGAGTCCGAGAGAAGTCAGGCAGGGTGACAAGGTCGACGTGACCGCCACTGTCGTTAACGACAACGAGATTCCGGGGACAGCAGCGGTCACGTTCCGCCGCAACGGTGTCGTGTTCGCCGAGCAGCGGCTGTATCTCCCGCCACAGACGACGACAACGGTCGCCCGGCCAGTCACCCTCGGCGAGCCTGGAACGGTGTCGCTGTCGGCAGGTGACGGACGGAACACGACGATGGTCGACGTGGTCGTTTCGACGGAAACGGCGGAACCAGCGTCGACTCCGACGGCGATGCTCACAGACACACAGACGACAGCCGGCGAGGGCAACGGCTTTACTGCGCTCGTGACCGGTCTCGCAGTGTTGCTTGTGGCGGTGCTCGCCCGCCATCACAGTTCTTGACACGAGCCCGAAGGGAACAGTTATTGCAGTCGGCTAGCCGTTGTCAACCGTGAACGTCGGAATCGCGTACGCCGTCCTGTCGGCGCTGGTGTTCGGTGTGTACCTGTTCGTGATGAAGCGATGGTTCACGGAGTATCCGTCGCCGGTGTTCCTGTTGCTGACGTACAGCCTCGTCCCCATCGTCTACCTCCCGATCGTCTTCGTCAGCAACGAGCCCTTCCTCCCGGCGGGAAACCGCGTCAATGTCCTCTCGTCGATACTCGCTGTGACGGCGGTGACGGCAGTGGGACTGCTCACACTCTTTCGAGCGATCCGTGTCGGCGAAGTCTCCTACGTCTCGCCGATCAGCAAGATCGTTCCAGTGTTCGTCCTACCGCTGGAAGTCGGCCTGCTGGGCCAGCACCTCTCGCCGCTGCAGGTCGGCGGTGTCGTCGTCGCGACCGCCGCCGTCTACGTCGCGAACTGGCAGGGCACAGCGCTACTGGCCCCGCTTAGGCGGGCCCAGAAGTCCCGGCCTGCGCAACTGGCCTTACTGTCGGCTGCGGCGTTCGCGCTCGTCGATGTAAGCAAGCGGGTACTGATGCAGGAACTGGCTATCGAACCGACGACCTACATCCCGGTAATGGCCGTCGGCATCGCCGTTTTAATGACGCCGCTCGCATTCCGATACCAGGTCCCACCGGGGTGGCGAGGGGACCTCTCGAAGTTCGTCGTCGCGGCGATGTTCGTCGCCTACGCGAACCACATCGTGTTGCTGTCCTTCCAGTTGCTCCCGGCGAGTATCGTCTCGCCCATTGTCAACGGGCAGGCCATCGTCGCCGTCATCCTAGGCGCGATCGTTCTCGATGAGTCGCATTTTCGGGCCCGCCTGGCCGCTGCGGGGCTGGCTATCGTCGGTATCGCGATGATATCGGTCGGGTAAGAAGGTCAGGCCGACTTTCGCTCCGAGGAGCAGCCAACCTGTACCGCATAGCTCGATTGGAGCCACGCGGTCGGGTTCTCGGTGTCATAGACGACGACGTCGCCGCCGCCAGTGGTGAAGCTGCCGTACTGCTCGTCGGAGTCGGTAGTATCGCGCGACGCTGGTTCCATTGTGGTACAAGGGCACATCCGACACAGCGCTACATAAATGTTTCTCAGATGTAGTATGTAGTATTATTACCATACTAGGATTTGGCCACATAGTTTCGTCCGACTGAGAGACCAGCACCGATATGTGGCCGCCGCTGAAGGCATCAGATATGACACGAGCGGACGCCCCAGTGACACCGCCAGTCGTGCTGACCGTCGCCGGCAGCGACTCCGGTGGTGGGGCCGGCATCCAGGCCGACGTCAAGACCATCGAAGCCTGTGGCGGCTTCGGGACCAGCGCGATCACGAGCGTGACGGCACAGAATACCACGGGCGTACAGGGCCAGCATCTGCTCCCGATCGAACAGATCGAGGCCCAGATTGAGGCGGTCACGGGAGATTTCGACGTGGCCGCGGTCAAGACGGGGATGCTCGCGACGCGCGAGGTCATCGATCTGGTCGCGGACCACGCCGCCGACCTGCCGAACCTCGTCGTCGACCCGGTGATGGTGGCGGCCTCGGGCGACCGACTGCTGGCCGCCGAAGCCGAAGACGCCTACGAGACCCTTATCGCCGAAGCGACGGTTGTCACACCGAACGCCGACGAGGCCGCCGTCCTGACCGGGCGCGACGTCGACGACCCTGCGGCCGCGGAGCGGGCGGGCCGCGACCTCGTCGAAATGGGGGCCGACAGCGCGCTCGTGAAGGGGGGCCACGTCCCGGGCGACGCCGTCGTCGACACCCTCGTGACCGAAGACGGGGTGACGACGTTCCGCCACGACCGGGTCGACACCGAGGCCACCCACGGCTCCGGCTGTACGTTGTCCTCGGCCATCGCGACACAGCTGGCCCACGGCGACGACCTGCCGACGGCGGTCGGAAGCAGTATCGACCTGCTTGCGAGCGCGGTCCGGTACAACGTCGACGTCGGGGAGGGACCCGGTGCGGTCCACCACCTCGTCCAGACGCGCAATGATGCCGCGCGCGATCCGACGAGCGAGGCCGTCGAGCGGGCAGTGTCTACCCTCGTCGATGCGGACGTGTCAGCGCTGGTTCCCGAGCGGGGGATGACCATCGCCGGCGCGACCCCGTACGCGGAGACGCCGGACGCGGTGGCCGCCGTCGAAGGCCGTCTCACTCGCACGATGGACGGCGTCCGGCCGAACCGCGGCGTCCGCTTCGGCGCATCGACGACAGTGGCTCGCGCCCTGCTTGCCGCCCGGGAGCACGACCCAGTGGTCCGGTTCGCAGTCGACTGCCGGCTGACCGACGCCATCGAAGACACGCTGGCGTCGCTGGACGGCACTATCGCCTCGTACAATCCCAACGAGCGACCGGACAGGGTTTCCGCCGACGCTATGACGTGGGGTGTCGGCCGGGCCGTCGAGACCAGCAAAGGGACACCCGTCGCTGTCGTCGGCCGCGAGGGCATGGGTACCGGCGGGCGCGTGACGCTGCTCGCAGAAAGCGCCGACGACCTCGTCTCGCGTGTGGAAACCATCCACGGGACCGTCGAGGACAGCGTGTAGCCGGTCAGTCGGTCGTGCGCTGGTCCAGCACAGACGGTGGCCGCGTTTAACCGCGAGCAACGCATACCCGGACGTATGAGTGAGACACAGTCGAGCGAGCAGATCACAGTCTTCTCGGACTACGTCTGCCCGTTCTGTTATCTCGGACGCGAATCGCTCAGGCAGTACCAGTCGACGCGCGAGGACGAACTGGAGATCGACTGGCATCCCTTCGACCTCCGGAGCGGGAAGCGCAACCCGGACGGCTCCATCGATCACTCCGTCGACGACGGCAAAGACGAGGACTACTACGAGCAGGCCAGAGAGAGCGTCCGCCGGCTGCAGGCGAAATACGACGTCGAGATGGATCTGGACATCGCCACCGACATCGACTCGCTGCCCGCCCAGATCGCCTCGTACTACGTCAAAGAGCACTACGACTACGAGACGTGGCTAGCCTTCGACGTGGCCGTTTTCGAGGCGCTGTGGCAGGACGGACAGGACATCGGCGACGAAGACCTGCTGGTCGAACTGGCCGAGGAGGCGGGCGTCGAGAGCGACGAAATCCGGTCGGCACTCGGAGACGACGCTCTCCAGTCGGCGGTCCGGGAGAAATTCACCACGGCACAGCGTCAGGGCATCACCGGCGTCCCGACGTTCGCCTACGATGGACACGCCGCCCGTGGCGCGGTTCCGCCCGAGCAACTAGAACGACTGGTCGAAGGTACCTGAGCGGGGCGGCCGGAGGCTGTCCCCGGACAGCCGATTCTCACGCGACGCGGTTCCGAAGCGACTCGCCGCGAGCAATCCGTTCGACGTTTTCCTGAACGAGTGCCGCGATGTCTTCGTGATACTGGCTCGTGGACGCGGCGACGTGTGGCGTCACGATGGCTGATTCGTGGTCCCAGAGCGGATGCTCCTCCGGGAGTGGTTCCTCCCAGTGGGCGTCGAGAGCCGCTCCGGCAATCGTCCCGTCGTCGAGCGCGTTCAGCAGCGCGTCCTCAACGACGACGGGCCCTCGGGCGACGTTGACGAGGTAGCTGTCGGTCCGCATCTGCACAAGGCGAGCAGCGCCGACCATGCCTTCAGTCTCCTCAGTGAGTGGACAACACAGCACAACGAAGCGCGCGTCGGCGACGGCAGTGTCCAGTTCGTCGGGTGTGTACACGCGCTCAACGTTCTCAACAGGGTCACCGGAGCGGCGAACGCCGACGACTTCCATCCCTAACGCGTTGGCCCGGTCGGCGACGCCCTGACCGATGGTGCCCAGGCCGACCACGCACACCTGCTCGCCGGTCAGTGTGAACGGCGCGTCGTACGGTTCCTGCATCCAGTCGCTGTCGCTCTGGTGGTCCCGATAGACGTGGAGACGGCGGGCGAAGGCCGTCATGTAGCCGACGACAGTCTCCGGGACGGTGTCGCCGTGGATGCCGGTGCTGTTCATCAATGCGGTTCCAGCGGCCTCGTAGGCAGTCACGTCGAACTCGTCGTAGCCCGCCCGGATACCGTGGACCCAGGCGGCGTCCAGAAATGCGTCCCGCGGGGAGAACGTGACGACGCAGTCACTGGCATCGAATGAAGCGTCGTCACCGACAATCTCGACGGGAATCGCAGACCCCTGTAACGCGGCGACCATCGCCTCCAGCGGACAGGCCTTTGCGACCGACTCGTGGACAGCGATTCTGGCGATATCCATATCCGTCCCTGCGGCGGGGACAGTATAGTCCTTTTCCGGAACGGAGCGAGGTGTCGAGCCGGTTAGTCCCAGCGGCTATCGAGCGCGTCGACACGCATCTCGATGTAGCGGCGGGACCACCGCTTCGAGAACCGACGCAGGGGTCCAAAGAGTCCGTCTGTGTCCGCGGCGTCGGCAGGAGCGTCTTCGTCGTAACTCGACCGGCCGCCTGACTCCATTGGTCCCTCTGGAAAACTCATAGCGGTATGTGTTACCACAGTCTATGTAATAAATATTAGGGGTATTAGGGCGCCGGGGGGTCCATGCGTTTTTGCCGTCTTCGCCGGTTTTTGCCATCATTTTTGAAACAAGTACAGACAACAAGGGATTTAAGCGATAGTTCACAATGCTGGCTTCACGCGTCAATGACCACGTCGTCACCGTCCAGTCGACTTCAGAAGGGGTTTCTCAAGTACCAGCACGTTTTCGTATTTCTGGCACCACTGCTGTTTGTCGCCGGTGTGTACACCGCGGCACCGACACCCGCCGACGCGGGCACCGGCTACTGGTTTGAGTACTGGTGGCTCTGTATCGCCTTCGTTACCGGTGCTACCATCGTCAACACGGTCGGTATCAGCGGGTCGGCCCTGTTCGTCCCGTTTCTCATCTTCATTTTCCCGGTACTCGCCGGGGAGACGCTGACACCGGAGACACTGGTGAAGGTCGGACTCATCAGCGAATCGTTCGGCCTCTCCAGTTCGGCACTCGCGTTCATCCAGTACGGGCTCGTCGACCGACGGCTCGCGCTGAGCCTCGTCCTCGGGAGCGTGCCCTTTGTTGTCGCCGGCGCGCTACTGTCGTTTGTCATCCCGGAACCGGTGTTTCACGCGTTGCTCGGTATCGCCCTGTTGGCGGCGTCGTACCTGCTTTTCAAGGCCGACCTCAGTCACGAGGAACCGGGTGAGGCAGGCGACAATGACCCCGAGGTGTCGGCTGACGGTGGCGACGCGACGCTCCCCGACGACGACAACAAACTCGGGCCGGCCGGCGTCGAAACGGCCGACAACGGAACGGTGACGCGCGTCGACCGGGACGGCAACGACTACGGCTACACACGCGGCGGCTATCTCGAACGCTTCGCGAACTACAGCATCGGCGGTGTCTTCCAGGGACTGGCCGGCTTCGGCGTCGGCGAACTGGGCATCATCTCGATGCTCCGAACCGATGTCCCGGTCCGGGTCGCCATCGGCACGAACCACATCGTCGTGGCGCTGACGGCGGTTCTGGCCTCGCTGGTCCACGTCTTCGGCGGTGGCCTCGTCCCGGGCGCACACTCCATTGACCTCGCGTCGACGCCGTGGAACATGGTCGTCTGGACCGTGCCTGCGACCGTCACCGGCGGCCAGATCGCACCGTACGTCTCGACCGCCCTGGATACCGGGACGATCAAGAAATTCGTCGGCGGGCTGTTCGCAGTCATCGCCGCAGCGCTGTTCCTAATGGCGACGGGTGGTGTCTGAGCCGATGTACGACACGATTCTCCTCCCGACCGATGGCAGCGACGGTATCGGTACGGCCGCGAGACACGCGGGGACGATTGCGGACCGGTTCGACGCGACGGTCCACGTGCTCTCGGTCGTCGACACTCGAAACCGGTTCGAGAGTCCGTCGAGCGGCCTCTCGGCTGACGCGTGGCTCGAAGCAGAGCGCGACCGCGCCGAGGCGGCCATCGAAGCGACCGTCGCCGAGCTACCCGACAGCGTTTCGGTCGAGACCACGCGGCGAGAGGGCGTCCCGAAGACGGAGATCGTCGACGCCGTCACGGATGTTCCGGCAGACCTCGTCGTGATGGGAACCCACGGCCGGACCGGGCTGGACCATTATCTCATCGGCAGCGTCGCGGAGACGGTCGTCCGCGAATCGCCGGTGCCGGTGCTGACCGTCCAGTTATCCGAGGAGTGAGTACGGTACACCGATCTGTGTGACCGCATCAGCCATCGACCAGCCCTGGTCGGGCCGAATCAGTCGCTCGGTGGTACGCGGATAGCACGAGCGCATAGAACGCGACGAGGACGCCGACGCCGGCCACGATAGTCGCGACCTGGCGTGGCGTCGATAGCAGTCCCAACGAGACGATGAGCGTCGTCGCACAGGCCGGCGCGTGAACCGTATCGGTCGCAATCATCCCCCAGCTCGTCACGACGAGCGAGAGCGTCGCACTCGCGACGAGGCGGAGCCCGGCCATCGAGAACGCCGCCGGGTCCGCGACCAGTGAGACGCCTGTTGCGAGCAGGACGTACGCGACAAGCCCCGCGAGACCGCCGATGAGATGGCTCACGACGACGCGGACCAGTCCCGTCCGGTCGCGGTCCCGCTGAAACGCGAGCATGAACGCAGACGGGCCGAGACTCGGGAAGATGAACGGTTGGCCGGTCACCCACGCGAGTATCCCGAGGACGACGAACAGCACGCCAGCGTACAGGCTCGTTCCGACCCGATGCCGTCGCATTGCTCCCGATAGGAAACTGGACGGGTAAGACAGTCACGGTCCGACAAAGCGGTGCTATAGGCCCGAGTAGGGACGACAGCGGTCAGAGCGCCGACATCGTCGTGTCGTCCTCGCTCGGAGCCGACGGTGGCCGCCCACCACTCTCGCGGAGTTGCTCAAACGCGACTGCGATAACCGCAGTGCTGTACAGCGACAGCAGCGGTTGGAGGACGATAGTCGGTAACTGCGAGGCCGGTCCCGAAAGCACCAATGGGCTGAGGAGTCCGATAACTCCGCCGAGGAGCCCCGCAGCAACAACGACGATGAACAGCAGCCCAAACAGCGCTATCCGGTCGCCCTCGGTGAGCCGGTAGCTCTCTTTGAGCGCCGCGATGAAGTTCCGGTCTTCGGCGATGATGTACGGTGCCATGAAGATGAACACGACGTACGCGAAGATGCCGGGAATAATGAGCAAGATCGATCCGATGAACACCAGCAACCCGTAGACGAGTCCGCCAACTAGCACGTTCACCATCGCGAGTGGCACGTTCCGCGTGAACGCACCCTCCGGGAAGCTGGTGCGTGCCCCAGCGACAAACGTTCGGAAGGACACGATAGTGAGATACAGTGAGATCACGGAGCTGACAGCGATACCGGCACCAGCGACAGTAAGCGGGATGTCGAAGGTGAGCGGCATGGCTGCGGTAACCTCGCCGTACCCCATTCTGGTGACGGTCGTCGCCAGAATAGTGTTTAGCAGTGCCTGCAAGCTAACTATCAGGGCTAAAAACGCTGCGAGTAGTATCCCGCCGGTACGACTGAATAGCCGGTACCCCGCCTCTTCAAGGGCGGAGCCGATTTGGAGGGCCATCGACGGACCGCTTCGACAAGCAATGACAAAAGTGTTGCCTCAGTGTGACACTACAACCCAGTTCACACGTCCGATTCCGACCCGCTTTCGGTGAACTCAATAAGTTCCTCGGCCGGGACGAATCCGTCGGCACGGCGGTGAATGAGGTCCCCGTCAGCAAACAGCAGGAACGTCGGGACGCTCCGGACGTCGAACGCCTCGACAGCATCGAGGTCGTGTTTCGGATTGAACACGACCACTGTGGCGTCAGTGGCCTTCGCAGCGATATCGAGTATCGGCTCCATCGACTTGCAGATAGTACAGCCAGTCGTTCGGACCATCACCAGCACGCGGTCGGCTGTCGCCAGTACGTCGTCGAGTTCGTCCCGTGTTTCGACCGTCTGAACGCTGTGTTCCGTTTTCGTCTCCATGGGGGCAGTACGTGCCACAACGCGAAGAACCCCGCGACGAGTCACGCCCGTTCGGCTGTGGCTGCTGTCCGGGGCCGTCAGTCCTCGATTTCACGGACGACCGATGCGGGGTTCCCCTGAACGACGACGCCAGCGGGGACGTCGTCAGTGACGACCGAACCGGACCCGATGACGGCGTCGTCACCGACGGTGACGCCAGGGTTGATGACCGCTTGACCGCCGACCCAGACGTTGTCGCCAATAGTCACCGGCTTCCCGTACTCGACGCCGCTACGTCGTTCATCCGGGTCAAGCGGGTGCGTCGCGGTGTAGATGTGGACGCCCGGCCCGAGCAGGCAGTCGTCGCCGATATCGACCTGACAGACGTCCAGCACGACGCAGTCGAAGTTCGCGTAGAACCCCTCGCCGACGTGGATGTTGTCGCCGTAGTCACACCGGAACGGCGGTTCGACGTGACAGTCCGCGCCGACCGAGCCGAACAGGTCCTCGATGAGCGCCTGTCTGGTGTCGGCCTCCGACGGGTCGGTCCGGTTGTACTCCCGGGTAAGTTCGTTCGCACGCTCACGGGCGGCGACGAGTTCCGGATCGCTCGCGTCGTAGCGCTCGCCAGCGAGCATCTTCTCTTTCTCAGAGGGCATGCCGACCAGCCTCCGGGATGCGGCTATCGGGGTGTCGCTGTGCGATCATGTCTTTCGATTGACCCGCCCAGCTAAGAGACGTTGCGGTTGGCTATCGGAAACCGGACCGGAAATCGGGTTCGAGCCCGGAACGGATTTATAATTGACCGTCGCCTACCATGGTTCGTGAACCGCACGGCAGCGCTCGACGCAGTCGTCTTTGGTGTCGACATCCAGAGCGGCGACGTGCGCGGTGACGCACCGTCGTACGCACTGGTGGTTTTCGACGGGGAATCAGTCGAGCGAGACGTGGTCTCGCGGCGGAAGCTCCGCCGGCGCATTGAGGACGAGGAGCCGGCCATCGTCGCGACGGACAACATGTACGAACTCGCCGAGGACAAGGACGCCCTGATCCACGTCCTCGGCTCGCTCCCCGACGAGACGAAACTGGTGCAGGTGACCGGTGACGAGCAGCCTGAACCGCTCTCCCGGGTCGCCAAGCGTCACGGCGTCCCCTACGGCAAGGACCCGATGGAGGAGGCCGAAGCCGCGGCCAGGCTGGCCGCCGCCAACGTCGGGCAGGAGGTGTCCGCCTTCACCGACACGACGGGGGTGAAGGTCTCGCGGGGCCGCTCGACCGGAAAAGGCGGGTGGTCAGAGGACCGCTACACCCGGCGCATCCACGGCGCGGTCCGCAAGCGGGCGCGTGAGATCGAGTCCGAACTCGACGCTGCCGGACTGGAGTACGAACGGGACGTGACAGAGAAGTACGGCGGATTCTCCAATGCCGTGTTTCAGGTCTCGGCCCGACCACAGGACATCCCGGTATCGAGATCCCGGTCGGGCGACACGCGCGTCGAGATTGAGCGCCAGCGGCGGGACGGCATCGAGTTCAAGCCACTGGCAAAGCGGCGCGACCACGTCGTCGTCGGCGTCGACCCCGGAACGACGACGGCCGTCGCCATCGTCTCCCTCGACGGCACTGTGCTGGACGTGTACTCCTCGCGGACCGACGACGCCGCCGCGACGACAGAGTGGATCATCGAGCGCGGGCGACCGGTCATCGTCGCCGCTGACGTGACGCCGATGCCCGAAACCGTCGAGAAACTCCGACGCTCCTTTAGCGCCGCGGGCTGGGAGCCCGACACCGACCTCCCGGTCGACGAAAAGAAACACCGGACCCGGGAGGAGGTCTACGACAACGACCACGAGCGGGACGCGATGGCCGCCGCCCTCTACGCCTTCGACCGCCACGCCGACCAGTTCGAACGCGTCGCGGGCAAGGTCCCGCCACAGTACGACGTGGGGCCGGTCATCGACCGCGTCGTCGCTGGCGAGGAGAGCGTCGAGACGGTGCTGCGTGATCTCGAAGACGACGACAGCGAAGACGAGGACACCACGGCGCACGAACCACGGGAACTCACTGACGACGAGAAGGAGATCAAGCGGCTGAACGCCCGCATCGAACGGCTCGAATCACACGTCGACGACCTCAAAGAGACGATCAAGCGCAAAGACGACCAGATCTCGGAGAAGGACAAGCAACTGGAGAAGGCCCGAAGTGAGGGCCGGCGTGAGGTCAGAAAGGACCGCGAGGTGACGCGGCTTCAGCGGCGTAACGAGGCCCTCGAACGGAAAGTCGAGGACGAACAGGAGAAACGCGAGGCGCTGGCTGACAAGCTCGAACGGCTGAAAGCGCTGTGGAAGCTCGATCACTCGAACTTCGCCGATGTCTCGGAGAAGCAGGAGGGACTGACCCCAGTCAAAGTGGTCGAACAGTTCACCAAAGACGCCATCGCCGACGCCGACGAACGGTTCGGCCTTGTGGAGGACGACATCGTCATGTTCCGGGACGCCTCGGGCGCGGGCCGGTCGACGGCCCAGCAACTGGCGGATATCGACCCGAAAATCGTCCTCCGGAACGGGAACCTCTCTGACATCGCCGATCAGGTGCTGTTCGACAACGACATTCCCGTCGCGCCAGCGGAGATGGTCACCGTACAGGAGGTCGACGAACTGGCCGTCACCCGCGAAGGCGAAATCGAGGCGGCAATCGAGGACTGGGAAGAGCGCGCCGCCGACCGCCGGAAGGAGCAGAACGCGGAGATGGTCGACCAGATCATCAGCGAACACCGGGCTGACCGGCCAACGAGCGAGAACTAGGCGCTGTGTTGGCGGCCGGTGAACAGTCGCTAGTCGGCCCCGCCAGCGGTGCGGGACTGCTCCGACAGCGAGCCAGCCGTACTGCGTAGTTATGTCCTTCGGGTGCGTCTGTCTCGCATGGAAGACCAGTGTCGTGTTCTGGCGGCCGCGGTCGAGACTCTCGACGATGTCTTCTACGTCTACGACGCAGACGGCAAACTTGCGTACTGGAACACTCGGCTGAACGAGCTGTTCGACCTGACGGATAGCGAACTGTCGGGCACAGAGCCGACCGAGTTCTTTGTCGCGGATGACCGGGAAGCCGTTGAAGTAGCTCTCGAGGAGGTGTTCGAGTCGGGTCAAACGACCGTTGAAGCGCGGGCCGAGACGACGGAGGGGGTGGTGACGTTCGAACTCAGCGGCCGGCTCCTCACGGCGGACGACGGCACAGTTCAGGGGTTCAGCGGTGTCGGCCGGGATATTACAGACCGGCGGGAACGGGAGTGGCACCTCCAGCGACAGAACGAGCGGCTCACAGAGTTCGCTGACCTGCTGGCACACGACCTCCGGACGCCGCTTGCCGTCACTAGTGGCCACCTCGAACTCGCTGCCGAGGAGCTGTCGGTCGAGCGTATCAACGCCGCCAGAGATGGTTTAGGGCGGTTAGAATCGATTATCGAGGATCTGCGGACCGCGACCAGAGACGGGGCGCTGGCAGCCGACGAGCAGGCCGTCGATATCGCTGACGTGGCAACGACGGCGTGGACCCACGTCGAGACCGACAGCGCAGTGCTGGAACCGCCGCCACCGATACTGATTGAAGCTGACCCAAAGCGATTGCTCCGACTGTTCGAGAACGTTTTCGCTAACGCCGTCACACACGGGCCTGAGCGCAATGAACGCGCAGCCGATGAGAAAGATAGAAGCGACGCCACCGAAATAACGGTTCGCATCGTACCGACACCCGACGGCTTCGCGATCGAGGATGACGGCCGGGGAATCGCTCCCGACGAACGGGAGCGGGTGTTCGAACCGGGCGCGTCACGGGCGGCTGACGGGACCGGCTTCGGTCTCTATATCGTCAGGACAATCGCCGAAGCCCACGGCTGGACAGTGCGTGTCACAACAGGAGAACACGGCGGTGCACGGTTCGAATTCGATATCGATGCGGACACCGCCTGTTAGTCGTTTCCGCTTCAGGGCATCCCGTCGCCGCCCATACCGCCACCGCCCATGCCGCCGCCACCCATACCGCCCATGCCACCACCAAGTCCGAACGCGCCGAGCAGGCTCGTGACGAGGCCGTAGACGACCAGTCCGAGGCCCCCAACGACGAGAGCGATGCCGACGGCGACAATGGGTGCCTTCCACGCGACCAGACCGATGCCGGCGAGCAACACGACGATACCGCCGATACCAACCGCACCGAGTTTATCCAACATACCCGTGTTGGTCCGGCGGGCGGACAAAAGCCCGTCGGTCAGTACTCGAACTCGGTGTCGACGTTCTGTGCCGCCGCGACCATTTCGGCGATAGTGTCCTGCCGGCGAAGCAGCCGCATCGTGTCGCCCTCGACGTCAAAGGTTCCGTCCATCGCGGCGGCGGAGATGTCGAGGTCGCCCTGCAGCATCGTGACCCACTCGCTGTAGGGGCCACGGAACGCGAAGTCGTACTCGGGGTCTGCGACCGTTCCGGCGGCAGTACAGACACCGTCCTTGATCACAACGACGAACTGTATCGGTTCACCGGTGTAGGCGTCGTCGGCACGGATCTCGAAACAGAATACAGCGGTGAAGTCGTCGGCGCTGTCAGCGAACGCGGCCCGCTCGTTGATCCGGTCGCGCCACGCGGCGGCCCAGTCATCGGCGTCGGTCGGCAGCGTCACAGTCATTGGCAGGCGGTATGCAAGGGGGGCTTTTCTGTGTTGCCTTGTCCTTTCGAGTGCAACACCCGGGAAGTCGTCGTTGTGGCTCCGCGGCGAACGCGAGGAAAACTGTCGAACGAGGTCTCAGCGGCGTGATTCGCCGCCGAGGTACAGCCGAGACACCTCGGGGTCGTCGAGCAGCGAGTCGGCCTCGCCCTCGAACTTGACCGTCCCCTGGTCAAGGACGAACCCGCGGTCGGAGATGCCCAGTCCCTCACGGGCATTCTGCTCGACCATCAGGATCGACGTGCCGAGTTCGTTGACTGTCTCTACGTCGTCGAACACTTCCTTGGCCGTGTTGGGAGCCAGCCCGGCACTTGGCTCGTCGATAAGCAACACGTCGGGCTCCATCACGAGCGCGCGGGCGAAGGCCAGCACCTGCCGCTGGCCGCCCGAGAGCGTCTTGGCGTTCGCGGTACGCTTGTCGTCGAGGATCGGGAACCGGTCGTACAGTTCGGCCACGACCTCGTCGAGGCCGCCGTCACGAGCGACTCCGCCCATCCGGAGGTTCTCGTCGATGGTCAGCGAGCCGAACACGTTCTCCGTCTGTGGGACGTAGCCGACGCCGATACGGACGATGTCCTCGGGGGCCATCCCGCCGATTTCGCGGTCGCCGAGACGTACCGAGCCGGTCCAAGGCTCCAGCATGCCGAACACCGTCTTGAGAACGGTGGACTTGCCGGCCCCGTTCGGGCCGACGAGACAGGCGATTTCCCCCTCGCCAAGGGTCAGCGAGAGGTCATCGAGCACCTGTACTTCGCCGTAGCCGCTGTCGACGCTGTCGACAGTGAGGATGGGGTCGGTCATTCCGACGGCCCTCCCAGATAGGCGTCGATGACGCGCTCGTCGCTCCGGACCGCCTCGGGCGGCCCCTCGACGAGGACACTCCCCTGATTGAGGACGATAATGGGGTCGGCCAGCCGCATGATGAAGTTCATGTCGTGTTCGATGATGAGGAAGGTGATCCCCTCCTCGTTGAGTTCCTCGATGAACCCGGCGAGTTTGTCGGCTAGCACGGGGTTGACACCGGCGACAGGCTCGTCGAGGAGCAGCAGATCGGGTTCGGCCATCATTCCGCGGGCCAGTTCGACCAGTTTCATCTGTCCGCCCGAAAGATCCGTCGCAGGCTGGGTGGCCAGATCACCGATCTCGAACCGTTCGAGCATCTGCTGGGCCTGTTCCAGCGAGCGCCGTTCCTCCTGTTCGACGGTACTTGGCGATGTGAACAACGGGATTATCGATTCTCCGGTCTGGTTGTGTGGCCCCACAAGCAGCGCCTCCCGGACGGTCATCCCCTCCGGTTTGCGCGGCGTCTGGAACGTCCGGATCATCCCCTGATCGGCGATCTCGTGGGGCTTCTGGCCGGTCACGTTGACGCCGTTGACTGAGACAGAGCCCGCATCGGGCTCGTAGAAGCCCGAGACGAGGTTGAACAGCGTCGATTTGCCGGCTCCGTTCGGGCCGATGAGGCCCGTAATCGTGCCGCGTTCGACCTCGATGGACGCGTCGTCCGTCGCCACGAGGCCGCCGAAGCGTTTCTCCAGTCCCTCAGCCCGAAGTACCGGGTCGGTCTTCCCGAGAACGGGGCCGTCGGAGACGAGCGACTGCTCACTCATCGCGACCGCCCCCCAGCGAGTCGGGCCAGATAAGTTCGCGCTCCGGCGGGAGAATCCCCTCCGGGCGGAGCCTGACGATGAAGATGATAAGTAGGCCGACCAGCATGAGTCGAAGCGGTGCGGCACCGATGGGTAGCGCGCCGGTGTCGGTCATGAACCGGGTTCCCTGCTGGATGGCGACGATGGTGAACCCGCCCAGCATCGCGCCGCGGTCGCTGCCAGTGCCGCCGAGGATGACGGCGACCCAGACGTAGAACGTCGTGATCGGCTGGAGGTCCTGCGGGCTGACGAACAGCACGAGGTGTGAGTAGAACACGCCCGCGAGCGCCATGATGAGGCTCCCGATGACGAACGCCTGCATCTTGAACGCGAACGTGTTTTTGCCAAGCGTCTCCGCGAGGTCCTCGTCGGTCCGGATCGTCCGCAGGACGCGGCCCCACGGCGACTGGTGAATCCGCCGGAGGAACAGATAGACGGCCGCGACGATGACCGTGACGAGGACGACGTTCAGGAAGCTGGTGACGACCGATTGGCTCATGTTGAACACCGGCGTCCCGCCCGCGTAGAAGACGTACGGGTAGGTCAGGTCGCCGAGCACGGGCCAGTCGGAGAAAAACAGCGGGATGCCGGTCAAGCCGGCGCTGCCCGCCGTCCACTGCGATTCGTTGAGGATGAAGATACGGACGACCTCTGCAAGACCCAGCGACGCGATTGCGAGGTAGTCGTCGCGGAGCTTCAGCGTCGGGTAGCCGATGATGACCGCGAGCACCGCAGCGAGGGCGAGACCGCCGAACAGTGCGATGACGGGACTGACGCCGCCGGAGATCGGCGAGCCGGACGCCGTCAGCAACGCGGTCCCGTACGCGCCGAGGCCGAAGAACGCCGCGACGCTGAAGTTGATCATGCCACCGTACCCCCACTGGACGTTCAGCCCCATCGAGAGGAGCATGTACATCGCCGACAGCCCGACGAGATACAGCAGGTACGCCGGGGCGAGGAAGCCGGTGACGACCGCAATGAGCAGGAGTGCGCCAAGCGCGCCGAGCAGTCCCACGACGCCCTTTTCGCGGGGCGAGTACGCACCGACATCGAGCGTGCTCATGTCATATCACCTGCGATGCCGCGGGGCCTGACAAGCAGGACCGCGACCATGATGACGAACGCGACAGCCGGCGCGTAGGCGTTGCTGATCGGAAGGCCGACATCACTGAGCAGCGGCGTCAGTTCGTGGAGCATCCCGATGAGTAGGCCACCGAGCATCGCCCCGTACACCGAGCCGATGCCGCCGAGGATGACCGCGGCGAACACGACCAGCAGAATGTTGAAGCCGATGCGCGGGTCGAGCTGGCTGTACAGCGCGAGGAAGACGCCGCCAGCGGCGGCCAGCGCACTTCCGACGACCCACATGACGAGAATGACGCGGTCGGTTCGGATACCGCTCACGCGTGCGAGGTCGGGGTTGTCAGCCGTCGCGCGCATCTTCCGACCAAGCGTCGTCCGCTGGAGCAGGAGATGCAGGCCGGCGACGAGGACCGCCGCGCTGACGATGATCGCCACGTCCCGCTGTGTCACTGCGACATCGAGCGTGTCCAGCAGCAGCGGAATCGGACCGCTGCGGCGGATGTCGTACTGTAGAAAGTCCGTCCCGAAGGACGCCTGTAGCACCGCGCGGTAGACGAACGCCACACCGATGCTCGTGATGAGCAGCCCGATCGAGTCCGTATCGAGGGGCTTGTACACGAGAATATGAGTGAGGACGGCGACGATCGCTGCGAGCGCCATCCCGACCGCAAGGGCCAGAAAGAACCCGATCGGGAGACCGAGAACAGTGCCGCCGAGACCGCCGAACACGCCGAACGCGACGAACGCTCCGTAGGCACCAAGCGTCATCGTATCGCCGTGTGCGAAGTTCGCGAAGTCGGCGATGCTGTAGACCAGCGAGAGCCCGATACTCCCGAGGATAATGATACTACTGAAAACGAGCCCGTTTGCCAGGTACTGTAATATCTGCGCCATTGGTAAAAATGGGGAAAGGGTTGTGGCTGCGTTAGCCCTCGATGAAGCCGGCGGGTTCGTACGCGTGGTCTACGACTTCGAACACCTGCAGCAACCCAACGGGGTCACCGTTCTCGTCGAGGTCGATGGGGCCGCTCACGCCGGTGTAGTCCACGTCCGACGGCGAGCCACCGTTTGCCAGAATTTCGTGCGCTTCCTCGTAGGTAGTCGCTTCCTCACCCTCGGGACGGGTCACGTCCCGGACGACTTCCATGAGCGCCGAGCCGGTGAATTCGTCGGCGGCTTCGATAGCGAGCGCGCTGACGACCACAGCGTCGTAGGCGTAGGCCGACCACGACGTGGGTTCCTCGCCGAAGCGCTCTTCGAACTCCGAGACGAACGCCTGGTAGTTCTCGGCGTCCTGCGGGACGCTCGGAACCACGGCCTTCATTCCGTCGAGACTGCCCTCGGGAGCTGATTCGAGGACTTTCGGGCCCTTGACGCTGTCACCACCGTACCAAGCGGCTTGATCGGTGACGCCGAGATCGAACGCTTCCTGAGACATCGTCGCGAACTCCGGCTGGTAGGTGATGAACACCCACGCGTCAGCGTCGGTGTCTGACATCGAGGAGATGGTGCTGCTATAGGAGGATTGGCCCTGATCGTGGGGTTCGTTGTAGACGATCTCCCCGTCGTAGGCCTCGATGAAAGCCTCGCCGACGGACTGGCCGTAGTCGTTGTTGATCCAGGCCAGCGCGGCGGACTCGTTGCCGTCCTCGTTGAGGAGCGACGAAATTGCCTCCGCCTGTGCCTTGCCGGCCGGCGGCATCCGGAGCAGGTCCGGGAAGTTCGTCAGGTTCGGGCTGGTGCTGTTCTGACTGATCTGGACGACGTCCGTGTTCTGGACGACGCTTTCGTGGATAGCCGTGCTGACGCCGCTCCCGACAGTACCGATGAGCAGCGGAACCTCTTCCTGATTGACGAGTGTCTGGGCTGCACTGACTCCACCCTGGCTCGTACTCTGGTCGTCCTGCTGTGAGATCGCCAGTTCGCCGCCACTGACACCGACGGAGTTGATATCGTCAAGCGCGATTTCCTTGCCGCGCTGGTTCCGCTGACCGAACGCCGACAGTGACCCGGAGAGGCTGTCAACCATCCCGATGGTGTAGGTTTCGGACCCGGAGTCCGTCGAGGCATCCGTCGATTCGCCGTCACCACCGTCGCCCCCACCACCGTCTTCGGGAGCACCACCGGAACAGCCGGCGAGACCGACGAGTCCGGCACTCGCAGCGGCTTTGATTACGCTTCGCCTGTCAATCGAACGCGTGTCATGGTCGTTCATGGTATACTGATATCCTTTTTCGTAAGTCCCTGTATAACCCTGTCACCGTCCATGGTAGGCACCACGTTCTGGACAGCATACGAGAAGCCGTGAATTAATACTTCTGGAACGCGTTTGCCGTATAGAGTATCGCTACGGCTATGGAACGAACGGAGTTTACCACGGTAGACACGCACACGGGCGGGGAACCGACGCGCATCGTCCTCGACGGTATCGAAGCTGACACGCTCACCGGAGCGACCGTCCGGGAGAGACGCGACCGGTTCAAAGCCACGGCTGACGGCGTCCGGCAACTCCTCATGCAAGAGCCCCGTGGCCACGCGGATATGTTCGGAGCGGTCCCGGTGCCAACCGACCGGGCCGACCTCGGGGTGTTCTTCATGGACACTGATGGCTATCTGGATATGTGCGGCCACGGCCTCATCGGCGTCGTGACCGCACTCGTGGAACGGGGCGAACTTCCCGAGTCGCCCGAACTGACCGTCGAAACTCCCGCCGGACTGGTCGACGTAACAGTCGAGATAGCTGATGGCGTCGTCCGCCGCGTTGCGTTCGAAAACGTCGACAGTTACGTCTGTGAGACGGTTCCCGTCGAACAGGACGGCGTCCCGGTCGAGGTTCGTATCGTCTATGCCGGCAACTACTTTGCCGTCGTCGACGCTGACAGTCTCGGCGTCACGCTCGACAGCGAGGACGCCACGCAGTGTATCGAACCCGCACTGGACCTCCGGCGAGCAGTCAACGATGCCGCACCCGAGGACCCGGTCACCGGAGCGCGGGCGACCGTCTCTGCAGTCGAACTCACCGCCAGCGGCGACGGCGACCGGAGCTGTGTGGTGTTTGCCGACGGCTCCGTCGACCGCTCCCCCTGCGGAACAGGCACGTGTGCGCGGTTGACGCTCCATCACGTCGACGGCGACCTCGCCGTCGGCGAGCGTGTCGAAGTGACTGGCCCGGTCGGGTCAGCGTTCGAGGGGTACATCAGCGACACCAGCGTCGACAACGGTGTCACCGTGACCAGCCCGGTCGTTTCTGGCACAGCGCACATCACGGGGGAGCACACGTTTTACCGGACTGACGACGATACGCTCGGCAGTTTCACGCTCGCTTGATTTCAGACTTCGGAGAGTGATTTTTTTGGTAGGGGGTGCGTTTAGGCCCATATAGTGGCGTAGTTTCGATAATGATTCCGCCGATAGCGAACAACTTCGTCGCCGGGGAGACAGCGCCGGGAGCGCTCGACCACGTCGCTTCGCTCAACGACGACGATGTCAAGGGTATCCTAAATCTGCTTGGCGAACACTACGACGAGCGCCAGCCAGCCGACGAGGACGCAGACCAGTACATCGAGCTGATAAAGGAGATCGACAGAAGCGGTCTCGACTGCTGTATCTCAGTCAAGCCCTCACAGATCGGCCTCGACGTTGGCGACGACGTGTTCGTCGAGAATCTCGAACGCATCGTCGCGGCGGGTGACGACCACGATGTCTTCGTCTGGGTCGATATGGAGGACTACACTACGACCGACGTCACTCTCGACGCATACGAGCGGCTCGTCACGGAACACGAGGGCGGCGTCGGCGTCTGTACGCAGGCAAACCTCAAACGGACGCCCGAGGACCTCGAACGGCTCGCGCCCCTCCCCGGGAAAGTCAGACTTGTCAAGGGTGCCTACTCCGAGCCGAAAGAGGTCTCGTATAAAAAGAAAGAGCGTGTCAACGAAGCCTATCGGGACTGTCTCGAACTGATGTTCGAGGAGTTCGAAGGTGGCGTCGCCGTCGGCAGCCACGACCCCGCGATGATAGACCACGCGAAAGAGCTCCACGACGAGTACGGCACCGACTACGAGGTGCAGATGCTGATGGGGGTCCGCGACGACGAACAGCGCGACCTCGCCGCCGAGGGGGTCCCGATGTGGCAGTACATTCCCTACGGCGACAAGTGGTTCTCCTACTTCTATCGGCGCGTCCGCGAGCGCAAGGAGAACGCGCTGTTCGCCGTCCGGGCCGTCCTGAGTTGAACTACTGGTCCGGGTCGAGTAGTTTCGCTTCTGCTTTCCGAAGGTGTTCGAGCAGCGTCGTCTTCGAAACACCGAGTTTCGACGCGAGTTCGCGCGTCGAGATACCACGTGGCCACGCGTAGTAATCTTCCTGTCGGGCGAGTTCGAACGCCTCGCGCTGGCTATCCGAGAGCCGGTCCATTCGCCGGAGTTGCTTCGGATTGCCGCCGCCAGCGGATGTAATTCGTGTGACTTCGATATCGGCCGACTGCTCCTCGCGGATCTCGTCGAGGAGCGACTCGGCTTCGTCGCGGGAGTCCGGGAAAAACACCGGCCAGTGCTCGCGACCGTGCCGGACCCGAACCGGGTCGTTGTGGATGAACCCCCGCGAGAGCAGGCTGTCGCTGATGGTGTTGTCCGGGTCGTACTCGACGAACAATTCGCGGGTCGTGTTCCCCGGCGACGAGCCTGTGCCGGTCGCGCCGTGGCGCTCGCGCAGCTCCAGCACAGAGTCTGTCAGTGACGAGTCGCGAGTCGCATCGATGAGAGCCTCAACGTCGCTAATACTGTCGGCGTACGCGGTGAACAGGCCCTTCACGCTACCGTTCTGTGTGTTGTACACGCCGTGGGCCAGTAGCCCAGCCGCCGTCTTGTCGGTGACTTCGAGCGTCCAGCAGTCCGGATGCCAGATGCTCAGGGTAAGCTGGAGTCCCCCGTGTTGTGATTGTGCGTTACTCATACTGAGCGCCCTCCGTATGAAGGGATGCTAGGGATAGCCACGATGTGGATGCAAATAAAGGTGCGGTTCATAAGGGGAACACCGACCATGGGAGACAATGCCTGATTATGGATGGCATATCAGGTTATTGCCGTCCCCCTGACCATGGACGGTGGAACATATTGGTAGGGGACGCGTACAGTACCTATCATGAGTACAGACGACTCACGTCGACACTACATCGACGGTGAATGGACGACAGGCACCGGCGACGAAACGTTCACAAGTCAGAACCCGGCCACCGGCGAGGCCCTCGCCTCGTTCCACCGCGGAACAGAAGCCGATGTCGACCGCGCACTGGCCGCAGCAGAGGACGCCTACGACGAGTGGCGCTCGCTCTCGCACATCGACCGCGCGGAGTACCTCTGGGACATCTACCACGAGCTGCGTGACCGCCACGAGGAACTCGGCGAAATCGTCACCATGGAGTGTGGCAAGGAGATCAGCGAAGGGCTGGCCGACGTCACCGAGTCCTGGCACATGGTCGAGTGGGCCGCCGGCAACGCTCGCCACCCCCACGGCGACGTGGTACCGTCGGAAATCGCCAGCAAGGACGCCTATATGCGGCGCAAGCCGAAAGGCGTCGTCGGCTGTATCACCCCGTGGAACTTCCCGGTCGCCATCCCGTTCTGGCACCTCGCAGTGACGCTGGTCGAGGGCAACACGGTCGTCTGGAAGCCCGCCGAACAGACCCCGTGGTGTGCCCACATCATCGCCGAGATGTTCGAAGACTCTGGCATCCCGGACGGCGTGTTCAACCTCGTGCAGGGCTACGGCGACGCCGGCAACGCTATCGTCGAGGACGACCGCGTCGAGACGGTCCTCTTCACCGGGAGCGCCGAAGTCGGCCACAAGATCGCCTCCAAGGTCGGTGGCGAGCCCGGGAAGATCGCCGCCTGCGAGATGGGTGGGAAGAACGCTGTCATCGTCACGGAGGAAGCCGACCTCGACATCGCCGTTCACTCGGCAGTGATGTCTAGCTTCAAGACGACCGGCCAGCGCTGTGTCTCCTCGGAGCGCCTCATCGTCCACGAGGACCTCTACGACGAGTTCAAGAAACGGTTCGTCGATGTCGCCGAAGACATCGCCGTCGGCGACCCGCTGGAGGAAGACACCTTCATGGGGCCGCTCATCGAGGACGATCAGGTCGAGAAGTTCAAGCGCTACAACGACCTCGCCCGTGAGGAGGGGGCAAACGTACTCGTCGACCGCGCCGACCTCGGTGCCGAGGAGATCCCTGAGGGCCACGAAGAGGGCCACTGGGTCGGTCCGTTCGTCTACGAGATCGACTACGACGAGGACCTGCGTTGCATCAACGAGGAAGTGTTCGGTCCCCACGTCGCGCTGCTTGAGTACTCGGGTGACTTCGACGAGGCGCTGGAGATGCACAACAGCGTCGACTACGGCCTCGCCGGCGCTATCATCTCCGAGGACTACCGCCAGATCAACCAGTTCCGTGACGAGGCTGAAATCGGTCTCGCCTACGGGAACCTCCCGTGTATCGGCGCGGAGGTCCACCTGCCCTTCGGCGGCGTCAAGAAGTCCGGGAACGGCCTCCCGAGTGGCCGCGAGGTCATCGAGGCCGTCACCGAGCGCACCGCCTGGACGCTGAACAACTCCAAGGACATCGAGATGGCACAGGGTCTGTCAGCCGATATCATCACCGATGAGTAAGTCCGTCCAGTCCCAGTCGGTCGGCTCCGTCTGTCCGCGCTGTCGCGGCGAGACGACGACGGCGAAAGGCATCGAGACCTGCACCGACTGCTCGTGGGTCGGCTGCCTCGGCGCTGACTGACGCGGCGACCGCGTTTTTCCGTACGGCCCCAGCGTCTGTCCCACACCGTGACGGGGGCCACGGACCGGGTTCATGGTCCAACTTTTCCAAACCTTAAACCTCTCCCCGTCGAAGTACCGAATATGAGCGACAACGACAGCAGAAAGAACCTGCGGATGCCGGAAGAAGACGAGGTGTTCGCCGTCGTCATGGACATGCTTGGCGCGAACCGCGTCAAGGTACGCTGTATGGACGGCGTCGAGCGCACAGCCCGGATTCCGGGCAAGATGCAAAAGCGGATCTGGATACGCGAGGACGACGTGGTCCTCGTCGAACCATGGGACTGGCAGGACGAGAAAGCCGACATCACGTGGCGCTATGAGAAACAGGACGCCGACCAGCTACGCGAGGAGGGACACATCCAGGAGTAGCCTGATATGTATCTGGCCGCGGCGCAGACGGGGGCGCAAGCGTGACCGAGGGGCAGTTCGGCCTACTCGATACGGACGACGTCGACTCACCGGGTGACGAATGGGAAGAGGTCGACGTCTCCGACACGGAAGCTGACCGTATCGCCCGCAAGCGGGACCGCGAATTTAGCGAGTTCCGCAAGCGCATCAAAGACGCCGACCAGTTTAAGGTCGAGGCCAGCGTCTTCGACGATGCGACCTACGGCGCGCTGTACAAGCTCGTACAGGACGGTCACATCGACGCTTTCGGCGGGCCGATCTCGACCGGGAAAGAGGCCAACGTCTACACGGCGCTATCGGGCGAAACAGAGGTCGCCGTCAAGGTGTACCGCATCAACGCCTCCGATTTCAAGGACATGCGGAGCTATCTCGACGGCGACCCCCGCTTCGAGGGGATCGGCTCTGACAAAAAAAAGGTCGTCACCGCGTGGGTCCGCAAAGAGTCCTCGAACCTCAAGCGCGCCCGGCGGGCTGGCGTCCGGACGCCGGAACCCATTGCTGTCGAGCGGAACGTCCTCGTGATGGAGTATCTCGGGACCGAGGAGGGCCGTAGCAAGCGTCTCAGTGAGGTTCACATTGAGAACCCCGAGACGGCCTACGAGGTCGTCAAGGAGTACACCCGCCGGCTGTACGACGCCGGCCTCGTCCACGGGGACCTCTCTGAGTACAACATCGTCTTCCACGAGGGGCAATTATACATCATCGACCTCGGGCAGGCGGTCACAATCCACCATCCCAACGCCGACGACTTTCTGGAACGGGACTGCCGCAACGTCGCGAACTTCTTCGCCAGACAGGGCGTCGACGCCACGCCGGAGGACCTGCTCGCGTACGTCCGGGAGTACGCGACACCGAAGGACAAGGACGACACCGCGCCGGGCAGCGACGACGACGCCGTCCCGCAGGGGACGCCAGCCGACCGTCGTGAGGACGAGTAACCACTAGCTTTCTGTTCGCGTGATGAGTTTTGCGAGGAGGAGCCTTGTCGCTACGTAGACATGTGAATTGTAGCCATTCACACCCATGGCACTGAGTTCCGACAGACAAACCACATCACTCCGACGTTGTTACCCGCTTCCTCACAACTCGTTTTGATCGTGAAAACCACAGTGTGTAAGTTGTTAGATTGAATATATCTCAGCATGAGTGACCTGTCACAGTGTTTCTCGTGCCGTGTGGGCCGCCACTGGCCTGGCTCGAGTAGGTGTGGCTGATGGACACCGACCCAGCAGACAGCAGTTCGGACCAGCAGACAGCACACAGTGACAGCTCGGTGTCTGAGCGACTCATCGATGGGCTATCCTCGCATGCAGTGTTCATGCTCGACACAGATGGCATCATCACGACGTGGCCCGAGCCGGCAGCGTCGCTGTACAGCTACGACCGGGACGCGACGGTCGGCCACCACGTCGACATGCTGTTTGCCGACCCCGAGGAGATGGAGACGACCGTCGAATCACTGCTGACGGAGGCGGCGAACGGCCCCGTCGAGACACAGCACTGGCATCGGCGGGCTGATGAGTCAGTGTTCTGGGCGACCCTCTCGCTCTCGCCGCTCGGAGACGGGGACCCCGAAGGGTTCGTCGCAGTCAGCCAGGATACGACGGAGAAACACCAGTACGACAAGATGCTCGAACGCCAGAACGACCGGCTCAAGGAGTTCACCGATATCCTCGCCCACGACCTGAAGAGCCCGCTCAGCGTCATCTCTTCGCGGGTCGATCTGGCCCGCGAGACGGGTGACGAGGAACATCTCGATGCCCTCGAAGAAACGAGCGACAGGATGGCCCGTCTCGTCGAGGACCTGCTCCGCGTCGCGCGGCAGGGAAACGTCGTTACCGACCCGGAGACAACGAACGTACGGGCCGTTGTTGACACTGCCTGGGAAGGGAGCGGCGAAAGCACCGAGCGAGCCACACTCCACTACGCGGACATCGGCGCAGTGAGCGCAGACGCCGACCGCCTCATCGAGCTGTTCGAGAACCTCTTTCGGAACAGCATTCGGCACGGCGATGGGGCCGTTATCGTCCGCGTCGGTCCGCTTGACAACGGCTTCTACATCGAAGACGACGGCCCGGGGATCCCAGCGGAAATCAAGGACGATGTGTTCGACCACGGCTTCACCACTGCCGAGGACGGGAGTGGCTACGGACTCTCGATTGTCCGGACCATCGCGGGCGCACACGGCTGGGATATCCTCGTCACCGACAGCAACACGGGCGGGGCACGGTTCGAAGTCACCGGTGTCGAGTTTCTGGGCTGACAGCAGGGTCGGCAGCGCCCTGCTCGGTTACAGCGTCCATTTCTCGCCTCACCCATCGATTGCAGAGGGGAGTCCACGTCCGCGCGCTCCTCGTGGGTGAGTGTCCCATAGAAGCAGAAGAGCAATAACCGATGGGGCAGTGATGCCCAACGACGAGAGACCGCGACGGCTACACGACCTCCGCCATCCATCTATGGGACGCCCTCCAACCCCCACGACCGGACGGATAGTGCCGCTCGTTGCCCTGCTCGGGATAGCCGCCCTTGTTGCCGTCTCCGGAGTCGCCGCCGGCTTCAGCAACGCGGCACCCGATGAGACACACTCGGGGAGTACCACACACAGCCACGCCACCACAACCGAGGCAGCGACGCCACAGCCAGCGTGTTCGGTGCAAGACGAGCGCCCCCAGCCACCGGAGACGGACTCGGAGTACCACTACCTCGATGGGCTTGGAGCCACGTCGACAACCAACTGGACCACCGGCGAAACCCTGCGTATCGGGGCAAACGGGGACTGTTCGCTCGGCGTCCGTGCCAACGACACCGCGACACTGACCGCGACGACAGTCAACACCAGTCAGGGCACTGTGACCGGCGTCGTCGACGTGGGTCGTGGCGGAGCGTTTCGGGTCGTCGAGCGCCCTGACGGAAACACCACGGCTTCGGTATCCATCCGGAATGTCGGCCGGGAAAATAACGACCGCGTCGACATCGTTTCGACGAACGAGAGCGGCGCAGTGGTGACATCCGAGCGCGTCACAGCTCCTACCGGTCGGTTCTTCGTGGTCGAAATCCAGTGGTATCCAAACGAGACCGCACAGGTCGCGCTGTGGGATACTGACCGGCAGCGCCAGCAACGCGTGACCAGAACGGTCTCGACCAGCGTTCAGAATACCTCCTGGCAGGTCCAGCTCGACGGCCGGGCGTATCTCGACGAAATCGCAGTTGGGTCCCACAACACGGAGCCGGCCGACACCGGGGAGGCTGACAACGGAGAGACTGACACCGAAGACAGAGAGCAGTCAGCAGCAACGCCCGTCCAAACCACAGCCTCAGCGGCACAGAGCGATGAAACAGGGACACCGGAAACCTTCAGTTACAATGTCGGGCCCGAAGACGGAGAGTCCGAGGACACCCAGTCCGGCCTCTTTTTGGGTCCGCTCATAGCGATAGGTGGAGCGCTCATGTACCGGTATGCGTACGGCATCACAAAGTTCAACGAACAGCTGGACGCCATCGGGAGCACAACCCGCTCCGGCGAGGTCGAGCCCGCCGACTGGAACGTCATGCTCACGAGAGTGGTGGGTGCGGCGGGTAGTATATTCGGTCTTATCTGGTTCCTCACCGCGGTATTGGGTGGCTGATCGGCCACGCCTCGCCGTGTAGTCTGCAGTCCGAACCGGCCGACGGTGAGGCACGGTGCCGAAGGCTCCGGACGCCGAAGTTTTAAACAGGCAGACCCTCCTACAGAAAGGTATACTTATGCAACACGTGAAGATTCCGCAGGACCGTATCGGTGTGTTGATCGGCGAGGGCGGTGAGACCATGCGCGAAATCGAGTCGCGCGCAGAGGTCCGGCTGGATATCGATTCCGAGGACGGCACGGTGAAAGTCGAGTCCGTCGGCGACCCCGTGACGGCGCTGAAAGGCCCCGACATCGTGAAGGCCATCGGCCGCGGGTTCGCGCCCGACGACGCGCTGGCGCTGCTTGAGGACGATATGATGATGTTCGAACTCATCGACATCGAGGCCGCCTCCCGTAACAAGAACGACTTCCGTCGCCAGAAGGGTCGTCTCATCGGTGAGGGCGGCCGGACGCGGGAGCTCATGCAGGAACTCTCCGGCGCCGCCGTGGTCATCTACGGGTCGACGCTTGGCATCATCGGCGGCCCCGAACAGGTCGACGCCGTGCGAGAAGCCGCTGAGATGATTCTGGACGGCGCGCCCCACGGCTCCGTCTACTCGTTCCTCGAACGCAAACACAACGAGATGAAGCACAAAGGCCTCGAATACCACCAGTTCACCGGGTAGCGCCAGCAGTTCGAACGCGTGACTGGCGCTTGCGCCTCACGGCGACAGTATAATCACGTACGGTTGCCGTCAGGTCCCATCAGGGGCGTACCACACCGTTTTGCCGGCACAGGCTCTACGAGGAGGTATGCCGACTATCGCCGAGACGCACATCATCAACCGCGAGCGCGTCCAGCCGACTCACGCGAACAACTACCAGAGCGCCCACGGCGGCATCGTCATGAAGTGGATGGACGAAATCGGCGCGATGTCGGCCATGCGGGCCGCCAGAGAGTCCTGCGTGACCGCGCAGATGTCTCGCGTCGACTTCGAACGACCGATTCCAATCGGCGACACTGCCCTCATCGACTCCTATGCCTACGCTACGGGTCGAACCAGCGTCCGAGTCCGCATCGAGGTTGCACGAGAGGAGCCACACACGGGCGAAACGGAGGAGACGACCAGCGCGTACGCCACCTTCGTCGCCGTCGACGACGGGAAACCGACGCCCGTCCCCGAACTGGCTGCCGAGAGCGAGGAGTGCAAACGGTTGCGCGAAACGGCACTTGCAGAGGAGCCGGATCGGTAGCAGTCGATAACCGGTAGCACAACGTCACCGCCTGGCCACTAACTGCGGCTCTCTGTAGTCAAGTAGCGACTGCTACGGGGTTTCAAAGTAATCGAGCATATCCAGCACCGCGCCCATGATGAAGCTGATGACACTGATGACCAGAACAAGCCCAGTGAGAAGTGTCGAAATCGGAGGGTTCAGCAGAAACTGGAAGCCAGCGATAAAAACGCAGGTAACCATCCCGACGACTAGGAGAAACGAGCCTGCGCTTGGGTCCTCACCGGTGAGAAATTCGAGGCCATTGAGGAAGCCCGACGTCTGTGGCTGTTGTTCCTCAACGACATCTTCACTCATTGGTCGGCCTCAGACTGTGCCGTCGCTGCCTCCTGAATAATCTGTACGAGATGCGATACCCAGAGTCCGCCGGTAAATCCGAATAGTGCGGAGACGACGACGGCTTTGGTGAGGGTACCAAGCGGAGAGGCTGCCGCTATCAGACAGAGCCCTCCGAAGAGGAGCATCATGCCGTACTGGATTCGTGTGTCGAGGTCAATGCGTGCGATGGTCTGTGTGAAGGTTGAGCTCATGTGGTTGTGGCTGGTCGGGCCGTGCTTACGCGTCGTTTGCTACACTGGTGTGAATCGACGGCAACCCCTGCTCAGTTAGCGTCCGCTTGGAGCAGCCGTTTGATTTTGCGGTGCGAAGTGAGGGAGGCCGAAGACGGTTGTCGGCCAGAAGCCGATGAACTGGCCCGACTGTTTGTCGCCGCGGACGGCGTAGAAATATAGCGCCAGCGCAACGGACGCCGGAGCGGCGGTCGCTTTCCGATTGCGACGCCGCGTCTCCCTTTTCCTGCGTGGTACTCACATGCAATGTTAGGCCTACTCCGGTATATCCCTTTGCAAGGGGTCAGCAGAACTGACGGCCTCAAAACCTCATAGGAGACCGATATTCGGGATTATAGCTGCCACTGGCACACCATCCACTGACGAACCGCCAGAAGCCTGCGCAGTTGGTTCCTCGTAAAAAGCCTCAGCGGGACACACACGGCGAGGTTGCGCAGAGATGGACCTCCGCGAAGCTCGTTCGTTGCAGAAAGCATGGGCCGGTTGAATCAGAGGAAGACTCTCAGTGGTCGTCTTCCAGGGATTCAAATCCCGGAGCAGTCGCTCACATCGATACGTGACGTGGCGCGACGAGACGTGCCACTCGAAGGTTGTCTCCGAGAAGAGCCTAGGCCGGAATTTGAACCGAAGTCAGACGGTCCTGCTCGTCACTACGCTCCTGCGCGGGCTGCGACTGACAGGGATCCAAATCCCGCATCCGGCGTTTCACGCGCTCCGGACCCATCGCCGACGCTCTGGGTCAGTCGATTGGAAAAAGCCTAGGCCGGAATTTGAATCCGGGGTCTCGTCGCGCTCTCGGGCGGTTTCACGCCCTCGGCGCTTTGGGACACCAACGGGCGCGCCGTTTACGCAGGCTGTACCCAGACAGCCTATGACTCTGAAACCAACGCCACCGCACGAAGCCAAGAACCGATTCCTCAACGACAAGAAGCCGGGCGTCACTCGGAAGACGCTCAAGAACTACCGGACGTCACTACGCCAGTTCTGCGACTGGCTGGACGACCAGCAACTCACGAACCTGAACAGCCTCGACAGCGAACTCATCCAGCGGTACAAGGAGTTCCGGCTGTCCAAGGTCAAGGTCATCACCGCTCGGCAGGATATGATGACCATCAAGCAGTTCATCGAGTTCTGCGAGCATATCGCGGCTGTCCCGCGCGGGATGGCCGACATGGTTCGGATACCCTCTGTCAGCGAGAACGACGAGATTTGTGACGACCTTCTCACTCGGGACGAAGCCACCGGTATACTGGACTTCCTCGGCAAGTACGAGTACGCCAGTAACCGACACGTCACGTTACTGCTTCTCTGGAAGACAGGTATGCGGATGAGTGGACTCCGGGCGCTCGACCTTGGGGACTTCGATGAGGGGCGGCCCGCCTTGGAACTTCGACATCGACCCACTACCGGGACACCGCTCAAAAACAAGGAAAAGAGTGAGCGGGACGTTCTCATTACGCCTGAGACGTCCGAGGTGGTCGTTGATTACATCGAACAGAGTCGGCCCGACGCAGAGGACGAACACGGCAGGAAGCCGCTCCTTGCCTCAGAGTCCGGGCGCGTGGTGGAAACGACTATCCAGCGGTACGTCTACACGGCGAGCCGGCCCTGCTACTACAACGGCGGGGATTGCCCGTTCGACCGGGACCCCGAGACCTGCGAGGCAATGTCGTGGAATGCCTCGTGCAAATGTCCAGGCTCGGTCAGCCCACACGCCCTGCGTCGAGGCTACGTCACGGCGGCTCGGAACGCAGGACAGCCAAAAGACGTGACTGGCGAAAGGGTAAATATGAGCGGAAAGGTTCTGGACAAGCACTATGATAAGGGGTCAAGCGCCGAAAAAGCTGAAAGACGCCGAGACCACATCCGGGACATATAGGGCACTCCGAGTACACGAGTTCAAATAGCACAAGGACGCACCCAGGATTGACGAGCTTCTGTGGGTGTCTTCCACTAAACAAAACCAAATACAAAAATGCCAGAACGAACCCTTTCCGATTTCACATCGCAGGAGGAATCGAACGTCTTCTCCGAAGGCTCTGAAGTACGAACTATCATCAAGCGTTGTCATAATACGCTGTACAAGGATGAAGGGTTAGACCCGGCGAGAGCCTTTGATGAGCTGACACTGTCTCTTATACACATCTCTGATGGNGATGTGTATAAGAGACAGGAACACGCTATTGAGCAGGATTCGTATGCTGAAGTGCTATCCGTTAACGGCAATGACTCAAACGGATATGATACTCTCTTCCAACTAGATTCAGCTACGGTGGACAAATTGGTAGCTATCTTGGAGGATTATAGCTTCACAGACACATATGCGGGCTCTGATAGCCCTGATATCAAGGGAGAAATGTTCCAGGAGATGGTGGGGGAGACCTTCCGTGCTGAGCTAGGTGCTTACTTTACACCCCGAGAGATTGTCCGATTTATTGTCGATTTCCTCGGTGTGGAAAAAGACGACCGATTGCTTGACCCAAGCTGTGGAAGTGGTGGCTTCTTCGTGGGAGCACTTGACCACCTATCAGATAAAGTCGATAGCTCTGAGCAAATCACGAATTATGTCGAGGAGAACGTTTGGGGGCTAGATATCAATAACCGGATGGCTCGAACTTCCCGATTTAACCTTTTCACCTACTCCAATTCCACCGGTAACATCCATCTTAGCGATGCTCTTCGGCCTCCTGAGCCTGAGTTCGCTGAGGAGTCATTTGACCTGATTCTCTCGAACCCACCGTTTGCGGGGCAGGAGGATCGTGACGGAGTTCTTCAAGAATATGATATAGGTCGAAAAGATGATGGCTCAGTTCGTTCGGTTAGCAAGGAACTCCCCTTCATCGAGAAGATAATTAATTGGTTGGATGAGGGCGGGAAGGCGGGAATCGTTCTCCCAGAAAGCGTCTTCAACAACCAGAGCCAGCAGTTTGAGGATATTCGACAGTTCCTATATGAGAATGTCAAAATTATTGCTCTAATCGGTCTACCCCCGGAAGCTTTCTATCACACGGATACCGGTGTACAAGGCGCACTACTGTTTATTGAAAAAACACCAGTTGATAACGACTATGAGATCTACTTTGACTGGGCAGAGCACGTCGGCTATGACTCTCTTGGGCACAAAATCGGGCGGAACGACCTTCCCGACATTGTAGAGCGGTATCACAATGACAATGCCACTAAAGAGCACTATTACAGCCTTTCCACTCTCCGTGAGAAGGGGCGTATTGACCCGACATACTATCACCCTGAGCGGGTTCGTTTACAGGAACGTGCAGAGGGTTCAGAAGATAACTCCGTCCCTCTGAGTGATATCGTAAAGGAAGATAATACGACGGTCTCAAAAAGAGTCAAATCCCAGGATGGGAACCATTTTGCATATGTTCAGGTCGGAAGTTGCAGTAAGGCCGGAGAAATTGAGAAGTGGCGAGATATAGTTATTGGCAAGGATTCTGTCCCAAGTCGTCTGAAATATTGGCTGGAACCCGGGACTATAATGCTTCCAAATCACCGTGATTCATTGAAAGCTGACCGAGATCCAGTCCTGGTTCCGGATTCCTTCGAGGCTTCAGTAACTGAATCGGGGACTCTCCGGATATTTGACGACGAGATTGAAACAGTTAGTATCAAAGCACTAGACTCAGAGTCAGGAGACTGGGTGAAACCTGAAGAAGCGCTGGAGAACGTGGATTTCCCCGTAAAAGTGGAGTACGATATTGAGGCAAACGATATCTCCAATGCTAAAGAAGCTGACCTACGGATGGAAGGTCAGTTCCGAGGATTTGTGGTAACGAATCGATTTATTCAATTGAAAGCGCGTGATTCTTTTGCCTCATCCGAGTCTCCAGTCACTCAATTTGCTAATCACGTTCTCCAACGGAGCTTCGTGAGGGAACAACTCATCCGAGAAACGACGGGAGCGGCTTCACCAGAGCTGAAAGCAAAGAATCTAGATGATATTAGCATACCTGTCCCGGAAGATGGGGACATCTCTAGATTCATGAGCGACATATTAGAAAAGGAACAGCGAATTCAACGGAACAAGGAAGAGATTCAAAAGCTGGAAAGTGAGATTGAAACTGAGTTTGAAGGATTAATCCCGGAAAGTCGATAGACTCTCCTGCTCCTCTGTTTCGATATCCAGATACTCTGACTGAAGTTCGGAAAGCCTCTCATCTATTTCTTGTAGTAACTCTTCTTTATCGGTTTCATTGAGCACCTGGAACAGAGTTATTTTATTGTCACTTACAACTTGGTCAATTTCGTCTGACGTGAACTCTCCGACTGCCTCCAGTAGCGCACGTTTATCATCGTTTCTTAGCTTTGTATCTTCTCGAAGAATCTCCATCACGGTGCCATTATCATCAATTCCTAGTCTGTTAGCAACCTTGATTCGGTCTTCAACCTTCGTCTTCTGACCCCGAACAACTTTGTCAAGATTCTCCTTTATTTCCCATGCTTCTTGATACTCACTCTCTTCTGCGAGTCGATTGTGGAGTTCGTTGAAGTAGCCGCTAGCCGCATCGTAGTATTCCCGATATTGGGCCAATTCCTCTTCAGAAATCTCCGAGTGGATCTCCTCCAAGTCATACTCGCCTTGTGAATAGAGATATACTGGAAGTGCCCATGCCTCCTCAAAACGTTGATTACTCTGAGTTAGACCGAGTTCCCTCCCTAGGTCTGTGAGTTCATCTAACGTCTCTGGTTCCTCTGTAAATAAGAGATACATTACTGAGGCCGCAGTTCCCATCTCTAGAATATTCCCCTTGTCCCAGTGCCGCGATTGGTTACACCTCCGGCACAAGAAACGCATATTTTCCAGTCGATCGGCTTTCAAACCAAGAACGTCTCGCTCAACAATGTGGTCGTGGTTCAGGCTAGTCGTCCGGCCACAATTCTCGCAGGGGCCATACTGACTGTACATCCAGCGACGAGATGGAGCCCAACGGTCCCCCCGTTCGTATATTTCTCGAATACCGTCTAGCTGAGGGACGTGGGTGGCAGTTTGCGGTGGCTGTAGGGCCTGAAGCATTTCCTTGGCTATTGTGCGCCAATCGAGAACCCCGCGGTCAACCATATTTTTGATGAGTCTCTCACAATTCTCTTCCGTAACATCTAATTCAACTTGGTCTGCGTTGACCTCTTCATCCGACATTGTGTATGATGATAGATATGACGTGATATAAAAAAACCGCAGTCCTTCATAGGCAAAGGATTGCGGTGATACTGGCTACGGCGAGAAGGCCAACCAAACAGGAAAGAGTTAGAACACCATTTCCACGCCCGGACTGTAGCTGATGTAACCCGTCTCGACAAATTCTGCTGAGTGCCTCGCGTGTAAGGCCCCTTCTGGAATCGTAACCGACGGACAACGCACCGATAGATATAATATACTGCTTGAGAACAAGATGGGGGAGAGCGACTCGGTGCGTCTTACTGTGGATCATCCGTTCGATAACTGCTGAGTCTAATCGTTAGCGGCGGGAAGCGCACCCCCGCGACAATTTCTCTCCCCCAATGGTGAAAATCAATGTACGACGAGTCACAACCAGAGCCAATCGTTGAGCCAGATACTGAGAACAAGACAACCTTCCACGGGAATGACACAGAAGCCAATTACGGGGAAAGATATAGATTAGATAATTCTCGGAAATTCAAGAATCATTACGACCGGCTATCGAGACATAACCGTGGCGTCCTCGGAGAGTGGTTCCCCCGAGAGAAACGCCGCGAAGCCGACAATCTTGCCATTCTTGACGCGGTAGCCAACTATCTCGAATTCCCAGAATATCAACATAGAGTGGCTCGACAAGAGTTCGATCGGGCTCCTCTCAAGGAGTGGAGTTCACCAAACGGCATTGACGCAACAATAACAGCGATTATGATTTGTGCCGTTGTCGGACTGAAAGACCCGAGATTCGGACGGGAATACAATCCTGACAGGAAAAATGAATCGCAGGACGAACTGTTCCTCAAGTTGCTTATGAGCCTCCCGTACCGAGCCTCAGTCGTGCGGAGTTGCTATCAGAAAGCACTTCGACACGTTGAGTGGGAGCCGGTGGACTGGGAGGAGTATATAAACCCCTGACCGGGTATATAAATGGTTGTATATTAGTATTAGTGAGGCGGCGGGAGAGCTACAGGTACAGTTACCGGATACCGATATAGGATAACTTCCATAACCGGAGAACGGCCAGTATCAAAGGAGTAGACCGATTCCTCCGGATAAGATACTCTCCCACCTTGACTGGTGGCCTTCCCGCCGTAACAGGAAAGAGCCGAACCTGGCGGGAACGCGGCGTCCAAAATCTGGCACCTATGAAGCGTGGTGTTCTATCAGAACAGGATTGGTCTGCCTGTACTGGGGGCGAGGTTCCCGCTGAATTCGGCTTCGCCGAGAACGTATTTACTCCTGACGGCGTATCTCTCGTATCAAATTAGGGTGTTTGCTGAGAGCGTGGCCGAAACCGGGTGTAGGGGGGGGCTATCCGAACTGACATCTTCCCGACGCTTGATCGCGGGGCTCCCTCTGTATATGGACGGAAAATTATTCACCCGGACACAGAAAGGTGGGCCGATGTCAAGACCATCTTAGGAAAATCAGGGGACCGAAATAGTTGAGACGAAGGCAAGAGAGAACTGAGGTGGCGTCACGTTCCTGCTGTTGAGAGACTATCTGAGAATAGGCTTCATACGGAATAACTACGGGTAATTAAGCTCGTAATTTCTGAGAATCAAAAGAGGGCGGTGCCGCATTGCGCTCACGGGAATCCTTTTCGAGCACTATTTTCCGGTGATATACTCCGAAAAACGGGTGGGATTCTAACCGCTAATCGGCGACAGAGTTATGTTAGAAGGGCGCTGTCTGTGAATTACAGTCTGCGCCGCAGGCGCAAGCCTAGGCCGGAATTTGAATCCGGGGTCTCGTCCTTACCAAGGACGCGCTTTACCGCTAAGCTACCCAGGCACGCAACAGTGTGTATCCGGCAATTGTCTAAAGTCGTTTCGATTCGGGGCCGGTGTGTCGATTAGTCTCAGTGGTCGGCGGCGGCCTCGGTTCCGTCCCCGGATGGCTGTTCGGCCCCTGCCCGCGCTCGGAGCGCATCGGCGACCTCCTCACCGAGCAACTCGTCGTTCGGTGGAAGGCCGTCGACGGCTAGTTCAGTCGCGTACTCGCGGAGTGTCGGGGTGGGTCGGATGCCTGCGGCGGTGACGCCGGCGACCACGGCGAGCTCCAGAATGTCCGTTTCGAGCGCGGTGTCGAAGCTTTCATCATCGGTCGTCTGACGGACTGTCTGGTCGTGGCCAAACGAACGGACGACAGAGACAGCGGCGTCGGCAGCTTCGGTTCTGGCAAGTAGGTAGAACCCACGCGAGACGAGGATATCGGCGATGAGGATATCCAGGTCGGCTGTGTCGCGGTCGCCGTTGACCCAGGGGTCGTCGTGGGCCAGTTGGCGAGTGAGCGAGAGCCCCTCGTAGATGAGTTGGACGCCGGCGGCTCTGTCAGCGACGCCGTCAGCCAGATCAACCGGTGGGTCGCTGGTTGCGCCCGCGCTGACGAGCGTGAGGACGCCTGGCGCCAGCGACGCGTCGTCAAGGCGAGCGTCGATTCGCTCGTGAAGCCGGTCAGGCTCGACATCGTCGACCGCCGCCAACGCCGCTCGGCGAACTGCCGCCACTTCCTCCATTATGAGGGTCTAGCGACGGGAAGGGCAAAGACCTTTGGAAACCGCAGAGTCACAGGAGGCATGGTACAGACCACGAGCGGCGATGGTATCCGGACCCTGACGCTCGACCGACCCGACCAGCGCAATGCGCTCACCAGCACGGCACTGCGTGACCTCGAAGCGGCAGTCGAGTCAGCGACCGAGTCGGTGCTGTATCTCCACGGCGCTGGCGAGGCGTTCTGTGCTGGCGCAGATCTAGACGAAGTCAAGGCCCTCGATTCGGAGAGCGCCGAGACGTTTGCGGCGCTGGGTCAGCGGGTCGCCCGGACGCTCGAATCCTACGACGGGGCGGTCGTCGCCGGTATCGACGGCGCGGCACGGGGCGGCGGCGTCGAACTGGCGCTGGCCTGTGATATCCGTGTAGCGACGCCAGACGCGACGCTGGCCGAAACAGGGGTCAAACTCGGCCTCTTTGGTGCGTGGGGCGGGACAGCGCGGCTCCCCGACATCGTCGGGACCGGCGACGCGCTCGACATCGCGCTCTCCGGCCGGACGCTCGACGCTAAGACGGCGCTACAGATGGGACTGGTCTCGCGGGTTACCGCGGAACCACGGGCCGTCGCTGAAGAGTTGGCAGCCGTCGACGCGGACGCGCTTCGAGTGCTAAAAGCGCGGATACACGACGACGCTGACAGGGAGACACAGGAGCGCCGCGAACAGCAGGCCTTCGCCGACCTCAACGCAGAGATTGAGTAGGAAAGAGTACAAGACGACGCCTTGCATACGGACCGCCAATGGTCGACTGTGAGTACTGCGCGGAATCGTTCGACAGCGACGACGCCTATCTTGACCACCTCGCCGACGCCCACGACGGCGAGCTGGGTGCGATTGACCGACGGCGCGTCGAAGAGCATACCGGTGGCGAAGAGGGGAACGCCCTCCCGGTTGGGCCGATTGTTATCGGCGTCGTCGTGGTCTTCGCTATTGGGCTCACAGTGTACGTGACTCAGTTGAGCGGTGGCGACGGCGGCAGCGGAAGTGACGCGGACCTGGTCGGGACGACAGGTGCACAGCCGCTCTCCGCGGTCGAGGCCACCGGGGTCGAAGCGTCGTCACTGGACGAGACCGGCAACAGTGACCGACTGTCCAGTGTGGAACAGTTCCCGGACCGGGGGAACAACCATGTCGAAGAAGGCAGTGCTATCGACTACCAGCGGTTCCCGCCACTCTCCGGGACACACTATGCGTCAACGGTGAGTGCAGGCTTCTACGAGGCGACGCCGCTGCTCGGTTCACTCGTCCACACGCTCGAACACGGCGCGGTCATCGTCTACTACAACCCCGACGAGATTTCGCCTGCAGCCAAACAGAGCCTTCGGGAGTTTTCCAGTAGTCATACCGGCACCTGGCGGAGCGTCGTCGCCGTCCCGAACCCCAACGACGACCCACGAGCGACCTACGTTGTGACGGCATGGCAGCACGAACTAACGATGGACAGCTACGACGCCGAAACGATCCACGCATTCCTCTCGGAGTATCTGGGTCGCGGCCCGGAGAACCCGGTTCGCTAGCGGCTAAAACGAGGGGAAAGGATCAGTACAGCGGGTCCGGACCCGGCGGCATCGCTCGCTTGTGGGCGCTCGATTCGTACATCTCGCGAACAGTCTCGACGACATCGATCGGGACACCGAGCCGGTCAGCTGTCGCGGCTGCCGGTACACCACCGTCGATGTGCAGGGCGAGGATGGAGTCGAGCGTGTCGTAGTCCATTCCCATCTCGTCGGCGTCGGTCTGGCCGGCCCACATCTCGGCACTGGCTGTCTTTTCGGCGAGGTCATCAGGGACGCCGACGTGTTTCGCCAGCTGTCGGACTTGCTGTTTGTACAGCGCCGCAATAGGGTGGCAGTCGACTGCGCCGTCGCCGTACTTCGTGTAGTAGCCGACCAGGGCCTCGCTACGGTTCCCAGTGCCCAGTACCAGCGCCTGCTCGTGGTTACCAACGAGATAGTTCAGCACCGCCCGGCAGCGAACCCGGAGGTTGCCGACGGCGAGCTGGTCGCCCTCGGCGTCGGGGTAGGCGTCAAGGAACGCGTCGACCAGCGGATTGATCTCGATGACGTCGTACTCAATCCCAAGCAGGTCGTTTGCCACTCGCTCGGCGTCGCTCATGTTGTCAGCACGGTTGACCTCGCTGGGCATTACAAGTCCGTGAACGGCGTCACGGCCAAGCGCTTCGACGGCCAGATGCGAGACGAGTGTACTGTCGATGCCGCCAGAAAGCCCCAGCACCACTGTATCAACACCGGCAGCGTCGACCTGCTCCTCGATGAACGACGTAATATGGTCGCGGTGGGCGTCCAGTTCAGCTTCGGAGAACGTCAGGTCGATCGGGTCGTTGGCCCGTACGACGGAGTCCGCTGTTGCCATATCTACTGGTTGGACGGACGGAACTAATACCCATCTATCGGCGTGATATTTTCGGACACGCGTCCAGTCAAAACGCTACGTTCAAGTGCAGTCGCTGTTGACAGTTCGGTACGGGGTTCGCAGGTCCGACCGACCTGCAGTCTACCACAGCGCGCCGGTGGTGAGCGATTCCGAAGGAATCGCGAGCCTCGGCGCGCGAGTGAACGATGCGCGCCGGTGGTCCAGTGGTAGGACATTGCCTTCCCAAGGCAATAGCCCGGGTTCAATTCCCGGCCGGCGCACTCCCTGCGGTCGTTTGCCGCCCGATGTTCGCGAACGCGCTGCGTTCGCTCACTCCCGGCCGGCGCATTTTGCTGCGAGTGATTCGCGAGCAGTAAATGCAGTCGGAATCACCTCTCACAGACGGCATACAGTTCCGGCACCCCAGATCGTAGCGGCATGATTCTAGGTACGTAGAACGAACGGTTATATGAAAAGAATGTATAGTACGTTAACGTATGCCGCGACCATCCACTCGGCCCCACAATCCCTTCCGGGAATGTAAGAAATGCGACGAGCCGGTGATCAAAACGGGCGACGAGGAGTTCGAGTGCGTGGAATGCGGGTGGCAGCCAGCCGAGGACAGTCTGCTCTCGTAAGCGAGGATCGAGGACTACCGGTCCCAGTGTGTCGGTCGCTGCTGGATCTCGGTCGTGAGAGGACTCACCGAACGCGCCGCTACTGTCCCACAGGTACCAGCGGGTAGTGTGAGCCCGCGGACCGCGGGATACTTGTCGGGGCCGGGCATACCCAGTGCCAACAGATGGACGCGCCGCTGTGGACGGAGACACACGCCCCGGAGTTGTCGGAGATCCGCCAGCCAAAGGCCCGCGAGCACCTGCAGGGAGCCATCGAGGAGCCGATGAACCTCCTGGTGCACGGGCCAAAAGGGAGCGGGAAGACGGCCGCCGTCCGAGCCTTTGCCCGGGAGGTCCACGAGAACCCCGACGCGGACTTCACTGAACTCAACATGGCCGACGTGTTCGGGATGACAAAAAAGGAAGTCGCCAACGACCCGCGGTTCGCGTCGTTCATCGACAGCAAGCGACGGCGCAAGTCCTCGAAGGCCGACCTCATCAATCACGTTCTCAAAGAGTCCGCCAGTTACTCGCCGGTATCTGGTAGCTACAAGACTATTCTGCTCGACAACGCCGAGGGGATGCGCGAGGACTTCCAGCAGGCGCTGCGTCGGGTGATGGAGCAGTACTACGAGGCGACGCAGTTCGTCATCGCGACGCGTCAACCCTCGGCGGTCATCCCGCCGATCCGCTCGCGGTGTTTCCCGGTCGTGATGCGCGAGCCGACCCACGAAGAAACGGCGTCGGTGCTTGAGGACATCGTCACCGCAGAGGGCGTCGACCACGACGAGGAGGGCATCGAGTACGTCGCCGGCTACGCTGAGGGGGACCTCCGGACGGCAGTGCTGGCCGCCCAGACGACCGCCGAAGCCGAAGGCGAGGTGACGATGGACGCCGCCTTCGAGACGCTGAACGCCGTCGAAGCCGACGATCAGGTCGAACAGATGATCGACGCGGCCGAGGAGGGGCGCTTTACCGATGCCCGGTCGACGCTCGACGACCTACTCGTCGACGAAGGGTACGGCGCGTCCGACATCCTCGACGACATGCTGGCAGTGGCCCGGTCACGCTACTCCGGCGACCGACTGGCCGAGATCCACACGATGGCCGGCGAGACGGATATGGCGCTCGTCGACGCGGCCAACGAGCGAATCCATCTCTCACACCTCCTCGCACAGTTGGGCGAGCAGTAGGGAGGTTCCAGCCGCTATTGCTATAGAAGTGTTGTACCGGACACAGCTAGCCGCTACAGCATGTTCCCGTCCCCTCGCCGAATCGCTGCACGGCACGGTGACACGGAATCGCGGATGGAGACGGCGTCAGCCGCTTCGAAATCCTTTTACGCGCTTCGGCGGGTAGATACGGACAACGAACCATGGATATCGACATCATCGAAGAAGACGAGAATCCCATGTTGCACCGCACGGACGTCCGGTTCGAGGTCGTCCACGACGAAGCCACCCCCTCCCGTCTCTCTGTCCGCGACTCTCTTGCGGCCACGCTGAACAAGGATGCCGAGGAAGTCGTCATCCACAAGCTCGACACCAAGTTCGGCATGCGGAAGACGGTCGGCTACGCGAAGGTCTACGACAACCCCGAGTACGCCCGCGACGTCGAGCAGGACCACATGCTCGAACGCAACAAGATCGTCGCCGACGGCGAAGAGGAAGCGGAGGAAGCATAGATGCCACACAACGAGTACTACAGCGACGACGGCGAACTCGACCGTGAGACCTGCCCCCGGTGCGGTGACACCGTCCTCGCCGAGCACGAGGACCGCCAGCACTGCGGCAAGTGCGGCTACACCGAGTGGAAGTAAGGCCACCCGATGCGTATTCTGGGTATCGAAGGTACCGCCTGGGCAGCCAGTGCTTCGGTGTTCGAGACGCCGGACCCAGCGCAGGTAACCGACGACGACCACGTTTTCATCGAAACTGACGCGTACGCGCCAGACAGCGGCGGCATCCACCCGCGCGAGGCCGCCGAACATATGGGCGAAGCCATCCCGACCGTCGTCGAGACAGCTATCGAGCACGCACACGAGCGAGCGGCCGGTGGCGGGGTGGACGGGAGCGGCAAAACCGGCGCACCAATCGACGCCGTCGCCTTCGCCCGCGGTCCGGGACTGGGACCCTGCCTGCGAATCGTCGCGACAGCTGCCCGGGCGGTCGCCCAGCGGTTCGACGTGCCTCTGGTCGGTGTGAACCACATGGTCGCCCACCTCGAAGTGGGCCGCCACCGCTCGGGCTTCGATTCGCCGGTGTGCCTGAACGCCTCCGGCGCGAACGCCCACATTCTGGGCTATCGGAACGGCCGGTACCGCGTGCTGGGCGAAACGATGGACACCGGCGTCGGCAACGCTATCGACAAGTTCACGCGACATATCGGCTGGTCACACCCCGGCGGACCGAAAGTCGAACAGCACGCTCGTGACGGCGAATACCACGAACTGCCCTACGTCGTCAAGGGGATGGACTTCTCCTTCTCGGGCATCATGAGCGCCGCCAAGCAGGCCGTCGACGATAGCGTCCCAGTAGACGACGTCTGTCGCGGGATGGAGGAGACCATTTTCGCGATGTTGACGGAAGTCTCCGAGCGGGCGCTGTCGCTGACCGGGGCCGACGAACTGGTGCTCGGCGGCGGCGTCGGCCAGAACGACCGCCTCCAGCGGATGCTCGGCGAGATGTGCGAGCAACGCGGCGCAGCGTTTTACGCCCCCGAACATCGCTTCCTGCGGGACAACGCCGGGATGATAGCGATGCTCGGCGCGAAGATGTACGCGGCCGGCGACACCATCGCCATCGAGAACTCGCGCATCGACTCGAACTTCCGGCCCGACGAGGTAGCCGTCACCTGGCGCGGTACCGAGGAGTCGGTGGACAGCTACAGGATGGGAGGCGACGAAGTTCAGGGCGCGGAGGCGACCGTCCGCTTTGACGGTGACCGAGTCGTCAAGGAGCGCGTGCCGCGGAGCTACCGTCACCCGACGCTGGACGAGCGACTGCGGATCGAACGCACCAGACAGGAAGCCCGGCTCACCAGCGAGGCGCGCCGAAACGGCGTCCCGACGCCGCTAGTGCGGGACGTGGATCCACAGGAGTCGCGCATTGTCTTCCAGCGCGTGGGCGAAACCGACCTCCGCGAGGGGCTGTCAGAAGCCCGTGTCGCGGACGTGGGCCGCTGGCTCGCTCGCATCCACGACGCCGGCTTCGTGCACGGCGACCCGACGACGCGGAACATCCGGGTCGGTAGCCACGACGACCAGACGGACCGAACGTTCCTCATCGACTTCGGCCTCGGGTACTACACGCAGGAGGCCGAGGACCACGCGATGGACCTCCACGTCCTCGCCCAGTCGCTCGCCGGAACCGCGGACAACCCCGAGGCGCTGCTGTCGGCCGCTGAAGACGCCTACCGGACTGAGAGCGACCACGCCGAGGCGGTATTCGCCAGCCTCGACGATATCGAGGGTCGGGGCCGGTATCAGTAGGTGAAGACCCCAAGGGAGGTGCTGAGTGGCGGTCGGTGGAGCAAGCATACCGCGGCCTTCGGCCGCGGTTTCACGCGAACCGCTCCGCGATTCGCGCCTTTTTCGCCCACGTTTTTGCAAGCGTGGGTGCCCGCAGGCCGCAACGCGGCCGAGGACACCCCTCGCAGCAAAAAGGTGGTGGACAAATGGTTTAACCTCGGCCCGAATAGAACGCAGTATGGCAGAAAAACCCCAGTCGGGAACGTTGTTCGGCGTGCCGTACAACTTCGAACGACCGAGCCTCAAGCGGTTGGTGTCGGCCTATTGGAAGCCGGGCGATGACATGCTGGTCGAGAAGCCGTTCGGCATCGGCTACACGCTGAACCTGGCGAACTGGCGCTCGTGGGTCGTGCTGGCGGTCGCCGGCGTGATGCTGTATCTCGAACGCGGCGGCAGCAGCGAGGAGTTCGACTCCGAGAGCGAGGACGAACCGGTCGAAGTCGTCGTCGACTGACGGAGAGGTGCGGTCCGCGCCGGCCCCCGGTACGGTCCGGAAATACTCTACAGCAGTCCGCCCGAGCAGAGTTTCGACGGCTCTTTTATCGCCGGTCGCCGTGTGCCGGTATGCTCAATTTTGTCACGACCAATCCCGGGAAAGTCCGGGAGGCGACCGAGTATCTCGACGACGACGTCCAGCAGTTCGACTTCGACTACCCGGAAGTCCAGGCCGACGACCTGAAAACGGTCGCGGCCGAGGGAGCGCGGGCAGCCTACCGAGCAGCAGACGGGCCGGTCATCGTCGACGACGCGGGGCTGTTCATCGACGCCTTCGATGGGTTCCCCGGGCCGTACTCCTCCTACGTCGAGGATACCGTCGGCGTCGAGCGCGTCTGGCGCATGACCGAACCGGAGGATGACCGTGGCGCGGCGTTCAAAACAGTGATCGCGTACTGCGACGGTGAGGGGTTCGAGGCGACGCCGGACCCGGGCGGGATCGACCGCGAGGACCGGCGCGGACAGGACCTAGCGGCCGACGACCGCGGCACGGCGACGACGGACGAGCAGGTTCACGACGGGAGCGCGGAGAAGAGCAGCGAGACAGTTCCGGTAAAACTGTTCGAGGGGCGCGTGAACGGCGATATCGTCGCGCCGCGCGGCGGTGGCGGGTTCGGCTTCGACCCTATCTTCGAGCACGACGGAACGACGTTCGCAGAGATGAGCACCGAGCAGAAGAACGCCATCTCCCACCGGGGTCGGGCGCTGGCGAAGTTCGCGGAGTGGTACGGTGAGCGGTAGCGAACCGTCCGTCGAGGGATGCAGTACATCCCTCGGAAGTTCCAGCGGCGAGGGACCGACGGCGCTGGAACCCGAAGCGACAACGGTCGCGGAGTGGTACGGTGAGCGGTAGCGACGTACCGGTCGTCGGGACCGGCGGCACCGCCTTGATAACTGGTGCGTCAGCGGGCATCGGCGAAGCGTTGGCACACGAGTTCGCCGCACGGGGACACGACGTAGTGCTGGTCGCCCGGAGCGAAGGGAAACTGGAGCGGTTGGCCGACGACCTCGAAACGAGGGCGGTCACGGCGACCTCTGTCGTGATGGACCTCGACCGCCCGGCGGCCGCTGAAGAGCTGTACGAGGAGGTGACCGAGCGCGGCCTGGACATCGATGTCCTCGTCAACAACGTCGGTGTGGGGACCTACGGGCCGTTCGCCGAAAGCGACCTCGACGTGGAGCGAACGCAACTGCGACTGAACGTCATGCTCCCCGTCGAGCTGACACGATTGTTCATAGACGAGTTCGACGACGGCGGCGCGGTTATCAACATGGGTTCAGTCGCCGGGTTCCAGCCGGGGCCGAACCTCGCCGGCTACTACGCGAGCAAGGCGTACATCAACAGCTTCAGCGAGGCGCTCGCCGAGGAGTTTCGGGGGACACCGGTCGACGTGACGGTAGTCTGTCCCGGCCCGGTCGACACGGCGTTCCAGGAACGGGCCGGAATGGCGGACTCGACTGTCGGATCGGTCACCTCGAATGCGCCCGACGCAGTCGCATCGGCGGCCTACGAGGGGGCCGCCGCTGGGAGGACTGTCGTCATTCCGCGGCGGTCGATGCGGCTGATCGACCGACTTGTCAGGGTGACACCGCGCTGGCTCGTCCGGCGCGTTGCAGCGCTGGTCAATCGGGACAGGTAGAGAATCAGTTCCGATACCATGGGTGATTTCAGCGCTCAAATCATCTTCTGTCGGGCTTTCAGCCACTGATTCGTTTTCAATCTCCGAGAATCGGACTCGAACCTTATTATACACTGTAAGAAAAAGGTGCGTATGCTCACAGACCCCGTCGGACAGTACAAGTCGGTGATACGTGACTCACTCGATCTCTTTGGCGTCTCCGGTTCAGTCGAGCGGAAGGTGCTCGCAGCCGTCGGTCTGCAGTTCGCCGCTTCAGTCGCGCTGGCAGTTGTCTCGCTTGTCGCCAGCGGGACCGTCCGGTTCGTCGTCACTGGCGTGTTGCTGGCTGGCGCTATCGTCGCGTTCGCCAACACGGTGTTCATCACCCGCGAAGACTTCGTCGAACCCGTCACAGCGATGGCCGCGGGTGCGGACCACATCGCGGCCGGCGAACTCGACGTTGAACTGCCCGAGAGCGAGCGCGACGACGAGGTCGCCGAACTGCTCTCGTCGTTTCGCTCGATGCAATCCTATCTGCTGACGGTGTCCCGGCAGGCCGACGCGCTCTCTCGGCAGGAGTTCGACGCCGACGTCCTCGATGAGGACGTGCCCGGAACCTTCGGACAGTCGCTGGAGAAGATGGCCGCCAGCATGGACGATTACACGACCGAACTACAGGAGATGACCAGCGACCTCGAACGGCGCTCTCAGGCGCTCAACGACCTCGTCGTCGCCTTCGGTGACGCCGCCGAGCGGGCGAAAGACGGGGATCTGACGGCCACTATCGACGAGGACTTCCAAGCCGACGACGAGCAGTTCGACGCCGTCGTCGAGAACTACAACGACCTCGTGACGACGCTGGGGGAGACAGTCGCAACCGTCGCCACGTTCGCCGAGGACGTCGACGAGACGAGCGACCACGTCACTCGGAGCGTCGAAGAGATCGACAATGCGAGCGACGAGATTTCCCGGTCGATTCAGGAGATCTCGGCTGGAGCCAGCCAGCAGGCGTCGCGCCACGACGACGTCGCCTCGGAGATGAACACGCTATCTGCCACCGTCGAAGAGATCGCCGCCACCGCCGAAAACGCGGCCGACACCGCAGAGAAGGCGACGCAGCGAGGGCGCGAGGGACGCGCGGACGCCGAGCAGGCGATCGACGAACTCGACGAGATGGAGGCTCGTATCGACGACATCGCCGTCGCGGTCGAAAGTCTGGTCGACCAGATCAGCGAGATCGACGACATCGTCGAAGTCATCACGGATATCGCCGAGCAGACGAATATGCTCGCGCTAAACGCCTCTATCGAAGCGGCTCGCGCGGACGCGAGCGGAGACGGATTCGCTGTCGTCGCCGACGAGGTGAAGACACTCGCAGAAGAGACCCGCGACGCCGCGACGGACGTGTCGGACCGCATCGAATCAGTCCAGCACGAGGCCAGCGAGACCGTCAGCGACGTAGAGGCGACGAATCAGCAAGTGACCGACAGCGCCGCGACCATCGAGTCGGCGCTCCGGGACTTCGAAGACATCGTCGACGTGCTCGGCGAGGTCAACGCCTCGATTCAGGAGATCTCGGGAGCGACCTCCGAGCAGGCGGAGACCACACAGGAGGTCGTCGATATGGTCGACGAAGTCGCGACTGTGAGCGAGCAGACCAACGAGGAGTCCGAGGCCGTCGCCGCCGCGACCGAGGAACAGACCGCGACGATTACCGAAGTGACCAACGAAGTGCAGGAGATGGCAGCCCAGACAGACGAGCTGCGCGAGGTACTTGCGGCGTTCGAGGTTGCCAAGGACGCGGCCGGGCCGTCAGGGACAGCCTCTGCAACCACGGTAACGACGGCTGACGACTGAGGACTCGCTACGCACGCGGGTCCCGGTCAGGACCTGGGTATTCGCCGTTCTCGACGACGGGGTACAGTGATTCCGGATCGAACAGGCGAGCGAAGGCGTCCGGTGGTCTGACACTCAGAGACATATGACGGTTGAGCGACGCGCTGGTCCGGGCGCTTCGCAGGTCGTCATCGTAAGAAAGGAGATGTTGTGCGCCGCCCCGGTAGGCCGAGGCCAGCGCGGGGTGGTCGCCGGCCGGGTGGTCGACTATGTCACAGTCGGGTTCGATCCGCGCCCGCCAGTCGGCCGCCAAGGCGTCGTCGGCGAGGTCGGCGATGACGGCAGTAGCATCGTCTAACAGGTGGTCACTCGCGACGAGCACGACCCACGAGTGGCGGCGAACGTGGTCGAGAGCGTCACGGGCGTCGCTGTCTGGCCCACACAACAGGTCGGCAGCGAGGACATCGGCGTCCGCGACGACACGCGCTGGCGACGGCTCATGCATCGTCCTCGTCCTCCGTCCGGTGCTCGTCGAGCGCCGCACAGACGGCCTCGCCCGTGGTCTGGTAGTCCGCCGCACGTTCGAACAGCGTCGCCCATGTCATAACAGAAAACAGTGGTTGGCCGGGCAAAAAGCCGTGTCGTCTGTCGTCCGTCGGCCGCCTGTCTGACGGGTATTTATGTCTACCGGTAGCATTCCACCCGGTACGGGCGCGCTTCCACGGCTGCAGTGGATGTCGGTGCCACTGCGTGCCATCCTATCCTCCCCAGACGCGCCCGGACACCGCGATCCTCCCTTTCATATCCTACTTCCCCCCGGCTTTCGTCGAACACAGCAGATACTGTCAGTCTGAGAGATATTTCGACAGAGCGGCCCGGATACCCGGAATCTTAGGCTGGCGCGTCGCCACGGAGCGTCGCTCGAATGTCGTCCAGCCCGCCGGGATCAGCCATGATCGCAACGCTGTCACCGGGTTCGATTTCTGTCCGCGGGAGCGGAATCGTCATCGGTTCGTGGTCGCTCCCGTGTGCGTAGATGTGAGCGTCGCCAGGGAGTTCCACCTCGACAACCCGTTTCCCGACAAACGGTGAGTCGTCGGGAATGCGGATGCTCGCGACCGAGAGCTGTTCGGTCAGATCGGCGAGGACGTTGAAGTCACCGCCCAGCAGCGCCGTCTTCGCGCCGGCTGCGCCCAGCCGCTCGGGGTAGATGATCTCGTCCACGTCGGCGGCGTACTTCTCGTAGATCTCCTCGCGGTAGTCGGCGTCGATCCGTAGAACGGTCCGACAGCCGAACTCCTTGCCGATCATACAGGCGGTGAAGTTCGTGTTCAGGTCGCCGGTGAGACCGCCGATAGCGTCCGCGGTTTCGATGCCGGCATCGACGAGGACGCTCTCCTCGTTGCCGTCACCCTGGATCGTCTCAAACCCGGTTTCTCTGGCCCGTTCGACTTTCACAGGATCGTTGTCGACGATAACGACTTCGTGCCCTTCGCTCTGTAGAATCCGTGCGGTCCGGATGCCGACGCGGCCATAGCCAACGATAACGAACTTCATGGACTACGGTACGACGGCCACCATTAAAAATGTGAACGGGTGACAGGGTGGCGCGTTAGCCTTCTGTCGTCCCGGCTTCTTCGGTCGCGTTGTCCGTTTCGTCGGTCTCGTCGCTTTCGTCAGTCTCCTCAGTTTCGTCCGCTGGCGGCTCTTCAGTCTCGCCTTCAGTCGGTTCTTCGGTCTCGTTTGCGGGTGGCTCCTCGGTTTCGTCTTCAGTTGGCTCTTCAGTTTCGTTTTCAGTCGGTTCTTCCGTCTCGTTCGTTGGCGGCTCCTCAGTTTCGTCTTCGGTCGGCTCTTCCGTCTCGTTCGCGGGCGGCTCCTCAGTTTCGTCTTCGGTCGGTTCTTCCGTCTCGTTTGCTGGCGGTTCTTCGGTCTCGTTGGCGGGTGGTTCCTCAGTTTCGTCTTCAGTCGGTTCCTCGGTCTCGTTCGCTGGCGGCTCCTCGGTTTCGTCTTCAGTTGGCTCTTCAGGCGTGTCAGTAGCAGACTCGATGGTGATCTCGTCGAACGCACCGTCGTCGCGCGTGAAGACGCTATGGATGTACGTATCCGGCTCGACACTGGTCGTGTCGACGGTGAACGTCACGTCAGTAGATTCGTTCGCGTCAAGGCTCACTGACTCGGAGGCAAGCGGCTGACCTCCCAGCCGGAACTCGACGGTCTGCGTTGTGTTGAACGCGTTCGGGTTGGCCACGGTCGCGTCGACGGTGACGTTGTCACCGGCGGTGGCGCTCGTCGGCGCGTCAAGGCTCTCCAGCGTGAACGAGTCGGAGACGGTAATCTCGGCGACCTGTCCGTCGTCGCTAGTGAAGACACCGTGGCGGTAGTCACCGGGTTCGATGCCGGTCGTGTCCGTGGAGAACTGGACTGTGGTGGTCTCGTTGGGCTCAAGCGTGACGAGCGTCCGGTCGACGACAGCTCCGTCGAACCGGAACGCCACGGATTCAGTCACCGAAGTGTTCTCGTTGTTCGTGACCGTTGCAGCTACGTCAGCAGTCGAGTTCGGTGCGACGCTCTCTGGAGCAGTCAGGGAGTCGACAGCGATCCCTGTGTTCCCGGCCTGTTCCGACGGCGATTCCTGTTGCGCTGTCACGCCCGGTACAGCCCCAACCTGTGCGGTGAGGCCGCCAACGACGAGCAACGCAGCGAAAACGGCAAGTGTACGAGTGTTTATCATGAGTTGGTCATGCAGTGATCGGCAGGCAATGCGAACGATAGGACGGGTGAACGACGTATAAACCGACGAGACAGTTCAGAAAAACATAATAACCTGCTAAGCCGGTCCCTGTGACCGCCGAATCGGGAAAGTGAGACTGAGCGAGACGTACTCGCTGTTAAATTGTTTTGCTGGTGATTAAGCTCTCGGCAGAGAAGAGCGCGAGATGGCGAGAAATGTCGGAAAGCGGCCGTTATTTCCGCCCAGCACGAATAGCCATGTCACTACTAGACACACAAAGACCGTCGTAGCGACCCGCCTGAACCAGACGAAGAGTGCTACTGTGACGACGACCTTTCGACACCGGTTTACCCGTCGGCAGTAGAGGATGCGATGACTATGCGCGTGACGTTTCTCGGGACGAGTGGGGCCGTGCCGACGACCCAGCGCAACACGAGCAGCATCTTCGTCAATCGCGACGGCGACTACCTCCTCTTCGACTGCGGCGAGGGCACACAGCGTCAGATGATGCGCTTTGGCACCGGCTTCGCTATCGACCACCTGTTCGTCACGCATCTCCACGGCGACCACGTGCTCGGGATTCCGGGACTCCTCCAGACGTGGGACTTCAACGAACGCGAGCGGCCGATCGCCGTCCACACGCCGGCGGGCACGCGCGGGAACATCAAACAGCTCATCCAGGCCAACGGGACGACCCCCTCGTTTCCCGTCCGCATCAACGAAGTGTCGGCCGGAGACGTAGTCCTCGACCGGTCGGAGTACGAGGTTCGGGCAATCGAGACGACCCATCGCTGTGCCAGCGTCGGGTACGTCCTCGACGAGGACGACCGGAAAGGGAAGTTCGACCGGGAGAAAGCCGAAGCGGAGTTCGGCATCCCACCGGGGCCGAAGTACTCCAAGCTCCACCGCGGTGAGGCCGTCGAACACGAAGGTGAGACTATCCAGCCGGAAGCTGTCGTCGGTCCGGCCCGCCCCGGTCGGCGATTCGTCTACACCGGCGATACGCTGCCGACGGAGAGCGTCATCGAGGCGAGCGAGGGCGCGGACCTGCTCGTCCACGACGCTACCTTTGCCGAAGACCGGAAGGAACGGGCGAAGGCGACAGCGCACTCCACTGCCCGGGAAGCCGCCGACGTAGCGCGACAGGCCGGCGCGTCGACGCTGGCGCTGACGCACATCTCGACGCGCTACGCTGCGAGCGCCGACCAGCTAGTCGACGAAGCCCGCGACGCGTTCGACGGCGAAGTGGTGCTCGCGGAAGACGGGATGGAGCGACGTGTCGAGTTCCCGGACGCGGACGAGTACTGATGAGATAGTGCAGCATTTATTCGTTGAAGCAATAGCGGAGCCATGACATACCGATTAGTCCACGTCGGTCTGGGTGGCCAGGGCTCTACCTGGGCGACAGACGCGATTCCGCCGAACGTTCACGACGACCGAATCGAGGTCGTCGCCGCAGTCGATACCGACCCGGAACGGCACGAACTGGCAGAGCAGGAACTTGGCCTGTCGCCCGAGGAGTGCTACACCGACCTCGAAACCGCGCTCTCGGAGCGCCCGGCCGACATCTGTTCCATCGTGACGCCGCCGTCGACCCACGAGGCCGTCGTGGAGACGGCACTCGCCCACGACCTGCATATCATCTCCGAAAAGCCGATTGCTGACACGCTCGAGGCGTCGGTCCGCGTCGCCGAGAAGGTCGACGAGGCCGGCAAGAAGATGGGCGTCACGATGAGCCACCGGTTCGACCGGGACAAGGCGACGTTCCGGCGGGCCGTCGAGGAAGCCGGCGACATCGATTATCTGACAGCCCGGTACACGGGCAACGTCCGCGAACGCGGCTTCTACGCTGACTACGTCTACGAGATGGACGACATGCTCCTGCTCGACGGCGCAATCCACCACCTGGACATCCTCGCATCGCTGGCCGATTCACCCTGTGAGCGGGTGTACGCCGAGACGTGGACGCCCGAGGAGGCCGACTACGACGGAGACTGCAGCGGCCTCGTGACGCTGCATTTCGCCGACGGGACCCGCGCCCAGTACGAGGGCAGTTACGCCAACGCGACGACGCTGAACGGCTGGGGGCACGAGCAGTTCCGCGCCGAGTGTTCGGACCAGACCGTCGTCCTCGACCGCCGCGATGTCGAGCGGTTCCACGCCGACGCGTACGACACCGGGAACTTCGAGAGCATCGGCAAGGGTGACGGAGAAACGGTGCCGCTGGCCGAACGGCCCCACTGGAAGAACGCCTGGCTCATCGAGCAGTTCTGTGACTGGATCGACGGCGGCGAGCCGATGCCGACGAACGTCGACAGCGTCCTCCAGTCGATGGCCATCGTCTTCGCCGCCATTGAGAGCAGCGAGACCGGCGAGGCCGTCGACGTGCAGGCGCTGCTCGACGACGCCCGCGCAAACGCCTGAGACGCCCGTCCGGAGAGCGCTCTTATACCGAGTCGCCGCTGAAGATGTCGCCGCGGGGCTCGTACTCCATCTCTTCACAGACAGCGGCGGCCACATCCGCGCCCCACTGGCGCTCGACGAGGTGGACGGCGAGGTCCAGCCCGGACGTGACGCCGCCACAGGTCAGAACGTCGCCGTCGTCGACGACCCGGGCGTCGACAACTGTCGCGTCGGTCGCTCGCAAGTCCTCGATTGCGCCGCCGTGTGTCACCGCCGGACGGCCATCGAGCAAGCCGGCCCGGGAGAGCACCATGCCGCCGGTACAAACGCCGGCGATGGTCGCGCCGCGGTCGTGTGCCGCCGCGACGGCCTCGGGTAGCTCCCCACGTTCGGTTTCCGTCCAGACGCCGGCTTCGCTCCGGTCGTTCCACCCGCCACCGGCCACGACAAGCAGGTCCAGAGTTACGTCGGCGAGCGACCCGTCCGGTTCGACCCGGAGTCCGTGGCTCGCAGTGACGGTGTCGCTCTCTCGGACTGACCGGAGCGTCACGTCCCACGACGCACCAAAGCGCGCTGCGTTCTGGAATACCTCGTAGGGACCGATGGCATCCAGTTCGTCGAATCCGTCGAAACAGGCGACCGCGACAGTGTCCATGCCCACGACACGGCTGACGGCGACAAATAGCCTGTTGATTGTGAGTGTCACGGTACCATCCGTCAGGCATCCGGAGTGTTCTTTGGGGATGCCGCCGAGCGAACAGGTATGTCCCATCCGTTTCACATCGTCGACGTGTTCGGCCGGGAGCGATACACCGGGAACCAGCTCGCCGTCGTGACCGATGCCGATGACTTACACGAGGACGAGATGCAAGCCATCGCCGCTGAGATGAACTACTCCGAGACGACGTTCGTTACTGGCGAACCGGCCGACGGTGCGTGGCCGGTCCGCATCTTCACCCCCGCCGCAGAGATACCCTTCGCCGGCCATCCAACGCTTGGGACGGCACAAGTCATCCGGGACCATCTGGCCGACGGGAACCTCGAAACGGTGACGCTCGACCTGCCTGTTGGCGAGGTTCCGGTCAAGGTTCGAGAGCGCGACGGCCGCGAGACCCTATGGATGACGCAGCAGGCCCCCGAGTTCGGCGAGCAGTTGGCCCACGAGGACCTCGCCGCTGTGCTTGGCCTGCCGGCTGACCGACTGGACCGCGATTGGCCCGTCGAAATCGTCTCCACGGGGCTGGCGACGATTGTCGTCCCGGTGGCCGACCGCGACGCGCTGGAAGCCATCGACCTGGACCGCGACGCATACAACGCTGTGACCGGCGACCGCGACGCCAAGAACGTCCTTGCGGTCTGTCGAGAGCCGCGGAGCGAGGACAACGACCTCGCCGTCCGCGTGTTCGCGCCGTTCTACAACGTCCCGGAAGACCCCGCGACCGGCTCCTCGAACGGCTGTCTGGCCGCGTATCTCGCCCGCCACGAGATGCTCGGAAGCCCCGCCGTCGAGGCCCGTGTCGAGCAGGGCTATGAGATGGGACGACCGTCGCTGTTGCATCTCTCGGCTGACGGCAGCGGCGAGGATATCAGCGTCCGGGTCGGCGGCAGCGTCGTTCCCGTCGCTCGCGGCGATCTGCTGTAACTGGCCGCGACAGCCGCGGTACCGGCACACTCATTTCGCCCCGTCCACAACGCCGCGGCATGGACCTCGCACACACCGCTATCTGCGTCTCGGACCTCGACCGTGCGATGGAATTCTACGGCACGCTGGGCTTCGAGGAGACGAATCGGTTCACGTTAGACGGCGTCGAAAACGTCTATCTCGGCCGCGAGGGTGACGGAGACTTGCAACTGCGCTACGACCCCGACCGAACCACCCCGGTCGCGCCGAACCGCGCCGACGTGGACCACATCGCGTTCAACGTCGACGATGTCCAGAAAACTTTCGAGACGGCCATCGACGCCGGCGCTGCGCCGGTGCTCGAACCAACGGAAGTCGACGCCGCCGATGCCTTCGCCGCGTTCGTCGAGGACCCCGAAGGGTACACGCTGGAGTTCTACCGCTGGCTCTGAGCCGCGGCGGCAGCGACGAACGGCGGCGCTCACCCGAACAGGGAGCGGGCGCGACTGCGCCACAGCGTTGCTGTCCGAACAGCGACGAGTCTAGCCGGTGCAGACACGACAACGAGGAAGCCACCGAAGCCGACGAGACACGTCATAGCGGCCACGCTGGCGACGGCAATCGGGGAGAAGCCAGTGCGCGTGAGGCCGGCGACCGCGCCCGTCGTGAGTACGAACGAGACGCCGAGGCCAACAGTGAGAGATGCTGCTACCCGCGGTTCGAGCGGAATCCGTCCAAAGACGTCCCGAGAGTAGTAGAGGACGTACCCGAAGATGACCAGATTCATGACGCCGTACCCGGCGGCCCCGGCGATGGCTCCGAACTCCGCACCGAATATCGCTGGGACCGGGACACTGAACACCAGTCCGTAGAGCTTCGTACGAAAGCTCACGCTTGGTTTTCCGACACCCTCCATCGCGTGTGACGTGAGCGTCCAGAAGCCACGGAGGATGTTCACGCCCCCGACGAGCAGGACAGTCGCCGAGAAGACGCCCTCCGAACCGGTGAAAGCGATCCGCGCGACCACGTCGTGTGCGGCCAGCAGGTAGCCGAAGACGACGAAGGTGACACCTGTCCCGCCGGTAACTGCGCCATCGAGGTAGGCGAGTTGTGTGTCGCCAGCGGAGGAGTCCCCGCTGACCTTCGTGAGCAGCGGGGAGGAGAGATGCCAGGAGATCGTCGCGCCGAAGTCGGCGAACCGGTCGGCGGCCTCGTAGATACCGACGGCCGCCGGCGTCGCGACGATGCCCAGCACGTACACCGGCATGTTGTACGACAGGCGGTCGAAAATCTGGTCCGGGATGCTCCACTTGGCGAAGTCCCAGGCGCGCTCGATGGCGTGTCGGTCGGGCAGGGTCGGGACGACACCTAGCGCGACAGCGACAGGACCGAGCACCGCCAGCCGGACGCCGGCGACGATCAGCAACAGGTCGACGGCGCTCGTCAGTGTCGGGGCCAGCGCCAGCAGGATGATGAGCTGGATAGCGCTCTGCGTACTGGTGAGCCATGTCTCCACGCTCGGGTAGCCGATGGCACCGACCAGGCTCGACACAATCATCGACAGCGCGACCGAAACCGCAAACAGGCCGATTGGGGCGAGCAGCCCCGGAGAAATCACCGTGTTCCGGACGATTGCGCCGGCCAGCGCGGCCACGATCACACCGACGATGAGGAGGTATCCGAGGGCAAACAGCGCCGCCAGACCGAGATACGGGCCGACGAGTTCACCCCGTTCGCTGCCAACCTTCTTCAGCGCCTGGCTGATACCTCGAATCGGACGCAGGACCAAGGAGACAGAGAGGGCGATGAAAAAATACGTCCCGGTCGCCGCAGGCGACGTAACGAACGCGTAGACGATGCCGCTGAGAACGAATAGCGTCGTTGATACCAGCGCTCCGCTGGTCGTCCGAATCGAGGAGTCCAGCAGGTCTATCTCGTCACCGTCGCGCTGTTCGACCATCGACCGAGTATCAGTACTGGGGCGGCAAAACGGTACGGTGGTTCGGCGGTGAGAGACGCACCAATGTGCCAGAAGTGGACGCTCCTCGCTCGCAGTCAGTCACAGAAGACGCCCGCTCACGGCTCACTTCGTTCACCGTTCGCGTTCTCCGAGGTTCTCACGTCGTTCGAACCGCGCTACGCTAGGACTGGGATTTGAACAGGTGGTAGACGTTCCGGGCGTGTGGTCCCCACTTCGTTCGGCTGTTCCGGGGCTGCGACTACCGTGCTCAAATCCCAGTCGTCAGCGTTTCACGACTGCTGGCTCGGTCGTCGCTGTCGCTCTTCACTCACAGTCAGTTGCAGAAGACGCCAGGACTGGGATTTGAACCCAGAATCCCGAAAGGGAACACGCTTTCCAGGCGTGCGCCTTACCGTTCGGCCATCCTGGCTCGTACTTCGAGAGTGTGAGGGCGGGCGATTAAGGGCTTTCGTTTCCGAACAGCCGGGGTTGCATACGGTATGATGCGAGTGTCGTCCCAACACCGACAGCCACGGCGACACCAGCTTTGGCCGGTATCGACACCGGTACCCCGGCCAGCAGTTCGTAGCCCTGAATGAGAACCAGAAACGCGAGGCCCCCGACAACGCCCCACAGGAGGCTGGCCTTCGTTCGTGGGTCCATCAGCGTCCTCCGCTCCGTGCTGTTGTCTCGGCAGGTACTGTCCGTGCGGGCCGTCCCATACACGAAGCGGTGGCCGCCACGGCTAAAACCCCGCCGGAATCAGCGCAGGACGATGGCGAGAGCCTGCATCAAGAGGAAGCCGACAGCGAGAGCGCCGCGAGGCGGCCGCTTCGGGTCAGACGAGCACGTCGACCTCGTACCCCTCGTCGGTGAGCGCGTCAATGAGTTCATCGACGTGGTCGTGGCCGCGAGTCTCCAGGTCCAGTTCGACCTCGGCCGAACTCATCGCCACGTCGCGACTGGTCCGGTCGTGCTCGATGCCATAGATGTTGACCTGCTCGCGTGACAGGACCTCGACGAGTTCCTCCAGCGCGCCGGGGCGGTCCTGAAGGACGGTCCGGATTTTGAGATAGCGGCCGGTCTCGACGAGGCCACGCATGATGACGTTGGTCAGCATGTTCAGGTCGATGTTTCCGCCACACAGCGCGGGGACGATCGTCTCGTCGTCCTCGAAGTCGAACTTCTCCTCCATGACGGCGGCCAGCGCGACGGCCCCCGCGCCCTCGGCAAGCGTTTTCGAGCGCTCTAACAGCGTCGTCAGCGCGACAGCGATTTCGGAATCCGACACTGTCACGACCTCGTCGACGCGCTCGCTGATGACCTCGAACGTCTGCTCGCCGGTGGTACGAGTGGCGATGCCGTCGGCGATAGTCTCGACGCTGTCGCGCTCGATGCGGTGGCCCTTCTCCAGAGATTCTGCCACGCTGGACGCCCCCTCGGCCTGCACGCCGATGACACGGATGCGTTCGTCCTTGCCTTTGAGCGCCGTCGCGATGCCGCTGATGAGGCCACCGCCGCCGATAGGGACGACGACCGTATCAACGCCGGGGAGGTCCTCGTAGATCTCCAGTCCGATGGTCCCTTGCCCTGCCATCACTTTCTCGTCGTCGAAGGCGTGGACGTAGGTCCGGCCCTCCTCGCGCTCGAGTTCGTGGGCGTGTTCGGCGGCCGCGTCGTAGTCTCGACCGTGGAGGACCACGTCACCACCGTAGCTCCGGGTCGCCTTGACTTTCGAGACCGGGGCCCGTTCCGGCATCACGATCTTCGAATCGACGCCGATTCGCGTGGCGGCCAGTGCGACCCCCTGGGCGTGGTTGCCGGCGCTCGCAGTAACGACACCAGCCTCCCGTTCAGCATCTGAAAGCGACGCGATACGGTTGGTCGCACCCCGTATTTTGAACGACCCCGTGCGCTGGAACAGTTCGAGCTTGAGATGGATATCCGCGCCCGTCATCGCCGAAAACGTGTGCGAGTAATCAAGCGGTGTATGTCTGGCCGTCTCGGAGACGGTGTCCTGTGCCGCGAGGACATCCTCAAATGAGAGCATGGGAGTGGCTATTCACCGGACCATGTTATACTGTGGGCCGACTATGCAGTCTCGACAGGTGTTACAGTCGCAACTACACGGGTAGTGGCCTGAAACGGAAAGGGGGAGCGTGTGACTGCATGCGGGAGAACGAACGCGATTGACTTAAATCCCGTCGTAGCGCGGTGAAAGTGAAAGTGCAAGACAGCAACCGGACAGGGTTGCGCACCGCTACTGCTCGTCACGGGAAGCGACCGTCGGCTAGCCGGACATAACTGTTTTACACTCGGTATCCCAGAACGTAGTAGATGGATACCTGGCTGCGACGGACGCTGCTGTATATCGTCGCGCTTGGCGGCATCATTCTGGGGTACGCGTTCGCATACGACTACGGAATGGCAGTGTTCGAAAACAACCCGCAACCGTTCCTGCGGTCGCTTCGCGTCGTGGTCGAAACGTTCACCACGACCGGGTACGGCTCGGACGCCCCATGGAGTACCACGGAAATGCGGCTGCTCGTCATCGTGATGGATATCACAGGCGTCGTGCTCATTTTCCTCGCGCTGCCGGTGTTGCTGTTTCCGCTGTTCGAAGAGGCGATGGAGACGAAAGCCCCGAACACAGTCGAGAACAGCCTCAGCGACCACGTCGTCATCTGTCAGTTCTCCCCCCGCGGTGAGACGCTCGTCACCGAACTCGACACCTGGGACGTCGACTACGTCATCGTCGAACCCGACCGAGACCGGGCTAACGCCCTCTACGAAGACGGGTACTACGTCATCCACGCCGACCCGCAGTCCGTCGATGGGCTCGAACGAGCCCACCTGTCGTCCGCCCGGGCGGTCGTGGCCGACGCGTCCGACCAAGTGAACACCAGTATCATCCTCACCGCCCGCGAAGTCGACGAGTCCGTCCAGACTGTCAGCGTCGTCAAGGAGCCCGACCGCGCGAAGTACCACGACCTTGCCGGAGCCGACGCTGTCCTGTCGCCGCGCGGACTGCTCGGTGAGAGCCTCGCCAGCAAGGTGACGACCGGTGTCTCGACGACACTCGGGGACTCGATAGAGATCGGCGAGGACTTCGACATCGCCGAACTGCCGATCCACCGCGGGAGCGACCTCGTCGGAACGACGCTGGCCGACAGCGGTATCCGCGAGGAAACCGGCGTCAACGTCATCGGTGCGTGGTTCCGCGGCCAGTTCGTGAGTCCGCCCGACCCCGACGCCGAACTCGACGGCAGCACGGTCCTGCTGGTCTCGGGAACCGAACGCCAACTGGAGCGGCTCAAGGAGATGACCCTCTCCAGCGTGCGTGGCTTTCGCCGCGGGGAGACGGTCATCATCGGTGCCGGCGAGGTCGGCCAGACGATCACGTCGGCGCTCACGAACGCCGGGGTACCGCATACGGTGCTCGATCAAACCGACGGGACCGGCGTCGATGTCGTCGGCGACGCCACGGAGCCCGACGATCTGCGACACGCCGGCGTCAGCGCCGCCAGAACGGTTATTCTCGCCCTATCGGAGGATACCGACACCGAATTCGCGACGCTGGTTATCCGTGACCTCAACCCGGACGTCGAAATCATCGCCCGCGCCGAGGAAAGCGAGAACGTCCAGAAGATGTACCGTGCGGGCGCGGACTACGTCCTCGCGCTGTCGACGGTCAGCGGCCGGATGCTCGCCTCCACGATTCTCGAAGACGAAGACGTCATCTCGATGGACCAGCAGGTCGAGGTCATCCGCGTCGCTGCCGACGGCCTCGGTAATACGACAATCGGCGAAGCCGATATCCGTTCACGGACGGGCTGTACGGTGGTCGCTATCGAACGCGACGGTGCCGTCATCACCGACCTCGGCCCTGACGTGACTATCGAACCGACTGACAAGCTCGTCATCGCCGGCACCGACGACGGCGTGACGCGGTTCAAGTCGACGTTCTAACACCCACCGTTTGTAGCGTCGCCGCTCCCCAGTATGCGGAAAATATTCGGTTTTCACGCGGCCCGTCAGAGCGCTCTTTGACGGCGGTTCGCGCAGTGAAACCGCTCACGGCCATGGTAGTCACGGGCTACGGACGACTGACAGCGGTCAGGCAGCTATCGCTCGTCCAGCGGTACGAACTCCGTCTCGTCGGGGCTCTTGCCGACGTAGCGGGCGCGCGGTCGGATCAGACGGTTGTCCTCGATGTACTCGAAGACGTGGGCGACCCAGCCGCCGACGCGGGACATCGCGAAGATGGGGGTGTAGATGTCGATGGGGATGCCCATCTGGTAGTAGGTCGACGCCGAGTAGAAGTCGACGTTCGGGGCCAGTCCCTTCTCTTCCATGAGGTAGTCCTCGATGGTGGTCGACATCTCGTACCATTTGAGCGTCCCGGCGGCCTCGCCGAGTTCTTTCGAACGCTCGCCGAGAATCTTCGCGCGCGGGTCCTTGACGTTGTAGACGCGGTGGCCGAAGCCGGAGACGCGGCGACCCTCGTCGAGGGCGTTCTTGACCCAGTCGAGCGGGTCGGATTCGGCGTCGTCGACCTCCTTTAGCATCTCCATAACGTCCTGATTGGCCCCGCCGTGGAGCGGCCCCTTCAGTGTCCCAATAGCGGAGGTAACCGCGCTGTGAACGTCCGACAGTGTCGATGCCGTCGTGATAGCCGAGAACGTCGAGGCGTTGAGGCCGTGGTCGGCGTGGAGCACGAGCGCCTGATCGAACACATCGGCGAGCACGTCGTCCGGTTCCTCGCCGTTGAGCATATACAGGAAATTCGCGGCGTGGTCGAGGTCATTGCGGGGTTCGACGGGCTCCTTGCCGTCGCGGATACGAGTGAACGCCGCGATGATGGTCGGGATCTTGGCCGTGATCCGCCGCCCAGTTTCGAGGTTGACCGTCTCGTCGGTCGGTTCGGCGTCCTCGGGCGCAGGGTCGAACGCCGAAAGCATCGACACCGCAGTCCGGAGCGCTGCCATCGGGTTCTCGTCCGCTTCGGCGAGCTGTCGCACGGTCGAGATGACGTCGTCGTCCACGTCGCGTGCCGCCACCATCGCCTGCTTGAACTCGGAGAGTTCGTCCCGGTTCGGCAGGTGGCCGTGCCAGAGCAGGTACAGCACCTCTTCGTAGCTGGCACCCTTCGCGAGGTCCTCGATGGTGTACCCCCGATACACGAGTTTGCCAGCGTCGCCGTCGATAACGCTGAGTTCGGACTCGGCGACGATGACACCCTCGAGTCCCTTCTTGAGGTCGTCGGACATACGCAATCAGTTCCCTACCTTCCGGGAAAAACATTTTCTTTCTGAGCGTGTGTGGCACAATGTCAGGAACCGTTATTGGACGACTGTCCAGCTGATTACCGGTCTATTTGCGTCTATATCCTAACGTAGCACCCACACTGGTATGCAAACGGCCAGTCACGGCTGCTAGCGGTCCGCGCTATCTCGCCACACGGTGAGGAACGTTTTTGCTCGGGGCCATCGAACCGGCGGCTATGGACCCGACAGGGACGGTCGAGTACGAACCGGTCAGCGTCAAGCAGGTGCTGGCCGAGATGAAAGACACCGCCGAGTTGCTCATTGACCTCTCGTACTCGGCCGTTCTGCTGGGTAGCGACGACGTGGCTGCGGAGGTGCTGGAATTAGAGGAGAAGATGGACGTGCTCCAGTTACGCGCACGCATGAGCCTCCTGATGGCCTGTCGGTCGACGGCGGACGCGGAGTCGCTCGCGCCGGTCCTGGGGATGGTCGGGGCCGCTGAGAAGATCAGCGACGCAGCCGGTGACATCGCCAAAATAGTGCTAGAGGACATCGGCCTACCGGATACGATGCGGGCGGCCCTGCCCGAGGCCGTCGAAACGCTCGTGCGGGCGACGATCGGTTCAGGCTCTCCGCTAGCCGATGAGACGTTGGGGAGCCTGAATCTCGAAACCGAGACGGGCGTCCGGGCCCTGGCGATCCGTCGGCAGGGGAACTGGCTGCTCAACCCCGACCGGGAGACGCGCCTCGAAGCGGGCGACGTGGTGCTGTTCCGGGGGCCGGAAGACGGTGTCGCCGAGGTGTATCAGGACGCGACAGGCGAGGTGTACGAACCACCGGAGCCCCGGGAAGGTGGCGTCCGCGACCTCGAACGGGCCGTCGACTCCATCGTTCTGATGAAGGACATGGGTGAGTTAGCTGTCGACCTAGCTTACGGCGCGGTCCTGTTCGACAGCACGGAGGTCGCCGAGGAAGTCGTCGAACTCGAAGCCGAGGTCGATGCGCTGCAGTCACGGTTCGAGGCCTGGACGCTCCGGGCCGCCGCCGACATCGACGATCCTGTCTCCCTTCGGGGCCTCGTCCATCTGGCCCGGTCGACGGAGGTCATCTCCGACGCCGCACTGGAGATGAGCGAGGGCGTTCTGCGGGGGCTATCGACACATCCGGTCGTCGCCGAGGCCGTACAGGAGTCCGACGAGATTATCGTCCGAACGACGGTGTACCCCGATAGCGACCTCGCCGGGACGACCATCGGCGACGCAGAAGTCAAAACGGCGACGGGTATGCGGATCATCGCGATTCGGCGCGGCGCTGGAGAAAGCGAGCGGACCGGACGCGAAGGGGGCAACTGGGTCGTCTCACCGGGTCCGGAAACGCAGATCCAGACGGGCGACGTGCTTATCGCAAAAGGGACTCGAACCGGCGGCGACCGGCTTACCGACCTGGCTAAGGACACGTAGCGGTCTGTTACCGCCTTGCGAGTCGCACGGCCGATACAGCAGTGAACAGCGCTGTCAGCAGCCCGCCAAGCGATGTCACAAGGACGAACGAAAGCGCCACGTAGAATCCGATCGGCCGCTGCGCTCCCGGCAGGACGAACAGAGCGAACAGCCCCGCGGTGAACAGGCCAGCGAGTACAAAACCGATTTTCGCATTGCGTGGCACGTTCAGTGCCGTAACCATCGCCGCTTTGCCGCTCTGTGGCTCGGACTGGGACACACCGGCTGGTAGGGTCGGCGGCCCCAAGATGCCGTCGGTCCGGCGCAACTGTTGGCGAAATCCGAACCAGTAAAGGCTCCCAAGGCAAACGTGGGAACAATGGTTACTTTCGGTACGGCGACCGCCGCTCCCGGTGAGAAAGACACGGGGCGGCTGGAGGTCGGTGAGACCCGTGACGGGTCGACGTTCGGGCTACCGGTCGCCGTCGTCAACGGTGTCGACGACGGACGGACGCTCTACATACAGGCGGCCAGCGACGGCGACGAACTGAACGGCGTCGGCGTCATCCAGCGGACACTCCCGCAACTCGATCCAACGGAACTGTCCGGGACGATTCTGGTCTGTGGCGTCGTCAACTACCACGCGTTCCAAGTTGCCGAGCACCGCAATCCGGTCGACGACACGAAGATGAACCGGGCGTACCCGGGCGACAAAACGGGGACATCGAGCGAGCGTATCGCCGCAGCGACGTTTAACGCCGCCATCAGCGCAGATTACGTGCTCGACCTGCATCAGGGGTCGACCTCGCAGATGATCGACGAGGTTCGGGTCCGGTGTGGCACTCGCCATCGCCTCCACGAGGAGTGTCTCGAACTCGCGAAAGTGTTCGGCTGTGGCTACATCCTCGATCAGAAAGGCCCAGACGGACAGCTGGCCCGCGCCGCCCCCGACGAGGGCGTTCCGACGATCGACCCGGAACTCGGCGGCTGTGTCGGCTGGGACGAGGACTCGATCCAGCGGGGCGTCGACGGTGTGTTCAACGTACTGCACTACTACGGCTTCCTCGATGGCCACCACGATACGCGCCCCCAGACCCGCGCCACCGGGTTCGAACAGTACGGCTCTCCTGTCGGTGGCCTTATCGACCTCAAGCCCGACCTCGGTGACCGCGTCGCCCGCGGCGAGACGCTGTTCGAAGTGACCGACGTGTTCGGCGAGCCGAAGGCCGAAATCACTGCCGACTCAAGCGGCGTGTTCTGGCGTGCCCGCCGGCTCCCACAGGTCGCGACCGGCGAGTACGTTTGCTCGGTCGGGACGAACATCGATACCTACTAGAAACCACTTTTTATTGCAGGGGGGTCGCGCAGCGAACCTCTGCTCCTGTGAACGTGGCAAAACCACGGTCGCTTCGCTCGGGTCTGTGGCACGGGGTGCAAAGCGCCGCGTACGCCCGCCTGCAGACCTGCCTTTCCCCGTGGCGGCCGACGGAGCGGCCGCCCGGCCGCCGCTCTGTGCGCTCCGCCGCGGCCACAGACACCGACGATTGTGGCCGGAGATGCCGCCGGTTTTTGAACGATCGGTGCCCCAGTGCCTCTATGCGCACCTGTAGCGCCTGCGACCGGGAGTATCCGCGTGAGGAACCCTGGCGGTGTTCCTGCGGGGCACCGCTCGACTATGCCACGCAGCCACTGCCTGACGGCCGCCCGGGGAAATTCTCACGGACCAGCGGTGTCTGGGACTTCGCCGAATTCCTCCCGATGGACGAACGAGTTAGCCTCGGCGAGGGCTGGACGCCGCTAGTCGACGCGCCCGAGTGGAACGCCACGTTCAAACTGGAGTATCTCCACCCGACGGGAAGTTTCAAGGACCGCGGCGCGGCGACGGTCATCGCCGAAGCGCTTGAGGTTGGGGCCGACCGCGTGCTTGAGGACTCCTCAGGCAACGCTGGGCTAGCAGTCGCGTCCTACGCGGCACGGGCGGGTCTGGACGCGGAGATATACGTCCCTGCGAGCGCGAAGGAAGCGAAGGTTCGCCGAATCGAGCGGACCGGAGCCGACGTGGTCCCGGTCGAGGGAAGCAGAGCGGCCGTAACCGACGCCTGTATCGCCGCCGTGGAGAACGGCTCGGGCTGGTACGCCAGCCACGCCTGGAACCCCGCCTTCTTCGCCGGGACGGCGACGGCCGCCTACGAAATCGCCGCCCAGCGGGACTGGAACGTCCCAGACGTCGTCGTTACGCCGCTCGGTCACGGGACGCTGTTCCTCGGTCTCTATCGTGGATTCCGGGCACTGGAGCAAGCCGGGTGGACAGACACTATCCCGCGCATACTAGGGACGCAGGCAGTCGGGTACAGTCCGATCGCCGACGAGGACGGGAGTGGTTCGGACGACGGTGCCGCCAACGACCTCGCCGACGGGATTCACATCCGGGACCCGCCGCGCGGCCGGCAAATACGGCACGCCATCGACGAGACTGATGGGGCCGCCGTCGCTGTCTCCGCGGCGGCAACGGCGCGAGAACGTGATCGGCTCGGTGCAGCGGGGTTTCACGTGGAACCGACGTGTGCGACGGCGACAGCGGCGCTGACTCAGTTCAGAGAGCGGGGAGAACTCCAGGACGGTGACGACGTGGTTGTCGCGTTGACCGGACGAAACGACTAACGCATCAGCAGCGTCGAAACCGGAAACTCGGCATCGACGGAGAGCCACTGATCCTCAACGTCTGCCGTGTCGACATCCGGGGCGTAGCAGATGAGTCGCTCGCTGCCGTCGGGACGGGAGCGTACCACGGCAGGCAGCGTTCCCTCGTCGGCGTCAGTCGCCGCCGTCACCTCGCTCGTCGACCGGGTATCGGAGTCCATGGTCCGATTCACGACAGGTGTTATTATTGTTACCAGTCGATTATCGGGCGTAAGGACTACTGAACGTCGTCGAGAGGGACGAGCAGGTCCGACGACACGGCCAGCCAGTTCGCTTCCAGTTCGGAGCCCGTGCTGCCGGGCGGATACAGGATCGACCGCTGTCCGCCACCCGCAGCCGGTTCGTGTTCGATAGTCAGTAGCTTCTCGGCGACTTCGCCGTCTGCCGTATTTCGCTGCTGGGTATCCGACCTCTCAGTGCACATGGCCGCACATAACGGTATATCAATATTGTTATCCGTAGTCTAAATCGAGGTATATCCCCGTATTACCGGAATATTCGTGGTGCTTACTCACCGGTAGCCGGTTCGAACCGCTCCGTCTCAGCGAGATGGGTGGGTAGGCGCGTCGAACCCGCCGCGAACCAGCGGCTTCGCGATGTGGCGGCGTGCGACCGGCGGCACTTCGTACCAGCCGCGTTCCAGTCCCCGCTCGATGGACTGCTCGGTCTTGCCGTCAGCGCCGGTCCCGCAGTCCCGACACCGATAGCCCTGATTCCGGCCGGCGGATTTCATCGACCGGCCACAGCCCGGACAGTCCGGTGTGACGGATTCCGTCCGAACGAGTTCCCGAACCGCGAACTTCTCCAGTTTGAGCGTCCCGTCGCTCACTTCGCCACACGCGGTGATTCGGTCGCCGACCCTAAGCGATCTGACCCGGTCGCGAAAGCCCTTCGTCGGCTCGAAGGCCGCACAGTCGAGGGCCGCACCGTCGCCTTCGAGGGTGAAAAACACGTGTCCCCCCGCCCGCGTCTCCGGCGTTTCGATCACGTCACCGGTGACGCGGTAAGCGCTGTCGGCTGTGACTGCGTCGACAGCGGCGTCCTGTAGATGCACGTCGGTCCCCTGGTTCGTCACGAACGTCGCCCGGCAAGCGATGAGCTCACTATTGATTGCATCCGCGACGGCGCGACAGGCGTCGGGGTCGTCACCGCGAATACCGTAGAGAATCGGACAGGGCGTCCGCGGCACACAGACCGGATACCCCGACTCTCGGTCGACAGTGTCCCACACGTCCGGATAGTACTCTTCAGCCGCGGCGCGGACGCTCTCGCCGTCGACCGCCCGCTCAGTGCCCCACAGGTCTTGCTCCCGGTAGGCGATGTGTTCGTAGGTCCAGTCCGACAGCGCGGCCCAGGCTCCGACCGCCGCGAGCGCGCCGACGAGTCCGCGGCCGTTGCCCCGCTGGCAGCGAGCGAACCCCACCACGTCAGCTAGCGTCGTCGCGGCCATCGGGTCCTGTATGGACCGGATTGTTTCACGGGCGAACGTTGCGACCTGCGGCGGGACATCTTCAGGGTCGCAGTCGGCGACGATAGCGCCGGGGTTGGTCCGTGGGTCGTCGGTTTCAGCCATGTCGAGCACATCCTCGGCCAGTCCAAGCGCTCTGTCGGGGTCGAGGTCCGTATGCACCGCTAACGCCGCGTTCCCGCGAGTCTTGTGTTCGACGGCGGGGTTCAGACGGACGAGGAGCAGTCGCTCGACAGTCCCCCCAGCGTTCCGTATCGACTCGGCGAGGGTCGCGGCAGCGTAGGTCGTACACATTCCCCGTTCGCGCGAGTCCGTATCATCGAGGCCGACGACGGTCACGCTACGCTGTAGCCCCGAAGCGGTCAAACGCCTTTCGTCACGGGCCCTCGATTCGGCTTGAGAGGTCAACGGACGGCGCAATACATATAATGGGTGAGCGGGCTAGACTCAGTAGAGGTACAGAGTACTATGTCACGGTCGGCGCTGGTGGAAAACGTCATGGCGATGCTCGAAGACGCTGGCTTCCTCGTCAGCGACCGCTGTGCGATCCGTCCGAAGAGTTTCGACATCGCTGCCCGTCGCGGTGAGGACGTGTTGCTCCTGAAGATACTGGGCAACATCGACGCCTTCGATGCACAGACCGGAGGCGAGATGCGGCGACTGGGCACGTATCTGAATGCCACCCCGATCGTGATCGGCCTCCGAACGCGCGACGAGGAGCTGAAACCCGGTGTCGTCTACTTCCGGCACGGCGTCCCCGTGCTGTCGCCCGACACCGCGATGGACCTGTTCGTCGAGGAGGTGCCGCCGCTCATCTACGCCGCCCCGGGTGGACTCTACGTCAACATCGACTCCGAGATTCTCGCCGACGTGCGCGAGGACCGCGACTGGTCGCTGGGCCGCCTGGCGAAGGAACTGGGCGTCTCCCGGCGGACAGTCTCGAAATACGAGGACGGGATGGACGCCTCCGTCGAGGTGGCCGCCGAACTGGAAGACCTGTTCGACGCGCCGCTGACCTCGCCGGTGAGTGTCCTCGAAGGTGCCGAAGAGGTCCGAGACGACGAGCCGACACCGGACGACCCCGATGTCGCACCGGAGGACGAGCCGATTGTGACGGTGTTCACCCGTATCGGCTTCGAGGTCCACCCGACGGACCGCGCGCCGTTCAAGAGCGTCAACGAGAGCGATGACGAGCACGGGCAGGTCCTTGCCGGCCACTCGGCGTTCACCGAGACGGCCGAGAAACGGGCCCGCATCATGTCCTCAGTCGGCGAGGTGACCCGGACCCGGTCGGTGTACGTCGTCGACGAACTCCGGCGGGAGTCTGTCGAAGGAACCGCGCTCATCGAGAAAGAGGAGATGGAGAACATTGAGGACGCCATCGATCTGCGGGACCTGATTATGGAGCGTGGCGAGGACCGCGAAGAGGTCGCCTGAGCGGGCGCTATCAGTCTTCGTTGCCAAGTAAAAACGAGAAACAGCGTAAGCGCCGGGTCTACTGTCCGTACGTCTCTTCGAGATACTCGACGATGTCGTCGGATTCGGGCATCCCGTCGACGCCGTTGTCCTTGTCGACGAGTACCGGTACGCCAGTCTGGCCCGAAACCTCCTTCACTTCGGTCCGCTCGCCGTGGGACCGCGGAACCATGTGGGATTCGTAGTCGAGGCCCAGCTCGTCGAGTTTCTTGATTACCTTTGCACAGTACGGACAGCCTTCGAGCTCGTAGAGTTCGAGATTAGCCATTACACCCATTCATAAGCGAGCCAGCGTCAAGAACACATCGGTGGTGTGTCCCGGCTGTGCAGGGGCGAAAGCGTTCCGGCCAGCGCTACACGTCGATGTCGTCGGGCGCGTCGGCGAGCAGGTCAGAGGCGGTCACGAGCGACGACAGTTCGAGGTCGTGGTCGGCAAGGTTCTCGCTGGCCCCTTCCTCGCGGTCGACGACGACGAGCACGCGGTTGACGATAGCGCCGGCCTCGCGGAGCGCCTCGGCGGCGTCGACCGCGCTCTGGCCGGTCGTTGCGATGTCTTCGAGGATGATGACCTCCTCACCGTCGGTCAGGTCTCCTTCGATGCGGTTGCCCGTCCCGTACTCCTTGGCCTGTTTGCGAGCGATGACGTATGGAATGTCGGTTTCAACACTGGTGACCGCGACCAGCGGAACTGCACCGAGGGCGACACCGGCGAGCGTGGCGTCCGTGTCCCACTCGGCGATGCGCTCGGCGAAGGCCCTGGCGATGAGGTCCAGACAGTCGGGGTTGGTCTCGAAGACGTACTTGTCGACGTAGTAGTTCGATGTGCCGCCGTGGGAGAGTTCGAACTCTCCGAATTTGACGGCGTCAGCGTCTCGCAGCGCCGTGATGAGTTCGTCGTTTGCCATTACGCTTACTGCACGGTCACGGGGCTAATGATTGTTGAATTCGGACAGCGACATTCCTAAGCCCCTCCGCATCAGACACTCGCTCGAATGCAAGTGTTCGGGTCGAGTGGCGTCCGGGGTGTCGCGGGCGACGAGCTGACACCGCGGTACGTCCTTCGGGTTGCACAGGCCGCCGGGGACGTCTGGCGTGACGACCACGACCGCGTGGCAATCGCCCGGGACACGCGGACGACCGGGCGGACGTTCATCAACGCCGCGACCAGCGGCCTGACGACCGTTGGGTTCGATGTCGACCGGCTCGGCGTCGTGCCGACACCGGGGTTGCAGGCCTACTGCGAGCGCGAGGGAGTTCCGGGCGTGATGATTACCGCGAGTCACAATCCGGCCGCGTACAATGGTGTGAAGCTCATTGGCGCGGACGGTGTCGAACTGACACGGAGTACGCTCGACCACGTCGAACAGTCGCTCCGGGAGGACACTCCAAACTACGCGGACTGGGAGACTGTCGGGTCCGACACCGCCATCGACAGCGCTCGCCGCCGATACCGCGAACAGGTGCTTACCGCCGTCGACCGCGACCGCATTGCCGACGCCGACCTCACGATCGTCGTCGACTCCGGCCACGGTGCCGGCTCCCTCACGAGCCCCGACCTGTTCCGCGAGCTCGGCTGTGAAGTCCACACCGTCAACAGCCAGCCCGACGGTCACTTCCCCGGCCGCGACCCCGAACCCGTCGCCGAAAACCTCGAAGACCTGCGGGCGTTCGTCCGTGCGACCGACGCCGACCTCGGATTCGCCCACGACGGCGACGCCGACCGTGGGATGTTCGTCGACGAGACTGGCACACACATCGAAGGCGACGCCGCGCTGGCCGCGCTCGCGGCGGCGAAGATCGAGTCCGGCGACGGCGTCGTTTCGGCGGTCAACGCCTCCCAGCGCCTGGTCGACGTGGTCGAGGACGCCGGCGCGACCCTCTCACTGACTCCTATCGGCTCGACGTACATCGTCAGCCGCATCCGCAAACTGCAAAACGAGGGGACCCACGTCGCGATTGCCGGAGAAGGCAACGGCGGCATTCTCTTCCCCGACTACCGCATCGCCAGAGACGGCGCGTTCACCGCCGCGAAGTTCCTCGAACTCGTCGCTGACCGGCCCGCAAGCGAAGTCGCCGCGGACTACGACGACTACTACAACGTCCGACGGAACCTCGAATACGAGACCGAAGAAGAGCGCGAGGCGATGCTCGAAGGCATCGAATCGCACGCCAACGACGCGACGGCCAACCTGGACACGACTGACGGCTACCGCCTCGACTACGGCGACGGCTGGGTGCTTGCCCGACCGTCCGGGACGGAGCCCGTCGTCCGCGTCTACGCAGAAGCGCGCACACTTGACCGCGCCGAAGAACTCGCCGAAACGATGGTCAGCCGAGCGACCCAGCGGACGAATACCTACAGCGACGAATAAGTGTCCAGCGCGTCCTCGATAGCTGCTCTGGCCTCACGAGCAGCCGACAGTTCTTGCTCGACAGCACCGCTTGCGAGCCGTTCGCGCTCTGTTTCTGTGAGTTCCGAGCGAGCGAGGGCGCTCTCCCGCAGTCGCTCGTAGTCGTCTCGCTCCGCGAGTCCACGCACTTCCCGGAGTGCCGCGACGACCGACTCGTCGGCGAAGCGGGCGACAACCGAGCGGTACTCGCGGCAATACCACGGCAGGGCGTCAGCCGCCGGCGGCGGCCAGTCGATCCACACCGGCTCGGCGTCGAGCCGCCGAAGGTACGTCTGTCGGGTGGCGACAGCGCTGCGGAGCGCTGCGGCGTCGTCGACGTAGTGGTCCAGTTTCGAGGCGGAGTAGTCGGCGTACTCCAGTAGTTTCGGAATCGGCTCGGTCCCGGCGTCGTGGCCGCGGACGTATGTCAGCAGCTCCGAGGGCGGGGACTGGAACTCGACGAGCGGGTACGCGTCCGCCCGTTCGATGACGGCCAGAACGTCTCTGGCCGGCGTGTTGCGCCGGAACTCGGTGAACGCCTCGGTGACGGCGTCGTTGTAGCGCTCGATTGGCTCACGAAGACGCTCGACCGGCGCGTCGAGGTCGGCGTCGCCGAGCCGCTGGAGGCGTTCGAGGTCGTCGATGCGGTCGCGCAGTTCGTCGCGCCGACGCCCGGCGTCCATTCGGGCTTTCTTGTACTGCTCACGTGCGTCGTCGAGTTCGTCCAGTCGCCCGACGAGGTCGCCGATGGGGGAGAGCATCTGGCGGGCCTGCTCGAAATCATCCTCGGTGAGCCGCCGTTGCTGGAGGAAATCGTCGATTTCTTCGAAGGTCTCCCGTTCGGGCAACTCCTCGGGGAGGTCGTCGGTCAGCGTTCCGACCTGACCCTGAAACTCCATGAACGCCTCGAAGTCGCCACCGCCGGTCGCCCGGCCGTCGTAGCTTTCGAGCAGGTTCCACAGTTCGCGGTAGATCTCACGACAGTCACGAAGTGCGTTCGCGCCGATTTCCTCGACGCGTGCCTGTGCCCGGGCGTACGCGTCGGCGGCCTGTTCGAGTTGCTCCACGGCGTCGGGGGGTCCCGCGCCGCTTTCGATCTCAGTGTCAGGTCGCACCATCAGTACACGTTGTCGGGGTCAAACACTTGCTCACCGACCGTCTCGCCGTCGACAGTCCGGTGGAAGCAGGACTCGTAGCCGGTGTGGCAGGCGCCGCCGGTCTGGTCGACGATGTACAGCAGCGCGTCCCCGTCACAGTCGACCCGCACTTCTTCGACGGCCTGTGTATGGCCGCTCGTCCCACCCTTGTGCCAGAGTTCGTCCCGGCTCCGCGAGTAGTAGTGGGCTTCCCCCGTCTCGCGGGTCTTCCGAAGCGCTTCCTCGGTGACGTAGGCGAGCATGAGTACCTCACCGGAGTCGGCGTCCTGAGCGACCGCCGGGATGTACTCCTGCTCGTCGAAGGCGAGGTCGACATCGGTCATACTCGGGCCGAGGCGTGTCCGCAAAATAGGTCTTCTGCTGTCAGGAGTCAGGCCAGCCCGACCGCCTGCAACAGCGAGAACAGCACGTCGCCGTAGGTAAGCGAGACGACCAGTCCGGCGAACATCGGGACGAGGAACGGAATCCCCGGCGATATCCACACCTCGTCCTGTTCGGCAAGCACGTCCAGCCCGTCCCGGAGCTGAGCCGGCGACGTGCCGTATGCCGAGTGGTCGATATCCGCGAGGAACCGCTCGGCACCCCACGGATCGTCGATCTGGTCGGTGGCGTCAGTCACTGCTTCCGTCGTGGCATCGTCACCACGACCGCTTGTCCCGTCGCCGGCCACCGGGTCGCCGCCGTCGGTCGCCAGCGAGCCGTCGCCGGGGTCGTTCGGGACCCGCGGCAGCGAGGTCGGGAGCCGATGGCCCTCGGGGTCGGCACGAATATCGGCGAGCGAGCAGCCGCGCCACTGGAGGTACATCCGGAGCGCGTCGAGATCGAGGCCGCCGCGGTCGAACCCGTCGGGCGATTCGAGCAGCCGGCCGTACTCCTCGGTGACGTTGGCGGCGGCGACGGGCCGTCCGATGAACATCGCCAGCGAAAACCGTCCCCGGGCGAGGTTCCCGGCGGCGACGGCCAGCGGGTAGACGACGCCGGCAAGCACGGTGTTCGAGAGCACCGTCAGCGAGAAGACGCCGATAGCAGTCTGCTGAAGGGGCAGGGCGACAGTCGGCAGGTAGTACACCGGATACACCGGAAAGAGGACGGCGACGAGCATGAACGCCTTCGCGTCAGCACCGCCGAAGCCACCGATGAGCCAGAAGCCGTACGACAGCGGAATGACGAAGCCGAGACTGATCGCGACCCTGATGAAGAACAGCCGCTGGCCGACCGCTATCGGGCCGGCCCAGACGGTGTAGGCGTCCCACAGCAGGAGGACGACCGCCAGCACGGCAAGCGGGGTCCAGGTCCGGTTCGGCACCCGGCGGGTTTTCACGTCGCGGTAGGCCGCCCACCCGAACACCGGGACGGCGACCAGCCGAAGCAGGTCCGGTATCGACCCGAGCACGGCTATACGCAGTACAGGGGTTCCCCTAATGGTTCCGGTACGACGGCTGTCGGACGCAGTCGCTACTGGAAGAAGAAAGTGTAGTGCGCTGCAGGAGCCGCGTTAGATGACGCGGTTCTGCAGGTAATCGAGGTGCTTGGCGTTGTAGACGATCTTGACCTCGTCGGCGTCCGGGCTGCCGATACAGGTCAGCCGAACGTTCTTGTCTTCGACTTCCTCGTCGCTGAGGATCTGCTGCATGTCCATGTCGATGTCGCCTTCGAGAACGATGGCAGCACAGTTCGCACAGGCACCGGCGCGACACGAGAAGGGCCAGTCGTAGCCCTGCGCCTCGGCGGCTTCTAGGATGTACTCGCCTTCGTTCACCTCGAGGGACCCGTAGTCCTCGCCGTCGAGGTCCATATCTGACGCCTCTGCGAAGACGTCGTCGTCGTACATGTCCCAGCCGTTATCGTCCACTACTTCGTAGTTAAGGTACTCTACCGTGGGCATCACCTGATTGGTTCGAACCCCGCACTGTTAGACTTTGCCCTTCGGTTTTAGGCCGTGCAAAATAATGAGGGACAACGCGGGGATTCATCGAGAACTGACGGCAGTTGTTCGGGGCCGATTATTGCTCAGGCGATCGGCAGGAACTTGAACACCAGATAGGCCGCGAGCGTCGCAATCGAGGGGACGACGTTCTGGAGGAAGATCACTCTGGCAGTGGTCCCGGGTTCGAACAGATCCGACGCCGACGGGATATCCTCCCGCGATTCCTCGCCGATGGGTTCGGTCTCGGCCGGCTTCGGTGTCCCTTTTTTTCCGCCAACAGTCGGCGCATCCGCGGCTTCCGCGTCAGTGGTCAGCGCGCCGACAGACGCGACGGGTGCCTCACCTTGCACAGTGTCGGAGAGGCTCGTCGTTCGCGTTGCACGGCCCCAGCCAAGCCCGACGATGCTCATCGTGGCGATGATGACGAAACTAGCCGGGATACCCAGCGCGGAGAGGAAGGTGACGATGGTGGAGGCGACTGTCGCGACGACGATTGCGGCGACCAGCGGGAGGTCGGTCAGGTCGTTGCCGACCGTGTCCATTGTCCGGCGGGCGATGGTGAACGCACCGAGGCCGATAGCACCGCCGCCGAGCAGGATAGCCGGGTACATCTCCAGCGAGCCGTTCCCGACGAGGGGGGCGACGGCGTTGGCGACGTTCGACGCGCCCGCAGAAAAGGCCATGTAACAGCCGATACCGATGACGACGACGGTTCCGACGAACTCCCGCTGTGTCGTGTTCTCACCGAGAGCGGGGCGGGGTATCGCGCCCGAGCGGTCGAAATCCAGCAGCGACCCCTCGCTCTGGGAGACAGCGAACCACTCGACGAGACGCGGGTAGAAGTACCGGCCGATGACGCCGCTGACCCAGAAGGCGATGATCGGGGAGACGAGCCACCACGAGACGATTTCGAGCATCAGGGCGGCGTTTAGCGTCCCACGAGCGAGTCCGAGACCGGCGATTGCGCCGACGGCCGTCATCGAGGTCGACGCCGGAACACCGACCACGTTCGAGAGAAACAGCGCGACGCCGATGAAAAACAGCACGACGATGCTGATGAGCGGCGAGAAGGCAGTCTCGACGAGGTCGCTGCCGAGGCTTTCGACGACTTCCGGCCCGACGATGAGTCCGCCAGCCAAGGCAAAGATAGTCATCAGGGCCGCCGCGGACAGTTTCGAAAGCGTATCTGACCCAACTGCGGGCCCGAACGCGACACCCGTCGAAGATCCCCCGATATTGAATCCGACGAAGATGGCCACCAGAACACCGAGTGCAAAGAGAACTTCGACCATACAGATGCCAGTCCCCCACTGCGTTAAAACGTACCGAACGGGTGATCTGCCACGGCTGCCGCTACGGCGATGGCGCGTCCGAGCCCTCGTCGTCGGTGTCGGCCTCGCTGGCCTCGTCAGCGAGGTGCTCGTCGTCGGCCGGCATCGTCTCTTCGACCTCCGCCGCGGTCTCCTCGACCTCGCTCGCCGTTTCCTTGGCCGCTTCGACCTCGTCAGTGACGGATTCGGCGGTCTGTTTCGCGTCGCTGGTCTTGTCCTTGACCTCCGTGGTCTTGTCTTTCACTTCGGTCGTCCTGTCTTTCGCTTCCGTCGCCTTGTCCTTGACCTCAGTCGTCTTGTCTTTGACTTCCGTTGTCTTGTCCTTGACTTCGGTCGTCTTGTCCTTGACCTCGGTGACCTTCTCGGCGGCGTCTTCGTCGCCGGTCTCGGTCGCAGTCTGTTCGACTTCGTCGGCCGTCTGCTCGACCTCCTCGGCTGTCTGTTCGACTTCGTCGACGGTTTCTTCCACCTCGCCCGCGGTCTGTTCCACCTCGTCGGCCGTCTGCTCGACTTCGTCCGCCGTCTGCTCGACGTCCTCTGCAGCCTCGTCAACCGTTTCAGCGGCGTTTTCAACCTCGTCGGCGGTCGTCTCTAGCTCCTCGGCAGTCGTCTCTAGTTGCTCGGCTGCCTCTTCGAGTTCAGCGGCTTTGGTAGCGACATCCTCGTTTGTCCGCTCGAGAACGTTCGCGAGGACGAGGAACTGCAGCAAGCCAACAACGACGAACGCCGAAATGGCGATGCTCGCAGCGGTCGCAAGCAGTGACTCCGTGCCAGCACCGAGCGGCAAAACACCGAACGCGGCCAGTCCCCAGGCCAGCGCCAGCCCGACAGCGACGACCAGCACGGCCTGTTCGAAAAGTTGGTATTCGCGCTCGTACCGCCCAAACATGATTGCTTCGAGCCGACGGGCGAGCGGTGTGAGGACAGCTGTTGCCATAACCATAGCTGACCTTTCCTATCACAGCGTAAAAGCATGGGGGTACACTGGGTCAGACAGCCGCCTGTACGTATCGGACCGACACGCTTTCGACGGCTGCCGCCGGACCTCCGGCCATGTATCCCGAGTTCGAGGTCGTTCCCGCGGTCGACATGCAGGACGGACAGGTGGTCCAGCTGGTCGGCGGCGAACGCGGCACGGAGAAAACCTACGGCGACCCAGTCGAGGCCGCACAGCGGTGGGTGGACGCCGGCGCACGGACGCTCCATCTCATTGACCTCGACGGCGCGTTCGAGGGCGAGCGACAGAACGCGGCGGCCATCGACGCCGTCCTCGACGCGGTGGGAGCCGACGTGGACGTGCAACTCGGCGGCGGCATCCGGACCGCCGAGGACGCCATCTCGCTGCTTGACCGCGGGCTTGACCGTGTTATCCTCGGGACCGCCGCCGTCGAGACGCCGGAGATCGTCCGCGAGATCAGCGAGGAGCACCCCGGCAGTGTCCTCGTGAGCCTCGACGCAAAGGAGGGCGAGGTCGTGGTGTCGGGCTGGACCGAAGGGACCGGTCTGGACCCCGCCGACGCCGCCGAGCGGTACGCCGACCTCGGGGCCGGCGGCATCCTGTTTACCGACGTGGACGTGGAGGGGCAACTCGAAGGGGTTCGGACCGAGCCGGTCCGCCGGCTGGTCGATAGCGTCGACATCCCCGTCATCGCCAGCGGCGGCGTCGCGACCATCGATGACGTACTTGCGCTCCGGTCAGCAGGGGCCGCCGCCGTCGTCGTCGGCAGCGCACTCTACGAGGGGCAGTTCACGCTCGACGCGGCGATTGACGCGCTCGCCGAGGGGTAACCGAGCGAGACGAACGGCAGCGTCGCCCGCGAATCGGCGCTGTAGGCTAGCGCGTCGGACTGGCTGACGCCCTCGGGCGTCGTCAGGTCCATGATTCGCGGAGCATTCTCGACTGCGTCCGGCTTGGCACCGCCGAAGACGTAGCCCTCGGCTTCTTCGGCGACGGGCCGTAGCGACCCGCGGTCCTCGGACTGCACCATCGCGACGACTTCCAAATCCTCCGCGTCAGTGCCACCGACGGCTTCCCTATTGAGAGAGAGCGTGACTGTCCCAGCGTCCACGTCGACGGCCTCGCCGAGTGAGACCGCGTCCCCGTCGGCGTCGGTCAGCGCCGCGCCGCTGGCGTCGACCGCGCTCTTCGAGAAGCCGCTGATTTCGATGCGGTACTGCCATGGGTCCTCGAAGTCGACGTTCGTGCCGAGGTCGTCGAGGCTACTCGTCGACCCGCTGTCGGCGGTCGGGTCGCGCAGCCAGAGGACGAACCACTGCGGCGAGAAGCCGCGGCTACTACCGAAGGCGTTGTAGAGGGTTGCCACCTCGAAAGTAAAGCGGTGGAGGCTCGGCGTCTGCTCGATAGTCAGCGACTCCAAGTCGAACGCGCCGTCCTCGAAGTCACCGCTGGTCGGATACGTGTACCCGCCGGGACCGGTGTCGTCGCCGGACGGGTCAGCGAGTTCGGCCACCGTCGCCGGCGGCTTGACCGTCACCGTTCCGCTGGCGAGCGTCGTGCCGTCCGGGAGCGCGACTGACACGTCGTAGTCGCCGGCTGCGTCGATGCTGTAGTCGAAGTCGTAGGTGGCGTCGCTGGCGTTGGGCGGGAAGCGGACGTTCTCCGTCCCGACGGCCTCACCGTCGACGCGGAGCGTCACCGTAGTCCCGCCGATGAACGCCCCGTCGTTGCGCCCGGTGGCCCGGATGAACGGCTCCTGGATGAACACCTCGTCGCCGATGGTGACGTCGAAGTCCTGCTCGGGCCGCTCGTACTCCGGCAGGTCGTTGATCTCCTGACCTGTTGCGCGCCGGAAGCGGACAGCCGTCCCGCCGCTGCCGACCATCGACGCGAGCAGGGTCGTCCCCGGTGTGACGACGGCCTCGTCAACGCGAACCTCGGTCAGGTTCTCGTCGTAGGCCGCGTCGATGCCGTCCGAGTAGATTTCGGCGACGTACTTCGGGCCGTTGGAGCCGGTATCGTTACTCTTCTCGTTGCCGCTGGCCCCGTTCGTTCCGTTCTTCTTTCCGTTGTCGTTCCCCGGCCCCTGCCCGTCGCTGTCCGAGGTGGGTGAGAGGAACTCCAGGGGCACGTCGACGGCGCGGCCGCCCTCGTCGGTCATCGCGCCGAGATACCACTCCTCGTCTTTCTGCCGTGCGGTGATCATATAATCGCCGATTTCGGCGTCGAGGACGCGCGTGTCGTCCCAGCCGGCGGCCGGCACGTCCTCGATGAACTGGAACGCGTCGACGGTCTCGCCGCGGATAGGAGCGGTCTCGGGTTCGGGCATCGATTCGCCGGACTCGGTGACCGCCATCGAATCGAGATTGAAACCGCCGGTGTCCTCGCTGGTCAGCGAGAGGGCGATTTCGTCCTCGTCGCCGGACAGCGAGACGGTCGTCGAGACGCTCTCCCAGATGTCCCAGTACTCGGTGGGCGGGAACGTTAGCTGGCCGGCCTCGCTGCCGTCGACCAGCACCGTTGCGGTGCGGTCAGTATCCGGACCGACGGCGTTCTCCTCGGCGTCGCTGGCGTACCGGAAGTGGAGGTCGTACTCTCCCTCGCTGGCGTCCTCGACGGTCCAGGAGACGGTCGCGCCGGGCGCGGCGCTGTTGGGGTCGATGGCGACGTACTGCTCGCCCTGGGCGTTGGCCCAGCGGGCGGCCGTCGAGAACCCGTCGAGGTCCCCCCATTCGGCCTGCGCGACCTCGCCGACAGCGGTCGTCGACGGCTGGTCGGCCAGATAGGAACTGGGCAGGTCGGCGGCCATCTGGAGGCCGCTGAAGTACGTCGGGTACATCGCCAGTTGCTTGGCACGGGTGGTCTCGATGCCGCCCGACCCAGAGTCCATGTCGAAGATGCCCGGCGTGTACTCCACCGGCCCGCCCAGCATCCGCGTGAAAGGGAACGTGACGTGGTGTTCGGGGCTCACGTCGCCGAAGGCGTCGTACTCCTGGCCCTTGACGCCCTCGCGGGTCATCAGGTTCGGGTAGGTTCGCCGGCGGCCGGTCGGATGAATCGGCTCGTGTATATCGAGCATCTGTCGATTGGCCGCCGCCGTCTCGGCGACCAGCGTGTGGTGGTTGACCAGTATCTGGTTGTGGTGGCTATAACTCTCGCCCGCAAGGTCACCGCTGTCGGAGACGTAGCCGTTCTTGATTGTTCGAATACCCAGCTCGTCGTACAACGAAAATGCCTCGTCGAGCTGTGATTCGTAGTTCCGGAAGTCCCCGGCCGTCTCGTTGTGCATCGTCATCTGGGTCGGCGGGTCGAGGCTCGCGCCGTAGTCGGTCACTGCCGCCAGATCGAAGTCCGGATACGGTGTGGAGAAATCGAAACTGCTGCCATCGCCCGGATAGCTCGACCAGCCCTCGTTCCAGCCCTCGACGAGGACGCCGGGGATGTCGTGCTCGCTGGCGAAGTCCATGTACTGCGTGGCGCGCCCGGTCTGTGCGCCGTGGTTGCCGGTCTGTGGACCTTGATACTCCCACTGCGCTCGACCGGTAATCATCAGCCACCAGACGCCAATGAACTTCTGGGGCTCGATCCAGTCGACGCCCTGCGTGAACACCGCCTCGTCGTAGTCCTCGTTGAGATTGACGACGAGGTTCGACTCGACGAGGTCGCCGGCGCTGGTCCCGATCTGTACCGTTCGCCACGGGGTAACGTGCGGGGCCGAGGCTGATACCTTCGTCCCGTCGGGTAGCGGTGCGAGCGTCGACTCGAAGGTCGTGTCGCCGGCGTCCGATGGCGTGAGCGCGAGCGAGGCGTAGTCCGTGAGGTCAGCCTCGTGGACGGCAAGGTAGCGGCCGTCGTCGGTCCGCATCGTCATCGGCGTGTGGATGCCATCAAAGCCGGTGCCGTCCAGTTTGCCGGCGACCTCGCTCAGCGACGTCTCCTCGTATTCCACCTCGAAGTTGTTGTAGTCGTTGGGAATCCACCACGAGGTGTGGTCCCCGGCGAAGTTGTACTCGGTCCGCTCAGACGTGAGTACGAACTGGTCGCCGAACGGCTCCCCGAAGACGAACCGGAAGCCGACGCCGTCGTCGAACACCCGGAAGACGAGCGTCCCGAACCGCTCTGCCCCGGTCGATTCCACAACCCCCAGCCGGAGTTCCGTGTACCGCTCCTCAATCTCGTCGTAGCGGTCCCAGACCGGCGTCCAAGTGGTATCGACCTCGGTTCGCTCGCTCCCGGTGACTGCCAGACCCGAGCGGAACGTGTCCTGATTCTGGAATTCGAAGCCCAGTTCTGACTCCTCGATGAGGGTCGTCCCGTCGTGTGCAATCTCGTATGTTGCCACACCGTCGCTGACATCGACAGTGAGTGTTACTGCCGCGTTGGGTGGCGAGACGGTCTGTGTGGCCGAGTCGTCGCCGTCTGTCACCTGTGCGGCAGCGTCGTCGGAGACGGAAACCGAGAACGCCGACGCGGCCAGCAGCGAACCGACCCCACCGAGGAACTGTCTGCGGCTCGGTTTAGATTTGGGCTGTGATCTTTCTTCAAACATCGATTCGTCCCTCCCCCGGATAAGTAATAAAAGTTCACCTAGATTGCATACCAGTTGGTCAATGAATCAGTGAACACCATCGGAATACCGCGTTGCAGTCGAAATAGGGAGGTGGCTGTAGAGAGGTAGCTGAACGCCTATCCGGCTCGCACACATAGTGTAGACATGGACCGCAACGAGGTGCGCCGTGCGTGGGACAGCGTCTCCGAAACCTACGCCGAGCGGCGCGACCCGACCGGGTCGGACGCAGCCCTGCTCGATGACTTGCTCGAACGGCTCCCCGAAGCGCCGACAGTGCTCGACGTGGGCTGTGGCGACGGCGCGCGGACGCTTGCGAACCTTCCGCCGAACAGCGTCGGCCTGGACTTCTCCCGTGTGGGCCTGAGCCTCGCCACCGAGACGGTGCCGGACAGTCGGCTCGTGCAGGGTGATATGACGACACTCCCGATCGCGACCGACAGCGTGGACGCGATCACGGCCTATCACGCCGTCTTTCACGTCTCGCGGGACCAGCACCCGGCCGTCTACCGGGAGTTCGCCCGTGTGCTCCGGCCGGGCGGCACCGTGTTGATGACGCTGCCGAGCGGCCAGTTCGAGACCGTGCGTCGCGGCTGGATGGGCGGGTCGATGTTCTTCTCAGCGCCGGGTCGGCGGGCGACGCTTGACCAGCTGGCAGACGCCGGCTTCACCGAGACGGAGACAGTTACTGCGACGGACCCGCTGGGGAGCGACAGCGAGTTCGTCTTCGCCACCCTCGGCGGCGATTAGCGGCCGCCTACTCAGCTAGCTCGTCGGCGGTGCTGACGTGCATCCCGACGAACTGCCACTCGTTGGCACCGTCTGTAGCCACCAGCGTCCCGCTCCAGCGCGTGTCGTACTCGTAGCGGATATCGTCCGCTACGCTGGTCCAGCACAGTGTCACGTCGTCGCTGAACCACGCGTAGCCCTCGGGTTCTGTCACCCGGAGTGCATGGCTCTCGACAGTCCAGTCGGCCGTCATCTCGGTCTGTTCCCGCAGTCCGGTCCTGACAGCGTCGGTCCCGAGCAGCTGTTCAGAGATGCCGAACTTGACCACCGAGCGGTCTGCGTCATCGGCGAAAAAGGGGCCGAGCGGCTCGCCGGCTCGGAGCGCCGCGTAGTACGCCTCGATGGCCTCTGTCGCGTCCATACCCGGCTCTATGGCCTGTGGCCCCTTCACTGGCCACGCCCGGCGGCCGCGACCACGCTCTCCCGACCCGCAATCCTTACGCCGCGGACGGCCACACGGACGTGTATGACAGAGGCGACGGGAATCGTCGGGGAGTTCCTCACGCTCAAGGAGGGAACCGACGCGGACTTGCTGGCGATGCAGTGTGGCGACTTCTACGAATTTTTCGCCGAGGACGCCGAGATCGTCGCCAACGAACTCGACCTGAAGGTGAGCCAGAAATCCTCGCACGGCTCGTCGTACCCGATGGCGGGGGTTCCAGTCGACGACCTGACGCCGTACGTCTCCGCGCTGGTCGAACGGGGCTACCGGGTCGCTATCGCCGACCAGCACGAGACGGAAAACGGCCACGCTCGCGAAATAACGCGGGTCGTCACGCCCGGCACCCATCTGGAAACCGGCGACGAGTCGGCGCAGTACCTCGCCGCGGTGGTTCGGGAGACCAGCCGGGACAGCAGCGACACCTACGGTATCGCCGCGACGGACGTGACCACGGGCCAGTTTCAGGTCACGCAACTGGACGATGCCGACGCGGGCGAGGCACTGACCGAACTGTACACGTTCGGGCCAGCCGAGATTCTACCCGGCCCGGAGCTCCGGAACGACGACGCGTTCCTGGACCGCCTGCGCGAGCGGACTGACGCGGCGCTGACGCTCCACGATTCGGCGTCGTTCGAGCCGGGTCGAGCGAGCCACACCGTCCGCGAACAGTTCGGGAGCGAGACGGTCGACAGCGTCGGCATCGGCGAGCAGGACGTGGCACTACGGGCCGCCGGCGCGGTGCTGTCCTACGTCGAGAACACCGGCGTCGGGACGCTGGCGGCGGTCACGCGCCTGCAAGCGTACGGCGAACGCGACCACGTCGACCTCGACGCGACGACCCAGCGGAACCTCGAACTCACCGAGACGATGCAGGGCGACAGCTCGGGCTCGCTGTTCGACACGATCGACCACACGGTCACGGCCGCCGGGGGGCGACTGCTCCAGCAGTGGCTCCAGCGACCACGGCGAAACCGGACCGAACTCCAGCGCCGGCAGTCCTGCGTGGCGGCGCTGTCGGAGGCGGCGATGGCCCGCGAGCGGATCCGGGAGACGCTGTCGGACGCCTACGACCTCGAACGGCTGGCCGCGCGGGCCACGTCGGGGAGTGCCGACGCGCGGGACCTGCGCGCAGTGCAGGAGACACTGGCGCTACTCGGACGGGTCGCGGACGCCGTGACTGAGACCGAGCGACTGGCCGAATCGCCGCTTGCCGACGCCCTCGACGGAGCCGACCGCGAGGCTGCCGACGCGCTGGCCGCGGAACTGGACAGCGCGCTGGTCGCAGACCCACCGGGGACGGTCCGCCAGGGCGGCCTGTTCAAACGAGGGTACGACGACGATCTCGACGAGATCATCGACGAACACGAAGCCGCGCTGGAGTGGCTAGAGACGCTGCCGGACCGTGAGAAGGAGCGGACCGGCATCACCCACCTCTCGGTCGACCGGAACAAGACCGACGGCTACTACATCCAGGTCGGCAAGAGCGAGACCGACGCCGTTCCCGAGAAGTACCAGCACATCAAGACGCTGAAAAACTCCAAGCGGTACACGACGCCGGAACTCGACGAGAAGGAACGGGACGTGTTGCGGCTTGAGGAGCGCCGCCACGACATGGAGTACGAGCGCTTCCAGAAACTCCGGGGGCGCGTGGCCCAGCGCGCGACGCTGCTGCAGGACGTGGGCCGGACGCTGGCGGAACTGGATACCTTCGCGTCGCTCGCGGTCCACGCCGTCGAGAACGACTGGACCCGGCCGGCAGTCGTCGACGGCAACGAACTGTCCATCGAGGCCGGCCGCCACCCGGTCGTCGAGCAGACCACGGAGTTCGTCCCGAACGACCTCTACATGGACGACGACCGGCAGTTCCTCATCGTCACCGGGCCGAACATGAGCGGGAAGTCGACATACATGCGCCAGGTCGCGCTCATCACGCTGCTTGCTCAGGTGGGCAGTTTCGTCCCAGCGCGGTCAGCGACGGTTGGGATGGTCGACGGTATCTTTACCCGCGTCGGCGCGCTGGACGAACTGGCACAGGGCCGCTCGACGTTCATGGTCGAGATGCAGGAGCTGTCGAACATCCTCCACTCGGCCACCGACGAATCACTCGTGATACTGGACGAGGTGGGTCGCGGGACGGCTACCTTTGACGGTATCTCAATCGCGTGGGCAGCGACGGAGTACATCGTCAACGCCATCCAGTCGAAGACGCTGTTTGCGACCCACTACCATGAGTTGACCGCGCTGGGCGAGGAGCTGCCGACCGTCGAGAACGTCCACGTCGCGGTCGACGGCGAGCCCCGCTCCGCGGAGGGCGACGGCGACGTGACGTTCCTGCGAACGGTCCGGAACGGGCCGACCGACCGCTCCTACGGCGTCCACGTCGCCGACCTCGCCGGCGTCCCCGAACCGGTCGTCGACCGCTCACAGGAGGTACTCGACCGGCTACGCGACGACAAGGCTATCGAGATTCGAGGTAGCGAGCGGGACGACGGCGGGACGACACAGGCCGTCTTCGACCTGGATTCGGGGCAGTTCAGGGACGGCGCGGCCCAGTCGGCGGGCACGTCGACCGGTTCGACTGCTGGGCCGGTTGCGACCGACGGTGACCCCGAACACGCGCCCAGCGAGTCCGTGGCTGAGGCCTCCGAGGGCGACGAGGCAACAGCGTCGCTCGACCCGGAGACCGAGGCTGTCCTGTCGGAGCTGACGGAATTAGACGTCAACGAGACGCCGCCGGTCGAGCTGATGGCGAAAGTACAGGAGTGGCAGGCCGAACTGGACGACGAGTAGCGGACGCGACCCGATTTTCAACGGAGATACTCACGGCGGAAGGTGTATACGGGAGTTGTCACTGCTAGCAGCCAATGCCCGACCGGATCCGCGTTCTCCACGTCGACGACGACCCGGCTGTCGTCGAAGCAGCCACGAGTGCTCTGGAACAGGAGCACTGTGGCATCACGGTCGAGACAGCGACAAACGTTGCCGACGGCATCGAACGGCTCGACAGTGAAGCGTTCGACTGTGTCGTCGCCGGCTACGACCTGCCGGAACAGACCGGCGTCGAGTTCCTCGACGCGGTCCGCAAGCGATCGCCGGACCTTCCGTTCATCCTGTTCACCAGCGAGGGGAACGAAGCAGCCGCCAGCGACGCGATTTCCGCCGGTGTCACCGATTATCTCCGGGTCGACGGCGGTGCCGAGCCGTACGCACGACTCGCACACACCGTCGTCGACGCCGTCGAGCGGACAGTCGATGACATCAAACACGTACAGAACACGCGGCGCGAACGTGCTATCGAGGAGCTACACTCCACCGCCAGGGCGTTCATGCGGGCCACGACTGAGGATGCGGTTGCGCAGATCACAGTGGACACCGCCAGAGCCATTCTCAATATGCCGGCTAACGGCGTCCACTTCGCCGACGGCGACAGCCTGTATCCGGTCGCCTGGACCGCACGAGTCGAGGAACTCCTCGGCACGCCACCGGCGTTCGAGGCCGGGGAATCGCTCGCGTGGCAGGCTTTCGAGACCGGCGAAGCGCGGGTCCACGACGATATCACGTCGATCCCGGGCCGGTACAATCCGGAGACAGATATCCGCAGCGAGATCATCCTCCCGCTCGGGGACCACGGTGTCCTCCTCATCGGATCGTGCGAGACGGGTGCGTTCGATGACACGGACGTCACACTCGCGCGGACGCTCTCGGTCCACGCGACAGCGGCCCTTAACCGCCTCGACCGTGACCGCCAGCTCCGCGAGGAACGCGAGTTCATCGATCAGGCGCTCGATACGCTTGACGACCTGTTCTACGTCATCGACACGGACGGTAGCCTTCGGCGGTGGAACGAGCGCATCCCCGAAGTCACGGGATACAGCGACGAAGAGATCGACGAGATGTCCGTCTCCGAGTTCTTCCCGGGTGACGAGCACGAAACAATCGGTGCAGCGATAGCTGAGACGCAAACTAGCGGCCGGGTAACTGTCGAAGCAGAGATTCTGACCGCCGATGGGGAACGGGTCCCGTACGAGTTTGCCGGAACCCGGCTGACCGACGCTGACGGAACGACAGCCGGGACAGTGGGTATCGGCCGGGACATCTCCCAGCGCAGGGCGTACGAACGGCAACTGGAGCGAAAGAACGAGCGCCTCGATGAGTTTACAAGCATCGTCAGCCACGACCTCCGGAACCCGCTGGCGGTCGCGGAGGGGAACCTGGAACTGGCCAGAACAGAATGTGACAGCGACGCACTCGACAAAGTGTCGCGCGCCCACGAGCGAATGCGAGCGCTGATAGACGACCTCTTGACCTTCGCACGCGCCGGCGAAACGGCGACCGACATCGAATCCGTCACGCTCGCAGACATCGTCGAGGACTGCTGGCAGACCGTCGAGGGACCACGGGCGACGCTTGTCGTCGAGGACGACCGCCAGATTCGGGCAGACACGGCGAAACTCCGTCGGCTGTTATCGAACCTTGTTCGCAACAGTGTGGAACACGGGTCCGCGGACGCTCAGACACCGTCCGGCCACACCGCGGAACACGACGGAGAGAGCATAACTGTGCGAGTCGGGATCGTTGAGGACGCGGACCGACACGGTTTCTATGTCGCCGACGACGGGCCGGGCATCCCGGAGGACGACCGCGAGCAGGTGTTCGAAGAGGGGTACTCGACCGGCGAGAACGGGACGGGGTTCGGACTCAAAATCGTTCAGCGCCTCGCCGAGGTGCACGGGTGGACGATCACGGCCACCGAGAGCGAGGCCGGCGGCGCGCGGTTCGAGGTGACGGGTCTCGAACCTGCCTGATTGCACACAGGCAATCAGGTGACGTCGATGGTTCGATTCATGAAATCAAAGGATTTGAAACGAGAGTGCAGTGATTGTGCAAACCCTATTCCCACGTCACAGAACAGTTGGTCTGACTCGCTAAGAGAATTGGCGACGATGCAGGCGAACCCGCCGCAACCGTCCGGGTCCGCAAGTTCATCGACTACGCTATGATTTCCTTATATTGTCTGCGGATATTACCTCGGTACCGCCTTAGATAGTGAATTCTGCCCTTGCTAATACATCATCTGCTCTTATGTCCTTCATGAGTATCAACAAAAATAATCTCGCCAGCAGTTTTAACCATTAGAAATCCTGCTCTACACCCATCTATCATGAGTGCTAAAAGCGAAAACAGAACCCATCTCCAAGTATGAATCTTGAAAATCACCTTCCTAAAGCAATACGTAAGAGCTATACAAGAAAATTCGCGCTATCAGCACTGCTCATTCTAATAGTCGTTGGTTCTATTGGAGGGATAACACAAGCACAGGTTTCTAACGATGTGACAGAGCAGCAACAACAGAACCTCCTAACAAACGCGGAAATGGAGGGAGATAGCTTAGAACAGTGGCTCACTACACAACAACAGAACACGAGGTCGCTATCTGAGCACCGTGGGTTTGCCAGCAACGAAACCAGTGCCCGGGAGACGCTACTTGATAGGGAGGCCGACCTGTCAGCGGATGTCACTGCACTTCACTACATTGAGCGGGAAAGTGGCACGATTATTGCAAGCACAGACTCAGAAGTTGAAGGAGCGGGCATACAAGAAACCAGCATCGTCTGGCCAATGGAGACTGCATATGAGGATTTGTCGTTCAACAATGCAGATGAAGTATCGCGCTCATGGGTATACAGAGATGACGACGGGAAAACAGCTATAGCGTTCATCTCTCCCGTCCCGAATTCAGACCGAGCGGTGGTGCTAGTCACGCACACAAGCGAACGGGCTGAGCGGTTTCGGAACTCGATTAATGGCACGGAAACTGTAGTTGTTGCTGCTGGGACGACCGACGTAGTGTTTGGTCTGAACGAGTCGGCATTACTTTCACCGTACAGTGCACGGGGTTCGGAAGAAATTCTGTCTGCAATTGGCCAACAAAGTAAAGGAACGGTAATCACTCCTGATTCGCTTGTCGCGTTTGCCCCTGTCGGCGGAGGGACTGATTGGGTTGCTGTTAAGCGAGTCCCCAAATCGTCAGCGCTTGCAATCCAACAGAAAGTCACGACCAATGTTGTTGCACTCGTTGGAGTATCGATTGGTGGCTTGCTTCTTTTGGGCTGGTTAGTGAACCGTGGTCCTATCCAGTCAATGCGAGAGCTTACAGACCAAGCAACAGCTGTTGCCAGAGGGAATTTAGATGAGCCAGTGACCGATGCAGGTCGTATTGATGAAGTTGGACAGGTGCGAACCGCATTCAGAGATATCAAGGCGTATCTCGAAGTGGTCGCAGACCAAGCTGACGCGCTCTCAGAGCAACGATTCGACGCCGATGTTCTAGAAGAAGACGTACCAGGCCGTCTCGGCGAATCCCTAGACGGGATGCAAGCCGACTTGGAAGGGTTCATTTCGGACATCACCGAAGCACGAGAGGACGCTCAGCAGGCACAAGCTGAAGCTGAGGATCTGGCAACGTCGCTTGAACGCCGTGCAGAAGAATTTGGTGAAGTGATGGGGCAAGCCGCTGACGGTGACCTGACACAACGACTTGACGAAGACACGGACACCGACGCGATGGGTGATATTGCGGAGGCGTTCAACGATATGGTTGCAGAGCTTGAACGGACAATCGTCAAGATCGAGTCATTTGCCAACAACGTCGATGGCTCTACAGAAGAGATCTCTGCAAGCGCCGCTGAAATCAAGGCGGCGAGTGAGCAGGTAAGCGAAGCTGTCCAAGAGATTGCGACTGGAGCAGAAAATCAAAACGAGAATATCCTGCAAGTTACAGATGAGATGACAGATATGTCGGCGACCATTGAAGAAATCTCTTCCTCGGCGGATGAGGTTGCAATGCAGTCCGAAGAAGCGGCTGAAACGGCTGTGGCTGGTCGAGAAAGCGGTGAAAAGGCGTCGGAACAGATGGCAAATATTGAGCAACAGACAGCGGCAACGATAGAGCAGGTAGAAGAACTTGCTGAAGAGGTAGATCGAATCAACGAGGTTGTGACATTTATCGACGATATCGCCGAGCAGACCAACATGCTTGCACTCAACGCGAATATAGAGGCGGCCCGTGCTGGTGGCGGTAATGACGAAACTGACGGAGAAGGATTCGCCGTCGTCGCTAATGAAGTCAAGCAACTCGCAGAAGAAACTCAGGAGGCGACAGACGATATCAGCTCAATCATCGCCGACGTGCAATCAGTTACTGACAAGACTGTTACCGATATGCAGGAAATTGGGACTCAGATTGAAGATGGACACACAACAGTTGAAGAAGCGACTGATTCGCTGGCCGATATTGCCAGACAAGTCGAATCCGCAAATGATGGTGTACAATCCATTAGCGATGTGACAGCTGAACAGGCCACCTCAAGCGAGGAAGTCGTCGCAATGGTTGAAGAGGTTGGTTCGATAAGCGAGGAGACGACTGCGGAGTCAGAAAACGCTGCGGCCTCTGCCGAAGAGCAAGCGGCGTCAGTCACCGAGGTAACCAATAATATTCAGGGGCTCTCTCAACAAGCCAGTGACCTGCGTTCGCTCGTCGAAGAATTCACTACCTCCGAAGAAGTTACCACCGGAGAGATGGGTGAACAGAGGTTCAGTAATACAGATTCCCCCTAATCCACAGACAATACCTTGACACGGTATTCCTCTCACCCAGATAATTAATCAAAAAGCTGAATCGAGTGGAAAGAACCGCCACATCCGACGCGTGAGGTCACCCCGAAATCGTACCGGGCTGGGGTGCCGCGTTTGACCTCGCCAGAGCGGATGACTGAGTGGACATCTGTAAGCGGATTCCCGGCGTTTGTGGAACTGTATGACACTCACCGGATGATTCTATGATATATGTATCCGTCAACGTATCATTTGCAGTAACTAATCTGCTCGGGAGTCGAGATATCGTAACCGCTCCGCTTGATCCGACTGGGCCCCAACTCAGACAAGGAGCGGCTCATCGCGACCAGTCGGGGACCAACTCTTGTAGTGACTCTCGCCGTCTCCATGGCCTCAGCACTGTACGCGAACTCTTTGGAGATACTGAACCTCTGCTGGGTGTCGGCTGGCAGGCCCACTCGATACACCTTTGAATACTCACTGGCTCGATATCGAACTGTGATGGCGTGTCTGCCACTGTACTGTAATCCTAGTTGATAAACAACGCCACCTGAGAAGACACGAGAAACAGGGGTATAGGCCAGTAACACCAGCAGACCACCGCGGGGCGTGGCTGGCCTTTTGGTTCTGAAGCCCTCAGTGATGGTAATGTCATCCCAGCGCCCTCCGCGGCAGGGCTCGCGGACCACCAAGCAGTCGGCTGCGCCGAGGGACGGAGCAACGCCCGCACTCGCCGTCGAGGGGCTGTCGAAGCAGTTCGGCAGCGGTGCGGACGCGGTGACGGCCGTCAACGACGTGTCGTTTCGTATCGAGCAGGGCACGGTCGTCGGCCTGCTGGGACCCAACGGCGCGGGCAAGACGACGACAATAAAATCAATTCTCGGGCTGGTGTTGCCTGATTCCGGGCGTGTTCGGATACAGGGTATCGACATGAGCGAGCACCCGCGAGCGGCCTACCGTCACGTCGACGGGATGCTCGAAGGGGCTCGAAACGACTACTGGCGGCTGACTGTCAGGGAGAACCTGCGCTATTTCTCGACCATCAAGGGTGTCAAGCCGGATGCCGTCGCCGACCGACACGAGCGCCTGCTGGCGAAACTCGATCTCCTTGAGAAGACCGACGAGGCGGTCCGGGACCTCTCCCGTGGGATGAAACAGAAGGTGTCGCTGGCGAGTGTGCTGGCCAGCGAGTCCGATCTGGTGTTTCTCGACGAACCGACGCTGGGACTGGACGTGGAAAGCTCGCTGACGCTGCGGCGGGAACTGCGCCGCATCGTCGACGAGCGCGACCTCACGGCCGTCGTCAGCAGCCACGACATGGACGTCATCGAGGACGTCTGCGATCGGGTCATCATCATGAACAACGGAGAGATCATCGCAGACGACAGCGTGGCGGCCGTACTCGACCAGTTCACCGCGAACACGTTCGCCGTCACCAGCCCAGACATCACCGACGACCTGCTCGCGACGATCCGAGAGCGCTTCGAGGTGGCCGACGTGACGACCGTCGAGCGAGGTCGGCGCGTCGAGGTAGCGACCGACAGCGACGGGTTCTATCGCCTGCTGGCCCTGTGCCGGGACCACGGCGTGACGCTTACTGGCGTCGGGACGGTCGAACCGGATCTGGAGGACGTGTTCGTCGAAATTACGGGACAGGAACGATGATGGGGGCAGAATCAGGCAGATGACTGCGAGCGCTGATACGCACGCGGACGACAGTGACAGTGCGGATGCCCAGACTGTCAGTGCCGCCATGCAGGCAGGCTATCTCGACCTCGCGCGAGCGGTGCTGTACCGCGAGTACCTCATCTTCGTCCGCTATCCGGCCAACGCCGTCGGCGGCATCGTCATCTCGGTGTTCTTCTTCGGCCTGCTGTTCTACGGCGGTCGGATGCTTGCCGGACAGGCGATAACGGACTCTATCGAGGGTATCATCGTCGGCTACTTCTTGTGGTCGCTGTCCGTCGGCGCGTACCAGTCAATCTCGAACGATATCGGGAGCGAGGCACAGTGGGGAACGCTCGAACGGCACGTCATGACGCCCTTCGGCTTCGCGCCGGTCGCGTTCTGCAAGGGCGTCGCAAAAGTCGTCCGGACGTTCATCACCTCGACAGTGGTGTTGGCAGTGATGCTTGCGATTACCGGCACGACGCTCCAGTTGAACGTCCTTACTGTCGTCGTCGTCGCGTCCCTGACTATCGCTTCCGTGCTGGGGCTTGGGTTCGCTGCCGGCGGCGTCGCGGTGCTGTACAAGCGCATCGGGAACTGGCTCAATCTGCTCCAGTTCGGGTTCATCGTCCTCATCTCCGCGCCCGTGTTCGAACTCGGCTGGACGCGGGTCCTGCCACTGGCCCACGGAAGCGCGCTTCTCCAGCGGGCGATGGTCGACGGGACCCGGCTCTGGCAGTTCTCCGCCGTCGACTTGGGGCTCCTCGTCGGTGTCCCAGCCGGCTACGTACTGCTGGGGTACGTCGTGTTTCAGTACACGACTCGGCGGGCCAGACGACTCGGCGTACTCGGCGACTACTGACGGCGGTAGACAGGAGGTTTTACTTGAGATGCCGGTTATGTGATAGGTAACACTCTCACTCGGGCTGTGCCACAGCGTCGGAGGGTCCCTTGGCCTGCACCTAACACATGGTCACTCGATATCTCTCATCGGAACGGTTGGTCCCCACCATTGCGACAGTGGTCGTCGTTGGTGTGCTAGCCGTTGCGACATGGTCGCTCGTGTTCGCGAGTGACAGCGCCGCCGACCAGCCCCAGATTGGCGGGGACGTACAGCAACGCTACGAGTCGATAGACGGCGTCAGCGCGACCCAGACGACGATAATTTCACAGAACGGGACAATTACGAGCAGAACAACCTACGACGTGACGCTCCAACCAGGGACCCAGAAGAAACGGCTCGTACTCATAAACAGTACGTCACAGGCGAATGATGTGCGGATCTCGGACGGGTCAGTGCTGTGGCTGTACAACGACAGTCGTGGAAGTGTAACACGAATCCCCCACTCCGAGGCGGAGTCCGGCAGAGGTGAGCGGTTACAGCGCCTCTTCACGAAACTCGATGACTCGACAGCGGCTCCCCGGTCAGTTGAACCACTACCCGTTGTCCCTCGAGGCGAGCGGCGTCCGGTCAACCCTACCGAGGGGATGACCGTCAGCTACCGGGGCACGGAACCGGTTGACGGCCGCGAAGCGTACGTCGTCCATGTGACGCCGAGAAACGAGACGAAAGCATACGAGCAAACAGTCTGGGTCGACACACAGCGGTTTTTCCCGGCCAAGCAGCGGACTGCCTGGACGGCAGATGAGAACCACACAGTCGTGACGACGAGGTATGCGAACGTCACGTACGACACCGGTGTTTCCAAGGACGTGTTTTCTCCCGACTTCCCGGAGGACACGGCAGTCAGCGTTCCGGAACGATCGGATAGGAGGTTTTACCTGCGCTGCCAGTTATGTGCTACATAATATTGTCGCCCAGACAGATCAAACGTAGCCAGACAGTCCCCTGCGCCCGATAGCCCGAGATATGGTCACTCGACACCTCACATCGGAACGACTGGTTCTTACCATCGCGACGGTAGTCGTTGTTGGTGTACTGGCTGTTTCGATCTGGTCGCTTGCGTTCGCGAGTACCGGGACCGCCGATCGGCCCCAGATCGATGCGGACGTACAGCAACGCTACCAGTCGATAGACGGTGTGAACGCGACACAGACGACGACGATTACCCGGAACGGGACAGTTGCGAGCCGGACGACCTACGACGCCGCGCTCCAGCCAGGAACCCAGAAGAAACGGCTGGCGGTCGTCAACAGCACTGTCGAGCGATACGACCATCGGGTGTCGAACGGATCGATGCTGTGGCTGTACGACCAGCGCCGCACGAACGCCACACGTATCTCTCTCAGCAGAACTGATTCAGACCAGGGTGAGCGGCTGCAGCGTCTGTTTGCGAATCTCAACATGGAGACGGCAACCGACACGACGGCCGACTCACCGTCGGTTGAGCCGTTGCCCGTTGTTCCCCGCGGCGAGCAGCGGCCGACCGTCTCTGCCGGCACGATGACCGTCAGCTACCACGGTACTGAATCAATCGACGGGCGTGAAGCCTACGTCATTCACGTGGCACCGAAAGACGACACAGCGGCCTACGAGCAGACGGTCTGGGTGGATACAGAGCAGTTCTTCCCGGTGAAAAAGCGCACTGCGTGGACAGCCGACGATGAGCGAACAGTCGTGACGACGACGTACACGGACGTCACCTACGACACCGGCGTGTCCGAGGACGTGTTTACCCCCAACTTCCCCGACAACACGACTGTCAGGGTCCCAGAGACGCCGGACCAACAGACCTACGAATCGGTCGGGGCGCTCGAAGCCGACACCGAGATTCAGGTTCCGAAGCCCGACATCCCGCCGGGGTACGAACTGACCTATGCGACCCAGACACGGGGACGGGTCCACAGCGTCGGCCTCCGCTACATGAACCGAACCAGTCTGATCACTGTTGCCAAGTACGACCGGCTGGCTGACGAAGAGAACGCCAGCGAGGGGATAACAATCGACGGGCAACCGGCGCAGGTCAGCTATGGGCTGACAACATCAGTGTCGTGGAACTGCGAGCGCTACCGGTACAAGATTCGTGGTAGAGGCGTGTCCGCGGACCGACTCGTCATCGTTGGCCAGTCGATCGGCTGTCCCAGCGGCGAGTGAACGCCAACGCTGGCATATCAAGCCGCCGTTTTCTGGGCCAGAAGTTCGACTGCACGTTATATTATGGAACCCCTCCTCAATTCGAGTGCAGCGGCCCTAACAACACCGTGCCACCAGCGCCCTCCGGCGATGGCCGCTGTCTGTCCACCACACTGCCCCAAGGTTCCCCGGAGTGCCACTCTGGGAAGGAATGTGGGCCAAGCCGCCCGTGAACTGGTCCCCTCCCTCGCCCCACCTTCGCCCGAAGGCAATGCCCTGCCCGCGCCGGTCTCCGCTGACACTGCCCCATTCTCTGACGTGGCTGACTTCTGACTCGGAAACTGACAGGACCTTTTATTCAGGGACGGGGCGTTGGTCCAGTACGTGAGTGAGGACCCGGCCGTGGGCGACATCCTCGACCTGCTCAGTGACGAGTACGCCCGGGACATCCTCGCAGCAACGAGTGTCAAACCCATGTCCGCGAAACAGCTCGCCGACCAGTGTGAGATGTCACAACCGACCGTGTACAGACGGGTCGAGTGGCTTCAGGAGTACGGCCTCATCGAGGAGCAGACCCAGATAGAGACGGGCGGCAACGACTACAGCGTGTTCGCTGCCACGCTCTCGGAGTTCTCGCTGGCGCTTGCTGACGGTGACTTCGAAACCGAAATCGAGCGGACCGAACCGCCGGCGTTCCCGGGACAGGACGAACAGGACACTGCGGACCGATTCACAAAGATGTGGGAGAATCTCTGATATGGTCGCCATCGAGACGCTCATGAACTGGCTCATCACCGCCCTGGCGTTTGGCTCGACAGTACTGGGTGGGTACGTCGGCTACCAGGCCTACCGAGGGTATCGGCGACATAATAGCCGTGCAATGCAGTACCTCTCTGTCGGGCTGTTCTGCCTCACTGCGGTGGCCTTCGTCGTCGCGTTCACCGGCTCGGTCCTCCTTCGTCAGGACCTGCTCTCCAGTCAGTTCCAGCAACCGCTGACACTCGTCACTCGCGCCTTCCAGTTCGTCGGCGTTCTCTTTATCGCGTACTCGCTCCACTCCCGGGAGTGAGAGTCGGATGTGGGTTGCAAATCACGGCCATCCCGAACCGCTGAAGATCCTCAGGCGGAAAGAATACCTATGACGCAGACACCGGAGGAGCGGCCGACGGTCCGCATCGACGGGGCTGACCCGATATTGCTCCCTTGGGACGTGGCTCCCGAGCGACTCCCGTTCGATGTCATCTCCGGACCGGTCGCGTTCGAGTGTGCCTCCGGCGACCGTATCGAACGGGAGTACACCGGTATTGCCGTGTTCGAACTGTTAGAGGCGGCGTCGATGCCCGGCGATACGACCCACGTCCAGTTCGAATCGGCAAACGGCGACCTGGCGTGTATCCCGCTCGCCGACCTCAACGGCGCGGTGCTCGCACTGGGTGACGGCCCTGGAACTGAGCCGGGGCGACCGCGGTTCGTCTCGCCCCGCGTGCTCGGCCCGCGAACCGTGAAGAACGTCTGCCGGCTGCGGCCGCGAACGCTTGCCGCCGGCGCTGATCGAGAGGCCTACGAGCGGCTCCCGCTGGACGGCTGACGCTGGACAGCGGACTATTCCAGCAAGCCGATGTCCTTTGCCAGACGATCGGCGAGTTCTTCCAGTACGTCGGGGTCGACCTCAGCGACCGGTTCGCCGTCGTGAAGCTGCTCGTTGTGGCGCGCGACGGCGTCCTCGACATCCTCGAAGGCGACCGATGTCCGCGTCCCGCACTCCTCACACACGGCCGGAATCTCGGGCTGGTCGGTTGTCATTGGCGGCAGTTTACCTCGCTCCCCGATAAACGGACCGGAGCGTCCGCCGGGCATGCGCCGGCAGTCACTCGAGCACGCTCTTCGGCCGCTTGAGGTAGAACGCCTGATCGGTCACTCGTTTGTACACCGCGTACAGCGTCTCGACGGCGGCCGGGTCGGGGTCGAACCGCAGATGCGGGGCCATGTGATACGCTTTACAGCTTGTCAGGAAGAAGTACAGCGTCCGGTGATGGGCCGGCGTCGCGTCGACGACGCCCATCGACTGCCCACCGATGTCGTCCGAAAAGTCGTTGAGCAGACCGGCGATATCGTCGTTCAGTTGCTCATCAGGCCGTGTGAGCGGCGCACCGAGCGTCTGCTGGAGGAACTCGCTCGTCGCCCGCAGGAAGGGGTTCGAATCCATACCCGTCGGGTCCACGGCACTGAAGGCGTCGTACAGGTCGAGCAGCGCCGTCAGTTCGTCGTCGGTCAGCGCGATGGGTTTGACGGGGTCGCCCTGCGAGAGCGAGTAGTCCGGGAAGGAGTACGACTGCGGGTCCGGCACCTGCCCGAACACGTTATCGAGACTCATGGTAGCAGTTCGGCGGGGAGACGCCTAATTGTTGGGTGGGTAGCCCGTGGGACTCAATCGGTCGAGACCATCAAAAAGCGGGGAGTCGTAGCTCACTCGCCCTGCTCGTCCAGTTGCTCGACGAGGCTGATACCGTAGATCGTCCGCAGGACCGTGCTAGCGTCCCCGGCCTCGTACACCAGATCGTCTCGCGAACTGACGTGATCGAGTACGTCGGGCGAGGAATGGGCGGGTGCGGCGGCGATACCGGCGTCATTCTTGTCGACCCAGCGCATCACCCGCAGATCGCTCTTGCTATCGCCCATCACGAGTGCGAACGGGTCGTCGATGCCCAGCACGTCGAAAGCCTCCTCGACGCCGGCAGACTTGTCCAGTTCGAGACTCACGAGTTCGGCCGCGTCGCCCTCGTAGTAGCCCAGATCGACGCGTTCGAGGATGTCGCGGAACGCCGTGGGCGCGTCGTCGATGTCGGCGTCGGTCGAGAGGTCGCCCGCCTCCAAGACGTCGAGGATCTCCGGGTCGCGGCTGAAGTAGGCCCGCGCGTAGCCTGCGGGGTCGTCAACCGCGTCGTCCACCTGTGTGGCGATGGCGTCACCGACCAACCCACAGAGGTAGCGCAGGGACTCGTCGATGATTTCGACGGCGTTGTCGCTGCCGACCTCGGCGTTGGGTTTCAGCGTGACGTTGAATTCGTTGCCCTGGAGGTGACAGCGCTTGCCGACAGCCTCGGGAGCCTCCGAGAGGACCCGCCGGCGGACGGTCTCGAACACGTCCACGACCGCATTGTCGAGGCGTTCGTAGAGAAGTCGCTTGGTGTCCTCGCTGTGTTTGGGCGTGAACACGCCGTTACCGGACTCGTAGACGATGCTCATCTGTCCGGAGGAAACGAGGTCGTTGCCCAGCCCCTGTATCATGAACCCCTTGACGTTCTCCAGAGTCTGGCCGGTACAGACGACGATGGGGACGCCCGCTTCGTGGAACTGCGTCAGGAGATACAGCGTATCGCGGGGGATTTCGTTGTCGGTGTCGCCGGCCGACCGGAGCGTCTCGTCGACGTCCAGCACGAGCACGTTCACCGACCGGTCGTACTTCGAGTAGAGGTCGAGCGCGGTAAAGGCCTCGTCACGGGTCAGCCGGGCCGCGATTTCTGCGTAGGTCTCGCCGGTCCCGGGAAACTCGGCAGTGATATCCGATTTGAGGGCGTCGAGGCGGTCACTGGCGGTTTCCCACTGTTCCAGCGCGACGGTCGAGCTGAGCGGGGGAAACAGGTCGACGAACTCCTGATAGCCGCGCAGCGTCGTCGTGTCTACGCTCTTGTAGAGCCGGTAGAGTTGGTCGTATTGTTCCATGTCGATATCCACAGGATAGTGGCGACTGACGGCGAGCGTACTTTAGCTATCGGGTTTGCGATACTCACACACGACTAACTTGCAGGTCTGCGGTACTCACACGATAAAAAAGCTGGTTTGCCAACACCGCTGCCGAGGGGAAACCCTGCTACGCCTCGTCGCCGCCGTCGGTCAGCACCTCGGTTTCGGTCGCCTCCTCGTTGAGGAAGGATGGCAGTTCCTCCTCGTCCTCGTCAGTTGCCTCGTCGTCCGCCGTCGCTTCGGTCCAAGAGCGTTCTCTGTGGTGGCACATGGGTCGTCACCATGCGAGGGTCAGGACTGTTTTGTGTTAACTATTTTCATGATCAGACTGATAGGCGCGACGAGGGCAGACAGTATCAAGTCGCTTCGCCCGTTAGCCGGTGGCAATCACATGCGGAGGCACGTATGACCGATATCCAGCGACTCGACGACCGGACCGTCGAACGCATCGCGGCCGGCGAGGTGGTCGAGCGGCCGGCCTCCGTCGTCAAGGAACTGGTCGAGAACGCCATCGACGCCGACGCGAACCGGGTCGAGGTTGTCGTAGAGGCAGGGGGTACCGACGGGATTCGCGTCACGGACGACGGTGTCGGGATGGACCGCGAGGCCGTCGAGACGGCCGTCGAGAAACACACGACCTCGAAGATCCGCGACATCGCGGATCTGGAAGGGGGCGTGGGAACGCTCGGGTTCCGCGGCGAGGCCTTGCACGCGATCGGCGCAGTGTCGCGGCTGACGATCCGGACCAGGCCCCGCGGCGGCGACGTGGGAACCGAACTGGTGCTCGAAGGCGGCGACGTCACGTCGGTCGGCCCCGCGGGCTGTCCGGAGGGGACGACGATAGCGGTCGAAGACCTCTTTTATAATGTCCCGGCCCGCCGGAAGTACCTCAAACAGGAGTCGACGGAGTTCGCACACGTCAACACCGTCGTCGCCAGTTACGCGCTGGCTAACCCGGACGTGGCGGTCTCGCTGACCCACGGCGACCGCGAGACGTTCTCGACGACCGGCCAGGGCGACCTGCGCGAGACGGTAATGTCCGTCTACGGCCGGGAAGTGGCCGAGTCGATGATTTCGGTCGGTGCGGGTTCGGAAGGGAACGCGGAGGGCGACGAGACAGACAGTTTCCCAGACGGACCGCTTGACGGCGTCCACGGCCTCGTCTCCCATCCTGAGACGAACCGCGCCGGCCGCGAGTACCTCTCGACGTACGTCAACGGTCGCTACGTCAGGGCCGGTACCGTTCGCGACGCCGTCATCGATGCCTACGGCACCCAAATCGCGCCGGACCGCTACCCCTTCGCCGTCCTCTTTCTGGACGTGCCCGCGGGCGACGTGGACGTGAACGTCCATCCCCGGAAAATGGAGGTCCGCTTCGCCGACGACGAGGGCGTTCGCGAGCAGGTCCGGACTGCAGTCGAAGATGCGCTGTTACGGGAAGGGCTGCTGCGCTCGACAGCACCACGCGGTCGGTCGGCACCTGAGCAGACAGAGATAACGCCGGAGTCGGACGAAGCGAGCGACAGCGAGCGACAGCCGTCGCGTCCGGACGGCCGGGACACCACGGACGAAACAGCAGCGTCAGCGCGGACGGACGGCACAACAGCGGAGAGCAGTGCTGATACGACAGTACAGGGGTCGGATACTGATCCCACAGAGCGACCTAGTGGTTCCCAGACCGAGACAACGGGTCACCGGTCCACTGACACGACCCCATCAGATCAATCAGTCGACACGAAACGGGCCTCCCCGGCCGAGGCGAAAGACGACGCGCCGGGCGAATCCGAGGCGCGACAGACAAGGGGTAGCGTTTCGGGTGGAGATAGCGCCGGTGAACGCACCGACGCATCCGCGGCGGGCCAGGCAGAGACGGAGCGCGGGGAACGGAAGTTCACCGGCGGTCAGGAGCAGGCACGTCTCGGCGACGAACCGGACGCGACCCACGAATCGCTGCCCTCGATGCGGATTCTCGGACAGTTAGCCGACACCTACGTCGTCGCGGAGACGGACGACGGCCTCGTACTGGTCGACCAGCACGCAGCCGACGAGCGGGTCAACTACGAACGGCTCAAGGCCAAGTTCGAAGGCGAAACGACGACACAGGCACTTGCTACCCCGGTCGAACTGGAACTGACCGCCCGCGAAGCTGAGGTGTTCGACCGGCGCAGCGACGCGCTGGCGAGTCTGGGGTTCCACACGGCGCGGACGGGTGAGCGAAGCGTCGAGGTCCGAACTCTCCCGGGCGTCATCGCCGATGCGGCCGGTCCCGACATCGTCAGGGATGTACTGGGTGCGTTTGTCGCCGGCGACGACGAAGCGGCGGCGACGGTGGAGGCAGCGGCTGACGAACTGCTCGGCGACCTGGCGTGTTACCCCTCTGTGACCGGGAATACGTCACTCACTGAGGGCTCTGTCAGGGAGTTGCTCACTGCGCTGGACGAATGTGAGAACCCCTACGCGTGCCCCCACGGGCGACCGACGATCATTCACATCGACCGGCAAGAGCTCGAAGACCGGTTCGAGCGTGATTATCCCGGACACGGCGGTCGGCGACGATAGCGAGGGAAGACGGCCCGTCCCCGGCACAGCAGTCGATACAGCCGATTAAACTAAACCTCCGTCCCCCGATGCACGCGGTATGTCACTCGTAACGTTCGGCGAGACCGCTCTCAGATTTGCACCCCCAGACGGACAGCGGTTCGAAACGGCCCGCGAGGCGACGATTCGCGTCGACGGGACCGCGAGCGGTGTCGCGGCGACGGCCGGCCGACTCGGGGCTGACGCACGGTGGCTATCGAAGGTTCCGGACACACCACTGGGGCGGCGCGTCGTCGCGGAGCTCCACGAGTTCGGGCTGGAGACGGACGTTGTCTGGGCAGACCCGGACGCCGGACGACAGGGGCTCACGTTCCACGAGGACGCGGACCCACCCCGTGCCGAGCGGCTGCTACAGGACCGCAGCAACACCGCGATGGCGACGCTGACCCCCGGCGAGCTGCCGATGGGCGAGATACAGAACGCGGACGTGGTGTTCACTTCGGGCGCAACCCTCTCACTGTCTGACACAGCCGCCGACACGACAGGGGCATTGCTCAGAGCGGCCGCAGGGATGCGGGCATTCGATCTCGATTTCCATCCCGGGCTGTGGGACGCCGAGGATGCCCAGGACGCGCTTTCGGACCTGCTGCCGGCCGTCGATACCCTCTTTGCCGCCGAAGAGCAGGTTTCCGAGGTGTTTGATACGACAGGGAGTCCGCGCGAAGTCGTGCACACACTCGCAACGGAGTACGATCTCACCCGCGTGATTCTCACGCGGAGCGAGTACGGTGCGGTGGCCTACCACGACGGCGTCATTCACGAGCAGGATGCCATCGAGACGTCGGCAGTGGACGAATCGGGACAACACGAGGCCTTCATCGGTGCGACGCTCCAGCAACTGGCCGCCGGTGCCGACACGGACGAAGCGCTGCTCCACGGTGTTGCGGCGGCAGCGCTCTCTCGAACACTGTCCGGACCGTTGACGCCGCTCGAACCGTCCGAAGTCGAGCGGCTCGTCGATTCACAGCAGTCTAGACGGCCGTAGGGAGTCCCTACCGGCAGTACTGATTTACGTCCACTCTTTTATTAATCAGGTATGCTCGGTCACCGTACCATGTTAACAACTGTAGTGCTGACACTACTGGTAGGGGCCGGAGTAGTGGCGGGAACAGCTGGCGCACAGTCGCAGGTGACGCTCTCCGTCACCGTCGTCGATCAAGACGGTGACCCGCTCAGCGGGATCGATATCTCGGCGACGTGGGACGACGGCGCAGGCGGGCCGTCCAATGAGACGACGCGGGCAAACGGGCAGGCACTTATCGATGTTCCCGAGGGAGCGGACGTCATGCTCCAGATAAATGACGACGAGTACGTCCGGAACGTCCCCTACGTCGTCGAAGATGCCGAGGCGGAGTCCATCGAGGTAGCGGTCTCGGAGTCAGCGACGGCCACAGTCAACGCGGTGACGGCGGACGGCCAGCCGGCAGAGAACGCTCGCATCCGGCTGTATCGGGACGGGAACTACGTGGTCGACAGGAACGCAGGCAGTGACGGGACCGTCACGACACAGCCTGTCGAGGAAGGTGAGTACAGCGTCATCGTCACCAAGCCGGGGTTCTACCGAAACCTGACCGCCGTGTCTGTCACCGGCGAGGCGGCGACGACGGTCCGGATCAGCGAGGGGTCGGTCCTGCTGCAGGCCGAGGTCGTCGACGACCACTTCAACGACTCCAGACCGATCCGGGACGCAAGCGTCCGGGTCCAATCAGGCAGCGGATTCGACGGCACCGTACCGACGCTCTCCGACGGGACGGCGTCGGTCAGCGTGCCGGTCAACGACCGCTACGACGTCACAGTGACCAAGGAAGGATACGAAACGGTCGAGAGACGCGTCAGCGTGTCTGAAGACGAAACGTCCATCGACGTGGACATCCGGCGCACCCCGGAGATTACGCTCACGCCGGACAACAGACAGGTCGTCGTCGACGCGAATGTCCGGCTCACGGTCACTGACGAGTACGACGAGGCGGTGGCGAACGCGACAGTGACCCGGAACGGGACCGAGGTCGGACAGACTGACGCGGACGGCGAGATAACGGCACCGGTCCCTACAGCCGGCAACGTCACGTTCACCGCAACAGCCGGAGACCTCACCACGACGACGAACATTACCGCGTTCAGACCGGGTGAAGAATCGACGACAGGAGGGACGGCCCCGATGCCGGAACAGACGGAGACCGAAACAACCGACGGCAGCGGTCCGGGCTTCACCGTCGCTCTGACGATGGCCGCACTGCTCGCAGTAGCCGTCCTCGCACGCCGACGGCGCTAACGGGACGTTTTTCCCCGCGAAGGCCGCACACCTGTACAATGACTGTTCTCGAGTCCGTTCACGAGGCCCACGGAGCGACGTTCAGAGAGGTCGGTGGTCGGCGGGTCGTCGACAACTACGGGCGACCGGAGCGGACCCACCGCGCGGTTCGGAACGTCGTCGGCGCGATGGAGTACGGCTACGGCGTCATCGTCGTCACCGGCGAGGACCGCGTCGACTATGTCGACAACGCCGTCTCGAACCGCGTCCCGGACGAGGACGGTGCGGGCTGTTACGCGCTCTTGCTCGACCCCAACGGCCGCGTCGACACGGACATGTACGTGTACAACGCCGGCGAGCGCCTGCTCGTGTTCACACCGCCCCAGAAAGCCGAGGAACTGGCCGGAGAGTGGGCGGACAAGACCTTCATTCAGGACGTCGAGTTCGAGGTGGCGACCGACGACTTCGCCGTCTTCGGCGTCCACGGGCCGAAAGCGACAGAGAAAATCGCCAGCGTCCTCCACCAGACCGGCACCCCGCCGGCACCGCTGACCTTCGAGCGGGGCGAACTCGGCGACGCAGGCGTCTCCGTCATCCGGACGGACGACCTCACTGGCGAGGAGAGCTACGACGTGGTCTGTAGCGCCGACGACGCCGAACCGGTCTTCGATACGCTGGTCAACCGCGGGCTCAACGCCGTCCCCTTCGGCTACCAGACCTGGGAGACGCTGACGCTCGAAGCCGGGACGCCGCTGTTCGACACCGAGATCGAGGGGGCGCTCCCGAACGATCTGGGCCTCCGAAACGCCCTGGACTTCGAGAAAGGGTGTTACGTCGGTCAGGAGGTCGTCTCCCGCATCGAGAACCGCGGCCACCCCACGCAGCGATTGGTCGGCCTCGCCGTCGAGGCATGCCCTGACCCCGGTGCCGCGGTGTTCGCCGGCGACGAGCACGTCGGCGACGTGACCCGCGCCACGCAGAGTCCGATGCGAGAAGCCCCGATTGCACTGGCGAATCTCAGCTGGGAACGGCCCGAAGCAGCGTTGAAAATCCGCATCGACGGCGAGCCGGTCAGCGCCCAGCAGGTCGACCTGCCCTTTATCGACGGCTCGGCGCAGTCGGCGCGGCTGCCGACCTACGAGTAGCGAGGCTTACGCCAGTTCGATAGCGGCCCGCCCGCTGGTCGCACTCCTGATCCGATCCCGCAGGTCGCTGCCCTCCGTAGTGGGGACTCGAACCTCGAAGACGACCTCAGCCTCGTAGTCAGCCTCGAATTCCACACCCACGGATTCGAGCAGGCTCCGAACGCTGCCCGAGTCGTCGTAGGCGACGGTCACGGTGAACTGTTCGTGAGGGACCTCCTCGACGATGCCGGCGTCGTCGACGCCTTCTTTCACCGCTCGGGAGTAGGCACTGGCTAAGCCGCCGACGCCGAGGTTCGTCCCGCCGTAGTACCGCGTGACGACGGCGACAATGTTCTCAATGTCACGCTGCTGGAGGACGTTCAGTGCTGGATCGCCGGCGCTGCCGCTCGGTTCGCCGTCGTCGCTGGCGTACTCCCGAAAGGGATCGGATCGGACGCGGTAGGCGGGGACGTTGTGAGTCGCGTCGGCGTACTCCTCGCTGATGGCGTCGATAAACGCCTCGGCGTCCTCAACGGTGGTCACCGGGGCGACGTGGCCGATGAACTCCGAGCCCCGCACCTCGAAGCGCGCCTCGCCGCGGCCCGGAACGGTCCGATAGCTGTCCGTCACGGCACGGAATACGCCCGGCGGCGGAATAGCGTTTGTCGTTCGCTCCCTGCGTACGGCATCGAGTCACTCCGTGCCGTCGCCGGACTGGCGCGACCCCCAGACCCGCTTGTCCAGCAGTTTGACCCGCATCCCGTCCCGGACCCGGAGCTGACAGGAGAGCCGGGGGTAGCCAAAACGGTCGGCGAGGTCGTCGTGCCAGTGGTCGGGGTCGGGCGGTTCGGCGAAGCGGACGCCGCAGGTGGCACAGATGCCGCGGCCGCCACAGTTGACCCGCTCGGCGTAGCGACCGTGTGGCGAGAGGCCGACATCGAGAAGTACGTCTCGGAGGACAGCCCCACGCTCGGCGGTGAGTTCGTGGGTCTCGCCGGTGGGCGTCTCGACAGTGAGCGTTGCCGGCATTATGCCAATTCGATAGTCCGGACGAACGCCAGGCGACGGATTTCGTTGATGAGGTCGCCCGGGAGTTCCTCGTCAGTGATGACGTACAGCTTCGGCTCGTCAGTAAACTCTGGGTCCTCGCTCAGGACCTGCCGGATAGAGATACCGTGGTCGGCGATGGCAGATGTGACAGTCGAGACGATGCCGGACTCGTCGGCGGCCCGGACGGTGACGGTCACCGCGTGCAGATCGAGCACCGGTGCGAGGTCGAGCAGGCTCGGCACGGAGGAGATGTTGCGGAAGATGCGCCGGAGGTCGTCGTCGTCGAGAATCGCGTCTGTTGTGGCGTTGACCACCCGGCGGTCGACGTCGGCCTCGCGGGCAATCCCCGTATTCGGGATCTCGATGCCGCCCGAGACGACGCGGCCGTCCTCGTTGACGGAGAACCCTCGTTCCAGCAGCAACCGGATGACATCCTGCTGGCCGGGAGAGTCCTCAAATTTCTGCATAATCTCGTCGAACATACGGAGTGGTAGACGTGAGGCCACTAATCGGTGCCGGCAGCAGTTGAAACAGGGGCGGGCCCGCGTTGCAGTCGTCTATAGCTCGCCTTTCGTACTCGCCACGTCGGAACGGCGCTCGTCGATCCGGGTCGCATCGTCAAGCGCCCGGGCAAGCCCCTTGAACAGCGCCTCGATTTCGTGGTGGGCGTTCTCGCCGTCGACGCCGCAGTGCAGCGTCAGCCCGGCGTTCATCGACAGCGAGCGACAGAAATGCTGGGCCATGTGGCTGGTCATCCCGCCGACCGAGGCCTGTGAGAACTCGCCGTCGAACTCGAAGTACGGCCGGCCGGAGATATCGACGACGACGCTCGCAACGGCCTCGTCAAGCGGGACCTTGCGGTCAGCGAACCGCCGGATTCCGCGCTTGTCGTCCAGCGCCTCGGTGAACGCCTCGCCCAGCGTGATGGCGACATCTTCGACAGTGTGGTGATCGTCGATGTCCAGATCGCCGTCACACTGCACGGTCAGGTCGAACAGCCCGTGCGTCGAGAACGAGTCGAGCATGTGGTCGAAGAAGCCGATGCCGGTGTCGATGGTGCTGTCGCCGTCGCCGTCGACGTCAAGCGTAACCTCGATCTCTGTCTCGGCCGTCGTCCGCGTGACGGCTGCCGTCCGGTCAGTCATACTTAGCACGTATCAGGCCGCGTATTTGTGGATTGTGTCCGCTCACTCGGTCTGCTCGTCCAGCAGCGCCAGCAATCGGTCGGTCACCGCCGGTGCATGCTCGATGAAACAGCAGTGTCGGCCCTCGACGGCCTCTTCGGTTCCACGGGGCAGATCGGCCGCCAACGACTGTGCGGCCTCCGGCGACACGACCGGATCGTCCAGCCCGTAGTACACCTCGGCGGGCTGGGTGATCTCGTACAGCGGCGGCGCGTCGAAGGACGTCATCGCGTTGGCCTGTGCATCACGGGCCTCTCCAGTCGCGTCCTCGTCGGCGCGCCAGCTTGCGATCTGCTCCATGAGGTCCGGGTCGTGCGCACGGAACGCCGGCGAGAACGCGCCGTCGAGCGACGACGGAGCATCGAGCGTGAGCGCGTCGAGTGCGTCCCGATCAATCGCATCGCCAGACCCGGCCGTACAGTACAGCGTCAGCGAGCGGGCACGGCTGTACTGGTGGGCATACTTGAGCGCGACCATCCCGCCGAGGCCGGCCCCGACGAAGTGAGCACTCCCGACGCCGTGGTCGGCCAGCACGGCTTCGAGGTCGGCCGCCAGCATTCCCACATCGTACGGTCCCGCGGGTGTGTCCGACCGGCCGGTCCCGCGGAGGTCCCACACCACCGTTTCGTGGGGGCCGGCGACGGCGTCGTAGTGCCAGCCCCAGAGCCATGCGCCGTACCCCACGTCGTTGATGAACACGACGGTCGGGCCGTCGCCGTCGGCTTCGTAGTAGAGAGACACGTCACAATTGCGTGCGGTCGGCATTGGCTGTCGATTCCTTCGCCGATGGTGTGTCTCTTTCGGTGAATAGGTCTTTAGCGCTGGCTGTCGAAGGACCGTCAGTCCTGTGTCCGGAGCAGAATCACTTATCGGCGCCGTCGTGTTGGTCGTGAGTCTGGGGGTCGCCGCACAACTGGTCGCCGACTGGCTCCAGATCCCGAGCGTCGCGTTCCTACTGGTCGCCGGCGTTCTTGTCGGCCCGCAGGCGCTCGATATTGTCGACCCCGCGATATTCGGGCAGGCCGGGTTGCAGGCTATCGTCGGCCTCAGCGTCGGCATCATCGTGTTCGAAGGGGCGTTCCACCTCACTGTCGATCGAGTCCGTGAAGCGTCCAGAGAGGCGCTTGGGCTGGTGACAATCGGCGCGTTCGTCTCGCTTGTCGGAACCGCCGTCGCCGTCAAAGTCGTGTTCGGGACGACGTGGCCGGTCGCCGTCCTCGTCGGGAGCCTGCTTATCGCCACCGGGCCGACGGTCATCACGCCAATCATGCAGGTGGTTCCAGTGCGGGACCGGGTCGCCGCGGCGCTGGAGACCGAGGGGATCATCAACGACGTGACCGCCGCCATCCTCGCGGTGGCGACGTTCGAGTTCGTCATCGCGAGCCAGTCCTCGCCGGTGGTCGTCATTGAAGCGTTCGTCGCCCGATTGGCCGTCGGCCACGTCGTCGGCATCGCCGTCGGCGGCGGCACCGCACTACTGCTCAAGCGGTGGCACCTGTCTGCGGACAATGCCCTTCAGAATGCCCGGGTCGTGGTCCTGACCGCGGCACTGCTGGCGTACGCGCTCGGGAGTATGTGGCTCTCTGAGGCTGGTATTGCAGCCGCCGCCGTTGCCGGTATCGTACTGGGGAACGCCGAGATCCCCCACAAAGAGGAGGTTGCTGGGTTCAAAGGCGGTATTACGCTGTTTGTGCTCTCGTTCGTGTTCATCGTGCTGGCGGCACAGCTCTCACTCGGCAACCTGCGTGCGCTCGGGGTCGGCGGGCTCGTCGTCGTCATCATCGTCGCTGCGCTCGTCCGCCCGCTTGGCGTGTTCCTCTCGACGCTGGGTGGCCGACTGACAGTTCGAGAGCGGATGTTCGTTGGCGGGATGGGGCCGCGCGGTATCGTCCCGGCCAGCGTCGCCACGCTGTTTGCCATCGAACTGCGTCCCGAGAACCCCGAAGCCGCGACGGTTCTCGTCGGGACCGTCTTTCTCGTCATCTTCGCGACCGTCATGTTTCAAGGCGGGCTGGCCCGTCACTTCGCGCAAGCGCTTGATATCCTTCCTATGCAAACACTCATCGTCGGTGGCGGTCGTGTCGGCCGGGAACTGGCAGTACGGTACGAGTCACGCGGCGAGGAGGTCGTCCTCATCGACAGCGACGAGGACACCGTCGAGCGGACCCGGGCCGACGGCCACCGCGTCGTTCACGGAGACGCGACGAACGCGACCGTCCTCGAAGAAGCAGGGGCGAATCGGGCATCCGTCGTCGTCGCTGCGACCGCAGACGACGACGTGAACTTGCTCGTGGCACAGCTGGCGACGACCCGGTTCGACGTCGACACCGTGGTCGCCAGAGCGAACCAGCCGGACAACGTCGAGGCCTTCGAGGATCTCGACGTCGAGACCATCTCCGCCGGCTTCGCCGTCGCCGACGCAATCGATGACGCGGTCGAGCGACCAGCGCTGGCCCACTGGCTGTCGGACTCCGGCCGAACAGGGGACGTACTGGAAGTCGAACTCAGCAACGACTCGCTGGTCGACCGGACGATAGAGGAGACCGCCGACAAGCTCCCGGACGGCTGTCTGGTCGCAATGGTGAGCCGCAACGGCACAGACAGAGTCCCCGACAGCGATTTCCGCCTCGCGAACGGCGATCACCTGACACTCGTCTGCGAGACTAACGAGGCAATGCAGGACGCCAGAAGACTGTGTCAGGGCGGATAGCCGGGCGACGCGTGCCGCTCAGCGCAGTTCCTCAAGCGAGACGGTCGCCGAACGGTCCGCGGTAACCCACTCCGTCACGGACTGCTGACAGTCCGAAGGGAAGATAGTCAGTTCCGATGGGTTCTCGGGGTCGTCGTACAGGCAGTCCAGTTCGAACTCCGGCGTTTCGTCCAGATCAGTGTCCGACAGGGGTGACGTGGTAGCACTCATGAGTCAGGTAGCGTGGGTAACACTGCAGTTTTCACACAGTTCGTCGGGGGCACGACCGCTGGCAGCGGGAATACTGCTCCCACACCGCCGACACGTCCGTTGTGACCGTACGTATTCGGTGTGGGACTGAATGTGTGCGATGTCACGGTTTCCGCTCATATCTGCTATAGATGGGCAGTTACTAAAAATACTTTTGGAAACCCATCCAGATATACCTAATACAACTAAATGTAATTGTATCCATTAGGTGCATTCGAATCGTTCGGGCAGAACGTCGATCCGTAATCGGACAACTGTGCGAAGCAACGGCGCGGGAAACAAGACCAGCGGCGAGAGAAAGCAGGGACGGTTCAGGCGTTTGCGACAGTTCGGAGGATCTCCGGCGCGTCGTCCAATGCGTCGTCCAGCGCGTCCGCGTCGGGGCCACCGCCCTGTGCGAAGTCCGGCGGGCCGCCACCGCCGCCGCCGACGCGACGGGCGAGTTCGCCGACGACTTCACCGGCGTCGACGTCGACACCGTCGGGCACAGAGACGACGAACTGCGCGCCGTCCAGCCCTGAGCCAAGCACCGCGATGTTGCCTTGCTCGACGATAGCGTTCGCCTGTGCGCGGAGTTCGTCCATGTCGGCGTCGATACGCCCGACGACGGCGGTCGCCTCACCGACCTCGACCTCCTCGTTATCACCACCACCGCTGGCGCGAGCCTCGGCGAGTTGCTCTTTGAGCTGTTCGATCTCCTTGCCGCGGGCCTTCCACTCGTCGAAGAACCGCTCGGCGGTCTCCGGGACGGCATCGGGCGCGACATCGAGGATGTCCGCGGCCTCGGTGAGCGCGTCCTCGGTGCGCTGGGTGGCCTCGATGGCGGCGTTACCCGCCGCGAACGTCAGCCGGATGACGCCGTCCTGAATCCGCTCGGTGTTCAGGAGCTTGACAGCCCCGATGTCACCGGTGCGGGCGACGTGGGTACCACCGCAGGCCTGCACGTCGTCGCCGACGGTGATGAGCCGGATCTGCTCACCGGCCGGAATCCCGCCCTGATAGAGGTCGAAACCGTACCGTTCCTCGGCCTCGTTGCGGTCGGGCCACTCCTGGGAGACGGCGATGTTGTCCTGTATGATGTCGTTCGCGAGGCGTTCGATCTCTTTGACCTCCTCGCGGCTCACCGACTCGTAGTGACGGATGTCGATGCGGGCTGAGTCGGTGCCCTTCTGGGCACCAGCCTGTCTGACGTGCTCGCCGAGTACCTGCCGGGCGCTGTGGATGACGATGTGTGTCGCCGTGTGGTGTTGCATCAGCCGCTGGCGGCGGGTGGCGTCGACCTGCCCGCGGACGAACTCGCCCTTGCCGGGGTCGTCGTCGCAGGTGTGGACGATGACGTCGCCGTACTGCTGGACGTCGGATACCTCGGCAGAGACGTCGTCGGTCGACAGCGTCCCCTCGTCCGGCGGCTGCCCACCGCCCTCGGGGTAGAACATGGTCTGGTCGAGCACCACGTCGTAGGCCCCGTCATCGCGGTCGAACACCTCCAGGACGACGGCCTCGAACTCGGTCCGCTGCTGGTCCTCGTAGTAGAGCCGGTCGGTCTCGGGCAGTTCGTCGAGCCGGTCCTCGTAGGGCGTCTGTGACTCCTCAGTGGCGGTGTCGTCGCCGCCGTGGCGCTGGGCGACGACCGCGTAGAAGTCGTCGGGTACGTCGACCGCGACGCCTTTCTCGGCGGCGATCTCCTCGACCATGTCCGGCTGGATGCCGTGGGAGTCGTACAGCTCGACCAGTTCCGCGGTCGGAATCGGTTCGCCCTTCTCTGCGTACTCGTCGGCCAGCTGACGGACGCGCCGGCCACCCCGGTCCAGCGTCTCGCGGTACTTCTCGACCTCGGTGCGGACGATGTCGCGGATAGTGTCGCGGTTCTCGTAGTCGAGGCGCTCGGCCTGCATGTCGACGAGTTCGTCGAGCGGCGCGTCGACGCCGACACCGTCGACCAACCGCTTCGTTCGGCGCAGCACCATCCGGGCCAGATAGCCCGTCCCGACGTTCGAGGGGACGATACCGTCGCCGAGCATGTACGCGAGCGTCCGGCAGTGGTCGGCGATGGCGTAGATGTCCTCCAGTGGTGCCATCAGGTCCCGCATCTCCTCGACCTCGACGCCGACCTCGGCGGCGATGGTGTCGCGTTCGGCCTCGATGTCTTCGGCCTCGTCGATGTCCATCCGGCCCGCGAGCTTCGCGGCCTCGTGGACGATTCGCTCCTCCTCGTCAGTGAGTTCGATGCCGGCGTTGTCCTTGAGGAATGCGATCATGTCGGGGTAGACGGCCTCGTACACCGTCGGCGTCCCCTGGCTCATCCAGGTCCAGCGTTCCAGCCCGTAGCCGGTGTCGACGATGTAGGTGTCCATCGGCGAGTACCGGTTGCCGTCTTTCATCTCGTATTCGCCCTCTGGGTCCTGCTCCATGGACATGAAGACGAGCGTGGCGAGTTCGGCCCCCCGGTAGATGACCTCGATAGCCGGGCCAGCGTTGCCGCCGCCGACCCACGGGTCCTCGATGTAGACGATTTCGTCCAAGTTCGCCCCCATCTCCTCGAACAGTTCGTCACAGTACTGGACCGTCTCGTCCTTCCAGTACACCTCGCCCTCGTAGGCGTACTGCTCGGGATCTTCGATGTCCTCACGCGCGTTGAACGCGTGGTGGGCCATCATCTCGAAGGCCATCGTGTGCCGGCCCGTCTTGCCGACGTTGTCGATGTCCTGCATCCGGATGCAGGGCTGACTAATACACAGCGGGTTCGCCGGCGGCGGCGTCGTCCCCGAGGTGACCAACGGTTGGAAGTCGTAAATCGACGCCTGCGTGAGAAGGACGTCGTCGCGCCAGCGGTTGGCCGCGACCGGATACGGATCGATGCGGTCGTGGTCACGGTCCTCGAAAAAGGAGAGGAACGCCTCGCGCATCTCCGTCAGCGAGTGGGACTCGTCGAAGCCGGGGTTGTCGATGAAGTCGTACTCCGCACACGGCGGTTCGCCGCAGGTCTCGCGCTCGATGCGGGACCAGAACATGTCGCCACAGGAGACACACTCCTGTCTGTGGAAGCCTTCCTCTTCGAAGTAGTCGAGTTGGTAGGCCTCGTCGAGGTCGCTCATTGGTGTTCAGTTGGCCCACGTTCGCCTAAAACTGTTCCGAAGGGGCCGGCGGTTTGCCTGACCGTCAGAGCGTAACTGAGGATTCCCCGGAGAGGGTCTTCGGCACGACGACTTCCTCGGTCGTCATCCCGCCCGCTGGCGAAGTAATACGCAGTGTCGCGGTCTCGCCTTCAGGCAAGGGTTCGCCGAACGGCACGGCACCAACACTGTCGTCACCACCCAGATCGAGCGTGATTCTGAACCGGTCTTCGACATCGTTCAGTACCGGCTGGGAGCCGTCATTGTCCTGTACGGTGGAGATGGCGAACCGACCATCGGGGTTGCCGTCTGCGCCGCCAGCCGCAAGCTGGTAGTACGATCCGCTCGGGCCGATCCACTGGATCGTTGTCTTGTCTAGATCGACGTTGCTTGCCCCTGGTGCCCGCCTGACAACAATATCAACCACGCCGACCTCGTTGTCGCCAGTGAAGTGGTCCCCGGTGATACCCACTACCTGGATTCGGTTCGTCGTCGAATCGCTGGACTGCTGGCCCGTCGCCTGCGCGGAACTCTGCAGGAACCCCGCAGTGTTGATGAGCACGCCCGCTGCGATTGCCGCGACCAGCACCATCGCGATAAACACGATGAGTGTCCCGATCCCGACCTGTCCGCGGTCATCACCCGTCCCCTCCGTAGATGGTCGTAAACGTTTCATTTCAGTTGTTGATATTCTTAGGACGCTTTCATCATAAACCTCACCTGCCAGTTATCAGGTGTGAAAAATTGAGGTGGCGCGGTATGAGAGCGTTACTCGTCCTGTGCGAGCGAGGCCAGCATCGCTTCCAGTTGGACACGCTCGTTCGCGCCGCGGGTGATCCGATAATCGGTTTCGCCGATGCGTTCGAGCACCCGGACGGCTGCGTCGTCGCCGATATCGAACTCCCAGATGGAGCGGTGCAGTTGATCGATGATGTCACCGCCAGCGATGCCTTCCTCAGTCAGCAGTCTATCGAGGGTCGCCCGCGAGGCGGTGAAGTCGCCGTCCAGCGCCGACTGAACCATCGTCCGAATCTCTTCCGGGCGGGCCGTCGAAGTGATCGCGTACACCGCTGATTCGTCGACCGTGTCGCCGCTGACAGACGCGGCTTGCAGGCCGTTGATGGCTTTCCGCATGTCCCCGTCGGCGGCGTAGACGAGCGCATCGAGTCCGTCTTCGGTCAGTTCAATGTCTTCTTCGGCAGCGATGTTTCGGATTTCCTCGGCCACAGCGTCGTCGGCCAGCGGCGAGAACCGGAAGACCGCACAGCGGGACTGGATCGGGTCGATGATCTGGCTGGAGTAGTTACACGAGAGGATAAAGCGGACGTTGTTCGAGAACTGCTCCATCGTCCGGCGCAGGGCCGACTGAGCGTCGCTTGTCAGGGCATCGGCCTCGTCGAGGAAGATGATACGGTACTCGACGCCGCCGAAGCTCGTCCGGGCGAAATTCTTGATGCGGTCCCGGACCACGTCGATACCACGCTCGTCGGAGGCGTTCAGCTCAAGGAAGTGCTCGCGCCAGTCATCGCCGTACAGTTCGCGGGCGATAGCCGTCGCACACGTGGTCTTCCCTGTCCCCGCGGGGCCCGAAAACAGCATGTGGCTCAGGTCGTTACGCGAGACGTAGCTCTTGAGCCGCCCGACGATGTTCTCGTGGCCCATCACGTCGTCGAGCGTCTGCGGGCGGTACTTCTCGATCCAGACCTCCTCGCGTCCCGCCCGCGACTCGGACTCGGCCTCACTCATGGACGATTGGAGGTGTGGGCCGGTCTTAAACCCCGCGAGAGTCGACAGTCTCAGGTGCGTCGGCGGAGTACGGCTGGGTATGCACGTCACCGTCGAGATCGCCGGCGAAGACACCCACGAACTGGAGGTGGATGCGGACGCGACCTACGGCGACCTGCTCGCACCGGTCGACCTGAGCCCCCACGAGGTGTCAGTCCTCGTCGACGGCGAACACATGCCGACGGACCAGCCAGTCGAGCACGACCACGTTCGGGTCGTCAGGCTCATCAAAGGCGGCTGAACCGCCGAGCAGCGCCCTCTAACACAGCCATGCACATCCGTACAGCGAAGGCCGACGAAGTACCTGCCGTAATGAACGTCCTCGACGGGGCGGTCCTCTCTATAGCCGTAGAAACCGTGCGAGCGGGTGCTGAAGACGGTAGCACGCTCGTCGCAATGTCCGGTGACAATGAGACGGATGGGCGCGTTCTTGGTGCACTCGTACTCGACGGGATCCACATCGAGGCCGTCGCTGTCCGTCGGCGTCGCCGCGGCCAGGGCATCGGGACGGCGCTCGTCGAGGCCGCGCTCGGCCGACGGGACCGGCTCACCGCCGAGTTCGACGCTGACGTTCGGCCGTTCTACGAGGCGCTGGGGTTCGACACCGAGCCACTGGACAACCCAGGCCGCTATCGTGGCAAGCGTGAGTAGGAATGGCAACTCCGCAGAGAGACCGGGACTGTTCTCACAGCGTCGTAACATTTTTTAGATGGTTTCGAGAACGATTTTAAGACAATGGCAGCAACTGTCGCTGAAAACGCAGTCGACGCGAGGGGCGACCGAGTCGTCGCATACCTCATCGATTTCGCCATCCTGAGCGCCGTCGCGTTCGGCCTGTGGCTCGTCACGTTCGTTCTCAACACGGTCCTCTCGGTCGGCGCGATGGCCGCCACCTCGCCCGGGGATCCGGGTGCGATGGGCGGCGGGTCGATGCTGGCCGCGGGACTCCTGGGTATCGTCATCAATTTGGTCCTGTGGCTCGCCATCGGCGCGGTACTCGTCTACTACTTCGGCTACTACGCCGAGACCAACGAGACGGTCGGGAAACGGTCACAGAACGTCGCAGTCGTCGACGAGAACGGCACGCCACCGTCCCAACGGGACCGCCTGGTCCGAACGGCAGTGCTGCTTGCCCCGTTCCCGATCATGCTCCTGCTCGGTGGTATTCTCGGCGGGTTCGGGTTCATTTTCGCGCTCGTTCTCATGGCCGGTTGGCTCCTCGTCGAAGCGGCCGTCATGTTCGTGAGCGACGACGCACAGCGCCTCGGCGACCGCGTGGCTGGCACGTACGTCGTCAGCGCCGGCGAGTAAGTCCGTAGTTGCGACTTCGGACCCAGCCGCACTGGTTCTCAGATGTCGTCGAGCGTCAGCCGGTCGAGCCGACGGACAGCGGCGGCGTAGCCGCCCCAACTGATAGCTCCGATGACGAGGATATAGATGCTAACTGCCGTAAGATTGACAGCTGACGGGTCGCCAACCGCGGCGGGAAACAACACCAGTCCGGTGATGCCGACAGGTATCGCCCCAAACATATAGCCAATCGAGACGATCAGCGAGGGGTGGGCTCGCTCGACGTTGAGGTACTCATTCCGTTTAAATTTCGGTGACAATGCGCCCATCCCGAGTGCCGTCCCAGCGCCGGCCAGAAGCAGGACGGGAGCAAAGAGAGCCAGGGCGACGGTGTGGGTGCCGGAGCCATCGGCCAGTTCGAGTGGCACGGCGAGACCCCAGGCAAACAGCATCCCGAGCGTGAGGCCAGCAAGTGCTCGACCGCGGAGCAACATCGTGGTCGACCCGGTGCTGGTCAGCACGAGCGGTAACTGGTCGCGGTCGTCACCCAGCGGGTTCAGACAGTACGCACCGCCAGCGAGGGCGGCCCCGACGATGACGGCCGTCCCCGGTGCCAACCACAGGACCGTATCTGGGTCTGTAACAGCCGTCGACAGGATACCCAGGCTGCCGACAAAGACCGGGAACAGGTGGGCCAGCATCGCGGGGTCGCGGCGAGTCCGGAGCAGGTACCGCCAAGCGACCCGGGCCGATGTCGTGGCGCGAAACGGCGCGGCTACGGGTCGACTCTCGTCGGCGTGTGCGGTTTCGTCGCGGTCCGCTTCGGGTTCGCGCTGGAGAAGCCACGATTCGAACCGCACAGTCGCGGCGAGACTGAGCGGGACAGCGGCGACCAGCACGGCCCCGACGACGAGTCCCAGCGGCCGTGCCTGTGCGCCAAAGGGCTCGAGGACGACACTCGCGTACGCCTGCAGGGGCGCGCCGGGGACAATCGTCTGCAGGCCGGCCTCTGTCGCCGTCATAGAGGAGTCCGGAAGCACGGATCCTAGCCACATCTGCAGCCCGAGATACGCCGCTGCAGTGGTGGTGAGAAGCACCACTCCCTTGGTCCAAATGCCGACGCCGAGCCACCGGTTTGCGAACGTGAGCCCCTCGCCCAGCAGACGGCCAGCAAACGCCGACGAAAGTAACGGAGGCACGAGCGCCAGTATCAACAGAACCGCCGGGATGGGGTTCCAGGCACCAATGACGACAGCCGGCAGCAACAACACCACGGGCAGGATAACGAACACTATCGCCTGGGTGAGCTCACTCGTAAGCCGCCCGAAGACGACAGCTCGCGGCGGAACTGCGGTTCTGACGAGCGGGCTTAGCGTTCCGAGCTGGAGCTGCTGGGTCGCGGTCGAGAAGCCGAGATACAGCCCGGCACCCATGGCTGCGGTGACGAGCAGCCCGGTCCGTCCGACCGGCGGCGATCCGCTCGTCAGCGATGCACCATAGGATAGCGCCACATCGGAACATAGCAGCGGGAGAAGGATGCCGGCCAGCAGGAGCAGCATCGCGACGCTGATGAGCTGTCGGGGCGTCTCCAGTGTCTGGCGGACGCGGGCGCGAAGTTCGGTCCGGACGACGACCCAGGCATCGCGTATGTCATGCCGGAGGTGCCGGTCACCGCGTTCGCTCGGCGGCTGAGCGCGGCCAGACATCGTCAGACCCAGGCGGTGTCGCCGTCGGTGGTCAGTGCCAGGAACGCGTCTTCCAGGTCGGCACCGTCACCCTCGGTGCGTTCCGCGGCCGAACGCAGCTCTGCCGGCGACCCCTCGGCCGCCAACTGGCCGTCGTGGAGGACCCCGACCATGTCGGCGATGTCTTCGACGACTGGCAGAATATGCGTTGAAATGAGAACTGTCGTGTCCCCGTCCGCGAGGTCAGTGATCAGTTCCCGGAGTGTCTTCGCTGCCCGGGGATCTAATCCGGAAGTGGGCTCGTCGAGAAAGACAACGGCTGGGTCGTGCTGGACGGACTGAATGAACGATAGTTTCTGTCTCATCCCCTTGGAGTAGCCGTCGATGCGGCGGTCCAAGTCTGCACGGAGACCGAGCGACGCACACAGCGACAGCGCGGTGTCAACGACGGCATCCCAGGGGACGTTCCGCAGGTCGGCCGCGAACTGCAACTGCTCGCGCCCGGTCAGTTGGTCGTACAGTGGTGGCGTCTCCGGCATGAGACCGATGTGCTCGACTAGGGCACGTCGGTCCACACAGGGGACGCCCGCGACGCGTGCCTCGCCGCCGCTGGGTTCGATGAGGCCGGTGAAGATGCGCATGGTGGTTGTCTTCCCGGCGCCGTTTGGACCGAGGAAACCGTATATGTCGCCGTGTTCGATGCTGAGGTCGAGTTCGTTAACAGCCGTTGTGGTTCCGTAGCGCTTTGTCAGGGACTTAGCGACGACTGCGGAGGAGGGCTCGCACATATGATAGCAGTTGAATAACGCCGGCGAAAAGATTTGGCTTCTGTCAGACCAGCGGTTCGACCAGCTCCCGACCCGCTTCCAGTAGTTCCTCGACGCGTTCCGCACTCGACGCTTCGGCGTAGACGCGGAGCTTCGGCTCCGTGCCCGAGGGGCGGACCAGCACCCACGTCCCGTCTTCGAGTCGGATCTTGAACCCGTCGACCGTGTTGATACCGTCGACAGCGACCCCCGCCAGCGCGTCTGGCAGTGCGGTTTCGAGATCGTCGAGGACCGGCTCCTTCCGGTCGTCCGGACAGTCGACGCTGATCCGGTCCTGGTGGATTTCGCCGTGTTCGTCCAGCAGTCGGTCGACACGAGCGTCAAGCGGTTCCTCGCGCTCGGCGGCGGCGGCGACCAGCGCCACCAGCACGCCGTCCTTGTTCCGCAGGTGGTCCGGCAGGCCGAAGCCACCGGATTCCTCGCCGCCGAACAGGGCGTCGTGGTCGGCCATCGCCTCGGCGACCCACTTGAAGCCGACGGCGACCTCGTGGACATCCTGCCCGTGGGCCTCAGCGACCCGGTCGACGATGCTAGAGGTCGAGACCGTCCGAACGACATCGCCCGCCTCGTCCTCCAGCAGGAAGTCGTACATCGCGGCAAAGAACAGGTTGGGGTCCAGATAGCCGCGGTCGGGCGTGACGACGCCGATACGGTCGGCGTCGCCGTCGTTGATGATTCCCAGCGCGGCGTCGCCCTCGCTGACTTCGCCGACGAGTCCCTCGGCGTTCTCCGCCGACGGTTCGGGCGATCCACCGCCGAATTCCGGGTCCTGTTCACAGTTGAGACAGGTCACGTCGGCCCCGGCCGCTTCGAGCAGGGCGTCGGTAACGCCGCGACCGCTGCCGTACAGCGCGTCGTAGGCGACTGACAGGCCATCGAGGTCGGTGTCAACGAAATCCAGCGCGTGGTCGTGGAACGGGCTGATGAGGTCTTCTTCGGTTCGCTCGCCCCACTCGTCTTCGGGCAGTGGGTCGAGGACGGCGAGGTTCTCCTCGAAGGCGGCCGTCCAGTCGGGCAGCGCCGGCGACCCGTCGCCAGGGATGAACTTCACGCCGTTGTACTCCGGCGGATTGTGGCTGGCTGTGATCTGGAGCGCGCCAGCCAGCCCGCGGTCTTTTACTGTCCAGGCGAGGATCGGTGTTGGCGTGTCCCGGTCCGGCAAGAGTACGTCGAAACCGTTCGCGCGTAGGACGTGTGCGAGTTCGTCGGCGAACCCGGGCGAACTCTCGCGAGCGTCGTACCCGATCGCGACGGTCCCGCTCGCCCCGCGCTCGGCGAGCGTCGTGGCGACGGCCTGGCCGACCATCCGGACCCGCGGCTTCGTGAACACGTCCAGCGTCGCCCGCCAGCCGTCCGTCCCGAAGGCGATTGCACCTGCGTCGACATCCGCGTCGTTGTCCATATCTCGCGGTTCTCAGCCCCCAGACAAAAAGTCACGCCTCATCGGCAAGCTGTCATGTTGCCGGTATCAACGGCGAGCGGCAAGCGGCAGTTCAGATATCGAACTCCGCTTCGGCGTCGCTAGATTCGACGAGCCGTTCCTTCTCCGCTCTGGAGTACTGCTTGATCTCGTACTCACGACTCATCGCGTCGGACTGTGACTCGAATGACTCGACGTGGATGAGTTCGACCGGGGTTCGGCCGCGAGTGTACTTTGCGCCGTCGCCGGCGTCGTGCTCGCGGACGCGGCGTTCCACATCGGTCGTGTAGCCAGTGTAAAACGTGTTGTCGCTACAACGGAGGACGTACACGTGGTAAGGGCTCCGCGCGGTAGTCATCGCACGATGCTGGTGGCCCAGTGGGCCTCACACTTGTTGGGCGCGCTCTCTCGATACCTCGGCAATGCCAGCGTTTGCCGAGCAGTTGGGACACGCCCGGATGTGTCCACGTTCATCCGCGAACACTCGGGCGAACTGGTCTGAGACGTGCGCGCCGCAATGATCACATTCAGGCATCGTGTTCGTCGGCGACACCACCGCCGACGTATACGCGTACGCGCGTTGTTCTCATAGCTCTTTACCCAAATACTTGGGTATGCCCGTGGTCGTGGAAGGTTGCTATTCCCGTGCATCGTCGAGCTGTCTGGCGATTAGGCCGGCCTGCGTTCCGGCAGTGAAGCCAGCATCGATATTCACGACAGAGAGGGCTGTGCAGGACTGGAGTAGCCCCAAAAGGGCTGCCTCACCCTCGCCGCCGTGGCCGTAGCCGGTCGAGACGGGCAGACCGATGATTGGTACATCCACGAGACCGGCGACAACCGTCGGGAGCGCACCCTCACGGCCCGCCGCGACGATGAGCACATCCTGGTCTCGGAAGCCATCGACCGCGTCTATCGTCCGGGCGAGGCTCGCAACACCGACATCGTCTATACGGGTTACGCTGGCACCCATCTCCTCGACGATGAGCGCGGCCTCACCGGCTGGGACGGCGTCGGATGTCCCGGCGGTGACGATACCCACTGATGCATCCAGCGAGGGACGTTCGAACGCGGGCGTTGTCGCCACCAGCCAGTTCGAGCGGTCGTCCCAGCGAACTGTCGCATCCGGGGCGGTCTCGTCCAGTTGTTCCTGAACGGCCGTTGCAGTGGACGTGTCGAGCCGCGTCACGATAGCCCGGTCTGTCGTTTCGATAGCTGTCGCCGCCAGATCCGCCACTTCCGCCGGGGTCTTCCCGTCCGCGAGGACGGCTTCGGGAACGCCGGCGCGGTCCTCCCGAGCAGCGTCGAACCGACCGGCCCCGCTGGTCGCATAGCCCGCAAGCGCCGCCTCGGCCTCCGCCGGAGAGAGGTCGCCCGCCGCAACCGAATCGAGTATATCGCGCATAGGACTCATTCAGGGATACGACCACTCCTATCCGTCGGTCCGGGACAGGCGTATTGCCGCATCAGGGTTGGACCTGTGGGAGCGCGCGTGAGCGACGCTCGGCCAGAGTAACGCGACAGTAGCCGTCTGAGTCAGGCCGAAGGGCGTATACTGACGGATTCATTCGGACACAATCACGGATTTATATGGGGTTATGTGTCGTATAACGCCTCAAACTGCCGGTAATAGGGTCGAGAGCGAACTAATTGGAGAAAGTATATAAGTAACCCCCGTCGATACCTCGTCTGTATGGCAGACCTAATCGTCAAAGCCGCCGTTAAGGAAGAGCTCAACGACATGAACGTAGCGTCCGACTTCTACGACGCACTCGACGAGGAAGTCGAGGAGCTGCTTCAGGACGCAGCCCGACGAGCTGACGAGAACGACCGGAAGACGGTCCAGCCGCGCGACCTGTAAGGTCGTTTCAGGCAGTATATTTTTTTGACGCAAGCCGGCCAGCGACAGCTATTCCAACAGCGGTCGAACGGTGACGCCGTCAGGAGTGCCGACGTGGATTTCGTCGGCCATATCGACGAACAGCCCGTGCTCGACGACACCGGGCAGCGCGGCGAGATCGCTGGCGAGCGCGGCGGGGTCGTCGATAGGCCCGAAGTTACAGTCGAGCACGAGGTTCCCGTTGTCGGTGACGACGGGGCCGTCCTTGCGCTCTGCACGGCGGAGTGCCGGATCGCCGCCCAGACTCTCGACTGATGCGGCGACCGTCGAGCGGGCCATCGGGAGCACTTCGACGGGGACAGGGTGTGAGAGCACGTCCGTCTCTTTCGTCGGATCAGCGACGACGAGGAAGCGGTCAGCACTCGCGTCGACGATCTTCTCCCGGGCGTGCGCCGCGCCGCCACCCTTGATGAGATTGCCGCCGGCCACCTCGTCGGCCCCGTCGATGGCAAGGTCGACCGACACATCCTCGAGGTCCGCCAGCGGGATGCCACAGTCCCGGGCCAGCTGGCGGGACTGAAACGACGTGGGGACGCCGACGACATCGAGTCCGGCGTCGACCGCTTGGCCGATAGCGCGGATAGCATGAGCCGCCGTCGACCCCGTTCCGAGGCCGACGATCATACCATCCTCGACCGCTTCGGCCGCCGATTCACCCGCTGCCTGTTTCGCCGCGTCGGAGCCACCCTGTTTCATGTGCGGTGGGTCGACAGACGCGGACAAAACGTTTGTTCTCCCGTCCGCAAGCGCCCGTATGGCAGAGTGCACGTACTGCGGCTGTCCGGTGGAGGCCCACGAGCCCGTTTTCCTCAGCGAGACGCCGGACGGGAAACCGACGGCGCAGTTCTGCAACTACGGCTGCCTGTCAGCGCACATCGACGACGCAGACCTGACGACCGGGACGGCCTGTGAGTGGTCGCCGACGGGGTAGCGGCGCGGTGTCGGAACCATCGGCCGACAACACCTGTCCGATGCCGGATGGATTTTAGGGGCGGCCCGACCCAGAAAGCAGTAATGACACAGTTCGGAACGAGCGGGATTCGGGGGCCCGTCGGTGAGACGGTCACAGCCGAGTTGGCGCTCTCGGTGGGCCGGGCGCTTGGCATCGACTGCGAGCGAGTCGTCGTCGGCCGGGACCCGCGAACGAGCGGCGAGTACCTGCAGGCGGCGCTGGTAGCCGGCCTCCGGGAGAGCGGCGTCGACGTGGTCGACCTCGGCGGCGCGGCGACGCCGACGATCGGACGAGCAGTGGCGTGGCAGGACGCCGACGCCGGCGTCGCAGTGACGGCGAGTCACAACCCCCCGGAAGACAACGGCATCAAGCTCTGGCAGCCCAGCGGACAAGCCTTCGATTCGGACCTGCGGGCGACAATCGAACAGCGACTAGACGAGGATGCGTTCGAGCCAGCGACGTGGGACGAGAGCGGTAGCCTAGCGTCCCGGGATGTCAGCCAGCGCCACGTCGACGCGCTAGTCGCGGAAGTCGGCGGGACAGACCTCGATAGCCACGTCGTCGTCGACCTCGGCAACGGCGCGGGCCGGGTCAGTGTCGACGCCCTCACCGAACTGGGCTGTGCCGTCGAGACGCTCAACGGCCAGCCCGACGGTGCGTTCCCCGGTCGACCCTCGGAGCCGAAAGCCGAGCACTGCGAGTCGCTTTCGACGCTGGTGGCCGAGTCCGACGCCGACCTCGGCATCGCCCACGACGGCGACGCCGACCGGATGCGGGCGGTTGCGGCCGACGGGACCTTCCTCTCCGGCGACGTGTTGCTGGCCATGTTCGCCCGTGCCGCGGCATCACCGGGCGAGCGGGTCGCCGTCCCGGTCGATACGAGCCTCGCCGTCGAAGACCACCTCAACGACATCGACGTCTCTATCGAGTACACCCCGGTTGGGGACGTGTACGTCGCCGAGGCCGCGAGCGAGGACGAGGTCGTTTTCGGTGGCGAACCAAGCGGTGCGTGGATCTGGCCCGAGCGAACGCTGTGCCCGGACGGTCCGCTGGCGGCCTGCACCGCTGCGGCGCTGGACAGCGAGCGCCCGCTAGACGACCGCGCCGCCGACGTGCCGGAGTACCCCATCCGCCGAGACAGCGTCGAAACTGACGAGAAGGGAGCGGTGATGGACCGCGTTCGGGAGACTGTGACCGATGCCTACGACGACGTGACGACGCTCGACGGCGTCCGCGTCGACCTCGGCGACGCGTGGTTCCTCCTGCGGGCCAGCGGCACACAGCCGCTCGTTCGGATTACCGCCGAAGCCCGCGACCCAGACCGTGCTGATGCGGTGTTCGAGGAAGCACGCACACGCCTCACGGACGCGCTGGTATAGATGAAACGAGAATACCGGGAAAACAGCGGTTGGTAGCGAGTGTAGCCGGCGAGGAAAACGTCCCCGCAACCGTCAGGTCACAGGGCGGCAGTTCCTGACCGGTTCTATCCGCGACGTGTGGACCGGGCCTCACGGACGTCTGCCCCGTCGCGAATCTTGTCTTCGCACTGCGGACAGACTCTGGGCTTTTCGACCCCGTTCGGCGTGAACACACGCGCGTAGTCAGCCGTTACAAAATTACCGCAGTTCTGGCATTCCGGCATACAACCCTGTATGTGGGTTATACCCTCTTAATTGTTATTGGTTTGGTAAGAGATCTCATGCGGGGCGTTGGCGTCGCTACCCGGTGAAAACGCCATTTCGTTCGAAAGAGCGAAATGCCATCAGGGTACTCGATTGGGGAAGTAGTGTCGATCGGCTACCACAAATCGGTCGAAGGAGCGGTGGATTCCGGACAGAGTGTGTCGGGCTACGCCTCGAAGGTACTGGTGATGGTTCCGTCCTCAGACAGTTCGATGACACCGTCGAAGAGTTCCCGGAACGCCGCGACCGTCTCCTCGTCGTGGACCTCGTCGGCGAGGTGGAACATCCCGACGGCGTCGTACTCGTCTAGCAGGTCGAGGATGTCTTCGACGGCCGAGAGCGCGCCGTCCTCGTCAGCGTAGTAGATGAGTTCCGTCAGCGAGTCGAAGGTCACGCGGAGTTTCCCGTCGTGTTCCTGCAGGAACGTCTCGGCCTCCGAGACAATACCGGAGAGGTCGTCCGGCGCGGAGACGTATCGGACGCTTTCGGATTGGCGGCGGGTATAGCCGCGCTCAACCGACAGCGTGTCGAGGATGGTCGCCTTCGACTCGTCGACCTCGTAGTACTCCAGTTTCTGCTTGACCTCCCGAGCAGTGGTCCGGGTCGAGATGACGAGCATCGAGTCCGTGTCGGTCGCAAGGAAATCCGTGTCCAGTCGGTCCGTTTCGCCGGTACTCGGGTGCAGGAGCAGTATCCCTGTGCCACCCGGAACAGTCTCCGGCGCGTTGTCGATAGCCAGCGTGTACTCCATATGCACATCAAGGAGGGTGGCACCCAATTAAGTGTGCGGGTCACGGTCAGAATACGCTGTCTGCCGTCGCAGCCCCGACGACGCTGAAGATAGCACCGACAGTGATGGCCTTCAGTGTCGTCAGGAAGACGGCCATCGGCGTCGGGTCCGGGAGAATGCCACCGTTGATGAGGAACGTGTCAGGGGCGGTCAGCGCCACCGCGAGGATGGCGACCGACCCGAACGCGACACCCATCAGCGAGACGAACCGGATCGGGATACCGGCCACCTCCGCCTCAGTGTCCACGTCCCGGCCCGCGTCAGCCTTGTACAGCGCCCCGTAACCGATAGCGAACACGATACCCACGACGAGAACCGCGTGATACCAGGACATGTTCTCGGCCAGCACCCACACCTCCTCGGTCACGACGAACGGTCCCGCGAGCAGGAACCCGCCGACGAGTTGCTGGGCGGTGTCCGCGACCCGGTATCGGCGTCGAACCATACTGGGTTGCTGTCCCGTCAGCAGGAAAGCCTCCCGGTCCGCCACTGCCCAACAGGAACCACGTCCAGTCCCGCGTGGCGGTTCACGGCCGTCGTTCTCGTTTCAACTGGACGGAAAATATGCCGCCGTCTCTCGGTTTCCAGGTGAAGCAAGGGGGTACAGCAGCTGTGGAAGGATGGAAAATCGCGACATCATCGGCTGATTCGGCCCGGATATAAAAATATTTCGTCCCTCCGTCGACAGGTCGAGCGGGCCGGGACGGCTTACGTCGTCCGGAAGGCGCGGTCGCCGGCGTCGCCGAGCCCCGGAACGATGAACCCGTCCTCGTCGAGTTCGTCGTCAATAGCGACGCTGATGATGTCAGCATCCGGCTGCGCCTCCGAGACCCGGACGATCCCCTCGGGTGCGGAAACCGCGGCCAAGACAAGCAAGTTCTCCGGCTCCGTCTTCTCTGAGGTGATGTAGTCCAGTACCGTAGCCATCGTCGACCCGGTCGCAAGCATCGGGTCCGCGATGATGACGGTGTCGTCCTCGGTGATTTCGGGCAGTTTGACGTACTCGACCGAGATTGGGAACTCGCCGTCGTCGTTCATCCCGGCGTCCTCGTCGCGGCTGGCGGAGATGACGCCCTGTCTGGCGCGGGGGAACGCTTTGAGCAGTCCCTCGACAAACGGCGTCGCAGCGCGAAGGACGTTGACGATGACCACGTCTTCGAGTCCTTTGACGCGCTCGCCCATCGTCGTGGTCAGCGGCGTCTGGATTTCCGTATATTCGGTCTCCATCCGGCCGTCGATGATCTCGTAGCCACAGATACGGCCGAGGCGGACCAGCCCCTTCCGGAACGCGACCTGTTCAGTCTCGACGTTTCGTATGCGTGTCAGTTCGTCTCGCGCCAGCGCGTGCGTGACGACGGAGGCGTCGCCGCGCTGCTCAATTGGCATATCGTGCCCGTTGACCCCCGATGGGTTAAACGGTTCTCACTCACGCCGGCTCAGCCGTGCTTGACCGTACCGCAGGGTCACCGCCGCGCTGGCGGTTCTTGGCCATGAGGAAGAGGAACAAAGCCAGGCCGACACCGCGGAGCACAACGTCGAGCAGCACCGTCACCTCACCACCGGCGATACCGACGAGTCCGAGGAGGTCGTACACACCGGACACCGCAAGACCGGGTGCCATCAGGAGTAGCGAACTGAACGCAAACGCCGCGCGCTCGCTTCGGGAGACCGGCGCGTACGCGAACCCAATAACCGTCGCGGCCAGCGCGACGACGCCAAGGAAGACGCCGATGACGGGGATCAGGATCTCGGGAATAGAGTAGCCGAGGTCCAGCAGGTCGGCCGGCTGGATAACACGGTACTGATTGCCGACATCGAGGTCGGCCTCGGGAACGCGCCGCAACAGGATAATACCCGGCGTGACAACGAACGCGAACGGCACGATAGCCTTGTTGAGCGACAGGGAGAACGCCTCGATACCGGTCTCGAAAGCGTCGGACTTCGCGACGCCGGAAGCGGCGTAGGCAGCCACGGCGACCGGCGGCGTGATGTCGGCGATGACGCCGAAGTAGAGGATAAACAGGTGCGCCGCGAGCAGCGGGACGCCGAACTCGGTCAGCGCCGGCGCGAGCAGTGAGACGAGGATGATGTAGGTCACCGTCGTCGGCATCCCCATCCCGAGGATAATCGAGGAGAACGCAGTGACGAGCAACAGCAAGACCAGCGAGCCGCCGGCGACGGTCGTGATAAGCGAGACGAGGTTCGGGCCGAGACCTGAGACGCTGATGACGCCCGGAATGATACCGGCGGCGGCGACGGCGATGACGACCGGAACCGCGGTTCTGGCTCCGCTCTCCATAGATTTCCCGAGGAAGACGCCGAGCCTGTACAGCCCGTTCGAGGCCAGGTCCGGCCGGCCAACGGCGTCGGCAGTCGTCTCGGCAGTGTCGTCGACGGCGCTATCGAACGACAGTATCGGCGAGTCGAGCCGGGGCCGGGTAATCAACGTGAGGACACCGGCGAGGATGATCAGCGTGCCGAGATCGCCGACGGTGGCCGAGAACGCGCCGACGACGGTCTGAGACCCCGTTCCGTCGCCGGCCAGCGCACTCAGAACGCCGGCACCGAACAGATACTGGGAGAGGAACGATGCACCGAACAACACACCGAAAACCGCACCGAGTCGAGCACGCGTCTCATCGCTGTAGGCCGCGACGAGCGTGATGAGCGCCCCGATGGCGATGAGCGTGAACCACGCCGAGCGGGCAACCGACAACCGCTCGACGATGAGGTAGTACAGCAACAGCCCGATCGGGACGAGGTAGAACCAGCCGCTACGGAAGTGGCTGCGGATGTCGACCAGTTCGGAGGGGTCAAGACCACCGATGTTCTCCTTGACCGCCTCGAAGTGGACCATCACCCAGACGCCGAAGAAGAACACAATAGCGGGAATCGTCGCGGCAACGATGACGTCAGCGAACGACGTCCCCGTGTACTGGACGATGAGGAACGCAGCGGCCCCCATCACCGGTGGGAGAATCTGACCGCCCGAGGAGGCAGATGCCTCGACACCGCCGGAGAACTCAGGCGAGTAGCCCGACCGCTTCATCAGCGGAATCGTGAACGCGCCCGTCGTCACCGTGTTCGCGATGGAGGACCCGGAGATGGTCCCCATAAATCCGCTGGCGAGGATGGACGCCTTCGCCGGGCCACCCTTCCGCGTGCCCGTCGCGCCGTACGCGAGGTCAATGAACCACTGCCCCGCGCCGGACATTTCGAGGAACGCGCCAAACAGGATGAAGATGTAGATGAACTGCACGGAGACGCTGACCGGAACCCCGAACACCCCGTTTTCCGTGTTGTACCAGAGGTTCTGGATGATAGAGGGCCAGGACAGTTCCGGGATGGAAAGTACGCCGACGTAGGCGGCGTCCTGCGGGATGAGGACACCGAAACGGGCGTAGACAACGAAGGCGGCGACGATAAACATCAGCCAGAGACTGATCGCCCGACGGGTTGCTTCAAGGACAAGCAAGATGCCGACCACACCCAGTACGAATGCGTAGGAGGTGTCAGCGAGTGGTCCGAGCAGGCCCGCTATCGGCTCCAAGAAAGTGAACACTTCCTGAATGGGACGGCCGCTCTCAAGGCCCAGTGCGCGCATTCGACGGATCTCGTCGAAGTCAGTGATGAAGTACGCGGCCGACAGCGTTGACAGGATCATGAAAACGAAATCCGAAGGCGTCACACGGTCCATCTCGGCGTCGAGGAACGCCCAGGCGAGAGCATTCCCGATAGCGTGAACGACACGAGACACCGGATGCTCCTCACCGAGTTTTTGATCCACCAGCGACCCGAGCACAATGCAACGCCGGGAAAGCGGGCCATCGCCGGTGCTGCTAGGATACAGCAAGAATGTCAAAATGAGGCCGAAGGCGACGTGAACGGCACGGATCTGGAGGTCTTGCAGTGACGCGAACACGACATCACCGACACCGGGGAGCGAGAGCGAGAGGACAAATCCTTTCGCCGCGATCCACATCTGAAACCCCGAAAACGAGATGCCGATGAGCGCGACGAGGACAACGGCCCAGCCTGTCAGCGAGCGTTTCCGCTCGATCTCCTGCAGTACTTCATCAACTTCCTCGTCCGATACGGCCTCCCCACCGTCGTCAGATCGTGTGCTTTCAGTCATGTGTTGAGCTGGTCTGTCGCAGCACCGAACGCCGAGCGCTGGGTCACGTAGAGGTGGACCGAGCGGCCGTTGGTGCGGGCTACCAAATCGTAGGTTTCGGCTCCGACGTGAAGTTTATGTCCTGCAACATCACCGGGAGAGACTGTCATACGCGTGTAGTTGCCTGGCGGGTCGAACACGTACATCCCGTCCTCGCGGGTGACGTTGGCCCGGCTTGGAAGCCCCCAGCCGAACGATTCAAACTCCATGCGAGTCATTTCGAGGTGGTCACCGCGGACCGTGTACTCGTCGTAGACTCGCGTTTTTTCGACACTGTGCATATATTCCAGCGCGACGATCGTGCCGTCTTCGACCGGAGCCGTTAGATACTGCTCACCGGTCTCGACGTCTTCAACGACCAATGCACGTCCGCCGGGGAGCGCTGCTACTGTCCCGATGAGGAGGAGGGCAACGAGCACCGCGATGGCAACGTATCGTCGTCTCATTCCCGTTGGTGAGTAATAGAAGGTGGTTAGTTAACGATACGGATAGCGTCAGCCGACGACGTTACGCGTCGAAGTATGCCGCTGCGCCGGGATGGAGTTCGATGGACATCCCGTCCTGTGCGGAGTCCGCGCTGATGAAGTCCGTCTTGATCGAGAGGTCGTCAACGTTGTCGAAGATAGCGCCGGTGACCGACTCGACCGTCCCCTCGGGCTGTTCGGCGTTCGTCGCGATCATTGCCTGCACAGCGATTGTTTCGACGGCCTCGTCGACGCCGGTGTAGGTGTCGGCGGGGATGGTGTCGTCAGCGAACCAGGAGGCATCCTCCTTCGCTGCGGCACGGTTGTCGCCGGAGATCGGGACGATGACGAGGTCGTTGGTGTTCGCGAGGTCCTCAATAGCGCCGACCGGCCAGCCACCGACGACGAATGCGGCGTCGATGTCGCCGTTCCGGAGCTGGTCGGCAGCCTGGGAGAACGAGGCGTTCTGCTCGTTGTAATCGGAGACGCCAACTGACTCCAGAATCTGGAGCGCGTTGACCTGGGTCCCGCTCCCGAGGTCGCCGGTGTTGATCGTCGCCCCTTCGAGGTCAGAGAGCTGCGTGATGCCCGTGTCCGCGAGGGTGACGACCGTGATGGTCTCCGGGTACAGGGTCGCAACGCCACGGAGGTTCTCGATGGCGTTGTCCTGGAACGCATCGATCCCTTCACCGTTCTTCGCGAACGAGGCGATGTCGTTCTGGATGAGCGCGAAGTCGGCGTCGCCGCTGGCGAGGTTGCCGACGTTTTCGACGCTCGCACCGGTCGACTGGACGTTCAGCGTGAAGTCAGTGTTGTCCTCTACGACCGTCTTGAACTCGTTCGAGAGCGGGAAGTAGGTGCCACCGGTGCCGCCGGCGTGCCAGGAGAGGCGAGTCTCCGTCTCGCCTTCAGTCATCTCTCCTTCGGTCATCTCTCCTTCGGTCATCTCTCCTTCGGTCATTTCGCCGTCGCCTTCAGTCGTCTCGCCGTCGCCGCCATCGCCGCCGTCGCCGCCGCCACAACCGGCGAGAGCTGCGACACCTGCAACGCCTGCTGTCTTGAGGAACCGCCTGCGCGTGGAGTTGTTAGTCATACGTATGTCTACGTTGCACGGAGGCTTCAAGAAGGTTAGCTAGTACACAGTCGTTATTTGACTATATCGTGCGATAGCGTATGCCACTGTATTCCCCGAGACGGCGACTGCGTGGGAAAACGGATCCGGGCCGGACGTGCTCGCTTCCGAGGAATTCAGCTGAATTGATAAGTTGCGGCGATCGGCGGGCGTCCGGTCGTCACGCCGACGTCTCGATACCGAGTTCGTCGAGCAGCGTCCGAGCGGCCGCAGCCGACGACGGTGGGCCACGAGCCGTGATCAGGTCACCGTCGATCGTGACGCTGGTGTCGGCATCGAGTTCGGCGTCCCAATCCGCACCGACGGCCCTCACTTCATCTTCGACCCAGTACGGGAGCTTGCGGCCGTCAGGGAGCAGGTCGTTCTCGTCGACGATGCCTTCTTCCCAGGCGTTCGGGAAACCGGTGACCGAGCGGCCGTCGGCGAGGAACTCGCCGTCCCTATTGCGGGTGAAGGCCAGAATCCCGACTGTGTGACAGACGACGAGCGCCTTGCCGTCGTCGCCGGCGACGCTCTCGCGCAGCAGTTCACGGGCGTGGACATCCTGCGTGACGTCCCACTCCGCGCCGTGGCCGCCGGGGAATACGACGGTGTCGTAGTCCTCGGCGTCGGCCTGTGCCAGTGGGATCGGGTTGTTCAGGCGCTCGTCGGTCTCGTGGACCTCTCGAACGTGCTCCGAGAGGTCTTCGCCGACTTCTTCGGGGTCGACGGAGCGCTCGTCAAGCACCGGCGGCTCGCCGGTCGGTGTCGCTACCGTGATATCCAGGCCAGCGTCTGTGAGGGTCGTCAGCGGCTCGATACATTCTTCGCCCCAGTACCCGTGTTCGCTTACGACGAATAGTGCGGATGACATCAAACTACTATTCGCGTGCAATCCTTATAAGCGGCCGTTCGGTGTTGAGCGAAGTGGGGCGAACAAGCAGGCCACTATGCAGTAGAAATACGTCGTCTACGTGTTGATACCGAGGGCCGAGAGGAGACTGGCGGGAGAGTATCACGTCTGTCGTCATGGCGGAAACGTTTAACCCCACTGAGCAGCAATCCGCTGTGTACAGATGGACAGCCCACTGCAGCAGGTCCCGCGGCTGTCATAGACCGATCTATTATACCATGGCAGACATCGAAGAGAGCGTTTCAGGATTCAAGACGAAAGGCGGCTGGGTCGACATCGTCGAGCACGGCGAGCGCATCACACAGGCGCTGAAAGACATCGCTTCGGACGAAGCCGTCGACGAGGACGCCCTCAGTGAGTTCGACGAGTGGCGACCGAAGAGCCACGAGCGACTGGACGAGGACGTCAACGAGAAAACCGCTGACCAGGCGAGCGTCGACGAGGGCAAGGGGGAACAGGCCGGCAAGGGGCCGGACGAGGACCTCCAGACCGCTGGCGAGAAACTCAGCGAGTCCTACGAGAACCTCGACGAACCGGACGAGGCGATGGAGCGCTGGAGCGAGTCCGTCGACTACGTCGCCCGCGCGGCCGACTCCGCCAGCCGGAAGGCCCTGCGGAAGGTCGAGGACACCGTCTACCGCAACGTGATGACCCAGATCGCCCCGTACTACTTCGACAACGACCTCATCAGCGCGAACCTCCGCCGCGTCGGTGACGGCGACCGCCCCGAGTACGTCTTCGAGGTCAACGTCAACGACGACGACCTGAAGATGCGCGTCTCGAACAAGCTTGCCGACTTCGAGCAGGCTGTCGACCGCTGGCACGTCGATACCGAGAAGGTCACCGAAGCCGTGGAGGCCGCCGAGGGTGTGGACGCGACGGAGCCGGGCGAAGAGACCGACGCGAAGACGAACTAAGCTCGCCGCCGTGCGAGCGGCATCGGCTTCCAGCGTCGCCACGCGAAGACTAACTAACCACGAGCGCGGCCGTACAGACGGTCAGATAGCGTCGTCGGGATCGTGTTTTTCGGCCATCCGTGTCACCTCAGCCTCGTACTGTGCCTGCAGGTCCGGGTCGTCGACGGACCCGAAGTTGTCCGGGTCAGCATCGACGGCGGCCGTGGTCTCTCGCACGTCGGAAAACGAGGTCAGGGCACGCTCCTTGCGGAAGTACTGTTCGCCGTCGGGCGTCGCGTACGTGAGGATGATGAGGTTCTGCTCGTCGTCGGAGTAGGTTCGTTCGACCAGCCAGACGCGGACACTCTCTTCAGTGGCGGACATACGAGATTGAACTACGCACTGGCACCTGAACGTTTGCCCGTGACGCCCGCGCCCAAGTCGAGAATCGGCCTTACAAAGGCGCGCGAACGGTAGGCTCATTGCAGGGCGGGGCAAACGCCGTGACAGATGGTCGCGACGAGTACGATTGCGACGCTTGTTGTCGCGTCAGCCGCGAGTCTGTTCATGGCCTGGGCTATCGGTGCCGGGTCGTCCGGGTCCACTCCGTTCGCGCCGGCCGTCGGTGCGAATGCGATCTCGGTGATGCGCGCCGGGTTCTTTGTCGGCATCCTCGGACTGGCCGGCGCGGTCCTGCAGGGAGCCAACGTCACAGAAGCTGTCGGGAGCGAACTCGTCCTGTTCCCGAGCGGCGGCGGCCTCTCGGCGATCGCCGCTATCGTCGCCCTCCTCACTGCGGCGGTGCTGGTCGCCGTCGGAATCTTCACTGGCTACCCCATCGCGACGGCGTTCACAGTCACCGGTGCGGTGGTCGGCGTCGGACTGGCGATAGGCGGCCAGCCGGCGACGGCCAAGTACATCGAAATCGTCTCGCTGTGGGTCCTGACGCCCTTCGTCGGCGGGGGTATCGCCTTCGGGACGGCGTGGTCGCTCCGGCACGAGGCCACGACCGAGGAACGGCTTGTGCCGCTGCTGGGCGGGCTGGTCGGTGTGATCCTGGCGAACATCGAGTTCGTACTACTGGCACCGGGCAGTGAGCAGGCGTCTGTCGCCCGCGCCGTCGCCCGAGCGGCCGGGACGCCGGTACTCCCGTCGATGGCAGTCGTGACGCTACTCGCGGGCGTAATCGCGGGTGGACTGCTGTATCTAGATATCAGAGCGGATGCAGCCGCCGGGCAGCGGCACTTCTTGCTGGTGATGGGCGGGCTCGTGGCTTTCTCCGCCGGCGGGAGCCAGGTCGGGCTGGCGCTGGGACCGCTGGTCCCCCTGCTCGGGGAGGGGCCGACGGCGGCCATCCCCATCACCGGCGTTCTGTTGTTCGGCGGCCTCGGCCTCCTCATTGGGTCCTGGACGGGCGCACCGCGGATGATAAAGGCGCTGGCACAGGACTACTCCTCGCTCGGGCCGCGGCGCTCCATCGGCGCATTGATTCCGAGCTTCATCATCGCGCAAGCGGCCGTCTTCTTCGGCATTCCGGTGTCGTTCAACGAGATCATCGTCTCCGCTATCGTCGGTTCCGGCGCAGCCGCGGGCGGCGGCGAAGTCAGCCGGGAGAAGATGGGCAAGACGGTGCTGGCCTGGGTCGGGTCGCTCGCACTGGCGTTCGGGCTGAGCTACGGCCTCTTCTGGATTATCGACGCGGTGCTCTGATCGGTCAGCGACCCCAGACGTAGCGACTGACGGCCTCGTTCACTCTGGTCGAGAGCCGGCCCATCCAGACCTCGGGCGAGACGCGCTCGATGTCGCGCTGGTCGACCTCGATGCGGTCATCGCCGAACGGGTCGTGAGGTTTCTCGCCTTCGGTTTCGTCGACAGCGTCGACGACGACAGTCATCGAGCAGCGCCCGCAGGCCTCAGTTTCTTCACTCATAATTGTTAGTGATTATTTGGAAGCCAGCATCAAAAACCTGCCGCGGCGCTCGTGTACGGCCCGTGAACGACCGTCGGCTGACCGACGGGCTTAAGACGCCGACACGGCATCGCCATGATATGACTTACCGCGGCAGACGAGCAGTACGAGCTGAACGCCCACAGAACTCACGACGATGAGCGAGGAATCCAAGTCCACGTCGGGCGAGGAGCCGCCGGACTACAGCGCGGATGACTGGGAGGACCCCGTCACTGGGGCGGTCCCGAAATCTGAGTTGCCCGACGACATTGTCGAGGAGGTGCCACACTGGACAGATGATCCCTACTTCGACCGGGTGAGCGACCGCCTGATGTACAACTACACGCTGGAGCGGGATCACCAGCTCCGGGGCGAGCGCTGGGACCTCTACGGCGAGATGCGGGTCCTCAACCAGAAGCAGTTCTTCCACCCGGCGCTGTCCTACGGCGACCACGAGTCCGAGGAGTACCTCTACGCCCGCCGCGTCGACCGGCCGACGGTCGGCGAACTGAAGCGGCTGGTCGAACTCGGCCACGACCTGGCCGACAAACGGGTCACGCCGAACGAAGAGCACTACCGAACTGACTTCACGTTCGTCCTCGTCGCCGACGAGCTACCCGACGAGGTTCGATCGTTCGTTGAGGGCCAGCGCGAGCGCACACTGCTGAAGTACGGCTACTACGGTCACTACGAGGTCAATCTGGGCGTCGTCGTTCCGGACGCACAGAAGGCTGTCGCCGGCGAAGCTGCCGACGTGGTCGAAGCGTTCGTCCTCTGGGAAGACGTGACCCAGCCCGAGGAAGGAGTGCTGTCGCGGCTTGCCAAGCGGTTCTGGAAATGACGCCCCCGACACGCCGCGGTTTTGTCGTCGCCTGTACGGCCGTGCTGGCCGGCTGTGGCATCCTGCCAGAAGAGAGCGAGCCGATCGAAGCCAGCGCGACCGCACCGGCAGTGCTCCCCGAATCCGGCGACTACTCGCTCGTTGTCGAGGAGCTGTCTCTTATACAC
>AOLX01000022.1 GCA_000336895.1 Haloarcula argentinensis DSM 12282 | reverse complement strand
CCATCAGAGATGTGTATAAGAGACAGGTTCGGCCTCCTGACCGCCCCGGCCGTGCGAGTCGTCGACCAGCCCGAGGTCGTCCGTGACCCGCTGACGGCGGTGGACAGCGCCCGAGTCGTTTCGCTTGCGATGGATACCGATGTGGACGCCGTTTCGGAGTGGCGCGAACGCGGCTCAGAGGCGCTTCTCGGGACCGAAACGACGCGGACGACAGCGACAGCAACGATCAACGGCAGCGAGCGCGACCTCGCCCGGGTTCGTGTCCGTGCCGACGAAGACTCGGTGACGGCGATAGCGACTATCTCGGATGACGCCGCGACGCCGTTCGGCGCGGTCACGCGGGACGCGTAACTGTCGCTATCGACAATAAAAAAAACGGAGAAGTCGTCGCGGTCAGTCGTCGCCCGGCTCGACAGCACCGGCGCGACCACGGTCACGGACCGTACTGATGTTGTCGTAACCTTTCTTGACCAGCGCCAGCGCGAGGCCGATGAGGACTAAGGCCAGTACTATCTGGACTACTGAGGAAGCGATGGCCGCAGTACTCTCTGCACCGCCCTGAATGAGGTTCTGGTAGAGGTTGCTGTAGAACGCCAGCCAGGACAGCCCCAAGATAGTGATAGTCGTCATGATGGCCATCGGGACACCTGTGGAGTACAGCTGCTTGCTGTCGTCCCAGTTCGCGAGCCAGACAGTTGCGGTCAGCAGCGCCAGCGCCGCGAGCAGCTGGTTCGCACCGCCGAACAGGGCCCACAACGTGAGCCACTCGCCGGAGATGACCATCAGATAGGCCGGGATGGCCTGCACGAGCGGGTTCGTGTAGCGGCCGCGTCCGATTTCGCCGAGGGTCGAACGGATGCCACCACCGACGTTGAAACCGGAAGACGTCTCACCCGCCTGGAGGCCGACAATATCCTCCATCATGTACCGACCGAGTCGGACGGCCGTGTCCGTGGAGGTCAGCAGGAAGCTCACCAGCACGAGCGCCATGAACGGCGCGCCGAAGCTCTGAGGGATACCGAGGCTGGTGAAGATGATGCCACCACCCGTCGCGAAGTTTGGCAGCGCGTTCCCGATACCGCCGCCAGCGGCAGATTCGGCGAAGCCGGCCACGGCGAGCGTTGACAGTGCGACGGCGGCCAGCAGTCCCTCACCGAGCATCCCACCGTATCCGATAAGGCGGGCGTCGGTCTCTTTGTTCAACTGCTTGGCTGTCGTTCCGGAGGACACCAGCGAGTGGAAGCCACTGATCGTCCCACAGGCGATTGTAATGAACAGCAGCGGGAACAGCGGTGCGAGGCCAGCGCCCTCGATACCCCAGAAGCCGTTGAACGCACCCATCGAGTCCGCGATGACCAGCGAGCCGGTCTCGGTGGCAGCCGTGCCGAAAATCGTGCCCACGATGACAGCGACCAGCGAGCCGCCAACGCCAGCGTACAGCAGGAATGACGACAGGTAGTCACGCGGCTGGAGCAGTACCCACACCGGGAGCGCGCTCGCAATGCCCGCGTACACCATGATTATCGGCACCCACGCCGCACTGTTGGGATTCGTCGCAGATGCCCCAGGTATCCACTGCCCGCTGCCCAGACCCAGAACGTCCGCGAGCACAAGCGTGCCTGCGGGGTAGCTCGCGTCGCCGACGGCCGGGAACAGCGCGAACGGGTACTGAATGCCTGCGTACACTCCGGCAAACACCAGCGTCACGAACACGATGGTTCCGGGCAGGAACGGCCCGTTCAGTTGATAGAGGTACACACCCAGTAGCAGGGCCAGTACAATGTAGACGGTGCTCGCAGTCGTCACCTGTGGGTACGCATCGAACACAATGGCTACCACCAGCGCGAACACTCCGACAACGAGGATAATCGTCAGGAACGCGAACCACAGCAGCATGTTCTTCCCACCCTCGCCGACGTACTCACCGACGATGTAGCCGATGGACTTCCCCTCGTGTCGGAGCGACCCCGACAGGGAGACGAAGTCGTGGACGCTGCCCATCAACGGGTTGCCGATGGCGATCCACAGCAGTGCGGGAACCCATCCCCAGATGGCCCCCGCAGTAATCGGTCCGACAATCGGTGCCCCACCCGCGATACTGGAGTAGTGGTGACCCAACAGTACGGGTTTTTTCGACGGTACGTATTCCTGCCCGTCTTCGTACTTATGCGCCGGTGTCTCGTTCTCGTTGTCGAGTTCGAGGAACCGCGCGAGGTACTTCGAATACCCCAGATACCCCACGCTGAACGTCACCAGTACTGCCAGGACGATCCAGATTACCTGTGTCATGTATGTGCATGAATGGTAACCAACATCAAGCTATTAATAGTTATTATATTTTTCTTATACTTCTCAACTCCGTCAGAATACGCTCGGTCACACAGCTTCGACTATCAACGAAAAATCTAATATCCGATTACTTATCGGTTATGCGCGGCCCACACATGAGCGGCTGGCCGCCGGCTCAGACGAACGTCGGCACCTCAGCGGCCGTCTCGACGTCGAGTTCGGCTGCGACATCGTCGAGCAGGTCGCCTTTCACCTCCGCCGTACGGGTCGTGATTTCCGCGACTAACGGCGGGTCGAGCGTCTCACGGACCTCCTGTAGCCGTTCGTTCTCGGTGGCGACGCGGTCTCGGAGGTAGCGAGCCCCGCGGCCGTCCTCGTCGGGGTCCGGTTCGGGCGTGAGCTTGTTCGCGACGAGCCCCCGAACCGAGAGGTCACGCTCGCGCATCTCGGCGATGGCGCGCCGCGTCTCGTTGACCGAGAGCTGGTCGGGGTTGAGAACGAGGAAGAAGGCGGCGTCGGCCTCCAGCGCGCCGCTGGCGAACTCGAAGAACTCCTTGCGGTCCTGCAGGCGGGCCAGCACCGGGTCGCCGTCCATCACGCGCCGGGGTTCGTTGTTGCCGATTGCGGCCTTCTCGAAGAGGTCAATGCTCTTCTCGCGTTTGTGCATCAGTCGGTCGATCCATCCTTCGAGGAACTCCGGCAGGCCGAGCAGGCGGAGCGTACTGCCGGTCGGCGAGGTGTCGAAGACCACCCGGTCGTACGGGTCGGCGTTTCGCATCACGTCGACGAAGCGGTCGAACAGCGCCGATTCGTAGGCCCCCGGCGTCTGGTGGGCCATCTCTAGCTGCTGGTTGATTTCGTTGACCATCGCCGCCGACACCTGCTCGGAGAGGTCGTTACGGATGCCGTTGAGGTGGCGCTGGGTCTCGGTTTCAGGGTCGATCTCCATCGCGTCGAGGCCATCAATACCCTCGACGGATTCCGGGTCGTCGCTGAACGACTGGTCGAACACATCCGAGACGGAGTGGGCCGGGTCCGTCGAGACGACGAGCGTATCGAGGCCCGCTCGCGCGGATTTCACTCCGTAGGCACAGGAGACAGTGGTCTTGCCGACACCGCCCTTGCCGCCGAAGAAGACGAACGGCTCCATCAGAAGTGGTACTGCTGGCCCTTGCGTTCGATGTACGACCCCCGGTCCCACAGCCGCCGCTCCCAGGCTTCGAAGGTGTCTTCGAGGTACGGCAGCAGTTCGGCGGTGTAGTACGACACCGGCGACGGGATGCCGAAGGCGTCGGGGAAACAGGCCAGCATGAACGCGTCCTCGATGTCCTCGGCCTCCTTCTCGATTTTCTCGTAGGCCGGGTGCGTTATCATGCCGTGGTACAGTCCGCGGGCCCACTCCCGCAGTGTCCGGCGAAAGCGCTCGATTCGGTCGGCCAGTTCCATCGTGGGTCATGTGTGCGAGAGGCACAGAGTAAAAGCTGTCGCAGTTACCCGTCGATAGTACCCAGCCGTGGTGACGGGCCAGCGGTCGTGTTTGACCGCCGGAAACGAGGCGCGATTTGAAGGGAGCCGGCCCACAACGGGAGGTATGCGCGACACCCTTCCCGTCACGATTCTTTCCGGGAGCCTCGGGGCCGGGAAGACGACGCTACTGAACCATCTGCTGACTGAGGCCGGTGACCGCGACATCGCCGTCCTCGTCAACGACATGGGAACCGTCAACGTCGACGCGGAACTCATCGCCGAGGGGTCCGAACTCGACGTGGACGACGGCGTCGCGGAGCTATCCAACGGCTGTATCTGCTGTGAGCTACAGGACGACCTCGAAACGGCAGTCGTCCGGCTGGCGAGCGACCGTGACTTCGACGCGCTCGTCGTCGAGTCCTCGGGCATCTCCGAGCCAGCGCCCGTGGCGCGGCTGTTCACCACCGAATCGCGCGTGGCTGCGCTGTATCGGGTCGACACGCTCGTGACGGTGCTGGATACGCGATTGTTTCTCGATTCCTTCGCCGGCGAGACGCCCGAGCGCCGGGGGGTCGTGGAAGCGAACGCCGGTGGAGACAGCAACGACACAGCGGCTGACGACACCGACCGCCCGCTCTCGGACCTGATGGTCGAACAGGTCGAACTCTCGAACCTCGTCGTGCTGAACAAGACGGACCTCTGTACGGACGAGGAACTGGACGAAGCCGAGGAACTGGTGGGGGCGCTCCAGCCCGACGCCGAGACCATCCGAACGACCTTCTCACAGGTCGACCCCGACCAGCTGTTCGACCGCGCGCTGTTCGACCAGAACGAAATCAACGACTTGCCGGGCTGGAAGCGAGCCCTGGCCGACGCCGGGCATAGCCACGGCGAAGACAGCCACGGCCAGGAAGCCGAGACCCACGAGGGCGACAGCGGCCACGGACACGACGGCCACCACCATCCCGAGGAGGTGTACGGCGTCACCTCCTTTACCTATCGCCGCCGCCGACCGTTCCATCCCGACCGACTCGCCGACGTGCTGCGGGACCTCCCGTCGGGTGTCGTCCGCTCGAAAGGGACCGTCTGGCTGGCGGGTGCAGAGCTACGGGTCGTCATCGGGCAGGCCGGCCCCTCGATACGGGCGGAAGCACAGGGGCCTTGGATTGCGAGTCTGCCCGAAGTCGAGCAGGACATGTACCGCTCGAACCGGCCGGACCTCGACTGGCACGACGAACACGGCGACCGACGGACGGAACTGGTGTTCATCGGAACTGACTACGACGAGGACGCCCTTCGGACCGCGCTCGACGACGCGCTCGTCACGGACGAAGAATGGACGGACAGCGAGTCGCTCACCGGACCGTTCCCGGCGGAACAGGGCGATGAGACGGTGATACGGAGCCCCTAGCAGGCGCAGTCACGACCGGCCGCGCGCTCGAAGCGCATCTCCTCGCCACAGTCCGGACAGACCGGCTCGCCCTCCGGTTCGACGTCTCTGATACGAACGCCACAGTCGTCACACCAGTACGCCCCTTTCGACCCATCGTCGGGGCGGGACTTCGTCTCCGGCTGTGAGGTGAGTGCCTCCTTGACGCTGTCGAGAATACTCATGATTGTATGTGTAGATTAGAGCTACTAAACGTATCGTGGTTGTGCGCAGTCATCTCACGGGCATCGACGAATCAGCCGAACAGTCGAGCTATCGACCGGTTCAGCCCCCGGGTACGTCGGCCGCCAGTTCCTCGATCGCTCGCTCTATCTCGTTACCGCGCTTCCAGGCGGCGATGCGGTCAGCGAAGGGGAGTGGCAGGTTCAGCGAGACAGTCGACCGCATCGTGAGCCGGGACCCGTTCTCTTCCGGGGTTACGGTAATCTGCGTCTCTAGGTGGTCGAACGGGCCGACCTCGCCCTCGGCGGTGTACCGGAGCCCATCGTCCCGGGATTCGAAACGAAGCGGGACAGACATTCCCGGGCCAGCGGCGGTGACGAGCGTTCCCGTATCAGTCTCTTCGACGGCCGTTACTGTGAACGTCCCTTCCGCCGCGACAACCGCTTCCGGCGAGAGCGTGCGGTGGACAGCTGGCGGCCGCGCCATCACGAACCGAGAGCGTTCGACCTCGCGCATACCAGTCCACATGCGCACCGGGGTGGTAAATCACAGGGCCAGCGGAGCCGAGACGCCGACCAGCAAAACAGCGAAGCCGACGCCGATGTAGATGAGGCGCTGAAAGCGAAGCTCCGGGGCGATCTGTACCGAGGGCGGCGGCGCAGTCCAGACCAGTCGGTGATACGAAACGGCGGCGACAGCGACGGTCCCGGCTGTCGAAACGGTCAGACCGGCCCACACCGGAAGCCCATAGGCGAGGCCGTACAGCGGGCCGACGGAGAACAGCAACATCACCGCCGTCGCGGTGCAGACGAGAAACGGGACCGGGTCAACCGGATCCCCATGGCGATTTGGAATCTTCATGTGTTGTGTTAGGCTCCGAATGTGTTTAGTTGCGCGACTTGGCCGCGCCCGGCTAGAGTTAGCGGAGCGAACGCACCGGGGACTGCCAAAGAGCTAAGGGGAGTCCCGTTCGTGTTCGTGGGCATGAGCGACGCGAACGGGTTTGAGGAGGGGGCGAGCGGGTCACAGGGTGACCCACGGGTACTTATCGCGATGAACATTGTGCTCTCGACAGTGTTTTCGGCCACTCTCGTCTGGGGCCTGAGCGTCATCGGCGCGGCGGAACTCACGGCGATCAACGTTGCGACCGGCGCGATACTGCTGTTTGCGCTGACCTACGCCATCACCCTCCAATAGCGGTCCGACGTTACGCCCCAGTAGCGTTCTGCGGTACGACTGTGACCCCCGACTTACTCGGGGTCGTAGGGATGGACATCATCCACCGCGGGTGCACCGACGACGAGCGTCCGCACTGGTTCGGTCGCCGACTCGGGGTTGTGCGCCCGCTGGGGGCTGTCCGGTTCGACGACGAACGCCTCGTCTTCCTCGACTTCGTAGGTTCCGTCCGGCGTCTCAACAGCCAGCGTCCCAGAGAGGACGTAGAACAGTTCTTCCTGATTGTCGTGATAGTGGTACGCGAGCGGAATGTCCTCGCCGGGGGAGACCTCGTAAAGGTTTACGGCCGCATTTTCGAGGCCAGCTGCATCACTTATCGACCGCTGGACGCTGGGTCGGTCCGGTGTCGGTTCGATGTCGTCGACCGCGAGGTGATGATAACCCATGTCATCCCTGTCGGCGGCAACCGACCTAAAACAACTGCTCCCGCAGGTGCTCAGTCCGAGGCTTCTTCGGCGTCGACCGGCTCCGTCTCATCGGTTTCGAGGCGGACGACGCGAGCCTTCATGATACGCGTGTTCTCGACCTGTTCGACGCGGATTTCGACGCCGTCGTAGGTGATAGTCTCGCCCTCCTCGACCAGTCGGCCCGCCCGGTTGAATATGAAGCCGGCGATGGTTTCGAACTCCTCGCCTTCGGGCAGGTCCAGGTCCAGCGCTTCGTTGACCTCCTCGATGTTGACCTCACCTTTGACTGTGACCGTGTCGTCGTCGACGTACTCGATGGGCTCTTCCTCTTCGCCTTCGAGTATCTCGCCGACGATCTCCTCTGTCAGGTCCTCCATCGTCACCAGCCCCTCGGTGGTCCCGAACTCGTCGATGACGATGACCATGTGGAGGCGCTCGGCCCGCATCTCGGTCAGGAGGTCGTCGACGTTCTTTGACTCGGGGACGTGCAGGGTCGGCTCGATGAGGTCCTCAAGCTCCATATCGCGGGCCAGCGCCTCGCCGTAGTTGAGGTCCCGAACGAGGTCGCGGATGTGGATGACGCCGATAACGTTGTCCAGACTTCCCTCGTAGACCGGAATACGGGCGTGTCCGCTCTGGATACACGTCTCAAGGGCCTCCTCGACGGATGACTCCTTGGCGACGGCGGTCATGTCCAGCCGCGGCGTCATCACTTCCTTGGCGATGGTGTCGTTGAACCGGAGCGTGCGCTGAAGCATCTCCCGTTCGTCCTCGTCAAGGACGCCCTCGCGCTCACCTGTCTCGATAATGTCCTGGATCTCTTCGCGGGTGACATAGGAGGTCTCGATGGCGGAACGGCCGCCGGTGATCTTGTTGACGACGCGAGTGAGGTAATCAAACAGCAGAATAAGCGGGAGCAACACCCTCTCGGCGGCCTTGAGCGGCTTGGAAATGCGCAGCGCCCACGACTCGGTGTTCTCCACCGCGTAGCTCTTTGGCGCGCTCTCACCGAACAGGAGCACGATGGCGGTGACCCCGAACGTCGCGATGGCGACAGCCAGCCCCTGGCTCTCAACATACATCGCAAGGAGTCCAGTAGCGATGGACGACATCGCGATGTTGACGAGGTTGTTGCCGACGAGAATCGTCACAAGCAGACGGTGGGGGTCTGATTTGAGTTGTTTGAGCGTCTTCGAACCCGGAACGGCGTCCTCGACGAGCGCTTCCGTCCGGTGTGCAGGCAGCGAGAACATCGCAATTTCTGAGGACGAGAAGAACGCTGAGAGGACAACCAGTGCGACGAGCGTGACAATACCAGCGACGAGCACCGCGTCCTGCGGTATCGGGACGCCGACGATTTCGACGCCCTGCAGCATCGCTGTAGACAGCTCAAACGGCGCAGGTGGATCCAGGGCCATCAACGGTCGAAATTGTAATGGGCGGGGATTAAGACTTGTCATGGAGGGGTTGCCAGCGAAGCCCTTACCCGGCTTTCACGCGTATCGCCGTATAGAGTATGAGCGAGTCCGACATCACGCTGTACCGGTTGCAGGCGTGTCCCTTCTGCGAGCGCGTCGTTCGGAAGCTGAACGAGTACGGTCTCGATTACCAGTCGCGGTTCGTCGAGCCGATGCACGCCGACCGCGACGTGGTCAAGCGACTGTCTGGCAAGCGAACCGTCCCGGCCATCGTCGACGAGAACACCGGCGTCACGATGTCCGAGAGCGCGAACATCGTCGCGTATCTGGAACGGACGTACGGCGAGGGTGAGGAGACCGCATGGGGTGTGGCCTGATGGACCTCGACTTCGATATCGTCGATCTCGACCCGGTCGATCATCCCGAAGAAGGCGACACTGCGCCGGATTTCACACGTCCGCTCGTCAACGACGAGTTCTGGGAAGACGAATCGCTCGCGTCGGTCTGTGCCGACAGCGACCGTGTCGTCCTCGTGTTCCACGCGATGGACGGCGCGTTCCCGGCGACGTACATCTGGAACGAGATCCGCGACCGCGCGTGGCACGAGCAGGCCACCGTTGTGGGCGTCTCCATCTCGACGCCGTACGAACACAAGCAGTTGCTCGAAGAGCGTGAAATCGAGGGAGACTACCGACTGTTCTCGGACCCCGCCAACGGCGTCGCACAGCAGTACAGCATCGACATGGACCTCGACGGAATGGCCGGTGTCGAGGAGCCGCGTCCGTCGGTGTTCGTCCTCGATAGCGACCGGACTATCGAGTACGCGTGGGTGGCGCAGGAATGGCCTGACTTCCCGGACTACGACGAAGTCGAAGCCCACCTCTAACGATGGCGACAGTCGACGACGCCGCGACGGCAGTCCGCAACGGAGAGCTTGTCGTCTATCCCACGGAGACGGTGTACGGCCTCGGCGCGGACGCGCTCGACGCTGCTGCCGTCGAACGGGTGTTCGAGGCGAAGGGCCGCGAGCGCGACAAACCGGTGTCGATGGCCGTTCCCGACGTCGAGTCCGCTCGCGAATACACGCGCCTGAGCGACCGTGAACTGGCGTTCATGCGGGAGTTCCTCCCCGGTCCGGTCACTGTCGTCGTCGAACGCCGCGACGCGGTTCCGGACGTGCTGGTCGCTGGTCGAGACCGCGTCGGGGTCCGGGTCCCTGACCACGACCTCGCGCTCGAACTGCTCGCCGAAACCGGGCCACTCACCGCAACGAGCGCTAACATCTCCGGGAATCCAAGCGCCCGCACCATCGACGACCTCGACGCGATCCGTGAACGTGCTGCCGTCGTCCTCGACGCCGGCGAGACCGACGGCGGGACCGGTTCGACGGTCGTGAACGTCGACAGCGGAACGATTCATCGCCGCGGCGCACGCGCCGACGCCGTCGAGTCGTGGCTCGACGACCGGAGCTGATACCCGCCCGGAACTGTCCGGGTGGCTGTCCGCCTTAGCGTAGCATTGACCGTAACGACCGCGTTTTCACCCCGCAGTCGTCGCTGAACTCACAGGGTTGGCACTTGGCGTCATTTCGAACCCGCCCCGGCGGCCCGTCGATGCTGTCGGCGGTTCTGACTGCCCGGCGGTAGACACCTGCTCGCCGTGCGTTCACGTCGATGCTCCGGATGACGCCGTACGCCGGATACTCGGCGTAGGCGATGTCGATGTCACGCTCGCGCTCCCAAGAGAGCGCCTTCGCAGCGGCGACCAGCCGCACGGTTTGGGGCTCCCAGACGCCCTCCTCCGGCGGCCGACCGGCGAACACGAGCGACGGCGCGGGACCGTCCTGTCCGGCGACGATCTTGTGTGCGATCCCGCGGGCGTCCTTCCCTTCGAGATACGCGTCGGTCGCCGTCGGGGCGACCAGCGCGTCCCAGTCAGCCAGCCGCTCTCGAAGCCCTCTGAGGCGGTCGCGATACTCGTCCGGTGCCACTTCGATGGGGGCTGCCAGCAGGGCGGCATCATCGGTCAGCAGCCGCTCGTACTCGCGGGCGAGCCGGCGAACCGACTCGATTTCGTCGGGAATCTCGCTCGCCCCGTCACGGCGGCGGTAGTAGAGCTTCCGCGGGCAGTAGGCGGCCGTTTCCAGTTCCCTGAACGTGTGGGTCGGCATGGCTCTGCGTGGTCGTGTTCCACTACAAGAAGGTTCGGCGCGCCGCTGGCTGTTGAAACAACTGCGCAGTTGGCTACCCCAGCCACGACTGGAGACGACTACAAAAGGTATCCGAGGGTCACATCGACACGTCAGCGCCGGAATCCAGCGAGTCGATGTCCTCGGTGGCCTCGTCAAGGCCGTCATTGCGGAGGGCGGCGGCGTGCTGTGTCGACAGCCCGGCGTCAGTAAGCACGTCCTCGAACTCGCTCTGGAACCGGTGGGAGACACGGCGGGCAGCGTCCTGTGCGGCGACGACGCGCCGGTAGTGGGCGGCCCAGGACTCGTCGATATCGAACTCGGCCGCGAGTTCGGCGACTGACGGGTCGTCGGCAGCGACGCGACGGCGGAACTCGGGCAGGTCAAACGGTGCCTCTGTGTCCGCCTCGCGGAGGAGATGCAAGTCCAGTCGCGCCTCGACCACGTCGGACCCGTCTACGCCGATTTCGGCTGCGATAGTTCCGTCGTCGCCGCCCTCGTAGAACAGTCGGACCACTGTTACCAGGGATTCGTCGTCGAGGTCAGTCCGGAACTCGTATCGCTCGCGCATCCGCGCGATGACATCACCGAGTCGATCCGCGACACCGGCCTCGTCAGTATCGGCCAGGGACCCTCTCGACGCCTCCTGAGACTCCGTCACAGCCTCCTCGTCGGAGACGTCCATGAAGATGTCACGGAGTTCTTCGGTCTTCTCGTCCATCGAACATGAGACTACTTCTGGGGAGTGATATATCTGTCGGATGGGTAACGTAACGTGAGGAAACTTTCAACAGTTGCCAAATTCTCGCAAGACTGCGACGGGGCGTGGCAAGATTTAAGCGGACACGCAGCACGTGTTAGCGTATGTCATCTATACTCCAGACGACCACGCGCCCGACGTTCTGGCGTATCGGCGACGTGGGGAAAGTGCTGTTCTACTATCTGGCAGCGCTCGCCGTCATCGTCTTTCTGTACGGTGTGTACAACCGTGTCACCCGCTATGCCCAGGGCAGCGAGGACCCTTTCGAGCGACTGGACGAACTGCCCCAGCGGACGGTTGCAGCGGCGCAGTTGGCGCTGTCAAATCGGAAGCAGTTGGACCGCGACACCGTCGCTGGCGTGATGCACGCGTTTGTCGTCTGGGGCTTTCTGACGCTGCTCATCGGAACGACGATTCTAGGTATCGATATCGACCTCTATCGACCGTTGACCGGTGAATCCTTCTTCGTCGGCCAGTTCTACCTCTCCTATTCGTTTGTCATGGACGCGATGGGGCTGCTGTTCGTCGTCGGCGTCGGTGTCGCGCTGTGGCGACGCTACGGCCGCAAGCTTGACCGCCTCCACGACCGCCACACCTCCCGCGAGGACGACCTGTTTCTGGGCGCGCTGTTCGTGCTGGGCGTCGGCGGCTACCTCACTGAGGGCATTCGGATTCTCGGCACCTCGACGGTCCGGGATGTCTCCTTCGAGACGGTGAGCTTCGTCGGCTGGTCAGTCAAGGAAGTACTCCTCACGGCTGGGATGACACCGGAGATGGCAGCGGGCGCGTACCCCTTTGTCTGGTGGAGCCACTCGCTCGTCGCGCTGTGGTTCGTCGCCTGGATCCCCTACGCGAAGCCGTTCCACATGCTCTCGTCGTTTGCCAACCTCGTCGCTCGCGACGAGAAGGCCGGGGTGCGACTACCCGGCGTGCCAAGCGACGCGAGTCCCGACGAGATCGGCCCTAGCGACATCGACGACTTCTCGTGGAAACAGTTGCTCGACCACGACGCCTGCACCAAGTGTGGCCGGTGTTCGTCCGTCTGTCCGGCGAAGGCATCCGGGCGGCCGCTGGACCCGCGGAACGTTATCCTCGACCTGAAACGCTACCGCGAGGAGCGCGATGCCGGTGGCGAGGACGTGCCGATCATCGCCGACGGCGGTACCTCGGTCATCGACGCCCACACGATGGAGTCCTGCATGTCCTGTATGGCCTGTATGGACGCCTGCCCGGTCGACATCGAACACGTCACGCAGTTCACCGAAATGAACCGTCGACTGACCGAGGCCGGTGAGATGGACGAACACGTGCAGGACGCGATGATGAACGTGTTCCAGCACGGCAACACCTTCGGCGATCCCGAGCGCGCCCGGCCGGACTGGACCGACGACCTCGATTTCGACGTTCCGGACGCTCGTGACGAATCGGTGGAATACCTCTGGTACGTCGGCGACTACCCCAGCTACGATGAGCGCAATCAGAAGATAGCACGCGCGCTGGCACGCGTCTTCGAGGCCGCCGACGTTGATTATGGCATCCTCTACGAGGCCGAACAGACCGACGGCAACGACGTGCGCCGCGTCGGCGAGGAGGGTCTCTACGAGATGCTCGTCGAGGACAACGCCGAAGCGATTCTGGACTGTGAGTTCCAGTCCATCGTCACGGCGGACCCCCACGCCTACAACACGTTCATGAACGAGTACCCCGAGTTCGAGGCCTGTGAGTGGGGCGAAGACGACGTGTTCCACTACACGCAGGTCGTCGCCGATCTCGCCAGTGCCGGCGCGCTCGGCCTCTCCGGGACTGAACTCGACTACACCGTCACATACCACGACCCGTGCCACCTCGGGCGGTACAACGGCGAGTTCGAGGCCCCGCGGGACCTCATCCGCGCGACCGGGGCCGACCTCCACGAGATGCCGCGCAACAGGGACGACTCCTTCTGCTGTGGCGGTGGCGGTGGCGGCCTCTGGATGGACCTCGAAGAGGAGTCGAAACCCAGCGAGGAGCGTCTGCGCGAGGCCCTCGAAGACACCGAGGCGGGCGCGGCCGTCGAGAAGTTCGTCGTCGCCTGCCCGATGTGCATGACGATGTACGAGGACGGGCGCAAGACCGGCGGGTACGAGGACGACATCGAAATCGTCGGTGTGACGGAGTTGCTCGCTGAAGCGGTCAGCGAAGAGAGAGTCTGATCGCTCGGATATAAATTTCCAAGTAGCTGAAATGAAAAGGCCCACCATGGCCTTCCTCCAGATCCCGGGATTGCCCGGCGCAACGGAACTTATCCTCATGGTAATCGTACTGGCGGTGTACATCGGACTGCCAGCCGCCGGCATGATACTCATCTACAACTTTCTCGACGGCAAACGCGGCTACGAGAAGCGCATTTCCGAACTCGAACGCCAGGTCGAGACACTCGAATCCGAGCTATCCGATGAGTAACGACTGACCCGGTATCTTCCATTTGTTGACTTCCTGAGACAGATACGAACGTCGAACTGATGCCATCGGCGTGACCGAACTGCTGACACAAGCGGGCAGCGAAACCTGAGTTACAGCCGTTCGCAGACCTGTTTCCCGCTCACCACCTCCGGGATTATCACCTCATCCGCCCCGACGCGGCGGGCCACGGTCTCGTCCTGCTGATCGCCGGCGCGAACGATGAGCCGGACCGTGGGTGCAAGCTGGCTCGCCAGCACCGCGATCTGGATGTTTGCGTTCGTGTCGTCGATTGCACCGATGACCGTGTCGGCTCGCTTGACACCCGCATCTGTCAGCGCGTCCTCGCGGCTCGCGTCGGCCTCAAGCGCGAGGTGACCGTCGTCGAGCGCCCGTTCGTACTGTTCCGACTGCTGCTCGATGACGACCACCCGGGTATCCGTATCGCCGATCTGCTCCGCGACGGTCTGTCCGAACGTCCCGTAGCCACAGACGACGACGTGATCGTGCAGGTCCTCGATTCGTTGAGCGATTTGCATGCGTGTGAGTTCCGTCTGAATCTGGCCGCCGAAGGCCGCCGACAGCGCTGTCTCACCAGTCCACAGACCGGCGACGACGAGACCGGTCAGCACTACGATGGCGTAGCCCTTGACCAGCCTCGCAGGCCCGTCGTGGTTCTGAAAGTGGAGTTCGATGCTCGTGGGGTCAAGCAGCCAGAACAGCGCGTTGACGACGCCAACCCCGCCGAACGTGACGAAACCGACCACGCCGGCGACGACGAGCGCGACGAACGCGAGAACCGGTTTCGAGAGTTGCCGGAGCAACGACCGGTCCGTGCCTGTACTGCTGTCGCTGCGTTCCATTGCTGTAGCTGTCTGTCAGATATCACGACACAGCGCCGCCAAACCCGGCGCTGACGTGGTTCGCCGCCGAGCTCAGTCTGTCAGTGTCTCGGCGGGGGATGTGTGTTGCTCCTCGACGGGCGCGGCGTCGCTGCGGTCCGTGTTCGCCGCGCGGTTCCGGTCCGGGTAGACCCGTTTGACACAGTCCGTACAATTGGTGACAAGTACCATACCCCGTGGTCAGGAGAGCTATCATATGTATGTTGCCGGAATATGGCTAGACTAAAATTAATGGCATAATATACCATTAAGATGTATCCAGGTTCAGGCTGGCGGTCGCGTCGATGACCCGATTCGTCGCTGCTTGCCAGCCAAACGCTTAACGCCACCAGACACCCACAGCGAAATAATGGAGGTCGCACTGGTCACTGTCGGTGACGAACTGCTCGCTGGCGACACGGAGAACACGAACGCGTCGTGGCTGGGCCGCCAGCTCACGGCCGCGGGAGCCACCGTCACCCGCGTCCTGACTGTTCCCGACGAGGAGGCGGTCATCGCCGACGCCGTGGCCCGATATCATGACGCCTTCGACGGGGTCATCGTCACCGGCGGTATCGGCGGAACGCCAGACGACATCACGAAAGCCGCCGTAGCACGAGCGTTCGACCGCGACCTCGTCGTTCCCGATGACGTGCGGGCACACCTCGAGGCGAAAGCCGAGCGCTTTGCCGACGATAACCCCGAGATGGTGGACCGGTACGACATGGACCTAGACCTCGATGCGTGGGCGTCGGTCCCCGAGGGTGGGCAGGCACTGCTGACCGACGAGAGCTTCGCCGCCGGCTGTGTCATCGACCGCGTCTACGTCCTGCCGGGTATCCCCGAGGAACTGAAGGCGATGTACGAGACCATCGCCGACGAGTTCGACGGTGACCGGACGACAGAGACGATCCACACACCTGCACCCGAAGGTGCGCTCGTCACCCACATCACGGCGGCCCGCGAGCAGTTCGCGGTTGCTGTCGGGAGCTACCCGCGCAAGGACGACGCACCGGGACGGGTGAAGATTACCGGCGACGACCCGGCGACCGTCGCCGACGCGGCGGCCTGGCTCCGCGAGCACATCGAGACGGAGTAGGTCGGTAAGCGGTGGGTTCATGCCGGCCACGGACTGAAGTGGCGGTATGAACCTGACACAGCGCCCGCGTCGCCTTCGAACCGATGGCGTACGACCGCTGGTGCGTGAAACGGAGGTCACAGCGTCGGACCTCATCGCCCCGGTGTTCGTCGACGCGACGACCGACGAGCGCGTCCCCATCGAGACGATGCCGGGCCACGAGCGCGTCCCCGTTGCGGACGCCGTGGATCGCGTCGAAGAAGTTCTCGAAACCGGCGTCGAAGCGGTGATGCTGTTCGGCGTCCCGGAGTCGAAAGACGAACGCGGGAGCCGGGCGTGGGCCGAGGACGGCGTCGTACAGGAGGCCACGCGCCGAATTACCGGCGAAACAGACGCCTACGTCATTACAGACGTGTGCCTCTGTGAGTACACCGACCACGGCCACTGCGGCGTCCTCGAAGACGATGCGGCCGAAGACCCGCGGCTGACGGTGCGCAACGACGAGACGCTCGACCTGCTGGGGAAAATCGCCGCGAGCCACGCCGCGGCCGGAGCCGACATGGTCGCGCCGTCGGGGATGATCGACGGCATGGTCGGCGCGATCCGGGAGGCACTGGACGCCCAGGGCGACACCGACGTGCCAATCATGAGCTACGCCGCCAAGTACGAGTCGGCCTTCTACGGCCCGTTCCGGGACGCCGCCGACGGCGCACCGGCCTTCGGCGACCGGCGGCACTACCAGATGGACCCCGCGAACGCACGCGAGGCCCGCCGTGAGGTCGACCTCGACGTCGAGCAGGGCGCGGACGTACTGATGATCAAGCCCGCGCTGCCGTATCTGGATATCGTCAAAGAGGTCCGAGAGTCCTACGACCACCCCGTCGCCGCCTACAACGTCTCCGGCGAGTACGCGATGTTACACGCCGCAGCCGAGAAGGGCTGGCTCGACCTCGAAGCGGTCGCTTACGAGTCGCTGCTGTCGATCAAGCGCGCCGGCGCGGACCTGATTCTGACCTACTTCGCCGAGGACCTCGCAGACGAACTATAGCTCGGTGACTTTCGAGTTAGTACGCTGTACACCCGGAAACCCCATCTGAAGCAGGCCGATCAATCTGGGATGGGTTGGACTGAAAGGGGCCGAGCGCTACGAGGGCGAACACAGTGAGCCCTCGCATCGCGTGAACGGGGGAACAAAGTGACCCGTGAACGGAGGGCGAGTCTGACGACAGTAGCACCGCAGCGAAGCAAGGAGCGCACCGAGTCAGACGAGTCGTCCGCGAGGGGGCTTTCTGGCTGTTCGATTCGGCGTTATCACGACCCGTGACAAGCGGCAGGTCCCTAACCTATTCATATGCCAGGGGCGGAGTGGCTGTATGCAGCGACAGTCCCTCCTCGTGGCGGTTGTCGCCGCGATTGCGCTGCTGTCGTTCAGCGTCGGGGCCGCGAGCCTCGACGCTGCCACCGGGTCCGATCAGGCGGAGATGACCCGGGACGACAGCGAGATCGACAACCCCGACGGACAGGGCCTCAGCGACCCGCCAGGTAGCATCGATCCGCCCGAGAGCGAGAACGGTGCCCGCGCGTTGCTGCCGAGTGTCCCCGCCCCGGCAGTCGGTGCGCTCGCCGTCGGCCTCGCGGTCGGGCTCGCGGTTCTGTGGCGACTGGCCGGCCAGAGCCGGACAATCGACGAAACGGGCGGCGAGACGCCGGCCGTCGCAACGGCGGAGTCCGCGAGGAGCCCGTCGCATAGCGCTGCCGAGATCGATATCCCGCTCACAAACGACGTGTACCGCGCATGGGCCACCCTCGAACACGCAGTAGCCCCGGACCGCAGTTCCTCCACACCGCAGGACATCGAGACAGCAGCAACGGGAGTCGGGGCCGACCCCGACGCTGTCGCCTCGCTACGGTCGGTGTTCGAGCGGGTCCGCTACGGCCGTGACCAGCCGGACGCAGATCTGGAATCACAGGCCCGCGAGGCGCTGGAACAGGCAACCGACGACGCGGACGACATCGCAGCGAATCCCGACGACCTCAGAGACGAGTCCGGAACGGAGGCCGAGACGTGACACTGCGGCGGGTTCCGCTGGCGCTCGGTCTCGTCGCGACAGCCGTCGGCGTCGGCCTCGCCGCTCTCGGCGCGCCGCTGTTGCCCGCCGGCGCTGTCTCGGACCTCCCGATACTCGCCGCCGCCGTCTTCGCCGGCGGTGTCGCGCTGCTGGCGCTCCTCGTTCGCTCTCTCGACAGCGAACGCGGGATGGCGCTGCCGGACACTGACAGCCAGTACGTCACCGTCCCCGGCGACGACATCGACGAAGCGCTTGCTGCTGGGGCTGGACAGGAAGCTATCCGACAACGTGTCGAGGGGGTCGCGGTCACCGTCCTCCAGCGCGACGGACTCTCGCCCGAGGAGGCAACGGATGCGCTCCGGGCCGGCGCGTGGACGGACAGGGAGCCGGCCCGGGAGCTGTTCGACGGGACGCCGATTTCCCTCCGTGCGCGGCTCTCCGGGTGGCTCTCGGGTACCCCTCCGTTCCAGCGGCGTGTCGCCCACGCAACGGCCGAACTCCGACAGCGCGACGAGGAGCGATGAGCGAGGTCCATCGCACCGGTCGCTGGTTCGGACTGGCCGGGGCCGCGCTGGTCGCCGTCGGCGTCGGGCTCGTGGGGCAGGTCCCAGCGCTCGTGTTGCTGGGCGGGCTCGGCGTCACGCTGAGCGCGTACGACCGCGTCGCCGTCCCGCCGGCGGCGGACGTATCGATACAGCGGTCAATCACACCGACCGAGCCAGCGCTCGGTGAGCGAGTGACTGTCGCGCTCACGGTCCGCAACGATGGGTCACAGACGATTCCGGACCTCCGGCTCGCCGACGGCGTGCCGGATTCCGTCCGCGTCGTCGAGGGGTCGGCGTCGCTGGGGACGGCGCTGCGCCCCGGCGCGTCGACGACGATCACCTACGAGATTACCGGCGGAACGGACCGCTGCGTGTTCGACCCGGCGACAGTCGTCGTCAGGGACGTGGTCGGCGTCGTCGCCCGACGAACGTCCGTCATGGCCGAACCCGACACCGTCACCTGGGAGCAGCCGGCCAGTTCGGCGCTGCTGCCGCTGGTCCCGGCGGTGGCCCGCCGACCCGGGACGGTGCCCGTCGATGAAGGTGGCGAAGGGGTCTCCTTCTACGCGGTCAGAGAGCACCGTTCGAACGACCCGCTCTCGCGCGTCGACTGGAATCAGTACGCCCGCACCGGCGACCTGCGGACCGTCGAGTTCCGCCGCGAACAGTCGGCGACGGTCGTCGTGGTCGTCGACGCCAGAGCAGCCGCCGCACTCGCGCCGCGTCCGGACGCCGAGACGGCAATCGAGCGGTCGACGATGGCCGCCGTTGCCCTCGTTGAGGGGCTCCCCGAGGACGGTCACGAGGTCGGCGTCGCGGCGTACTCGCCACATGGCGCGTGGCTCGCACCGGGCACGAGCGCCGCACACCAGCAACAGGCCCGTGACCTGCTCAGGACCGACCGCGCGTTCGCCGCGACATCAGTCACTCGAACGCCGGATACGACGAAGCTCATCGCGCAGTTGCCGACGGCGGCGAACGTCGTCTTCCTCGGCCCGCTGTGTGACGACGACAGCGAGGCGCTGGTCCGCCGACTCGCCGCCACCGGCCACCCGGTGACGGTCCTGAGTCCCGACCCGACCGCGACAGACACGGCTGGCCACCGGCTGGCGCGGCTCGAACGCCGCGAACGGCTCCGTCGACTGCGAGCCGCCGGCATCGCCGTCCACGACTGGCCCGCGGCGGAGCCGCTGGAACGAGTCACCGAACGAGTCCAGCGGGGTGGCCAATGATTACGCGAACTGGAGCCGTCTGCGGCGGTGCGGCGCTGGCGGCGGGCGTCGTGACGCTGTTCGTCGCCGGTATCAGCGCCGTCTCGACTGCCGCCGCCCTCGTCGGCGTGGTCCTGCTCGCTGGCGGCCAACTGATTCAGTCCGGACGGCTGGTCGACCTCGCCAGCGCGTCGCTGTTTCTGGCGCTGCTGGTGGCCGCCCTTCAGGGGGCAACGACGACGACGGTACTGGTCGCCGGGGGCGCGACGGTGCTGGCCTGGACGTTCGCACACGCGGCGATGGACCTCTATGCAGACCTCGGGACAGCGCCCGGGACACCAGTCGAACTCACCCACGTCGCGGGGACGACAGGGCTGGTCGGGGGAAGCGTCGTGGTGACGACGCTACTCTTTCAGCTCGACGTGCCGGCGCTGTCGCCGCTGGCGCTGGCAAGCGTCGTGCTGGGCGCAATCGCACTGACCGCGGCGCTCAGGCGATAATGTCCCGGGCTGCGTCGGGCTCGGCCGGCTGTGGCTACTGGAGGGACTTTTGAGGGCGTCGCAACGACTACCGCGTCGGCTCAACCGCTGATTCCGGGGCATCGACCACGGTAAGCACGTCCTCGGGATCGGCATCGGACAGCGGGAACCGGAGCGAGACGGTCGTCCACCCGTCGGTTCGGTCGTACTCGATGCCCCCGCCGGCCGTCTCGGCGACCCACCGGGCGAGCCAGATACCGAGGCCGCTCCCGTGCTGGAGGTTCGTGATGTCCGCGTCCTCGAACAGGACGGCCCGCTCGACGGCGGGAATACCGGGACCGTCGTCGAGAACACGGATGAACGCGTCGCCGTTGACCTGTTCGGCCGTGATCCGGACGGCCGTACCCGGTAGTGTGTGTTCGACTGCGTTCTCGACGAGATTGTCGATAGCGTCGTAGACGGCCGTCCCACCAGTGATGGGGAGTGTGCTCGGAAGTGCCGTTTCGACTGGTGCGTCGGGGCGGTAGCTGTCGGCGACAGACCGGGCCAGTGCCGCCGCATCGACCGACTGTTCGGCGTCCCCGTCGAGCGCAGTTTCTACGCTTCGGGCCTTTTCGCTGACAGCGGCAAGGCGGTCTGCCGCGTCGAGAGCGCGAGACGCAGCCAGCGAGACGGACGAGTCGGCTGCGTGGGCACGAACGTATTCGGACGTCCCGAACATGACAGAAAGCTCGTTCCGGAGATTGTGTCGCAGGACGCGATGGAGAACACTGAGTCGGCGCTTTTGCCGCCGGCTGTCCGTCACATCCGTGTACATCGCGAAGCCACAGCGACGGCCGTCGACCGTGTCGTACGGGACGCCGCGATAGATGAACTCGCGGCAACCGTCGGCTGTTTTCCGGGAGACGACAGCGTAGTTGACTTCCCCGGCGGCCGTTCGCTCGTCGTAGTTGACCGCCTCTTCGACGCGGTCGCCGGGAACGATGTACTCGTTGAGCGGTTCACCCACGATTTCCTCGCGGTCGTACCCGAAGGTCTCGACGAACGCGGGGTTGACTGTCCGCACAATCGGGACGAAATTGACGATTTCGAAGCCGACGACCGCGTCCTGAATGAGATCGAACAGGTGCTGAAACGGGTCGGCCGTTTCGGCCGTTCGGCAGCGCGAGCCGACCACGGACCCGTCGTCTGCGGTCGTGAGTTCAATCGTAACCGGGCGAGAGCGGTCGCTCTGGCGCAGTGTGACGTGGCAGGTCCGTGTCACCCGGTCTGAAGCACTGCTGACGGCCTGTCTGGCTTCGGTCAGTGTCTCGCGGTCCTCGGCCGCGACCAGCGCGTCGACGGGTGTGCCGACAAGTTCGGCAGGTGTTCGGTCGAGCAATGCAGCGAACTCCTCCGTCGCAAACGTAATCCGACCGGTGTCGTCGATACCGAACATCAGTTGTCTCTGAGCCGGAGGAAGGGTGGGCTCGACAGCCGTGAGACCGACTGTTTCGTCCCCACAGTGCCACGCGGCGAGGCCGTGAGCGTCAGGTACTCGCGGCCGTCAGTCTGTGTCAGCGTGAGTTCCTGATCGGCAGCACCCGAGTAGAACGCCGCAAGCGTGGCCGGGACCGTATCGTCGTCGATGACGTTGACCACGGTGTCGTGGGGTTCGAAGACGCCGTCGTCGTTCTCGTACCGGGCTTCTCTGGCGGCCTGTTCGCCCATCATCCGTATCTCGCCCTGAATGTTCCCGACGATAACCAGCGGGGCGTCCCGTCTGGTCGCCGTCGTCTCGTTGGCAGCACCGAGCGAGGTCCGGTCGAGGTCGAACACGTTGTACCGCGCGTCCCAGTGTCCGAACATATCGAGGACGAACAGGGCGTCGTCATCAAGCGCGTCTTCGAGCGAGTGGTTGGTTGCTGCGAACGCGGCGGCAAGCGTCGACCGGTCGAGGGACGGTGGTGGCGTCAGCGAGACCGCCCGGCCGGCGGCGACAGCCGTCGCGCACAGTTGCGCAACGACCCCGTCGACCTGCGCCCCGTCAGCGTACCGGAAGACAGCCTGGCCGCCCATGACGAGGCCACCGCCACAGAGGTCGTCGAGGCCGTCGATGCCGGTCGGGACCGTCGGCGCGTCCGCCAGTCGGTCCTGCCGGTCAGCCTCGGCAGCGGCGAGCACGTCGTCGATCTCGTCCAGCATCGCAGTCTGTTCGGAACGGGCGGCACGTATCTCCGAGAGGTCGTCTTCGATAGCAGCGGCGCGGTCCGACACCGTCTCACAACGCTGGGCGACCGCTTCGCTCGTCGTCGCCTGCTCGTCGGTCGCTGCCGAGACGGACGCGATGCCGTCGGCCGTTTCCGCGACAGTGTCGGCCACGTCGTCGAGGCGTGCCATCGCCGTGGTGACCTGCTCGGCCCCGGTGTCGATACCGTCGATAGCTTCGTTGAGTTGGGCAACGGTGTCGTCTGTTGCTTCCCGAACCGCCGTCAGGGTCGTATCGATTTCTTCGGCCTGCTGCTGTGATTCCTCAGCGAGCCCCTTGATTTCGTCTGCAACTACGGCGAACCCGTCCGTATCGGTGGTGCCGCTTGCCCGCGCTGCCTCTATCGAGGCGTTCAGCGCGAGCATGTTCGTCTGGTCGGCAATGCGGTCGATGCCGGCCAGCGCATCGGCAATACGGTCGACCTGGTCCTGCAGGGCGGCCACCTCTGTGGCGACCGCCTGGCCCAGTTCGCGGACCTCGTCCATCGACTCGATGGCGTCAGCCGCCGCTTTCCGCCCGTCGTTTGCCGCGTCCGTCGCCCGCTGGCTCTGCTCGCTGACCTCGGTTGCGGTCGCAGCGATCTCCTCGATTGTGGCTGAAAGCGACGACACCTCGTCGGCGATCCACTGTGCGTCGGTTGCCTGTGCCGTTGCACGGTCGTCAATCGCCGCAAGCTGCTCGCCGACGGTCACCGACGCCGCCTGAACGACATCGAGTGCGCCCTGTGCGTTCGCGACTGCGCGTTCCTCTGTCACGGCCGTCGACTGGTCCGGAATGGAGGGATAATGGTCCGAAGCCATAATCAGCTATGAACCCGCCGAAGCATAATCGACTTGTACAGTTTATCGGCACATTGTGCCACGTCTCCCCACTGTTTTCCGGACATTTATACTAAATCCGAATCTGTGGTCGCGAGGTATAACCCTGTTGTCGCTGGCAACACCCGCCAGCCGAGAGCGCGCGCAAGCAAAAACGGCCTATTTGGCCCCCTGTGGCCGGAACTGGGGTCGACAAACGTCCAAAATTCCAGTGTGCATATACGGACTTTCTTTACGGAGAACAACCTTATATCCATAATATCATACCCTAATCTGGACGGTCGTCTACCACATCCCCTCTAATTTCCGCATTCATAAAGGCAAACCTTATGTAGTGCTGTTACCAGAGCCTTTCTCGTGAAAGAGTTGAAGAAGTTGAGCCAGAATGGGGGAAAGTTGGACATGCAGACGGCAGTCGATAACAAAACGAAACAGGTGAACTAGAAATGAGCTACACTGCACTACAAGTAGATCCGACCGTACTCGCAGAGGGGGTTAACCTCCTGTGGGTCCTTACAGTATCGTTCCTGATTTTCTTCATGCACGCGGGCTTCGCCATGCTGGAGGCGGGCCAGGTGCGCTCGAAGAACGTCGCGAACCAGCTGACCAAGAACCTCCTGACCTGGTCGGTCGGTGTGACGGTGTTCTTCCTGATCGGCTCAGGAATCAGTGCGCTGGTCGGCGGTAGCGGGTTCTCTCCCGCCTTCGGTGCCGGGGCCGCAAACGATTACGTCGGCTGGCTGTTCGGTGCCGTCTTCGCGATGACGGCAGCGACCATCGTCTCCGGTGCGGTCGCCGGACGAGCCAAGCTCCGTGCCTACATCACGTACACGTTCCTGCTGGCGGCGGTCATCTACCCCGTCGTCACCGGGATCACGTGGGCCGGCGCGTACATTAGCTTCGGCGGCGAGGCGTTCCACGACTTCGCTGGCGGGATGATCGTCCACGGCATGGGTGGCATCGCGGGCCTCACGGCAGCGTACGTCCTCGGCCCACGCATGGGTCGGTACAACGAGGACGGCTCCGCGAACGTCATTCCCGGCCACTCCCTGACCTTTGCCGTTCTGGGAACGCTCATCCTCGCGTTCGGCTGGTACGGCTTCAACGTCGGTACGGCAGCGACCGTCTTCGTCGTCGAGGACGGATCGCTTGCCCTCGGCGCGTTCGCGACGGTCGGCCGTGTCGCGATGACGACGACTATCGCGATGGCCTGTGGCGCGATGGGTGCCGGACTGGTCGCGTGGCTGAAGACCGGGAAGGTCGACACCCTGTACGTGGCAAACGGGCTGCTGGCCGGGCTGGTCGGTATCACGGCGATCCCCGACACCACGACGTGGTGGGGCGCAATCATCGTCGGTGCCCTCGCAGGCGGACAGCTGCCGGTCGTGTTCAGCTTCATCGAGAACCGGATGAAAATCGACGACGTCTGTGCCGTCTTCCCGGTCCACGGGAGCGCCGGTGTGCTCGGCACGCTGCTGTTCCCGTTCGTCGCCACGCCCGGCACGGTCGGGTCGGTCGCTAACGCCTTCATCGCACAGCTGATCGGCGTCGTCGCCATCGCGGGCTGGACGATTGTCGCAACCGGGGTCGTCTGGTACGCGCTCAAACTGGCCGGTCAGGCCCGGGTTACGCCCGAGCACGAGCAGGAAGGGCTGGATGTCAGCGAACACGGCGTCGAGACCTACCCCGAGTTCGGTGGTGGCGAGAGCGTCGTCGCCGATGGTGGTAAAGTGAGCCCGAGCATGCGTACTGACGGAGGTTCCCAAGATGACTGAAACCGACGACTCAGAGATCAAGATGGTAGTGGCAATGGTTCGACCGGACAAACTCGGCGACGTAAAGAAGGCGCTGGCTGAGGTCGGCGCACCCTCGCTGACGGTGACGAACGTGTCCGGCCGCGGCTCACAGCCCGCAAAGAAGGGACAGTGGCGCGGCGAGGAGTACGTCGTCGACCTGCACCAGAAGGTCAAAGTCGAGACGGTGGTCGCCGACATCCCCGCAAAGGATGTCGTCGATGCCATCGCCGACGGTGCCCATACCGGCGAGAAAGGTGACGGCAAGATATTCGTCCTCCCCGTGGACAACGCCTATCAGGTCCGAACCGGCAAAGAAGGCCCAGAGGCAGTCTGAGCCGACGAAATGGTCGATGATACCGACAGACAGGTAGTGAACGCACTGCTCCAGGACGGCCGGGCCAGTGCCCGTGACGTCGCCGCCGCGACCGGAATCGCGGCGACCACGGTGTCGCGCCGGATAGACGACCTGGAGGCGACCGGTGTGATCGACGAATACACCGTCGACATCGATTACGGGGCGCTGGGCTACGACGTGACCGCCGTGTTCCAGCTCTCCGTCGAGGGCGACGGGCTCGGACGGGTGGTGGACCAGTTACGGGATCGACGCGAGATGATCGCGGTCTACGAAGTGACCGGCGACCACGACATCGTGGCCGTCGGGAAGTTCACCGACACGAAGTCGATGAACGAGCGGATAAAGACGCTGCTGACCGACGAGGATATCCGATCCGCCTCGACGTCAGTCGTACTGAACACGGTGTGTGAGCACGAACAGTTCCCGGTCGGCGGAACTGACGCCTGAGCCGACGCCATCTGTTTTCCGACTGCAATCACAGCAGTGAGTAGCGTCTCGTCTCGGTTTGGAGACCCATTGATCGATGAAGCAAGGCTTAATTACAGCAGTAGTAATATATTTTTCATCATGGATTGGGATGCTCGGGGGTCGACAGTGACGCGACGGGAGCTACTCGCAGCCGTCGGAGCGAGTTCGCTCGCCGGATTTGCCGGCTGCGGCGGGAGCAACCGTGCTGCGACACCGACAAGCAATGTCACAGGGTACGCGAATCAACCGGTCGACGACGACCAAGTGACGCTTGGCCTCACGATCCCGCAATCGGGATCGTTCTCGCCACTTGGTACCGGCCAGCAGCGTGGATTCGAACTGGCCATCGACCATCTTAACGAGGGCGGTGGCTGGGTCGACACCGACGCGTGGCAGGCGCTGTCCGGGGACGGCATTCTCGGCCGGACGGTCGAGAGCGTTATAGCTGACACGGAGTCCAGTTCGGAAACAGCCCGGGACGTGGCGGAGACGCTGGTTGAACAGGACGGGGCCGTAATGATCGCCGGTGGCGGGTCGACAAACACAGCCCGGGAGTTACTCAAGTACTGTCCGACCCGCGGCGTGGTCCATATGCTCGGGTTCGCTCCGGGGACGAACGTCACGGGGATCGACTGCTCTCGATACGGATTTCAGGAGATGCACAACGGTCGGATGGCCGCCAACGCGCTGGTCCCGGTGTTGACCGAGCGGTTCGAAGGACGAACGGAGTTCTACCAGTTGCACGCCAGTTCCGATTTCGGCTTCACGCAGTCCGAGCAGTTCAAGCGCCGGTTCCAGTCGGAGAACTGGAGTGAGATGGGCAAGACGAAGACACGGGTCGGAACGGAGAACTTCAGGCCGCAGTTGCGGGAGGCCGTGGACGCTGACGTCGACGCCATCGTGTTGTCCTACCGCGGGCGTGACGCAGTCACCGCGCTGAACCAAGCGACGGACATAGTCCCGGAAGAGATGGACATCGTCATGCCGATCGTGAGTCGGCAACTGGCCCGCGATGTCGGCGCCGACATGGCCGGAGTCGTCGGCACCATTTCGTGGGATTACAGCATCGATACACCGCTTTCAACGGCGTTTACCGAAGCGTTCGATGCGGCGTATGCCGCCGACGAGGTCCGGGTCCCATCGGACCAGGCCCGACTGGCCTACGCGCAGACGCTCCAGTACGCCGCAGCTGTCGAGCGCGCCGGCACGTTCGAACCGCCGGCCGTCATCCGTGAACTCGAAGGCACCACGTACCAGGCCGGACGCGGCGAGGCGACGTTACGGGCATGCGATCACCAGTCTATGGGGCCCGTTCCCGTCGTCGAAGGATCCAGTCAGGGCCCCGAGGTACTCGACGTCATCCAGATTTCGACTGACATCGCGTACGGCTGCGAGGAGTATCCGGCAAGCGAGTGTACCGATCTGGGACCGTACGAACCCGAGACGGCCGACAGTTGAAGGGCGGTGGCGTTAAGCCGCTTGCGCCGCTCCAGAAGATATGGGCTTGAAAGTCGACGTGCGGAAGCTGGACCTTTTCAACCAGATGGCGAAGGAGGGGTCCGGGACAGTCGCGGAGAACCTCGGTCAGTTGACCGGGCTCGACGCGACAGTTCGGACCTCACAGATCAATTTTCTCGACATCGAGGACGTCAAGACACACATCGGCGACGACAAGGGCGTCGGCATCTACGTCGAACTGAACGAACCGCCCTACGGCTACGTCCTGTTCCTGCTCGAACCAGAGGACAGCAAGCAGATGGCCAGCGCGATGATGGGCGGGATGGGCGAACCCAGCGAGGGCGAGGGGTTCTCCGACATGGAACGGTCGGCGATGCAGGAGATCGGCAACATCATGACCTCCGCGTTTATCGACGGGTGGGCCAACGTGCTGGAGACGACCATCGATATGGGGACCCCGAACTTCGTGTTCGGGCCGGCTGACGGCATCATCGACGAGATGGGCGGCTGGCCGGACTCGGATCTGGTGTTCGTCGTCGACTCGCGTATCACCGTCGACGACGGCGACCTTGGAATGACCGTGTACACGTTCCCCGAACTGGAGGACCTCGTTGCGCTTATTCAGGATATCGACCTCGACACCGACGTAGCGGTAGACACCGAAGCCAGCGACATTCTTGACTGACAGCGATACGCTGTCTCTGCTATCTCGTTCTATCGTACGGCCAGCGGTGCTGTAATCGGCGAGAAACCGATCAGAGGCTCGTTATCACCAGCTACTGTCATAGTCTGTCCCAATTAGCTGCATTATACTTGATAAAGTATTATATATATTTACCATCAAAAGAAGCGGTATGCGATTGGAAAGAGGGGGCGTGGCAGTTGACAGGCGGTCGCTACTACAGCTTGCCGGTGGGGTCGGTACCGCGGGGCTCGCCGGGCTGGCGGGGTGCCAGGGCGGGGGTTCGAAGGCCGAAAACACACCGGAGCACCCACCGCTCGGGAACTATCCGGTCAACGGCGACGCGGTCACGCTCGGCTTTAACGTCCCACAGTCCGGGACCTACGCCGCCGAAGGGCGCGACGAACTTCGGGGATATGAGCTCGCCGTCACGCATCTCAACGAGGGCGGTGGCTGGGTCGGCCAGGGCTCCTTTGACGTACTCAGTGGCGACGGCGTGCTCGGAAAGACCGTCGAGTACGTCACTGCAGACACGGAGACGAAGCCGGATGTCGCGACGGACAACGCCGAGGAGATGATCGAGCAGGACGACGTCGTCATGTTCTCCGGCGGCTCGTCCAGTTCCGTCGCCATCGCTCAGCAGGAGGTCGCACAGGCCCAGAAGGTCCCGTACATGTGCTGTCTGACCCACTCGAACGATACGACGGGAGCGGACTGTGTCCGGTACAGCTTCCGGGAGATGTTCAACGCATACATGACCGCACAGGCGCTGCTTCCGGTGCTCAAAGAACGGTTCGGCCGGGAGGCTCAGTACGTCCAGATCTACGCGGACTACAACTGGGGCAAGACCATGGAATCGTCGATCCGTGACTTCTTCACGTCGAGTGGCTGGGTCGAGCTCACGAGCATCCCGACGCGTCTCGGGACGACGGACTACGAGGAGCCACTCAAACAGGCCAGGGACGCCGGTGCGGAGGTCGTCTTCCTCGACCACTACGGACTCGACGCCGCGAACTCACTGACAACGGCGCAGGAAATTCTCCCTGACGAGGTGGGGATTGTGGTGCCGCTGTACAACCGCATCGTGGCACAGAACGCCTCGAAGGCGCTCGACGGTGTTGTCGGGACGGTTGCGTGGGACACCAGCGCCTCGTCCGACCTCTCGAACGAGTTCAAAAACGCCTTCACCGCCGAGTACGGGAACGCACAGCGGCCCTCCGGCGTGGCCCATCTGGCCTACGCACAGACGCTCCAGTACGCCGCGGCTGTCGAGCGCGCCGGTACGTTCTACCCGCCGGCGGTTATCCGAGCGCTGGAAGACCACGAATACTCGGTTGGGTTGGGCAGCCAGACGATGCGGCGCTGTGACCATCAGGCCCAGCGTGGCGTGCCAGTGGTCGAAGGGCTTCCCGAGTCCGAGCAGTCCCTCGGTCGGTTCTACGACCTGCTCAGTGTCACGAAAGCGGTCGGATACGACTGTGACGGTGGCCCGGCCGCCGAGTGCGATCTCGGAGACTACGGGGACTAGAGCCGGAGCTCGGCGACAACTATACACCCGAAAAATACGGCAAACGGAGAACCGAGTGGGGACATGGACACGAGCAGTCCCCGTCTGTCAGAGGCAGACGGACACGCCCTGAGAGAGGCGGGTCGCGTCGCCGAAACCGGCCGTTCGGAGCCGGGGCCGCGTTACTCCAGTAGCTCCGGTGCCGCGTCGTATGCCACCCCCGCAACCGCGGATTCCGACGAGTCGTCCCCGCCGTGGCCGGTCTGACGGTCTGTCTCAGCCATGGTCAGTCATCCGCCGAAATCGGCTGGCCTTCGGCGTCGGTCGGGGCCGGGCTGTCGCCGTCGTCGAAGGGATACCACGACTGCTTGCCGTCGGCCAGGCACGGGTCGGTGTACCCCTCGACCTCGTGGGGTTCGGCCAGTTCGACGATGGTCTCGTGGCCGGTGGCATCGACCCACTCCCGGAACGTCTGGCCCTCCGAGCGCAACGCGGCGTAGGCCTCGACGATGTTAGCGATCATGCCCGGCACTTCGTCGGCGGGGACCCGCTGGCGCACCCACTCGATGAACGTCGGCTCCTCGCCGATGCCGCCGCCGACGCCCACGTCGACGGCTTCGACCATCTGTCCGTCCTTGCGGGCGCGCATCCCCTGCAAGCCGATGTCGGCCGTCATCGCCTGGCCGCAGTCGGCCGTACAGCCCGAGAAGTGCATCTTGATGCGGTCTACGTCGTCGGGCACCTCGACGTTGTCGCCGAGCCAGCGGAGCAGGCGGGCCATCCGCGCCTTCGTCTCCGTGAGTGCCAGCGAGCAGAACTCCGTCCCCGTACAGGCCATCGCGCCCTGGACGAACGGGTTCGGCTCGGGCGAGTGCTTCTCCAGCAGCGGCTCGTTGAGGAGGTTCGAGAGGTTCCCGTCGGGTACGTCCATGATGATCGGGTTCTGCCGGCGGGTCAGCCGCACCTCGCCAGAGCCGTAGGCGTCGGCGAGGTCCGCGAGTTCGATGGCGTCCTCGGCGGAGAGTCGGCCGACCGGCACCGAGAGCCCGACGTAGTTCTTGTCGTCTTTCTGGTCGTACACCCCGACGTGGTCGTGGGCCCCGTGCTCGGCCGACTTGCCGGCGTTGTACGTGTACGCCCCGCGGAAGTCGGTGCCGGCGGTCTCGAACTCGAAATCAAGGCGCTCGTCGAGTTCCTCCCGGATAGCGTCGGTGCCGTGTTCGTCGACGAAAAAGCGCGCGCGGTTCTTCGAGCGGTTCTGACGGTTGCCTTCCTCGTGGTAGTACTCGACGAACGCCCGGACCGTCTCGACGGCGTGTTCGGGCCGAATGAACAGGTCGAGCGGACGGGCCTCGCGGGGTTCGCGGCCGCCGAGGCCGCCACCGACACGGACGTTGAACCCCTCGACTTCCTCGCCATCAATGATCTTGTGGGCTGGCTCCAGCCCGATATCGTTGATGCTGTCCTGGGCACACCCCTGCTTGCACCCCGTCACCGAGATGTTGAACTTCCGGGGCATATTGGAGAGGTCGTTGTCGTCGCGGATGGTCTCCTGAATCTCGTCGAGAATCGGGCGGGACGCGACGTACTCCTCGGCCTTGCCGGCGACCGGACAGCCGGAGATGTTGCGCATCGTATCCCCGCCGGCCGAGCGCGAGGAGACGCCGACGGCTTCGAGTTTCTCCCAGATCTCCGGGATGTCCTCGAGCTTGAGCCAGTGGAGTTGGATGGACTGGCGCGTCGTGAGGTCGATCCAGCCGTTCCCGAACTCGGGGTTCTCGGCCGGTCCCTTCGCGTAGTCGCGAGCGACCTCTCCAATGGCCCGGAGCTGGTCGGGCTCCAAGACACCGCCGCAGTTGGTCAGCCGCATCATGAAATACGACTCCTGCCCGCCGCGGTGGTGGAACACCCCCCAGAATTTGAACCGCGAGAACCACTTCTCGCGCTCGTCTTCAGGGATGGAATCCCACCCCTTCTCGGCAAACTCCTCTAGTTTCTCCCGTACTTCATCACCGTACAGCTCTGCCTTGTACTCCTCTTTCTTATGTGCCATCGTCAGTCATCCTCAATTATTAATGTATGTGCTGTTTTCTCGCTCATAGTTATCCGAACGTCCGCTAATTTACGCTTGAATACTGATGTTGGTTCCTTATAACCCTATTCGTTAAAGAAATAAAGAAGTGTGTCGCTTTCGACAACAGCCGTCCAGAATTATACCGTCTGAGAGGTGTTTAAGGAGGTAATACAGCAGGGCGGCGAGACGCAAGAAATCGCAAGCAGGCGACGTGATACGTCGGCAGACGACAGGGCTGTGACCTAGTTGTGGTGTGGGACCGTGATTCGGCTGCTGGGACGGCGGCTGCGGTTTTGCGGTGTCAGCAGCGCGCACCAGAGCAGCGTTTGTGCGCCCCGAGACATCGACTGTCGAGGGTCGGTCGAGCGGTTCGTGGGACGAGCCGGTTCCCACAGGAGTCGTATCACAGCCCCCGATACAGAGTCCGCGTGAGAAACCGACGGTCGTGGCTGCCATCTGACGGCCACGACCGTCCGAAGTTACAGACAGGGGGGTCAGTCGTCGCCGGAGGCGACGGTGGTGCCTTCTTGCGTGCTTCCGACGAAGCCGGCCGTGTTAGCGACTTTCGCGATTTCCGGCTGGAACACCCATGCGGACAGCAACACAATCGGAATCATGGTAACGCCAGCTACGGAGTACCCGATGTGAAGGTTCGCCAGCCACGGCGCGGAGTAAAACAGCGGGTAGACGATCCCGCCGACAGTGCCGACGCCGCCGACGACACCCGCGACCGAGCCCGAGTCGTCGGGGAACATCGCAGGTACCTGCGCGAATATTGCGCCTTCGGCCCACGCACAGCCCGTGCCCACCAAGAAGCCGATCACGACGGCGTTCAGCAACACCCCGGAAAGGCCGGCCAGCGTCATGGCGAACATCATCAGCACGATGAAACAGAGCCCGAGGAACGTCCACTGTTCGCGGTACTGGCCCTCGAAAAAGGGCAGGATGTTCTTCTCCTTGCGGGCCAGCAGGTCGCTGCCGTAGCCACCGAACGGCCGGAGCAGTCCCGCGGCAATCGAGAACGTTGCGGCGAAGGTGCTCGCGATGACGAGGTTGTCCTGATTGAACGCCTCGCGGTAGTAGGTGGCGAGCCACCCGTTCATCGACAGTTCGAGGCCGAAGGACATGATGTACGCAGCGGCGAGGACGACAGTGCCGTATCGCGTGGCCGTGTGCAGCCAGCCTTTGAAGTTGGTATCCTCCTTGGTCGCCTGACGTTTCGCCTCGGTCTTCGCGGCCTCGCCGAGCGTGTAGTAGGCGATTGCGAGGAGGATGGAGACGATGCCAGTGTAGAAGAACGCGGCTCGCCAGTTAGTCGAGAACAGCGGGCCGCTCCAGCCGGAGCCGAACACGCGGGGGAGAATCAGTGCGCCACCGGCGGCACCGGCGTTCCCGACGCCGGCGTAGATGCCCTCCGCGAGGCCGAGGTTCTCCTCCTCGAACCACTCGGCGACGTGCTGGATGCCGATGACGAACGTGATGCCGGCCGTCGCCACGATGAGTCGCAACACGAAGAACACGGAGTAGTCCTGTGCGAAGGCGCTCCCGATCGAGAACACGCCGACGTACGCCAGCACGATGGCGAAGATGGCCGGCGCGCCGAACTTATCGGAGAGCCAGCCGGTGAGCATCCGTCCGAACGGGGCCATCCAGATAGCCGAACTCGCCAGAATTCCGATCTCTGCAGTCGTGAGCCCGAACTCCTCGGCCATCGGGCCGGTAAACGGCGCAAAGGAGAACCAGATGAGAAACGAGAAATTGAACCCGATGGTCGCCAGCAGCAGCGTCCGGTACTTCGTCATCTTGATCAGTCCCATGCCGACACCTCGGTTACGGACTGACCATCATCCACGATTATTAACGAGTCTTTGTCCACCAATTCGATTTTATTTTGGATGTGTGCCCACATCAGTACATGAAGTCCGAAAGTCCCACCATTTAATAACAGTAACCCTTTACAGAACGGCTATTCCAGTCTGCCTGAGTGGATAGACCGCAAATATATCATCGGATATCCCCTGTTTAAGGACATTGAACGCCCAGCGGATGCGGGAATAACTGGACATATTTGGAGTGATTCGAGCGAGTTCCGAGAGCTGTGTGTTGGTTGCCCGTCAAGGCTGCGCCCGACAGACGCTCAGTCGGCCGTGGCCGGCGGCAGTTCGGCCTCTGGGGCGACGAGGCGAGCAGCACACTGCTTGAAGTTCGGCTCGTCGGACTGGGGGTCCCGGTCCGAAAGCGTCAGCCGGTTCGTCGCCGGATGGTGAATCGGGAGCCATACCATCCCGCGGGGGACGCCCTCATCGCGGTCGATGTCGATCGTCGCGGAGCCGCGGCGCGTTTCGATGGTCAGCGTCCCATCGGAGAGTTGTTCGCTGTGTTCCGCGACCGTTTCGGGGTGGATTCGGGCCACCAGCGGCCCAGCCTCGCCCCCACGGGACCGGACGCCGGTGTTGTACCCGTCGGCCTCGCGGGCGGTCGTCAGGGTCAGCGGGTAGTCCTCGTCGGTCGGTTCCGGGAGCGACCCTTGCCGGCCGGTCGAGAACTGTGCGCGGCCGGACGGGGTCGGGAACGACCACGACTCGTCGTCGTGGTAGCGGTAGCCACCGGCGCTTTCCTCGTCGGGCGAAGGCCACCGGACAGCGTGAACCTCGTCCAGTCGCTCGTAGGTGATGCCCGAGCAATCGGCGACCGTCCCCTCGGTGAGCGCGGTGAACTCGTCGAACACGGCCGACGGGTCCGGCGACGTGTGCTCGAACAGGCCGGGGAACAGCCGCGAACCGATGGTGGCGATGATGTCCAGATCCGGCCTGACGCCGCTTGGCAGGTCGGTCGCCGACCGGACCCGAGAGATGGTCCGCTCCATGTTCGTCGTCGTTCCGTCGCTTTCGCCCCACGTCGCGGCGGGCAGAACCACGTCGGCAATCTTGGTCGTTTCGGTGTGGAAAGCGTCCTGCACGACGACGAAGGCGTCTTCCAGTGTCTCGCGAACGCTCTCGGCCTCGGGCATCCCGGCGACGGGGTTCGTGGCAACGGCCCAGACGGCGTCTGGCTCGGCTTCGAGCATCCCGACCGGACCGGGACCGGTGTCGTCGGGGAGGCGGTCCACCGGCACATCCCAGTGGTCGGCGACGAGGCGGCGGTGGTCCGGGTCCTCGAAAGCCCGCTGGCCGGGCCAGGAGCCCTTCGAGGAGCAGATGCGGGTCCCCATCGAATTGGCCTGGCCGGTCAGCGAGAACGGGCCGCCGCCGGGCCGGAGGTTCCCCGTCGCCAGCGTCAGGTCGATGAGCGCCCGGGCGGTCTCGGTCCCTTGGACGTGCTGATTGATGCCCATGCCCCAGTAGATGAGTGCCCGCTGGTCGAGTGCGTCGGCCAGCAGGTCCACATCGGCCATCTCGACGCCGGCCTCGGCGGCCGCGTCCGTGGCGTCGGGCAGCGTCGCGAGCAGATCCTCGAACCCGTCGGTCGCCTCGTCGATGAACTCGCGGTCGACCCGGCCCGTTTCGACAATACGGGCGAGGACGGCCCGGGCCAGCGCGAGGTCCTTCCCCGGATCGGGCGCGACGTGGTGCTCGGAGTTCTCCGCCGTCTCGGAGCGGACGGGATCGACGACGATGATTTCGACGCCGTCTTCGTCAGCGGACTGCTGAATCCAGCAGAACATGACAGGATGGGCGACCGCCGGGTTCGCCCCCCAGACGACGTGGCGGTCGGCGTCGCTGATGTCGGCGTAGGTACACGGCGGCGCGTCGCTGCCGAATGCCTGGTAGTAGGCGGTGACGGCGCTGGCCATGCACAGCGTCGTGTTAGCATCGTAGTTGCGCGTGCCGAAGCCACCGCGGGCGACCTTCCCTAGCGCATAGGCAGCCTCATTTGTCTGCTGGCCGCTGCCCAGCACGGCGACGGAGTCTGGGTCCTGCTGGTGGGCGGCCTGGAGGCCCTCAACGGCGCGGGCCAGGGCCACGTCCCACTGGGTCTGGCGGAGTTCGCCATCACTGCGGACCATCGGCCGGGTGAGCCACTCCCCGTCGGGAGCCTTGCTCTCCCGGAGGCCGCGTGCACAGGCGAGACCCTGGCTGACTGGATGCGCGGCGTCGCCGCGAACAGCGTCGATACCGTACCCCTCGTCAGCGCCCTGATGCATGTGGCCACAGCCAACGGCACACCGCATACACGTCGTCGGCACCCAGTCGCTCACAGCCCCTCACGCGCCGTTCCGACGCCCGTCTGTCCACTGTGATATGATTTTTCGGTACGTTCGGATAGCATTATCGTATTTACGTAGATGAACACACACTGTATAACAGTGACTCTTTACGAAATACTTATTTCAACGGTAAGTCCGTGACGTACATCCACCAAGTCGATTGCACCGCCAGGTAACAACAGTTTCTTTCTGGCAGCGGTCAAACGGCAGCGTATGAACCACGAGCAGTCACGAGCGCTGTACGACCGCGCCCTGTCGGTGCTGTCGGGCGGCGTCAACTCCTCCGTGCGAGCGACGCGGCCCTATCCGTTCTTCGTCGAGAAGGGGGACGGCGGGCACGTCATCGACGCCGACGGGAACCGATACATCGACTTCGTCATGGGCTATGGTCCGCTGCTGCTGGGCCATAGTTTGCCCGAACAGGTCCAGTCAGCCATCCAGCAACACGCCGCCGAGGGGCCGATGTACGGCGCACCCACTGAAGTCGAGGTCGAACTGGCCGAGTTCGTCACCCGGCACGTCCCCAGCGTCGAGATGCTCCGATTCGTCAACAGCGGGACCGAGGCAACGGTCTCGGCGGTCCGACTTGCCCGTGGCTACACGGGACGGGACAAGATCGTCGTGATGCAGAGCGGCTACCACGGCGCACAGGAGTCCACGCTGGTCGAGGGCGAGGGGGACCACACCGCCCCATCCAGCCCCGGAATCCCCGAGAGCTTCGCCGAACACACGCTGACCGTGCCGTTCAACGACGAGGAGGCCGCCCACGAAGTGTTCGAGGAACACGGCGACGATATCGCGGCCGTCCTCACCGAACCCATCCTCGGGAACTACGGCATCGTCCACCCGATTGAGGGGTACCACGAGACCCTGCGCGAACTGTGTGACGACCACGGCTCCCTGCTGATCTTCGACGAGGTCATCACTGGCTTCCGAATCGGCGGTCTGCAGTGTGCGCAGGGCGCGTTCGACATCGACCCCGACATCACCACCTTCGGGAAGATCGTCGGTGGCGGCTTCCCGGTCGGGGCCATCGGCGGCAAAAGCGAGATCATCGAGCAGTTTACACCCGCCGGCGACGTGTTCCAGTCCGGGACGTTCTCGGGCCACCCCGTGACGATGGCGGCCGGCCTAGAGACGTTGCGGTATGCGGCTGAACACGACGTATACGACCACGTCAACGATCTCGGCGAACAGCTCCGAGCGGGCTTGCAGGACATTCTTGAAGACCAAGCTCCCGAGTACACCGTCGTCGGTCGGGATTCGATGTTCAAGGTCATCTTCACCCGTGACGGGCCGGATTCCTTCGACGGACATTGCGAGGCTGGCTGCCGGCAACAGGAGTCCTGTCCGCGCTTCGATTACTGTCCGAAGACTGGCCACGACGTGACACAGGCCGAGACCGAGCGGTGGGAGCGACTGTTCTGGCCCGCGATGAAAGACCAGGGCGTATTCCTCACGGCGAACCAGTTCGAGTCACAGTTCATCTGTGATGCCCACACAGGTGAAGACATAGAGAATGCGCTCGAAGCGTACAAAGAGGCGATATGAAGTGAGCGACGACGATATCGCGCTCTCGGAGAAGCGGATGTACGGGGCGAAACGTCCGGAGACCCACGCGTACGTCGCGTCGGGACTGGGCGTCACCCGCGTTGAGACGGCCGGTGGCCAGATCGGACGGTTCAGCCTGAGCGAACGGTGCAATGCCCGTGACGTGGCCGGCGCGAGCAGCGAAGTCGCGGTCGCCACCGACGAGGACGTACTCGTGTTGACCGACGACGGTTTCGTCCCGACCGGGTTCGGGCCAGCCACCGCGGTCGGCTACGACGGCGACGGACTGCTCGCAGCCGGCGACGGCCACATCGCTCGGTACGACGGTGAGTGGCGGGATATCGGCGCGGTCGCAGACGTCCGCGCCATCGACGGCGACCGCCTCGCTGCGGCCGAGGGCGTGTACGCCCTCCCGTCACTCGACCGACTCGGCCTCGTGGACGTGGCCGACGTGGCGGGCGACTACGCCGCGACCGAGAGCGGGCTGTACCGCTACGAAGGCGAGAGCGGCGAGTGGACCGAGGTCCGGTCGGGCCAACATCTGGCGGTTGCAAGCGACGGCGAGCAAGTCCACGCCGCCGCGGCGGACGGCTTGTACGAACTGGCAAACGGTGCGTGGGAGCCCTGTTCGTTGCCGGCCACCGAACGTGTCGTCGACGTGACGTACGGCGACGACACCTACGCTATCACCGAGAACGGGACCTTCCTCGTCGCGACCGCCGCCGAGGCGACCGCCGACGGACAGGGCGGCTGGCGACAGCGCTCGCTGGGCGTCCCCGATGTCGTCGGCGTCGCTGTAGCCTGAGTCGATCAGTAGTATCTAAGTGGGATGTCGCAGTTCTATCCGGCCTTCATAGTATCGACCGGCGTCCATGCCCTCTTACTGCGGTATTTGCTGTCTGTCGGCTTCTTTCAAGATGATCCCGTAGCCCCGGAGTGCTCCGGACTCGTCAAAGCTCGCAGAGAGCGTCATGTCTGTCCAGCAGCGCGTGCCGTCCTGGCGGATCTGTAACCCTTCATGGGAGACGGTCCCGTCTGTTTTCGCGGTATCGAGGAGTCGCTCGGGAAGGCTGTTCGCCGGATCAGACTCCTCGAAGAACGTCGAAACGTGCGCTCCGAGGATCTCGTCCACATCGTAGCCCGTGAATCGTCGGGCACCGTCGTTCCAGCGAGTGACGTAGCCCTCGTGGTCGAGGGTGAAGAAGGCGTGGTCGTCCATGGCATCGATAAGAACGTCGAACGGAGTGCTCTGTCCCGTCAACTGCGTCCGTTCGGGGGTGATGTCCCGCGCCGTACACACGATTACCCCGTCGTCAGCGTGAGCCAGGCGATGGTTCGTAACGAGCCTGTTTCCGTCTTTCATCAGTCGAACTGTTTCGCCCGACCAGTACTCGTTTTCTTTGACCGCTGGGATGATGTCGTTCTCTAGCCGGTCCGCTTCATCGTCGTGGTACAGAATTGTCCAGTGCTTGCCGGCCAGTTCATCCTGCTCGTAGCCAAATAGGTCCGCAAAGGCAGGGTTCACATACGAAAACGTCCCGTCCGGGTCGATGAGGCTGATCCCTTCGCTGGCAGTCTTCATTGCCCTATAGCTACGGTCGATTGTACGGACAGCACGGTACCGTTCGACAAGGTTCGTAATTCGATTGGCCAGGATTGCGTACTGTTCAGTCCCGTGCTCTTTCTGGAAGTACTCCGTCACGCCGGCAGTAATAGCTTCGCTCGCGATCTCTTCGCTCCCTTTGCCAGTAAAAAGGATGAACGGCAGGTCAGGATACTCTTCGCGGACTGCAGCCAAGAACTCCAGTCCGTCCATTACTGGCATATCATAGTCCGAGACGATACAATCGATGTCCTCTGCCCGAAGAATCGCAAGGCCGTCAGTTCCGCTGGTTGCCGTTTGAACTTCGAACCGTTCGTTTTCCTGTTCGAGAAACTGGGCAGTCAAATCCGCAAAATCGGGTTCGTCATCCAGATGTAATACCTTCATTATTTTGGAGGGACTGCTCTGTTCGTGCTTTGGAATCGGACAGAGATAAATACCTCATCTAGTTGTAAATAATATTATGGTAAGAGATCCTTGTGTCCCAGAATTGGCATGATCACACAAGCTACATGAATGTTGTAGCGATATATGTCAATTACAATATATTTGTCTGAGGGGGAGAGTCAGCCCCGGTGTCGGGGAATCGAAAAGAGGTTTAGCCCGGACAGCCACCCACCGCACATGATTATCCCCGGGGCGGACACGCAGGCGTTCGCGGCGACCCTCGCCGAGGCGACCGGCGAGCGGCTGGGACGGGTCGAGTACGAACGGTTCCCCGACGGTGAACACGTCGTCCGGGTCCCCGACGCGGTCGCCGGCGAGCGGGCGATCGTCGTCGCGTCGACCGTCGACAGCGACGCGCACCTCCAGTTGCTCCAGTTGCAGGACGCGGCCCGCGAAAGCGGCGCGAGCGAGGTCATCACCGTCATTCCGTACATGGGTTACGCCCGCCAGGACGAGGCGTTCAAGCCCGGTGAGCCGGTGTCCTCGCGGGCGATGGCCCGCGCCATCTCGACGGGAACCGACCGGGTGCTGACCGTGAATCCCCACGAGCCGGCCGTCTGCGACTTCTTCGACGTGCCAGCTACCAACCTCGACGCCGCAAGCGTCCTCGCGGACCCGCTGCCGGACACGCTCGACGACCCGCTCTTTCTCTCGCCCGACGAAGGCGCAATCGCCCTCGCGACGACGGTCCGGGACGCCTACGGCGAGGGCGAGACGGACTTCTTCGAGAAGGACCGGGACTACGACACCGGCGACATCGAGATCAGCCCCAGCGACGCGCCGGTCAAGGGCCGGGACGTGGTGCTTGTCGACGACATCATCGCCACCGGATCGACGATGAGCGAGTCCGTCGGTGTCCTCGACGACCGCGACGCCCAGCGTGTGTTCGTCACCTGCGTCCACCCGATGCTCGCCAGCAACGCCCTGACGAAGCTCAACAGTGCCGGTGTCGAAGCCGTCTACGGGACGGACACGCTCGAACGCGCCGTCAGCGAAGTCAGTGCCGCGCCGGTCGTCGCAGACCAGCTGTAATCACTCCTTGTTTTGTTTCAAGCGAGAGAAGTACTCCGACACTTCCGCAGCGGTCATAGCTCGTGGCTCCGCTTAGTCGTCGCTCGCCTGTTTTGAGGGTGTCCGCTGGTCGCGTGCCGGGCTAGTCCGACGCTTCGGCGGCCGCGACCGGAGCAATCGCAATCTCCATATCAGTTCCTTCGACGTCCCACGTTTTGCGGTGGCCGTCTTCAACGCCGTCTAACTCGTCAGCGCGGACCTCCTCTTTAATCAGTGCTTCGTGCTCTCTGACGAGCGAATCGACGCGCTCGTCGTCGATAGCCAGATCCACGACAATCCGCTCCTCGATGTCCAGTTCGAGGTCTTTACGCATCTCCTGGACCCGACGGATGACTTCGCGGGCGTATCCCTCGCTCTCGATGTCCTCGGTGAGCGTGGTGTCGACGTAGACGACGCCGCCGCCGTCGAGTGCGGTGAACTCCGTTCCGGTGACGCCCTCGGGCGTCTCGCGCCGGAATTCGACCATCTCTTCGGTGAGGTCAATATCCTCGTCGAGCGCGTCGTTCACTGTGTCTTCGAGGGTATCGAGTGACTGCTCGGTGACGCGGGCCTCGTTGAGCGCGTTCATGACGCGGCCGGCGTCATCGCCGAAGGCCGGACCGAGTTCGCTCATGTCGGCCTCGGCGGAGTACTGGAGTTCGCCCCACTCGTTGTCAGCGCCGACGACCTCGACGACGCGGGCATTGAGTCGGTCGGCGATGATTGCTTCTTGGGCGCGAACGGCGTCGGCCACGTCGTCGCTGTCCACGTCGACGACGACGCGGGTGACAGGCCAGCGGAGCTTGCGTTCGGCCTGCTGGCGGGCGTTCGAGCCCGCTTCCTCGACCTCACGGACGACCTCGATTTCCCGTTCGAGCGCGGGGTCGTGCAGGTCGGCGTCGACCTCGGGCCAGTCGCACATGTGGACCGTCGGGTGGCCGGCGTCGCCGGTGAGCGCACCGTACACCTGCTCTGCGACGAACGGCGTGAACGGGGCGAACAGCGCGGCCACGGATTCGAGCACGCGGTAGAGTGTGGCGTAGGCGGCCTGCTTCGAGGCACTGTCTTCCTCCTCCCACATCCGCTCGCGGACGACCTGAATGTAGAAGCGGGAGACATCCTCGACGACGAACTCGAGCAGTTCGTCGACCGCCTTGTCGTTCTCGAAGTCGTCCATCGAGTCCGTCATCGCCTCGGTCACGCTCTGGAGCCGGGAAAGCACCCACTCGTCGACGAGTTCGAGGTCGTCGCGGACGTCCTCGACGGTCGTTTCCTCGGGGTCGAAGTCGTCGGCCCGCATGTACGGCAGCGGGAACCGGGCGACGTTCCAGAGGATGTTCAGCCGGCGCTGCATCTCGGCGGTCTCCTCCCACGAGAAGTTCATGTCCTCGCCTTGGGCGGTCACCGACAACAGGAACAGCCGCATCGGGTCGCGGCCGTGTTTTTCAATGACCTCATGCGGGTCGATGAGGACGCCCTTCGATTTGGACATGCCGCGGCCGTCGGGCATGTTGGCGTAGCCGTGCATCAGCACCTGCTTGTACGGGATTTCGCCGGTCGCGGCGGTGCTCATACCCAGCTGGGACCAGAACCACCCGCGGGTCTGGTCGTGGGCCTCCATGATGAGGTCAGCGGGCCACAGTTCATCGAAGTCCTCGGTCTGCTCGGGGTAGTTGACGGTCCCCCACGTCGCGACGGAGGAGTCAAGCCAGACGTCGAACACGTCGCCGACGCGGGTGTAGGTCGTGCCGTCTTCGGTGATAGTGAGGTCGTCGACCGTGCCCTTGTGCAGGTCAACGCTCTCGGGGTCGATTTCCTGATCGACCCGTTCGGTGAGTTCCTCGCGGTCGCCGACGACGATGGCATCGTCCATGTCGCCGCTCCAGTCTTCAGGGAGCCAGATGGGGATCGGAATGCCCCAGTAGCGCTGCCGCGAGACGTTCCAGTCCGGTGCGTCCTCGACGAAGTCACGGAAGCGGTTGTCGCGGGCCCACTGCGGGTACCACTCGCTGTCCTCGATGTTCGCCAGCAGTTCATCCTTGATGTCGGTCACTGTGATGAACCACTGGTCGGTGACGATGCGGACGATGTCGGTGTCACAGCGCCAGCACTGCCCCTCGCGGACGGTGTGGCCCGCCTCGCTGGACAGCAGGAAGTCCTTGTCGTCGAGGTCGTCGATGACCTCGTCGTTGGCGTCGCGGACGAACGTCCCAGCGTACTTGCCCGCGTCGTTGGTGTAGACGCCATCACTGCCGACCGGACAGAAGATTTCGAGGTCGAGTTCCTGGCCGCGCTCGAAGTCCTCCTCACCGTGGCCGGGCGCGGAGTGGACAAGGCCGGTGCGGTCGGCCTCGACGTAGTCGGCGGTGTACACCTGCCCGGAGCCCTTGCCCTGTGCGTGGTCCGGCACTTCCTCAGCGAGCGGGTGGTCGTACGCCCAGCCGACCATCTCCTCGCCGGACAGTTGCTCGACGACCTCGTAGTCATCGTAGCGGCCGGCCTTCAGCACGTCCTCGACGCAGGCCTCGGCGAGATAGAGCCGTTCCGTCTCGCCGTCTTTCTCGGCGTCGACGCCCACGTATTCGAGGTCGCCGTCGGCGGCGACGAAGGTGTTGGCGACGATAGTCCACGGGGTCGTCGTCCAGATGACCAAACTGCCCTCCTGTTCCGCCAGCGGGAATTTCACGTAGATCGACGGCTTGCCGACATCGTGATACTCGACCTCGTTGTTGGCGATACCGGTCTCACACCGCGGGCACTGATTGATGGAGCGCTGGCCCTGCTCGACGAGGCCGCGCTCGTGAGCCTGCTGGAAACCCCACCAAGCGGCCTCCATGTACTCGGGGTTGACCGTCTTGTACGGGTCGTCCCAGTCCATCCAGACGCCGAAGTCCTGAAAGTCCGACTGGAGGCCGTCGAGTTGCTCCTCGGCGAAGGCCTTGCACTCCTCGATGAAGTTCTCCTCGCCGAACTGCTCGATGTCTTTCTTGTTCTCGAAGTCAAGGCGCTCCTCGACTTTCGTTTCGATGGGGAGGCCGTGCATATCGTAGCCCGGCCGGTCGGTGACATCGTAGCCCTGCATCCGCAGGTAGCGGATGTAACAGTCCTTCAGGGTCTTGTTCCACGTCGTCCCCATGTGGGCCGCGCCAGAGGTGTAGGGCGGCCCGTCAACGAAGAAGTAGTCCTCGCCGTCGGCCCGGTGGGCCTTCGTCTGCTCGTAGGCGTCGACATCGTCCCAGTACTCGAAGACGCCCTCCTCGACGGCGTCGGGGTCGTACTGGTCGTCGACAGCGGCGAAACGTTCCATACCGGCACATTCGCCGCCTCCAATAAAGGACAATCGGTTGTATGTGTGCGATTCAGATGGCACGGCACCAGTGTGGCGCTGGTCAGCGCTCGCGCTGGAGGAGCAACCCGGCTGTCTGGCCGCTATTTTCGGTTATCGGTGCGACGACTTCCCAGCCGTCGGCTCCGAGGGCGTTCAGTTCGTCCACGGGAACGCTGCTACCGCCGAACATCCCGGTGTCAACATCGAGCGCCTTGTACTCATAAGAGGGCATACATGCGTCGTGATAAGGGGCTGCCGGCAAACGCTTTGTGCTGCGCAGCGGCCGAGGCGTGTACTGACCGCCACCGATTTGCCACACACAGCCCTCAGGTTGCATGTGCCAACGTTTCCGGACGAAGCGGAGCGAAACGGCCTCGCTGAGGACTGCCAGCGCTGCCCGGAACTCGCCGACAGTCGGACCTGTATCTCGTGGGGCAACGGCCCGCTGTCAGCCGACCTCGTCGTCGTTGGCGAAGCCCCTGCCGAGGGGGACCCCGAGGCCGAGCACTGGCAGGGCGGCAACCTGACGGGAATGGCCTACACCTCGAAACGTTCCGGTCGGAAAATCCGCCAGGTGCTCGCCGACGCCGGGTTCGGCCACGACGACTCCTACTACACCAACGCCGTGAAGTGCCATCCGCCGGGGAACCGCGACCCGACCGATACGGAACTGGCAAACTGCCGGCCCTACCTCGTCGAGGAAGTCAGCGCGGTCGAGCCGGCGGCGGTCGTGACGACCGGAAAACACGCGACGAAGACAGTACTGGCACTGGACGACGCAGCCCCCGACAGCTTCCTCGACAGCGTGCTCGACCGCCGTCGGAGCGACGCGCTCGGCGTTCCTGTGGTCCCGCTGCTCCACCCGTCGTATCAGGAGGTCTGGCTCTCACGGCTGGGCTACGACTACGGGGGGTACGTCGCCGCGATCACAGACGCGGTCGCCGGTGTCAGCGACACCTAGAACCTTCTTGTGACCGCCGGACGCAGGGACGACTATGAGCGAGGACTGCATCTTCTGTCAGATCGTTGCCGGCGACATCCCCGGCCGCACCGTCTACGAAGACGACACCGTGCTGGCGTTTCTGGACGCCAATCCCCTCTCGCCGGGCCACACGCTCGTCATCCCGAAAGACCACCACGAACGGCTGAACAACACGCCTGCCGACGTGGCGGGCGAGGTGCTGTCGACCCTGCACGAACTCGTCCCCGCCGTCGAATCAGCGGTCGACGCCCCCGCTAGCACAGTCGCATTCAACAACGGTGAGGTGGCCGGCCAGGAGGTCCCCCACGTCCACGGCCACATTATCCCACGGTTCGAGGACGACGGCGGCCGTCCGATCCACGCGCTGGTCAACGACCGGCCCGACCTCTCTGAGGACGAACTGGACGCCATCGAGTCGGACATCGTGGCCGAGCAGGCGTAAAATTCCGCATCTTTTTACCGAAAGATACGCCAACAGCGACGCATGGGGGTTTCGACGCTTGCGTTTGTCGGGTGTACCGGTGGGGCTGGAACGACCAGATTGACAGTCGAGACGGCGGCGACGCTGGCCCGGAGTGGGCGGTCCGTCGCTGTCGTCGACGCGGCCTTTGGTACACAGGGGCTGGCAACGTACGTCGACGGGCGACTCGATGCCGACGTGACTGCGGTGGCCGTCGGCGACGCGTCGGTCGACGACGCGCTGTTCGAGTGGGGTATCGACGCCGACGGACGGGTCGCGATCTGTCCGTCCCACGCGCCGTTCGAGCGCCTCGCCCGGGCGAAGTCAGCCGAGAGCGCACAGACGCTCGAACAGGCTATCGAGGAGTTAGCCGGCCGGTTCGACCACGTCCTGCTCGATGTGCCACCAATTGCGTCGAATCAGGCCGTCGCCGCTGCCACGACCGCACAGCGGCGGGCGCTCGTAGTGCCGGCCAGCCAGCGCGGTAGCGACCTGCTTCCGCGACAGCAGGGCCGCCTCCGTGACATCGGAGCGCCGGCATCGGCCGTCATTGCGACCCGCGTCCACCGCGATACCGACGAATCCGTCGAGGATGCAGCGCATACGGTCCCACACATCGAACCGGGTGCGCCCAGACCACTTGCGACGGACCCAGATACCGATGTTGCGCCGACCGTCGCCGCGATGACTGAGGACCTACTCGATGTCGACCTCGGTCTGACCTTCGAGGACGACGGCCTGTTCTCCCGCTAGGGAAGCGGGAGGACGACGACGGGGCGGTCAACACGGGCGAGTAGGTTCCTGGCCGTCGGCCCGACGCCGTCGCCGTCGTCGGAACCGCGGTGGGGGCCAACGAGAAGCTCGTCCGGGTCGTGCTCGTCAAGCGCCGCCAGTATCTCCGTTACGGGCTCTCCCTCTCGCGTCTCCGTCGCGGGCATGAACGCTGCGAGCCGTGAGCGGGCGACGTTGACGGCGTCACCCGCGTCGCGGGACGGCGTATCGGGGTCGCGGACGGCGACCACGACGATGTCATCGTCGCCTGCCGGGTCAAGTCGGTCCTGCAGGTAGTCAGCGGCGGCCGCGGTGACGTGTACGGAACCGGTCGCAAGCAGAAACGTCGTCATGAGTGACTGTGTGGCGTGGCCCGGCTTCGGGCTTTCGTTCGCCTCAGACAGCCGCCAGCAAGAGCTGGATGGCTTTGGGGAGCATGACACCGACGACGAGCTGGGTCCACATCGTGAACGTCGCCGGGTACTCCTTCGTCCCAGTGACGAACTCGACCTGCTTGCGGTAGCGGCGGTACTCCGACGGCGGGTTCAGCGCGTCGAACGACTGGATGTCCCACGGCGCGTCGACCTGTTCTCTGGCCTGCCGGTCGAGGTCGTAGAGGCGCTCGCGCTTCTGTCGTGCCATGTGCTGGTGGAGGACGTAGATGCCGTAGGCCATGATTCCGACCGAGAGTATCCAGACGGCCGTGAACGCGATGTTGACGGCCAGGCCGGGCGCATCCAGCGCGCTGTAGCCGAGGGCACCGCTGAGGATGTGCGGTCCGTACGTCGCGATCGCGTACGCGACGAGCCCGACCATCAGGTAGTAGTACGCCAGTTTGACCAGTTCACCGATGGGGCGCATCCCGCCGAGCTGTTCCGGATCGAGGTAATCGAGTTCGATGTCCACGGCCGCGATTCGCCGCGGCAGCATCACCTCGACGGCGACATACGTCGCGAGAAACGTCGCCAGAATCGGGACGTATCCGAACGGCGTCACGACGAGAAAACGAAACACCCGCGTCGCGCCTCCCGCGGCGTAGAGCTGTTGAATCGTGAGAATGGCAACAGCGTTGACGAGTGTGAATCCGATGCCGAGCCCGACGAGCAGCCAGACGAGCCAGTCCGGAACGAGTCTGTCGAACCGCTCCGGCTTCTCGACGCGGTCCCCGATATTGCTCCGGGTGAGTGCCCTGTCGTAACGCCGGTACAGCGATTCAGTCCCGAGCGCAGCGCCGAGCAACACCAGCGGCCTGATGAGCCACAGCGGGTTCTGGACGAATGTCAACACCTGGCCCGTCAGAAGGCGATATCCCTGCAGCCCCACCAGCTCCACGGCGATGACGGCGACGGCGAACCACGCGAGCGGTCCCCAAGTGGTCGGTGTCCTGTTTGAGGCGTCGCCGTCCGCGGTCAAGCGACCGACCAGCCTGGCAATCGGGGATCGGCCGGCATGCGGCTGCTGGACTGAATTGTTACCATGTGTCATGCATCTACTGTCATGGTGAACGTTTAATCAAAGTGACGACGAACCCCACCCCGCCCATCTCGTCGAACACCCTATACAGATAGCGGCAGCACTACGGCCGTCGTATGCACATAGCGGACGAGTATTCGACGGCAGGTCACATTGTGTCGGTATGTCCAAACTTCACCCCCGCGGCACCTCTCAATTCGTCTGCCCGTTCTGTGAGCAGACCTTCGACCAGTCGCGAGCGGCGTGTGACAACTGCGACAGCACGGTCGTCGTGTCGCTGGAGAGTCGTTCCGTGTACGACACTATCCTTCCGATGTGTGGGCGGTAGGACAGGCGGGACGTGACTCACTGACTACCTGTCACTGGCACCGACGGGCTTACATATAACCCACCCTCTACCCGAGAGCGTGCGCGTCGAGAACAGTTTCATCGGAACCGACGGCGTCGGAGAGAAGACCGAGCGGTCCATCTGGGAACAGGGTGTCACCCACTGGGACGAGTTCGAACCGGCCGTCGTCGGCGGCCAGCGTGGCGACCGCATCCAGCAATTCATCGACGAAGGGCGCGAACGGATCGCTGAGACCGACGTTACATACTTCGATCACACGTTCCCCAACAGCGAGCGCTGGCGGCTATATGAAACCTTCCGCGAGCGGGCCTGTTTCTTCGACATCGAGACGACTGGACTCGACCAGGACCGCAATCAGGTCACAACGGTAAGCCTCCATCAGGACGGCGAAACACAGACGCTCATCGCCGACGACGACCTGACCACAGAGAACCTTCGAGCCGCGTTCGACGGCGCGGACCTGCTGGTGACGTTTAACGGCAAGCGCTTCGACGTCCCCTTCCTCGAAGCGAACTTCGATGTCGACCTCGACCGCCCGCATCTGGACCTGATGTACACCTGCAAGAAGATCGGACTCTCCGGCGGGCTCAAGCAGGTCGAGCAAGATATCGGTATCGAGCGGGATCGGCCGGACATTTCGGGCCGGGACGCGGTGCGACTCTGGCGGGAACACGAGCAAGGGCGAGACGGTGCACTCGAAACACTGGTGTCGTACAACCGAGAGGACACAGTGAACCTCAAGACGCTGGCCGAGACAGCCACCGAGCGGCTTGATGAACAGATTTTCGTTAGCTGATTCTAGGGACGAGAACCGTCACCACACCCCCATTGTTTCAAGTGGAACTGTGACAGGGGTGGATATCCCTAGAGTGTGAGCGGGAGGATCGCCGAGCTATCGACTCCAGAATGGCGTGTGCCCGTGTCCGAGGACGATAGAAGCCATGTGCCAAGCGACGAGGTCGAGGAACAGCGCCGTATCCTGCCCCGTCCCGACGCCGTAGAGCGAGGGCAGATACACCAACGGCAATATGACCGCTGCCCAGAACGCAAACGGTCGGACACTGGTGAGCGTCACGGTCCAGATCCCGCGAACCGCAAACACGAGCGTATCGAGATATCGACTGAGGTCCGTTGGTCGCAGTCTGTCAGCGTCGCTCTGGTGCGGAAGCGGCGGGCTATCGCTGTTCGATGACCCCACCGTCACTCCCCCTATCTGGCCTCGGTATCATTGGTTGAATCAACAGTATACCGCACCTAATCCGTGGTCGCTACACAGATAGGCGACTGCGCCAGCGTGTCTATGTGTATTCACGTTCTCAGATATTGTCATGTCTGTTCCGAGAGGCATCACACTGGGTTCACGGCGTCCTCACAATCCGGACACGTAGCGAGCATCCGCGGCCAGTCACCGACCATGTCGTACGCGATAACGAGGTTCGCTGCGGGAATCGTCACGTCACAGGCCGGACACTTCCCCAACGGTGGGTCTGCCGTTTCTATGTTACTCTCCCACATACACGGAGCTACACACTCAGGACATATTGTTACCAACCACCTACGGAGTGTGCAGCAGTCTCAGGTGTCGTCGTCGTCCTGCGGCGGCCGCTTCGATAACCGGTCGAACCGGCGCTGGGCCTCGCTCGCCCGATCGGCGGTTTCCTCCGGTTCAGGGCTTACATCCGCGAGCGCCGAGTCCGCAACGGTGATCTCCAGAACCACGTCGGCCGTCCGCGCATTGGCCGGCAGTTCGGCGGCCGCAATGTCGAGAGCGGACAGTCCATCCTCGGTGCGTACTTCCAGCGTGGCGATCCCGTCCTCGATTCGATCGACGATAGCGGTGTAGGTTCCGTCAGGTAGCATCAGTAACTCCGTTCCAGTACGGTCTCGTTGTTGGCATCGATCACGGTCACAGTGTCGCCGCCGTTGTTCCATATCGGACGCTCCGACCCCCAGTAAAGATCGGTGTCCGTGTCGGTACCGCTGCCGGTGTGGAGGGTCACGGTCTCGTCCGGGTCGAGCGTGAATCCGTCGGGGACGGTGTAGGTGTGGTCGGCTTCGTCGCTGACCGTCCAGCCGCCCATGTCCAGCGGCTCCGCGCCCGCGTTCCGGAACACGACGTACTCGTCGTTGAGGTTGTCCCAATCGTCGCCCGCCGCATCGGCGTGGACCCGGTCGATGATCAGGTCGCCACTCGTGTTCTCAGTGGGCGTTCCACCGTCGGTCACGGCTGGCGTGTCGGTCGCGGCCGGCGTATCAGTCCGTGGGGACGAGCGGGGCAGGTAGGTCGCTCGCTGGGTAACCGGTTCGGTCGTACCCGGCTCGATCGGGTCGCCGGATCGCAGTGACAGCGGGTCCGTCGGCGCTGCCCGCTGCGTGCCGACAGTCACGGCGGTCCCGTTGCTGGTCAGGACGGTATCCCCGTGGGTGGCGGTCCAGTACGTCGGAACCGAGCGCGCCGCGAGCCGCTGAAGGGTCTCGTTGTTCGGGTGGCCGTACTGTGAGTCGTAGGCGCTTGATACCACGACCGTCCGGGGGCTGGCGGCGTCCAGCAGCGACCTGCTCGTGCTCGACGCGCTGCCGTGGTGCCCGGCTTTTAGTACAGTGGACCTGAGCGCCGCGCCGTAGGTATCGACGAGATATGCCTCCTGATCGTCCTCCGCATCGCCGGTAAAGAGGAAGCTCGTTTCGCCGTGCTCAATCCGGAGGACGATGCTGTTCTCGTTTCGGGCCCTGTTTTCGAGGTACGGCTCCGGCGGGCCGAGTACGGTCGTCTCGACACCGGAGAACCTGATCCGGTCGCCCTCGCGCGTCTCGTACAGCGTCACGTTGTGGACTTCGACGGCGTCGAGGTATCGCTCGTAGGTCTGCGTGCTCGCGGCGATACCAGGGTCGTAGACCACACCAACACCGTTTTCCTCGGACTCGTAGTGCCTGATGACGGCCGCGTTACCGCCGATGTGGTCGGCATCGTTGTGCGAGACGACGAAGTGGTCGATGCGGTCGATGCCCTGTCGGTCGAGATACTGCAGGACGTACTCGCCGTCGTCGGTGAAGTCCCCAGAGTCGATGAGCATCGTCTCGTTGTCGGGACTGACCAACAGGGTCGCCACCGACTGGCCGACGTTGATGAAGTGGACCTCTAGCGTCCCGTTCGCTGCGTCCGGCGAGGGGGTGTCCGCCGCCGTCCCAGTGGCGGTCGGTTGATCCGCACTGCTGTCCACCCCGTTCGCCACGAAGCCGCCACAGCCAGCGAGTACCAGTAACGCCGCGACTGCTAAGGACTCGACGCTGCGACTCCGTCCCATCTTCCCTACTTACACGCTCAAGCCATTTGGTACCACTTACCAGTTACGTGCCATTGAGAGACGACGGAGCTATTTTCGAGAAGGAGCGACGCTCAGTAGTTCGTGGCCTCAGGCGTCTGCGGCGAGTCCGTCGGCCGCAGCAGGTGGACGCGGCCGGCAAGAAACCCCAACAGAAGGCCGGTAAAGTGTGCGATAAGCGCGACACCAGGGTTCGCGGTGGCAAGCGTGATCACGGCGGCGACGACGCCGGCGAGAACCAGCTGGACGCGCGGCGCGAGTTCGAACCCGCCGATGACGGTGTCGGTCAGACGGTTGGCGGCAAGCAGATACCCGAAAAGGGAAAACACCGCGCCGCTGGCTCCGAGCACGGAGACGTGGCTGACCATTCCAGGCACGAACGGGCCGACGAGGCTGGCTATCGAAACCTGCGAAACCCCGGCAAGTGCGCCGGTCGAGATGAAGAAGGCGTGGAACCGGAGCGGCGACGTCTGGCGCTCGAGGACGACGCCAGCGAGCGCCAGCCCGATGGCGTTTGCGAGGAGGTGGGGCAGGCCAGCATGTGCGTACACGTTGGTGACGAGCGTCCAGGGGCGACTGAACAGCGGCGGGGAGAGGGCGAACAGGCTCCGCGAGGCAGTCACCACGCCGACGGCCTGCTGTGCGAGGAACACAGCACCGATGACGGCCAGCGTGACCACGGTCGGGCTTTGTCGCAACGGCTTCATCGTGCCGATATTGTCGCCCTCGATACAAGAAACGCTCGGACACCCCGAACCGTTGCAGAACGCATACGTGGCAGCGTGGCGTTGCGTCGCATATGTCCGAACTGACCAACGCCCTCACCGCGGCGTTCGCCGACGAGACCGACGACGAAATCGCACAGGCAGCCGCCGAGAACATCGCCGACTTTTCCGAGGAGTACGACGAGGACCTGACAAGCGACCGCATCACCGACCTGCTCGCGGCCGCGCCCTACGACGGATTTCAGCGCCGGTTCAACTGGCTCGTCGGCGAACTCGCCGCCGAGAACGAGGACTGCACCGACTCCCGAGCGTTCCGTATAGACGGGTTCGGCGAACTTGCCGCCGACCCGGACATCGGGACCTGAATGGGCGTATGCCCGGCGGAACCTATACGCTGGTACTTGAACGGGACACCAGCGGACCGATTACGGTCGGCGCGCTTGGTGAAATCACGTTCCCGGCAGGCTGGTACGCCTACACCGGGAGCGCGCTGGGTAGCGGCGGCTTCGGCCGTATCGACCGCCACCGCGCGGTCGCCGCCGGCGATAACGACACCCGGCACTGGCACATCGACTACCTGCTCGGCGACGCAGCGACGACCGTCGACCGGGTTGTCACGACTGAGGCTGACATCGAATGCGCTGTCGCCAAGCGGATCGACGGGCCGACAGCGGCGGGGTTCGAGGGTATCGACGCCTTCGGCTGCTCGGACTGTGACTGTCGCTCACACCTGATACACCACGAACAGCGGGAGAAACTGGTCGGTGCGGTGACCGATGCCCACGAGGCTGCCCGAGAGGGGACAGCAGCCGCGACCGAGTAGTCAGGAGATGTGAATCGCGGGCTTGTTCGGTCGGGCTTTGGCCGCGAGGTCGTCGTCGGGTGCGGCCCGCCGGACGACGACGTCACAGCCGAACTCGTCTTCGAACAGCCACGCGGCCTGCTGGAGTGTGTCGAGTTCGCGCTCGCCGGCGATAATCGGTTCGAGTCCTGCCCCGCGGTCGGCCAGTCGGTCGGCGAACTCGGCGGCTGTATCACCGTGCTGCTTGATTTCTTCGTCAGCCATGATCTCGCCGACGATGGCGTCGTCAGGGTCCGACTCGCGGGCGATCTCGTAGGCCCGGTACTTCCAGTCGGCGGCGACGACGAGTTCGATCTCGTTCGGTTCGTCGATGTCGACGACCTCCGTGATCTCGCGCACGTCGTCGAGCGTCCGCCGGACGACCTGCCGCTCAATGCGATAGTCATCCACGTCCCGGAGCGGCTCCGGCCACCGGCTCTCGGCGACGAGGCCATCCTCGTCGAGCAGTTGCCACATCTCCTCGGCGAGGAACGGCGCGATAGGTGCGACTAAGCCGGCGAGCACCCGCAGACCCCGGCCGTAGGCGAACTGGTAGGGTTGGTCGTAGCCCGCATAACGCCCCAGTAGCCGGGCGAAGCGCTGTATCTCGCCGATGACGCGATGGAAGCGAAAGCGGTCGTACTCCTCGGTGACAGCCGCGATTGTCCGGTCGATTTCCCGCTCCAAGTACGCGTCGTGATCGGTGCTCTCGGTCCGTGTCTCCGTTCGGTCGGTGTATTCCGTGACAAGGCGATACAGCGTCTGCTGGAAGTCGTAGGCTGTCGAGACATCCTTCACGGTCCACTCGAAGTCCTGCGAGGGGTGGGCCGCCGAGAGGACGAACAGCCGCGTCGTCTCGGCCCCGTACTCGTGGGGCGCGATATCGTTGCCTTTCGATTTGGACATCTTCTCGCCGCTGTGAAGCACCGTCCCCTGATTGATGAGCCGCTCGACCGGTTCTTCCCGGTCCAGCAGACCGATGTCCGACAAGGCACGGGTGAAGAAGCGTATATAAAGGAGGTGGAGGACGGCGTGTTCCTCGCCGCCGACGTACACGTCCACCGGGAGCCACTCGTCGGCGGTCGCCTGATCGAAGGGCGCTGATTCGAAGTGCGGCGACAGGTAGCGCAGGAAGTACCACGAGGAATCCACGAAGGTGTCCATCGTGTCCGTTTCGCGGACGGCGTCGGCCCCACAGTCAGGACAGGTTGTCTGCTTCCACTCGTCGGCCGCATCGAGGGGATTGCCGGTCGTCTGGACGTAGTCGGGCAGTTCCACCGGGAGCTCTTCCTCGGGAACCGGGACGTGACCGCAGTCGTCGCAGTGGACAATGGGGATCGGCGTCCCCCAGTAGCGCTGCCGCGAGATGAGCCAGTCCCGCAGGCGGTAGGTCACCGCGGATTCGGCGGCCTCGTGCTCGCGCAGGCGCTCGCGGGCGGCGGAACTGGCGAGGCCGTCGTACTCGCCGCTGTCCGTGAGCATCCCGTCGCCGGTGTAGGGTGCGTGTGGCAGGTCCGTTCCGCTGCCGTCGACCGGTTCGACAGCCTGCTCGACGGGCAGGTCGTGTTCGTCGGCGAAGGCGTGGTCCTGTTCGTTGTGGGCCGGCACGCCCATCACCGCGCCCGTGCCCACGTCGTCCAGAACGTACGCGGCAACGTACACCGGCAGTTCCTCGCCGGTGTACGGGTGGGTCGCGGTGAGGTCCGTCTCGATTCCGCTCATCCCGGCATCGTCAGTATTCGCCACTGACTCCACGTACTCGGCGATATCATCGTCCTCGTCGGCCAGTGTTCGCGCGAGGTCGTGGCCCGGCGACAGCGCCAGATACGTCGCACCGTACACCGTGTCGAGTCGCGTCGTGAACGCCTCGACGACGTCGTGGTCGTCGTAGCCGATCGTAAACGAGACGCGAGCGCCCTCTTGTCGACCGATCCAGTTTCGCTGGCTGTCCCGAACGCCGTCGGGCCACTCCTCCAGGTCGTCCAGCCCGTGATACAGCTCCTCGGCGTAGTCGGTGATGGCCAAAAACCACTGGTCGAGGTCGCGCTGCTCGACAGCTGTTCCACAGCGCCAGCAGACGCCGCCGCCGTGGGTATGGCTATGGCCGGTGTTGGCGGTCGTCTCGGCTTCGTCGGCCTCCGGCGGCGTTTCGACCTGTGCGTCAGCAAGCACTGTCTCACAGTCAGGACACCAGTTCACCGTCGCCGCGCCGTAGTCGACCAGTCCCTCGTCGTAGAACTGGGTGAACAGCCACTGGTTCCACTGATAGTATTCGGGGTCACAGGTGGTGATTTCCCGGGACCAGTCGTACCCAAAGCCCATCTCCCGGAGGTCGTCTTTCATCTGGTCGATACACGTCCGGGTCCAAGACTCGGGGTCCGTGTCCCGCTCGTAGGCCGCGTTCTCCGCCGGCAGGCCGAAGGCGTCCCAGCCCATCGGGTGGAGCACATCGTCGCCAGCCATCCGCCGATATCGGGCATACGCATCAGTGATGGCGTAGTTCCGGATGTGTCCCATGTGCAACGAGCCGGAGGTATAGGGGAACATCCCCAGCACGTACGTCGGATCGTCGGCGTCAGTGGGGCATTCGAAGACTCCGTCTCGCTCCCAGGCCTGCTGCCAGTACTCTTGAACCCGGGCGTGGTCATATCGGCGCGACATTTGCTACCTCGTCCTGTGCTTGCCGCGCACATGAGTGTTCGGCTAGGGAGGTCGGCTGGTCCCGATTGGACTGCTCCTGTTCGCATTCGATCAAGTGCTGCGGGCAGAAACAAGTCCAGAGAAAGTTGTTCCTAGTTCATTCCTCGCCGGACTCGTAGTGCTCGCCGGCGGCTTCGGGCAGTCGGGTCTTGCCCACCAGCGCGAGCACGACGATGACGGCGACGAACGGAATCGTCTGGACCAGCGAATCGGGGACGGCGATGACATCGGCCGTCTGGAGACGCAGCTGGACGGCATCAAGGCCGGCAAACAGCGTGGTCGACAGCAACGCGCCGACCGGGTTGTAGTTGCCGAACAGGTAGGCGACGATGGCGATGAACCCCTTTCCGTTGACCATCGTCGGCCCGTTGCCGGTGAACTGGCCGATGTTGATCGCCAGCGCGGCCCCGCCCATCCCCGAGAGGACGCCGGAGAGGAGCACGGCGGCGTAGCGGACGCGGGACACGTCAACGCCGGCGGTGTCCAGCGCCTTCGGGTTCTCGCCGGCGGCCCGGACCCAGCGGCCGAAGGTGGTGCGGTTCAGCACGTACCACGACGCCGCCACGGCGAGGAACATGATGTACACCGCGGGCGAGGCGTCGAACAGCGCGCCGAAGAACGGGATGTCGGCCAGCGCCGGGACTGTTATCGTATCGAAGGTGCCGACGTTACTGGTGTTTGGCCCGCCGTAGAACACCTGTGAGGCGAACGGCGCGAGGCCGAGCGCGATGAGCCAGACGGCCAGACCGGCGATGATCTGGTCGGCGCGGAACTCGATACAGACGACGGCGAACACGGCAGCGAGCAGCGTCGACGCGACGATGCCGATGAGGAACCCGAGCCACAGCGAACCGGTGGCGTCGGCTCCGAAGATAGCTGCGAAGGCCGAGATGATGAGCAGGCCCTCGAGTCCGATGTTGATGATGCCGCTTTTTTCGGCAAAGATGCCACCCAGCGCGGCCAGCACGATCGGGACCGAGAGCCGCAGCGTCGAGGACAGCGTCGATTTCGAGGCCAGCACCCAGAATATCTGTCCGGGGGTCGATGCCGGTGCGAGAAGTCCGAATCCGGCAAGGACGGCCAGTGTGAGAAACGCCGCGGCGGCGATGAACAGCCGGCCTGACGCCGATAAGAGTCGATCCATAGCGCTGTCGTTAGTCATCAGCACCACCTCCCGCGGTCGCGGCGGCCGGACTGTCCGGCTCGCGTGCTGCGAGCCGCCGGCCGATGATACGGAAGAACTCCGGCATCGCGACGAACAGAATGATCAGGCCACGGAGGACGCCGACCAGCTGTGGCGGCACGTTGGTCGCGAACGCCACCACGTTCGAGCCGGACTTGAGGACGCCAAAGAGCAGCGCGGCGAAGACAGCCCCGATCGGGTTGTTGCCGGCGAGGATGGAGACGGTGATCCCGTCGAAGCCGTAGCTCGGAATGCCAGTCTGGAACTTCCCGAGCGTCATCATCACGAACACGGCCCCGCCGATACCGCCGAGCGCGCCCGACAGCGTCAGCGACTTCAGGATGGTCCGGGCTGAGTCGACACCGCCGTACTCCGCGGCCGCGGGCTGGATACCGGCGGTCCGCAGGTCGTAGCCGAAGGCCGTGTGTTCGAGCAAGTAGTAGACGCCGCCGACGAACACGAGCGCAATCAGGAGTGCGAGCAGGGAGAAGTCCGTCCGCGGGTCGAACAGTATCGAGGGGAACTGCCCCTCAACGGGCAGTGTTCGGGTCTGTGTCGCCTGGCTCGTCGGGTCAGCGAAGTGGTTTCGGACGAGATACAGCGTTACCCGAACAGCGACAAAGTTGAGCATGATAGTTGTAATGACCTCATTCGCGTCGGCGTAGGCTTTCAACGCACCGGGTATCGCACCGTAGAGGCCGCCGCCGATCGCGCCAGCGAGCAGCCCGAGCGGAATAAACAGGACGAGTGCGATCGTCCCAGAGACTAGCGAGCCGGCCCATAGCACCGTCAATGCGGCCGCCAGCGCACCGATGATGAGCTGGCCCTGTGTCCCAATGTTGAAGATGCCAGCACGGAACGCTAAGGCTACCGAAAGCCCGGTAAACACCAGTATCGTCGTCTCGCGTAGCGTCGCCGCGAACTGCGCGTTCAGCGGCGACCAGCCGCCGGCGAATGGATCGCCCAGCGCGCCGAGGAACAGCCGGTTAAACACGTAGAACGGGTCGTAACACAGCGTTGTGGAACCGAAAGTGAGTACCGGTGACCGACACGTCGCCATCAGTCCCGCGGCGGTGACGATGACCGTTCCGACGACGATAGAGAGCAACAGCGCCGAGACGGCGATGAGAATCCGCTCGCCGACCGAGGTCTGACCCAGTCTGATGAGTCGCTGTCGATACTGTGACCACCGGTCGTCCGAGTCCGGTGCCGGCGGATCGTCGCCGTTCCGCGACGGGTCGCTATCGCTCATTGGTGGCCCTCCCCGTCCGCCGCAATGGTCGGGACGGCGTCAGGTTGCTGCCCGGCCATCAGCAGTCCGAGCTGTTCCTCGGTCACGCGCTCGGGGTCGACGATGTCGACGATCTCGCCCTCGTAGACGACAGCGAGACGGTCCGAGAGCGACTGGACCTCGTCGAGGTTCGAGGAGATGAGCAACACGGCCCGGCCCGCTTCGCGGAGCGCGTTGATCTGATCGTGGATGAACTCCATCGACCCGACGTCCACGCCGCGGGTGGGGTGGGAGGCGACGACGAGACGCGGGTCCCGGGCGAACTCCCGGCCGACGACGAACTTCTGCTGGTTCCCCCCGGAGAGGGACTTGGCGTGGGCGTCGGCATCCGGCGGCCGAACGTCGTACTCTTCGATTATCTCTTCCGCGTGGTCGCGCGTGTGGTTCCAGTCGATACGCCCCTTCGAGGTGTAGTCGGCCGCGTGCTGGCTCCCCAGCAGGCCGTTCTCGACGAGGTCGAAGTCCATCACCAGTCCCCGCTCCTGTCGGTCTTCCGGGATGTAGGCCAGCCCGGCCTCGATGCGTTCCCGGCGGCTGTCGGTGGTCCGGTCGACATCGTCGTACGTGATCGTTCCCTCGTCAGGCATCTGGAGCCCGGTGATTGCCTCGACCAGTTCCGACTGTCCGTTCCCATCGACGCCAGCGATGCCGAGTACCTCGCCGGCCCGGACCTCGAGCGAAATCCCGTCGACCGCACGGACGCCCCGGTCGTCCTCCACGACGAGATCCTCGACGTCGAGGATAGATCGGCCCGGCTCGGCTGGGTCCCGGTCGAGGTCCAGTAGTACCTCCCGACCGACCATCATCTCGGCCAGTTCTTCCCGAGTGATGTCGTCGGCTGGCACCGTCCCGACGTTTTTCCCCTCGCGCAGGACCGTGATTTCGTCGGCAGCTTCCATCGCCTCGCCGAGCTTGTGCGTGATGAAGATAATCGTCTTGCCCTGGTCGGTCAGCTCTTCGAGGACGCGAAAGAGGTCCTCGACTTCCTGTGGCGTGAGCACTGCTGTCGGTTCGTCCAGAATCAGGACATCCGCGCCGCGGTAGAGCGCTTTGAGGATCTCGACTCGCTGCTGGACGCCGACACCGACGTCTTCGATGCGGGCGTCGGGGTCCACGTCGAACCCGTACCGCTCGGACAGTTCACGGACCTGTTTGCGGGACTGTTCGCTGTCGACTGTGAGTCCAAGCCACTTGCGGGGCTCGTTCCCAAGCGTGATGTTTTCGGTGACGGTCATCGGATCGACCAGCATGAAGTGCTGGTGGATCATACCGACACCCTCGTCGATGGCGTCGCGCGGCGAGTCGAACTGCTGTGTCTCGCCGTGCACGTTGACCGTCCCCTCGGTGGGCTGGTAGAGCCCGTAGAGGACGTTCATCAGGGTGGTTTTGCCCGCACCGTTCTCGCCGAGCAGTGCGTGAACCGTCCCCTTCTCGACCGCCAGATCGACGTCGTCATTCGCGACTACCCCCGGAAACCGCTTTGTAATACCATCGAGGTGGACGGCCTGTTCCATACTCTGAGCCGTTACCGTCCCGGTGTTTTAACTTCACGGTTCCACATGTCTGGCAAAAATATGCGGCAACTGCGTGTGTGGTCGCGGTGACTCAGACGGATTGTTGATATTATTTTCGGATAGTTCCGACCGCGGGGGCGGAACAGACGGCAAATCGCTCTAACAACCGGTCTCAGACGTTGTCAGGGTCAGTCGGCACGCTGATGTCGCCGTCGATGATGCTCTGGCGGATCTCGGACACCTCGTCTTTGACGCCCTGTGGGATCTCCGAGCCAAGCTGCTGGCCGTACACCGCTTCAACACCGTTCTGTTCGAGGCCGAGCGTGTTCACAGCACCGCCCTCGAAGTTGTCGTTGACGACCGATTCGACCGACGTGTACACCGCGTTGTCGACGCGTTTGACCATACTCGCGAGGATGACATCGCTGAAGTCCGATTTCGTGACCGACTGGTCGCGGTCGACGCCGACTGCGAAGCGCTCCGCCTCCTGAGCCGCACGGAACACGCCAGTCCCGGTGTTACCGGCCGCGTGGTAGACGATATCCGCACCCGATTCGTACATCGAGAGGGCCGCCTCCTGCCCTCCGGAGGGATCGTTGAAGTCGCCAACGTAGGCTGTCTGGACATCAACGTCTTCCTCCGCGTGCTTGACGCCAGCTTTGTAGCCGGCTTCGAAGCGGCCGATGAGGTCGCCCTCGACGCCGCCGACGAAGCCGACGCTCGTGGAGTCACTTTGCGTGGAGCCGGTGCCAGCCGAGAAGTCCTGACTGGTCAGCTTCGCGGCCATCAATCCAATGAGGAACGAGCCCTGATGCTCACCGAACACGTAGGAGCCGACGTTGTCCGCCTCGACGACGGAGTCAACGATCATGAAGTCCTGCTCGGGGTATTGGCTGGCGGTCTCCGTGAGGGCGTCCGCCTGCAGGAAGCCGATACAACAGACGAGGTCGTAGTCCGGGTTCGAGGACTGCGCGTACTGCTGTTGGAGGCTGCCGAAGTCCTGTACTGCTTCCGGCTGAGACTCGTCGTATTCGATGTTTAGCTCGTCCGCTGATCGGATAGCGCCGGTCTGGGCCTGGTCGTTGAACGACCCGTCACCGAGTCCGCCCGTCGCGTACACCATTCCGACACGGGCGGCCGGACCGCTGTCGCCGTCGCCACCATCGCTGTCGGTGTCCCCACCGTCACCGCCGCTGCCATCGCCGCCATCGCCACCGAGGCATCCAGCTAACCCGATTGCAGTTGCGGTACCAACACTACTGATGAACGTGCGTCTGCGCTGTGACATGTCCCACCAGCGGTGTCGATAGGCGTTAAAGACTTCGGTGTCGCACATTCGCCACATCGGCGACAAATCACGGCAAGGCGGGCCGATCGACTTTCGATACCGACGCCGCGGGCATTTTATGTACTGGGTGTGAACGGCTGGCAATGACAGTCTGGTCGCGTTCACACAGCAGCAACTGGCAGGCCCTGACGGGACCCAACACGCGGTGACCACCGTCGTCTTCTGGGCGCTGGTCGCCCTCGCGACGGTTACTGGGCTGGTGACAGCCTGGACACTCGGTGCGAACAGCAACTCACCGCCGTTCGCCCCGGCTATCGGTGCGAACGCTATCTCGACGATGCGCGCCGCCTTCCTTATCGGAATTCTCGCCGCAATGGGCGCACTGACTCAGGGGGGCAGTATCTCGGAAACGGTCGGCGCTGGCCTCATCGATGGCGTCGCGATCACCTCGCTCGCAGCCGTCGCCGGGCTGTTGACTGCGACCGGATTCATGGCCTTTGGTATCTACTCAGGCTATCCCGTTCCAGCGGCGTTCGCGACGACGGGCGCGATGGTCGGCGTCGGCCTCTCGCTCGGGGGCGACCCAGTGTTCGACACCTACCGCCGTATCGCCACGTTCTGGCTGCTCGTCCCGCCTGTCTCGGGGAGCCTGGCCTATCTCACCGCGACTGTGTTGCGTCGGGATGACATCCCCGAGACGGTCGGCGTCCCGCTGCTCGCCGGCGTCGTCGGTGGTATCGTCGCCAACGTCCAGTTGAGCATCATCCCGTCACCGGCCGGCACCGAACAGGGCTCACTGGCCGGTTTTGCTGCGATGGTCGCCGGCACGGATATCGCGGCTGTCGGCGCGACACTGCTGGTCGCCGCCGGGAGCTTTTACTACATCCGCCTGCAGACGCAGGCCTCGGTCGACAAGGGCATCAAGACCTTTCTCGTCGTTCTCGGCAGTGTCGTCGCCTTCTCCAGTGGCGGCAGTCAGGTCGGCCTCGCGACCGGGCCACTCGAAAACCTCTACCGCGCCGAACTCGGTCTGCCCGGGTTCGTGTTGCTGGCGCTCGGCGCAGTGGGTATCCTCGGCGGTGCGTGGATGGGCGCGCCCCGCCTGCTACAGGCGACCTCCCGCGAATACGCGCAACTCGGCGTCCGCCGCTCCATCGCGGCGCTGGTCCCCGGCTTCATCATCGCGCAGGCCGCTATCGCGCTGGGGATCCCCATCTCGTTCAACAACATCATCATCTCCGGCGTCATCGGCGGCGGCCTGGTCGGCGGTTCTGCCGGCGTCTCTCGCCGGAAAATAGGTGTGACTGTCGGATTCTGGCTCATCACGCTCGTCACCAGCGTCGTGATCGGCTTCGGCCTGTATCAGGTGCTGGAAGCGGTCCTCGGCAGCCAAGCCTGAAGAGTGCCCGCGTGCTGCGTCCGGGTCGTCGACGTCCGTGACTACCGGACGACCGTCACCGTCACCGGCGCTTCACTGACGACCGCCGTCGCCACCGTTCCGAGCAATCGGCGGGCGATCTCGTTTCGCGTCCCGCCGTGACCACCCATCGCCACCTGATCTACGTCGGTCGCCTCAACGTAGTCCAGAATCGTCTCGGCCGGGTCACCGGTCTCGACGGCCGTCTCGACCTGTTGGCCGGCCTCGCTAGCCTGCTGTGACGCCCGGTCGACAAGCTTCGCGGCCCGCTCGTCGGCTGCCGCCCGGCGATCCGCATCCGGCTCGAGCATGCCACCCTCGCTCATCCCCGTATCGAGTGGCGCGACGACGTTCAGGACTGTAATCCGGCAGTCGAACGTCTCCAGCGCGTACGTCAGCGCCTCGTCAGCCAGCGGTGACCCGTCCAGCGGGACGAGGACGTGTGTCGGTGCCATATGTTTTCTCTGGGAGGTAGCTACAAGTAGCCAGTGGCAAGCGAGTGCTTGCCAGACCCGTGTCACACCTGTTCCGCATGGATTCGAACCAGAGGAAGACTCGCTTCGTTCGCCTTCCAAGGCTCGAATCCAGCAATTACGACGCTATCGCTCACGAGTTTGCTCGCCACAGAAATAGTCCATCCTGGATTCGAACCAGGGTCGAAGCCCCCAGAAGGCTTCAGGATTGGCCACTACCCCAATGGACTGTGCGCACTCTACAGTATCGGGTGCCCCTTTGTAAGCGTTGCGCGATTCGGTCGGACATGAAGCGTGTCAGCAGCCCACACAACACCGCCAGGAGAACAATAGCGTCATGGCTACGCCAGACGGCCAGACATCGACAGCGCTTTTTCGGGGTGCTGTGCACACTCGCGTATGTACGTTGGACGATTCGTCGTCGTCAGTCCCGAAGTCGGTGCGTACCGCGTCTCTTCGCGCTCATTCCCCAACCGCCAAGCAGTCAAGCGCGACGGGACAGTGACCGTCGAACCGACGCCGGACGCGCCGGAGACGGACAACCCATATATCTCCTACAACGGCGTCCGCGTCACCGAGCGCGGCGCGGTCGTCGGTAACGGCTCTCACGTCGACCCAATCGCCGAAAAGCTCGAACTGGGCTATCCGGCGCGGGACGCCATCGCGGAGCCGCTCCTCTCGCTCGACTTCGAGAAGGACGACTACGACACGCCGCGGGTCGCCGGTATCGTCGGTGTCGACGCGCCGGACCCGACGACGAACGCTGACGGACCGGGCGCAGTCATCGGGACCGTCCGCCGGGACGCGCTGCTCGTCGAGGAGGTCACCGAGCCGACGCTTGTGGCGACATACGAGGAGAACAGCCCGACGGCGTTCGACCTGGGCGCGACTGACGCCAGCGAGGTAGCCCGCGAGGTGTACGACCACAAGTACGAACACGCCGTCTGTTCGGCCGGCGTCACGGGGTCAGCGGGCGAGTTTGACGTGGCAGTGTACAACGGGGAGTGAGCGGATGGCAGCAAACGCACCACGGACACAGATACTGAGCCAGGACCGACACTCAAGACCCCACAGGGGATAGACACTAGCAATGAAACTCGGTGTACTCTCTGATATTCATGGCAATCGGGTGGCGCTCGCGGCAGTGCTTGCGGATATGCCGTCGGTTGACGGACTGGTCTGTGCCGGCGACGTGGTCGGCTACAACCCCTGGCACGCCGATTGTGTCGACGCGATGCGTGGGCACACCGACGCGCTCCCCGCGGACGGTCCCTGGCCGACCGACGAAGTCCCGACAGTGATGGGTAACCACGACAGGGCGGTCGCCGCCGAGACACCGTTCGCGTTCAACGGGATGGCGCAGGCCGGCGTCGAACACGCCACGGAACAGTTGTCCGACGAGCAGATCGAGTGGTTGGCGGCGCTGCCCGACGAGCGCCGCGTCTGTGACGGTCGGGTGAAACTCGTCCACGGACACCCTGACGACCCGGACCACTATACCTATCCCGAGGAGTTCGGGCCGGATCTGCTGGGCAGCGAGGACGTGCTCGTGATGGGCCACACGCACCATCAACACCACGAGGTGTACGAGGACGGTATCGTGATGAACCCCGGCAGCGTGGGCCAGCCCCGCGACAAGGACCACCGGGCTGCATACGCCGTGCTCGACCTCGATGATTTGACTGTCGAGGAGCACCGCGTGGCCTATGACACGAGCGCGGTCATCGACGCGGTAGAGGACGCCGACTTGCCGCGGCAAATCGGTTTCCGGCTGACGCAGGGCCGGTAGCCATAGGAACTGCGCGTCGCCCGTCGCCGGCAGCCTGCAGAAACTGCAGCTGGAGGAGGGAATTTATGTCCGTGACCGCTATCGTGTGGTGTGGAGTCCCCATTTGAGGTCCTCGGAATTCCGCCGGACGCGGACGACGGGGAGATCGTCGACGCGTACCGCGAGCGGGTGAAGGAAGCCCACCCGGATCAGGGCGGCTCGACGGCCGAGTTCCAGACGGTCAAAGACGCCTACGAGCGACTACAGAACGGCTACGAGCCCGGGGACCCGCTGCCGGACAAGTCACCGACGGCCGAATCCGGGTCCGAGACCGAGGAAGCCCCGCCAGAACCGGACGACCCGATGGTGGAGTTTCTCAACTTCGAGGTGCTGGAGGACCACGGCTGGGCACTCGAAGACGAGGACCTGTTCGCGAAAGCCGCCGACGCGAACCTGCAGTCGTCTGATTTCGGACGGTTCTACGTCGACCCAAACGACACGTTGCTGGAAGCGGCCGAAAAGAACGGCTTTGCGTGGCCGTTTGCCTGCCGCGGCGGCGCGTGTACGAACTGTGCGGTGGCAGTCGTCGACGGCGAGATGCCGTCGCCGGCGAGCCACATCCTGCCGCCAGAACTCACAGAGAAGGGGATTCGCCTGTCGTGTATCGCCGCACCGGTGTCTGACGACGCGAAGATCGTCTACAACCTGAAACACCTTCCCGAAGTCAGCGAACTCCTGCTGCCCGCGAGCCGGTTCGAGCAGGCCTCCTCGACCGATTAAAAAGAACCCAGCGTTCAGAACACGTCCTGCACGAGCGAGAGGGCCTGTTCGCGGTCCTCCCACGGAACGAACACGGAGACCGACGTGGCGGACGTAATCACGTCGTAGAGGTGGATGTGGGCGTCGGCCAGCGGTTCGACGACCTGATGCGCGAGCGCCGACTGGCTCGGGTCGCCACCGGTGACGCGGATGACGGCGATATCATCCTCGACGGTGACCGACGAGAGCGTCTCGTCGTCGACGATGCGGGCGTGCAGCAGCGCCTCGGCTTCCTCGGCGTCGTCTTCGTCGACGTAGAACGTCAGCGAGTCCATCCCCGAGGAGTTGGCCTCGATGTTGATGTCCTCATCCGCGATAGCGCCCGACAGGTCCGCGAGGATGCCCGGGCTGTTCCGGATGGCCCGGCCGGCGACGGTCACACAGGCGATTGGCTGTTCCTGCAGGTCGATGAGGTTCTGGAACTCACCCTCGATAGAGGTGCCACCGGAGAGCAAGTCGCCGTGCTGGTAGTGGACGACCCGAACGCCGAGGTCGTCGCTCTTGTACGACAGCGCTGACGGCGCGACCACCTCGGCCCCGCGGAACGACAGCGAACGGAGTTCGTCGACGGAGATTTTGCCGACGTTCCGAGCACCTTCGACGACGCGGGGGTCACCGGTCATGACGCCCTCGACGTCGGTGACGATGACGACTTCGTCGGCGTCCATGTAGTCGCCCATCATCACGGCGCTCGTGTCGGAGCCACCACGACCGAGCGTCGTCACGTTGCCCTGGTAGTCCTCCGCGAGGAAGCCTGTGATGACCGGGACGACGTCCTTGAGCTGGCCGGCCAGCGCGTGGGCACGCTTCTGTGTCTCCTCGACGTCGACCTCGCCGTACTCGTCAGTGATGATCGGCCAGTCCTCGCTGCCGGGTTCAAGAAAGACCGCCTCGATACCGCGGGCGGCAAGTGCACCCTTGAGCATCCGAACGGAGGTCCGTTCGCCCATCGAGACGATTTCGGCGCGGTCCGCGGAGTCGGCGTCGTAGTTGATCTCGTCGAGCAGTTCGTCGGTCGTGTTGCCCATCGCCGAGGCGACGACCGCGACCTCGTGGCCCTGCTGGACAGCAGCGGCAATCGAGTCCGCGGCCCGGTTGATGCGGTCGCCGCTGCCGAGGCTCGTCCCACCGAATTTGGCGACTACGCGCATGCTACCACCGTGCCCGTGTGTACGTGAACCATTGCCCTCGCGTTATCCGTCGCTCGGGATAACTGTGTTCATCTGTGACCGCGTCTCACTGTCGACAGCGACCGGCAGATTCCGTCGTGCGAAGCCCTGTTGCCGCGAAGGTGGACGCAGTCCGGAGCGTCCGACACACCGTTTATTTGCGTGGGGTTCCCACGCACATGTATGGATATCCGCGACGCTATCGAGGACGACGCCGAACGACTGGCCGCCCTCGCTGACGGGCCGCCGGACGTGATGCGAAACCTCGTCCACGACCGTACCGTCCGCGTGGCCGAGGAAGACGACACCATTGTGGGGTTCGTGAGTTTCGACGCCGAGCGTGGGACCGTCCACGTGACGCAACTGGCTGGGTCAAGCGACGCCTGCAAAGAACTCCTGACCGACCCGATCGAGTTCGCACGCCGGGAACACATGACCGTCGAACTACTGCTCCCAGAGGACGAATCAGAGGTCCGCGACGCTGTCGAGGCGGTCGGGTTCATCTCCACCGGAAACGGTCCCCGGTTCGACGGGCAGGAGACGACGCGGTACCGATTAGAGCCGGAACGAGCGGAGCACTGACTACCGTCAGGGGACCGAAAGCCGCCAGCCGAGCGTCGCACACAGCCCGAACCCGAAGGCGTTGAGCGAGCCGTGGAGCGCAACCATCGTCGAAATTGTCAGCCCCGGCGAGCGGCCAGTGAAAGTCGACACCCCGTAGCCGAGCGCGAGCGCCATCGAAATCGGGAGCGCCACAGCCGCGATGCCGAGCAGGACCCCCTGTGGCCGGGGACAAGAAGGGACGACACGGCGTAAGACGACAGCGCCGAAGGCCGCGACGGCGACGGTAAAGAGGCTCACTGCGACGACCTCCACCATCGGTGAGAAGGCGATTCCGACCGCGATGAGCGCCGGACCGACGAGGACGACACCGACGATAGTGCGGAATCCCCACGAGTGGTCACCGAGGTATCGGCCGGTCAGTCCTGCTGCGACTGGAAGGACGAACCCGGCGTAGTGGAAGTGGACCGCTGTGAGTCGGATGATGACGCGGTCGAACCAGAGCGTCAGGTCGAGATGGGCCAGCAGGAGCGCGACCGCGCCAACCGAGACGTAGGCGAAGCCAGCGTCGATAGCGGTCTCTGGGAACACTAGGCCGCCCCGAGCCCAAGTCCGAACGAACGCTGCGAGTCCGAGAAGGCCGGTGACAGCCAGCCACGGCGTTGCGAGCGCGACGGCCAGCGGTGCTGGTGACGGAACGACCAGCGAGACCGCGAGCAGGAGCGCGCCGACCGGCTGGAGCCAGATGGCAGCGGTCGTGAGCCGACTGACAGGTGCCTCGAACGCTCCAGTCACCGCCGTTCGGAGGGCGAGCGGGACCAACACGAGCGGCGCGAGAGCGAGCGCCCGTTCGATAACGTCCAGTTCGCCTGTGACTATCATCGCCAGCCAGACCACCGCACCAAGCACCGCGCTCAGGTCTGTCACAGCGATGCCGGTAAAAAACGGCTGGGCAACGCTGTCGAGTGCTGGCTCCCGAGACCCAGCGGCGCGGTCGCTCATCGCGGGGGGAGTCGGTCGAGTCCGCGGACGATTCGGAGGTCATCGGGCATCCCGTCGCTGGCAGTCTGGTCTTGCGTGAACGTCCCGCGATAGCCGAGCATGTGGCCCACGAGGTCGTTCTCGACGGTCGCGGTGACGTGGTAGCGTTCGTCGGTTTCGTCGTAGCGGTCACGTACCTCGACATCGGCGGCCAGCGGCCCCGGCAGGGGAACGTAGCGGTCTCCCAGACGAGCCCACTGGCGGCCGCCGGCGACCACGAGTGCCCCGTCCTCGACCCTCGGGTGGAGTTCGCTGGCGACCCGGCCGTGTGTTCCGAGAAAGTCCAGCAGTCGCTCTGACTCGGCGTCCCAGACGGTCAGCGAGTCGAACAGCCGGGTGGTGTCGCCGAAGTCGAATGCGCGGCGAGTCGTCATCGCCTCGTGCCCCCCAGCCGTCGTGTAGGCCACCGTCGTCACTGAGAACGGCACGTCCTCGCCACCTTCGGGGAACAGCATGTTCTGGGTCGTCATCGCGTACAGCGCCGGCAGTACCAGCGTTCCACGGGTGATATCCATCTCACCGCGGCCGACACAGACCATCCCGTCGTCTGGGGCGAGGCTATACCGGTCGCGGACCTTCGGGTGGAGGTCGGCAGCGGCCTCGCCCAGCGCCCGCTCGTAGACGCCCGTCACAGCCCCACCCGTACCGGTGGCATCCACGGCACAGGCGACAGCCCGACGGCAGCCCTCATTCGTGCCGCAGTTCGCGTCTGTGTGTCCATTGGCTGGCTGTTCCCGGGGGAGATGGATATTTCTACTGGGTAAAAGACGGAAAATACCGAGCGCAGAGCCGATACAATCAGTTTTCGACCAGAAGGTCGGACAGGGCCTCGCTGTTGGCGGCCCGTTCGCTAACGTTACTTCGAGCGGAATTTGCGGTACAGATACGCGACACCGAGGCCGCTGGCGACCAGCGCCGGGACCAGCGGCGCGTCGGCAGCCTTCGATACCTGTCGCCGAACCGTCCCGGTGATCGACGACGGCTCTTCGATGAGATCAAGCACGGCCTCGGTGCTGTTTGCGACTGGCTCCGGCTCGTTCCCGGCCTCTGCGGCCGCTCCGGGGTCTTTGAGCAGGTGGCCCGTGGTCAGACAGACGACCGACTCATCGCTATCGACCTCGCCCTCACGTCGGAGCTTCCGGAGGCCGGCAACCGAGGCGGCAGAGGCTGGTTCGACGCCGACGCCTTCCCCGGCGATGTCGCGCTGTGCTTCGGTGATTTCCTCGTCGGAGACGGCGACGGCGGTGCCGCCGGTCTCCCGGATGCCCGGCAGCGCCTTCGGCGCGTTGACCGGATTGCCGATGCGGATGGCGGTCGCGCGGGTCTCGACGTCCTCCCAGCGGCGGGTGTCCTCGTATTCGTTCTCGATGGCTTCGACCATCGGAGCGGCTCCCTCGGCCTGCACACCGGTGAGTTTGGGCACCTGCTCCTCGGTTATCGCGCCGGCCTTGACGAGTTCGCGGAAGCACTTGTACAGCGCCGCGGTGTTGCCGGCGTTGCCGACCGGCAGGACGATGCGGTCCGGGTACTCGCCGTTGTCGGCGTAGAACTCCTCCATGATCTCCAGCCCGATAGTCTTCTGACCCTCCAGCCGGAAGGGGTTCAGCGAATTGAGGAGGTACGCCTCGCCACGCTGTGCGAGGTCCTGCACGATGTCGAGACACTGGTCGAAGTTGCCGTCGACTTCGAGGATGCGCGCGCGGTGGAGGCTCGCCTGAGCGATTTTGCCAGCCGCGACCTTCCCAGCCGGCAGGAGGACGAGCGTCTCCATCCCGCCGCGAGCGCCGTAGGCCGCAAGTGCCGCGGATGTGTTGCCCGTCGAGGCACAGGCCAGTCGGTCGACACCGACCTCTTGGGCGACCCGGACACCGACGGTCATGCCGCGGTCCTTGAACGAGCCGGTGGGGTTCATCCCCTCGTGTTTCACGCGGAGCGCGTCGACGCCGATGTCGTCCTTCAGGCGCGGCATCTCGTGTAGCGGCGTGTCACCCTCGGGGAGCGTGACGCCCTCCTCGAAGGGCAGGGCGGCATTGTACCGCCAGACGCCCGACCCCTCGAACTCGTCGAAGGTCGGCAGGTCGTCGTAGCGGACCTCAAGCAGGCCGTCGCAATGGTCGCAGGTGTAGCGAATCTCGTCGAAGGGAGCGAACGTCTCACCACACTCGATGCAGGCCAGCCAGACGCCGTCGTCGGCAACCGGCGGCACGTCATCGGTGAGTTGCAGGTCAGCCATTGTCGGGACCATGCCCCCAGTGGGCAAAAGTCGGACGGTTGTCGGCCATACCGTCAGCGCTCACGGCGCGGCAGCTATCACTCACCGTGGCTAGCGTCGAACTCGTCGATACGGTGATGGACCGCGGCAGTCCATTCGTCGAGGGTCTCGTGCATCAGCTCGCGGGCCTCCGACAGCGGTGTCGCAGTGTACTGGTAGACGTGGCCGCCACCGTCGAGGAGTCGCCGTTTGCGCGTCGCGAGCCCTTTCTCGCGGAGCGTCGACAGCGATCGGTTGATGTTCGAGCGGTCCCGACCGAGTTCGTCAGCGAGTTCCTCGACAGTGCTTGCAGGAGTCTCAAGCAATGTCTGATACGTCCGTACCTCGTGTTCTTGAACGCCGAAAACACAGGCCATCACGTCCGAGAGGGTCGGTTCGTCGTCCACCATCAGGTCGTGAAACTGGTCCGGAGATGGGTTGACAGACATACCCCTCTGTATTATTCCGACCCGGATAAACTGGGTCGTTACCTCAACCTCACCGCGACGGAGTCGTCACTGTCCGCGTCCATCCGATTCCGAACCGCCGACGGTGTCCTGAAAGGCTGATTACGAAACCCGCTCCAGGATATATCAAAAAGTCCACTTTTTCAGCCGGACGCGCCAGCTCTCAAGCCCGACGGTTGCGAGTACTGTAGGAGATATTGACAACCCCATGGGAAAGGGTACTGTTTCAGGTGGAAATATCCCCGGAACGGAATGGGACTTGACGAACGGACGTTCTCTTCTAAAATAATATCTCAACGAGTTACAAATCAAAAGCATTAATACTCGCTGACTAGTGTCACTTAAAAAGAAGTAAGCGTATTTCTCATCGTGGTGTCCGAGCTACGATGAGGATGCTAATACTTCCCGATCCCAGAAACCAATGAATTACAGGAGTTTCGACCACCTCAGTGCTGATACGCAGGAGTGGATCGTCGATCTACCAGACGACTTGGATCTGATCGTCGGAATACCCAGAAGCGGAATGCTAGTGTCAAACTTACTTTCGCTGCATCTCAATCTCCCGATGACGGATATCGACGGATTGCGGGATGGCAGACTCCTACAGACGGGTGAGCGGTACGACGGTGAGTTCGACCTCTCGGAGTTCTCGACGATACTCGTCGTCGACGACACCGTCTACACCGGCAGCGAAATGACCACCGCGCAGTCGACGATCGACGGCCTGGATCTGTCCGCGGACGTGTACTACGGCGCTGTGTACGTTGACGAGGGTTCCGAGCGGTTCGTCGATACGTACGCCCAGACCCTGGCGTTCCCGAGGGTGTTCGAGTGGAACATGATGCACCACGACTTCCTCGTGGATTCCTGTGTTGACCTAGACGGCATCCTCTGTCGCGACCCGACGCCGGAAGAGAACGACGACGGGCCGAAATACCGGGAGTTTATTTCGACTGTCGATCCGATCTGTGTTCCCTCGGTGGAGATCGGGAAGATCGTTACCTGTCGGCTGGAGAAGTACCGTAGCGAGACTGTCGCCTGGCTTGACGAACACGGGATCGAGTACGACGAACTGGTGATGATGCAGTACCCAGACAAGGCCACGCGGGTCGCTGCGGGTAACCACGGCCAGTACAAGGCCGAGGTGTACCAGTCCTCAGACGCTAAGCTGTTCATCGAAAGCTCCCACTCCCAAGCGCGGACGATCGCCATGCAGACGAGCAAACCCGTCTACAGCAAGGAGCAAAACCGGATGCTCCAGCAAGGGTATCTGAACCGCGTCGCCAGAAACGGTCGGATGTCCATCGAGGCCGTCAAATCCGACCCGCTAAGGTACGTCGATCAGCTCAGGTCAGACCCCGTCGACTTCGTCAAGCGGGCCTCGTCGGTCTTCCTCTGACTCGCGGTGGTCGCCCACCACCACGGCGTTACACGCTCGGCCCAAACGCTAATCACGAGACGCCCGTAGGTCCGACCATGGATTCGGGACCACTCTCAGAGACAGCCGTGCTTGTCACTGGAGCGAGTTCGGGTATCGGCGCGGCGACCGTCAGAAAGCTGGCACGGGACGGGGCCGATGTGGCACTGGTCGCCCGCCGGGAAGACCGCCTCACCGAACTGGCAGACGAGATTGCCGCCGAGCACACCGTCGGCACCCACGTCGTGCCAGCCGATGTCAGCGACCCGGCACAGGTCACGGCCGCCGTCGAGTCCACCGTCGACACACTCGGCTCGCTCAACGGCGTCGTCGTCAACGCCGGCGTCGGCCGCGGCTCGGACGTTGAGACGCTGTCCGACGAGCAGTACCGGACGATGATGAATGTCAACGTCGACGGCGCGTTCTACACCGCCCGCGAGTCACTGCCGCATCTCCGAGAGGGGGCGGGCTCGCTGGTGTTCGTCGGTAGCTTCGCTGGACAATATCCCCGGCCATTCAACCCCGTCTACGCCGCGACGAAGTGGTGGCTCCGTGGCTTCGCCCACAGCCTCGCTGGTCAGGTCGGCGACGACGACATCGGCGTCACCGTGGTCAATCCTTCAGAGGTTCGGTCGGAGTTTGGCTCCGAGGACGGAACGGCGTTCAACGAGCGGTTCGAACCGGGCGAAGTGACCGAACCCGAAGAGGTAGCCGACGCCATCGCTTTCGCTATTCAACAGGAGCCTCCGACCACTATCAACAGCATCGACGTGTTCCGCCGGGACAAGTTCGAGCACTTCTAGCCCACCACCTTTTTCCACGGGGGTTCGGGCGCTACGCGCCCTCAACCCCCGCCGAAAAACGTGGGCGAAAAAGGCGGAATCGCCGCATTGCGGCGATTCCGGGAACCGCGGCCGAAGGCTGCGGATATGTCGACCGCCAGACGATCTACGCCTGCTCAGCCAGCCACACGAGCAGCCCCTTCTGGGCGTGCAGGCGGTTCTCCGCCTGGTCCGGCAGCCACTTTTTCCGCGTCGGGTCGTTCACTACGTTCACGACCACTCGCGCAAAAACGTGGGGAAAAAGGCGTCCCTCACTCCGCTCGGGACGGGCCTACGCCTGCTCGGACAACCACACGAGCAGCCCTTTCTGGGCGTGCAGGCGGTTCTCCGCCTGGTCCCAGACAACGGCGTTCTCCGATTCGATGGCGTCGTCGGTGACCTCCTCGCCGCGGTGGGCGGGGAGGCAGTGCATGAACGGACGGTCTCCGAGAAGATTCGTCGTGATCTGGAAGCCCTCGAAATCTTCGAGTTTCTGGCCGCGCTGGTCCTCCTGCCCCATGCTGACCCACACATCGGAGTACACCACGTCGGCGTCGGCGACGGCGGCTTCGGGATCGTGGGTCGTCTCAGGCGCGTTGCCGAAAGCGGCGGCGCGGTCGGCCACGTCGTCGGCGATGCCGTAGCCTTCCGGCGTGGCGACAGTGAGGTCCAGCCCGACCATCGCTGCGCCGATGACGAAGGACTGGCAGACGTTGTTACCGTCGCCGACCCACGCCACGGAAACGTCCTCAAAGTCGCCGAACTGCTCACGGATGGTCAGTAGGTCGGCGAGCGTCTGGCAGGGGTGAGCGTCGTCGGTCAGGCCGTTAATGACTGGGACTTCGGCGTATTCGGCCAGCTCCTCCGCGTCGGCGTGGTCGAACACGCGGGCCATGATGAAATCGACGTACCGGCCGAGCGCGCGGGCGGTGTCCTTGACCGGTTCGCCATGGCCCAGATGGATGTCGTCGGGGCCGAGGAACACGGCGTGGCCGCCCAGTTGCGTCATCCCCGTTTCGAAGGAGACCCGGGTCCGTGTCGACGGCTTCTCGAATATCATGCCGAGCGTCTGCTGATCGAGCAGGTCACTCTGACTCCCCTCGCCGTGGTCGGCTTTGATGGCCGCGGCGCGGTCGAGGACGGTCGTCAGTTCGTCGGTCGTGAGGTCGTCGACATCGAGTATGTCCATGTCAGTCCTCCAGCAGGCGTTCGGTCGCGGTTTCGAGCACCGCAACGGCGCGATCGTACTCGTCGAGCGGGAGGTGCTCGTTCGGTGCGTGGTCGAGGTCCGAGTCGCCGGGACCGTAGGTCACCATCGGACAGTCCCACGTCTTCGCGTAGACGTTCATGTCGCTGGTGCCGGTCTTGCGAAGCAGTGTGGGCTCGCCGCCCTGCTGCCGGATTGCGGCCCGGAACGCCCGGGCGGCGCTGGTTCGGGGGCTCTGCATCACTGGCTCGACCTTGTCGTCCCAGTTGACCGTGCCGTTCTCCAAGAACCCGTCTGCGATTTCCCGGATCTCGTCGGTGCTGTACTCCGGCGGGACTCGCAGCTGGACGTTCATCGTCGCCTCGACGGATAGCCCGTCGCTCGACGTGCCGCCCTTGAAGTCGACCGGCTTGCAGGTGACGCGCTCGAAGACGGGGTGCCACTCATCGGTGGCGAACTCGTCGTCAACCGACGACCACCAGTCGATCGCGTCCTGAATGGCGTTGTTCTCCGGGCGCGAGGAGTGGCCGGACTCGCTGGTGGCGACGTAGGTTCCAGCCAGCAGGCCACGATAGCCCAGCGTGATGCCCTCCCAGCCGGAGGGCTCGCCGTTGATGACGGCACCAGGTTCCGACTCGCGGTCCTCGACGAGGAATCGAGCGCCTTTCGAGTCGACTTCCTCGCCGACGACGCCGACGAAGGAGGCTCCGGTGCGGACGGCCGCGACGGCCATCGCACACAGCGGCCCCTTCGCGTCGACGCTGCCGCGGCCCCAGAGCACGTCACCCTCATCGTCCTCCTCGACGCGAACCGGGATGTCGCCCGGGACGGTGTCGATGTGAGAGGTGAGCAGGACGCCGTCATCTGCGGGCGCGCGGACGTTGCCGACCTCGTCGAGCCACGCCTCGCGGCCGTGTGCCTCGAAGAACTCGACCAGCCGCTGGGCCGCCTCCGCCTCGTTCCGCGAGACCGACGGGATACGGACGACAGCTTCGAGCAGGTCACGTGCCTCGGTGTCGGCCTCAGGCGTTGCGGCTTCGCTCATCTCACCACCTCCGTCATTGCGTCGACGACGGCGTCGGCGTGGTCCTTGTCAATTGTCAGGGGCGGGAGCAGGCGGATAACCGTGCGGCCGGCCGGCAGCGCGAGCACCTGATGGTTCAACGCGAGCTTTTTCAGCGCCGCGTTCGCGCCGCGGCCGACCTCGACGCCGATCATCAGCCCCTCACCACGGATGTCCCGCACGTCATCACCGATAGCCGCTTCCAGTTCGGTCAGGAGGTAGTCGCCGATGACAGCGGCGTTCCCGGGTACTGAGTCCTCGATGATGGTCGAGACTGTTGCGCCGGCGGCTGCTGAGATGACCGGCCCGCCGGAGAACGTCGAGGCGTGGGAGCCGTAGTTCTCAGCGATCCAGTCCCGGCACAGCGTCGCCCCGATGGGGAGGCCGTTACCGAGCCCCTTCGCCGCGGTTATCATGTCCGGCGCGACGGCGGCGCGCTGGGAGTTCCACAGCGCACCGGTCCGGCCCATTCCGGTCTGGACCTCATCGAAGATGAGCGCGGCCCCGGCGTCCTCGGTGATCTCACGGGCGTCTTCGAGGTAGCTGTCCGAGGTTGGGTTGATGCCGCCCTCGCCCTGAACGGGTTCGACGATGAACGCGGCGGTATCCTCGTCGACGGCCTCGTCGAGCGCCTCGCTGTCGTCGTAGGGGACGAACTCCACGTCGCCGATGAGCGGCTCGTAGGGTTTCTTGTACTTGTTCTTCCACGTGGTCGCCAGCGCGCCCATCGTCCGGCCGTGAAAGCCCTGCATCGTCGCGACGATCTTGGAGTTGCCCGTCGCCGACCGGGCGAACTTCAGCGCGGCCTCGTTGGCCTCGGTCCCGGAGTTACAGAGCCAGGTCTTGTCGATCGGGTCCGGGGCAGTTTCGGCGAGCAGGTCGTACAGAGCCGTCCGTTCGGCGTTCGGGTACGACGCCTGGACGTACGTGATCTTCTCTAGCTGGTCGCTGACGGCGCTCTGGACCGCCGCGTGCTTGTGGCCCAGCGGGACACAGGCGTAGGACGCGCCCATGTCTAGGTACTCTGTGCCGTCGTCGTCGTAGACGTAGGCACCGTCGCCACGTTCGATCTGGATGGGTTTCTCGTTGAAGACGAATCCGCTCATTGTTCCTCCGTCGCTGTCTGGTCTGTGTCCTGTTCGAGTGCGCTCGCGTGGACGTGGGTGCCGCCGCCGTCAAGCGCCGATAGAATCGGTGACTCGGCGTTAGCGTCGGCCACCACGACCTCGGATGCGCCACCGTCGAGCGCCTCCTCGGCGGCCATGATCTTCCGGCCCATGAATCCCTCGGCGGCGTCTTCGAGCGCATCCCAGTCGCTTGCCGTTTCGACCGATTCGATGAGCGTCGATGGGTCGTCGGGGTCCGCGTAGACGCCTTCGACATCAGTGAGTAGCACCAACTGGGCGTCGAGTTCGCCGGCGATGGCCGCCGCCGAGCGGTCGGCGTCGGTATTGACGGGAATTACGTCACCATCGTCGTCCCCGGCCATCGGCGGCGCGGCGACGGGCGTGTAGCCGTCCGCAAGCAGCGTCTCCAGCAGGTCGCCGTTGACCTGCTTGATCGTGCCCGAATGGTCGCCCCGGCGGATCTTCTTCTTCCCGTCCTCGACGACCCGCACTGCGGACTTCCGCGGTCCGTAGAGCAGTTTGCCGTCGACGCCGGTGAGGCCGACCGCGTCGACGCCCTCGCTCTGGAGGCCGGCGACGAGCTGAGTGTTGAGATGCCCGAAGGCCATCTCGAACACCTCCATCGTGGTCTCGTCGGTGAACCGGCCGACGACGCCCGACGGTGTTTCGACGTATTCGGGCTCGACGCCGAGTCGTTCGAGCGTCTCGTCGACTTTGGTGGAGCCGCCGTGTACCACGACGACTTGCTCACCATCGGCCACTAACGATGCCACGTCCGCAAGCGCCCCCGCGGGGTCGACCGCGCGAGCGCCACCGACTTTGATAACGACTGTCATAAGAACTCAGGTCAGGGGTTACGGTGCGCCGACGGGGTGGAGCCCCTGGAACTCCAAGCCCGCCGTCTCTTCGATGCCGAGGGCGACGTTGGCCGCGTGGACGGCCTGCCCCGCCGACCCCTTCATCATGTTGTCGATGGCCGAGAACACGACCAGTCGCTTGTTGCCGGGGTCGAGTTCGAAGCCGACCTCGGCGCGGTTCGTCCCCGCGACCGACTTTGGCTCGGGGTAGCGGTAGACGCCACCGCCGCCGGCGACGAGTTCGACAAAGGGTTCGTCCTCGTACTCACCGCGGTAGGCTCCCCAAAGGTCACCTTTCGAGACAGGCCCCTCGGGGAAGACGTGGCAGGTCGCGCTCGCGCCGCGGATCATGTCCACCGCGTGGACGGTAAAGGACACGTCGATGCCGAGGAACTGCTGTATCTCGGCCTCGTGGCGGTGTCCCGTCGGCGCGTACGGGCGGACGACGCCCGAGCGCTCGGGGTGGCTGGACGCCTCGCCGCCACCGGCCCCGCCTTCGCTGGAGCCGACCTTCACATCGACGACAATCTGCTCGTCGCCGGAGAGGATGTCGGCCTCGAACAGCGGGAGCAGGCCAAGGATCGTCGCCGTGGCGTTACAGCCGCCAGAGGCGATGAGGTCCGCGCCTTCGAGGTTGTGGCGGTTGAGTTCCGGCAGGGCGTACTCACTCTGTTCGAGCAGCTCCGGGCGTGTATGTCCGTCGTACCACTCGTCGTACTGGGCCTCGCTATCGAGGCGGAAGTCCGCCGAGAGGTCGACGACCGTACCGGCGGCCTCCTGGAACGCGTCGATCTGTTCCATCGAGACGCCGTGGGGCGTCGCGGCGAACAGCACGTCGACCGACTCCAGGTCTTCCGGCGAGGAAAACCGCAAGTCCGAGTGGCGAAGGTTCGGGTGCGAGTGCCCGATAGTCTTGTTCTCCTTCGAGCGGCTGGTCGCCTGTGCCAGTTCGAACTCGGGGTGGCCGTCAAGGATACGAAGCAGTTCTCCGCCGGTAAAGCCGGAGCCGCCGACGACGCTTGCGGTGTACGTCATGCTGTCACCTCGGCGTCGGCTTCTGTCGCCGCTTTCTGTTCGAGCCAGTCGACGACCTTCGCAGGCACGTCCACGTCGGTGACCTCGTTCAGCGCCTTGAACTCGACGGTGTGGTTGACCTCGTGGACCGTGTAGTCCTCGAACTCGCCGCTTTCCTCGTCGACACCGATTTCCATCAGGTCGATACCGAGCAGCCCGCCACCGACCGCGTCGGAGGCCTTCTCGACCAGTTCCAGCGCTCGGTCGTCAAGTTCAAACTCGTTGGTCTCTGCGCCCTTGGCAGCGTTGGTGAGCCAGTGGTCTGAGGAGCGGACCATCGCCGCAATGGGCTCGCCGTCGACGGCCAGCACACGCATGTCGCGGCCGGGCTTTTCCACGAACTCCTGTACGTAGAAGATCTTGTGCTCGTAGTGGCCAAGTGTCTCCTTGTGTTCGAGGATAGCCTCGGCGGCCGAGCGGGAGTCGATCTTCGCCATCAGGCGACCCCAGGAGCCGACGACGGGCTTGAGGACGCAGGGGTAGCCGAACTTCTCGATGGATTCCAGCGCGGCGTCCTTCGTAAACGCCACGTCGGTGTTGGGCGTCGGCACGCCCGCGGCCTCTAACGCGAGGCTGTTGTTGACCTTGTCCGCACAGGTGTCGGCGACCTCGGGACCGTTGACGACCGGCACGCCGTAGGCCTCCGCGAACTTCGTCGCGTACACGCTACGACTGGTCGCCAGACAGCGGTCGACGACGATGTCCAGATCCTCGAAGGCCTCGGGGGCCTCGTGGATATTGAACTGCTGTTTGCGAACGTCTATTTTCTCGATCTCGTGGTCGCGCTCGCGCAGTTCCGACAGGAGCAGCTTCTCGTCCCGGCGGATGCGCGAGTAGAGGAGTCCGACTTTCATACTGAGTCCTCCGTGGGTTCGCGGCTCGCAGCGTCGAGCGCCACGGTCACGTACGGCGCCGAGCGCCGCGCCACCGCGAACACCTCACTCACCCCAGTCCTCTTCGAGCTCGGGTGCGCTGTCGAGCTCGACAGGGTCGGCGCCAACGACTTCCAGTTCGGCACCGCAGGTGGCACAGTCAACGATCTCTCCGACTTCGAGGTTGTCGTGCAGGGACACGTCCGCCCCACACTCGATGCATTCTGCCATTGTAGTTCATCCTGTGACAGGGATCCACTTAAAGCCTTCGAACATATCAGAATAGTTTAACAAGATATACTGCCCTCTAATCGTATCAAAGCTCCAAATCCGCCACGTTTCCGAATCGTGTATCAGAATTATGGTATAATTGTCCCACGAGGGGACGGTGGTCGCTCAGACATATCGGTCCACCTCCGTCTGGCGGCGGTCAGCCGCCTGTGAAACCGCCTGCCGGCGGGCAGTCAGTGCCTCGCTGTCGGCGGCGAGTGCGTCTTCGGCTACCGACACCTGGTCGGCGACGGCGTCGGGGGCCGGGCCACCGCGAGAGTCCCGCATGGCGACACTTTCCGTCGGGTCGAGTGCGGCCGCCAGCGCCTCGCGGTCGACGTAGGTCGACAGGGGCTCGCCCAGCACGTCCTCGGCGACGGCCGACAGCGCCTCGTAGTCTGGCGCGTCTTCCTCGGGACCCAACTGCGCGGCTGTCTCGGCGACGACCTCGTGGGCTGTCCTGAAGGGGACGCCGGCCATCGCCAGCAGGTCCGCCACGCCGGTCGCCGTCGCGAACCCGTCAGTGGCCGCTTCCGCTAACGTCTCGGCGGGCCAGTCGGCCGTCGCGACCGCGCCGGCGGCGACTGCCACGCTCTCGGTGACGCTGTCGATTGCGTCCCAGGCGTGGTGGCTGGCGCGCTGGAGATCGCGATTGTACGCACGGGGCTGGCCTTTCAGGTTGGTCAGCAGGCCGTTTAGCCCGCCGACGGCGTCGCCGGTACGCCCGCGGACGAGTTCCAGCGTGTCGGGGTTCTTCTTTTGGGGCATGATCGAGGACGTCGAGGCGTAGTCGTCGTCGAGGTCGGCGTGGCCCTTGCTCGCCATTACGACCACGTCCTCGGCCAGCCCCGACAGATTCGTCGCCAGCGTGGCGACGGCGCTGGTCGTCTCGACGAGGAAATCACGCGTCGCCGAGGCGTCCATCGAATTCTCGGCGACGCCCTCGAACCCGAGCAGTTCCGCCGTGCGCTCGCGGTCCACGTCGAAGGGCGTCCCCGCGAACGCGGCCGACCCCAGCGGGTTCTGGTTAACCCGTTCGTAGGCATCCAGCAGCCGCGCGGTGTCGCGTTGGAGCGCCTGTTCGTAGGACAGTACCCAGTGGGCGACCGTCGTCGGTTGGGCGGGCTGGAGATGCGTGTAGCCCGGCATCACCGTTTCGCGCTCGGCGCGAGCCACCTCGATGAGTTGCTCGCGGGCACCGATGACAGTCTCGACGAGGGCCAGTATGTCTTCGCGCAGGCGGTAGCGGATACAGGCCGCCACCTCGTCGTTGCGCGAGCGGGCGGTGTGCATCTTCCCGCCGTCCGGGCCAACGCGGTCGATGACAGCGCTTTCGATGGCCTCGTGCACGTCTTCGCCGTCGGGGAGCGCCCCGTGTCCCGCGTCTTCCACGTCCGCCAGCGCGGCCAGCACCTCGCCGGCCGTCTCGCGGTCGATGATCTCCTGTTCGGCCAGCATCACGACGTGGGCGCGGTCAACCGCGAGGTCAGCTGCGAAGATGCGTTCGTCGTCGGACAGCGAGGAGAGGAACGACCGGGCGGGCCCGCCCGCGAAGCGGTCACGGCGGACGACCGTTTCACTGTCGTCGGTCGCGTCCACGGTCTCGTGGTCCTCGCTGTCGCTCATTCGCTTACTCCTCCGTATCCTCGGTCGCGGCGTGGTCACCGCTGCCGTCCGTCACGGCGGCCCCTTTTTTCGCGTCGTCCAGAATCTTGTTCGCGAGGCGAGACTGGAAGCCGTGGTACTTCGCGACACCGGTCGCGTCCTGCTGGGTGATGCCGCCGGAGACGTCCTCCTCGTTGAACGAGGCCGCTGACTCGCTGTAGACGGCGTACTCCGATTCGCGCGAGACCGGGCGGCAGTGGCCGCCTTCGAGTTTGACCGTGACAGTCCCGGTGACGCGCTCATTGGTGTCGTCGATGAACGCTTCGAGGGCGCCCGTCAGCGGCGCGTCGACGAGCCCCTGGTAGGCCTTCTGTGACCACTCTTGATCGACCTGGGCCTTGAACTGGCGCTCCTCCTGCGTGAGGACGAGCCCTTCGAGCGCCTCGTGGGCCGTCAGCAGGACCGTCGCTGCGGGGTGTTCGTAGTTCTCGCGGACTTTCAGCCCGAGCATACGGTCCTCCATCATGTCCGTGCGACCGATGCCGTGGGCCCCCGCCTGCTCGTTGAGTTGTTCAATGAGTTCGACGCCGCCGAGTTCCTCGCCATCGACGGCAACGGGAATACCTTCCTCAAATTCGACCTCGACGAGTTCGGCGTCCTTGTCCGAGGGGTTCTCGGTCCACTTGTAGATGTCGTCGGCTGGGATGGTGCTCGGGTCTTCAAGTTCGGAGCCCTCGATGGAGCGGCTCCAGAGGTTCGTATCGATTGAGTAGCGGCCGCCGTCGCCGCCCTCAACGGGCAGGCCCTTTTCCGCAGCGTACTCGTTTTCCCACTCGCGGGTGAGCCCGAGTTCACGCACCGGCGCGATGACATCGAGGTCAGAGTCGCGCCAGACGGACTCGAAGCGGAGCTGGTCGTTGCCCTTGCCGGTACAGCCGTGCGCGACGGCCGAACAGCCCTGCTCCTCGGCGACCGAGAGGATGGCTTTGGCGATGACCGGGCGCGCGAGGGCGGTCCCGAGCGGGTAACCCTGGTAGTCGGCGTTGGCCTTGACGGCCTCCATACAGAGGTCCGCGAACTCCTCGGTTGCGTCGACGACGTGCTGTTCAACGCCCAGCGCTTCGGCTGTTTCCTCGGCCTCCTCGAACTCGTAGTTGGGCTGGCCGACGTCGACGGTGACGCCGATGACTTCGTCGTAGCCGTATTCTTCTTTCAGCAGCGATACGCAAACTGTCGTGTCGAGCCCGCCCGAGAAAGCGAGCGCGACGGTTCCGTTTCCTTCTGGCATGGATGTGTTCTGAATTGGTTCCGTGGTGTGCCTGTCGGTTTCTCGATCAAACAACAGATCGAGTATCCCATCGAACCGACGACGACGGCGTCTAGCGACGAAACGAACCTGTCGAGTGAAGAGTAAGTAGTAGTGGGCCTAGAAACGGCCCGGTCGTCGTCGTCGTGGGGAGAAACGGAGGGACCCCTCGCTGTCCGCAGCGAGCATCGTGGAGAGGGGGGTCCGCGTCATGTACTTTCTGCTGTGTGACTCGGGTACTAATAGCTTCCGTGTTCACAGTAGCGTGTGTATAGACAACAAACACCAGACATCAGCAGCCATCGCGTCGCCCATAGCGACCAGCACCGGCAACAAACTGACGTGTGATGAGGTTAAACGGTGTATTCGTCTTCGCTCTGGCTATTGGCCAGCATCGACAGTATCAGACCCGCCACCCAGCGACTCGGTTTCCTCGCCATTGGTAGCCGTCTCGTTGGCTGGCGTAGCATCGGTATCGTCCGTCCGCTCACCCGCCGGGGTCCGCTCCGGCCCGGCCACCGGACGGTCACCCGCTTCGGTTCGGTTTGCTGCATCGCCGCCACGGTCACCGGCAACGTCAGGTCGAGCCTGCTTCCCGACGTTCGGCCCGGCGATACCCTGTGCGACAGCGGCGACTTCCGGACCGCTCAGTTCGTTTGCACGCTGTGAGAGGGTTTTGATCGCCGCCGCGTCGATGCCCTTCTTCTCCAGCGCTTCGGCAGGGAGCTGGCTGGCGGTTTCGTTCGTCTCGTCTGCCAGTCGCTGGACGTTCTTCGTTTCAGCGTGGAGCTGTGCGGCCTTCGCCCGGTACTCGCCCTCGCTCATCGAGCCGTTCTCGCGGGCTTGCTCCAATGCCTGCTTGCGCTGTTGGAGTTCTTCGAGTCGGGCCTCGGAGTCGTTCACCTGCTCGGCGACAACGGACGCCTTCGCAGCATCAGTGTTCGCCTTCGCAACGCGGATCCCAAACGTCCGAGACTGGACCTCCCCGTCCAGTTCAGCCTCCTGCACGCTGACGACGCCCGCCAGCTGTGCGCCGGGGGTCGTCGGGTTCTCGTTGGCCTGTTCGGTCACCGCTTCCGTTTCCTGTGCCATCGTTGCGGCAGGTACCGCGGCGAGCGTGCTCGCCACGAGCAGCAGCGCCAGCAATACCGGAGTAGCTCGTCTCATTCTATCCAGTACTTGTCCACCCAAGAGCCTATAAATAGGCGTCAGTGATGCCGGGTTAGCGCCGATTAAGCCGGATTAAAACTGCAATACTGCGCTCGAACCAACTGACAGGTTCCGGTGAACGGTCGGTGGCTTTATTACCGTGTTTCGTCACCGCTGTCGGTTCCGTCGACCCCGCCGCCGTCGCCACCAGCCACATCAGTGTCCGGCAGCGTCACCACGTTTTCTCGGCCGATACGGAACGTCTCGACCTTGTCCTCGTCACGGAGGCCGCCGATGACCTGACTCGTCTTGGCGTCGGTCCAGTCGAGTTCGCCGGCCACCTGCTGTTGTTTGAGCCGCCCGCCGTTCGATTCGAGCAGTTGCAGGACCTGCTCCTCGTTGCTCAGGAGTTCAGCCGGCGGCGTGCCAGCGTCGGCGTCGGTGCCGGCGGCGGCTTCCGCCTCTGAATCGTCCGAGTCGACCATCGACGCCGGCGGCTCGGCCGGCTCACCGCCGCCGAGGATGCCGTATCGTCGAAGGGCGTATGCCCCGGCGACGATGCCGGCCAGCGCGAGAAGTCCGCCGACGAGGAGGCCGTTCGATCCGCTGTCACCACCGGCGCTGTCCTCTGGGCTGACGACCACTCGCGGCTCGCTTTCCCCGAACGTCTGTTGGCCGCGCCAGGTGACAGAGGCGTTCTCCCGCTCGTCAGGCTGCGGCGCGACGGAGGTGGCCTGATAGCCTGCCGGCCAGCGGACAGTCAGTGAGGTTTCGCTGTCCAGAAATAGCCCAGAGAGCGCGTCACCGATTTCGAGGCGGTTGTCGGAGACGCCAGCGAAGTTCGTCCACTGGAACCGGTAGGTGATGACGCCGTACGTCTGGCCGAACGTCTCCTCGTGTGCGCTCACAGAGACGTTCTCGATGGCCATCTCGCGGCCGGTCGCGTTCTCCGCGGCCCCGGCAGTGCGTTGCATCCGACTCTCGAAGCGGTCCGTGTACGCTGCAGGGTTTGTCTGGATATCGGCACGCAGGTCCTCGAAGGCCTGCGTGGCGTTGTCGTCGTCCAGTCGGATACGGTAGGCAACCGTCCAGTCAGCGGTCCCGTCAGTGTCTACGTCAGCGGTCATGACGACCACGTCCGCGTCGACGGACTGCTGGCCGAGGCTACCGAACCCGACGCCGGTCGCTGTCGGGACAAGCAGTGCTATTGCGACGAATACGACTACCAGCGTTCCAGCGCTCCGGCCCATCCTACCGCGGCTACCCCCTCAGCAGGTATATCGTTTATTGCCGATTGTGTGAACTGATACGCTGCGACCTTACATCACATGCCGCATCTCTGCCGGGGCCTGAATCACCGGTCGCTGTGGCCACAAGGGGTTTGCCCCGTGAGGGAGTCCGGTTGAGCATGGACAGAGCGAAACTCGACGTGGACACCCTGCTGAAGATTGTCCTCGTTCTCATTGTCGTCTGGTTGGTGCTCGAGGTACTCGATACGGCACTCGGACTGTTGACTGGCCTGCTCGGCATACTTCAGCCGTTCCTCGGCGTGATTCTGGTCGTTCTCATCGTCCTGTGGCTGGTCGACCGGCTGTAGGACCGCGCTCTTTTTGCCCGCAGCGAGCGACCCGCTCACTGTGTACAGCATCAACGTCCCGCTTCCGTCAGCAGTCACGTCGCTAGCGGCCGACCTCGCGACGGACCTGCCGCTCGCACAGCGACGGGGACGGGGCGAGCACACGTTAGTCGCCAAACGGCTGGGAAACGGCGACCACGCGGCCTACGCGCGACTGGAAGCGCAGGGGCGCGAGGCGCTTCGCGGCCAGCCGGCGTTCGAGGCCCAGATTGCGGGCGTCGAGCAGTTCGAAACGGCTGTGACTGGTCCCTCGCCGGTGGTGTATCTCGCCGTCGAGAGCCCCGGACTGGTCGACCTGCACGAGCGGCTCTGTGATCGGTTCGACCCCGTCGACGAGATGGAAGGAGCGGAGTACATCCCGCACGTGACCGTCGCCCGCGGCGGGGACCGCAACGCGGCCGCGCGGCTGGTCGAACGGGACATCGAACCGATCCGGTGGACCGTCGACGAACTCACGTTCTACGACGCCGACCGGAACCAGCCGGTCAGCCGGGTGTCGTTGCCGGCGTAGCGCTGGTCGGTCGTCTGTCCCGGCGCAATGGCGAACAGGCGGCACGGGTCGGTCCCGGCGCGGTGTGCCGCACAACCCCTAAGCGCGCCGGGCTGTGGTCATGTCACAGCGGCCGTGGCCTCGGCTTCGGATATAAACGGTTGGACCGAAAGCAACGCTTTTGGAGCGGCCTGCCATCCACTACAGATATGGATTACCGCGAAGTCGACAGTACGTCCGAGTTCGTCTGCCGACTGGAGCACGGTGGGGACTGGCGCGCGCAGATCGAGGCCTTCGCGGACGAACAGGGCATCGACGCCGGCTTCTTCTACGGGCTTGGGGCAGTGCAGGACGCGGAACTCATGTTCTACGACCAGGACCGGACCGAGTACGATTCGCTGACCTTCGACGAACCGCTGGAAGTCGCCGCCTGCATGGGCAACATCTCGCATCTCGACGAGGAGCGGTTCGCCCACACCCACGCCGTCCTCTCGCGGCCCGACGGCGAGGCGATCGCGGGCCACCTGAACGCCGGCACCGTCTGGGCGGGCGAGCTGTATGTCCGCGGATTCGATACGGAACTCCGGCGGGAGCACGACGAACCAACCGACCTGGACCTCTGGAACACCTAAGATGCGGGAGGCCGACGAACAGTACTTCGAAACGCTCGAAACCCAGCTCGAAGCCGCCTTCGATGTCGCCGAGCGGGCCAAAGAGCGCGGCGGCGACCCGAAGCCCGAAGTCGAGATTCCGACCGCCCGTGACATGGCCGATCGGGTCGAGAACATCCTCGGCATCGACGGGGTGGCCGAGCGAGTGCGGGAGCTGGAGGGGCAGATGTCTCGCGAGGAGGCCGCCTTAGAACTGGTTGAGGACTTCGTCGAAGGGACTGTCGGCGACTACGACAGCCGCGAAGGGAAAGTCGAGGGCGCGGTCCGGACTGCCGTCGCGCTGCTGACTGAAGGCGTCGTCGCCGCCCCTATCGAGGGCATCGACCGCGTGGAACTGCTGGAAAACGACGACGGCACGGAGTTCATCAACGTCTACTACGCCGGGCCGATCCGCTCGGCCGGCGGAACCGCACAGGCGCTGTCCGTGCTGGTCGCGGACTACGCCCGCGCGCTGCTCGGTATCGACCAGTACAAGGCCCGCGACGATGAGATCGGCCGCTACGCCGAGGAGATTGACCTCTACGACAAGGACACCGGTCTCCAGTACTCGCCAAAGGAGAAGGAGACGAAGTTCATCGCCGAGAACATGCCTATTATGCTCGACGGGGAGGCGACCGGCGACGAGGAGGTGTCAGGCTACCGGGATCTCGAACGCGTCGACTCGAACTCCCCGCGGGGCGGGATGTGTCTGGTACTGGCCGAAGGGATCGCGCTGAAAGCTCCGAAGATACAGCGCTACACCCGGAACCTGGACGAGGTCGACTGGCCGTGGCTACAGGACCTCATCGACGGGACCATCGGCAAGGACGAAGCCGACGAGGAGAACGGCGCAGCAGACGCGAACGGCGACGACGGTGGCGACGGCGCGGACGACGACGGCGGGGACGAGGCTGACGGGCAGGCAGGACCGCCGCGGGTCGACCCCGCCGACAAATACCTCCGGGACCTCATCGCCGGCCGGCCGGTGTTCTCTCACCCGTCGAAAGCGGGCGGGTTCCGGCTTCGCTACGGCCGATCACGTAACCACGGCTTCGCGACCGCCGGCGTCCACCCAGCGACGATGCATCTCGTCGATGACTTCCTCGCGACTGGGACCCAGATCAAGACCGAGCGGCCGGGGAAAGCCGCCGGCGTCGTGCCGGTCGACACCATCGAGGGGCCGACCGTTCGTCTGGCCAACGGCGACGTCCGCCGCATCGACGACGCCGAGGAGGCGCTGGCAGTCCGCAACGGCGTCGAGAAGATACTCGACCTGGGCGAGTATCTGGTCAACTACGGCGAGTTCGTCGAGAACAACCACCCGCTCGCGCCGGCCTCCTACACCGTCGAGTGGTGGGAGCAGGACCTCGCGGCCGCCGACGCGGACGTACAGGCCATGCAGGATTCGCCCCACATCGACCTCGCCGACCCGAGCGCCGAGGAAGCTATCGAGTGGGCAACCGAGTACGACGCCCCGTTGCACCCGAAATACACCTACCTCTGGCACGACGTGAGCGTCGACCAGATGTGTGCGCTCGCCGACGCCGTCGAGGACGCACAGGTCGCACAGGCCGACGGCGCGTACGCCGATCCGGAGATGGACGGCACGGCGGGCAACGCACACAGCGACGACGGCGCACTTATTCTTCCACGGAGCGACGCCGTTCAGCAGACGCTCGAACACCTGCTCGTCGAGCACACGCAGGACGAGGAGACGATTACGGTCACCGACTGGGTACCGCTGGTTCGGACGCTGGGGTTCTCCCGGTCGCTAGAGCGGGACTGGACACCGTCGGACCTCTCTGAGCACGCCCGGACCTACGGCGACAGCGAGTCGCTCGACGCAATCGGGGTTGCCGAGGACGCTGAGCGCGAAGACGGCCAGAACGCTATCAAAGCAATAAACGAGATCGCGCCGTTCCAGGTCCGGGAGCGCGCCCCGACCCGCATCGGCAACCGGATGGGTCGCCCCGAGAAATCCGAGCGACGAGACCTCTCGCCGGCCGTCCACACGCTCAGCCCCATCGGCGAGGCCGGCGGCGCACAGCGGGACGTGGCAAAGGCGACGAAACACGCCGACGGGATGAGCGACACGCCCGGCCGCATAGAAGTGGAAGTCGCCCGGCGGCGCTGTCCCGACTGCGGGACCGAGACCCACCAGGCGAACTGTGCCGAATGCAGCGGGACTACCGAACCGGTGTACGTCTGTCCCGACTGTGAAGCCGAGGTCGAGCGCGACGAGTCCGGCCGCGCGGAGTGTGGACGCTGTGAGACGCTCGCCTCGCCGACCCAGTACAAAGTGCTCGACCTGCAGGAAGCGTATCGGGACGCCCTGCAAACCGTCGGGGAGCGTGAGACGGCCTTCGAGCAACTGAAAGCGGTCAAGGGGCTCACATCCGAGGAGAAAGTCCCGGAACCGATGGAGAAGGGCATCCTCCGGGCGAAACACGACGTGTCGGCGTTCAAGGACGGCACGGTCCGCTACGATATGACGGACCTGCCGGTGACCGCAGTCCGAGCCGCGGAACTGGATGTCTCCGCCGAACGACTCCGAGGCTTGGGCTACGAAGAAGACATCCACGGCGACCCGCTGACCCACGACGACCAGCTCGTGGAACTGAAGGTCCAGGACATCGTCCTCTCCGACGGCGCGGCCGAACACATGCTCCAGACCGCCCGGTTCGTCGACGACCTCCTGGAGCAGTACTACGGGCTGGAACGGTTCTACGAGTTCGACGACCGCGAGGACCTCGTCGGCGAACTCGTGTTCGGGATGGCCCCTCACACCAGCGCGGCGACGGTCGGCCGCGTGGTCGGTTTCACCTCCGCCGCCGTCGGCTACGCGCACCCGTACTTCCACGCCGCCAAGCGCCGGAACTGCTTCCACCCGGACACCCGGCTGTGGTACGAGGATGAGGGCGGCAACTGGGAATACGGTACCATCGAGGAACTGGTCGAAAGCCGACTGGACGACCCCGAAGAGGACGACTTCGGAACGCTCGTTCAGGAACTAGACGGCGATCTTACCGTGTCGTCGCTTGGCGAGAACGGCCCCTGTCGACAGCCCGTCGACGCCGTCTCGAAACACCCCGCGCCGGACCACCTCGTCGAAGTAACCGTTGGCGACCGAACACTCCGGGTGACGCCCGACCACACGATGCTCCGGGCTGGCTCCGATGGAATCGAAGAGGTTCCGGCCAGCGATTTAGCCGCCGGCGACGACCTCCCTGCCTACGACGGCGGCGAGACGACGACGATGACAGCACGCGGCGAAGCTTCGACGGCAGCTACCGACGGCGCAGCCCCGACAGACACCGTCGAGGCTGTCGAGTACGTCGAAAGCGACGTCGACCACGTCTACTGTCTCACGGTCGCTGACACGCACCGGGTGGCCGTCGAAGGCACCTACGTCGGGCAGTGCGACGGCGACGAGGACTGCGTGATGCTCCTGATGGACGGCCTGCTGAACTTCTCGAAGTCGTATCTCCCGAACCAGCGTGGCGGCCAGATGGACGCTCCACTGGTGATGTCCTCCCGTATCGACCCGAGCGAGATCGACGACGAGGCCCACAATATGGACATCATGGAGACCTATCCCCGGGAGTTCTACGAGGCCACCCGCGAAATGAAGGACCCGACCGAGGTCGAGGACGTGATGAAGATCGCCGAGGAGACGCTGGGGACCGACCGCGAGTACACCGAGTTCCGCCACACCCACGACACGACCAACATCGCCGCCGGGCCGGATCTCTCGGCGTACAAGACGCTCGGCTCGATGGAGGACAAGATGGACGCCCAGCTTGAGATCTCCCGGAAGCTCCGGGCCGTCGTCGAAAGTGACGTGGCCGAACGAATCATCGAGTACCACTTCCTGCCGGACCTCATCGGCAACCTCCGGGCGTTCTCCAGACAGGAGGTCCGATGTCTCGACTGCGGCGAGTCGTTCCGCCGTGCGCCCCTGACCGGTGACTGTCGAGAGTGTGGCGGCCGCGTCAACCTCACCGTCCACGAGGGGTCGGTCAACAAGTACATCGACACGGCCATCCGCGTCGCCGACGAGTTCGGCGCACGGGACTACACGAAACAGCGGCTCAAGATACTGGAGCGGAAAATCGAGTCGGTGTTCGAGAACGATCACAACAAGCAGTCAGGTATTGCGGACTTCATGTGAACGACAACGCCACCCGGACTTCTCAAGGTGACAGACGGGCGCGTGACAGCCGTCCGACGGGTGTTTTTGCCCGTGGCGGTCCTGTCACGGGTATGGCCTCGTCCCGCGATTCAGCGCCGTCGTTCGACTCCGGGGACCGGTCGGGTTCCCCGTCACCATCGCCCCGGCAGACACCAAGTACGATCTATCAGATACAGATCGCGCTGTTGCGCTCACAGGTAGCCACGCTGGAAACCGCGCTCGAACAGGAGCGCGAACATCGGCAGGCCGTCGTCGACCGGTACGAGCGCCTTCTCCACGGGGAATAACCCGTACCCGGCTGTCGGAAAATTCTGCTGTGTTACTCGTCGCCGAGTTCGACGTAGGTCGTCTCGATGATGCGGCTGTCGCCGTTGAGTCGCTCGATGATGTCCTGTGGCGGCTGTTCGTCGAGATTGTAGACGGACAGGGCCTCCCCACCGATGGTCTCGCGGCCGTTGAACATCCCGGCGATGTTGATGTCGGCCTCGCCCAGCACGGTCCCGATGAACCCGATAGTGCCGGGCTCGTCGCGGTTGCGGACGACCAGCATGTGCCCGTGGGGCACCGCCTCGATGCGGTGGTCGTCGATGCGGACGATGCGGGGTTCCTCGCCGCCGAACTGGGTCCCACAGACGGAGACGGATTCCTCGCCGTCCGAGACGGTGACGGTGATGAGGCTCTGGTAGTCTTCGGAGGTTCGGGTCTTGGACTCAGTTACGTCGATGCCACGGTCCTTGGCTATCTGCGGAGCGTTGACGGCGTTGACCTGCAGGTCCGAGGGCGCGAACACGCCCTTCAGTGCGCTGGCGGTGACGTACTCCACGTCCTCCTCGGCGATGTCACCAGCGTAGGTGACCTGCACTTCGGACATGTGGCCGCCGAACAGCTGGACCGCAATGCGGCCGGCGGTGTCGGCGAGGTCGAGATACGGCCCGACCTGTTTGAACGTCGCCTCGTCAAGCGACGGCGCGTTCAGGGCGTTGGCGACGGGCTGGCCGTTGGCCGCGGCGATGATCTGGTCGGCTGTGGAGGTAGCGACGTTCTCCTGTGCGGCCTCCGTCGACGCGCCCAGGTGTGGCGTGACGATGATGTCGTCGACAGCGAGGAGCGGGCTGTCCTCGGGCAGGGGTTCCTCGCCGAACACGTCGAGCGCCGCGCCCTTCAGGACGCCGTCTTCGACCGCTTCGGCAAGGGCCGGCTCGTCGATGATGCCGCCGCGGGCACAGTTGACGACGTAGCCGCCTTCGAGTTCGGCGAGTTCGTCCTCGCCGATCATGTTCTCGGTCTCGGGGGTCAGCGGCGTGTGGATCGTGATGAAGTCGGACTTGGCGAGGCAGTCGTCGAGGTCGTCGACCAGCTCCGCGCCGAACTGGTCGGCGCGCTCCTGACTGATGTAGGGGTCGAACGTGACGATGTCCATGCCGAGGCTGCCGAGGCGCTTGGCGACCTGCTGGCCGACGCGGCCGAAGCCGACGACGCCCAGCGTCTTGTTGTTGACTTCCGTGCCAAGGAACTCGCCTTTGGCCCACTCGCCGTTCTTGAGGCGGTCGTGGGCCTGTGGGATGGAGCGAGCGGTTGCAAACGCCATCGCGACGGAGTGTTCGGCGGCGGCGCGGACGTTGCCTTCGGGGGCGTTGGCGACGATGACGCCGTGATCCGTGGCGGCGTCGATGTCGATGTTGTCGACACCGATACCGGCCCGACCGACGATGATGAGGTCAGGCGCGGCCGCGAACACTTCCTCGGTGACCTCGGTGCCCGAGCGGACGATGAGCGCGTTCGCGTCGGCCACTGCGTCGAGGAGCGCGTCGCCCTCGACCTCGTAGGCAGTTTCGACGTCGTGGCCCGCCTCACGGAGTCGCGTGAGACCGGCATCAGCGATAGGGTCCGTAACGAGTACCTTCATACCGAATCGAACTTACTGGGACGGCATAACGCTTGTTTTCTCGGTCCGGACGACTGCGTTCGGATACTCTGGGCGGGGTGACCGCGCCGCTAATGGGGGACCCTGAGTGGTGGGACCGTCAGCAAAAAATGAAACGACAGACAGCGACCTATCGCCAGGCCGGGAGCGAGGCAGCGTCCGGGAGTGGGGTTGTGAGATAGGCGTCGTCTTGGGTCACGTCGGCGACAATAAACTGGTCCGTTGGGCCCTCTTCGACGGACGCCATGATGTCTCCATCCGCGGCCATCTCGACCGGAGCAACAGGTTCCGACTCCATGCATGATAATATGTAACAACCATATAAAAACTTAGCGAAACCCGTAGAGGGGTAGAGTATGATCCAAAGCCAACTGTCTGACAATAGTTCCACTCCTGTCAATACTGGGACAGAGTGGTCCGTAGGACAGTACGCATAGAGCCTTATATTTCAACCATCAGTACCTGTATCCGGGTTTCTATTCAAATTCAGATACGAGAGTTCGATATGGCAGAAGACGTAGTTGTTTCCGAGGCGGCACGGTCCCTGGGTCTCCGAGATAGTGTCTGCACGGTCGTCGGCGATAGCCGCTGGTCGCCCAGCGTGCGACCTGAATGTCGAAAACGGACGGATGTTAAGGACTTAGTAGATGCGGGCAGGAAGTTCTGGCAGTATGAACGTCGCAGACGCTATGACGCCACGCTCGGAGGTTGTCACGGTTACTATTCCGGGTACCCGTGATGACGCACTGGAGTACCTCCAGGAGCAGGCTTTCTCGTCGGTCCCGGTTATCAAGGAAACCGACGATGGCGAGGAGTTCAGAGGGATTATTTCACGCGATGCGCTTATCGAGAGCCCCGACGAGGACCAGCTAGCCCTGCTCGTTGAGGAAGTCCCGGCGATCAGCGGGGACACGTCTATCGAGGCTGCCGCACAGGTGATGGTCGAGGACGGCGAGCGACGCCTCCCCATCGTCGACGGCCAGCTCAAAGGGATCATCACAGTGACCGACGTGATCCGGTCTATCGCCAACGGCGACGTCGATGGTGACAAGGTCGTCGACGAACTCGCCAACCGCGACATCAACTGCGTGTACGAAGGCACGCCGCTGACCGTTGCCGAACGGGAACTCTCCCACGCGAACGTCCCGTACGGCGTCGTCCTCGGCGACGACGGCGACATGTCGGGGATGCTCACTGAGGTCGACATCATCGCGGTCGCCCGCGTCGTCGAGGGCGAGGACGACACCGGCGACTCCATCGCCAACCAGGACGACGACTGGGCCTGGGAAGGCATCAAAGCCGTCGGCGGTCGGTACATGCCTACCCGCAACGTCGAGCTTCCGGCCGAGCCCGTCCGCGAGTTCATGACCAGTGACGTCGTGACGGTGAACAAGCGCCGCACCGCCGAGGAGGCGGCCCAGCTAATGATCGAGCACGACATCGAACAAATCCCGCTGCTGTCCGGTGACGAACTCACCGGCATCGTACGGGACATCGATCTGCTGCGAGGCCTATGAGCGAAGGCGAACGACTTACCGAGCTGGCCAAGCGTCGCGGCTTCTACTTCCCCTCTTCGAGCGCCTACGGCGGGGCGGCGGGCTTCTGGACCTACGGACCACAGGGCGCTGCGCTGAAATCAAACATCGAAGACGCCTGGCGGGACCGCTACGTCGTCAAGGAGGGCCATCAAGAGATCTCCGCACCCGACGTGATGCCGGAACCCGTCTTCGAAGCATCTGGGCATCTCGACGGCTTCGACGACATGATCGTCGAATGTGGCGAGTGTGGTGCGACCCACCGTGCCGACCACCTCGTCGAGGACAACACGGACATCGAGGAGGCGGAATCGCTCCCCAACGAGGAGGTGATGGACCTCATCGCCGAGCACGGCATCGAATGTCCCTCCTGTCAGACGTCCCTGGCCGATCAGCCGGTCGATAACTTCAACCTGATGTTCGAGACCAACATCGGCCCGGGCTCGTCGTCGCCGGGGTATCTCCGGCCGGAGACCGCACAGGGCATCTTCGTGGAGTTCCCGCAGCTCTCCGAGTACGCCCGGAATCAGCTCCCTTTCGGCGTCGCCCAGATCGGGAAGGCCTACCGGAACGAGATCTCCCCGCGGAAATCCCTCGTCCGCGTCCGGGAGTTCACGCAGGCCGAACTCGAACACTTCATCGACCCCGAGGAAGACGAACCGCCGCTGGCCGAGGTCGAGGACGTGGTGCTCCCACTGTACTCCGCCACCGAACAGCAGGCTGAGGACGGCGGCCAGCGCGAACTCACTGTTCGCGAGGCCGTCGACGATGGCGTCGTCGAAAGTGAGTGGGTCGCCTACTACCTGGGCGTCTCCAAGGAGTGGTACGAGCGCATCGGCGTCGACATGGACCGCTTCCGGTACCGCCAGCACCTCGCGGGCGAGCGCGCTCACTACGCCTCTGATTGCTGGGACGCAGAGAGCGAGGTCGACGGCGACTGGATCGAGATTACGGGCTTCGCCTACCGGGGCGACTACGACCTCTCGAAACACGCCAAGCACTCCGGCGAGGACTACACCGTGTTCAAGCAGTACGACGAGCCGATTACCGTCGAGCGTGCGACTGTCGACCCCGACATGAGCTATCTCGGGCCGGAGTTCGGCGGGTCGGCCGGCGCAGTCGCCGACGCACTCGAAGCGCTGGCCGAGCGGAACCCGGACGCCTTCGACGACGACGAGGTCACCGTCGAGGTCGATGGCGAGTCCCACACCGTCCCCGTCGAGGAAACGAACTTCAGCGTCGACGAAGTCACCGAGAACGGCGAACACATCCGCCCACACGTCGTCGAGCCGTCGTTCGGCGTCGGCCGGATTATCTACACTGTCCTCGCACATTCCTACGAGACCGACGAGGTCGACGGCGAGGAGCGGACCTACCTCGACCTCCCGCCGGAACAGGCTCCGACGACGGTCGGTGTCTTCCCGCTGATGGACAAGGACGGAATGGCCGACCTCGCGACGGATATCGCCGACGACCTCCGGGCCGCCGGCCTCTCGGTCACCTACGACGATTCCGGGGCTATCGGCCGCCGGTACCGCCGACAGGACGAGGTCGGCACGCCCTACTGCGTGACGGTTGACTACGAGAGTCTGGAAGACGGCGAGGTCACCGTCCGCGAACGGGACACGACCGAACAGAAACGGCTCCCCATCGACGGGCTCGCCGACCAGCTCGAACGGCTCGCGAGCGGCGAGCTAACCTTCGACGACCTGTAGATGGCCGACGAGGTATCCCGGCGGCTCGTCCACGTCACCGGCGCGGCGGTCCCGCTCGCGCATCTGCTCCGGCCGGAGCTGATTACGTGGCGCGTCGTCCAGGGATTCCTGGCCGTGGCGCTGGTCGTCGTGTGTGTGCTCGAAGCGGTGCGGCTGACGACCGGACTGGACTGGGTGGTGTACGACCGGCTCACCCGCGAGTACGAGCAGGACAACCCCGCCGGCTACGCGCTGTACATCGTCGGGATAGCCATCGTCGCCTTCGCCGTCGAACTCCCGAGTATGAGCGTGACGGTCGCCGTCCCGGCGATGTTGATGCTCGCTATCGGCGACCCTATCAGCGGCCTGCTGGGATCCAGCGACGCCAGCAACATCAAACAGGCCTGGGTCCTGCTGGTGATGTTCGGCGTCTGCACGCTGCTCGCCGCGCCGTTTGTTCCCCCCGCCGCCGCCATCCTTGGTGGCGTCGCGGCGACGTTCGCCGACGGCGTCAAGCCCCGCATCGCCGGCTACGTCGTCGACGACAACTTCTCGATTCCGGTGCTTGGCGCACTGGCGATGTGGGTCGGCGTCCAGTACCTGCCCGGGATCGGCCTGTAACTCCCGCTGTTTACTTTCACCTCGGTATCTGAACGCTTAACCACCGCCGGGACAAACGCGTGGGTAATGGCGACCACCGACGCCGGTGGCGAACACGTCGAACGCCCACTGGTGACGTCGGAGTTTCTGGAGAACCGCCGCTACCAGACCGAACTGGCGGAGACGGCGAGCGCTGGCCACACGCTCGTCTGTCTACCGACCGGACTGGGCAAGACGACCGTCTCGCTGCTGGTGACCGCTGAGCGGCTCAACGCCGTCGGCGGAAAATCCCTCATGCTGGCCCCGACGAAGCCGCTGGTGCAGCAACACGCCGAGTTCTACCGTGAGGCACTCGAACTGGATGATGAGGACGTCGTCGTGTTCACCGGCGAGGTCCGACCCGACGACCGAGCCGAACTCTGGGAGGACGCCCGCATCGTCATCGCAACGCCGCAGGTCGTCGAGAACGACCTCGTGGGCAACCGCATCTCCCTAGCTGACGTGACCCACTGTACCTTCGACGAGTGCCACCGGGCGACCGGCGACTACGCCTACAACTACATCGCTGACCGCTACCACGCCGACGCCGAGAACCCGCTGGTGACGGGGATGAGCGCCTCCCCCGGCGACGAGGAAGAAGCCATCCTCGAAGTGTGTGAGAACCTCGGCCTGTCTGATGTCGCGGTGATGACCGAAGACGACGCTGACGTGGCCGAGTACACCCACGACACCAGAGTCGACTGGAACCGCATCGAACTCCCGGAAGTCGTCGTCGAGATCCGTGACGCCATCAACGAAGTCATCAAAGACCGCCTGTCGCAGTTGAAAGAACTCGGGGTGACGAACAAGTCCTCGGCGGACATCTCCGAGCGCGAAATCCAGCAGATTCAGGGGCAGCTCCGGGACCTGATGAACAACGACCAGAGCGAGGGGTATCAGGGGATGAGCCTGCTCGCGGAGGTCCGGAAGCTCCGGACCGCCGTCACGTACGTCGAGACACAGAGCGTCGAGTCCCTGCGACGGTACTTCGAGCGCCTGAAGGAAGCCGCCCGCTCTTCCGGGGCGTCGAAGGCCGACCAGCGCCTGGTCAGCGAGCCGAAGGTCCGCGAAGCGATGCGGAAAGCCGAGTCCTACGACGACCTCCACCCGAAGTTCCGCCAGACCCGGATGTTGCTCGCGGAGACGCTCGGTATCGAGAACGGTGAGCGTGTCATCGTGTTCACGGAGTCGCGCGATACGGCTGAGACGCTCGTCGACTTCCTCTCGGACCACTTCACGACGCAGAAGTTCGTCGGCCAGAGCGACACCGACGGCAGCGAGGGGATGACACAGACCCAGCAACAGGAGACGCTGGACCGGTTCCGCAACGGCGAGTTCGAGGTGCTCGTCTCGACATCCGTCGCCGAGGAGGGGCTGGACGTGCCAGAGGTCGACCTCGTGCTGTTCTACGAGCCGGTCCCGACCGCGATTCGAGCCATCCAGCGGAAGGGGCGGACCGGACGACAGGCCGAGGGCCGCGTCGTCGTCCTGCTGGCCGAGGACACCCGTGACGAGGCGTATTTCTGGAAGGCTCGGAACGACCAGAAGCGGATGAAACGTGAGCTGAACGAACTCAAAAGCGTCGCCGGCGAACTGGAGGCCCGTCTCGACCAGACCGGTCTCGACGAGTACGAGGACGCCGAGGGGGACGCTTCGGGTGGAACCGACGAAGCGGAAACCGCCACACGGCAGTCGGGTTCCACTGGAAACGGGAGGGGTAGCACAGCTAACACGTCTGCCGATGAGAACGGCGACGGGGACGGCCAAGCCGGGCTGGACGCCTTCGCGGCGGAGTCGTCTGCGCCAGACGACGAGGAGGGTGGTGGCGAGGGAGACGGAGGGGCTGGCGACGAGGGAGACGGGGAGACCGACGACGAAGGAACGGTCGCCACCGCCGGCCGCGACGACGAGGACGATCCCGTCGAAATCGTCGCCGACCAGCGGGAACTCGACTCGAACATCGCCCGAGACCTCTCGACACGGGACGGGATCGAGACCCGACTTGAAACGCTGGCCGTCGGCGATTACGTCCTCTCGGACCGCGTGGTCGTCGAGCGAAAGACCGTCGCTGACTTCATGGACACGCTGACTGGCGGGGACCGGTCGATGTTCGAGCAGGTCGGAGACGCCACGCGCAACTACGGCCGGCCCGTCGTCATCATCGAAGGCGAGGACCTCTTCGGCGCACGAAACGTCCATCACAAGGCGATTCAGGGGGCGCTCGCGTCGCTGGCGGTCGATTTCGGCGCGAGCGTCCTCCGGACCAGCGACGAGGACGAGACCGCCGACCTGCTGGAAGTCATCGCCGGACGGGAACAGGAGGTGGCCGACCGCGAGGTGAGTGTCCACGGCGAGAAACAGTCGAAGACACTCCCCGAACAACAGGAGTACGTCGTCGCCTCCATCGCCGAAGTCGGACCGGTGACCGCCCGCACGCTGCTGGAAGCCTTCGGCAGCGTCGAGGCGGTGATGACCGCCGACAAAGACGACCTGCTGGAGGTGTCCGGCATCGGCGACGTGACCGCCGACCGGATTCGGAAAGTCATCGCCAGCGACTACGAGCCTTAGAACCGTACCGCACCGAGCGCTTCCGCCGCTTCTCGTGCTGCCTGCAGATGTTCGCGAGCCTCGCGTGGGTTCTCGGTCGCCGCGGCGCGCTCGGCGAAGCGGCGAGCGGTTTCGGCCAGTGACGCCGATGCCGCATCCATGTTCGCCGAGATATCGTCCGTGTGACTATCGGTCGACTGAGTCTGTCGAGCGGAAACAGGGGGGTTCTGTGTCGGTGTCCCACGCGGCTGGTTGTTTGGAGTTCGGCCGCTAGGCTCCGACGAAGCACCCGTTCGAGCAGTCTGTGGCGCTGGTTCCGAGTGATCGGACGGCTGGGTAGACTGGTCACCCCCCGCTTCGGGTGGAACGGCCGAGTCGGGTGTCGACGCCGCCGCTTCAGAGGGCGACTGTGAAGCGGTGTCGTCCTGAGTGTGTGCGGTCGCCTGGTCTGTGGGTTCGTCTAGCGTGTCCGCCGCACTCTCGGCTGGCTCCTCGTCAGCATCGCCGAACTGAACGCGGGCTTCGTCGCTGGGGTCGGCAACCTCGATCTGGTCACCGTCTTCGGCCTGGCCCCCCTGTTCGTCGGTAGCCGACGGATCAGCGCCGTTTGCCTGCGTGTCGCGAGCGACCGGCTTCTGGCAGGTCGGGCAGAACTCCTGGCCGTCGTAGCGGAAGATGGGGTCGCCACAGTCGCTGCAGTGGGCGTTCGTCATCGTCGCGCCCTTCAACAGGAGTTCGCTCATCTGCTCGGTCGCCGCCCGGTTGTCCTCCTCTTGCTCGAACTTCTCGCGGAGTTTCTCGCGTTCGGCTTCCTTGTCGAAGTCGCTCATACGTGTCACAACGCCACGGGGCTGAAAACAGTTTACGGGTGCGAGACGTCGATACTGCCTGAACGATACGCGGCGGAATCGGGGTTTCGACACGTTTAACGTTCGCGCCCGAGCCTTTTCGAATGGTATGACAAAGGTAAGCGTAGTCGGCGCAGCCGGTACGGTCGGCGCAGCCGCAGGGTACAACATCGCGCTCCGTGACATCGCTGACGAGGTCGTCTTCGTCGATATCCCGGACAAGGAAGACGACACTGTCGGGCAGGCGGCCGACACGAACCACGGCATCGCCTACGATTCGAACACGCGCGTCCGCCAGGGCGGCTACGAGGACACCGCCGGCTCGGACGTGGTCGTCATTACGGCTGGGATTCCCCGCCAGCCGGGCCAGACACGAATCGACCTCGCTGGCGACAACGCACCTATCATGGAGGACATCCAGTCCTCGCTGGACGAACACAACGACGACTACATTTCGCTGACCACCTCGAACCCCGTCGACCTGCTCAACCGCCACCTCTACGAGGCCGGCGACCGCTCGCGCGAGCAAGTCATCGGCTTCGGCGGCCGGCTGGACTCCGCGCGGTTCCGCTACGTCCTGAGCGAGGAGTTCGACGCCCCGGTCCAGAACGTCGAAGGAACGATTCTCGGGGAACACGGCGACGCACAGGTCCCCGTGTTCTCGAAGGTCCGCGTCGACGGCACTGACCCCGAGTTCAGCGACGATGAGAAGGAACAGTTGCTGGGCGACCTGCAGGAATCGGCGATGGACGTCATCGAGCGCAAGGGCGCGACCGAGTGGGGCCCGGCACGCGGCGTCGCACACATGGTCGAAGCCATCCTCCACGATACCGGCGAAGTGCTGCCGGCCTCGGTCAAGCTAGAGGGCGAGTTCGGGCACGAGGATACTGCCTTCGGTGTCCCAGTCCGTCTCGGGAGCAACGGCGTCGAAGAGATCGTCGAGTGGGACCTCGACGACTACGAGCAGGACCTGATGGCCGACGCCGCCGAGAAGCTCTCCGACCAGTACGACAAGATCTCGTAACCCGGTTGATCGATGCTGCCAGGGTTCGAGGTGGCGTCGGTCCCGAACTGCCTTTTTACTCCGCTATCGGGGTGAGAGACGTAGCTGTAACTGCGAGTCGCACTCACGACGAACCGCGCCCGTTATGCGGGTTCGTCCTGGTCGTCAAGCAGATCGCTGTCGCGCCCGTCGTCATCGATATCAGCACCGAGGAGTGACGCCCACTCTTCGAGGTGTGAGTCCGATGTCGTGAGTTCTCGGTGGCTCATGGCGTTATCCGAAGCATCCACGGCATATTATATAATGGTTGTGCCCGCGTTGATACTCAATGGTGTGTGCAGCCGTTCTACAGGGTAATTCGGGATCAGCGGATCAATAAAACGAGAGGCCCGCGTCGATCACTCGGAACGGATGGTTTCTGGGACCTGAATCGAGTAGTGGCCGTCTTCCTGCAGTGCGATGATGTACTCCTCGCGGTCGTACAGTTCCATCAGGTTCAGTTCGTACTGGCCCGGTTCCAGTACCTTGATCGACTCGAACTGGTCGTTGAGTTCAGCACGCAGTTCCTCCAGATCGGGACGGTCCTCCCGGTCTGGTTCCGCTGGTGGGTCAGGGTCTGCACCGACAGGGCGGAACTGGTGTTCAGATTCGGACGCGGACGGCACGTCGGATGGGAGTTCGTCCGGCTCGACGACATCGCCGCGGGCACTTGCCTGGGCCGAATCCTCAGTCGGCGACGTGCGGTCGGGTTCGGTCGACGGCGAGTCGGGAGTTCGGGATGGATCACTCGGCTGTGAGTCAGCGGCCCGGTCGGCGTCAAGGTGGGACTGCTCGGCGGGACGGTCGCCGTCCGCAGCGGAGCCACTGACAAAGTCACGTACCGAAGCGGCGGTCTTGCCGACGGTACGAGCGACAGTGCTGTCAGGTCCCGGTGGTTCCGGTGGCTCCGCATCCGGCGTCTCGGAGATGTCGGCCCCCTCGGGCTGATACTGGAACTTGTTCCCGCCGCAGTTGGGACAGCCCGAGAGCATCTCCTTCGACCCGTCGTCGAAGCCACGGCCACACTCCGTACACTGGTGGGGCATTATTTCCGGGAGACGAGGGCGCTGATGAGCGTTTCGTCCTTGTGGAGCGTCTCTATCTGGTTCGCCGGCCCGATGACTGTCAGCTTCTGGGTCGACTGTTTGCCCATCAGCCGGTCGAGGATGCTAGCGTCGGCAGCCTCGGACTTGGGGTAGGTCTCGATTTCGATGCCGTTGAACTCGTCGGGGCTGATCTCCGTCATCGTCACTTCGATCAGGCGGGACTCCTCGTCGGGTGAGAGTCCCTCTTCGAGGATGACGATGTTGCCGTCACGAACCCCGTCAAGAATCATCCGTATCTTCTCCATCGAGGCCAGTCCGGCCATGCGTTCGCCACTGATGAGGTCGATCTGGACGCCGTCGTCTGGGTCTTTGACTTCTGCCATTATATCACCCGAAGTACTCCGCGATTTTGTCGTAGACTTCGTCCATGTTGTCGCCCTCGAGCGCCGACAGCGGAATCGTCTCGTGCTGGGGGTAGGCGTTTCGGATGCGCTGGACGGAGGATTCCTCCAGATCGATCTTGTTTGCGAGGATCAACACAGGAAGGTCCTGACTCTCGATGATCCCGATGAGCATGGTGTTGACCTGCGTGAACGGATCAGTCGCGGAGTCAAGGACGTAGATAACGCCGTCGACGTCCTCGCGGAGCCAGTGCATCGCTTCGGCGACACCCTCGGTCGCTTCGCGGGAGCGACGGACGGCGTCGTCTTTCTCCATGTCATGTTCAAGGAATTCGGTGTAGTCGACCTTCGTCGTCACGCCCGGGGTGTCGACGATGTCGATTGTCACTTTCTTCCCGTCGCGTTCGATTTCGACGTTCTCCTTTCGGCGCGCACGACGAGTCTCGTGTGGAACGTGACTCTCCGGACCGACAGCGTCGCCAGTCCAGTCCCGTGCGATGCGATTTGCCAGCGTCGTCTTGCCGGCGTTCGGCGGGCCGTAGATGCCGATTCGCTTTGGATCCTCTTCGGAGAACAGCGTCGATGCCGCGCGTGAGATACTATCTTTGAGGTTTGTTAACAATCCCATCCTATCCTCCCGCCGCCCGGAGTCGTCCGGTATGGCGGCTCTGACCGTAAAAGATAGGCGAATTCACTTAAGCCTACGTCAGACATTAGTCTTTTTTCTGACATGGTGAAGCATAGCATAGATCAGCGTGCAGGCGTTGCTACGGGTCCGGTACGGTTGGGGGGAGTTGTTCGGGTGGAGTCTGATCATCCGAAACCAGACGATTCGGATTGGGGTGTACCATCCTAGCCCCCCACCCCTTCGTTTCAGGTGGAACGACGCACACCCCTGGGGAGGGGTTGGAGAATTACCGGTCAAATCGGGAGCGGACCAACTATTCAGATCGGCGCGACTCGTGATACTACTAGTTAGAACGGTCTATACACTAGAAAACTGTACACTAACCCCTGTTAGACATTTGTTTGACGTAGTACGGGTTTGGTTTATGAGATAGTATATTAAATCTTTCTCTTCGCTAGAGAACATTCTCGGTCCCCTCACCCCCTCCCCCCGGGCCTGTTTCCCGTTCCACCGGAAACGAAGGGGTGGGGGGGTTGGCCCGTTACGGTCGCTTTGTCTTGCGAGTCCGTTCTTCCGTGGTATCACTCATGTTCACATAGCGTACCAGCACTCGGAATCACTCCATGGCTTCCTTCCGCCCCCCCTCACTGTCCTGCCGTTCCATGTCCGTCCGGCCCCAGTGAGACTGAAGCTATAGTCCTCTTTAGGACAACAGTACTCATGCGGCAGAATTATAAAATTATAAACATATATGTTTCATGGGTAGTGTACCGAAATATTTAATATCGAATCACGGTACGGTTCATGTGGTTCAACTGGACGCACCGGAGAGCGCTGATGCTCACTAACAACGGTACTGACGCACTCCTCGCTCCCTCTGTTCCGGTGTCTCCAACTCGCTCCACACGAAACGAAGGGGACCCTCTTGATCGACTATGACTGACGAAAGCAACAATCCGGCCCCGGCATCCGATCCGTCGACAACAGAGACGTCGAACGATGCTGACGGGTCCGACGGACAACTCGACGCCGAAACGGACCCTGGGACATCGACCGGGCCGTCAGATCTCGATGATGTTATTCTTGACAATCTTGATGCTGGGTCTGACGACCCCTCCGACGAGGCGTCCCGTGGCCTGTTCGATGACCTTCTCGAAGGAGAACCCATTTTCGAGAACAAGGAGGTCCTTCGCCCCTCGTACACGCCGCACAAACTTCCCCACCGCGAGGAGCAGATCAACAACATGGCGACGATTCTCGTCACTGCCTTGCGCGGTGATACGCCGTCGAACATCCTCATTTACGGCAAGACGGGAACGGGGAAAACCGCGTCCGCGAAGTTCGTCAGCGAGGAACTCGAAACGACTTCACAGAAGTACGAGGTCCCCTGTGAGGTCGAGTACATCAACTGCGAGGTGACCGACACCCAGTACCGCGTGCTAGCCCAGCTCGCGAACAAGTTCATCGACAAGAACGCCCAGCTCATCGACGACCGCATTGCCGAACTCGAAGACATCCGGTCACGCGCACGCGAGAACACGGCTGCACTCGAAGAGACGGCGTTCGACTCTCTCGATGCTGTCGAAACTGAAATCGAGTCGCTGGAAGCGGATAAGTCGGAGTTCGAGGAAGTTCCGATGACGGGGTGGCCAACAGATCGGGTTTATAGTTCTTTTTTCGATGCTGTCGACTACCACGAGCGCGTGGTCGTCATCATGCTCGACGAGATCGACAAGCTCGTCGAAAAAAGCGGCGACGATACCCTGTACAACCTCTCCCGGATGAACTCCGAACTGGAGAACTCCCGGGTCTCGATTATGGGTATCTCGAACGATCTGAAGTTCACCGATTTCCTCGACCCCCGGGTCAAATCAAGTCTCGGCGAGGAGGAGATCGTCTTCCCCCCCTACGACGCGAACCAGCTCCGGGACATCCTGCAGGCACGCTCGGACGTGGCGTTCAAAGGCGACGCGCTCACTGAGGACGTCATCCCGCTGTGTGCGGCCTTTGCCGCACAGGAACATGGGGACGCACGTCGGGCGCTCGACCTCCTCCGGACTGCTGGCGAACTCGCCGAGCGTGACCAGACGGACAACGTCCTCGAAGACCACGTTCGGCAGGCTCAGGAGAAGATCGAACTCGACCGTGTTGTGGAAGTCGTTCGGACACTGCCCACGCAGTCGAAAATTGTCCTCTTTGCGATCATTCTCTTGGAAAAGAACGGCGTCCACAACATCAACACCGGCGAGGTGTTCAACATCTACAAGAACCTCTGTGAGGAGATCGACGCCGATATCCTGACCCAGCGCCGCGTCACTGATCTCATCTCGGAACTAGATATGCTCGGCATCGTCAACGCTGTCGTCGTCTCGAAGGGCCGCTACGGCCGGACGAAAGAAATCTCGCTGTCCGTTCCAACAGAAGAGACGGAGGCAGTGCTTCTGTCTGATTCGCGACTCGGCGACATCGACGACGTCCAGCCGTTCGTTCAGGCCCGGTTCGACAACTGAGCTGCCGATTGTATTAGCATTCGACGGTCTCCGCCGTTCCAGGTGAAACGATCCCATTCGAGAGAGACGAGCTATTCGGCTGCGGTTCCGTTCGCCGCTGTGGGTCCTGTTTCGTTCGTCACCGTCGGGCCCGCCTCGTCCGTTACCACATCAGTTGCTCCGGCCTTGTTCCACTGGAGTCGAACCTGGCCCAGCAACGGGACCCGTATCTCTGCGGTCCCGACGACCCAGCCGGGTTTGACCGGTTCGCTGATGGGGTTGGAGCCGACCTGGTCATACCGGCCGTTGTTGTCGCCTTTGGTGACGAAGCCGGCGTGGTCGGCCGGACAGGAGCTGAGCTCGTCACAGCTGTCGGCACTGCCGATGTAGTCCTTGTTCGCCCGGTCGTACCAGTTCTCCCCGGCATCGACCCACAGCATCGCTCGGTGAATGATCGGCGTTTGTCGGCTGTTACCGTCAGGCTCGTACACGATAACGTCGCCCGGTTGCTGGAACGTCCGATAGCTCTCGTCATTCGCGGCGGTAACGACACCCCCGTGATCGCCTGGGCCGGAGAACCGCTTCTCTTCCATCACGAACACGAGGTCGCCTTCCTTAATATGGGGGTCCATGCTCGGGCTTTCGATAGCGACGAGCGGGGGCCACACACCGCTGACAGCGAACAGCAACACCCCGACAAGCAGGACTGAGCCGGCGCTACTGACGATATCGGCCACGTACATCATCCCTCCCGGTCCCTCGGTTTCGTCTCCATCCGACGACCGACGGTCTGACCCGGCCATTCGTACCACGAATACTCGGAGGCGGCCAATCAACTTTCTGTTGTTGGACCGAACGCTCCCGTCCGGTTTGCTCAGCTCGCTGCCGGTACTGAAGCTTCTCCCATCGGTATCGACACTGAGGTGTGCCATAGTTGGGACGGCTGGACCCGAACGTACCCGAGACGTGGGATTCGGAAGGTCCCGGTTCCGATGACCCACTCCGGCCGGACAACGGTACTCGCTCCGGTGACCTGATCGTATTTAGTGTTAGTCACTTTGTTGTCACCTTTCGTGATGAATCCGGAGTGGGGAGCTGGACAGTTCCGAAGTTCGTCGCAACTGTCCGCGTTCCCGATGTATGTCTGGTTTGCCCGGTCGTACCAGTTCTCGCCAGCATCGACCCACAGCATTGAGCGGTGGATGATCGGCGTTCGCTCCTCGTTACCGTTGGGTGCGAAGACGATGACGTCTCCGTACTGCTGAAAGGTCCGATATCCGGTCTTTGACCCCTCCGCTGCCGTTACAACGCCGTGACGGCCCTCCTGTTCGGAGAAGCGCTCTGCGTCCATGACAAACACCATATCACCGGTGTCGATGTGTGGCTCCATGCTCCCGCTTTCGATAGCGACAAGCGGAGGCCACACCCCGCTGACGGCAAACAGGAGCGCGCCGACGAGCATGACCGCCCCGACACTCGTACCGATGTCACGGACGTACAGGCTGAGACGAAACGTCGGGCTGGCGTCCACAGACTCCTCTGTCTCGTCTGGTGGCGTGCTACGTGACGATTCGTCCCGGCCCATTCTATCTCGGATTGCCCATAGTGGCGTATCAATCTTGTGACGGCCGTCGGTCCGCTATCCTTTTGCCCTTAGACACGGAGTGTGGAACGTGCCTCTGGAGACGCCGGCACGCATCGTCAGCGAACTCGCGAGCCGCGGCTACAACGCGGAACGGGAGGCAGTGACCCGCATCGCCGACACTCGAGATCCATCGGCGACACTGGAACGCGCACTCGAAACGCTCCCCGACGAAGCGCTGAAGCTGACGACCGACCACGTCGAGTCTGTCGTTAAAGCGACAGAAAGTGCCAAAAGCGAGCCGGATACTAAACCGAACTCAGAAACCGAAACGCCCGGCGCTCCGACGCAGCCACACCCCTCCGTTTCAACTGGAACAGACGCACCCACGTCGACCGAACCGGGTACGCCCGCTCCACCTGAAACGGGGGGGTCACGAGACGTGGACACATCCCTCCGGGCAATCGAGGTCGCGAACGACATGACCGGCCAGTCAACTGGGACTGGGGAGTACTCGGACTTCGTCTCGGTGTTCCGGGACCGCTACGAGAAACTGGCGAGCAAACTGCGCGGCAGAGTGAACCACCGACCGACCGACGCTATCGAGAACATGGGTGGCGGCAGCGACGCGGCGCTGATCGGGATGGTCTCGGACATCCGTTCGACTGCCAGCGGGCACTGGCTCGTCGAACTGGAGGACACGAACGGAACCTTCCCCTGTCTGGTAATGAAAGACCGCCCCATCGCCGATCTCGTCCAGCAGTTGCTCATGGACGAGGTCATCGCCGTCGAGGGGACGCTAGCCGACGACGCCGGCATCCTGTTCGTGGACTCGCTGTACTTCCCGGACGTGCCCCGAACGCACAGCCCTTCGACCGCTGACCGTCACGTTCAGGCGGCGCTCATCTCAGATGTCCACGTCGGGAGCCAGGAGTTCATGGAGGACGCCTGGCATCGCTTTACCGACTGGCTCCACACCGCCGAAGCCGAAACTGTCGAGTACCTGCTTATCGCCGGCGATATGGTCGAGGGCGTCGGCATCTATCCCGAGCAGGACGAGGAGCTGGACATCATCGACATCTACGACCAGTACCGCGCGTTCTCGGAGTACCTCAAGGAAGTCCCGGGCGACATGGAGATCCGGATGATCCCGGGCAACCACGACGCCGTTCGGCTGGCCGAACCACAGCCGGGCTTCGACGAGGAGCTCCGGGACATCATGAGTGCCCACGACGCGCAGGTCCACTCCAATCCCTCGCTGGTCACTGTCGAAGGCGTCACGGTGCTGATGTACCACGGCGTCTCGCTCGACGAAGTTATCGCCGAACTCCCGGACGAGGAAGCCAGCTACGAGGAGCCACACAAGGCGATGTACCAGCTCCTGAAGAAGCGCCACGTCGCGCCGCAGTACGGGGGCCACACCCGACTCGCTCCCGAGGACCGCGACTATCTGGTGATGGAGGAGGTCCCCGACGTGTTCCACACCGGCCACGTCCACAAGCTCGGCTGGGGCGAGTACCACAACGTGGTTGCGCTGAACTCCGGCTGCTGGCAGGCTCAGACCGAGTTCCAGAAGAGCGTCAATATCGACCCTGACGCTGGCTTCGCGCCGATTCTGGATCTGGATACGCTGGATATGACGGTCCGGAAGTTCAGCTAAACCACCTTTTTCCACGGGGGCCTCGCGCTCGCCAGTGCCGAGCGCTCGACCCCCGTACAAAAACGTGGGCGAAAAAGGCGCGAATCGCCCACGGCGATTCGCGTGAAACCGGTCGCCTGCGGCGACCGGTATGCTTGCCAATTGTGCCTCTCTGTGACTGACGCAGGCCTGCCCTTCCCCGGGTCGCTTCGGGTGCGACAGTCGTCGCACCACTCGCTCCCGGCCGGAAGACTCGTTTGTGTGTTCTCTCGCGGCGCGACGGCGACTCCGTCGGCCGTCCAGCCACGAATCCTGTGGAAACGGCGCGAAGAATCACCGGTATCTCGTAGCAGTGGCGGGCCTCACCGATTGAGGCGCAATTAAGACCCGTCCGGTAAAAGGAGAGAGTATGAGTGACGACCAAGACCACGGATTCGAAACCGACGCGCTGCACGTCGGGCAGGAAGAGCCGGACGCTGAGGCTCGCTCTCGCGCGCCGCCGCTGTACCAGACCACCTCGTACGTCTTCGAGGATGCCGAAGACGCGGCCAAGCAGTTCGCACTGGAAAAGCCGGGCCACATCTATTCGCGGCTGATGAACCCCACCGTCGGCATGCTACAGGAGCGGCTGGCGGCGCTGGAGGGCGGCGTCGGCGCGGTCGCCACGGCCTCCGGGATGGCGTCGCTGAACCTCGCAACCTTCCTGCTCGCGGATGTCGGCGACAACGTCGTCACGGCGTCGTCGCTGTACGGCGGCACCTACACCTACTACACCCACACCGCGCCGCGCAACGGTGTCGAGACCCGCTTTGTCGACACGCTCGACTACGACGCCTACGCCGAGGCCATCGACGAAAACACGGCCTACGTCCACTGTGAGACCATCGGGAATCCGTCGCTCGTGACGCCCGACTTCGAGCGCCTCGCCGAAATCGCCCACGACCACGGCGTCCCCTTCTTCGTCGACAACACCTTCGCAACACCGTACCTCTGCAACCCAATCGAACACGGGGCCGACCTCGTCTGGAACTCCACGACGAAGTGGATTCACGGGCACGGCACCACTGTCGGCGGCGTTCTTGTCGACGGCGGCTCCTTCCCGTGGGAGGAACACGCCGACAAGTACCCCGAAATCGCCGGCGACAACCCCGCGTACCACGGCGTCAACTTCCGGGAGCGGTTCGAGGACGCGGCCTTCACCTACGCCGCCATCGCCCGCGGCCTCCGTGATCTGGGCTGTCAGCAGTCGCCCTTCGACGCCTGGCAGACTATGCAGGGTCTAGAGACCCTGCCCGCGCGGATGGACCGCCACTGCGACAACGCGATGGGTGTCGCCGAGTTCCTCGCCGACCATCCCGAGGTCTCGTGGGTCACCTACCCCGGCCTCGAAGACCACGAAACGCACGACACCGCGAGCAAGTACCTCGACGGTGGCTACGGTGGTATGATAACGTTTGGCCTCGAAGCGGGCTACGACGCCGCCCGAACGACCGTCGAATCGACGGAAATCGCCTCCCTCCTGGCAAACGTCGGCGACGCGAAGACGCTCATCATCCACCCGGCCTCGACCACCCACCAGCAACTCACGGACGAAGAAAAGGCCGCCGCCGGCGTCACCGACGACATGGTTCGTCTCTCTGTCGGCACCGAGTCCGTCGAGGACATCAAGGCCGACCTTGACCAGGCAATCGGACAGGAAACTCACTAACTGATACGTAATATTCTATCGGATTTCTATGGACACACGCTCTGGAAAAGTGTAATAATTCACCCGTTCGACAAGGTTATTACGGTAGGAGTTTATGTGTTAAACGAACCGTCGCCGATTGCGAGCACGCGTCGGTTCACGCTCAACCATACTCTGTCATTGGTCCGACAACGATTGCTCGCATCCGTGGGGAGCGTGCCACTCCCCGTTTGTTCTCCGTCTACAGTGTAGCGTACAGACCGGACCAGTGACCGACAAAAACGACGGCGTTGCTACAGGATTTCCTCGGCTTCCAGCAGGTCGTACAGTTCGTCCATCGTCTCGACCGACGTGTCACACGACGGCGCGACGGCCGGTTTCGGGTCGAAGCCGATAGCCAGGTTCGCGACTTCGAGCATCGGCAGGTCGTTAGCCCCGTCGCCGATGGCGACGGTCGTGTCTCGGTCTTCGCCAGTGACCGCCGTCACGACCTCCATTGCGTCGTCCTTGGTGCCGGAGATGAGCGGCCCGCGGACCTCGCCGGTCAGCGTTCCATCTTCAACGGGGAGTCGGTTGGCGACGATGGCGTCGACCTCGACCCCCTCTGTTTCGAGTGCAGCCTCGACCCCGCGCTCGAACCCACCGGTGAGTATCGCGACGTAGACGCCGGCGTTCCGCAGGGCTTCGATGACCTCTGCCGCGCCGGGGCGCAGAGCGACCTCATCGAAGGCCGCCTGTGCCTGCTCGTCCGGGAGGTCCTCCAACAACGCACACCGCTGGCGGAGGCTCTCGGCGTACTCGATTTCGTTGTTCATCGCGCGCTCGGTGATGTCGGCCATGTCCTCGGCCGTCCCGTTCTGGCTCCCGAGTAGGACCGTCATCTCCGAATCGGAGAGCGTCCCGTCGAAGTCGAAGGCGACTAGCATTGCCCGCGAGTTTCGCGTGGAGGCTTTCAAAACATCCGGTTTCCAGTCGAACGATGGGCTCTCTATTTTTGTGCGTCCCCTGCTACTGTCCCTCTATGGAGCACGTCTCTGCCGACGAAATCGAACCACAGGCGATGGGTGGCGACGTTGATCGCCGCGGGCTTGCAGACCCGCTGGGTACGACTGATGTTGCAATCAACCGATATGTTCTGGACCCCGGTGAGGCCTTCTCGGGCGGATTGCACGCACACCTCGATCAAGAAGAGGTGTTCTACGTTGTCGAGGGCACTGCTACCTTTGAACACCGGCCTGACCCCGCCGGCGAGAGTGAGACGGTCACCGTCGGTCCCGACGAAGCCGTCCGGTTCGCGCCCGGAGAGTATCAGCAGGGCCGGAACGAAAGCGACGACCGGGTAGTCGCGCTGGCACTCGGTGCGCCCAGGAATTCGACCGAGAGCCGCGTTGCACAGCCCTGCCCTGACTGTGACAGCGATGTCCTCACGCTGGAACCGGCTGACGAGGGGTTCCTACTTATCTGCCCTGACTGTGGCACCGAACTCGAACCAGATCTCTAGTCCCGCAGTCGTACCCGGGCGACAGGACCGAACTGCAACAGTCGGTGCCACCTGGACACAGGGCTTCGGTGGCGGGCTGTCGTAGGCATCCATATCCTGATAGAAATTCAGCATTGCGAATTTGAGCCTTTTGGGGCCGATATCCACCATCTCGTAGCGTTCTCCGGCCGAAAATACCGCAGGCGACGTAGACGTACACCTTCATCCCAGCGTACTCGATGTCGTTGTTCACCGCACACTCGGTGCTGTCAGCTATGTCATCAGCCGTGTACATAGGCCCCCAGCAGGACTGTCATCTCCGAATTGGAACGGGTGCCGTGAAAAGTGAAGACAGCTACTATTCTTCCGAATTTAGTGTGGTGAGTTCCAGACTATCCAGTTTCGGCTGGTCAGCCAACAACACCGAGCGGCATCCCGACAGCCCAGTACAGCAAGAGCGCGTACAGTGCGTCGATCCACAGGAACTCAAGCAGGCTAAACAGCATTGATACCAACGCCAGTGGGTAGCCGACGAGCCGTAGCAGGCTGCTGGTCTCGCGAGATCGATCCCATAGTGCGTTTGTCGGGTCCTGGTTCGGGAAGGCGTGAGCGGCTACCACGAACCCGGGGTATATTGATGCGAACCAGAGCAATCCATTCTCATCACTGACAGCACCCATCATCTCCAGCCCGACTGCACCGGTGAACAACACTAGCGCCAGGATCGAGGTGGCAACAAACGGGCCAAGGATGACACCGAACAGTGTCCGGTATTCCGTGACCGCATGATAATTGATGAACTCTTCTAATCGTTCGCCTTCACCGGGCTCCTCCCCGTCAGCGAGGACCCGCGAAACTCGCGCCATTGCCTCCTCGGTCTTTTCTATCTCGTCTAGATTTACGTTCTCGTCGACCGCTAACCTCGCTGATGGGACCCTGTACTCCTGGTTGAATACGTCCTGGATGATACCGTTCACGAGTATGCCTGGAAACGTGACGATGTTGAACAGCAGTCCGATAAGCCCAAATACCATTTGTACTCTCCTATATTTTAGAAAAATGGTCTTTGTATTAAACTCTCTTCCAATATCGACTACCGATAGACAGATGACTTTGCAGTTACGCTGACACCATAGCAGATTATCCTGTACCTCCGGGACAAGCTACCTCTGGGCGGTCTGAAGATCAGGGCTTGGGCGGCGGCCCGTCGTAAGCGTCCATGTCCTGATAGAAGTTCAGCATCGCGAACTTGAGCTTCTCGGGGCCGATGTCGACCATCTCGCGGCGTTCCTCCGGCGGGAAGGTCCCGCGGACGGCGTAGTCGTGCATCTCCATCTCGGCGGCCTCCGTGTAGCGCTTGTCGAGTAGGATGCGTGCGCCGAAGTCGTCCGGCGAGCGGACCACGCGGCCGAGGGCCTGTCTCGTTTTCCGGACTGTCGGAATCTCGACGGCGTAGCGCCAGCCCGCGTCGCCCTCACTATCGCCGAAGGCCACGTCGTAGGCGTCCTGAACGGCGTCCATGCGGTCGTCGAGGTGCGGGTAGGGGACGCCCACGACCACGACGGTCCGGGCGTCGTCGCCGTCGTAGCTCACGCCCTCCCCCAGTGTCCCCCACAGCGAGGTGTAGAGAACGCCGTCGTCGCCGTCGGTAAAGGCTTCCCGGAGGTCACGCGCCTGGGTGCCCGGCTTGTCCAGATACCGGGTTGCGCTCACAGCGGTCATGTCGTGGTAGCGCTCGGCCTCGCTGTAGGACGGGCAGAACACGAGCGTGTTCCCGGGCGTGAAGCGGACAATGTCTTCGAGTGTGCGCGCGATGCGCTGCTGGGTCTGTGGGTCGTCCCGTTCGCTGGAAAACAGCGCCGGGCCGTCGACGGCGTAGGTCCGGCGTCGGTCCTCGGGGAACTGCGCGCCGTAGGCCATCGTCACGGGGTCCTCGACGCCGACGACGTTCTCGGTCACGTCGAAGGGGCGGAGCGTGGCGCTCATCAGTACCGCCGCGTGCAGGTCGGAAAACAGGTCGCGGGTGACCTGTTCGGGGATACAGGTGTACAGCTCCGCGCGGCCGTACACCTCGTCGGTCGATTCGTCGCGACGGACGCTGACGACGGGGTACTGGCCAGTCTCGTCCGTCTCATCGAGCCAGTCGGAGATGAAGCCGGCGGCCTGCAGCGTCTGGCACTCTTTTCTGGTGTCGAGGTCCCCTTCTTTGAACGCTTCCTGGTAGCGGGCGTCGAGGTCCCGGCCGAGGTCCAGTGCGTGGTCCAATTCCTCGTGGAAGCCGGGGCCGGTGTACCCCTGCAGGAAGGCAAGCGTCAGGTTGTCCTTCCGGTCGTCGTTGGCGATGGTGACGTCGTCCCAGTGCTCGTCGACGGCCGCCCGAGCCCCGAACTCGAAGGAATCCTCGTATGCTTCGACGAGGGCGTCCCGGAACGTCTCGATGACGTTGGCCGCGGCGTCGGTCCGGGCGTCTTCCTCGCCGTCAAGTTCGTCGAGTGCCTGGTCGAGCGTGTTCTCGGTCAGCGTCCGCCGGGCGTGGTCGCGGGCGGCCGACTCGACGTTGTGGGCCTCGTCGAAGACGGCGATGATGTCCTCGGGGTCGCGGCCGATCCAGTGGAAGAACTGCTCACGGATCGTTGGGTCCAGCAGGTGGTGGTAGTTACACACCACGAGGTCGACGCCGTCCATCCCCTCTTTCAGCAGTTCGTAGCCGCACAGCCCCTGCTGGTGGGCGTACTCGTACACGTCGTCGGGCGTCCGAACGTCGTCGAACAGCCAGGAATAGAACTCGCTGGTGTCGACGGTGAGGTTCCGGTAGTAGTGGTCACAGGTCGACCGCTCGGTTTCGATCTCCTCGCGCTCGTCCTGCAGTTCCCGGAGTTCCTCGACGACGGCGTTCCGGGCCTCCATCGCCTCGCTGCTGCCAGCCTGCCCGTCAGAAAGGAGTTCTCCCTCGCGCTGTTCGAGTTCGGCAATATCGCTCTCGACCTCCACCAGATCACGGGTCGTGTCCCGAAGCGCCTGACACTCCTCGTAGTCCACGTCGATGTGACACATCGACCCTTTCCCCCGGAAGACGACCGCTCGCAGGCGTTCCTGATCGGTAATCGCTCTGGCGTCCTCGACGAACTGCCGCATCTGCTGGTGGACGTTCGTCGTGATGACGACGGTCTTGCCCGTCTCGCGGGCGTGTTCCAGCGCGGGGACCAGCGACGCGAGCGTCTTCCCGGTCCCGCAGGCCCCTTCGAACAGCACGTCGCGGCCCTCATCGAGGGCGTCGTATATCGTTCCCATCGCCTCCTGCTGATGGTCGTACGGCTCCTCGAAGGGGAAAAATCGCATGTAGCCGTCGTCCGTCGTTGCCACGTGCCCTGATTGGCCGTTCACCGGCAAAAGGGTTCGCCCCCACAGCTACTTGCCGCGAGCGCCCCTCCAGAACCATATGTGGCGCGTCACGCTCGCCGTCGGTATCGCGCTTCTCGCGGGCTGTTCCGGCGTCTTTCCGGCTGGCCCAACGGCGGACGACAGCGACCCGGTGACGCCAGCGCCCGTCTCCACTAACACGCCGGAGGCGACAGTCTCAGTCCCGATCAGCGACGGGACGGTCGACATGAACCGACTACTGGACCGTCACGAGCAGGCGCTGGCGACTCGGAGCTTCCACCGCCACGTCGAACAGGCGGGGCCACAGAACACGCTCGACGTCTGGATCGACCATGAGCGAGAGGTAACGCGCGTCAGACGGCGGTTCGGTCCGATCTCGGATGACGTGGTCCGCGCCAACGGGACAGTGTACACGAACGTCCGCGACGACCCCGATACGCCGTACGCCACCAGGGACGCGACGCCGAACACGTCGCTGGTCGCCTCCCCGGCCGGAGTTGACCTGCTCCGACAGCTGCTGTCGGATACTGCGTATCGGCAGGTGGATTCTCTCCGGTGGAACGGAAGACCTGTCGCTGTTCTGGCCGCGACGGATACGGTCGAGACACCGACTACCGAGAACGAGTCCGAAATCGGACGGTCGCGGCTGTACGTCGATCGGCAGGGGGTAATCAGATACGTCGAACACACTGAGCGACGACCGGATCGGCCAGATCTCGACACGACAGTGACAGTCACGACCGATATTGAGCGCGTCCCGATTCCGTGGTGGCTTGCAGAGAGCGACCACTACAGCTCTGGCTCAATGTAGACTTTCCTGATATCGCCGTTGGTGTCCTGCATCGCAGATTCGAGGGTCGTTATCTCGTCATCCATCGCTTCCGTATCCAGTGCCGGGTCGAACTGCAGATCTGCGAAGACGATAACCTCATTCGGCCCGAAATAGACCGTTCGGAAGCCGATGATATCGGTTACGTGCTCGTTTTGCATGATGACATCACGGAGGCGCTGTTCCTCGTCCGCCGGGAGGCTCTCCCCGAGCAGGAGGCGCTTGTTCTCCCAGGCCAGCGCTAGGGCAAATCCCATCAGCATAATCCCGATGAGCAGCGCGGAGATCCGGTCGAAAAAGGGGTTGCCGGTCATCTGTTCGAGAACCAACCCGGTCAGCGCGATGACGATCCCCGTGAGCGCGATGGTGTCCTCAGTCAGCGCGGTCAGCGTTGTCACGTCGCTGGTCTTGCGGAAGGCCTCGCGGTAGCCCGACCAGTCGTTCCGGTCGATCTGCTTTTTCATCTCTGCGCGGGCCTTTACCAGCGCGTACGTTTCGAACACGAACGCGCCGATGAGGACCGTGTAGTTGACCCACAGCGGGTCCAGCCAAGCCGGGGGCTGGAAGGAGAAAAACAGGAACTCGACCGCCTCGCCGGCATGTCCACCGCCGCCGTGGCCGCCGGCCGTAAGCTCGTTCCAGCCGTGTTTCGCGCTCTCCCACCCAGCGATGCCGAACAGGAACACGGAGACGAGAAAGCTGTAGAAGAACTGCGCTTTGCCGTAGCCAAAGGGATGGCGCCGGTCGCGCTCCCGCTCGCTGAACCGAATCCCGATGAGCAGAAACACCTGATTCCCGGTGTCTGAGATGCTGTGGTACGTCTCCGACAGCATCGCAGCACTCCCTGTCAGGAGGAAGCCGAAGAACTTCAGGATCGCAATCGCGCCGTTGGCTATCAGTGCGGCGATGACGACTGATTTGCTCCCTGCCATTATTTTTCCGTCACAATCGTGACGCAAAATGCTTCTGGATTTATATCTGGCTCCACTACTGCCGGTATGCTCACTGCTATCTCGGACACGCACGGGACCGACGACCATCGACTGTCAGGTCGGACGCTCGATGCTGTCCGCGAGGCCGACCACGTTCTTCACGCGGGTGACTTCACGACCGAGCGAGTCCTCGATGCCATCGGAGCTGAATGCAACGAACTGACGGGCGTTATTGGGAACAACGACAGACCGGCAGTTCGTGACCGACTCTCGGACGTTGCGACCGTCTCCTGGGAAGGACTCACCATCGTCATCGTTCACGGGCACGAGCACACCGAAACCGCCCTCGGGATGCTGGCTCGGCAGGAAAACGCCGATATCGTCGTTGTCGGTCACTCACACAAACCCGTACTGGCCGACTTCGGCGGCTGGACGCTGGTCAACCCGGGGAGCTACGCCGACCCGCGGCGCTACCAGCCGGCCCACGCGGAACTGGACGTGATGGCTGGTGACGTTCGCGTCCGTCTCCGCTCCCCGGACGGGACACCGATCTCGACGGCTATCGTCGAGCGGTAAGACAGTAACACAGTAATTTCCGTCAAAACTCACGTCACAGTGAATCGAATCCGCGGCTACTGCCGCATATACCACAGCGCCGCCATGCCAGCGATGACAAATGCACCGCCGGCGAAGAACGCTAACCCCGGCGGAATCACAGCAGCAGCGGCTTCGGCACCGCCCTGTGCGGCGGTATCGAGTGCGCCCGCAGTAGCCTCGAAGCCCCCGTCGGTCACAGTCGCGTTCTCGGCGTAGAAACTCGGGTCCCGGGCTCCAGTGTCCGCACTCCCGGTCGACACTGTCGGGCCGCCGAACAGCGACCCAAGCCCGCTCCCGAATATCTGCTGGACCAGCAGGCTGGCGAAGCCGATAATCGCGAGACCGCCGATGATGTTCGCCAGCGCTGCCCGGAGTCCCGACGTCTCCTGTTCGTCACCGGCACAGATCACGAGTGGCTGGTTGGCCGGTGCGAACACGTCCATCTCACGGCCCTTCTCGGAGTACGCCGTGTCGACGACCTCGACCGCACCGGCGTTCTTGAGTTTCTTCAGGTGGTACTGGGCGTTTTGTAGCGACGTATCCACCCGGTCGGCTAGCTCTGACGGCGGTGCTGGCTCCTTGTTTAGCTCTGACAGTAAGTTACGCGCTGTTTCTGCCGAGAGTGCCGACAGCACGTCGTCCGCGTCATCACTGTCGACACCGATAACTCGGGGTTCGGCGTCCGGGGTCGCCGGGTCCCGAGAGGGCAGCAACGACATGACTATCTGTATGTTCTATGGGATTATGAGTCTTTGCCAAAGCACAGTGGTTGTTGTAGCTATCGGTCAAACCCGTATTTTACCCTCCAATATCGCACAGTAGACGCCCGAAGGCACGACTCCCGAAAGGACTTTGATGGCGGCTCGACAACCGCCGGTATGGCTGACCTGCTCACGTACGCGCTCCTCGCTGCTGTGCTCCTGTTTTTCTTTTTCATGTATCTGATGCTCCGGCGGACCTTCCAGGGATTCAAAGAAGGGCTCCAGCAGAGCAAGAAGAAGTAGCCGGGAGGGTAACGATTAGGGGCCGTCGGTGGTGCCTATCTGTATGGACCCACGTATTCGGGAACACGCGGAAGTCATTGTTGATCATTCTATCGACCTGAGCGAAGGCGACAACCTCGTTATCGACGCCCACCCGCAGGCTGCGGATCTCGTGACCGCGCTACACGAGTTTGCCGCCGACCGCGGCGCAAATCCGCTTGTCGTGCAGGATCGCCTCGGCGAGCGGTTCCGCCGCGCCTACCTCCGCAACCGGGACGAGTTCGAGACGCCGAGCCACATCGAGGCGCTGTACGAGGAGATGGACGCGTACATCGCTATCAAGGGCAGCGACAACGTCACCGAGACCAGCGACGTCGACCCCGAAACGACGGCCGCCTATCAGCAGTCCCAGCAGCCGCTCCTGAACGAACGGCTCTCGAAGACCTGGTGTCTCACACAGTATCCCGCGCCCGCTAACGCCCAGCTCGCCCAGACCTCCACGGAGGGGTACGAGAATTTCGTCTGGGACGCCGTCCTCAAAGACTGGGACGCCGTCCGCGAGCACCAGTCGCAGATGGTCGAGATTCTGGACCCCGCGGAGGAGGTCCGCATCGTCTCTGGGGAGACGACAGACGTGACGATGTCTATCGCCGGCAACGAGACGCTCAACGACTACGGCAAAAAGAACCTCCCCGGTGGTGAGGTGTTCACTGCGCCAGTCCCCGACAGCGTCGAGGGCGAGGTGCTGTTCGACAAGCCGCTGTACCACCAAGGCCGGGAAGTGACTGATGTCTTCCTCCGCTTCGAGAACGGCGAAGTCGTCGAGCACAGCGCCGCCAAGAACGAGGACCTCCTGAGTGAAGTGCTGTCAACTGATGACGGTGCGAGCCGACTCGGCGAACTGGGTATCGGGATGAACCGCGATATCGACCAGTTCTCCTACAATATGCTGTTCGATGAAAAGATGGGCGATACCGTTCATATGGCGGTAGGGCGAGCATACGACGAGACAGTTGGCGAGGACAACGAGCAAAACGAGTCGGCAGTTCACGTCGACATGATTGTCGACATGAGCGAGGACTCGTTCATCGAAGTCGACGGCGAAATCGTCCAGCGGAACGGGACGTTCGTCTTCGAGGACGGGTTCGAGGACTGACTACCGACCGCGAACGGAGTGAGCGGCCGGCCTTTTCGTCGACGTTTTTCAGGGAGCGGTCGCCAGAGACGACCCGACGCTGAAAAAGGTCGGTGCAGGTCGTCCAGCGGAACGGGACGTTCGTCTTCGAGGACGGGTTCGAAGCGTAACGCCGGACCCACACTGTGTGGCTGGCTCGATTTCTGACCTCACACCCCGGACAGGAAGCTTATCATGCCGGACGGGGTAGGTCCAGGTATGAGTGAACAGCGGTCCCTCCTCGTTCGGGCGGTGTGGTTCCTGCTTGTCGGCTGGTGGGTGACCGGTATCTGGCTCTCGGTCGCGTGGTTCTTGAACGTCACAATCATCGGCCTGCCGCTGGGCATCAAAATGATAAACAGGGTACCGCTGGTGCTGACGCTCAAGCGACGCGACCGACTCGTCACGGAGAGTGACGGTGGCTCGCAGCACTCACTGCTCGTCCGCGCGGTCTGGTTCGTCTTCGTCGGCTGGTGGGCCAGTGGCGTCTGGACCGGCGTCGCGTACGCGGTTTCTCTAACAATCGTCGGCCTGCCGCTGGCGATCTGGATGTACAACAGGCTCCCCTTTGTCGTTTCGCTGTACCAGTACTGACGGTCAGTCCAGATACGGCTTCTCGATGTCGGTTTCGACGGGAATGAGGGCGTTCATGCGACTGGTGATCTCGTCGAACAACGTGATAAGCGGGGAAAGCACGCGCTCGACGACCCGGACCGGCGGTGCGACGGTCAGGGCCCACTCCTGTGCGTTGCCGAGGCCGAACGCCTTTGGCACGATCTCGCCGAAAATCAGGATGAGAAAGCTGGTGACGACTGTGGTTGCGACGACCGCCGGCCCCGGTGAGAGATAGCTCGCCACGAGGACGGTGATGATGCTTGAAATTGCGATGTTGACGATGTTGTTGCCGACCAGCAGCGTCACCAGCAGGCGGTGTGGATTGTCGTACAGCTCCTGCAGCACCTGCGCCCGTCGCTCCCCCGCTGACGCCTGTTGTGCGATCCAGTCTTTCTGTAGCGAGAACACCGCTATCTCCGAACTGGAAAAGAACGCACTCAATCCGAGAAGCACGACCACCGCGAGTCCGCCACCGACTGCTACGATAGGGCCACTCATACCCCGTCTTCAGCGAGACGAGGCAAGAAGGCGTCGACGCGGCCTGTCGGCCCGCAAGCCGGCAGATGCGGCGAAGGATACTCTACGTTCCAGCCCATTGTTATCGTATGCCACTTGGCCAGGTGGAACTGGCGTTGCGCGTCATCGCCGGCCTGTTCGTTATCATCGCGCCGACGCTACTGTTTCTGGGGCTGTGGCGCGGCCTCGAAGCGATGCGTGACGACGAACTCATCCAGCAGGCCCACCAGCGCGCCGAGATGCGGGACCAGCCGTCCGCTGGTCCTGACTGGTCGACCGATACGCTCCTTGCTGATGAGTCGTCACCGCTGTCTGAAACAAAGATGTCGGTCGTGACCTGTAGCACCTGTGGCACGCCGAACGTACAGGACGCCAGCTACTGTCAGTCGTGTCTCACAGAACTAGATGAGTCAGTCTAACGAGTCGTCTTCGTCGATCTGAATCGCTATCGTTGGCTCGGACCGCACGACGCTGCAGTCGCTGCCTCGCTCGATGGCGAACGTTACCTGTCCAGTGCGGTTCGTGTCCAGTCTGAACTCGCCCGTAATTGCGTAGGACTTCGTGGTCGACCCGGCGAGCGTATCTTCGTCCCAGTCTCTATCCACATCCACCCACACGTCCTCCCGGGGGTTCTCGGCAGGTCCGACGAGACAGCTTGAGACGCTCGGGGGGTTGAGTGCCCGCAGGAACGGTGACGGGTTCGAAGCGGTAACCGTTCCGATCTGCCTGCTGACGGGTGGGTACCCGCCACCTCCCTGCCTTGTTTCCGGGACCGACACGGTGACAGACTCGTTTGTCTGCACATCGTAGGTCACCCCGCCACTGAGCGCGTCGGCTCCCACGAGGACGGCGCTCACGATGAGGAGGCCGCCGAGGGCGGCTGCCGCCGTTCGCCGCGACGGTGTCGGAATCCCTGCCCGGAGCGCGTAACCGAGCCCGACGAACAGCCCCGCGGACGTGGCGAGCAACAGGAACGTCCCCGTCTCGCCCGGCGAATACCGGACGACGACGTAGCCGACGAACACGACGTAGGTCACGCCACTGAGAGCGAAAGCGACGACATCTAGCACGTCCCGCTCGAGGGCCACACCCGCAACGAACAGCATAATAAACCCCAGCAACAGTAGCGCCGCTTTCACCGTGATCGAGAGATTGAACACGACATCGCGGACGAAATACAGGAGCGCCGCCGCGGCGAACAGGACACCGAGTACGTACAGGAGCTTGCCGCTGTCGATAGCAAAGCGCATGGAGGGTCACCGGCACTTCTCTTAGCTGACAAATAAAGCCACGGCTGGACAGTGCAGGCCTGGGACTTGCAGTAATCGAGAAGCCGAACCGAAGGGTCCCTAGTCGTCGGCCGTCGCTCGGCCGGCGTCAGCACCGTTCGACAGCGGTGTCCGTTCAACGACTGTCCCGTCGTAGGTCGGGTACTGCTCGACGATTTCGCCCTTCTCCACGTCGCCCTCCTCGACCATCTCTTCGAGCAGCCACCAGGCGAGTTCGACGTGGTCGGATTTGACGGTGTAGTACTCTTCGGGAACGCCGAGAGTTTCGAGTCGGGCCTCGGAAGTCCACGCCTTCCCATAGACGAGCGTCCCGTCGTCGGTCACGTCGTCGAACGGGCGGCGGATATTTCGGGCCATCCGCTTGAGCCGCGAGCGGTGCTGGGCGGCGTCTTTGAACACGCTCGTACAGAAGTACACCTTCTCGTGGTCTCCCATCGTCTCCAGAATGTCGTGGGAGCCCTCGACTGCGCTCATGTGGTCCTCTTTCAGCTCGAAGCCCTCTTCCTGCATCCGGCGGTAGTTCCCGTCGGACATCTCGAACTCGTTGATGTTACAGAAGTCGGCTGCGCCCTCGTCGAGGAATTCGAGGAACTCCTCCTCGGCGCGAATGCCGGGGATCTCGAAGGCCGGCGTCAGTCCTTCTTCGCGGGCGATGTAGAGGATGTCCTCCCACTCGGTGCCGTGGAGGTCGCCCCACTGCTCCAGGGGTGGGTGGAAGCGGATCTCGTCGAGCCCCGCTTCCGAGAGGCGGCGCATATTCTCGCGGCCGCCGGGGATACCGGTGTAGAGGTGCGTGTGGTGATCCTCGCCAAACTCGTCTTTCAGCAGTTCCAAATAGTGACAGGTCCGGTCGAGCACTTCCTGGGGTTCGCCACCCGTGATTGAGGTGCCCAGCGCGCTCATGCGCTTGGCTTCCTCGATAACGTCCGAGTCGTCCTCGATGGGACGCTCGTTGGCGTACATCTGGGTGACGTTCTTCCGGTTTTCCCCGAGGGGACAGTAGAAGCAGTCTCGCTGGTCGCAGTAGCCGTAGACGAACAGCACCATCTTGCCGCCTTTGGCGCACTGTTCGCAGCCCTCGGAAATCATTGTCTCTAGCCACCGCTCCCAGCGGGAAAAAGCGTGCGCATCGCGTTCGGCATGTGACTTGGCGACACGGGCTACTGCAGGCCGTGTCGCCCTGGGTGCTTATCGGGCTCCCAGACACAGGGGCTGGTATGACAGACACTGGGACCGGGATTACCGGGTCCCGCCGCCGTCGCGGCCTCGCGGTCGTCTTCTTCGTCGTCTTTCTAGACCTGCTGGGCTTCGGTATCATCATCCCCATCCTCCCGTATTACACCCGTTCGTTCCCGGGCGGGACGGAGTTCGTCATCGGGCTGCTGGCGGCCTCGTACTCCGCGATGCAGTTCGTGTTCGCACCGCTTCTGGGGTCGCTGTCGGACCGCGTCGGCCGCCGTCCGGTGCTGGTCGTGTCGCTGTGTGGCTCCGTCGTTGCGTGGACGGTGTTCGGGCTGGCCGACGCGCTGTGGCTCCTGTTCCTGTCCCGGTTGCTCGCCGGTGCGATGGGCGGCAACCTCTCGACGGCCCAGGCTTACGTCGCCGACGTAACACCGCCGGAGCGCCGGGCTGCAGCTTTGGGGTTCATCGGAGCCGCCTTCGGCCTTGGCTTCATTTTCGGCCCCGGAATCGGCGCGGTGTTGAGCTTCGACGCCACGGTGGCTGCGGTCGACAGTATTTTGCCGGCGGCTGTGCCTATCACCTGGTTCTCGCTCCCGAGCTTCGCCGCCGCGGCCGCAAGTCTTGCCGGTGTGCTCGTCGCCCTGCTCTTTCTCCCCGAGTCTAGAACCGTCTCCGAGTCCACGGGCGCGACCACCTCCGAACGCACCTCGTCGATCACCCAGCTCCGCACGGCAGTGGCGACTCCCGGCCTCCGACCGCTGCTTCTGGCCTTCTTCCTCGTCTCCTTCGCCTTCTCCGGCGTTCAGGTGATGTTCGTCCCCTACGTCGCCGACATCTACGGCTACACGGCCGCCCAGAGCGCGCTCCTGCTGACCTACATCGGCGTCCTCGCGGTCATCACGCAGGGGGTGCTGGTCGGCCGGCTCTCGGCCCGCTACAGCCCGGTTCGGCTCTCGCTGTTCGGGACCGGGCTGCTCGTCGTCGGCGTCGGGGCTATTCCGGCATCGCGGCTCCTCGGTTCGGCCCTGCCCGACCTGACCGCACTCGCCCCGTTCCTCACCGCTGACCTGCTCGGCCTCTTGCTCGTGTTGACGTTGCTGCCGCTTGGCAACGGTATCCTCTCGGTGACGCTGACGGCGCTCGTCTCCCAGCGAGCCAGCGCCGCTCTCCAGGGGAGCGCCTTCGGTATCACGCAGGGCGCTGGCAGCCTGGCCCGGACCGTCGGTCCGCCGGTCATGGGCGGGCTGTACTTCGCCGTCGGCTACTGGTCGCCCTTCGTTGTCGGGAGCGTACTGCTGCTCCCGGTTCTGTGGCTCGTCTCCCGACTGGGCGTGACACAGGAGGTGTACGAGCCCCGGCCGGCGGACCCGGGCCACGCTAGATAGGGACCGCTTTGAATGGGCTGGCGTTCGTTTCATGTGTATGGATGACGAGGAGACCGACCCCGTAGGCGGGCCGCTGCCGGCCGCAGAGTCGTTCGACGATAGAGTCCTGGGGGTCAGCGAGTCGCTCATCCGATACGTCGAAGTCATCGCAGCACTGGTGCTGGTTCTCCTCTTTGCTATCGGTGTCTTTGATCTGACCCTCCAGATATTCCAGAGCGCGCTTCGTGGCGATATCACCGACCCGCTGGTCGTCGTCGGCTTCATCGACACGGCCCTCCTCCTCTTCATCATCGTTGAGGTGTACCAGACTGTCGTCGCGTACACGCAGGAAAGCGAGACGCGCCGCATCGTCCGCCTGGTCATCTACACGGGCGTCATCGCGATGGTCCGGAAGGCCATCATCTTCCGCACCGGCGAGTACAGCTCCGAACAGGCCGCGCTCACCGCTGCCGCAGCCTACACGCTCATTATTCTTGGACTCGCGGCGCTGTTGCTCGTCGAGCGTCGGACCCGCGGGACGCTGCCGGAATCAGGGTGAGGTGGTCCCGAAAGAAGTTAAACACAGACGGCGTATCGCCGGTAGATGCTGCTGGTGCTGTGTATCGACCTCGACGACGACCTCGGCCGCAAGACCGGCATCGACACGCCCGTCATCGGGCGCGATGCCGTCGTAGACGCAGCGGTGGCGCTGGCTTCCAACGATCCGGAGGACTCCGACGTGAACGTCCTGTTCGAGGGCGTCCACATCTACGACGACATCACCGACGAACCGGTCGAAGTCGCGGCCGTCACCGGTGTCGACGGGAGCGATGTCGCCGCCAACCGCGCGGTTGGCGAGGAGGTCGATACTGTTCTCGCGTCGCTGGCGGCCAGTGAGGACGTTCGGGCGCTCATCGTCACTGACGGCGCACAGGACGAGTCGGTGGTCCCTGTCATCCGCTCTCGGGTCCGGATTGACGGCGTCCGCCGCGTCGTCGTCCGACAGGCACAGAACCTCGAATCGATGTACTACACCATCAAGCAGGTGCTCGATGACCCGGAGACCCGCGGGACGATTCTGGTTCCGTTGGGCATCCTCCTGCTCATCTACCCCCTGACAATCGCCATCGAGGCGCTGGGCTACCCCGGCTCTGCGCTGGGTGTCATCTCCGGCCTGCTTGGCCTGTACATCCTCGCACGGGGCCTCGGTGCTGAGAAGATACTGGACGAGGCCGTCGAGCGAACGACCGCCGGGCTGTACGCCGGGCGCGTGACCATTATCACCTACGTCGTCGCGGCCGCACTGCTTGCCATCGGCGGCGTCAGCGGCGTCCAGGAACTCGAACGCCGAACGGACCCGGACGCGCTGAAAGTCATCGCGTCGCTGGTCTACGGTGCGATTCAGTGGTTTGCCGCCGCGGGCATTACCTCCAGCCTCGGCCGCGTGACCGACGAGTATCTCGACGGGAGCTTCCGCTGGCGGTATCTCAACGCCCCGTTCTACGTCCTTTCGATCGCCGCTGTCCTGCACGCTGTCAGCGCGTTCTTCCTCGAGATCCACGAGTTGGAGTACCTAGCGGTGATGCTCACCGGCGGGACGCTACTCGGACTGGTCAGTACGCTCGCCTTTGCTGTCGCCGAGGCACGCTTCGACCGCCCCGAACAGCACAATCAAGACCCCGGCGGTCCCTCATCCGAGTGATGTACGTCTCCCGTGCCGTCGAGAGTCTGCGTGCGGACCCCATCGACGGCGAGCCCGTCGAGCTGGTTCTCGAAACGGCCGACGATGCTGCCCCCGAGCGTGTCGCCGCGGCCGCGGAGGCCACCGGCGCGACCGTCGAGCGCCACCTCCAGTTCGACGACCTGTTAGTCTCGACCACACAGGACGAAATCGACGCCCTCTGTGAGCTGGACGGACTGACGGCGATTCAGACCGGCAACGTGAACGCCATTACGACGGCTGATGACGTCGAAGAAGACCTTGACCACGGTGACTGACCGGCGACTGCGTTCCGCATTTCTTTTGTCACCACCGGAAGTACACGACAGCGAGGGCACGTAGCTCAGTCCGGATAGAGCGTCGGACTTCTATCCCCACTGGCTGTGCCACTGGGGGAAGATATCCGACGGTCGTGGGTTCGAATCCCACCGTGCCCGTGAAGCCGCTGAACGATAGTGAAGCGTGCTGAATCGCAGCACGCAGGCGATTCGAACTACGCGATACGAGCGTAGCGAGTCTCGCTGTCGAGTGAGAATCCCACTGTGCCCGTTATCTGCGACCGACAACGAGAAGCGCCAACACCACCTGCTGTCTGTTCTAACGGAGCCAGTCGTCTCCGAGACCACCCTTGCAGTATTACAGTGAAGGGAACACTACTACCAGTACCGCGTCGGTTTGCATGACCTGTCAGAGGCACGGCAACCCGACTTGGGGGAATGGTACCTGTTTCGTCCCCTTCACACGCATAGGTTTTCCCGGCAACACGCATGTAATCACGACATTTTCACACCCAGCTCCTGTTTTGAATATCTGGGTGAATTGCCTGAGATTTCATGGTTTGAATTTGCTGGGGCGGGGCGATAGCGACACCGTTTCGCTGCATAATCAGTTTCAGCCCCGGCTCCGGTATTGCGGTGGGTGGTTGTCTGACTCACGGCGGCCGGCTACGCCTCTACGATGTCGTCTTCCATGGCAGCGACCTCAGTGAGAATCGCTTCGACGTCGTCGTCGGGGACGCCGTTTTCCCGGAGCGCGGCTTCGAGATGGGTCGCGACGTTGGCGAACGCGTCTTCGGTGATTCCCATGCCCTCGTGGGCGGTCTGCATGTCATCGCCGTCGTAGTCGACCGGCCCGCCGGCGACGGCACTGATGAACTGCGCTTGGTGGCTGCGGAGCTGGTCCATGTCGGTCGCTTCGAAGTACGGTTCGAGCACTGGGTCGTCGAGTACTCGGTCGTAGAAGTCCGAGACCACCGCGTCGACCGCGTCGCGACCGCCGATCCGCTCGAAGATGGACTGTGATGCCATTGTCGCGTGACAGGTAAGCGGCCGGCATGACAGTTGTGGAAAAACATATTCGGCACAGAACGCCGCGCTGGCACTCGGACACGATGCTCGGTCAGCGGCACTCTCAAAGCAGGCGAGCGATTATCGAAGCGCTATAGCCGTTTGCGCCGTCGCTGCCGATCGACCAGTACCACCGACAGTATGCCGAGCGTCCCGAGTACGGTCCACTCCCCGTGACGGTCGGTGACGGGCCGTGCGGTACCGTGCTTGCCCTCGTCGTCGGTGCTAGTCGCTGTGGCCGAGCTGTTATCGACCGACAGTGCGGCGTTTGCGCGCCGGTCGGTCGTATCCGCTGTGCCGCTTCGCCGCAGGTTGCGGTCACTGAGTGTGTCGGTCTGGACCGACGGCGCGGTGCCAGTGACAGCCTGTCGAACGAACGCGTCGAGGTCGTCCCCGGCGACAGCCGACACCGTCTCGGCGAACAGCCTGAGTGTCATTCGCTCGCCTCGCCGGGTCAGCCTGTCGAGGATAGTTTCGAACGTTTGGTTACCGTCCGTCGCCTGCCGGACACGGGCGTCGATGGCTGCGACGACACGCGTTCCCTTGTGGTACTGCGCGCCTGGCCCGTCCCAGCTATCGGGCTGTGTCAGATCCGCGGTTTCGTGGCGCTCGGTCGTAATCCTGTCACGGAACTGGTCTTCATCGATGCCGCCCGCGCTGTAGGTGAGCGCCGCGGTGTGATAGTCCGCGCTCCCCTCACTGAGCCAGTCCATCGCCGGTGTCGTCTCGAACGTCTGCCGGGTGTGGCGGTACTCGTGGACCCAGACGTTGACCGGAGTCCGGACGCGCTCGCCGGCGTTGACGATGACATCTGACGCGCCGTTCGACGGGGTGTACCCGCCCGGTGCGAGTTCGTTCGGCGCGACAAACACGCGGATGTGGTCGTGGTCCGTTCCGGCGGTCGAGGCACGCTTCGCGTGGCTGATAGAGTCCAAGACGGCAGTTCGGTTGGGTCGCAGGTCCGAAGCTGCTGGGACGATGAGCGTGATTCGGTCGCCATCGACCGTTCTGGTTTCTGTCTCGTGGGGACCGATGTAGGCGGCCGTACGACCGGCGACACCGCTTTGCCCGGGCGCGAGTGCGAGCGACTCGTTCCACGTGGGCCGCGGCCCGACGTGCCAGCGCCAGCGAGCACGCAGTGACACTTCCTGTCGGGCAAGCAGCGTCCAGTTGTGTGTGTCAGCGGTCCGCTGGCCGAACGTCGTCGAGAGCCCGACCGGCACAGTGTAGGTCAACTGTGCTGTCCTGGCATCACCGCTGAGACGCCAGCGATCGCCATCGGACTGGAGGCCGTCGGCTCGGTGGACTGTCGTCCCCGCCGGCGTCCGTACTGACAGTCCGGTGACGTGCCGTGGTCGCTCGATCGTCGCGGTCACCCGGACGTGCCCGGTCTGGTTCGGCTCCCTATCAATTGTGTATTGGACGGCAATCGAGCGGTCGTCGTCGGCACTGGCCCGCTCTGGTGGCCCCGACTCGACACCAAGGGCGACCGGAGACGTACAAACCAGAAGGAGGCAAACCAGTCCTGCAAACAGCTGCGTTCTCATAGCTCTGGGTGTTGCCGAGTGCTACGCGACACCCAGCGAGTGGCGGTAAAGTGTGTGCCGGTGAAAATCTCAAGCGTAATAACAGGCTGTATGCCTCGGAAACGGGGTCGCAAGCGTTTTGCCAGCGGCCACGTTATCCCCTGATATGGCCGATTGTCCGCTCGCAGACGACTGTCCCGAATTCACCGAACGAATTCAGGGGATGGGCTGTACCCACTACGGCAACCGTGGCGGCGCCGAGTGGTGCAATCACTACAACCAGCCGATCTCGGAACTCAAGAGCCAGCCGGTCAAAATGGGCGAGGAAGTCACTGTCGACGTCGAGGACATCCACGAGAGCGGTGCCGGTGTCGGTCGGACCGAGGACGGCTTCATCATCATGGTCGACGGCGTCCTCCCGCCGGCCCGCTCGCTGGTCAAAGTGACGAACGTCCACTCGAACCACGCCCGGGCTGAGGAGGTCGAGCGACTGGAGATGGACGAGGACCTCTCTGAGTCCGAGAGCGAAGCGAACGACGGCGACACCGACGAGACGGACGACGATGCTGACGATGACGACCGGCGTCTCGGGAGTCGGGACAACTTCTGGGGCAGCTAGGTTAGCCCATACCAGTTGGACAATTTGCGAGCGGGACTTCTTTGAGCCAGTCGGCCCTTCCTGTGGATATGGACCTCGAACTCGATGGCAACGCAGCGCTGTGTACCGCCGCGACGAGCGGACTCGGACTTGCAAGCGCCGAAGCCCTCGCTGCGGACGGTGCCAACGTAGCGGTCTGTGGCCGGACGCCGGAACACGTCGACGAGGCACGGGACCGGCTCGAATCGATCGGCGACGGCGACGTACTGGCTGTCGAGGCCGACATCACCGACCCCGATCAAATAGAGGCGCTCGTCGAGGAGACCGTCGACAGCTTCGGCGGCCTCGACCACGTCGTCACCAGCGCCGGCGGTCCGGCTCCCGGACCGTTCATGGAGACGACCGAGCGAGAGTGGTACAGCGCCTACGACCTGCTCGTGATGAGCGTCGTCTGGACCACTCGGACCGCCTACCCCTACCTCCGGGATTCCGAGGCCGGTACGATCGTCAACATTACTTCCCGCTCCGTCCGGGAGGTCATCGACGATCTGGTGCTCTCGAACGCCGTCCGCCGCGCTGTTATCGGCCTGATGAAGACACAGGCTAGCGAGTTCGCGCCGGAAGTCCGCGTCAACGCCGTCCTCCCCGGCGCACACGAGACGCCCCGCATCGAGGAACTCGTCGAAGCGGCCGTCGAGCGTGGCGAGTACGACTCCTACGAGGACGGTATCGAATCCTGGGCCGACGCCCCGCTACAGCGTGTCGGCCAGCCGGAGGAACTCGGCGACGTGGTGGCGTTCCTCTCGTCGGCCCGCTCTTCCTACGTCACTGGGACGGCCCTGCCCGTCGACGGCGGGGCGATGCAGAGCTAACAGTTCCAGCCGCCGGGCCGCTCAGAACCGCCCGTCGTCCCGCAACTCCGCGACCACTTCTCGGACCCGCTGGGCCTCGTCTTTCGGGACGACCAGCGTCCGGTCACCGAATGACGCTACGACGAGGTCTTCGACGCCGACGGCGCTGACGTGCCCGTCGCTCGCCAGCACGTTCCCGGCAGCGTCGATGGTAACTGTCTCACCCAGCACCGCGTTTCCGTCCTGGCTGTCGAGGACGCGCTCGAAGGCATCCCACGACCCCAGGTCGTCCCAGTCCAGCGCCGCCGGAACGACGAAGGCGTTTTCGGCGTCTTCGAGCACAGCGTAATCGATGCTCACCGGGTCAACAGCGGCAAAGGCGGCGTCGTGGTCTCCGTCGTCGAGTCGCTCGACCATCGGTGCGAGCGGCGAGGACGCCGCGGCGGACAGGAGAGCCGTCGGCGTCCACGCGAACAGGCCGGCGTTCCAGTAGAACCCCTCCCGGACGTACTCCGTCGCCGTATTCCGGTCTGGTTTCTCGTGGAATGTCTCGACTGGCGCGAAACCGTTATCGGACGGCCCGGGCTTGATGTAGCCGTAGCCGGTCGCCGGCCGGTCCGGTTCGATGCCGACAGTGACGAGCCCCTCCGTTTCCACTGCGACTCGCGCGGCCGTCCGTGCGACTGTCTCGAACGGCCCCGAAATCCGGTGGTCACTCGGCAGACAGAGCAGAACACAGTCGCCGACCTGCTCGCGGATGCGGTTGGCCGCGTACACGAGCGCCGGCCCGGTGTCTTTGGGTTCTGGCTCGGTCAGCACTGCCGCATTCGGGACACGCTCCCGAACCCCGTCGGCGAACGACTCCCGAGTCAGCACGTAGGTCTCATCGGCGAACCCGACCCGACTGACAGTCTCGGCGAGTAGTGACTCGTCTTCTCCGAAGGAGAGAAACTGTTTGGGGCGGTCGCTCCGACTCGCCGGATACAGACGCGTGCCGGTGCCCCCGGCCAGGACGAGTGCGACGATTGGTCGCTCCATACCCGGGCTTCACTCGGACGGTGCTAAAGTGTTGTACTGGCGACCAAGGTGCGGACCGGTCGGACCAACTGCTGTCAGCCACTTACCACGTCTCTATCGTACCGCCTCTGATGTCCTCGACGCAGCCCTGACAGTCCGGGTTCTCCGCATCGTAACAGACTGGCCGCCGCTGTTCGTCCATCGACACCGCGCGGTACTCGGCGTGGCGACGACAGACGATTCGGGCCCGTCCTTCCTCATCTCTGGGCAGGCCGGCCTCTGCCGACCGCTTGCCGTTCTTGTAGGCCTTCTTCGCATCGGAGAGTTGCTGCTCGGCCGACCGCAAGGTATCCCGGATGAACCGTGCGAGTCGGTCGTCGTCGGCCATACTGACCGTTGTGCCCGGCCACAAATCAATCTTCTCGCGTAACTCGCTTGAACGCGCGCTGCTTGCTCTGAAACGACGACAACACGCTCTGTTTCACTTTCTCTGCCAGCCGAGTATTTATAACCAAAGGCGACCAACCGTCGACTGTCTCCCAACGAAAACCAGGCGGAGACAGTGAAAGCCAATGACTGAGTCAGATTTGCGTACCCACGCGACAGAGATACACGAGCAGTTTTCCGACCAGCTAGAGATAGACGTCGACGACGTCGTCGAGCGTCTCGATACGCTGGTGAACGATTATCAGGTCCCCATCAGCGAGGCCCGGCGGAGTGTCGTCAACACGTACCTCGACGAGGCCGGTATGGACCGCGACCAGCTAGGTGGCGGCGACGGCGGCGGCAACGAGCAGGTAAACGTCGCCGACGTCGACGCCCCCGAGGAGTGGGTCGACGTCCGCGCGACGGTCGTCGAACTCTGGGACCCGCGCGCCGACGCCGTGGCCCAGGTCGGCCTGCTGGGCGACGAGACGGGCACGATCAAGTTCACGAAGTGGTCGAAGTCCGATCTTCCGTCGCTCGAAGAAGGCAAGTCCTACGCCCTGCGCAACGTCGTCACCGACGAGTATCAGGGTCGCTTCTCCGTGAAGCTCAACCGGACAACCACCATCGAGGAACTCGACGAAGCAATCGAGGTCGGCGACGACAGCGTCGAGGCCGAGGGCGCACTGGTCGACATCCAGTCCGGGTCCGGGCTGATCAAACGCTGTCCAGAGGACGATTGCACGCGCGTTCTCCAGAACGGCCGCTGCAACGAACACGGCGAGGTCGAAGGCGAGTTCGACCTCCGAATCAAGGGCGTCCTCGACGACGGCGAGGAGGTCACCGAGGTCATCTTCGACGAGGACGCGACCGAGGAACTGACCGGTATCACCCTCGAAGAAGCGAAGGAGATGGCGATGGACGCGCTCGATACCACCGTCGTCGCCGACGAGATGCGACAGAAAATCCTCGGCCGGTACTACCGCGTCCAAGGCCCGACCTTCGGCCGCTACTTGCTCGCCGACGAGCAGGAGCGACTGACCGGGGCCGTGGATGCAGACGAGATTCTCATCAAAGCGAGGTCGATCTAAATGGCGAGTACACCCACCCGCGAGGTCGCACGGCGCGTCTTCGCACGCGAGTTCAACGACGCGAGCTACACGTTCAAGGAATCCGACGACGACCGCGCGCCGGTGTACGTCCTCCTGCCGACCGGCCAGCGCGCTAACCGCGTGTTCCTGGTCGGCACCCTCACCGAGACCGAGGACGTCGGCGAGGACAGCGAGTACTGGCAGGGCCGGGTCGTCGACCCTAACGGCGACACGTTCTTCATGTACGCCGGGCAGTACCAGCCCGACGCGGCGTCGATGCTGCGCGAACTGGAACCGCCGGCCTACGTCGCCGTCGTCGGCAAGCCACGTACCTACGAGACCGACGAGGGCGAGGTGAACGTCTCGATCCGCCCCGAGTCCATCTCGGAGGTCGACGAGGCGACCCGGGACCGCTGGGTCGTCGAGACGGCCGAGCGAACGCTCGACCGGGTCAAGCGGTACAAGGAAGCCGATCTGGAGGACCCGGCCACCGACGAGTACATCACGATGGCCGACGAGGAATACGAACAGCTATCGATCGAGAACTACCGGCAGTCGGTCGTCGGCGCGCTGGAGAGTCTGCAGGACGAGCAGGCCGAAGCCAGCGCCGACTGAATCCGGCACTGTCCCCGACTTTTTGCTGCTGGTGACGTTTCCGTCGCTACGGCTCCAGTAGCTCGATGCGGTTCCCCTCAGGGTCGACGACGAACATGATAGTCGTCCCGCTCTCAGTCGTCTGAGGGCCGCTGAGTGTTTCGACATCTTTGGGCAGTCGGTCGGCGACAGCGTCGAGGTCGTCGACCTCTAGCCCGGGATGGGTCGCCCCCGCCCGATTGAGGTCGGGATCGGGCATTGCCTTGCCCTCCGGCTCGTATGTCGCCAGTTCTAGACGGACGGTGCCGGCATCGAGGTGGACCAGTTCGGCGCTGGCCCCCTCGATGTCGACGGCGGTTCCGAACGCCTCGTCACCAACCGAAAAGCGGGTCAGTACGTCGAGTCCGAGCACGTCACGGTAGAATTCGACGGCGCGGTCCAGGTCGCTGACGATGATGCCGAAGTGGTGGCCAGTTGCGTCGATATCTGTCGCCATCTCTGCCGGAATCGAGGTCGGCCGGCGGTTAAATCACAGCGGTTCAACTGTCGACAGCGACGGCCACCGAGGAACAGGTCCGGTAGCGTCTGACAAACGATTAAATACGTTGCTGCTAAAACAGTACGTAACTATGGGCAACAAAAACAAGACTATCTCCTTTCGCGTCAGCGAGGACAAATTCGAAACCCTCCGCGAAATCGCCGAGGAGCGCGATATCTCGCTGTCCGCAGTTTTTCGTGACTACGTCGACACGCTCGTTTCCCACGACGGCCAGGTGAAGGTCGCGCCCGAACACGAGTTTGAGGACGACGCGACCGAGACCAGCACCGAGAGCTTCCCGCCGAAGGTCGAAGTCCCGAAGAGCTTCGTCCGCGAACACGAACGGCTCGAACTCGAAGCCGAGCACCTCCGCGAGCAACTGGAAGAACACAAGCGCTACGTCACGAAGCTCCGCCAGCAGCTCGACGAGATGGATCAGGACGAGGTCATTCATCTCGAAGATCTCGATCAGGGCGAAGAGGAAGACGCCTCCTACCGCATCGGCAGTTTCGACGACCTAGAGTAATCGCTGGCGTTTCTGCTGTACGTCTTCGGCCACGTCGTCGCGCCCATCGACGTCGGCCAGGGTTTCTACGGCTTCTAACGTTCTGACGGAGTTATCGAGGAAGGACAGCACGTCGCCCGGATACGCATACAGCATGTAGTCGTCGCTCATCACGTCTACGACGGCGTCGGGCCCCATCCCCTGCTCGCGCAGTTCCAGCAGGTACGAGATGAACTTCCGTTCGGCACAGCCACAGTGGGGGTTGGCCTCACAGTCACAGTCCAGAAAGTCCTCGGCGAAATCGAGGACTCGCTCTCTGGAGGCTTCGTCGAGCTTTGCCAGCCCCTCGCCCTGAAAGAGAATATCCAGCGTCGCGCCCTTGAACGCTCCCTTTGGGAAACTCGTCTCTAACTGGGAGGCGAGTTGCTGGTGGTTCTTGACGTAGATTTTGTCCGTGATGGCCACGCGTGCTTATCTGTACGCGTCGGCAGTGTAAAAGCATCCCGAAGCGGCCGATGGACTGGACAGCGTCGGATATACCACCGCTGTCACGCGCTCTCACGACCCACTGGTTTCCAGATTCGTAACGTATTTCTGTTCCAGCGGAATATCTATGTATGCTTCAGCAAGCGTGTCCGGGCTGGGGTAGTGGCATCCTTTAGCCTTGTGGTGGCTAAGAGGCGGGTTCAATTCCCGCGCCCGGACTCAGACTTTCTACGCGGCGATTTCGCCACTCTCAGAATTCCGCAAATTTACATTTCCATTCTGCATCCATTTCTTTATGAAGTGTAAATAAATAGTACTTATCGATGGGAAACAACGATTGCCCCTCCTGTGACCGAACGTTTGACTCGAAGCGTGGACTTCGCGTTCACCACAGCAGCACTCACGGCGAACGTCTGCCAAACAGGGAGTGTGACCTCTGTTCGGACCGATTTCATTCTGAATACGAGAAACGCTACTGCTCTGACGAGTGTCGCGATGCCGCGGTATCCTTTTCTGGGGCTGACAACCCAAATTACTCCGGCGCGAAAGCAGAAACGACCTGTGACAATTGCGGCACGGTTTTCGAGTACTATCCATCAGAAAAGAAGGGCTGTTACTGCCCGGAGTGTGTCGAGAACGCTGAGTGGCGGCACAGCCGAGAGATTTCCGGTGCGGCAAATCCAAACTGGAACGGCGGAAAGCTCAGATTTGGCTGCTCTGTCTGTGACAGCCCCGTTGAGCGATACCCGAGCGATGTGACTGGCGAAGTCGTCCTTTGCAGTCGCAACTGCCACGCCGAGTGGCTCTCGGCGGCGTTCACCGGCGACGGCCATCCGAACTGGCGCGGCGGTGGCGTCGGCGACTACGGACCGGGATGGCGGGCAGTCCGCAAGCAGGCGCTGGAGCGGGACGACCACGCCTGTGTACTCTGTGGCACTGATGCAGACGAACTAGGGCGGAACCCGGACGTACACCACATCGTGCCGGTCCGACTGTTCGCTGCGATGCCAGCCCTTGCTGTCCGGGATGCGCATACGCTGGACAACGTCGTCTCGCTGTGTCCGGGCTGTCACCGTCGGGCGGAGTTCGGTCACGTCTCGCGGGCAGAATTGCGCTGGCGGGCTGGCATCCAGCGGCGGGACCCGTCTGCTGTCGGTGGTGTGACGGTGTAGTCGGACCGGAATCTACACAATCGGGCCCGCCGCCAGTATGCGTATGTCACCGACTGTCGACGAACTGCGGAACGAGATTCGCGAGGCTGTCGGACGGTACGAACGCCCGGTCTCGACTGCTTTTACCAAGGAAGCGCTGGCGGCGATCTGCGAGGCCGTCGGATACGACATCGACACGGATCGGCTGCCGTCGAAGCCACAAATGCGGGCTGGGATTCTCTGGAAAATTGGAGAACGGGAGGACGACGACCCGGCAGACGCGGAGCAGCCCTTCCGGAAGGGCGAACTCGAAGCGGTTGCCGCGGCACTGGCTGAGAAGTAACGCAGGGCTTCGCTGGTACTGGCTTGTTTGACTACCCCGAAGCTGGCAGCATGCGGAAATATTTGCGTCTCGACAGCGAACTAACTAGTATGAGACGCAACCGCTCCCCGACGTTCGAGAACAGACAGGCGGCTGGGAAACGGCTGGGAGAGGCGTTGCGCGAGCGGGATATCGAAGTCAACATCGTCCTCGCAATTCCCCGTGGTGGACTGCCGGTGGGTCGTCCCGTCGCCGACACGCTGGGTGTTCCGCTCGACATCGCGGTCGCAAAGAAGATCGGCGCACCGAACAACCCCGAGTACGCCATCGGCGCTGTCGCCGCTGATGGGACTGTGTGGCTCAACAGTGATGTCATTGATCGACGAGAGATTCCTCGTGACTACGTTGCGAACACGCGAGCGGAGATGGCCGACGCCGCCAAGCAGAAAGCCCAGCGCTACCGCGACTCGGAGTCATCGCCGTCGCTTACGGGCAAGCGGGTGTGCCTCGTCGACGACGGTGTGGCGACGGGCGCGACGGCGCGGGCCTGCATCGAGCAGATCCGACAGGCCGACCCCGAACGACTGGTGCTCGCGGTACCGGTCGCCTCGCCGCGGGCGATGTCGGACCTCGAAGCGCTGGTCGACGAGGTGGTCTGTCTGGAGGTTCCGTCGGAGTTCCGCGCTGTCGGCCAGTACTACGAGCAGTTCGAGCAGGTCTCCGACGAGGCCGCGATGTCGTATCTGGCTGAGGAGTGATTCAGCGCTCTATTCTGGATTCGGGTCGGACGGTTTCGGTTTCCGTCTCGCCGATGGGGGTAAAGTCGCCACTGGACTTGATAATCGAGAGCGCCGTCATGATATCTGTCCGGGTGAGCAGCCCCTCGAAGGAGTCGTCCTCGTCAGTGACGAGCAAGCGACCGACGGAGTTCTGCTGAAGTGAAGTCAGCGCGTCCATCACGTCGGTGTCCGGGCTGATCGTGATGATCTCCGTCGTCATCACGTCGCCGACGGTGTAGGCCTCGCGCTCGACCTCTTGAACGGCGCGGGCGTCTTCGAGCGTCACGAGGCCGACGACCTCGCCGCCACGTTCGACCGGGTAACCGGTGTGGCGCTCCTTGAACATCGTCTGGATGAGCTCACGGACAGACATATCTTCGGGGACCGTCGTTACGTGGTCCGCCGGCGTCATCACGTCCGCGACGGTGACGCCCTCGAACGCGGCCCGCATTGAGGTCTGGCGGGACTCGCCCGCCGCGCCGATGTAGATGAAGAAGGCCAGGCCGGCGAGGAAGATATTTCCGAGGACGAAGATGCCAAAGAGGCCGAGAAAGACGGCGAACACCTTCCCGACCTCGGCGGCGATGGTGGTGGCTCTGGCGTACGACCGCCGGCGGGCGAGCAACGCGCGAAGGACCCGGCCGCCGTCCATCGGGAACCCCGGGAGCATGTTGAACGCCGCCAGCGCGATATTCATCAGCGCGAGATAGCCGAGGATGAACCGGGCCGATTCGATAGGCGTCGCCGCGCCGCTCGGGAGAATCTGGAACGCGACAAAACAGACAGCGCCGACGGCGATACTGACGATGGGGCCGGCGATAGCGATGACCAGCTCTTGCTTCCAGTCTTCAGGCATCTCGCTGAGCTGGGCGATGCCGCCGAACAGCCAGAGCGTGATGGAGTCGATGGGAAAGCCATAGCGGATGGCCACCAGGGAGTGGCCGAGTTCGTGGAGGACGACGCCGGTGAACAGGCCGACGGCCGCACCGATGCCGAGCACCCAGACGAGCGCGCCGTCTGTGAGGACGGCCGCATCCAGCCCGGCGTTCAGTGTCCCATTCAACAGCTCGGTCGTCTGTTCGATCTGTGTCCCGATAATCCAGGCGAACAGCGGTAGCACGAGGAGAAACGTCAGGTCCAACTGGATGGGGATTCCGAACGCGCTTCCGATGCGAAACCGGCGCATACTCCTCGCTTATCGGGGGACGGTCTTAAGCCCCCTTGGCAGGACTGTCGCAGTCACCGCCGCCGGTACGCCTTTGCGCCGAGCCCGTGACGGTCCACTCATGAGTGACCCACTGATTCGGCGGACCGAAGACATCGAGTACGACCCTGTCGACGCAGCTGACGGGCTGGAAAAGGGCGTTCTCATCGGCGAGGAGAACGGCGGCGGTAACCTCGCAATCCGTCGCTTCACGTTCGCCCCCGGCGGCAACGTGCCGAAACACACCAACGAAATCGAACATGAGCAGTACGTCCTTGCCGGACAGTACACCGTCGGCATTGAGGGCGATGAGTACGATGTCGAAGCCGGCGATAGCCTCCATATCCCCGCTGGCGCTGTCCACTGGTACCGTAACGACGGCGACGAACCGGGCGCGTTCCTCTGTGCGGTTCCCACCGGCGACGACGAAATTACGCTACAAGGCTAATTCGTAGTAGTGGCGTCGCATCTTAGCGCCGTAAGGCACCTGAGGTCAGATACATCGCTAGTGGGGCACTTGCTCCACAAGCATACGTCCCGGTGAACGTCTTGTAAGAAAATAACCGAATTCGATCAATTACCGTTCAAAGACCCCGGACAGATACGTCTGAGAATAATCGGCTGGCCCCATTCGGACGCGGCGCAGAATCAAGTACAGCGGCGCGGTGAACACAGTGCTAATAATAACCGACCCGATGACCCATAGCGGCCATAGCGGCTGATAGTATGCGTTGGCTCCTTTCAGCGACTGAGCATCGTCGTAGAACGCCTTTATTGAACCGATGGCGGTCAGGAGCGCCGCAAACGAGACAGCCAGCAAAAAAACAACTGTCACTTCTCTGAGGCCGGGTAGTTTCAGTCCACCCAGCTTTACGATAAGTCCGGCTACTGGCGCTACGACCCACACAATTAGTGTGTGATACATATGCCACCGATACGCCGGCTTCTTCCGACCACGTTGTTCATGCGGACTCATACTGCCGTCGTCGTATTCTTCCATCCATTCACAACTTGAAGAATACAATTACTTAGACTTACGGAAATAAAAATTCTATTCATTTTATAATTTGAAAGATAAAATTTGGGAGACTGAATCCAACTAATAATTCGATAGCGCGCCGCTCAAAAGATGCTCGGTGGCGACGAACCGTACACAGTGTGTGCGAGCAGAGTCCGGCACAACTGCGGCGGACTGATGCAATAGTCGCCAACATTCTGAAGTCACTGGTACGCTCCCTCGAAACAAGTCCGAACCGCTCAAGTAGCGCAGTCGCCACTAGACGACTGTGTCACAGCAGGCCGCACAGGTAGAGACGCTGTTCCTCCACGAACACGGCGAGGAGTTCCGCGTCGCCGCCCACCGGGACGGCGAGCGGCTCTTCCACGGCATCCTCGAGCTCAAAGAGACCGACGCCGGTCCCCGCCCGCGTCGCCTCCGCGTCAAGGACGGGACCAGCGAGGAGCTTCGCTCACCCGACCAGTTCGTCGACCTCGCCCGCCGTGCGGCCCGCATTCGAATTTCAGAGCAGACCGCCCCGCTCGCACGCGAGCGTGTCCGCGAGATGCTCGACGCGTACCAGATCGAGGCCAAGGTCGTCCGGACCTGTCGGCTGTGTGCCTCTGACGGGCGCTACTCGCCGATCACGAGCGAGACGGCCATCGAGACCGACGACGAAACCATCTGTCCGGAGTGCGCTCGCCAGCAACTCGACCGCGAACTCGCGTTCAAAGGAAGTATCAGCAGCGACGCCCGCGACCGCCTCGAAGAGCTACTGCTTGAGGTGCAGGATCTCGACCGGGTGACGAACCTCCTGTCGGGCCAGCTGGACCCGGACCTGACGAAGTTCGACGAGATTTCAGCCACCGTCGACGAGGTCGACCCCGTCCGCGTCGACTCGCTTGACCTCCATCCCGGGATGCAAGACCATCTCGAATCGCGGTTCGATACACTGCTGCCGGTCCAGAGCCTCGCCGTCGAGCACGGGGCCACAGAGGGCCGTGACCAGCTGGTCGTGAGCGCGACAGCGACGGGGAAGACGCTCATCGGCGAGATGGCCGGTATCGACCGCGTCCTGAACAACAAGGGGACGATGCTGTTTCTCGTCCCGCTGGTCGCGCTTGCGAACCAGAAATACGAGCAGTTTCAGGGCCGCTACGGCGACATGGTCGACGTGTCGCTCCGCGTGGGTGCGAGTCGCATCGCCGACGAGGGCGGCCGCTTCGACCCCGAGGCCGACGTCATCGTCGGGACCTACGAGGGGATCGACCACGCGCTCCGGACCGGCAAGGACCTCGGCACTGTCGGCACAGTCGTCATCGACGAGGTCCACACGCTCGGGGAGGACGAGCGAGGCCACCGGCTCGACGGCCTGATCTCGCGGCTGAAGTACTACTGTGAGTCCGGGGGTGCGCCCGACAGCGGCGACACGCAGTGGGTCTACCTCTCGGCGACGGTCGGTAACCCCGGCCAGCTGGCCGACCAGCTCCGGGCGACACTCATCGAGTTCGAGGAGCGGCCGGTCCCAATCGAGCGCCACGTTACGTTCGCCGACGGCCGCGAGAAGATCGAGACCGAAAAGAAGCTCGTCAAGCGAGCATTCGACAACAAATCCAGCAAGGGCTACCGCGGCCAGACGATTATCTTCACCAACTCCCGACGGCGCTGTCACCAGATTTCTCGCAAACTGGAGTACAGCTCCGCGCCGTACCACGCCGGGCTGGACAACCGGAAGCGCCAGCGGGTCGAGCGGCAGTTCGCCGATCAGGACCTGGCGGCGGTCGTGACGACGGCGGCCCTCGCGGCGGGGGTGGACTTCCCGGCCTCGCAGGTCATCTTCGACTCGCTGGCGATGGGTATCGAGTGGCTCACCGTCCAGGAGTTCAGCCAGATGCTCGGCCGTGCCGGCCGCCCGGACTACCACGACAAGGGCACCGTCTACATGCTGGTCGAGCCGGACTGTTCGTACCACAACAGCATGGAGATGACCGAGGACGAAGTGGCGTTCAAGCTCCTGAAAGGCGAGATGGAGCCGGTCATCACCCGCTACGACGAGGGCGCAGCCGTCGAGGAGACGCTGGCGAACGTCACCGTCGCCGGCAAGCAGGCCAAGCGGCTCAACGACCGGATGGTCGGCGAGGTGCCGACGAAGCACGCGCTGGGGAAACTGCTCGAATACGAGTTCATCGACGGCCTCTCACCGACGCCGCTCGGCCGGGCCGTGACGCGGCACTTCCTCGCGCCCGACGAGGCGTTCCAGTTGCTCGACGGCATCCGCAAGGGACAGCATCCCTACGAAATCGTCGCCGACATGGAATTACGCGACGAGCACTGAGCGGTCCGCGCCCGTCCAACCTGTCGGCTGAATATCCTTTCGGCGTACATTCTTGTAGCGGCACGTACTTCCGGTGTCCATGGGCCTGTTCGATACGATCCGTCGCGCCGTCGGTGGCGATGACTCGTCGACCGACGGGGACGAGCAGGCGGCCGGGGGCGACCCGCCGTCCGACGATGGGCCGGGACTCTTGGACACGGCGACGCTCGACCCGACGACGTTCCGGGAGTACGCCGAGCACGTCGTCGACGGCGCGGACCCGCTGACGTTCGACCCCGACGCGCTCGCGCGCCTCGATACGGCTATCGAGGAGAGCTACGACGGCAGAACCGCGGGCGATGACGCGAGTGTGACGACCTACACTGAGAACACGGTTCGGTTCGGGAGCTATCTCGGTGACCTCCTCGTGCGAGCCTACGACGGCGAGTGGGTCCAGTCCGACGGTCGATGGGGCGTCGCCGTTGCCGGGCCGGACGACGAGGTGGCGGTCGCGGTGTTCGATGTGGCCGCCCGCTCGTTCGGCGACGAGCCGGTGTTCGCGGCTGTCGTGACGCGACTGGAATCCGAACTGGCGCTCGATACTATCCGGAGTACCGGAGACGACGGACCGAAAGACCCGGAGACGGACGAAACCGATACCGACAGTGTCGTCTCCGAACCGACGCGGGTCGTTAGCCGCGTCGACGACGGACAGACTGACGAGCGAGGTGAGACAACTGCCGCCGATACCGCTGATTCCGATTCGTCCCAGACCATCGAGACGGAGCCGACCCGGGTCGAACCCGAATCGGAAACGGGCGACCGGTCGGGCGACACTGACCCCACGCCTGTCGTCAGTGAGGGTACTGACGAGCCAGCGAACGAGGCTCCACCGGACAACGAAGCTGACGGCTCGACTGCCGACATCGGCGGGAACGCAGTTCCCGATACGATCGATTCAGCGTCAGATGATGCCGACAGCGAGCCGCCGGCCGCTGAAACCACTGAAGAGGAACCGACTATCGACTCAACCGACGCAGGGTCGGCAACCGACACCGCTGTCGAGCAGCCGGCGGATGACACAGATGCTGATCAACCAACGGCTGAAACACCGGTGACGGAGCCACCGCTCGACGCCTCTGGGGATGAGCCGACTGCCGACACGACTGCTGCTGGCGAGACGACGGCCGAAAATACAGTCACAGCCGACGAAGCGGCCACCTACATCGACGAAGCGGAGCCGACGGTTGGCAGTGCCCCAGTGGACCCTTCAGACGATGCGCCAGCGACCGAGATACCGTCCGAGGACTCGGTTGCCGATTCCCGCGACGAAGACGGAACCGGCGACAACACACCCGCGGGGGCGGCAACTGACACACCCGCTGACGAAGGAGCGACGGACACAGCCGACGCCGAGGAGGTCGATGAATCGATGGACGACGAACCGGCCCTCGATAGCTCGCCGGATACATCGGCAGACGCCGGTCCAGACGCGGTGGGTTCCGAAACCGCGGTCGACGAGCCACTTGCAGACACAGCTGATGCCGAGGCGGTCGATGACGAGCCGGCAGCCGGTACAGAATCCGACGCTGGGGAACTGTTTGATGACAGTGACACATCGGTTCCTGTCGGGGATGTCGAGGCGTCTGGTGCCACTGGTAATGCACCGTCACAGGACGTGACCACTGACGAGACGGCTGCGACAGCGGCCACCGACGAGAGTGAACTGTCCGCGTCCACTGATAGCGACCCGACCGCTGGCTCGATGACTCGCTCGTGGGAACCCGACACGGTCCGTGCGGACCACGCCGATACCGCTGTCGAGTTCGCCGACTTCTGGGGCGAACACGACCTCGATTTCTCGCCGGCCTCGCTTTCGCGGCTCGACGATCTGGTTGACGCGGAGTGGGACGACGAGCGCTTCGCCGAAACGACGTTCGGGAGCGACGCGTCGTTCGACGACCGCGCGTTCACCAGTGTCGTGCGGGAACTCGGCGGCTATTTCGGCGAGGTCCTCGTTCGGCAACTCGACGGCGAATGGAGCGATGAAACGGACCACGAAGCGGCCGTCGTCGTCGGCGGACCGGCCGGGCAGTTCGCCGTCCCCGTTTTCCAGGTCGCGATAACCTCGCTCAGAAAACAGGCGGTGTTCGGCCGGAGCTACGACGCCCTGCTCGAAGACCTGGGTCGTGACGGCCCGACGCGGTGAGCGACGCGACTCCGGCCGGGTTCCTCGCTGTTGCTAGTCAGACAGGGGTATGACCGACGTGCTCCCACATTCGGGACACTCGTCGTGGTCTGTGTAGAGGAGCGTATCACACTCGATACACCGGTGGGTGGCTTCGTCGTCGGTCGCGTTTCCGACCTCCTGTTTCAGCTCCTCGACTTTTCGACCGAGATCGTTGAAAAGGCTCATTGTGACCAATTCGGCCCGGACAGGGATAAACGTCGGCCGCCGGAGCAGGGTGTGAGCGGACGCCTGCGCTCGCAAACGACCCATCCTTTTGTCACTGGCTCCGCAGGGGACAGACGTGTCGCTGCCACCTGTCACGCCGGGGATGTTGTTCGTGTTCGCGGTCATCGTCGCCGCGCTGGTGCTGTTTGCGACGGAGGCGCTGCCAGTCGACGTGACCGCTATCGCCGTCATGGTCGCGCTGATGCTGGCCGAACCGGTGACGGTATTTGCGGCCGATGCCGGGCTGCTCGCCGAACCGGTGTACGTGTTACATCAGGCCGGCGATGGGATTTCGCCGCTGGATCGCGGGCTCTCAGGCTTTGCCTCGACAGCGACGATAACGGTGCTGGCGATGTTCATTCTCTCAGACGGCGTCCAGCGGACCGGTATCGTCCAGATTCTCGGCGCGAAAATCGCCTCGCTGACCGGAGACAGCGAAACGAAACAGCTTGGTGCGACCGTCGGGCTGGTCGCACCTATCTCCGGGTTCATCAACAACACCGCTGCCGTCGCTATCCTCCTGCCGATGGTCACCGATATCGCGCACAAGGGGAAACTCTCACCATCGAAGCTACTGCTGCCGCTGTCCTACGCCTCGATGTTCGGCGGCATGTTGACGCTCATCGGCACCTCGACGAACATCCTCGCATCGCAGCTCTCGTCCGAACTCATCGGCCGCCCGTTCAGCATGTTCGAGTTCACCCAGCTCGGCATCATCGTGACCATCGTCGGGACGATCTATCTGCTCACTGTCGGGCGCTATCTGGTCCCCTCGCGTATCCCGGTCGAAGAGGACCTCACTCAAGAGTTCGAGATGGGTGAGTACCTGACCGAAGTTGTCGTCCGCGAAGATTCCCCGCTGATCGGCCAGACTGTCGAGGAGGCGCTCAGAGTCTCGAAGTTCGACGTGGACATCGTCCAGCTGGTCCGCGAGAAACGCACGTTCCTCGAACCGTTCGGCCAGAAAGCGATTCGGGCCGGTGACGTTTTCGCCATTCGGACGGGCCGGGACACGCTCGTCGATCTCCTCGATGTCGAAGGGCTGGACGTGATTCCCGAGGTCGAGGTCGACGACGCGGAACTGGAAACCGCAACCGAGCGAAAGAACCTCGTCGAGGTCGTCGTTGCCCCCGGCTCCTCGCTCATCGGCGAGACGCTTGTCTCCACCAACTTCCGCCAGCGCTACGACGCGACCGTGCTGGCACTTCGCCACGGGCAGGAACTGTACCGCCAGCGGATGGACCACGTCAAACTCCGCATCGGCGATACGCTTCTGGTGCAGGCCACCCCAGACAGTATCGACCGTCTCAACCGCAACAACGACTTCATTGTCGCCCAGGAGGTCGAACGACCGGACTTCCGCCAGTCGAAGATCCCTGTCGCAATCGGCATCGTGGCCGCCGTCGTCGGTGTCGCGGCGCTGACCCCGATTCACATCGTCATCTCGGCGCTCGGGGGTGCGCTGGCGATGGTCCTCACCGGCTGTCTCCGCCCGCCGGAGCTGTACGACGCTGTCCAGTGGGACGTCGTCTTCCTGCTCGCCGGCGTCATTCCGCTGGGCATCGCCCTGCAGGAAACTGGCGGCGCTGATCTGCTCGCAGAGCTGTTCGTCATGGGTGCCGGCAGCATCCTCACCGCCGGTGGCGGCCTCGCCGTCGTCCTCGGTCTGATGTATCTCGTCACGGCGCTGCTGACGAACATCATCTCGAACAACGCCTCCGTCGTCCTGATGATCCCGGTGGCTATCGAAACTGCCCAGCAACTGAACGCCAACGCCTTCGCCTTCGTCCTCGCCGTCACGTTCGCCGCATCGACGGCGTTCATGACGCCGGTCGGCTACCAGACGAACCTCCTCGTCTACGGCCCCGGTGGGTACCAATTCACCGACTATCTGAAGGTCGGTGCGCCGCTACAGGCCGTATTCGCCATCGCGACGACCCTTGGTATCGCGTATTTCTGGGGCCTCGCTCCCGCGTGACACGGCCGGCTTGCAACGAAACGCTTTACACGCTGTCGAATTGAGAGGGTAGTACGGGATCGTGGGGTAGCTTGGTAACCTTCGGGCCTTGGGTGCCCGCGCCCCTAGTTCAAATCTGGGCGATCCCATACCTGCGATACCGAAAGCGACCTTTTTGTCGCCTCTACCGCTAACCTTCCAGCGCCCTGTTCTGCCAGTCCCTTACTGCCATCGCTGCTCAGACTCGTAGCCACGGCCAGGCATCGCCACCATCTCCGTAGCGACTCCTCGGGCGACAGTGCAAAAAGAACCCATCGCGAGATCGCATCGCGCTAGTCGCCAGTCCGATCAGGGGCGAACGCGCGGTGTGTTTATCGCTGGCTGTCGGTATCGCTGTGGTCGTCCGCGCCGCCGCTGGTGTCGAACTGATCGACGGTCGCAGCCAGCGAGTCGGCACGGTCCCGTAGTTCGTCCGCGCTCTGTGCGATTTCGGCGACGGACGCGGACTGCTCTTCGGCGGCCGCCGATACCTGCTCTGCGTCTTCCGTCACGTTCTGGCTGATCTCGGACACTCCGTCGACGCGGTGGACGACGCTTTGCGTCGCGTCGGCTTGGTCCTCGGTCGCGTCCGCAATCTCTTGGATACCGTCGTTGGCGTTCTCGATCGCGTCGACGGTATCCTCGATCGCGTCGGCAGCCTCGCGGACAGTCTCGACACCGGTGTCGATGTGGTCGCTGGTCGCGCGGATGTCCGTGACAGTCTCGTCGGTCTCCGTCTGTACGGCGGCGATTTCGGCTTCGATCTCTGCTGCCGCCTGTTTCGTCTCTTCTGCGAGGCTCTTGACCTCGTCGGCGACAACAGCGAAGCCCTCGCCGTCCTTGTCTGCGCGGGCGGCTTCGATGTTGGCGTTCAGGGCGAGCATGTTCGTCTGCTCGGCGATATCCGAGATGAAGTCGACGATCTCGCCGATGTCGTCCATGCGCTCCTGCAGCGCGAGAATCTGGTCGACCGCGTCTGCCGACCGGGACTCGATTTCCGCCATGTCGTCAATGGCCGACTCGGCGGCCTCCCGGCCCGTTTCGCCACGGTCGACGGCTTCTCTGGCCGTCTCTGCGACCGTCGTCGACGACGCTGCGACCTCCTCGATGCTCGCCGATAGCTCGTCCATCTCGGCGGCGGCCTCCTCGAGATCGTCGTGCTGTCTGATAGCGCCGTCCGCGATCTCCTGTATGCGGTCACTGACGGTCTGGCTCGTCGTCTCGATTTCTTCGGCCCCAGTCGCGACTTCGATCGTGGCATTCGCGACTTCGTCGGCGAACGCCGCGACTTCGCTGACGGTGGCTTCGAGCCCGTCGAGCATCGCGTTGAACTCGACTGCGACTTCCCGCATCGCCGTCTCCTCCGCGTCCTCGTCGAGTCGCTTCGTGAGGTCACCGTCAGCGATTTCCTGCATCACCGCACTGTACTCGGTGGCGCGCTCCTGCAGGCGCTGGCTGGCTTCCTCTGCCTCTGCCCGTGCGTCCTCCGCTTCTGTACGCAGTTCTTCGGCTTCCGACCGCGCCGTCTTCGCTTCCTCGACTGCCTCCTCCGCTTCCTGAATGCGGTTCTGGAGTGAGATCCGCATATCGTCGAACGTCCCGTAGAGGCGGCCGATTTCGTCGGCGCGGTTCGTCGAGAGGTCGACATCGAAGTCGCCGGCCTCGATGCGTTCAGCACGGTCCCGCAACTGCTTCAGCGGGTCGACCGTGCGTTTCCCGAGTACGAGGCCGACAGCCGACAACGAAACGAGCGCCAGCAGGACAAGCAGTCCGACCGTCTGTCCGACCGTGTCACGGACACTGAACGCCTGCGCCGTGTCCAGGCTCGTCACCGTGACCCAGTTCGTGGTCGGGACGGGCGCGAACGCGTACACGCGACCATCCGAAACCGCTGTCACCGGTGCTGCAGTACCGTTCGCATCGCGGATTGCCGCGAGGCTCTCGCTGTGGGTGTCAGCATCGAACTCGCGGTCGATGTTCAGTACCGTCTCGTCGTTGGTGTTCAGAATCGTGGTTTCCTTCGTCGAATTAGTATCGCTGAGCCGGTCGACCTGACTCTGGATGCGTGTGACGACGACGAGGTGCGAGCCGTCGCGCTTCGGGACCGAGCTAGCGAACGCCATCACGGGTTCGTCGTTGAGGACCGGTGAGCGGTACGACCGACTACTCGACCAGACCTGTGTGTTGTTCCCGGGTCCCTCCGGCACTTCGGCGGCCGTCCACGGCGCGTCAAGTTCGGACAGCGACCGCCCCTCCAGTGGGAGTTCCGTACTGGCGACCACTTCGCCACGAGTATCGTTTACGAGGTGCATACTGACAACATCGTCAGGCAGTAGCTGGTCCTGCAGCAGGATGTACGCCGCAGCGCGCCGGTCGCTCCGGAGCGGTTCACCTTGCGAAATGGATCGTGTGTGCGTGCGTTGCTGTTCAACCCACGAGCCGATAGAGTCCCCCTCCAGCTGACTGGTCTCGGCGAGCTGTTCGGTCGTCTGTTGTTCGACTGCCGTGGATGTCGCCTGAAACGTGAACGCGCCAGCGCCTGCGATGACGAGCAACACGGCGAGGAACGCAACAGCGAACTTCGCAGCGAACCGCTGCCGGACGAACTCGGGGGCGACCCGATCAAGTGCACTCGCCAGTCCATCGAGTGGACCGCCCGCCATCAGGCACCACCCGTGTTAGAGCGCTCAGTGGGTACGACGATGTCGCCGGCGGCGACCTGCTCCCGCGACGTCGACAGCGCTTCCCTGACATCGTCGGGAATCGCCGGTTCGAGGGAGGTCCCATAGACGATGCCGACGCCGTCACTGTCAAGCCCGAGAGAAACGACCTCACCAGCGGGGAGGTTGTCCGCGACCGTCGCTGTCGCCGCGTCGTAGACTGCGACGTTTACTCGCTTGACCATGCTCGCGAGCACGACGTCCGCGTACCGGGGATTACTCCGGGACTGGTCTGAATCCACTCCGATCGCGTACCGCCCATGGGCCTGCGCGGCCTGGAAGATGCCAACACCTGCGCCACCCGCCGCGTGGTAGACGATGTCCGCTCCATCGTTGTACATCCCGGCTGCGATGTCCCGGGCGCCCTGCACGTCGTCGAAGTTCCCGAGATACTCCGTGAGGACATCAACGTCCCCGTTGGCGTACTCGACGCCGGCTCTGAAGCCGGCTTCGAACTTGTGGATGAGTGGCTGGTCGAGGCCGCCAATAAACCCGACTGTCGTCTCTTCCGGGTTCGTTGCACCCGCACCGAGGTCGACATCCCTGGTCGTGAGCAGCCCAGCGAGGTTCCCGGCCTGAAACGACCCCTCGTGTTCGCGGAACACGTAACTCGCCACATTGTCGGCCTCCACGACGGAGTCGACGATCATGAACTGCTGGTCCGTGTACTCCGATGCAGCCTCAGATAGCCCTTCAGCCTGCAGAAATCCGATACAACAGATCAGGTCGTATGACGGGTTCGCCGAACTCGCCAGCTCGGCCTGTATTTCGCCGAACCCGGCGACACTGGTCGGTTCGTGGTTCGTGTACTCGACCCCGTCATCGAGGCGTGCGCGCTGAATGCCGCGGTTCGCCGCATCGTTGAACGAGCGGTCATCGAGCCCACCTAGCGCGTATACCATCCCGACAGTCGCCGCGGCATCGCTCTCGTCGATGCCGCTGGCGGTCGCTTGCTGGCTCTCGCTGGAACCCTCGTCCCCTGCTCCGCTCCCTCCGAAATTCTCGAAGCGGCTCGCACAGCCAGCGAACGCTGCGGTTGCGGCCGCGCTACCGCTGGCGAGGAGTCGACGCCTTGTGATTTTTTGATCGCGCACGGTTATTCTACTCTGAGTGAACCAGGTATACCAGCAAAAACTACTGGCCCCGATTCTCGACACTGATACTGATACTGATACTGATACTGATACTGATTCCCCCTCGTGCCGCATCATTTCAGTTCCACCCCGGTTTGCGAACCTTCTTAGGCCAGTGGGCATAACCACTGTCCACTCAAATGGCGACCGCCGAGAACACCGAACTCATCGACCGCTTCGAGGAGTTCTACCGCAACTACTACCGCAACGAGATCGGTGAGCTCGCCCAGAAATACCCGAACGACCAGAAATCGCTGTATATCGACTGGGACGACCTCTATCGCTTCGATCCGGACCTGGCCGACGACTACCGGACCAAGCCCGAGCAGATCCAAGAGTACGCCGAGGAGGCCCTTCGACTGTACGACCTCCCGGTCGATGTCTCGCTCGGACAGGCTCACGTCCGCGTCCGGAACCTCCCCGAATCCGAGGACATCCGCGACCTGCGCCACGAACACCACGGCAACCTCGTCGCCGTCCGTGGTATCATCCGGAAAGCGACCGATGTCCGCCCGAAAGTCATCGAGGCAGCCTTCGAGTGCCAGCGCTGTGGAACACTCACGCGTATTCCACAGACCGCCGGCGACTTTCAGGAACCCCACGACTGCCAGGGCTGTGAGCGCCAGGGGCCGTTCCGGCTCAACACCGACCAGTCCCAGTTCATCGACGCCCAGAAGCTCCGCGTGCAGGAATCCCCTGAGGGACTGCGCGGCGGAGAGACGCCCCAGTCAATCGATATCAACATCGAGGACGACATCACGGGCCACGTCACCGCCGGCGACCACGTCCGCGTAACCGGCATCCTCAAACTCGACCAGCGGGGCAACGACAACGAGAAGTCCCCGATGTTCGACATCTACATGGAGGGCGTCAGCGTCGAAATCGAGGACGAGCAGTTCGAGGACATGGAGATCACCGACGCCGACAAGAAGGAGATCGTCGAACTCTCCAACGAATCCGATATCTACGACAAGATGGTCGGGGCCATTGCCCCCTCTATCTACGGCTACGAGAAAGAGAAGCTCGCGATGATGCTCCAGCTCTTCTCCGGCGTGACGAAGGAGCTACCTGACGGCTCTCGAATACGTGGGGACCTCCATATGTTGCTGATAGGAGACCCGGGAACGGGTAAATCGCAGATGCTATCATATATCGAGAATATCGCGCCACGCTCTGTCTACACCTCCGGCAAAGGGTCATCGAGCGCGGGGCTCACCGCGGCCGCCGTTCGCGACGACTTCGGCGATGGCCAGCAGTGGACGCTGGAAGCGGGCGCGCTCGTGCTCGCTGATCAGGGTATCGCCGCTATCGACGAACTCGATAAGATGTCTCCCGAAGATCGTTCGGCAATGCACGAGGCGCTGGAACAGCAGCGTATCAGCGTCTCCAAGGCCGGTATTAACGCGACACTCAAATCCCGCTGTTCGCTGCTGGGCGCAGCCAACCCCAAGTACGGCCGCTTCGACCAGTACGAACCCATCGGTGAGCAGATAGACCTCGAACCGGCGCTCATCTCGCGGTTCGACCTCATCTTCACCGTGACGGACAAGCCCGACGAGGAGAAGGACCGCAACCTCGCCGAGCACATCATCCAGACCAACTACGCCGGCGAACTTCACACCCACCGGACGGAGAACCCGACCTCGAACTTCAGCGAGGAGGAGGTCGGCACCGTCACTGAGGAGGTCGCACCGACAATCGAACCGGACCTCCTCCGGAAGTACGTCGCCTACGCCAAGCGCAACTGCTTCCCGACGATGACCGAGGAGGCAAAGAGCCGTATCGAGGATTTCTACGTCGATCTGCGGATGAAGGGCCAGGACGAGGACGCGCCGGTGCCCGTTACCGCCCGGAAGCTGGAGGCGCTGGTCCGGCTTGCTGAAGCCTCTGCACGTATACGCCTCTCCGACACCGTCGACGAAGCCGACGCCGACCGGGCGGTCGACATCGCCCACTACTGCCTGAAGGAGATCGGTGTCGATCCTGAGACCGGCGAGTTCGACGCCGACGTGGTCGAGACCGGCCAGTCGAAGACCCAGCGCGACCGTATCCAGAACATCAAAGGCATCATTTCCGACATCGAGGACGAGTACGATGAGGGTGCACCCGCCGACGTGGTCATCGAACGCGCTGAGGAGGTCGGTATCGACGAGTCGAAGGCCGAACACGAGATTGACAAGCTGAAACAGAAAGGTGAGGTGTACGAGCCTCGGACGGATCACCTTCGGACAACCTGATATGGACCGCATTTCCGCACTCCGCAATATCGAGGAGGCGCTGGCCGAGTTCGAGGCCGGGTCGCGGTCGCTCAGTGACCTCGAACGGGACGTTCGCGGGACGCTCCGGACCTATGCGACTGAGTTCGAGGGAGACCTGCAAGCCTACCGGGCAAACGGCGGGGCCGCCGTGGATGGCCTCGTCGTCCTCGCGCCATCCGAGACAGCGGCCCGCGAGCGGGTTCGTGACCTCGTCGCAGATGCCGGCGAATTTACCGTTACAGTCGTCGAGTAAGGAATTTTCCAGCACCGTAGCCGCTGTCGGTGTAGCAGATATCTCGTGCCAGTGCTGACTCTCGAACGCGACTGTCTCCCCCCTATATTTCTTTCCGATTTCTCTATGTATTCAGACTAAACTACATTCAATTCAGTAAAATTTTATAGTAATTATAACAATGTCTACCCAGTGCTACTCGTCGTCACGTACTCCCGGGCAGCACGTAGAGACCTGCGGAACGTCTGTCGTGCCCACGAAGACTGTGTCGTTCGGCAGTTCGGGAGAGCAGCGTTGTTCTCCGGAACCGAGTTCGGGGCCTTTCAGGCGCTCCGACTCCACGAGAAACACGGGCTCGACATACAGATCGAGCACGTCGAGCCGTTCGAACCGACAGATGTCCCGAAGCACGTCCGCGAGGCGGCCAAGCGGTACGAGGCACGTGAGGAACCGGCAACGCCCTACGAGCGGTTCGCGTCGGGACGTGACCTCCCGGACCCGGACCAACTCCGAGGCGTCGACCTGTGAAGCTCCGCGTCGCTGGAACCACGTACACGGGCGCTGTCGTCGACCTCCGAACTGGAAACGTCGGCGGTCGAACCATCGCCACAAGCATCCGTGGACAGCGGCGTTTTCCGGTCGTGTCCTGCCCGGAGCCACCGGCCGTGTACGCGTACGTCGGACACGTCCACCCGTCGATGGGACTCCGAACGCGGACTGCACTCGCGGCCGCCGCCCGGTCACGGGAATACGAGACGCCACAGGACGACGCTATCGCCGAGTGTCGCGCCCAGCTGGCCGAGCTTGAATCCTCGCCGCCGGAGCTACCGGACCCTGTCGACCCCGTCCCGGAGTCGACCATCGACGGCCTGCAGGAAGCGGTCGCCACCCACCGCGGTCGTCTCACCGCTCGGCAGGCAGTCGGTGCGGACGACGAAGCGGCACGGGCCGCTCTCCGGGACGCGGCGACGGAATTGAGCGAACGGGAGACTCGACGGACTGCCGCCAGAGAGACTCGCGAACTCCGCCGGGAGCGGGCACGCGCCTACCGGGACACGCTGGAGAAACAACGCCGACTTGCCGACGAACTGGCCAACCTCCGGCGGAGCGCTCGGGCGACCCTCGTCGACCGATGCGCCGAGACGTTCGCTCAGGCCATCGAAGCCGTTCCGGGGCCAGTTCCGGACAGCCCGTTCGACGCTGATCCAGTAACGGCCGCGCTGGGTGTACTCCGAGTCGCCAGAACGCCCGCACCGGTCGTCCTCGAAACGGATCGGTTCAGATCGCCGACGGCTGCATCTGACTGTCTCGACGCCCCTATCGTCCGTTGCTGACTTTTAAATCGGAAGGTCAGGCCACCACCCATATGGTTACCTTCGACTGTCGCGCCGAGCGAGTCGACGGCGTGACGCTCGTCACGGCCACTGTCGGCGACATCCCCGAACTGACTCGAATTACTGTCCGGAACCGTCTCGATGGCCCGCTCTGGCCGCCGAGAACGCAGGGCGTTCCCGAGACCGGCTGGTCGGAGGACGGGTTTGAGGGGGTCGTCAGGCCGGGGACACACGCGCTTGGGTACGCGACGCCGGCTCCACCGTCTGACCAGCCGGCGGAGCTGGTGCGCGCCGATCCGGCGCCCGATACGACCTCAGCGGACGAGCGACTCGACTCCGCAGATGCCGTCCTCAGGGAACTGGGCGACCCGTCACCACCTGCTGACGCTGTCCCAACAGCCGAGTCGGTACGAGCGGCCGAGACCGCGAGCACTTGGCCGGCCAGCCCTGCATCCGAGCGGGATATCGAACCGCAGCCAGAGGGACGCCAACCGTCAGCCGAGTCGAGGACTTCAATCGGCCAGCGACCGGGTCAGCACCTTCCAGACGCTGTCTCGCAGTGGCTCGAAACCGTTGCTCGACGGGTCGACCGTGCCGAGCGGCTGGCCGAGGCGGACTCGCTGTCGGCAGCGACAGCCGCAGTTCGTGCGGCGGACGGGCTGTCCGGTGTCCGGACAGTTGCGGCACGCGGCGACACTGACGAGCAAATGCTCCGGGCGCTGGCGCGGCGGGCTGAACGGCTCGCCGACCGACGATCGGCTGCTACGGTGCCCACCGAGACTCTGTCCAGCTTGGCATGATCTTGGCTGTCACCGGCGGCAAGGGCGGCGTCGGCAAGTCCACTATTGCGTACAATCTCGCGGCGGAACTCGACGCGCTTGAACGGACTGACAGCGGGGACTCGTTCGCAAACGCGAACGCGGGCAGCATCGTCGTCGACGGCGACCTCGGGATGGCGGACCTTCCGTCCAGTCACGGCCCCGACCTACACGACGTTCTTGCCGACCGCGCCGACCCGCACGAGGCTGTCCGAGAGGACGGCCCCGTGACTCTCGTCCCATGCGGACGAACGCTGGCCGGCGCTCGAAGTGCCGACTTGCAGGGCCTCACAGACATGTTCGCCGCGCTGGAGCGGACCTATCGCTGGGTCATCGTCGACTCGCCGGCGGGGATGCACGCCGACGTGGGGCTCCCCCTCGCAGCCGCCGACGCCGCGGTACTCGTCACGACGCCGGAAGGCGCGGCGCTCGCTGACGCGCTCCGGGTCCGGGCGCTGGCCCGCGAACTCGACGCCGGACTCTGTCGGGTCGCCCTCAACCGCGCTGGTCCAGCTCCCGCGACTGTGGCCGTCGCAGACCGGTTCGGTGCGCCAGCCGTCGCTATCCCGGAGAGTGAGCCGCTAGCGACGGCACAAGCGCATGGACAGCCGATTCGAGACACAGCGCCAGACACGCTGGCCCGGCGCTCGATTGAAGCGCTCGCCGACGCCGTCTACTCCTGTAGCTCGGCGTAGGTCCCACGCAGCGTGACCGGCGTTACGTCCGCCGTTTCTGCCGCCTCGGCCTGCGTGAGCGCCACGTCCTGCTCTTGGGCCGCGGTGTAGAGACACGCTGCCGCGACGCCGGCCGGATTGCGTCCGCTGACTAGGCCACGGTCCTGTGCCTCGTCGACGAGCCGTTCCGCGCGCTGGCGGACTGCCGTCGGCAGGTCCAGCGTTGTCGCGAACCGGGGGACGTACTCACGGGGATCAATCGGACCGGTCGGTAGCCCCAGTTCCCTGTTTAGAGCGTCGTACGCCGCGCGAAGCTCCGCCGGGGTCGCCTTGGCGACGGTACAGATCTCGTCGACGGTCCGGGCGACGCCTTCGGTCCGGCAGGTAGCGTAGATGGCCGCGGCCGCGAACCCTTCTAGCGTTCGGCCCTGCAGCAGGGCCTCGTTCTGTGCGGATTCGAACAGCACGCAGGCCCGGTCCCGTATCGCGTCCGAGAGGGCCATCGAACTGATGATGCGCCGGATCTCGGTGAAGGCGTACACCTTGTTTCGCTCCCGTTTCGAGCTTATCTGGGCGCGGTTGTGTTCGCGGCGGAGGCGAGCGAACTGACGGCGCTTGCGCCCTTTCAACCGTGTCGACCGCCCGATCTTCGTCGAGAGCCCGCGGTCGTGGCGTGACCGCGTCAGCGGCGCGCCTGTGCGTGCCCGGTCCGTGTCATCATCGTCGAACGACCGCCACTCCGGCCCGGGATCGATAGCGTCCTCGCCGACGACCAGCCCGCAACTGCGACAGACCGATTCGACGCCCTGCTGTTTGACTGATCCGTTACACTCTGGACATTGCGTTACCGTCGTGCTCATGTTTCCACCTACGGCTGGATGGAGGGTTAAAAAACCGATGCAAAGGCGGGTTTCCGGGCGTTTTTCGGTGAAATTGCCTACCGGTAACCGGTAGGTTGACACTGGGATTGACAGCAGCGCCTATCGATGTTCCGACAGTATTAAATTTCGGTGTAGCGTAGGAAATTTTAATGACGTTGTCGGATATCGCCGCCGGTGTCGAGGTCACGACCCACCAGCGTGACCGCGGCATCGCTGCCGTTGACGAGACAGACGCGTCCCTCCCGGAACGACTGGCCCCGGTGGCCGACGACCTCCCGTGCTCGGCGGCGACAGCGGCGACCGTGGTCGAGGTCTACGCAGCCGGCAAGAGCGTCGGCGATGCGGGCCGCGCCGCCGGTGTTGCGCCTGTGATGGCCGCCAAGACGCTCCATCTCGTCGGCGAGCAAGTGTCACCGGTCGGCCCACAGGGACGTGAGATGATCGCCGATTGGCTTGCCGGGGACCTCTCCCGCAGCGACGCTATCGCACTCGCCGATGTGACTGAACAGGAGTTTGCCCTGGCTGTGTACATCGAGACGCACGAGCCGCTGCCAGCGGCCCGCGATGCGGTCGAGGGGGCACTTACAACTGAAGATCGAGACCCGTTAGGAGAGACGATGAGCGACGTCGGCGAGCTGCTGTGAGGATGTGTGATCTGCTTTTTCGGCGAGGTCGGGAGTGAGCAGCGGTCGCCTCGTGCGTGTGGAATCCACGCGCTCGCTACTTGTCCGCTCTCTGGGGCATGCTTAACACCCATGGCTGCAAACCCGGAGATATGTCGGCTTCGGAACTGGCAGACCGGGTAGTCGAGGTGCTTGCAGCGGACAGCGAGTCGTTCGACGAACGAGCCCGCGAGGAAGCCGAAGCGCTCAAATCCGCCGTTCGCGACGGAACGTTCGACAACACGGAAGCGATCGTCGGCATGGAACTGGAGCTGTATGCCGTCGATGAGCAGACCGACGCGCTCCAGCGGGTTCCCCGCCAGTTGCTCGAACTCATCGGGTTCGAGAAGGAGCTTGGCCTGCACAACGCCGAGATGCAGACGAGCCCGCAGCCGTTGAACACCCACGGGCTGGCGGCCCAGCGAAACGAACTGAAGGCGTCGCTGATGCCGGCCCAGCAACGGGTGCGCAACGAGGGCATTCGCCTCGTCTCCGACGGTATGTGGACCGTTCCACCCGCCGGCGAGACGGCCCGGGAGTACCTCTGTGACTGCGTCGAACAGAGCGGCGTCCGCATCGGGACGAACATGTCGGACTCCGTCCGCTATCACACGATGGCCAACACAGATTACCCCTCAGCGTTTGAAATCGACGCGCCACACGCCTCGCTACAGGCCGAGACGGTGATGCCGGAATCGCTCATCACCTCGATTCAACCCCACTACCAGATTCCTCACGCTCCGGATCTGCCGGAGTATTTCAGCTACGCACTCCGTATCGCCGCGCCGCTGCTGGCGCTTGGCGTCAACTCGCCGTTTTTCCCGCCGGACCTGTACGACGACGCGCCCGACCCGGAGATCGTCGCCGGAGCGAACATGGAGAACCGTATCGGCGTCTTCGAGTCGGTGCTCAATCCACCCGACGACGACTCGACGCCGCCGAAGGTCTGCTTCCCGCCGGATTTTGACTCAGTCGAGGAGGCCATCGACGACATCGTCGAGGACGACACCATCGTCCCGGTCGACCTGCAGTCGGGGACCCGCTTCGACGACGACTTCGTCCACTTCCGGCACAAGCACGGCACGTACTGGCGGTGGGTCAGGCCGGTGTTCGAGGGGCCGACCCGGTCGGCGGCCAACGCTCGCATCGAGTTCCGCCCGCTGGCCGCACAGCCGACCGTCGACGACGCAATCGGATTCACGGCGGTCTTCGCCGGCCTGATGGAGAGCCTGCCACAGCTGGAACACCCCATCCGGACGCTGGACTGGGACACCGCGAAGCAGAACTTCTATGCCGCCGCTCGGAGCGGCCTCCGAGCGAAAATCGAGTGGATAACCGCCGACGGGGCGACGACGACCAGCACCGAGGAAATATACGGCGAACTGTTCGAGCACGCCCGCGCTGGCCTCGAACAGCGCGGTCTCTCGGCCGAGGAGGCCCACAGCTACATCCGGCCGCTACACGAGCGCGTCGACCGCCGGCTCACGCCCGCGCGCTGGAAACACGACTACGTCCGCCGCCGCGTCGAGGAGAACGTCCCGCTGGCCGAAGCGATCTGGGGGATGCAGGCCACCTACATCCGCCATCAGGAGGAGAGTCTGCTGGAAGGGAGCTTCGTCGACTGGTTCGAGTAATTTCAGTCCCCGGTCGTCAGTTCCGACTGTTCCGTTTCTCCGTGTCGGTCCGCAACACCTGCGTACGCGACGACAGTTGCGCCCAGGTCCTCGATGCGCTCTGCGATCTCTCCATCGGCGATACTGTCGTCCTCGAAGGCGGCCCACGAGTTGGGGATGGCGACATCTTGCGGGAGCGGCCAGCCTTTCAGCTCAAGAACGGCGGCGCGAAGGTGTTGGAGTGTCGGTGTCGGGAACCCACCGCCGGCCACTGCGAGGATGCCGACGGTCGTCCCCTCGACATCGTCGATACCGCAGTAGTCGAGCGCCGTCTTCAGCGGTGAGGCGATTGTGCCGTGGTACACGGGCGTTCCGAGGACCATCGCGTCGGCCTCGCGGACACGGGCAGCGAGTTCCGGCCCGTCACCGGATTCTGCCGCACTCGTGTCGGGGTCAAACAGTGGTAGGTCCCACTCCCGCAGGTCGATGTGTTCACTCGTTGTGCCAGCCTCCGCTGCTGCATCGAGGGCGTGCTGGACGGCGATTCTGGTTCCGCTGTCGTCACGAAGGCTGCCGCTGATACCGATAACGTGTGGCGGGTCGTGCATCGTATGCCTGTTCGTAGCTGGGGCTGATTAGTAAGCATTCTGAGAAACCTGTTTCAGTGCGAGTTTTGACAGGAGGTTGCGCGGCCAGCGGGTCCTAGCGGCATCGGGAATCAGGCGCTACGGCTGCCGTCGATGAACATTGCTCGGGTCCACTCGGCCACAGCGCTGGCAAGACTACTCGCTGAGACCGATGCACACCTGTGATTGTGACAGCAGTTCCCCCGCAGTCACAAGGGGTGCCCTGCGACCCGTCTCTGTTGCTGCCCGCGACTACTCCTGTTCTTCGTCGCTGTCCGCAGCCTCATCCATCTCGCCGGCTTCTGTCTCAGTATCGACCTCGGAGCCGTCCGTTTCATCTTCCCGCTCGTCCGTTTCCTCGTGTTCGCCCATCTCCTCGTGCTCGGCGAACTCGACTTCGGCTTCCAGTTCGATCTCTATTCCTTTGCCCTCCAGTTCCGCCTCGAACTCCGCCATGTCTTCGACTTCAGCTTCCAGTTCTGCTGTGTCTACCGCTACCTCGACCTCCACTTCGACGGAAACGTCGTCTCGATCCATACTGACCTTCCGAGGGGCTGACATAACTCCGTTTTGCAACCGGCACGCCGCGACCGACTTCGACATCGCTATGTGCGTCAGTCACAGACAAGTTTGTATGAGCGACCCCGTGGACGTGACCGTCGACACCGACGACGAGTCGGAATCGGTCCGCATCCACGACGACGGCGGCGAGGTCGAAGCCGGCGACGCGACCGTCCGATTCAGTTTTTCCAGCACTAGCGACGATGGGCAGGCGGCTGACGGCAACGACGAACAGTCGCCTGACGGCAACGACGACGGTGAGGACCCGTGCCGCATCGCCGAACTCGACTCGGTACCCACCGATAGCACGCTCGTGTTCGAGGCTCGTAACGGCCGGCGCGGCGTCAACTGCATCCTGCACCGCTCGGGCGACGCCGTCGCCGCCTGGCGCAACTCCTGTCCCCACCAGCCCGAGGTCCCGCTGGATCCGGGCCGGGGCGCGATTGTGCGGGGTGACCAACTCGTGTGTCACAAACACGGCGCACAGTTCGAGCCCGACGATGGGGTCTGCACGCATGGCCCCTGTGCCGGCGACGCTCTCGACAGTATCGAAGTCTCGGTTCGGGACGGCGACGTGTACCTGACCGACGAGCGCTTTGAGCGGGCTGAACGGCGCTGACACGCACTTTCAGAACGTTCTGCGGCACTCTCTCAGCGACCAGCGCCGTTAGTCGTCGGCGACGGCCGGTTCGCTGTTGCTCCGGGGGTCGGCCTCGCGCCACGTTCCCCGGAGGAACCAGGCCGCTGCGAGGCCGGCCGCGAGGACGTTCGAGACGGCGAAGGCCAGCCAGATACCCTGTTCGGCCAGCGAGTACGCGAAGAGGTCGACGACCTGCGGGCCGAGCCACGCCGGGACCGCGACTGGGCGGGAGGCGACCCAGGCGACCGGCAGGCGGATGATTCCCAGCATGGTAACCGCCAGCGCCGCTGCGGTGAGTGTCTTGCCAGCTCCACGGAACCCGCCGGAGTAGGCCCGGACGATGCCGATGAACCCGAAGGTCGGGGCGACCCACTGGAGGAACTCGGCCCCGATGCGAACGACTTCGGGGTCGTCGCTGAACACGCTGACAACGGTCGGCGCGGCGAAGATGGTGACCGCACCGAGGACGGTGAGGATCGCGAACGACACCTTTGCGGCGAAGTGGTTGGCCGTCGCCGCGCGGTCCGGACGCTCAGCACCGAGATTCTGGCCGGTCATCGTCTCGACGCCGCGGTCCATCGCGATGGCCGGCATGAAAACCAGCGAGAACACGCGGATGCCGACGCCGAAGGCTGCCACGACAGTCACGGAGAACGTCCCGACGATGAACAACATGGCATTGACTGACACGGCGCGCCCGGTTCCCTCAACGGAGGCCGGGATGCCCAGCCTGAGCAGTTTCTGGAGGTACTCCAGATCGGGAGCCATATCGCTGAGATGGATCCGCACGCCGCGCCGGCCCGACAGCAGGATACCGATGCCGACGATCAGCGCTACGGCACGCGAGAAGATCGTCGCGACGGCCGCGCCGACGACGCCCATCTCGGGGAACATCCACCAGCCGAAGATGAGGAACGGGTCGATGACGATGTTCAGCACGACAGTCCCGAACATCACTAGCATCGGCGTGATGGTGTCACCGGCCCCACGCATCAGCGAAATGAACACGAAGAAGCCGAACATCGCCGTCAGTCCGAGCGAGACGACCTGCAGGTAGCCCGTTGCGCCCGGAAGCACTTCGCTGGATGCGCCCAGCAGCGACAGGAAGTCCTCGACGAAGAAGTAGCCAGTCGTACCGAGCAGCACGGAGGCCAGCAACGCGAACGTCACAGTCTGGGAGGCGGCGTACTCGGCCTCGCGGTGCTCCTCGGCCCCAGTGTGCTGGGCGACCAGTACGCTCCCGGCCACTGACAGCCCCATCCCGAGCGAGATGAGCAGGAAGATCATCGGGAACGCGAAGCTGATTGCCGCAAGCGCTGTCGTAGAGTACTGCCCCAGCCAGAACGTGTCTGCGAGGTTGTACGCCACCTGTAGCAGGTTCGTGATGACGATGGGGAACGAGAGGAACAGCAGCGGCTTGCCGATGTCGCCGCTGGTCAGGTCTAGTTCCTCCTGGCCCTTGAATAGGTCCCCGAGCCGCGCACCCAGACGGCCCAGTTTCTGCCGGACGCTCACGCTGTGACCTCCTGCTGTCCGTCCAGAAGATGCGTCTCGACGTACTCGGCGAGCATCCGTCGGGTACACTCGACCGGGCGACCGGTCGTGACACGCTCGGTCGCAGCCCCGGTCAGGACGGTGACGATGAACCGGGCGGTCTCCTCGGCGTCGAGGTCCGATTTGAACGTCCCATCAGTGATGCCGTCTTCGAGGATTACTTCGAGTTCGTCGACGAGGTAGTCGTCGAATTCGGTGAGTCGCTCGCGAAAGCCGGGTTCGTAGGGTGCGTGGGCACGGATTTCGAGAATCGCCGTCCCGAACTCCTCGCTCCCGTCGTCCGGCTTGTCCAGCACGGAATCGATGAGCGAAAGCAGGCGCTCGTGTGGGGTCTCGCCGTCGGGGTCTTCGATCCGGTCGACGAACCCGTCATAGAGGTAGTCGAGGAACGCACAGAGGAGGTCGTGCTTGCTGTCGTAGTGGTAGTGGAGGGCAGCTTTGCTCTTGTCCGACTCGTCGGCGATGTCCTGCATCGTCAGATCCGCATAGCCGTGCGTACACAGCGCACGGTAGGTCGCGTCCATAATATCGTCAGCCGTATCGCCGTCGTTCATTACGCGTAACTAACTGACTGGTCAGTCAAGTATGCGTCGGTACCATTCGTGGGTGGGTTCGCGTGCCATGCCACCCGGGGATCAGACTCGCGGGAGCCGCCGCTCTGAGAGCGTTCGGAACGGCGGTAGAAGGACGATCGCTACTCCTTCAGGTCGAGGTCGAACTGCTCGTGTTCGCTTGCAGCGTTGAGCACGACGGAGGTGTTCGATTCTCTGATGTCTGGGTCGGTGAGGAGTTCCTTTATCTGGGCGTTCATGCCGTCGGTGTCGGTGAACTTCCCGACCGCGATGACGTCGTAGTCGCCGGTGACCTCGTACACCGAGATCATCTGCTTGTGCTCTTCGAGATCTTCAGTGACTGCCGGGAGCGACGACCCTTCCACCTTGAGCTGGATGATGGCCGTCACGTCGTAACCGAGCTTGTCGTAGTCGACTTTGGGCGTGTACCCGTTGATGATTCCCTCGTCCTCGAGATCGGAGAGGTGGTTTGAGACGGTCGTTACCGACACGTCGAGGTCTTCTCCGAGGCTTCGGAGGCTGGCACGGCCATCACCCAGAAGTGCATTCACTAGCTCACGGTCGAGATTTTCGTACGTCATTACATTGGGGGACGCCCCCCAGGGATTAGAATTTTACGAATGTCCAAATGTAAGCGAAAGCGTCGAAACCTTTGCGCAAATCAGCAGGGTTTTAGTAGTAGCACCGTTCCTATCGGGTGTCCAAAGATGACAAGCGAACTTTCAGAGGCGGCACAGGAGGTACTCGACGAAATCGAAGAGAAGAACGTCGACTTCCTCCGGCTCCAGTTTACCGACATCCTCGGTACCATCAAGAACGTCTCGATCACAGCCGATCAGGCAGAGAAAGCGTTCACAGAGGGGATTTACTTCGACGGCTCCTCGATCAACGGCTTCGTCCGGATTCAGGAGTCCGACATGCGTCTGGACCCGGACCCATCGACGTTCTCGGTGCTTCCGTGGAGAGAAAACGTCGAAGGCGGTTCCAGTGCCCGTCTCATCTGTGACGTCATCGACACCTCGACCGGCGAGCCGTTCTCCGGCGACCCGCGTGGCGTCCTGAAGCGTGCTATCGAGCGCGCCGAGGACATGGGCTATACGGTCAATGCCGCCCCTGAGCCCGAGTTCTTCCTGTTCGAGGAAGACGAAGAGGGTCGTGCGACGACCAAGACCAACGACGCCGGTGGCTACTTCGACCTCGCGCCGAAGGACCTCGCCTCCGATGTGCGCCGTGACATCATCTACGGCCTCGAAGACATGGGCTTCGACATCGAAGCCTCCCACCACGAGGTCGCACAGGGTCAGCACGAGATCAACTTCACCTACGACGACGCGCTCTCGACGGCCGACAACGTCGCGACCTTCCGCTCCGTCGTCCGCGCCATCGCGGCCGAGCACGACCTGCACGCGACGTTCATGCCGAAACCCATTCCGAAGATCAATGGCTCCGGGATGCACACGCACCTCTCGCTGTTCACCGAGGACGGCGAGAACGCGTTCCACGACGAGGACGACGAGTTCAACCTCTCCGAGACGGCAAAGAGCTTCACCGCCGGCATCCTCAAGCACGCACCGGCTATCACGGCCGTCTCGAACCCGACCGTGAACTCCTACAAGCGTCTGGTCCCGGGCTACGAGGCACCTGTCTACGTCGCCTGGTCCGACCGTAACCGCTCGGCGCTCATCCGCAAGCCGGCCGCCCGCACGCCGGCCGCAAGCCGTATCGAGGCTCGCTTCCCTGACCCGTCGTGTAACCCGTACCTCGCCTTCGCCGCACTCATCCACGCCGGTCTCGACGGCGTTGAGCAGGACCTCGAGTGCGACGACCCTGTCCGCGAGAACATCTACGACTTCGACGAAGAGAAACGCGAGGAGTACGGCATCACCACGCTCCCATCGAACCTCGGCGAGGCCGTCGAAGCGCTTGAAGACGACGAAGTGATTCAGGACGCACTCGGCGAGCACGTCTACGAGAACTTCGTTGAGGCCAAAACGCAGGAGCACAAGGAGTACCTTGTCGACGTCTCCGACTGGGAACTCGACCGCTACCTCGAGAAGTTCTAAACGGCTCCCTATTCACACTTTTTCGCGAGGCGCTCACCGGCCAGCGGTAGCGTTAGCAGCGCTCCAGTCCCAAGCCCCGCAAGCACCGTGACGACGCCCGGCGTCGGATCTAACCCGAACGTCACGCCGAGCAACGTTCCGACTGAGACAACGCCCAGCAGCGCTGTGATGCCGACACCGTGCCGGGTCGGCTCCGGTATCGACTCTCCCAGTAGCGACCAGACCACGGCACCTGCGACAGCGACGCCCAGTGCACCGGCCGAATTACGGGAGACACCGGTGACGAGCAGCCCAACCACGGCGATGACGGCCGCGAGGCCGAACACCCGTTCGGGCGTTTTGAGTGCGCCGAGGGCGAGTACGAGGGCCGCACCGGCGATGGTAAAGCCCGCGAGGATGTCGGCGAGGTAGTGGACACCGAGTACCAGCCGCGAGATCCCGATGAGGGTGATGATCGTCGCGGCGACGGCGGTGCGCTGTCGACGCGTGCCGACTCGGAGCGCCCAGGCGATGCCGCCCCAGACGAGCAGCGAAAGGGTGGCGTGGCCGCTGGGGAAGCCGAATCCCTCTCCGGTCGCCATCGACTCGTAGACGCCCCGCAGCGCCGCCGGAAGCAGTTCGGCGTGGGTGGCTGTGCCCGCGCCGGGCGGCCGCGGTAGCGCGAACACGCCCTTCAGTGACACGACGAGCGCGACACCGACGGCGAGTAGCGCGACCAGCATTGCCGTCCGGTCGCGAGTGAGCTCCTGCCCAAGTTTCGGCGTCCACGGGCCGAGCCAGTACAGCAGGCCACAGGCCAGAAACGTGAACCAGAAATCCCCAAGCTGGGTGATCAGCGCGAACAGCACGACGACCGCGCCGGGCAGCGCTGACAGCACCTCGGTGACCCCGACACCCCGTATCACTGTCGCCAGTCACGCACGCGGTCGACGAGCCGTCCGGGGAGGCCGGTGGCAGTAAGCGTCACACCGACCGCAATCATGATCGCATAGAGGCCCAGCGTTGACAGCCAGATGACCAGCATCGCCAGCACGGCATAGAGCCCCTCCAGATAGTAGAACGCGCCAAGGGTCATGATCGTGCCGTACAGCAAGACGATGTAGGGGCCCCACTGTCGGGCGTGGCCGCGACGCATCCGGCGGCGGACGTACTGCTTGAGGTCCGACCGCACCTCGTCACGGTGGAGCGTCCGGCCCTCGATGTCCTCGCGGAACGACTCGAACTCCTCGCGGAGTTCCTGTAGTTCCTCATCTGTCAACTCGTCGGCGTCTCGGCCGGGCGTATCGGCGCCGGCCGGCGGGGGCGTATCGGTCTCGTCAGCGTCCTCACTCATCGCTTTGCCGGACCGTCGGCGCGATACCTGTTGTAGTTGCCGGTCCGCGAGCGCCGCGTTGACCGCTGCCCCCACGAGGAGCACCTGTCCGGCGAAGTAAAACCACGTCACGAGCAACAGGACCCCGCCGATGACGCCGTACACCTGATAGGAGTCGGCTTGTGCCGCGTAGACGTTGAATCCCGTCCCGAGCAGTGTCCACCCAACGCCGGCGAACACCGCGCCGGGGATGGCCTCCCGCAGTGTGATCTCCTGGTCGGGAAACAGGTAGTACAGCGGGAGGAAGGCGACTGCCAGCACGGGAACGAGCGCGAGCCCGCCGAGCGCGACCTGCACGCCCAGCACCGTCCCGAACGCGCCGATGATACCGAGCCCGACCAGTGCGATGCCGATGCCGCCCAGTGCGGCCAGTCCGTCGACGACTTCCCCAACAATTGAGTCGGGGCCGTCCGTCCCATAGACGCGACTGAAGGCCGTATCCAGTCCGCGGAACACCTTGAGCGCGCTCCACAGCGTCACGCCGACACCGAGCACGGTTGCGCCCCCGCGACCGGCCCCGCTGGTCAGCGCGTCTTCGAGCAGTGTCGACGCCGCCGGTGTGAGCACGTCACCGGCGGCGCTGACGACTCGCTCGGCGAATGCCTCTCCGCCCGCAAGCGTGCCGACGACCAGCGTCAGCAACAACAGCGGCAGCAGGGAGACGAACATGTAGTAGGCGATGCCGGCCGCGAGAAAGGAGACCTCCTCCTCTCGTACCGTACGGACGACGTCTCGGCCGACGGAGACAGCGCGTGTGCGGTCCACGCGAGCATGTCAGGGTGGGGCCACAAATATACTGTCGACTGACTGATGTCAGTCGCTTTTGAGGACACGCGTCAGTCGTCGAGCGCCGCGTCAGGCCGGTAAGCGCGGCTCACGACCCGCCACGTCCCCGAGCGGAATCGATAGTACGTCACCGCTGCGGGAACCGCCGTCTCGACGACGAGTGAGGCGTACAGCGCGAGTTCGCCGAGCGGCGTGACGTAGCCGAGATACGCCAGTGGGAGGGCGAACAGGTACATCCCGGCCAGCTGGGAGTAAAACGGCCAGCGCGTGTCGCCGCTGGCCCGGAGCGGCCCGGTCGAGCCGCCGTCGACACCTCGGAACACGACACTGGCACAGGCGACGGTGACGAACACTGTCACCAGCGGGAGGACTGTGGGGTCCGAGACGAACAGGCGGGCGATGCCCCGCGAGAACGGGAGCAGCGTCGCTGCGACGACGATGTACACGCCGATACTCAGCCGGAGTACCGTCTGCGCCCAGACGGTCGCCTCGGCCTCGTCATCGTCGCCCAGGGCCTGTCCGACGAGGCTGCTCGACGCGAGGCTCAGCCCCCAGTTCGGCGTGTCGAGCAGCGCCCGGACGCGAAGCGCCACGACATAGGCCGAGACGACGCCGGGTCCGAACAGGCCGACGATGAACAGCCGGGGGAACTGTGCCCCGGTCCGCGCGAGGTTGGCCCCCACCAGCGGTGTCCCGGTTTCCGCGAGGTCTCGCCCCAGTCTCCGGTCGAGTAACGGTCGCGACACCGGAACCCGGACCGGAAACGCACCGATTATCGGCAGGCCACCGCGAGCCAGTCCGACGGCGAACCCAGCCGTGACCAGCACGTTCGCAATGACCGTGCCTAGGGCCGCACCGACGACGCCGAGGCCGAATCCGAAGATGAAGACGGCGTTCAATGCGATGTTGACGACCGCGCCGCCGGCCCGCAACAGCATCGGTGTCCAGGCGTCGTCGGCTCCCACGAGCGTCCGACTGGCGATGAGGTTCAGTGCGGCGAAGGGGACGCCGAGGGCGGCGACGCGCAGGTACTGGACCCCGTATCCGACGGCCTCGGATCCCGTTCCGACGAGGTTGACGAGCAGTCCGGGGACGACCCAGTACGCCGCAGTCAGCGGAAGTGTCAGCCCGAGTACGACAGTGGCGCTAGTCGTGACGGTGACCGCCAACTCTTCGTCGGCGTCGGCCCCGTACCGCTGGGACACCATGCCGATAGTCCCGCCGGCGACGCCGCCGCCCAGCGCGAACACCAGTTCCCAGAACGGCGCGGCGAAGCCGACGCCGGCGATGGCGGTCGGTCCGAGCGCCAGCCCCACCATCGCCACGTCGACGGTCGACTTCGACATCCGCGCGAGTCCGGTGACGATGCGGGGCCAGGACAGGTCCGTCGCCCGGCGGACCCGCTCGCGCTCGACGAGGCCGAACCGCGCGAGCAGACTGCCGACGAGCAGCAGGACGCCACGGACCGGATTGTACGTGGAGGGCACGTGTTCGCCACTGCTTTGCGGTCAAACCCGAAAGGTGTTAAGAAAGGGGAGCCGCCCTCATAGGGTTTATACAGCGCCGCTGCAACGACCGGATATGGATATGGAAGCGGCTATCCGGCACGGGACGATGCAGGTGACCGTCCTGTTGCTCGTCGCGGCCGCACTAGCTATCGGCTTCGGTGTCGCCGGGGTCGGCGCGTCCCTGCCGATTGTCGTTGGCCTGCTGGTACTGGCGGCTGTTCTATTCGTTGCCCGTCCGGACGAGGACCGATTCGGTCCCGTCGCTGGTGTCGATATGGACGGCATTGTCCAGTCGCTGTGGCTCGCGCCGCTCATCACGGCGCTGCCGCTGCTCGTCCGCCTGTCGGCCACGCCCGGCGAGATGCAGGCCATCGGCGGGCTGCTCGGTCTCGCGGGGATGGCGAACTACTTCCTGCGCCCGGTGTACCTGCTGGGCTACGACCTCGTCACCGCGGTTCGAGAGAGCGTCGGCCGGGCGAACGGGCGGTAAGAATCAGTTCGATTCACACTCCGTTCGCAATCCTCGGTCCTGTCTGGACTCCCGTAGTCGGTTACTCCGCTGTCGCTTCGCGGATCTCCACCACGTCGGCGTCCGTCTTGAACGTCGTGCCGCCGTAGTGCGTTCGGGAGGCCGCGTAGCCAGCGTCGCGGAGCTTCTCGATGAACTCGTCCATGGCCTCTGCGCCGCGCCCCCAGCGCTTGCAGAGGCGGTGCTGGTCGTAGTGGGTCGGTGTATCGATTTCGGCCCCGAGCGTTGCCAACAGCTCCGTCGCCTCGTCGGCGGTGCCCATCTCTTCGGTCACCTGCTCGGAAACGGCGCTGACGAACTCGGGGTCACAGGTCCGACCGAGCCAGATGGGACCGGCCGTCTGAAGATGCTCGTCGCAGACCGGACAGTCGTCCGGTGGGTCGGCGATGAGACCGTAGTCGTGGTCGCGCCAGAGGCAGTGCTGGCAGTGGTGGACGTAGCCGAGTTCGTCGATGCAGTCGTTAGCGACCTTCGCGCCGTGGTCGAACGCCAGATAGGTCCGGGCGTAGTGCTTGGTCGCGTGGCTGAGAATCGGCCGGGCGGCGATGTCGTAGCGGGCCGCCGTCCGGACCATGGCCGACAGGAGGACGCGCATTCCCATCTCGGCGTGGAACTCCGTGTTTCGCGGCACCGCGCCGTACGAGCGGACGCCGCTCTCGAAGTGCGCCCCACACAGCGGCGCGGTGTCAGTGGCCGTCACACAGAGGAGGTGTTTGGTCCCCTGAACCGCCGCGTCGGCGAAGGGGATTGGCGTCCCGAAGGGGTCCACGTCCACTACGTCGAACGCTTCCGAGTGCATGAGCACGTTCGCGTCCGACCGCCGGACAGAGGCGGCGAGGTCGTTGCGTTCGAGGTTCTGTTCACACAGCGCCGTCGCGTCGTCGTCGATATCACACAGCGTCGTCTCCCAGTCGTTGGCCGCCGCACGGACGCCGCGAATGCCGCTAGCGGCAGTGGCGTCCAGATACGTCGACACGCGGGGGGTTCGCTCTCGGTAGGCCCGCAGCGCTGCCACGGTGATGTCGCGGTTCAGCTCCTGAACGGGGTTGAAGAATACGTCCGCTCCCTTCCCCGCTTCCGGCTGTTCCGGCACCGTGACCGTCACCTGGCCCTCACTGACGCGCATACTCTCCGGTCCGTGCGGGCGCCGTTAAGTCGTTCGAACCTGCCTGTTGGATCTGGCGGTCAGGATGTCATACAGCTCTTCACAAGGTATTGATTTCAGTCAATATGTCCTGAATTGAACGCACAATCGAGCGTGCGTAGATACCGCTATGTGTCCTAACAGATCCGTTAGAGGTTATCGAAGGCGTGCAAGATACAGAACGCATATCCTGCATCTTACATGACTTACTTGAATCATTTGTGGCAAACGTTAACAGGAGAAACTCAAGTATTTTCTTTCGTGAGTTTGCTTATTGAATTGTGCCTGGGTATATCCGAGGGTTCGTCGAGCGGGAATTTGCGGAAGGTTGGGAATTCGTCTGTCGTGTTGACCCTTTCACCGGAAATCAGGGAGATTTCAAATACGTGTTTTTTGGGACCGGCTGGGCATCGGCTCTGGATCCCGTCGTCCACACTCATGGCCTCCCGGACGACCTTGCACCGAATACAAAACTGGCAATGATGGGACGAGGATCGAACGCCATTGATCGCCTCTCGAACAAAGACCTCTACGACCAGTTCCAAGCATTCCGTGAACGGCTGAGAGATCACACCCCACCCCGGCATATGTATCTAGAAGAACTGCTGGAGTTCGACTGGGAAAGTGGCATTAGCGACGCGAATCGGGCTAGTTTAGCTGAGCACGGCCCGAATATGGCACTTCACATGGTGCTTCGCCTGTTTGACCTCATTGACTCCACCGGCACGAAGTACTCGGAGTGGGAATCAGAAGCGGAAGAGGGGTGGCGACATAAGTTTGTAGATCGGGATGACATCGAGACACTGCTTCGCGGTGACTTGGTCGAGTTTGAGGACCGGTGGGTGTCACTGCAGGCTAGGAGCCGTCATGAACTCCTCCCCGAAGACTGGTTCGACCTGCTTCGTCTCCTATACCTGGATGACTACCGGGACGTGCGATTCATTTTTTATTGGCACCATTGAACACGCTCCATCCCGTTTGATAAACGCATCCTCTGTATTTCGAACGCCGTTCCTACTTAGTAACCGATAGGTCTTCGACCGAGGTGTTCCTTCGCTTCTCTGCATTGAGCGAATCGGGTAGCGAAGAACGGCCATATGAGCCGTTGTATGACTCCCTCTCTGGCGGTACCTGACTTACTGCGAACGGCCAGAAAGCCCCCGGGCGCTCGACCGCTACGACTCGCTGCGCCCTTCACTCGCGTCGCTCGCTCCAGTGCTTACGCCGTCTCGCATGTCGAGCGCCCGGCCCCTTTCAGTCCCATCCGATGTCGGCTGTGCAATGGCACTGCGTCTGGTCGGCCGTGTAATCGCAGGCGGCTCGGTCGGTTGTCTCGGCTGTCTACGCCGATGCCACACTCACCCTGCTTCTGCCGCTGCCCGCTCCGTAGGCAGTCGAACAGTCACCGTCGTCCCGTCGCTCGTGTCGAAATCGAGGTCGCCCTCCAGCGTCGTCGCGGTCCAGCGGACGAGCCAGAGGCCGATGCCGCTGCCGTGGTTCAGGTCCGTCTCGCGGCCCCGCTCCAGCACGCCGAGTTCGTGGTCGGGCACCCCGGGCCCGTTGTCGCTGACGGTCAGCACGACATCGTCACCCTCGGCTGTGGCGGTGACAGTGACGACGGCGTCCGGAACGTGCTGGAGAGCGTTCTCGATGAGATTGGTAAGCAGGATTTCTAGCAGGGCGGGCTGGGTTGTGAGTTGGAGGTCGTCGGATATCTCCACGGCGGCCGAGCCGCCGTATTCCTCGCGGGCGGTCGCTACGACTTCGGCGGTGAGGTCGGCCAGTGCGACGGATTCGAGGGCTGCGTCGCCAGCACCCGCTTCGGCGAGGGTCCGGGCCTTCTGGCCGGAGTCGACCAGGCGACTGACCGACTGCTCGATGGTTGACGCGTAGTCGGCGTGGTCGCCGTCGAGTTCCGCCGCCAGCAGCTCCGCCCGGGCCTGGATGACGACGCTCTCGTTGCGGACGTTGTGTCTGAGAAAGCGATTGAGCACTTCGAGGCGGCGCTCGCGGCGGATCTCGTCGGTGATGTCCTGAAAGACGACCGTATACCCCAGTTGCGTGCCCGCCTCGTCGCGGAGCGCCGTCTGTCGGATCTTGAACTCGCGATGTCGACCACCGGCCTCGATAGACACCCGTGAACTCCCGCCGTCGGTCGCGATATCGTCGTCGCCCAGAAAATCGTTCAGCGGCTCGGTCAGTGCTTCGTACTTGTCGATGGCGAGCATCCCCTCGGCGGCGGGGTTGAGGTTCACGACCCGGCCCTGTTCGTCGACGATGGCGACGGGCGTGGCGATGTCGTGAATGGCCGCCCGCTCGCCGGCCCGCCGGGTCGCCGGGTGGAACTCGAACATGTCGCTGCGGACGAACGCGTACAGGTCCAGCGCGACGTGTGGTAGGAACAGGAGCGTCGTCAGATTCACCGCCGGCACTGGCCCGACCCCACCGGCCCACAGCAACACGGCGGCTCCGGGCGGTATCGGACTCAGGCCGACCGCCAGCGCCTCGCGCCGATACAGCGGGCCGTAGCTGACGACCGTATCGAACACCAGTAGGGTCCCGAAGCTAACGAACAGCATTGCGACGATGATCGTGAGCAGTCCTACCGGCAGGACGGCGTACTCGGCCCCCGCGCTGCCGGCAGCCGGTACGACCCGGAAGCCCTGCCAGACCACAGTGTGGAGCGGGTTCGTGACGACGAGTGCCGTTTCGACGAGCGGCAGCACCGCCACACCACGGTACCAGCCGCTTTCGAGGACGTTCGTCCGACCCGTGTATCCCAGCGCGAACGAGAGGAAACAGAAGCCGATCCAGATGATGCCCAGCCAGGACACCATCTCTAGGGCGAGGCGCAGTGTCGGGTCGAACACCAGCAGCGCCGCGCCGTAGCTGAAACACCAGCCCGTCTGTGTGACGATGGTCGCGACGAACCACCGCGCACCGGGCTTGTCCCAGTGTGTCCGAAGCTGTGCCAGCAGATACAGCGACCCGATCCCCGAGGCGAACGAGCCCAGCGCCAGCCACGGGAGGTCGAGGTTCATGCCAGAACAAATCTGTACTCCGTGTTTATGCTTCTGGGCACAGTACAAGCATTGATAACTCCCCCGTCGCCTGCCAGGCAGCCGGGACTTTGCTGCTGAAGCCGACGCCGTTTTGTCACCCCTTTCCGTAGCATAGCTGTGACCGGAGTCGAGGAGTGGGTGGCCGACCTCGAAGCCGCCGGGGAGCTGACCCCCGACGCAGTGTCGGCTATCGTCGACGTTCACGGTGACCGCGGCCACCAGGCTATCGAAGCTGTCGGCGAGAGCCGCGTCAAGCAGTACCGTGATTTCACGGTCGTCGTCGGCCACGACGACGAGTACATCGTCGAGGACGGCGGCTGTACCTGCGCCGACAGCGAGTACAACCTCGACGCCGACGACCCCGACCAGCTCTGCTGGCACGCTATCGCCGTTCGCATCGCCGAGGCTATCGATGCCGTCGACGAGCACGACATGTGGTACTCTGAGGTCCGCGAATTCCTCTAGTACCTTTTTACTTCGTCGCCCTTCCTCGCGGCGCGAAGCGCCGCTGCGGGAGGGCTCTCTGCTCACGGGCGCAGAGCGCCCGTTCGCACGGCCAGCGGGACCGGGGGTCCCGCTCGGCTCGCAAAAATCTACGCTAAAAACGCCCTTCTCGCTCCCGCTGGTCGCGAGAAGTGAAACCGCGCGCCTGGCGGCGCGCGGTATGCCTGTTGCACGGCTTTTACCTGCTACTGCACCGCCCCGCTACCGCTCTACTGGTCGCCCAGCCCCGTACGTGATCTGCCCTTCCAGTGAGAACCGAAGGACGGATCGAGAGCCGAGGTCGAGCGCGCGGAGCGTGTCGGCGCGCTCGTGATTGCCGAGGTCAACGTGGACGCGCCCGCTCAGCGGTGCGGCCCCCAGTTCCCCCTGGAATTCGACCGGTGTTCGTTCCAGTCGTCCCTCTCGAACTGCGTAGCTCTCTATCTGCTCCCGGCGTTCCCAGGTCCGGGGCCAGTCGATGCTGACCGTCGCCACGCGGTCGCCGTCCTCGACGACCGTCGTCTCGTGGCGGGTCTCGTCATCGTGGTGGGTGATGTCGGCGACCGTTTTCGGATAGCCCCAGATTTCGTCGCCGAGGGCGCGAGCGGGCTCGGTCGTCACCGGGAGCGACCAGATGTAGCCGCCGACATTGCGTGTCAACAGTGGAAGCAGCGGTGGCCGCTGCCCGTCCGGTGTCGCCGCGACTATCACCGCGAATTCGTCGTAGGGCGTCATCGCATCGTCGCCGATACGGTGGTATTCGACACAGAGGACCACGACTGCAGCCCGTCGTGCCGTCGCCCGGACCGGCGTCAGCCCGTCGGGCAGCAACGACGCCGCACCGTCGTATCGCGCCGGGAGCACTGCCCCGGCGGCCGTCGCCTCGGTGACAAGTGGGAGCGTCACCTCGTGACCCGTCGAGAGCCGAACCCGGTCGCCGTCAGCCAGTTTTGTCACCGCAGCCACCGTCCCAGAAACGCGCTCGCACGACCGAACCCGCGGTGAATCGGGTCCTGCAACCGCGCCGGGAGCCAGTGGGTCCACCGGACAAACGTAGCGAAGGCTCCGACCGGATAGCGGGCTTTCGGCTGGGTGTCGGTCGCTGCGGCGAGCACCCTCGCGGCGACGGCCTCCGGCGTCGTCGTCAGTGGCCCGCCGGTGAGAACCCAGCCGTCTTCCAGCGCGTCGTACGTCCGGTCGTAGGTCGGCGTCCGGTCCTCGTCGGGCAGGCTCCCCAGCGCGCCGTCGGCGAACCCGGTCTCGACCCACGCTGGCTCGACGAGCGAGACGTGGACGTCGTCCGCGCCAGCCACCTCTATCCGTAGTGCGTCGGTCAGCGACTCGACGGCGGCTTTGCCGGCCGAATACGCGCCGAGTCCGGGCGAGGCGGTGTGGCCCAGCACGCTAGAGACGGTGATGATGCGCCCGCCGTGTTCGCGCAACTCGGGGAGCACTGCCTGTGCGAGTCGGTGTGGGCCGTGGACCAGCACGTCGAACTGCTCGCGGGTGGCGTCGATCGACACGTCCTCGACCGGGCCGGCGACCCCGTACCCGGCGTTGTTCACCAGACCGTCGAGGCGGCCGGTCTCCGCGACGATTTGGTCGACGACAGCCGCTATCTGTGCGTCGTCGGTCACGTCGAGTTCAAGACACCGACAGCGCTCGCCGATATCGTCGGGAAATTCGCTTTCGATGTCCGTCGCGTAGACGGTCCAGCCGTTATCAGCGAACGCCCGCGCCGTCGCCGCTCCGATACCCGATGCTGCCCCGGTGAGCAGGACGACAGAATCCCCTGTAGACATACGAACCAATCCCGAGCCCAGAACTCAGTGGTCGAGGCAGTAGTCGACGTAGTTCCGGAGGATGCGCAGCCCGGTCTCACCAGACTTCTCCGGGTGGAACTGCGTGCCGAAGACGTTGCCGGCGTCGTTGGCGACAATCGAGGCGAAGTCCGCCCCGTAGTCCGTCGTCGCCACCGTCGCGCTCTCGTCGTCGGGAACGGCGTAGTAGGAGTGGACGAAGTAGGCGTGTTCGCCATCGACGCCCTCGACGAGCGGGTGGTCCCGCGTCACGTCAAGCTCGTTCCAGCCCATATGTGGCACGGTCTGGTCGCGGCTGAACCTGACGTTCTTGCCCGGAATGAGGTCCAGCCCCTCGGCGTCGCCCTGGCCTTCGTGGTCGGCCTCCTCGCTCGTCGTCAGGAGCATCTGCATCCCGAGACAGATCCCGAACAGGGGCTTGCCGGCTTCGGCCTGTTCGACCAGCGCCTCGCGGAACGGCCCGGCGTTGTCCATCCCTTCGGAGAACGCCCCGACGCCGGGCAGGACGATGCCGTCGGCCGCATCGAACTCCGCCGGGTCCTCCGAGAGCGAAACGTCCGCGCCGGCGCGTTCGAGCCCGCGCGTGACGCTCCGGAGGTTCCCCAGTCCGTAATCGACGACGACCACGTCCGCGGTCGTCTGTCTGACACTCATGCGAGGTTGTAGGCGAACAGGGGCTAAGTGACTTCCTGTTCGAACAAGCCTTCGGCACGACCACTGTCCGGCGGGAGGTGTCGCTTACAGCCAGACACCCGGAGCTGGTGAGGATATCAACTATGAAAACAGGCCATCCCTGTTTTATTGATCTACCACATACGGTCGCTGATGGTTGGTATTACAGACGTTCTGTACGTCGACGGTAACGTTCTCATCGCTGAGTTTCCCGAAGAAATGGAGATGACAGACGAGACGTTCGCGAAAGTCAATGAACGGTTCGAGGAACTCGCCTCACAACCGGCGGTCGATACGCACATCTCAAATCTCCAGATGGAGGCGTCACTGAACGACGACGTATTCACGCGAGCACAGGAGGCCGCTGAGGCGGGCAAGGAGTTCGGTATCACGAACTGGGTCATCGTCTCCGAGGGGATCAAGAAGATGGCGCTCAAGAGCCGGGTCGGCGAAATCTCGGGTGTCGACATTTCGCTGGTCGACACGAAGGCAGAGGCGATGGACATCGCAGCGAACTAGCGCTTTCGAGCGCACTATCCGACTTTCTAAAACTCGCCGAGTCGCGACTGACCGCTCTGGGCGTCGGTAAACTCCGCGGCAGTCGTCAGTGCGGCCTCGAACGTCTCCTTCTGGCTGGGGTCGTACAGCGTCGCTGCCGGGTGGACGGAGACGAGAACGCGACGCGGCTGGCCGGCGATAGCCACGTCGAACACGTCGCCCGCTTCGCCGGTGACCGCAACGTCACGCTCCAGCAGGTGCTCCGCCGGCACTTTCCCGAGCGTCACGACGACTTCGGGGTCGACGCGGTCGATTTCCGTCTCCAGATAGTCGCGGCAGTTCGCGAGTTCGCCTGTTCGCGGGTCGCGGTTGTCCGGCGGGCGACAGCGCACGCAGTTGGTGATGCGCACGTCGCCGCGGTCGAGGCCGGCATCACGCAACCCATCGTCGAGCACGTCGCCGCTCCGCCCGACGAACGGCTCGCCCTGTTCGTCCTCGTTCGCGCCGGGGGCCTCCCCGACGAACAGCAGGTCCGCGTCCGCGGGACCGACGCCGTTGACGATGCGCGAGCGCGAGCCACAGAGGTCGTCACAGCGCTCACAGCCAACGACGTCAAGGCCGTCCATCTGCTCCATGCACCGTCGTTTGCACCGGGGACTCTCAAACGCAGCGGTCCGCCGGCAGGCATTCGACCGCAGACGCTGGCCGCGACTACCGCTTTACACCGGTTGCTTCGATCTGCACCGCCGCGTCGTTCGGCAGGCTTGCAACGCCGACGACGCTTCGTGACGGTCGCTGCCCGTCGAAAAACGCCGCGTACGCTTGCTTGACCGCTGGTAGCTGGTCCATCTCCGTGAGGTACACTGTCGTCCGCATCAGGTCCCGCGGTTCGAGACCGGAGTCGGCAGCCATGGCACGAATCTGGTCGAGCGCGGCCAGCGTCTGTTCCTGCACGTCGCCGTTGCGAGCCGTGTCCGCGTCCGGAACCTGCCCATCGAAGAACAGGAGCTGGCTGTCCTGCTGGCGCGTGCCGTACACGCTGTGCTCTGTCGACTGGTCGCCCTCGTACCGGGTCACGCTACTGTTGATGTTCGTCTGTTCGTTCGTTTCTGCGGCCTCTACAGCATTCCTCGCCTGTGTCTTGCTCTCTACCATTGTATGCATACAAACACAGTGCCAGCTAATCAGGATGTGTTTAGCTATTACTAACTGTAGGCAATGATGAGGCAGTAATCGCTATCGAGATGTTTTTCGGTCACAGATCTAGCTTAGCAATAGATAACTTTCGCTGTGGCACCTGACAGAATCGACTCTGGTTTGCTCAACTCTCTTGGTGGACTGTGTCATCCGTCGTCGGGCGGTCGCTACCGCATCTGACTCACTCCATTTCGACCAGTCCACGCGCCGCCAGTCGGGCGACTCGGAGTGGTTCCGGACGGCCGCCCTCCGGCGTGAACGCCCGGACGACATCTGCGGCGGCGCTGTCGTCGATACCGACACTCCGAACGTACACTGTCTCGTCGTTCACCGACACCGGTCGGCGCTCCGGCTGGGCACGGTAGGTCGCCAGCCGGTCCTGCACGACAGCGCGGTCGTCGAACGCCTCGCGGATGGCCCCTTCGAGCCCCGGCGAGGATTCGAAGGTGACCGAGAGGACCGGCAGGTCGGTGTGGTCGTGAATTCGCTGGAGGTCGAGGACGTTGAACCACGCCGGTGCGAGACCCGCCACCAGCAGGTAGCGGATGTCCTCGCGGTCCAGTCGGTCGACCATCGCACACACTGTCTCGGTTGCGTCGCTCCCGCCGACCGTGGCAGTACTGAAAACAAAGCCGTCGGCGACTCTACTGGCGCGGACGACAGCGCCAGCGAACTGACTGGTTTCCGCTCGGTACGACTCCGCCACGCCGAGGGCCCGCGCCCCTGATTTCACGTGTTCTGGTTGTCTTTGATGTCTTCCAGTCTGTCGAGTAGTTCGTCGTTCGACGCGGTGAACTCGTATTCGATGTCGCCCTCGTGGGCGTTTTCTTCAGCATCGAGGCCGTCCTCGTCCTCGAAGTCTGTGTCGTACTCCTGATTGTCTTGTTCCGATTCGTCGTAGCTCCCGAACCCCATGGTACGTGTACAACTATGACGTTCACAGTAAAAAATCACTCGCCGACTCCAGCGTGTTAGCGCGTTGACACGGCGGTTCTCGGAACCGCTGTGGCGACCGACGGTCAGGAGGGCGTCCACGACGGGGACTGGAAGAATCTGATCGAACTATATCCAGTCGCAAAACCGGAAACAAAACCTCCGTGGATAGCTGGCAAAAAAGCAACTCTGCTAGTCCAATTACTGCTCGCTCCCCACCAGCCACATCATACTCAAATCAGCTACTAAAACAAGCAATATACGTAAAATTCGTCACTCAACTTCCCGTCTGATTTTTGAGATCGGTTCCAAATACATTATCTTCCGGCTCAAGAACATATTGAACGCCTCTACTGTCTACATCATCAAATGGCATAACTCCAATTTCAAACCCTCCAGTAGTTTCAATATACAGCCATGGATAATCACCAAGAGAATCAACATCATTTCCAAAATTAGCAAAACCATCAACATATGCTGCTTGGATCGACGGAGAGTTATTAAATGCATCTGGGTATTCCTCAGGGAAATCAGATTCCATAACGTCCTTAGGAATAGGAATTCCAACACCAACATGGTTTGCAATTCCTTGTCCTGAACGGTTGAGATACACAGTTCCACAAGTGTACCCCAGATGATATAACAACCAAGCTAGATTATAACTGTGTCCGACACAGTTTTCTGTTCTATCTACCCAATACGGACCCGGTAGATGAACTGATGCTTGAGTAACACTTACTCCACCACGTCGCTTGTCATATGTCCCAGATTGAATTGTTCCAGCTGCCCATCGGATCAGTCCATAATGATTTTTTACACTATATTGTTCCTGAGATTTAATAATTCCGTCAGCGTGCTGTTGACACACTGGACTATCTAATACATTATCTTGTCCATCATTATAATTGAGCGTATTGTATCCTGCTCTAAGATTACGATTTTCCATCTTCTGTTCTTGTCTCTCCACAAGACTCACTGGAATCTCAAGTTTCTCATAACAGTATGGACTACACCTAGGATTTATACCCTCTTGATATGAGTCATTTTCTACTTTGAATGCTTCCCTTGTGAATGGAATCTCTGCAATTCTTGGATCTTCCCAACCATATGCAAATATGCTTCCCTTTATATACTTATCTCCTCTTTTTACAAACCCACTTTGTACATCGTTTTCTTGTTCAGTTATTGAGTAGAGATTTGGGCCACTTTGAATGTATTCACGAGGACCATATGATGACTTGGTACGAACTAGTGTTCTTTTATCCATTATAAACTCTGATTCACCTGTGTTATTATTTGTTGCTTTTATCCGATGTCTAACACGTTGATTTGCAGGTATATTTTTATATGAATACTTGAATGAAATATCTCTATCACCATAGGGGGATTTAGTCTTCTCAGCGATTTTCTTCAGGTTTACGTCATTTTCAACAGGATAGGTCGTATATGAAAACAATTCAAATGTGATTTCATCTTTGATAAACAACCGGGAGTCTCCGGGCGTAGTTACTGGCTCATAAATTGCTTCTATTACAGCATTTTCATTTTCAATACCTGTACATTTCATATCTGCTACTGGAGGTATTGTGTACTGCTGCTCTTTTGTCTCAGTTTTTTCTTCTTCAGAGTCAGTTGACCCACTTGGATTGTCTAAATCAGTCAGACCGCCACAGCCAGCGAGGGTTGTAGTCAGAGCAGCACCCCCAATCTGGAGGAAACGACGACGGTTAGCACGATCACTTGCCATACTATGACACACTCAGAATCGCTTTTTCAGCACTCATACGAGCGGCGGCAGATAGAGCCTCTCTATATGGCTCCCACCTGACCTGTTGTTGCATCGGGAAAACGGGGCTGACCCGTGCTTTTTGAATGTCGCCACCGGACCTAGTCATACACTACCGATGACTCTCAACACAAAAGTAACACACGTTACATATCAGGCCGAGACGTTCACCTGTAACGCCTATCTCGCAACCGGCGAACAGACGACGCTGGTCGATGCCGGCGCGATGCGTGGCGTCGTCGACGTCATCCGCGAGCATACTGACACGCTCGACGCCGTCGTGTTGACCCACCAGCACGGCGACCACGTCCAGCGACTCGATGCCGTCCTCGACGCCTTCGACGCGCCGCTGTACGCCTACGGGTCCCACCCGCGCCGGGACCACGCACTCGCCGACGGCGACACGCTCACCGTCGGCGACGAGGAGTGCGAGGTCGTGTACACGCCGGGCCACGCCGACGACCACGTCTCGCTCGTCTCCGAATCGGCCCTGTTCTCCGGCGATGTGGTCGTCCACGACGACGGCGCGTTCGACGACGGCTCCTTCGGCCGCACGGACCGCCCCGGCCAGTCCCGCGAGCGCCTCATCGAGAGCATCGAGCGCATTCTCGACCGTATGCCGGCAGGCGTCGAACACATGTACTCGGGTCACGGCGACGCCTTCCACGGTGACGTTCGTGAGGTCGTCGAGCGCGCCCTCGAACGGGCCGAGCGCCGCGAGCCGAAGTATCCCGACGACTGACCACTCGAAACCGGCGCAACGCTCTAGTGACAGGGCTGACATTCGACGCTATGAACCAGCGACTTCTGACGGGGACGGCCCTGGCGCTCTCCGGCGTCGTACTGGCCGCGATGCAGGTGCTTCACGCGGTCCAGCAGACCCGGATTCCGGTGGCGGTGGCGGTCGATGCGCTCCCCTTTGCGGCGATGGGCCTCGCGGTAGCGTACGCGGGCGTCTGGCTCGCCCGTGATACGGCATTCGAGGGGGCCACGTCCCGAGTGGCCGCGTGGGCCGCTGGCGGAACCGTTACGTTCGCCGCCGTGGCGGCGCTCCTGTTGTTCAGCCAGCGTGTGACTTCTGGCTCACTTGCCCGAGCGTCGTACCTGACGGTGGACCTCGTTACTGTCGGCGCGCTGGCGGGTGTTCTGGTCGGCCTGTACGACGCCCGGAGCCGCAGCCGGCTCCGCGAACTGGCGGCCGAACGCGACCGCGTCGAGGCTTTCGCCGGGAAGGCGGCCGACGTGAACAACTACGGACGCGCCATCGCCAGCGCCCCCAGCGTCGACGGTGTCGCCGCCTTCGTCGTTGAGGCCTTCGGCACGATGACCGGTATGGAGGAGACGGCCGTCATCCGGCTCAGGGACGGCGATGCGGTGGCGCTCGCGAACACGATCCGAACCGTGCCGGTCGACGTCGTCGGGTCGCTCGCACAGGAAATCCGGGCACAGGAACAGGGAGCGGTCACCGTTCACGACCGACCGTTCCCCGTCGACATCCCCGAGTCAGTCACCGATTGCGTGTCGGCGGTGGTTCTGGACGACGAGGCCACGACGACAGTCGTCATCTCGGTCACGACGGACGAGACGACTGTCGGCGAAGAAGATCAGAAGCTGCTGGAACTCATCGTCTCACACGCGTCGGTTCGGATGGCAACGCTCGACCGCCAGTCAGCGGACAAAGAACCTACTGGGCAGTAGTGGATTGGTGACGAACTGCCACCGGATGCCGGCGGCAACTGACCCGAAAATCAGGCGCTGCGGGTTTCTTTCGCCTTCGGACGCAGGTTGCCGTAGCCGCACTTCCGGCACTGTTGGGCGCGCTCTGGGTTCCGAGCGTTACACCGCATGCAGATCTGCTTGTTGAGGAGTCGGTCGGACGCTGTCTCGAAGCTAGCCATGCGCGGTCATTCCCGGTGCGCGCGTTTAAGCTTTGAGTTTCGGCCTGGGTCTGTGTCTGGCGAATCGCCTCTGACTAGCAGTAGCCAGAAAGCCCCGACGCGCTACGGTTCCGCGGTTCGCTATGCTCCTCGGTCGTTCCGCTCCCTGTGGTGCTTGCTTCGCCGGGGTTCCCGTAGCGCGTCGGCCCCTTTCAGTCCCACCCGTGTCGGCTGGCTAAACGGCGACGGGGCTTTCTGGTTTTAAAATAGGAATACACCGCCAGCCGTCGCCGGCTTTAGATGCCCGAGCGGCGAAGCCGGAGTATGTACGATCAGGTCGCAGACCTCCCGGTCACTGTCGAGAGCTGTGTGTTCGAGCGTCGAGAACGGGCGACCTCCAGTGGATTCGACCGGGTGACGACCGTTATCCGGCTCTCCGGCGTGGGCGAGACCGGCAGCGGCGAGGACGTGACGTACACGGCCGAGGCCCACGACGCGCTGCAGGACAGCGAGGCGTTGCAGGGCGAGGGCACCCCGCTGGCCGGCGAGTACACCGTCGATTCGTTCTCGGCGACGCTAGACGCGGCCGATCTGTGGCCCGAACCCCCGGACAAGGACCGGTTCCGTCACTACCGCCGCTGGGGGTTCGAGAGCGCGGCGCTTGACCTGGCGCTGCAGCAGGCCGACACGGACCTCGGGACGGCGCTCGACCGGCAATACGACCCAGTGAACTTCGTCGTCTCGACGCGGCTCTCCAACGCGGACGACGATACGCCGCCGACGGCTGACAGACTGGCGATGCTGCGTGAGCGCTACGGCGACCTTTCGTTCAAACTCGACCCCACACCGACCTGGAGCGATACCCTCGTCGACGAGCTGATGGACTACGACGTTCGGGTACTGGATCTGAAAGGGTTGTACGAGGGGACAGACGTTGATGTCGAGGCCGACCCCGAGTTCTACCGCCGTGTCGTCGACGGCCTCCCGGACGCGCTGGTTGAGGACCCCGACCTGACCGACGCGACGCGGCCGGTTTTCGACGGTCAGGAGGCCCGTGTCACCTGGGACGTACCCATCACTGGCGTCGAGAGCATCGAGTCGCTGCCGTTCAAGCCGTCGTGGCTCAATATGAAACCGTCCCGCTGCGGGACCGTCGAGTCAGTGCTTGCGACCATCGACTACTGCGAGGAACATGGCATCGACCTGTACGGTGGCGGCCAGTTCGAACTCGGCGTCGGCCGCGACCACATTCAGGCGCTGGCGTCGCTGTGCTATCCTGATGGCCCAAACGACGTTGCGCCCGGTGGATACAACGACCCCGAACCGGACGCGGACCTGCCGACGAGCCCGCTCAGCCCACCTGACGCGCCGACCGGAATCGGGACCGGCTTCTGGTAAGCGGCCTTAGAAACCAAGCCGAAGCTACATTATTGTACGGATACTAATTATTGTCATGCGGTGTCAAGCCTGTGGAGAACGCATCGACGACGTGCTGGAGGCACACGCGCGGCAGGCCTGCCCACACTGTGATGCGCCGCTCCTCGAAAAGCCAGCAACGCCCCAGTGACTACTCCTCGGCGAGATAGTCGTCCTGTACGTCGATAACGTCGCTCGAATCCTCGCAGTTCGCGTACCGTTCCAGCGGTTCCTCGTTCAGTTCCAGGAAGGTGTGGCCCCAGGAGAACGTCGAGAGAAGTCGCTCGGCGTGATCGCGCTCCCCGAGAATGGCGAGCGCACCGGCGAAGGCTTCGACGGTATTAAGTTGAAATGCCGTTCCGTAGTTGACCGGATTGCCGGCGACGAGAAAGGGGAGCGAGCGGTGCACCCCTTCGAGGTCGAACGCTTCCCGTTCGGCAGTTTCCCAGGAGCAATCGAGCGCGACCAGCCGGCTGTGACGAGCGCCATCGCCGGGGGTCGGTCGGTCCGCCGGGGACAGCGCCTGCTCTGCAAAGGGATTGAGCACGATGCCGGGCGGCGTCGACCGCGTCGCGCGGTGGAGTTCGGCCTCGTCCATCCGGGCCAGCTTCCGCGCGCTACATTTGTCGGGGTCGTCGTCGCCCTCGTACCGGACGTGCAGTTCCACATCAGCGCTACTACGCTGGCGAATAAAAGCAACTCGTTCGGCGACTCTGTGCAAACACTGTTATAGCCGGGCTTGGTTGTACAACGTGTGCTTTCAGAGGGGACGGCGGCACCACTGTTCGAACTGCCGGCGCTCGTCGATGGCGACTGCCAGCGAGTCGAGCTATCCGACTATCTCGGCGAGGACGTAGTCATCCTTGCGTTCTATCCGGCGGATTTCAATCCAGCCTGTGACGACACGTCCTGTGATCTGGACGAACTCGACCTCTTTACCATGCAGAAGGACGTGACGATTCTGGGCATCAGCCCGGATTCGGTGTACAGCCACCGGGCTTTCGCCGACCGCTATGGCCTGAAAATCCCGCTGTTGTCCGACACCGACCACGATGTCGCCCGCGAGTACGGTCTCGACTTTATCGACGATATCGGCCAGCAGCTCATCGAGCGTGCTGTCGTCGTCATCGACCACGACGGCGACGTACAGTACGCCTGGAGTACCGACGACCTTCAGGCACTTCCTCGTGTCGGAGAGATCAAGGACGCCATCGCCGACACCGGTGGTGACGACACCGCCTTCGCCCGCTACCGCGTCGGCCACGCCCACTACACCGAGGGGCGGCGCGCGTTCACGTCGGCGATGAGCGCTTTCGGCGAGTCGGAGTGGATGGTCGCACAGGGCGATTTCCAGCAGGCACGCGACGAGTTCGCCGACGCCGAAGACCACTTCGACACCGCTGTGCGGTTCGTCGACGACGAGTCCCTGAAACCGATCTACGAGGACGCAAAGACGAAGGCGAACTCGCTGTGGCAGGCCAGCGACTGGCTCACACAGGCCGCCCGCGCCTACTCTAGCGGGAACGGAGCCGAGGGCCAGCAGCTCCGCGACGACGCAGAGCGGCCGCTTGAAACCGCCCGGGGCTACGAGGAGCCCCCCGACCCTGACGGTCCGTGGCCACCGGATATGGAGACGCTGGAAAAGGACACGGACGACGACCGACCGGCGTTCCTCACACAGGACGAGACAGCGGTGGATACATCGCTCGACGTAGACATCGACGAGGAAGCCGAACGGACGGCCGGCGAACTGTCGGAGACGGCGTCGTCGGCTACCGAGTCAACGCTAGATTCGGCGGCCTCAGGCGACGCCGCCGATGCGGCCGATGGAATGCGAGACACAGCCGACGACCCGACGGCAGAATCAGCCGGGGAGACGACGGCGGAAGCAGCAGCGAATCCAACGACCTCGCCCGACGAAACGCCCGCTCCTGTGGACCAGTCGACAGCGGCAGTGGCTGATGCATCGTCGGCCGACGACGCGCCGTCGGAGTCGGTATCGGTGCCTGACGGCGACGGTGAGCTTTCGGATGTCGACGACACCGATATTGAGGAGATCCAGGCCGAACTGGCCGCCAGTGAAGCCGAGAACGAGCCGACGGACCCGTTGGAAGAGACTCCGACTGCGATGGTCGAAGAGCCGCCCGACACGGTCGGCAGCGCGGACGATGACGCTTCCGCACAGGACGCGCCGGACGGCGAGCAGTCGACCGCCGACGCGACATCGGACACTGCTCCCGACTCCGAGACGGGGACCGACGACGCAGCCGAACTGGACCTGGCCGACCCGACAGCCGACGACGGCGGCATGGGGGAACCAGCCGAACCCGACCGAGCTGACGATTTGGTCCCGGAAGCTACTGACGAGCCATCCGACGCCGAGAGCGACAGAGACACATCTGACGAACCCGAATCAGATCCGTGACGCGACCTGCCCTCCGTCAGCGGACACGGGCCTACTATGACGCCATCGACGGCGACGACTACGACCAGTTGGCATCGCTGCTCGCCCCGTCGTTCGTCCACGACCGTCCCGACCGGACCATCGACGGCCGGGACCGGTTCGTACAGTTCATGCGCGAGGAACGGCCCCAGACAGACACCACCCATCCGCTGGACGGCCTCTTCTGTCGCCAGAACGACAGTGCGGGGAGGTCACCAGACAGTGACGACACGGCGACGGCTGAAGTCGTCGCCCGCGGCAGCCTGCTCGATGCCGACGGCGAGTGCATCGTTGGCTTCGTCGACGTGTTCACGTTCGCCGGGGATGACATCGAGCGCATCGAGACGTACACGCGCTGATGCCTGCCCGCTTGCGGAGTTGCTGTTTTATTGTTCTGGCAGCGACAGCCGAACACCGTACATCGACCCGTCGGTTTCGGTCCCGACGAGCGCGTCCACGGTCCATGGCGTCTCGCTGACCGCGTCGCGGAACCGTGACGGCGTGACCAGCAACAGGTCGGTCCACGGACCGGCCAGCCCGTCGTACTCGACGCGGAAGGTCCGGTAGGCGACACCGTGCTGGGTGCGGTGGGCCGCGTCAGTCTCCGGGTCTGCGCGGTCGAGCGTGTCCATGTCGGCGACGAGTCGGCCACCCGGCTGCGTCACTGCCGCCAGTTCGGTGAGCGTCGTCCGGAGGTCGGCCAGCGAACTGCCGAGGCCGAGTTGTTTGCCCAGCGCAACGACCGTCTCAAACCCGTCGCCCGGCGGTCGTCGGAGGTCGCCGACCACGCGACGCGTAACGCCGCGCTCGCGGGCGACTGCGACGGCTCCCGGACTCCGGTCGACCGCCAGCACGCTGTGGCCGCGCTCCTGCAGCGCAAGTGCGTGTCGGCCGACGCCACAGCCGGTGTCGAGGACGCGGCCTCTCACCGTCGAGAACAGGTCCCGCTCGATGGGATGCCACGCCGATGGCGGCTCGAAGTAGCCCGAAAGATGTGCTTCGGTCAAATCGTCGTCATCGCGGCGGTAGCGGGGTTGCTCGGCGAGGTCGTCGCGATGAAAGTCCAGTACCATCCGGCCGAAGGCGTCGTCAGCCATATCTCGACGGTGCTGGCGAACGAATGTAATAGTGTAATGAAATATGATTTCGTGTAACACACCGCATGCAGACGACTGGACGCCGGCCGTGCGTAACGGACCGCGGTCGGATTAGTCCTTTTCGCCGGCTCCGACGGCGCTCTCGCCGATCTTCTCAGAGCCTTCGATGACTTCCTGGCCGCCCATGTACGGACGGAGCGGTTCGGGCACGGTGATGGTCCCGTCGTCATTCTGGTAGTACTCCATGATCGCGACGAGGACCCGCGGGACAGCGAGTCCGGAGCCGTTCAGCGTGTGGAGGTAGTCGGCGGACTCGTGCCGTTCGGGCCGGAACCGCAGGCCGGCACGGCGCGCCTGGAAGTCCTCGAAGTTAGACACCGAGGAGACTTCGAGCCAGCGGCCGCCGCGGTCGGGACCGTCCGCCATGTCGTCACCGGGGGCCCACACCTCGATGTCGTACTTCTTGGCCTGCGTAAAGCCCATATCGCCGGTACACATGTCGAGCACGCGGTAGGGGAGTTCGAGGCGGTCGAGCACTTCGGCGGCCTCGTCAAGCAGGCTCTCAAGCCGGTCGTAGCTGTTCTCGGGCCGGACGAAGTTGACGAGTTCGACCTTGTGGAACTGGTGGACTCGGACGTACCCTCTCGTTTCGGTCCCGTGCTCGCCGGCCTCGCGGCGGAAGTTCGGCGAAAACGCCTGATGTTTGACCGGCAGGTCGTCGTCAAGCAGAATCTCGCCGCGATACATGTTGGTGACTGGCACTTCCGCCGTCGGGAGCAGCCACAGATCGTCGCTGTCGTAGTCGTCGTCCTGTCTGGCCCCGACGCGGTAGGCGTCCTCGTCGAACTTCGGTAGCTGGCCCGTCCCTTCCATCGAATCGGAGTTGACCGGAATCGGCGGGAGCACGTCGACGTACTCCTGCTCGCGGTGGACATCGAGCATGAACTGGATGAGTGCGTGCTCTAGGCGCGCCCCTTCGCCCTTGACGAACTGGTAGCCGCCGCCGGACACCTTGGCACCGCGCTCGAAATCAAGCAGGTCCAGATCTTCGCCAAGGTCGTAGTGGGGCACCACTTCGTCGGGCAGGTCCCGCAGGTCGTCGAACCCCTCGCGGTAGCGCTCGACGTTGTCGGCCTCGCCCTCGCCGGTCGGGACCGATTCGTGGGGGATGTTCGGCAGTTCGAGCAGGGCGTCTTCCAGCTGGGACTCCAGTTCGTCGGCTAAGGTCTCCACCTCCTCGAGTTCCGATTTCAGTTTGGCGGATTTCTTGATCGCCTCTTGAGCCGCTTCCTCGTCGCCATCCCGTTTGTACTCGCCAATCTTGTTGGAAATCTCGTTGCGCTCCTGCCGGAGGCCGTCGCCTTCGGCCTTCAGTTCCCGCCACTCCTCGTCGATTTCGAGGATTTCGTCGAGGTCGACGCCCGTGACGCCCTTCCGCTCGATAGCGTCACGGACCGTCTCGGGGTGCTCCCGGACGAACTGTCTCGATAACATGGCCGACGGTTCTCGACGGCAGAAATTAGTCGTGTCGGTCCTGCGGCAGGGCTACCCCGGCCGTCGACCTGTCGGCCCGCTATGCTCCGCCGCCGACCTTGACCGCAAGCACCGGGACCGGTGAGGCCCGAACGACTGACTCGGTGACGCTACCGATGAGTTCCCGCGACGGCCCGGTCCGTCCCTCTGTCGCCATCACGATGACATCGATGTCGTGGCGCTCGACGTACTCCACGACTTCCTCGTGGGGGACGCCCTGCTCAACCGCCGTTGTCACTGCGTCGATACCGGCGTCTTCGGCCTGCGCCTGCAGGTCGTCGACAGCCTGCTGGCCAGCGTCGGCGAGGCGATCGAAGATGCTGCTGTCCTCGAAATCGGGAATCTGGTCGACGACCTGCTCGGTTTCGAGGACGTGCAGGGCGTGTAGACTCGCATCGTGGCGCTGTGCGAGGTCGATAGCGTGCTCGGCCGCGGTTGCGGACCCCTCTGAGCCGTCGGTCGGAACGAGTACGGCGTCGTACATACAGTGGTGTTTCTGAGTGCGGGTAAATGGCTTTGCCCTTCCTCATGAATGGTTGTCACGATAGCCATGGCACAACGGTTTTGCCCCCGCCGGTCACGAGAGAGTGTATGGGAATCGGTGACGTTTACGAGGTGACGGTCGGGGACTGCACAGATGTCCACTACGTCGACGTCGGGATGTACGGCGTCGCCGAGTACGGGCCCGTCTACATAATCGACGCCGAGCGACCGGCGCTGGTCGACACCGGTACCGGTGCGCGACACGAAACCATCCTCTCGGCGATGGAGTCGGTCGGGATCGCACCCGAGGAGCTGGAAGTCATCGCGGCGACCCACGTCCATCTGGACCACGCCGGCGGGGCCGGCTACCTCGCCGAGGACTGCCCGAACGCGACGGTGTACGTCCACGAGTCCGGTAAGCGCCACCTCGTCGACCCCGAGCGGCTCTGGGAGGGGACCAAACACGCTGTCGGCGACCAGATCGAGTTCTACGGGAAGCCGATCCCGGTCGCCGAAGACCGCATCGAGACGCTAACCGACGGCGACGTGATCGACCTGGGCGACCACTCCCTCGAAGTCCTACACGCACCGGGCCATGCCCCACATCAGGTCGTCTTCTACGACCCCGTCGTCGACGGTGTGTTCACCGCCGACGCCGCCGGTATCTACTCGCCGTCGACCGACGAGATGCACGTCACGACCCCGCCGGTCAACTTCACCCTCGATCAGGCGCTCGACGACGTGGCGATGTTACAGGACCTCGACCCCGAGATCCTCATGTTCGGCCACTTCGGTGCCGCCGAAACCGGCGACAAACTGGAGGTATACACCGAGATACTACCTGAATGGGTCGCCGAAGTCGAACGCAAACGCGAGGAACTGGATGACGACGAGGCAGTCATCGACTACTTCGTCGAGCGGGCCGATACCGACACCTGGGGTGAGCGTAAAGGCCGCGCCGAGATGCGTCTGAACGTCCGCGGCGTGCTCGTGGCCCTCGATAACCGCGAGGAATAGGAGCCTTTCTCACGGCCGGGCCACAGTGTCGTGATATGCGTCGAACTGGTTCCGTGTCGCTACTCTGTGCAGTTGTCCTGTACGCCGGCTCGCGGTTCGTCCGCCGGTTCGGCTTCGACGAGCGACTGTTCGGGGTGGAACTCGAACCGCTCACGCTGCTGGGCCTGACGCTGGCGTCGCTTTTCCTCGCGTTCTACGGAAGCTACACTATCTGTCAGTCGTACCTCCTCGCCCACACGCAGAACAAACGCCGCCGACACGACGTGCGGAACGTCCTCCGGCTGACCTTCGGCATTCTCGGGATGATTGCGATGTTCGGCGTCGTCACCCGGGAGTGGGTGAGCGTGCTGTTCTCGCTTGGCGTGCTCGGGTTCGCGGTCACGTTCGCCCTCCAGCAACCGCTGTTCTCGCTCATCGGCTGGCTGTACATCGTGATCAAACGGCCCTATCAGGTGGGCGACCGCATCGCTATCGAGGAGATGCGCGGCGACGTTGTCGCGGTCGATTTCTTCGTGACGGAGGTGTGGGAGATCGACGGCGACCTCGTCTCCTCGAACCAGCCGTCGGGCCGCATCGTCACCGTGCCTAACAGCACGGTGCTGTCCTCGCGCGTCGTCAACTTCTACGGCGAGGGTGTCCAGTACGTCTGGAACGAACTCTCGATACAGGTCGCCTACGAGACTGACCTGCAGTTCGCCTCCGAGCTAATGACCGACGTGGCGACCGACCACCTCGGCGACGAGATGGCCGAACAGGTCCGTGAGTATCGCGACCGCCTCGCCGAGACGCCGGTCGAACTCGACGTGAACGAACAGCCGACGGTCAACGTCACACAGGGCGAGTCGTGGGTGGAGCTTCGGCTCCGGTATCTCGTCCACCCGCGCCGCGGCACCCGGATGCGGAACGCGCTGTACGAGGATATTCTGGAGCGGTTCAACGAGCATCCCGACCGCGTGAAGTTCCCGGTGAGCCGGAACCGGTGAACGCAGGCGTGGTTCACATCGGTCGAGTAGCTTCTGATCGACCTCTCGTCTGCCGGTGAGTGAATGCGTTTATACGAGGGCGATGCGTTAGGCTGGACAGATGGAGGCTAACTGTGGCTGGTAGTTCGGGGCTATTGATTCCGCTCGTCGCCGGTATCATTGGGCTCGGCGTCCTTGCACAGGTCCTCGCAGCACGCCTACGCGTGCCCAGCATTATCTTCTACCTGCTGGTGGGTGTCATCATCGGCCAGCCCGGACTGGGCATCATCGGTGACGGCACCTTCGGCGGGGCGCTGTCGGCAATCGTCGGCTTAGCGGTCGCAATCATCGTTTTTGAGGGGGCCTATCACCTCCGATTCGACCGTCTACGCGAGGCTCCGGCTGCGACGTTCCGACTCGTTACCGTCGGTGCGGCTATCGCGCTCGTGGGCACCGCTATCGCCGTCAAGTTCGCGTTCAGCTCCGCGGCCGTCTCCTGGAACCTCGCGTTCCTGATCGGTGCGCTGCTGGTCGCGACCGGGCCGACGGTTATCACCCCGATCCTCGATGTGGTCCCGGTTCGAGACCGCGTCGCCGCTGCACTGGAGACGGAAGGGATTGTCAACGATGTGACCGCGGCTATCATCGCTGTCGTCATCTTCGAGACGGTTAACCCAGCCGTTGCCAGTGAGAGCCTACTACGAGGATTTGCGCTCCGACTGGGGACGGGGCTACTCGTCGGCCTCATCGTCGCCGGCGTGGTGTACTACCTTCTCCAGTATGTCGACCTCTCGCCCGGTGACGCACCGCGGAACTCCCGACTGCTTGTGCTCGCCGGGGCGCTCATCGCCTACGCTGGCGCGAACACGATAGCGACCGAGGCCGGCGTCGCCGCCGCTGCCACAGCGGGGATGGCGCTGGGCAACGTCGACCACCCGTACGAGGAGGACATCGAGGAGTTCAAAGGCGACATCACGCTGTTGGTGCTTTCGTTCGTGTTCATCGCACTGGCGGCGCAACTGGAACTCGCCTCGCTCATTGATGTTGGGCTAGCGGGCATCATCGTCGTCCTCGCGGTCGCCCTGCTTATCAGACCGCTGCTGGTGTTCGTCTCGGCCGTTGGTGACCGATTTACCACCAACGAGAAGCTGTTCGTCAGCTTCGTCGGGCCGCGCGGTATTATTCCGGCGTCCGTCGCGACGCTGTTTGCCGTCGAACTGAACGCCGCGGCCGAGGAGGTCACCGGGGCGCAGGCTGAACTGCTGGGGACGCAGGCCGATATTCTGCTTGGCACTGTCTTTCTCGTTATCTTTGCGACCGCCCTGTTCGAGGGTGGACTGGCGCGATTCATCGCGGAAAAACTGGATGTGATACCAATGCGAGTCATCATCGTTGGCGGCGGACAGGTGGGCCGAGCGCTCGCCGCACGCCTCGAAGACCGGGGCGAAAACGTCGTCATCATCGAGGAGGAGGAAGAGAGCGTCGAACGAGCCCGCAACGAGGGATACGCCGTCGAAATCGGTGACGGCACCGACACCGACGTGTTGCGGTCGGCCGGGGCTGAAAACGCCAAGACTGTCGTCGCGGCGACCGGTGACGACGACGCGAACCTGCTGGTGTCACAGCTAGCGAGTTCGAAGTTCGGCGTCGACCGGGTCATCGCCCGCGCGAACAACCCGGACAACGTCGAGGCCTTCGAGGACCTCGGCGTTCGGACCATCTCCTCGGCGATGGCGACGGCCTGGGCCATCGACAACCAGATCGAGCGCCCGGCTATTGCCCACTGGATGACCGATGTCGGTCGCAGTGGGGATGTTCAGGAAGTCGAGGTCACCAATCCGGAACTCATCGGGAAGTCGATCCGCGATGTCGGTCCGATGCTGCCCGACGCCTGTCTGGTCGCGCTCGTCAGCGGCGAACTCCACGAGAACGCCGAAGTACCCACAGCAGACTACATCCTCGAAGAGGGCGATATGGTGACCCTGCTGGGCCGTCGAGAGTCCGTGCGCGACGGGATGAAGATGGTCAGTGGCGACTAGTCGTCGGTAAGCTGTGTGACGTCTGACCCGTCGACGCCTTCTGTCCACGGCGACTCACCGCGGTCGCCATCAGTTTTGTACGTCCCACGAGCGCTCGCGATGTGGTGGCCGTCAGTGTCGTACACTTCTGCGTCGACGACTGAGACGCTCCCGCCGCTCCGGATCACTTCCGCCTCAGTCCGAAGATCGGCGGTTGCCGGCGCGAGATAATCGATCCGCATATCCACTGTTGGCGAGACGGTGCCGGATTGCGAGATGACGGCCGCCCCGCCGACGGTGTCGACGAGCGAGTACGTGACGCCACCGTGTGCGATTATCGATTCCGGGTTCGAGGAGTGGCCGTCCTCCAGCGGGAGTTCGCCTGCCGCATAGCCGTCATCGACGGCCGTGATCTCCATCCCTAACTGCTTGACAAACGGGATGTCGTTGAACATCGATTTGAGACTCATGGCTATCTTCACGGAACCGAGTCTGATAAGCCTCCGAGAACAGATAACAACGGGTCAGGTGTGGTCGTTCTTCAGGACACGCCCGTCGTCAGTCGCCTGCTACTGCTCCGTCTGCAGCCTCGTCGCCCTCCGTGGCTTCTTCCGGGAGCAGATGCTCCGGGCGACGCAGGTAGCTCGGTTTCTGTGCGAATGCTTCGATTCGCTCCCACTCCTCGGGTGTGATGTGACCGTCCATACACAGTATGTGCGATTGACAGCATTTTAATCCTTGTAATAAAACACAAAATTAATTCATAGTATCTAAGTATATACTATCCTGGGCTGCCACTACCGCCGTACTCCTTTGCCACCGAGACTGAGACAACCGGTGTACTGTGTCGGTCTGGCTTCTAGCGTCCTGCGTCCACTCGCCACCCTTCTTTGCCCCCTGTTGACCTAATATGATTTTAGGCAGATATGTGGGTACTACTATATGTTGGCCGTCGCTACCAGATCCTATGCAACCACAGCGGGCAACGTACGTAAAGAAAGCCTGTGCCTACATCACCAGAAACGGGTCGGAGCTTCTGGTGTTCAACGGGCCGGGTCATGACGGGCTACAGATACCGAAGGGAACCGTAGAGGCCGGAGAAAAACCGCGGGTCGCCGTACAGCGAGAGGCTGTCGAGGAGAGTGGTCTTGCCTCCTTCGAGCGCCTGCAACACATCGCCACCGACGTCTGGACGCGCCGTCAGTCACCCCCGAAGCGGTACGTGCGGTCGTTCTATCACCTCCCCGTCCACGAGTCCCGGGATCACTGGGTCCACACCGTCACTGGCACGGGCGAGGAACGCGGCGCGGAGTTCGAGTTCTCGTGGGTCGACCTCCCGACCGACGCCACCTTCGCACTCGATCTCGACGACTATCTCCATTCCCTGACGAGTCCCGCCGAGGCGACGACAGCCGGCGATGTGGCTGCCGATTAACGACTTCTTCTCTCACATATCGCTTGTGCGAGCGCCACAACGGTCGCAAATGGCGGACTCGCAAACGACGTACTGCGGCAGAATACTGAAACCGCGCCGACAGCGGCTGCTCAGGGCAGTCGGAACTCGATAGCCGCGCCCTGACCGAAGCCGACACACTCCGTCGCCAGGCCCAGCTCCGCATCGCGTCGGTTCATCTCGTGGACGAGTGTCACCGGAAGGCGCGCGCCGGAGGCCCCGAGCGGATGGCCGATGGCAATTGCGCCGCCGTTGACGTTGTAGATGTCGTCGTCGAAGCCGAGTTCGCGCTGGCAGTACAGACACTGGGAGGCGAAGGCTTCGTTGAGTTCCACGAGGTCGTAGTCGTCCGTTTCGCGGTCAGTTCGCTCGGTGAGCTTGCGGACGGCGGGCACTGGGCCGATACCCATCACAGTCGGGTCGACGCCGGCGACTTCGTGGGAGCCAATCTCCGCCAGGATGTCGAGTCCGCGGTCCTCAGCGAACTCGCGGGAGGTGACCATCAACCCCGCCGCGCCGTCGGAAACCTGCGAGGCGTTGCCGGGTGTGACTGACCCGTCCGACTTGAACACTGTCGGTAGCTGGGACAGCTTTTCCAGCGTGGTGTCGGGGCGGATACCCTCGTCCGCGTCGAGCTGACCGTCCTCGGTATCGATCGGGACGATTTCGTCGTCGAAGCGACCGGATTCCGTCGCGTCGGCGGCGCGCTGGTGACTCCGGAGCGCGTACTCGTCCTGTTCCTGCCGGGCAACCTCCATCTCGCTGGCGACCTTTTCCGCAGTCATTCCCATCTGGAGCTCGCCGATATTGTAGTGTTCAGCCAGTCGCGGGTGGACGTTGTGGGTGTTTTCGTCCATCTGCACGCGGGACATCGACTCCACGCCACCGGCGATGAGTACGTCGCGCTGGCCAGCCGCGATGGCATCGGCCGCCCGCATCAGCGCTTCGGCGGAGGACGCACACCAGCGGTTGATCGTCGATGCGGGGACGCTCTCGCCGAGATCCGACAACAGCGCGATAACCCGGGCCATGTTGTTGCCCTGTTCCCCTCGCTGCTGGGCGCACCCCCACAACAGGTCGTCGACCTCGTCGGACTCGACGCCGGTCGACGCGAGCAACTGGTTGATAAGCGGCACCGAGAGGTCTTCGCTCCGGACGCCGGCGAGTGCGCCGTCCTCCTTTCCTTGTGGCGTTCTGACTGCGTCCACGATGACAGGTGTGGGCATGGACAACGGAACGTCTCGACCTATGTTAAATCCTGACAAACTCTACACAGTGGGGGAACCGTTGTCTCCGACCGCTCCCCGCAACAGTCGGGCAGGGGGCTCACTCCTGTTCGAACCCCGGCGGCAGACCGGCGTGTCTGAGCCCTTCCTTCTCGTCGATACGGAACCGATAGACTGCGATGTCGCCGTCCTCGATAGCGTCCTCGAACAGCTCCGGCCGCCACGCCGTATCGAGCACGTCCGCGAGGTCGTCCCACTCGGACTCGGGAACGGCCTCGATACCGCCCTGTAACAGGACGCTCTCCCAGTGGAACATCGACTCGACTTTGTACACGAGCACGGCCGCATCCGCTGCCGCCTCGGTCAACTGTTGTTTGCGACTTGCCGATCCACCGATAAAGGTGAAATACAGCGAGCGGTCACCATCGTACCCGAACGACAGGGGAATCATGTACGGTCCGTTCTCAGTTGGCAGGCCCAGCACGCCGACCCGCTGGTTCGACAGAAACGCCGCGATGTTGCTGTCGTCCATGCGCGTGAGTCCGGCCGCTTCGAGAGTGTCTATTGTCATATGGGTGTAACTTCGGCCGAAACTTGTATAATTAATTCGGCTATTCTCCGCTACGGAGAACTGCCCGCTGGGCCGTCTCTGACCGGCGCTACTCCGCCTGTGTTGCACCGGGAGCGTGGCGCTTGATCCGCTCGATGGCGGCGACGGCCTTGTTGCGCTCGGCGTACCCCTCGCCGGAGTCGGCAATGATCTCGCCGTTGCGGTGGCGGAGCCGCCAGCGCCACTCCTCGCCCCTGTCCTCGTACACTTCGAACGCCGCGCTCCCGATTTCCAGCAGATCGGCGTCGGCGGCGTAGGACTGGACCCGCTCGATGGCGTCCATAGCTTTCGACCGATTTGCGTACCCCTCGCCGCTGTCGGCGACGAGTTCGCCGTTGTCGGCCCGCAGCCGCCAGCGCCACTCCTCGCCCTTGTCCTCGTACACCTCGAAACGGTCATCGACCGCGGAATCGGGTGCGAGTTCGCTGACCCGACGGGCCGCTCGCCGGGCGTTCGACCGGGAACTGTACCCCTCGCCGCTGTCGGCGAGGATGTTGCCGTTGCGGTGGAGCAAGCGCCAGCGGAACTCCCCGGCGGCGTCGGCGTACACTTCGTATGCTACGGGATCGATCTTGAGATACGCCGCACCGGGGACGTACGCACGGACGCTCTGCAGCGCCCGGCGGACGTTCGACTTCGAGGCGTACCCCTCGCCGCTGTCGGCGAGGATGTTGCCGTTGTCGTGGCGCAAGCGCCAGCGGAACTCCCCGGCCGAGTCCTCGAACAGCTCGAACGCGGCGTCGCTTTCGGGGGCCGGCACGACCGGCACGTCCTCGGCGGTGTCATCCTCAGTCGCGTCCTCGAAGAAGACCACGGCCCCGCCGGCGGCGTTGGACTGCACACTACGGAGCCCCTGCATCGCCTTCTGGCGCGAGGAATAGCCCTGAGCGCTATCGGCGATGACATTGGAGTTCCGGTGGCGGAGCCGCCAGCGGTACTTGCCCGCCGCGTCCTCGTACAGTTCGAACGTCGCCTTGCTGTCCATCGCAGCTGCGATAGTGGCGTGGGCCGCGGCGAGCTCCGCTTCGGTAGCCTCGGTTACGGTCGCCAGTTCCTCGCGGGCGTCCTCGCTGGTCGCCAGCTGCTCGGCCAGCGTGTCCCGCTCGCGGCTCGCCTGCTCGGCGACCTGTGACTGCTGTGTCGCTTCCCGCGAGGCTGTCTCGGCCTCCTGGGTGGCTTGCTCGCCCACTTCAGTCGCTTCCTGTGCCGTCCGCACGGCCTCGTCGTACGCCTCTTTCCGGCCGGTCAGCAGCGGGGAGACGACCGCACCGACCGCCATCAGGCCGAGGCCGACGATGTACAGCGTCACCGCCGGGTTCCCTTCGGGGCCGGCCCAGTTCGAGGGGTAGAACGTGGTGAACCACACCATCGCGACCAGTCCGACCACGGCCCCGAGGTATGTGAGTATCAGACCACGTCGTGTCAGCGGCAGTCTGATCGTCGGCCCGGCAAACAGCGAGATGAGACCGATCGCACCGAGGAGATAGCCGAACTGCCGCGGTGTACTCCGTGATGCTGTCAAGTAAAACAATAGTAAGCCGACGATACCGAGCACGATGCCGATGACGAACAGCCAGTACCCGTAGACCTCGTCGTCGGTCGTCGGCTCGCCGATGCGGTTCCGATACACCGAAATTAATGCGTTATCAGTTGCCACGCGAAAAATACACAGCCGTGGTATATTACCTTGGTGTCGGCCATCGGGGCTTCGAGTGACTTATACCGGTTGCGTGGTAACATCAGTGGGAATGAGCAATCCGGAACTGGATGTCGTTGAGTTTCTGCTGACGGCCACTATCTACAGCGAGCGGCGGGACCTCGAACCGGACGACCTGCCGGCTTCGTACCGGTCGGTCTTCTGGAGCGACGGCGAGATCGAACGGCCCCTGTCGATCACCAACACAACTGCGAGCGAGGCCACCGGCATCGAGCGGCCGTGGGCAGCCATCTCCGGTCTGATGTTCACCGACCGCGATGACTTCTCGGGGAGTATCTCCATGACGGACCGCGACCTCGCCGAGGAGTGGTTCCTCGAACGGGTCGACGCCGCGGATCTCGAAGACAACCCGGTCCTGGCGAAAGCCTTCGAGGACCAGGCCGAGGGCGCTGACTACGAGCGGGCCCGCGAACAGAACCGACCGTCGCGCGCCGACCGCGCGTTCATCGACGCAAAGCTGGAGGAGGCGTTCGACACCGACGACGAGGACGACGAGGAGATGCTCGACCTCGTGGACGTGCGCGCTCCCGAGGAGGTCGAGATGACACTGGCCGACCTGGTGTTGACCACCGATCAGGAAGACGAGATACAGAAGATCGTCAAGGCCATCGAACACCGCGACTACCTCGCTCGCATCGGCCTGCGGGAGATCGGGAAACTCCTCTTTGTCGGCCCGCCGGGGACCGGCAAGACCAGCGTCGCCCGCGCGCTCGCTCACGACCTCGACCTTCCGTTCGTTGAGGTGAAGCTCTCGATGATCACCAGCCAGTACCTCGGCGAGACGGCCAAGAACGTCGAGAAGGTGTTCGAGGTCGCAAAGCGGCTCTCGCCGTGTATCCTCTTCATGGACGAGTTCGACTTCGTCGCCAAGACGCGCTCCTCCGACGAACACGCCGCCATCAAGCGCGCTGTCAACACTCTTCTCAAGAGCATCGACGAGATTTCGCTTATTCAGGACGAGGTGTTGCTCATCGGCGCGACGAACCACCCCGACCAGCTCGACGCCGCCGCCTGGCGGCGCTTCGACGAGATCGTCAACTTCCCGAAGCCGGATAGCGGCATGCGCGCTGACATCCTTCGTATCGTCACCCAGCAGATGGAGATCGACGACTTCGACCCGGAGACACTGGCGGACCTCACCGAGGGCCTGACCGGCAGCGACCTCCGGCTCGTGCTCCGTGAGGCTGTCCTCAATGCTCTGACTGAGGAGCGGACCACGCTCACCCAGCAGGACCTTGAAGACGCTATCATCGACTTCGAGGAGCGGGACAACCTCAAGAACATGGACATGATGGACGGCGACGCCGACGCGTTGGTCGCCGGGAGCGGCGGCTTCTCCGGTGACGGCGGCAGTGATCACGACCACGATCACGACCACTGAGCGACGACTTACCCGCTTAGACACCTGTTCTGGCTGTCGGTATGAGCGATTTACTTATCAATGCAGGAACCATTCGGTAGCCATGGCTGACAACGACGTGTTCACCGAGACAGACGAGCCGGCCGAGTCGTGGGTTGACGTTCGGATGACTGATCCCGATGAAGGCGAGTGGGACGTAGACGTGGTTATCGCGGAAAAGCAGGTCGAGTACATCGACCTGCGCATCCGACCGGCGCTGCTCGAAGGGTTTCTCGACTGCCTGTTCGACGACCTCTCCGACGAGCGCGCCCAGTCCCTGCTGGCGGCGACGATGGAGCGACAGGGGATCGACCCGGCGAACCTGACCGATAGCCAGTAACGAAAGCGAGGGGCTTAGGCGGGTCCCCTTCTGAAGTGACAGTAATGGAGGTCACGCTGCTTGGGACCGGCGACACGACGGGGACGCCGACTGTCCAGTGCGACTGTGACACGTGCGAACGGGCGCGCGACCCCGACGAGGAACTCCGGGCCCGCGTCCGCGAGCGCGGCATCGACCCGACCGGGGGCGTCGAGCGGTCGCGCTTCTCCGTTGCCGTGTCGAACGACGACACTGGAGAGTCGCTGCTGATCGACCTGAGTCCGGACTTCCGTCACCAGTTCCTCCGCGAGTCGGTCCCGCTGCCGGACGCGGCGATCATCACGCACGTTCACTTCGACCACCTCGATGGCCTCGGCAACGCCTACCGTCTGTTCGACGAGCTGCCGGTCCACGCCGCCGACGAGACCGATCCGGTGACCGGTGAAAGTGTTGCACAGGGCGTCCGGAGCCGCTACGACTATCTCGATACGGTCTCGGTCCATGCACAGACGCCGTTCGAGCCGTTCATCGTCGCCGGCTTCGAGGTGACGCTCGTCCCGGTCACCCACCCGCCGCTGCTGTGCTACGGCCTGCGAATCGAGGAACCACAGACCGGCGCAGTGCTGTCGATTTCCGGGGACACCTGCTACGACGTGCCCGACCGCTCGAAATCCGTGCTGACCGGCGCTGACCTCGCACTCGTCGAGGGCATCATCCACGCGGAGGCCTGCGAATACCACCCGAAAGGCGGCACGCACCACGACGAGGACGGCGTGCCGCGGACCTTCGGCACGAAACACATGACCCTTCTCGGCGCGCGGGACTTCGCCAAAGACATTGCGGCCGACGACTACCGTATCGTCCACACTGGACACTACGTCCCCGCGGACAGGGCCTTCGCCGACGATATCGGACTCGACGGCGAGCGGTTCACGCTCTGACCCCGGATTCGGCTCCGCGAAACAGACCGTAGCTTATAGGACATGGCGGATAATGCCGTTGTATGGACAGGCGCGGAATCGCGGAGATTGGTGGGCTGTCGCTGGCTGGCGGCGTTCTCGCAATCGCCGTCCAGCAGGTCCTCGTGGGCGGTATCGACTGGGTGCTGGTGGTGGGACTGGTGGCCTGTGTCGGGATAGCGGCGGCAGCGAACTACCAGGCCAGAACGAAACATGCGGCGCAGGTCGCCACTGAAGCACCGGCGGTGACCGAAGACAACTACGAACAGCACGGCCGCCCGACCGCCGGTGACGGCGGCGTCCCGCCTGATGACACACGTTCAGGTGACGACGACCGGTAGGGGAACGGCTTCTCGCGGCTATCCGAACCGATCCAGTCCCGACTGGCGACGCTTGCGCCCGTCGGGGTCTGCCCGCCACGGTGTCCGCTCGGCCCGGAGCGAGTCGCCGTCGACGGCCGGTGGGTCGGCTGCCTCGTACCCGCCGCAGTCCGGACCGCAGTCGTCGCTCTCGCGGACAGCGCGGTCCTTCCACTGACAGTACGGAATCCCGTCACTGCCGGGTGAACAGCGCTCACACGCCGGGTAGTCGAAACTCCGCCACCCCTTGCCATAGGCCCGCTCGGCCAGTCGCCGGCGCGCGCGAGCCTTCTCCGAAGCGCTGACTATCCGCACGTCTGTCCGGACCGGTCGCTCCTCGATGAGTTCGACGCCGGCATCGTCTGTCGGCAGCGGTGTCGCCTCCCGACGGACGTCTATCGTTCCGCTGTCGGTGTCGAACCGCCAGATACCGACTTCATCTGGAATCCGGTTGAGATGCGCCCCGGTCACGTAGGAGGCCGTCGCCAGCACGACGCGGTCGGCGAGCCCGAGCGACACGTCGGTCCGCAACTGTGATTCTAGGTCGCCGGGGCGGTCCAGATCTGGCTTGTTCTCGATGGCGACGATGTCGCCGAACCAGTCTGGGTACCGCGTCGTCTGCCGGACGTATGTCCGGCCGCCACGACGCTCGCGCTCGAAGAAGCCCCGCTCGACGGCCAGCTCGACGGCGCGCTCGGCGCGGTCGGGATGGCAGTCGAAAGCGTCCTTCCAGTACCGGGCGCGGCCCGGCCCGACACTGCTTTCGATGGCCGCCGTCGGTAGTCGTTCGGGAGTGATGGCCGCCCGCTCGTCGAACTCGGGCCCCGGTTCGACAACGACGGTGTCGAGGACGCGCCGGCCGTGGACAGCGCCGCCGAGCTGACGGCTCACCAGGCGGCCCTCGCGCTCAAGATGGGCACACAGCGCCAGTTCGAAGTCGAACTCCCGCACGACCGGAGGCAGGGCTGGGACGGGCAAAAGCCCCGCGCCCGGTTACCGGGTAGCGACAAAGAAACAGGCCAGCGTCGCCAGTACGAGAACCGGACTCTGGGAGAGTATCGTCAGCAAGCCGAGGTAGACCGTCAGAACGCCGAGGAGGGACCGAACGGTCAGCGGTGGATACGTCGGCCGGTACAGTTCGGGGTCGGCGTAGGGTGCGGGTTGGTACATTACAGTGAAACGATGGTCCCGAACGCCGATAAGTATAATCTGAATGATATTTCTGTAACAGACGCGGACCGAGACTCTCCTGAAGACGATTTCGGTCAGTGGAAAACAGTTCGCCGCCGCAGTACCGATAGCCCGGCTCAGTGTCCGCAGTCCTGTCGCTCGAACTCGACCGGCTGGAGGTCGCCGTCCAGATAGGCGGTCAGTTCCGCTTCGGCCAGCGGAATCTGGACCGCGAGCCGCCACGGGTCGGTGGCTTCGACACTGGTGTACTGGTCGTCGACACACCAGGGCAGCGTCCAGTAAGGTCGACTCGACAGGTCGACGCCGTGGTCGTCGTAGAACGCCGCGACGCGGGAGTTATCGAGTAGCGTCAGCCCGACGGGCGAACAGAGTTCGTGACGACACTGTTTGCAGACGAACTCGGCGCGGACCGACACGTCGAGACAGCAGTCGCCATCACGAGAGATCTCAGTTCCCATTCGGCCGGCACAGTCGGGGCAGACGCCGTCGGCGGCCAGACAGTGGAGGTGTCGCACCCGCTCGGCGAAGGCCGTCGCGACTTCCGCCGGCGTCCGGTCGACCAGGCCGCCCGGCGGGAACGGGTACTCGCCGTGGGCCTTCCCACAGTCCTCGCAGTCGATGGCGAACTGCTCGTCGGCGTACTCTGCCAGTAGACCGCCGCCACACCGTGTGCAGGCGCCGGTCACCGGGAACGGGTCGATATCGGGCGTCCGCGTGAACGTTCCTGCCCGCACCGCGCGGATGACCTGCGATCCGGCGTACCGGAGGTCGTACCCGTCCGGCCCCTGGCTGACGAACTGGCCGGTGAGTTCCTGTAGGTGATAGTTGAACTGCCCGCTGTCGGCTAGTTCTACGGCGTCGAACAACTCCGAGAAGCGAACTGGTCGGTCATCTGCGCGCCACAGTGCCTCCAGAATGTCCAGGCGCGTCTCGCTCGCGATGACCGAGAACGCTGTCGCCGGATCGATGTCGGCATCCGTTTCGGGGGACTCCTCGACTCGCATCGTACATGAACCTGTCCCCGCATAAACAAAAGCGTTCACAGAAACACAGTTACGTAACAGTACCGACAAGAACTGGCCACGATCTACGCTTCAGGATTCCTGTCCCGCCACCGAGTAGGGTTCGACCGGTTCGTCACGGATGGTGGAATGACTGATTGATGACTCCAATGCTCTCAACGGCGATCCGGCGTAGCACCCGACTCGCACAGTCCGCTGCTCGCGGTCAGCGACGGGGCCGCGTCGCTATATCGGGGCCAATACCGAGCAATCCGGTGACGTTGCCGCGGTCAGCAGGGACCAAATCGGCGATTGAACCGCGGTCGGCGGGGCGCAAACAGTAGGTTTATCAGTTGCACGCGGCGAAACTCCACCAAGATTACTCTCGAAATGACATCGAACAAACAACCGGAGGTGAACATCGGACTCGTCGGGCACGTCGACCACGGAAAGACGACGCTCGTACAGGCGCTGTCCGGCGAATGGACCGACCAGCACTCCGAGGAGATGAAACGCGGTATCTCTATCCGACTCGGCTACGCCGACGCGACGTTCCGTCGCTGCCCGGAGGCCGAGGAGCCGGAGGCCTTTACCGTCGACGAGCACTGCGACGACCACGACGTCGACACCGACCACCTCCGGACGGTGTCGTTCGTGGACGCGCCCGGCCACGAGACGCTGATGGCCACCATGCTGTCCGGCGCGGCTATCATGGACGGGGCCGTCCTCGTCATCTCGGCGACCGAGCCTGTCCCGCAGGCCCAGACCGAGGAGCACCTGAGCGCGCTCGACATCATCGGCATCGACAACATCGTCATCGCCCAGAACAAGGTCGACCTCGTCGACGAGGAGCGGGCGATGCAGAACTACGAGCAGATTCAGGAGTTCGTCGAAGGCACCGTCGCCGAAGGCGCACCCGTTGTCCCCATCAGCGCGGGTCAGGAGGCCAACATCGATCTGCTCATCGAGGCCGTCCAGTCCGAGATTCCGACGCCGGAACGGGACCCCGACGAGGACGCCCGCATGATGGTCGCACGCTCGTTCGACATCAACCGTCCCGGCACGACCTGGGACGACCTGATGGGCGGCGTGCTCGGCGGCTCGCTCGTGGGTGGCCAACTCGACGTCGACGACGAGATCGAACTCCGCCCCGGCCGTGAGGTCGAGGAAGGCGGCAAGACGGAGTGGCAGCCCGTGACGACGACGGTCCGCTCGCTGCAGTCCGGCGGCGACTTCGTGGACACGGTCACGCCGGGCGGCCTGCTCGGCGTCGGGACCGGACTTGACCCCGCGATCACGAAAGGTGACGCGCTCGCCGGACAGGTCGCCGGGCCGCCCGGTAGCCTCCCGCCGGTCCACGAGACGTTCACGATGGACGTGGACCTGCTGGAACGCATCGTCGGCGACGACGGCGGCGAGGTTGACGAAATCTCCACCGGCGAACCGCTCATGCTGACTATCGGCACCGCCACCACGGTCGGTTCAGTCACGAGCGCGCGAGACGACGAATGTGAAGTCGCGCTCAAGCGCCCGGTCTGTGCGGCGTCGGGCTCGAAGATCGCCATCAACCGCCGTGTCGGCGCTCGGTGGCGGCTCATCGGTGTCGGCACGCTGCGGTGATGATCGTGCTGGATACGAACGCGCTGATGATGCCGGTCGAATGCAACGTACGCCTGTTCGAGGAACTCGACAGAGTGTTGCCGGACGCGACGGACTACGTCGCGCCTGCCGCCGTCCGCGACGAGCTGGCGAAACTGGCCGACGGCGCTGGCGCGGAAGCGACCGCCGCCTCCGTCGGGCAGGACCTGCTCGACCGGTGTACAGTTCGGCAGACGACGGCGGACTACGCGGACGACGCCGTCCTCGAACTGGCACAGGCAGACGAAGCGACACACGCGGTCACGAACGACAACCCCCTCAAACGACGCCTGCTGGACGCGGGCGTTCCAGTAATTAGTTTAAGGGGCCGGAACAAACTGGGTATCACTCAACCATAACACATGTATAAACGGGTACGCCTACGCGATACGGTCGAAGTCCCGCCACGCTTTCTGGCGGAGGTCAGTCCGGGGCTGGTCAAACGGCTCCTGCAAGAGAAGCTCGAAGGACGGATGGACGAGGACGTCGGCAGCGTCGTCTCCGTCATCGAGGTCCACGACATCGGTACCGGTGCCGTGCTGCCGAACAAGCCCGGCGTCTACTACGAGGCCGAGTTCGACGCCCTCACGTTCGACCCACAGATGCAGGAAGTGGTCGACGGGGAGGTCGTCGAGGTCGTCAACTTCGGGGCCTTCATCGGCATCGGGCCGGTCGACGGCCTGCTCCACGTCTCCCAGATATCCGATGAGTATCTGGCCTACGACGAGGAGAACCAGCAACTCGCCTCCCGCGAGTCCAACCGGACGCTCACCGTCGGTGACGCTGTCCGGGCGCGCATCGTCACCAAGAGCATCGACGAGCGCAATCCGCGCGACTCCAAGATCGGCCTGACAGCGAAACAGGTTGGCTTGGGCAAGCACGGCTGGCTCCAGGAAGAGCGCGAGCGCCGTGAAGGCACGGCGGAAGCCGGTGATAGCTGATGGCGGACCGACTCGTCTGTCGCGACTGTCACCGCGTCCAGAGCGCGGAGATCGAAAGCCAGTGTGAGGCCTGCGGCGGCACCGCACTGACCGAGGATTGGGCCGGCTACGTCGTCATCGCGCACCCGGAGCGCTCCGACATCGCCGAGGAGATGGAAGTGACCGAACCGGGCAAGTACGCGCTGAAAGTCCGCTAACGTGTCCGACGTCGTTCTCGAACTCCCGAGCGACCTGCGAACGGAACTGAAAGAGCCGCTCGGACGGATTTATACTGATACAGCGGCGCTGCTGGCCGACGCCGGTAACCCAATCATCGCTGTCGGTGATATGGTCACGTACCATCTCATCGAGGCCGGGCGGACGCCCGACCTCGCGCTAGTCGACGAACGGACCAAGCGCTCGGCCGTCGACGCGGACGTGGCAGCGGCGATCGATGGCTTCGACCGGACGCTCTCGGTCGACAACCCGGCCGCGACGCTCACCGCTGAACTGCTTGCTGCGCTTCGTGATGGTATCGATAGTGACGGGACGACACTTCTCGATGTCGACGGCGAGGAGGACCTCGCTACGCTCCCTGCAGTACTCGCCGCGCCCGCCGGGGCCAGCGTCGTCTACGGCCAACCGGACGAGGGGATGGTGCTGGCCGACTGCGACGACACAGCCCGGGACCGGGTCCGGTCGCTGCTGAAGCGGATGGACGGTGACGCCGAGCGAGCGATTGCACTCGTGTCGAACTAGCTGGAAAAACGCGGACTGATTTTATTCCGGCCGTGGGACGCTGAGGTTCTGCATTTCTGTCTTACAGCGGCCACAGGAGACCGTTGAGCGTTCGCTACAGAGGCGCTTCCCGCAGTCTGGGCATTCAAACAACTGTTCGTCGTCGTCGCATGGGGCAGGGTCTGACCACGTTGGCATGCTTGGGACTAATTAGCATTTGTCACGGCATAAACTTTGCTCATACCCAAATAAAAGACAACAGCTGTCCAGAGAAAGTGAACGTATGGTCACTCAAGAACGTGGACGTGCCTGACCAGCGAGCGGTGAACGCGTCGCTTGAAGTAGTCAGTGACGGCCCAGCCCGCGCCGGTCGCGGCCTCGCGCCAGTCGCGGTCGGCGACGAGGACGCACCGCCCTGCGACGCGGGCGGCTTCACCGAGCGCATCGGAAACGAGGGGTGCCAGTTCGCCCTCGATGCGGGACTGGCGGCCGTAGGGGGCGTCGAAGACGACGGCGTCGACGGCGTTGTCGGCAATCGGCAGTGTGGACGCGTCGGACCGGAACACCCCCCACTCGCCCGGTTCGGGATAGGCGTCCCTGTTGGGGTGGCCGTCGCCGTCGAGTGCGTAGCCCAGATTCTCGCGCGTCCCCGAGACCATCTTTTCCTGTGCGTCGCCGCCGACCACGTCGGCCCCGACCAGCCCCGCTTCCAGCAGGAGGCCGCCAGTGCCACACATCGGGTCCAGTATCGTCGCGTCCGGGCCGGCCCCGGCGATGTTGACCAGCGCCCGGGCTTCGAGCGGGTCCATGCTGCCGGGCTGGAAGAACGGACGGTCGGTCGGCTGGCGGCTGCCGAAGTCCCGCACGCTCTCGGCGTCAAGCCAGCCCAGCGCACAGCAAGCCTCACCGGTCCCGCCCTCCTCGTCGCCAGCCGGGTCCGAAAAGTAGGCGTAGAGGACCTGGTCCGGATCGTCGAGATCGACCGCGAAGCCACGTTCGGTGAGCACGCCGCCCAGCGTCCGCTCGGCCTGTTGGGTGTCGATACCGGTGCTCGCTCGCACGTCGACCGCACGCACGGCGACGCTTCCCTCGCGGTCGATGGGCGCGGCCGACAGCAACGCGGCGGCGCTTTCGATGTCCGGGTCCGAGGTTCCGAGCAGGTCACAGACCCGGTGGGTGAACGCGAGGTGGCGAACGCGGTCGCTGATGCCCCGTGCCGTCGCCAGTCCGGGGGCGAGCACGTCGACGGCGCTCGCTGCGCTTGCGGCCTCTCGCCGCGCGAACGCGTCGTCCTGCCCGCCGAGTTCGAGGACGTACACGCCCGAGCGGTGTGGGCGAGCGGCTATGAGCGTGCCGGTCGCGCCCGGGAACAAAACGCACAAGCGAGCGGCCGCCGAACCCCGAGTATGCTCCAGTCCGGGTTCTCCAGCCTGACCGGCGGTGGTCTCCTCGCGGTCCTCGTGACCGTCCTCGTCACTTGGCTCTTCTACGCCCTGACGCTCCACTTGGCTGCGACGTTCTTTATCGGCGACGTGCCGAGCCAACTCGCCGCTAAGGCTGCCCTCGCGCCGGCAATCGTCTCGCTCATCCTCCAGCGCTGGGGCGTCGAGTCCGGCGTCGTCTCGGCCGACCTCGGTGTCGCGGTCGTCCTGTTGCTCACCCTCGTCGCCGACGGGATCGCCATTAGCCTCTCCTATCGGCTGTCGACCCGCTCGACGGCCCCGCTCGTGGCGCTGCATCTGGCGTTCGCGGCGGTGCTCGGGTTTGCCCTGAACAACATTTTCATGTTCTTCTGACCCTCCGACCCAGGAATGTGGTGGTAGTGTCTGTCGAATTTGGGTGCGGAGCGCGGCTTGCATACCGCGCCTTCGGCGCGGTTTCGCTCCGAGCGTGGCCGCAGGCCGCGACTCGGAGGTCGTTTTTAGCGTAGATTTTTGCGAACCCACTCCCTGCAGCGCGCTCGTAGAGCGCGCGAGGAGAGGGGGTGACGTAAAAAGGTACTATTCCACCAGCCGCTCTATCTCCGTCACGAGGATGTCACTCGCACCCACGTCTTTGAGTGAGCTGATCGTCTCGAAGACGGCGCGCTCCTCGACGACGGCGTGGACGGCGAGCTGGTCGGAGCCGGCGATGTCCATCACAGTCGGACCACCCATGCCCGGAAGCACGTCTTCCACGTCGTTGAGGGCGTCCTCCGGGGCGTTCATCATCAGATAGCGTTTGTCTTCGGCGGCAAGGACGGAGCCAAGCGCGGTGTCGACCTGCTGGACCTTCTCGTCGGCAGCGGTGTCCTCGCGAGCGAACAGGCGGACGGAGCTTTCGAGTACCTCGTCGACGACGGCCAACCGGTTCATCCGAAGCGTGGTCCCGGTCGAGGTGATGTCGACGATGCCGTCGGCGATGTCCACGTGTGGGGTCAGTTCCGTTGCGCCGGACACTTCGGTCACGTCGACGTCGACGTCGACTCGGTCGAAGTACCGGCGGGTGATCTTGGGGAACTCTGTAGCGATGCGGCCGTCCTCGAAGTCGTAGACGGTCTCGATATCGCTCTCTTCCGGCGCGGCGAGGACGAGGCGACAGCGGCCGAAATCGAGGTCACGGAGTTCGACGAGGTCGTCGGCGTCGGACTCTCGAACCTGGTCGAGGCCGGTGATACCCACGTCGGCAGCGCCGTCCGCGACGTACTCGGGGATGTCGGCGGCACGGGCGTACAGGACGGTCACGTCCGGGTCGACGGTGTCGGCGTGCAGTTGGCGGTCGGCTCCGTCGACCAGATGGAGGCCGGCCCGTTCGAGCAGTTCCTCGCTTGGTTCGTGCAGGCGGCCCTTGTTGGGGACGGCGATTCGCATACGCCTACTGGCAGGCCGCGGGGCAACTGTCTTTCCCCTCGGGCTGGCCGGGCCTGTGGGCGGAACCGTCACAGGCGGTCCCGGCGGGGGAGGACAACGAATGTAGCCGCAGCCAGCAGTGTCAGGCCAGCGAGACCGTAGAACGCGAGGGCGAACAGGCCGCGGTCGGCGAGCAGGCCGACGGCTGTCGAGCCCAGCGAACTGATCGCGAAGAAGCCAGTCCGGAGCAGGCCCCAACCGGTGCCTTCGGCGGCATCAGGCAGTGTGTCGACGATGTAGGCGTTGGCCAGCGGACCGACACTCATCCGAACCCCGATGACGGCGGAGACGATGGCCAGCGGCACTAGGCCGCGGACGGACGGAATGAGTGCGAGCGGAACGGTACTGACGAGGGCGACAGCGGTCAGAACCCTGGGCGTTCCGTATCGGTCGGCGAGCCGGCCGGTGATCGTCTGCGAGAGCGCGCCACCGACGAACAGCACCGAGAGGAGCGCCCCCGCGGTCCCCTGTGAGAGGTCCCTGACTGTGACCAGATATGTCGTGAGAAACGCTGTCACGGCCTGAAAGGCAAACAGCATCAGTGTCTTGCCCGAAACCGACAGCACGAGCCGGCGGTTGCGAAAGCCGGTGAGGACTATTCGGAGGTCCTGCCGGAGGCTCCGTTCGGACTCACCGGTCGGGCGGTCCGAGACTGAGAGCCAGAGCGCGCCGGCGACAAGAATGAACAGCGGAGCGGCGCTGGCAAGCGCCAGCCGCCAGCCGTACCGTGTAGTGACGAACGCGGCGACGGCAGGCAGTGTGGCCGCGCCGAGAGAACCGGCCGCCATCACGATGCCGAAGGCGGTCCCCTCGCGGGCATCGAACGTCCGCGAGAGCGCGGTCCCGCGGGTCGGGCCGTACACCCCAGTTCCGAGCCCGAATGCGCCCGTTGCAATGAGGAACAGCGAGAACACCGGCGCGAAGAAGTAGCCCAGCAGCCCGATGCCCGACAGCAACGCTGCCGCCACCAGCAGCGTCCGCTCGCCGATCCGGTCGATCAACACCCCGGCCGGGAACTGCACTGCCGCGTACGTGAGCCAGAGCACCGTGACCGCGAGCCCTGCCTGTGCGTTCGAGATGACGAACTCCTCGCGTATCGTCGGCAACACCGCAGGGACGACAAACCGCATCCCGAGAACGAGGAACCAGCCGGCAGCAACGGCAAGCAGCATTCGGCCTGGGCTTCCGTGCCGCATCGCACTGACCCGCTGTCGGAGTTGCTCTGCCGCCGCCATTCTCTTGCTCACTCGAACGCGCCGGAGCCGAAAGACCCCTGCGGAACAGGCACTGCTGTCACTGCTACATCGCCGATAGACATGGCAACACGCCACACAATGGCGGCGTGGACCCGGCGAACTAAGGTCCGCGGTTGCGAAGCCACCGCCATGAGCGAACTTCTCGTTACCGGCGGGCAGGTCCTCCGGCCGGACATGACCATTGAGCGTGCGGACGTACTGGTTTCACAGGACAGCGGCGACATCGTGGCCGTTGACCAACCGGGCACACTGGACGGCGACGACGAACTCGACGCCAGCGACGGCCTGGTCATCCCCGGTCTGGTCAACGCCCACACCCACGTCGCGATGACGCTGCTGCGTGGCCTTGCGGACGACAAGCCCCTCGACGCCTGGCTACAGGAAGACGTCTGGCCTGTCGAGGCGGAACTGACTGCTGAAGACATCCGCGCCGGGGCAGAACTCGGGCTAGTCGAGATGATCCGGTCGGGAACCACAGCGCTGTCGGACATGTACTTCGAGGTCGAGGAAATCGCAGATACAGTCGATCAGGCCGGGATGCGAGCAGTCCTGGGTTTCACCGCGGTCACTGTCGGCAAGGACGACGAGGCCGCGCGGTCTGACCTTCGGGAGAGTCTCGACGTAGCTCGGAAACTCGACGGTGCGGCTGATGGCCGAGTTCGGACGACGTTCCAGCCGCACTCGCTCACGACCGTCGGCGAGGAGTACCTCAGTGAGTTCGTCCCGAAGGCCCTCGACGACGACCTATCGATCCACTTGCACGCCAACGAGACTCGCGACGAGGTGACGCCTATCGTCGACGAACACGGACAGCGCCCGCTCGCCTACGCCGACGATATCGGCCTGCTCGACGGCGACACGTACGTGGCCCACGGCGTCCACGTCGACGACAGCGAAATCGACCTGCTGGCTGAGACTGGCACCGGCGTCGCTCACTGCCCGGCCTCGAACATGAAACTCGCCAGCGGGATGGCCCCGGTACAGGACCTGCTGGACGCTGGCGTTACCGTGGGTATCGGCACCGACGGCGCGGCCTCGAACAACGACCTCGACATGTTCGACGAGATGCGCGACGCGGCAATGATCGGCAAGCTCGCGGCTGATGACGCCAGCGCGGTCGACGCCAGCACTGTCGTCGAAATGGCGACCGCAAACGGCGCGGCCCTGCTTGGCTTCGACAGTGGCCGCATCGAAACCGGCGCGAACGCTGATCTGGCTGTCATCGACCTCGACGCCCCACACCTGACGCCGGCCCACGACCTCGTCTCGCACCTGGCCTACGCCGTCCACGGGAGCGACGTGCGCCATACGGTCTGTGACGGCGAGGTACTCATGCGGGACCGCACTGTCGAGGTGTTCGACGAGCAGGCCGTCCGCGAACGAGCCAGCGATCACGCGGCCGCGCTGGTCGAACGAGCCGGCGACTGAACAGACGGAATAAACGCTGAGAGGAAGTTTTAAACGGTATAAATGTGTTTCAGCCGGTATTTTTGAACATGCAAACGACCTGAACGGGATGAACGGGAGGGGGTGTTTATCGCTCTCTCGGAGAAGGTATCGGCTACGATGCGCACCAAACTCTTTGCACTGTACGCCGCTGTCGGACTGATCCTGTTGGCCGTCGGTCCGGGTCTGGCGGCCGCTGCGGACTCGGCCGGCAACACTGACGCGGGGAATACCCTCGCAGTCGGTGTCTCACAGGCTGACGACGGCAGCGCGACGGTATCGGTCACACAGAACGAGACTGGCGTCGGGAACGCCTCAGTTGCCGTGGAGACGGCTGACAATACCTCCTACGCTGGGACCGGCAACTACACCACCGACAGCAATGGGACGGTTGGACTGCCCGCCCCCGAGCAGAACGTGACGGTCGACGTGACGGCGACGGCTGACAATCACACCGCGACGACGACGGCGAACCTGACTGTCGCGCCGACGAACGCCACCAACATGACCGAGTTCGACACCTTCGGACTCGAAGTGTCGGCCTACGTGAGCGACCTGCTGAGCGACGAGAACCGGACCGGCGGTATCGGCCCGACCGTCGCCAGCTTCGTGACCGCGAACAACCCCGGCAACGCGCCGGACCATGCCGGTCCGCCCGCACACGTCACCGGTGAAAACGAGTCCGACGACAACGAAACCCACCCCAGCGAACGACAGGGTCCGCCGGCGGACATCTTCGGTGACGACGAGAGCGAGACCGAGAACGACCGTCGTGGCCCGCCCGAAGACCGCGGTCCGGACAGTGATGACGCGGAGAACGAAACTGACGACGAAAACGAGACGGACGACGACCGTCGTGGTCCGCCCGAAGACGCTGGGCCGCCCGAGGACCGCGATGACGACGACGTGGAGAACGAGACTGAAGACGACGAGAACGAAACCGAGGAACCGGAAGACGAGACGGAAGATGCGGTAGAAGAAGACGAGACCGAAGAGCAAGATGAGGACGACGATGCTGACGACGACAACGATAGCGACGACGATGACGACGGCGACCGCGGCCGTCCGGACGACGCCGGCCCGCCGGACGACCGCGGTAACTGAGCGGCTTCGGTAGCGTTTTAGGAACTCTCTTCCTCTGTTGTGGCATGACGACGCCTATTTCGGAGCGACTCGACGACCTCGACGAGGCTCGCGACTCCGGCCGCCGAAAGATGGACTGGGCCATCCAGCACATGCCCATCTGCGGCGCGCTCCGCGAGGAGTTCGAGGCCGAGCAGCCCTTCGCCGGTGAACGCATCGGCATGGCGATGCACGTCGAAGCCAAGACCGCTGTCCTCGCGGAAATCCTCGCTATCGGTGGCGCGGAAGTCGCCATCACCGGCTGTAACCCACTCTCGACGCACGACGACGTGAGCGCCGCACTTGATGCCGTCGACGGCATCACCTCTTACGCCGAGCGCGGCGTCGACGACGAGGAGTACTACGAGGCTATCGAGGCTGTCATCGGCCACAAGCCGACCATCACCGTTGACGACGGGATGGACCTCGTCGCCGCCATCCACGAGGACTATCCGGAACTCATCGACACTATCATCGGTGGGGCGGAGGAGACGACGACCGGCGTCCACCGACTGCGCGCAATGGACGATGACGGCGAACTCGACTACCCCGTGTTCGCGGTCAACGACACGCCGATGAAGCGCCTGTTCGACAACGTCCACGGCACCGGCGAATCCTCGCTGGCCTCGATTGCGATGACGACGAACCTCTCGTGGGCCGGCAAGACCGTTGTCGTCTCCGGGTACGGTGACTGCGGCAAAGGTGTCGCGAAGAAAGCCAGCGGCCAGAACGCCGACGTGATCGTCACCGAAGTCGAGCCCCGCCGCGCGCTCGAAGCGCACATGGAGGGCTACGAGGTCAAGCCGATGGCCGAGGCTGCCGCCGAGGGCGACGTGTTCATCACGACGACCGGCAACCGCGACGTCATCGTCGAGGAGCATTTCGAGGCGATGCAGGACGGCGTCCTGCTCGCCAACGCCGGCCACTTCGACGTGGAGGTCGACCTCGACGCACTGTCGGACCTCGCCGCCGACACCTACGAGGCCCGCGACGGCGTCCAGACCTACGAGATGGCCGACGGGCGCCGCCTGAACGTGCTGGCCGAGGGCCGTCTGGTCAACCTCGCGACGCCAATCGCACTGGGCCACCCCGTCGAGGTGATGGACCAGAGCTTCGGCGTGCAGGCCGTCTGCGTCCGCGAACTGGTCGAGAATGGCGACGACTACGAGGCCGGTGTCCACGCTGTTCCGGACCGACTCGACAAGGAGGTCGCGGAGATCAAACTCGACGCCGAGGGCGTCGAATTCGATTCGCTGACCGAGACGCAGGCCGAGTACATGGATTCCTGGCAGCACGGGACGTAGGGCGGGGCGCGACCGCAGGAAGCGGCCCGCCAGACGCGCAGCGGTGACCGAAGGGAACCGCGAGCAGTAGCGAGATTCTGAGCGGAGCGAGGATATCGAACCGGAACGGGGAGCGAAGCGACCCGTGGCGGACATAGAGTGATTCGAGCGGAGCGAGAACGACTAACAGGTCGAACGGCGAAGCCGTGAGACGTAGGGTGGCCCCCGAGCGTAGCGAGCGGTCGCCAAACTGCGAGCGGCGACCGACGGAATTGACACGGAACAACCGAGCGGGTGGGTTTCCTGAGTCGGGGCGCAAACACCAGCTTTCGACACCACGATAATTACCATCGGCGCTGATGTGCGAGTATGGCTGTTCACGAGACCGCGAAGATTGAGAATGCGACGCTGGGAACCGTCGAGATTCGAGAATACGTGACGATCCACGATGCCGAGATAGACGACGGCGTCCAGATTTACGAGGGCACCTCGATCAAGAAGGCGACCATCCACGGGCCGACTGATATCAACGCAAACGTCTACGTCGAGAACGCAACGGTCGGCGAGTCCGTCCAGATCGGGCCCAATGCCTCTATTGTCGGCGTAACGCACGACCTCACCGACGCCGGCATGGAGTTCCAGAACGACACGTTCGACGAGATAGTCATCGAGAACGGGGCTTTCGTCGGCGCTGGCGCGGTGGTCCTCCCGGGCGTCACGGTCGGCGAAAACGCCGTCGTCGGGGCCGGAACCACTGTAACCGAAGATGTTCCGTCTGAGACTGTGGTCCGGAGCGCCACGGAAACGGTACAGCATTCCCTCTGAGTCGGCACAAAACACCGGTCGATACTTCCCGACAACGGGGTGTCCACCGCGACCGATTGAACGAGCGGGCGTTACACCGCTGTCCCCTCGTCTTCGGCCGCTGATTCGGTGTCCGATGCTGCGTCGGCTTCGGCTGCGACCGGTTCTTCCTCGTCGGTCGCCAGTGAGTCGCCCAGCCAGCCGCCGTGCAGGAAGCAGATGGTCGCAGCTAGCGTCGAGACGGCGTTCGAGGCGGCGATGCCGTACCATGCGCCGACCGCACCGAGGCCGGCGACAGTGATGAGGACGCCTGCCAGCGCGGCGCGGAAGCCCCACAGTGTCGTCAGCCCCAGAACCATGGAGAGCCGGGTCGCGCCAGCGCCGTGGAACGCGCCGTTCATCATGTGGAAGACGCCCATCACGGCGTAGGTGGGTGCGACGATGTGAATGAACGTCACCACGTGGTCGGCGACGGGACCGCTGCTCGTGCCGACAAACAGGCCGACGATGGGGCGGGCATACAGCGTCGCGACGACGCTGACGACCAGGAACGCCCCGACGAGGATCGCGCTTGCGTGATAGACGACCCGCTTGGCACGGTCACGGCATCCCGCGCCGAGGTTCTGCCCGACGACGGTTTCGACGGCCATTGCCATGCCGACCATCGGAAGCCAGACGATGGTGGTGAACCGGCTCCCGACGCCGTAGGCGGCGACGGCGTTGTCGCCGACCAGCGCGACCAGTACGGTCATCAGCGTCACCGACAGGGCCTGCGTGCTCCGCTCGACGCTGACCGGTGCGCCGATACGGACGATTTTCCGCACGGGTGCCAGCTGTGGTCGCAGCGCCGATAGCGATGGCGTGATGCCGACCCGGCCGCTGAACAGGAGCCAGAAGCCCGCCAGTGCGGCGAGACCGCGGGAACCAACCGTCGCGACCGCCGCCCCGGCGACGCCCATCCCCTCGAAGCCAGTGTGAGCGTAGAGCCACGCAGCCAGTGATTCCAGGCCGAGCCAGCCGAACAGAGGGTTGTCGGTGAACCCGAGGATGAACACCGGGTCGATGACGACATTGAGAGCGACGCTGCCGGTCATCAGGTACATCGGCGTCTTCGTATCGCCCCAGCCCCGGAGCAGTGCCTGGAAGACGAAGAAGCCGAACATGAACCACAGGCCGAGGAAGACGATGCGGGTGTACGACACTGCCATCACGTGTACCTCGGTCCCGGGCTGGCTGCCCAGCAGTGAGAGGAGCGTCGGTGTCAGCAGGAAACCGGCTATCGAGAGGACGACCGACAGCAGGGTCACGAAGCCAAGCGTCTGACCGGCAACGAAGTTCACGCGCCCCTCGTTCTCTGCGCCAGTGTTCTGCGAGACGAGGATGGTCCCCGCTGCGGTCATGCCGCCGCCGACACTGATGAGCAGAAAGACGACGGGCCAGGAGTACGACAGCGCGGCCATCGCGTCGTTACCCAGCCGGAGGACCCAGAACGTGTCTGTGAGGTTGTACACCGTCTGCAGGAGCTGGGTTGTGACGAGCGGCGCGGCAAGCGTCAGGAGTGGCCACAGCAGCGCGCCCTCGGTGAACCGTTCGGACTGGGCGGCGGCGTCACTCATCGCGCAAACACCTCCACACGGGGACCATACCGACACGGTCGCTCTCCGTGGTGTAAATGTTGTCGTAGCTTTGACAGAAAATCACATGCCCGTAGCGGGCAGGGTAACCGCTTCACACAGACGCAGAACCGCTTGCTTCGTTGGTGTCGCCGACCGACCGTTGATTAGTCCTACTCGTTTACGTCGACGAAAACTGTCGACTGAATCCACGCAGACGGGTTCTCCGGGTCGCCGATGTGGGCGACCGTATCCACGCCAACATCGTACTCTTCGAACGTCGCTCTGATGCCCTCTTGTGAATCGGTGTCGTGCTCGTGCGTCATCGGTGTGTTCCGTGTGTCGTTTGGCAGTTCCCTCGTCGCGAATGACTGCACTGGTCCAGTTGCCCGACCGGACCTGGTGCCGTCGCCGACCCGCGCGTCCTTACCACACTTCACCAATAGCGAGTGACGGGCATCCGTCTGTCTACTAGCTGTATTCACTCGCCGCCGGGCCACCTCTATATGTATAGCCCCACAGTCTGGCCGCCCTCGTTGTCGGGAATCCGACACCGATCGTCTCGGTGACGGCAATTTTATTCGCTCCCATCCGAAAGGTGGTTGCAATGGAACCGCTCCACGCACGCTACCCCTTTCTGGCGCGGTCGCGGGAGGCCGTCGAAGCCGCGGCGGTGGACTTGGGCGAAATCGTCGCCACGGACGAGACGGTCACGGCGCGCGCGCTGGAGCGAGTCGAGTCGGCAATCACGGACGGGACTGTCGGGGAGCCACACCGGCGGACCCGCGTCGAACTGCTTTCGTACCCGGTCGCCCGCGTGCTGGTGTCGCTCGTCGACGTCCACATCTGCACCCGGAAGTACGCGCAGGCGGAGGCCGAGGCGGCCTACGACCGGTTCACCGAGGAGTTCGAAACGACGACGGAACTGAAATCGACGCAGCGCGAGACGCTGGACCGCACGGAACTGCTCGCGGAGTTCGACCTCGCCAGCGCTGTCAGCGACGCCGGCGATGGGTACCGCGTCGAGGTCGGCGCGTATCTCGACCTGGCGGCCGATCAGCGGGGCGATTCTTGGCGGCTGGTCAATCGGCCACTGGCCGACGGCGAGGTCAGGGTCACTGCCGAGGAACTGAACGTCCTGTTGAAGCAGGCGATCCGTCACCGAGTCACCGACGGCCTGCCGTTCACCGTCCCCGACGCTATCGCCGACGAACTGACGGAGGAGGTCGACCGTCTAGAGGAAGTGCTCTCGGAACTGGAACTCACCCGCGAGATCGACACCGTCGTCCCGGAACTGTTTCCGCCCTGCATGAAGTCGCTCCTCGATCAGGTGCAGAAGGGCGAACACCTCGAACACCACTCCCGGTTTGCTATTGCGACCTTCCTCGTCGGCATCGGAATGACGACGGACGAAATTGTCGACCTGTTCCAGGTCAACCCCGGTTTCGGCGAGGAAGCGACCCGCTATCAGGTCGACCACATCCGCGGGGATACCAGCCCGACGGAATACTCGACGCCGGCGTGTTCGACCATGCAGTCCTACGGTGACTGTGTCAACATGGACGACCTCTGTGAGGCGATTTCTCACCCGATGGGCTACTACGAGCAGAAGTTAGACGACACCGACGAGGAGGAACTGGTCGACTGGCGCGAAGACGAGGGCGACGAAGAGGCCGACGCTTAGAACTGCTGGCGTTCGAGCCAGAGGCCGGCAGCGGTCATGAAGACGACGAACAGCCCGATTGCGCCGATGAGTGCATAGCCGCCCGTTGCCTCTACGGTTGACCCACTCAGATACATCTGTGAGGCCGTAACAGTTGCGCCGACGAACAGCACGACGGCGACCGCCGAGATGACGATTTGCAGGAGCGTCTCCCGCTCGATATCCATGCTCTGCGATTTCACAGGGCCGGCAAAAAGGGTATCGAAGCGCTGGAGCCCACTGGCCGAGCCATTTAGGACCGTGTAGCACCTACGTTTCGACTGGACGCATTGGAAAATACAGCCGCGTCCACACCTATGACGCTCATCGAGCCAACAGCCGACCGGCAGAGTACCGCACTTGCACCGGACCTCCGTTCCCTCCCGGACCGGGCCGCCCGCGCCTGGACCGAGCGCATGGCCGTTCGCCCACGAGCGGACAGCACGTACACCGTGACGACGGAGAGCGACAGCACGTATCTCGTCGATATCGGGCAGCACGCCTGCTCCTGTCCCGACAACCGCATCCGCGGCGAGCACTGCAAACACCTCCGGCGCGTCGCCATCGAAATCACTGCCAAGCGGATCGCACCACCGGGCAAGGATCGGGCGACCTGTGACGCCTGTGGGACCGTCACCTTCGTCGCCGCGGACGCACGGACGCCACACCTCTGTGGGCACTGCCGACTGGAGAGCGGCGACATCGTGCGTGATCGCGAGACGGGCGACAGACTCGTCGTCACAGGGATCACCGACACGCCGGCCGACGACTGGACCATCGAGGCGACCGACGAGACGGTTGCCGACTACGACACCAACGACGGTTACCCGGCGAATGACCTCGTGGTGCTGGCGACGTATCTCTCGGATGCTGTCAGCGCGACCGAGCCGCGAGAATACGCCTTTCCCCTGTCGCGACTCCGTCGTGTCGAGGACGCCGAACTCGTCGACAGTAAGAACCAGTAATCGAGCGCCTGCGAACCGCTATTCCAGCATCGCCGCGGCTTCCTCCTTGTCGAGGTCGCCGCGCTCGAAGGCCGACAGCACGTCCAGCACGCTCTGGTCGGGGCCGTCGTCGCCCACTTCATCCAGTGTGACCTTCTCGGAGTTACCCACGAACTCATCGAAGTCAGTCCCGTCGGAAAGGGCCGTCTCCTTCTTGACGCGGTAGTTACCGCCGTCGGTCGTGTGGAGGTCCGCCGGGTGGAAGAAGTACCAGTCTTCGCGGTCGAACCGGACGCCGATACGCGGTTTCGCGCCGAAGTTCCGGGCGAAAAACAGCAGCGCCTCGACCTCCTCACCGGTGAGATAGATCGGGTCACCGGCGCTGGATTTCGCCTCGATGGCGTAGAACGTCTCGCTATCGCCCGAGAGCACGTCCGGCAGTTCCCGCTCGGTCGCGCTGCCGCTCGCTGGCGCGCGCATCACCGCAAAGCCCGCCTCGTCGAGTGCGTTGACCAGTTCGCGCTCGCGGCGGTCGCCCTTCGCGTTCGAGTTTGCCATTAGCAGGACGTGGAGCGACGGGGGTAAAACCGTTCAGATACAGCCAGACCGTTCATTCCGTTCAAACAGGCGCACATCGATTTGACCTATCGCGGGGCATATACGCGCCAGTGCCATCCCACGTCATGGAATGAGTACGTACGTACCAGCCAAGACAGTATCGACGGCGACCCGCAGTACGGGGCAACGCCAATGAGACGGCGACGGTTCATCGCGACAGGCGCTGGCGTCAGTGTCGGTCTCCTCGCCGGCTGTTCCGGGTCGAGCGATTCCGGCGAATCTGACGGAACCAGCGGCGGCGAAACCAGTGACGGCGGCTCCACCGATGCGGACACGATGACGAATGACGGCGGAACCGTCGGGACGTTCCGGCTACTGATCAGCGACCAGCCCGCGGCTATCGGTGACTTCGACTCACTCGACGTGTCGTTCTCCAGCGCTCGCATCTTCCATGCGGGCGGGGAGGATACAGAAAGTGAGACCGAAGCCACGGAGACGGCCGAGGCAACCGAGACGAACGAGACTGCAACGGCTGAACCGACCGAGACGGCGGAGATGGACGACGTAGACCAGACGGAGGACGAAGCCGACGAAGATGAGACGGAAGACGAGGAGGGCGACGACAACAACGGCTTCGTCGTCCGCGAACTCGACGGCGCGACCGTCGATCTCACCGAAGTCGTCGGGGACAAGGCCATCGGCGTCCTCGACGGCGAACTCGAAGCGGGCCGATACAGCAAGATCGAACTGTACGCCGAATCCATTGATGGGGTCGTCGACGGCGAGTCGGTCGACGTGAAGATCCCGAGCGAGAAGCTCCAGCTGACCAAGCCGTTCGAAGTCGTTGCTGGTGAATCGGTCGACTTCGTCTTCGATATCAACGTCGTCAAGAAGGGCAACGGCGGCTACAACCTCCTGCCGGTCATCTCGGAAAGCGGAGTCGCTGGCAAGGACGTTGCTGTAGAGGAGGTCGGCAGCGACGGTGGGGGAGACGAGACTGACGATGCGGAGGAGGACAGCAACGAGAGCGACGACGACGAAGAGACCGAAGTCGAGACGACAGAAATCGGGGAGACGGACCGCGACTCGATGACGGACTCGGACCGGAGCGGCAACGAAACGACGACTGCCGAGTAGTGATTAGTCTTCGATTCGTGACTCCAGTTCCTGAATGACCTCGTCGGTCGTGCCGCCGTCGCCACGAACCGCCTGCGTGTAGCGCTTGTATTCTTTCGGAGACACTTCGACGGTCTTGGTTTCGCCTTTGTGTGAAATCTCGAGTTTCACCGTGCCCTGAGGGTTGTTCCGTCGTCGGAAGCTCGCCATGGCAGTGAAGACGAACCAGAACGCCACGCAGGTCCCGATGAAGTACGCCATCGTCGTCTCGAACGCCAGCGTCTGCGCACCGACGGTCCAGTTGTAGGGATACGCCGTTTGAAACAGCCCAACACCGACCAGACAGAGGAACGCGCCGACGCCGACACCGCCCTGTTCCCGGCGGCTCGACGGGAGGACGGCGACGACGCTCAGGAACATCGCAGGGATGCCGAGGCCGCCCAGCGTCCCGCCGAGTTTCTCGGCCGCGTGGGGTTCAGTTGCGCCGACGACGGCCGACAGCGGCGTCGTCACCAGCAGTATCGCGACGACCACCGTCAGCGCGCCGACACCACCCAGGGTCGCGCCGGCAACGACGCGGCGGGGGTCACGGCCCTCCCACCGCCGGTCGCTGTACGCGTCCCCGAGGTTCTCCATACCGGCCCGTTGGCACCCGACCCACAAAACGCTACGTCAGACGCGCGTGCGACGCTGTACGGCGGTCAGCGCGTCGCCGCCAGCAGCTGTCAACGTACCTAGGTGGTCGCTATCGACGAGTTCGAGCGAGGCGTCTGGGAGCCGCTTGGCAAGGGCGTTCCCTGTCGATGGGGCAACGTTGGCGTCGTTTTGCCCCTGGAACACGCTAACCGGCACCGAAATGTCTTCGAGGGCAAACGGCCACGGCTCTGAGAGCAGTCGCTGCTCGCGGATGATCTCGCTCGGGCCGCGTGCCATCGACGTGAGCATATCGGCGCGGACGATTCGCGCCACCTCGCTGGCTGCCAGATCGTCAGTCTCCGGTGTCTCCTCGGCAACGAACCCGACAGCGTAGGACGGGTCCTTGCGGACAGCGAACCACCGCTGCAGCCGGAAAAGTCGCCCGAGCGCCCACGGAGTGTGCCGGGAGAGTGCCCCGACGAACTGCTGGACGCGCCCTGTTGCGCCGACTGACGGCGGGCCGCTGCCGCCCAGCAGTGCGATTCGCTCTACCTCCGGCAGTCGGTGACAGGCCAGCGCGAACGGGCCGCCGCCGGAGAAGCCAACGGTACCGGCTGCGTCGATGTCGAGATGGGACAGAAGGTGCGCGGCGTCCTCCGGCCAATCTTCGAGCGTGACGGAAGCATCTTCCGAGTTTCCGATGCCCGGTCGATCCGGTGCGATGAGATTGACGCCGCGTTCGCGGGCCGGTGTGGCGAGCAGCCGTGCGATGACGTGTGATCCGGGGGTACCGTGACAGAAGAAAACCGGATAGCCGTCGGCGTCGCCGTAGGTGGCGTACGCCAGCCGTCGACCGTCTGGGAGCGAGAGCGTCTCCGTCTCGGAGTCGTCTGGCAGCCAGTCGGTGGCCGGAACCGGCGGCGCGGACGGCATCTGTCGTTATTCGCTCTGGATGCGCGGCGCGAGCATGTACGTGACCCGGCCCTGGCCTTCAGCGAAGCTGAAGTGCATCTTGACGGGGAACTCCTCGCCGAGTTCCATCTCGACTTCGGCGTCTTTCGGGATGGCCTTGTTCATGTTCTTCAGGTAATCCAGCGAGAACAGCGAGTGGGCGTCCCCGGGGGTGAGGTCGATGAGGTCGTCGCGGGTGAGTTCGAGGTGGACATCGTCTGTGTCGCCCTCGGCGTCGACGTAGAACAGCTCCTCGGTGGCGTCGACGCCCAGCGCGATGTGGTCGCTGACCATGTCCGCGGCGGTGACCGACCGGTCGATGTCTTTCCCCTCGATAACGATATTCGCCGAGAGGTCCAGATCCGGGAGGTCGGGCTCCTGACGGATCGAATCGGGGTCGATCAGCGCGAGGGTGTATTCGAGGCCGTCGATAGAGATGTGGAGTTTCCGCGTCTCCTCGTCGAGATCGAGGTGGACGAGCTGGCCAGCGTCGGCCATGCCGGCGATGTCTTCGAGGCGGGAGAGATTGACGCCGATGAGCCCACCGTCAGTCTCGTAGGACTCGAACGCCGCCGCGTCGAGCCGTAGGTCGACCATTCCAACGTTTGCCGGGTCAACTGCCCGGATTTCCAGCCCGTCTTCTTCGAGGTGGATCTTGCACTCGTCCACCAGCACGCTCACAGAGTCGAGAGTCGCCTGGAGCGTGTCTGCGCTCACGATGGCGTTGAACATCTTGAACCGGACTATGCCCCCATCCATTAAAAAGTCCCTCATTGAAACCGCGTGCGCGCGAGCGACCGCGGACGGGGCAGCGCTCGTGAGCGGACTCTATCGAGTGACCGATCAGAACACGAAGCGGCAGTGCACAGCGTTACTCCGGCGACGCGGTCAGGCCTCCGGTTCGAACACGTCGGGGTTTGCCGCCCCTTCGCGGTTGATGACGGCCATCATGCCCTTGCGCGCGACTCGCGAGAGTGCGTGATCGACCAGCTTGATGGGACCGGGCACCTCGGCGTGGAGGGTCGCGATGGCACAGGACCCCGGCTTGACCGGCGTGGTCTGGACGTACTTGTTCGGCGGTCCGGCGATAGCACCCTGCTGCCAGACCTCGTCCCAGACGGAGCCGATGGGGTGGAAACTGGAGTCGAGGCTCGGCCCGCCGGTCACGAAGTACACGCGAGCGGTGTCGCCGACCGACATGCTCGGCGAACCGTGTCGGTCCGGGGTGATGGCGTACTTTTCGCCGTTCACCAGGACGTACGTCGGCTCTTCGGCCGCCATCGCCTCCATGTCGAAGTCGTGGTGCCCCTTCTCGCCGGTGTCGCCGGTAGTGTACAGTTCGTGCTGGCCGAAGTAGAACTCGTGGTCCACTTCGGGGAGCCCCTCCTTCGGTTCGACGAGTATCATCCCGAACATCCCCGAGGAGATGTGCATATCGAGGTTCGGGACGGCGCAGTGGTAGATGAACGCGCCGGGGTAGGTGGCCTTGAAGCGGAACGTCTTGGTCTGGCCCGGCGTGACCATCGACGCCTCAGCCCCGCCCCCGGGGCCGCGGACGGCGTGGAGGTCGATGTTGTGGGGCATCGAGTTCCCCTCCTCGTTCGTGATGGTGAGTTCGACGGTGTCGCCCCGGCGAACCCGGATCATCGGGCCGGGGATCTGGTCGCCAAACGTCATGTATGTGTAGGTGACGCCCGGCTCGACCTCTGCGACCTGCTCTTTGGTGGTCATCTCGACCGATACAGTCTTTGGCTCCGACCGGTCGATGGGGTCCGGGATTGCGGTCGGGTCCGCGGCGATACGGTCGATGTCAGTCTGTTGTGCGCCGTTCATAGCTGGCTCCTGTGGGGTCGTCTCCGCTTCGGTCGCTTGCTCTTTTGCGCCCGGTGCGCTGGCACAGCCCGCAAGTGCGGCCGTGCCGACGCCCAGGGCTTCTAACACCCGCCTCCGCGTCGCCGTCGGAATGGTTGACATTGGGAGGTCACTTCCTACAGATGGGACTCAGCGCGTGACCTGTATATATGGGGCCGGCGAATCTCAGCCGCTGAGACGCGTTCTTGTGCGGTAAGAACGACACTGATCATGTTCGGGCCGGTGGTAATGTAGTCCCGGAAACTGTCGATATCCATCGGAACAACCGACCGGTGACTGTCGTGCAGCAGCTCGACCGGAAACTCCGAGTCGGCATCCATTTCAGCGCTGACCGCCTTCCTCTCATTATGACTGCGATTTCGCCGCCCTTGGGCGTTCGAGACAGACGCGGTGTGAGGTAACTATGTCGGGCAAAGACGACTACTACAACAGAGCGAAGCAGGAGGGGTATCGCGCGCGGTCGGCCTACAAGCTCCAGCAGCTGGACGACACGGCCGGCCTCCTCGGCGAGGGACGGACCGTCGTCGACCTCGGCGCGGCACCCGGCGGCTGGATGCAGGTCACGGCCGAGCGCATCGGCGAACGCGGCACGCTCGTCGGTGTCGACCGCCAGACAATCGATGACCTAGAAGATCCCGAGCCGACCGTTGAGTACGTCCGTGGCGACATGACTGAGGACGGCACGAAAGACGAGATCCGCGAAATCGTCGGTGAGAGCGACGGCAGTGGGGGTCCGGTCGACGTTGTGATCTCCGACATGGCCCCGAACATGACTGGCCAGTACGATCTCGATCACGCCCGGTCGGTTCATCTGGTCCGGCAAGCCTTCGAAGTGGCCACGGACCTGCTCGATGCCGGCGGGGACTTCTGTGCGAAGGTGTTCGACGGGCAGGACCTCGACGACCTCATCGCCGACATCGAACCGGAGTTCGAGTACGTCCGCGAGGTCCGTCCCGACGCCTCCCGTGACTCCTCCTCGGAGCTATATTTGGTGGCGAAACACCGCCTGACTGGGCCGGTCCGCGAGGGTGACATCGTCGAAGTCACTATCGAGGACATCGGCGAGGAGGGGGACGGCATCGCAAAGGTCGAGAACTTCACCGTGTTCGTCAGCGGCGTCGAAGATGGCCAGACCGTCGAGGTCCGAATCGACGACGTGAAACCGCGGTACGCGTTCGCCGAACCGGTCGAATAAGCCGCTCGCAGTCGTTTTTCAGTCGGCGCTCGCCGGGGACGTAACGACGTCGTTTCGCCGGGCGAAGCCGACGACGGCGTAAACAAAGGGCGTATCCACGACGGCGATAGCGAGTTTCAGCAGGTACTGTCCCACGATGAGCACCAGCGCCTCGGCCGGCGGGACGCCCTGAAACAGGACGAAGCCGACGCCGACGAAAATGATCGTATCGATGAGCTGGCTGGTGGCTGTCGAGCCGATATTTCGGAGCCAGAGCTTCTCACCGTCCGTTCGGTCCCTGAGCCAGTGGAAGATGAACACGTCCCAGTTCTGGCTCACGACGTAGGCCGACAGGCTGGCGACGACGATGGCCGTGCTGGCCCCGAGCACGTTCTGGAAAGCCGCAAGGTCAACCGGCTGATCTGCCTGCGGAAGTCCGGGGGCGAGAATCGTGCTCCAGATCAGCGCCAGCAGAATGAAGTTCATGACGAAGCCAACGTTGACGACGACCGTTGCGGCCCGACGGCCGTACAGCTCTGCGTAGCAGTCGGAGGCGAAGAACGTCAGCGCGTAGGCCAGCGCGGCCCCGGGCAGGACGAGCATCGACCCAGCAAGCGGAAGGGAAAACGGCAGCGAGAACGCGAGCAGCTTCGAAGCGGTCACTTGCGAGGTGACCAGCGCCGTCACGAACAGCGCGACGAGGCCGACGCGCACCGACTCCGACCGCTCACTGCTCATCGTCGAGTCGTCCCTGCCGTTCATCGATGTCGTCGAGCATGTCAAGCGTCTTTCGTACTGAGGCGCGGATGGCCTCGCTTCGGTTGACGAACTTCCCGTCCTCGCCGACGTGCTTGTCGATGTCGTTCAGCAGTTCGGCCGGGACTTCGACGCTTATCTTGGGCATATCTGGGGAATATATCGAGCATATGCTTAGCCACTGCGGTTTGCCGACCGGACGTATCGGCTCGCAGGCGGTCTCCGGGCATCACGAGAGTACTGCACTCACGACAGGCCGGATGGAGGAAAATCCCAGATTTCGGCCAGTAGAGGAGCATCTTGCGGGACTGCTATCGGGGTTTCTGGTTGTTATGAGTATCACTGCGCGTTCCGCGACCGGGACGGTGGCGCGATCATCGTCGAATAACACTCCCCGACTTGTCTCCGCGAACAGCTATCAGTCGGCCGGTTCGCTGCGCCGGTTCGTCGTCCGCCGGCCGCCGAGCGTGTACACCCAGAGGATGCCGAGACCGAGCATGTACGAAAACGCCGTCGGAATGCCGACGATAAACATGGTGAAGATACCGCTTGGTGAGAGAATCGCCGATAGCGCCACGATGGCGATGACGACCTCCCGCCAGCGCTCGTACATCAGGCGGAACGGGATGATTCCGCCCTTGTGGAACAGGAACATCGTCACCGGAATCTCCGCCAGCAGGCCGATCCCGATGGTGAGGAAGAACACGAGCCAGCCGAACTTGCTTACTCGGTAGGCGATGACCATGTTCGAGTTCAGCTGGTCGTAGGCGATCCAGGAGATGGTCATCGGGGCCACGTAGAGGAATCCGAGCAGGCTTCCGCCGATGAGTGCGGCGAACAGCGTCCCGCCCCAGACGCCGAGGATGTTGCGGTTCCCGATGACGAGGCCGCGCTCGCGCATCGCCGGCCATGCGAAGTACAGCACCACGGGGATGATGGAGACGGCTCCGAGTATCGTCGAGAACTTGACGATGAACACGAGGTGCTCCACAGGGTGGAGCGTGACGATGCTCACGTCGGCGGCCATCTCCGGCGGAAGCCGGCTGACGAACGTCCGCTGTATCGACCCGATACCGCCCTGATAGAGGAACAGGAACGCGGCGGCGAGCACCGCGCCGAAGATGCCCAGAATCACGAACGCCCGGGACGCCAGCGCACTGAGGATGAACTGGATGTCGTAGTAGTAGCCGCCGATCTCGTCTTCAGTGGTCTCGTCCTCGGTGAAGGCGTCGACCATGCCGGCGGTCGTCGAGGTGAACACGCCTGCGTCTTCCTCGTCCGCTTCGGCGGTCCCGTCCACTCCTTCTGCGGCGTCACCCTCGCCCTCCGGGTCGTCCTCGTGGGCCATGTCCCAGCGGTCGAGGACGGCCTGTGCTTTCTTCTTGTTGTCGTCCGCAAGAGCGCGGTCGGCGTGGGCAAGCGCCTCGTCCTCGGTCATCTCCTCGAACACTTCGGGGGGCGCGACCTCGACGGCTGAAGCGTTGAGTTCGCCGATATCGATTGCCGTCGGGTCGCCGACCTGACCGGGGCCGGCCTTCTCGGACAGTGCGGTCAGAACGTGGTAGTACAGAACAGCAACAGCACCGATGACGCCGAAGACGGCAGCAATGAGCAGTGCCGTACTTTCGACGGGGAGCCCGAACAGTGCCGGCGGCTGAATGTCGCCAGTGAGCCGGTCGGACGGGAATACTTCGGCGAACTGCTGGATGTACTGAAATGCCGGCGTCGCCAGGACGTAGTACACCACACCGCCGCTCAGCACTGCACCGCCGAGAATCGTGTTCCAGTGCCCACGGGCGACGGTACTGGTACTGACGAGGTCACCAGAGCGCCTGATCAGCATCGCAAGCTTCGCCAGCGCGAGACTGATCCCGTAGAGGCCACACAGCGGCGCGGCCCACATGATCTGCGTAAAGGGGTCCGGCGGCGAGAACAGCGCACCGAAGGCGAAAATCCCCATCACCGCGTAGCGCCACTTGTCCCGGAACGTCTCGTAGGGGACGATTTCGGTGTAGGAAAGCACCGTCATCACGAGCGGCAACTGGGCGGCGAGTCCGAAGGAGACGGCCAGCAGGAAGACGAACTGGAACCACTTGACGATGGAGTACTGCGGCGTGAAGCCGGCCTTGAATGCGTCCCCGGCGAGGAAGTTGAACATCAGCGGGAAGAACAGTTCGTAGGCGTAGGCGACACCGCCGAAAAACAGGCCCAGGCTTATGCTGACGAACAGCGCGCCCTTCCAGGTCGGGATGTGCTCGGCCGGCCACCAGCCGCGCTGTCGGAGTCCGTCGCGGCCGAAGTAGATCAGCAGCGGCAGCGACATGAGAATCCCGATGACGGCCCCGATTTTCACCTGCAGGAGGATGACGTCGAACGGCGTGACCGCGACGATGCTCGTGGCCTCCTGTGTGGTGAGGTCCATCTGCGAGTACAGGAGATCGGCACGCAGCGTGTCCCAGACGCCGTACTGCAGTCCCATAATCGTGCCGATCATCCCGATGACGAAGACGATGAACACCTTCTGGAGGTGCACCTGCGCTGAGCGGAGCATCGCGCCGAGCGTGGCGCGTCCACTCTGGACCGTCTGGACGGTGTCCTCGTCGATAGCACTCGCCATCTTCTCTGTGCCTAGCCCAGTGGGCGTTATCAATTTATTCATCCCGGTGACAGCCACTGCTCGAAAAGAAAGTTTACAACACCCACCGTCTAAGCCCGGGACAGATGGAGGACGGTGACGCAGACGACGAGCGGCGCGGGCCCGATGAGCCGCCACTACCGTCCGATACCGAATCCGACGATTCGTCACTCCCGACCGACCCCGTGGCCGAAGCCGATGCCAATCGGGAGGCGGACGACGTGACGGGTCCCGGACCCGCACCGGCCGGCGGCAACGAGAGTACTATCGGCTCACACGCCGCGCCGACTGAAGGCGAAGCCAGCGACGGGCTGTTCGACCGCGACGCGTCAGACGTTGCCGCCGCTGTGCCGGCGGACGTTCCGACCGACTGGGGCAAGTCGACGCCGTCACCGGCCGGTGCCGGTGGTGCTGCACCGACGACCGGCGGCGGGAACGCACCCACCTACGACCCGGATGACGACATCGTCGACGAGGGCGCACCCGACGACGAGGAGATGCCCCTGGCCGACCACGTCGAGGAGATGGCGATGCGGCTGTTCGTCGTCGTCGGCGTAATGGCCGTGGTTGCCGTCATCGCCTTGCCGTACTCCGACGAGCTCATCAACTTCTTGTGGTACTCGTTCCTCGACGGGCCGGCCGAGGCCTGCGGCCGGGTCGCGACGAACGCCGACGGCAGCGTCGTCGATGGCGCTGACTGTCCGAACGTGTACAACCCGCTCGCGCTCATTCTGGCACGGCTGAAAGTGTCCTCGCTGGTCGGCTTTATCGCCGCCTTGCCGGTGTTCGTCTACGAGACGTACCTGTTCATGCGACCGGGGCTGTACCCCCGCGAGCGACGCTACTACCTGGCCGCGGTTCCGACGAGCCTCGTGCTCGCAGCTGTCGGCGTCAGCTTCGCGTACTTCGCCGTGCTGCGGGCGATGTTCGATTACTTCATTACCTACTCCGACCGCGCAGCCGACCTCGCGTTCGGCCTGAGCGAGACGTTCAACCTCATCATTCTGATGCTCGGGCTGTTCGCGCTCATCTTCCAGATCCCGCTGTTCGTGATGCTCGCAGTGATGATGGGCGTGACGACCCGCCAGTGGCTGCAGGACCGGCGACTGTACTTCTGGGGTGGCTTTGCTGCCGTGGCGTTCCTGTTCAGCCCGGACCCGACCGGGATGGCCCCGCTCATGGTCGCCGTGACGATGATCGGCCTATTCGAGGGCACCCTGTTGCTCCTTCGCTGGACCGGCAGCACGTCGCCAGTCCCGACGGCGGACGACCTCGCCGCGCGCCGTCCGGTCGCGTGGCTGACCGCCGGTATTGCCGGCTACGTCCTCAGCCCCGCACCGGTCCCGACAGGCTATTACGAGCAATTGCCAGCCACAGTCACTGAGACGCTGGCGGCCGTCGGCCTCGGGACCGCCACGCCGATGCTCGTCGGCGGCGGGATGATCGCCTTGTTCGAGGCGCTGGCGTACGTGAACAAGAACTACTACGGCTCGGTCAAACTCTGGCGCGGGTTCCGGGCCGCCCGCCTGCCGGTGTGGGCCGTCGCAATCGTCGTCGGCTACCTCGGCAGCCCCGACCCGACGCTGTTCCGCCTCGTGAACCAGTTCAGCCTCCCGAGAAATGCCGCAATCGCCGTCGCTGGCGGCCTCGTCCTCCTCTACGAGGGGACTATCGCCGTCGCACGCTGGCGAAACCGGGGTGAATAAGATGGGAACCCTACTTGTCGCCCGACACGGTGAGACGACGTGGAACCGCGACGGGCGCATCCAGGGATGGGCCCCGAGTCGGCTGACCGAACAGGGACAGAAGCAGGCCACAGCGCTCGGAACATGGCTCGACGAGCGCTACGGCGTCGACCGCGTCTTCGCCTCGGATCTCCGGCGGACCCGCGAGACGGCCGCCGCAGCCAACGACGGCTACGGTGGGTTACCCAACCCCGAGTTCGACACCGACTGGCGCGAGCGCGGGTTCGGCATCGTACAGGGCCTGTACGCCGAGGAACTGTTCGGGGAGTTCCCTGACCACGACCGGGACGCGAGCGTCATCTCGCTCGATGCGGCCCCGGAGGGCGGCGAAAGCATCCCGGCCTTCCGCGGGCGGGTCGAATCCGGGTGGGACCGGGCGATTGCGACCACCGACGCCGACGAAACGACGCTTGTGGTCACCCACGGCGGCGTCATCAAGGTCCTGCTGGCGAAACTCACCGACAGCGACCCGGACGCGGCGCTGGCGAAGAGTTCACAGCCGAACTGCGCGGTCAACGAAATCCGACTGGACGAGGACGGTCCTGCACTGGTCAGCGAGGAGATGACCGGCTGGCGGACGCTGCTGGACTGAGTGCGTACTGTTGCTTGATGCGATACGACCTAGAAATCGCCCTGTACTCTCGCCGGTGATCCCTGACGTACGAGCGACTGCGGGTGGTCGCCGCACTGTGGTGCTGGCTATCTGATGAACATGAAATAGACACCGATGACAAGGAGTACAAGTGTTAGCGTCCCGACAGCGCTCTCCACGCCCGGGGATACCGTAACGAACCGACCCGGAACGAGCTTCGAGAGTACGTACGAGAGGCTGAGAAGCAACGGTGCGACACGTTCTAACCTGGACTCAGCGTCCGTGTTTTCGATCGATTGCGCGAAAACTACCGGAATGGCAACCAACGAGAAGATGCCGAGTACGAGAAGCGCCGAATCAAGAAATAGGTCAACGAGCATATATAACGTGGTATTCCTGCCGTGTTTCGAGGCTGGCCGCGCATATCACTGAACTCAGCCCGACCGCGGTCCACTGTGGTCTATATTTGTCCCGACTGTCCCGCTACACTTGTACTTTATCTCATACTTTCCATGACGACGAAAGCGCTACTTTGCGTGTCTGATCGCCCAACGTAGAAGCGATGGCTGACGTGACGCACTGGTTTGAGAAGGGGTACGTCGTCAATCGACGGACGGATAGTCGGCGTCGAAAACGTTGCTGACCACGTCCTCTGCCTCTTCTTCGGCTGACTCCTCCGTTTCTGGGCTCACACTGCCGGTTTCGTACCCGTGGAGGTCGAGGGTAACGTGATCGAAGCCACAGTCCTCAATGTGGTCGCGGGCAGTACGGACGAAGTCGGGATCGAGCGCGGTTTCGAGTTCTTCCTCGCCGACCTCAATCCGGGCGAGGCCGTCGTGGTCGCGCACGCGGAACTGCTCGAAGCCCCACGTCCGCAGGAGGCGCTCGGCCTTCTCGACGCGGGAGAGGCGTTCTTCGGTCACTTCGAGGCCGGTCGGAATCCGCGAGGAAAGACACGCCATCGAGGGCTTGTCGGCGACCGAGAGGTCGTACTCGCGGGCGATTTCCCGGACCTCGGATTTCTCGATGTTGTGTTCCAGCAGCGGCGAGTAAGCGTCCAGTTCCTCGACGGCGCGCAGGCCGGGGCGGTGGCCCTCGCCCACGTCGGAGGCGTTCGTCCCATCACACACTACGTCGATTCCGAGTTCGCGGGCGCGGTCGTACATCTGTCTCTTATACACATCTCTGAGCGGGCTGGC
>AOLX01000021.1 GCA_000336895.1 Haloarcula argentinensis DSM 12282 | reverse complement strand
GGCGACGCGGGTGGCGTCGGTAAGTTCGGCAGCGGGGAGGGTTTCAGATTTGGCAGTGCAGGCGATGGCGTCGTCGCCGAGGGCGTCGTGCGCTAGCGCGGCGACGACACTCGAATCGACCCCACCGGAGAAGGCGATCAGCACGCCGTCTCGCGACTTGAGGTCTTCGCGGGCGGCCGCTAGCTTCTCCGAAACAGCAGACATGGAACGTCTTTCTCGGTGGAGCGCAAAAACGCCTTCGCGTTCGGTGTTTGGCTGACCGAACCGGAGCGGTATTGACCGCTCCGCTGCGCCGGAACCGCTGGCAACGGGTTTTTTCTCGCTGGCGTCGAATGGGCGGGCAGATGGAGCTCGAATCGGTTCCGGGCGTCGGGGCGAAGACAGCCGCGGCGCTCCGGGAACTAGACGACCCGGAGGCGGCACTCCGGGACGGCGACGTGGCGTCGCTCGCACGCGCACCGGGTATCAGCGAGGGCCGGGCCGCCCGTATCGCTCGCGGCGCGATCCGGGCCGAACACGACGACCCCGGTGGATTCACCGCGACGAAACGCGCCCGAGAGATCCACGAGGACGCACTGGCGCTGCTGACCGACCGGACGGTAACCGACTACGCCGCCAAGCGACTGGAAACGATCTACCCCAGCGGCGTTCGTAGCCGTATCGAGGAGGTCCGCTCGTTCGCAGAGTCGGCAATGACCCGCGAGCCTGACCCGGCAGTACTCGACGCCTTGTCGGCCGTCGAACCACTGGCCGAACCGGGCGACGTGCGGGTCCGGGACCGTTGTCTGGCGACCCGTGATGCCGAGCGCTACGCCGACGCGCAGGCCGCGATTCCGGAGGTCAGCGTTGAGGTCGTCGACGACGCCCGCCAGCTGGCCGAACTCGCCCGCTCGTACTCGACGGTCGTCGCGCTGGACGAGGCCTTTGCTGGCGTCGACATCGAGGGCGACGTGCGGGTGGAACCGAACGCGTTGGAGGAGCCCGAATCCGTCGTGCCCGAGCGCGTGCTCACATTTTTTGCCCGCAACCGGGACCGGATACGGGCCGCCGCGGAGGTCCACCGCGTCGCCGCCCTCGACGCGCCGTGTGACCTGGAGACGCTCCTATCGGCGCTGGACCAGCTCGACGAGGACGGCAGCGTCACCGGCGACGAGGAGCTCGACCGGCTCGCCACCGCCGTCGACGACCTCGACGCGGCGGTGTCGACCGCAGAGAGCGTCGCCAACGACCACCTCCGGGAGGCCATTGAGGAGCAGGACGTGACCATCGAAGGGACGGACCTGCTGTCGCTGGTCGAACGCGGGGCGGGCGTCGACTCGTTGCTCCAGCGGGAACTGGCCGACGAGTACGCCGCGGCCGTCGAGAAGGCCCGCGACCACCTCGTCGACGCGCTGGCGCTCCGGGACATGGAGGCGACGGCGCGCCGGGCGTTTCCCGACGAACCGGCCTACCCGGTCGAACACAGCGAGGACGTCGTCGCCCGGCTCCGCGAGGAACTCACCGCCGCGCGCGACCAGCGGGCCACCCGCCGGAAGCGGGAACTCGCCGACGACCTCGCCGAGATGCGCCACGACGCCGCGGCGCTGGTCGATGCGGCGCTGGAACTCGACGTCGAACTGGCAATCGCCCGCTTCGCCGATGATTTCGACTGTACGATGCCGGACGTTACCGAGTCCGAGGGCGTTGCCATCGAGGGCGGGCGCTCCCCGCTGCTCGACGTTCCCTTCGACGAAGTCGAGCCCGTCGATTACACTGTCGAGGGCGTGACGGTCCTCTCGGGGGTCAACAGCGGTGGCAAGACCTCGACGCTGGACCTCGTGGCGCTGGTGACGACGCTGGCACATATGGGCCTGCCCGTTCCGGCCGAGTCGGCCCGCATCGGGCGGATCTCCGAACTCCACTACCACGCCAAGACCCAGGGAACGCTGGACGCCGGCGCGTTCGAGGCCACGCTACGGGAGTTCGGCGACCTCGTCGCGGACGTGGACCACCGGTCGCCGGCGGCAGCGGATGGGGACGGGACAGGGGCTGACGGCGATGCAACCGCGGACGGCGACGGGCCGGCGGCCGGGACCGACGACCGCCCGGTGATGGTGCTCGTCGACGAACTCGAATCGATAACCGAGCCGGGGGCCAGCGCGAAGATCATGGCCGGCATCCTCGAAGCGCTGGGCGAGCGCCAGGCCACGGCGATTTTCGTCTCCCACCTCGCACGCGACATCAGCGAGGCCGCCGAGACCGACATCAGCATCGACGGTATCGAGGCCAAGGGGCTGGAAAACGGCGAACTGCGCGTCGAGCGCTCGCCGGTCAAGGGAAAGCTCGCCCGCTCGACGCCGGAACTCATCGTCGAGAAGCTCGCCGACGACGGTGCCGACGATGCCGATGGATTCTACAGTGATTTGCTCGGAAAGTTCGAGTAGTGACCGCCTGAGACGCACTGACCTGTCACTGTGGGTGAAGCTGTGGCAAATGGTTAAGTGGGCCGCGAAGCTCGGTGAAAGTGATGAGCGACGACCCCGAGGACCGGATGCTCGGCTGGGACGAGTCCGTCTTTCGGGACGAACACGTCTTCGAGATCGACTGGCTCCCGGAGACGTTCAAACACCGGGACACCCAGATGGAGACGCTGAAGTACGCGCTTCGGCCGGCCGTCCGGGGGTCGCGCCCGCTCAACGTCATCGCCCGCGGGCCGCCCGGTACAGGGAAGACGACTGCCGCCCAGATCCTGTTCGACGAACTCACCGCCCAGACGGATGTCAAGACCGTGCGGGTGAACTGCCAGATGGACTCGACGCGCTATGCCGTCTTTTCGCGGCTGTTCGCCGAGATATTCGACTACGAACCGCCCTCCTCGGGCATCTCTTTCAAGAAGCTGTTTTCCCAGATTACCGATAAACTAGTCGAGGAAGACGAGGTGCTCGTCGTCGCCCTCGACGACGTGAACTACCTGTTCTACGAGAGCGAGGCCAGCGACACGCTGTACTCGCTGCTGCGCGCCCACGAGGCCCACTCCGGCGCGAAAATCGGTGTCATCTGCGTCTCCTCGGATCTCGAACTCGATGTCATCGACGCCCTCGATACACGTGTCCAGTCCGTATTTCGCCCGGAGGAGGTGTATTTCAACCCGTACGGACAGGCCGAAATCGCAGATATCCTCGGTGAGCGTGCCGACCGGGGGTTCAACGAAGGTGTCGTCGGCCCCACGGTGCTCGATCGCGTCGCCGAACTGACCGAGGAGCAGGGCGGCGACCTCCGGGTCGGCATCGACCTCCTGCGCCGCGCCGGGATGAACGCCGAGCGGCGCGCCTCCCGCTCCGTCGAACCCGAGGATGTCGAGGCGGCCTACGACAAGTCCAAATACGTCCACCTCTCCCGCCGATTGCGGGAGCTATCGGACTCGGAGACCGCACTCGTGGAGGTCATCGCCGCCCACGACGGCCAGCAGGCCGGCGACATCTACGACGCCTTCTCCGAGCAGACGGACCTGGGGTACACACGCTACTCGGAAATAATCAACAAGCTCGACCAGCTCGACATCATCGACGCCGACTACACAAATGTCGAGGGCCGGGGCCGCTCGCGGGAACTGACGCTCAACTACGACGCCGACGCGGTGCTGGAACGGCTGTAGCACAACGTAGTAAATCGTATTTACTGGAGCACCGACACGGAACTCCGTTACTCCATCTTCTCGAACGTCGTCTCGACCCACTGGACGGCGTAGTCAGCGCCGTATTCCAGATAGGCGTCCGTGTCGAGCGCGGCAAACGGTGCGGGCAGGTCGAGTCCGTGCTTGACGCCGCTGCAGGCGAGTTCGGCGGCCGCGGCGAACTCCGTCTGGCCCTGTGCGATCTCGCTGGGGAGGTCGTCGAGGCGGGGTTGCAGGCGTTCGCCGGCGTCGTCCCACGCCGCGTACAGATCCGGATAGCCGTCGGCCCAGTCGGCGAACTCCGCGCGGGTCTGCAGGCCCAGATACGCCGTGTACACCGCCGCTGCGAGTTGGTACCGGGCGTTCGAATCGAGGTGGTCTTCGGTGGCGGCCACGAAATCCGGATAGCGCTCGCCGAAGAAACCCAGAAAATGCTCGGGTTCGTCGAGGCTGACCTCGACGAGCGCCTCGGCGACGAGAAACGAGACGAAGTCGTCCGGCGACGTTTCCAGTCGCGGCTTGACGAACACGCAGGGTGGGACCGTCTGTCGTGTCCAGGCGACGCCGCCGTCGCCGGGCATCCCGATGGTGAGGCTGTTCCCGATGTACTCCTGTAGCACTTCTGGCGCTGTGGTCGGGAGCCACGCACCGTCGTAAGAAATCTGATCGAGGCTGTCGGTCACCAGCAGGAGTTCCTCGGCGACTGCGGGGTCCAGCGTCTCGAAGTCACGGTCGCAGTTCAGTACGAGCGCCTCCGGGGCGTAGGCCTCACGTACTGCCGGCAGCTCGCCGGTCAGTGAACGCTCGGTGAACATCTACGCCGAGAACAGGACGAGGTTGATGACGATGCCGATCGACAGCAGTGCTGACACGCCGATTGTTCCGAGGACGACTTTCGTGGCCTTGCTCATGTCAATGAGTATCCCGGGCCAGACATTAAAACTTGAGAAACGATTTTCGGGGTCCGTATCATCCACCGACTATGCGCCGTGAACGCACCTCGACAGGCACTGCCTGGGAACAGCAGGTCGGCTACTCGCGGGCGATACGTACGGGTGACACTATTCGTGTCGCCGGCACCATCGCCACGGACGACGATGGCGAGGTCGTCGCGCCGGGCGATCCGTACGAACAGACGAAACACGCCTTCGGTATCGTTTCGGACGCACTGACAGCCCTCGACGCCGCTATCGAGGACGTCGTCCAGACCCGGATGTACGTCACCGATATCGACGAGCAGGAACAGGTCGGCGAGGCTCACAGCGAGTTCTTCGACGACGTTCGCCCCGTTGCGACGATGGTCGAGGTGAGCGGGCTGGCAACGCCCGAGGCCGTCGTCGAGGTCGAAGCCGTCGCGCAGGTCGAGTGAAGCGGTCGACAGCGGGCCGGTGTGGTTGATAGTCTCCGACGTCAGTCGTCGGTCGCACCGACGCCCGACCGCTTGGCCACGGCGCGCCACCCGCCGGACCAGAACCGGCCCGCGTTGACCGCGGCCTTCAGGTAAAAATCGCCGACGAGTGCGGCGAATATTGCCGGCAGTCCGAGCCCGAGGCCCGGCGAGACAGCCATGCCGAGGACCGGAACGGTTACGACGAACGACGGCGGCAGGGCGAGGGCAGCTACCGGAAGCCGGTAGCAATAGCCGCCCAGAACCGTCCCGTACAGCGGCCAGCGGGTGTCGCCGGCGCCCCGAAGGCTGCCCCGCATCGTCCGGGAAATGGAGAAGCCGGCGACGAGCAGGCCAAACACCCGGACGAACGCCGCCGCCAGGTCGGGGTAGGCGGTCCCGAACAGGGCGACGATGGGGCGGGCAAACACCACGAGCAGGACCGCCGCGACGAGCTGGACGGCGAGCGCTACGCGAAGCGTCTGCCAGCCGTAGGCAGTCGCCTCCCCTTCGTCACCGGCCCCCAGCGACTGCCCGACCAGGGTTGACGCGGCGGTGGCGTACCCCCACGCCGGCATCAGCGCGAGTAGCATGACCCGGCGGCCGATTGCGTAGGCCGCGAGCGTTGGCGTCCCCAGCACGCCTAGGATGAACAGGAACGGGAAGCGGGCGAACGTCTGCAGTAGCCGCATTCCTGACAATGGTAGGGCGACGCGGATGATTTCGCGCATGAGGTCGACGCTGAACTGCGTCCCGCCGGGTCGGAGCGTGACCACGTAGCGCCCGGACAGCAACAGTCCGAGGAAAATCACTGCCGCGAGCGTGTTCGCGATGGCCGTCCCCCACGCTGCACCGGCGATGCCGAGTTCGGGGAACGGGCCGACGCCGAAGATGAGGACGGCGTTGAGCGCGACGTTCGTCGGCAGCGTAAGCAGGCGGACGTACATCGGCGTTCGGGTATCGGCGCTGCCCGCCAGCGCCCGGGCGGCGACCATGCTCCAGAACCGCGGGGCCAGCGACAGCATTACGATGGCGAGATACGTCGCGCCGAACCGGATCGTCGCCGCGTCGTCGGTGAGAATCCCTACCAGTAGCTCCGGATAGCGCCAACACAGCGCCGACAGCGGCAGGGAGACGAGCAACGCGAGCCACAGCGACTGCTTGACCGCGAGATTCGCCCGTTCAGGCTGATCGGCCCCCTGCAACCGCGAGACGACGCTGATCGTCCCGGAGGAGACCGCCAGCGAGAGCCCGAACCCGACGAAGTAGTACTGGAAGCCGAGTTCGAGGCCGGCGATGGCCGCGTCACCGAGCGCCAGACCGACCATCAGAAAGTCGGCGAGGCGCAGGAGGATACGGAGGCCGCCGGTGACCATCACCGGCGCGGCGAGATCGGTCGCCGCGGTCGCCTTCTCTCGGTCGACAAAGCCTGCACTGGCCAGCAATGCGGGGAACGCAGTCAGCAAGCGGCGGAGGGGACCACCATTCGACATCGCTCTGATTTGAGGAGCCCAGCCCCCTGTGGGTTTCGGGACGAGGCCGGGGCTTTTTGCCCCAAAGTGCCGACAACCCAGCATATGCCTCCCGTCGAAGTCGGTGAGACGTTCACCGAAACCCGGACGTTTCAGCCCGAAGACGTCGACCAGTTCGCCGCCCTTTCCGGAGACGACCAGCCCCGCCACACGGAGCCTGATGGAGACGGCCGGCGGATGGTCCAGGGGTTGCTCACCGCGTCACTGCTGACCAGCATCGGCGGTGATCTAGAAGTGCTTGCCTCGCGGATGGACCTGCAGTTCCAGCGCCCGGTGTACACCGGCGAGACGCTGGTCTGTGAACTAACTATTGTGAGCGCCGACCCAGATACCGATGACGGCGTCCCCCTCGTCGGTGATGTGACCGTCCAGCGCGTCAGTTGCGGCGATGACCCCGGTCAGGCCGACACAGCCGCGGCGAAGCAGGCTGACGGCGATACCGCCGGAACCGTCGTGCTTGAAGCGACTGTCGAGGGACTAATCAGGGAATGAGCTGTTCGCCGTCGTCGTCGTAAAGTGTGATAGCGTCGACCGGACAGGACCGGGCGGCGAACTTTGCGTCCAGTTCGGCGTCGTCGGGAACCTCCCGAACAAACACGTCTTCTTCCTGTTCCTCACTGTCCGCCAGCACTGCTTTGCCGGCGTCCTCGTCGCGCTCGAAGGCGTCCCACTCCGCGACACACTGGAACATCCCGATACAGGTGTCGTAGTCGTACTCGACTCGCATACCTCGTGTTGGCTGCTCGTGTCCAAAGGCGTTCCCCTCGGTGCTCGATTCGCCTGCGGGTCGAAGCGGTTGCAGTGCGACAGTTTAAATCGGGGCAGGACCCAAGCGGGGTGTAATGGACGTTGCGGACCTGCCGGGCGTGCCCGAGTGGCTCCCAGACCACCTGCGCGACGACGGCATCGAGGAGCTGTACCCGCCACAGGCCGAAGCCGTCGAGGCCGGCGTCACCGAGGGGGAGAATCTGGTCGCATCGATTCCAACAGCGAGCGGAAAGACCCTCATCGCCGAGCTAGCGATGCTCTCCTCGGTCGCCCGCGGCGGCAAAGCGCTGTATATCGTTCCACTGCGAGCACTGGCCAGCGAGAAGCAGGCCGACTTCGAGGAGTTCGAGCAGTACGGCCTCGACATCGGCGTCTCGACGGGGAACTACGAGTCCGAGGGGGGATGGCTCGCGGACAAGGACATCGTCGTCGCCACCAGCGAGAAAGTGGACTCGCTGGTCCGGAACGACGCGCCCTGGATCGAGGACCTCACCTGTGTCGTTACTGACGAGGTCCACCTCGTCGACGACGGCGAGCGGGGGCCGACACTGGAGGTGACCCTGGCGAAGCTCCGCCGGCTCAACCCCGACCTGCAGACCGTCGCGCTGTCGGCGACTATCGGCAACGCCGAGGCGCTGGCGACGTGGCTCGATGCGGGGCTTGTCGACTCCGACTGGCGCCCCATTGAACTCCAGAAGGGGGTCCACTACGGGCAGGCGCTGCATCTCGAAGACGGGAGCCAACAACGTCTCTCGGTGCAGAACAACGAGAAGCAGACGGCGGCTATCGTCCGCGATACGCTCGAGGACGATGGCTCGACGCTGGTGTTCGTCAACTCCCGGCGTAACGCCGAGGCGGCGGCGGGCCGGCTGGCGAACACGGTTCGGCCCCACCTCAGCACCGAGGAACGGGATCAGCTGGCCGACATCGCCGAGGAGATCCGGGACGTGAGCGACACGGAAACAAGCGACGAACTCGCGGACGCCGTTGCGGACGGGGCGGCGTTCCACCACGCCGGCCTCTCACGGGGCCACCGCGAACTCGTTGAGGAGGCTTTCCGGGACCGGCTGGTGAAGGTCGTCTGCGCGACGCCGACGCTCGCAGCCGGAGTCAACACACCCTCCCGGCGCGTTGTTGTCCGCGACTGGCGGCGCTATGACGGCTCGGCCGGCGGGATGGCCCCGCTGTCGGTGCTCGAAGTACATCAGATGATGGGCCGGGCCGGCCGCCCGGGGCTCGATCCCTACGGCGAGGCGGTCCTCATCGCCTCCAGCCACGACGAGGTGGACGAGCTGTTTGAGCGCTATGTCTGGGCCGATCCGGAACCGGTCCGGTCGAAACTCGCGGCTGAACCGGCCCTGCGGACTCACATCCTCGCGACCGTCGCCTCCGGCTTCGCCCGCTCGCGTGAGGGACTGCTTGAGTTCCTCGAACAGACGCTGTACGCCAGCCAGACTGACGACAGCAGCCAGCTGGAACGCGTCGTCGACGACGTGCTCACGTACCTCCAGCGCAATGACTTCTTAGAAATCGAAGCTGGCGAACTCGACGCTACCTCGCTCGGTCACACCGTCTCACGGCTCTATCTGGACCCGATGAGCGCTGCCGAAATCGTCGACGGCCTGCGGGACTGGGAACGGGGTGCCAGCGATAGCACCTCGGCAAGCGGGTCGCCGGCTGAGACGCCCGCGGAAGCGCCGGCTGACAGCGGCTTCACAACTGCCAGCGAACTGGCCGAGGAGGCCAATGGAAGCGACGACCCCGACAGGGACCCGGACGACATCTCCGCACTGGGCCTGTTCCATCTCGTCTCGCGGACGCCGGATATGTACCAGCTCTATCTCCGCTCGGGCGATCGCGAGGAGTACGAGATGGAACTGTTCGAACGCGAGGAAGAACTGCTCGGACCTACGCCGTCGGAGTTCGAGGAGGGTCGCTTCGAGGACTGGCTCTCGGCCCTGAAGACAGCCCGCCTGCTCGAAGACTGGGCCACGGAGGTCGACGAGGCGACAATTACGGAGCGGTACGGCGTCGGCCCGGGTGACATCCGCGGGAAAGTCGAAACTGCCCAGTGGCTGCTGGGGGCCGCCGAATCGCTGGCCAGTGAGGTCGATTTGGACGCCGCCCGGGCCATCAGCGAGGCCCGCATTCGCGTCGAACACGGCGTCCGAGAGGAGCTGGTCGATCTGGCCGGCGTCCGCGGCGTCGGCCGAAAACGCGCACGACGGCTGTTCCAGGCCGGCATCACCGACCGCGCACAGCTTCGGGACGCGGACAAGGCTGTCGTGCTAGCGGCGCTCCGAGGCCGCCGGAAGACGGCCGAAAACGTCCTCGAAAGCGCCGGCCACCGTGACCCGTCGATGGAGGGCGTCGAGCCCGCGCCCGACGTGTCTGTTGACCTTGACGACGGTGCAGATGGGGACACGAACGCCAAATCGACAGCCAATGATGACCAGTCCAGTCTGGGTGATTTCTGATGCGGGTTGTCGAGGGTACTGCCGATATCGACGACGTGGGGTCGTTCGTGGAGACGCTCAGTGCAATCGGCGATCGCCACGGCGTCACGGTGCAGGCGTTCGACGCCCGCTACGTCGTAGACCGCGCCCATCTCGAACTGGCCGTCGAACTCGCGACCCGGGCCCACGACCGGGGCGACGCCATCGCGGAGGATTTCGGCGTCGAAATCCTGCTGTACGCGGCCGGCCGCCGTCAAATCAACCGCGCGCTGACGATGGGCGTCGGCGAGGGGGCCTGTCCCGTCGTCGCAGTCATCGTCGATCCCGAACGGAAGGATGCTCACGTAGGAAAAAGCGAACAGGACGGTATCGAGGCAGCTAAAGACGACGTTCGCGAGGAGCTTACGACGACGTCCACCTTGGGTGAGTACGACACCGACCGCGTCCGGTCGTTTTTCGACGTGACGGATACTGAACTCGCCGCGACGGCCGGCGGCCTTCCTGACGCCGTTCGGGAGCGTGTGGCGTTGCTCCCGGTCGAGAAGTAACGGCAGTATTTTTGCCGACGGACGTGCTAGTTCTACACATGGACCCACAGCGGACGGCACGGCAGCGGGCCAGCGAGCGCGCCCGCCGGGTCGAGGCGACGGTCGACCGCACCACCGGTGGGGCTGCGTATCCGGTCCGAGTGGAGGAACTGGCAGATGAGTACGGCAGCGCCGCCCCACCCGCAGAGGACCTTTCGGCCGCAATCGAACGCAGTACCGACGGCGAGTTCGACTCGCCGACGGAAGTCCGGGCGGCCATCCAGCACGTGACACCACAGGATAGCGCCCGCACCGAGGCGACGTTCGACGAGCGCGAGCAGTCGTGACCGCGCTGGAGACGCCGCTGCAGATCGGTGGCATCGAGGTACCCAACCGACTGTATCGTGCACCGGTACTGGAGTGTGCGGGCAACGGCGCGGCCGCCGTCGACACGCTCATCGACGAACTCGAACCGACGGCAGCCTCCGGTGTCGGCCTCCTCTTCCAGGGGGCGAGCATCGTCACCGACCGTGGCGGCTGTGCCGCGCCGAATATGACGCGGGTCCACGACCCGGCCTTCGTCGAGCGACTCGAACGGCTCACTGGGGCGATTCACGACCACGGCGGCCGGGTCTTTCTCCAACTGGCCCACGGTGGCCTCCGGAGTATGGCGACGTGGCACGCCGGATACCGCGAGAACCACCCGAACCAGCACCAGCTCGCCGTCAGCCGTCCGCCGTGGCAGCTCCGGGCGCTGGACCGGGCTGGGCTGATTTCGCTCCAGCCCGACGTGCTCTCGACGAGCGAGGTGTGGGAACTGGCCGAGCAGTTCGGGCGCTGTGCCGGCTACGCCGTTGACGCTGGCTACGATGGTATCCACCTCTCGGCGGCGAACATGAGCCTAATCCAGCAGTTCCTCTCGCCGTTCTACAACCGTCGGAACGACGAGTTCCGGGACGGCGTCCGCTTCCTCGAAGCAATCCACGACGCCGTTCGGGAACACGCTGGCGACGTGCCGCTGGTCACGAAGGTCCCAGCTGAGACCGCTGCGCCGAGTTTCGTTCGACGGCATCTCACTCGGAGGGATGGCGTGGCTATTGCGACGCGAGCGGCGGCTATCGGCTATGACGGTCTCGTTCCGGTCGAGGTGTCCCCGTTCTGGGACATGAGCATTGTCCGTGGTGCGTTTCCGGACCGGGCCTGGGACGCGAGTGACCTGCAGGACGACTACGCAGCGGTCTTCGCCGGCCGACTACGAGCGCGTGCCGTTCAGTTGCTTAATCGCCTGCAAGCCCGCCGTTTCAGCCGCGACCCGGGCTGGAACGCCGACTTCTGTCAAGCGGTACGCGAGCGCGTGGACGTACCGGTTCTGCTGGAGGGCGGTCTTCGAACGCGTGCCGACTGTGACCGGTACCTCGGAGCGACTGGAGCGACCGCCGCCGCTGACGCGGTTGGGATGGCCCGCCCATTCTACGCCGAACCCCGACTCGGCGCACGCCTGCTCGACGGCGCAGACGCGCTGTGTGAGAGCTGTAACAACTGTACCGTCCCGCAGGTCACCGGCGAACCGGGCCGCTGTCGAACGCCGGCCATCGTCCGCGAGCAGGCCCGACTCCGGCGGGACGGCGCCTACGAGCGAACTGAGTGACCGGCCCCCGATACTGCCGCCACCGTCACTGAGCCGATACAAAGGCTCATACGCGCTCGGTCCCGAACGAGTGCCGATGACTACAGGGATTTCGTCCGAACGCGTCGAGCTGTCCGTCGACGGCGAGGACGTTGACATTCACTACCGGACCGGTGGCGAGGGGCCGCCGATGGTGTTTCTCCACGGTATCGGGCTGGACGCCGCGACCGTTTCTTGGCGACACGCACTGCCCGCACTCGCACCGGAGCGAACGGTGTATGCGCTCGATCTGCCGGGCCACGGCGACAGCGACAAGCCGGATCGCACGTACACGACCGAATACTATCTCGAGACGCTGTCCGAGTTCATCGATGCGCTCGGCATTGAAGAACCCGCGTTAGCTGGTCTCTCGATGGGCGGCGCAGTTGCGCTCGGCCACGCGCTTGACGGCGGCCCCGTCGAACGGCTGGTGTTAGTCGACAGCTACGGGCTGGGGGCTGACGCCTACTGGCGAACGGCGGCCAGCAGTGTCTTGCAGACGCCGATACTCGGCAATATGCTCTGGCAGGGCGTGGGGTCGTCCCAATCAGCTATCCGGAACAGCCTCCGAAGCATGGGTCCCGGTGAGCCGCCCCAGCAACTGGTCGAGGATGTCGATAGCGCTGTCGACCGACAGACCGTCCGGGCGATGCGGCGCTGGCAGCGCAGCGAGTTCCGGTGGTCTGGCTTCCGGACGGACTACTCCGACCGGTTAGCAGAACTAGACGTTCCGACGATGCTGATTCACGGGGCTGTCGACCCACTGCTCCCCCGTCGATGGTCCGAGCAGGCTGCTGGGACAGTCACTGACAGCACGCTGAAAATCTTCGAGAACTGCGGGCACTGTCCGCCGCGGGAACACCCCGATCGTTTCAACCGAGCGGTGCGAGCGTTCTGCTGACTACTCTGGCAGGTCGTCGATGAGGACGACCGCTTCGCCGTCGATGACGACTTCGTCGTCAGCGAGGACGCGCGTGGTCAGCCGGTACTGTTCGTCCCCGAGGTCCTCGACGATTTCACATTCGGCAGTGAGCCGGTCGCCGATACGGACCGGGTTGTGGAACTCCAGATCCTGTGAGAGATAGATAGTCAGCCCCGGCAGCCGTGCCAGCGCCGCGCTGATGAGGCTCCCGACGAGCGTTCCGTGGGCGATACGGCCGCGGAAGCGTGTCTGCTCCGCGAACTCGTCGTCCAGGTGAAGCGGGTTCGTGTCGCCGCTCGCGGCAGCGAACTGTCGCACGTCGTTTTCCGAGATTGTCTTCGTGAAATCGACGTGGTCGCCGACGCCGAGGCGGCCCGGGTGGTCTTCGGAGATCGAGACGTGCCATTCGGGAAGGTCTTCGTCCGGTTCGATACGGTCTGCGGGCGTTACGCCGTCTTCGTCCTCCTGCTGGACGCCGAACGCGGCGAACGCTGCCCGGTTAGCTGCGACGACGCTGTTGAACATATGTGACGATGTTTCAGTCCATGTGTCTAACAGCGGGTTCCGTGGCGATTCAGAACTCATCTGTTCTGGTAGTTTATTGGTCGGAGTATTAAACCTTGGTGTTGGTTTCGCCTCAGCTGTCGGTAAACACCGTCTAACGGGCGTCAGACGCGTATTTGGGGTTACAGTTATCGATGCTACAGGGCGTAGCACGCCCCTCGACGCTCCTGAACCGCTAATACCATCCTCTACCATTCAATGGTATTCAATGGGCTTCAACGGAAGTTTTATATTGTTGAGGAGAGTACATGTAGTTGACCGATGGCCGACGAGGATGATGGCCTGATGTGGCCTCCGATGTTCAAGGGGATGCAACAGGCGAGCGAGAATGCGATGGAACAGCAACAGCAGCTGATGAAACAGATGTTCGCCAGCGGTGGCATGCCGAGTTTCGATATGAATCAACTCGGTGCCATGAGCCAGATGGCGACGTTCAAGACCCGCGTGCAGAGCGGGGGTCGGATCAGCATCCCCGATGCGGAGCGAGAGGCGCTGGGCATCGACGAAGGCGATATCGTTCAAGCCGTCGTCCTCCCGGTCACTAACAACAACAGCGAGTAACCCAACAATGGTAGACTACACAACCCCCGTCACGACAGCGTTCGAGATGCAGCGTGCGACGATCGAGCAGAGCCAGAAGGCGCTCGAACAGAGCGTTTCCTTCCAGCAGAACGTCAACAACGCGGTCATCGACAGCCTCGACACACAGGAATCGGCACAGCGCCGCGGTGTCGAGCTCCAGCAGACCGCGTTCCACAGCTACCTCGACGCGATGGCGTCGACGATGCCCGGCATGACCGAAACAGTCGAGCAGATCCGCGAGACCGTCGACGAGCAGTTCGACTTCCTGCTTGAGAACCACGCAGAACTGTTCGACAACATGGAAACGGAGCTCGAAGAGGGCGTCGACACCTACGACGAGATGACCGATGAGTACGTCGCAGCCGTCAACGATCAGGTCGACATGCTCGTCGAGGCCCACGAGGAACTCGAAGCGCAGTCCGTCGAGGCCGCCGAGCAGTTCGGCGAGCAGCTCGAAGAAGTGCAGGAGCAGGTCGAGGAGATTCAGGAGCAGGTCGAGGAAGTGCAGGCCGAAGCTGCCGACGCTGTCGACGTCGAAGCGTAAGAACGACAGTCGGTTTTTTTGTGCGCCCGCCGCCGAGGTACTATTATGAGTAACACAAACGACATTCAGGAGGAATGGACGGAGATGGTTGAGGAGATGAACAACGCGGTCGCTGACTCGATGGAGCAGAACATGAAGGCCCAGGCAGCCTTCGTGGAGTCGTGGGCCGACGCCGTCGAGGATACGATCCCGGAGCAGGAGGACCTTGCCGACGGGATGGACGGTTACAACCGCGCCTACGAGGAGTGGATGGACGCCGCCGAGCAGATGGTCGAGCGTTCGACCGACGCCGCTCGGGGCGAAGATGTCGACCCCGCCGAGTTCCGTGACATCTGGCTGCAGTCCGCCAACGAGGCGTTCAAACACGTTATGGGCACCTCGGCCTTCGCGGCCGCGAACGGCCAGCTCGTCGAGTCGATGATGGAGATGCAACAGGAAGCAGACGACCTGAGCCAAGACACGCTGGAACAGCTCGGCTTCCCGACACGGGACGATGTCGACGAGATCGGCGAGCGACTCATCGAACTTGAGCGCCGCCAGCACGCGGTCGAACAGAAGCTCGACCGCGTCCTCGAACACTTAGAAGAGTAATCATGTCAAGCAATCCCTTCAATCCGTTCGAGGCTGCGCTCAACTGGCAGCGAAAGACGCTGGAGAACATGACCGACGCTGCCGAGACCAGTCAGATCGCCGACGAGCGACTGGAACTGCTGGAGTCCGTCGAAGTCGGCCAGACGCCGAGTAACGTCGTGTACGAGGAGAACAAGCTCGAACTCCTCCATTACGACGCCGAGGCTGCCGGCATCGAGGTACCCGAAGAGGAGAAGGAGAACGTGCCGATCCTCATCGTCTACGCGCTCATCAACCGGCCGTACATCCTCGACCTGCAAGAGGAGCGGTCGGTCGTCCGACGCCTGCTCGAGGCGGGCCACGACGTGTACCTCATCGACTGGAACGAGCCCTCGCGGCTCGACCAGCATCTCGCCCTCGACGACTACGTCAACCGCTATATGGACAACTGCGTCGACGTGGTCCGCGAGCGCTCCGGGCAGGACGCGATCAACATCCTCGGCTACTGTATGGGCGGAACGATGTCGGTAATGTACACCGCACTCCACAAGGAGAAAGTCAACACGCTGGGCCTGATGGCCGCCGGGCTGTGCTTCGACCACACTGGCGGCGTCCTCGAAGAGTGGGGCTCCGAGGAATACTACTCCCCGCAGGATGTCGTCGACACGTTCGGCAACGTCCCCTCCGATATGCTTGACATTGGCTTCGCGCTGATGGACCCCGTCGAGAACTACGTCACGAAGTACATCCGGTTCTCGGAGAACATGGAGAACGAAGGCTTCGTCGAGAACTTCGGCCGGATGGAGAAGTGGCTCGGCGATGGTATCGACGTGGCCGGCGAGGCCTACGTTCAGTTCCTCGAAGACGTGTATCAGGACAACAAGCTCTACCGGAACGAACTGGAACTCGACGGCAAGCACGTCGACCTGGACAACATCGACATGCCCGTCCTCCAGCTCATGGGTGAGTACGACCACCTCATCCCGCCGGAGGCCTCCAAGCCGTTCAACGATGTCATCGCGAGCGACGACACGCGAACAATCGAGTTCTCGACGGGACACATCGGGCTCTCCGTCTCGTCGTCGACTCACGCCGACCTCTGGCCCGAGGTCGCCGAGTGGTACTCGGAGCGCAGCACGGGGGGCGAGGAAGTCGACATCGAGGTCGAATCCCCCGAAGCGGCTGCAGACGACGCGGTAGACCAGTCGGAGCCCACCGAGATCGACGTCGACGCGACCGACGATGTCGATGCCGACGCTACTGAGAACGAAGACGACGCGACCGACGGACCTGCCGATGTCGATAGCGTCTCTGGTATCGGCCCGACATACGCCGACCGTCTGCACGACGCCGGCATCCACAGCGTTGCGGACCTGGCCGACTACGATGCGGCCGAACTGGCCGACATCGCCAAGACTACCGAGTCCCGCGCGCAGGACTGGCTCGACCAGCTGTAATCCGGCGCTGTTTTTCTGTTTCCCGCTCCACGAGTAGCTATGCGCGTTTCGGTCATCGGTGGCTCGACAGTTACCGACGAACAGTACCAGCAGGCACGGGAGGTCGGGCGGCGACTCGGTGAGCATGGCCACGATATCGTCTGTGGCGGCCTCACCGGCGTGATGGAGGCGGTCTGCCGGGGTGCGAGCGAGGCCGGGGGCCACACTGTCGGTATCCTCCCTGGTGAGCGCCGGGCCGCCGCAAACGATTACGTCCAGACCGCCATTGCGACGGGACTCGGAAACGCTCGCAACGTCCTCGTCGTGATGAACGGCGCGGCCGTCATCGCTATCGACGGCGGCACCGGGACGCTCTCGGAACTCGGCCACGCCCTCGACATAGACCGGCCGGTCGCCGGGCTCGGAACCCACCGCCTCGACAGCCCGGTCGGCGACGCTATCGAACATGTTGATACGCCCGCCGAGGCCGTCGCATACGTCGAGTCAGCCGTGCAGTAGCTGCCGTTTCAGTCGAGTAGCCGTCTCAGTACCGCCGCAACAACGAGGTTCCCAACGCCAAGCAGCCTGACCCGGCGACGGGACCCCTCCTGTGGCGTAAACTCCACCGACAGTGCCCAGCGATAGCCCAGCCGCGCCAGCGACAGTAACAGCCCCGGAACGAGTAGATGAAGCACGCCCGCCAACGCCGTTCCGGTCCACAGCAACCGCCGTTCGGTCCGTGTCAGATCCATACCGATTCAAAGGTGTACGTTGGTTTGACCGTGGCGACTGCTTCCGAAAAGTGAATTTTGCGATACCGTTTGAAAACCGACGCAGCGTCATCACTGCCCGGTCTGAGGATAGAAAATATAGAACCGCGGTGATTGTCGCTCGAATCGACGAGTGGGCAAGCATCCGGCGCGCGAAGCGCGCCGGTTCAATCGCAACGAGTGACTACCGCGCCGCGAAGCGGCGCGACAGGAACGAGCAGCGATTTTCCCCACGTTTTTGCCTGAACGAGCGCCGCGAAGCGGCGCGAGTGAAGTGCAAAAAGTGGTTTTACATCATGCCGCCCATACCGCCGCCCATGCCGCCCATGCCGCCGCCCATTCCGCCGGGCGCGCCGCCTGGGCCGCCAGGTCCGCCTTCGTCCTCGTCGTCGTCGCCCTGGCCACCCTTGAGGTCGCCAGCAGCGATGACGTCATCGATGCGGAGGATCATGACGGCTGCTTCGGTTGCGCTTTCGACGGCCTGGGTCTTGACACGGAGGGGCTCAACGACGCCGTCCTCTTCCATGTCGACGACCTCGCCAGTGTAGGCATCAAGCCCGGAGGTGACTGCGCCACCGTCGTGCTTGCTGCGGAGGTCGACCAGCGAGTCGATCGGGTCGAGACCGGCGTTCTCGGCGAGGGTGCGCGGGATGACGTCGATGGCGTCGGCGAACGCTTCGACGGCGAGCTGTTCGCGGCCACCAACGGAGTCGGCGTGGTCGCGCAGGCCGAGTGCGAGCTGCGTCTCGGGGGCACCGCCGCCGGGCAGGACCTTGCCGTCCTCCAGCGTGGCGGCGACGACGCCGAGCGAGTCCTCGATGGCGCGCTCGACTTCGTCGACGACGTGTTCGGTGCCGCCGCGGAGAATCATCGTGACAGCACGGGCGTCCTCGACGTCCTCGACGAAGATGCGCTCGTCGCCAGCGATGTCCTTCTGGGCAACGGAGCCGGCGAAGCCGAGGTCATCGGCTTCGATGTCGTCGATGTTCGAGATGATGCGCGCGCCGGTCGAGCGCGAAAGGGCCTCGATGTCGGACTTCTTCGCGCGGCGAACAGCGAGAATACCTTCTTGGGCGAGGTAGTGCTGGGCCATGTCGTCGATGCCCTTCTGGCAGAAGACGACGTCAGCACCGGCTTCTTTGAGCTTGTCGACCATCTCCTTGAGCTGTTCCTCTTCTTGGTCGAGGAACTGCTGGAGCTGGTCGGGGTCGGTGACGTTGACTTCGGTGTCGAGCTCCGTTTCCGGAACCTCGATGGCCGTGTCCAGCAGGGCAACGTCGGCGTCCTCGACGGCGAACGGCATGTTGTCGTGGACGCGCTCCTTGTCGACGATGACGCCCTCGACGAGTTCGGACTCGTCGGTTGCGCCGCCAACGACGGTTTCGATCTGGATGTTGTCGGTGTCAACGCTGCCGTCGTCGTCGACGACGGACTGTGCGGCGCGGACGACAAGCTCGGCGAGGACGTCCTTGGAGGACTCCGCGCCCTTACCGGTCATCGCGGTCGCGGCGACCTTTTCGAGGGTCTCCGTGTCGTCGGCGTCGACGTCGATAGCGTTGTCTTCGAGGATTTCCTTGGCCTTCTCGGCGGCCTGGCGGTACCCCTGGGCCAGGATGCTAGCGTGGATGTCCTGGTCGAGGAGTTCCTCGGCCTTCGAGAGGAGTTCGCCGGCCATGACAACCGCCGTGGTCGTGCCGTCGCCCACTTCGTCTTCCTGGGTCTGGGCGACCTCGACGATCATGTTGGCGGCGGGGTGCTCGATGTCCATCTCGTCGAGGATGGTGACGCCGTCGTTTGTGACGACGACCGAGCCCGAGTTGTCGACGAGCATCTTGTCCATGCCCTTCGGACCCAGTGTCGTCCGAACGGCCTCGGCGACGGCCGTCCCGGCCGTGATGTTCATCGACTGCGCGTCCTTTCCGGATGTCCGCTGGGACTCCTCGGAAAGTACAATCATGGGCTGGTTGCCCATCTGCTGTTGAGCCATAGTCAAACGATGATTGAATGTGATTCTATATAAAAGCTGTGGTCACGGCCGCCATATCGCCTTACTGCATGCCACACTCGACGGTGTGATACTACCTAACGTGGGAGGTTTATATACCCATTCAGGAACGCTCAGCGGCCCATTCCGAACCGCCGGTGGCGCAACTCCGGCGTAATCTGGATGCGAGAGATGTCCTGCCCTGTCCGGTACCAGACGAACGCCGCCCTTGTGAACAGTTCGCGACACTCGATGCGGACTTCCCGGGGATTGCCATCGGTCCGCTCGTGGATATCTTCGATTGCGGCCCGGGTGAACAGATCCGGGGCCTGCCCCTCGTACGGCTCGTCTCGGAAGTACGCCAGCGAGCGGGCGGCGTACTCGGCTACGTCGTCCGGCGAGAACGGGTCGATACCCTCGTAGTACCGTAGTCGGGAGTCGAGCGTTCCCCGGATTTCCGCCACCCGCCGTTTCCCCTCCGGTGTCCCGGTGAGGAACAGCCGAACGCCGGCGTCGCCGGCCACCTGCAGCGGCGACAGCAGGTCCGCCTCGAGCACCTCGATCTCGTCGACAACCAACAGGAGCGTTTTCCCGTCCTCGCGCACACGACGGACGATCTCGTGGACGGCGTCTTTCGCCTCTGCAGTCGCCCACGGAATCCCGTCGCGGACCTGCGAGTAGTTGCGCTGGTCGATGGAGTAGCCCGCGGCGTAGGCGGCTGTCAGCACCGTCTGGTACAGTTTCCGGGGCGTTGTCTCACGGGGGTTGTCAAGATGTGTGATGACAAAACCCTCGTGTTTCGAGAGGTCACGCAGGACAATTTCACGGAAGGCCGTCTTTCCGGTGCCGTAGGGACTCACTAACCCGATGTGCTGGTCCTGCAGGAGCCACGACGTGACCTGATTCAGCATCTCGGTGTCGTGGCGGACGTACAGTGGCTCGGGCATGTGGTCCAGCCCGGCTTCCTCAGTAAACGGGAGGTCTGTCACGGTGTCGGCGGTGCCGCCCAGTGCTTCGCCGAAGGCTAGCAGCCGCTCTTCGACCTCCTGCAGCTGGTCCAGCAGGACGCCGGCGGTGGCGCTCTCGGCGCGGTCCTCCTCCTCGGACCGGAGCGATTCGAGCCGGTCCATCACCTCCGAGACCGACTGCCCCGAACCGCTGGTCTTCGGTTGCTCTGTATCGTCCACCACGGCTATCTCCCTCAGCCTTGCCGGTCCGGCGCGTTATATGTTACGCCCCGAATTTCGAGGAAGATAACGTGACTTGCTGTATTAAAACGGTAGCGGGAAGGGAACCGAGCCGTAGGCGTACCCTTCCATGCTGCCGTCCGGTCGAGCACGGAACACGATGGTCGGCGAGTACCCAACGTCCGGCTGTTCGCCGTAGACCCGCCGCCAGTCGTCGTCCGGGAAGGAGCTGCAGTCAACCACGAGGACCGCACCGGGGTGGGCTGCTAGCTGGTCGCGTGTCTTCGCGTCGCCGGACGCCTTCACCGCACCGATGGCAGTGTCGACCTGCCGTCGGGACGGCGGCCGGGGGCGAGTGACCTCAACGAGCGTGTCTTCGACCCGGAAATCGACTGAGTGGCCGGAGTCCAGTTCGACCTCGGGCCTGATGTCGTTGCCCGCGTCGACGAGCAGTTTGGCGACGTTGAACTCGCCCATCGTCGCCCGCATCCGCGACAGGTCAAATCCCTCGCTGGTCCCGAGTTTGCTCGCCATCGTGTAGCGATAGTCGTCCAGTGCACCGGTCGCCAGGAAGTCGTCGTAGAACGCCAGTCCGTCCGCCCGGTCAGCATCTGGGAAGCCGCCGGCGTGGTCCCGGAAGAACGTCCGTGTCGACTCCCGGCCGTCCTTCGAGAGAAACACGGGCAAGAAAAAGTGCGCCAGCGTCTCGTACTCGGTGAGCCAGGGATCCTCCACCTCTAACTGAGCGAACAGTTCGCGCTGGACCCACTCGCTAATCTCGTCGGGGACCTCGTCGAACGTGTACTTCTCTGTCCGCCACAGCGTCTGCGGTGTCTCCGTATTTCCGACCCAGTACGCCCGCTGGCCGTTCCAGCAAAACAGCGCCAGGTCGCCGTTGTCCATCTCCAGTCGGCGGGCGGCCCAGCCCTCCGTCGGAGCGAACCACGGACCGTTCATCGTCGCACCGAAGGTGTTCTGCAGCGGTGTCAGCAGGTCGTTCCGGACCCGCTTTTCGCTCCATCGTTCGTTCGACTGTCGCAGACGTAAGGGACCAGCCACAGCGTTGTGTAGATGGTCAGTGGTCTTGGGCGTTCCGCCCTGTCGAAACACCCTCTTTTGGACCGTTCGCCTGCTCTGTTGCCCGTGTGGTACGGTTTCTGTGACCACCGTTACATTGATAGTCACTACCAGCCAAGTTTCACCGTGGTAACCTATGTCGATGGGAGCGTACGACGACGACGAACACGAACGCCGTGAGCGCAAGAACAGCGAGGTCGAACTGTCGGAAGACGACGACCGGAGTACATACCACGGGAGCGTCGACTACGACGGTGACGAGTCGACAGAAGAGCTGCTCGACCAGTTCAAGCAGATTAACTCCGACTGACTGCGGTCGTTCTCGACCGGTAGCGCAATAGTCCGACAGAGACGGCTGTCACGGCAGTCACGGCTATCACATGGCCGACAAGCGCCGCGAGCAGTACCGGCTGATTGAGCACGAACGGGACGAGCACGAGCTGGAGGACGCCAAAGCCCCATATCTCTAGGTCGGCCCGCATGAACACCCGCGCTGTCTCGGGATCGAACCGGTAGCGAGCCGACCGCCACAGGCCCGTAACGCTGGCCCACCAACCCGTCCCGATGCGGTAACTCACGTCCCAGAGTATGAGCAGCGTCAGGTATACGACCAGTACCGGCGGCTCCGACCCGAATAGCTGGTTTAACAGCGGCATCGAACGGACCTGCGGGTCGAACACGAACAGATGGGTGAGCAGGGCGATATACGCGAGGACGGACAACACGACTTCGACGTTCGAGGCGAACAGCAGCGCACGGTAGGTCGGTGGCACGTCGATACGGCGGATGAGTGTGCTGATGCGGAGCATCTCCGCGCTTCCGATGGTCGCGACGAACACGACGACCGTCCCGGCGATTGCGGCGCTCCAGACCTCGTAGTACCATGACAGAGCGACGATTGCGACCTCAAAAACGAGGAGCTGAATCGCCATCGCCGCCCATGTTGGGAGCCGAATCCCCGGCAGCGCACCGATGATGCTCTCGTACACCCACGTCTCGCCGTACTCCGGTCGGGCGCTGTCACCGCTCATCTGCCTGCACCACCTGTAGCTGCGGCCGCCCGTGCCGCGTCTCGGCTCCGTGGCTCGCTAAGGGCCAGCCTGACCGCATCTGCGAACGATGTCGGGTCAACGGTGAACTCTGTCTGAGCCGCCTCGGTGTCTGCGACCACTGGCGTCTTCAGGCCGTGAATGAGCGGCCGGGCGACGCTCGATGGCACGTCGGTCATGAGGGCGACCCAGTACGCCGACAGCTTCGGCGTCAACACCGGTATCGGCACGATTGCCGGCTCACCGGTCCCCATGAGTCGCCCCGTCCGCTTCAGGATCTCGGCGTATGTCAGTACTTCCGGCCCGCCGATCTCGTAGGTTTCGCCGGCCGTTTCCGGCTTATCGAGCACATCGACCAGATACGAAATGACATCGTCGATAGCGATCGGATGACAGTCTGTCCGCACCCAGCGCGGTGTCAGCATCACGGGCAGTCGCGTCGTTAGCTCGCGTATCATCCGGAAGCTCGCCGAGCCCGCGCCGATGATGATAGCCGCCCGGAACGTCGTCAGGTCGTATTCGCCGTCCCGGAGAATGAATTCGACCTCACGGCGCGACCGGAGGTGTTCCGACAGCGTCTCGTCGTCCTCGCCGAGGCCGCCGAGGTAGACGACCCGGTCGACACCGGCCTCGTCAGCGGCTCGACGGAAGTTCCGCGCCGCCCGCCGGTCCCGCTCGGCGTAGTCGCTTCCGGCACGCATCGAATGGACCAGATAGTACGCGATGTCGACGCCGTCGAGACCGGCGTCGAAACTGCCGGCATCGAGTAGGTCACCTGTCACCACGTCGACGCCGTCGGGTGAGTCGTACCCGCTCGGGTCGCGAACGAGCGCGCGGACGCTGTGACCAGCCGCGAGGAGCGCCGGGACGAGATGGCTCCCGACAAACCCCGTCGCACCGGTCACGAGCACGTGCATACCCTTCCTGCAGGACGGGACGAGGTTAAAACCGTGGTCTGTTCGTGTCGCCTCTCAGGACTGTCGAACGAGCGGCTCGTACCAGTCGCGGTTGTCGCGGTACCAGTCGATGAACTTCGAGACACCCTCCCGGATAGTGTGGTCCGGGTCGTAGCCGAGCAGTTCCTCGGCCCGGTCGGTCGCGGCGTGGGTGTGTTCGGCGTCGGCGTCGTGGCGTTCCTCGTAGACTAGATCGAGGTCCGGGTCGATCTGGTCGCGGATCTCCGTCGCGAGCGTCTTGATCTCGATGTTGTCCGTCGACCCGATGTTGATCGCCTGCCCGTCGGCAGCGTCCTCGTGCAGCAGCGTCATGTTCGCGTCGATGACGTCCTCGATGTAGGTGAAATCACGCGTCTGCGTCCCGTCGCCGTAGATGACCGGCGGCTCGCCGTTGTGACACCGTGAGACGAAGTTCGAGATGGCCATGTTCGGGCGCATCCGGGGGCCGTACACGGTGAAATAGCGAAGAGCTACGGTAGGGAGGTCGTACACCTCGCTGTAAGCGCAGGCGTACCGCTCGGCGGCGAGTTTCGACGCACCGTAGGGCGAAACGGGCGTCGTGGGATGTTGCTCGTCGTAGGGCAGGTACTGTGGCTTCCCGTAGACAGAGGAAGAGGAAGCCATCACGAACCGTTCGATGCCCTCGTCACGGCAGGCGTCGAGGAGGTTCAGCGTGCCGTCGACGTTGACCTCGTCGTACTTGCGGGGGTTCTTGACGCTCGGGCGGACGCCGGCTTGGGCAGCCTGATGGTAGACGTAGTCGGCGTCGGCGACGAGGTCCGTCACCAGCTCTGCGTCACGCACGTCGCCCTCGACGAACTCGTAGCTTCCGTCGCTGTTCCGGGCGGCCTCCCGTCCCGCTTCGACGTTATGATGCTTGATATCCAGATCGTAGAACGGGTCGCGGTTGTCGAGCACGACGACATCGTGGCTGTCGGCGGCGAACCGCTGTGCCAGGTGACCGCCGATGAACCCGGCACCCCCTGTGACCAGTATTTGCATTATCTGGATGGTGCCCACCGGACGACAAAAGTATGTCGAGAGTTAATCACGCTGACCTGTTCGAAGGGGCCAGCTACCTTGAAGTGTATACAGCGTATAAATATCGGGTAATGGCCTCCAGAGCCTGCGACGGGTGCGATACGAACGTTTCGATAGCCGGCGGCATCGCTAACATCTGGTCGCAGGAGTCCAGACCGACCGAGGGCATCGTCCTCGAACTCGGCGACGACACGGAGCATTTCCTCTGCTATGACTGCATCGACCAGTTGCCCGACGATCAGGAAGTGACGGCAGCCGACGTGGCCGCGCTCGGCGATCCGTCCTGATATTCTCAGGTATCCCGTTCGGATACCGGCGTCCACCGGCTCACACGTTTGTCAAGCCCCAACCGCCCGTCGCGCCAGCGAACGTATGCCAATATCAGAAGCCCCCCGATGACAGCAAAGACAGTGAAGACGACCCCTTCCTCGCCGACCCATCGAGGTGGGCCGACGATTTCGACGGCGAGCAGTTCGGGGGTCTGCTGTGAGTGACCGAGACCGAACACCGCGCTTTGGGTAAAGTTGTACCAGACGTGAAAGCCGATCGGGAGCGCGAGGTCACCGGTGAGTACGTACGCACCGCTCAAGACGAGTCCGGCGAGTAGGTAGTAGCCGTACTGGCTCGGGTGATCAATCTTCCCGCCGTGCAGGAAGGCGAAGACGAGCGCACTTAGGAGCACCGCGAGCCCAACCGCCGCCCACTGCGGAATCAGTCCATCCGCCCCCTCGGCGAGGTTCTTCAGCATCGCGCCGCGGAAGACGACCTCTTCCCAAGCCGCTGCGAGGGCGATGTAGGCGAAGACGACGACCATCGCCGGGAGGAACGGGAGGTCGCCGGCCCCCTCCGCGACCCCGACAACCGTGGCCCAGCCCGCACCGACAGCGACGGCGAGCGCGCCGGCGTTGATGACGGTCGCTATCGCGCCGCCGACGGCGAACGATCGCCACCAGCGGCGGTCGAGCGACAGCCCGTACTCGCCGACGGAGCGGCGGTCGAGGAGACGAGCACTGACGAACACAGTGGCGACGAGAATCGCCCCGATACCGGCCGCTTCGATCGGTTCTCGGACCGGATGTGTGAACCGTGATCGAACGACAGGCTGTAGCGCCGCAAGGGTCAGAAACGACAACACCGCCGGAAGCACTGCGCGCAGCGGCGCTCTGACCCTCCTGTCTGCACTGTTCCAGACCGGCCAGCGGAGTCCCGAGGCAGCCCGCGCGACCACGCTCGTGGTCGCCTGGCTGTCCCTTTGCTCCGGTGGGTTCGGTGACACACATGGACGGCCGGCCGGAGCCGACGTATCACCGCGGGCACCGCTTCCGGGGTGGAAGCCGGTGAGACTTTTTATTATACTCCGCTCGCTGGAGCGACTATGGACGCGGTCGGCGACGACGAACTGCTCGCGCTACTCGAAGACGAGTATGCGCGGGCCATCATCGCTGAACTCACCACTGGACCGATGTCTGTCTCTGAACTCTGTACGGCCTGCGAGATGTCTGATCCGACGGCATACCGCCGCCTTGACCGACTGGAAGCCGCTGACCTTGTCGCCGAGCGGCAGGCTGTCGACCCCGACGGCCACCACTACAAGCGCTACGTCGCGACCGTCGAGGACGTGACAGTCACGTTCGTCGACGGGACATACGACATCGCCGTCACGCGATCCTCGCAGGACCCGGCGGACCGATTCACCGATCTGTTTGAGGGGCTGTCCTGAGATGCTCGCGACACTACTGCAGATACGCACGGGCTGGACCGACCCGGGGATCGCCTTGGCCGTTATCGTGCTCTCGCTCGTCACAGTTGCACTCTCGACCGCCATCGCCATCGTCTTGATTCGTGGCTACCGTCGCGGCCCCGGCCGGACCGGCATGCTGACCCTCGCTGTCGGGCTTCTCCTACTCACGACTGTCCCGGAAACCCTCCGTATCGTGCTCCCCACGGCCACTGCTGTCGGTGCCGTCGGGCGCTCAGTTCTCGTGAGCGCCTGCGAACTGTTCGGACTCGGAACGATTCTCTGGACGGTCTACGGCGGTGAGTCGTCGTGACGGTGGTCCTCGACTTGCTCGCGCCGGATCTCGTCGCGGAACTCTCGCGAGCCCTAACGGCCGCCGTCGGACTGTTCGTCGCGTCACTGGCCTACCGCGGCTACCGGCGCAACGACGCGCCGAAAATGCGGTGGCTCGCCGTCGGTATCGCGTCGCTGACTGCCGGCGTCTACGCCGCCGTCACTGTCGCTGACTGGGCGGGTGCCGGAGATGGGGGCGTATTACTCGTCAGGGGTCTCGTGACCGTCGTAGGGCTCTGTGCCGTGCTATACGCGTTGCTCGTCGAGTGAGCGTCGGATAAGAACAAGTGTCAGATGTGGTCGCCCGGAGGCGACCGGAAATCTGCCTTAGTTGCGGACGACGTTCGTCGCGCGGGGGCCCTTGTCGGCCTGTTCGATGTCGAATTCGATCTCCTCGCCTTCTTCGAGGTCAGGGCCGCCAACGTCTTCCATGTGGAAGAAAACGTCATCGTCCGCGTCCTCAGTCGAGATGAAACCGTAACCGCCTGTGTCGTTGAAGAAATCAACCTTACCGTTTGCCATTGCAAATATACGTACAGGGGGTATATGTATAAGCATTCCGAGAGTAGAAGTACCACGACCGTGTGCCTGTGAACACGACCCACTCCATCGTCACGGATAGCTGTTGACGCACATCCGACGACAGGAAAGGTTTAGGCCGCCTCGTCCGTTGCTTTCTCGCGTGTACCCCGCACGGATTACCGACGAGTTTCCGGCCCCATCCTACCGGGGCAACCAGAAGCAGGCTCTGGCTGACATCCGTGCGGCCTTCGAGCGTGGTAAGGACGTGGTCCTCGTTCGTGCGCCGACCGGCAGCGGCAAGTCGCTACTCGCCCGGGCAATCGCCGGGTGTGCCCGAACCGCCGGCGAGGCCGCCGCCGAGCAGGTCATCGACGCCTACTACACCACGCCACAGGTCTCGCAACTGGACGACGTGGCTGAGGACGCTCTACTTGAGGATCTCTGTGTCATCCGCGGCAAGAACAACTACGACTGCATCCTCCCTGGTGAGACTGACACACCGGTGAATCAGGCCCCGTGCGTGCGCGAACGGAAATTCGACTGTCAGGTCAAACACCGCTGTCCGTACTTCTCGGACCGTGCCATCGCCTCGAACCGGCGCATCGCTGCGATGACGCTGGCGTATTTCATGCAGACCGCCGGCAGCGATGTGTTCGGCAAGCGCGACGTGGTCGTCATCGACGAGGCCCACGGCCTGGGCGAGTGGGCGGAGATGTACGCCACTATCGACCTCTCGCCGCAGTCGATACCGATGTGGAACGATATCGACGTCCCGGACATCGACGGACTGGACGAGGCCGTCGCCTTCACCGAGCGCGTCGAACACCTCGCCGAGCGCCGGGTGAAGGAACTACGACAGAAGGCGGAACTCACCGGCGAGGAGGTGGCCGAGCGGGACTCCCTGAACACGCTCCGGCAGGACCTCGGGTGGTTCCGCGAGGACTACACCGACACCGAGAGCGCGACCACCTGGGTCGTCGACCAGGCCGACGGCGAGCACGCACCGGTGACGATCAAGCCGATGAATCCCGAGCGCTACCTCAAACACACCGTCTGGGACCGCGGTAACCGCTTCGCCCTGTTGTCGGCGACCATTCTCAACAAGGAAGCGTTCTGTGCTAACGTCGGCCTCGACCCCAGCAACGTCGCACTCGTGGAAGTCGGCCACACGTTCCCCGTCGAGAACCGGCCGCTGTACGACGTCGCTCAGGGGAAAATGACCTACGAGCACCGCGACGACACGCTACCGGACATCGCTCGCACTATCGTGCGTATCATGGCCCGGCACACGGACGAGAAGGGACTGATTCACTGCCACTCGTATGCCATTCAGGAGCAACTGAAGGAGTTGCTTGACGACTTCGGCGTCGGCGCTCGCGTCCGTACCCACGACAAAGAAGGTCGAGACGGTGCGCTGTCCGCCTGGAAGCGCAGCGACAACCCCGACGTGTTCCTTTCGGTGAAGATGGAGGAGGCTCTCGACCTCGAAGGCGACCTCTGTCGCTGGCAGGTGCTGTGCAAGGCTCCCTACCCCAACACTCGCGACTCCCGCGTCGCCCGACGGCTCGAAGACGACCAGTGGGGATGGTACTACCGGACTGCACTGCGGACGGTCATCCAGGCCTGTGGCCGCGTCGTCCGCGCGCCCGATGACTACGGCGCGACCTACCTTGCGGACTCGTCGCTGCTTGATCTGTTTGACCGCGCCGAACACGATATGCCCGACTGGTTCCGTGCCCAGGTCGACCGCCTCTCCCAGCCCGACTTGCCCCGGTTCGCGCCGGATCAGGCGCTTTCGGCGCTCAGTTCGGGTACGAAACGCCGGCACGACCGCTCGCGGTCGCGGTCCGGGAACGGAAATCACCCGCTTTCGGACGTGTGGGACTAGAAGAAGGCGAAGGCTAACCCGTAGACCACTGAGGACCCGACCATCAGGCCGACGAGAATGACGGCGACTATCTGCTGTCTATCCATGGCGTCCTCTTGGCCACTCGGCTAATTAGGCGTTACGACCGTTTGTTCGTCGTGTGTTACTTCCTCTCTATCCTGGACTGCTTGGCTAAAGACGCCCTACTGCACCCAAGCGTCCACGACGACGTGGGCGACACCCTCGCTGTACTCCTTGACGCGCCGAGTGTCTAGCACTTCTACACCCCGGTCGGCTTCGGCAGCGGCCGCCTCCAGTCGCTCGATTGGGCGGTCAAACACGAGCGCGTCCGGTGTCGCTTCGTGCATGTGGAGGACGCCGCCGGGCGCGAGTGCGTCAAGCGCGCTGTCGAGGTACTCGTGTGCCTCGTAGTAGCCCATCACTACTCGGTCGGCGCGACCCTCGCTGGCAAAGCCCGGTACGACTTCCCGACAATCGGCCCGGTACGGGTGTACGCGCTCGTCCACGTCGTTCAGCATGACGTTCTCGACCAGGAAGCGAAACGACGCTGGGTTGCGTTCAACGGCGGTGACGTGCGCGCCGGCGCGGGCCATCGGGAGGGTAAAGTAGCCGATGCCGGCGAACATGTCCAGGACGCGCTCATCAGGGTCAACAGTGTCACCCATCTGCGCCCGCTCGGCTTTGTTGCCGGGGGAGAACATCACCTCCGCGAGGTCCATCGCGTAGCGCGTGCCGTGTTCCGTGTGGACCGTCTCTGTGTCGCCGTCGCCGGCGATGACTTCGACGCTGGGTTCGCGGTGCTCGCCGGAGATGCCGTGGCGGGCCAGCACCGTTCCGGCCTCGCCGTGGAGCGCCAGCAGCGCCTCGCCGACTTCCGCGGGTCGGGGGCTGTCGCCGATGTCGACCAGCACGACGGAGCCGAGGACGGCCCAGGAACTCGGGGCGGCATCGATTTCCGCGTCGGTCCAGCCGCGCTCCCGGAGGTGATCATCGAGCGTTCGGAGGCGGCGTTCGCCGACCTGCCGGACGACTTCCCGGAACTGTGTATCTTGTGGCGGGGCGGTAACCGGGATGGCGACGCTGTCTGCGGTCCACTCGGTGACGCTTCTGGTATCGTCGTAGACACCCTCGGCTCGCAGGGATTCGATTGCGACCTGCGAACGGGGTTTGGCGACGACGACGGCTAACTGCTGGTCGTCCGCCGCCTCCGGTTCATCACTCATCGGTCTCTGTGTCGTCTCCCTCGGCTGGGAGAACGTGCAACCCGGCGTGGCTCTTCAGTACCGGCACCTCGTCGGTGTCGGTGTCGAGGTAGTCCGGTCGCGGGACGGTCTTGCTTTCGAAGGTCTCGGGATCAAGCACCTGAACGGCATTGGCGTCCTCGACGGCGACGAGAGTCGTCGTCTGGGCGTCCTCGCGGAACCCCAGCCGCCGGGCGTCGGGGGTCTCGCCGTCCTCGAAACTGGCTTCGTAGTCCTCGCCGGTCGCCAGACGGACGCCCTTGAGGTTCCCCTGGACCGAACGGACCAGCACCGGCCCGTCGCCGTCCTCCGGATCGATCACCTCGCCCTGGCGGTAACGGGGCAGGCGGACGGCGTAGGTCATCCGGTACAGCTCCTGCCCGTCCTCGTCCTCGGAGATGAGGCGTCGTGAGTCGGAGTAGGAGCCGCCGAGCTGGGCGGTGATGCGCTTGGCGATGCCCAGCCCCATCTGGTTCGTCGAGATTTTCATGTCCAGCCCGTCGTCGACGGACTTGGTCTCGGTAATGAATGCGTTGCGGTCGCCCGTTTCCTCACGAGCGGCGATGTACTCCTCCGCGATCTCCTCGGCGCGCTCGCGCTCGTCGTCGGTCGGATCGCGGCCGTCGGCTCGCACCTGTACGATGCTGGCGAAGGACCCGCCGGCGATCTTCCCGCAGCGCTTGCACGTCTGCCGCGAAATCCGGACGGGGACGGTGACCTCCTCGGTGACCGGCGTCCCGCGGATGACGCCGGAGAACTCCGCATGCATCCGGATGTTGTTCTTGTCGAGCTGTTCGGGGGCGACCTGCCAGGCGACCGACTGGGCGTCGACGTGGATACCCAACGCCTCGCTGACCTGCTCGACGGCGATGTCCGTGTAGTCCTCCGCGCCGATGTCGACCCAGCGGTTCCCCTTGTGGACCGCGCCACACCGCGAACAGACCCGTACCTGGATGGTGTCGGGTGCGTCCACCAGGTCGAACTCCTCGAAGTAGCAGGCGTCACAGAGGACATGCTCGGAGTTGCGCTGGCCGCCAGCACCCGCAAGCTCCGGGCGCTCGTCAGTGCCCTCCGGTATTTCGTCACCGCAGCGTGGACAGAACTCTCCCGACCGGCTCATTACCGGTCCTACTGTACTGAACCGTTTAAGCCGTGTGTTCCGCCACCGCGGCGGGACTCCGCCACAGGCTCGGTACTGCCCTCGATTACTCACCCGTGAGTGTCGGTGCTGTAACGTCAGCGTCGACGGCCTCACGCCAATCGTGTTCGGGCTCCCAGTCCAACAGCCCCTGTGCTTTCGCGGTCGAGAGCGCCGACTGGTCGCCGTCCAGCTTACACTCTGCAGGACGCTCGCCCCACTGCTCTTCTACGAGGTCGGCTGTTGGCTGGCCGACGTAGTTCTCGGCGGCGGCGACGTTGAATGCTTCGTGCCCGCCGATGTCGGCATCGAGCGCCGCTGCAACCGCTGTCGCCACGTCGCGCACGTCGACGTAGGACCAGCAGTTACCGGTGCCGTCGGCGAGGTCGCCCGTGGCCACGTCCCGGCAGTTGTACTCGCCGGGGTACTGAATCCACGACGGGCGTATCGACGCTACATCGACGCCGTCACGCCTGACGACCATCTTCGCCACTTCTTCGCCGGCGACCTTCGACGTGCCGTACGGGTCCTCCGGCGCGGTCGGATGAGACTCGTCCATGGGGAGATACGCTGGAAGCGGCGTCTCATCGGCGAAGGCCAGCCCGTAGGCACTCTCGGAGGACGCCCAGACGACGTCGGCACCGGCACGACCCGCGGCGTCGATGACGTTGTACGTCGCCGAAATGTTGGTGTCGAACACTCGCGTGCCCGCGTGTCGCTCTGGCGCTGGCAACGCGGCCCAGTGGACGACGGCGTCCGGGTCGACCTCGCTGAACAGATCCCGGATCTCGACCCCATCGGTCACGTCGACAGCCTTGAAATCAATGTGCTCCCGCGTTGGAATTTCCCAGCCGGGATGGTCCAGGTCCACGCAGACGACGTTGTACTCGCCGGCGAGGTGGTCACAGATCCAGCGGCCGGAGCGTCCGCGCCCGCCAGTGACGACGATTGTGTCGGTCATGTACCCGATTGTTGTCCGGAGAGTAAATGCGTGTGGACAGCTGTCCTGTTGACGGCTCCTCTGGCTCTGCCGTGTGGCGCTTTCCCACGATAGCGAGGTTTTAGAGTGTCGACCGTCTACCAATAAGTATGGAGTGGCAAACAGACTGGGGGCTCCGCGGCCGGATGGCCCTGACGATGTTCCTGCTGTTCGCGCTATATATCGTCTTTATCGGAGTGCTTGTGGAGATTAACGCCGTCGGTTACATCGCCGTCATGGCGCTGTTCCTCGGTGCGCAGTTCTTCTTCAGCGACAAGCTCGCCCTGTACTCGATGGGGGCCCGGACAGTCGAACCGGAGGAGTATCCGGAACTCCACCGGACCGTCGACCGCCTGGCCCAGCAGGCCGACCTCCCGAAGCCGAAGGTCGCTGTCGCTGACTCTCGGGTGCCCAACGCCTTCGCCACCGGCCGGTCGAAAGACAGTTCGGCCGTCTGCGTGACGACCGGCATCATGGACACGCTGGAGCAGGACGAACTGGAAGGCGTCATCGCCCACGAACTGGCCCACATCAAGAACCGCGACGTGATGGTGATGACTATCGCATCGTTCCTCTCGACGATCGCCTTCCTCATCGTCCGGTGGGGCTGGCTGTTCAGCGGCGGCCGCGAACGCGGCGGCCAGCAGGTGCCCGTCATCGTCGCCATCCTCATCTCGCTGGTCGTCTGGGTCATCTCGTTCCTCCTGATCCGGACGCTCAGCCGCTACCGCGAGTACGCCGCCGACCGCGGCGGCGCGATGATTACCGGCAAGCCCGCCGCCCTCGCGAACGCACTGATGAAAATCGACGGTCGGATGGACAAGGTCCCCAAGGAGGATATGCGCGACCAGGCTGAGATGAACGCGTTCTTCATCATCCCGATTAACGTCGGGTGGATCGGCCGTCTGGCCAGTACTCACCCCTCGACCGAGAAGCGCATCGACCGCCTCCAGGACCTCGAACGCGAACTCGAAGGCCGCTAGCATCGGCTGATTCTCCAACTGTCGTCTATAGAGTAGTACGGAGTCCCGCAGTGACAGCTATACAGAGCCAGAAAGCCCCGAAACGCTGGGCTCCTGCGACTCGCTGCGCGTGGTTCGAGAGACCGGAGGCCTCTCGTCATCACGAAAGACGCGCAGCGTCTTTCGAACGACTTCGCTCATTTCATTCGCTCCAGTGCTTGCTTCCTCTCGATCGCCCAGCGTTTCGCCCCTTTCAGTCCCACCCGATTCGGCTGCTCAATCAGCTACAGGCGGGACTGAAAGGGGCGGCTGTCTGGCTGTTGAATATCCCACATACACCATTCGATTCACCCACTGGCCGAGACGCAAACCACCTTGGTCTCCGGCCCGTAGGGGTTCACATATGGGATTGCTCGACGGACTCAAGAGCGTTCTCGGGGTGAAAGCCGAGGCCGACGCGACGCGGGACGCCGACCCCGACGATCTGTTCGGGATGAGTACCGCCTACATCACGATGGAGGCCGATCTGGGGTACGAACCGACCGGCGAGGCGGCGCTGTGTTTCGCCGATGTCGACAGTACGGACTTTCAGGACGCTATCGACGAGGTCGAATCTATCCTCGACGCGGGGATGGTCGAGACGGGGACACGGGCGACCTTCGAGACCGACGACCACGGCTACCAGTGGGTCGTACTCCACGATAACGACTTCGAGGACCTGCTCACGTCGATCCACTTTGCGGCGGACACGCTCGTCGAACGGCGCTACGGCTCGCGCCTGCTCGCGGCGCTGTTCTCGTTCGAGGACGCGCGCAGCGACCAGACCGTCTACTGGGTGTACTCCTTCCGCCGGGGCGCGTACTACCCGTTCGCGCCGGACCCACACGACAGCCACGAGCGCAACACCTCCGCAGAGTTCAAACTGGACAGTAACCTCAGCGACGAAATCACCGTCGAGGACGACAAGGAGTACTGGTATCCGCTGTGGCCGGATCGTCCCGGCTACCACCCCTGGGAGTGACACGACTGACGGCGGCGTCGGTCCCGGCGTTCACGGCCGGCCGACCCAGGCCGGCCGTGACAGCCGCGCTCCCGCCGGTGTCTACCGCGTCGTCGGTACGGACGATGATTCTGCGACGCTACTGTTAGTCGGCGATGCGGCTGGCCGTCGGGTCCACACCGGCGAGGTAGTGACTGCTCGCGAGGACCTCGGCACGTTCGAGCTTGCTGAGAACCCGGACGCACGTCGCTCATTTCCCACACGCATTCTCTCACAACTTGACGGCCTTCGGTGGTCGCTGTGGCTGCTCTGGCGCTCGATCCGTACCAGACCGATTTCCGGCACAGCTGCCATTACTCTCCTCCTCGTCGGCGCGTTCGGCGAGGGGATACTACCGGTGTCCGAGACGGTGCTGACTGGGCTCTTTCTGCTGTGGACGCTGTTGCTCCTCGCTTTCGGTCGAGCGGGTCCGGCCTGAATCCGTTTCCACCGCCCATCGACCCTCCTTCCCACCTAAAACTCCCGATTCCATATCGAAGCATCCCGCTCCCGTCACACACTTTCACTTTCACTCTGGTGTTAACGAGGCTTTATACCCCCGGACGCACAAGGCATGTTCATGTCCGCAAGTGAGGACCTCGAAGAGCTGCCGGGTGTCGGTCCGGCGACAGCAGAAAAACTCGAAGACAACGGCTACGACTCCTACCAGGGAATTGCGGTCGCCTCTCCCGGTGAACTGTCGAACACGGCCGACATCGGCGAGTCGTCGGCGGCAGACATCATCCAGGCCGCCCGCGAAGCGGCTGACATCGGTGGTTTCGAAACCGGGTCGACGGTGCTCGAACGTCGTGAGCAGATCGGGAAGCTCTCCTGGGGCGTCGACGAGGTCGACGACCTACTCGGCGGCGGCGTCGAAACCCAGTCCATCACCGAGGTGTACGGTGAGTTCGGGGCCGGGAAGTCTCAGGTAACGCACCAGCTCTCGGTCAACGTCCAGTTGCCGGCCGAACACGGCGGGCTGGAAGGCAGCGCTATCTTCGTCGACTCAGAGGATACGTTCCGACCCGAGCGTATCGAACAGATGGTCAAGGGTCTCGACGACGAGGTACTGGCGGACACGATGGTCCTCCACGGCATCGTCGAGGAGGAGGCCGATGCAGATCCAACTGACGAGGATCTGCTTGATGACCTCGTCGCCTCCGTGCTGGAGAAGATCCACGTCGCGAAGGCGTTCAACTCCAACCACCAGATCCTGCTGGCCGAGAAGGCACAGGAGATCGCCAGCGAGAGCCAGGAAGAGGAGTTCCCCGTTCGCCTGCTCGCCGTCGACTCGTTGACCGCCCACTTCCGAGCTGAGTACGTCGGCCGTGGCGAACTCGCCGACCGCCAGCAGAAGCTCAACAAGCACCTCCACGACCTGATGCGGGTCGGCGACCTCAACAACACCGCCGTCGTCGTCACGAACCAGGTCGCCTCCAACCCTGACTCCTTCTTCGGCGACCCGACCCAGCCCATCGGTGGCAACATCCTCGGCCACACCTCCACGTTCCGGATGTACCTCCGGAAGTCCAAGGGGAACAAGCGTATCGTCAAGCTCGTCGACGCGCCGAACCTCCCGGACGGCGAGGGTGTCATGCGTGTCGAAGAAGACGGCCTGCTGAACGAGTAGTCGGGCTCTAGCAGTAGCGGCTAGCCGTCCCGCTCGATTACAGACCGCTTTCTCCGACAGTTTTGACACCTGCTACAGCTTCTGTTGGGACTGGTATGTGGACTGCTCCCGCACCTCGAACCCCTTCGTTTCATCTCGAACCGGCTCCCGTCTGGCGTCTTGCGCTCGTCAGACGCACCGTGGTGAATGTGAAACTCCGCCACCCCAATCGCAAGACGGCGGGACATCTCCTGTTGAAACAAGGGGGTGGCAGCCGAGAACCGACAGACGGCTGTCTGGTTGTCGGTGTCCTTCGGGGGTAAACTGTCGACTGGAGATTTCAGTGCCAAACCGTCGTTGTTCGGACGGTACGAAAAGCAGGTGAGTAGCGGTAGAATCAGTCGCCTGCTTGGTCTGTGCGTCGGCGCTCCAACGCCTCGCTGTCAGTCCCCAGCAGATTTCATCCCGGTGTCTTCGAGGTCCGCACCGCCGACCGACGAGCGCAGGGCGTCCATTCCGTCGTCGCGGTCGATACCGAAGTTGTCCCGGTACAGTTCCTGCACGCGGCCGTACTCCTCGTCGCTGAGCGGCGGCGTGTCGGGTGCGCCGCCCCACTCGTCGATATCGGCGTTCGTCCGGAACGTCGGAGTGACCGACGCCACCTCGTCGTTGTAGAGGAGCCACTGGATGGCGGCCTGGCCCATCGTTCGTGCTCCGTCACGCTCTAAGAACCGGATTTCTTCGACCTTCTCCCAGCCGGTCTCGTACCACTCGGTCGGTCGGTGCGAGCGGTGGTCGCCTTTACCGAGTTCCGTTTCCGGCGTCACCTGCTCGTTCAGCAGGCCCGAAGAATGTGGGACGCGAGCGAGCACCGACGTATCGGCGTTTTGCTCGCGGATGGTGTCGATGAAGTGCTGGCCGGGAGTCTGTTCGAAGAGGTTGAAGACGGTCTGGAGTGCGTCGAACTCGTTTGCGACCGCGGCGTCGCCCTCAGCGAGCCAGCCGATCGACGGGCCGAGCGCCCAGCCGATGGCGTCGACTTTCCCCTCTTCGCGGAGTTCATCGAGCGCTTCCAACACGTCCTCATCGACCTCGTCGACGTTGGCGTTGTGGAGCATCAGGAGTTCGACGTGGTCCATGCCGAGACGGTCGAGTGAGCGGTCGAAGGCGGTGTGGACCCACTCGGGCGTGATTTTCTTCGGGAGTTCGCCGTGGCCGGCCTGTGGGTTGTTGTAGAAGTCGTAGCCGATTTTCGTCGAGACGGTAACTTCGTCGCGGTGTTCCGCTAGCGCCTCGCCGATGATCTCCTCGCTGTCGCCGTGGCCGTACACGTCGCCGGTGTCGAAGAACGTCACGTCCTGGTCGAGCGCGTGCTGGACCATGTCGATAGCATCGTCGTGAGTACGGTCGCCCCACCAGTCCGTGCCGACGACCCAGGCACCGAATCCGACTTCCGAGACCTCGACGCCGGAGTTTCCGAGTGTCGCGTATTCCATACCCGATTTAGCGGCGCTGTCCACTTAGCCGTCTTGGTTTGTGGTGTCGGACCGCGTCCGGACGCGGAGGTCGGGGATGGCGATGTCCTCCAGCAGTGCCACTGCGCCGTACTCGCGGCGGACCCACCAGTACAGCGCGGCTCCGCCGACGGCGAGCAGCGGAAGGGCGACGAGTCCTCCTTCGGGGCCGAACTCGCCGCCGGTCACTACTGTGGGACCAGTCGCATCAGTAGAGAGCAAGGCGACACCCATCCGGAGGCCGCTGACGGGGAAGCCAAGCAGTGCCAGCGTGTAGTTCCAGGCGACGTGGAAACCGCTGGCGACCCCGAGTCGCCCGGTCAGGACGTAACACGCACCGAGCAGGAGCCCATAAAGGGTGATGTTGGTCACGCTGAGCAGCGACGCGCTGGGGTTCGTCCAGTGGAGGACGCCGAACAGTGCGCCCGTCAGCCCCGTTGCGGCGATGATTGCGCCCCGCTTGCCGACCCACCCGGCGAGCCCCTCAGCCGTGTTTGTCAGGAGGTATCCACGGACGAGTACCTCCTCGGTAGTTGCCTGGACGAGGAAGAACGCTCCCAGAAGGAGGACGGCGACCGGCGGTCCGAACGCGGTCAGCGGGAGCGGCCCGCTATCGATAGTTGCGAGGGCGACGCTGACCTCGATGAAGCCGACGGCCATCTCGACGAGCAGGACGAGCGTGGGAAGCCCCACCCCGAGCACGAGGCCGAAAGCCGCGTCGCGCCACCACTGGCGGTCGAATCCCAGTCCGTAATCCGGGAGCGTCCGCCGATCGAGCAGATAGCCGATCCCGACGGCGACGACGGTTCCGGCAGCAAAAATCGCGATCTGGCGCACGACAGCGACCGTCGGCGTCATGCGCACTACCGACGATGTCACTGCGATCACCCCCGAGAGGAGGACGAGGCCGAACCCGGCAAGAAATACCCAGAGCGTGACTCGCCACGGCGCCCGCAGCCGGCGCTCCCCGGGATTGACAATGTAGCGCCGTATCTCCATGATGAAGTCCGACCTGACCATGTCGTGGTCTGGAACGGCGGCGTCTTAACTGTGGCTTGCTCGCCATGCGCTATGATAGACAGTGTCGTGACACGAGTGTTACTGGGTAGGTTTCACGTAACGGAAACCCCTATCTGCCCGCGAAGCCACGTACTCGACATGACGAAGCGTCACGTGTCGCTGCCACCGCTCGCCGAGGAGGGGCTCAGGGCGTTCATCGACGAGGTCGACGAACGCCTCTCCGGCGACGAGGACACCTGCGATGTTGTCACTGACGTGCTGGTCGATCTCCACGGCGACCGGGACGCCTACGAGCGCTGGCAGGACGGCGCGGATATTTCCCCGGCCGAGCGGGTCCGGCTCCAGGGGTATGACCCCTGTAACACGACCCTCGAAAGCGAGTACTACGCCGAGAAAGACGAGGAGCGGTTCAAACGCTCGAAGCATCTCCAGTGGCTCTGGCGGCAGTTCGACGCGACGCCGATGGCGGACAACGTCGAATTCGCGCTCCGGTTCCGACGGATGCTCGCCGACCACCTCTTCGAGTCCTGTGGCGAGGGCTGTCGCTTCTTCAAGGGCATCTCGTTTACGTACGGCCACAACATCGAGATCGGCGACAACGTCGTCGTTCACGACGATGTCCACCTCGACGACCGCGGGAAGCTGACGATCGGCGACCGCGTCTCCATCTCCGACGACACTCACGTCTACAGTCACGACCACGACGCCGTCGACCAGACTCACGTAGATCTCTACCACACTATCATCGAAGACGACGTTCGCCTGACCTACGATTCGATGGTTCGAGCGGGCGTGAAGGTGGGGGAAAACGCCATCCTCGCCGCGAAGTCTATCGCCGGCAAGGACATCCCCTCCCACCACATCGCCGCCGGTACGCCGGCGAAATCCCTGACCGTCAAGGACGGCTGGGAGTCCGTTGCAGAACCGACCGAGGGGGCGAACGTCGACCGCCGCGCCGAGCGGCAACTGTCGTATGACCTCCCCGACGACCTCGACCAGTTCGACGAGTTCCAGCGCGACCTCTCGCTGCCCGACCGCCAGTAGTTGGCGGGACGCGTCGTCACTCCTTTGCTTGCACCCGCCGACGGTCACATATGCGAAGCGTCGCCATCAACGTCGGAGCCAACACGAACGAGCCCGGCTTTCGCGGCCCGCTGTTTCCCGACGGCTCGTTCGAGTACATCCCGATCCCCGAGTCGAAGCCAACCAGCGCGCCCGTACCGACCTACGGTGACCTCGACCTGCGGACCGACGTGTCCGCGGTGGCCGACCAGCCGGTCCACTTCGACCCGGAGTTTCCGGAGGCCGGCGGGGACCGCTACACGTACGGGGACGAACACGGCGTGAAGGCCGGCCCGCTGTCGGATCTGTCGGCCGGCGACTACCTCTTTTTCTACGCGACGCTATCGGTGGCTGGCGAGTGCCCGGGCTGGGCGTCACCGAAGTGGGGTGCCCACGTCATCGGTCACTTCCAGCTCGCCCGCGACGCGGTCTCTGGTGAGGAGTATCGCACTCTCTCGAGTGAAGAACAGGCCCAGTTCGCCTCGAATGCCCACGTGAAACGCGACCCATTCGACGCTCGCGTTCTCATTCGCGGCAACGCTGACGAGTCACAGCTGTACGATACAGTGGTCCCGCTGTCGGCACCGAGCGGGGGCACCGACGCGAACGAACTGGTCACCGAACTGTCGTCCGACTCGGGGAAGGGCCCGTGGTGGCGACGACCGATGCGGTTCGACGAGGCCGGTACGGAGCGACTGCTCGAACTGGCCGATAGCCACCCCAGCGCTATCGAACGCTGACGCAGCCGAATGAGTTATCACCGGTGAAAATAGAATGTGAAAGCATATGTCCAGACGGACTCAGATAGCTGATATGCGTCTCTCTAGTGGGGTCCCCGGCTTCGACGAACTCATTGAGGGGGGGTTACTCCCGAATCGTCTTTACGTGGTCAGCGGCCCGCCGGGCAGCGGGAAGACAACCTTCTGTTCACAGTTCATTACACAGGGCGTCAAGGAGGGCGAGACGTGCCTGTACGTGACGATGCACGAGACCAAGACGGAGCTGATGCAGGACATGGCCGGCTACGACTTCGGCTTCGACCGGGCCATGCAGTCTGATGCCATCCAGTTCCTCAACCTCGTCACCGAGAGCGGGAAGCGAACTATCACGCAGTTCGGCAACGAGGGCGGCCTGACGAATCGACTCGTCGCTTACATTAGACAGAACGACATCCAGCGGGTCGTCATCGACTCGACGATGCTGTTACAGCATTTCATGGCCGACGTTGAAGACGAGATTACGGGCTTTCTTTCTGCGCTGAAACAGACCGACGCGACGACACTGCTCATTTCCGAGATGACTGACCCGTCCTCCTACAGCGACGAGCACTACCTCGCCCACGGCGTCGTCTTCTTCCACAACTTCCTCGAAAACGGGAGCATGACCCGTGGCGTTCAGGTTATCAAGATGCGGGGCACCGCTATCGACTGTGACATCCGCGAAATCTCCTTTTCTGACGCCGGACTGCAGGTTCACACTGACCGGAAAGTGGAGACATGAGTCGCTACGAGCGTGAGTTTGGCACCGGCTGGGACACTCTCGACAAAGACGAGGCTACCGACCGGGCCTACGCCATCGGTGTCGCCGAGCGCCTCGGGGAGTACAACCGTGAGGAACTCGAAGCCATCTACGCCGAGATGAACTCGGCGTATCACAAGAGCATGGTCGAACTCGCGTACGACGAAGGGCGTAATGAAGCAAAGGAAGCGGCGGAGACGACCAACGCCGACCGGGACGCCCTCTGGGCTGACCTGATCAACGGCGAGAAGACGTACATCGACGAAGGAGAGGTGCCGACCGGCGGCCGTGACGGCCTGCCGTCGGCGCTTGATTCCTCGGAGCTGCTGGACAGGCAGTCAGTCGACAGCACTGACGCCGTCGACAGACCGGACTTTCTCGACCGATAGCTGCTCTATACGTGCGTGCGCTGACCGCCACAAACAGCGCTGTTGCTCGTCTGTGTAAAAACGATGGAGACGGGGAACCCGTCCAGAGCTGGGGTGACTGCAGGCCGTTCTGGGCCGTTAGAAGGAAACTTGGTCCGGCCCGTCTTCGCCCATGCAGATCGGGTCGCGGTCGGAGTAGCCTTTCCGGCCGATGGCCTTGCTCGACACGCCCGAGAACGCCGCGAACTCGGCGTCTTCCGCGCTTTCGAAGGTTTCCGGGGCCGACCGACTGAGTGCATCGCCCAGCCGCTCGGTGCCGTTTGGCAGTTCGAGTTCCATGTCGCCGTCACCCTCGATGATTTCTTCGGCGGAAACCGGGTAGTCGTATGATTGGAAAGCGTCCGTTGCGTTGCTTAGCATTCGCATGTCTATCGAAAGTTCATGGTTCCTAATAAATCTTCACTATAGATAATCATAATGTCCCTTAATGCGTATAAGGAACCCACGTTCCGTGTGTCCACGACTCATGACCTGACCAGAAGCGGCTTCCTGCTGGGAGATGTGGAAGTGGTATGGTCGTCGCTGACTTGCACGTACACACGACCCGCTCCGACGGGACACTCACGCTCGATGCGGTCCCGGCCGCCGCGAGACAAGCGGGCGTCGAGGTCGTCGCCGTCACGGACCACGACCGTCTCCAGCCTGAAATCGACGGCTCTGTCACCGAGCGCGACGGTGTGACGCTTCTCCACGGCATCGAACTCCGCGTCGAGACCGGGACCCAGCGACTGGATCTGCTGGGCTACGGCGTCGACCCGACCGAGGAACTCCGGGCCGAGTGTGCGCGCATCCAGCGGAACCGCCGTGAGCGCGGCGCGCGCATCATCGAGTGTGTCGAGGACCGCTTGGGCGCCTCGCTGCCCGTCGAGTCGCGCGACGGCCTTGGTCGCCCCCACATCGCCCGCGGGATCGCCGAGGTGTCGGACTACACCTTTCAGGGGGCGTTCGATGAACTCATCGGCGATGACTGCCCCTGTTACGTCCCGCGGGAGGTCCCGTCCTTCGAGCGTGGCTGTGCTGTCCTCTCAGACGCGTGCGGGCTGGTCGGCCTCGCGCACCCGTTCAGATACCCTGATACGGCGGCCGCGCTGTCCAAGTGTGCGTCGCTCGATGCCGTCGAACGGTGGTACCCGTACGGCCGCGCTGTCGACGACAGCCTCGTCGACGATGCTATCGAGCGGTACGACCTCGCCTCGACGGGCGGCAGCGATGCTCACGGCGAGACGCTGGGTGACACCGGCCTGGACGCCGCCGCCTGGGACCGAGTCGAAACGGCGCTCAACGTCTGACAACCGGCAGACGGAACCCGAGGGTTCAATGTCATCCGGGTCTACTATTCAGGTATGCAGTGTCACTACTGCGACCGTGAAGCCGACATCGCCGTCGAGAACGACGGCGTCAAGGTCGGTGTCTGCAAAACACACTTCCGTGAACAGATGGCGGAACTGGAGGATGCCGACTGGCTTGAAGACCTCGACGAGGAACTCGATATCGACCGACGCGAGTGAGCGCCGCTCCGTTTCTCTGCTTTTGTTGTGGCGTGTCCGTCGCGTCACCGCTGTGACCCGCTCTGACTAACCGTTAAGGACTGCCCGCCGTACATGGCAAGTATGGAGAAAGTCAACATCGACGCCGTCGAATCGCGGATGGGGCCGGCGTCGGTCAAGCGGGCGCTCGCTGGACCGCTCGGCACCGACGACATCGCGCTGAACTACTACGAACTGGCACCGGGCGAGTCCTTCGGCTTCGGCTACCACCGCCACCCGAATCAGGAGGAGGTGTTTCTCGTCCAGTCGGGCACAGCGACGTTCGAGACGGAGGACGGCGACGTGCGCGTCGGAGCCGGCCAGGCCATCCGCTTTGCTCCTGGCGAGTGGCAACGCGGTCGCAACGAGGGCGACGAGCGGGTCGTCGCGCTTGCGCTCGGCGCACCACAGGAAATGGGCGACACGGATATGCTTCGACACTGCGAGGACTGTGGCGGTCGCACGCACAACTATGTCGAGATGACGGACGACCGCGACGCGCTCGTGACACGCTGTGCGGAATGTGACGCCGAGACCGGCCGGTTCACCTGACGTCCGTAGACGCACCGCACCGACAGAATCAGTCGTCGGCAGCGGCGGAGGTGCCGGCGTCATCGGCAATGGCGCCGGTCGCGTCACCCGCGTGACGCGTGGCGAACTGCGTGAAGTTGTCGAACAGCCGCTTGGCCTCGCAGGCGGCGCGGTAGTTCTCGTCGGTGACGCCGTCCAGCACCGCTTCGATGCGCTCGTCGGAGAGTTGCTCGTCTTTGCCCTTCGTCACCGTCTCGGCCGTCTCAGGATCGTACTCGGGGTGGAACTGCACCGAGAAGACGTTCTCTTTCCGGAACCCGTGGACGCCGTAGTCGTTCTCGGCGAACTTCGTCGCACCCGGCGGCACCTCGGCGACATGGTCCGAGTGCGTCGTGAAGACGGTGAACGACTCGTCGACGCCGGCGAGCAACTCGTTCTCGCCGTCGTGTTCGACCGTCCGATAGCCGATCTCGTACTCGCCCATCGGCTCGACGGTCCCGTCGAGTGCGTGTGCGAGCAACTGGTGGCCGAAACAGACGCCCAGGAACGTGATGTCGCGGTCGATTGCGTCCCTGACCCAGGATTCGAGGTCCCGGATCCAGGGCTCGTCCCAGTAGACGGACGCGCGACTGCCCGTGACCAGACAGCCGTCGAACGCGAATGTGTCGGGCAGTTCGCGCTCGGTCACGTCGTATTCCACGAGGTCGGCGTCGAGTTCCCGCCGGAAGTTCCGGCGGTTGTCGTCGCCGTCGTGGGCCGCGTTCAGCAGGGCGATTCGTGGCCTCATTACCAATACGCAGCGGCTCAAATGGTAAAAACGTACGTACCGACGGCAGTGATTGCCGCTCGCAGTGACGGGGACGCCGGCGACGATGCGATCGCTGGAACAGCGGCTATCGGAAACGACTGGCCATTCAGAACTGTCTCGCTACGGGTCGTCGACGACTGGGATACGTGTTACGTCTGGTCCGCTTCCGGGTTGTTCGTCCGCCGATAGGAGCCCACCATCTTCCACAGCGTGTCGTTGAAGTCGTCGTTGTTGGCTTCGCTCTCGATCTGCCGGTACAGGTTTTCCGAGACTTCGATACGGGGCATCGAGTGTATATAGAGAGCGGGAGTAAATAAATCTCCGCTGACACGGAATCGAGTAAAAGCTTCAACGCCCCTCTCTAGGGGCCGTATAACCATTTGGCACCGAAAGAGACGAACCAGGCCATCCAGATGCAGAAGACGACCAGCCACGTCCCGTACTGGACTGTCGGGTCCGGAACCAGAACGTACGCCACGACAAGCAAAACCACGATGCTCGCCGTGGCCGTGGCGTCCCAGCGGTCCAGTGCGGGCGGGTCGACCATCTGGGGTTACTGCGAGATGCCGTAGGTGTCGTTGTCCCAGTCGTTGATGCCGGTGTCGTAGACCGCCTGCTCGCGCTCGATGTCGTCGATGCGCTTGCGGTCGGCATCGTCGAGGTCCCAGTCGAACAACGCGAGGTTCTGCCGGACGTGGTCGGGCGAGGACGACTTCGGTAGCACCACCACGTCGTTCTCGACTGCCCACTTCAGGATAATTTGGGCCGGTGACTTGTCGTATTTCGCTGCCAGGTCCTGAATGACGTCGTCGGCGAACACCTCGGTCCGACCCAGCGGCGCGGCCGCCTCGACGACAGTATCGGTGTCGCGGCAGAACTCGACGACCTGGTCCTGTGTGTTCCAAGGGTGGTACTCGATCTGGTTGACCGCGATGGGCACGTCGGCGACGTGCTGGGCGGCCCCGAGCTGGTACGCGCTGAAGTTCGAGACGCCGACGTTGCGGATCTGTCCTTGATCGCGGAGCGTGGCCATCGCGTTCATCGTCTCACGGATGGAGGTCGCAGGGTTGGGCCAGTGGACGAGATACAGGTCGAGATAGTCAGTTCCGAGACGGTCGAGCGACGCCTCACAGGCCTCAATGACCGATTCGTAGTCGAGGTGTTTCGGCAGTACCTTGGAGGTGAGGAAGATGTCTTCGCGGTCGTAGTCAGCGAGGGCCTCGCCGATTTCGGCCTCGTTCGTGTAGCCCTCTGCGGTGTCGACGTGGGCGTAGCCTACATCGAGTCCGGCCCGAACGGACTCCTGAACGGTGTCGCCGTCGATGTCCCACGTCCCGACGCCGACCATCGGCAGTTCGTCGCCACTCGGGAGTGTCACTGTTGGGGGTGTCACAGTACGTGTCTCACTCGCGGCAGTCAAAACCGTTTCGCGCTCGTCGCGGGACGGTACACATCCGGTCGTCTCTCACTCGGGACTGGCGACCTCAACTGGTTCGCCGGTGTCCGCGCTCCGGGCCAGCGCGTCCATGGCGCGCATGTTCCCAAACGTTTCAGCCTGGTCGACGAGTGGCGTCTCCCCGCTCTCGATGGCGTCCGCGAACGCCTCGACCTGCAACTGGTAGTGGTCGACCGGTTCGAACGTCTCGGTGACCTCGCGGCCGTCGACGCTGTACGTCAGCGAGACGGACTGGTCGTGGTCCGGGCCGAAGCAGTCCTTCGCTTCGAGCCAGCCGTCGTCTGCCTCGACCCGGTAGGACTCCCGTCTCGGACCGTCGAACCCACAGGAAATCGAGGCGACCTGCCCGTCGTCGTACGAGAGGATGCCGCTAAGGTTTGTGTCAACGCCGCTGTCTCGGGAGTCCCGGGCATGCGCAAACGCCCGGTCCGGCTCGCCGAGGAAGCCCCGGGCCGCGCTGACGGCGTAACAGCCCACGTCCATCAGGCTCCCACCAGCCAGCTCCGGGTCCAGTCGGATGTCCTCGTGGTCCGAGAGAGCGAACTTGAACGACGCGTCGACGGTGTGTACCTCGCCCAGTTCGTTTTCGACGATCTCCCTGGCCCGGCGGGTCCGTGGGTGGAACTGGTACATGAACGCCTCCATCAGCGTGACGCCCTGTTCGGCACAGTAGTCGAAGAGGTCCACTGCCTCGGCGGTGTCGACGGCCAGTGGCTTCTCACAGAGCACGTCGAGCCCGTGGTCGGCGGCCCGCTGACTCCATTCGGCGTGGAGCGCGTTCGGAAGCGGGTTGTACACCACGTCGATGTCTGCCTCGGCGAACATCGTCTCGTAGTCGCCGAAGGCACCATCGATACCCAGCGTTTCAGCCACCTCGCTGGCACGATCTCGGCTTCTGGAGCTGATTGCCGCGACCGTGTGGTCCGACCTCTGGATACCCGGAATCACGTCCTCGCGTGCTATTTTTGCCGTTGAAATAATCCCAAAGCGCATACCGATACCCGACGCCCCGCTGGTAAACAATTACCGACCTTTCGGCTCTGTCTCGACGCTGACTCCCTGTTCGGACGCGGCGGCCAGTTCGTCCGCCGGTGGCTCGCGTCTGTCGGGCACGAGCTCGGTGGCAACCTCGCGTGCGCGCTCGAAGTGGGCTGCTGCACTATCACACGCGGGCCCGGAACCGTCTTGCTTTGACTCGTCGTCAACCTCCCGTAGCGCCTGCCGCCCCGCCTGACGATGTGCATCGACCAGTTCGACGGCGATGTCTGCGAGCGCTTGTCGGAGCGACGCCCGGTCACCGTCGAAGCGGCGGTCACGGCCCCAGTCCAGTTCGTACGCCGTCCGGTAGCGGTCGAGGGCGTCTTCCCAGTGTGTGGCCCGCGCTGCCGGGTCTGCCGCGGCTCTGGCCGCGCTCGCAGCCACCTGTGCCGCGTCGACCGGGGCCGACAGGAGTTCAGTGTACTCTGCCTCGACTGCGTTTCGAGCGTCCGTGATGACTTCTGTGGGCGGCTCCGATGCCGGTACGGCGAGCGCTCGTTCGTACTCGGCCTTGGCCCGTGCGTACGCATCTGCAGCCCGCTCGTACGTCCGGTTCTCCCATGCGCGCCGGGCCGTGTCACGGTACTCGTCGCCCGCGCTGACATGGCGTCGGCGTTGACAGGTGTCGATCCGTGCTTGCGTTGACCGGAGGCGTCCATCGATGGCCGCTCTCGCCCCTTCCTCCAGCGCTTCGATGCATTTTCGCCCGTTGTCGAGCGCCTCCTGTGCGGCCGTGATATGCGTGGCTGCTGTATCGAGGTCTGTCGCATCCAGTGCTGTCACAGCAGCCTCGACCTGGGACTCTGCCCGATCAAGCTCGGTTAGCGTGCGCGTCCAGACCTGTGTGGCTTCGTCGACGAACTCCCGAACCGGCGTCAGGTCGCCCTTGCACTCGAACGCCCAGTGGTCTTCGTCGACGGTGACGATTTCGAGCGTCGACGTGCGGAGTTCCGACGTACAGCGTACGGCCACGATGTCTTCGTAGGGGAGCGAGATGCTCCGGTCACCGTCGTCGTCGCCGACGATGAACATGACACGGACGTTGGTTGCGAGCAGATACGCGCGGTAGTCGTCAGTCGGCGTGAGCGACTCGTTGTTCCCCTGGGCAGCGACAACGCCGGACCGATCGTTGTACGCGAGATAATGCGGCGTCTCTGTCTCCTCTAAGTACTGCCCCAGCGGCTGCTGAAGACGGCGCTTGCGCCCGAACAGCCCGTCGGCGTTCGCCCGGTCGAATCTCTCCGGTCGACCCGAGGAACGTACGTCGATAACAGTTTCCACAGTTGACCCCGTTCGTGACAGTATATTCAAATATCTCGTCGGAGAAATAAATTCTTTGGCCGACAACAGCGCTCAAGCCGGCTGGTTCGACCCCAGCCTTGCGACGGTGTCAGTACGGCTGGCTTCGGTCCGTCGGCTGGCGCTGCGGGCTACCGCTCGTCAGGTCGGCGGTGCACTGCCGGCAGAACTGGTAGTCCTGCTCGTTCCTCGCCCCGCAGTGGGGACAGTCGATGGATTCAGTGCTGTCGTCGGTGGCGCTGCCACGGCGCGGTTCAGTATCGCCCTGACCGGTCGCACCGGCTGGGTCACCCCGGTGCCGGTACGCGTACAGCATAGTCAGGACGTGGAGCCCCACGAGAAGCGCGATTGCGCCGTAGAGCCACTCGCTCACCATCATATGTAACGATACGTGAACGTACTACTTGAGGGTTGTGCCGAGTTACCAAAGGTCGACGATTTTGGCGAGTTCGGAAACGTATCTTGTGACTACCTGATGGGCAGACGCTGCGCTGTGGGCTAGCGTTCAAATACGACCACGCAGCCAAGGGGACCCATGCCCGCTCACACGCTCGGTGGTCCCTGATGGGTCGCCGAACGCTCGTGGCTGTCGCCCGTCCCGACGGCCGTTACGACTGCCGAAGTGCACACTGGGGGGTCGACGCCGACCCGGTGGTTCAGTCTCGTCCGCTCGGCACCGGGCTGACAGCGTCGGCTTTCCTCACTGCTATCGACGCCACCTACGAGCAGTTGGTCGTGCTCGACGGGTCGGTTCGGACCTACGCCGTCTGCTGGCTCGATCCGACGCTGTCGGACCTCGACGACATCGTCCTCGCCCGTACTGCCGACCCCGATACGTTCCGTCGGTGGTGGGTCGACCGCAAGGACGAGGCTTGTCGCGTCCTCGACAGCGATGGCTGTGGCCCGGAGACCGTCCGGCGTGCCCTGCTCGCGTCACTCCGAGACCGCGCTTCGTCCGTGCACTGCCCTGACGACGCGTCCTTTTTACGCGGGGACCGCTAATCGCCATCCGTGACTGCCGTCGAGACGCTGACCTACCCCGACCCCGCCGACGCGCTAGACCTCGCGTCGCGCAACGCCGACCGCGGCGCGCTGGTGACGCTCGTCGGTACCTGTACGGTCGAATACGAAGGACGAGCGGCCAGTTCGCTGGGGCTTGGCGACCGCCACGTGATGCTCAAGCCCGATGGGGCCGCGCTGGTCCACACCGACGAGGGCCAACAGCCGGTGAACTGGCAGCCGCCGGGCTGTGAGCACAGTATCAGCGTCGACGACGGTTCGCTGGTCGTCCGCTCCACGCGGTCGTCCCCCGAGGAGTTGCTCGAAGTGACCTTCGAGACAGTCGCCCACGCCGCCGCCTTCGACGTGACCGACTCCAAAGACCTCGCGCTCACGGGGACGGAAGCCGACCTCAAAGACCGTATCCTCGACGAACCGGCGCTGGTCGAGTCGGGCTTTACGCCGCTTGCGACCGAACGCGAGACTCCCGCCGGTGCGGTCGACATCTATGGCGAGGACGCCGACGGCCGGACGACGATACTCGAACTCAAGCGCCGGCGTGTGGGTCCCGACGCCGTCGGCCAACTGGGCCGGTACGTCGACGCGTTAGAACGCGACCTGCACGCCGACACTGAAGTCCGGGGTATCCTCGTGGCTCCGTCGGTGACTGACCGGGCGCGTCAACTGCTCGCCGAGAAAGGACTGGAGTTCGTCTCGCTGGAGCCACCGTAACTGACATTCGATCTTGGCCCGCGCGTCCGTCCTGCAACTGTACTGACTGCCGCAGTCGCCACACAGCCAGATAGCGGAGCTACTCTACAGTGACTGTTCCATCGGTATCGACGACCACGCGGTAGCCACTGTAGTCGAACGCTACGTGCCCGCTGGTGTTCGAATCGGTGATGCACGCCGTCAGTGCATCCGGATTGATAGTGTCAGCCAGTGGCGGGAGCGTCTCGACCGGCTGTCTCTCCGCGGTTGCCACGGCACGAACGACTGCGGTGATGATAGACTGATCGGTGCCGTGGACTTCTATAACAGTTGGTGATCTTCCAGACACGGTTCGCTGACCTCATGCCGAATTTATTCTGCAGATGTAAAGTTCAGTGTGGCTAGCATAGTAAACGCCGAACCACGATGCATGCCAACACTCTTCACGGGATGCCGACTACACCTGTGTATGTCCCGACAGCTTGGCGACAGCCGGGCGGTAACCCGTGTGGAGTTTGCCCTCTCTGATGGGTCGTATCCCTTTGTGTCGGTGTCTAAAACCGAATCGTGTGCAGTGATTCTTGAAAAATGCCTTCCGCAGACGGACGACATGTACGCGGAGTTTTTTTCAGTCGAGGGTGCTCGCCCCAGCCGGCTTGTCGAGCGCATCGAAGACGCCAATGGCGGTGAGGCGCGGGTGCTTGAACGCACTAGCGACGGTGGGCTCGTCGAAATCGACGTGCGAAATAACTGTCCCGTTGTCTCGCTTGCGGATGTCGGGGCGGTACCACAGACCGTCCGGAGTGTCGATGGTGAAGGGACTGTCGTAGCTGATGTCCCGGGTCAAATCGAGACGGGGTCGGTTATCGATTCGTTCCTGACGGCCCATCCGGAGGCCGAACTCGCGGCGAAGAAACAGCGTGAGTCTATCGTCCCACTGTTCGGGTTCCAGAACTACGCGTCCCACATCGAGTCACTGACTGACCGCCAGCAGGAGGTTCTCTCGACGGCCCACGAAGCGGGCTACTACAGCTGGCCCCGCGAGGCGACGGCCGCGGACCTGGCTGAAATCCTTGACATCTCGGAGCCAACGCTCCACAAGCATCTGCGGGCTGCCGAACAGAAACTCGTCGCGACCATGTTCGCCTGCCCGCACGACGAACGGGCCGCTGACGGAGATAGCTGACTGCTGCTGTTATTCGAGTCGGTCCTGTAGCTCGGCGAGTACGTTCATCGCCTCTATCGGCGTCATCGTCGCGACATCGAGCGAGGCCAACTGCTGTACAACTGATTCCGGGAACTCCTCCTCGACGGCGGCCCCGTTCGTCCGAAGCGTCTCCTGCGTGTGGCCGTCCGCTCCACCCTCTCTGGTCGAGGCCGACGCTGTTCCGTTCTCCGTCGGGCCAGTCGTCTCCGTGGCGGCGGAATCCGCGTCGGAGTCAGCCGCCTCGGCATCCACCAGAAGGTCCCGCGACCGTTCGACGACGGATTCGGGCACGCCGGCCATGCTCGCCACCTCGACGCCGTAGGAGGCCGCCGCGGGCCCGGGCGCGAGTTCGTGGTCGAAGCGAACGTCGCTGTCCTCGCGGCTGGTCTCGAAGTGGCGGTTGGTCGCGCCGGGCAGCGCCGCGGCGACGGCAGTTAGGTCGTGGTGGTGCGTCGCAAACAGCGTGTACGCGCCGATCTCGTCGTGGAGATGTTCGGTGACGGCGCGGGCGATAGCAAGCCCGTCAGCCGTCGACGTGCCGCGGCCGACCTCGTCTAGCAGCACCAGCGAGTCGGCGGTCGCCGCGTCGAGAATCGTCGCCAGCTCGGTCATCTCGATCATGAACGTCGAGCGGCCACCGGCGATGTCGTCGCTGGCTCCAACGCGGGTAAACACGCGGTCGAGAATCGGGAGGGCGGCCGCATTCGCGGGAACGAAGCCACCCGCCTGTGCGAGCAAGCAAATGAGTGCGACCTGCCGCATATACGTCGACTTCCCGCTCATGTTCGGTCCCGTAACGACGGCGAGGAACGGGTCTTGGATGTCAGGGGCTTCACCCTCGCTCTGTTCGTCGGTTGCCGTGTCACCCTCGTCCGGCTCCGAGTCGCCGCTTTCCCGAAGCGGACCGCTCCCCAGATGCGTGTCGTTGGGGACGAAGGCGTCCTCGGTCCGCTCAACGACCGGGTGGCGGCCGGCGGTGATGTCGATGCCGTCGCTGCCGACGGTGGGTCGGCAGTAGTCGTACTGCGCTGCGACTTCGGCGAATGAGACCAGTACGTCGAGGCGGGCGAGGCGGTCGGCCAGTGCTTGCACGCGCTCGGCCTCGTCGGCTACCTCGTCCCGGACCGCACAGAACAGGTCGTACTCCAGGTCGTCGGCCGCGCTCTCGGCGCGTAAGATCTCCTCTTCGCGCTCCTTGAGCTCCGGCGTGTAGTAGCGCTCGCTGTTTTTCAGCGTCTGGCGGCGCTGGTAGTCCTCGGGGACGGAATCGAGGTTGGCGTTGGTCACCTCGATGTAGTAGCCGTGAACGGAGTTGTGACCGACCTTCAGCGAGTCGATGCCGGTCCGCTCGCGCTCGCTCGCTTCCAGTTCGTCGATCCACGCCTTGCCGGACTGCTCGGTCGAGCGCAGCCGGTCCAGTTCCTCGTCGTAGCCCTCGCGGACGACGCCGCCCTCGGTCACCTGCTGTGGCGGGTCCGGGCGAATCGCCGCCTCAATTTCCTCGCGGGTCTCGGTCAGTGGATCGAGCGTCGCGTGCAGGTCCGCAAGCAGGCGGGCGTCGGCGTCGGCGAGCTGGTCGCGAATTTCGGGGACGACGGATAACGTTGCCGCCAGCGACCGGAGGTCACGGGCGTTCGCCCGGCCACGCGAGACACGTGAAATGAGTCGTTCGAGGTCGTACACCTCCGCGAGCAGGCCCGAGAGTGCCTCTCTGGTGGCGGGGTCGCGCTGGAGTTCCGCGACCGCGCCGTGGCGGGCCTCGATGCGGTCGGCGTCGAGCAGCGGCCGCCGGAGCCAGTCGGTCAGTTTCCGCCGTCCCAGCGCACACGCCGTCTCGTCGACTGTATCGACGAGCGTGCGGTTTTCGTGGCCCCGGACCGAGCGCCGCTCGAACAGTTCGAGACTTTCGACGGCCACGGCGTCCAGCAGCATGTACTCCCGCGGGTCGTACCGCGTAAGGTGGTTGAGGTAGTCGAGCGTGCCGGCCGGGTCCACGTCCGGGTCGACCGGCTCGCCGTCCGGGCCGACTGCGCCGCTGCTGCCGCGGGTGTACTCCGCATAGGCCAGCAGACCGCCACAGGCCCGGATCTCGGCGCCGCCGGCGAGCAGGCGCTCCGGCGGGCCGAAGTACTGCCCCACGCGGTCCTCGGCGCGGTCCCGGGCGAAGGCGTCCGCGTCGTAGCGCGTCACCAGACAGGCCGGCCCGAAGACGGCGTCCCGGTCCACGTCGATGTCTGGCCCGACGATGGCTTCTGCCGGGCCAAACCGGCTGAGTTCGTCGGCGACAGCGCTTTCGGAACCGACACTGGTCGCGTAGCAGTCTCCGGTCGAGATATCCAGTAATGCCAGCCCGTACCGCTCACCGGCGGTCAGAGCCGCGACGTAGTTGTTGTCCGCCCCGCCCAGCAGTTCGCTCTCCGTGAGCGTGCCGGGAGTGACGATTCGCGTCACTGCTCGCTCGACCACGCCGCTGACCTCGTCGGGGTCCTCGACCTGATCGGCGATGGCGACCCGGTAGCCCGCGTCCAGCAATGTCTCGACGTACGACTCGGCGTTGTCGATGGGGATGCCGGCCATCGGGTACTCGCCTGTCGAGTCCTCGCGCTGGGTCAGCGTGATCTCACACAGCCGTGCGACCCGTTTCGCGGCCGCACAGAAGGCCTCGTAGAAGTCCCCGACCTGAAAGAGGACCAGCGCGTCGTCGTACTGCCGGCACAGCTCGTAGTACTGTGCCATCATCGGCGTCAGGTCCTCTTCGAGCTCGGCCATCTTCTCGGGCGGGCCAAGCGCAGCGTCCATACCGGAGGCAACAGCCGGCCACTCATAGGCGCTCCGCTCTCTTGCCCGTGCCGCGATTGCGCGGAGTAGAGCGCGACCGGCCACTGATTTTTATGCCGCCCGGGAGACGTAGGCTGTATGTCACGTCGCGCCAACTACGCGCTCTGTCAGTTCCAGCAGCACCTCGGTCCGTCGGCGGACTCGCTCGACGTTCCGTGGGCCGAGTACACCGGTGATTCGACCGATCCGGTTTCCTTCGACATCCCCACCTCGTCGGCGGCGGACCCGTACGTCGAGATGCAGGTCTACGATGTCGAGGACTTCGACCACGAAATCGTCGTCAACGGTGAACCGCTGTCGGGGTTCGACATCGCGCTAGGTGAGGGGTGGCAGCTCTGGATGGACACGATCGCGCCCGAGCAACTGCACCTCGGCGAGAACACGATTCAGTTCCGCCGGGACACCGATTCGAAGGACGCATTCGTCGTCGGATCGGTCACGGTCCACTGGACGGAACCCATCGAGTGAATATATAAACAGGTCGCCGTCGTTCTGATGTGGCGTGCCAACAGCTACCACTACTAACAGCCAGTACCACCTCTGTCGGGTGATTTCACCCGTTCTAGCTTGGGCAACCGGTGACCGCTGAGCGCCCTATAACCCCTACTTTTATATAGAACCACATGCAATCTTCGCTTGATTATGAGCCAACGCCAGATGCAGGGCCAGCCGATGATCATCCTGGGAGAGGACTCCCAGCGGATGAAGGACAAGTCTGCACAGGAACACAACATCTCGGCCGCTCGCGCGGTCGCCGAGTCGGTACGCTCGACGCTCGGCCCGAAGGGGATGGACAAGATGCTCGTCTCCTCGATGGGTGACGTCACCGTCACGAACGACGGCGTCACTATCCTCTCGGAGATGGACATCGACAACCCGACAGCCTCGATGATCGTCGAGGTTGCCGAGACACAGGAAGACGAGGCCGGTGACGGTACCACCTCCGCCGTCGCCATCGCAGGCGAACTCCTCAAGAACGCCGAGGACCTCCTCGAACAGGACATCCACCCGACGGCGATCATCAAAGGGTTCAACATGGCCGCCACGCAGGCCAAGGACGAACTCGACGACATCGCTACGGAAGTCGACCCCGACGACGAGGAACTCCTGAAGAAAGTCGCCGAGACCTCGATGACGGGCAAGGGCGCGGAGCTCAACAAGGAGCTGCTCGCCCAGATCATCGTCGACGCGGTCAACGCCGTGACCGTCGAGGCCGACGACGGCTCCGTCGTCGCCGACCTCGAATACCTCAACATCGAGACCCAGACCGGCAGCTCCGCCGGCAACTCCGAGCTCCTCGAAGGCGCGGTCATCGACAAGGACCCGGTCCACGAGGAGATGCCGACCGAAGTCGACGACGCCGACGTCCTGCTCGTCGACACGGCTATCGAACTCGACGAGACCGAAGTCGACGCCCAGCTCTCCGTCGACGACCCGAGCCAGCTCCAGAACTTCCTCGACAAGGAAGAGGAGCAGCTCAAGCAGATGGTCGACCAGATCGCCGACACCGGCGCTGATGTCGTCTTCTGCCAGAAGGGCATCGACGACATGGCCCAGCACTACCTTGCCGAGAAGGGTATTCTGGCCGTCCGCCGCGCCAAGAAGTCCGACATCGAGTTCCTCAAAGAGGTTCTGGGTGCCCGTATCGTCTCCGACCTCGACTCCGCGACCGCGGAAGACCTCGGCCACGGCTCCGTCACCCGCGACGACGCCGAAGGCCTGTTCTACGTCGAGGGTAGCGGCGAGGGGGCCCACGGTGTCACTCTCCTGCTCCGTGGCTCGACCGACCACGTCGTCGACGAACTCGAACGTGGTGTCACGGACGCGCTCGATGTTGTCGCGTCCACCGTCGCCAACGGCAGCGTCCTCGGTGGCGGCGGCGCGCCCGAAGTCGAAGTCGCCCGCCGGCTCCGCGACTACGCCGACAGCGTCGAAGGCCGCGAACAGCTCGCCATCGAGTCCTTCGCCGACGCGCTGGAGATCATTCCGCGCACCCTCGCAGAGAACGCTGGTCTCGACAGCATCGACACGCTGGTCGACCTGCGCGCCGCCCACGAGGACGGCGACGTCAGCGCCGGCCTGAACGTCTTCTCCGGTGACGTCGAGAACACGCTCGACACCGGCGTCGTCGAGCCAGCCCACGCCAAGCGACAGGCGATTTCCTCGGCTGCAGAGGCCGCGAACCTGGTCCTCAAGATCGACGACATCATCGCTGCCGGCGAGCTCTCGACCTCCGGCGGCGACGAAGGCGGCCCCGGCGGCCCCGGTGGCGCTCCTGGCGGTATGGGCGGCATGGGCGGCGGTATGGGCGGCATGATGTAAGCGAGGGGCCGAACGAAGTGAGGGCCCTCGAATAGTGAGCGGCGAACGCAGCGACCCGCGAGCAACGTAGCTGATCGGACGCAGACTTTCTGAACGAACGCCCACGCAGCTCCGCTGGGCGTGCGTCGCTTTCGAACCGACCTGCAGACGATCGTTTCATCGATTACAGTCAGCTTCCAACTACGGCGACGCTGTGACATCGCCGATATCGAGACGTGAAACTGGAGACACAGTTAGGTATCTTACTGCGAAGTATCGACTGTCCCGGTCCGTTTGGTGGGACGGACTGGTGACAGCGGGTGGGGGCCGCTCTCCGTTTTGGACACTTCGACAGCGTCCAGCCGTCGCTCGCATCAGTCGGGCTGTGTTGTTCGGTTTTGACGGCGTCGGTCGTCGAACACCACGTCTGTCGTCCCGAGGTCACTGTAGCGGAGGATCTCGGTTACTCGGCGGGTCTCTGTTCTGTTGTTGATCGTGTACTGGAGCGCGTAACTCCGAACGATGCCGCTCGGCGTCACGGTTGCCGAGAAGGAGACGTTGGTCACACGGTCGACGGAGCGGGTGGCAATCGCGCTGCTGTCGGCCGACCCGGTTCCTTTGATGCGATACAACGAAACGCCGTACAGTTGCTTGATGACCTCATCGCCGGGGCGGATAGACGTGATGTTGGTGGCGGAAAGCAACGCCATGAGACGCCCGTTGAACGTGGGTTCGAAGAACAGTGCGGCCCGAGGTGAGTGCGGCGGGCCACCGATACCACGGCTGTCCGCGACCACCTCTGTCGATGTCGACCCGTTGACGGTCGTCCGTCTGAGCGCACGGCCGTCCCGCCAGGTGCTGTGAATCTCACGCGGTGTCACGCCCTGTCCGGTGACCGTTCGGGTGGCCGTGTACGACTCGTAACCCGCGCCGATACTGGCACGGGTTCGGACTCGCTTGTGCAGGCCGCTGCCGTTCATCACGGTTCTGGTGTGGTGGACTCGATAGGAGGTGTTCGAGAGGTGGCTGACGTGGGCGCGGCCGAGCGCGGTGGCGTTGACGACGCGGTCGCCGACGACGCCCGGGGCACGCTGTGCCGGAGATGTCGGTGCATCTGCAGTCGGGACCGGAGCTGGTGTCCCTGTCTCTCTAGCGGCCGCACCGTCCCCGAACAGACCGGTACACCCGGCGCTCAGCAGACAAAGACAGACCACAGCAACCGCCACCCCGCGACGCATACCGATGACTGGTTGCGTGGTGATATAACCTCTGTGACGGCGGAGGACTAAGTATCGTTGAGTGTCAACATACCGTATGCAGACGCTGCTTCTCGGCGCGGACGCGGTTGAGGATCACGCGGCGATGCCGGCAGTCATCAACGCGGTTGCCGCGGCCTTCGCCGCCGATGCCAGGGAGAGCACAATCATGCCGGCCAAGTCCTACATCGATTTGCCGCAGTACAACGGCGACTTCAGGTCGATGCCGGCCTACGTCAACGCCGAGACGTGGGATGCCGTCGCGATCAAGTGGGTCAACGTCCATCTGGACAACCCCCGAGATCACGATCTGCCGACCGTTCTTGGGACGCTCATCTACTCGGACCCCGAGACGGCGTTCCCGCTGGCTGTGATGGACGGTACCGTCCTGACGCGCTTGCGGACCGGGGCGGCGGCCGCCGTCGCGACCGACCACCTCGCCGTTGCTGACGCGGACTCGCTCGGACTGGTCGGGGCCGGCACGCAGGCGTACACGCAACTGGACGCTATTTCGGTGGTCCGAGACATCGAGACGGTGGTCGTCGCCGACCGGGATACAGAGAAACAGCAGGCGTTCGTCGACACGTTCACCGACCGGTTCGACGTGCGGGCGGGTCCCATCGAGGACGCCGCTGGCTGTGACGTGCTATCGACGATTACGCCCGTCGAGTCGCCCATCGTGGACCGTGAGTGGCTCGGCGAGCGCACACACGTCAACGCCATCGGGGCCGACGCCGCCGGCAAGCAGGAACACGACGAACGCACGCTCCTCGACGCGAAACTCGTCATCGACAATTACGAGCAGTGTACTCACTCCGGCGAAATCAACGTCCCGTGGGGCGGGGGTGTCCTGACCGATACTGACCTCCACGGGGAACTCGGAGACATCGTTGCGGGCACGCTTTCGGGGCGGACCGACGACGACGGGATCACGCTTTTCGACTCAACGGGGCTGGCTATCCAGGACGTTGCAGCCGCACACGTCGTCTACGAGAACGCCAGCGACGATGGCGACGGAACGGCGTTCTCACTTGTCGACACCGACGCGACCTGATTACGTCGAGGGAGTGAGCATCTCGGTCACTTTCGAGATGCCCCAGACGATGATAATAAACGGCAAGAGCGGGACCAGCAGGACGAGCAGGCCGGCGAGCATCCCCCAGCCGAACACGTCCATCTCCTCGTTGCGACGGCTACCCGTCCCCGGCGTGACCGACCGGAGGGCCTTCGGCAGTCGTCCGCTGTCTTCCGCCTCGTCGTCAGGTGATTTTGCCATACCTTCTCTTGCATTGAGACGTGTATAAGCCTAGGCCCGACAGTTACATCGCACCGGCGACGCCGCTGCCGATAGCGGCCCCGCAGTTGTCACAGGCGACGAGGTAGAACCGCTTTGAGGCAGTAAAGAAGCCGGTCGTCGACTCCATGTCGAGGAACTCCACGTCCTCCTGAGCGTTCATCTCCGCATCGCATTCGGGACAGTGAACCATCAGGCCGCACCTCCGTTGGACTTCGCGCCGGCGACGCCGCTACCGATAGTCACACCACAGGCTGCGCAGTTGGCGGTGTAAAAGCGCTTGGAGGCTTTGATGAAGCCGGTGACGGCGTCCACTTCGACGAAATCGATGTCGTCGGCCGTTTCGAGCGAGGTCTCACAATCAGGGCAGTGTACCATACATCCCTGATACTTGGCGAGTCCGGCAAAAATCTTGTGTGGGGTGCCGCTCTCTCGGACGGCGTCCCGGCGACGCTGCCGGTTCGACACGCCCGAAACAGTGACAATCCGCCACACGCAACAGTACGCTCACCGGGAACGCACCATGGGTAGCAAACCTGTCTTAGTCGTCACGACCGACGGGCTGGATACGTCGGCTCTCGAATCCGCCCTCGCCGAGACGCCGGCGTCGATCACGCAACTGTCGGATCTCACGGCCCTCTTTGATACGCTCACCCATTCGGCGTTCCATGCGCTTGTTCTGCCCGAAACAGTCGATGACCAGTCGGGAACCGATATCGCGTACGGCGTCAGGAAGCTGTTTCCCGACCTACCGGTGATCGTCGTTGGCGAAGACCCGGCGGCGGTCCCGGATGCCCTCGACGTGACGGCCGTTGAGCCGTCGGGCCATCTCGAAGATGCTGTCGCCGCTGCCATCCGAGACAGCCTCGACGCCGAGCCACCGACTGTCGCCGGACGCCCACCGTCCCCGATGGAGACGCTGTTGCTTTCCCTGTTCAACGAGATACCGGATCACCTGTACGCGAAAGACGAGCAGGCTCGACACGTCCTGTTGGGCCGGGGGTTCAACGAGCCGACCGACCGACTCGGCCTCACCGACGTCGAAGTTCCGGAACTGGCTGATGAGCACGCGAAAGCGGCCCTGCGTGATGAAATGGACGTCATCGAGGAAGAAACGGACCAGATCGAAGTAGAGGAATTCCTCGATCTCGACGCGTCGTACGTCCGCACCCGCAAGATGCCGTGGTACGATTCCGACGGGGACGTTCGGGGAATCGTCGGACACACGCAGGATATCACCGAACGAAAGCTCCGCGAACACGCGTTTCGCCGCCAGAACGAACGGATGGTGAAAGTCGCACTCGTGGCGTCTCACGAGCTCCGAAACGAACTCCAGATTGCCTACGGGCGACTCGAAGAGCTGGCCGACTGCGACGGGCCGACCGCCGACATCGAGGAGTCGCTCTCACAGATCTCTGCGATTATCGATACCGTGGTCGAACTCTCCACGAGCGACCCGAGTGGTTCTATCCAGCACGACGAGATCGAACAGGTCCCGAAGCGAAAACACGTGTGGCTCTCCCGTCTCAGTCGGGAGGTGTGGGACACGCTCGCTGACAGCGAGGCGTGCCTGACGTTCGACGGGGACACCCGTATCGTCGCCGATCAGGAGTCCGCCGGGCTGTTGCTCCAGATCCTGTTCCAGAATGCGCTCGAACACGCCGGACCGTCGGTCACCGTCACTGTCGGCACGACGGCCGACGGCTTCTTCGTCGCCGACGACGGACCGGGTATCGATGTCGAGCCGCCGGAGCGTGTGTTCGACGCGGGCCACACCGCCGTCCCGGAGAACACCGGGTTCGGACTCTACGTCGCTCGCCGAGTCGCCGCGGATCAGGGCTGGACGATCTCGATGTCGGAGAGCGAGTCGGGCGGCGCTCGATTCGACATCGGAAACGTCGACTGTCCCGGATAGCGGGCGGCTGGTCGACCTGCGGCGACGGTACCGCTCTGTGGTAAGCCAGTTCCCCGGATTCACACCCGCTCGGCCTGTGTGCTCGTGTGGCGGACCCTGATAGCCTCCCGAAGGGAAAGGTATAGCACGGTCGCTGCCGGATGTTCCGATATCATGACCACGACCGGTGAGGAACGCGAGCGGTGGTTCGATCACACGGAGATCGAGCCCCGGTGGCAGCGCACGTGGGACGAGGCCGACGTGTTCCGGATCGACGACGACGAGACCGACCCGGAGTACGTCCTGGCGATGTTCCCCTACACGTCCGGAAGCCTCCACATGGGCCACGTCCGGAACTACACTATCACGGACGCCTACGCCCGCTTCGAGCGGATGCGCGGCGAGAGCGTCCTCCACCCGATGGGCTGGGACTCCTTCGGTCTGCCCGCCGAGAACGCCGCCGAGGAACGGGACACCAACCCGCGGGACTGGACGATGCAGTGCATCGACTCGATGCGCGACCAGCTCACGGAGATGGGCTTTGGCTACGACTGGGACCGCGAACTCGCGACCTGTGAGCCGGAGTACTACCAGTGGAACCAGTGGCTGTTCAAGCAGTTCCGCGAGGAAGGGCTGGTCGAGCGCCAGGCCGCCGAGCTGAACTGGTGTCCCTCCTGTGAGACCGTCCTCGCGGACGAGCAGGTCGAAGGGGAAGAAGAGCTCTGCTGGCGGTGTGACACGCCCATCGAAGCCCGCGAGATGGACCAGTGGTTCTTCACCATCACCGACTACGCCGAGGAACTGCTGGAATCGCTTGACGACCTCGACGGCTGGCCGAACAACGTCCGGGAGATGCAGCGCAACTGGATCGGCAAGCAAGCGGGCGCGAGCGTCGCCTTCGAGGTCGGCGAACACGGCGCGGTCGACATCTTCACGACCCGTCTGGACACCATCCACGGAGCGACCTTCTTCTCGCTGGCCCCCGGCCATCCCGTCGCGCAGGAGATCGCCGAGGATAACGACGAAGTCGCCGAGTACATCGAGATGGCCGAGGAAGCCGACGAGGACGAACTGGACGTGACCTCCGGCGTGTTCACCGGCGAGTACGCGACCAATCCCGCCACCGGCGAAGAGATCCCTGTCTACGTCGCCGACTACGTGCTGACCGACGTGGGGACCGGTGCGCTGTACGCCGTGCCGGCCCACGATGAGCGCGACCACGAGTTTGCGGAGGCCCACGACATCGATATCGTGCAGGTCGTCGAACCGACCGACGATGCGGACGCCGACCCCGAGGATATCGACGTACAGGAAGCGGCCTACCCTGAAGACGGCGTGCTTGTCAACAGCGGCGAGTTCGACGGGCTGGCGAGCGCCGAGGCCCGCGACCGCTTCGTCGAGGAGTTCGACGGCGAACACAGGACGGAGTACAACCTCCGGGACTGGGGTATCTCCCGTCAGCGCTACTGGGGCACCCCGATTCCGATGATTCACTGCGACGACTGTGGCTACGTCGAGGTCCCCGACGAGGACCTCCCGGTCGAACTGCCGGAGTTCGTCCACACTACTGGGAATCCACTCGACGCTGCCGAGGAGTGGAAGCAGACGACCTGCCCCGACTGCGGAGCCGACGCGGTGCGGGAGACGGACACGATGGACACCTTCGTCGACTCCTCGTGGTACTTCATGCGGTACACCTCGCCGGGAATGGAGGCGGCCCCCTTCGACGCCGAGCGGGCCAGCGACTGGATGCCGGTCGACCAGTACGTCGGCGGCATCGAACACGCCGTGATGCACCTGCTGTACGCCCGCTTCTTCACGAAAGTGCTGGACGACCTCGACATGGTCAACGGCGTCCGCGAACCCTTCACCAACCTCACGAACCAGGGGATGGTGCTGGGCGAGGACGGCAACAAGATGTCCAAGAGCTTGGGCAACGGCGTCTCGCCACAGCGCATCATCGAGGAATACGGGGCCGATACGGCCCGGCTGTTCATCATGGAGGCCGCCCAGCCGGAGAAGGAGTTCGCTTGGAGTCCCGAGGGCGTCCAGTCCGCCCACAGCTTCCTCCAGAACGTGTACACGCTGGTCTCGGAGTACGCCGACGGGGAGGCAGGAACCGACGCTGACCCTGAGAACGGGGACGACATCGCGGACTACGTTGCCCGCGAAATCGACGCGACGGCAGCGAACGCGACGGCGGAGTTCGAGGACTTCCGGTTCAACCACGCGTTGCAGGCCGTGCGGGAACTGGTGTCGCTGCTGCGCCGGTATCAGGAGGCGACCACCCCCGACGCCGACACCTTCGAGCGCGGGCTGGCGACGGCGGCGAAACTGCTCGCTCCGGTCGCCCCCCACGCCGCTGAGGAGATGTGGGCCGAACTGGGCCACGACGACCTCATCGCGGAGGCCGAGTGGCCGGCCGCTGAGGCGCCCGCCGACTACGAAATGGAGCGTCAGCTGATCGAGAACACCCGCGAGGATATCCGAGACATTGTCGACACAGTCGGTATCGAGGATCCACAGACGATCACGCTCGCGGTCGCACCGGAGTGGAAGCACCGCGTCCTCGACCTCGCCCGGAACGCTGACGGCAACGTTGTCGGCACCGTCATGCAGGACGAGGAACTGCGAGAGCAGGGCGAGGCGGCCGCGGACTTCGCCAAGGAACTGGCCGGCCGCGCGCAATCGCTGGACGAGCAACTGCCGCCCGAGCGTGAGCAGGCGGCACTCGAACGGGCCGCGTGGCTCGTCGAACGCGAGTTCGGCGCTGACGTGATTGTTCAGAGTCCCGAGGAAGCAGACCCCGACCTCGTCGGCAAAGCCGGTCCCGGGCGCCCGGCCATCGACATCGAAGAATAGCTCGCAGTCGTCCGATTTTCGCCTGTCTCGGCCTAGTCGGCGCTGACCACCCCAGTATCGACGAGGTCCTCGAAGACGCTCGCCGCGTGGCCGTCGGGGCCGACCCGCTCGTAGACGGCGACGACGCGTTCCTTCGCGATGACGTACGTCGTCCGCTGGCTCCGGCCGTCGATGAGCGGCACGTCGAACGCCTCGCATAGCCGTCCCTCGGGGTCGGCCAACAGGTCGAAGCTGAGGCCGTTCGCTTCGGCGAAGTCGCGGTGGCTCTCCACGCCGTCGGTCGAGACCCCGTACACCGAGATGCCGGCGTTCTCGAATCGTTTTGCGTGCTCCTCGAACTGTTCTGCCTCCGTCGTACAGCCTGGGGTGTCGTCTGCCGGATAGAAGTACAACACCGTCGGCTGCTCGAAGCCCGGCTGGACCGCGTCGCCGTGCTGGTTAGTCGCTCTGATCGTCGGCACGTCGGTACCGGGTTCAAGTACCATCGTCAGTTGACGGGGATATCCGTCCCGTCGTCGTCCTCGCTGTGGACGACCTTCGACAGCCGTACCGTGAGGACGCCGTTGTCGTAGCTCGCGGTGGTCTCCGCTTCGTCGACGGCCTCGGGGAGGCGGACCGACCGGCTCAGCGACTGCTGCCGACGCTCGCGCTGGATGTACTGGCCGTCGGTCGATTCCCGCTCCTGGCTCGACGTGGCGCTGATTGTGAGCTTCCGGTCCTCGACGAGCTGAACGTCGATGTCGTCGCTATCGTAGCCGGGCAGGTCCGCGTGAACGACAAAGGTGTCGCCCTCGTCGACGATGTCGACTGGGACAGCGCCCATGTCGACGCCGAACTGCTCTCCCAGCATATCGAACGCGCGCTCGATCTCGCTGAACGGATCGCGATCAGACATACGTGTGGGTACACGGGCCCGGGACTTAACGCTTGAAGCAGGGCCGGCGGTGTCCCGTCGGCTCAGTTGACGACCGTCTTGGAGTCATACGACCCCAGCCGGCGGACCCAGCCCTTCCCGGCGATGTCTTCGATGTCGGCGAGGGCGTCCTGCGTTCGCTGCTCGTAGAGGCCGGCCGAGATGTCGATGTGGAAGACGTAGTCGCCCAACCGCTCACCGCTTGGCCGGGACTCGACGCGGGTGAGGTTGATGTCGCGGTCGGCGAACGGCTCCAGCAGTTCGAGCAGGAGTCCGGGGTAATCGACATCTGGGTAGACAATGAAGGAACTCTTGCCGCCGGCCTCGCTGCGCTCGCTTTTGGGGGCGACGACGACGAAGCGGGTGGCGTTCGACGACCGGTCCTGAATGTCCTCTGCGAGCACTTTCAGTTCGGTGCCGTTGGTCGCGTTCTCTGGGTGGCCGATAGCGGCGATATCAGCGTCACCGCGGGCGCGCTCGACGCCGCGGGCCGTCGATGCAACCGCCTCGACATTGACGCCTGGATAGTGCTCGTCGAGCCAGCCGCGACACTGGGCCAGCGCCTGGGCGTGGCTGGCCACCAGCGAGAACGAGTCGTCCTGTGCGAGCAGGGCGTGGCGGATCGGCGTGATGATCTCCTCGACGACGGCAACGTCGTACTCCGCGAAGGCGTCGAGCGATTCCGTGACGGAGCCTTCGATGCTGTTCTCGACGGGGACGACGCCGCGCTCGGCCTCGCCGTCGGCGACGGCTTCGACGATGGCGGTCACCGACTCGGAGAAGGAGATCTCATCGTCGGTGACTGCCTGTGCGGCGCGGTGGGAGTAGGTCCCCTCAGGACCCAGGGTAACAGTGGTCATACCCGGGGTACAGCGGTAGGAACCAAAAGAACCGTGGTCATCGGCAAGCGCTGTCCCGCCGCAGTCGCGGTCGTCGGACGCCATGCCGGTGGCGTCTGCCGGCTTCAGGATAACTGGGCGAGTTCCTCGGCAGTGAGGTCGATGGCGCTCGCGGCGACGTTCTGCTCAAGATGGTCGAGGCTGCTTGTGCCGGGAATCGGGAGTGTCACGTCCGAATGCCCCAGCAGCCACGCCAGTGCGATCTGGTAGGGTGTGGCGTCGTGGCGCTGTGCTATCTCCTCGATGCCGTCGATGTCGCCGAGGTCGCCAGCGCCGAGCGGGAACCACGGAATGAACCCGATACCGTAGCTCTCGCACGCCTCTAACACGTCCTCGTCGTCGCGGTGGGCGACGTTGTACTGGTTCTGAACCGTCGCGATGTCGACGATGTCGCGGGCCCGGTCCAGCTGGTCGACGGAGACGTTCGAGACGCCGACGTGGCGAATCAGTCCCTCGTCTTTCATCTCAGCGAGCGCGTGAATCGAGTCCTCGAACGACGTGTCGGGGTCTGGCCGGTGGTACTGGTACAGGTCGATGGGGTCCATCCGCAGGCGGTCCCGTGAGCACAACTGGGCGTTGCGCAGATAGTCCGGGTCGCCGTGGGCCAGCCAGTCGGCGTCGGTGTTGCGGAGCAGACCACCTTTTGTCGCGATGACGAGGTCCTCACGTTCGGTATCGAGCGCCTCGCCGATGAGCCGCTCCGAGACACCCGGGCCGTACGAGTCCGCCGTGTCGATGAAATCCACGCCGAGTTCGACCGCTCGCTCCAGCACGCTGTGAGCGTGTGCCTCGTCGTCCGGTTCGCCGATGATATCCTCGCCGGTGAGCCGCATCGCGCCGAAGCCGAGCCGGCGGACTGTGAGTTCCCCACCGATATCGAACGTATCACCCTCGTTTGTGACCATATAAACACGGTTGACCGCAGGCCTGAAAACAGCCCCGCCGACTCAGGTCGTCACCGCAACCGGTTCGATACCTCACGGTGACCGCTTATTCGCTGTTGCGGTGGAACAGCGCGAGGTGAACGAGGAGATATCGCGAGGCGTAAAAAACCGTCACGCTGGCGACGAAGGCGAACAGCGACACGGCCCCAACCGACAGGCCGAACCCGGAGTCGACGAACGGGTTCCGACCCGTGAACGCGACGTATGCGGACACTGCGTCACCGCCGCCCAGACCCACGGCGAACAGGCAAAGCGAGAGCACGATTGCCAGGCCGCCGGTTCCGAGACCGACGTAGCGGGCGAAGTCCTCGGCGTTGAGCGCCGCGTGCGCCTGTCGCTCGGTCAGCGGGGCGAGCCGGACCCGGTAGAGGACTGACCCGACGAGCAACGTCGCACCGAACAACTGCAAGGCCCCGCCGAACAGTCCGAGTAACAGCACTTTCGGCGAGGCGATGGCGGGGTCGATCGATGGCAAAAACGCCGCGGTGCTGTCCGGATACAGACCGTAGATCGGTAGTAACAGCGCCAGCGCACCAAGCAGGGCGCTCTGGAGCGCGAGCGTCCGCGGGACGGTCTGTCTGAGATACGAGTGGCGTTCGTAGCGGAGTCGCTCGTACGTCGTCCCCGAAATGATCGCCTGGGCGATGGTATCGTCGGGCTGTGAATCAGTAGACATATCTTACCGGTTCCTATTCACCGACAGTTTACTCAATCCATCATATAACCCTTTTGCACGGCGCAAAACTCTGTCGCTCTGACAGTAAACGCCAACAGAGTTGTTTTAGCTGGGCCTTTGCGAACCAGCCTGGCGCGTTCTCAGCGCGTGTGAACCGCTTCGCCGCATGCCGCCGCGGCCGCCTCGTGGACTGCCTCGGAGAGCGTCGGGTGTGTGTGGATTGTCCCAGCGATGTCCTCGAGCCGTGCGCCCATCTCGATACCCAGCCCGAGTTCGGCGATAAGCTCCGACGCTTCCGGGCCGACGATCTGTGCCCCGAGCAGGAACTCCTCGTCGGCGTCGGCGACGACGCGGACGAATCCCTCCTTCTCGTTGACAGTGAGTGCACGGCCGTTGGCCCGTATCGGCATCTGTCCGATGACCGGGTCGAAGCCCGCCGCCTCGGCCTCGCTCTCAGTCATTCCGACGGTCGCGATTTCGGGGTCGGTGAACACCGCGGCGGGAATCGCCTGATGGTCGAACGCGGCCGGTTCGCCGGCGGCGGCTCTCGCAGCGACCTCGCCCTCAGCCATCGCCTTGTGGGCGAGCATCGGTTCGCCGGCAACGTCGCCGACTGCGAACACCGACTCGAACGCCGTTCGGCACTGGTCGTCGGTCGGAATGACGCCGTTCTCGTCCGTCTGGAGATCGATGTTCTCCAGCGCGAGCGTCTCCGTGACCGGTTCGCGGCCGACCGCGACGAGACACTTCTCGGCGTTGTACTCGGTGACCGCGTCGTCTTCGTCGACGGTCTTGACACGAATGCCCTCGTCCGTCTCCTTCCAGTCGTCGGCCGCCTCACCGAAGTTGAAATCGATCCCCAGGTCCTCGGCGCGGTCGCGGACGACCGCTGCGATGTCGTCCTCGTAGCCGGGCAACACGTCATCGAGCATCTCGACGACGGTGACCTCCGCGCCCAGTTTCGCGAACACCGTCGAGAGCTCCATGCCGATGTAGCCCGCGCCGACGACGAGCAGCTTCTCGGGGACCGATTCGAGCGCGAGCGCGTCCTTCGACGAGAGGATGTGTTCGCCGTCGAACTCGAAGTCCGGGACCGTCATCGGTCGGCTCCCTGTGGCGACGATGGCGTGTTCGAACGACAGCGATTCCGAGCCCTGTCCCTCGCCGCCGTGGGCGACCCGGACCGTCCCGTCATCGACGAACTCGGCTGTCCCTTCCACCAGATTGACGCCGGCGTTCTTACACAGCGATTCGACGCCCCGTGTCAGCCGTGTGACGACGCCGTCTTTCCACTCTGTCATCCCGGCCATGTCGACGGCCGGGTCCGCGAATACGCCCATCGACTCGGCCTGCCGGGCGTCGTGGGCCACGTCCGAGGCCGAGATGAGTGCTTTCGAGGGGATACAGCCGTGGTTCAGACAGGTCCCGCCGTAGGCGTCCCGCTCGACGAGCGTCGTATCCAGCCCTAATTGCGCGCCCCGGATCGCGGCGACGTAGCCGCCCGGACCGCCGCCGATAACAAGCAGTTCCGTTCCCGTAGTGACATCTCCGACGACCATAGCGGTGCCTCGTCCGGGTCCGTGAAAAGCTATCGCCCTTCACTTCGCTGTCGTGTCTCGCGTGCGCCGCCGATACAGGTAGTACCCGATGACTGGCACCGACACCGCAAACGCTGCAAGCAGCGTCGTCCCCACCCCGTGGACGATGCCGCCAAGCGCATACAGCGGTGTCGGGGTCCAGTCCCCGTCGGTCCGCCTGAGCTGTCGACTGTCGAGAAAGAGCCCGACCGTGAGAAGCAGGCTGAACAGCATACCCGCCCAACTGGCGAGGACAGTCAGGGCAAACGCGCCGAGGAACGTTCCGAGACTCCCCTCTCCGGCCGATGCTGACGACACGAACAGTTCCATTGACAGCCGGGAGAGAGCCATACACCCCGGCGGCAGGACGAACAGCGCGGCTAATCCGTACCAGATCCATGTGTCTCTCGTGGAGGGCATCACCAACCCTGTCGTTCCAGTGACCTGTTTCGGTTTCGATTGTGAACCCGAGCGGCTACTCTAACAGGAGTCGCGTCGGGTCCGCCAGGTACTCCTTGAGCGTGTTGACGAAGCGCGCGGCGTCGGCCCCGTCGATGACGCGGTGGTCGATCGCCAGCGAGAGTGGGAGCGTGGGTTTCGCGACGACTTCGCCGTCTTCGGCCACCGGCCGCTCTTTCAGCGCTCCGATCCCGAGAATCGCCGTCTCGGGGACGTTGATGATCGGACTGGCGTACTCGCCGCCGATGGCCCCGAAGTTCGTGACGGTGAACGTTCCACCCTGCATCTCCGAGCGCTCGATGTCCCGCTCTCTGGCCCGCCCAACGAGGTCATTGATTTCGCCGGCGAGTTCGACTAGCCCTTTCCCGTCCACGTCGTTGACGACCGGGACGACAAGCCCGTGGTCGGTTGCCGCCGCCACGCCGATGTTGTGGACGTCTCTGTAGACGATTTCCTCGTTTTCGGTGTCAAGCGCCGTGTTGAGCACCGGGTGCTGCTCCAGCGCTGCGGCGACGCATTTCACTACAAACGGTGTGTACGTCAGGGTGACATCACGTTCTTCGGCGAGTGGTGCGAGTCGCTCACGGGCCTCGACGAGGCCGGACACGACTACCTGGTCGTGGTGGGTCGCGTGGGGCACTTCTCGACGGGAGCGCGCCATCTGCTCGCCGATAGATCGGCGGACGCCACGGTACGGTTCGCGGCGCTCGCCGTCGCCTGTCTCGACGGACGTCGCTTCGGCCCCAGTGCCGCCCGCCTTGGCTGCCCTCCCTGTCGCGCCGCCTTCGGCGCTGATGGCTTCGGCATCGGCCGCCTGTGCAGCCTGCTGGGCCTCCGCGTACGTCCGGACGGCGGCCTCGTCGACGTAGGGCTGACCGTCCCGCGTCTGGTCGGTCGGGACGGCGTCGATATTCACGTCGAGTTCGCGGGCGGCCTTTCTGGTGGCCGGCGTCGCCAGCGTCTGGTCGCGACTGGCGGCTTCCTGTCCGTCGCTGGAGACACTTCTGACGGCTGACTTGACAGCGGTCCCGTCGTCTGTATCGCCCGCGTCGGCCTGTGAAACTGCTGTGGTCGGCCCGTCTCCGTCATCGGACGCCTTCGAGACGACCGATGTCGGGCCGTCGTCACTGTCGGCCGTCTCGCCGGCTGACGCTGTGGCCGCCTCGACATCCCCCTCGGTGACGCGACCGCCCGGTCCGCTTCCGTCGACGGCTGCGATATCGATGCCCTTCTCACGGGCGAGTCGGCGTACGCTCGGCGAGGCGAACACGCGGCCGTCGGCCGTGCTTGTGCTTGTATCCGACTGTTCCGATGTGTCAGCCGCTGCGGCTTCGCTCGTAGCGCTGTCTTCCTGCTCCATCCCGGCTTCCGACGGTTCGGCTTCGTCCGTACCGCCGGCCGCCGCGTCGTCCGTCTCGGCGTCGCCCTCTTCGGCAATGGTGATGAGCACTTCGCCGGTCTGTACCATCTCGCCGACTTCGGCGTGCAGTTCCTGTACGACGCCGTCGACCGGTGACGGCACGTCGACGGCGGCCTTGTCGGTTTCCACCTCCGCGAGGACCTGATCCTCGGTGACGGTGTCGCCCGGCGAGACACGCCAGGTGAGCACCTCACCTTCTGCGACCCCTTCACCGAGGTCCGGGAGATTGAACTCGAACATGCGTCAGAACTCCACTGCCTCTCTGATACCGTCTTTGATGCGGGCGGGTTCGGGGAGGTAGTAGTCCTCTAACGCGTACAGCGGATAGGGCACGTCGAAGCCAGTCACCCGGGTAATGGGGGCCTCCTGATACAGCAGGACTTCCTCCTGAATGGTGGCGATAATCTCGCCGGCCAGCCCACCGGTTTTGGGCGCTTCGTGAACGACCGCCGCTCGCCCGGTCTTTTTGAACGACTCGACGATGGTCTCGGTGTCCATCGGCGACAGCGTTCGCAGGTCGATCACCTCGGCGTCGATGCCCTCCTCGGACAGTTCCTCGGCGGCTTCGACCGTCGGCCGGGTCATCGCACCCCAGGTGAACACGGACACGTCGCTTCCTTCACGGCGGGTCTTCGCCTCACCCAACTCGACCGTGTATGGGTCGTCGGGAACCTCCTCGCGGAACGATCGATAGATGAGCTTCGGTTCGAGGAAGATAACGGGGTCCGGGTCGCGGATAGCCGCCGTCAGCAGCCCCTTCGTCTCCCGTGGCGTGGACGGGACGACAACCTTTAATCCCGCCTCGTGGACGTAAAACGACTCCTTGGACTCGGAGTGGTGCTCCGGCGCGCGGATGCCACCGCCGTACGGTGCGCGAACAGTCAGCGGGCAGTTGTATCGGCCGCGGCTCCTGTTCCGAAGCCGAGCGGCGTGACTGACAATCTGGTCGAACGCGGGGTACATGAACCCGGAGAACTGCATCTCCGGTACTGGCCGGAGTCCGTAGGCTGCCATCCCGATGGCTGTCCCGACGATGCCGGCCTCCGCGAGCGGTGTATCGATGACCCGGTCGTCACCGAACTCCTCGTGGAGCCCCTGTGTCGCCCGGAAGACGCCGCCGTTTTTCCCGACGTCTTCACCCATCACGACCACGTCTTCGTTCCGCTCCATCTCGCCGTAGAGCCCGTCACGGACGGCCTGTACGAGTGTCAAGTTCTGTGTGTCTGCGTCCTGTGTACTCATTCCAGTAGCACCTCGTCGCCGTGTCGCTCGCGTAGGTCTTCGAGGTAGTCCAGTTGCTGTTCGAGTCGCTGTGGCATCTCCGCGTACACGTCCGCGAACATCTCCTCCGGTTTCGGCCGCTCGGTCGCCTCAGCCTCGTCGATGGCCGTGGCTACCTCGTCCTGAACCGATTCGTCGATGGCGTCGACCCGCTCGTCGTCGAGCAGGCCCTGATCCCGGAGGAACGCCTCCATCCGCGGGATTGGGTCTTTCTGCTTCCAGCGCTCGACTTCGCTGTCATCGCGGTACACCGATGGGTCGTCAGCCGTCGTGTGTGCGCCAAAGCGGTACTGCACCGCCTCGATCATCGTCGGGCGGAGTTCACCCTCTGGTGGGTCGTGTGCCTTGTCCACGGCCTCGCGGGTCACCTGATACACCGCCAGCGGGTCCATCCCGTCGACCTGGACGCCGTCGAAGCCGTAGGCGTTAGCCTTCTGGGCGAGCGTCTCGCTGGCCGTCTGGCGCTCCCGTGGTACCGAGATCGCCCACTGATTGTTGTTACAGAAAAACACCGCTGGCACGTCGAACACACCTGCGAAGTTCAACCCTTCGTGGAAGTCGCCCTCGGAGGTCGCACCGTCTCCGAAGTACACGAGGGCGGCGGTGTCATCGCCCTTGAGCTTCGATGCCCACGCGGCTCCGGTCGCGTGCGGAATCTGCGTCGCGATTGGAACCGCAAACGAGAACGCTTGGACGTCTTCTGGCGGCGAATTACCTGACTCCGATCCCATCCAGTACAACAGGTCGTCCGACAGAGGCCATCCCTTGACGTACATCGCGAGATGCTCCCGGTAGCTCGGGAAGGCCCAGTCGCCGTCTCGCAGCGCGAAGGCGCTGCCGACCTGCGAGGCCTCCTGTCCCGACATTGGGGGGTAGGTTCCCATCCGGCCCTGTCGTTGCAAACTCACCGCCCGCTGGTCGAAGTGCCGGCCGAGTTTGAGATACCGGTACATCTCCACCAGTTCGTCGTCCGAGAGGTCCGGGACGGTCGCGCCGTCGACCACTGTCCCGTTTTCATCGAGAATCTGTACCCTGTCCGTGGGGTCGCGTTGGAGGACACTCATAGAAACCGCCTCCGTCGAAGTGGCATACGACGACTGTTCACTCGCACTACGTTTAGAGCTTTCGCGGCGCTGAAAAATATCGCCGACGTGGGTATTACTGGGAATATGGGTGTCTAAGCCATGCTACATCGATTTAAAATCTGCCTAATTTATCAGTGATAACTCCGATGTATCAGTTGTTAGCGTGGACATCGGCCCGCGTCAGATACAGCGAGTAAGCAATACAGAGCAGCCCGGAGAGTTGGATCAGTCGCACGACTAACCGGAAGTAATCCTGATAGACGAGGGGGACCGACCCAGCCTGCAACAGCGCGTTGCCGGCGAAGGCCGTCGCGTAAGTGACGCCGAACAGCAGTACCATCCCGATAGAGAGGTACCGCATCGGGGGGCTGTCGTGGCGTTGGAGCCCGCGGTAGGCCTGATAGCCGATATAGAGGCCGACGAGCGCGGTCGCCGCGGCGGCGGTGGTCGTTGCGAGCTCGAGTGTCGTCAGTGAGTCGTGAAGCGCCATCTCAGAAGTCCTCCCAAAGCCTAGTGAGCCGGTCGGCAACGTCGTTGCCGCGTCGTTCGAGGTCGAACCGGAGTTCGCCGTTGCGCAGACGTATCGACACCTCGTCTAATGTCGCGACGTAGACGGTGTCGTGGTGGCCATCGGCCCGCGGGCGGGTGCGTTCGTCGACGAGACCGGCCGCTGTCAGGCGCTCGACGCGCCGGTAAATAGTCGCCTGCGAGACATCACAGCGCTCGCTCAGTTCCTTCGCACTCAGCGCGTCGCCGCTCGTGGCCGTGAGGATCGTCCGGACGTGCTCGTCGTCGAGCAGGCCGACGACGGCCTCGAGCGTCGTGTCGTCGGGCACGTCCGGGTCGTCGGGTAGTGTCATAACTTGCGGTGTGGAGTCGCGTGCGTGTTCTCGCACGCGGGAGGGCAGTACGTCAGCGGGAGAGGGCGGAACGATATCGGGGCCGAGAGACGTCGTAATCATTCGAATTCGTGTTTGTAGACGGTTGCGGACCAGCCACTATCCGAGTGGATGATGATACGAACCCCGATTCCGGCATCGTCGTCGGTCTCGGGGGCAGCGGTGGAGACAGTGAACGACTCGCCCGGTTCCATCCGGCCACCGAGGTGGCCGATGTCGATAGTCGAGGGGTCGAGGTCGCCGATGACACGGAGGGCGTCGGTCGGGACTGAGTCGCCGGCGTCGTGGTGGATGGTCACCTGCTCAGCGTCGGGGTCGTGTGTCGCGCGCCAGGCGACGGCGGGAAGCTGGGACGTCTTTTGGGCCAACGTCTCGTTCACGTACGAACGCTTGATGGCCAGCGTTATTGTCGCAACGCGACCCTCGACGGTGACGTCGACGGCGCTAGCGTGGCGACGGCTCGGGAGGCTCATGGTCGGATAGTCGTTTTTGAGTGCCTCTTTCACTGCCTGCTCCGAGACATCGTACTCTTCGGGGAACAGCCACGTCTCGACAGTGTAGACGTCCTCGCCGTCGTGTTCGAGCCAGCCGGCCCAGCCGACGGTGTCCTCGAGCATCCCGCCGCCCGTGATGCTCTGGATGCCACGAAGCCACAACCGCCCCCAGCGTCGTTGTCCGGCGCTCTCTGTGAGCGTGGCGACGTTCGCGTCGCGCTCGTGGTATCGCGGGACATCACCGCGGCCGGCGTCGACGGTCGCGGTCACGACCGCTCGTGCGTGCGGGCCATCCCCGAACACGATCGCCTCGGGGCCGAGAGCGACCGTCCACGGGCGGTCGCCTCGCTCGTACAGGTCGTAGCCGGCGTGGGTATCGACGCGTTCGTAGGCCGTTTCACGGACAGTATCCCTGACCGCGGCCGGGTCGATGTCGCCAACCAGTATCGCGGTCATCCCCGTGCCATACAACTGTAAGAACGTGATGTCCATGTCGTCGATGTCGACGCCAACGTAGTCCATGTTGGAGACGACGGCCCGACGGGCTGCGCTCGACCGTGCCCAGGTCGGGGCATTTGTGGGCGGCGGCACATGAACGATGGCGCTGTAGCCGTCGCTGGCATCGCTCGCGTCTGGTAGCGCCGACGGCGCTGGAAACCACTCGCGATACGACGGCGGCTCCGCCTGCGGGACGTCGATGGAACCGTACTTGAATTGCGTCCCAAGCGGAGGCAACCCGTTACACCCCGCGAGGATGCTCGCAAGTGTCGCACCGCCCGCCCGGAGTACCTGGCGGCGGGGAGTCGTTCGGTCGTTGCAGTCTGGCGTCATCCACTCAGTGCGTCGGTGGCAACGTTGGTAAATGGGGCTCTCGGTGTGCCCTTGCTGCAGACCGTGACAACGTTTAAATACTGGAGCGTGCCTGAGTGGTGCGTTCTGCTGGCGTCGCTAATTGCTCGCTCGCGCACGCTCTCGAGCGACATCCACGTCTTCGCCGTCCCGAACTACCGCCTCCACGAACAGCTCGCCGGCACGGTAGGACGACCGGACCATCGGACCCGAGGCACAGTACAGGAAGTCGAACTCCTCCTCGGCGACCCGCTGCCAGGTGTCGAAGGCGTCCGGATGAACGTACTCCGAGACTTCCAGATGTGACCGGGAGGGCTGGAGGTACTGGCCGAACGTCACCACGTCGACGCCGGCCTGCCGGAGGTCCGACAGCGTCTGGTACACTTCGTGGGCGTACTCGCCGACGCCCAGCATCAGGCTGGTCTTGCTGTAGCAGTCGCTTTCGCGGTTGACCTGCCGAAGGACAGAGAGAGACTGCTCGTAGCCCGCCCGGCGGTCCCGGACCGGCCACTGGAGGCGGTCGACCGTCTCGATGTTGTGGGCGATGACGTCCGGTTCGGCGTCGATGATCTTCCGGACGAGGTCCGGCTCGCCCTGAAAATCGGGGATGAGACACTCGACCAGAATCGACGGGTCACGCTCTTTGATCGCCCGTATCGTCTCGGCGAAGTGGCCCGCGCCCTGGTCGGGCAGGTCGTCGCGGTCGACGCTGGTCAGTACCACGTAGTCCAGTCCGATCTCCGCGACGGCGTCGGCCACCTGCTGTGGCTCGTCTGAGTCCAGCGGGTCCATCCCACCCGTCTCTACGTCACAGAAGTTACAGCCCCGCGAACAGCGGTCGCCCATCAGCATGAACGTCGCCGTTCCCGGTCCGTCGCGCCCGCTCCAGCACTCCCCGAGGTTGGGGCAGTTGGCTTCCTCACAGACCGTATTGAGGTTTCGGTCCCGGAGCGTCTGCTTGATATCGGTGAACCGCTCGCCCGACGGTGGCCGCATCTTCAGCCAGTCAGGCTTGCGCGAACGACTCATTACCAGTAATTAGGTTGGGTTGGTCAAAAACGTGCGGGGGTCACGTGCTCTGTCACACCCGGGTGGAAGGACAATCGGACGGTCAGGCGGCCCAGCCGAACCGACCGCCACCTGCGTACTCAAGGACATCAATACTACTGCCCGCGTGCCCACCTCAGGCACGACAGACCGCAAGCATATGTGCGGACATATCCACGACAGTCCGGTCCGTCCGGAGTTCGTCTACGAGCGCCTGAACACCGGCCCGCTCGTGTGCTGACAGTTCGTCAGCGGTCTCTCGGAGCGATGGAGCGGCAAGTACTGACGCCAGCCCCTCCAGTCCGACCAGCGTCTCGACCGTTATCCCGCCCGCCTCCAGCAGCGCCTCGAACTCGTCGGCGCGGAAAAAATGGGTCTCGGTGAACGCCGCCTCGTAACTGAGCTGTGCCACGAACGAACGGTCGTAATCACCCGTTTCGGCGAGTTCGTTCGCGTGCACGAGGTGTTCCGACCTGCCGACCAGCGAGAGCACCAGCCAGTTGAGCCGCCCTATGACGGAGGCGAACACCGGACTCTCGGCTTTTGTCACCCGGTGAAGCTCCCGCACAGCGGCCGTCCGTTCGTCAGCGTCGAGTATATGCGAAAGCGGCCCACCCAGACACAGCGTTGCGTCGAATACGTCCCGGTCAAACCCGAGGTCGCGCACGTCGCCCGCCTCGACGGCCACCCGTTCTTCGTACCCATGCTCGGCGATTTTCTCCTGTGCAATAGCTCGCTGGCCCTCGCTGGGGTCGACGAGCGTGACATCGTACCCCTGTTCAGCCAGCCAGACGGCGTACCGGCCAGCACCGCCGCCCACGTCGAGGACGTGTCCCGCGTCGGGGAGGTTCGCTTCGAGCTGTGCAACGGTTCCCGACCACTCCAACTGCCCGTGTAGCGTGGCTGTCAGGCGGTCCCACTCGCTCTCGTCGTTCTCGTCGTAATAGCTCTCGGGGTCGCTGATAGGCATACCAGCGCACTATCAGCCGGCTGAGTTAATTTTTGGGCAGGCGTGTGGGACGCTCGCACCGACGGGTCATGTCACGAAACCAGCGGATGGACTCGCTTCTTGCACACGTTCGCTCCCCCATAGAAACGCCTTTGCCGTCGCGGAACTGCGACTGTGACGTGTCATCCAGAACCGACAGCGAGCCGACTGTGGCGGTCGCGGAGGTGCTCCCCAAGTTTGCCGACGCCTTCCCGTTCGAGGAGTTCAACCGGATGCAGTCGGCGGCCCTGCCGGCCCTGCTGAACCGCGACGACAACGTCGTCGTCAGCGCGCCGACAGCCAGCGGGAAGACCGCGCTGGCGGAACTGGCCATCTGCAAGACGCTCGCCGAGGACGGGACCGCGCTCTTTCTCGCACCGCTTCGTGCGCTCACGAACGAGAAAGAAAGCGAGTGGGAGCGGTTCGAGGACCTGGGCTACTCCGTCTACGTCGTCACCGGCGAGCGGGACCTGAATCCCCGCCGCGCCGAGCGGGCCGACATCCTCGTGATGACGCCGGAGAAAGCCGACTCGGCCACCCGGAAACACGAAACCAGCCGCTACTCTTTCATAACTGATGTGGACTGCTGTGTCATCGACGAGGTCCACCTGCTGGATTCCGACCGCCGGGGGGCGGTGCTCGAAGTTACCGTCTCGCGGCTCCGCCGGCTCTGTGACCCGCGCGTCGTGGCGTTGTCGGCGACGATGCCGAACATCGACGACGTGGCCGACTGGCTCGACGCGCCCGATGAAACCACGTTCGCCTTCGGCGAGAAGTACCGACCGGTCCCACTCAACGCCGACGTGAAGACCTACTCCCACGGCGAGAACGCCTTTGCCGACAAGTACCGTCGGCTCTACCGGGCACTTGACCTCGCCGAGCCACACATCCGCGAGGAGGGCCAGGCGCTCGTGTTCGTCTCCTCGCGCCAGGACACGGTGCAGGCCGCCAAGAAGGCCCGCGACGAGATTACTGAACGCGACATCCCCATGGGCGCACGCGGGGACTACGATTTCCACAACGACGCTGCCGAACTCTCGAACGATACGCTCCGCCAGTCCGTGCTGGACGGTGTGGGCTTTCACCACGCCGGCCTTGCACGCGAGGACAAAAACAGAGTCGAGCAGTGGTTCAAGGAGGGCAAGATTCAGCTCCTCTTCTCGACCTCCACGCTCGCGTGGGGCGTGAACCTCCCCGCCCGCTGTGTCGTCATCCGCGACACCAAACTGCACGACCCACTCGAAGGCGAGGTCGACATGAGTCCGCTTGACGTACTCCAGATGCTCGGTCGTGCGGGCCGACCCGGCTACGACGACATGGGCTACGCCTGGGTCGTCTGTGACCGCTCGGACGCCGACAAGTATCGCCGTTTGCTCCGGGACGGTAAGGAAATCGAGTCCCGATTGGCGGCCGAACTTGACGCCCACCTGAACGCCGAAATCGCACTGGGCACCATCGACGACGTGGACGACGTGATGGACTGGCTCGCAACGACGTTTTACTACGCCCGCTCGCAGTCGGCCCCCGAACAGTATGACGCTGGTAGCGACCTCCGGAACCGGGTCAGCGACACGCTCTCCGCGCTCGTCGACGAGGGCTTTGTTGAGCAGGACGGTCTCAACGTTGAGCCGACGCGGCTCGGCCAGCTTGCTTCGAAGTTCTACCTCCGGCTCTCGACCGCACGCCGGTTCGCGGATGTCGCTGAACGCTGTCAGGACGCCGCCGATCCGGACTCCGCTGTCTCCGTCGACGCGGACGACCTGCTGACTGCGGTGGCCGGCGCAACCGAGTTCGACAGTGTCAGCGCCCGCTCCGACGAAGAGGACGCTGTCCACGCGGTGCTGGGAGACAGCGTTGACGACAGCCTCGACGCCGGCCAGCGCAAGGTGTTGGCCATCCTCCGCTCGGGCATGACCGGGACGACGCCGACAGAACTCAAAAGCGACGCGTGGGTCATCCGCCAGAACGCCCTGCGCCTGCTCGCGGCGATGCGGGAGTTCGTCGACACGCTCGGTCCAGCCCGCTACGCGAACCTCGCCTGTCGGGTCGAAGCTCGCGTCGAACACGGCATCAGCGCCGATGCTGTTGGGTTGACGGCTATCGACGGTGTCGCCAGCGGCCGCGCAGGCAAGCTCGCCGCGGCGGGGCTCACGTCGCCCGCCGACGTGGTCGAAGCCGGTGAAGACGGGGTTGTCCGTGCCGGGCTCTCCGAGGGCGTTGCCGAGCAAGTGCTTGCCAACGCCCGCGACCTCCCTGTTGTCTCCATCGACTGGGGCGAATTCCCCGATACAATCGCTCCCGGTGACAACGATATGCGGGAGGTGACGGTGAAAAACACTGGTGGCAGCGCCCGCGCGGGCCTTCGGGTCACGGTTAACGGGCGTGAGATGACCACCAAGCCGTCGTATCTCGGTGAAGCCACGCTTCCGGTCGCTGTCTTTGGTGCGGACGCGGACGAACTCACCTTCACTGTCGAGGTCGCCTTCCCTGCGCTGCCGCTCCCGACGATTACCGAAACCCGATCAGTGCTTGTCCGATAACCGCTGTTTCTACTGTCGCTCTGAAACCCACTCAAATAACTGGATAAAATTTATAAACGATTTTCGAAGCGTTATGGCTCTCTGTGAAACATCGCTGAAAGGTGCTGAACTCCGGTTAATATTCCGAAAAGAGTTCGAATTCTCCCCAAGGGTCTGGCGTTTATATGGGGGAATGGGTTCTTACGAAGAACTGAGGAAGCCCACAATGTCCAGTGCATCGCCCTTCCGTTCCCCGACGGACGCCGTCCCAAGTAGCCTTGCCCTCCGATCACTCACTCGTCCCCTGCAATTCATCGCGTTCTGGCTGGCTATCGTCACGCCACTGGCATATCCGCCGCTGCTGCTGGGCGGACTGGACAGTCAGAGCTTCCTCATCTTCGTGGGTGTCGTTGCCCTCAACGTCTTCGGCCTCCTCGCGGGCCGCGGATACGGTGACCCCGCCTGACCTGGCCGGGTCTTCCTCCCCTCCATGCTGGCATTTCCGGCACGCAGCTTTCTGGTTTCGTGCCCTTGAATCTCTGCTCACCGTACTAACACCTGCCCGGTATTGTCTCTCGGTCTCTGGTTCAGTTCCGTATCGGTTCGCTATTTCCAACCGCATCTGGCTTCTGGCATTTCTCAAACACCGCCTCAAAGACACTCTACTCGGCTGTTACACACCGCCTAACAGCACCTGTCGCAGAGACGCGGTGTCGTCCGCGATCTCGTGGACCATCGACAGGTCAGTCTCGTCGCCGTCACCGCGGAACCCGACAGTGGTCATCCCGGCGGCGACGGCGGCGCGTGCGCCCGCGGTGGAATCCTCGACGGCCCAGCAGTCCTCAGGCGTGACGCCCAGTTCTGCCGCACCGCGCTCGTAGATGTCCGGCTCCGGCTTGCCGGGGCCGTCGATGTCGCCGGCGCTGATGGCGACGTCGAACTTCGAGAGGAGGTCGAAGCGCTCGTCGGCCACGTCGATCCAGGCCCACGGTGCGGAGGTCGTCAGCGCTAGCGCCACGCCGGCGTCCCGCAGGTCGTCGAGCAGTTCGTGTGCCCCGTCGAGGACGGTCGCTTCTTCGCCGTAAATCCGCTCGCCGTGCTCCTCGAACAGACTCTCGAACATCTCGCGGCTGATTTCGAGGTCGTACTCGGCGGCGAGGTCCGGATACACTTCTCGGTAGTTCCGACCGGTAATCGCGGACAGGGGGATGTCGTCGTTCGGTGCGGCCGTCGGGAGAATCTCCTCGCGCTGGGCACGGACCCAGTGATCTTCGGACTGGACGAGCACGCCGTCCATATCGAAACAGACCGCAGCAGGCGGGACACTCATTGCTTTGCTGTCGCTCAGCGACGGCTTTGGCTGTTGCGACTCCGGCAGCAACGACCACGCTACGAAGCCCCGTCCACCGACTGAGGTTTAAATACTGGAATGTGGACAGGTCAGTCCATGCACGACGGAACCCGTGTGATTGCTGGCGAGTGTACGACTGTCTTCGAGGGACCGCGCGAGCGGGAGCAGCGCGGCGACGTGCTCGTCGTCGTCAAACCGGACAACACTGTGCTCGTTCACGATGCCGAAGGATATCAGCCGGTCGCGTGGCTCACGCGCGCCGAAAGCGTCACCATCGACAACGGAGCGGTGACTGCCCGCGACGGCGACGAACTCCTCCGGGTGGTCACCCACGACGAACACGGCAGTGCCCGCTACCCGGCCTCGAACGCCGGCGTTCCGGTACGCGACTGCCCCGACTGTGCCGGGACGCTGGTCCGTGCCCGAAGCGAAGTCACCTGTACCGGCTGTGACGCCGTCTACGGGATTCCGAGCGATGCCGCGGTCACTGGCGGCCGCTGTGACGACTGCGGACTCCCGACGCTTCGGGTGGAACGCGGCCGAGCCTTCGAACTGTGTCTCGACCGGGAGTGTGACTCACTGGACGACGCGGTCACCGCGGCCTTTGACCGCGAGTGGGACTGTCCCAACTGCGACGGCGACCTGCTGATTCTTCGCCGTGGCGGCCTGCTCGCCGGCTGTGAGCACTACCCTGACTGTGACACCGGCTTCTCGATTCCGTCCGGCGTCGTCGTCGGCGACTGTGATTGCGGCCTGCCGCTGTTCGAAACCGCTGGCGGCACGCGCTGTTTGGACAGTTCCTGCGAAGAACGGGGGTGAAGGCTGGGCCTCCACACCTGCACCATCCAGTTTCGCTGACGGCTCGGACCCGTAGGGGCTTTGTCGCCGCGGGGGCCACGTCAGAGCATGGAACTGACGCTTGAGGGCGATGTCGTGCGGGCCGGCTACGAGGCGCGCGAGCGGTTCTACGATTCGCGCGGCTACGGGAAGGTTCGTAGCGGCGACATCGACCTGGCACCGGTGGAGGCCGCACACCTCCTCTACCGCGGGGATATCGAAAGCATCGACGGCATGGATTTCCGGGGGTTCCTCGGGTCGGCGGCCGTCTCCGAGGTCGACTTTGCCGTCTACAAAGACCTCCGTGACCGCGGTTTCTACCTCACGCCGGCCCGCGAGGGGTGGGTTGACGACCCCACAGGCACGGACTTCGTGGTTTACCCGCGTGGGAAGGGGCCGTGGGACGACGAGGTCGCCTACCGCGTCCGGGTTATCGGCGAGCGCGACACGATTGTGGCCACTGATCTGGGCGGCTGCGTGCTGGCGGTCGTCGACGAGGAGAGCGAAGTCACCTTTCTTGATACCGACCGGCGAGATGTCGAGGGGACCAGTGACGCTGTCGTCCCGACCACGGAGGGGGAACTGCTCGCCGAGCGGGTGGTGTGCTGGGAACCGCCGGCGGAACTGTACGAACAGGCGTTCTACGGGCAGCAACTCGGCGACGACGGCGCGGTCCAGCTCTCGCTCGTGGAAGCCGCGTATCTCGCACAGGAGGATTTGCTTACGGTCGATGGCGGGGCTGATGCTGTCGTTGAGCGGGGCCGCGAGGTCGAGGGCGACCGCTTCGACCGCCGGCTGGCCGTCTATACGGCGCTGCGAGCGAGCGGCGTTGCGCCAAAGACCGGCTTCAAGTTCGGCGCGGACTTCCGGACCTACGCCGCCGTCGAAAGTGCCGAGAACCTCGGGCACTCGGAGCTACTGGTGCGGGTGCTGCCGGCCGACCACCGCTTCGAGCCGCGGGACCTCGCGCTGGACGTGCGGCTCGCCCACGGCGTCCGGAAGACGATGGTGTTCGCGCTCACGACGGACGACGGTGACGGCGACATCGAGTGGATCGCCGTCGAGCGACTGACCCCCTGAGTTGACCAAGCGCCGTGGTCGGCCGGTTGGTGTCTGTCCGCCGGTCCGGTCGGCGCACCGAAACGAACCCTTTTTGCGCCGACCGGAACCAAAGCACCTGTAACGTGGCTCATCGCGAGCCGACCACACCCATGACAACGGACGACTCCCACCACGACGACGCATCGCCCGACGAGGACCGCCGCCAGTCGGGCGGAGCGTGGCGGGAGCCTGACACCCGCTCCGGCGGTGACCCGGTGCTACCGGACGGCGGCACTGAGGCCGAAGGGGCTGACGAGGCGACGCTCGACCCGTGGGGTTCCTCGACTATCGCCGACTACCGCAAACTGTTCGAGCAGTTCGGCATCGAGGAGTTCGACGAGGTGCTTCCCGAAGTCCCCAACCCTCACTACCTGATGCGGCGGGGCGTCATCTTCGGCCACCGGGACTACCGACCGGTCGCCGAGGCGATGCGCAACGACGACCCCTTCGCCGCGCTGTCGGGGTTCATGCCGACCGGCGACCCGCACATCGGCCACAAGCTCGTCTTCGACGAGATCATCTGGCATCAACAGCAGGGCGGGGACGCCTACGCACTCATCGCGGACCTCGAAGCCCACAGCGCCCGCGGGCTGTCGTGGGACGAAATCGACGAGCACGCGACGAACTACCTGTTGTCGCTGCTTGCGCTTGGCTTTGACCCCGACGAGGGCACGCTGTACCGCCAGTCCGACAACCGCGAGGTGCAGGACCTCGCGTTCGAACTCGGGGCCGAGGCGAACTTCTCGGAACTGCAGGCCATCTACGACTTCGACGGCGAGACCGACATCTCCCATATGCAGTCGGTCGTCACGCAGATGGCTGACATCCTCTACCCGCAACTGGACGAGCCCAAGCCGACGGTCATCCCCGTCGGCCCGGACCAGGACCCGCACATGCGGCTGGCACGGGACCTCGCCGCGCGGATGCGGTACTTCGGCGTGACGGAAGCCTTCGCCAGTTTCGAGGCCGACGGGGTCGAGCGGACACTGCTCCGGCAGGCTTACGACGCCCGCGAGGACTACGCCGAGGACGCCGACCGACCCCGGTGTGGCGAGGCCGCCGACTGGCTGCGCGAGCACCAGCCAGCGCCCGCCGACGCCCGTGAGTCCGTCGTCGCGAAACTCGACGAGGCCGGGAAGGAACCGCTCCGACCGCGGATCCGATTCCTCGACCGCAACGCCACAGACGAGGCTTTCGAGGCGCTCATCGAGGCTATCGACGGCGAGAAGCGGGTGTACGACGAGCACATCGATACGTTCGACTTGGACCACGCCGAGGCCGAGGAACTGGCCCGGCAGGTCGAACTCGACAACGGCGGCTACGGCTTCCAGCCGCCGTCCTCGATCTACCACCGGTTCATGACCGGCCTCACCGGCGGCAAGATGTCCTCGTCGATTCCAGCCTCCCACATCTCGCTGCTGGACGACCCGGAGGACGGCTACGACAAGGTGAAATCGGCGACTACTGGCGGCCGATCTACTGCTGAAGAACAGCGCGAGAAAGGCGGCAAAGCCGACGAGTGCCCAGTGTACGAGCTGTACGCCTACCTGCTCTCGGGCGACGACGACGAGTTTGCGAAAGAAGTGTACGACGAGTGTGTCGGCGGCGAACGCCTCTGTGGCGGTTGTAAAGAACAGGCCGCCGAACTGATGGAGCAGTTCCTCGAAGAGCATCAGGAGAAACGTGCGGAGTGGGAAGACAAGCTTGCGGAACTCGATATCGACCTCGACTCCGACCGCGCGCCGACGAGCGCGGACTGAGAACCGGCCCCCACCGCTCGTTTCGTGTCGAGACGAGCACACGCACAACGTTTATATCTGCCAGTCACAACCGCTCAGACATGGCATCCGAATCCCACCGTGCCGGCGTCGCTCGCCAGCTATCCGATAGTCCGGGGTTCGGCTTCTTTTTCGCTGCCTGACCGCGTGTGGACTCTGACGGCGTCGAGAGGCGTGGTCGGACGAAACCGCGAGCAGGAAGTGAGAACCGTTAACTGAGCGACCCGCGGTTATCCCCACAAGACCGAGACACCCGTATGAAACGACCACAGGCACAGGTGGCCGTCCTGCAGGCCGCCGACGCACAGGAAGACAGGCGCATCGACGACGTGGCTGCGGAGGCTGACCTCAAGCCGGAAGCGGCCACCAGAGCGGCGTTCGAACTCGAAGCCGACGGGCTGGTGTCCGTCTCCGAGGAGACGCTCGAACACTACGAACTCACCGACGAGGGCGACCGGTACGTCCGGGAGAGTCTGCCAGAACAGGACCTCTACGAGGCCGCTATCGACGCCGGCGCGGCCGACGGCCCGGTCCAGATGGGACAGGTCATCGGCGCGTCCGGCCTCGAAGGCGGCGCAGTCGACATCGCGCTCTCGAACTACGCCCGCAAGGCCTACGGCAGCATCGACAGCGGCGAGATCACGGCCAACCAAGACGCCGATCCCGGGTCCGACCCCGAGATGCTGGCGCTGGAGGCTGTCGCAGACAGGCGCGTCGACGACGCCGACACGGATGCGCTCGACCAACTGGAACGGCGTGGCCTCCTCGACGTGCGTGAGGAAACCGTCCGCTCGGTCCAGCTCACTGACGACGGTGTCACCGCGCTGATGGAAGGTGTCGAAGCCGCCGAGACGGTCGACCAGCTTACCCCTGAGATGCTCACCAGCGGCGAGTGGGAGGACGTTGCTTTCACCGAGTACAACGTCGAGGCCGACGCCGAGGACGTGAGCCACGGCAAGGAGCACATCCTCCGCCAGACGGCAAACCGCGTGAAGGACACGCTCGTCGGCATGGGCTTCTCCGAGATGGAAGGACCTCATGCCGACGCTCAGTTCTGGATCAACGACTGCCTGTTCATGCCCCAGGACCACCCGGCCCGGACCCACTGGGACCAGTTCGCCCTGGCGGAGCCCGAAGAGATCGGTCACCTCCCTCCGGACCTCGTCGAACGGGTCCGCTCGGCCCACAAGGAGGGCGTCGGCCCTGACGGCGAGGGGTACCACTCGCCGTGGACCGAGGATATCGCCCGCGGGATGGACCTGCGCGGCCACACCACCTCGCTGTCGATGCGCTACCTCTCGGGCCATCAGGTCGGCGAACTCGACCCGCCCGAGCGCTACTTCAGCGTCGAGAAAGTGTACCGAAACGACACGCTCGACCCGACGCATCTGCTGGAGTTCTTCCAGATCGAGGGCTGGGTGATGGCCGAAGAGCTCTCGGTCCGGGACCTGATGGGGACGTTCACGGAGTTCTACGAGCAGTTCGGTATCACCGACCTGGAGTTCAAGCCCCACTACAACCCCTACACGGAGCCGAGCTTCGAACTGTTCGGCACCCACCCCGAGACCGGCGAGGTCGTCGAGGTCGGCAACTCCGGAATCTTTCGCGACGAGGTGCTCACGCCGCTTGGCGTCGACTGCGACGTGATGGCGTGGGGTCTCTCGCTCGAACGACTACTCATGCTCATGTACGGCTTCGAAGACATCCGCGACGTGCACGGGACGCTGTGTGATCTTGAACTGCTGCGGGAGACGGAGGTGATCCGCTGATGCCAGTCGTCGATGTCGACCCTGACGAACTGCGGTATCTGACCGGGCACGACGAGAAAGACGACGACGAACTCAAATCGGACCTGTTCGATCTCGGCCTTGAATTCGAGGGCTGGACCGAGGACGATGAGTTCCAGTTGGAGTTCGCGCCGGACCGACTGGACCGTCTCTCCGTCGAGGGCGTCGCGCGGTCGCTGCGCTACCACTACGGTGACGACCGCGGGGTGGATATCCCCAACACGAACAGCGCCGACTGGACCATCGAGGTTGAGGACCAGCCCGATGAGCGTCCGTATGTCACCGGCGCTATCGTCCGCGGCCTCGACATGGACGAGGCCGCGCTGGAATCGCTTATCCAACTACAGGAGAAGCTCCACGCGACGATGGGCCGCAAGCGGGCGAAAGGCGCTATCGGCGTCCACGACCTCACGATGCTGAAAGGGGACTCGGTCACGGACGAGACGGGCAAGTCCATCACCTACACCAGCGCGGACCCCGACGAGGCCACGTTCGTCCCGCTGGACGCCGACGCGGAGATGACCCCCAGCGAGGTCATGGCGTCCCATGAGACCGGCCAGACCTACGGCGACCTCGTGGCCGATTTCGACCGTGTGCCGGCCATCTACGACGCCATCGGCCTGTTCTCGTTCCCGCCGGTCATCAACGGCCGCCGGACCGAGGTCAGCGTCGACTCCCGAGACCTGTTCATCGAGATGACCGGGACCGACCAGTGGACCATCGACCACATGTGCAACATCGTCTGCTACGCGCTCGCCGCCCGCGGCGGACAGGTCGAGAAGGTCGACGTGTCCTACGCTGATGACGCGCCTGGGGAGTATGCTGGCAAGACGCTGGAACGGCCGGACTTCTCGGTGCGGACGAAGACGGTTACCCACGACCGCATCGAGTCCATTCTCGGCGTCTCGCTGGACAGCCGCGAGGTCATCGACTACGCCGAGCGGGCCGGTCTCGACGCCACCGAAACTGAATCCGACGACGGTGTGGCATACGAAGTTGAGGTCCCGCCCTACCGCGTCGATGTCATCCACCCGCTGGACACCATCGACGACATCGGCCGGGCGCTCGGGTTCAACAGCCTCGAACCGACCTACCCCGACGTGTCGACGGTCGGCGGCCGCCACGAGCGGTCCAGGCTGGAGGACGCCGCCCGCGACGCGCTCGTCGGACTGGGCTTCGAGGACCTGCTGAACTTCCACATGATAAACGAGGTCGAGAACTTCGAGCGGATGGGGTTGGACCCCGACACCACGGGCGGGGATGTCGTCGGTCAGACCGACCCCGTCACCATCCAGGAGCCCTACAGTGAGGATTACACCATCCTCCGGACGTGGGCGCTCCCCTCCATCATGATGGTGCTCGAGAACAACACCCACCGGAGCTACCCGCAGGACCTCGCCGAAATCGGGCTGGCCGCCGGTCTCGACGACTCGGAGAACACCGGCATCGCCGAACACCGTACCGTCGCCGCCGCGCTCGCGCGAACGGACGCCTCGTACGAAGACGCGAAGGCTCGTCTGCAGGCGCTCGCCGACGCCTTCGACAAGGACCTCGAAACGCCACCAACCGTGCATCCGTCGTTCATCGGCGGCCGCGCCGCCGAGGTCGTCCTCGACGGGGAGTCGGTCGGCGTCATCGGTGAAATTCATCCGAAACTGCTTATCGAACACGATCTGGAGCTGCCGGTCGCCGCCTTCGAGTTCCGTCTGGATGCACTGGAGTAAGTCCGGCTGAGCCGGCGCAGCGCTCCCTCGGCTCTACCTGTCGCTCGGATACACGTACTCTACGTCGCTCGGCTTCTCGGCTTCCTCTTCGTCGGTCTCGATGACGATGGTCGAAGAGAGCTTGTTGAACAGCCGCAGCCCCTCCTTCTCGTAGGCCAGCCAGCCGACGAGGATATCGAGGGGCAGCAGGAACGCCTTCCCGAAGCTCTCGATGGCCGCTGTCACGTAGTCGATGGCCTCGCCGCGTTCGTCCGTGACGGCGATGTTCATCACTATTTTCCCGACCGACTGCCCCTGCCGGCCTTCCAAGACCGTCCAGTAGACGAACAGGCCGAGCCCGTTCAGACCGGTGAACGGGGAGGTAACTGAGAGGCTGCCGGTCAGGAGTGAGAACACGCCAGCGGCTTCGCCCAGTGCGGAGAGGACGACACCGACGAGCAGGATGTCGAGAAGCCACGCGAGAAAGCGGTCGTCCCAGGATGCGATATGCAGCGTGCGGCGGGTGTCGGCCATGTCGCCGGTTCGCTGCAACTGTACTTCAAGATTTGCCAGCTACAGGTCCGCGCCGACGGCGTCCTCGACCGAGTCGAAGCCGTCCTCCGCGAGCAAGTCGAGGAGTCCAGAATTGATTTCGCGTGCGGTGGACGGACCGCGGTAGACCAGGCCGGTGTACAGCTGGACGAGCGAGGCCCCGGCGCGGATCTTCCGGTATGCGCCCTCCGCCGTCGAGATGCCACCGACGCCGACAACAGGCACGTCGACACGCTCGGCAACGAACCGAACCATCTCGGTCGCCTCGTTCTCGATTGGTTTCCCTGAGAGGCCGCCTGTCTCGACCGCGTTCGGCGAGCGCAGGCTGGCGGGCCGGTCCGTCGTGGTATTCGTTGCGACGACGCCATCTAGATCTAGCTCGGTCACTATATCCAGCGCGTCCTCGACCGCCGGTTCGGGAAGGTCCGGTGAGAGCTTCACGAGCAGCGGGGCTGCGCCCGCGTCCTGTAGCTCGCCGAGGATGGCCTCCATCGCGTCGCGGTTCTGCAGTTCCTCGAACCCCTCTGAGTTGGGACAGGAGACGTTGACGACGAAGAAGTCCCCACCTTCGGCGACGTGTTCATACGTGGTTCGGTAGTCCTCTGGGGCCTCATCCGTCCCGACGTGTTCCGTCTTGGCGATGTTGACGCCGACCGGGAACGGGGCGTCGACGTTCTTCAGTCGCTCGCCGATGACGATGGCCCCGTCGTTGTTCAGTCCCATCCGGTTGATTATCGCCTCGTCCTCTCTGAGCCGGAACATCCGCGGGCGGGCGTTCCCGGTCTGTGGCTCGGCCGTGACACCGCCGACTTCGGCGAAGCCGAAGCCCAGTGACGCCAGCGCACTAGGGATGGTGGCGTTCTTGTCGAAACCGGCAGCGACTCCGACGGGGTTGTCGAACGTGTAGCCGAACGCCTCCACTGCGAGCCGGTCGTCAGTGACGGTGTAGCGGTCGGCCATCGCGTCGGCGATTCGGGTTCCATCAACTGCCTCTAACAGTCGATGGACGCTCCGGTTGGCGGTTTCTGCTGGCAGCGAAAACAGGAGTGGTTTCGCGATATCGTAAGGTCTCATTGTGTGGGTGTTCGGGTTAGCTCGAAGAACGGTGGTGACTGACCGATTTCGGGCGTCGGCCCAACAGCCCCGCCCAGTGGCACTGTGTCACCGTCGATGGTGCCTCAAAAGTCGTGTTCGACCTCTTCCGGGTCGGCTTTCTGGATAATAATTTTGTTGTCGCGGACGCGGACGAACACTTCGTCACCGATCTCCATCCCGGCGACGGCTAGCTCGTCTTCGTGAATGTTGATATGTACGTTGTGGTACTCGCCGTCCTCATCTTTGGCGCCACTCGGGCTGAGCTTCTTCTTTCGCACCATCGCGCTATCCTACTCCGCACTTCACCGCAGGATACACTTAAGTCTACCGTGCCGCCGGTCGCTGGCTGGCGGTTTTGTGGACGCGCGTGACGATTTCGGCCCGAATATCTGGCTTAAGCCAGCCGGTTTGCAGGTTTGAACTGGTACGCAGCGGCACCACTGTATAAAAGTATCCCCCGACGGAGAGCGGATTGGGGGGTATATTTATGTTCTGCCATGTGCTGAATTGGCATGGAGCGGTGAAATCCATGGCACCCGACAGTGACAAGCGCAACTTCGCACTGCGCGAAGACGGTGACGAATCGAGCGTCTTCTCGGGCGGAACACCTCGGCAGGCTGCGCTGAAGGCAGCACGTCGACTTGAGCCGGCCGACGGTGAAGATCAGGCTGACCCTGAGGAGATACGACTACGGGAGAAAGGAACCCACAAAGTCCACATCTACGAAGCGTGGGCATGGGTCGAGGAGGCACCCGACGACAAACCCGACTGGATGCCCGGCGATATCACGAAAGGGAACGTCTCGAAGCAGGGCGTCGAACACCTAGACGAGATCTAGGTCGAATTCCCGACATTTTTGCTGACCTTCGAAGTTGACGCCGTGACAGTGACATACGCATCCACGTGCGCGCGAGGAGATAGGGGGCATCTGTCACAGCTATCTGTTCCGTAATCCATACTCCCTGTCCATACACGTGTGGGACACTCACACCCGTGTAATCGCGGCCCGCAGACGATCTCCTTCGACGGGGTTAAGTGTGGCTCACCCATCGAAATGAAATGCGAACGCGGTCAGGGGCCGACGCCCCCGAACGAACGCACTCGTTCCGATGCCCTTAAGTGTAACAGGGCGTTCGGAATGAACGCGAAGGTCGCTCGCGTCGTGCGGTTCGACGCGAGCCCGATCCGACGCCCTTAAGTGTAACAGGGTGTTCGGAATGAACGCGAACAACGTTCGGTCGGGGACATTGAATCCCTGCCGACACGGGCCAGGCGGGATCGACTCGCCAACGAAACTCGAAGCCTTTATGGTGGCTTCGAGACAACAATCAGGTCCGAAGAAATGAGGATTCCACCCCTGCGGTCCGCCGTCAAGATGGGATCTGATGTTAGCCCTGATAGTTCGGTGACACTCGGTCGACGGGTGTCCTCGAACACCCTTCGATAGCGACCACACCCATTATATGGGTGTGATCCCGCCTAACCCCCCGGCCTTGTGCCGGGATACATTCCGGTTGATCCTGCCGGAGGCCATTGCTATCGGAGTCCGATTTAGCCATGCTAGTCGCACGGGCTTAGACCCGTGGCATATAGCTCAGTAACACGTGGCCAAACTACCCTACAGACCGCAATAACCTCGGGAAACTGAGGCCAATAGCGGATATAACTCTCA
>AOLX01000020.1 GCA_000336895.1 Haloarcula argentinensis DSM 12282 | reverse complement strand
GGAGACGGTATCTGAGACAAGATACCGGGCCCTACGGGGCGCAGCAGGCGCGAAACCTTTACACTGCACGACAGTGCGATAGGGGGACTCCGAGTGTGAGGGCATATAGCCCTCGCTTTTCTGTACCGTAAGGTGGTACAGGAACAAGGACTGGGCAAGACCGGTGCCAGCCGCCGCGGTAATACCGGCAGTCCAAGTGATGGCCGATATTATTGGGCCTAAAGCGTCCGTAGC
>AOLX01000019.1 GCA_000336895.1 Haloarcula argentinensis DSM 12282 | reverse complement strand
CACGGAAGATAAGCCCACCAGCGTTCCGGGGAGTACTGGAGTGCGCGAGCCTCTGGGAAACGCGGTTCGCCGCCACCATTCATACCTATCATAGCCCACTCAGGAGAATCATCTCTCCCGAGTGGGCTTTCTGTATTTATAAGCAGTGCGTAACTACGTGATCGTCCCAAGTGGGTACTGTATGACCCGCGGAGTCAAACTGAACGAACTCACGGCGCCTCTTGAAACGGCGACGTATCCGCTGTCGGTCGCGACTGCTCAGCAGGAGTTCGACGATGTACGGCTCATGTACGCAGATGGTACTGAACCGTTAGCTGCGGTACTGGATCGGATCGATGACGAGCAGTTCGATTCTCCCGATGAGGCGCAATCGTCAATTTACAATACTATCCCGGTCGAAGGGGTCGGCGAACCGGGCCAGTCAGAGGGCGAGGGCTGATCGAATTCGCTACGCTTAAACGACCGAGTTGACTACCACTATTCGCGCCAAGGTGGCAGAGTCTGGCCTAACGCAGCGGCCTGCAGAGCCGCCCATCGCCGGTTCAAATCCGGCCCTTGGCTTCTTGATCTCTCATACGCCGATGTCTCCAGGTCAGTAACCTGAATTCACACTCTTTTCCATGTGGAGATAACGCCACAGGAGTGCCCGAAACCAGTCGGGCACAGAGCACGGGCCTAATCAACGGAACACCGTTCGGGAACGCCACTTATGAGGTCCGTTGATGGGGTAGATTACCAAGATAGTAGAACCGGACGAACCAACGCGGCTACAGACTCGCCCCGAGCCTTCGTAGGTGCTAGCCAGTTTAGCCTCCGTAGTGCAGTTGCGTTTCAGTAATATAGGACGTCATGAACCCCAGTGCGTAGCCGAGAAAATGCTCATAGAGATTTAGCACGCCGCTGTCGACTTGTGGATTAGCGGGGAAGCGATGACAGGAACGAGGAAAGTAGCAAAACAGCGAATAATAGCAGGTCAGTGTACCCGGTCGCCCGCATTGCAGCCCGGATCTTTGTTCGCGTATTGTCAGTCTGTTCGTATACTGAGAGACCATACAATGCTGTGCTGAGCACCGTAGCTAACACCAGACCAGCGGTTCCCAGCAGGACTGTTGGAGTCTGAAGAAGTACGAACTGGAGACTCAAGTGAGACTGGACACGTTCGTACGTTAATGCAAGTGGGCACAGGGGTGGTGCAGAGCTACACATACCGCTGCTGACCTATTATCCACTCTTTCCTGCGCTCCTGTATTTCCACCTCTATGGAGTTGCTGAAATAGGGAACACGACGGACAGCGGCCAACAACTATGAGCTGCTACTGATTCGTCTGGCACCCTCGCTGTGGTTGGTCGGGTCGACATTGGTGGCTTCCCTCTGGGTTATCGATATCGCAATCGACGCCGGTGAACCTACGATTAAGACTGAAAGCAGTTCTTGCTTGACCGTGTACGCCAGCGACTGGCTGCTTCAGTATAATTCTCCAGCGAAATATAGGACTGTAGAAATGTACTAGCGGCTGTGATCCACATTCCCAGTTCAGTGTATCGAGGATCACTACGAAGCTACAGCCAACAGTATGGGACACCGGATTGATCGAGTGCTTTAGTGCTCTCCGGTGTCATCTTCGGTAGCATGCGCTTCGGGTATCGCAGCAAGTTCCGGGACCAGCCGGTACCCAGTACCCGCCCCGACTGCAGCGGAGAACGCTATCGCCGTACCCAACTGCGCGACCGGGCCGAAGCCAGCGCTCGAAACCGCTGACACGGCAAGAACTGTAAGCACGATTCCGACAAGACCGATCACCGCTTCGCGGACAGCGACGCGACGGAACCGGCGACGGCGGTCACCCGGTTGTGTTTGGAGGACCGGGAGCACATCGTGATATCGCGTCTGCACGAGGTAATTCGTCACTACAGCGAGCAGGCCAGCGATGAGCGTCCATGGTCCCCAGCCAATACCGAATGCCGGGTCAAAGTCGAGCGCAAATCCACTCGGCTCAGCTGGCTGTTGGCTTTCGGGTGTCGGCGGCACGGCCCCGCCGCCACTCACGGTTTCAATCTCTTCCTGGCTATCGATAGATGTGCCGGTTGGCTCGCCAGTCGATATTCCGATGCCAGTACCACTGCTGCTTTCCCCAGCGGGTGCTTCAGTCGGTTCACCAGTTGGCGTCACAGTCCCAGGACTATCCGTACTCTCCTCGCCGGTGCCGCCATCGCTCGTATTAGTATCGCCACCGCCACCACCTGTACCGGCGTCGTCGCTACCACCACTACCCGCATCTGTGCCGTCTCCATCGCCCGTGTTAGTGTCATTGCCGCCGCTACCTGTGTCAGTGTCATCACCGTTGTTGCCGCCCGTATCAGTGCCTGACTCGGCATCCGGAACTTCCATGGTGTACGTCACTGTCTCGGAGAGGGACGACGGGCTGTCGGCGTCTGTCGCCACGGTGAACCCGAGCGTTGCTTGCTCGCCCGGGGCAAGCGTAAGCGTGTTACTCACTTCATCGACCGACTGGCGTGTACCTGTGTCTGTGTTCCGGTAGATGTCCAACCACTCACTCTCGTGCTCGATCTGGATCGTCGCCGCTTCGTCGGTACCGTTGACTCCCGCAAAACTAACGACAAACACGTCGTCGAATACGGTCTCGGTGCCCGAAAAAACGTCAACAGAAATAACAAGCTCGCCACTGCTGTCAAACGATGCGTAGCGGTCGCCGTTGGGCGTGTCAGCTGGAGCCAGCGCAACTCCGGTGTCTTCCGCCGGAGCGAGTTCATCAACGGGTTCTGAGAGCGGGACCGCGGCCGTGGACATGACTGTCCCGCAGACGACGAACACGAGTCCAAGGGCGAAGTACCATTTCATATCGTGGCGTATGAGACTGCATAACGCTGCCGTGAGCCCGTCCGCCTACTGTTCAACAACAGACATCAGCTGGTACCGCTTGCTCCTGCTGTTCGTGCCGCGAAGACGATTGCATTGATCGAACTGATATCCTCTCCTTTGTTGCCGTTTCGAAGGTCAACGACAACTGTGAAGTCCTTGGAGTTGCCTGCGCTCAGGGAAACAGCATTATCACCGTCGCTGGAGCCATCGACGATTGTGTCTCCGTTGTACCGGATATCAAGCACGTCTCCGATGAGGTCGTTCGGGTCTGGCGTGATCGAACTGCTCCCCCCATCATCGTTCACCGAAACACTGAGTTCTTTGTCTGCGTTGTTTGTTATGCGAAGGACGTCCCTAAATCGCGTTGTGGCCCGTTTATGTAGATCACTCTGCTGAATCTCAATCGTCCCGTTACTGTTGGAGCCGTCGGTAGTGATTAGATCAGTAGCATAGCTCTTGTCTGGATTTTGTTTAAAACTCACAAGCGCGCTTGCATCGTCACTAGTACTAAGCGTAACTGTCCGTGTCGCTTCAACTGAGGAGAATGCACCGGAGCCAAACGCGCCGCCGACAGTCGCACTGATTGTCCCGAGTCCGAGCAGGACACTTCGTCGATTTAGCCTCATCTGTTGTACTACAGAACGCTAGCCCACCAGTTACTATTGACGTGCCTGAGCGGGGTTAATGCTGTCCATTAACGGCTCAAGCACGGCTATAACCCCGCTCAAGCAGTACAATAGTAAGTCCCCGGAAACTGTTGTGGCTGGTACGGCACGACCATAACGTGCTGACTAACATATGAATCGCAGAAACGTACTTACGGGACTCGGCGGATTGGCAATCAGTGGTGGGGCGCTCTTCGGTACGGGCGCATTCACGAGCGTTACCGCGACGCGTTCAGTCGAAGTGAACGTTTTCGGTGCAGATAGTGGCACGGACGGGCTCGTAGACGGTGTAGACCAAACTACCGAAGACGATATCGCAGACACAATCACAAGCAACGCTGTCGATGTGCTTGTCGATACGTCGTCAAGTGACGTCTCAGTCAAAGGCCCTGACGGTAACTCCGCTACTGCAACAGACCTGTTCCCCGCTAACCCGGGGGCTTCAGACGGAGCAAACCCGGGCACAGATGGAACGTATGACAATGTGAGCCACGAGTACGTGAGCCTCGTTGCTAATGACGTGACAATCGTCTTTGGCGAAAATAACGGCCTCCCGCCGAACTCTACTCTCGGGTACACTGATCTATTTAAATTCGTGCCAAACGCTGACAGTAACAGTACGTTTGACGTTACGTTCGGGGGGGACAATGGCGGCAATGTGCTTACGCAGGTCGACGGAAAATCGGTTACCGATGGAGCAGTTATCTCAGTCTCCTCGAGTAGTTCTTCCGGTGCCGAAATCACGACAGAAACCTCGGCTAATAACGAAGACCTCGACATCAGCATTACAGAACAATAAAACTCAGACGTGAATCGCAGACTGGCTTTGACAACTCAGGAAGCTATTTAGCTCACTTCTACCTGTCAATGACTGCTATGATGTAGATATCGGGTAATTGCAGACAGCGCAGGTACCAGCTCCGGAGCGTCTTGCCACTGATGAACTGTAACATTGCCTCTATCTTAATTACTTACTGTAGCTAGTACACCGCGTCGCCTACTCACATCTTGGCACCCGACAGTATTCAACGCTCATAAGATCACAGACTCATCTGCTGTATTATCACAAATTCTATATATAAATATCTGCACCATCGTCTCTGAAGCTGTCAACACCATGCCCGGTCTGCTAACGGCCTAATATACATACAATTTTGTTACCACTGACATTCCAGAACGCTTTTACATATTATAAACTAATATGTCGACAATGGCAGTGGGTGGGAAGCAGCGCAACCAGACAGGGACTGGTAACGCGATTACACGGGACGAGGTGTTTGACTTACTCAGTAATCACCGCCGCCGATACGCATTACACGTAGCGAAGCAATCAGACGGTGACACAGAACTTTCGGATATTGCTGAACAGGTGGCGGCGTGGGAAAACGAGAAACCACAGAGTGAGATCACGTCCAGCGAGCGCCATCGCGTGTACACGTCAATGCAACAGACGCATCTGCCCGCGATGGACCGTGCGGGCGTGATCGAATACGACAATGGGACAGTCTCGCTGACCGAACAGGCAGCGGATCTTGACGTGTACATGGATGTCGTGCCGGAAGACTCCATCCCGTGGGGACAGTACTACCTCGGGTTGTCAGTTCTGTCGGGAGCTGTCGTTGGCGCTGCTGGGCTGGATGTGTTCCCAGCCAGTATTCCCGACCTCGCGTGGGCTGGTCTCGTCGTCATGCTGTTTCTCTGCTCCGGACTGTATCACGTCTGGCAGAGCCAGCAACTCCGTCTGGGAGCGGGCGAGACGCCCCCGGATGTTGAAACATGAGCAAGAAGTGGACTCGCCGGAGTGCACTTGCGCTGATCGGTAGTGGTGCCGGCCTCCTGACGTGGGGGACTGGTGGGTTCACAGACGTGACCGCTGACCGTCAGGTGAATATTAATACGACTCCTGACAGCCTGGATCATCCGCGGCTTGGAATTAAAACCCTGGGCGACGGGGGTGGCCCCGGTCAGAGGGTGTCGTTGATAACTTTCCAGAACAACCTAGACGAAGAAATTGGAGTAAACCTGAATGCGGCCACGGTCGACAGTGATGATACCACTGAAGTGGCTGATCTGTTCAAAGGTGAAGGAATAGACCCTACTAATTACTTTGATGCGCCTGATAGCGTTGGACCGGAAGAACAAGGGATGATTGAGGCAACACTTGACCTTCTCCCCGATGTGTCTATTGGTTCCGACCGCGAATATGACCTTCTACTCGATTTTACTGCTGGAACTAAAAACGAAAACCAAACAATAACGCTAAGCCGAAAAGCGACAGTTACATACGAAGATCCACGGGTTTCGTACTGGGATTTTGAACAAATAAGCGGACGGACTGTCTCAGATATCTGGAGCGGCAACGACGCCAGTCGTAAATACGTAGGGCGGATTGGCCCTTTCAGGTACGGCTATGAGCCAGACCCGGCAGACGGTGGTAATCGTGGCACCGTGCTCGATTTCCGTGGCGACAGATTCCGTTCCGGCGATGATGACGTTATTACGACATCTGACACCTCTAAGTTAGATTTCACCGACGACTTTTCACTTTCCGTCTGGATCAAACCGACTTCGATTCCGAATTCGTACGCGCGACTGTTCAGTAAATGGGATTCCCCTAGAAACAATCGAGACTCTGACGCTGAGAAGGGATACCAGTTCTTCCTCGGCGAAACTGACGATAAATTTGATAATAAATTTGAAATCGGAATAGAAACCGGGCAGAGAAATGGAAAGACGACCAAAATAAAGACAGGTGCAACAGTAGATAAAGGCAAGTGGAACCATGCTGTCTGGACTCATACGTCGTCTAAGGAATCTGAAGATAGGGTATATGTAAATGGAGATCACGAAGGCAACGGATACAGTGGCAATCTGCCAGACCCGTATGGGTCCAATGAACCACTCCGGATAGGCAATGGGATTGATGGTAATGACCGTCTCAGGTATCCGTTCAATGGTCTCATGGATGAGGCAAAAGCCTATGACACTGCACTGACCAGCGAGCAGGTAAAAAATCTCTACGAGACAAGCAAAGGCGGCGATGGCGGCAGCATAGGCGGCTAAGTCGCATGAGCGTATGCATCCAAAATATAACACTATGTGTAGGCATGCAACAAAACAATATGGCCAACAGCGACTCAAACAAAGCAGAAAACGATAGTGCATCAGTCCTGACGGGGCTGGTGACCACGCCGTACCGCAGGTTACCGGATATAAATGGTAAAAATAGATAACGTACTTTCAGCGTCTGTTCGCTCCGCCCTCAATCGCTGGCTTGTACTGATATTACTCGTTGCACTTGCGCTAACGCTTGCTGGCGGCTACGTCACCTACGACAGCCATATCGACGGCGCGGAAACAGTTACTGAACAGCAGACCGTCGGCACGTGGACGGTGGAAAGCGAGTTCGAACACGGGGCAACAGTGACGCGTGATACCGAGGTTTTCACTTCGGGTGAGCAACTCAGCAACCGGTCGCTGTATTTTACGACGGCATCGCCCGAACTCGATGGCACGTACACGGTCTCACACGACAACACCGACGGGAACGCGGCAGTCACCTCGACGAACCTGTCGCTAGTCATCCGCGCGGTCGAGGAACGAAACGGGAATCAGGTGGTCCACTGGCAGACACGCGACTCGCTCGACACGCTCGATGCCGTTGAGGTAGCGGACGGTGAGGCGGAAACAACCACAGTCAGCGTGGACATCCCGACAATCCTCAACCGTACCGAAGCGATACAGAACGATCTCGGGGCTGCCCCCGGACAAACCGAGGTTCTCCTCGTCGCCGATACAACTGTTGAGTCGTCAGTCGACGGAGAGACGTTCACCGACACTCGCACTGACCGCATCGAGATTGTGCCCGGGCGGAGTGTCTACCGCGTCAGCACTACCACAGCGGGTACGAGTTCCTACGACGCGACCGAGCAGGTGACCCGGACTATTGAGCCGACACGGCTGGAACTGTACGGGGGGCCTGTGATCTGTGTGCTCGGACTGCTCTGTATGGCTTTCCTCGGGACAGCACACTGGCGTGGCTGGCTTGAAGTCACTGACTGTGAGCGAACGCGCGACGAGTTCGAGCGTGCACGTACCGACTTTGACGAGTGGATCTCGACGGCACGCATCCCGGATACCGACGACCGGACACCTGTCCCGACAGACTCGCTGGTAGACCTCGTTGATATTGCTATCGATAGTGACAGGCGCGTCCTCGAAGATGGTGAGCAGTATGCAGTCCTCGTCGACAGTGAAATCTACACGTACACAGCGCCACCGGCTGTCGACCCGCTTGCGTCACCAGCGACACGCAGTACTGAGTCCGCTGTGGAAGACAGAGAAGGAGCGACGGCGTCGCTTTCAAGCCTGCTTTTCAACGACTCGAGCGAGGGTGCTGATGCGACACACCCTGATGAAAACGAGATGTCTGATTCAAACGACGAGTGACGCCGTTGATCGGTCACTTTCTACAATTGCTGGTCGCCCGGGCATAGTCTGTGCTACGTATGTCCCTCTGTGGCCAGGACAGAGTTAGATATTGATAGCGGAGACACTGCTTGTGGCTGTAATAAACGGTGGTCCGGAACGTGGTAGCCCATGATGACAGGGGGATCGCGTCGTCCCCTTCGACTCAGCAACACCGATTTATATTCTGCTGGTCTACATCGCGTAGCGACACATTGGCATGCTCCGAACGTATGTGACAAAAGGACTGACAATCGGCGGGTTTGTGTTGGTTCTGGCACTCATCGTGGGTGCACTCGTCGGGCAGCCAGTGCTTTTGAGCTTCGTCGTGTCCGGAAGCATGTCGCCAACGATTCAGGAAGGCGACGGATTCGTTGCGATTCCAGAGCAGGTTGCGGGCGACATTGAGCAGGGTGATGTCATCGTATTCCAGTCACAGGAGATTCGTGGTGGGGAGCTGACGACACACCGAGTTGTCGCCGAGACTGACCGGGGATACATCACCCGTGGGGATGCGAATCCGTTCACAGACCAGGACGGGGCCGAACCGCCCGTGACTGAAAACCAGATCGTTGCGGTCGCCTGGCAACCTGGTGGACAGGTGGTGACAATCTCGAATTTCGGCACGGCCATCCTCGCCGGCCGCGTCGTCGTCACGAACATTCTAACTGCGGTCACGACGGTCCTTGGGGTTGAGCAGGCAGCCGAGTCCTGGCAGGCAGGATCAGTGATGCTGGTCTCCGGCGTGATTCTGTTTGCGATAAGCATCGGCAGCGGGATCGTGAATAGGTCCTCACGTGAACGGGCCCGTTCGCGTGGGCAGGATACCTTTGACCCGCGCTACGCCGCGCTCTTTCTGACTGCAATCATTATTGTGCCAGCCAACATAGCAATGGTCGCTCCGAGTTCGACCCACCAGATCCCGGCGGGTGAAATCGCGGCTGGGAACAACATCGCCCCCGGTGAACCGGTTGAAGCCACGCTTGTAGCTAACAACGAAGACGCATTGGTGACTATGCTCGTCGTGTTTAACGCGTCTGGTCGGACGACTATCGAGAACCGGTGGCTCGATGTGCCGGGTGGCGAAACGGACTCAACAGCGCTGTATGTGCCTGCACCGCCACGAGGCGAACAGAAGGTCGTGACCGTCTCCGAGTACCGTTATATCGTGTTGCTGCCCCCCTCGGTCATTATCGCAATGCATGACATCCACCCATTGGTAGCATTAGGTGTGATTAATGCGGCGCTCACTGTTGCTGTGCTAGCATTCATTATTGGGTTGCTTGGGACAAGCAAACGACGTGTCCGCGACACTGACCGGGATATCCCGCTGTATTTGCGATTAAAGCGTAAACTGTTGTGACCGGGAATGGGAGTGTTCAACGCAGCGTACTTGACGGCGCATCGTCAAACACGTCGCAAACGGTAGTCGTGGTGGCTGTCGTTCCTCCGGGAAAATAGACCGCGCAACAGGCCAATTCCGGTCGACAATACCACTGACTGCCTCGATTACTCTCTTTCGACAGGTATCCTATGGACCTGCCGGAGCGGTTCGATGTGTGCTTTCGCCACCTCGTTCAGCGGAAATGTCCCGTGGATGTCGGCCGGAACCTGGCCGTGGACGAGACGCCCGAACGGCGCAGCGGCGGTGGGATACACCTGCTCGGCCAACCGAGCGACGGGGGCCGCGACATCGAGCCCTTCCAGCGCTTCCTTCACGGCCGCTTCGCCGACGTGGACGGACTCACCTTCGATCAGAATGAACGCGAACGGTGGGTCGTCGAACTGCGCCCGGAGAAACGCCTGAATCGCGTCGGATTCCCAGGGGACAGGTGTGATATCCGTGGCACAGCGGGTGATCGTCTCGGCAGCGCGCCGGAACAGGTCGGTACTGCCGTCGTAGACGAGAAGCGACTGAGTCACATCCACTGTAGGGGTTTGGACCGTTTGAACGTTGTGTCGTGTCACAACGGCTTATGCGTCTGCGCCCCGATGTTTCTGTATGGACGTACGGGACGAACCGATGGCCAGACTCCGCCGGCGACTCGAAACGGCACTGGAAAGCGTGCTTAGCAATACCGTGTCGTGGACGGTCACCACTGACGGCCAAGTCGTCGCTCGACTGCCTGACCGCGAAATCGCGTTTGAACGGGCCGATGGTCCGGACGGCTACCGGTGGACGGTCGTGTTACGCGCGGATGGGTCGGTCGTGAGCAAGTTCGGGCAGTTCGAGACGATCGACAGCGTTGTTTCGCAGGTTCAATCGCTTGTCAACGCCGACGTTCGGTACACGGTCTGCTGTGACGGCTAGCTGTCCCAGCGCTGGAACCACCCGTCAAGCGAACCCAGTGGCTCCGTTTCAGTCAGCGACACATCGCCTGTGGGTAATCTCTATACGAACCCCGCACCAACGGACAGGCGTATGAGTCTGCTCAAGAACAAGCACCTCCTCAACGGGATCGTCTCACTAGTCGTCAGCGTCGGTATCACTGTCTGGCTGGCCGACGACGAAGATGCACCGTGGAGCCTGACTGATATGGCTCTGGCCGTTGCCATTTCGTCGTTCCTCTCCGGCTTTTTCACCAGTTACTTCGCCGACTGACGGTCAGGCGAGGCTGTGAATTGGGGGAACACCGATACCAGTCCGCCCCGTCCTACTTGGCATGGACGAACCAGAACCCGTCGACGACTGACCACACCGCCCGTTCTCGCCGGCTGAAGCCAGTGCCCTGCTGGATGACATCGACGGCGCTGTCGCGGTCTGGGTGATGCACCACGACAACGACGTTCGATCGGCTGTTGTTCTCGACGACGCCCCCGAGGACGCAGTCATCGACATCGTCGTCGAGACCGATGCCGCATTCGAGATGTACAGTTACACGAGCGGCGTGTGGATGGACTACGGCACACAGCAAAAAGACGATCCGGATGCTCCGCCGATGGCAGGGACGCTCGACAGCTACGATGTTCTCGCTGGCGAATCTGAGACAGCCTGACCAGTCTGAGGCATCTGCACCGTCGTTGCCGGGGCGAAACGGCCGTGCCACCCGCGTACCGATACACTCGAAAAGTAATCATTAAACGGCGCGGCGACTGACCCTCCTGATATGCAACGACGAGCCGCGGCGGCGTACTTCGCGTTCTTCCTCGTTATCAGTGTTGCTGCGTACGCCTACATCGGCGTCGCGGAGAGTCAGCGGCCGGCGGTGTCGCTCGACGCTGACGCCGAACTGACAAACGAGAGTACGTTCACTGTCGACGGAACGGAATACACAGCCACGAACATCCACATGTCCAGCGGCGGCGGTGGCGGCCACGGCGGCGGTGGCGGTGGCAGTATGGCTGCTGACCTCTCGTGGACGAACGAGTCGTCACAGTACACTGCGACGTTAGAGCACAACGCTACGACGACCTATCAGAACGACACCTACCGCGTGCACACCGACAGCAACGAGAGTACGGTGACCCTCGAAGAAGAACTCAACGTCAGTGGGCTCCTCGCCGAGGACTCTTCGGTCAAGAACACGCTGGCGACCCAGAACGGGACCTGTCTCTTATACACATCTCTGAGCGGGCTG
>AOLX01000018.1 GCA_000336895.1 Haloarcula argentinensis DSM 12282 | reverse complement strand
AGATGTGTATAAGAGACAGTCTCTGACGTGAGCGACAGTGGCGCGACGCTCGAATGGTTCGCCCCGCGCGAGAACACAATCGAACTTTCGGAGGGTGGGAACATCACGCTGAACGAGCAGCGGTTCTTCACGCACTTCCCCGATCACCACACCGTCCAGATCGTCCCGATTCAGCAGTACGATCAGTATCAGGAGACACTCGACCAGCAGGACTACTTCCACGAGCGCAAGAACGGCATCTGGGGCGTCTCCATCCTCTCAGGCATCGCTGCCGTACTGATGCTGGGGATGGCGTATATGCCCGTCCGCGGATAACAACGACGTCTGTTTTCGGCTTTTTCGGCGACTGACTTACGCGTCGGCTGCCCAGCTGAGGTACGCCAGTCCGATACCGATCACACCCATTAGGACCGCCGCGATCATTTGTATAATCGCTGCTGCCATTGAGGCGTACGTCTGCCACGGTGTACCGGCAACCGCCGCGAACGTGGCGACGACGAGCAATACACCGACGGTGACACCTAGCGGGCGCAACGGCTGCGAAAATACGCGCTGAACCGTACCGGTAGTTCCGTCCATACTGGTGACATTCGCTGTCTGGTGGTAAATGAACCGGTCTCGGGCTATGCACTGTCGCGCCGCTTTTATCGATAAAACAGGGGGCCGGGAGGGAGCTGAACCATGGAAAGACGATAGTTTCGCTCCGCTCAACCTTGCGACTTTCTTGATTCAACTCCTCCGTAGCCGCTTTGCTCCTCACTTTGTTCGTCGCAAAAGCGAGCCGGGAGGGAGTCGAACCGGAGCCAGACGTGCTCACTTCATTGCGCGCGACTGGCAGGGTGCAACTCCTTCCTTCCGGTTCACTCACCGATTCGCGTTGCTCATCGGTTCACTGCACGGGCCGGGAGGGAGTTGAACCCCCGACCATCTGGTTAAAAGCCAGACGCTCTGCCTAACTGAGCTACCGGCCCTCGCTATTCGCTCGGGGGAGCGGCGATTAAGGCCTTACGGTCCGTCGTCGAAGTACGACTCGATAGCCTCACTGATGACTTCCCCCGGAGACGCTCCATCGAGTGCGGCCTGCCGGCGGAGCCGACAGTAGGCGTCACGGTCGAGTTGCGTACGCATCTCACCCAGTGCGTACCCGTTTCTGGCGAGCGCCGCATCTACGGACGCGCCGTCGTTGACGCTGCTTGCGACCGACCGAATCTGGCGGACGGTGAGATCGTGGTCGAGGGCAGCCCACGACAGCAGGAGGCGCGATTCGCCGGAGACTCTGGCGATGTGTTTGGCCGCTGTTGGCGCGATTTCTCCCTTGGCGACGTGAATACGGACGGACCGGGGGAGGTCGTGCACGCGGGACCACTTCCGGATGAACGAGACCGACGCCTCCCCACCGGCCCGCTCGGCAGCGGCCTTGTAAGACCCTTCGCCGCGAACTAGGGCTGCACACGCGGCTGCACCACGCAGGATGAACACGTTGTCGTCAGCTCCGGCGGTGTTCTCGGAGAATCTCTCGACTGTTCTGGCGGCGAGTTCGAGGCTCTCGGGGTCGTCAGGGTCGAATTCGATAGCCTCCTCGGGCCGCTGTCCAGTGAGTGCTGGGTCTCCCCGGATGACGGGTTTCCCGACCGGTGATTCACGGTCGGTCGTTGGAACGTAGTTATCGGGCCCCTCTGGCATCGATGTGTGTTTAGGAAGCGCCGTACAAAAGTACCCCGTACAGGGGTGTCAGTCGTCGGATGCGCTCTCGCTTTCGCGTTCTTCGCTCATGTGCTCCCAGATCTCTGTGCAGCCACAGCCGTCCTCGACATTGTCGAGGTGGTCTGTCGTTGGCTCTTCGCGCTCGGCATCGTCGTCGTGGGTCTGTTGTGCGTTCGTCATCGTTTCTCTCACAGTGACGACCAGCGTGGCCGCCACGGGATGTCGTACTCCTCTATAATATCCCCACTATGTTAAGGACGGACTCTGCTGTAAACTTGGCCCGCACTGCGACTTACAGGCAACATATGCGTGTATCTCGTACAGAACCCACGAAATAGTGTGTCATTATGCTTGATGCAGTCACCGCATGACTGCGGCGGATTCGACCCGGCCGCGGTGATACTTGCAACCGCCGATGCCCTCACGTGTCTCTGGAATCTAATGAGATGTAATGACGACTGACGTTCACCAGCTCGACGACGGGGCCTGGATTTCCGTCAACGACTCGCGGGAAGTGAACGTCTCGGACCTGTGGTTGTTGGCTCGAAGCGACTTCTGTGGGTGTGAGACGACGGATTTCCTCGCTGAGGGGTTCGTGAAAGTGGGGGTAGATTACCCGGATATTCAGGCACGAATAGCTGGGCAGTGCATCGCCTGCGGTGAAAGCGGCGTTACCGACTGGCTAACGGTCGGGCGCGTCGTGGACCCTGATTCCGGCGAGTTCTACGGTGTTGTCCACGAGAGCGTCCATTTTCCGGAGAAACGAACCCGGCTTGCCCGTCCCGAAGAGTAGGCAACAATCTCTTGTTTCGGGGAGTGGGGGAGACGGTTGACGGCAAAGTGTGGTGTATAAGTCTGTAAGACTTGTTGAAGAATACATTAGCTATGCCCAGTAAAGTCGAGAAATGGAAAGACGAGGTTTACGGTAACGAGATCCGGGAGCATCTGATGGAGTTTGCAGAGCAGGGCTGGGACGCCATCCCGGAAGACGAACACGACGCCTGGTTCGAGCGCTTCAAATGGTGGGGCCTGTACCACCAGCGCTCCGGCCAGGAGTCGTATTTCATGATGCGTATCGGGACGCCAAACGGCGTCATCAAGCCGGGCCAGCTCGAAGTCATCGGCGAAATCGCGAAGGAGTACGCGACCGGTCCCGTCGACAACCCTGAATTCGGCGAGGCCTACTGTGACTGGACGACCCGCCAGTCCATTCAGCTCCACTGGATCAAGCTGGAGGACATCCCCGAAATCTTCGAGAAGCTCGAAGCCGTCGGTCTGGGAACCCAGCAGGCCTGTGGCGACTCCTGGCGGAACATCGTCGGCTGTCCCGTCGCCGGCAAGGACAAACACGAGCACGTCGACGCCTGGCCCGTCGCCGAAGACCTCCACGAGACGTTCAAGGGCAACGACGATTACTCGAATCTCCCGCGCAAGTGGAAGGTCGCCATCGCCGGCTGTGACGAGGGCTGTGGACAGGGCGACATCAACGACCTCGCCTTCGAGCCCGCCGAGAAGGACGGCGAACTCGGCTTCAACGTCCGTATCGGCGGAGGCCTCTCCCGAAAGGAACCGCGCCTCGCCCGTGACATCGACGTGTGGGTCCCGCCGGAGCAGGCCGCTGACGTGGCCCACGGTATGTCTTCGCTCTTCCGTGACTACGGTGACCGCGAGGACCGATTCAACGCCCGCATCAAGTTCCTCATGGACGAATGGGGGCCGGAGAAGATGCGCTCGGTCCTGCAGGAGGAGTACGTCGACTTCGAACTCCCGACTGCGGGCGAGGACATGCGCGACCAGTACAGCTACAACACCGGGTCTCAGGATGGGCACAACGACCACGTCGGGATCCACGAACAGAAAGACGGCAACTACTACGTCGGCCTGAACGTGCTGGTCGGCCGGATGGGTGCCGACGACGTGCTCGAACTCGCCGAACTCGCCGACGAGTACGGTTCCGGTGAGGTCCGACTGACCCAGCGTCAGAACATCATCGTCACCGACGTGCCCGAGGAGAACCTCGACGAGTTCACCAGTGAACCCCTGCTCGAGAACTACTCCCCGGACCCGTCGCCGTTCATGCGCGGCTCTATCGCCTGCACGGGCACGGAGTACTGCTCGCTCTCTATTGTCGAGACGAAGAACCGTCAAGTGCGGTACGCCCGCTGGCTCAAGGACAACGTCGAACTGCCCGAGGACCACAAGGACTTCCACATCCACCTCTCGGGCTGTACGGCCTCCTGCGCCCAGCCCCAGATCGCCGATGTGTCCCTGCGCGGCATGAAGACCCGCAAGGACGGCGAACCAGTCGAGGCGCTCGACATCGGTCTCGGCGGCGGCCTCGGCGACGACCCGCGCTTTGCCGACTGGGTTGAGATGCGCGTCCCGGCCGACGAAGTCCCCGGCGCGATCAAGAACCTCGTCAACAACTTCGAGGACGCCCGCGAGGACGGCGAGACCTTCCGTGACTTCGTCGAGGACCGCGACGAGGAGACGCTGGCCGAGATGGTCGAGCCTGAAGAGACTGACTACCACGACCCGTACATGCACAACACGAAGATGACGTGGTACCCCTACGCAGAGGACGACGACATGCAGTCCTCGCCCGCGCCAACCGACGGCTCCGGCGAGCCGCTGCCCTCTGACGACTAAGACGCACTGCTGGGCGCTCTCGGTTCGATTTTCGCGAATCGTGCGGTTGCTCACGTTTCGATTAATTCTCGTATCTGTCTGTGGCCGGGAGCGCGCTCCGTCGCGCGACCCGGGGAAGGGCAGGCTCACCCGAATACACAGAATTAGTAGTTGCCGCTGCTGTTGCGCATACCGCGAGCGAAGCGAGCGGTTTCCCGCGAATCGCATCGCGATTCGCGCTTTTTTCGCCCACGTTTTTTGACCGGGGTTGAGCGCTCGCCAGCGGCGAGCGCGAACCCCCGGTGAAAAAAGGTGGTTGGTAAGCCTTATTCGCGGCACTGGCGTATCCATTGGTGGCAGCGGGAGGCCGGCTCCCGTGGCGCAAGCCATGAGGAAAGTCCCCCCACCTGTCGGACAGGTGACCGGGCGCAAGCCCGGGGCGGGAGACCGTCGGCTCTGGAACAGCAACGACACGTCGTCGCCGGACCGATGAGGTGTGCGAATCCCGAGCGAGGTGACCCGTGCTCCACCAGACGGTGCAGCACGCCGCCAAAGCGAGGGAAAGTTAACCCACCGAGGGCAGCCGCGACCCGGTGACTCCGGGGCGCGCGTTCGTGGATCACAATTGTGCTCCACACGTGGGCCATCTTCGATGTCCCACGCCTCCGGCGATGGACCGATGGAACGGCGAAACCTCACCGGTGCAAGGCCGCGTCGACAGGTAGTCCGACGCCGCGCGCAAGCGCTGGACGTGGCCGCTCAGCCGAATGCTGGCCCGAACAGAAGGGGGCTTACTCCCCGCAGCCATACGAGCCTTCCAGCGGCGGGTCCGATGGTTACAAGCCCGCGCCGGTCACAGGCCAGAGTATGACCGCAGCCGACCTTATCCACGCAGTTCGTGACGACCAGCAGACGGAACTCTCTCGACTGGGCTCTTCGAAGACGCTGTACGCCGACACCCGCGGCGAGATGGAACCGGACGTAGTACTGGCGGCGGCGGCCGCCCGCGAGCAGGCGGCCCACGACACCTTTGACGCCTGGAGCGACGACGACCACGACGACGCGGCTGCGCTGTTTGCCGACGCAGCCGCCGAGACGGCCGAGCGCCGTGACAGCCTCGACGCCGAGCCGGTCGACCGAACGCCGGCGATGCACGACGTACTCGATGACCTCGACGGGACCGTCGAGCGACTCGGCGGCTTCGTCGGCTGGACGCTCGTCGACAAGAAGGTCAAAGAGCAGTACACCGGCTTCTTCACCGGGCAGGCGGACCCACAGACCGCGAGTACGTTCCGCAGCGCCGGCAGCGACGTGGTGGACCTCCGCGACGAAGCCGCCGAACTGCTCGATGCCGCGTGCGAGAGCGACGACGACTGGGACGCCGCGGAGGCGGCTGCTATCGACGTTGTTTCGACAGCGTACGACGAGTACTTCGAGACGCTCGAAGACCTCGGCGTGAACCCGAAGCCGGTCTGCTAACGCCTCACGAACCACGTGGCTCAAGTCCGTCCAGCCCGACGTGTGAGTAATGAGCGACACCGGCGGACCACTCTCTATTGACCGACCGGACGTCGACCGTGCGTTCCGCGTCGACGCCCCGTTCGAGCCGGCGGGCGACCAGCCCGAGGCCATCGAACAGCTCGCGTCGGGCTTCCGGCAGGGGATGGACCGACAGACCCTACTCGGTGTGACCGGCTCCGGGAAGACCAACACCGTTTCCTGGGTCGTCGAGGAGATCCAGCAACCGACCCTCGTCATCGCCCACAACAAGACGCTCGCGGCACAACTGTACGAGGAGTTCCGCGAGCTGTTCCCGGATAACGCCGTCGAGTACTTCGTCTCCTATTACGACTACTACCAGCCCGAGGCCTACGTCGAGCAGACAGACACGTTCATCGACAAGGACGCCTCGATCAACGACGAGATCGACCGGCTGCGCCACTCCGCGACGCGCTCGCTACTCACCCGCGACGATGTCATCGTCGTCGCGTCGGTGTCGGCCATCTACGGGCTCGGTGACCCGCGCAACTACATCGACATGTCCCTCTCGCTTGAGGTGGGGCAAGAGATCGAACGCGACGAACTGCTCGGTCGGCTGGTCGACCTGAACTACGAGCGCAACGACGTGGACTTCACGCAGGGGACCTTCCGCGTGCGAGGGGATACACTGGAAATATACCCGATGTACGGCCGCTACGCTATCCGCGTGGAGTTCTGGGGCGACGAGATCGACCGGATGCTGAAGGTCGACCCGCTGGAGGGCGAGGTCAAAAGCGAGGAGCCAGCCGCGCTGTTGCACCCGGCGGAGCACTACTCGATTCCGGAACAGCGGCTCCAGCGGGCTATCGACGAGATCGAGAAACTGCTGGACCAGCGAATCAGCTACTTCGAGCGGCAGGGTGACCACGTCGCCGCCCAGCGCATCGAGGAGCGGACCACGTTCGACATCGAAATGATGCAGGAGACGGGCTACTGCTCGGGCATCGAGAACTACTCTGTCCACCTCTCGGACCGCGAGACGGGCGAGGCCCCCTACACGCTGCTGGATTACTTCCCAGATGACTTCCTTACCGTTGTTGATGAGTCCCACCAGACGTTGCCTCAGATTCGCGGCCAGTTCGAGGGCGACAAGAGCCGCAAGGAGAGCCTCGTCGAGAACGGTTTCCGCCTGCCGACGGCGTTCGACAACCGCCCGCTCACTTTCGAGGAGTTCGAGGAGAAGACAGACCAGACGCTGTACGTGAGCGCCACGCCCGGCGACTACGAGCGCGAACACAGCGACCAGGTCGTCGAGCAGATCGTCCGCCCGACCCACCTCGTGGACCCGGCCGTCGAAATCGCGTCGGCGACGGGGCAGGTCGAGGACCTGCTCGGACGGATCGACGACCGCGTCGAGCGCGACGAGCGGGTGCTGGTCACCACACTCACGAAACGGATGGCCGAGGACCTTACGGAGTATCTGGAAGAGTCCGGGGTGAACGTCGCCTACATGCACGACGAGACGGACACGCTGGAACGGCACGAACTCATCCGCTCGCTCCGACTGGGCGATATTGACGTTCTAGTCGGCATCAATCTCCTCAGAGAGGGGCTCGACATTCCGGAGGTATCGCTCGTGGCAATTCTCGACGCCGATCAGGAGGGGTTCCTGCGGTCGGAGACGACGCTCGTCCAGACGATGGGGCGGGCTGCTCGGAACGTCAACGGCGAAGTGGTGCTGTACGCCGACGAGCGGAGCAACGCCATGCAGTCGGCCATTCAGGAGACCCAGCGCCGCCGGCGCATCCAGCAGCAGTACAACGAGGAACACGGCTTCGAGCCGACCACTATCGAGAAAGAGGTCGGTGAGACGAACCTGCCTGGTAGCAAAACCGACACCGGCGGTATTTCCAGTGACGGAGCGAGCGACGCCGACGAAGCCGCTCGCCAGATCGAACAGCTGGAAGAACGGATGCAGGAGGCCGCGGATAATCTGGAGTTCGAACTGGCCGCGGATATCAGGGACCGCATCCGCGAACTGCGCGAGGAGTTCGATCTCGACGGCGGCGACGACAGCGACGGCGTGCCGGCGCCCGATCCGGAGTTCTGACGGGCCTGTTCAGACCGCCAGTCTGGAGAACCGATTTGTACCCTGAAATAAAATGGTACGTATCTCGATGCCAGCTCCGTCGGGAGAGACCATGCTCGACTCTATCCGTTCTCTGGGCAGCGGCATCTCGCCGAGCGGACTCGTCGTCGCCGGCCTCGGGTTTCTTCTGACTCGGTTCACGGTCACGCTGGCGGTCAGCGACGGCCCGATGGCGTTCGTCTTCGGCGGCGTGTTGCCGCTGGTGCTCGGCCTGGGGTTGTCTGCGTTCGGTGTCGCCCTCGCCGTCGGTGAGTTCGAACGCGCCTTCGTTCGGACGGTCACGCTGTGGTGTCTCGCCGGTACCGGCGCGATGTTCGTTCTCGTTCTGGTGACGCTGGTCGGCAACGGTAGCATGGGGCCGCTGTCAACCACGGGGAGTCGGTCGTATCTGTCGAACTTCCTCATCGGGGGTGGGGTCGGTGGGGCGCTCACTGGCGTCTATGCCGGTCGGTCGAACCGGCAGCGACACGAACTTGAGCAGCAGGCCGCCAGGTTAGACCTGGTCAACCGTATCCTTCGGGACAGGGTCCTGAACGCGCTGACGGTCATCCAGGGTCGGGTAGAAATTGCGGAGTCACGGGACAGTATCGGCCCGGCCGACGTTCTGTCGGTCATCGACGACCGCTCGGCCGGCGTCCAGCAGGTCGTCGAGAACATGAAACACATCACCCGCGGTGGCGCAGACCTGTCGCTGGACGCCGTCCCTGTGGTCCCGTGCGTGGAGTCGGGTGTCGACGCCGTCCGCGAGACACACCCGTCGGCCGACTACAACCTGCGGGCCGACGTGCCTGCGGACCTTCGCGTGCAGGCCAACACGATGCTGGACAATCTTGTCGCGCACCTGGTCGAGAACGCGGTCGTCTACAATGATAGCGCCAGCCCCACCGTCGAGGTTGAGGTCACTGCCACTGAGGACACTGTCGCCATTAGCGTCAGCGACAACGGCCCGGGGCTGCCCGAGCGGCAACTCGACCTGCTTGCTCGCGGTGAAATCGGGTCGTACGAGGACCGCTCGACCGGTTTCGGGCTGGATCTCGTTCGCTTGCTCGTCCGGAGCTACGGCGGGCGGACGGCGGCTACCGTCACGGACGACGGAACGACAGTCACGCTGACTCTTCCACGCATCTCGACCGAAGACGGTGCCGTGAGCGCCACGTCAGACGACGTGCTGGGACTTTCGCCGCGCCGTCTGGGCCTGGCTGTCGGGGCGTCGCTTATCGCCGCCGTCGTCATGGGCGTCCCAATGCAGGTCCTCTCCGGTGGCGTCCCGGTCGTCGGGGCGCTGTACGGCGTCCAGAACGCCCTGGTCGGGTGGCTTACACACGGCTTCCACAGCGTCGTCTTCGGGCTGGTGTATGCCGCGCTGGTCCGAACCGCGCCGGACCATCTCTCCGACCGACTCCGATATTACGGGGTCGCCCTCGGCTGGTCACTCGTGCTCTGGCTCGTGGCAGCCGGACTCGTTATGCCGGTGTGGCTCTCGTTGGTCGGTATCGAGGCGAGCCTTCCGAACCTCAGCGTGGTGGCGCTTCTATCCCATCTCCTCTGGGGCGGCTCCCTGGCCGCACTCTACCGCTACGGCTGCCGTGTCTGGCCTCCGTGATCCACGTGTGCGACTGGCGTCAGTCGCCGAACCCTGCTATCATCCACATTTGGACTAATACAACCAAAATTGTTTTACGCGCTACTGCAGTTGTATAGCGTGATGTCCCGCGTCTCGCTCCCACACGATGCGAAGGCCGGTCCCACCAAGCCGGAGGTCCGGGCCGTCCTCGCCAGTAAACTCGCTCTCACCGGGTCCGACCACTTCGCGGAGGTCGGTTCCTGTACCGGTGCCGTCACCATCACGGCGGCGCGCCGGGCCGGGCGGGTCACTGCGCTTGAACGCAAGGGGAACCGACTCGATGTGACTCGCAAGAACCTCGCCGCCAACGATGTCGACGCCGACGTCGAACTGCGCGAGGCAGAGGCCCCAGAGGGCTTGCCTGACGACGCCGATGCCCTCTTCCTCGGCGGGTCGCGAAACTACGAGGCTATCCTCGACCACGCGGTCGAGACCGGTGTCGACCGAATCGTCATGAACGTCTCGCGGCTCGAAGTCGCCGGCGCGGCGACGGAGGCCTTCCGCGAACGCGACATTCTGGAGGAGGTCGTCCAGTTCCAGGTGAGCCACGGTTACGAACTCGCCGGCGCGACGAGCTTCAACTCGGAGAATCCGGTGTACATGCTCGTCGGCAGCGCCAGCGAGGATGTGGCAGCCGACGGCGGGGCAGCGGCCGAGGCTGAAGCGACGAACGGAGGCCAGCAATGACCCTCTACGGCATCGGTCTCGGTCCCGGGCAGCCAGATCTGGTGACTATCCGCGGGAAGCGCGCACTCGAATCGGCCGATGTGGTGTACTCGCCGGGGCGGCTCTCGCGCTCGGTCGCGACTGAGCATGTCCCCGAGGAGCGCATCGGCGACCTCGACTTCCCGATGACGCGCGACGAGGAGAAACTCCGGACGGCCTGGAAAGAAGCCGCCGCCGAGATCGCGCCGACTGCCCGCGACGGCGATGCCGCCTTCGTCACGCTGGGGGACCCGAACGTCTACTCGACCTTCGGCCACCTCCGGCGGACGCTCGCTGCCTTCCACCCCGAGGTCGATCTCGAAGTAGTGCCCGGCGTCAGCGCCATGTCCGCGTTTGCGACGGCGCTGGGCGTCGAAATCACTGCCGGATCGAGCCTCGCACTCAGGGAAGCTGACCGCGGCGCGTCGCCGACTGGCCCTGACCGGATGATTCTGTTCAAGGTGACAGACGCGCCCGCCACTCACGAAGGGCTGGTTGAGGCCGGCTACGACGTGGTGTACGGCCTGTCTCTTATACACATC
>AOLX01000017.1 GCA_000336895.1 Haloarcula argentinensis DSM 12282 | reverse complement strand
GAGACAGGAACGCTCCGAAGCCGTTCTCTGCGGCGACGAGGTGAAGCATGACTGAGGAACCGAGCGAGACGGACCCACAGGCAGCCATCGACTCTGTCGCCGGGAACCGAGACGACCGCGTGTACGAGTACAGTGCCGGCGACGAGCAGGAGGGCATTCCCTTCGTCGGGGCCGGCCCGGGTAACCCTCGGCTGCTGACCGTCGCTGGCCGGGAATTGCTGGCTGACGCCGACCTCGTGGTCCACGCCGGCTCGCTCGTCAACAGCGAGCTCCTGGAGGAGTACTGCGAAGACGCCGAAACGGTATCCTCCATCGGCAAGGACCTCGAAGAGCTGATTCCGCTGATGCGGGACGCCTATGAGGACGGCGACACTGTTGTCCGGCTTCACAGCGGTGACCCCGCCATCTACGGCGCGGCCCTAGAGCAGATGGACGCGCTCGAACACGAAGGCGTCCCGACCTACATCGTTCCCGGCGTCACCTCCGCGTTCGCCGCCAGCGCGACGATGCGAACGCAGCTGACGCTGAACGAAGTCGCCAACCACGTCGCCTTTACCCGCCCGCAGGGCAAGACGCTCGACGAGGACGAGGACCACATCTCCGAGTTCGTCGGCATGGGTGACGTGACGACCTGTATCTATCTGGGCACCCACGCCGTCAGCGAGACGATGGATCGGCTGCTCGAAGACGGCCACGACCCTGAGACGCCGGTGGCGGCTATCTACCACGCGTCCTGGCCCGACGAGGACGTCATCGAGGGAACAATTGCGACCATCGGCGAGAAACTGGAGGACGCGGGCTATCGCGCTTCCGCGATGGTCGTGATTGGGGATGCTGTTGGTGGTGAGGACTATGAGCGGTCGTTCCTCTACGGCGACTGGGCGAACCGGGGAAGTTCCGATGAGACGCAGGAAGCCGACGACTAGGATGAATCGCCTATTTCGCCGAGTACAACTCGAAAGCCCCCGGATGCTCCGGTCGAGGACCTCGCTGTGCGCGCTCGCTTCGTTCGCGTGCTTGCGTCGGTCGTCGTCCCGGAGCGCCCGGCCCCTTTCAGTCCACCCGACAGCACCGCGCCACCACGAGCCACAGGCCTCCCCAACCGACTGCGCTGCTCGCTCGTTTCACTCGCTGTGCTGCTCATCCCTCGCACAGATTTGGCGCGCCATCGGAGCGCGCCAGCGCGCGCCGACAGCAGGTAAGCGTCGTCTCGCGGTCGAGCATCGACTTACAGACACCACCCACGCGGCTGCCTGGCCGGTCGCATGGGGCAGTTCAGTTTCACCGGCCGGAGCTAACTCATGAGTACTGACACCGACAACGAATCCAGTTCGAACAGTTGCAAAGCGCCCGACTCGGACGGCGAAGTAGCCGAGGACATCGCCATCGTGGCCTTCGAGCGGAAGATGGACACGGCCGAGGACATCGTCGACGGCATCGGCGACCGCTACGAGTCCATTGACATCCTCGAATACCACGGCGACGTGTTCGAGGAGTACTGGGGCGAGTACGACTGCTTCATCGGCCTGATGGCCAGCGGAATCGCGATGCGAAAGACCGCCCATCTGCTCGACGACAAGTGGGACGACCCAGCCATCTGTGTCGTCGACGAGGAACTCACGTGGGCCATCCCGATCACCGGTGGCCACCATGGCGCGAATCAGGTCGCTGACGACCTCGCAAGCATGGGCGCGGTGCCGGCGATGACGACCGCGAGCGAGGCCGCGGACAAGCAGGGCGTCGAGAAGCAGGCCAAAGCGCTGGATGCTCACGTCGTCAACGGCGACTCGACCGTGGCGACGAACCTCGCCGTGCTGGACGACGAACTCGGCCCAATCGAGCGCCTCGACGGGCCGAAGGCCGTGCTGGTCGACGACGACGTGACGGTACTCAAACGCAACAAGGACGACGGCGTCGTGCTCGGCTGTGGCAGCGTTGCCGGAGCGGATGTCGAGCAGTTCCACACGGCCTGGGAGCAGGCGCTAGACGAGGCCGACCTCGATCGCGACGACGTGGAGTTCATCGCGACGGGGACCCGGAAAGCCGACGAGGAAGGCATGCTCGCCGCTGCTGAGGAGTGGGGACTGGGCGTCATCGCCTTCGAGAAGGAGACTTTGGAGGGGTTCGAGGGGCCGACCCCCTCGCGGTCGAAGGAACTCATAGGGTGGCCGGGCATCGCCGAAGCGTCGGCTATCGCCGCCGGCAGCGAACACGACCTGCTGGCCGAGAAGACCCGTTACGACGAGGCCGTGACCGTCGCTATCGGGCACTAACCTCGCTCTTTCCCAGGCATTGCGTTTTCAGCTCCGGTTTTGTCACCGAGCAGCTACTGAATTATCATTAGCGGCGAGTCCACAGCTGTCCCGAGTTCCTGTCACAGTACAACTCTAAACTTATTTATTATGTGCGCCTGTGATGACAAATGGCGCATGACAACACTACTCGAAGACAAGGTGGCGGTCGTTACGGGCGGCGCAAGCGGGTTCGGCCGGGCCATCTGCCGACGGTACGCGGAGCACGGCGCAGATGTTATCGTTGCGGATCGACAGGAAGACCCCCGCGAGGGCGGCGAACCGACCCACGAACTGGTCGAAGCTGAGACCGACCGGACGGCACATTTCGTCGAATGTGACGTGACCAACCCCGACGATCTGGAGGTGGCCGTCGCCGCGGCTGAGGAACTGGGCGGTATCGACATCATGGTCAACAACGCCGGCATTTCGGAGATAGCGGATTTTTACGAGACCACGGAGGAGGACTACGACCGGCTGATGGACGTGAACACCAAGGGCGTGTTCTTCGGCGCGCAGGCCGCGACCGAGGCGATGCGGGAGAACGGCGGCGGCACCGTCATCAATATGTCCAGTTCCGGTGGCATCCGCGGGACCGGCCTGCTGGTCAACTACTGCACCTCGAAAGGCGCAGTTCGACTGTTCACCTATGCGCTCGCGGACCGCCTGAGCAACTACGACATCCGGGTCAACGCTATCCATCCGGGCTACAGCAAGACCCAGATGTTCGAGGACGAGCGCATCGACGACACGAAGAAGATGATGCTAAAGGAACTCATCCCCTCGGGCCGCTTCGGCGAACCCGAGGAGATCGCCGACGTGGCGACGTTCCTCGCCAGCGATATGGCCTCCTACGTCAACGGTGAGAGCGTCGTCGTCGACGGCGGGCTGACGAACACCTGACCAGCGGAGCAGGTACAGACGACTTCAGCTACGTGATTACGCGGCCGAGTAGGCTAACTACCGCGTATAAAGAGAAACTATTAGCTCATATGGTCTCTCTGCGCGTCTGCCTAACTCGCTGAGCCGACGGTCTGGAGCCTTTGTTGCCCAGGCCATCCAGAAGCTTGCGGAACGGTGGGGTTCGGGTCAGAGACGGCGAAGCCATCGAAACTACCTATTCGACTATTCTTTCCACCTCGCTAAGCGTCTCTACCGCGTGCTCTCGTATCCGTTCGCCCACCTGTTCGCGCTTTTCTGGATCGACTCGTTGCTGGAGATAGAGTGATTCTAAGAACGCAATATCATTCATGAGTTGGTAAAGCGGCCGTCGCTCTTCGAAATCATCGGGAAGTGGCTTGACAGATTCGTATCCAGCTTGGAATGCCCGTGGTACGGCTTCACCGACACCATGATTGGCTTCGAAATACGGCATCACGGTCCGCCAGTAGTCGTATTCCGCTGGAGCAACGAGTGCGTGTTCGAAATCAATCGCGGTAATGCCCCCGCGACTGGTCTGAACGTGGTGTTCGGGGTGCACATCACCGTGGCAGAGAACCGGCTCACCAACCCCATCGAATACGGCTGGATTGTCTTGGAAGAAGACCTCGACCGTGTCTGTGATACCGGTGTACCCATACCCTGCGAGAAGCGACCGGTGGTATCCCACACGCTCGATTACGCCGTCGACCCAGCGCTTGTGGCTCGTGAGTTCGAGGGTCCCGTCTTGACTTCGGGGCTTTCCGAACCCGTCGAATGCTCCTCTGGTATCAGCATGGAGCGTGCCCATCCAGACGCCTGCAGCGCGGGCCCACGTTCTATCGACCTGTGGTGACGCCTCCGCAATCTCGCCGTCCCATGTCGTAATATAGTGGTCGGTCCCAACAGCGAGTACGTCGGGCACTCTGGCAGTGGTTCCTGTAGCAACATACTCGTGAACTCGCCCTTCGTCGGCTGCATGCCCCCGCCGGTGGTCATCAATTTTCAAGACGGCGCGTTGGCTACCGAACTGAATCTCGTACACCCGGTAGGGAGGGACGTTGTGTAGTTCACCGATAATTCGACTCTCAACGCTATGCTCTTCTATCGCTTGTTTGACTGCTTCTCTCATAGTTGAAAGCCGCTGGCGGGCGGCGACCGGCCGGAAGCACAGTGCTGTAGCTCCGGCCAGAAAAGTACATTCAAAATGTGGTATAGATTACACTAAAAACATTCGAACCTTGATAGGGGCGTCCAGTAAGCCCGTACCAGTTTGGGCCCCTTTGACAATTTCGTTGGAACAGGACTGGTAGCAGCTTGGTCCGAACGTTGGAGCGGACGCAGTTCCCTGCTGCTACCATTCTGCGCCTTCGCTTGCACTAGTACAAGCACAATTGTTTTATGCGAAAGCGGCGTTGTACTCACCATGCGCCACAGTATCGAGATTCGAACGGCGGCTCTCGGAGACCGAGGATGAGCAGCGACGGACGCCAGTCGACAGCGGCCGCGGCCGAGGCGACGCGTCCAGCCGACTACGGGACGCTATATGTGGTCGGTATCGGACCGGGCCTCCCCCACGACATGACCCAGCGGGCGAAAGACGTCATCCAGACCGCTGACTGTATCATCGCCTCGAACCTCTATCAGGAGTTCCTCCGGAAGGACGGCACGCTCCCGCCCCAGTCGGCCGAACTCGACGGCGAAACCGACGACGGCGAAATCGCCGGCGAAGAGGGAGCCGTGCTGGAGCGACCCGACGGCAGCCGGCAGACGCTCATCCGGTCGTCGATGGGCAAACAGGTCGAACTCGCCCGCGAGGCATTCGAGCGGGTCCGCGCCGGCGAGGACATCGCCCACGTCTCCGGCGGCGACCCGAACGTCTACGGGAAGTCCGACTTGCTGTTTACGATGGCCGACGCCGACGACGCCGACGATGTCCCCATCGAAATCGTCCCCGGCGTAACCGCGGCGCTGTCGGGCGCGGCGAACCTCGGCGCGCCGCTATCGAACGATTTCTGTACGATTTCGCTGTCGGACAAGTGGCGCGGCTGGGACGAAATCGAGGAGAAGCTCCGCGCGGCCGCAATCAGCGGCTTCGTCGTCGTCCTCTACAACTGTTGGCGCGACTACGAGCGGGCCGTCGATGTTCTCCGCGAGGAACGGGCCGATGACGTGCCCGCCGCTATCGTTAACGACTCCGGCCGCGGCGAGGCCGGGCGCAATCTCGACGACGAGACAGAGACCATCACCACGCTCGGCGAACTGCCCGAGCACGATGACAAGGTCGGCGGCATGGGCTCGTCCATCGTCGTCGGCACCCACGAGACCGAAGTCTGGCGCAACGATTACCAGGAGTTCCTCGTCACCCCGCGCGGCGGGCGTGACGTCGACGATTTCTGACAATGAGCACTGACAACACCACCGACGCAAGTACCGAGACAGAATCGAAGTGCGGCGCAAGCGAGGCGCAGAGCGCCTCGGAGACAGAGAGCAAGGCGGAGACAGAGACCGATACCGCCTCCAAGTGCGGCGCGAGCAAAGCAAGCTCGTCCACAGAAACGACACCGGACACGAGCGACGACAGCGCCTCCAAGTGTGGGGCCTCGTCGTCATCGTCGTCTTCGTCCTCGTCCAGCAGTAGTTCCTGCGGGGCGTCCTCATCGTCTGATTCTTCGGACGAAGAGGAGGAGGTCGGCTCGACCGTCGACGACTTCGACGCCGAACCGGGCCAGCTCATCGCCGTCGGCCTCGGTCCCGGACAGCCGGAGGGAATGACCGCCCGCGCCCGCTCCGCCCTCTTGGACGCCGAACACATCGTCGGCTACACGACCTACGTCGACCTGCTGCCCGACGAGATCACCGACGGAGCCGACGACATCTACGACACGCCGATGTGCGGCGAGGTGTCCCGAACGGAGGAGGCAATCGATCGCGCGCTGGCGGGCAACGACGTTGCCATCATCGGCAGCGGCGACCCGAACGTGTACGCGCTGGCCGGCCTCGCACTGGAGATCATCGAGTCCAAGGGCGCGACGGCGACGATGCTTGACTTCGATGTCGTTCCGGGCGTCCCGGCCGCCCAGTCCTGTGCCGCCCGCGTCGGCGCGCCGCTGGTCAACGATACCGTCTCCATCTCGCTGTCGGACCACCTCACCGACATGCCGACTATCGAGTCGCGACTCCACGCCGCCGCCAAGGAGGGCTTTACCATCACCATCTACAACCCGTGGAGCCGCAAGCGCCGAGACAACTACGAGAAGTGCTGTGAAATCTTGCTGGAACACCGCGACCCCGAGACGCCCGTCGGCGTCGTCCACGCAGCCGGCCGCGAGGACGAACAGGTCGAAATCGTCGAACTCGGCGAACTGCCTGAACTCGGCGAATCCGACCTCGTCGACATGACCACCACCCTGCTCGTGGGCAACGAGGACACCTACGTTTGGGACGACCGGATGGTGACCCCGCGGGGCTACGAGACCAAGTACGACTACTAATGTACCGCATCACTATCGACCGCGACGCCTGCGACGGGGTCTTCGCCTGTCTCGTCCGTGACGATCGCTTCGTTGAGGACAGCGAGGGACTTGCGGCCATTGAGACGGACGACCAGACGGCGATCGAAGCCACCTTCGACGACGACCGGCGGGACGACGCCGAGCAGGCCGCTGCGGCCTGTCCGCTGGACGCGATTCACGTGGAGTCTGTCGAGGAAGACGCAGGGGCCGTCGACGCACCGACGAGTGACACCGAGGAGGTCCAGCCATGAGCGTCGAAACGGGTGCGCCAAACGACATGCTCGCAGCCCACCCCGAAACGGCGTACTTCTGGGGCCGGGTCACCGGCGACGGCGAGTGCGAGGACAGCTGTATCACCGTCCGGACGAACGACGAGACGGCCGCCCGACGGCTCGCCTCCATCGCCGGGGCGGACCGGGCCGACCGCCGCATCGTCGAGCGGGCGTATGCCCACGACACCTCGATTACCCGCCAGGAGGAGGAGTTCACGGTGCAGGTCGTCGGCGGCCTCGCTGACCGCGCGAGCGCCGCGCTCGGACTGCCGTTCGACGGCGAGTCGGGCGGCTACCGCTTCGACGCGCTGGCTGACTACGATCGTCAGCTCCTCCGGGGCCTGCTCGAAGGCTGTGGCACGGTGTGTTTCAAGTCCGACGACGAGGCGGTCGGCATCTCCTTCGTCCACGAGGACGAACGACTTCTCCGGACGATTCAGACGCTGCTCGACCGCTGCCCGGTCGATGCGCCCTACGGCGACCTTTCGGAGACGTCGTCGGGCTACTGGTTCGGCGTGGACGACGACGCGGCACCTGTCCTCGGTGACTGGCTGTACGAGGGCAGCGAAGAGACGGGGCTGTTCGCGCCGAGCCGTCGGCGCAAGCTCCGGAAAAGCATCGAACGAGTCCGATGAGCGAGGCTATCACTGCGCCCGATACGCTGGACGACGAGGCGGTGCTGCTGGTCGGCCACGGCTCCCGGCGCGAGAAGTCAAACGAACAGGTCCGCGACCTTGCGGTGGAACTGGAGGGCCGACTCGGAATCCCGGTCGACGCGGCCTTTCTCGAACTGGCCGAACCGGCCATCGACGAGGCCATCTCGGGGCTGGCCAGAGCCGTCTCGCAGGTGTCGGTGGTCCACCTCTCGCTGTTTGCCGCCAGCCACGTCAAAAACGACGTGCCGCTGGCTGTTGAGCAGGCCCGCGAGGCCCACCCTGAACTGACCATCAACAACGGCGCACATCTCGGTGTCCACCCAGCCTTGCTGGACCTGCTTGACGACCGCGCGGCGGCCGTCGAGGCCGAACTCGGCGTCGACCGGGAGGAAGACGAAGTAGCCGCTGTCGTCTGTGCCCGTGGCTCCAGCGACCCGGACGCCAACGCCGACGTACACAAGCTTGCTCGACTGCTGTACGAGGGACGCGAGTTCTCGCGGGTCGAGGCGTCGTTCATCGGCGTCACCGAGCCATTGCTCGATGACACTCTGCACGACATCGCCAAGACGCGACCCGATGCCGTCGTCGTCATCCCGTATATGCTCGGGGACGGCGTGCTGACCGGCCGCATCAAGGACGGCGCACGCGAGTTCGACGAGGAGTACCCCTACGTCGACGCCGCACCGGGCGAACCGCTCGGAACCGACACGCGCCTGCTGGACGTGCTGGGCGACCGCTGGCAGGAAGCCCGGACCGGGAGCGTCGAGATGTCCTGTGACACCTGCAAGTACAAGGTGGAACTCGACGGCTACGAAGAGGACCAGGGTGGCGCTCGCGCGATGCTCCGGGCGCTGACCCACCAGGCCGAACACGCCGACCGCGAGAACGTCGACGATGACCCGCACGTCCACGACGCCCCAGAGAAACACGTCGCCGTCTGTACGAACCAGACCTGCGCACAGGACGGCGCGCCGGCGGTCCTCGAACGGCTCCGGCAGGCCGCCCGCGACAGCGACCAGTGCGACGCCCGCATCACGCGGTCGTCGTGTCTCGGCCGCTGCGGCGAGGGGCCGATGGTCGCCGTCTACCCCGATGGCGTCTGGTACGGCGGCGTCGAGGACGAGGACGCCGCCGAGATTGTCTCCTCGCATCTGGACCGCGACCGCATCGTGAGCGAACTCGTCGATCAGACGCTGTGAACACACACCCGATCCAAGACACACATGAGCTGCTATGAAATCGAGGCCCTCCGACTGGGCCTCATGAACGTTCTCGGTACCGAAGATGACCATGCGCGCCAGCACGCGGAACAGGAGCTGGAGGGCCACATGACCGGCCCGATAGAGGCCCTCGCCGGCGCGGAAACCCTCGCCGCCATCGAGCGCCACCTCGACGCCGCGCTCGTGGATCTCGAAGAGGAGATCGCCGCAACCCCTGAAGACGACCCCGAGTACGACTACCTCCGTGGTCGACTCGTCGCCGTCCGAGACGCCGAGCGGGCGGTGTCGCGCATCACCATGCAGGGCGAGGATGTCCTCGCCGGGCTCGGAGAGGCCCACGACGTGCTTCACGAGGCCTTCCCGGTCGATGAGTAGCCAGCGCGCTCCGACCGCCGACCTCGGGGACGTAGCGCCGGCCCGCTCGCGCCATCAGGGCCGCCGCTCGGCGGTCACGATAACCAATGGCCTCGCAGTCGTCGGCACCGCCGACGGGGACCTGCAGGCGTTCGACGTGTCGGCAGACTCCAGCCCGCCACACCGGCGTTGGCAGTACGACACGGATGGCGAACCGAGCGTCGTCGCGGCGGAGCCCTTCGACGGCGGTGTCGTCACTGGCGAACGCAGCGTCCGCGGCGAGATCCGCTGTCACGATGTCGGCGGCGACCTGCGATGGGGGTACGAAACCCGCGGGGACCTCGGCGAGGCCCAGCAGGAGACGCGCTTCTTGTTACCTTTCGTCGCCAGCCTCGCCACCGACGGTGACCGTTGCTACGCCGCTGCCCGGCGATACGAACGCCGGACCGACGACGACGGGAACGACCTCCGCCACTTCGAGAGCGTCGTCTACGCCTTCGAACCCGACGGGACCGTCAGCTGGACCTACCAGACCGACGGCTCACCCATCTCGGTCGACGCCGACGGAAACCGCGTCGCCGTCGCGTACAACCGATGTCCCGGCGATCACCAGCACGGCCTCGTCGTCCTCGACGCCGACGACGGCGACCCGAACTGGATGTGGGACCCAGGCACCGACGGCCAGCGCCGCGTCGGCGACGTTGCGCTGCTGGCCGACGGCGCTGTCGTCTCCAGCCACGGAGACTACTGTGGGTATCGGCTCGACAGCGGCGGCCGAGAGCGCTGGCGCGTCCCGCTGGCGACGCCGACCGACGTGGCTGGCCACACCGTCTACGCGTACCCGAACCATGTCCACGCGACGGACGGGGGCGCGGTGTTCGTCACCGGTAACACCTATCCGGAGAACGGTCGCGAGACGGACGCCCGCCACCCGAACGAGCACACCGCCGTTGGTGTCTCGCTCGATAGCGACCGCCGTTGGGACGCGCCTGTTGGTGGGTTCGCCAGCGGGCTGGGGACTGACGGCTCACTGCTGGCTGTTCCCGGCGCGCAGAACTTCCGGGACCGTGACGCCGACGACCACGCGCTTCGACTGTTCGATGTCGTCGATGGCCCTATCGATACGCTGGACACCGACGGCGTCGTGACGGCGGCCGCAGTCGATGATGGAACCGCTGTTGCTGTCGAGGAACCGGTCGTCTACCACGACGAGGGCCGCGAGCGCGGCGCGTACCGGTTGCATCGGGTTGGGCTGGAGAGCGAGACGGCCCGCTCGCGTCCCTGACGCGGCGATGTAGTGACCTGAACCGGTAGCGAACCGTACTGACGATCTTTTGCACGGATGCGATGCCCCCGGTTTGGCTCCGGTTACTGTGTTATGTGGTGTCAAACTAACCGTTCGCTGGCCGTAGCGCCTCGGTACGGGAGCCCAATATGGCCAATGACACAGACGCCGACCACGAGGAGGCACCGGCGGACGCGGACTCCGATGCCGACGACGACAGCGCCGCTGTCGATGACCACCCCACCGATCGTGAGCGGGAGTTCGCGCAGATGCAACGCCGGCTCAACGAGCGGGAGATGGGCCTCGACCAGCGGAGCGCGGAACTCGACCGGCGCGAGGAGAAGATCGACGCCCGCGAGGAAGAGCTTGACCGGCGAGAGACTGAACTCGACGAGCGGGAGTACCAGCTCGATGAACGTGAAGCCGCGCTTGACGACCGCGAGACCGACCTCGACGAGCGCGAGGCTGAACTGACGGAGTACGACGCCCGGCTGTCCGAACGCGCCGCGGAACTCGACGAGCATGAGGAGACGCTGAACACCTACCTCTCGGGGCAGATGGCGGACGTAGAGGAGTCGGTCACAGAGACGATGCACGACGCGCTGGACCGGTACGAGGCGAACCGGTCGACCGGTCAGTTCGGCCCGACTGGCACGATGCTCGTCGGGCTGGCCGGCGTGGCGCTCGTCGTCGCCGGCATCGGGTTCGGCGCGCTGGCATCGGCCGGCACGGCCCCGTTCAGCGTCGGCGGGACGACAGCGAACCTCGTTCTCGCCGCTGTTGTCGGTATCGTCGGGCTGGCGCTGAATCTCGGAACGGTCGCCGGAAAAATCTGAGTCTCGCCGTCGTCAGTCCGCTGTCGCGGGATAGTCCAGATCGTCTGTGGCCGGAGTATCGCTGTCCCCGAGCCAGGCATGAACCCCTGCGATTGTGGCCCACAGCACCAGCTGGCCGAACACGACCGTCCAGCGGTAGGCCGCGACGAGCGCGGCGGGGACGTCGCCGTGGACCGGATTCGCTGGCGCGAACATGACCGGAACCGCAAGCAGTGCGAGCGGCAGCGCCATGGCCCCGAGTCGAACGGCGGTGTGGTGGTGGTCTGTCCGTTGATAGGCAAGCCCGGCGAGCACTGCGACCAGCGCACCCAGCGCCATCAGGCCGGCGTACCAGGCGAGGCGCGTCTCCGTTCCGAGCGCCTGCTCGACGCCCGGTGGCTGTGGCGGCAAGACGAGCCACGGCGCGCCGGAGACGGTGAGAAAGCCGGCTCCCGCAAGCGCCAGTCGCTTCGTCGCCCCCGAACCGGGGATCGCGGGTTCGAGGAAGAAGTACACCATTCCGAAGGCCGCGACGCCGAACAGCAGACCCCAGAGGACGCCACCGCCGATGCTCGCGACGGTCGTCGTGAGCTCGGAGACGACGGGGCCGCCCCCGCCGTGGCTGTGTTCGAACGTCTCCAGCCCCGCGGTGAAGGCGTTCCCGACCGTCGCGACGAACAGGCCGTAGACCAGCCCGCCGGCCACGCCGGCCATCGCGCCGCGTTCGAGGTAGTCAGTCGCCATCAGTGGCAGGTGATGCCGGCGCTGTGTCGGAAGTTGTGCAGTGAGTCGTGCAACATTGGGTCTTGCACGAACAGCAGCGTGAAGCCGAGCGCCGCCACCAGCGCGACGGCGATGGCGATCTGTGGGCCAGTCAGTGACGCCTTTGCGCGTTCGATACGGTCGTACACGCTATCCGCAGCGTGTTTGGTGTCAGTGTCCTTCTGCATTGAAATCTCGTTTGTATTAGGAACAAGTAAGATTGTAAAACTTCCGCCTGACACGGCTTCGGGGGTTATCGTTCGCTGGCGACGGCATCGACGCGCTCGGCGGTCAGCGCGTCCAGCGGGACGACCGACGCATCTGTTTCGTCTGCAACGAGGTCGAGTAGTCCGGCGCGGCCTGCCTCTCCAGCATTCACGACAACAGTTCGGTCAGCCGATTCGCCGAGCGTCTGCGCCGCGGTTCTGGTCGCCGCGACCGGACTCCCGTTGGCGGTGTTCGCCCGGCCGTCAGTCACGAGAACGACAACGCCGGCGTCCGGGTCCGCCCGGTCGAGCACCTCGCGCGCGGCTGTCAGTCCATCCGGCAGCGGCGTCCGGTCGCCGGTCGGGAGGTCCTTCAGGTGCCGGGCCGCCAGCGAGACACTGTCGGTGGGCGGGAGCACCACGTCCGCGCCCTCGCCAGCGAAGGTGACGAAGGCGACCTGATCGCGGGCCTGATAGGCGTCCTTCAACAGTTCTAGGACAGTCCCTTTCGCGGCTTTCATCGCCGGACGCATCGACGCGCTCGCGTCGACGGCGAACACGACCAGTGTCTCGGCGTCGCCTGCACGAACGGACTTCCGAAGGTCCCGTGACTCGACACGGCCGCTCCCGCGACTGGCCGCCGCCCGGACCGACGCCGCGGCGTCGACCTCGTCGTCGCGGCCGGCGCGCTCGGTACGGACCGTTGCGCCGCGTTTCGTCCCCGTCGCGCTCGCGCGCCCGCTTGCGCTCCCACCGTCTGTGTCGACCGATGGTGCGTCCACGTCGGGCGCACCGCTGTCGCCGACTGCGGCGCGGGACTGGCCCGGCAGCAGCGGGGTGGCGTTTTCCGGGTCGTCGGACTGGTTGGCCTCCCCCTCCCAACTGTCGTCTCCGGCCGCTCCTTCGCCGTCGCCACCCTCGGCCTCCTGCCGCTCGCCGTCGCTGTCGGCCGAAGCGGGCGTTGGCTGCTCGCCGCGCTCGTCTGACTCGCCGTCGCCGTCCTCGCCGGATTCTCCGCTGTCGTCCGGTCGCTGTTCCTGCTGTTCGTTGCCATCGCTTGCCTCTCCGTCACTTTCGCTATCTTCCGAGTCGCCACCGGCTGCTTCTTCCTCGCCGCCGTCTGCGTCGCTTTCCTCGTCATCGCGCTCCCCGTCTTCGGCGGACTCCTCCTCGGAGTCGCCCTGCTCGTCCTCGAAGTGGTCGTCGAGCACGTCGTCCACGTCCGGCGCGTCTTCGAAGGGCCGAGAGGTGAGTCGGTGGGGGAGCGCGAACTCGGCGGCCCGCCCGATGTCCGATTCGAGGACCGTCGTCCGTCCGTCGAGTGCGGCGAAGGTTCGGGCTGCCCGCGCTGTGGCGATGTCGCCGCGGTGGCCGTCGAGGCCGGCGTCTCGGCAGAGTTCGGCGATCTGCTCGCGGAACTCGCGGGCGAGGTCGACTTTCGGAAGCAGGTCGCGCGCGGTTCGCAGTCGCTCGCCCGGGCTGCGGTCGGGTTCGGACTGTCTCTTCTCGTCGCCGCTTTCTCCGAGTGCCTGGTCGATGATGGCGACGCGGTCGTCTATGTCTTCGCAGGCGCTGACCTCGGTCTGGAGGGCGAAGCGGTCACGCAACTGCGGGCGCAGATCACCTTCTTCAGGGTTCATTGTCCCGACGAGCGTGAACTCGGCGGGGTGGGTGACAGTGACGCCGTCGCGCTCGACACGGTTCTGGCCGCTGGCGGCCGCGTCGAGCAACACGTCTACGAGGTGGTCGTCCAGCAGATTCACCTCGTCCACGTAGAGGATACCGCGGTTTGCACGGGCAAGCAGGCCGGGATCGAACTCGTGGTCGCCGTCGAGCGCGTCGGCCACCGACAGCGTTCCGACGACCCGATCCCGCGTCGCGCCGAGCGGGAGCGTCACCAGCGGAACCGACCGCGTTTCGACAGGCGGGTCCGCACGCGCTCGACAGTCTTCGCATTGCTCGTCGGGACGGTTCGGTGGACAGCCATATGGGCAGTCCGCGACCGCGCGTTGCTCGGGCAGCAGGTCTGCGAGCGCGCGTACCGCTGTCGACTTCGCCGTCCCCTTCTCGCCGCGGACCAGCAGGCCGTCGAGGTCGTCGTCCGTCGCGACCGCCAGCAGGCCGTCCTTGAGGTCGCGCTGGCCGACGACGGCCGCGAATGTCGGTCCCTGCGAAGCTTTTTTGCCCGCGCCGAATACAACCATACTTGTATTAGTGCAAACGGAGATTTAATAACGTTATGCCACAGCTAGGACTCTACACCGCGACGGAGAACGAACTCGGGGCCGTCCAGCGGGCCGCGGGCGAGGTCGACGCCGACCTCGTCGTGCGCTCGGAGAGCGACCTCGACGACGAGCCAGCGGTCGAGGCGTTCGTCGACGAACTGACCGACGCCGACGCCGTCGTCCTCTGGCTCCACGGGGCCGAGGACAGCATGCCCGGCTATGACCTCGCCGTCGAGCGGTTGCGCGAGGCCGGCGTCCCGCTCGTGGTGAAAGCGACGGGCGACGCCTTCGCCTTCGAGGACACGTCGGTCCCCGACGAGCACCGCGAGACCGTCTACGACTACCTCGACAAGGGCGGGGCGAGCAACGTCGCCAACTGCGTCCGCTACCTCGTGGCGAAGTACGGCGACGCTGACCCCTCGTACGACGACCCGGTGACACTGCCGACGGAGGGCGTCTACCATCCTGATCATCCGGGGGCGAGCATCGAGGATCTGCGGGCGACGTTCGATCCGGCGAAACCAACCGTCGCCGTCTGGTTCTACGAGTCCCACTGGACTCACGAGAATACCCGCTACGTCGACGCACAGGTCCGGGCCATCGAGGCACAGGGGGCGAACGCGCTCCCGATATTCTGCGAGCCGGCGACCGACGCCGAGGGCCAGTGGAACGCCGAGCAGATCACTGAGGAATGGCTCCTCGATGCTGACGGCAACCCGCTGGTCGACGCCGTCTGCTCGTCGTTCATGTTCTCGCTGTCGATGGACGAACGCGGCCGCAGCGCCGACGACGAGGGCCAGAGCGCGGAGGATGTGTTCCTCGACAAACTCGGCGTTCCAGTCATCCAGACCGTGACGACGATGCGCTCGCGCTCGCGCTACGACAGCAGCGACACGGGCGTGATGGGCTTCGAACTCGCGCTCTCAGTCGCGCTGCCGGAGTTCGACGGCAACGTCATCACACACCCGATTTCGGGCAAGGAGCGGACCGACGACGACGCCGGCATCGGCAGCGCGCCGAAACAGCACTTCCCCATCGACGACCGCATCGACCACGTTGCCCGGCTGGCGGTCAACTGGGCCGAACTGCGCCACACCCCGAACGACGAGAAGCAGGTCGCCGTCGTCCTGCACAACTACCCGCCGAGCGACGACGGCATCGGTACGGCGTTCGGACTGGATTCACCCGAGAGCACGGTGAACCTGCTGGAGGAACTGGATGCTCGTGGGTATGATCTGGGTGATACGATGCCCGACAGCGGGCAGTCGCTTGTCGAGCGCTTGACTGCACAGCTCACCCTCGACGACCGCTGGGTCGCGCCCGAGGATGTGCGCGAGTTGAGCGTCGACACCGTCTCACCGGATCAGTACGGCGATTGGTTCGAGACGCTCGACGACGACTTCCGCGAGAACGTCGTTGAGGAGTGGGGCGACCCGCCGGACCGCCCGTTCGCAATTCCCGGCGTTGAGTTCGGAAACGTCCTCGTGACGGTCCAGCCCCCGCGCGGCTTCGGCATGGACCCGTCGAAGGTGTACCACGACTCCGACCTCCAGCCGCCCCACGACTACGTCGCCTTCTACCGCTGGCTCCGCAACAGCTACGAGACGGATGCCGTCGTCCACCTCGGGACCCACGGCAGTCTGGAGTGGCTGCCGGGCAAGACTGTCGGGCTGGACGGCGAGAGCGCCCCGGACCAGCTGATCGACGACATCCCGAACGTCTACCCCTACATCGTCAACAACCCCGGCGAGGGAACGCAGGCGAAGCGCCGGTCCTACGCCGCCATCGTCGACTACTTGACGCCGGTGATGGCCAACGCCGGGACGTACGATGATCTGGCCGACTTAGAGGAACTGGCCGACCGCTACCGCGAGGCCGGCATGGAGGACGCCCGGACCGACGACGGCGAGCACCTCGCCGAGCAGATCCGCCAGACGGTCGACGAACTGGACCTCGCCGTCGAACTCGGCATCGCGGGCGAAATCGACGAGAAGGCTGACGTGCGCGGCCCCGACGAAGCCGGCTCGACGCTCGCCGAAGGTAACGTGGAGGGTGCGGACCTCGACATCGACGCCCTCGTCGAACGGGTCCACGAGTACCTCACTGACGTGAAGACGACCCAGATCCGGAAGGGCCTGCACACGATGGGCGAACCGCCGGCCGACGACCGGCTCATCGACTATCTGGTCGCCCTGACTCGGCTTGAAAATCCCGGCGCGCCGTCGCTGCGCGAGAGCGTCGCAGGTGTACTCGGTATCGACTACGACAAGCTCCGCAACGCCCCCGGTGAGTACGACGAGACGCTGGGGATGACCTACGCCGAAGCCGCCGACCACGTCCACGAGACGAGCAAGGACCTCGTCCGGACGCTGGCTGAGCATGACTTCGATGTCCCCGAGAGCGAACTCGAAGACAGCAGCTCGGAGGTGAACATGAACCTCCTCGTCGTGGATATCGAACCACTCGGGGACGCCCGCGTGCGGTCGGGCGCACACGAAGACCTCCGCGAGGCGCTGGCCTATATCTGTGAGGAGGCGGCCCCACGGGTAGCTGGTGCAGCCGACGAGATTCCCCGCACCGCCGATGCTCTGGCTGGCGAGTACGTCCCACCCGGCGGCTCCGGCGCGCCGACCCGTGGCGGTGTCGACCTGCTCCCCACAGCCAGAAACTTCTACACGCTGGACCCGCGGAAGGTCCCCGCGAAGACGGCCTGGGACGTGGGTAGCGAGGTCGCCGACGGTGTGCTAGAGCGCCACGAAACCGACGAGGGCGAGTACCCGGAAGAGATCGGCGTCGTTGTCTGGGGCACGCCGACGGTTCGGACCCGCGGCGAGACCATCGCACAGGTGCTCGCACTGATGGGCGTCGAACCGGTCTGGTCCGACGCCGGCCGCGTCGAGGACGTGGAACCGATTCCGCTTGAGGAACTCGGCCGCCCGCGCATCGACGTGACGACGCGTGTCTCCGGCCTGTTCCGGGACGCGTTCCCGGCGGCTGCGGGGGTCGTCCACGACGCTGTCGACGCCGTTGTCGACCTGGATGAACCCCACGAGATGAACTACGTAAAGAAACATGTCGAGGAGGAGACCGACGACCTCGTCGCCGATGGCATGGACGAGGGTGATGCCAAGAGCGCGGCGAAACACCGCGTCTTTACCACTCGCCCTGGCGGTTACGGCGCCGGGACGAACAAGGCCGTCGACGAGGGCAACTGGGACGACCGCTCTGACCTCGCCGACGTGTACGTCCAGTGGGGCGGCTACGCGATGGGGTCGCGCGGTCGCGTCAGCGATGCCCACGACGCCTTCGAGCGCCGCCTCTCTTCCGTCGACGCGACGGTCAAAATCGAGGACACCGCCGAGCAAGATGAGTTCGACTCCTCGGACTGGTACGCCTTCCACGGTGGCTTCATCTCCGCGGTGACCGAGATCGCCGGCGAGGAACCGAACTCCTACGTAGGCGATTCCTCGGACCCGGACAACGTCGATGTCTATACAAACGAGGAGAAGGTCCGGAAGGCGATGCGCGCACGCGTACTCAACCCCTCGTGGCTCGACTCGATGGAGGAACACGGCTACAAGGGCGCTGGTGACCTCTCGACGACGGTCGACGTGGTGCTGGGCTGGGACGCGACGACCGACGTGGTCAGCGACACGCTGTGGGAAGACGTGGCCGAGCGCTACGCCTTCGACGAGGACCGACAGGACTGGCTCCGGGACGTGAACCCCTGGGCGCTGGACTCGATTACCGACACGCTGCTGGAAGCCATTGACCGCGGGCTCTGGGACGCCGACGACGAGACTCGCGACCGCCTGCGGGACCTGAATCTGGAGGTGGACGGTGATCTGGAGGCCCGCGCCGGTGCTGGCTCTGGAAGCGATTCGACGGAGGTGACCTCTGATGACGACTAACACGAATGATGCGACAGACGGTGACACGAACAGTGACGACGACTTCGAGGAGTACGCGGACCTCGGCGCGACCACCTCGAACGCAATGGACATCGCGGAGACGTCCATGGACCGCGTGCGCGAACTCGTTCCCGACGAGACGCTGGCCGACCGGATTCGCCAGAAGTCCGTCCACGCGACCGGCGACCCCGAGTTCCAGCACCTCGTTCGCTTCACCGGGGCGGACGACGATGAACCGGTGCGTGCGGGGGCGCGTGCTGTCCTCGATGAACAGCCCATCGTCACTGACATCACGATGGTCAAGGCCGGCATCACCGGCCGCGGCCACGACTGCCCAGTGCGGAAGGCCATCGGCAACGGTGCGGAACTGGCCGCTGAAACCGGGATGACCCGGACGGCCGCGTCGGTGCTCGAACTCGACAAACAGGGCGTCTACGACGGCGCTATCGCCGTCGTCGGGAACGCACCGACGGCCGCACTCGCGCTGGCGGACTGCATCGAGGACGGCACGCGCCCGGCAGTGGCCGTCGCCACGCCCGTCGGCTTCGTCAAGGCCGCAGAGAGCCGAAAACGGCTCCGCGAGGTCGCCGCCGAGCACGGCGTCCCGACCATCACGAACGTCGGCCGCCGCGGCGGGAGCGGGCTGGCCGCCGGGCTGACGAACGAACTGGTGCACGTTGCGTCGGACGTGCGCGAGGGTGTGGTCGATCTATGACCACACCCTTGGAACGAGCGAGCGGGGAGGAACGACCTGCGAGCCGCGAGGGAGGAGTTTTGCTGGATGGCTGACGACTACGATCTTGACTCCGGGCCTGACCCGGCCGATATTGCGGCGAGCACGCCCGAGGACCCCGACGCGGACGGGCCGGTCCACGCCGTCGGCATTGGCCCGGGGAACCCTGACTTCCTGACGCCGCGCGGTGAGCAGGCGATCCGCGAGGCCGACGTCGTCGTTGGCTTCGAGACGGTCGTCGATTTCGTCGCTGACCGGACCGATGCGGACCTGCTGACCTGTGGCTACCGTGACGAACTCGACACGTTGGACGCCTTTGCCGAGCGCGTGGCCGGCGGTGAGCGCGGGACTGCGGTCGCGATGGGCGACCCGAACCACTCTGGCTACCAGTTCGTGGGGAAGGTCCAGCGTGCCGTCGACCGTCCGGTTCGTCTCGTGCCGGGCATCTCCTCGCTCCAGATCGCTGCCAGCCGCGCCCGGACGCCGATGGAAGACACGACGTTTGTCACGCTACACAAGAGCGGTGATCTCTCGGCAGATCTCGACCGGCTTCGGAGCAACGTGGGCGACCGACACCTGCTCGTCCTCCCGCGCCCGTTCGACCTGATGCCCGAGGACATCGCCTCCGAGCTGTTGGATGCTGGCGGCGATCCCGATCTGCCGGCGCTGGTCTACGAGCGCCTCACCCATGATGACGAGGTCCGGACCGCGACGACGCTCGGTGAACTCGCGGAGGATGCCGGCGGTGACAGCAGGGACGACACGCAGTTCTCAGACCTGTCCGTGTTTGTCGTCCGGCGGGAGTGACGCAGGTCCCCGCTCCAGTCTTTCTTAGCTAACTGCGGTTGTCTGTCCCTGCCGTCGCCTGTACTCGTTGATCAGCCGGAACGCGAGCACGTATCCGATAGCGGCGAACACGACGGCCAGGATGACGTTCCCCGTCCACAGTCGGACCAGCACGTCACCACCCATCGACATTGACACACCGTCGAATGACAGCCCGGGTACCGGCCCTAGAATCTGGTTGCCGAGCCAGAAGCTCGACGCGTACACGCCCCACTTGACCGGCGGATTGAGTATCAGCACGGACGCAAACAGCGCGACTTTGCTGAGCTGTTTGAACAGGTACGCGAGGACGAGAAAGGCAATAAATCCAGTGCCCAGCGTCGGCAGTGCAGTGAGGAACACGCCGACGCTGAAGCTCATCGCGACCTCTCGCGGAGAGTGGTCTTCTATCAGCGCGGCCACTAGCTTCTCTTTGACCTGGTCCCGCGTCTGTGCTACTCGTCGGCGAACCATCTACGTGCCAGAACGTACCGTGGGTACAAATCGCTTCCTCTCGTTCGGCGCTCCCGGTTCTGCCGCCGCGACAGCCCTAATCGCCCTCGCCGTCGGTCGCCATCGGCCGGTTTGTGGCAGCCAGCGTCGCCTCGAAGGTCTGTGGGGTACGTGTGTCTGCCATCGTCCGTGCCGTCTCGACGGCGGTTGCAATGGCTTCGGTGACAAGCGGGTGGTCGTCCAGCGTGTCGGTGTAGGCGAGTCCGCCCCTGTCGAGGTCGAGTTTGGCGGGAATCTGTGTCTCCGTCGCGTCGCTCGGAGCGAGAAAGAGCGGTACGGCGACGGCGTGGTCGTGGGTGAGGTTGTACCTGACACATTCGACGGCGGGGTTCTGGAGCAGATAGCACGGTTCGACTTCGCCGAAGGCCGAGCGCTCGCGCAGGCGCTCGGCGTGGTACTCCGTCACCTGACGCTGGTACGGCTTGCCGCTGGAGCCGAAGGCGACGAGCGCGACGGAGGAGTCGGTGGCCTCCGGGACTGCAGCAGCGGCGCGGTCCCGGAGCGCTTCGGTCAACAGCGGACTTCGGCCGACTGGTTCACAGTAGTGCATCTCGGCGTCGACCTCGTCGAGTACCGCCGGCACGTCTGTGACTGTCGCGTGGTCGTGCGCGACGGTCATCGGCAGCGCGAACACGCGGTCGGCGTCGATGGCTACCAGTTCGTCGCGTAACTCCCGACGAGGTTCGTGGTCGTAGGTCAGCACCGTCACGTCGGTTGCTACGCCGCGCTCGCGCAACCGGCGAGCGTGTGTCTCGTAGGGCGTAGCGCGTGACGTGTCCCGACCGATGAGCAGGAGTGTGTCGTGTGGCATTGGTAGCTCCCAACGCTAAAACAAGTTGAGTTGTTTTAGCGAAAGTTGGCTTGCCTGAACGTTGGCAGGAACCCACTAATACCTTTGGGTCCCCCGTCGTATCGACTACCGACGGCCGTCTGTTCAGCGCATTGAAAAGCGGGTCGTATCGACGCTCGACTGCAATCCCAGTCGCTCCGTGCCGGTCGATACGTGTCGGCCTCGGGATGGTCACTCGTAGCGAGTTCGCTCTATATTGCCAACTTCTGACTGGCGCCGTTGTGATCCGCATTCTTGGAACGATGCTGATGCAGTACTCGGCTCTCTTCGACCAGTTCGCAACGGCTCTGTTCGAGGCGGAGTACCAACAAAAACGCGAGGGTGGACTACAGCTCGCTGTCGGGAACGACCACGACCTTCCCGAAGCCTTCGCGATCCTCGATTATTTCGTGTGCCCGGGCAATTTCGCTCATCGGCAGCGTCTCGCGGACTCGTGGCTCCATCTCTCCCTGCCAGACCAGATCCAGCACTTCATCAGCCTGCCCTGGGGTGGCCATCGTCGAGCCGATGACCTGTAACTGATTCCAGAAGATGCGGTTGATGTCTGTCTCCGGATTGCCGCCGGTGGTCGCGCCGCAGGTGACGACCCGGCCGCCCTTGACGAGGCTCTTGAGCGAGTCCTGCCAGGTCTGTGCGCCAATGTGGTCGACGACCATGTCGACGCCGCGGCCGTCAGTCAGGTCCCGGATCTCGCCCGCGAAGTCCGTCTCCTCGTAGTTGATTGTGTGGTCCGCGCCCAGTTCTTCGGCGTAGTCGAGCTTTTCCCGGCTGCTGGCGGTGGCGAACACCTCAGCGCCGGCGTGGTCGGCAATCTGGACGGCCGCGTGGCCTACACCACCGGACGCCCCGAGGACGAGGACAGATTCGCCGGCCTTCAGGTCGCCGCGGTCGCGCAGCATCCGCCAGGCGGTCTGGAACACCAGCGGTGACGCGGCGGCCGTCTCCCAGTCGACGCCCTCAGGAACCGGGGTGAGGTTTTCCGCGGGCACGGCGGCGTACTCGCTGTGGACACCCCGGACGTGTTCGCCGATGATGTGGAAATCCGGCGCGAGTGTCGGGTCACCCTTCCGCGTGAACTCGTCGCCACCGCCGCTTTTGCCGGCGAGGACGGCGACGCGGTCGCCCGGTTCGAACCGCGAGACGCCGTCGCCGACCTCGTCGACGACACCCGCGGCGTCACTGCCCGGGATGTGTGGCATATCGAGGTCGATGCCGGGAAGCCCGCGCCGGGTCCAGATGTCGAGGTGGTTCAGCGCGGCCGCCTTCACGTCGATGACCACCTCGTCGCGGCCCGGTTCGGGGTCGGGAAACTCGCCATACTCGAGTACATCACGGTCGCCGTGACTGTCGAACTGAACGGCTTGCATCGTCATCACTTCCCGTGGCTTGGTTATAAACGCCAGCCTCCCGGAGGCTATTCTGGTCGTGGTTGGTCTACTCGGGACCCATCAATTTGTGTGCGTCTTTTCTATACTCTGTTTCTTTATGGAATATTTGTTTACACAGTGTGTCGGAAGTTCCCGTTCTGCTCCTTCTTGCTATATTATATTCTTATATAGCGGCATATTGTTGAGAAATACGAGAATAAGGCTGCCAAATTGCGATTAGCTCGGACATTCGGATGTACTTTTGGGTGCTCTAGATCTATCTTGGTTGGTGTGTGTTACTATTCACCACTGCTGGTTCGATGAGGAGCATACTTACCGCTTGAATCCGTTCTTTATGGCACCAATGGCACACACTTCAAACACACCCATCGGCCGCTCTCAGGTCGCTCCGACACGCGACTGCGTGGGTCCTCGCTGCAGGACAGTGGTGACCGACCGATGAATCTCTCACTTGTTATCGTCGCGACGATGACCGGCGTCGCTACCGGTGTCGTGTTCGGACTGCTGGATGTTCCAATTCCGGCCCCACCGAACCTCGCCGGTGTCATGGGAATCCTTGGAATCCTCGTCGGCTATCGCCTCATCGAGTACTTCGACGTTGGCGTCAGCCTGCTGTCGCTGCTGAAGGTCTGAGCAACGACACGGCTCTTTTCGAACCGAATCGTCTCACATTTCGCGCCCAGAACGGCGACGACGGCAGTGACTACACTACCGCCGTCAGTGGTCTGCGTGCTCGGTCCCGTTGTGATGTTGGTGAGTGCTTTCGTTCCCGCTGTGGTCGGTTTCGGCTTCCCCGTGGTCGTGATCGCGAGTGAGGCGGCCGTGGTACGTGTCGAGTGTCCGTTCGAGCAGCGCGGTCCGCGTTTCGTGGCCCTCGACGACCGGTTCGACCCACCGCGATTCAGTTCGCCAGTAGCCCATCACGTCGCCGGACGGCTCGATTACCTCCGCATCCAGGCCCTCGACCCCCCAGTCGTCCGTGTACGCCTGGATGAATGAGACGACGACCGTTTCGATGCCGGCCGCGAGTTCGTGGCCGCGCGTGCTCTTGGTGACGTAGGTCAACCTGACGCGACTGTCTTCGACGGCGAGGGAGTCGATATCGACGAACCACTTGCGCAGGTGGGATTCGAACGCGGCGAGTTCGGTGTCGGCAGCGATATCGGCTTCGTCGTCGCTACCGTCGTGGCTGTGTCCATCGCCGTGGTCGTGACCGCCGTCTGTGTGCGTGTGGCCGTTCGCTTCGTTGTGATGCGCCCCATCGTCTGCCTGTGCGGGCGTGTCACTCGCCTCGGGTGTTACCGTCGAGCCACCCGCTCCGGTATCGCCCTGCTGGCCGTTCTGGGTACCGCCGAGGCTGCTACAGCCAGCGCTGGTCACCGCAGCCAGCGCGAGGGTTCCGAGGAACCCACGCCGACTCTGCCGCTGGCTGGTGTCTGCCATGGCTCAGGGCCTCCGTCGCGTTGCGAGCAGCGTTGCGCCGACGAGCGCGAGCAGCGTGACGACGGCGGTGAACCCGGGTCCGGACGCGGCGGTCGTCTCCGACTCCGCGGTTGCAGTGTCCCCGGCCATCGTTCCCGCCGACCCGTCCTCGGTGTCTGGCGTGGCGGTCGCCGTGGTACCGCTGGATTCGCCGTTGCCGTCCGTTCCGGATTCGGCTCCCTGCTCGGCCGATATCCAGACCGGGCTGGTCAGCGCCCGATCGCCGTCCTCGTCGACGACGCGGAAGGCGACCCAGGCGTTCCCATCGATGTCAACGTCGGTGCTCATGGTGTCGTTTGTGCCGTCGAGCGTGACGTTCGAGACGGTCGTCCCGTTCCGGATGACCTCGGCGTAGGCCAGTTCGTCGAGGTTCCGGACCGTTGCAGACGCCTCCACGGACGACCCGGCGGTCGTGTTCACGGTCTCGCCGGGCATCCTGTCGTCGACGGTGAACTCGACGGCTGGACCGTACGTCGCGTACGTGTGCCCGTCTTTCACGGACTGGGCCCACTTCTCGGGCGTGACGGTCCCTTCGACGTATGCCCGGGTGCGGGCGCTCCCGTATTTCGCCGGGAAGCACTGCGAACAGTGGTCGTCGCTGACACCGGTCGCCGTGATCTCGTAGCCGTTGTTCCAGAGCGTAAACAGCCCCTGAACGCTGGCGGCGTCAGATTCGCCGTACGGGCCGTTGTACGCCTCGATGGCGTCGACCATCGGAAGGTACTCCTCGTGCTGGCCGGGCGCGCTGTCGAGGCTGACGAAGCGGTCACCCGGATGGTTGATCTGGAACACCGTCGCGTTGTGTCGGCTGCGGGACTCCTCGATGAACTCCACAAGGGTCCCGTCGGAATCGACCATCTCCTCGCCGTGCATCGGATAGGGGTTGAAGTGCCCGAGGTCGCCCGTGGTGATCTCCTCACTCCGGACGAACATGATGTCGCGCTCCTGAGCCTGTGACTCCATCGACCCCCAGCCGCCGATGGCGTTGTGGTCGGAGATAAACACCGCATCGACGCCCGCCGATTTCTGGATGGCGACGAAGTTGTCGATAGGCGTCTTGCCGTCGAAGCTGACGCTGCTGTGGGCGTGTGGGTCGATGCCGACCCAGTTGCGTTCGCTTGGGTCCAGTTCCTCGGTGAACGTCGCGTTGACGCTGACTGCCTCGCCGGGCGTCACCGAGATGTTCTTCTCGACCGGTTCGGCGATGTAGCCGGTCCCGTGGTTGAACACCAGCGTGTAGTTACCGGGCGGGAGTTGGAACGAGGCCGTGCCGGCCGGCGTCGTTTCGGTGTAGACGGTCTGGATCGCGGTGCCGCCGTCGAGTACCGTAATCCGGGCGTCGGCGGGCCTGACCTCGCCCTCGTCGTCTATCGTCGCGGTGACGTTGACGGGGGCCGGCCCCTCCAGCGAGTCGAAGTCGGCGGTCGCCGTTTCGCCGCCGCTGACGGTAACGGACTTGGGCTCTGACGCCGCAAACCCACTGGCATCGGCCGTCAGCGTGTACTCACCGGCGGGGAGTTCGAGTTCGTACGTTCCGGTCTCCGATCCGACGGTGTAGGTGAACGCACGGTCGCCTTTCGAGGCAGTGACTGTGGCCTGTGAGACGGACTCGTTGTCCGTACTCTCGATGCTGCCGGTCACCGTCCCCGTCTCGGTTCCCTGCTGCTTGTTGTAGTACTCGCTGGTCGCGCTACTTGAACCGTCCTCGCCGACGAAGAAGGCGAACTCCGCCGACCGCGTTTCGCCGGGATCGAGGCGGTGTTCGAGCCACGGATCAACCCAGGTTGTGGACCCCGTGTACGAGGTAAATGAGCCGTTCCCGCCCCAGACGCCGTAGCTCACGCGGTCACCGGTGAGCGCAGCCCAGGGCTGGTCGAGCGTGTCGGCACTCACCGGCGGCGAGCGCGTCTCCTCGACTGTCCCCGAACCGGGGAGCCAGGTCGACTGCCCCTCGGAACTCAGTGCGGCCCCGCTCTGGAGGCGCTCAGAGTCGTTGACCGGGAGGCGCTGGTCGCCCCCGTTCTCCATCGTGGTGTTAATCCAGATGTGGCTGGAGTTGGCCGGCAGCGTGTACGTCGTCGTGACGGACACGTTCGGGTTCGTACTGACGTGACCGGTCGCGGTGACGACTGCTGCGCCGTTCGGACCGGTTGCGTTCTGGCGCTCGAAGGACTCGTAGTCCGGCCACGTCCCGAAGTTGTTGAACGCGAACTCGGCGACGCCGATCTGATCGGTCGTCAGCCCGTACGCGTTGGCGTCGTAGATACCGCCCGGCAGCGTGCCGAAGGGGCCGTTCGTCTCGGTGCCGATGGCGGCGGCGACTTCGCTGTTTTTCAGGACGATCGTCTCGTTCGCCGGCGTCTCGCCGCCCTTGACTCGTTCGCCGGTGACGGCGACCGGCTTGTCCGGTCGCTCGACGTGGCCCGACGAGGCCAGCCACTTCACCGTCCGGAAGAGGAACGGCCGCGTATCGGTCTGCTGGTGTTCGGCCTGCCACTCGTCGGTGAGATACGTCGTGACCGACTTCTGACTACCGAAGGCGACGACGCGGCCGTTGTTACCGATGTCCCACGTCGCGGCTGCACCGACGATGCGCTCGCCACGAGGATACTCTTTCTCTGTCGTGGAGTAGGTGTACTCGTAGGTATCGCTGTCACCGTACAGCAACGGGGCCTGCGTCCCGTTGTCCGTGTCGGTCACGTTGAGACTGACGCCGTCGTACTCCACGGTGTCCACGTTGTTCATTATGGGATGCTGGCCCGTGTTGTGGAGCACAACTCGCCACTCGTAGTCTTCGACTGTCTTGTTGGTCGGGTCCTGAATGTTCCGGAGCCACTTGTCGCTCTCGCCGTTGAAGTGGAGTCCGTACGGGTCGGTAATGTCGTTGAGCTTGCCGGCGTGGCCCTGCAGTGGTGAGGTCCACTCCCCGACGACGAACAGGCTGCCGCCGTTTCTGACGTACTCGTCGATCGCCTCCTGTTCGGCCTCGCTATAGGCCGTCTGAGGGACGGGAATGATGACTACGTCGTAGTCCGACAGCCCGTTCGCGGCCGAACTGTTCCACGAGGTTAGTCCGCCTGACGTCGACCGTTTCGTGTCGACGTCGTAACCGCGTTCGCTGAGTCGGTTTGCGAACTTCGTGAACGTCGAGCCCTGATGACTCCCGTCGATCAACACGTCGACCCCGGCACCGCTGTTGTTGAGATCGACTGAATTATCAGGAACTGGACAGCTACGGTCCAGCTGACAGGTCGCCCCACCACCCGAGGCCGTCTGTGTTGCTGTCTGACTGTTCGCCGTTGCCAGCTCGTTTTGTTCGCTCGATGCAGCAGCGGCGCTTCCGAGGAAGCCGGTGCTGACAACCGACAAAACGAGTAGTACGCTGAGTAGTACTGGCCGTATGTGATTTCTATCCATCACTTCCTGTACAGTATTGTGACTATATAGTTAAAATTTATCATAGACGCACTGTTTCGGGATACTGACTGTTCTCCGTAACGAATAATCGACTTCGCCTCGTCCCTGCGAACCGTGGCTCGGGTTTCGACTCTGGGGATGGACCTACTCCTTGCTGTCCCCTGCTATCACACCGCTTGGCCAATATAAGACGGCGTTGACGGACACACCTGATCTGTCGGCCACACATTCCGACACACCGATTGTGGTAGCGACGACAGCCCAACAGATTCCCACAGAATACTGCGGTCTGTCTACAGCGGGGCTGCCGTGTCACGACTGGGACGTACCAGCTTTTAACACCCGGTGGGCGGAATTCCGAAGGTATGTCACGGAAAGTCTTCTTCGATACGGACCCTGGTTGCGACGACGCGGTCATGCTGGCGATGGCGCTCGGTCACGATGCAATCGACGTTGTCGGTCTTTCGACTGTCTGTGGGAACACGACTATCGAGAACACGACGCGAAACGCCCACGCAATACTGGATATCGGGGGCTACGACGTTCCGGTATCCCAGGGCTGTGGCCGCCCGCTCGTCGACGACCTCACGACCGCCGAGTGGATTCACGGTGAGAACGGACTCCGCGGCGATATCCCCGACGCCGACGGCGATACACGGGACATCCACGGGGCCGACGCAATCATCGAAGCCGCTTACGAGTACGGGGATGAACTGACGATCGCGGCCGTCGGTCCGCTTCCGAATCTGGCACTCGCACTGGCCAAGGAGCCCCGGTTACCCGACCTTGTCGAGGACATCTATCTCATGGGCGGGGCGGCGATGACAACCGGGAACGTGACGCCGATGGCCGAGGCCAACTTCCACAACGACCCTGCGGCGGCCAGCCGCGTCCTGCAGGACGCCAACACGCGGATGGTCGGGCTGGATGTGACCAACCGCGCCACCGTCTCTTCCGAGTTCATCGAGGAGTTCCGCACGGCTGGTGGCGTCCGAGCGACCGTGGCTGAGTGGCTCGACTACCGGCCCGACTCCGGAACCTACCCGCTGGCCGACGCGCCGGCCATCCACGACGCCGCTGTCGTCGCCGACCTCGTCGACGACTCGGTACTCACCTTCGAGGAGTACTATCTCGAGGTCGACACGACCGGCGGCCCCTGCCACGGGGCCGTCATCTGCGACGAGCACGACACGACGGACAACGACCCTAACAGTCGTGTCGCTGTTGACATTGATGTGGCCCGTTATCGGGATGTCCTTGAAACGGGGCTTCAGGCCTACGCGACACAGTAACAGCTGCTTGCTGTGCGGTTTTGCTAGTATAAATTCCTCTTAGAGCGATATGAAACTACATCGAAACCAGACCACAGAAACACAGACGACTGACCCGTTGCATCACGCGTACTCGGCCCTCTACTGTGCCATTGCCGACTGGGCGAAATATGGCATAACTTCTGTGGCTCATTTTGCGCCAGAGTCCCGCACCAGCGTCTATGTCGATCGATTGTCGGACTCTTATCGAGATCGACCCCGGCAAACATTTTATATAAAAGTTCAGTCTAATGGGTACTGTGGCACGAAGCAACAAAGATGACGTAGAAACCCCTTCAGCGGACCGAACGGAGAACGATACGGAGAGCAGACCAGTCGACCGGCGGAAGTTCCTCTCGGCGACTGCTGCACTCGGCGCTGTGGGTCTCGCTGGCTGTTCTTCCAGTACCGAGGATGGGACCGAGCAGACCGACGAAGAATCCGAAGCCGCTCAGGAGACCGCGACTTCAGCTGGAACTGTCGAGACCGAATCTGAACCTGCAACGGGCGAGGTGACGCTCGTCCACGACACTCACGTACACGGTAGCTACGGCGACCTCGAAGAGGCGGCGAACATCGCCACCTACTTCGATCTGATGAATCAGATTGCGGACAATAACGAACACTCGATAAAGGTTGGATCCGGGGACGATCTGGCCACCTCTATTCTCTCCGCACAGTTCGACGGGAAACACATTGTCGACGCGTTCAACGAAGGCGGGCTGGAGTTCGACACGTTTGGAAACCACGACTTTGACAGAGGGCCGGACGTTTTGCGGGACCGTATTATCGACAGCGAGTTCCAGTGGGTAAGCGCGAACGCCCGCAACACACAGACGGGCGACGTGTTCGGTGCTGAACAGGGAGCGAGCCAGTACGAACTCGTCGAAGCCGGCGACGTGACGGTCGGTATCACGGGCATAATCAACGTCGAAGCGCCGACGATCACGACCATGGGTGAGACGACGGATGTCCCGGGCCTTGAGGAACCCGTCGACGAGGTCGTGACCGAAATGCGGGACGACGGTGCCGACCTCGTCGTCGTGCTGTCCCACGTGGCGAGCCCGGTCGCCGTCGAACTCGCGAAGTCTGTCGACGGGATCGACGCTATCGTCGGCGACCACGCCGCGAAGTTCTCCGAGGAGCCGCAAGTCGTGAACGACACGGTGCTTTCGTTTGTCGGGGACGAGTACGAGTACCTCGGCGAACTGACGCTCACCGTCGAAGACGGGGAGCGAACCGACCACAGCCTGACGGTGTACGACACCGCTGCTGCGGTCGAGGAGGACCGTGTCGAACCGCACCCAGACGTGCTCGAAGTCGCGCAGAACTACGAAAGCCAGCTCAGTGACGAACTCGACGCCGTCATCGGGGAGACAACCGTTCCGCTCGATGCCCGCGAGGACACTGTCCGTTCCGAGGAATCGAACTTCGGGAATTACATTGCCGATGCGCTCCGCAGCCACGGCAATGCGGACATCGCAATCCAGAACGGTGGCGGTATCCGGACTGACGAACTCTACCCTGAAGGCGACATCACGAGACGGATGGTCTACAGCGTTCTCCCGTTCGGAAACAACCAAGTGACCATCGAGGTTCCCGGTGACACGCTGGTCGAGGCGCTGGAACTCAGTTCGACTGGCGGGGGCGGGTTCTTGCAAGTGAGCGGTATGCGGTACACCTACGACCCGGACAAATCGAAGGGCGACCGCGTCACTGAGGTAACGGTCGGCGGCGAGCCACTCGACACCGAAGCAACCTACACCGTCGCAACAAACGGCTTCACCGCCACCGGCGGCGACGGCTACACGATGTTCCAGGACGCTCCACGCATTATCGACGCGAACGAGGGCGAACTGCTGTCGGTCATCGTCGAGGACGCAATCAAGGAAGACGGAACGATTTCGCCGTCGGTCGAAGGCCGCATCACGACAGAATAATACACGGATATTGCTTCACTCGTGCCAACCAGTACTGTCTCGGCGCTAGCAGACGTCTTCTGGTCTGACGCTCCGTGTCGGCGTTCCATCTCGCTCGTAGCTGGCGTGACACGGCCAAGCCACACCTCACGTGAGAAACATTGTCTCTTCGCTGTATCTCTGAACGGCCCTGACTACTGCTCTCCAAGTGTGAGCGTCATGTCGTCGAACTCCAGAAACGCAGTCTGGTAGCCGCGATGTCGCGCGATCTGCGGCGGGGCTCCGACTTCTAGCGTCACCTCGTCACCCATCGCGATAGCAGGGAACGGGGCACCGTAATGATACCCCAGTTCGGGGTGGATGGCTGCCTTCAGTGGCTCGCGGACCTCTTCACCGGCGCTGGAAACAGTTGCTCGGAGGCCCATGAACGGGAGTGGATACTGGTTGTACGGTGTTCGAGCGGACACCGCGAGATACGGGCCCGAACTGTCGATTCCCGCCGGGGTCTTGCGCAGAACCTGGACCACAAATTTCGCAGCCCCACCATCGACGATACCACCGTGATCTCCCGGTAGCGCCCTCACCTCCGGCAGTGATCCGTTGGGTTTCATGTTCGTCTCCATCGGTTCGAGCGCCCCCGCCTGTCCCGCCTCGTCGACGAACCGCTCGCGGATGTTGTTCGTGATGTCGGTTCTGAACAGCAGGTCGAACTCGGCGTCCACCGAGTCGGTGAACCGCCCGCGATACTCCCCTAACTGCCGCGCCGAAACCGGGTCAAACGAGAGTTGCACCGTGTACTCACCCTCGTCGGGAAACGCGACGTTGTCTCCGAAGTGGGGGCCCATCTGCTGGGACAGCATCGGCCACAGCGACTTCTCGGCCACACTATCGCCGCTCGCGGCGTCTCGAACCTCGACTGGCGGGCTACCCAGCGGGATACGCTGGTTGTACTCCGGGTCCCACACGGTTGCCATAAGGTGCAGTCCCTGCCCATCGTTGATCCGTACGTAACTCTTCTCTTGGCCAGCTAGTACCCAGAAGTCGTGAGGCAGTGTATAGGACATCGCCACCATGTACGGCCCCACCTCGGTCATACCGACCATCCGCATCCCGTCCTGATGTGCCGGGATGTGTACCAATGGGCGTTCCTGCGCAGTAGCTGTCGGGAGCTCGTTCTCCCGCCCCGCGTCGGTTCCCTCGGGCGTTGCTTCGGTCCCGCCAGGTGCAGCCCCGGATGGAGTCTCAGTCTCGCCCGCGGCGTCGTCCCCCGTTGCACAGCCGGCGACACTCATCCCAAGTGCTACCCCGCTCGTAGCGATGAAGTCACGGCGCGTAGGGTCTCTCTCGGGCCACATGGTCTGTATGGCGATTAGTCTCTCGGAAAGGATATAAAACCTTGTCAGGGACACACTATCGCCGTCGTTCGGAAGGACTGTGGGTCCAGTCGGGTCACGACGGACGGGGGAACGAGCGCTTCGAGCGGGGCGGGAGCAAGTAGTTCCCGCGTCGAACTGTGGTAATGTACTGCAGTATCCCGTTGTTGTTTTTCGTGCCGACGCCGCCGACATTCGCAACATCGGTGCCGTTCATGGCGGTCCGGGTCTGAATAAAGTCCGCGATGCTCTCCTGGAGACTGAGGAAGTGGACACCGGTTCGGCCATCGTCTACCGTCGCGAAGTCGCGTCGGAGGAGCCGTGGGTCGCCGTCCTCGTCTCGCGCACGTGCGAGCTTCTGGGCGTGCCCGACCACGCCTTCCTCAAATGCGTCGTCACTGACGCGGTCACCGACACCAGTCTCCGATACGAGCGACGAATCACCGAGGTTGTCGCCGACACCCTCGACCAGATCCTCCGCCGCGTGCGTCGCCGAGAACATCTTTGCGACGCGCTGTTCCCGGGAATCTTGGTTGTACCACTGGTCCAGTTCCGTGCGTAGCAGTGAGAGGTGTTGCGTGGTGCCGCCCGCGAACGGACCCTCGGTGATCGTTACGCTGTTTTCTGTTGCCTGATTCTCTACAAACCCCGATTTGAAACCCATGAACAGCGGTGCATCTTCGGAGACCGCTCCGTCCGGAACGCCATTTACATCGTCGTGTTCCGCCGGGAGCCCTGGACCGATAAATCCCGTCCGCCGGTCGACCAACTCGACTATCCCATCTATGGTTTCGGTGACTTCGCTCCCGTTTGCCGTTTCCAACTCACCGAATAGCGCTTGCTTGGCCTCGAGCACCGCTGAAGCACGGTCGCTTGCCAGATGCACGAGGAGATCCGGAGTATCGAACGACGGGTCCTCGAAAGGGGCTAGTGCCGCCGGCCGGGGCAGGTCAACCGACTCCGAAAGCGGTTCGTCGTATCGGTCGAAGTATGCTGGAGAGTAGCCGACAGTAAACAGCAGCCCGTCGGATGCCCACCGATACGTCTCCTCTAGCTCGCGAAACGCGTTCGCAGCCTGCTTCCGGTCTACGTCGTCGACCGGCCCGTCGTCAACATAGTTAGCCAGTAGCAACACGTGATGCCGAGCGAGCACCGGGTTCCCGTGCTTGTCGGTTCGAGAGAACTCGGTCCATGCGTGCTGTCGATTCGGTAGTTCAGCCGCCGATTCGGTTCCGTCTGGCGGGTCGGTATTGCGGTTCGCCTCCCCCGTCTCCGTTGGCTGGCTCTCTAGATTGAGGCAGGCTGCGAGCCCTGCCGACCCTCCGACCGCGACGGCTGCGCGGAGCGCTTCCCGGCGGGTCAGGGTCCTGTCTCCGTCCGTCATCAACTACTGTTCGTTCGGACGAGTTCGGCATAAATATTTGCCTGACATCCAACAGGACGACGTTTGGTGGCCTGTCCTCGCTGGCGACAAGGCGCTTCCGCTACTGAGCGATCAAAACAGACGGGATGTGCTATGTGCCGCTATTCGTAGACGTGGACGCTTCCGGTGGTGTTGTCCTCGATGTAGTCCCAGTCGTACTCCACACCCAGGCCGGGGCCGTCAGGGACACTGACCGTTCCGTCGTCGTCGACCGCGTCCATCAGGTCGGAGTAGCCGCCATCGTACACCGGCGGCTGAGTGTTCTGGCAGTCCGGGTGGACAAGCGCCATTTCGTAGTAGTTGGAGTTGCGGCAGGCGGCGATGCAGTGGCGCTGGGCGGGACCAGGCGCGTGGAACTCCACGTCCAGCCCGAACGCCTCGGCCATGCGGGCCACCTTGATCGCGCCGGTGATGCCCGCATCGTACTCGGGGTCGGCCCGGAGGAAGTCGGTTGCCTCGCTGGCTGCGAAGTCGGACTTGATTTCCAGTCCGCGGATGTGTTCGGTCTGGAGAATCGGCGTGTCGAGTTTCTGTGCCAGCTTCTTGTGGGCGTGCTGTGAGATGCCGCCGTCGCGGAACGGGTCCTCGTACCAGAAGAAGTCCTGTTCATCGAGCGCCCGACCCAGCTCCAGCGCGTCGGCGAACGTCTCCAGTTCGCAGGCCGGGTCGTGCATCAGGTCCATCTCGTCGCCGACTGCTTCGCCGACAGCGTGTACCGCCTCGACTTCGCGGTCGAGGCTTCGAGAGTCGTCGCCGCCGCCCCAGCCGTGGATCTTGAAGCCGCCGAAGCCCTCGTCGCGGCACTCCTCGGCGAAGTCGGCGAAGGCTTCCGGCGAGTCCAGCCCGCCAGCGTCGTCGCCGTGATACGTCGACGCGTACGCCGGAATGCGCTCGCGGTAAGTCCCCAGCAGTTCGTGAATCGGCGCGTCGTAGTACTTGCCGGCGAAGTCCCACAGCGCGATGTCGATTGGCCCGATACCCATCCGGTCGTACTTCCGGAGCGCGCGCTTGCATTCGGACCAGTGCTTCTCGCGTTTCAGCGGGTCTTTGCCGATGAGGTATTGTGAGACGATGTTGTACTGGGCGGCTGCCGGCGAATTGCCGCCGACGTACTCGCCCGTGATTCCTTCGTCGGTATGGATCTGTACGCCGAATAGTTTCCGCGTGGTTGTCTCGCCCGGCGCATAGACCAGATTGAAACCGTGCTTGTCGGTCCCCACGTCTTCGAGGGGGTACTCGAACTCTCGGCTTTCGATCTTCGTTATCGTTGGCGACATTTGTCTGATGTTCCGAGGTTGGGATATTAAAGCTATCCCGCGGCAAACGAACGACAGCACGCCGGGTGGCTGTTTGAACCTGTATCCGCTTCATCAAACGAAAGGCAGGGCGGAAACGGCGACGCCATCAGCCGTCGCCCAGCGCGTCGAGACGGCGAATCCCGGGCTCACCCAGCCGCACTGAACAGCCGATGTACAGCGGCTCGATGACTCGGGGGTAGTCGAACGACACCGCGTGCTCGTGAAGCACCTTCGGGTCGCCGGCTTCACCCTGCCACATATCGTGATGGGAGGGGAGCAACCGGGATAGCTGGAGCTGGTTCGCGGCTTCGATGATCTCGTTTTCGTCCATATACCACTTCGTTCTGACACCGCGGTCCGGCTCGGGCTCGTAGATGGAGCCGACGGTGCCAAACGCCAGCGCCCCCACGTCGATGTCGAACCGCTCGCCGACATCGGAAAACGCCTCGGCAGACCGGCTATCGCCGGCGTGGAAGAACGTCCCGGCGTCGTGCTCGATGACGTACCCCACTGGTTCGATGGCGTCGGGGTCGTTCGTCCCAGTAACGTGGACGGTGAAATCGCCGACAGCGAACTCGTCACCGACGGCGATCTCGTTGCGCTGCTCGTCGGGCACCCGTATCTCACCGTCGTAGTCCGGGGACTCGTACGATGCCGACGGCGCATACAGATCCGCGCCGAGGTCCTTGACCAGCGGGCCGTACGACGGCGGATGCATGTGGTCGATGTGTTCGTGTGTGACGAGTGTGGCATCGCACTGGGTTGCGTCGGCAGGGTCCATCGGCACCGGAATCATACGGATGAGGTTCGGCGGGTCGCCAGTCCCGAAGTAGGGGTCGATGTACAGCGTCGTCGACTGTGAGCGAAGCACGAACCCGTTACAGCCGAGATACCAGATCATGACGCCGTCGCCGGGGTCTGTCGCCTCTATTTCGTCGCGGACGAACCAGTCGTCCCACGTTGACTGAACCATGCGCCGAACTATGCCTGGCCGGGTCAAAAAATCTCGCACCGCGGTCAATCGAGCGTGACCGTCGACTCCGTCTCTGAGGCCTCGTAGACGGCCTTGATCGTGTTGATATCGACGAGGCCGTGTTTGCCGTCGGCGTAGGGCTCAGTGCCGGTCAGCAGGCAGTGGGCGAAGTACTCGAACTCCTCTTCCATCTGGTCGATCTGTTCGAAGTCGATGTCGACTGTCGTCCCCTCGTGAGACAACTGGAGCGCGCGGTCGTCCCAGGGGTAGAAAGCCGGTTCGACGCGGACCTTGCCCTCAGTTCCGAGTACGGAGATGTGGCTGTCGAGATGTGCGTTCTGGCTGGCGGTACACACCGCGTACGCGTGGCCAGGGAAATCTAGCTGGAACGCCCCGTGTTCGTCGGGCACGTCCGCAAACTCCTCTTGCACCGATGCGACGGTTCCCCGGACGGCCACGGGGTCGGCATCCAGCAGGAATCGGCTTGTGTTCAGCGGATAGATGCCGATATCCATGACGGCACACCCACCGGACAGCTCCCCGTCCAGCCGCCACTGGTCGGGGTTGGGGACGAGTTCGAGAATGGGTTCGGTCATGTTGCCGTGGACGAACAGCGGCTCGCCGATGTATCCCTCGTCGATGAGGTCCTTCGCTCGCCGGACGGCTGGCTCGGTGTGCATCCGATAGGCGATCATCAGCGTTGCGTCGTGCTCGTCACAGACCTCGACCATTCGCTCGGCGCGTTCGATGGTGGCCTCCATTGGCTTCTCACAGAGGATCGCCTTGTCCAGTTCTGCCGCCGTCTCGACGTACGGGAGGTGGAGCGCGTTCGGGGTGACGATGTAGACGGCGTCGTACGCGTCGCTTGCGGCCCCGTCGTGGAACTCCTCGTACGTAATTGCGTGTTCGACTGTCTCCGAATTGGCTGCCACGTCCGCCGCTTTCTCGCGGTCGCTGCTGACCAGCACAGTCGTTTCACAGAGCTCTGCCGCGTCGACGGCGGGCATCGCCTGTTCGGTGGTCCACCAGCCGACGCCGATCATCGCGAATCGAACTGGGTCGTCGGTCTCTGTCTGTTCTTGCCAGTCTCGACGGTCGAATCCTCCCGTGAGCGCGTCAACGTTCATACCATTGTGGTCAATTGGCTGGATATTATCTTTTGTGTTGGCACGCCCGTGTCAGCCTGCACTGTTCCAGAGCGGCGAATGATAGTTCATTAGATAAGTAAACTCGTCCCGACAGATGACATAGATGTTTGGTATTGTGGAACAATACGATAGTCTCACCCGCAGATATCTTACACCGACCGGGTCGACAGTTCGAGTGGAAAATGCTGTCTCACGGGCCGTTTGTGGTCTGTCTTCGTCTCCGCTCTCCGGTTTCCGTATCGAGAATAACGACAGTACAACCGTTACGGAAGGTGTTCCATCATTATGAACGAAGGGCCGTGAGTAGAGTACCTCGGTTCGTTTGACAGAGTGTCGATTCGGATTTTTGCCCCACTCGCTGTGTGCACACGGGGTATTTCCCGCCGCACTCAGACTGGCCCGGTTGGTGGTATTTCGCGGAGTGACGCTTGGTCCGGATGCTGGGGCGCTAATAACGAAAGTGGAACGTCTGTATGGGACAGACAGTGCCGATGCTGGGAGCGGTCCACCATCGTCGGTCGGTTGGGCTACGACCATGACTTTGCACGCTCTTGCGGTTGACAAGAGCAATAGGAAGTAGCGATTAGTACGACATAAAAACTATGCAACAGAAATGCTACTTTGCGGTCAGCGGTAGTGGCCGCCTCGATTAGCTGTTGCGGTACACCGTCTTGATGTAGCTGAAGAACTCCAGTCCGGCGTCACCCTGCTCGCGGTAGGTGTTTGTCGAGGAGCGCTTGAGGCCGCCGAAGGGAACGTGCAGTTCCAGCCCGGTCGTCTTCTCGTTGACCTTGACCACGCCGGACTCGGACCGCTCGATGAACTCGTTTTCTTCCTCGATTCGGTCGGTCACGATGCTGGCCGAGAGCCCGTAGTCGATATCGTTGGCGACCTCGACACCTTCGTCGAAGTCAGAGACGGGAATTACGGCGAGCACCGGCCCGAACACCTCTTCCTGCGCGATACGCATGTCGGGCTCGACGTCGGAGAAGACAGCCGGCGAGATGAAGTTCCCGGCGTCGTACTCGCCACCGGTGAGTTCTTCGCCGCCCGTTTCGAGAGTCGCCCCCTCCGACTGTGCGATGTCGATGTACTCCAGGCTTCCCGCGAGTTCGTCCTCGCTGACGTGGGGACCCATGCCGGCCCGGTCGAGGCCGTCTCCGATATCCAGGGACTCGGCGTAGTCGACGATGGCGTCGAGGAACTCGTCGTACACGTCCTCGTGGACGATAGCCCGGGAGGTCGCCGTACAGGCCTGGCCCGTCCCGCCGAAGGCTCCGGCTCCGACGATGTCGGCCGCTTTGTCCACGTCGGCGCTCGGCATGACCACAGTCGGGTTCTTCCCGCCCATCTCTGCCTGGGCACGCTTCCCGTTGCTCGTCGCCTGTTCGTAGACGTGTTCGCCGACCGAGGCACTGCCGGTGAACGACACCACGTCGACGTCGTCGTGGGTGGTCAGCCGCTCACCGACTTCGCTACCAGGGCCACAGACCAGGTTGATAGCGCCGTCCGGAATGCCAGCCTCGTCCAGCGCTTCGACGATCATCGCGCCGACGGTCGGCGCCTGCATCGCGGGCTTGATGACGACAGTATTGCCGACTGCAAGCGCCGGGGCGATCTTCCAGGCCGGGATCGCGATGGGGTAGTTCCACGGCGTGATGAGCGCTGCGACGCCCATCGGCTCTTTCTTCGTCTGCAGGCCGGCGCGGCCGCCGCTTGGCTGTTTGACGGTGCCTCCGAAGTCACGGGCCTTCTCCGCGTAGTAATAGAAGATATCAATCGCCCGCTGTACCTCGCCTTCGGCTTCGCCGAGCGGCTTCCCCTCTTCGCGAGTCAGCGTCTCCGCAAGCTCCTCTTTCCGGGATTTCAGGATTTCACCGGTCTCACGCAGGATCGCACCGCGCTCCGGGCCGGGCATCCCGCCCCATTCGTCTGTTGCTGCTGCCGCGGCCGCGACCGCTTCGTCGGCGTCCGTCGCCGAGGCCACCGGAACCGTGCTGACGATGTCAGTCTCGTCTGCCGGGTTCGTGACGTCCTGTGTCTCTCCGCTCCCGGTCCACTCACCGCCGATATAGTTCTCATACGTCTGCGTCATACGTTTGATTCATCTCATTCCCAATACTTACGCGTTTCCCATGCTTCGCTGTGCCGCGTCGTTCGACGGTATGGAACGACCGGCTGATGCGGGTGGGTCACGGCAATGCTCGATAACACCGAAGTCGGTGCCATCGCCGCCTGTCCACCCAACCGGATTGTGACAACTGAATCATAGCGGAATCGCAATCGAAGACCACTAAAATAGCTACCGCTGTCAAACACCGCGACAACACGGAATCTGTGTGTTGCCAGATCTGTCACAACGGGGGGCGTGGCCGCGTTGTGATATTTGTGTTGCTGGAAATACTATGTCGGTCCGTACCGGTCTCCCTGAGCTATTCTGTTGCCGTGTCGTTATGATTGCTCGTTGCTTCGCCCTCTCCTAGTATATAAATCTACTTCATAGTATAACATGTGTATGTATGTTATCGATCCGTGCTGGTCGTTGCTGGATTGGCTGTCGTCGGTGAGGCGCTCTCACGCCATTTGATATAGCGATATTTGATTGATAGCGATAAACAGTACCGGCGAAAAAATACCAGTCAATGCGCTGTAGGACGGCCCAATTCTCTCGAACCAGGTCGAATTTACCATGCTAACGGCTCCAGTGCTATCTCTCGATTTCAGACTCTGGATACCAATTTGACAAGTATGGACACAAATACCACATCAATTTCTCCAGGAGGCACTATTTAGTACTTAAATTGGTGCTGGCGTCTATACCGAAATTAAACCCGTGCTAACTCGTCGCTGTCCACCCTTTCGAGAAGTGCGTCAACAAGTGCGCTCTTCCGGTGTGATACCAGCAGATGGCAGTAAATGTCCTCTTCACTGTCCGCACCACAGTTACACAGCGGGCATCCATATGTGTCGCTCTTTGCCCCCTCCGTTGCTCGTTTTGGGATGCTGGCTTGCATATGCGGACGTAGCACCTTGCCGAACATAGCGGTTTCTAGGACCGCTATGTTGCTCTCAATGTGCATATAGAGACTTTCCACACGTCGGCATCGGACGCAACACTACCCAGCTACTTGTCTCGATCGGCGTCGCGACAGATCCACACAGTCGTGTTTCTATTCACACCTCAAACAAGATTTTGACCGGTCAGACCAGCTTACTGAAACCGACGTGTTACGAGCAGTATCTATGGCGAAACTGACCGTCTTTTGACTATCTCTCTCCGATATGGCTGTTAAATCTGATTGTCTATACCTGAAAGCGCTGATCGAATATGTTACTGCGCTTTCGCCCGTTACTGAACGACACAACTACCGACGGCTGCCTGACGACTTGCTCACCTTTGTGGAACTACCGTGCTGCGCTCGCTCTTGTAGCCGCTGTATTCGTTCGTCTATCGGTGGATGCGTCGATAAGAGGCGCGAAAGATCACTGTCCGCTTCGTTGTGTACGTATAACTGCCGCAGGAGACCGGGGTCTGGTTTCGACGCCTGCTCGATCTTCGCGAGGGCACGAGCAAGTCCAAGGGGATTCTCTGTTATCTCGATCGCACGGTCGTCGGCTGCCAACTCGCGACGTCTGGAATAGCCGAGTATCAGCAGCGTCACCGCGAATCCGAGACCGGCAACGACCTGTAGCGCGTATCGCTGTGCCCGCCCAAGCCAGGAGCGCGACCACGACGACGGGTCGCCGCGTAGCAATGCGAGTGAACGGGCGATACCGCCGGTGAGTACCACAATGGGGAACACCACGAGGCCGACGAGCCCAATAAACGTCTGGACGAGGCTGTACGCGACAGTCTGAACGAGCGCATCGCGGGTCTCCAGATGCGCGAGTTCGTGCGCCAGCAGCGCCTCGAACTCCGACACGGATAGCAGCCGGAACAGCCGCCTGTCGACGACGATCGCCCCAGCGCCGCCGCCGATGGCGAACGCGTTCGGGACTGGCAACTCCGCCAGTAGCAGCGTTGGCGTCTCGACGTCCATCTGATCGACAAGCGTGTCGAGGCGGCGGTAGACCTCCGGCACGCGCGCCCGTGAGAGTTCGACTGCATCGAGGGATCGCTTGAGCTGCGCCGTTGCAGCCCAGTAGTTCAAGACGCCAAGAGCAATCGCTGTCCCGATAATGACCAGCGTGGCCATCAGTGGCGATGGACGGCTGTCCCACACTGGCAGAAGCAGCATATACCCGACGTATGCCGCCGCGAGATAGACCAGCAGCGACAGCAGTCCGACGACGGCCATGAGTAGCCGTCGGGTCACAGCCATGTATGCTGGTACGCCGTTGTGCGAAAAAGTCGCTTCGGTGGTGTCACCGCCGTTCCATCGTTTGACCCCTTCGATGCCTGTTCCGCGGTCGTTGGACTATTTGATATAGCGATATTAGATTTACCTTGACTACAGCAAACGGATCGATGATTTGCTATACTGGTCACAGAACGGCGTTTTCGGCCTCGTAGCTGGTGATGACTGTCGAGCGGTGTCCGCGGTAGCCGACACGCCTTTTTCACCGCCACACAGACCACTCGGTATGCGAACTGCACGACTCCTGACCGAGGATGGACCGGTCACCGGCGAATACGCTGACGGCGTCATCCACGCTGATGACGGCCAGTACGTGGTTGGCCGCGATGGCCGACTGCTCCCGCCGTGTGAACCGACCGCGCTGTACTGCGTCGGCCGGAACTACGCCGCTACCAATGACCAGATGGATTACGACCGCCCCGAGGAGCCGGACTTCTTCATCAAGCCTCCGACAGCGCTACTCGCCCACGAACAGGACATTTCCTACCCACCGTTCACCGACGAGCTCACCTACGCCGGTGAGCTAGCTGCGGTCATCGGCAAGCGGTGTCACGATATCGATCCGGCTGATGTTTCTGACGCCGTTACGGGCTACACGATCCTGAACGACGTCGACGCGCTGGACCAGCAGGGCCGAACCGCCCGAAAGGCCTTCGACGGCTCCGGGCCCCTGGGCCCGTGGATCGAGACTGACGTCGACCCCACCGGTATCGATATGTACACCGACATCAACGACGAGCGCCGACAGTCTGCCAATACCAGCGAGATGCTGTTCGGACCGCACGAGGTAGTCGCGTACCTCTCGGAGCGGTTCACGTTCCGGCCCGGCGATGTCGTTGCGTTCGGCAGCCCGGCCAACCCGGGCACGGTCGCGCCCGGCGACACGATCGAGATAACCTACGAGGGCGTCGGCACGCTCCGTAACTCGGTTGTCGAGCTATAACGTATCAGGTCGCCGAAAACGTAGCGTAGCGGCTTTTTACGACATCTATCCGCAGAATCGTGGGTTTGGCCAGCTAGCGACGATAAACTACTATCTGCTATACAAAATCACTGTAGCCGGGTCCGAATCGTCTCCGCGGTTTGCTCGCCGATACCGTCGATAGCCGTTAGTTCCTCGTCGGAGGCCGCTCTGACGCTGTCCACGCTACCGAAACGTCGGAGCAGCCGCTTCCGGGTCTCCGGGCCGATGCCGGGGACGTCGTCCAGCGTCGTCGAGACTTCGTCCCGTAGCGTCTGGTGGTATTGGACGGCAAAGCGGTGCGCTTCGTCACGCACTCGCTGGAGCAGGTGGAGCTGCGGGGCGTCGTCGTCCCAGTCGTACACACGGTCGGGTGTGATGACCAGTTCATCGTCTTTCGCGAGCGCGATGGCTGGCACGTCCCAGCCAGTCTCTGCGAGGGCGTCGCGAGCCGCACCGAGCTGGCCGTCGCCGCCGTCGATGAGCAGTAGGTCCGGGTCTGGCCGGTCGTCCCGGCCCTCGACGGCGCGCGCGGCCCGCCAGCGGAGGAGTTCGCGCATGTTCGCGTAGTCGTCGTTTTGTTCGGTGAGCTTCTTCCGCCGGTAATCGCTCTTCTCGGGTGTCTCGTCGACGAACGTGACGTTCGAGCCGACGGCCGACCGGCCCTGCGCGTGGCTCACGTCGAAGCCCTCGATACGGCTCGGACGGCTGATTCCCAGTGCATCGGCCAGCCGGCCGCTCTCGTCGTCAGTCCCGCCGCGCTGGCGGGCGTTTTTCAGCGCGAGGTCGACCAGCGTCGCCTCTCGGCCGGCACCGGGGACCCCGAGCGTGACGCCCTCACTCTCCAGCCACGCCTCGATGTCTGGATCGGCAGGGTCTTCGGCACAGAGAATTCGGTCGGGTAGCTCCCGCTCGGCGTAGTACTGTGGGATGAACGCCCGATACACGCCGGCGGTGCCTTCGCCGTCCGGTGCTTCGAGCGTGTGTCGGTCTCGCTCGACGAGCTTGCCGCCCTCGGCGTGGAGCCGGGCGACGATGGCGCGCTCGCCTTCGATAGCGGCCCCGAGGACGTCCGTCGTCTGGTATCCTCCGGAGTCGCTGACGGCGGTGTCGCCCTCGCCGTGGAGCGCCTCGACGGCCCCGAGTTTGTCCCGGAGGTTCGCGGCGCGCTCGAACCCCTGGTTCTGTGCAGCAGCCTCCATCTCGCGGCGCAGCGGGTCCCCGAGGACACCGGTCTCGCCCTCGAAGTACCGCGTGACTGCCTCGACGTCCTCGGCGTAGTCGGCTTCGCTGATTTCGCCGGTACAGGGCGCAGTACAGATGCCCATCTCGTAGTCGAGACAGGGCCGGTCCCGGTTGCTGTACTTGTGGTCGGAACAGCCTCGCAGGCCGTACGTCTCCCGCAGGGCCTTCACCACTGTTTCCACCCGTCCTTTGTCGGTGAACGGCCCGTAGACGGTCGCGCCATCCGCCGGATCGCGTGTCACCTCAACCCGGGGGACGGGATGGTCGGTCAGCTGGACCAGTGGGTAGGACTTGTCGTCTTTCAACCGGACGTTGTACGGCGGCCGGTGGCGCTTAATGAGGTTCGCTTCGAGCAGCAGTGCCTGCGTCTCGGTGTCGGTGACGGCGAAGTCGATAGTCTCGGCTCGCTCGACCATCTTGGCAATGCGCTCGCTCCGCGGGTCGGCGTAGGAGCGCACGCGGTCACGGAGGTCGACGGCCTTCCCGACGTAGAAGACCCGGCGCGTGTCGTCCCGGCCCTGTTCGAACAGGTACACGCCGGGCTCCTGTGGCAACGACCCCGCGCGCTCTCGAACCTCGTCGGCGTCCATTACTCTGGGGTTAGCGCTCGGCGGGGTTGAACGTCACGGGAGCGGGTCGTCGGGCGGTGGCTGTGCCGTCCCTTCGGTCTCGGAAGGGGGAGCCTCCGGGACGATGGCGGCTTCGATCCGCTCGACGACGCTCTCGTCGTCTGGTGCGGCCAGTTCGATGTCGTCGTCACCGGCGACGCGCACGACGAGCAGGCGGTCGCGGCTCCAGAGATAGACCCCGAGGACCACGGCGGCAAAGGCCAGCGCGAGCCCGCCGAACAGTCGCATTAGGTCATCTAGCTGCGCCATCAGCGTCAGCATCGTCTGGAGCATCCCGAGCATTCCGCCGATGCCGACGGCGCTGGCGGCACCGCCACTATCCAGCGAGACGTTACTGACGAGGCTGTCGAGGCTCACGGTCATCCCGGCTGCTACCAGTACGACGCCGATGACCAGTGCCTTCACGCCGAGTTCGAGGAACGACCAGTCGCCGCTGGTGGTAACGTTAACCCCCTCGACGTTGGGGCGGTCGACCTGCCGGTAGTTCGACCCCTCGCGGTCGGGCGTGAACACGAGGACACGGTGGCTCGTCACGACGACACCGCCACGGTCCAGCCGAACGTCCGCTTCGATCACCTCACCGTCGTACAGGAGGCTTTCGGCCCGTGCGACCCAATCCATACACCCCGTTTACCCCGGAGACGTGTATATTCTCCCCCCGTAACCGCTAACTGTGCGCCCTCGAACATGACAGTATGACCGCCGATCCCCGCTGCCCTCACTGCTCGGAGAAAGTCAGTGCGACCGCGACGTGGTGTATGCACTGTGGTCGGGACTTTGACAGCCCGGTCGACGCTGGAACCGGGACAACGGTCCTCGACGCTGGCGGCAGTCAAACCACGTCGGACCTCGAAGCGGCCCTCAACGCCGGTGACCTCGACGGTATCCAGAACGCGCTCGCACAGAGCGACAACGGGCCGACAATCGTCGGTGTCGTACTCGCCGGTATCGCACTGTTCACGCTCCCACTCGTTTCGCCTCCGGGGGCCGCGCTGTATCTCCTCGTCGTCGCCGGCGTCGGGGCAATTGCTGCGACACAGTCGACGTTCGACGCGGCGCTCAGAACCGGCGGGAAAGCCCTCGCTCTCGCCCCCTTCGTGCTGGTGTTTATCCACGTGTTCCTCGGATACCTGTCCAGCGAAGCGGTGGCGACCAGTGCCACAGTTCTGGTCGGGCCGGCGATTTACGCCGGGCTGGTCATGTACGGTATCCGCTGGTATCGTCGTCGCTGAGCGGTTTGCAGTGAGTTAATTGCGAGCCGTCGTGTATCTCGACCAACGTGTCGGCGACCTGCTCAACCGCTCTATCGGCGACGGCCGCTCGCTGGGCGTCTGTGAGCGGGGTGTGGCGGCCCATGGTCGAATGTAGTTATTCAAATGATAAATACTTCGTGGAAGGTACAACCGCCAGCTGTGTCTTTTCCTCGTGAGCGGTCCGCTCTTCTCAGGCCGCACGCCGGTTCGCTTCGCCCGGTATCAAAACTACCATGCCCTCCGGATTCGAGAGTGTACTTACTACAGGTGGTTCTGTGACCGAAAAACGCGAATACAAAGACGACTACCAGGACAAGACGCTGTATCTCCCGGGGCCGACAGAGGTGCGCGAGGACGTTATCGAGGCGATGGCCGAGCCGATGTTCGGCCATCGGATGGACCGGATGACGGACCTCTACACCACCATCGTCGAGGACACGAAGGAGTTCCTCGGGACCGACAACGACGTCATCGTGCTCACGGCGTCGGGCACGGAGTTCTGGGAGTCGACGACGCTCAACCTGGTCGAGGACAGCATGCTCGTGCCGACCTCCGGCGCGTTCAGCGAGCGCCAGGCCAACGTCGCCGAGCGCCTCGGCAAGGACGTCGACCGCATCGAGTACGACTGGGGGCAGGCGGTCAAACCCGACGATATCCGCGACGCGCTGGAATCCGGTGACTACGACGCTGTCGGGGCCGTGATGAACGAGACCTCGACCGGTGTCCGAAACCCGATCGAGGAAATCGGCGACGTAGTCGCGGAGTACCCGGATACCTACTTCATCGTCGACGCGATCTCCTGTCTCGGCGGCGACCAGATCGACATCGAAGCTCACGGCATCGACGCCATCTTCACGTCCACACAGAAGGCGTTCGCCATGCCACCCGGGCTGGCCGTCTGTGCCGTCAGCGACGCGGCCTACGAGCGGGAACTGGAGAAGGACTCTGCGTCGTGGTACGGGGGCTTCCAGCGCTGTCTGGACTACTACGATCGGAAGGGTCAGACCCATTCCACGCCGGCGATCCCGCTTATGCTTGCCTACCGACAGCAGATGAAACATATGCTCGATGAGACCCACGATGCCCGCGACCAGCGCCATCAAGAGATGGCCGAGTACACGCGCGAGTGGGCCCGCGAGCACTTCGATCTGTATCCCGAGGCGGGCTACGAGTCCCAGACGGTCACCTGCATCGAGAACACGCAGGGTATCAACGTCGCTGAGACGGTCGAAGCCGTCTCCGAGAAGTACGACATGGTGTTCTCCAGCGGCTACGGCGACATCAGCGAGGAGAGTTTCCGCATCGGACATATGGGCGAACACACCGTCGAGAGTATCAAGGAACTAACCGACGCAATCGAAGACGTCGCCGACCTGTAAACAGAGAGATAATCAACGGAGGCCGGGGCTATAGGTGGATTTGGGGCAGTTCGATTCTACGATATGGCATTTTCACAGTTTGATAATGCTGGGAAGACTATATTACTGATTGCTACTTTGATGTAAACAGACAAACCGTATGAGTAAAAGTAACAGGCGGAGTAGGGACGGCGACACCCCAACATCGATGAACGTGACCAGAAAACAGTTCGACTGGAGCGAGACGCGGCCCAGCGCGGCAGTGACTGAGTATATCTCTGCCATGACCGGCCGGGAACAGACTGACTTCGCACCGCTGTACGAGACTATCGACCCCGAAGCGCTCGATTCACTCCTCGACTCTCCGAAGCGCTCGACACCTGTTAGCATCTCGTTTGAATACGCCGGTCACTCGGTCACCGTCCGAAGCGATGGGGAACTCGTCATCGAGGCCCCCAGTTCCAGTATCGGCCGATAGCTGGCAGTTTCTGCACTATTTCTCTCTTGTCACGGGCGGCAGCGACGTGGGTAACGCTCACTCCCAGCTTCCACCCGTTGCTCCCCTGACCTGAGGGCCGGAGCAGAGCCGTTTTTGTATCCGAGGCGCAACACTCCGTCAGCATGACCACTGCCGAGGACGCCGTCGAGAACCCCTATCTCTCCGATCCGCGGACTGAGTTCGAGCCCGTCGAGACCATCGACGCCGAAACCGCCCGCGAGCAGGCAGACCAGTTGCGCGAGGCCATTCGCGACCACGACTACCGGTACTACGTCGAGAACGACCCGGTCATCGGCGATCGGGCCTACGATGCGCTGTTTACCCGGCTCCAGCGACTCGAATCGGCGTTCGATCTCGACACTGACGGCAGTCCGACTCAGCGCGTCGGCGGCGAGCCACTGGACGAACTCCCCGATGTCGAACACGTCGCCCGGATGGGCTCTATTGATCAGGGCGGTGAGGAAGCGGACGTACGGGAGTTCGACGAGCGGGTCCGGGACCGGCTCGACACCGACGACGTGCAGTACTTCTGCGAGCCGAAGTTCGACGGCCTCTCCGTCGAAATCGTCTACGAGGACGGCGTCTACCAGCGGGCCGCGACGCGTGGTGACGGCGAGGTCGGCGAGGACGTGACCGAGAACGTCCGGACCATCTCCAGCGTCCCCCAGCGGCTCCGCGGTGAGTACCCCGAGTATCTGGCCGTCCGGGGCGAGGTGTACATCCCGCGGGACGCCTTCACGGCGTTCAACCGCGAGCGCGTCGAGCGCGGCGAGGACCCCTTCGCGAACCCCCGCAACGCCGCCGCCGGGACGCTCCGCCAGCTCGACCCGTCGGTGACCGCCAAGCGCCCGCTGTCGGTGTTCTTCTTCGGCGTCCTCGACGCCTCGGTCGACTTCGAGAGCCACAGCGAGATGCACGAACGGTTTCCCGAGTGGGGACTGCGAGTCTGTGACCGAACTGCCGTCGTCGAGGACATCGACGCCGCCATCGACTACCGGACCGAGCAGCAGCAGGCCCGCGATGACCTCGATTACGAGATCGACGGTGTCGTCATCAAGGTCGACGACATGGACGCCTGCGACGCACTCGGGTCGACCTCGCGCGCCCCGCGGTGGGCCTTCGCCTACAAGTTCCCGGCCCGCAAGGAGGAGACGACGGTGCGGGACATCGTGGTGCAGGTCGGCCGGACCGGGCGGCTCACCCCTGTCGCGCTCATGGACCCAGTCGAGGTTGGCGGCGTCACCGTCTCGCGTGCCTCGCTACATAACCCGTCGCTCATCGCGGACCTCGGCGTCGACGTGGGTGACCGCGTCCGCATCAAGCGAGCCGGCGACGTCATCCCGGATGTCGTCGAAGTACTCGACGACGACGGCGATGGCCACTTCGAGTTCCCCGAGACCTGCCCGGCGTGTGACAGTCCCGTCGAGCGCGATGGCCCAATGGCGTTCTGCACCGGCGGGCTGACCTGCCCCGCCCAGCGCGAGCGCAGCGTCGAGCACTACGCCAGCCGCGACGCGCTGGATATCGAGGGTGTCGGCGAGAAGGCTGTCCAGCAGTTGCTGGACGCCGGTCTCGTCTCGGACCCCGCGGACCTGTACGCACTCACTGTCGAGGATCTCACTGACCTGGAGGGCTGGGGCGAGACCAGCGCCCGGAACCTCGTCAACGGGATGGACGCCGCCCGCGAGCCACCGCTCGCGGACTTCCTCGTCGCGCTGGGCATCCCCGAAGTCGGGACTGTCACGGCGCGAAACCTCGCTCAGGAGTTCGGTACGTTCGGGGCGATACTCGACGCTGCTGATGAGGGCGACACCGACGCGTTCGAGGCCGTCCCCGACGTGGGGCAGACAGTTGCCCGCTCCATCGTGGAGTTCTTCGAGGGCGAGGGGAACCGCGCTGTCATTGACCGCCTACTGGAACATGTCGACCCACAGGCCGCAGAGGAAACGGGCGGCGACGCCCTCGACGGCCAGACGTTCGTCTTCACTGGCTCACTCGACGGCTACACCCGCAGCGACGCGCAGGCACTAGTCGAGCGCAACGGCGGGTCGGCGACGAGTAGTGTCTCCGGCAACACGGACTATCTGGTACTCGGCGACAACCCCGGCCAGCGAAAACAGGACGACGCCGAAAAAAACGACGTGACGACGCTTACCGAAGCAGAGTTCGAAGAACTGCTGGACGACGCGGGTGTGCTGTGAGAGTCGGGTCGAACAGTCCCGAGTGAGCCGCCGTCGGCCATCGAAATAGCGGTCGGACGCACACTTGAACCGACCAGTCGCGCTATTACCCGTCTCGTGTCTTTTCTTGACCCTATCTATTTTGTTTGCGTATTCCTATAGTAATTGGAAGACTATGGACTTCGCCGGTGAGACAGTCCGCGTTCTTCACGTCGACGACAACTCGGACCTCGTGGACGTGACGGCGACGGTACTCGAACACGAGGACGGCCGATTGTGTGTCGAGACCGCGACGAATGTCGATGCGGCGATGGAGCGACTCTCCGTGGAGCGCTTCGACTGTATCGTCTCCGACTACGACATGCCGGACCAGAACGGAATCGAGTTTCTCGAAACTGTTCGTGAGGACCACGGTGACCTCCCATTCATCCTCTACACCGGGAAAGGGTCCGAGGAAATCGCGAGCGATGCGATCTCTGCTGGCGTGACCGATTACCTCCAGAAGGGTTCGGGCACCGAGCAGTACAAACTGCTCGCGAACCGGATCTGCAACGCCGTCGGCGCAAGCAGGTCCCGGCGAGAGCTTGACGAGCGAACCCGACGATTGGAGTCGCTCATCAGCAGCCTTCCGGGGATGGTCTATCGCCGTCCCAACGCATCGGGCTGGCCGATGGAAACCGTCGAGGGCGAGATCGAATCTCTCACCGGCTACACGGCTGCAGACTTCGAAACTGGGGAGGTAGTCTGGGGCGACGACGTGCTCCATCCGGAGGACCGCGACCGGGTCTGGGAGACGGTACAGGACGCGCTCGCGGCCCAGGGTGAGTTCGAGGTGACTTATCGGATTATCACTGCCGACGGCATCGAGAAGTGGATGTGGGAACATGGACACCAAGTTCCGGGGGCAGCGGACAAACCGGACGCACTGGAGGGGTTCGTCATGGACATCACCGACCTCCGGGAGCGAGAGCGCAAACTGGAGCGATACAAGCGGATGGTAAACACGATGCCGGAATCGGCCTGCATCTACGACACGGCGGGGCGGTTCGAACTCGTCAATCAGTATCTAGCCTCGTTCTACGGAACAACCAGAGACGAACTGGAAGGGAAACCGAGTAGCCTCCTGCCGAAGATCCGGAGCGAGTACGAGGGAGACCCGTACCAGGACCTAATCGACGGTGAACGCGACGAACTCCGTGGGGAGGTGAGCGGCGAGTTCCCCGGCCACGGGTATGAGGTGCTAGAGTACCGGCTCACGCCGCTTGTGATCGACGGGACGGTCGAGGGCGTGGTCAGTGTCACCCGCGAAGTGACCGAGCAACGGGAACACGAGACGAAAATCGCCAGACAGCGGTCGATTCTCAAAGCACAGCAAGAGGCGGTGATCGACGGGATACTCGTCGTCGACGAAGACGATACTATCGTTTCTTACAACGAACGGTTCGTCGATATGTGGGACATCCCGCGTGACATTGTCGAACGTGGCGACGAGGAAGTCGCCTTGGAGTGGGCAATGGAGCAAGTCGCCGAACCCGAGGCGTTTCGCGTAGATGTCGAGGCACTGTATGAACGCCCCGAGATGACCGCCAGAGACGAACTCGAACTCGCCGATGGTCGCGTGTTCGACCGCTATACCGCACCCGTCGTCGCCGAGGACGGGACGCGGTTCGGCCGGCTGTGGACCTTTCGAGACATCACAGACCTGACGGAGCAAAAACGGGAGTTGGCCCGGCAAAACGAGCGCCTCGAAGAGTTTGTCAGTGTCGTCTCTCACGATCTTCAAAACCCGCTACAGGTGGCTCGCAGCCGACTGATGCTCGCTCGCGAGGAGTGTGACAGCGAGCACCTAGACTCGATGGATAACGCGCTCCAGCGGATGAACGACATCGCCGACGACGTCCTCAGGCTGGCCCGCGAGGGTGTTGATATCGGGATGACAGAGCCCGTCGATCTCCGGGAGACGGGCGACGCCGCCTGGACGATCGTCGCGGACGGCGACGAAGCCGCCGAGCTACGGTATGTGGCTGTCGAGAACCGGGAGTGGCTCGCCGAGGCCGACAGCGACCGACTGTCGGGCCTGTTCGAGAACCTCTTCGGGAATGCGATCGAACACGGCGGCCCGGGGGTAACCGTTTCGGTCGGGCTCCTCGACGACGGAACGGGGTTCTACGTGTCCGACGACGGCCCGGGTATCCCCGCCGACGAGCGCGAGACGGTGTTCGAAGCGGGCTACTCGACCGCCGAGGACGGGACCGGCTTCGGGCTCCGGATCGCCAGACAGATCGCCGAGGTCCACGGCTGGGAGATCCACGTCACCGACAGCGAGGACGGGGGCGCTCGGTTCGAAATCACCGGTGTCGAGTTTCCCGAGTGACGAATCCGTTGTGGTGCTACGACACTCCTGTCGGAGCCGTTGTGAACCAACACACATCCGGTCGCCGTCGGCAGGCAATCGGTTTGGTACCGTTCCGACTGTTGCTATCGCCGTTCGTTGTGGCTGCAAAGTTGCCGGCACGAGATCGCCGTCAGCGACGACCGTTACAGGTCCTTGTTCTCGAAGACGTAGTAGCCGGCGACCAGCGGGACGACCAGCCACAGGAGGAGGTAGGCGATAACTGCGATAGTGCTGTACTGGGGCGGCAGCGCTGCGTTGGTACATTCGGCACCGGCCTGTGTCACTTCGAGCGTCCCGCCCAGCATTTCCTCACACGTCACCTGCGGACTCGATGTCAGGAGGAGCCGAGAGCGGATCGGCGACCCCTGCAGGATCTCCTGGACGAGCGTGCGGTACGATGCAATGGGACTCAGCAGCGAGACGAACAGCTCGACGTGAAGCTGGGTCACTTGGTCGATGTTCGCGTGGTCCGATAGCAGATTTCCGAGGCCTGCCCCGAGGTTCGACCAGAACACCTGCAGGTAGACGTAAATCCCGAGCGACGCTGCCATCGCCCGGCGTGCGGTTTTCAGCGCCGCGGAGAGGCCGATCGCGAACGCCGTGAACACGACGCCGTACGCCATCGTGGCGAGCGCGAACAGCAGGAACGACTCCCACGCGATCTCGATCTCCGACGGGAGCAACACTAACAGGGTCGTCAGGAGTCCGACTGTCACCGGGATGAGCGTGATTGCGCTCCGGCCGACGAACTTGCCGGCGAGCAGTTCACCGCGTGTGTACGGGAGCGACAGCAGTATCTTCAGGGAGCCACGCTCGCTCTCGCGGGCAATCGCGGCATAGCCGATGACGATTGCGACTGCGGGGAGCAGCGGTGCCGCAATCGGCAGCGCAAAGCGGACGTACGCGTCCGTCGTCAGCGACGCCCCAGCTTCGGCGAACTGCTGGCCGATGTTGAAATACAGGCCCAGCACCGCCGGTAGCGCGAACAGCACGATGAAGATGAACGAGAGCACCCAGATCCACGGCGAGCGGACCGTGTCACGGAACTCCTTTTTCGAGATGGGGTACCAGTCGGCGAACTCGGAGTTCTTGATGCTCGTGTCGATGTCTCCAAGAAGGCGCTTGACCGGGTTCTGTTCGGCGCTCATGCGTCGACCTCCGCCTGCTCTTGCTCTTGTTGCTCGGTGTAGGCGGCGAACACTTCGTCAAGCGAGGTTTCCTCGGTCTCGAAGTTGGCGACCTCGCTCCCGCTTTCCTCGACGGCGTTGAGCACAGCCATCTTCGCGTCGCTATCACAGCCGACAGTGAGCGTCGTTCCGTCCGCGGTCACCGTCGACACTTCCTCGAGCCCCTCGATAGCCGTGACTGCGGCGTCGGTGCCGTCGCCGTCGGCAAGCGTCACGCGGAGGACGGTGTCCCCAGCGGCAGCCTCACGCAGTCCGGCGACGCTGTCTTTGGCAATCAGGCGACCGTTCTGGAGGATGCCGACCGTGTCACAGACGGCCTCGACCTGGCCGAGGATGTGACTGGAGAAGAAGACGGTCGCGCCACGCTCGTTCTCTTCGCGGATGATTTCACGCATCAGCCGGGCCCCGTTCGGGTCGAGCCCGGTTGTCGGCTCGTCGAGGATGAGGAGGTCGGGCTCGCCGACGAGCGCCATCGCCAGCACGAGACGCTGTTGCATCCCCTTCGAGTAGCCGCCGGCCTTGCGGTCGATGGCGTCGGCGATGCCGACTCGTTCAGCCAGTTCGTCGGTGTCCTCGTCGGCGTCTTTCGATTCGATGACAAAGGAGAGGTGCTGTCGACCGGTGAGCCGGTCGTACACGTCGTAGCCTTCGGGGAGGACTCCAGTGCGGGCACGGATTCGCTTCGGTTCTTCGTGGATGTCGTGGCCGAGCACCGTCGCCGACCCGTCGGTCGCGCGGACGAAATCAAGGAGGATGTTGATCGTCGTCGACTTCCCGGCCCCGTTTGGGCCGAGGAAGCCGAAGATTTCGCCCTCCTCGACGGTGAGGTCGACCCCTTGCAGTGCGGTGAGACTCCCGAACTGCTTGGTGACGCCATCCAGTTCTATCGCTGCCATACGGCGCGTTTGTGACGGCCGCGTGTATAATCTTTCGTGTTTCAGTTATCAATCAAAAAACTCAATAGACGGGTCCTAGCTGCCGAAACGCTCGCTTATACTTCGGCGTCGGGGTCGTGGCGCTCGGCCATCCGCTGGGCCTCTGTGGCGTAGCGCTCCTGTGTCTCTTCGTCGTTTACGGGTTCGAGCCGTTCGGGTTCGACATCGATGGCCGCTGTAATCCGCTTGCGCCTGAGCAGGTTCGGCGAGAGCTGCTTAGTCAGGTGACGGTCGCCCTCCGGGGGCGCGTAGATGAGCGTCACCATCCGTTCGTCGCCGTAACTGGAGCGTTCGACCAGCCAGCACTGGACCGTCTCCTCGTCGTCGGTCATTGCTCTGTCGTTTGCATGCCGGCGGTTTATATCTTACAACCCCTCTCGAACCGCCGTTACCGGGTCACGTTCAGCCCTTGCTCGATGCCCGCGGTGAACTCCTCGTCGATGTCGATCACAGTCCCGGCGTTCCGGACCGTATTCGTCGCGACCACGCCCGCGTCGCCCGACCGGAGTCGGATACCGGCCGCCGAGGCGTCGCTGACCGTGTTGCCCGTGATGGTGAAACTGTACGGTCGCTCTTCTGTCCGTGCGTCGGTGTTGTCTGCATCTGCTGGGACTGTTCGCGCGAGTATCCCGACCGGACAGTTGTCGACCTGATTGCCCGAGATGGTAATATCGGACGACCGGGCTGTGGGGGTCCCGGCTACCTCGTCCCGGAGGTGGGTCTCCTTGTACTCGATTTCGATGCCGGCCTCGCCGCCGGGATCGGGTGCGAACTCGATCAGGTCCCGACAGACGTTTCCGACAATGGTTCCGCGCTGGGCCGGCGAGCAGGCGATGAGGCTGTGGCCGCCGTCGACGGCGATGTTGCCGACGACGGCGAAGTTCGAGACGTTGTACGGGGCGATGTTGTTAAACTTCACGCCGACGACGCGGTTTCCGGCGATGACAACGTCGCTGGACTGCCGGAGGTCCCGGTCGCTGCCGGTCGGTGCGGCCCGGCTGGTGATACCGTACCAGTTCGGGTTGACGACCTCGTTGTGCTCGACCGTCACGCCGGTACACCGCGTGAACGACAGCGCCATCTGGAAGCCGTTTACCGTGCGATTGCGGGCGATGTAGACGCCCTCACACTGATCTGCCTGAATAGCTTGGTTGTTCAGTTGCGTCCCGTCGGCGTCGAACTCGATATTGGTGATCGAAGTAGCGTCACCGCGCACGCGGATGAGGTCGTGGCCGGCGGGCAGCGGGTTCGACTGTGATTCAGACGGCGCGGGATCTTCAGCCGTCCCCGTCTGCGAGACGACGAAACGGGTCCCCTGCTGTCCGGTCAATGCGGTGTTGTCGCCCATCGTCGCCGGGCCGCCAAAGCGGAAGGTGTCGGCACTAGCGACAACGGTCCCGCCGCTGTCCGGTACGTTGTCGAAGGCGTACTGGAATGCCGCATCGGCAGTACCGCCGGTCGAGAACGCGACGTTGCCGCCGGGAGCAAGTACAACATACTCCGTCCCGTTTCCGCTGCCGTTCCCGTTTGGCTGGCCCGCTCCCGTCGTGACGAGGTACAGCGCTCCCGCCCCTGACAGTCCAGCCCCCGTCTGTGCCTTCCCGGCGCCGCTGAATAGTCCGATACCTGCTGCAGCACCGATACTCGACAGCATGGACCGACGTGACGCCTGCCAGCCCGACTGTCGTGACCTAGTACCGGCACCGTTTCTGTCAATAGTCATGCATGCACGGCTGCCCGGTCGCTCGCAATAACCGCTTATAATAGCGGTCTGAAACATACGTATTCGCCAATACCTGAACTGTCAGGCCTAGCTAACGCCGATTAGTGAATCTCTGGCTGTCTATTTGCTGTCGACGTGGCGCTTCAGACGATAGAACGAGACGCCAGGTCTCACCATCCCCGCCGCTGACAGCAGATTTATGCCGACAGCGCCGGGACGATACGGTAATCCGACGTGGGCTCCGACGACTCGCCGTTAGACGACGTGTCGGCAGACCGGGACTACCTCCGTGTCCTCCTCACTGCCGTGTGTGTCGTCGCTGTGGTGCTGGCGACGGCAACACTCCCGATTCTGGCACCCGGTGGGACACAGAGCCCGCTAGAATCTCTTATTCCGCTCCCCCAGGAGAACCCGTTCGGGGAGGCTGGCGGGACCGCAACTGGCGGCAGCGGTGGCCAACTCGGCGCGTTGAACCCGGGGAGCCAGACCAGCGTCGGCGGCTCGATCGGTAGCGGCGACAGTCCCTACCAGTCACAGGATACAGACCCGCATTTCACCGTCACGAGTTCGGAACCGGCGTACTGGCGGACCGGCGCGTACGAAACCTACACCGGGACGGGGTGGGACGGACGGGCGGACCCGCAGGCCTATCAGGGACCGATGGCGGTCGACGGAATGGCTGACTCAACGGTCGACTACGAGGTGCGACTGGCAAAGTCCGCCACGTCGCTACCGACCGTCTGGCGGCCGAAGTCCGTCTCGCGCGACGACGTGATGGTCACCGAGTACGGCGCGGTCACGTCCGAGCGACCGCTCCCTGCCGGAACGACCTACAGCGCGACCAGCGTGACGCCGCCCGATGACCCGGAAGTGCTGCGGACGAGTGGCCGGGACTACCCCGACGCCGTGGAATCACGCTACACGGGCGTCCCGGCGTCGACCTCGGCACAGGTGGGGCCGTTCACCGACCGGCTAACCGAGGACAGCGACTCGCCCTACGAGACGGCGACGACCATCGAGCAGTGGCTGGAGGCGAACAAGGACTACTCGCTGAACGTCAGCCAGCCGCCAGAGGACGACGTGGCCTCGGAGTTCATCTTCCAGATGGACGAGGGGTACTGCGAGTACTTCGCCACGTCGATGGTAGTGATGCTTCGGAGTCAGGACATCCCGGCGCGCTACGTCGTCGGCTACTCGACCGGCGAGCGGACCGGCCAGAACCAGTACACTGTTCGCGGCATGAACGCCCACGCGTGGGTCGAGGTGTACTTCGAGGGCGTCGGCTGGGTGAAGTTCGACCCAACGCCGGGACAGGAGCGCCTTGCGTCCGAACAGCAGGCGATGCAAAACAGCAGTCAAGACTACAGCGCCGCGGAGTCCGGAAGCCCCGACGAGGAGTTCGCCGTCGGGACGCCGACGGACGAACCACAGACCGAAGTCCCGACTGCCGAGGCCGGAGCGCAGTCAGAGAGCGACGGAACCGAGGGCACTGAGACGGGTACTGACGGGACTGGTGAGAGCGACGGCACCGGCGACTCGGGCGACGGACAGACAGTCTCCCAGTCCGGCGAGTTCGTCATCGAACTCAACCGGACGGCGACGCCGGGCGCGGCGGTGGCCGCGACAGTGACCCGCGACGGCGCACCGGTGGAGGGCGTGACGGTCTCGTTCAACGGTGAGCCGGTCGGAACGACGGGCCCGGCTGGCACCGTTTCCGGGACGGTGCCCTACGAAGACGAACTGACGATTACCATCGATGCAGTCGGCGACGCGGACTCACTCATCGCTCCGTCGGTCCCGCATGACAGCACTCGCGCCTTCGCTGTGACCGGCCCGCAGGCCCAGCAGTCGACGAACGCGAGCTACGAACTGAACACGACCGCGTCGGTGAGTATCACCGGCGAGCAGGTCACCGGCGGCGAGGTGACTGTCACCGCGACTGTCGACGGCGTCCCAATTCGGGACGGCGATGTCTTGCTCGATGGCGAGCAGGTGGCGACGACGGACCGGCACGGGCGGGCAGCGGTCACGCTTCCGACCGAGCCTGGCAACGTCTCGGTTGCCGTCGAGCGCGACGCCGTCAGCGGCAACACGACTGTCGTACTCGAACGGCTCTCCGTAGCAACGTCGCCGTCGCTCCCACTGGCCTTCCCCGTCGCTGGCCAGACGGTGAACGCGACGATGGGCGGGGACCCGGTCACGAACGCCACAGTTACACTCGGCGGCGAGCCGACGGCACGGACCGGCGCGGCCGGTCAGGCGACGGTCGGGATGCCGCTCGCAGCGAGTGCCGAAATTTCCGTTTCGAAGTACGGACAGACGGCCACGACGACCGTCAATGGTCTGTTCGTCAACGCCGCGGGCGTCGTGGTTGCTCTCGGCATCCTCATCGCCGGGGCGGTTGTCGGCGCTCGTCGGCGGAACGTCGCGCCGGGAACGATATGGGGATGGGTGCGGGCCGCACGCGAACTCGCTGTCGGGGCACTCGTCGGCGTTGCGGTGGTGGCCGACGACCTGCTGGGCCGTTTGCGAACGCGACTCGAACTCACTGCCGCGGCGCTCCGTGACCTGCTTGCCGGCCACCGGTCGCCGGCGGCGTTGCTCGACGCGTTGCGAGCGTGGCTCACTGAACGCTTTGCAGCGGCCGAAGACGCAGCCAGCGATGCGGTGGCATCTGTCTCCACGACTGAATCAAACGGAGAGGACGGAACGCCCGCGGCTCGCGTCACCATCCGCGAGGCATGGACGCGCTTCCTGACCCACGTTTCCCTTCGGCGGTACTGGACGCGGACGCCCGGAGAGATCGCGACTCACGCCATCGAACGCGACGGTCTCCCGCCGGCCGCGGTTCGGACGGTCCGGGACGCGTTTCGGGCGGTCGAGTACGGCCAGCGGGACCCACAGGAACACGTCGCGGCTGTCGAAGACGCCATCCGGCACATCGAGACGGCCGCCGGGCAACAGTCCAGCGCAACCGACGACACTGACGACGCGACGGAGGGGCGGGCCTGATGCGCCTGCGAACGGTCGTTTTCGGAACTGTGGGGCTGCTGGCGACCACCGTCGCGGCCTCGCTTGTTTTCGCGCCGACGATCGCCGGCGAGTCGCTGGTCGCCGTATTCGGGAGTGTTGCCCCGACAACCATCCTCCTCGCTGGCAGTCTGACAGTCGGACTCTGTGCGGTCTTTGCCGGCTGGCTCGGTGGACTCCTCGGCGGTGGCTCACCGACTGCCTTCGACGTGGCCGTCGACAGCCCACCGGAAGACGTGACAGCGACGGAGAGCCGACTGTTCGCCGCCGACATCGACGCGGCCATCGACGACGCCGTCGGTGGCGACGACGCGGCGATGGACACGGTTACCGAGCGCCTCACCGCGGCAGCGACGACGGCCTATGCTATCGGAGCCGGTGTCTCGCAGGCGTCCGCCCACCAGGCAGTCCGTACGGGGACGTGGACCGACGACGCCGTCGCGGCGGCGCTGCTCGCCCCGGACGAACCACAGTCGCTGCTGGCCCGGCTTCGCCTGTGGCTTGACCCGGAGAGCGAGCGCCGCCGCCGCATCCGCCGGACGGTCGATGCTATCGAGCAGGTGTCTGGAGGTGAGCGCTGACGATGCACCGCCGTGTGCGGCGCTGGAGCGGCGGCCTCGCGGCCGCGCTGTTTCTCGTTAGCGTCTCGCTTTTGACCGCCGAGCCGCTGTTGCTTGCGGCGACCGCAATCCCGCTCATCTACGTCGCCTACGGCGCGCTCTCGCGGGTGCCGGCGGGAACCGACCTGCAAGCGGTACGGTCTGTCTCTGACGCACAGCCGACGCCGGGCGAGCCGGTCGCGGTCGAACTCACCCTCACGAACACCGGCAGCAACTCGCTGACGGACGTGCGGGTCATCGACGGCGTGCCCGAGGAACTGGCCGTCGTCGAGGGGTCACCGCGGCTCTGCACCTCGCTGCGGCCCGACGAGAGCGCGACGCTGTCCTACGCGGTGATGGCAAAGCGCGGAACCTACACGTTCGACGCCGCCGCGGTGCGGGTACGGACGCTGTCGGCCAGCGACGAAGTGACTGTCGACCTGCCCGTGGCCGGTGACGGGACGCTGACATGCTCGAACACCGTCTCTGAAGTCCCGATGGCCGACGCGACACTCCCGCGGGCGGGCACACTTCCCACCGACACCGGCGGAAGCGGGCTTGAGTTCCACTCAACGCGGAGCTACCAGCCCGGCGATCCGGTCAACCGCATCGACTGGCGGCGCTACGCCAAAACTGACGAGCTGACCACCATCGACTACCGGGAGGAACAGGCCGTCAGGACGGTGCTGGTCGTTGATGCTCGGCCGCCGGCCCGCGTGACGCCGGAGCCGGGGTTCCCGACTGGAGCCGAACTGTCGGCCTATGCCGCCGAGCGTCTGTTCGACGCGCTCTCCCGGACCAGCGTCGTCGCAAGCGTCTGTGCCGTCGGATTGGCCGAAGCGGATGTCCCCGGTGGGCTCGGTCCAGACGGCTTGGCGTGGGTCGACGCCTCGGGTGGCCACGCGGCCGCCCACGCGAGACAGATATTCGACAGCGTCGGCCGCGCCGCGGCCCGGCAGTCGGACACCGATACGGCCGGTGACGCTGCCGTGGCCGAGGACGAGTCTCCACAGCAGCCCCGGGGCGAAGCTACGGGGGCGACGACGGCCGACGGCGGCACTATCGAGGACCCGGACCTGCTCGCCGTGCTCGCTCGGCTCCCGCCGACCGCGCAGGTGGTCGTGTTCTCGCCGGCCGCCGACGACTGGGCCGTCTCGCTGGTGTCGTCGCTCGCGGTCCGTGAGTACCCGACGACGCTCGTCAGCCCATCGCTGGCCCGCGGGGACTCGCTCGGCGCGGCTGTCGCAGGTACCGAACGCACCGCCCGCCTCCAGCGGGCCGAACTGTCCGGTGCGACCGTCATCGACTGGGACCTCGACAGCCCGATCGACGTGGCGCTCCGTGCCTCGCTTGCGGACCTGTTCAGCGTGTAACAATGGACGACACAATCTCGCCTCCGACCCGGATGCCCTGGACCAGCCTCGCCACCGTCGTCGGCGTGACGGCACTGCTGGTCGCGGGATTGCTGGGAACCGTTTCCGCCGATCGGGCCGCGCTCGTCGGCGTGGCGACCGGCGTACTGCTGGCGCTGTCGCTGTGGTTGAGCGGCTGGGACCGCTGGCAGGCGGTCGGGACCGTTCTGGCCAGCGTTCTCACGCTGCCGGTCGCCGTCGGGCTGTCCGTCGCCACTGGCGGGACGGTCGTCTCGCTCGGTGCCGAACTGTTCCCCGTCACTTCCCAAGCTGGCGTCCGACCGGCGGTCGTCACACTGCTGTCGCAAGTGGTCGTCGTCCTCGGCTGTCTGACCGCCGTCTTCGGCGCAACCGCGGCCACCCGCGGCGTCGTCGACACCGAGCGGGTGGAAGTCTACGGTGGCGTCGTCGTGCGGACGACCGCTGTTCCGTTCACCGTTGGTCTCGTATTGTTCACGCAGGGTGCCGTCGACTTCTTGCAGTCCAACGCTGAGACGCCAGGCATTCAGCAACTGACTGGCAAACTGCTCACTCGGGTGCTGGACCCGATTTTCGACCCGATCCCCGGACGAACGCACATCGCTATCTTCAGCCTATTGCTCACCCTCGCCGCCGCGGCACTGGCCCGGGGGCTCGACGCCCTGCCGTTTTCCGAACTCGTCCCGGAAACGAGCGACGCGCCCGACGTTGAGACAGCCGTCGCTGCCGTCGATCGAACGCTCCGGTGGACGGGCCGGCTCGCCCTGCTGGTCGCACCGGTCGCCGGCCTGTTCGAACTGGGTCTCGGGCAGGAATCCATCGGCGACCTACTCCCTGCCGGGCTGTACGAGCTTATCGCCGCAGTCACGGCCGCGCCGGGCCTCCGCGGCCTCCTCTGGTGGCTGTTCCTCAGCGGGACGGTCGTCTCGGTGGCTGTCTGGTTCCTCCGGCGGACGGTCCAGAGCTCGGCCGACCGTGTCGGGACCGTCCTCGCACCGTACGTCGGCGGTGGCGTCATCACGCTCGGCGCGGTGGCGGTCGCGGGACCGGCAGTCGATGGCATCGAAACGGCGCTCCGGGCGACGCCGGCCACGGCGGCCGTCGAGCAGTTCCTCGTTCCGGTACTGGACGTGTACGGCGCGGAGACCGTCACGCTGGCGCTGGCCGTCGTGGCGCTGTTTTCGGTCGTCGGTGCAGTTGGACAGCTGTGGGTGGCGCTGGCGACGAATTATCTGCGTGCGCGGACGGCTGGCGTCACGCTCGCCGCGGCCGGCCTGTTCGGAGCAAGCGCCTTTGCTGCGACGCTTTCGACGCCGACGTGGCTGGTGCTCGCTGGCCTAGTCGGTGCAGTCGTCGTCTGGGACGCCGGGTCCTTCGGGACGACGCTGGGACACGAGGTCGGCACCGGGGCCACGACGCGCCGCACCGAGATCGTCCACACCGGTGGAACCGTCGCGGTCGGCGGCGTCGGTGCGGTGGCGACGCTGGGCCTCTCCGGCGTCGCCCGTGGTTCGATTGCCGTCGAGCCATCGGTCGCCGTGGCCGGCCTCGCGGTCTGTCTCGTCGCCGTGTTGGCGCTGGTGGCCGCGATACGGTAGTTACCGCTGAAACGCCCGTGCCGCCGTGACGCCGAGCGAACCTGAACAGTTAGGGACTGACCGCCGGCACTTCGACGCGGTCCAGCACGTCGTCGACGACGGTCACCGGGTCGACGCCGCGGACGCCTGCGTCGGCGGTCAGGACGAGCCGGTGGGCGAATGCCTCCTCGACGACGCTTTTCACGTCGTCCGGGACGGCGTAGTCGCGGCCGTCGAGGACCGCGGCGGCGCGAGTCGCCTCGAACAGCCGCTGAATACCACGCGGGGAGACGCCGACGTCCACGCGGTCGTCCTCGCGGGTGGCGCGGCCGAGTTCGACGACGTAGTCCCGCAGCGTGCCGTCGACGGTGACCGACTCGACGGCTCGTTGGAGCGCCGGCAGCCGCTCGCCGTCGATGACGCTGGTGACGCTCGGGGCCTGTGCTGTGCGGTCGGCCCGCCGGTCGATGAGTTCGCGTTCGCCGCCGAAGTCGGGATAGCCCATCGTGGTTTTGACGATGAACCGGTCCCGCTGGGCCTCCGGCAGGCCGAAGGTCCCCTCCTGCTCGACGGGGTTCTGCGTGGCGATGACGAAGAACGGCTCGGGCAGGTCGTGGGTCACGCCGTCGACGGTCACCTGCTTCTCACCCATCGCTTCGAGCAACGCGGCCTGTGTCTTGGGCGGCGCACGGTTGATTTCGTCGGCCAGCACGACGTTGGCGAAGACGGGGCCGGGCTGGAAATCGAACTCGCCGGTGGCCTCGTTGAATACGTTCGAGCCGGTAATGTCGGACGGGAGCAGGTCCGGCGTGAACTGCACCCGCTTGAACGAGAGGTCAAGCGCCGTCGCGAACGACTGGGCAGTGAGCGTCTTCCCCGTGCCCGGCACGTCTTCGAGCAGGACGTGCCCCCGGGCGAGAATCCCGGTCATGACGGTTTCGAGGAAGTGGTCGTCAGCGATGACGGCACTGCCGACGGCGTCGAGAATCTGTCGGCTGGTTCGTCCGGCAGTGTCGTGGTCCATACCGGCGTGTAGATAGCCACCGACATATACCCTCTCCCTCGGTTTCGCCGGTTGGCGAACCGATACCGTGGTATCCTATCACAATAAGAGAGAATTGCCGTAACTCTGAGTTATAGATAGCTAGAGATATATGCATACTGCACATGACCGACGACTACGGATTCGGGACGCGCTGTGTCCACGCCGGCCAGGAGGAGCCGGACCCGGCCACAGGGGCACGCGCTCCGCCCATCTATCAGACCTCGTCGTACGTCTTTGAGGACGCCGACACTGCGGCCGACCGGTATGCGCTAGAGGACGACGGCAACGTCTACTCGCGGTTCGACAACCCTACCGTTCGGATGCTCGAAACCCGCATCGCGTCGCTCGAAAACGCCGTCGACGCCGTCGCGACGGGGTCGGGGATGGCCGCGCTCGACGCTGGGACGTTCGTCCTCGCGGCCAACGGCGACAACATCGTGACGGCTTCCTCCATCTATGGCGGCACCCACTCCTATTACTCCAGTACCGCCAGTCGGCGGGGCATCGAGACGCGGTTCGTCGACACGCTCGACCCGGACGCCTACGCCGAGGCCATCGACGAGAACACGGCCTACGTCCACTTCGAGACCATCGGGAACCCGTCGCTCGTCGTCCCACCGATGGAGGAGATCGCCGAGGTGGCCCACGACCACGGCGTGCCCGTCTTCGTCGACAATACGTTCGGAACGCCGGCGCTCTGTAACCCACTGGACCACGGCGTGGACCTCCTCTGGGAGTCGACGACGAAGTGGATCCACGGCTCCGGGACGACCGTCGGCGGCGTCCTCGTCGACGGCGGCTCGTTCCCCTGGGACGAGTACCCCGAGAAGTTCCCGGAACTGGGCGGGGAAAACGACGCCTTCGGAAAGAACTTCTCCGAGGCCTTCGGCGACCGCGCCTTCTCGGTCGCCGCCCGACAGCGCGCGCTCCGCTCGCTCGGCGACGGTCAGAAGCCGTTCGACGCCTGGGCGACGCTTCAGGGGGCTGAGACGCTCTCTTTGCGGATGGACCGCCACTGCGAGAATGCGATGGCTGTCGCCCAGCACCTCGACGACCACCCCGAGGTCGCCTGGGTCACCTATCCCGGACTGGAGAGCCACGAGACCCACGACCTGGCACAGCAGTACCTCTCCGGTGGGTTCGGTGGCATCGTTACGTTCGGACTGGAAGCCGGCTACGACGCCGGCCGACGGTTCTGCGAGGAGACGGACCTCGCCCAGTTCCTCGCGAACATCGGCGACGCCAAGACGCTGGTCATCCACCCGGCCTCGACCACCCACGCCCAGCTCAGCGAGGCGGAACAGCGTGCCAGCGGCGTCACGCCGGACCTCCTCCGGTTCAGCGTCGGCATCGAGGACCCGGAGGACATCATCGCAGATATCGACGAGGCCATCGAACGAGTCACATGAACGTCGAACATAACACTATCTCGCTCGGCGAGTTCGAGTTTGACTGCGGGGAGACGATTCCGGATCTGGAGATTACCTACGAAGCCTATGGGGAGTTCGACGGCGACAACGCGGTGCTGGTCTGTCACGCCCTGACCGGCAGCGCCCACGTCGCCGGCCGCGACCGGGTCGACAGCGCCGATCAGGCCCGCGCTTGGTGGGACGACATCGTCGGGCCGGGCAAAGCTATCGACACCACGGAGTACTACGTCGTCTGTGCGAACATCCCGGGTTCCTGCTACGGGTCGACAGGCCCGAAAAGCGAGAACCCGGAGACGGGCGAACCATACGGCACCGATTTCCCGCCGGTCACCGTGACAGACTGGACCGAAGCCCAGCGCGCCCTGCTGGACGAACTCGGGATTCCCCACCTCCACGCCGTCGTCGGCGGCAGCGTCGGCGGGATGAATGTTCTGGAGTGGGCCAAGCGCCACCCGGACCACGTCGACCGCATCGTCCCCATTGCCGCGGCCGCGCGACTGGACACGCAGTGTCTCTCGCTCGATGCCATCGCCCGCCGGGCCATCACGACTGACCCGAACTGGAACCAGGGCCACTACTATGGCGAGGACCAGGACCCGCCGAGTGACGGCTTGGCACTGGCGCGCCAACTGGGCCACGTGATGTACCTCTCGAAGGCATCGATGGAGCACCGCTTCGGCCGCCGCGCCGCCGGCCGGGACGCCGTCCGCACGTTCCCCACCGACGCCGCGGGCGCGTTCTTCCCGTACCGCGACGTGGAATCGTATCTCGATTACAACGCCGAGAAGTTCACCGAGCGCTTCGACGCCAACAGCTACCTCTACCTGACGCGCGCGATGGACAACTACGACCTCGCCGCCGGGTTCGAGTCCGACGCGGACGCGCTGGCGGCCTTCGACGGCGATGCGCTGGTGATGTCCTTTACCGCCGACTGGCACTTCACCACCCAGCAGGCGGAGGCACTGGCCGACTCGCTCCGGGACGCCGACGCGAACGTCGCCCACCACGTCATCGACTCCGACCACGGCCACGACGCGTTCCTCGTCGAACCGGACAACGTCGGGCCGCCGCTGGCGGACTTCTTAGAGGCCGGCGTCGACGGCAACGCCGTCACCGACTCCGTTGTCGAGGACAGTCAGGAGAGCGACTTCGCCCCGGTCCACAACAGTCTGTTCTCACGGTAGTAGAGCGGGCGTAGCAGCGGCCAACTGGGAGGTTCACTCTTCCCCCTGTCTCTTATACACATCTCTGATGGCGCGAGGNACATCTCGGGCCGACTAGCTCTATGTATGGCTGACATGACAACAAACATCGAAAGCGAGGAGTATTCGTTCGGACAGACGGTGTACGACGAGGACGGCAACGAACTCGGGACCATCCGCGGGTTCGACGAACACGGGTTCTACGTCACGGTCGAGGACGGCATCGAAGCGATGTCGAGCGAGCACCTCAGCGCCGGGGCCGCGGGCGAGGCCGAACTGATGTGGCGCTGCTGGGAATGTGGCGAGATGGGACAGATAGAGGACATCCCCGACGAATGCCCGTCCTGCAACGCGCCAAAAGAGGACATCTACTACTGGCAGGAGGATTGAGGCGGGTCGGTGGCTGTCTGGACCCACCGATCCTATACGTGGCAGTGATTACGCCTGCTCGAATCGCTCGGCAACGGCCGGTCCGACTGTCTCCTGCACAGTCTCGGCGGCCGACGGCGGGAGCGAGAACCGGAGGGTCGTCCAGTCGAGTTCGACAATCGCCTGTCCGTCTTCGTCACCGATGACGACGTACACCAACGTCCCCCCGTAGACTCGCGCCAGCGCGTCGAACGTTTCTGCCGTCATCGGCACCGTCCCGGTCGTATGTGTGTCGGTCGCTGAAACACCGGTATGGCCTGCGAGTGTCTCGACAGCGAACCGTTCGTGCTGGGGGGTGTCTCGCCGTCCGACACCGAGGTGGACAAACGCCTTTTCGGGGGACCGCGGTGACGCGTCTAGCACCGCGGCGAGCACGTCCAGCCCGACCGCTTCGTCCGGGTCGGCCAGTTCGAACCGACGCCTGGTTTCGTCTTCCGGCCAGGTCGGCCCCGGTTCGCCGTCGCCACCGATGCCCTCCCACGCCGTGACGATCGTCTCGGTCAGTCGGTCGATACCGATCTCGTCGATGGCCCGAACTACTGCCTCGGCGTCGTCGGAGTCGCCCATGCCCACTCGTTCGCCACTCGCGGCCAAGTGCGTGCTGATTCCGACGCGCCAGTGGTAGGTTTTTGTCCCGGCCGTCCCTGCGAGGCGGTATGGATATCGTCGTCGTCGGGGCCGGGAGCCTCGGCAGTCTCGTCGGTGGCCTGCTCGCCCGCGAACACGACGTGACGCTCGTGGGCCGCGAGCCACACGTGAGCGCCGTTACCGAGCGTGGCCTTTCCGTCGTCGGGACCGAGGTGTTTCGGGTCCACCCGAACGCACAGACGACGATTCCGCAGCGTGCCGACCTCGCGCTGGTGACAGTCAAGGCATACGACACCGCTGCAACGGCAGCAGACCTTGCCGACTGTACGCTCAATGCCTGCCTCTCACTCCAGAACGGGATGGGCAACGAATCGCAGTTGGCTGCCGAACTCGACTGTCCGGTGCTGGCAGGGACGTGTTCCTACGGCGCGCGACTTCGAGAGCCGGGCACCGTCGCGTTCACCGGCCGCGGTGAAGTCGTGCTGGGGGACCGCAACGGCGGCCGGTCGGCAGTCGCCGACGACATCGGGGCGGCGTTCCGTATGGCTGGCATCGAGACGACTGTCGCAGCGGACATGCCGACTCGCCTCTGGGAGAAACTCGCGGTCAACGCTGGCATCAACGCGGTGACAGCGCTCGCCCGCGTGCCGAACGGTGCGCTGGCCGACTCACCGGCCGACGCTATCGCCGCAGAGGCCGCCCGCGAGACGGCCGCCGTTGCCCGCGAACAGGACATCGACCTTTCCGACGAGCGTGCGGTGTCGCTCGTTGAGCGTGTCGTCGACGACACCGCCGCCAATCACTCGTCGATGTTTCAGGACACCTCGGCCGGCCGTCGGACGGAAATCGACGCCATCAACGGCTACGTCGCCGAGACTGCGACCGAGCGGGCCCCGGTCAACGAGACGCTTGCCGGGCTCGTCAGTACGTGGGAGCGCCACCGTGAGCAGTAACTAGCCGAAACTGACCGCTACCGATGCGATAGCGGACGGTCTGCGCTGCTCACCGACACCGAGATACCGGCGCTGACGGCCGTTCTGGAATCACACAATGACTATATACACGTCTCCTATGTGTGTCTCACATGACTCCACACACCGACAGAGTACGGTTCGAAACGTCGCGTATTGTCCTTGAGAGGATTGATCTGCATGGCACAGCGCGGAGGACACCGGCATGACAGCCGACGGCGCGGGTGGGAACCGTATCGTCGACTACGAACTGTTCGAGGTGCCGCCCCGGTGGCTCTTCCTTCGACTGGAGACAGCCGATGGCACCGTCGGCTGGGGCGAACCCGTTGTCGAGGGCAGGGCGCATACGGTGCGTGCAGCCGTCGAGGAACTGCTCGACAGCTATCTCGTCGGCGAAAACCCCGAGAACATTCAGGACCACTGGCAGGCGATGTATCGCGGTGGCTTCTACCGCGGCGGCCCGGTCCTGATGTCCGCCATCGCCGGCATCGACCAGGCGCTGTGGGACATCAAGGGCAAGCAACTCGGCGCGCCGATCCACCAGCTGCTCGGTGGGCAGGCCCGGGACCGGATTCGGGTGTACCAGTGGATCGGCGGCGACGAACCCTCCGACGTAGCCAGCGCCGCTCAGGCGCAGGTCGACGCTGGGTTCACGGCGCTGAAGATGAACGCGACGCCCGAAATCGAGCGCGTCGACACCCCAGCCACCGTTGAGGCCGCCGCGACACGCCTGCGAGAAGTCCGGGAGGCCGTCGGTCCCGAGGTCGACATCGGCGTCGACTTCCACGGTCGCGTCACGAAGCCGATGGTCAAACGGCTCGCGTCCGCGCTGGAGCCCTACGAGCCGATGTTCATCGAGGAGCCGGTGTTGCCCGAACACAACGACGCGCTGCCGGCACTGGCGGCCCACACCGATATCCCGATTGCGACCGGCGAGCGGATGTACTCGCGCTGGGACTACAAGGAGGTGTTCGAGGACGGTGCCGTCGACGTGATTCAGCCGGACCTCTCCCACGCCGGCGGCATCACCGAGGTGTACAAGATCGCGTCGATGGCCGAGGCCTACGACGTGGCGATGGCCCCTCACTGCCCGCTCGGCCCGGTCGCCTTGGCGTCGTGTGTTCAGGTCGACGCCTGCTCGCCCAACGCGCTCATTCAGGAACAGAGCATCGACATCCACTACAACGAGACCACCGACGTGCTGGACTACCTCGCCGACCCGTCCGTGTTCGACTACGAGGACGGGTTCGTCACCGTGCCCACCGACCCCGGCCTCGGAATCGAGATTGACGAGGCGTTTCTCCGGGCGCAGTCCCAGCAGGAGGTCGACTGGCACAACCCCGTCTGGCGACACGACGACGGCAGCGTCGCCGAGTGGTAGTCCGGTCGCAGTTCCCTGTCAGAACTACGTGGGTAACAGCACGAACACGCACCAAAGGAAAGGGCTCATATCCCGCGCCCGACACGTACCTGTATGGCCTCCTCAACGTCGTGGAAGCGCGATTTCGCGAGCGGCCTCATCGTCCTATTGCCCCTGCTGGTGACGATTTACGTTATCCTCTATCTCTACTCTATCCTCGCGTCTGCGGCGGTCATCCCTGCAATCGATAGTGAACTGCTAGCGATGCTTGGCCTACCCTCGGGAACTTCGTCTGTCGAACTCGCCCGGGTGTTCACGACGCTGATTATCTTCATCCTCATCGTGTTCTCTATCGGCTATCTGATGCGGACGGCCTTCGGCGACATCGTCGAACGAGCTATCGACGACGCGATGAACCACGTCCCCGGGCTCCGGGTGGTGTACAACGCCTCGAAGATGGCGGTCGAGACGGCTGTCGGGGGAACGGAAGACCTCCAGGCACCGGTGAAACTCGAAGTGTGGGACGGGATGCGCATGACGGCGTTCAAAACGGGACAGACGACTGACGACGGCCGCGACGTGCTCTTCTTACCGACGGCGCCGAACATCACGACCGGCTACGTCGTCGAGGTCGAACCGCACCGCTACGAGGAAGTCGACGAACGCGTCGAGGAAGCACTGACGCGCATCCTCAGCGCTGGCTTCGGTGATACGGACCGTAGCACCGCCACGCCGATTCCGGTCGCCGACGAGGACGACCTCGCGAACGACTAACAGCGCCGTTTAGCGGGCTTTCAGACGTAGTGGAACCACTCTTCGCGGTCGCCGCTCTCGATCACGTCGAAGAAGGCCGACTGCAGCTCGTCGGTGACTGGCCCTTTGGTCCCCTCACCGATCTCGTTGTCGTCGACGCTCCGGATCGGCGTGACTTCCGCCGCCGTCCCGGTGAAGAACAGTTCGTCGGCGGTGTATAGCTCACCGCGGGAGATGGTCGCCTCCTCGTGGACGGTGTAGCCCATTTCTTCGGCGAGCGTGATTGCGGTGTTGCGGGTGATGCCTTCGAGGATGCTTTCTGCCAGCCCGGGCGTGTAGATTTCGCCGTCCCGGACCATGAAGATGTTCTCGCCCGGCCCTTCGGCGACGTTGCCCTCCTTGTTCAGGACGATGGCCTCGGTGTAGCCGTTCCGGCGGGCCTCCTCGCCGGCGAGCATGCTGTTGACGTACAGCCCCGTGGTCTTGATGTTGGTCGGAATCTGGCTGGAGGCGTGCTTGCGCCAGGACGACACCATCACGTCGACGCCCTCCTCCAGCGCTTCCTCGCCCAGATACGCGCCCCACGGCCACGCTGCGATAGTGGTCTTCGTCGGGCAGTCTTTCGGGCTCACGCCGAGCGAGTCGAAGCCGTAGTAGACGATGGGGCGGATGTAACACGATTCGAACCCTTCCGTCTCGATGAGTTCCGTCGTCGCCTCGGTGAGTTCGTCTTTGCTGAACTCGATGTCGAGGTCGTACGGTTTCGCGGACTTGTACAGGCGGTCCAGGTGTTCCTCCCAGCGGAAGATGGCCGGTCCCTGCTCGGTGTCGTAACAACGGACGCCCTCGAAGACGCCGGTCCCGTAGTGCAGCGCGTGGGTGAGGACGTGGGTCTGCGCGTCCTCGAAGTCGACGAACTCGCCGTCCATCCAGATGCGCTCGGTTCCCTCGAACATCTCCGGACGGTCGCTCATCGCACGACCCCTCCGCTGAGTCGGCCGTCGCGATGTCCGCGGGTGATGCCTCCTGCTGTCTCGTCGTGTGTCATATCTACCCCATTGATTCCCGTGGTTAAGAGTGTTGACGATACCCTTGCGGCTCAGGGCTGCGCCGTCTGGCACGTCTGGCACGGCGCACTGCCCTGCCGACCGCAAACGCTTTAGTAAAATCTGGCCGTTCGCACCTACATGTCCTCGCTGAAGCGGTCGCTCCACCGTAGCGTCGCTGTTCTGTTGCTTCCGCTGGGCCTGCTCCTGATTCAGGCCGAGGTCATCACGCGCAATCTCTCCGGTGTCGTCGAATCACCGGTCCCCGGGCTCTCTCGGGCCGTGGGTATCGCGTTGTTCACTGGAGCGGTGCTGTACCTCGTCGTCAGCGGTCTCAGACAACTTGCCGCGGCCGCGGATACACCCTTCTGACTCGCAAACCGGTCCAGCCCCATGATTGCCGGACATAAACACTGGCTGCCCGCTTCTCATGGTGTCGGACGTACGTCCCTCAATACTCCCGATGCCACGAAGTGGCGACTACTCTGTCTCAGCTACAGCCGCCAGTATCAGTCGAAGCGCTCTAGCAAGCTGGCACCTTCGACGTACACGAGTCCCTCGCGGTCGGCGTAGGTCCGTGCTGCTGCCGGGGGCAGCGCTGCACCCGTCTCGTCGTCCAACATCTCACAGACGACGGCGGCTTCGGGCTGGTCGGCCGCGGCTGCGAGCGCAAGCGCGAATTCAGTGTGACCTTCGCGGTCGGAAAGGCCGTCCGGAGCCGCGCGGAGGAGGTGGACATGGCCCGGTGACCGGAAGGCATCGCTGAACACGTCCGGGTCCGGGTCCGCCGCGACGGCAGCCAGTTCCCGGATGGTCAGCGAGCGGTCCTCGTCGGTGATGCCGGTAAAGGTATCGCGATGGTTCACCGTCAGCGAGAACGAGGAGCGCTCGTCGTACGCGAGGTCGTGGTCGGCCGCTGTCGGATGGTCGAGGACCTCCTGCATGAAGGGGAGTTCCAGCGCCTCGGCAACGTGGTCCGAGAGCGCGACGCAGACGAGGCCCCCGGCGTCGTTTCGCATCCGAGCGACGGCTTCGGGCGTGACGGCACCGGCCGGATAGACGAGATCGGTCTCGCCCTCGCGGTCGGCGGCGTCGTGGATCAGCACCGGCTCGCCACGGGCGAAGGCGGCGACGGCGTCGGCCACACTGTCGGCGTCGGCAGCGGTTTCCTCACTCCGAGACATGCACGATCACCTCGTCACCGTCGGCCAGTTCCAGCACGCCACGGAGTTTCTCGGGCGCGATTACTTCGAGCTGTTCCTCGCCGTGGTGGGTCCGTTCAGGCGCGATAACGTGGGCCGGCTCGTACTCGCCGTCGCTCCCCTCTATCGAGGCGGGGTAGCAGTACGCGGGGCCGTACGTCCGCTCGTCGTCCTCCCAGCCCTCAATGGTGACCGGCTCGATAGCGCTCATCCGCGCTCGCTTGCGGACGCTCTCGGCTGTGAGTTCGAGATTGAGCGTGCCGGCAAAGGGCTCGTACCCCAGCCGTTCGATGAACTGCTCCATGTAGCCCGGGAGCGTAATGTAGTGGCGACCCTCGCCCATCCCCGAGGTGACGACGCCGGTCAGATCGACGCTGGCGTCGGATTCGAAGATCCGTCGGTAGTCGGCGTATTCGGACTGGAGGCGTCGTTCACCGTCGCCAGTCAGCTCCACCTCCTGCCCGTCACTGACGATATCACGGGCCAGCAGCCCGGCGTCTTCGAGCCGCTGGAGCCGCCGCGAGGCGGTCTGGTTCGAGGCGTCCAGCCGTTCGGCGAGATCGGCACAGGATACTTTCGTCGATTCGTCGAGCGCACCGTCGAGGGCGAGCAGTTTCAGCGTCGCCAGCTCGTCCCGACCGACGCCCTGTCCCGTTGATTCAGCCATGCACTGCAGTAGGGATTCCCGCCGGATAAGCATACCGAAGGTGGAATGCATTCCACTTTTGGAACGGAGAAAAACTAGGACAGGGTTGGTAGCAAAAGCGCGATTGTTCTTCTTTGCTGGATACAATTCAACCCGCTGCCTAACACGTTCAGTCCCGTCACACTGTTGTGATGGCGCTGCCTCGCCTTGTGATGCAGTCAGTACTCCACCAGCGGGTCCTGTTCCCAGAACTCGCTCGACTTCTCCAGTTTCGGGACCCACGTGTTCTCGTCCTCGGCGAGCATCGTCACACGGGAGTCTTCGACCTCCTTCAGCACGTCGTGGTCGGGGAGGTACTCGCCCATCTCCTGTGTGAACTCTCTGACTTCGCTGTGGTCGGGCATCGAGTCTCGGTCGAGACGCCCACGCGAGTGGCCGACGTGCATGTACGCCTTCATCTCGACGAAGTCCGCGTCGGCCCGGTCACACATCGCCGCGTACCACTCGGGGTGGTGCATGTTGTGGCCCTTGACCAGCGTCGTCCGGATGACGGTGCGGGTGTCGTCTTTCTCGGCCAGCACGTCCAGCGTGTCGATGAGCGAGTCCCAGGCGTCGTCCTCCATGGCCTGCACCGTCGAATCGAACGTCTGGCGGTCGGCGGCGTCGACGGAGACGTACAGCTGTGTCGGGTCACACCGCTCCAGCATCTCCGTGTTGGTCCCGTTGGAGACGAGAAACGTGGTGATGTCGCGGTCGTGGAACTCCTCGATGAGTTCCGGCAGGTGCGGATAGAGCGTGGGTTCGCCGTCCAGCGAGATGGCGACGTGGCGGGGTTCCATCGCCTGGTCGAACACCTCGCGCGGAACTTCGTCGTTGCCGCCGAAGCCAGAGAGGAGTTTCCGCTGGAGTTCCACGGAGGCATCGGCGACCGCCGCGGGGTCGTCCCACTCCACGTCGCCGAGTTCGTAGGCGTGGCCGGCGTGGTCCCGCCAACAGAACACGCACCGCTCGTTGCATTTCACGACCGGCGTCATCTGGATGCAGCGGTGGGACTCGATACCGTAGAAGATGTACTTGTAGCACTTCCCCTCCCCGCGCAGGGCGTTTTTCGTCCAGCCGCAGGTCTGGGCGGCCGTGTGGTTCTCGCTGTGGTAGGCCGGGTCCGAGACCTGCTTCGGACCGTCGTCGGCGTCACTCATTGGACACCGGTTCAACAGCCAGCGGCAAAAACTCCCGGATGTTGTGCGTCAGTAGCGATGCTTCGGGACTGCGTTGCGCTTACGTCAGCTTGACGATGGGGTTGCTCATGTGGTGGCCGACGACGTTGCCGTTCTCCATGATCCGGTCGTACCCGTCGGCGTCGACTTCGATCCGCGTCTCGCTGTCTTTCTGCATCAGATAGAGTGTTTCGCTCATACATCTGTGGATGCCCCTGATAGGCAAGACCAGAACTACTAGGTGTATAGATACGCGCTGTGATGCATGCTATATGTATCAAACCACACCGGAAATGTACTTCAGCCGGAAGATTTTGGGGCTTCGACGTTGAGTGTATTAGTATGGGTGTGCTTGACACGGTATCGGAGCTATTTAGCTCCGGAGAACAACACTACCGGTTCCGCTGTGACGACTGCGGGACCGAGTTCGCACAGCGCGCGGCGACGGTCGAGAACCTGACCTGTCCGGAGTGTGGCGCTGGCTCGGTCCGATCTGCCGAGGCGGCGTGAGACCGGGCGGCCAGCCGCCCGCCCAATCACCGGCCCAGGTCGTAGAACTCGTCGTTCGGGCGGATATCGGCGAGCTGTGCCAGACGGTTCGAGAGGTTGAAGAAGGCGGCGACGCTGCCGATGTCCCAGATAGCGCGGCGGCTATACCCATGTTCCTCCAGCCGTTCGAGGTCCCCGTCCTCGATACGGGCGGGCGACTCGGTCAGTTTCACCGCGAAATCAAGCATCGCCTTGTGCGTCTCGTTAATCTCGGCCGTCCGATGGTTCGCGGCGACCTGCTCGGCGAGCTTGGGCGCGTCAGCGTAGATACGCAGGAGCGCGCCGTGGGCGACGATGCAGTAGAGGCAGTCGTTGACGCCGCTGACGGCGACGATAATCATCTCGACCTCTTCTCGTTCGAGCGCCGTCTCCTCGACTAAGGCGTCGTGGTACGCGAAGAACGCCCGGAAATGCGAGGGGCGATACGCCATCGCCGGGAAAATGTTCGGCGTGAAGCCGGCGCGGTCGGTTTCCTCCGCGATACGCGCTTGCAGGTCCTCGGGGAGGTCGTCGATGTCCGGGGTATCGAACCGAGCCATCACTGTGTCGGAGTCTGCCATACCACCTGTCCGTCCGGCCCCGGCTTGAAACTTGGTTGCCTGCCTGCCCATGCCGGCGAGAGCCGGTGTATAGTTCTTGCGGGGACGTGCCACGAGGTCGAACAGCCACGCCGGCTCTTTTGTCAGACGACGCGACGAGTCAGATGCATGTCAACGACGACAGAAACGACGCAAACGTACGATCTCGGTACCGGCAACTGGAAGGCCGGCGTCCTCGGCGGCATCGCCGGGAGCGCCGTCATGGGTGCACTGATACTGGTGATGAACCCCCCGACACTCGCCGTCGCAATCCCGTCTCTGTACGGGCTCGCGCCGCCGCCGAGTCCGGGGGCCGGCCTCGTCGTCCACCTCTCGCACGGCGCTGTGATGGGTGTAATGTTCGCCGGGCTAGCGAGGGTCCTCAGTCTGGAATCGTCCGGCAAACTGCTTGGACTCGGCGTCGGCTGGGGCGTCGCCACCTGGGTGCTCTTCGCCGCGCTTTTGATGCCAGTCTGGCTCGGCGCGGTCGGCTCGCCGGCCTCGCCGCCGTTCCCGAACTTCGCGCCGCCGTCGTTGCTGTGGCACGTCGTCTACGGGGCTGTCCTCGCGGTCGTCTACGCTGTGACTGCCGACCGCATCTGAGGCGGCTCATCGCTACTGCTCCTGAAACACGGTCCACTGCCGCTCGTCAGTCTCGGCATCGGCTATCGCCTCGACTTTCTCACGCTGCAAGTCATCCAACTGTGCGGTCGCCAGCCGAACCCACGACAGGAACTCCTCGCGGAGCCGCTCACGCACTACTTCCGGCGGCTGCGGCGTGTAGACGTACACGTGCCCACCCGCCGGCCTGATTCGCCGGCGTTTCTCGACGACACCGAGGTCGGCGAGATGGTTGAGATGGCGCGCGACGACGCTCCGGTCGTAGCCGATCTGCTCGGCCAGTGCTGCAACGGTCAACTCACCGCCCTCCATCACGCAGAGACAGACGTCCAGTTCGGTGCCGGACATCTCGAAGACCGTCTTGAGCAGAGTTTCGAGTGACGGCTCGCTGACCGCCGTCTCCTCTATCTCGGTCCCCGTCATCGGCTCGCTACAGCACTCCGGGTGATTGTCGCCGATGCCGATGCCGCCGCAGGTCTCACACTCGAACAGCTGTGGTCCGTCAGCGGGGGGTGTCATAGGACGGGCTACTCGCCCCGGCGGTAGAAGCTTCAGGTATGTTCAAGGTAACTACGGGCAGGTGCTCGCGGGTCGCGGTTTCTCGCCCGTCATATAGATGTTAGTCCAAAGGTCTAAGCCCTCCCGGGACGGAATATGATTCACTATGAACACTGAAACAGAGGACGCCAACGACCTGCGCGAGCGAATCACGAACTTCCTGCGCCGCAACTTCCCCCAGATCCAGATGCACGGCGGGAGCGCGGCAATCGAAGAGATCGACCGCGAGGACGGCAGCGTCACGATCCGCCTCGGCGGCGCCTGTTCCGGCTGTGGCATCTCGCCGATGACCATTCAGGCCATCAAGACGCGCATGACAAAGGAGATCCCGGAGATCAACGAGGTCACCGCCCGAACCGGAATGGAACAGCAGGAAGGGATGTCCGGCGGTAGCGGCGGCATGAGTCCGTCCTTCCCCGGTGAGTCCCGCGGCGGCGACGTTGGCGGCGACGAAGACGAAGGCCCCGAAGCGCCGTTCTGAGGCCAGTTCTCGATCTTTTTAGATTCGTGGTTAGCAACGGGTGTCGGCGTGCCCGTGTGAGTCCCGGAGTCTGTGGCCACTCTCGCCAACCGCACAGCAGTGAGTCACACAGATTAAGACGACGGGGGCAGACGGCGGGGATATGGAGACGGTCGACACGGTCGTCTGGGCGCTGTGGGCGATGTTGCCGGCGTACATCCCGAACAACGCCGCGGTACTCGCTGGCGGCGGCAGACCGATAGACGGTGGCCGAACGTGGGGCGGGCGGCGAGTGCTGGGTGACGGCAAGACATGGCGCGGGACGCTCATCGGTACCGCCGCCGGGACGCTACTTGCGCTCGGACTGACACAGGCCGCACCCAGCGTGAGCGCTGCACTGGGAGCCGATCTCCCGACGTTTCCGCTCCGTGCGGGACTCGGACTCGCCTTCGGCGCGATGCTCGGGGACATCGGCGCGTCCTTCCTCAAACGCCGAACGGGCCGCGAGCGCGGGGCGGCGTTCCCCGGGCTGGATCAACTGGATTTCGTCGTCGGAGCGTTGCTCTGTGTGCTCGTGACCGCGCCGTCGTGGTTCACCGAGACGTTCACCCTCCCGGTGCTGGTCGTCGTTGTCGTCGCGACGCCGGTGCTACATCTCGTGACCAACGGCATCGCCTACCTGCTCGGCCTGAAAAACGAGCCGTGGTAACGCGGCTGGGACTCGCAGACTGCACCACAGAACTACGTGTACCCACCACAAAGCCGTACCCGATGGCCCTGACCAGTTCCCTCCCGGTCGTTAGACGTACCCCGCCGGTCATTCGACGCGCGATGGCTGCCGGCGTGCTCTGTACGGCGGTCTTTCTGCCAGCCATGTACGTACTCCTGCACGCGTACGTCGTCCTCACAATCAGCGTCGGTCCTGTCGACACGCTCAACAGACTGATCGACTTCGCCCTCGTCGCTGGCGGCGTGACGACATTTGTTGGGGGATTCGTTTCACAGTGCATGCTCGGAACTGTGTCCGCTGAGATGACTGCGTAGCGACATCGAATCGGCGAAGAAGTGCGTTTTTACGCGCTGACCGAGGAGTGTCGGGTATGACAACACGCGGGGAGACACTGCAACTGGCGACGCGGGGCTCTGACCTCGCGTTGCGGCAGGCGGCGACGGTTCGGGATTCGCTGAGCAGTCGCCGACTGGCGGTCGAACTCGTCGAGGTGGAGACGACGGGCGACCAGATACGGGACGAACTCATTCATCGACTGGGGAAAACCGGCGCGTTCGTGCGCAGCCTTGACGAGAAGGTACTCGACGGCGAACTCGACGCGGCGGTTCACTCGATGAAGGACATGCCGACCGAACGGCCCGAGCGCCTCGTCGTCGCGGCGGTCCCCGAGCGGGCCGCCGCCGAGGACGTGCTGGTGACGCGCGACGGTCGCTCGCTCGACGAACTGCCGGAGGGTGCGACTGTCGGTACGTCGAGCCTGCGACGCAAGGCGCAGTTGCTCGCCGAGCGCGACGACCTTACCGTGGAACCGCTCCGGGGCAACGTCGATACGCGTCTCGCGAAACTGCTGGCCCCGTCGCTTCAGCAGGAACATCAGGAGCGTCACGAGGCCGAACAGGCGCAGACGGACGATGCCGAGGACTCCGACACCGACGAGTCCGACACTGACGAAGAAGAGCACCCCTACGACCGCACCGTTGAGGAGTGGTTCAACGACCTCACCGAGTTCGAACGGCGGGCGATGGAGCGGGACCCGGACGTGGAGTACGACGCTATCGTGCTGGCGAAGGCGGGGCTCCACCGCGCCGGGCTCACGCGCTATGTCGGGATGTCCGACCTCGATCCCGACCGGTTCGTCCCGGCTCCGGGGCAGGGTGCGCTGGCCGTGACTGCCGTCGACGGCGACCTCGCGCTGGACATCAAAGACCGGCTGGACGACCCACAGACGCGCGTCGAGACGACCGTCGAGCGGACGATTCTCGAAGAACTCGGCGGTGGTTGTGTCGCGCCAATCGGCGTCCACGCCCACTTGGAAGGCGGGGTCGTCCACACGCGAGTGCGCGTCCTCTCACAGGACGGCACGGAAGAAGTCTCGGTTGGCCGCGACATCCCGGCCGAGTACCACATCGACGCGGCACAGGACCTCGCGGCGGAACTCGCCGAACAGGGCGCTGACGACCTCATCGCCGAGGCCAAACGGGACTCGACGGAGGCGGACGACGACGCCTCGACGGCGCGGGAGGAAGACGAGGAATGACGGACGCTGCACCCGGCAAGGTGTATCTGGTCGGTTCCGGTCCCGGTGACCCGGACCTGCTGACGGTCAAGGCAAAGCGCCTGCTGGAGGAGGCCGACGTGGTGCTACACGACAAGCTCCCCGGCCCGGAAATCATCGGGATGATCCCCGAGGAGAAACGCGAGGACGTTGGCAAACGCGCCGGCGGCGAGTGGACGCCACAGGAGTACACCAACGCCCGATTAGTGGAACTGGCCGAGGAGGGTAACACCGTCGTCCGGCTGAAAGGCGGCGACCCGACGGTGTTCGGCCGCGGCGGCGAGGAACTGGCCCATCTCGCGGAGAACGGGATTCCGGTCGAGGTCGTTCCGGGAATCACGAGCGCTATCGCCGGTCCCGAAGCCGCCGGGATTCCGGTCACGCACCGCGATTACACGTCTTCGGTCTCCTTCGTCACCGGCCACGAGGACCCGACGAAGGACGAATCCGCTGTGGACTGGGACGCTCTTGCGGCGACCGGCGGGACGCTCGTCGTCCTGATGGGTGTCGGCAAGCTCCCGCAGTACACAGAGGCCCTGCGCGAGGCCGGGATGGACCCCGACACGCCAGTCGCGCTCGTCGAACGCGCGACCTGGCCCGACCAGCAGGTCGCTACCGGGACGCTCGACACTATCGTCTCGGTCCGCGACGAGGCCGGTATCGAACCGCCCGCTATCACCGTCATCGGCGAGGTAGCCGGCGAGCGAGAGCGAGTGGTGGAGTTCCTGGAGGGGTACTGATGCGCGAGGAACCGCGCTTGCGCGTGGCTGCCTTCCGCCCCGACGACGAGCGTCTCGACGACGCGGTCGAACTGCTGGAATCGCTCGGTGCCGACCCGATTCCGGACCCGATGCTGGCCGTCGAACCGGCGACGGCCGACGATGCCGACAGCGATGGAGACGATAGGCCAGTCACGCCCCGTACTGACGCCGACTACGTCGTCCTGACGAGCAAGACTGGCGTCGAACTCGCTGCCGAAGCTGGCTGGGACCCCGGCGAGGCGACGGTGTGCGCCATCGGCCAGTCGACCGCCGAGGCGCTTCACGAGGCCGGCTACGGCGTCGACATCATCCCCGCGGAATACTCTTCGACGGGACTCGTCGAAACGCTGTCCGGAGCGGTGGCCGGCACAAGAGTCGAAATCGCCCGGTCGGACCACGGCTCCGCGGTGCTGACTGACGGACTGGAAGCCGCCGGTGCGTACGTCCATGAAACCGTGCTGTATCGGCTGGTCCGGCCGCCGGAATCGGGCGAGTCCGCTGAACTGGCAGCCGACGGCGACCTCGACGCGGCGCTGTTCACCTCTTCGCTCACCGTCGAACACTTCCTCGATGCAGCTGCGGACCGCGGGGTCCGCGATGCTGCCATCGACGGACTGAACGAAGCGACTGTCGGCGCGATCGGCGAGCCGACGCGAGAGACGGCCGAGGACGCCGGTATCTCGGTCGACATCGTCCCCGATCAGGCCGACTTCGAGGCGCTGGCCTGCGAGGCTGTCGAGGCAGCCGCTCCGACACACCACGAATAACGGCTCTGTATAGTTTCGACGCCTGCCCGAGCTATTCTGCGGCTTCTTCGACGGCCTCGCGCTCATCCATCTCTGCCCGTAGCGTCGCCAGCTCGTTCTCGACCGCCCGCTCGCTGGAGAGGCGGTCGAGTTCCTGATCGATAGAGTCGCCGTCGTCGAGTACGGATTCGAGTTGACCGCTCGATTCGAGTTCCTCCAGCGCAGCCGCGCGCGCCTCCATCTGCTCCGTACGCTCCGTCGCGCGCTCGATAGAGCGGTGCACGTCGGCCATCGTATCGCCAGCGCCGGTAAACGCCTCCGAGACCCGGGCCGATGCCTCGGCGGCCTGATAACGGGCTTTCATCGTTTCTTTTTTCGTCCGGAACTGCTCTACCTGACTGCTGAGCTCGGCCCGCTTGCCGACCAGCCGGTCCTGTGTGTCCTGTAGGTCGTCTATCTGCCCCGTCAGCTCCGTGATCTGACTGACGTTCACCTGCTTCTTCTCCAGTGCCCAGCGCGCGAGGTCATCGCGTCCTTCCTGCAGGGCGGCCCGGGCCTGCGTGTCGTGTTTCTTGACGTTCGACCGCAACCGAGTTCGGTGGATCTCTAAGCGTTTCTTCTGGGTCGTCACGTCGGCGATACCGCGGGTCACGTCCTGCAGTTCGTCCCGCATCTGCTCGTATGAGTAGTCAAGCTCCGCCGCCGGGTCCGAAGTCCGACTGAGAAGAGTGTTGAGCTTGGCGCGGATCGCGAACGCGAACCGTCGGAACAGACTCATCGAGACTGCTCCGGTCGGATAGGAACTCGAATCGATTCCGACTGCGGCTCGGACGTGACAACACTCATGTCACTTCGTATGACTGTAGCCATTATAATAACAGGGTATTACTCGATTTAATACGGGGTTAATCGGTCACAACGACGGAAACCCGTGGCTATTCGATTTTACTGTCTGACTACTTGATGGACGCCGGAAGCAACCTCCAGGCGTTGATGACACGGACCACACTGCGCACGGTCGGTACGCTAGTGCTCGCACTCCTCACCAGCGCGCCCCTCCCTACAGCGGGTGGGGACGACCCGCGGAACGCCGTCGGCCCGCCCGGGGGCTACCCGGATCCGGTCTCTGACTCTGTGACGGCGGCCGTCGAACTGATTCAGGAGTTCTCCGCCGGTGGGAGCGATGCCAGCCCGGGACCTACCGTGCGCGGAGCGGCGATGGGGGCAGGTGTGTAGGCTGATGGACCGGAAGCTACTCGCTGTCGGTATCGTCGTCGCGCTCCTGCTAGCGGGTGTCGGCGGTGCGCTCGTCGCCGGTATCGGCCCGTTTCAGGCGGAAAGCAGCGGCGAGGACCGCTCGGAGTTCCCGACGGCAACCACCGGAACCGCTGAGAGTGACACTGCAACCACCGACACTGGTGATTCTGACGGCGGCGCAGCACGCACTCCGCCGTTTACGCTCTCCGTCGACTCCATCGAGGAGTGTAGCCGGACCTGCCGAGACGTGACCTCGACGCTGGCAAACCAGCAGAACAGCACGGCGGCGGATGTCACCGTCTACACGCGTATTTACGCGGGTGACTCGACCGATGGCGATGTGGTCTGGGAGGGCTCCGAGGACGTGGGGACTCTTGAAGCGGAGGGGTCATACACTACGACCCGACGCGTCGACTTATCATTCAGCGACGCATACGCTATCGAACAGGCGGACGGCTGGATAACCATTCGAACGACCGTCGAGACTGCCGACCGGACGGTCACGCTCAGTGACCAGCGGGAGGTCGCCTGACGGGACAGGCCACTCTGGTACGACTGCCTGCGCGTCTGAACGTTTTTATGCCGGAGCGCACCTATCCCCGGTACGATGACTACGACCGGCCCCGTTCCAGCGCTCGCCGACCGCGCGGCCGCCTGCGCCGACCGACTCCGGGCGGCCGACCGCGTGTTGCTGGCCTCCCACATCGACGCCGACGGGCTGACCAGCGCTGCCATCGCCACCGCGGCGCTGTCGCGGGCCGGCATCCCTGTCGAGACTGTCTTCAAGAAGCAACTCGACGCCGCCGAAATCGAGAGCATCGCGGCCCGCGAGTACGACACCGTGCTGTTCACGGATTTCGGGTCCGGCCAGCTAGACGTTATCTCCGAGCACGTCGCCGCGGGCGATTTCGAGGCAATTATCGCTGACCACCACCAGCCGTCGGACCCGGACGACTGCCACCCCGACGCAGTCGTCGACACCGACGGCTACGCCGACTTCGAGACGCATCTCAATCCGCTGCTGGAAGGCATCAATGGCGCGTCGGAGCTTTCGGGTGCGGGCGCAGCGTATGTCCTCGCCCGTGCGCTCTCGACCGAAGGGACCGATAACCGCGACCTCGCCGCGCTGGCAGTCGTCGGCGCAGTCGGGGATATGCAGGCCGTCGGTGGCGAACTCGTCGGAGCCAATGCCGGCCTTGTCGAGGAAGGAATCGCCGCAGATGTGCTTGAGGAAGGGACCGATCTCTCGCTGTACGGCAAACAGACCCGACCGTTGCCGAAACTGCTTGAGTACGCGACCGAAGTGCCGATCCCGGGCATCTCGAATGACCAGGCTGGTGCGACGCGGTTCCTCGAAGGTCTGGGGCTGGATCTCAAATCCGATGATGACTGGCGCACGTGGGCGGACCTCTCCGACGACGAGCGCCAGACCGTCGCTAGTGGACTGGTCCAGCGCGCCGTCGAGCGGGGCGTCCCGGCGGACAAGATAGAGACGCTCATCGGCACGACCTACACGCTGACCGCGGAACCGCGCGGGACGGAACTCCGGGACGCGAGCGCTGTCTCTTATACACATCTCTGAGCGGGCTNTGGACGTGGGATTGGCCGTCTGTCTCGGTGAGCGCGACGCACCGCTTGAACGGGCGCGGACGCTGCTGTCGAACCACCGCCGGAACCTCTCGGAAGGACTCACGCTCGTCAAGGAGCGCGGCGTCACACAGGCTGGGACCGTCCAGTGGTTCGACGCCGGCGACGCTATCCGCGAGACCATCGTCGGCATCGTCGCCGGGATGGCGCTGGGGACCGACGGCGTCGATTCGGACAAACCAATCATCGCCTTTGCCAGCACCGACGAAGACGAGACGAAAGTGTCCTCTCGGGCGACCGGCCCGCTAGTCGGCCGGGGCGTCGACCTGTCGGTCGTGATGCGCGACGCCGCGCAGTCCGTCGGCGGCGACGGCGGCGGGCACGACATCGCGGCGGGTGCGACCATCCCGGCCGGCGAGGAGTCGGCGTTCATCGAGGCAGCCGACGAGATTATCAGCGACCAACTGTCGTAGCGAGGACAACCCGGAACGCGCGACGGCGCAACGTACGACTTCCACCGCCAGTATCAGCAATAAAAGCTATACGTCCGCTTCTCCGAACACCCCACGATGGACTCTCGGGGCCTGTTCGATATTGCACTCGTCGTCGTCGCCGGCCTGCTAGCCTACACTGAGACGTTCGGCTTCGCGAACCCACGGACGACGCTACAAGAGATTATCGCAGCTATCGCTGGGCTGGACATCCGCGTCTTTCTTGTCTTGGGTGGCATCTTCGGTATCTGCTTCATCGCGTACCTCACGATGTATCTCCCGCAAAAGGACGTACGCACGATCCAACGCTGAATATCGGGTCATCTTTATCCCCAGCCCCGTACCGTTCTGGCAATGACAGAGTTCGATCCCGAGAAATTCGAGGACAAATACGCGAACTACTTCCCGGAACTGCAGAAGGCCTACAAGAACGCTTTCGAGCGGATGAACGACACGTACGACTCTGAACTGGTCCACGCGATCGACCAGCAGATCCTCAACGAGTCGGAGCCGTTCTACGAGGACGGCGAGTTCAGCGTCGAACTGCCGGAGAACCCGACCGATCGGCTCTCGGCGATCATCGTCGACGACAAGAAACTCGACGCCGTACTCTCCGAATACATCGACGAGATCGAGCGTGAACTGCGCCGCGTGTTCGATCTCGACGACTGACTGTACTCGCCGCGGTTCGGCAATTGCTGCGTTATTCCTGTTCTGACAGTATCCCCGACAAAAACGCGTGGTGGTGCCCTATTCGTCGGGCATCATCGTCTCATTCGGTTCGGGAGTCGGAGTCGAATCCGGTTCCGACGGCAATGCGCCGCCACCGCCCACTCCGGTACCGGGGAGCGACCCGCCAGGTCCGGACTGGCCGGATTCTTGGGTTTGTGGTGCGTCTTCGGGTGATTTTTTGCCCGTGACGAGGAAGTCAAGCAGGTTCCCGACCAGTTGCTCGTTGTCGGCCCGGTAGAGGAACTCCTGCGTGAACACGTTCGTGTCACCGACAGTGACGACGTTCCCCGAGCGGGCAACGACGCCGTACGTGTCCTGTCGCCGGGTCTTCGAGAGCGTGGTCTGTTCCGTCGTCGTGAGGGCGGTGTCGCCGCCCTGGACGGGGATCGCGGCGTAGAAGACTGTTCGGTCGACGCCCTCTGTGAGTTCCGTATCTCCTGTTGGCGTGGCGTAGACGTTCTGGTAGTTGGTGTCGTACTCGTGCATGTTGTACAGGTAGCCGTTCCCGTACGAGAGGCCGTACTGGCTCGCCAGTGGGGCCATCGGCATGGTCACGCTATCCGACCGAATCGGGCCGAAAAGCCCCAGTCCGGCGGGACTCGCCTGTGACGGCTCGTTTAGCAAGAGCACGCGACCGCCCGCGTCGCTGAACGCGGTCAAACCGTTCATTTCACTCTCGGTGTAGCGCTGTTCCGCGCCAAGGACGACAAAGGCGTCAGCCGAACGCAGTGACTCGTTGAGCGGGCTCCCACTCTGTCGCTCACCGACGTGGTAGCGCACCGTCGCTCCGTTCTCAGTCAGGGTCGAGACGAGCGGCGTGAGCGCTTCGCGGTCGATATCGCCAGCGTGAGCGACGTCGATAACGACGACCTTCCCGGACGCGTCGGCCGACATCGAGAGGTCACCGCTCTCGTCCGCTGGAGTCGCGACGCCCTCGTTGCTGTTGAACGACGGGGCGTCCACCTGATTTACATCGGGAGCCGATTGTGCGCCGCCACCGATCGCGACGGTGCCGACAATCACCGACAGGACGAGTATCCCGACGAAAAATCCTGCTCGGATGACTGGACTCGAACGTGAGCTATCGGCTGACATTTCAGGCACCTCCCTGTGCGGTGCTGTTGTAGATGACCTGTTGGTTCTCCGGCGTGCCGTATATCATGAGGAAGTGGACTGTATCGACGCCCTGGTACGTGTACGGTGCGCCTTCGGCAGCGATAGTCGCGTTCCCACTGGCTCCACTTCCGCCACTGAGGAGGAATATCCCCTGTGGGTCCGCGGGGTTGTGGTATACGACCTGATACTCCGAGAGACCGGCCTCTTCGGCCGCGCCGGCTATCGCAGCTTCGAGTCCACCGACTTCATCCGCATAGCCGGTCTGGACCGCGCGACCACCCTGATAGGCCGACGCTTCAGCGACAGTCTCACGGGAGACGTTGAGCCTGTCACCGCGTTCAGTCATGACCGCACCGACGAAGGCTCGCTTCATCGATTCGAGGTTCGCGTAGTACTGGTCACGCGTCATCCCTCGATGGGCCTTGTCGGGCCCAGTGGTTGCGGATGCACTCAGGCCGTCGCTCGGCGCGGTGCCGATGACGCCGACGTGGCCAACGAGGCTGGCCGGCGTCACGTAGATGCGGTCGCTCGGGACCGCGGTGTAGTACGCACCGGAGGCGGCGTACTGGTCGACGCTCGTGTACACTGGCTTCTCCGCCGAGAGCCGCTTGACGGCCAGATACATCGACTCACTGGAGGCGGCGCTCCCCCCGGGACTCGATATCCGGAGGACGACCGCTTCGACTGACTCGTTGCTGCGGAGTTCGCGGAGCTCTTGTACCGTGTCCTGTGAGGTAGAACTGGAAATCGTTTCGTCGATGTTCACTACAGCGACGTACTGTTCGTCATCCTCGGCAACCGACGCCGCATACGGTACGACGGCGGCACCAATGAGAATGGCAATAACCGCAAGTACCGTGTACGACTGGAGGGCAACTGCGACCCGTCTATCGATTGGGTTATTCATGCGACAACATAGATTCGCTGTCACGTTGGACTAATAAAAGCATACCCTGAACTGCTGGCCCAGAAGTCGCCGTCCCGGAACGACATGAGAAGTTTCCTTACTATCGACCTGCAATCGATATCTATGGACCAACGCAAGCCGCCAGCCACGGAAGAGGGCTGGTACGCGCTGCACGACTGTCGGAGTATCGACTGGGACGCTTGGCGCGACGCTCCCCAGCGAGTCCGCGATCGTGCGCTCTCGGAGGGGATCGGCTTCCTCGACGCCTACGAAGCCGTCGAAGACGCCGAGGAGGGGCAGACGGCGGTGTACACCGTTATGGGCCACAAAGCCGACATCATGATCCTCCACCTGCGGCCGACGATGGGCGACCTCGACGCGGCCGAACGCCATTTCGAGCAGACGGAGTTCGCCGCCTTCACCGAGCAAGAGTTCTCCTACGTCTCCGTAACGGAGGCGTCGGGCTACACCGAGAAGTCCCGCGAGTACTTTGAGGGCGAGGTCGACGACGACTCCGGGCTGGCCCAGTACATTCAGGCCCGTCTCCACCCGGACGTGCCGGACGAGGAGTTCGTTTGCTTCTACCCGATGAGCAAGCGCCGCCAGCCCGACCAGAACTGGTACGACACGTCCTTCGAGGAGCGGGCGGCCCACATCAAACGCCACGGCGACATCGGTCGCGGGTACGGCGGCGAGGTGAGCCAGATGATCGCCGGCTCCATTGGCTTCGACGACTGGGAGTGGGGTATCACGCTCTGGAGCGACGACATGCGCCACATCAAGGAACTGCTGACCGAGATGCGTTTCGACCCCTCGACCTCGCAGTTCGCCGAGTTCGGCCCCTTCTACGTCGGCCGGAAGTTCGACCCAGCCGAGTTGCCGGCCGTGCTGGCTGGCCAGCGCGTACCGACCGATGGCGAGTCGGTTCCGGAGACGCCGGCGGACGGTGCGGAACACGAGCACGCGCCGGCTGGTGCCGGCGCGAGTCACAGTCAGGCCAAAGAGCCCACAGCGAGCGACGCACAGACGGAAGCACACGCCGGCGGGGACACCGACAGCCACGGTGGGACCCATCCCGGGAGCGCCGGCGAAGGCGACCATCCACACTCTGAGGAGTCGTCCGACGAGGACGACTCGGATTCCGCCAGTAGCTCGGGCGGCCGGCCCGACGTTTCGGCGGACTTCGAAGAGATAGACGACGCCGCACAGCGACTCGGTCGGCTTGGACTGCACGAAGGCGACGCGTACGACGCTGGTGACTACGTGCTGGTTTTCCACTCCTCGGCCGATGCGGAGGACATCGTCGACGACGTGTCCGACCTCGAGAGCAACTTCGACCACTACGACCGCCACGTCCGGACGGCCGTGCGTGCCGACAGTGGTCAGACCTACGTCGTCAGCATCTGGACGGCGAAAGACGCCGCTGAGACGGCAGCCGGGTTCCTGAAGGATATTGACGGTGTCGACGAACAGCTCGGCGGCTCCCTCGGTGAGGCTGCCGAGAGCGGCGAGACTGCGGACGACAGCGACGCTCAGACCGCCGAGTCGTCTCAGTCCATCCGCGAGACGCTCGAATCAGCGGGCGTCTATGCCGGGCAACCGCACGGCGAGGACGTGTACGCCCTCGTGGTGTACTCCGAGGCTGACGCGGAGACACTTGACGAGGAAGTCGCGGACCTCCGGAGTGCGTTCGACCGCTACGACACGCACGTCCAGACCACGGTGTACGGCGACGCCGACGGCGATGTCGCGGCCGTCGCATCGCTGTGGGACACCGAGGACGCCGCCCAGACCGCCAGCGACTACCTCACCGACCTCCCCGGCGTTGTCGGCCGCCACGGCGAGGGCGACGGGTTCGGGACGATGGGGATGTTCTATACGGTCAAGCCCGAGTACCACGACGACTTCGTCGAGAAGTTCGACACCGTCGGCGGCCTGCTCGAAGAGATGGACGGCCACCGCGAGACCTCGCTCCTGTTCAACCACGACGACGAGAACGACATGTTCATCGCGAGTCAGTGGGACTCACAGGAGGACGCGATGGCCTTCTTCCGCTCCGATGACTTCTCGGAGACGGTCGACTGGGGCCGGGACGTGCTAGCCGACCGACCGCGGCACGTGTTCCTGGCCTGACGAACGGCCACCAGCCAGCCTACTTCTCCGCTATCGACCAGCGACGAGCCGTAGCCGTCGGTAGTCTGCGACCCAGGTGTCACCGTCGAAAAGCGTCGGGCGGAGCCGGTCCTCGACAGCCGACAGTACCGCCGCTTGCTCACTGTCGTCGACACCGGCGAAGAATTCGTCGCCGAACATCTCAATCCAGTTCCGGAGCCCCTCTTCACCGCCGTCGAGCGGCGTCGGTCGGTCGAATAGCCGTGAGAACTGCAGTTCGAGCCCGTGCGCTTCGACTCGCGGTGCGTACTCGCCGATACTCGGGAAGTATCACGGATGACTGGCGTCGTAGCCCCGCACATCCAGTTCGGCGATGAGTGCGTCGGTTATGGCCGCCACGTTGCCGCGTCCACCGAACTCCGCGACGAACCGCCCGTTCTCAGTCAGTGTATCGGCAACCGTCGACAGGACCGCGTCGTGGTCTTCACCGGGAATCCAGTGTAGCGCTGCGTTCGAAAATACCGCGTCGAATGGCCTGTCGGCGGTGTAGGACCGCACGTCCGCCTGCTCGAACGTGAGGGTCGGATAAGCGTCTCTGGCCTGTGCGACCATCTCCGCCGACGCGTCGATACCGACCACCTCGGCACCGCTGTCTGCGATTTCCGCCGCCAGGTGGCCGGTGCCACAGCCGACATCCAGTACCCGCTCGCCGGGGTGGGGGTCCAGCAGGTCGACGACCGACTGACCGTGTTCGTGGACGAACCCGTGGCGGTCGTCGTAGTCGTCAGGGTCCCAGTCGTTGCCTGGCATGGCCTGTGCTATCCCGAGATAGAGTCAAAAGAATACCGACGGTGGTTCCGCCCGCGTTAGTCGTCGTCTTCGGTCACCGTTCGGTCGATGTCTTTCTCACCGAAGAAAATGTCTGCCCCGTCTTGGGCCACCTTCTCGGCAAGAACGGCACACTTGACGCGCATCGGCGAGATGTCGACGCCGAGCATCTCTGTGATATCGTCGCGGTCCATCGCTTTCAGGTCTTCGACCGCCATCCCAGCTAGCTCCTGTGAGAGCATCGACGCAGAGGCCTGTGAGATGGCACAGCCGTCGCCCTGGAAGGCGACCTGCTCGATGGTTTCCTCGTCTTCGTCGAGGACGACATCCATCCGTATTTCATCGCCGCACATCGGGTTCTCACCGATGTGGGTAAACGTTGGGTCCTCGATCTCCCCGTAGTTCCGGGGGTTCTTGTAGTGATCGAGGATCTGCTGCCGGTACATATCCGAGCCACCGATACCCATAATTGAACTATGATACGGCTGTCAGTCGGAAAAACGTTCCGAGGTATCGATTCGCATGTCCGATGTCCTGTGATAGGAGCCGCGTTGACGGCCTGTGAGAACCGACAGGCTCCCTTCTGCCAGTAGGTAGTATTTACTAATCGAGGTCCGTTCTGTCAGCCGTGGGAGAGAACACTGCTCCGTCTCCGACTGACCATGCCGTTCGCCCCGTGGGGTTCGTCAGCGATGAGCCGGTGATTCGCCAGATCGGCGACCGGACGCTGTATCTCGGCAACAAACACGCGGCACGCGGGGTGCACGACCAGTCCTTCGAACACGTGCTTTCGGCGACGAGTGAGTCTTATCCGCTCACGACCGCCCACCACCCACTTATCGATGGCTCGGGCAACGAATGGGCGGCGTTCGAAGCGGCCGTCGATACTGCCCGGCGCTTCGTCCGAGCGGACGGCCCGGCGCTGATTCACTGCAAAGCCGGCGTCTCCCGGAGTGCGACGCTGATCGCGACAGCTATCGCTGCCGAAGAGACCCGGCCGCTTTCTGACGCACTTGCGGCTGTCCGGGCAGCCCGACCGATTGCGACTCCGAACCCGGCGCTGTATAAGTTAGCCGTCATTTATCTCGCTGCAGATGCGTCCCACTGATCGATGCCCAGTGGATCTACTCTGTGACGGCGTTCTCGTCCTTCTTGACGACCTCGTCACGGATCCGGTCGACCCACAGTGCAATCGGCCAGTCGTCTGTCTGGTACGGTTCAGCGCCGTCAAGCAATTCGAGGCGTCCGACAGAGTCCGGCGGCATTGTGACCAGTCCCTCGTGACCGGTTTCACCCACTGCCTCGATCTTGTGTCGGGCCCCACCGGGTAGATAGACGAACTCGCGTGGTTCAGCCCGGAGCACCTGCTCGCTTCCGTCTTCGCGTTTCAGCGTGTATCTGGCGGCACCATCGAGACACAGACACACCTCGTCGAAACTGGGCGCGTGCGTGTGCCAGTCGATGACCGCGTCAGGGTCCATCTCGAAGTACAGCAGCTTGAATTCGTTCGTGGTACACACCGGATACGTCCGGATGTCGCCACTGCCCTGTTCGAAGTGGCTGGCGTCGTCGAGCGACACCTTGTACATCGTCTGCTCGGGGAGGTGCGTGTAATCGAGTGATTCCGGCGTCAGTGATGACTCCGTCTCATCGGTATCAGTCATCGTCCTGTCAAAAATTATCGGCGGAGTGTCATATAGCTGCCGTGCACATCGGCGCTATATTACAACTGAAAATACCACCAGTTACATCCGATATAGGGACTGAGCGCCCGATTACGCGAACAGCTGTCGGGCGTCGTCGATAGCCGACACGAGCTTGTCCACTTCCTCACGCGTGTTGTAGATGTAGAACGAGGCTCGCGCAGAGGCGGGGACGCCCATTTTGTCGTGGAGCGGCTGCGTGCAGTGGTCGCCAGCGCGGATGGCGACGGCGGAGTCGTTGAGGATCGAGGAGAGGTCGTGGGCGTGGACCGAATCGAGGTTGAACGAGACGAGGCCACCGCGCTCTGTTCCCACGGACGGACCGTACGTTTCCACGTCACCCTCTTCACGGAGCTGTTCCAGTGTGTACTGGGCGAGTTGTTCCTCGTGGCGCTGGATCCGTTCCATGCCGATGTCGTCGAGGTAGTCACAGGCCTCCGCGAGCGCGATGCCCTGACAGATGACCGGGGTGCCAGCCTCGAACTTCCACGGGAGGTCGTTCCAGGACGCGTCCTCGAAGGTGACCTTCTTGATCATCTCGCCACCGTAGAGGTACGGCTCCATCTCCTCGAGAATGTGTTTCTTTCCGTAGAGGACGCCGATACCGGTCGGACCGGCCATCTTGTGTCCTGAGAAGGCTAGGAAGTCAGCGTCGATAGCTTCCACGTCGACCGGGCGGTTTGGGACCGACTGCGCCCCGTCGACGAAGATATACGAATCGTGGTCGTGGGCGATATCCGCCAGTTCCGAGACGGGGTTGACCGTCCCCAGCGTGTTCGAGACGTGGACGACGCTGACCATCGCGGTGTCGTCGGTGATGATTTCCCGGGCGTGGTCCATATCGAGCGTGCCGTCCTCGTCGACGCTGATGTAGCGACAGGTCGCACCGGTCTTCTTGGCGATTTGCTGCCACGTCACGAGTGAGGCGTGGTGTTCCATCTCCGTGAGCACGACCTCGTCCTCCGGCCCAAGTTCGTTCAGGCCCCAGGCGTAGGCGACGAGGTTCTCGCTTTCGGTGGTGTTCTTGGTGAAGATGATCTCCTCACGTTCGCCCGATGCGCCGATGAACTCGGCGACGCGGTCGTGGGCGTCCTCGTAGGCGACGCTGGCCTCCTGACTGAGTTGGTGGAGGCCGCGGTGGACGTTGGCGTTGGTCGTCCGGTAGTAGTCGGCGATGGTCTCGACGACCGGCTCGGGCGTCTGCGTGGTGGCCGCGTTGTCGAGATACACCACTTGCTCGCCGCCGAACTCGCGCTGGAGGATGGGGAAATCCTCGCGGATACGTTCCACGTCCAGTAGTTCAGATTCAGCGTGTCCCATTAGTTCTGTTCAGGGGCTCAACAGGCAACATTCCTTCGGTTCACCTAGAACTCCTTCCGTCCGGTAGCGACCGCTGACCCAACCTATCCGGAGCCAGAGTCGGATTCGGATTTGGCAGCCATCACGTGTTGCTCCCGATAGGTCTCCAGTAGGTAGTTGTCCCAGACGAGATCGCCGAGAACGTGGGCGTACAGCACGACGGCAGTAAACAGTGCCAGCGGCTCGGAGACGTGCCAGAGGCCGAACACAACCACACCGCCGATGAGGTGATGGCTGAGGAGCCGCTGGAGTGGCCAGAGGTCCTGCGGGCCGAAGATTTCGTCTTGGTCGAGCACCGCGATCTTCGGATTGCGGAGGCAGCGCCGGAGCGCGGCCCAGTCGCCGGTCTCCAGTCGAGCCACGGCGAAGTGGTCGAAATCGATGGCAACGCCGACGACGACCGCGTAGCCGACGGCGGCCCACCAGGGAAGCGGGACCGGCAGAACGGCGACGCCGGCGGCCCCGACGGCTGCAGAGACGATGGCGTGGTCTCGAGAATACATATGTGTCACTCTCGACGGGCGTGTGCAAAGACTGTCAGGGTCGGGCTTGCAGTAGCGACCGCAGTTACATCCAGAGCAGTTGCGCGTGGCGCGTCTCACCCAGATCGAGGACGTTCTCCTCGTCGACGAAGCCGTGCTCGACGGCAACGTTGACAGCGTCGTCACCGACAATGTTGGCGACCGAACAGCGGGCGAGACTATCGACGATTTCGTCTTCGGTAGCCGTTTCGCCTCCGTAGAACTCCTCGTTGACGGTGAGCGATACGGGGCCGTTCTCGAACGTTTCGCCCATGATGTCGGGGTCACAGACGGAGACGAGCAACCCCTCGTCGGTGTCGCGTTCGTTGAGTATCATTCAAGCAACTGCTGTTCGGCCTCCTCGCGCATCTCGTCGACTTCCTCGGCCAGCTCCTCGGCGCGGTCGAACTCGCCGACCTCTTCGAGGGCGCGGGCCTTCTCTTCGAGCACGTCGGCGTTGCGGAAGCCGAGGCGGACGGCGTTGTCGAACGCGTCGATAGCTTCGTCAGCTAGCCCGCGTTCGAGCAGGAAGAAGCCGCGGTTGTACCAGCCCTCGCCGAAGCGGGGGTCGATTTCGACGGCGCGCTCGGCGTGTTCGAGCGCCTGTTCGGAGCGGCCGGATTTCCACAGCGCGTATGCGAGGTTCGTCTCCGCTGTGGCGGCGTGGTCGGATTCCTCGTCGAAATTGAGGGCTTCCTTGTACGCGCCGATAGCGGCGTCCCACTCTTCGAGTTCCGCGTGGGCCGCACCCTTGTTCGTCCAGGCCTCCTGCTTGAGTCGGTCGTCGTCCGTGTACTGGGCGACGCGCTCGAACGTCTCGGCGGCCTGTTCGTGGCGGTTGATGTGCATATACTCCAGCCCGACATCGAGCAGTTGCCCGGGGTCGACGGCGTCAGAGGAGATGTTCCGCTGGTCCAGTAGGTCAGTGACGACACGGGAGTCGACGGGGTCGACCTTGTCCGGGTCGACCTCGAACTCCGGCGGTTCGAGATCGAACCCCTCGTATGGGTCGTCGAACCCCTGCCCTTCGGAGAAGGAATGGTCGTCGTCGTGGTCTGTCATGCCTCTTGATTGACGGCCAATCCGGTTAAGGGCTACGTCCCCGGCTCGTGAAGATTTAGGTGTCCTGCGACCGAATTCTCGGGTATGCGGGACCCACTGGCAGTAGACGCATTGCTTGTCTTTTTCGGGGGTGTGTTTGCGGTCGCTGGCTGGGCTGTTATCACCTCGAACGAGGTCCCGCTGTCACTGCTTGCCGTTGGAGCGGGCGTTGCTGGGACGCTCGTTCTGGCGGCTCTCGTCGGACGCTACGACGCGCAGCTATCGGCGTTCTGGCGGCGGGTGTCCAGTCCGGCAGAGACGCCTCGGGAACGTGCGCGGGTAGGCTCCTGATTGTGGGGGCCATCCTCGCCCGGCTCTCTCTCGGCCTACTTCCCGACACCGCCATCCCCGCTCTCTTCGGCGTCGCGGTCGCAATGGTCGCTCTGGGACTCGGACATAGCCTCTGGCGGTGGTATACAGTCCCGGACCACAGCAGCCACTGACCCAGTCGTAGCTTTCTTGCGGACACGACCGGAACCGCTAGCTATGGCCAAACGCCTGTTCGTCAGCGTCGACCTGGACGGACTCGAAGACGCGGTTGCCAGCGTACAGGCGCGCTTCGATGGTATCTCGGGGCTTCGGCTGACTGACTCCGGACAGGCCCACGTCACGCTGAAGTTCCTCGGTGACACCGACTCGGATCGCATCGACGACGTCGTCGCCGCCCTCGAAACCGCGGTTGAAGACAGCGGCGTCGATCCGTTCGAAGCTGAGTTCGGCGGGCTCGGCGTCTTTCCGTCGCTGTCCTACATCAGCGTCGTCTGGATTGGCGTCCACGACGGCCAGGGTGATGCGGAACTGACCGCGCTGCACGAAGCCATCGAAGACCGGACCGTCGCGATGGGGTTCGACCCGGAGGACCACAGGTTCACGCCGCACGCGACCATCGCCAGAATGGACCACGCCGGCGGCAAGGAGACTGTACAGCACGTCGTCGAGAACGACGATCCTGCCGTGGGGCGCCTACGGGTCGCGGAAATCAGGCTGAAAGAGAGCGAACTGGGTCCCGACGGACCGACATACCGGACCGTCGACTCGGTGTCGCTGTGAGTGTGTACCGTTACAGCCAGGCGATTGCTGTCGGTGCGAGTTCTATGCGTCGGTGCTGACGGCCATTTAATGATAGAATATTGTTAGAAACTGTTTGGGGGTGTCGGGAGTGTCGTAGTCTTGGCTGGGATTCGCACTGAGGGCATGAATTAGGCACCTGTATAACTCCGTACGGCGTACTGGCAGTCCGTTTAGGCCGACCAAAACAAATCAGGTTAGTGACAATTTTTATCGGTCCGAGCAGCGTAGGACCGATATGGTCGCCGTTGAGAACGTTGCTTTCGTGTTTGTCGCGGGGTTGCTCACGGCACTCGCCACCGGCCTCGGTGCGATTCCGTTCTTTTTGATCGACGAGTTCTCCGACCGATGGAACGTCCTGCTGTGGGGACTCGCCTCGGGGATCATGGTCGCCGCCTCGTTGTTCGGACTCGTCCGGGAGGGGCTGGCCTACGGATCGCCAGTGCTGATGGTCCCCGGTATTCTGGCTGGGGTCGCGCTCGTCGCTGTAGCACACGAACTGTTAGACGATTTCGACCAGTCGCCCAAGCAGTTCGAACAGGCGGATTTCACCAAGCTGCTGCTGATTCTGGGCATTCTGACTGTCCATAGCTTCCCGGAGGGCGTCGCCGTCGGCGTCTCCTTCGCTGAACTCGGGTTGGAGTCGGCCACGCCCGACTCCGCTGTCGGCATCATCGGCGTGTCTGTCCCGCTGCTTGCGGTGTTCATGACGGTCGCTATTTCCATCCACAATATTCCGGAAGGCACTGCTATCGCTATCCCACTCCGTTCGCTGGGTGTCAGCGAGTGGAAGATGGTCTGGTGGGCGGTGTTCTCCTCGCTGCCCCAGCCGGTCGGGGCCGTTATCGCGTATTACTTCGTCACGCTGGCGAAGGCGTTCCTCCCGTTCGGCTTCGGCTTCGCCGCCGGGGCGATGGTGTACCTCGTACTCACAGAGTTCGTCCCCGAGGCGCTGGAGTACGGGGACGGCTTGCCGGGTGGGGGCAAACGTGAACTACTCGCAGGGGTCGCTGTCGGCGTATTGGCGATGGTGCCGCTGGCGTTCGTTTAGAAGGGGAGCTTGTTCCGGATGACGGTGAGGTCGACAAAGGCCTTCAGCGGGTCGCCGTAGTCATCAACACGGGTCTCCATCCGGTAGTTCGAGTGGTCGACGGCGAAGAAGTACGGCCCCGACTCGTCCAGTGACTCCCGCGCGCCGCTGTCGTCCGTCGATGCCCGATAAATATCCGACCCCTTTGGTTGGACCGCTGTCTGGCTGAACTCGGGGTTCCCCGGCGGTGTCTCGTCGGGCTTCCGACCCTTGATGAACGTGTCGTACTGCTCGAACCGCTTGCGGTCAGTGAAAAAGTACACGCTGAACGGGATGTCTGCTTTGACGATATACTGTAGCTCACCGCCGGGGTCGGATACGTCTGGAATTTCCTCCTTGATCCACGCTTCGTGCGGGTTGACTCTGACGTCCTGTTGCACGCTGACGACGACCTCACCGCCCCCACCCATGCAACCGGAGCCGACAGCTGTTGCACCGACACCCAGTGTCTGGAGGAATCTCCGGCGCTTCATCCATTGATAGTCAGGGCCACGGACTACTTAGTTCTACGTCCGCAGTTATAGCCGCTGATAACGGGCCGTGACCGGCTCGAAAAGGAAGGAATTTAAACCACGGCGCGGAACAATCACCATACCATGGGTAAGAAATCGAAGGCTACGAAGAAGCGACTGGCCAAACTCGACAACCAGAACAGTCGAGTCCCGGCCTGGGTCATGCTCAAGACGGACCGCGAAGTCCAGCGCAACCACAAACGACGCCACTGGCGGCGCAACGACACTGACGAATAATGAGCGCCAGTGACTTCGAGGAGCGTGTCGTCACCGTCCCGCTCCGAGACGCGCGAGCTGAACCGAACCACAAGCGCGCAGACAAGGCGATGATCCTCATCCGCGAGCACCTCGCCAAACACTTCTCTGTCGACGAGGACGCCGTCCGCCTCGACCCCTCGATCAACGAGGCGGCCTGGGCCCGCGGTCGCGCCAACACGCCGAGCAAGATCCGTGTTCGCGCCGCCCGCTTCGAGGAAGAGGGCGAAGCCATCGTCGAAGCAGAGACCGCAGAGTAACGTTGCTCCGCGCGGCTTTCTCCGGGTCGTCGTACGTGGGTGTGTTCGCCCGTGCGACCGACGACTGCGTGCTGGTTCGCCCAGACTTAGACGAATCGCTGCTCGACGACCTGAGCGACGAACTCGATGTTCCGGCTGTGCCGACCACTGTTGGCCGTTCCGGAACTGTCGGCGCGCTCGCGACCGGCAACGAGAACGGGCTGGTCGTCTCCGAACGCGTCCGCGAAACCGAAATCGAACGGATTCAGGACGTCGTCGACGTGCCCGTGACGCGGCTCCCCGGCCGAATCAACGCCGCCGGCAACGTCGTCTGCTGTAACGACTACGGCGCATACGTCCACCCTGACCTCCCCAGAGACGCCGTGCAGGCAATCAGGGACGGGCTGGACGTGCCCGTCGAACGCGGCGTCATCGCCGGTGTCACGACCGTCGGGACCGCTGCCGTGGCCACCAACAAGGGCGTGCTCTGCCATCCGAAGGCCACGGACGGCGAGCTTGACGCACTTGAGGATATCCTCGACGTGCCGGCCGACATCGGGACCATCAACTACGGTGGTCCGCTCGTCGGTTCCGGGCTGCTCGCCAACGACCACGGCTACGTCTGCGGTTCGGACACCTCCGGACCGGAACTGGGCCGTATCGATCAGGCGCTCGGCTACATCGACTGACGCGATTTCTCTGTCACCGCTCAGGACGGATGCTGGTGGCTGAGCTTCTCCGCCACCACGCCCGGAACGGGTAGTCCGCAGTCTCCACACGTCCAGGACCGGCTGGTCCCACCGCGCTCCAGCGTCAAATCCTGCCTGAACCGCAGCGTCGCACCGCACTCACACCGGTAGGTCGTTTCGCTCATGTCTCGACGTACGTGGCGCCCCGGCAAATCCGCCGGGGTGAGTGACCATGACAACTCGTGTCAAAGAATAATATGGTGTGTTCCCAAATATTATACATGGTCCAGCGAACACCACCCGCGGAAGACCAGAACAGTCTCGTCTGCCGGAAGTGTGACTACTCGACAGGTGTACTCCGCCCATCCTGTCCGGAGTGTGGCGGCGATATGGTGTACGCACCAGAACCCGGCGAATAGGTGCTGAATCATCTGTTTCTGGCTGGCTCGGATGCCACTGGACCGGTCCGAATAGCGGTGAGTATTGCTCGGCTCTGTCGTGGATCGCTGTGTCTCTGGAAAAAGGCGGAAGGGGAAGATACTTCCCTGCCCTGCCCGCACCTGCGTGTATGAGCACGTACACTGTTCGCGGTAGTTTCCCGGCCCGAGACGGCCCACAACAGTTCGAGAAGGAGGTCGACGCGCCAAACGAGAACGTCGCTGAGGAGCGCGTTTACAGCGACTTCGGCTCCCAGCACAACCTCAAGCGCACGCAGATCACGATCGAGGAGGTGGCAGCATGATGGGCGGTGGCGGCGGTGGCGGCGGCGGTCAGATGCAGCAGGTCGCACAGGAGATCGAGCAGATGGAGCAGGAAGTCGAGGCCATCGACGAGGAGATCGAACGCCTCCGCGAGAAGCAGACTGATATCGACGAGGCCATCGAGGCCATCGAGACGCTCGACTCCGGTTCCACGGTGCAGGTCCCGCTCGGCGGCGACGCCTACATCCGCGCGACTATCGAGGACATCGACGAGGTCGTCGTCTCCCTCGGTGGCGGCTACTCCGCAGAGCGCGAGCAGGACGGCGCTGTCAGCACGCTGGAAACCAAGAAGGAGACGCTGGACGACCACATCAGCGACCTGCAGGAAGAGAAGGCCGAAGTCGAGACCGAGATGGAAGAGCTCGAACAGCAGGCCCAGCAGATGCAACAGCAGCAGATGCAGCAGATGATGCAACAGCAAGAGCAGGAAGACGAGTAAGGCCGCATGTTCGACGGACTGAAGGACAAACTCAGCGGGTTCACGAGCGACGTCGAGGAGGACGTCGACGAGGAGGCACTCGAAGCGGAGGAAGAACCGGACGCCGACGAGGCAGATGGGGAAGTGCCGGCCGATCAGGCGACTGATGCCGAGCCCGCGACGGACGCGCAGCCGTCCGAAGGCGATACGCAGGCGGCGACGCCAGCAGCCACGGACGATCAGTCCGGGACTGGCTCTGAACCGTCAGCCGCCGACTCCGGGGCGATAGATGAGTCAGCCACAGCGTCGTCTGCGGCAGTCGAAGACGGGGAGGCAGTCCCCGACGCAGATTCACAGTCGGACGATGCTGCGGAGACCGTGGCGGACTCGGCGTCCGAAGCCGAGCCGGAGTCTGACGAAGACGACGGTGGCCGCGGCCTCGCCGCGAAGGCGAAGCTCATGGCGACCGGGAAGACGGTCATCGAGGAGGAGGACCTGCAGAGCCACCTCGACGACCTCGAACTGGCGCTGCTGTCGAGCGACGTGGAGATGAGCGTCGCCAACGAGATTCTCGACGGCGTCAAGGAGAACCTCACGGGACAGACCCGCCGACGGCTCTCCAGCACCGGCAACCTCGTTCGGGACGCGCTCCGGGAGTCGCTGTACGACGTCATCAACGTCGGCCAGTTCGACTTCGACGAGCGTGTCCAGCAGGCCGATAAGCCGGTCACCATCGTATTCACCGGCGTCAACGGCGTCGGGAAGACGACCTCGATTGCGAAACTCGCGCAGTATTTCGAGGAGCGCGGACTCTCGACGGTGCTCGCCAACGGCGACACCTACCGCGCCGGCGCGAACGAGCAATTGGAGAAACACGCCGAGAACCTCGACAAGAAGATCATCACCCACGAGCAAGGATCGGACCCGACGGCAGTCGTCTACGACGCCGTCGAGTACGCCAAGGCCAACGACATCGACGTGGTACTGGGCGATACGGCCGGCCGACTCCACACCTCGGATGACTTGATGGCCCAACTGGAGAAGATCGACCGTAACATCGATCCGGACATGACGCTGTTCGTGGACGAGGCGGTCGCGGGTCAGGACGCCGTCAACCGGGCGCGCGAGTTCAACGACGCCGCCGAGATAGACGGTGCGATCCTGACGAAGGCCGACGCCGATCCGCAGGGTGGCGCGGCGATCTCCGTCGCTCACGTCACGGGGAAGCCAATTCTCTTCCTGGGGACCGGCCAGGACTACGACGACCTCGAACCATTCGACCCCGAGGAAATCGTCGACAGCCTCATCGGCGAATAAGGTCCGGACTTCGAGGTTATTATTGCCGCAATTCCTGGGCTATGAGCAGCTATTGCTGACCCTTATTGTGGAAAACCCGGCGTAGTCGCGCGCTCTCGAGGGACTGCACTGCGTACGATGCAGCAAATATCACCACATCGGCGGAGGTGTGGTCGTTTTCGCCGAGAGGAGCGCGTTGAAGTCGATCGCTGCTCATCACTGATTTACGCAATATTGTAGCGTGATACCAATGTATACAATCGAACGACGCGACGTTTCTGGGGATGTCGTAAACGGGGGAAACAGCGATGTCTGACGGACGCAACTGTCGGCAAGTCGCGCCGGCTGATGTCGCACCCGAACTCATTGAGCCGTTTCCGAGTGACCGTCATCTCCCTGTTGACAAGCCACGGCTCGTAACTAACGGGGCTGAGCCGAGTCCCCGTGTTTTAGGCGACGGTGACGACAGTTGCGGCTGCGGGAGTTCCTGAACGTATGGGGACTGATGCAGGCACTGACCGTTCACGGGTTATTACGTTGCTAAACTGAGATTGAGCGGGTTTTGACACCGGTGCGGGTGTGTGACTCACGGCCCAGAGCAGGCTAGTGCAACCTGGGACGCACATACCTATGTACTCGATAACCGCTCGGGAACAGTGTGCATAATTATAACCCGCGTATCGAACCACACCGCGGCACGTCGAAGTTCGGGCGATCGAAGCGCAGAACCACTTGTGAACCGGTCGAAATACTGGATTCGAACTAATCAGGGTCTGAAACCGATTGTTTTGCGAATCAGCACACCTTCGGGTGTGGCTAATCCGCTCTGTCAGACACTTAGCAGGTCATTCATAAATTGCCTTGGTAGTCTTCGGGCAAACGCTATGGGACGACTGACATCTCGACGAAACGTTATCAAGATCGCAGGCGGCGCACTCGTGGCGCTCGCTGGCTGTAGTGACACTGGCGGTAGCGGCGGGAACGGCACTATGGAGACCGACGGCGACGGCGGTGCGGAAGCCCCGGGCACGCCCACGGCCGAAGAGACTGACGCGATGACGGCCGACGATACAGAACCGGCGATGGAGACTGAGACTGCCTCCGAAACTGAGGCCGAAACCGGAATGGATACCGAGACGGAACTCGGCGAGAACGAAACCGATGTTCCCGGGAACAAGACCGAGATGCCGGATACTGAAACAGATCTACCAGGCAATGAGACTGAAGTACCGGGCAACGAAACTGAAACGCCTGGCAACGAGACAGATATTCCGGGCAACGAAACGGACATGTCCGGTAACGAAACCGAAGTCCCTAGCAACGAAACTGAACTACCCGGCAATGAGACCGGTACGGCCGGGACCGAGACAGGCAACGAAACGACCGCGAACGAAACCGAATCATAAGTCGCTGGCGCCGTACCAGATCTTTTTCGCACCGGCCGGGTGAGTTTGTTGTTACTCTCGGGCGGCCTCGACGGCGTCGACGAACGCCGCGGCCTGTTCGCGGACGCCGTCCATGTCGTCGTTCTCGATGGCCTCGTAGTTGACTAGCGCCGAGCCCGCGCCGACGGCGACCGCACCGGCGTCGAAGAACTCGTCGACGTTGTCGGTCGAGACGCCACCGGTCGGCATAATCGGGACGTCGCCGAGCGGACCCTGCAGCGCGCCGATGTGGGCCGGGCCGACCGTTTTCGCCGGGAACATCTTTAGGATGTCCGCGCCCGCTTCCATCGCGTCGGCGGCCTCCGTTGGCGTCATGACGCCAGGGATTGCGAGGACCCCCTCGCGGTTGCACACGTCAATGACCTCTTCGTTGAGGTTCGGTGCGAGAACGAACTCCGCGCCAGCCTCGATGACGTTTCGGGCGGCAGCGGCATCCATGACCGTGCCGGCCCCGATGATGGCACCGGTGTCGTCGAGCGCCTTGTCGACGGCGGCAATCATATCCGAGCAGCGCTTCGCGTCGGCCGTCAGTTCCAGCGCCGTGACGCCGCCCTCGTGGACGGCTGTCGCCACGTCGACCATCTTGTCCTCGGGAATTCCGCGCAGGACTGCCGTGACTCCGCTGTCGACCAGTTCCTGTTGTACCGCCTGTTTGCTCGTCATGGGCGCAACTGTGACGGGGTGGCTGAAAAGCGTGTCTGAACCGCCGGACCACGCTACGCGTCCGGGTCGTACGGGCGCGCGATGTCAGTCGGTGGTGCGCCGACGCCCAGCACAGTAACTGATTCGTCGGCGTCAGCCGGGTTGTGCGCGCGGTGTGGGCTTTCCGGTTCGGCGATGAACGCCTCGCTGGCCGAGACGACGTACTCCGCGTCGGGCGTTTCGACGTGAAGCGTGCCGTCGAGTACGTAGAACAGTTCCTCTCGCGTCTCGTGGTAGTGATAGGCCCGCGAGAGGTCCTCGCCGGGTGCCATCTCGTAGGTGGCCGCGTGGAGCGCGTGGAGTTCGGCGGCGTCGGAGATGCCGTGCCGGTCACAGGGGTAGTCCTGGGTTTCAGACAGGTCCTGCGGATCGATCTGGTGATAGCCCATATCGTCGGTGGGGGCGTCGGCGGGCAAAAGCGTGACCACGGCGGGGCGTCAGGTGAACAGCCAGACGAGGAGCGACAGCGTTCCGATGGAGACCACTGTCGACGTAAAGACGTTCAGCGAGGCAAAGGCGGCGTCGCCGCCGAGTTCCGTCGTGTAGACGTACGTCGACACCGCTGTCGGTGTGCCGAGCATCACGACTGCCGCACCCAGCGCTGTCGCGTCCATCGACAACGAGGAGTACACCAGCCACGCCAGCGCCGGCATCCACAGTACCTTCAGCCCGACGACGCTGACGGTCTTTTGGAGATCCGACACCGGGAGGTCCGTGTCGAGCGTCGCACCGATACACAGCAGGGCGACCGGCAGCGCCAGTTCAGCCGGCGGGCCGAGCGCACCGACGAGTGGCTCCGGAACGGACAGCGACAGGACTGAGGCTGTGATGCCGGCCACCAGTGCGATGAGTACCGGATTTGTCACGAGCTTCTTGCACTCACCCAGCAGCGAGGCGTCGCTCCCGTTGATGCGGACCAGCAGGAACACCGTCACCGGGACGTGGGTCACCGCGCCGATACCGAGGATGACGCTGGCGACGGCTGTCGCTTCGCTGCCCATCGTCGCCGCCACGAGCGGCAGCCCGAGAAACCCCATGTTGCTGTGATACGACTGGACGACGGAGACGCTGCGGCGGTCGGCGGAATCCAGCCGTCGATGGACGAGCCAGCCCAGCGCTATCGTCAGCGCGATGACAGCCCAGAACCCCCCGAGTAGCGCCGGTGAGACGATCTCTTGTAACGGGCGGTCGTACGTGGACCGGAATATGAGCGCCGGCAGCGCGACAGTAAAGACAAGTGTGGTGAGGACCTCTGTCCGTCGCTCGGTCAACAACCCGAAGTGGCCGGCGGCGACGCCGGCCGAGAGAAAGGCGACCATGAATCCGAGCTGCCCGAGAACGGCCATGTTGGTCCCCAATCGGTTCGTCTTTTTGACCCTTTCGCCACGGGCAGAAACAGTATCAGTGGAGAATCTGGAGAGAGTTCACAGAGAATTGGGACTGATTTTGAAGGATATCTGAAAAATCTTCTCAATAGCCCTCTCCCTGGTGACTGTTGGAGGCGGCGAAGGCCTCCGAAGTACAATGACTAGAAGCGAACAACCGACACGGCGACAGGTTCTCCGGACAACAGCAGCCCTCGGCGTCGCAGGTACTGGGCTGTCTGTGACTGGAGCAACTGCAGCGAACCCTGGAAACGGCGATGAACGCGGTGCGGGGAAAGAGTTCGGTCGTGTCTATGCGAACGACGTACTCTGGCGGACAAACGTTGTGAACGTTCTCGACGAGCGTCCCGACCCGGAGGACAAAATCTACTTCCTCCATGACGGAAACGGGCCGATCGTGGCTAACGAGAAGGTGAGCGCCGACCAACTCTCACCGTTCGTCTCCGAGTCAGCACCTGGTGACCGAGACTGGAACGGTGGGCAGTGGACGCATTTCTCAGCAGCGGTGACTGACATCGGGGCGTTCAATGACGATGCACCGCTGACAAGCGATAGCGATATCTTAGACAAAGACTACATCAATGTCACTCTCGGTCGTCCCGGCTTCGGCCCACCCGACTTCTTCGTCTGCCCGCTGAACGGTCGCGCATAGCGGCTTCCTACAACCACTTTCTCTGACTGCTGTCAGCCCGCGGCTCCAGACTGTTCAGGGGGCCGGGCGCATGACAACAAGCCTTTACCCGCACCGTCGCGTATCTCGCGCTAACAATGGTACTCGACGATCTTGGGAGTTCACTCCGGGGGACACTCGACGACCTCCGGGGGAAGTCCCGGCTCTCTGAGGAAGACATCGAGGACATCGTCAAGGAGATTCAGCGGTCGCTGTTGCAGGCCGACGTGGATGTCGGGCTCGTACAGGACCTCTCCGACAGTATCGAAACACGCGCGCTGGATGAGGAGCCGCCGGCAGGGACAACTCCGCGGGACTGGGTCCTGCGGATCGTCTACGAGGAACTGGTCGACCTCGTCGGCGAGTCGACTGAACTTCCGCTGGAAGAGCAGACCATCATGCTCGCCGGCCTGTACGGATCAGGGAAGACGACGACGGCCGCGAAGATGGCGTGGTGGTTCTCGACGAAAGGGCTCCGACCGGCCATCATCCAGACTGACACGGACCGGCCCGGTGCGTACGACCAGTCCAAGGAGATGGCCGAGCGCGCCGAGGTGGACTTCTACGGCGACCCCGACGAGGACGACCCCGTGAAGATCGCCCGCGATGGGCTGGAAGCGACGGAGAGCGCGGACGTTCGCATCGTCGACACGGCAGGCCGTGACGGCCTGAACGAGGAGCTTATCGAGCAGATCGAACGCATCGAGCAGGAGGTCCAGCCCGACCGGGACCTGCTCGTGCTGGACGCGGCGATGGGCCAGAGCGCCAAGAGCCAGGCCGCCGACTTCGAGGAAGCCATCGGTATCGACGGTGTCGTCATCACGAAGCTAGACGGGACGGCGAAAGGTGGGGGCGCGCTCGCTGCGGTCAACGAGACCGACTCTACCATCGCCTTCCTCGGCTCCGGGGAGACGGTCAAAGACATCGAGCGGTTCGAGCCCTCCGGGTTCATCTCGCGCCTGCTCGGGATGGGCGACCTCAAACAGCTCACCGAGCGCGTCGAGCGCGCAATGGAGGAAACGCAGGAAGGCGACGAAGAGGACTGGGACCCCGAGGACATGATGGAGGGGAAGTTCACCCTCAAGGACATGCGCAAGCAGATGCAGACGATGAACAACATGGGGCCGCTGGATCAGGTGATGGACATGATCCCCGGCCTAGGCGGCGGGCTGATGGATCAGCTCCCCGACGACGCGATGGACGTGACTCAGGAGCGGATGCGGGACTTCGATGTCATCATGGACTCGATGACCGAGGAGGAACTGGAGAACCCCCGCGTCGTCGGCCAGTCCCGCACCAAGCGCATCTGCCGCGGGTCCGGCAAGCCCGAGGAGCGGGTGCGTGAACTCCTCCAGCAGCACAAGCAGATGGAGCAGATGCTCAAGCAGTTCCAGGGCATGGGCGACGGCGACATGGAGCGGATGATGAAACAGATGCAGCAGGGCGGTGGCGGCGGTGGCGGCATGGGCGGTATGGGTGGCGGCGGTATGGGGCCGTTCGGCGACTGACGCCGCTGTGTCGATCCGCGAGCTGTGATACCCGGTGTGATTTTGATGATTTATATTCGAAATCCGGGCCAGAACTAAGGGTTGGCCCGTCCTACGGATGAAGCGAGCATGTACGAAATTGTCGCTGGGATAGACAAAAGTGAGGCTCGTGGGACCGCCATCGCGGAAGCGATAACCGAAGTTCCGATGGACGCCAGCCAGGTCCGTGTCACGCTGCTACACGACTTCGAGGAAAACCCCGAAGGCGCGTCCGTCGATCAGGTGGCCTCCGTGCGCCGGGCACGAGAAGTCCTCGAGGACGCTGGCGTCGAGGTGGCGCTGGAAGAGTCAAGCGGCGAACCGGCCGACGCAATCCTCCGGCTGGCTGACGAGCAGGATGCCGACATGATTGTTGTCGCCGGACGCAAGCGGACGCCGACGGGCAAGGTCCTGTTCGGAAGCGTTACACAGAGTGTGATTCTCGGTACCGACCGCTCCGTGCTAGTCTGCAGCGGCGAAGAAGAGTAACGCCGCAGTCAGACGCCGTACACTTCTTCGACCCGTTCCGCGAGCGGCGACGGGTCTGTCCGCCCGGTGATCCGCTCGACGGGCTCGCCATCCTCGAACAGCACGATGGCGGGGGCCGCGTTGACCCCGACCGACTGACAGAACTCCGGGGACCGCTCGCCGGCGAGGCCACCGACCGGGACACCGTCCGGGAACGCGGCCAGAACGTCGTCTAACTCCGCTTTCATCGCTTCGCAGGGTTCACAGAACAGTTTCCACACGGTGACGACACACCGGTCGTGGGCGTTGACGAAAGCCTCGTAGCTGTCGTCGTCGAGATGTTCGACTCCGTCGGGGACTGGCGTCTCCGGCCCCAGTTCGGTCGCCATCTGTGCCATCGTCGTCAGCTCCACGGTTGTGTAGGAGCCGTCGACGTTCGACCGCAGGGTCAGGAACGTGGCGAATTCCTCGCGCGATACGTCGAGTTCGTCGACCCGTTCGGCCGCTTCGGCGGCCGAATCGAGGCCGAACACCTCGGCGACGGACTCGTGGAACTCCGCGTCGCCCATCGTCACGTAGGTGTCGTAGTACACCTCGCGGTCAGCCTCGAAAGCTTCCGTCGTGCTGACCTCGTCCGTTTCCGCGTCGATGACGACGACACCTTCTGACTCCAGTGCGTCCAGCAGTGCTTCAGGAGATTGTGTTTCCGACATTCAGACACCTAGGTACTTGTCGCGGGTCTCTTGATCGTTCTGTAGTTCCTCGGCGGGCCCCTCGAAGACCACTTGCCCGCGATCCAGCACGTAACACCGGTCGGCGATCTTCATCGCCGCCACGGCGTTTTGCTCGACCAGCAGTATCGTCGTCCCGTCCTCGCTGATGCGTTCGATGGCGTTCTCGACGGACTCGATGATCTGTGGTGCCAGCCCCTCGTACGGTTCATCGAGCATCAACAGGTCGGTGCTCTGGTGGAGTGCGCGGGCGATGGCGAGCATCTGCTGTTCGCCGCCGGAGAGCGTGCCGGCCTTCTGTGACCGCCGTTCGTCGAGTCTCGGGAAGTACTCGTAGATCTCTTCCGTCGACATCCCTTCGTCGCGGAAATCGAGCTTCCGCCGCCAGGTGTTCGATTTGTTGCGGACGGTGTCCGCGAGGTGGAGGTTCTCGGCGACGGTCAGGTCAGTGAACACGCGCCGTTCCTCCGGGACCAGTGAGATGCCGCGGACAGCGATGTCCTCCGGCGGGTCGTTGGTGATGTCCGTCTCGTCGAACTGGATCGTGCCGCTCCGGACATCGGGCGGCGTCGCCCCGGAAATACACCGGAGTGTCGATGTTTTCCCCGCGCCGTTACGGCCCAGCAGGGCCGTGATTTCGCCGTCGTCGACGCTCATCGACACGTCCTGAATGATGTGGCTCTCGCCGTAGTAGCCGTTGATGTTGTCTACGTCGAGCAGCGTCATTCCTCGACACCTCCGAGATACGCTTCCTGCACAGCGGGGTCGTTCTGTACCTCTGTCGGCGTCCCCTCTGCGATAACTGACCCACGGTTGAGGACGACGATGCGGTCGGAGATGTCGAAGACGATCTCCATGTCGTGTTCGACAAGCAGGAATGTCAGGTCGAGTTCCTCTTTGACCCGCTTGATGAGGTCGACGGTCGATTTCGTCTCGTCGGGTGACATTCCCGCCGTCGGCTCGTCCATCAGTAGCATGTCCGGTTCGGCGGCCAGCGCGATGCCGAGTTCGAGCCGGCGCTTGTTCCCGTAGTCGAGACTATCGGCCTGGTTCTCCCGCTCGTCGTACAGACCGACCGACTCGAGGACCTCGTTCGCCAGTTCATCGACCGCCGGGTAGCTGTTCTGATTCCGGAAGAAATTGAACCGAAACGAACCGTGCTCGGCTGCCAGCGCCGCGATGGTCGCGTTCTCCTTGACGGTTAGTTCTGGGAAGATAGAGGCCGTCTGGAAGGATTTGCTCATCCCTCGCTGGACGACCTCGTGCGGGTCCATCCCGATGATGGAATTCCCTTGGAACGCGATCTCGCCGTAGCTCGGTTCGAGCCGCCTGGTGACGAGGTTGATGAACGTCGATTTCCCCGCGCCGTTGGGGCCGATGAGGCTCACGCCTTCGCCCTGTTCTATCTCCAGATCGACCTCATCAACGGCCGTGAGACCGCCGAACTGCTTAGTGAGCTGTTCTGTTTTGAGGACCTTCATTTGCCCTCACCTCCGAAAAGCCGGGCTGGTACGGATCTGATCTTTTGAATGACAGCTTTGACCTTCTGAACGGTCAGATCAAGCGCATACCGCAGTGCGGCCTTGATACCGTTTTCCCGGGTAAACCGTATCGCCGCCATAGTCCGGTCTTGACCGTACTCGACGCCGCCCCAGATCCCATTGGGGAAGAGGATGACAGCGACGACGAACACGATGCCGAGAATGAGGTGCCAGAACGGGCCGAGAGTCTCGAACCCGCTGACGATGTTCTCGATGTACAGGTACAGCCCAGCACCGAACAGCGGCCCGAATAGCGAGCCAACACCGCCGAGCACAGTCATGATGACGATACGACCGGACTCGGTCCAGTACAGCGACTGCAGAGGCACGTAGTTCCCCTCGATAGTGAACAGGCTCCCGGCGATGCCAGCGAAGGCCGCCGAGATGATGAACGCCATCAGCTTGTACCGCCAGACGTCCAGCCCGACGAACTCCGCACGCCGCTCGTTCTCCCGAATAGCGCGGAACACGGTTCCGTACGGCGAGTGCAGGATACGGTTCGCCATCGCGACTGACAGCACCGTCACGACGGCGACGAACACGTACAGCATGTTGTCGACCAGCATCGTTAGCGGGAACGGGACCCCGCCATGGATGTCGATAACGCCCAGCAGGTGGCCAATGTCAACAGAGGTGAAGCCGTTCTCACCGTTGGTGAGGAAGGCCAGCGGCGAGGCCGCCAGGTAGAACGACATCTGGCCGAACGTCAACGTCAGGATCGCGAAGTAAATCCCGCCACGGCGTAGCGACAGGAAGCCGACGATCCACGCCATCAGTACTGCAAACGCCGTGCCGGCGAACAACACGAGCAGCGGCGAGCTACTGACACTCGCGCTGAAGATGCCGGCGGCGTACGCTGCGCCACCGAAGAAGACGGCGTGACCGAACGACAGCAGGCCGGTGTAGCCAAGCAGGATGTCGAAGCCGACGGCGAAGATGCCGTAGATGAGCATGAGCGTCGCCAGCTGCGTGTAGCCATCGAGGAAATTGTTGAACAGGAATGGGAAGACAGCCACACCAACGACGGTGAGCAGGACTGTCGATATCTCCCGGTCGCGGAAGCTAGCCCAGCGATCGGCGAAGCCACCGGTGACCTCTGCATCCGCGTCGGTCGCTGCCGTAGCAGTTGCGTTACGCGGTTCGTCGCTCACGAGACATCCACCTCCGAGCCCAGCAGCCCCTGTGGACGCACCAGCAGGACTAGCGCTGCGAGCGCGTAGATGCCGACCTGGCTCCAAGCGGCGTAGCCGGTCTGGATGAGAAATACCTGCAGCGTGCCGAGCATTAGCCCGGCTACCACGGCCCCTTCTATCTTCCCGACGCCGCCGATGACGACGGTCAGAAACGCTGGCACTAACTGTTCAGTCCCGATGTTGGGGTTGACGTTCGCAAGCGGGCCACCGACGACGCCGGCCACGCCGGCGAGTGCGGCACCGATGCCGAACACGACGAGGTACGGGCGGCTCAGTTTGATCCCGAGCAGTCGAACCATCTCGCCGTCAAGGGTACCGGCCTGGACGATGAGGCCGAAGTCAGTGTACTCGACGAGTGCGTACACGCCTAGGACGAGGACTGCGGTAATCGCGATGACGCCAAGTCGCCAGCGCGGGAAGTTTCCGACCACGGGTAGCGCGATTGGACCGGATGCCCACGAGGGTTGTGGGAACGGCTGGCTGTTCCCGCCGAGCATCGCCCGGAGCAGTTCCTGAACGATGATTGCGAGCCCGAACGTCACGAGAATCTGGTCGGTATCGGGGCGGTCGTAAAACGCCTGTGCGATGAACCGCTCCATCAGCAGTCCGATAATGAATACGACAATCGGCACGATGACCAGTGCGGCGATGAACCCCAGTCCGATGCCGTACGACTGGATACCCCATTCCACCAGTTGGCCGTCGTTCAGCGGGACCTGCGCCGTGATAAACAGCCCGAGATACGCGCCGACGAGGTACAGTGCTCCGTGGGCGAAGTTGACGAACTTCAGTGTCCCAAGGATAATCGATAGCCCGACCGCGAGTAGGACGTAGATTGCGCCCTGTTGCAACCCATTCAGTAAGATCGTGAGGATATCTGCGAGTAGCGTCACGTCGGAGTCACCCCACTGCACTCTGCTCGTACTATCTGCGTATTCCTAATCATGCTAGTTTTTGTGTATCAAGTAAGGCAACCTCATGCACTATAAATCATGAGGGGTACGCTCCCCTGTCCGGATTCTGCCCTATTCGTCGCCGTATTCGCCGAGTTCGCACTCCGCGGCCGGTCCGGAGTCACAGCCGTAGCCGACGTCGTCCCGGGACGTGATCTCGACAATGTCGATGAAGTTCCCGTCGCCCTGTTCGCTCTCAGGCAGCCCTTGGGCAACCGGAATGTCCCGCTGGGCCTGGTGGTCACAGGCACGCATCGTCTCTTGGCCCATGCCGATGTTGCTGTATTCGTAGTCCTCCAGTTGGCGGATGACCTCCGGCGGGTAGAACGTGCCCGCTCGTTCGGCGGCGGCTGCGTACTGGAGCGTCTGTGCGTATGCGAGCTGAGCCGGTCCGGACGGGACGCGGTCGTACTCGTCTTGGAACGCCTGCGTGAACGCATTCGACGCCTCGTTGTCGATCTGGGAATCCCAGGCGATCGTTCCGTAGATACCTTCGATAGAGCCACCGGCGGCCTGTGCCATCGGGCGGTTGTACAGCGGGACGACGAGTTCCATGTCCTCGTCGATACCGGCATCGACGGCCTGCGAGACGGAGTTCGCGCCGTCCAGCCCGTAGTGGTTCAGGACGAGCACGTCCGCGCCGCTGTTTGCGGCCTCGGAGAGATACGAGGAGAAGTCGCTGGTCCCGAGCGGCGTCGGGACGCTGTCGACTTCTTCCCACCCGATTTCCGAGAGGAACTGGTTCATCGAGTCCTGCTGGGTCTGGCCCCAGGAGTAGTCGGCGTATAGCTGGTAGAAGGAGTTGTCCGAGCCGTACTCGCTTTCAAGCACCGGTGCGAGCGCCTGGCCGGTCATGTACGCGTTGAACATCTCCCGGAACCCGTACCGGGCGCAGTCTTTCCCGGTCGTGTCGTTCGAGTGAGTCAGACAGGCCATGAACATGACGTTCTGCGACTGACAGAGGCCCTGGACGGCGATAGCCACTGCACTGGAAGAGCCGCCCGAGATCATCACCACGTCGTCCCGGTTTATCATCCGCGAAGCGGCTTGTCGGGCGGTGTCGGCGTCGGTCGCGGTGTCACCGTTCACCGAGTCGACCGTGTACCCGAGGACGCCGTCGCCACTGAGGGCCTCGAAGCTGTTCACCCAGCCACCCCCGTTATTGAGGTGTTTCTGGGCGAGTTCGTATGCCCGGAGTTCGTCCTGCCCCTCTGACGAGTAGGGACCGGACTGCGGAACGTTGAATCCGAACGTGACTGTGTCGCCCTCGACCGGGAAGTTCCCGAGCGACGGGTAGTCGTCGCCGCCGTCGCCACCGCCATCACCACCATCGCCGCCATCGCCGCCATCGCCACCATCGCCACCGGAACAACCGGCCAGTCCCGTCAGCCCTGCCACACCTGCGACGCCCGTACTCTTCAGCAACTGTCGTCGGTTGACCGATCTGCCATTAGTTGGCATGTTCCATACGGTGTCTGTATATATCATAATAGTTTCGGTAGGTTAATCAACGATTTCACATCTATAGAACGACATATCCCGGATAAATGGCGATCCGTAGACTTATTCCGACCTGATTGGTTTGTTAGAACATGACGAGGAATCTGCGTCGGCAGCTACTCGTCCTCACCATCGTCGTTACCGCTGGCTGTGGCGGGTTCGGGTTCAGCGGCGGTGACGGCTCGCCGACGCCGGTGACGCCTGCGCAGGTACCGACCGACTCTAAGACCACGTATCCTGCTGGTGTTGGGCCGACGGGCGTCACCAGCCCATCCCTCCTCGGGTCCGCTCACGGGGACCGTCTCAACGGAACCGGCTACACGTTGACGATGAACCGTACCGTCAGATATGCAAACGGGTCGTTGCGGTCCCACCTCCGGGTCCATGTCGTGCTGGACGCGAACCGGACGTACCTCACGAACATTTCCGTCCGCGGGCACGCGGCCCCGGTGCTCCTCGGCCGGCCGCCGGCGACCGCGTCGTTCTGGTCCGACGGCGACACGTATCTTCGCCGACTCGTGCGCGACAATCAAACGGTCCACAACGAGTACGACCCGCCGGACAGCTATGCGGGTACGTGGCGATACTGGGTCCACGCCGCCGCGCTGAACGGTCGTCCCGCTGCCGACGTCACTCGGACTGTTGCCCCGTTCCACACCCGGACCCTGCAGTCCCAGCAGTCAGACGGAACCGTCTACGTCATCAGGGGCGACCGACTGCGGGAAAACACCTCGTCGACAGCGTGGGCGTCCCGGGAGAACGCGACGCTCGTCGCCCACGTCACTCGAGCAGGACTCGTCCGACACTACCGGACCGAGTACACGAGAGTCACGGACGATGGCGACCCAGTCACAGTAACTAGAACGGTCCGGTTTACAGCGGTCGGGAACACGACAGTGGGACGGCCACCGTGGTACGACAGGGCTCGGTCGACCGCCGGCTGAGTGGGGGCCAGCGCATCAGGGGGCTTTTTTTCGCTCGCCGTCCTTCGCCCTGCAATGACTGTCCGCGAGGTGGCACTTGAAGCCTACCGGGAAGCGCTCCCGGTACTGGCACTCAGTGCAGTCGGTGGCCTCTTCGCGGGCGTCGTCCTCGGCGGCATGGACGCGGAGTTACAGGATGTCGCCGGACTGCTCGTGCTCGTGCCGGCATTACTCGCCACTCGGGGGAACGTCTACGGTTCGCTCGGCGCACGTCTGGGGTCGGCACTCCATCAGGGGCTTATCGACCCGCGGTTCTCCTTCGACGACGACCGCATCAACGCCGCCGTCGCGGCGGCACTGGCAAACGGCGTACTCATTAGCGGGGTCGCCGCGGTGATGGCTGTCGCCCTGCTCGCGCTGGTCGGACGACCGTCGGCCCCGCTCACGACCCTCGTCGCCATTGCGCTCATCGCGGGCTTCGTCTCAGGGCTGTTGTTGACTATCGCCGTCGTTTCGGTCGTGTTCGTCGGCTACCGCCACGGACTCAATCCGGATACGCTGGCCGGCCCGGTCGTGACGACGACGGGCGACGTCGTCGGCATCGCGACGCTGCTGGGCGCGACCCGCCTCGTCCTCGCGCTGGGGGGTGGCTGAGTGGCGGAGTTCGCCTCCCAGTGGTCGGTTTCGGGCATCGTCCGGACGATGTTCCCCATCCTGATCGTGCTGACCGTTATCGAACTCGGGAGCGGCCTCGTTCTCGATACCTTCGAGGGAACACTGTTACAGTATCCCTCACTGCTCGTGCTCGTTCCGGTGACTATTGGGATGGCGGGCAACCTCGGCAGCATTCTCGCGGCGCGGTTCTCGACGGCGTTTCACCTCGGCCTCCTGTCGTTTGCGGCGACCGACGACCGATTGGCCGGCAACGCTATCGCAACGCTTGCTCTTGCGGTGACACTGTTCCCGCTCGTCGGGGCCGGTGCGTGGCTGCTCCAGACCGTCATCGGCGGCGCTGCGCTCCCGCTCCGGACGGTCGTGCTGGTCGCGCTCGTCAGCGGCAGCCTGCTGGCACTGTTGGCTATCGTCGTGACGACGGTGACGACCTACGCCGCCTACCGGCTCGAACTGGACCCCGACGACGTGGTCATCCCCGTCGTCACGAACGTCTGTGACGTGCTGGGCGTGGTAGTGCTGTTCGGTGCTGTTCGCGTCCTCGTGTGACAGGTCGGTGTCGGAACTGCGGTAGCCGTCGTCCCGCGCGGCCACCGTGTCCGGCAGCCGTTTCCCCGAGAGCGACCGACGCTATCGATGGGCATTTGCGGACCAGCGTCGTATGTCTCAGTGTGCAGTCGTTCGTTGCCGCAGTGCTTGGCCACCCGGCGGTCGCTGTCCTCGGAGAGGTCGCTGTCCGGGTTCTCCGTATCACGTTCTTCCTCTCGTTTGGCGTGTTCCTCGCAGAACTGGCGGTCGCGTTCGGGTTGGTCGAGAAAATCGCCGTGGTTTCGCGGTATCTCACGTCGCCGGCGAACCTCCCGGACGAGGTCGGGACCGCGATCCTGACGACGACGGCGTCGACGACCGCCGGCTACGGGATGCTCGCCGATTTCCGGGAGTCCGGGGTGCTGTCCGACCGCGCGACGATAATCGCCGTCACCATCAACACGTTCTTCGGTTTCGCCCAGCACATTATCACGTTCTACGCCCCGATTCTCATCCCGATTCTGGGCTTTCGGGTCGGGGTGTTGTACGTCGCCACGCGGGGACTCATCGCGCTGGCGATTACGCTGACCGGCATCGCCGCCGGCGCGATGCTGCTGGACGCGTCTAACGTCGGCCGGCCGACCGCCGGTGCGGGCCCGACTCCGGACGGCGGAACGGCTGACGACGCGGGTGACGTGTTCGACGACCGTCCGGAGAGCCGCCGAGCGGCCGTCAGGACAGCGTTCGACGCGACGAGGGAGAAGGTCCGCGACATCCTGCCGCGGCTAGCGGCTATCTACGCCGTCGTCTCGCTACTGCTTGCCTACAGCGATGAACTGCTGACACTCATCGGTAGCGACGGGGCGTCTGTGACGACTGCCGCCGACGGGTTCGCCGGGCTGCTCGGCTTGCCCGGGGCGGCAATCCCCGTCATCGCCGCCTACGCCCTCGATACGACCTCGGGGGCGACGGTCATCGCGCCGCTCATCCGGAACGGGACCTTCTCCGCGCGGACCGCCGTGGCGACGATGCTAGTCGGTGGGATCATCTCGTTTGCCGTCTCGACGTTCAAGCGCTCGATCCCGTTCCAGTACGGCATCTGGGGCCGGGAGTTCGGCTCGAAAGTCATCGTCGTCAACACGGGCCTGAAAATCGTCTGGATCGCGCTGGCGCTGGTCGTGCTCCTGTAGTGAGATGCCGGTGGCCCGGCGTCAGTCAAACGTGTAGGCCATCATCACTTCGTCGACCTGCTCGCCGTCCACGGTGTAGTGGTTCCGGCGGATTCCTTCGGTGTGCCAGCCGTGGTCTTCGAGGAACACCATCGCGTTCTCCGTGATCGCCGGCACGCTGTTGTACAGCTTCCGGTAGCCGTTGGCTTTTGCCCAGTCCAGCCCGCGTTTCATAAGCTGGCTGCCGATGCCCTGTCCACGCTGCTCCTCCCTGACGCCGACGGTGAGCTGGGCCGTCTCGCGGAGCTTGTCCAGTTGCGGGATGTCGAGGTGACACCAGCCGATGACTTCCCCATCGACCGTGGCGACGAAGAACACTCTCGATTCTACCGTATTGTGCCGCGTGACGGCGTCCTCGTACAGCAACTGCTCGGCGACGCTCTCGGCGACGACGTATGTACCGTCGCTTGAGACGTTCCGAATGGTCTGGACGAGCCCCTCGAAGTCGTCGTTGTGGGCCGGCCGAATCGTGTACGTCAGCCCGTCCGTGGTGTGTTCCTCAACTGAACCGACATCGAGCGCCAGCGTCAGGGTCCCGCCGTCGTCCTCGATGTATCCCTTGGATAGAAGATGCGTCAGGGCCTTCTCGAACGCTTCGGGAGAAAGGTCCACCATCTCACGGACCCTATGCCGTGCCGCCGTCCCGTGTCGTTCGACGTACTGGTACACCTCCATCGCCGCGGTCGTCTCGAATGTCGGCCGTTCGACAGCGTCCATATCGGACATATATACTAGCAGATTATTAACAATTGTTGTTTGGTAACATAAAACATGAAACGCGGTGGGAGTTCTGTGCGAGCAGTCCCTGCCGAACGTGACGAGATGTGCTTGACTGGCAGGTCAGGCCGTGTCCGGAATCGGGTCGGAGATGACGACGGCGTCACCCTCGATGACGCAGTTCCCCTCGGAGTCGTCGACGGCCGTGGCCAGCCGGAATCGGTTGTCCTGAATGCGTTCGACGACCTCACAGCGGGCCGTGACCTCCTCGCCGATATCGACGGGCCCCTGATAGCTCAGCTCCTGCGAGAGGTAAATCGTCAGCCCGGGGAGTCTCGCCAGGGCCGCACTGATGATACCCGAAACGAGTGTCCCGTGGACGATTCGGCGACCGAACCGCGTCCCGTCTGCGAACGCCGCGTCGAGGTGGAGTCTGTTGGTGTCGCCGCTGGCCTCGGCGAAAGCCTTCACGTCGGCCTGCGATATCGTCTTGCTGAACTGGACGTGGTCTCCGACATCGATCCCGTCGGCGGTCCCGTAGCTCTCGAAGGTCCAGTCCTCGTTCTCGTACAGCGTGTCGGGCCGGGTGAACCGCTTCCGCTGGGACTGGTCATCGAACGCTCTCCTTGCCCGTGAGAGGTGTGGGATGTAGTTCGAGAGGTCGGTCGTCGTGACGATACCGACGAGAGACCCGTCCTCGACGACGGGCAGTTTCTTGATGTTGTTCGTCCGCAACCGATCCACGGCTGTTTCGATGTCCACGTCGGGCGTGACCGTCACCAGCGTCTCGGCCATTACATCGCCGACCGACAGCGCTCTGGTATCCCCCTCGGCTGCAGTGACGGCGACGATATCGCCTTCCGTGATGATGCCGACGCAGCTGCCGTCGTCCTCGACGACGAGCGAGCCGATGTCTTCGTCGCGGAGACGCTGAGCCGCCTCGATGACCGGAGCATCGGGACTGATTGTTTTGACCGGCGTCCGCATGATATCTCTAACTGGTAGCGGGACGAGCATCGTACCGGAATCCAGACATGGCAGACGTATAACAGTCCGCCCGGTGACACCGGCACCCTTGTGTCGCCGGCTATCGATATTTCGACAATGTCTCGGCTCGTGTTCGCTCTCGTCGTCGTCCTCGTAGCCGCTGCCGGTTGCAGTGGCTTCACCGGCTCCCCGTCTCAGTCGGCAGGGACCGCCGTCGACGGCCAGTCGGCAGTCGACGTTCCGGTGTCCGCTGTCACGGTGACCGTCACAGCCGTCGTCGACGGCGACACGATACAGGTCGCCTACGAGAACGGGACCGGCGACACGGTCCGGCTCGTCGGGGTCGACACCCCCGAAGTCCACACCGAGAACAAGCCCGCGGAGTTCGAGGGCGTCCCCGAAACCGACGCTGGGGCATCTTGTCTCCACGGGGCCGGCACGAATGCGTCGTCGCTCGTCAAGCAACGGCTCCTCGGTGAGACCGTCGGGCTCGCCTTCGATCCGAATCTGAACCGGCGCGGCTACTACGACCGACTACTGGCCTACGTTGTTCACGACGAAGCGCTGTTCAATTACCGGCTCGTCGAAACTGGCCACGCGCGCGTCTACGACAGCGAATTCACGCGAGCCGACCGATTCTACGCGGCCGAGGACGCTGCCCGCTCCGATCGGCGCGGACTCTGGCGCTGTACGGATTCGGACGCAGTGACCCGCACGGCTATCGCCGACGGCGGGTCCGAGAGCGCCAGCGGCGTCGAAATTGCGAATATCCACGCCGATGCGACGGGCAACGACAACGAGAACCTGAACGACGAGTACGTTACGCTCGTGAACACCGGCGATGAGCCGGTCAACCTCTCCGGGTGGGCGGTCAGCGACGAGGTTGACCACCAGTACACGTTCGCGAACCTGACTCTCGACCCGAACGCGTCGGTCACTCTCTACACTGGTAGCGGTACTGACACTGACACGGAACGGTACTGGGGACAGGATGGGGCGGTCTGGAACAACGACGGTGACACCGTCATTGTCCGGAACGACAGCGGTGCGACGGTCCTGCGACAGTCGTACTGACGCCGCTGCGCTGCCACGACAGTATAAGCCGTTCCGGTGCTAACCACTGTCATGGACACCCGCCGGCTGACGCCGACACCACGGGCGGTCGACTGGGGGCTGTTCACGGCGGTGGCGACGCTGCTTACCACTGGTATCGCCACCATCTTTGCAGGCATCCCCAGCAGTGCGTGGATTATCGACGTTCATGCCCTCTCCGGCGTGGTGCTGACGCTCCTGCTGCCGGTGAAGCTCCGCCGTGTCGCCCACCGCCTCACTCCGTCGCGGCTCACCGGGGTCCGCGTTCTCTCGGTCGGTCTGGCCGTCATCACACTGGGGGCGCTCGGCACCGGCGTCTGGTGGATATTCGGCGGCACGCTCGACCTCGGTCCGTGGGGGCTGTTTCACCTGCACGTCGCGCTCGGCCTGCTGGTCCCCCCGCTGTTGCTGGTGCATCTCCGTGCCCGGTTCTACTCGCCGGCGCAGGCTACCCGCGGCGGTCGCCGAGACGTCCTCCGATACGCTGGGCTGGTGACCGCAGGGGCGCTCCTCTGGCGAGTTCAGGGGCCAGCCAACGACGCCCTCGACACGGCCGGCGCGGACCGCCGATACACCGGCTCGCGAGAGCAGGGAACCGACGACGGCAACCGCTTCCCCGTCACCAGCTGGGTCGCCGACGACCCGGACCCGGTCGACGCGGCCGACTGGTCGCTGTCGGTCGCCGGCCGGGTCGCCCGCGAGACCAGCTACGCCGCCGGCGACCTCTCGCCGGACGCGACCGAATCGGTGGTACTCGACTGCACGAGCGGCTGGTACTCCGGTCACGAGTGGCAGGGCGTTCGCGTCGCCGACTTGCTTGACGCCGCCGACCCCGACGACGCGGCGGCGTGGGTCCAGTTCCGGTCAGTGACCGGGTACCGGTGGAGTCTCCCCCTGTCGGAGGCCCGCGATGCTATGCTGGCCACCCATGTCGACGGCGAGCGCCTGGCCCACGGCCACGGCTACCCGCTCCGACTCGTTGCGCCCGGCCGCCGGGGCTTTCAGTGGGTGAAGTGGGTCGAGTCAGTGCGGGTCAGCAAGCGCCGCGAACTCGGGGAGTGGCTTGCGATATTCGTGAGCGGGCTTTGATCCGGCCTGCGTACTTGGGGGCAGCGCGGTCGCTGTTCTTCCGGGGCAGTCCCGCATGGAAAGAGGTGATTACCTGCGGTATATGCCAACTTCGGACGGGGAAACACCGAGTACTGTCTCTCTACGTTGGCTCAGGGCTCAGTGCAGTACTACAGGTCCAGCGGTCGAAAGAGTAGCTTACCGCTGTAGTTGTCATTGAAGCTACCACTAACGAAGTAATGTGGAACGGTAGCGGGGGTATGAACTGGCGGCAGCCCGCCCGAATCGCCGGTCCGTCGAACACTGCAGTCGCCTTGTGGGCGGTTGCCGTCGCCTTCTTCGGCGTCGGCGACCTCGTCACGACGCTCGTCGGCTACAGCATTACTGGCGTGACAGAACTCAGCCCGGTCGTCAAACTACTGCTGGAACGGCACGCGCTGTTGGTTCTGACTGGGCTGAAAGCCGTCGTGTTCGTTGGCTTTTTCGCCATCTGGAAGTACGTCTCTTGGCCGTACTCCATCGGTGTCCCGCTCGGGCTGGCGCTACTGGGCGTTGCGGTGACCGCGTGGAACACCGGCATCATCCTCACGGCTGTACTGGCCTGAGTCCGGCGGTCAGCCGCTTCCAGTCCCCGTGGTGTTCTGTGCCAGCAGTTACGCACGCTACACCAGCGCATCGATAGAATCCCAGAGATCTGGCCCGCCGTCGTCGCCCGATTCGTAGTGAATCGGCACGAAACCGGCGTTGCGGGCCCCTTCCACGTCGGTTTCGTACTCGTTGCCGACCATCACGTACTCGTCGGCCGGTAGCTCCTCCCGAACTCGGTCGAACGGCGCGCTGTCAGGCTTGTGTGCACCGACCTCGTAGGAGGCGACGAAGCGGTCGAACAGGTCAGTCAGCCCGTGGTGGTCGAGCTTACTACGTTGCCAGTCTCGAACGCCGTTGGTGACAATCGCGAGCTGGTTGTCGGTAGCGAGTGCGGTCAGGCTATCCCGGGCCGCCTCGGGAACGGTCGTCGATGCGTACTCGGTCTCTCTGAGCGTCTCGACCAGCGCATCGAGGTCCACGTCTGCCCCGGTCGCCTCGACGACGGCGGCCATAGATTGACGGTACGGCTCCGGCTCCAGTGCCTCGAAGGCCGTGTAGAACGCCTCCTTGCTAACGGCCCGGACCTCGTCCGTGTACTCGATACCGTGGGCCTCGACCGTCCGACGGATGATGTTCTTGTACGGCTCCGGATAGTGGACGACCGTGTCGTCGAGGTCGAAGCAGATGGTCGTCGTCATGTGTCCTCGTCGTAGACCGGCTGGCCGTCCTCGGTCGGCGGTGCGACGTAGTCGATGTACTCCTCGGCCGACGGTTCGGTGACGGTCACGTTCACGTGGATGTCGCCCAGTTCCGAAGGGTCACCGACTGCGAAGTTGATCCGCCCCTCGAACGCCGCTTGCTTCTTCACGTCGAACGCGAAGGTGTCGCCCTCCAGATTGTCGAAGAAGACCGACCGGGCTGTGTCCAGAATCTCCCGCCGGTGGAGTAGCTCGGAGAATCCGTCCATCGTGTGTACCTCCGCAACGAGTACGCCCTGCTGGTGGGTCGGGTCAGCCTCCGGGAAGAGGTTCTGGATGGCGTCGGCGACCCGGTCGGTTACTTCAGTGTCGTTGACGGGAGCTTCGATTCGGATGTCGACGGAGTAGACGGCGCTCATTAGTCGAGTACCTCCGGGCCGTCCCGAATCAACGTACGGACGGTCCGCTGGAACGCGGCCAGCGTCTCCGTGTTCTCGATAGTCAGGTCGGCCATGTCCATGGCCTCGCCCATCCCGAAGCCGAGTTCGCGAGCGTCGCGGTCCTCAAGCGATTCGCCACCGTCGTCCGCCGAGGTATCTCGCCCACGGAGGTCAAGTCGGTCGGCCCGCAGTTCGAACGGGGCATCTATCTCGACGAGCAGGAACCCGTCGCCGAACGCCGTTTCGAACGCCTCGACTTCCACGTCCGACCGGATACCGTCGACGAGGACGGTGTCGTTCGATTCGAGTTCCGCCTCGATCATCGGTAGCGAGCGCTCGGCGATGGCGGCGGGACCGTTCTCTTCCCGGAGCGCCTTCGCGACCGTCCCGTGGTCCGATGCGGGGTCAAGCCCACGGTCACGGCACTCCTCGCGGATGACGTCGCCCATCGTCACGACCGGCACGTCCATCTCGGCGGCGACGTTCGCTGCCTCGCTTTTCCCGCTGCCCGGCAGCCCGACGATACCGATAACTGTCATTGCTGGGCGTAATCGAGCAGCGGGCAAAAGCCCTCCCGTTCGGCCTCACCGTTCGCGGACGACGACGAACTCCGCGAGGTCCCGCAGGTACTCCATCGACTGAGACTCCGGGGCGTCGATGGTCGATAGCGACTCGAGGGCGGCGTCGGACTCGGCCCGTGCTCGCTCGTTTGCCTCCTCAGTCGTCAGCTCCGTCACTTCCACCAGCGACGGTCGTTCCATCTCCGCGTCGGTCCCGGCCGGCTTGCCCAGCGTTTCGGCGTCGGCCGTCGCATCGAGTACGTCGTCGCGCATCTGGAAGGCCACGCCGACCCGTTCGGCGTACTGGCCGACCGCCTCGACCGTATACGGGTCCGAGTCGGCGGCAATCGCACCCAGTTCTGCCGCAGCCCGGAACAGCGCCCCGGTCTTCCGGCGGGCCAGTTTCATGTACTCCTCCTCGTTGGATGGCTCCGCGACCAGCTCCATCGCCTCGCCCTCGCCCAGTTCGACCATCGACTCGGAGACGGTCTGCATGGCGCGCTCGTCTGTCGAAAAGAGATTGAACGCTTCGCCGAGCAGGCCGTCGGAAGCGATGATTGCCGGGCCGTGGCCGAAGGCCTCCCAGGCGGCCGGCGACCCTCGCCGGAGTTCTGACTCGTCGATGATATCGTCGATGACCAGCGAGGCGTTGTGGACGAGTTCGATGCCGACCGCGAAATCGACGGCATCGGCTGGCTCCCCGCCCAGCGCCTCACACACCAGCACTGTCACCGTCGGCCGCACCCGCTTCCCCCCGGAAAGCGCCACGTGACGCACTTCGTCTGCGAGTTCCTCCGGCTCCACGCTGTCGAGAACCGCCTCCAGACGCTCCTCGACCCGGTCGCGCCGGCGCTCGAGATACTCCATTACCGCTTCCTTAGGACTACCATAAAAAGTACCTTGTCACCCGCGATTCAGTGTGTGGTGGCTACTGGAACTGCTCGGTGAGTGCCGGGACGACCTCGAACAGGTCGTCCTGGATGCCGTAGTCGGCGATATCGAAGATCGGCGCGTTCGGGTCGGTGTTGATGGCAACAATCGTGTCCGAGCCCTTCATCCCGGCGACGTGCTGGACGGCCCCGGAGATGCCGATGGCGATGTACACGTCCGGTGTGACGACCTTGCCGCTCTGGCCGACCTGGCGGTCCTTCGCAAGCCAGCCGTTGTCGATAAGCGGTCGGGAACCCGACACCGTCGCGTCCAGCGCATCAGCGAGGTCGTGGATGATATCCAGGTTCTCCTCCTCCTCGATCCCGCGGCCGACGGACACCAGCACGTCGGCGTCAGTGATGTCGATGTCGCCACCGCCGACCTCTTCGAAGCCCTTCACGGTGGACTTGACGGCGCTCTCGTCGATGGTCGCGTCGAATGCCTCGATTGCGGCGTCACCGTCTGCTTCGACTGTCGGCCACTCGGCCGGGCGGATGGTCACGGCCGCTTGGTCGGCGTGGACATCGATTGTCGTTTCGACCTTCGAGCCGTACAGCTCTCTGGTGGCGGTGAGTCCGTCCTCGGCGTCGATGTCGACCACGTCGGTCACAAGCGGTCGGTCCAGCCGGTTGGCGACTGCCGGCGCGTAATCGAGACCGTTGACGCTGTTTGGCATCAGGAGGACGGTCGGGCCCAGCTCCGTGGCCAGCTGGGTGACGACCTGCGTGTACACGTCGTGGTTGAATTCCTCGCCGATATCGACGGTGTGAACGGTATCAACGCCCTCTCGGTTCAGGTCTGCCCCGAACGCCTCGACATCACCGCCGATGACGGCGGTGTGTAGCTCGCCACCGAGTTTGTCGGCGAGATCACGACCGGCTGCTAGCTGTTCTATGCTCACCGGTCGGAGCTCCCCGCGCCGGTGCTCGGCGATAGCGAGGACCGACATTAGCTGGTCACCCCCTTCTCCGCGAGCAGTTCAGCCAACTCGGTCGTCGTCTCCTCGGGACTCCCTTCGAACACCGTTGCCTCACCTTCGGTTTCAGGCTCGTACAGCGAAGTCTGTTCCAGTGGGCTTTCAATCCCGGCCGCGTCGAGGCCGATATCCGCTAGGCTGTACTCCGCGAGCTCCTTGCTCTGGGCCTGCCGGATGCCTCGAAGACTCGCGTAGCGGGGGTCGTTGATCCCGGTCTGTATCGTCAGTACGGCAGGGATCTCGATATCGGTGAGTTCCTCGACGCCGCCTTCCAGTTCCCGATGGACGCTGGCGACACCTGCCTCCAGATCGAGGTCGAGGTTGTTGACGACAGCGCCCCACTCCATATCGAGCTTGTCGGCCAGCGTGACGCCGGTCGCCCCGAACCCATCGTCGGCGGACTGGACGCCGGTCAGCACCAGATCGGGGTCTTCCTCGGCAGCGACGGCGGCCAGTACCTCTGCCTTCGTCTCGGGGTCTAGCAGGCCAGCATCGTCGAGTGCGTCGTCCCAGACACGGATGGCGCGGTCGGCCCCCTTCGCCAGCGCTTGCCGGATCGTTTCGTCCGTCTCGGACGGACCGATAGTGGCGGTAACGACCTCGACGTCGTCGTGAGCCTCCTTTATTTGGACGGCCGCTTCGACAGCGTACTCGTCCCACTCGTTGAGGTCGGCTGTGACGTACCGGTCGTCGATAGCGAGTCCGTCGATCTCGAACTCGTCGTCGACGGCCGCCACCTCCTTTACCGTGACAAGGATTTTCATGCTGAGACGTCCGACCGGACAGCGAATAAACGTTTTCGAACCAGAAACCACGCCCGGCTCGTTTACACTCAAATGGTCCGGACAGTTACTCGTCGAAGTCGGTGATATCCTCGTCCGGGAATGAAATGAGGTTCTCCCGACCGATGCGGAGCTTGTCGATGCGACCCTCTTCGTCCATCGCTGAGAGCAACTGCGACACCTTCGCGTTCGACCAGCCGGTCTCGGAGACGATACGGGCCTGCTTCATCCGACCGCCGTTTTCTTCGAGGAGCCGCTCGACGCGTTCCTCGTCGCTCAGCAGTTCGACGTCGACGTCATCCGCGGCTGCGGTGTCGCTCACTTGGGCTGCCGTCCCGGCACTGTCGTCCCCATCGTCGGTCCCGGCTGCGACTGATGGCAGCGCGTCAGTGTATCCAGTCTTGAACATGTAACCGACGGCCCCGACGAGCAGAAGCATCAGTACGACCCCGCCGATCCAGGTCGAGTCGACGCCGCTGAACATCGACTCCGGGCTTTCTGTTGGTGTCTGGGTAGTCGGTTGTTCGCCAGTGTACACGACGGACAGGTACCCCGGCTCGAACGTCCGTCGCCCCTCGAAAACCAACTTTCCGTCGTCGACGGCACTCGGGGCGCTCTCAACCCCGTATTCTGGCGGTGGCGAGATAACGAGGCGTTGGTCCGCAGTTAGCGTCCCGAACCATGTACCGTCTGTGGAATTGAACGCGTCTCTGACGACGATGTTTTCACCGGTGACAACTGCGAAGTTCGTCCATGTGAACTCGAGTATCAGTTGACCCTTTCGGTCTGACACCTCGTACCGACGGTCGACATCGGTAATCTCCATCCCGCGACCGGTAACCGTACTGGCCTCGTTTTTTGCCTCCCGGAACGCTGGCAGCCACTCTGCCCTGTTGCCTCCCTCCGCGAACTGCTCACCGATGTTTCTAAACGACTCAGTATCGTTCTCCTCAAGTGCGTAGGTGTCTGTTATCGTCCACTTGGCGTCGCCGTTCGATTGAATCTGGAGAGCGAACGTCGTATTCTCCGCGACCGGTGCCGGCGTCCCGGTCGTCTGCTGGGCGTGAGGAGTATCAATCGCCGCCGCTGTCGCATGCGGTGGGGTCGCCAACAGGGCAAACAGGACGAGGAGGAGGAGGGCACCTGATACCCGCGGGGTCATTCTCGTTCATCGATGAACGTTCTGGGGGCAAAACCCTTTCCATCCGAGAATAAAACGTCAGCGGGCGCTTTGAAAGGTCTAGTGTCCTCTCAGACGATTATTGAGGCATGGAGAATGGGGGGATTTTTGTACGGTGGGTGAGTATTTACGGCTGATGCGTCCCCTCCCTGCAGTCGGTGTGATCCTCCTTATGCTCGTCTCCGTGGCTGCCCCGGTGACTGGGTTCGCCTCGCCGACCCAGACCGCTGACGGCAGCGACCAGTTACCACAGATCACGGCCGTCGCAAATACGACGAACCACCTCGCTATCCCGGCCAGCGACGTCAGGTCGACGACGTACAACCGGTCATCGATCGATGTGGGCGTCGCGGTTGCAGCCGGCTCTAGTGATCTTCGGAGCGATTACGCGACGACGACCTTCGAACAGCAGTTCTTCCAGCGGGACAGCGAGACCGCTCGCGACCGGCTTGTCGACGAGACGTTGACCGATATCGAACGCCAACGAACGAGTCTGGAACGACGGAATCAGGCCGCAATCCAGCAATACGCCAGCGGTACGATAACCGCCACGGAGTTCCTGCGACAACGGGCACTGATCGACGCTGAGTCCCGACAACTGACCGACCGTCTTGAACGGGTTCGGACGGCCGCTGGCACTGCACCGGACTACTCGCTGTCACCGAACCAGCGCTTCCGGCTGGAAAACAACAGGGGCGTACTCAAGACGTACCGCGGTCCGATAAGCCAGCGTATCAGTGTCGAAACTGCCGGTGAAACTGAGCCAAACGCGGTGTACGTCGAGGCGTCCTCGGAAGGCTATATGCTGTCGACGGTCTCAGACGGCCAGTACGCGCGTGAGACGTATCTCGGACAGGACCGCGAACAGACGGCAATCGACCAGTTCGCCCGGACCAACGACTCCCTCGGTGCGGTCAACACGCGGGCGGAGAACCTCTACCCGTGGCTCTACAGCGAGCAGTACCCGTCCGTTCAGGCATACGGTCGGAGTGCGATCTACCAGATTCAGGCTGACCACTCGAACGGACAACTGACTGCGTATCTCGACGGTGGCACGACGAACGTCTTCTACGAGACCCAGCACCTCAAACTGACGACGGTCGACCGGTCGGAAGTCGCGACGAACGTGAACCAGTCAGTTCGCGTCCGGGTCCAGCAGTCCTTCGAGTCTGGGCCGCTGCTCGTAACAGTCGCCGACAACAGTACGGGATCCAGGGTGGATGCGACTGTCAGAATAAACGGTAAACGGATCGGGACGACTGTTACAGACGGCTCCCTCTGGACTGTCGAACCCCGTGGGGAGTACACGGTTACCGCAACCACACAGGACGGAGACCGAGTACGGGTTCCCGTCAGTGGTTCGGCGTAGCACGGAAAAAGAGCGGTTCTATAGTCGCTGTTACTCTGGTTCTTCTGCAATTGTTGTAATCGCCCGGCGACTCCCTGGTCGGGACTACCAGACACCTTTTTCCGGTTCGGGTGACCTTTGGTCACCACTCACCGCAAAAACGTGGGCGAAAAAGCGGCCACTCGCTTCGCTCGTGACCGAAGGGATTACTCAGGCACTTCTGCAATCGTCGTAATCGCACGCGGACTCCCCGGCCGGGACTGTTGAATGTGATGTTCGAACTCCTCGTACCCGGCCTCGGTGAACATCCGGTCGGCCTCCTCCTCGTCGTAAAACAGCATGATAGCATCGGCCATCTTCTGGAAGACAGTCGAGTTTGGATAGTCGGGGCCGACGATGAGGACTTTGCCGCCGGGCTTGGTCAGTCGACGACACTCAGCAAGCGCGTCGACGGGATTGGGCCAGTACTCGATTGACCCCGAGGACCACACCGCGTCGAAACTGTCGTCCTTGAACGGGAGTCGTTCGGCGTCACCGAGGTGGTAGCGTACGTCGCCGAATTTCCCGAACTTCTCGAAAGCCTTTGAGAGCTGGTGGGGGCTCTGGTCGAGCCCGTACACCGTATCGACCTGTTCGAGCAGCCCCTCAGTGGCGAAGCCGGTGCCACAGCCGACATCGAGGACCTTGTCGTCGGGCGAAAGGTCGAGCATTGCGATCGCCTCGTCGCGCATCCGTTCGTCCCAGATGAAGGGGTTGATCTGGTCGTACACCTTCGAGAGATACTTGTAGAACGTCCGCGCGCGGGCTTTGTTCTCGAGGACTCCCATTACTGCCAGCTTAGGACTTGGCGGTCATAATTCCCCGGATTTCGGCCGCTGTATCACACGGGGAAACTTCGCAACTACCAAATAGCCGCTCTGGCAACGCTCACATGATTAGAGAATGCCACGGCCAGAAGTTCTTGACAGGATACAGGAGGCCGAGCAGGAGGCCGACGAGATCGTCGAAGAGGCCGAACAAGACCGCGAAGACCGCATCGCGGAAGCTCGCGAGGAGGCCGAGGAGATACGCGAATCTGCGCGGGAAGAGGCAGAAGCGGCCGCCGAGGATCGTCTCGAAGCGGCTCGCGAAGAGATCGAGGCCGAACGCGAGCAGATCATCGAAGACGGTGAGACCGCTCGCGACGACCTCGAACAGCAGGCCAGTGAACAGATCGACGAGGTAGTCGAATACGTCACAGACCTGTTCGAGGAGGCGGTGCATGCTCAGACCTGAGAAGATGTGCCGCGTCTCGGTGACGGGGTCGAAACGCGCGATGGAGCAGACTATTGAGGCCGTCCACGACCTCGATATGCTCCACGTCACCGAGTATGATGGCTCCTGGGACGGATTCGAACCGGGGAACTCGCTTACCGGAACCAACGAGGTTTCGGACAAGCTCGTCACGGTTCGCTCGCTACAGTCCATTCTGGACGTCAGTGAGGAGGACGCCGGCCCGACCCGAGTTGTCACCGACGAGGCGATCGAGGAGCAACTCGATGAGGTTCGGACGGCAGTCAACGAACTCGACGACCGGCGCGACGAGGTCCGTGACGAACTCCGGGCCGTCGAGGACCAGATCAACACGATGGCGCCGTTCGTCGCGCTTGGCATTGATCTCGACCTGCTCCGTGGCTACGACTCGCTGTCAGTCGTCGTCGGCGAGGGCGATAGCGACGAGATCGATGCCGTTCTCGCGGACAGCGACATCGAGACGTTCGAGCTGTTCACTGAGGACGGTGTCGTTGCCGTGTTCGCACAGGCCGACGAAGACGCCCTGCAGGACGCACTGGTCGGGGCGACGTTCTCCCGGCTCGAAGTGCCGGAGGGCGACGGCGACCCGACGTCATATCTCGAAGAGCTGGAACACGAGAAACAACAGCTCGAATCGAAGCTCTCGACCGTCGAGGACGAACTCAACGAACTCCGCCTCGACCACGCCGGGTTCCTGCTCGCCGCCGAGGAGAAACTGGCTATCGAGGCCCAGAAGGGCGAAGCGCCGCTCACCTTCGCGACGACGGAAAACGCCTTCATCGCCGAGGGCTGGATTCCGAACGAGCGCTACGAGGCGTTCGAGCAGGCCCTTTCGAGTGCTGTCGGCGATGCTGTCGACATCGACCGAATCGAGATTGCCGAGTACAATAGCGAGGGTCACGCGGAGTCTCACGAAGAAGTCGAGCGCGAGGGCGGCAACGGCGGTGAACCTGTCGGCAGTTCCGTCGACGCCCCCGAGCCGGAGAGTGAGAGCCAACCGCAGGAAACCGTCGCTGACGGCGGCGTCATCACGATGGGTGACGACGCCCCGCCGGTTATTCAGGACAATCCAAGCGGTGTCCGACCCTTCGAGGACCTCGTCGAGGTCGTCAACCGACCGAAGTACGGCGAGTTCGACCCGACAGTCGCCTTCTTCCTAACGTTCCCGGCCTTCTTCGGGTTCATGATCGGTGACCTCGGTTACGGGCTGTTGTACCTAGCACTGGGCTATGGGCTGTACTCGAAGGTCGACAGTGACGTGCTGAAGAGCCTCGGTGGCGTCGGTATGTGGGCTGGTGGGTTCACCGCGCTGTTCGGTGTGCTGTACGGCGAAGTCTTCGGGCTCCACCAGCTCGGTGAAGTCGTCTGGGGCGGTCACCCACCGATGCACAAAGGTCTCCAGCCGTCCTACTCCGGCTACGCGCTGGCCTGGCTGACAATGAGCCTGCTCGCCGGGACGGTTCACCTCGCTGCGGGTTGGATCTTCGATTTCATCGAGAACCTGAGTCACGGCCTCTGGGACGCGATCACCGAGAGCGGGTCCTGGCTGCTGATGCTATTCGGCCTCTGGGCGTGGGTGTTCTCCGGCGCGAACGGCGCAGCGCCTGACTTCCTCTACACCGCCGAGGCAGGCGTCTTCGCCGGGAACCCGTATGCATGGGGCTTCACGGGACTGCCAGCGATAAACCTCTTCACGATTCCGGGACTGGGCGCGCCGTTCTCGGCGTGGCTCGTCCTCTTCTTCGCTGGTCTCGTCCTGTTGGCACTTGCCGACCCTATCGAGGTCGTCGAGTTCCTCAACGTGCTGGTGAACGTTCTGTCGTACACTCGACTGGCCGCCGTGTTGCTGGCCAAGGCAGGGATGGCTTTCGTTGTCAATCTGCTGTTCTTCGGGGCCTACTCACACCACGGCGAGTTCCACTTCCTCATCGGGCACGGGCCCGAGTGGGCGATCTCCGAATACGGCGCGGAAGCGATCATGTTCCCCGGGCTCGTCCACTCCGGGATCGCCGCCGCGCTGGTCGGGGTCCTCATCCTCGTGATCGGTCACCTGCTCGTGCTGGTGCTTGGTATCACCAGTGCCGGACTTCAGGGCGTCCGACTCGAGTACGTGGAGTTCTTCGGCAAGTTCTTCGAAGGCGGCGGGAAGCGGTACAACCCGTTCGGCTACGAACGCAACTACACGACTGAGGACTGATCGCGCGCTTCCTTTCTCTTCGGGCTAATCGTCGTTGTTTACTGCCTGTTTCGCCAATTGCATCGCGGGTGTCGACTGCTACACGCTCACAACCGACTACAGCTGAGCCCCTAAACCGCCCGAACAGCACGCTGATGAACCGTTTTGGGAAGCTTTATGAACTACGTGGATTCACATACGCCTGTTCGGACACGAGCAATTCCAGAGACTACACATCCATGATCGAAACCATCGCACTCCTTGTCAACGCAGTACTGCAGGAAGGTACCGCCAGTGCTCCAGCTATTCCGGCTTCAGCCGGCGCAGCGCTCGCAGTCGGACTCGCCGCGCTCGGTTCGGGGTATGCGGAACGTGGGATCGGGGCCGCCGCCGTCGGCGCAATCGCAGAGGACGAGAGCATGTTCGGCCGCGGACTCATCCTGACAGTCCTACCGGAAACGCTCGTCATTCTTGCGCTTGTCGTCGTCTTCGTCGTCTAACAACACTCCGTCTTTTCCAATAATGAGCCTTCAAACAGTCGTAGAGGACATCCGCGACGAGGCCCGCGCGCGTGCTCAGGAGATTAGCGACGCGGCCGACGAACGTGCCGAGGAGATTATCGCCGACGCCGAGGCTGACGCCGAGCAGATCCACGAGGAACGCGAAGCCGAGGTCGAGCGGACCATCGAGCAGGAGCGGGAGCAGCGACTCTCCTCCGCGAAGCTCGAGGCCAAACAGGCTCGACTTAACGCCCGGCGAGACATCCTCGAAGACGTTCACGGCGACGTCGAGGACGCGCTTGCGGCCCTCGAAGGGGACCGACGAGAGGAACTGACACGCGCACTGCTTGACGCCGCCGTCGATGAATTCGACGACAGCGACGAGCTATCGGTGTACGGCCGTGCGTCGGACCAGTCGCTTCTCGAGGATGTACTCGATGACTACGACGGCGCGACGTACGCCGGTGAGCGGGACTGCCTCGGTGGCGTCGTCGTCGAGAGCAGCGAGTCACGAGTCCGTGTGAACAACACGTTCGATTCCATTCTTGAGGACGTCTGGGAGGACAATCTGAAAGCAATCAGCGACCGCCTGTTCGAAGACCAATGAGTTCGCGAACGGGAACGAGCGGCCAGGGAAGCAACTACGAGTACGTCATCGCACGGGTTCGTGCCCGCAGCGCATCCCTGTTCGACGATGACGACTACCGGAAGCTGGTCCGCATGGGGACGGGCGAAATCGCCCGCTTCATGGAGGAAACCGAGTACGAGACCGAGATGAACGCGCTCGGCTCCCGGTACGACGGCGTCGACCTCGTCGAGTACGCGCTGAACCGCAATCTCGCGAAACACTTCGACGACCTGCTTCGCTGGTCCGAAGGGGCGCTGTACGACTACATTGCCCGCTACCTGCGGAAGTTCGACGTGTGGAACGTCAAGACCGTTATCCGCGGGCTCTACTCCGACGCCGAACGGACCGAGGTCGAAGACGACCTCATTCAGGCCGGCGAGTTCACCGAACGGCGTGTCGAGGACCTGCTGAACGCTGGTTCTGTCGAGGAGGTCGTCGAGCAACTCGACGACACCATCTTCGGCGAGTCGCTGGCCGAAGCGTTCGACGTGTACGAGGAAAGCGGCGTTCTCGTGCCGCTTGAGAACGCGCTCGACCGCGCGTTCTACGAAACGCTGCTGTCGGGGCTGCCGGATAACCCAGAGATCGACAGCCCGACTGGGCTGTACGTCGAGTTCCTGGAGACAGAAGTCGACTTCCGGAATCTCCGGAACGCGCTCCGGTTGGCCCGCAGTGGCGCAGACATCGACCCCTCGGAATACTTTATCGAGGGCGGCCAGTTGTTCGACGAACAGGAGGTCGCACAGCTGTCGACGAACCTCGACCAGTTGGTCAGCGCCGTTCGCGAAAGCAAGTACGGCGAGGATCTCGATCAGGCGCTGTCGTCGCTTGAGGAGGCCGACAACCTCATCGACTTCGAGCGGGCGCTGGACGCGGCGCTGCTCGAATACGCCGACCGGCTCTCGAACCGCTATCCGCTGTCGGTCTGTCCGGTGTTGTCCTACGTCCTCAAAAAGGAACGCGAGGTTGACAACATCCGGGCCATCGCCCGCGGTCGCGAGGCCGGTCTCGGCCCCGACGAGATCGAACAGGAGCTGGTGATACTATGAGCCAGGAGATCGCTGTCATCGGAAGCCCGGAGTTCACGACGGGCTTTCGGCTAGCTGGCGTCCGCAAGTTTGCGGACGTGCCTTCCGACGAGAAAGACGAGCAGCTCGACGACGCCGTCGAGGAGATGCTCAACGACGACGACGTCGGCATCGTCGTGATGCACGACGACGACCTGTCGCATCTCTCACGCGGTGTCAGGCAGGACGCGGAGACGAGTGTCGAGCCGGTGATGGTCACGCTCGGCGGCGGCACTGGGAGCGGCGGACTGCGTGAACAGATCAAGCGAGCCATCGGTATCGACCTGATGGACGAGGACTAACCATGAGTCAAGCAACAGACACAGACGTCCGCGAGGACGGCATTATCGAAAGCGTCTCGGGACCGGTCGTAACGGCTCGGGACCTCGACGCCCGGATGAACGACGTCGTTTACGTCGGCTCGGAAGGGCTGATGGGCGAGGTCATCGAGATCGAAGGAAACATCACCACGATTCAGGTGTACGAGGAGACCTCCGGTGTCTCCCCCGGCGAGCCCGTCGAAGGGACGGGCTCGCCCCTCTCCGTGGACCTCGGGCCGGGTATGCTCGACGCCATTTACGATGGTGTCCAGCGCCCGCTCGATGTGCTCGAAGAGAAGATGGGGTCGGCGTTCCTCGACCGCGGTGTCGACGCGCCGGGCATCGACCTGGAGAAGACCTGGGAGTTCACCCCTGAAGTCGAGGAAGGCGACGAGGTCGAGGCCGGCGACATCGTCGGCACCGTCCCCGAAACGCCGAGTATCGACCACAAGGTGATGGTCCCGCCCGACTCCGAGGGTGGCGAGGTCGTCGCCATCGAATCGGGCAACTTCAATGTCGAAGAGACCGTCGTCGAACTGGACAACGGCGAAGAGATCCAGATGCACCAGGAGTGGCCGGTGCGCCAGCAGCGGCCGACCGTCGAGAAAGAGACGCCGACGGAACCGCTCATCTCCGGCCAGCGTGTGCTTGACGGCCTGTTCCCGATTGCGAAAGGCGGGACGGCCGCCATTCCCGGTCCGTTCGGGTCCGGGAAGACGGTCACGCAGCACCAGCTCGCCAAGTGGGCCGACGCGGATATCGTCGTCTACGTCGGCTGTGGCGAGCGTGGCAACGAGATGACTGAGGTCATTGAGGACTTCCCGGAACTCGAGGACCCGACCACCGGCAACGCGCTGATGGACCGGACCTGCCTCATCGCCAACACGTCGAACATGCCCGTCGCGGCACGCGAATCCTGCGTGTACACGGGGATCACCATCGCGGAGTACTTCCGCGACATGGGGTACGACGTGGCGCTGATGGCCGACTCCACCTCCCGGTGGGCCGAGGCCATGCGTGAGATTTCGTCCCGACTCGAAGAGATGCCGGGTGAGGAGGGGTACCCCGCGTACCTCTCCGCTCGCCTGAGCGAGTTCTACGAACGCGCCGGGTACTTCGAGAACATCAACGGCACCGAGGGCTCCGTCTCAGTTATCGGGGCCGTCTCGCCGCCGGGTGGGGACTTCTCCGAGCCGGTCACCCAGAACACGCTGCGTATCGTCAAGACGTTCTGGGCGCTGGACGCGGATCTAGCCGAACGCCGGCACTTCCCCTCTATCAACTGGAACGAGTCGTACTCGCTGTATCGCGACCAGCTCGACCCGTGGTTCGAGGACAACGTCCGAGCCGACTGGCCGGAGACGCGCCAGTGGGCTATCGACACGCTGGACGAGGAAGCGGAACTGCAGGAGATTGTCCAGCTCGTCGGGAAGGACGCGCTGCCGGAGGACCAGCAGCTGACGCTCGAGATCGCCCGCTACCTGCGCGAGGCGTGGCTTCAGCAGAACGCCTTCCACGACGTGGACACGTTCTGTGAGCCCGAGAAGACCTACCGCATCATGGACGCCGCCAAGACGTACAACGATGCGGCCTTCGAGGCGCTGGATGCCGGTGTCCCCGTCGAGGAGATCACCGACATCGACGCCGCGCCGCGGCTCAACCGTATCGGCGTGCAGGAAGACTACAACGAGTACATCGACGACCTCGAAGACGACATCGAGTCTCAACTGCGGGAGCTGTACTAACAATGAAAGAGTATCAGACAATCACAGAGATCAGCGGACCGCTGGTGTTCGTCGAGACCGACGAACCGGTCGGCTACGACGACATCGTCGAAATCGAGCTCAGCGACGGCGAGACCCGCCGTGGCCAGGTGCTCGAATCCGCGAGCGACTACGTCGCCATTCAGGTGTTCGAGGGCACCGAAGGTATCGACCGCGATGCTTCGGTTCGCTTCCTCGGCGAGACGATGAAGATGCCCGTCACTGAGGACCTCCTCGGACGGGTCATGGACGGGACCGGCCAGCCGATCGACGGCGGCCCGGAAATCGTCCCCGACGAACGCCGTGACATCGTCGGTGAGGCAATCAACCCGTTCTCCCGGGAGTACCCTGAGGAGTTCATCCAGACGGGCGTCTCGGCCATCGACGGCATGAACACGCTCGTCCGCGGCCAGAAGCTGCCGATCTTCTCCGCCTCCGGCCTGCCACACAACGACCTGGCGCTCCAGATCGCACGACAGGCGACGGTGCCGGAAGAGGAGGAGGAAGGCGACGACGACGAAGGATCAGAGTTCGCCGTCATCTTCGGCGCAATGGGTATCACGGCCGAAGAGGCAAACGAGTTCATGGACGACTTCGAGCGCACCGGCGCGCTGGAACGCTCCGTCGTCTTCATGAACCTCGCAGACGACCCGGCCGTCGAGCGGACGATTACGCCGCGGCTGGCGCTGACCACCGCCGAGTACCTCGCCTTCGAGAAGGACTACCACGTGCTGGTCATCCTGACGGACATGACCAACTACTGCGAGGCACTGCGCGAGATTGGTGCCGCGCGTGAGGAGGTCCCGGGCCGGCGTGGCTACCCCGGGTACATGTACACCGACCTGGCACAGCTCTACGAGCGTGCCGGTCGGATCGAGGGCCGCGAGGGCTCCGTGACCCAGCTCCCGATCCTGACGATGCCGGGCGACGACGACACGCACCCGATTCCGGACCTGACCGGGTACATTACTGAGGGCCAGATCTACATCGACCGCGACCTCAACAGCCAGGGCATCCAGCCGCCGATCAACGTCTTGCCCAGCCTGTCGCGGCTGATGGACGACGGTATCGGCGAGGGGCTGACCCGCGCCGACCACGCCGACGTGAAAGACCAGATCTTCGCCGCCTACGCGGAAGGTGAAGACCTGCGTGACCTCGTGAACATTGTCGGCCGCGAGGCGCTGTCGGAACTGGACAACAAGTATCTGGACTTCGCCGACCGCTTCGAGGAGGAGTTCGTCGATCAGGGGACCGACACGGCCCGCAGCATCGACGAGACGCTCGAACTCGGCTGGGACCTGCTCTCGATGCTCCCGAAAGATGCGCTGAACCGCATCGACGAGGACCTCATCGAGGAGCACTACCGCGAGGACGAGACCGCCGAAACCGTCGAAGCCGAAGCCTGACAACGGCCCTATATCTCACGGCCGCTCGCAATTTTTACCATATATTTTGGGTATGCGACTGTTTAGCGTTGCCCTCCTACACTAGAACGCACTATGCCAGAACCAGGGAGTGAAGCGATATGGCTGTGGTTAGGTACAGCGGGCATGTTCCTCGGCATGCTCTACTTCATCGCGCGCGGCTGGGGTGAGACCGACAGTAGGCGTCAAAAGTTCTACATCGCGACAATACTCATCACGGCAATCGCGTTCGTGAATTACCTCGCGATGGCGCTTGGCTTCGGGTTGACGATCGTCGAGTTCGCCGGCGAAGAGCACCCCATCTACTGGGCCCGATACAGTGACTGGTTGTTCACGACGCCGTTACTGTTGTACGACCTCGGGTTGCTTGCCGGGGCAGATCGTAACACTATCACCTCGCTCGTCAGCCTCGACGTGCTGATGATCGGGACCGGGCTGGTCGCGACGCTGAGCGCAGGAAGCGGCGTGCTGTCGGCCGGTGCAGAACGGCTGGTCTGGTGGGGCATCAGTACCGCCTTCCTGCTGGTCCTGCTGTACTTCCTGTTCAGCTCGCTGTCCGGTCGAGTCGCAGACTTGCCCAGTGACACGCGTAGCACCTTCAAGACGCTACGAAACCTCGTGACTGTCGTGTGGTTGGTGTACCCGGTGTGGTGGCTCATCGGGACTGAGGGGATCGGCCTCGTCGGGATCGGTATCGAGACGGCCGGCTTCATGGTCATCGACCTGACCGCCAAGGTCGGCTTCGGTATCATCCTGCTCCGGAGCCACGGTGTGCTCGACGGCGCGGCCGAGACGACCGGAACTGGCGCAACGCCTGCAGACGACTAACGCTACCGTTCGCCGACTTCGTTTTTTGCGTGTCAGTCCGGAAGCGGCGGCGCTCGAACCGAAATAACTGGAAACCGTTAACTGCCTACGTCGAAAAAGGACCCGTAATGGCTAAGGACGTCAAACCCACGCGCAAGAATCTGATGCAGATCGAGGACCGCATTGAGCTGTCCGAGCGTGGGCACGACACGCTGGAGAAGAAGCGTGACGGCCTCATCATGGAGTTCATGGACATTCTGGATCAGGCGCAGGACGTCCGTGAGGACCTCGACGATTCCTACGATCGGGCCCAGCGCGCGATCAATATGGCCCGGGCGATGGAGGGTGACGTGGCTGTCCGTGGGGCCGCCGCAGCACTGAAAGAACACCCGGAACTGACGACCCAATCCAAGAACATCATGGGTGTCGTCGTCCCGCAGATCGAGTCCAGCAAGGTCCGGAAGTCGCTGGATGAGCGTGGATATGGCGTCATGGGGACGTCGGCCCGCATCGACGAGGCCGCCGAGGCCTACGAAGAACTCCTCGAGAACATCATCCTCGCCGCTGAAGTCGAGACGGCGATGAAGAAGATGCTCGAAGAGATCGAAACCACGAAGCGCCGTGTCAACGCCCTCGAATTCAAACTCCTGCCCGATCTCTATGACAATCAGGAGTACATCGAGCAGAAACTCGAAGAGCAGGAGCGCGAAGAGATCTTCCGCATGAAGAAGATCAAAGCCAAGAAGGAAGAAGAGGAGGACGCGCTCGCGACTGAAGAGGAAGCACAAGAAGAGCCCGAAGCAGTCACTGCTGACGACTGAACAGGAACCCCGTCCTGACCGGTATCGTTTTTGCGCTTTCCCGTTCGTGCTTGAGTATGTCCTGTCCCGACTGCGGTGGCGACTTCGTTTCGTTCCCAGTTCCGTCTGACCTCCAGCAATTTCTCCCCGGAGACGCTCCGGGGGCCAGCGTCTGCCGATCGTGCCTGGCGCTTCACCCGGAGACGGACCCGCCCGCTGCTGTGCCCGACCTCACGGAGCTTGACGATGCAGTTCCCGATGCCGACGGCGCAGCGGTCCCGCTGGTGCTACTCGTCGGGCTGCTCGACTCACTCGCAATGCACCGCGAAGAGATTACCGCGCTGCTAGAGCGAATTGAGCGCGAAGGCGTCGATCCGCTACTGGTACTTGACCGTCTCGACGCCAGCTACGGAGAGGCGGCTCATGTCGACCTCAGTCGTCGCCGTCAGCAACTCGAACAGTTGCTTTGAGTCGGCAAATCGACCGTTTCCCGAGTTACAGCAGACGGCAATGGTCTAACGTGCTTCGTGGCATCGATCATGACACCGCCTTCACGAAGACGTACCAGAAGTAAGAGAACGGGCGCGTTAGACGCCGGTCGAGTAGCGCAGCAGGCCGGCGACGCCGCCGAACGCGGTCAGTAGCTGTTCGCCTTTTTCGAAGTCAGTCGAGATGAACACCGTCTCGGTGCCACGCTGCTCGGCCAGTTGCATCAGGTGGTCGATGGCGTCTTCGCGCTCGCCGTCATCGGCGTCGACGGTGGCCCCACAGCGGGAGCACTCGTGGTCGTCAGTCCCGGCGTTACTGTTGATGAGCTCGTACTCATCGTGGCCGTTCTCGCAGGTGTAAGCGACCACGTCTTTCCGGAGGTCTTCGGAGATGAGCAGCTGTTCGACAGCCCCCATGTTGAGGTTCTGGCGGGTCTGGTCGAATCCGTAGGTAGCCTTGTCACCGTTGTGGAGCTGCTTGAAGAAGTCCTCCATGAGCTCCTTGTCCCGGAGCATCTCGTGTTCGGCCAGCACGTCGTCGGCCGCGTCTACGAGGTCGTACAGCCCTGACTCGTCGGTGTAGGCCACGTCGAACTTCCCCAGCACCATGTCCTGTAGCTCGTGGTGGAGGTAGTCGCCGTCGAGGAACTCGTCTTTCGTCGGTGAGGGGCCGCCGACGAGGATACCGTCCAGTTCGTGGCGGTCGGCAACGAACAGATCGTTTGCCATGCCGGCGACCTCCTGATAGAAGTTGTCGATGGCTTCCAGCCGGAGACGGGCGAAACGCTGGGCGGACTGGCCACCTTTCCGCTGTTTGCCCGGGACCAGTGAGGAGGCGGACTTGACGGGCTCGACGCGCTTGCCCTTCAGCCAGCCGACGTTGGCCTCGCGCCGGTCGAGCACGATGAGGCCGAACAGCCCTTTGTCGGCCAGCATGTGCTCCAGCGGCTCGGTGAGGAATTCCGAGTCACAATGATAACGGAACGACTCGATGGGGTCCGGCGGGGATTCGAGGACCTTGGTCACCATGTCAGTCCGGCCGCCGCCGGTATCGAACGCGCCCGAGAACACGACCAGTCCGTTGTCGGGTGGCCGCACGTCGTAGTATCGGAGTCGGTCCTTGATGGAAGTGAGTGCGTCCTGCACCGCTGTCCGCGTGTCCTTCGACTTGATGTTCGAAGCCTCTGAGTGCTCTTGCGTGACGTGAGCGACAACGTCGCTGATCAGCTTGTCCTCGGGGATGTAGATAGAGACGAGTTGGGTGCCTGAACCCTGGTACCCCTTGAGTTCCTCGATGACCTTCCGGAACTCGTATTTCTGCTTGTCAGATTGTTCCTGTTCCTGCTGCTCGCTCATTACTCTATGTTGGCCGAGGTGGCGTAAGAACCTGTTGACAGGGAGCGAAGGGCGCGCGAGCAGCAAGGGGCGCGAACGAAGTGAGCGGTCCTTGTGCCGGAATGGCGACCGATGGGAGCTGTGGTGAACGGGAGCGAAACGAAGCGTTCCGGCACAACTGGGAGAGGAGATAGGGCTGTCGATATGGCAGACGTACCCTTCTGCTGATCTGAGTGGCCGTACCCGACTCATCCCGGGGGATCAGTCACGTAGCGGTTCGACAAATGACAGTCGCATTTATATGACTGCCTGCATTGTACCCAAGCAATCAGACTATGGCGGGGTATGTGTGTACGATTGCGGGCGGCAAGGGCGGCGTCGGAAAGACGACGACCGCGGTCAATCTCGGAGCCGTCCTGCAGGAGATGGACTACGATGTGGCTGTCGTCGACGCCGATCTGGGGATGGCGAATCTCGGCTCGATGCTCTCCGTGGAGCCCGAAAAGAGCCTCCACGAGATCCTGGCTGGCGAGGCTGCGGTGAGTGAGGCCCTGACCGATGCACCGGGTGGGCTCACGGTAATTCCGGGCGAACAGTCGCTGGAGGCGTTCGCGGACGCTGACCCCGCAAAGCTTCGGAAAGTAATCAAGACGCTCCGAAATGCCTACGACGTGGTGCTAATAGACACCGGGGCCGGACTAAGCCACGAAGTCGCCGTGCCGCTCGGGCTGGCCGATGGAATCGTCCTCGTCACGACTCCCGACAACGTTGCGGTGGGTGATACGGTCAAAACAGCCCAACTAGCGAACCGTATCGATGGGACCGTTCTCGGCGCGATCATCAACCGTGCGACCCGCCACACTGATGTTGCGTCCATCGCCGAGCAGATGGAGTTCCCGCTACTTGCGGTCATCCCGGACGACCCGCAAGCGACGACCGAAGAACCGCTCGTGCTTAACGCCCCCGAGAGCACGGCTGCAGACGCCTATCAGCGGCTGACCGAGGCGCTTGAGGGTGTGTTCTTCCGCGGCGAGAGTCCAGAAGTGGATCTGGAGACGATACTCGACGACGAGTGGTTCCGCGACGATACCGAGGACCACTCTGATGTCGACGACGACGAGGACTCAGGCGGTGTGTTCGGGATCTTTAACTGACCTCTCCGCGCCTGCTTGCTGTTCCGGCCTCAGCCCGCTGCTCCGCCGGCGTTTCACTGTTCCTGGGTTTCCGGAAGCGGCGGCCACAGCGTTGCGACCGTTTCCTGAATGAGCTGGGTCTGTGCCCGGCGCAGTCGCTCGGAGAGCGACGACGCAGAGATGTCCAGTTCCTTTGCCACGGCGTCCAGTGATGCACGTCGTGGGATTTCGAAATGCCCCATTTCGTACGCCGTCCGTAGCGCTTCGAGTTGTCGGTCGGTGAGCCCGTTCCCGGGCGGCTTCGGCTCCGCATCCCGGGTCAGTCGCTCCAGGCCGAACTCAGCGTTCTGCTGCCAGAACGAGGAAAACTTGGTGAACGCTGTTCGGTCGGCGAACCAGCCCATTTGCTCCCACCCGTCAGCAGTCACGGTTACCTGTTCGATGATGGCGTCTGCCGTAGCAAGTGCTTCAAGTCCGTCCAAGTCGTCGATTTGGTCGCCGAGTTGCTCCTCGAAACTCAGTGCCGGCACTGCCTGATACCGTCGAGTGTCGCCGGCCCTCCCGATGCGCGTCCATTCCTGCACGTCGTAGGCGTTGGTGAGTGCCCGCTCGACAGTCTGTTCGGAGCCACCGGTCACGGTTGCGATAAACAGTGGCCGACGACCGTGGTTATACTGGAGGGAGAGGGTAATCGACGCTTCGGGGACCGTCTCTGCAACCGACACGAGCGGCAACGCACCGCATTCTATCTGAAACTCTGCAGTCAGCCCCATACGAATTCGCTCTACGTCGATGCAAAAGCGCCTGTCGGAACAGTGTATCCCCTACTAAACCAATCCCTTTTAAACGGCCCCATCACTGAGAGAACGGCTTAGCCCGACGGCGCGCGACCGTACTGTTGTATGCAGCAAACACAATCTGCAGACGAGATCGAAGTCGAATTCGAGCGCTACAGTGACGGCCAGCCACTCGTTCTCTTGCACGGTGGGATGGCCCCTACGGAGTACTGGGGACCGGTCGTACCGGCGTTCGAAGGATACGGCGCTGTCGTTCCCCAGCGGCCGGGGTTCGGTACCTGTCTCGACTCCGCCACGGAAACGAGCGCTGACGAGGTACTGGACCGCGAAGTCAAGTACGTTCAGGCGCTTGTCGACACTGTCGACGGAGACCCGATCCTGTTTGGCCACTCCTACGGCGCGCTCACCGCTATCGAGGCCGCGACGGCTACGTCGGTTGAGGCGGTTATTGCCTACGAGCCGGCGGTGCTCCCCGGTGACTACCGGGCCGACGCTGATCTCGCCGACCGAATGGCGTCGCTCATTCAGGACGGAAAGCGAGCGGAAGCAGTGAAACGCTACATCGAACAGGTTCTCCACCCCGACGGTATTGAGGACCTCGACGCCTGGCTTGCGGAGTGGCCCGTCTGGCCCGACTGTGTGGCCCTCGCCGAGGAGGTCGTCCGGATGAACCGCTCTGTCGAACAGTACCGGCTCCCGGACCGTCTCGATGTCGACGCGCCCACGCTCGTTCTCTCCGGAACCGACGGGCCGGATTTCCTCCGGCGGAGTGCGCGAAACGTGCACGACGCACTGCCACGGAGCCGATTCGTCGAGTTCGACGGCGTCAGCCACAGCGGTCCCGGCGAGGCACCCGATCTGATCGCAGCTGAAGTCGACGCGGTCCTCGAAAAATAGCTCGGTCAGCCGGACTGATTCGCCGCTTATCGCTTGTCACATCGAATATGCGGCGTGGGCCGGGCCTACATCGAAGTCGGCGCTTCAACGCCCAGCGCGTCCAGCGCGTTCGCAATCGCCGTTCGGGTCCCGTCGACGAGCGCGAGCCGCGCGGCGCGGGTTTCTGGGTCGGCATCGAGTACCGGACACTCCCGGTAGAAGGCGTTGAACGTCTCGGCGAGGTCGCGGGTGTAGGTGGCGACGGTGTGGGGCGTCAGGTCGTCCGCGGCCGCCTCGATGACGGCGGGGAACCGAGCCAGTTCGCGAAGCAGATCGCGTTCTTCCGGCTCCGACAGCGGGTCGAGATCCGGCTCGTCGGGGATGTCGGTCTCCACGTCGCCCAGAATGCCACAGCACCGCGCGTGGACGTACTGCACGTAGGGCGCGGACTGGGCCTCGAAGTCCAGTGCGCGGTCCCACTCGAAGGTAATGCCTTTGGTCGGCTGTTTCGAGACGATGTCGTAGCGAACCGCGCCGATACCGACCTGACGAGCGATGCGGTCGATATCGTCCTCGTCGAGGTCGCCACGGGTGCGGTCGTCGAGTCTGGACTCGACCTCTTCGCGCGCACGGTCGATAGCCTCATCGAGCAGGTCGTCAAGGTCGATACCGGTCCCCTCGCGCGTGCTCATTCCGCCCTCTGGAAGGTTCACCCAGGAGTAAAACACCTGCCGGAGCTGGTCAGTATCGTTGTCGAGCAGTTCGAGCGCCGCCGAGAGCTGGTCGGCCTGCAGCTTGTGGTCCTCGCCGAGCACCGTGACGGCGCGGTCGTAGGTGTCGAACTTCCACTCGTGGTGGGCCAGGTCCCGAGTGGTGTACAGCGAGGTCCCGTCGGAGCGCAGGAACACGAGGTTCTTTTCGAAGTCGGGCAGGTCAAGCTGCCAGGCGTCTTCCTCGTAGACGGCACAGTCGAGTTCCTGCAGCCGGTCGACCAGGTCGTCCGTGTCGCCGTTGCGCATGAACCGCGTCTCCTTGACGAACTCGTCGAACTCCGCCGGGAGGCGACCGAGTGTGTTCTGCATCCCGCCCAGCACGGTGTCGACCACCTCGGAGACCCGTTCGTAGGTCTCTTCGTTGCCCTCTTCGAGGCCCTGCAGAATCGACTGTATCTCGGTCTCTGCTTCCTCGACCTCCTCGGGGTCGCCATCTTCGAGGACGGTGTTGCCCTTGCGGTAGTACCGGACCATCTCGTACTCCGGGGACTCCCGTTCGGGTTCGGGCAGGTCGTCCTCGTCGAAGGTCTCGTAGGCCCAGGTGAACACCGCGATCTGCCGGCCCGCGTCGTTGACGTAGTAGTGGCGGTCGACGTCGTAGCCGGCGTAGTCAAGTACGCGAGCGACGGCGTCACCGATGATGGGGTTGCGCGCTCGTCCGACGTGGACCGGGCCGGTCGGATTCGCGGAGGTGTGCTCGACGACGACGCTGGTGTCGCGGTCGGGAAGCTGCCCGAACTCGCTCTCTGTGACCGACTGCAGAGTTTCAGCGAAGTACGCTTCGCTCGGAAGGAAATTGACGTACGGCCCCTGTGTCGTCACGTCGCTGACGTAGGTGAGGTCGTCGGTGTCGATCGCGTCGGCGATGTCGCCGGCGACGTTTGGCGGCGCAGTACCGACCTCGCCGGCCAGCCGGAAGGCGACGCTCGATGCTAATACGGCGTCAACGTCCTCCGGGGGTTCCTCGATACCGAGGTCCTCGGCCGGCAGGTCGAGGGTTGTGAGTGCGTCGGCGAGGGCGTCCTCGACCTCCGCACGGAGCTGCAGGAACATACGCCCGGCTTTCGCGGCGGGGAGTAAATGGGTAACGAAACCCCTCAGGTCAGAAGCCGCGGCCCGAACACCATCAACAGGAGGCCGCTGATCATCGATACCGTGATCGCGATCGAGACGGCCGTCGTCACCCGTCGCCCATCAGAGACGGGCAGCCGCGAGACGAACGATTCGGTCGATGCCCGCAGGATGTGCCCACCATCGAGCGGGAACGTCGGGATGAGGTTGAACTGGCCGATGACGAGGTTGATCCAGCCGGTCCAGAAGAGGACGTTCGCAAGGAGGAACACCGGCGTCGTCCCGAGCGCCCCGAGCGGGCCCTGAACAGTGTAGAAGTTCGTCGCGATCCCGGTGAAGCCGGCGAAGTTGTAGCCGAAGCCGCCGGCGACGCCGATGAAGGGGAGCAAGAGCGTGCTGAAAATCCGCTGGGCGAACGAGAACTCGGAGACTGACGTGGGCGTGTCCGGGGACCCGCCGATGAATTCGAGGAACGCCGCCGCGGGGTAGGCGTCGATGCCGAAGTCACTGACCTGAATGCCGCTGATGCCCTGCTGGATGCTGACACCGATGATGCCGTTGTCCACCTGCTCACTTTCGGCCATCGTCACCTCGTAGGTCTCGCGCTCACCGTCGACGTAGCCGGTGATCGTCACCTGGTCACCGGGTTCGCCGCCCTCGAGGGCCTGCATCAACGCCGCCCCGCTGTGTGTTCGTTCCCCGTTGACTTCGGTGATAATCATGCCCTCGCCGCTTGGTGCTCCCTCTCCAGCGAGCGGGCCGTCCTCGGCAACTAGCACGTACGCACCGAGCGGGGTCGTGACCGTCTCCCCGGATTCGGTTTCGAGTGTGGCTACGGGATGGTTCTGGGCTGCCTGTTCGAACTCACTTCGGGTAGCAACCGCAGTTCCATCGACAGAGACAATCGTCTCACCAGTCCCGAGTGGCGCGCTCTGGAGGGCCGCAGAGACGACGACGGACCGCTCAACGCTGACGGTTTCGGCGTCTTTGCGGGCTACTTCGACAGTCTGTGCGTCGCTTTCGGCCAGCACCGATTCGAGTGCCTGCTGGTTCTCGACAGACTGGCCGTCGACCGCCGTGATGACGTCACCGGACTCGATACCCGCATCGGCGGCGGGGGTTCCGTTGATTGGGCTCCCGACCGGCACGCCATCGACGACGGCGACAGCACCGGCGACCGGTCCGAACAGCAACAGGAGCGTGATGATCGCGAGCGCGAAGTTGTTGGTCACGCCGGCCGTATACATCCGGGCCTGTGAGCCGCGGTCGGTGCGGAGGAGTTCGTCTTCATCTGGTTCGACGAACGCTCCGATCGGGATGATCGCCAGCAGGGCAAGCCCCATCGACTCGATGTCGATGTCTTCGACGCGACAGAACAATCCGTGGCCACCCTCGTGGACGACGAGGCCGAGCAACAGTCCGAGCACGATTTCCGGTGCGACCGACAGCGGGAGGAAGTCGTTCACGCCGGGAATCGCCAGCGCGTTCCGCGGTTCGTTCAGTGCGGAGGGCTGTGGGTTGACGAGCGCCTGGTAGGCTCCAAGCGCAACGAGGAGGAACGAGCCGACCATGACGACGAGTCCGAACCCGACGCCGAGGTTCCCCCAGGCGCGCCAGAACCGCTTTGGCCGTGCAAGCCAGTCGAGGACTGCCTTGCCCTTCTGTGTGTGAATTGTCGTAATCGGGCCGCTAAAACGAATATATTCGGGGACAACGCCGCGGGTCCGTAGCGCCATCGCGAGGAGGGTGTAGGCGACAAGGCCCGCGAGGACCCACGTCAGCGTACTCACCATTTGTCAGAAAATAGGTTTAGCCAAGCAAGAGGGTTTGGTTTGGGACACACTGCTGGCACAGCAGCCAACGGTGAAGTGACCGCGCCGCAAACGACCACGCAATGTACGACCACGTTCTCATTCCCGTCGACGGGAGCGACGAAGCACGGCAGCCGCACGGCGTGGCCTTGCACTGGCCAGGGACTTCGACGCGACTGCCGAGGCGGTTCACGTCGTCGACCAGCGAGCACGCAGGCTCACGCGAACAGACCGCGAGAGCGGACGCCTCCGCGAACACGGCGAGTCCGTCCTCGCTGACATCGAGTCGCTCGCCGCCGATATCGGCCAGCCCGTCACGACGGAATTGCTGGAAGGAAAACCGAGTGTGCAGATCGACGAGTACGCCCACGAAACCGACGCAGAGCTCATCGTCCTCGGTCGACAGGGAATGACCGGTCTCGGGAAGCGACTCCTCGGTGGGGTCACTGAACAGATCTTGCACCGAACTGCGGTGCCTGTACTCGTCGTTTCCGACGGGACACAGGCGAAAAGGGATGAGTTCGATTACTCGCAGATCCTCCTCCCGACTGACGGCAGCGCGAACGCCGAAACGGCGACGCGACACGGCGCGGCGGTAGCAGACCGGTACGATGCGACAGTCCACGTCCTCAATATCGTCGATATCCAGGCCGCCGGCGGCGCGTTCAACGCTGGTGGCCTGAACGAGGCGTTCATCGAACGACTGGAAGACAGCGGACGTGACGCCGTCGCAGCAACCGCTGACGAACTCGGACAGATAGCTCCGGACGTATCAGTCCAAACTGCCGTGGAACAGACGACCTCGCTCGATGGCGTCGCCGCCGGCATTCAAGAGTATGTCTCCGATAACGACACCGACCTCGTCGTGATGGCGTCACACGGCCGCTCGAATCTGAAACGCCAGCTGCTCGGCAGCGTTACGTCGCAATTGCTCCGAACTGTCGATGTCTCCGTGCTAGTGACGCCCCGCTCGACCTGAGCGAGTGGACAAACCATCCGTTCTATGTATCGTGGAAACATATCACAACCCGGTGCCGGACAATGCCAGAAACCTGCGGGATCTGTGGCGAGACGGTCCCGTTCGACGCTACCGTCCACGCGATGTTTCACACGCACAGCGAGACGGGCGTCATTGACGTGTACGTCTGTCAGGACTGTTACGACGAGCGGCTCGGACCGATGTTCGAGCGGGTCGACACGCAGGACCAGTCGCCCTGAACGCGCCGTTTCGATGGCGCGTTCGGTCGGGTAGGGCCGTCCTACTCCGGACTACTTGTTCCGACGGAACCGCTCCACAACGAACTCCTGATCCAGTTTCGCGATGAACGTTCCGAGCTGTGGGCCTTCGGTATCGTCGAACAGCAGCCGGTAGCCGGCCGAAAAGAACTCGCTGATGTCGATGTCGTTTCGCTTTGCCGTCTCGTATATTTCAGACTGAATCGTCTCGCCGTCGTGGCCTTCGGCGATGAAATCGGCCAGCTCGTCCAGTGCGGCCGCCGTCGCGTCGTCGAAGAACACGTCGGGCATCTCCGCTCGCTTGAGTTCGTAGTTGAACTCGTTGTTCGTCAGGCTGGCCCACTCTTGAGCACGCTCGACGCGAGCGAGCGCCTGTTCGACGGCCCACTCTGGCGCATCGTCCGGGATGTGACCCTCTTTCCGGGCGATCTGCTCCCGCTGTTCCGGGTCGTCAGTCATCCCGAGCACGGCTGCGAACGTGTAGGGAATCCGAACCCGCTGTTCGCGCGGTTCGTCTACGACCATCGGGTAGGCCCGCTCGGCGAGTTCGGCGTCGTCCTCGCTGGCCTCGACTTCCTCGAAGTACCGCCGCTCGAACCGGTCGAACTCGTCGACGAGCTGGTCGACGTTCTCGACGGAGAAGTCCCGCTGTTTCCGCGGGTCTTTCACGAAGAAGTACTTGAACACCTCCGGTTCGAGGATGTCGAGCACCTCATCGACGGTGATGACGTTGCCCGACGACGAGGAGAGCGGCTCGCCGTCGAGCGTGAACCACTCGTACACCATCGGGACCGGGGGCTGGATGTCCAGCACGTTCTCGGCGACGTCCTCGCCGGAGGGCCAGGAGCCCTCGGCGTGGTCCTTGCCGAACGGCTCGAAGTCGACGCCCAGAATCTCCCACTGACCGGGCCATTCGAACCGCCACGGGAGCTTCCCATCCCGGAGCGTCGCCGTCCCCTCGTGACCACAGCCCTCGATAGTCTGGTCGCCGGCTTCGACGTCTTCACAGACGTATTCGACTTCGCCGGCGTCGAGGTCGACCGCCGTGACGCCCTCGGTGATCTTCCCGCACTCTGCACACTGTGGCAGGAACGGGACGTAGTCGTCGTCGACCTTGTTCTGGTATTCCGAGAGCACGTCACGGGCTCGGTCAGCACGTTCGAGCACACGGCGCGTGACTGCTTCGAACTCGCCGTCGGCGTACAGCTCGGTGTTCGAGACGAACTCCACGTCGACGCCGACCAGTTCGGCGCTTTTCCGGAGAAGGGTCGTGAAGTGAGCGCCGTAGGAGTCACAGCAACCGAAAGGGTCTGGAATGTCCGTGTAGGGCTTCCCGAGGTTCCGCCCGAGCGCGCCAGCGTCGACTTCGCCGAGACCGACGACGTTCCAGTCGAGGTCGGCGAGCTGGCGGGGGACCGCCCTGAGACGGTCCTTGTCGTCGGCGGTGAACACCTGCCGAACCTCGTGACCGCGGTCACGCAGGGCCTCGGCGACGTAGTAGCCCCGCATAATCTCGTTGAAGTGGCCGATGTGGGGGACGCCCGACGGGGAGACGCCGCCCTTGATGACGATCGGCTCGTCGGGGTCCCGTTCCTCGATGGCGTCGGCGACGGAGTCGGCCCAGAACGCCCGGGAACCGCCGCGGCCGACCTCGTAGGGGTCTTCCGCCATCTATGCCTCCGGGAGAATCTCGGACCCTTCGTACTCGCCGTCTTCGACCGCGCGCACGACGCGCTCGGGGTCAGTGCCGTCGAGCACTATTGTCCGGATGCCGGACCGCTGGATGATTTTCGCCGCCAGCAGGTCGACCGGTGCGCTGCTGCCGGCATCCATCTCGATATCGGCAATCACATCGACGAGCTCGCTCGCGCCGAGTTCGTCGAACCGCGTCGCGTCGTCGTCCTCGTTCGGGTCAGCATCGTAGACGCCCGGAACGGATGTCGCGTAGACGAGCAGATCAGCGCCGACGTACTCCGCGAAAGCGGCCGCCACGGCATCGGTGGTCTGTGCGGCGACGATGCCCCCGAGTACGGGGATATCTCCGCGACGGATGGCTTCCCGGCCCTCGTCGTAGCTCTCCGCGGGCGTCGGCGCGGCGCGGTCGTCTAGAGCAGCGATGAGTAGCCGGCCGTTCAGCCGCGTGACGGCGATGCCGAGCTGGTCGAGTTCGATTTCGTTCGCGCCGAGATCGCGGGCGCTGCCGATGTAGTCACGTGCGGTCGGGCCGCCGCCGACGACGGTCCCGAGCGTGTGCCCCTGTGCATCGAGCGACTGGATGGCGTCGGCGTAGTCGGCGACCCGGTCCGCGTCGAGATCCGGGGCCAGTACGCTTCCGCCAATGGAGACGACGACTTTCATTAGCCCGCCGTAACCGCGATGCACTCTTAAGGGTTGTCAAGCCCACTGACTCCCGTCTCTATACTCGGTCCCTTCTGGTCCCCACAGCGACCGCTGTCGGCCGCACACCGGTAGGAATCCCCGTATGACGTGTGCCCGACGTGCTGACGCACGTCTGACAGACCTGCTGTGCTACCAGTGAATGATGCTGTTTGTTGGGGTCACAAAGGGTGATATCTCTCTTTCACAGACCGTTCAAACCACCACGAGACCAGAACCAATTCATCTGCTTAGAGGCCTTTGTAAAATGTCTAAAAGAATCTGGAACGGTCGTAAAAAATGCGTTTTAGCTCGATTTCTCCTGAAAGTGACCGAAGTGGCCTGAAGGTTCCCCCCTTTATATACTCCCGGCGGGGTTACGAAGAAGTGAGGTGACAAAGATGAGCGCTACTGCAACGCCCTCCGGCGAGGAAGAGCCCTCCAAAGAAGAGCGACTGAAGTCGTTCCTCGCAGAGAAGGCGAGTGACGGCGAGATGTATTTCAAGAGCAAGTTCATCGCTGACGAAGTCGGTCTCTCCCCGAAGGAGATCGGTGCCCTGATGGTCAAGCTCAAGGACAGCGCGTCCGAGATCAACGTCGAAAAGTGGTCGTACACGAGCGCGACCACCTGGCGTATTGAGCCGGCGTAGGCGACTGGTCCCCGTGTACAGTTTTCCGACGGAACCTCTGCAACCCATGTGATTGTTCGCGGAGTATTTGTGCCCGCATCGTTTACAGATAGTCGATGAGTGGCTCCGCCGCCGACCCGCCGTCGCCTGACCGACTGGCCGGCGTGTTCTCCGTCTCGTCAGTGCGGCGGGTGGACGGAACGGTCCAATATATTGGCGACCCGCTAGTGCCACCAGCTGCCGTCGCTGAGCAACTCAGGCCGGTGTTCAGACAGCAGGGCTACGACGTTCGGCTCGAAGAACTCGGTCTCGAATCGGCTGCGACGGCTGCTGCGACGAGCAATGGGGGCACTACTGTTGTCGGCGATCTGGACGCCGATGACCCAATTACTCCCAATGGTTCGTTGAACGCACGCCAGAACCAGTACGCGTTGATTGCGGAACCCATGGACACGGACTCCGGCGTCCCGTGGCTCAACATCGGGCTCCTGCTGGCGACTATCGCGTCGACGCTGTACGTCGGCGCGACCGCCTGGTACTACATTCCGGTCGCCGAGGACCCGCTTCGCGTGTTCGAGGCCTGGCCGTTCGTGGTCGCGATGCTGGGCGTACTCGGCATTCACGAACTGGGTCACTACGCCGCCGCCCGCTACCACGGCGTCGACGTGACCCTCCCGTATTTCATCCCCTTCCCGTCGTATCTCGGCACGATGGGGGCGGTCATCAACATCCGGGGGCGCATCCCCGACCGGACGGCGCTGTTCGATATCGGCGTCGCCGGTCCGCTGGCCGGTCTTGTCGCGACGACGATCGTCACGGTCATCGGCCTCTCGATAGACCCGATCACGGTCCCGGAACGGGTGGCAAACAGCGACACCGGCGTCATCATCACGTTCAATTATCCGCTCCTGTTCCAGACGCTCGAGGCTCTGGTGAATGCGCTGGGGCTTGGGACCGAGGTCGGCCCCGGCGAGTCAGTCCATCCGATTGTGTTCGCTGGCTGGGCCGGGATGTTCTTCACGTTCCTGAATCTGCTCCCAGTCGGGCAACTCGACGGCGGCCACATCGTGCGGTCCATCGTCGGGCAGCGTCAGGAGACCGTCGCCGCTGCGGTGCCCGGCGCGCTGTTCGCACTCGCCGGTTACCTGTATTTCACCCGCGACCCGCCGCCGATCGGCTTCGGCGTCTGGGGGCTGTGGGTGTTCTGGGGCCTGTTCGCCACCGGGCTCGCGTATGCGGGTCCTGCCAGACCGACCGTGGACACGACGCTGGACCGGCGGCGGACGCTGCTCGGCGTGTTTACGTTCCTGCTTGGACTGGCCTGTTTCACGCCGGTCCCGTTCGAGATCAGCGCGATCTGACCGGTAGCCCGCGTCGAGACTGGACCGCTCTCAGTGTGAGTACCCTCGGTCTGGCAGCGTCTCGCCATCGAGTGTCACGCCGCGCTCGGTGGCCGTGCCGATCCGGTGGAGCGGGCACGGTACTGCCTCTCTGGCTTCGGGCACGTCGGACTCGGGCAGCGTACAGACCAGCTCGAAGTCCTCGCCGAAGAACACACCCAGCTCCCTGCGCTCCTGTTCAGTCTCCGCAAGCGCGTCGACTTGCGCGTCCATCGGCAGTGGCTCCTCGATAGCGAAGCCACAGCCGCTGGCCTCGGATAACTGGTGGAGCGAGCGGGCCAGCCCGTCGCTCGAATCCATCATCGCTGTCGCGTGCGGTCGGAGCGCAACGCCCGCACGTACGCGGGGTTCGAACTGGAATAGCTCGTTCGCCTGGTCGGTGTCGCCCCGGTCGAACAGTTCGAGGGCGGCGGCTGACTGGCCCAGCGTTCCGGTGACACAGACCACCTCACCGGCCGACGCGCCCGAGCGCCGGACCGGGTTGGCTGTGGAGCCGATAGCCGTCGACGCGACGGTGAACTCGTCGTGGCTGTCCAGGTCGCCGCCGACGTACTCCGCGCCGACCGCGTGACACACGTCCTGTGCGCCGTCGACGAATGCCCCGAGTTCGTCCGCCTCGAACGACGGCGCGCCGTACGCGGCCACCGCCGCCGTTGCCTCGGCCCCCATCGCCGCAACGTCCGACAGTGAGGCCGCGACAGCACGCCAGCCTGCCGTGTAGCGGGTCGTTCCCGCCGGGAAGTCCGTCCGCTCGTGGAGCATGTCGGTCGTGATGACCTGCCCGTCAACGATAGCGCAGTCGTCGCCTGCGTCGGGAAGCCGGTCGGCCATCTCGGCGAGTGCGGCCCGCTCGTCCATACCCCGTCGTCGGGTTCCCGGGGCAAAACCTCCGGGGATATCCGCCGGCGGGACAGGGTCGGTGGGTTGAAACCGGAGACTGCCAATTCCACCCACATGGATGGGAACCGGATGGCGACTGTCGTCGGGTTCGCGGCGGCGCTCGCCGTCCTCGCAGGGCTGGTGTGGCTTGTCGGCATCAGCGAGACCGTGGACGCGCTCGCGACGGCAGATCCGTGGGCGCTTCTCGCTGTTGCGGGCATCGCCATGTTCTGGCTCGTCTCGTGGGGGCTGGCGCTGCGGACGGTCCTGCAAGCGCTCGGCGCACCAGTAGCGCCACACACAGCCGTGCTCGTGTTCGTCGCCGCAGTGTTCTCGAACAACGTCACGCCCTTTGGTCAGGCCGGCGGCGAGCCAGTGAGCGCACTGCTCATCTCGACGGCCGCCGACACCGAGTACGAGACCGGACTGGCGGCTATCGCCACCGTCGACACAGTCCACTTCCTCCCGTCGGTCGGGTACGCCATCATCGGCTTCACGTTTGTCGCCGCCGGTGCGGTCCAGCTAACACGGAATCTGGCATTTGCCGCCGGTGCTGTCGCGGCACTCGCGGTCGGTATCCCTACTGCTGCTGTCCTGGGCTGGCGACACCGGGACCGGGTTCAAGCGCTGGTCATTCGCGGTGTCGCACCGACTCTGGCCGCGCTGTCGAACGTCGTGCCCCGATGGTCACCGCCGTCTGCGGCCAACATCGAGGCACGAATTGAGGGGTTCTTTTCGGCCATCGAGCGCATCGCGACCGACCGGCGGACCGTTCTCCAGACCTTCGGGCTCTCGGCCGTTGGCTGGGTCTGCCTGTCGGCGTCGCTGTGGACATCGCTGTACGCCGTTGGGGCACCAGTACCAGTCGAAGTTGTCCTGCTTGTCGTCCCCGTCGGGAGTATCGCCAGCGTCGTACCGCTTCCCGGCGGGTCCGGCGCTATCGAGACGGTGCTCGTGACGCTGCTGGTCTCGACGACCCCGGTTTCGGCCGCGCTGGCCACCTCAGGGGTGCTGATCCACCGCGTCGGGAGCTACCTGTTGCCGACGGTTCTCGGCGGCGGCGTCGCCGCTGCGCTCGGCGTCGACCGGGCTGCAGCGCCCGAGGAGTGACTCCACGATTCCCGACAGAAGTGAGAGCATCGCTGGCCTATGGGCGAGTGAACGGTTCACGCCCGCCGACTGCGAACGACGCGTTTAAATGACGGCGACGGAAAGAAATCTGCAATGGCTACACTCTACGACGTTCCCCCCGAGGAACTCATCGAGGCGCTCACGGAGACGCTCGCAGACGAAGACGACATCGAAGCGCCGGACTGGGCCGAGTTCACCAAGACCGGTGTCGACCGCGAACTCCCACCTGAGCAGGAGGACTTCTGGACGCGACGTGCCGCCAGCCTCCTCCGAAAGGTCGCCGTCGACGGTCCTGTCGGCGTCAACGCTCTCCGCTCCGAGTACGGCACCTCGAAGCAGGGGACGACCCGCTACCGCGTCCGCCCACACCAGAAGACCAAGGGCTCGGGCAACATCATCCGGACGGCGCTCCAGCAGCTCGAAGACGCCGGCTACGTCGAGACCAGCGAAAACGACGGCCGCCGTGTCACGGGTGACGGCCGCAGCCTCCTCGACGACACCGCAGGCGACCTCCTGACGGAACTCGACCGTCCAGAACTCGAACGCTACGCGTAACTGACGCCTTTTTCGCTGTTTTTCACTCGCCCCGTAGCTCCTGCTCCGAAATCGTTTTCCGACCGACTCCAGTATCTCTATACAACTATGAGTGGCGACCCCAGCGAGGAAGAACTCGACGAGCTCCGAAAAAAGAAGATGGAGCAGCTCAAGGAACAGCAGGGCGGTGAGGGCGAGGGCCAAGAGGCCGCGCAACAGCAGGCTGAAGCCCAGAAACAGGCCGTCCTCAAACAGAACCTTACTGACGGCGCGCGCAAGCGGCTCAACACGGTCAAGATGTCGAAACCGCAGGTCGGCGAACAGGTCGAACAGCAGGTCGTTGCGCTGGCCCGTAGCGGCCGCGTGCAGGGCCAGATCGACGAGGACCAGATGAAAGAACTCCTCTCGGAGCTGACGCCCGACTCCAAGAGCTTCGATATCAAGCGCCGGTAGATGCGCTGTGCTCTGTTGTACAGCGGCGGAAAGGACTCGACGCTGGCGGCGCTTTTGCTTGGCCCCTTTTACGACGTGACGCTCGTCAGCGGCTCTTTCGGCGTCTGTGACACCGACCCTGCACAGGAGAGCGCAACGGCCGTCGGCTTCGACCACGCGACGGTCGAGTTGGACCCGGACGTGGCCCACGACGCCGTCGAGCAGATGTACGACGACGGCTACCCGCGCAACGGCATCCAGCAGATCCACGAACACGCCGTCGAAACCGTTGCCCGTGGTGACTGGGTCGCCGATGCTGATGGTATCGACACAGTCGATGCCGTGGCTGACGGCACCCGCCGCGACGACCGGGTGCCGACGGTGGACCGCCCGTTCGCCCAGAGCATCGAGGACCGTTTCGACGTGGACTACCTCGCGCCGCTTGCGGGCATCGGCCGCGGCGCTATCGACGCGATGGCCGCCGACAAACTCGTCGTCGAGAGCGGCCCCAGCGCCGAGATTCCGAAGGCCGACTACGAAGTCGAACTCCGCACGCTCTTGCGGGAGCGCTATGGTGAGGGTGCTGTAGCCGATATCTTCCCCGAGCACACGCAATCTCGTGTGCAGGGCCTGCGGTAGCCGTGTCGGGTGTCTACTCTACGTAGCTCGCCATCTCAGGCGATATCTCGCGTGGTGTCCACCCTGATGCGGTCGGTGAGGTCGAGGCATATCGGTTCGGTAAGCGCGCGGCCCCCGCGGAACTTCGGGACGAAGAGCCTGTTTTCGATAGCGTCGTCGTTTCGCTTCGTTTCGAGGTCGAGTACGACGTCGCTTGTGTACTCTGTCCGGTGGCGCTGTGACGGCGTGGCGCTGTGTTTGAGCGCGTACAGGACCGCAACGCTGTCGGTCTGTGTGAGTCTAGCCTGCAGCGCTTCGAGGAAGGCACGAAACTCCCCTGTGTCGGCGCGCTCAAGCGGCTCGACCGGGTCGACGACGAGGAGCGACTGCTCCGTCAGCCCCTCGACATGAGTAAGCGCATCACTGACCGGGGCCTCCCGGTCCAGTTGGCTGACTGTGAGATCGTCGTAGGCTCTTTGCTGTGACCGTAGCGCCGACGTGACCGTCGTGGGTGCCTGTTCGCCGGAGAGATACACCGTCTCCTGCCGGGCGACGAACTCGGAGAGAAACAGCTCTGCCTGGCTCGACGGCTCAGCGAGCAATGTGACGAGGCTGCCAGCTGGAATGCCGCCATCGAGCTTCCGGTCCAGCGCCCGAACTCCCGTCTCGAATCGTTGCGTCACTGTCTCACCCCGCGTGGCGTCCACCGGTTCACTGCCCATCCCATACAACGGGACTCAGTACCGCGTGGCTTTGTTGTCCACCGTCTACCACGGATCGTCTTCTACACAGTGGGCCTCTAGCCCGCTCCCTACCGGCAGGTGTTAGTCACGCCCGACAGTTATGGGTAGACCGCTGGCAAGAGCAGCGGTCGCCCCCTCTTAGCGACTCTCTACCGGTAGGTGTCAGCCGTCGGTCTGTTGGTCGTAGCCAGCGTGAACAAACAGGTTCAAGCGAGCGCTCGCTGTAGACGCGGGTATGTACGACTCCGTCAAGGGCTTTCGCGATTTCTATCCCGAGGAGATGCAGGCTCGGCGGTGGGCCATGGACACGCTGGAAGACGTCGCACAGCGCTACGGCTTCCGGGAGATCGGCACGCCGGCGCTGGAACCGACCGAGATGTACGTCGACAAGAGCGGCGAGGAGATCGTCGAGGAACTGTACAGCTTCGAGGACAAGGGCGGACGCGAGGTCGCGCTCACGCCGGAGCTGACGCCGACCGTCGCGCGGATGTTCGTCGCCAAGCAGCAGGAACTCTCGAAGCCGATCAAGTGGGTGTCGACGCGACCGTTCTGGCGCTACGAGGAGCCCCAGCAGGGGCGGTTCCGCGAGTTCTACCAGACCAACGTCGACATATTCGGGTCGGCGGAGCCGGCGGCTGACGCCGAGGTTCTGGCCGTCGCCGTGGACATGCTCACCGACCTCGGGCTCACCGCCGAGGACTTCGAGATCCGTGTCTCCCACCGAGACATCCTCGCGGGCGTGCTGGAGTCCTTCGGGGCCGACGTGGACGTGCCCGAAGCGATTCGCGCGGTTGACAAGCGGGCGAAGGTCGACCACGACGACTACCTCGACGCGCTTGTCGAGGCGGGGCTCAACTACGGGCAGGCCGACAAGTTCGACGAGATGCTGCAGATCGACGCCGCGGAAATCGAAACGCTCGCGGACCTCACCGGCTCCGAAGACGTCCGCGCGGCAACCGATAACCTGCAGGCAGTGCTCGATGCGGCCGAGGACTTCGGCGTCCGCGAACACCTCACTGTCTCGCTAACGACCGCGCGTGGGCTGGACTACTACACCGGCGTCGTCTTCGAGTGCTTCGACTCGACGGGCGAGGTGTCACGCTCGGTGTTCGGCGGCGGTCGCTACGACGACCTCATCGAAGGCTTCGGCGGCCAGCCGACGCCGGCCGTCGGGTTCGCGCCCGGCCACGCCACGCTTCAGTTGCTCTGCCAGCGCGCCGGCGTCTGGCCCGCCGAGGAGCTGTCGACGGACTACTACGTCCTGCAGGTCGGCGACACGCGCCCGACCGCGGCCCGCATCGCCCGTGACCTGCGCGAGCGGGGTCACGTCGTCGAGAGCGACGTTGCCGACCGGTCCTTCGGCGCGCAGATGGGCTACGCTGACGGTATCAACGCCGAAACGGTCGTCATCGTTGGCGAGCAGGATCTCGAAAACGACGAGGTAACGCTCAAGGAGATGGACGACGGCGAGCAGATCAGCGTCCCGATCTCCGAGTTCCCCGGCGACCACGACCGGCCGACATTCGAAGACTTCGCGGAGTAGCGCGACCTAGCGGTCGGATTGTGACAGTAAGTTTTTGCGACCGGCGTGTTGAGTGGACGACATGACGCTCCCCTCCATTGCCCTCCCGAGGTGGAAGCTCGTCGCAACCATCGCGATACTGTCGATGGGCTTTGCCATGCTCGCAGGTGCGGCTGGCCTCGGAAACGTGCTTGCTCCGATATTTATCATCCTCGGCTGGTTCATCCTGGCCCCGCTTGTCGCGCTTCTGGGATCGAAACTCCCGATGATCGAATCGCCGGCGGCCGAGCCGGATTCGGACGAAGCTGACATGGCCACGGCTTCGGAATCAACGGTAGACCCGGTCGACCAGCTCCGGGAGCGGTACGCCCGCGGTGAATTAACTGACAGCGAGTTCGAGCGGCGACTGGACCGATTGCTGGAAACCGAATCACTCTCGGCGAACAGCGGAACTGAAAACGAGGTCCGTGAAACCAACAGAGAAGTCAGTCTCGAAACCGAATGAGACGGAGTCCGGCCACTACTTTCGTGTGACCACGATCCCTGCCTGAGGCCGTTCGGGAGACAGTCCGGTCAGAGCGTCCGTTCCATCTCCATCTCCACGCGCTCTTTGGCGATCGTCTCGAAGCCGACCGACTCGTACAGCGCTCGGGCGACGTGGTTCGTGTTCGAGACGGAGAGCCAGACGCGGTCGAGCCCGTTTTCCTGCCCGTATCCGAGGAGCACGCGGATGAGCTGTGAGCCGATACCGGCGTGCTGATACTCCGGATGGACAAAAATTGCCAGTTCCGAGGTGTCCTGGTACGGGACGAGGACGGCGTGGCCGACGGCCCGATCCTCGTGCCAGACAACGACGTTCAGGCCGTCTTCGACAAGGTTCGGCAGCCAGTTGCGGATGTCCGCTTCAGTCCGGGGTGGGACGCCCTGTGACCGGGACTCAGTCCCGAAATCAGCATACATCTCCACCAGTGGGTCGATGTCGCCCTCATAGGCCTCGATTGTCACCGTCCGCCCGTCGTGGTCGGTGAACGTTTCGGGCGGGCGAGGGAAGTCGTGATCCGCCGCGGCGGCGTTGGACATGCTCCTGTCTTTGTCCTCAGGACGCCTAAGTTCGTCTATCCTTCCCAGCGACTGAGATTCGGGTGAGACAAGTGGCTCGCAGCCGACAAATCTGTATGCGCGCCTATCGCGTGGCCTACGACGGTCGACCGTATCACGGGTTCCAGCGCCAGCCCGACGTCGACACCGTCGAGGGGCGACTGCGCTCGGCGCTCGTTCGCCTCAGTGTCTGTGAGCGCGGTGAGGGGCTGCCCGGACGGTACGCGGCTGCAGGCCGGACTGACGCTGGCGTCTCCGCGCGGGCACAGACAATTGCCTTCGACGCGCCCGCGTGGCTCTCACCGGCGGCGTTCAACGGCGAACTCCCGGACGACATTCGGGTGTGGGCAAGCGCTGATGTCCCCGAGAACTTCCACGCGACCCACGACGCCGCCGAGCGCACCTACACCTACTACCTGTACGCGCCGACGGACACCGACCGACCTGGACACGAACCGGTCGATGACGGGCAGTGGGCCGACGCTGTCGATGCGCTCACTGGGACACACGACTTCCACAACCTCACGTCCGACGACACCGGCACTCATCGAACCGTCGACATCGACTGGGCACGGGACGGCCAGTTCCTCGTCGTCCAGTTCACGGCTGGTGGATTCTGCCGTCAGTTGGTCCGTCGACTCGTCTCACTCGCGGCGGCTGTCGCGGACGGCTCGGCACCGCTGTCGAAGGTAGACCGCATCCTCTCGCCCGAGCCTGTTAGCGGCCCTGACGGGGTTCCGCCGGCCGCGCCCGAACCGCTGGTGCTGACCGACGTTCGCTATCCGAACGTGCACTTCATCCGCGACGAGGACGCCGTGGCTGACGCCCGAACGGTCTTTGCACACCGGCGTGCGAACGCCTGCGCGACTGCACGGGTTGCCGGCAACATCACCGACGGGCTGTAGTTCCCGAAACGAAGGCTTACTTCGGCCCCGTCCCAAGAGCGGGCTATGAGTTCGGTACCCGCACGGAGCGACATCGACGAGGCGTACAAGTGGGACCTCGATTCCCTCTACGCCAGCGACGAGGACTGGGAAGCCGCCTACGAGGAGGCGGAGGCGCTAATCGAGGACCTGTCCGCCTACGAGGGACGGGCCACAGAGGACGCCGCCACCCTGCTTGCGACGCTAGAGACGTACGAGGAACTGATGCGGACGGTGTCGAACGTCGCCGCCTACGCCCGGATGCGCCGGGACGAGGACACGACAGACGACACCTATCAGGCACTGACCGCCCGCTCGCAGTCGCTTTCGTCGGAGGCCAGTTCGGCGGCCTCGTTCCTCGACCCGGAACTCCAAGACCTGGACTACGACGACATCGGGGCGATGATTGACGAGGAACCGGCGCTGGAACCGTACGAGCACTACTTCGACGACGTGCTCCGGATGAAAGACCACACCCGCTCGGCCGAGGTCGAGAACCTGCTCGCCGAACTCGGCGAGGTCACCGGCGCGCCCGGCGAGGTGTACAACATGCTGGCCAATGCCGACATGACGTTCCCGACCGTCGAGGACCCCGACGGCGACCAGCAGCCGATCACGCTCAACAACTTCACGACGCTCCAGAAACACCCCGACCGCGACTTCCGCCAGCGCGTCTACGAGGCGTTCTACGACGAGTGGGAGACCGTCCGCAACGCTGTCGGGACGGCCTACAAGAACGCCGTCAAGATGGACGTGAAGATGGCTAACGCCCGCAACTACGACACCGCCCGCGAAGCCGCGCTGGACGGCCCGAACGTCCCCGTTGCGGTGTACGACACGCTGGTCGACACCGTCCACGACAACCTCGATACGCTCCACCGCCACGCCGACCTCAAACGTCAGTCAATCGGTGCGGACGAGCTTCGGATGTGGGATCTTTACACCCCACTCGTGCAGGAGGAATCGCCCGAAATCGAGTATGAACAGGCCTGCGAGTACGTCACCGAGGCCGTCGCGCCGCTGGGCGATGACTACCAGTCCCGGCTCGCCGAGGGGCTGGACTCACGGTGGGTCGACGTCTACGAGACCGAGCACAAGCAGTCCGGTGCGTACTCCGGCGGCACCTACGACTCCCAGCCGTTCATCCTGATGAACTATCAGGACGACGTGGAGTCGATGTACACGCTGGCCCACGAACTCGGCCACTCGATGCACTCGGAGTACACCAGCGAGGAGCAGCCCTTCGTCTACTCCGGCTACGAGATCTTCGTCGCCGAGGTTGCGAGCACGGTCAACGAGACGTTGTTGACTCACCACCTGCTGGACACCGTCGAGGACGAGCGCCTGCGCCGGCATATCCTCAACGAGTACCTCGAACGGTTCCGCTCCACCCTCTATCGGCAGACAATGTTCGCCGAGTTCGAGCACCGCACCCACGAGATGTCCGAGGCCGGCGAGCCGCTGACTCCCGACCGACTGGACGACCTCTACCGGGAGCTGAAAGGCGACTACTACGAGCCGGCGGTGCTCGACGACCGCATCGCCCGCGAGTGGATGCGTATCCCGCACTTCTACCGTGCGTTCTACGTCTACCAGTACGCGACCGGCATCTCGGCGGCCGTCGCGCTCGTCGACGGTATCCTCGACGAAGGCGAGCCCGCCGCCCAGCGGTACATCGACTTCCTCCGGAGTGGGTCGCGGCAGTACCCGCTGGAACTGCTTCGTGACGCCGGCGTCGACATGGCCAGTCCGGACCCCGTTGAGTCCGCGCTCTCGACGTACGGCGACTACCTCGACGAGTTTGCCGAGCTGTTGTAGGGTGGCCAGTAGCTATTCGGTGTTTGGCCGGCTGTTCGAGCCACCGGCCTAACCGAACGCTATAGCCCCGTCTCGACACGGATAACTGTTCCACCCCTTGTGACCCGAAGGCACTTTGTGTCTCAACCGTATAGTACCGACCATCCAAATGTCGCGCAGTCCCTCGCTTCCGGAACGACCACGGTTGGAACTTGATCCCGATATGACGCCTGACGAGCGTCTGGAGGCACTCCGGGAACATTTCAAAGAGATAGTACAGGTCAACGAACAGCTGACTGAGCAGCTCGACGCTGCCCGTGACCGGCAACACGACCTTACCGACGAGGTCGACCAGCTCGAACGGGAAAACGAGACACTCAAGACCTCCTCGCTGTACATCGCGACGGCCGAGGAGCTGACTGACGACGGCGTCGTCGTCAAACAGCACGGCAACAATCAGGAAGTGCTGACGGAAGTCTCGCCGTCCATCCGCGACGGGCTGGAGGCTGGCGACCGCGTCGCGATCAACGACTCCTTCGGCGTCAAGCAGATCCTCGACCCCGAGACCGACGCCCGCGCGCAGGCGATGCAGGTCGACGGCTCGCCGGACGTTTCCTACTCGGACATCGGCGGCCTCGAAGAACAGATCCGCGAGGTTCGGGAAGCCGTCGAGGAGCCGCTGGTCAACGCCGACCAGTTCCGCGAGGTCGGTATCGAACCACCGAGTGGCGTCTTGCTGCACGGCCCGCCCGGCACTGGGAAGACGATGCTGGCGAAGGCCGTCGCCAACGAGACCGACGCGACGTTCATCAAGATGGCCGGCTCCGAACTGGTCCGGAAGTTCATCGGCGAGGGGGCGCGACTGGTCCGTGACCTGTTCGAGCTTGCCGCCGAGCGCGAACCGGCTATCATCTTCATCGACGAGATCGATGCAATCGCGGCCAAGCGGACGGAGTCGAAGACCTCTGGCGACGCCGAGGTCCAGCGGACGATGATGCAACTGCTCTCGGAGATGGATGGCTTCGACGAGCGCGGCGAAATCCGCATCATCGCCGCGACGAACCGCTTTGACATGCTCGACCGGGCCATTCTCCGCCCCGGCCGTTTCGACCGCCTCATCGAAGTCCCGAACCCCGATGTCGAGGGCCGCGAGCGCATCCTCGAAATCCACACGCAGGAAATGAACCTCGACGACGACGTGGACCTGGGCGCGTTTGCCACTGAAACTGACGGCCTCTCCGGCGCGGAACTGGCCTCGCTGGCGACCGAAGCCGGGATGTTCGCCATCCGCGACGGCCGGACGACGGTCCAGCAGTCCGACCTTCACGACGCCCTCGAGAAGATCGAGGCCGACGACGACGCCAGTAGCGTTCCGGTCGCGTTCGCCTAACCACCTTTTTCAGCGTCGGGGTCGCGCTGAGCGCGCGACCCGCTCTCTGCACACGGGCGCAAAGCGCCCGTTCGCATGGTCAGCGGAACCGGAGGTTCCGCTCGACTCGAAAAACGTGGGCGAAAAAGGCCGCGCTCTCACGGCGTTCGAGCGCGGTGAACCGCTCGTTACGCTCGCGGATGCTTCCTTTGAATATAATCTCGCCACTATACAGTCGCCACGAACGCTGAGCGATGTATGGTCCAATCTGCTCACACGGCTTGTCCCCACGCGATTTAAGCCACCCCGCCCAGTATCGGTGCCCGTGACAGAGTGCGGACGGACGCGGCGGGCGTTTCTGGGGACGCTCGCAGCGACAACAGTCGGGTCAGTCGCGGGGTGTCAGTCACAGTTCAATCCGCTTGCATCGACGGCGCTCGATGAACACGCCGCCACGCAGTTCCGGCAGGGGCTCCTGAACCAGGGATATCAGGACGTGTCGGTTCCGGACGCCGTTTCGCGGGCCTGGGAACTGCCGACCAATCGCGGGGACCACACCGCTGCGAAAGGCAGTCCTGCGCTGGCACCGACAGGCGACCTGATTCTGGCCGACGATACCGGCCGCGTGCGGGCCATCGAACCGGACGGCGAGGTCCAGTGGGTGACGACGATTACACAGGCGACGCGCGGGAGCCACGGCACGCCAGCCATCGCCAACGACACTGCCTACATCGGGGCCTACGACGGCGCGCTGTCGGCACTGGATCTCGAAACCGGGCGGCGACGCTGGGGGACGGAACTGGGTGATGCGATCGGTGCGAGTCCGACCTACTACAACGGGTCGCTGTACGTCGCTGTCGAGCACGCGGCTCCGAGCGGCAGCATCGTTGCTGTCAGCGCCGCGACCGGCGACGTGCAGTGGCGCGACAGTCGCCCGACCGACCACCCGCACTCGACGGTAGCGCTGGACCGCGAACACGGCCGCCTGCTGTTTGGCTCCAACGACGGCTACTGCTACGCGTGGTCGTTTCCGGGCCTCGAACGGGTCTGGCGGTACGACACCGGCGGCGACGTGAAAGCCCCCATTGCCGTCGCCGACGGGACAGCCATCGTGCCGTCGTGGGCCGAGACGGTCACCGCTGTCGACGTGACTGACGGCTCGGAACTGTGGACCTTCGAGACCGACGCCGACGTGATGTGTGCGCCGGCGGTTCACGACGGCACCGTCTACATCGGTAGCCACGATGACCGGGTATACGCACTCGACCTCGAAAGCGGTGAGGAGCAGTGGCGGTACGACACCGGCGGGTGGGTTATCGGGAGTGTCGTCGCTACCCGGGACCACGTGCTCGTCGGGTCCTACGACGGGCGACTGTACGCACTGGAGCGGGATTCGGGTGCGGTGGCCTGGACCACCGAGAACCGTGGCCACGTAACGAGTGCACCGCTGGTGACCGCCGACGGCATCTACTACACGGAGCGCGCCGCCGATGGTGACCCGGACCGTCCAGGGATGTGCTACGGGCTCACCCCGACGTAGCGAAGCGAAACCCCTTAGCCCGCGGACCGTCGACAACCGCTTATGAGTACTATCCGGGTCGTGTGGGGGACTGCGACCGGCCCGACCGCGCTAGCCGCGTACGACGCGGCACTCGCCGAGGCGGGCGTCCACAATTACAACCTCATCTCGCTTTCGTCGGTCATTCCCGCCGAGCCGACTATCGAGGTGGTGGAGACCGCGCCGGACCTGGGACCGCCCGGCGAAGCGCTAGAGGTCGTCCAGTCCTCGGCAACCGCCGCTCCGGGTGAACACGGCGCGGCGGGTATCGGCTGGGCCCGTAGCGAGGAGGGGCCGGGTATCTTCTACGAGGTCGACGGCACCAGCGAGGACACGGTCCGGATGGAAATCCGCGAGGGACTGGCCGCTGGTCGGGACCTCCGAGACTGGGAGTTCGTTGAGGAGAACGTGTACGTCGAGTCGGCGTCCGACGAGGACGAGTACGCGAGCGCCGTCGTTCTCGCCACCTACGGCGAGAGCCACCCCGTCGTGTAGTGCGTGTGCCGACGGTGCCGGTCAGGACTGTGCTCGACACTGGGTTTTTAGTGCTCCCCCCCATAGAAACAGAGAACGTTCATGTACGGTAATACGTCGTTTGGTGGGGAGACGGAAGAAGTGACGCTGACCGCGGAACAGCGCGAGAACCTTCGCCGGGACCTCTCGAGCGTCGCCGCCCGGACCCGCGAACTCCTGCCCGGCGAGTTCGTCGTCGGCTCGGAAATCAGCAACAGCACGACAGGCCCACGGGCCACAATCGCGGTCCAGCCCCCGGTCGGGTCGGTCGTCAGTGCCGACTACACGCCCGAGGACCCGGAGAGCGCGAGCATCTCCGACGCTGAGCGCGACGACCTCGCACAGGGTATCGCTGCCTCCGCTGCGCTGCAGGTCAAGCAAGTGATGGGCGACGACACGTCGCCGACAGCACAGTAACAGCCGCTATTTTTGTCGTTGCAGATGGACAAATAGAGCCCTCAAAACACTCCTATTTCAGCCCACAGAAGGAACGTAATATAGAACCTCTACTCGTCGACTCGTTCGAGAACAATACCCTCATCAAAGCGCCCTCTTTGTTCGGCTTTCAGTGCTCGCTCGTCCTGTAATTCCTCACGGGTTAGACCTCTGTCTTTTCGAATCGCGTGGATTACTTCCAGAATATCTGCTAGTTCCTCGATCTCGTGGCTTTCTCGATACTCTGCCACCTCTTCTTCTAACTTATCGACCAGCCGCTCGGAGTACTCGTCTTCGCCTGCAAGCGAGACTGTTGGCGTTTCCCCGTTGTCCTCGATCACTTCTGGAATCTTGTCTCGAACCAATTTATCAAATTTTCTTGCCATATTATCCAATTCTGGCACTGTCTCTTAGAGGTGGTGATGAACAATTCCCGGGAAATGTTGTTAGAAATATGATCGGAGCTACGGGGGACGACTCGTTTGTTAATAATCCTATCACACGCTCAAGCCGAAGCGGTGGGTAGACAGAGACACTCAGCCGTCAGGAGCGTTGTCCGTCCGGGACCGGCGGGTCGTAAAACAGCGCGTAGCCGATGGAGCCGGTCGCTGGGAGGCTGCCGGCACTCAGTGCAGTCACGAAACTGATCGAGGTGACGACTGCGCCAAGCGACGCCAGCAGCATCGAGAGGGCGATGCTGGCAAGCACGAGGTCGGGCATCGACGGAGACCCGGTCATTCGTGTCTGTACAGAGACACGCCTCCTAATTAAATATTATTACTCGGTGCTCAGCACTCGTCAGACGGCCCCCGTTCTATCAAGGTAGTTAGTCACAAGCATCGGTGCGATGACCCCGACGCCTAGGAGTATAGCGAGTGTGACAGTCGACGGGACATCCGTCAACATCGTGCTCGCGTACCCGAGGACGAGGGCTACGATGATGAAACCGCCGACGATTTTGTTCTCGCGGGAGACCATACGCTCCGCTACACTGGGTCAGTACAAAATCCTGTCGGGAAAATAACCGTTACTTCCCCCAGAAGGGGTCGCGGTTCCGGTGTTTCTCCAGATACATCGACAGCGCCTCGCGCTCGTCGACGGAGATGTCCTCCTTCAGTTCCTGTTCGAGAATTTTCGCGTGCTTCTCCGGGATCTCGACCCAGAGGTCGTCGCCCTCCTCGATCTGGCGGCCGACGGTCGGCCCCTGAATCGAGACGGCCATGCGCTCGCCGGCGCGGGCCGAGTCGACGTCCTCGCCCTCGTCCTGAATCGTTTTGAGGGTCCCGACGCGGTTCGCTTCGCCGCCGTCCCACCTGATGACGTTGACGTTCCGGCGGAGCTCACCGGAGAGGATTTCGACGCCGACGACGGCCGGGTCGGACTGGCGGAAGGTGTGGTCCTGCAGAATCCGGAACTTCGCGGGACGCGTGATGTTCTCCAGAATCTGCTCCTGCTGGGCCTCCTCGATGGCGGTGACGTGGTCGTCGTAGGACTCGACGAGCTGGTAGATGACGTCGTCCTCGAACAGTTCCACGTCCTCCTGTTCGGCGAGGTCCCGCGCGTCGTCGAGCACGTCGACGCTAAACGCCAGAATCGCCTGGTTGGTCGGCTCGCCGGCGGTTTCGGCGACTCGTACGTCCCGTGGGGCGACCGCGCCCACTTCGGCCCGCATCACCGGGATCTCTTCCTCTTCGAGCGTACTTGAAAGAGCTTCGAGCGACCCGAGCGTGTCGGCCTTGATGACGACCCCTTCTTCCTGTGTCGTCACCTCGATCTCGGCGAGTTCCTCCTCCACCTCGGCGATGACCTCGCTGCGGTCGCGGTCGCGGATGACGCGGATCGGCGCGCCGGCCATCGCGTCGCCGAGCTCCGGCGCGGCAATTTTGACACCGTCGGCGGCCGCGACCTGCTCGACCTGCTCGAACTCTTGTTCGGTCCGGATCTCTTCGAGCGGACGCGGACGGAGAAGGGCGCGCACGTCGGTGACGATTGGCCCCTGGAGTCCGCCGACGACGATGGTATCGTCGTTGCGTATCGTCCCGTCGTAGATGATGGCATCGAGCGTTGTCCCGAACCCCTGGGTGTCTTTCACTTCGAGGACAGTCCCGACGCCGGGACCGCTGGTGTCGATCTCCATCTCCTCTTTCATGTACCGCTGGGACAGCCCCATCATCACCGTTAGCAGGTCCGGGATGCCCTCGCTAGTTTCGGCCGAGACCGGCACGACGCCGATGTTGGCCTGAAAGTTCTGGACGCGCCAGTACATATCCGCGGAGAAGCCGTTGTCGGAGAGTTCGCCGATAATCTCGTACAGCTTCTCGTTGAGGTCGGATTGGACGCGGTCGGACTGGGCGTCCATCGTCTGCTGGACCGGTTGTCCCTCGTTGGGATTCCAGCCGGGGACGGTGTCGATCTTGTTTGCGGCGACGATAAACGGCGTCTGGGTTCGTTTGAGGATGTCGATGGCTTCCAGCGTCTGGGGCTGAAAGCCGTCGTTGACGTCGACGACGAGGATGGCGATGTCGGCGAGCGCACCACCACGGGAGCGGAGCGTCGAGAAGGAGTGGTGGCCCGGCGTGTCGATGAACAGCAGTCCGGGCAGGTCGAAGTCCGTCGGGTCGACCAGATCGCCCGCGATCTCCGAAATCACGTCCAGCGGGACGGCTGTCGCGCCGATATGCTGTGTAATCGCGCCCGATTCGCCGGCAGTGACGGCCGAACCGCGGATCTTGTCGAGCAGGCTCGTCTTCCCGTGGTCGACGTGGCCCAGAACGGCGACGATGGGCGTCCGCAGGGTGTCGTCGGTGGCTGTGGTGGGGTCCGTGTCAGACATAGATGGCTCCAGAAGTTGTCAAAACCGAGTCGTCGGTGGCAGTTAAGTTCGTCGTCATCAGACGCGCGCGACCGAACGTGGGGCTAAGCGGGCGTCACTCGGTTACAGTGAACGACCCCGTCATGCCCACGCTCTGGTGGGGGACGCAGTGGTACTCGTACTCCCCGGGAACCTCGAACGTGTAGGCGTACTCGTAGCCCGAACTGTACGTCTTCCCGTCGTCCCCGGGCGTCCCGGACCAGTCGCTACCGGACGGCGTCGCTGTCGGCTTGACGTTGTGGCCGCCGGCCTCCCACACCTACAGGACGGTGCTTCCGACAGGGACCTCGAACGTTTCCGGGTCAAAGCTGAAGCTTCCCGGCGCGACGGCGACTTCCTGGTCGCCGTCGACCGGCGTTTCGGTGGGTGTCGGTGTCTCAGTGGCCGTGGCAGTCGGTGTTGCCGTCTCAGTCGATGTTTCAGTTCGGGTGGCGGTCTCCGCTGGTGACGTCACCGAATCAGTTGGCGTTCCCGTCGCAGTCCGGGTCGGTGCTTGCGTAGCGGTGGCTGTCTCTGTTGGAGCTGATTCACCGCTGTCGCCACCACTGCAGCCTGCGACAGTCCCGGTGACGACGGCCGTGAGCGCGCCGAGGAACTGACGCCTGTTCCGGTCCATGTCGTACTCCTGGGGTGCCTGTCGCTTAGGGCTGCTGCCTGCTGAGACTGTGCCGATCCCGGTCACGGAGCGGCTTCACCGGCGATCTCGACACTCGCTGACGCATGGCTTCTATCGGTGACCGTCGCTATCGCTGGAGATCGTCGCTCACCTCTCGGACATCCCCGTGGCGTTTATGTAACCTCGTTCGGAACAAGGGGGTATGGCCGCGATACTTGCGGAAAACCTGTCGGGCAAAGACGTGATGGGGACTGACGGCGCTGAGATCGGCAGTCTCTACAACATCACGATGGACTTCTCCTCGGGCGCGCTGCACAACCTCGTCATCGACCCCGCGGAGTCGCTCCGCAACACGAACTTCGAGTACAGTGACCAGGGCCGCCTGCTTGTCCCGGTTGAGCGGGTCAAGGCGGTGAAAGACCACATGATTGTCAAACGCTAGATGTACGTTCTTGACTCCTCGGCATTTATCAACGAGTATCATACCGACGAGCAGATAGCGACGATTCCACTCGTCAGAGAAGAACTAGAAGACGAGGCCGCTTATCGCTTCGACGCCCTCGAAGGGTCGGGGATGCATCTCCATATTCCCGAGGACAACACTGTCGAGCGCATCGAGCGCGCCGCCAGCGAAACTGGTGACCTCGCGGAACTCTCAGAAACTGACATCCGGCTGATCGCGGCCGCGTTCGAACTCGACAGCCGTCTCGTCACAGACGATTACGCGATGCAAAACGTCGCGGAGAAACTCGACGTGGCGGTCGAAGTCATCGCCCGCGAGGGGATCTCCGAACAGCGTGAGTGGCTGTTCCAGTGTGCCGGCTGTGGCCGCGAGTTCGACGAGAATCGCGACCGCTGTCCCATCTGTGGGAGCTCACTCTCGCGAAAGAACCCGGCTTAGACGGTCTGTTCGTCCCGGGCTTCGAGCCCGAGGTCGACCAGCTGCGACAGCACTTCTTCCTCTGTGATGCCGTAGCGGCGCGCAAGCGTTTCGATAATCCGCGCTTGGTCGTCATCACAGACGATAGTGAACCGCCGAGCCATGCCATCGCCTACAGCAGTCGTTTGGATAAATACCCGTCAGACAGGGGTCAGACGGCTCAAATTGCCGTATTTCCTGTAATCTCGATGTACAATGTGAGAAACTGGATGGCGTTGAACGCCCCGTGAATAAAGATGGGCACGAGCAGGTTCTCGGTCTTGAGATAGCTCAGGCCCAGCAGCGTCGAGAGGACGAACACTAGCAGTAGCGAGAGAACGGTCTGTGTCGGCGTGCCGGCGGCGTACTGTCCGAAGTGGACAACGCCAAAGACGGCGCTGGTGAGTATAATCGCCTGGAATTCACCGAAATCATCGTAGAGGTACTTCTGGATGAGGTTCCGGTAAATGAACTCCTCGCTCGGTGCGATAGTCAGAAACGCGAGCGGGACCATCACGAGCAGGAACGACGGGTCCTCGCGGGCCAGTTCTTCGACGCTGCTCCGCGCGGCTTCCAACCCGAGCGCCTGAATGAGGTAACTGAAGCCAAACAGCGCGACCATGAGAATGACGACGCCGCCGACGCTGTAGCCGATGTCACGGAGACTGGGGCGCTGCAGGTCCAGATCGGTCCAGGTCCGGTTTAGTCGGCTGGCGACGGCTGCCCCAAAGCCGACGAAGCCGACGCCGAGGCCGATAGTGAGCGTAACATACGCGGGGCCGGTGACAGTCCCGCCTTCCAGCGCCGCGGCGCTGACCAGCCCTCCCGCCGCGGCCCCGAGAACGACGAACTGAGCGAACACCGTGCCCACGAGGAAGCCGGCCAGCCCGATTCCTGTTGCGACCGAGAGCGCTCTGGCAACCGTGTACAACCGGTCGTTCGGAACGTCGGTCGCTAGCGCCCAGCCCAGCGCAATCGTCACACCTCCGGCCAGCACCGTGAGATAGACCGCGATGCCGACGGTCGCCTCGACGCCAGTACGGAACTCCGGCCCGAAGAAGGCGACGAGCGTCGCGAGGGTTGCGACGATGCTCGCGCCTGCTGCGCCCAAGCCCGCCTGTCTGCGGTCGAGTGCGCCATGACGGACGAGTGAGAAGGTGAGTGCGGCGACGACGAAGCCGGCGGCGGCGACCTGTCGGGCGGTGACTGGGCCGACCGTCGTCCCCGGTGTCATCCAGCCAACGACGCCAGTTTCTGTGGCGACGAGTACGACGAGACCGAGGCCAGCAACGAGAACACCCCAGTTCGCGGCAGTGTCGTCCATTATCGGCAGTCCGTTGCGCCGGCCTAAATGGACTCCGTTTCGCCGATCCGAAGCCGCTCGCGCTCCTCGATGACCGCCGTTTCGTCGGTATCCTCGCCGCGGATGAGCGCCCGCGTGGCGTTTTTGCCCCACTCGACGGCCGGCTGAGTGAACGTCTCTACATCCGCGAGTTCGCCGACAAGGACGCAGGCGGCCTCCATCGCGTACAGCAGTTCGCCGACGCTTTCGGCGTCGAGGCGGTCGATCTCCACCTCCAAGGCGGGCCGGTCGGTCGCCGGCAGGCTCGCCACCGTCGCCTCGTACTCGGCGTCGATGAGGCCGCCGAGATCGGTTCCGGCGAGATACGACAGGTCCTCGTGGTCCGGGTCGGGAATCGCCACGTCGGTGCGCTCGCGCGGCCGGACGAACGTGACGACCTTGTCGCGGTGGCCAGCGCGGTACAGCTGGAGCTGGGAGTGCTGGTCAGTCGCGCCCAGCGCTCGCGCCGGCGTCTGGCCCCGCCCGTCCTTACCCAGACTCTCGGCCCAGAGCTGTGCGAACCACTCGCCGAAGGACTCCAGCCGCTCAGCGTAGGGCATGACGGCGTTGACCGTCGCGCCCGCTTCTTCGAGCGCGTAGGCCATCGCGCCGTAGGCGTAGGCCGGCGAGTCATACAGCGACGGCGCGAGGTCGCCAGCCGCCTGCTGACCGCCGGCAAGCAACCCCTCGATGTCGATGTCAAGAATCGCCGGTGGGACGAGCCCGACTGCCGACAGTGCGCTGAAGCGGCCCGGAACACCCTCGGGGACCGGCAGCGTCGGGAGGTCGTGCTGGTCAGCGAGCGCCCGGAGCGGGCCGGACTCGCCCGTGGTCACAACGATGCGCTCGGTCCAGTCGACGCCGCGGTCCTCGTAGGCCTCGCGGACGACGAGGAAGTTCGCCAGCGTCTCGGCCGTCGTCCCCGAACGCGAAACGACGTTGATAGCGGTGTCGGCGAGCGAGAGCCTGTCGAGTGTCCGCCGGACGTGTTCCGGGTCGACGTTGTCTAGGACGACGTGACTACTCGGGTCCTCGGCCAGCGCCTCTGTGATGGTTTTCGCTCCCAGCGCTGAGCCACCGATCCCGACGGTGATGACCGATTCGGCGTCGGCGACCGGCGCGACGGCATCGCGGATGGCCTCGGCGTCAGTTGTTTCGGGGAGGTTCAGCGACGTGTAGCCGAACTCGTCGTCGTTTCGCCCCTGCTCGATACGGTCGTGGGCCGCGGCCACCCGCTCGTCAAGTTCGTCGAGCGTCACTCGCTCGACGCCCGGGTCGGCAGCACTGGCGAGCGCGGCTCCGATATCGACGTGCATACTGGGGGTGTCGACGGGCGGGTACAAACAACTCCCGGACGGCATGGCGAGCAGCAGACGTGGCTCCGTTGCCACCACTGGTCGGACAACACCGCGCTTAACCACGCGCTCGCCTAACCTACAGGTATGACAGACGCGACGGCAGAACAGTCCGTCACAGCCGACGACAAGCCCGAACCGTACAACGGGCTCCCCGGCGCGTTCCCGTACGCGTTCCGGGCCAGCGACTCGCTGCTGTTCAAAGCCTACGTCCCGGTCGCGCTGTTGCTGTCTGTGGCGATTACGCTCGTGTTCAGCTTCGGCCTGATAACGCAACTCGCCGAAACCGGGAGCGTCCGCGGCGGAACGTTCACGTTTTCGCGGAGCTTCTTCCTGTTCATCGGACTGTTGCTGGTCGCGCCGCTATTGGCCCCAGTCCTTTCTGTCGCCCGTCGCCACCGACGGACCGGGTCCTCGGTCGCCTACGACCGCGCCTTCGCCGTTTCGGCGTTCCTGTTCATCGGGTCGATATACCTCGCGCTGTTGACCTCCGCCCCGGCGGAGCTTCGCGAGCCGACACAGAGCGCAGTCGTCGAGTTCTTCTACTCGCTGCCGCCGATTGCCGGCGTTGCCCCGCCACTGCTCGCGACTGTCCTGATGTATCTCACACACCGGCTATTGAAGTAGCGGTGCAGGCCCCCGGCTGTCCGCTCTTCTGAGATGACATGACAGTCCGTCCCCGGGTCGAAACGGGCAAGAACGCCCGCCACGAATCTGTGTCTATGACAGCGATTGAAGGGACATTTCTTGTCACGAACGCCGACGACGCGTCGGCGACGCTTCGGAACGTCGCGGACTCACAGGTGCTGACAGTGTCGGACAACCCCGGCATCGAGGCCGGCGAGGTAGTAGAGGGGACAGTCGAACCGGAGCCGCCGATGGAGGTCACGTACACCGTCACCGAAGTCGCCGAGCGGCGAACGATCCCCGTCGAGACAGCCGATCTCGCGCCGACGACACAGGCGACCGAAATCGCGGCCGAGCAGGCCACCGGCGAGCTGACGACGGTCGAACGCGCCGGAGAGGGTGAAATACACGTCCTGACGGTCCCGGAAGACGAGACAGCCGAGGCCGCGGCGGATATCGTCGACGACGAGGCGACCCTCTCGCGGGCGGCTAGGCTCGGCGTCGACCGTGTCGAGGTTCGGACTGCAGAAGGCGTCGTCAGCGTGCGCTACCTGCCGGACTGACGCGTTCTCTCACTCCTCTCTTCCTATTCGGTCGGCCCGGCGGCGCTCTGGACTTGCCAACCGCCAGCGACGCCACACGCCTCGCGCTCAGTGTACACGAACTCGGTGTCTTCGGTCACCGCCGTGCCACCGTCGACGGATTCGACCCGGAGCGGGAAGTCTAGCGTGTCGCCACAGCAGCCGACGCCGACGAACTCCGTCCATACGTCGCCCGGCGCGGCGGTGTCGTGTGTCTTCCCGAGGTACGCACGGAACGGCGAGCCGTCGATTTTGTCGCGGCCCCACCCGCTGAGGTCTGCCGGGTAGGAGAGTTCGACCCTGATTGCGCGCTCGGACATACCAGACCTACGTGATAGAATGCCATAGATGTACGGCCATGCTGGATGTCAGCGGCAGTGATTGAGAAGGCTTATTCGGGCCCGTCTCACATCGTTCGGTCATGTTCGAGTTCGAGGTCCCGGAAGTCGATTACACCCGGTATTCGAACCGCCAACTGGTGGCGGTTCCGCTGGCGGTGCTCGTCCTCTCGCTCGCCGTTATCGGCGGCTGGTGGGCGGTCACCGGGGCACCAGTCGACCGGGGCATCGACTTTACTGGCGGGACGGAACTGACGATCGGGTCGAACTCCACGCTCACGAACGACGAAATCGCCGGAACGTTCAACGAACCGGTGGTCTCCATTCAGGGTATCACCACGACCTCGGACGCCACCTACCAGAACCAGTACGTCGTCACGTTCGACAACTCGGCCGACGTGTCGGCGGTCCGATCCGCTGTCCAGTCGACAGACGGGATGACGCTGCTGGGGAGCGGGACCACGTCGCCGCTGTTCGGGTCGCAGAACCAGCGCCTCGCCGTCATCGGCGTCGCTGTCGCGTTCGTGGGGATGAGCCTGCTCGCGTTCGCGTTCTTCCGGACGTTCGTCCCCAGCATCGCCATCGTCATCTCGGCGTTCTCTGACATCATGATCCCGCTCGCGATCATGAATCTGCTGGGAATCAAGCTCTCGCTCGGCATCGTCGCGGCCTTCCTCATGCTGATCGGATACTCGGTCGACTCGGATATTCTGTTGAACAACCATGTTCTCAGACGTTCAGGCGGGTTCTACGAGTCGACCTACCGCGCGATGCGGACCGGTGTGACGATGACGCTGACCTCTATCGCGGCGATGGCCGTGATGGCCATCTCGGCGACGTTCTTCGGAATCGGGCTGATGGCCGACATCGGGCTGATATTGGTACTCGGTCTGACTGCTGACCTGATGAACACGTACATGCTTAACGTGACGCTGCTTCGCTGGTACAAGTACGAGGGGGTGAACCGATGAGCACACTCCGTGAGAACTGGCGCGTCGTCGCGCTGGTCGTCCTCCTCGTGGTCAGCGCCACGGCCCTGTTCGTCCCTGGAGTCCCGCCGGGAACGAGCGCCGATGAGGGAACGACTGTCGGCGGTCCGCAGACAGAGAGCGCAACCCAGCTAACTAACCTCAACTACGGCATCCAGCTCAGCGGCGGGACCCGTCTCCGCGCGCCAATCGTGGGCATCACGGCCGAAGGCGTCAACGTGACCGCGAACGACGCGACCCAACTCGAGCAGACGGTGGCCGACGAACTCGGTATCGACACTATCGATATTCGGGTCCGCCCCATCAGCAACGACCGCCAGATGGGGGCCGTCGAAGTCGTCACTGAGAACGTCACCCAGCAGGAACTGCGTGCCGCGCTCGAAGCCAGCGGGCATCAGCCTGAGACCGTCCGTGACGGTGTGACGCGGGAGACCCGCCAGGAGATGGTCGAGACGATCGACGAGAAGCTCCGGACCTCGGCGCTCAGCGGGGCGTCGGTCCAGATCGTCAACGTCCCCGGTGGGGAGCACTTCGTCAGTATCACCGCCCCCGACCGGGACCGCGAGGAACTCGTCGACATCCTGAACGAGCGTGGTGTGGTCAAGATCTACGCTGTCTATCAGGGCGGTGAGGACGACTCGTACGTTCGCGAGGAGGTCCTTCAGCGCTCCCAGATGGACGATGTCTCGGCCGCGGACAGGGAGGGCGTCGGCTGGGCGGTGTACATCACTGTCAGACGAGACGCCGCGGACGAGTTCGCCCAGCGGATGGTCGACGCCGGGTTCGGCAACGGCGCGAGATGCGAAAACTACAATCACTCGGATATCCAGCAAACCACCGGCGATGGCTGTCTGGTCCACACGCTGAACGGCGAGGTGGTCACGGCCCGCGGGGTGAGAACTGACCTCGGTGAGAGCTTCGCGAACGGGGAGTTCGCCAACGACCCGGTGTACGTAATTCCGATCAGTAACGAAGCTCAGGACCCCGCCGAACAGGCCAACGAGATCGAACTGAACCTCAAGGCGGGCCAGCTACCCGCGCCGCTCGACCTCTCGGAAGACTCCGGCGCGTCGCTGGACCCGGCACTTGCCGAGCAGTTCAAGCAGAATTCGCTGTTGACCGGACTGCTGGCAGTCCTTGCAGTCAGTCTCGTGGTCTACGTGCGATACAAACGGGTTGAGGTTGTCGTCCCGATGGTAGTCACGGCGCTGTCCGAGGTGTTCATCCTCCTCGGGTTCGTCGCCTTCGTGCAGTATCCGCTGAACCTCTCGCATCTGGCCGGGTTCATCGCGGTCATCGGCACGGGGGTAGACGACCTCATTATCATCGCCGACGAGATCCTGCAGGAAGGGGAAGTCGAGACGGGACGCGTGTTCCAGAGCCGCTTCCGCAAGGCGTTCTGGGTCATTGGTGCGGCCGCAGCCACGACGATCATGGCGATGAGTCCGCTAATGGTCCTGCCCCTTGGCGACCTCTCCGGGTTCGCTATCATCACGATCGTCGGCGTCCTCATCGGCGTGCTCGTGACGCGCCCGGCCTACGGTGACATCTTGCGAAACCTCGTGCTGGACGAGGACTGAGGCCGTCGGCTGTACGCCTTTCACGAACACCGCCACCGCGAGTACTTTGTCCCAGTTACACCCAACAGTATGGGCGGTTCCTATTTTCTGCCTATTACACAGGACTAGTTCGTTCCGGGAACACCACGCTCGTTGTCGGCCTGCCTCGTTCAAAAGTCGCCCAGCGTCGACTGTGACGCCGCCGCCAGCACGTCGTCACACGTCGACCACGAGCGGCGAGCACACGCGGGCAGTTCTCCGTGGCGATCGACATAGTCCGCCAAGAAGGCCCGCGTCGTCGGGTCACTGGGATAGCCTGAACCCACGTCACCGTACTCCACAGCCAGCTCCGCGACGTGTGCGTCGCGGGCCACCTTCGCGATGATTGAGGCTGCACCGACCACCGTGTCCGTCTCGTCGGCCCCGTGTTCCGCGGTCACGGTCACGTCGGCGTCGACCGCGTCCGCGACCCGACGACCGAACCGCGTCGCGTCGGTGTCGCCGGCGTCGACCGTGCCCGAGAGGTTGTCTCGGGCTACCGTCGAGAGCGCCGTTGCCTGTGCATCGACGGTCAGTGTGTTCATGTCCGTCTCGTCGGCGTCGATGCGTTCGACCGGGACCTCGGCGACACCGACGGCGTCTGCCGACTCGCGGATTTCCTCGGCGAGTCGCTCGCGTCGCTCCGGCTTGATGTCCTTCGAGTCGCCGACTCCATCGGGCAGGGTCACGGGGTCGGCTCTGACGGCGGCGGCGAACATCGATCCCAACACCGGTCCTTTCCCGGCTTCGTCGACGCCGAATCGCATGGCTGTCTCCTCGGTGGCGGCGCAAAAACAGCTTCCGGTTGGACAGTGACCCAGCGCGCTACTCCTTGAGGTACTCGTCTGTCGCGAACGGTTCGTCCTCGCCCTGCACGTCGATCACGTCGAGTGCGGTCACCACGGCGTCGGTGTCGAGCAGGCCGGCCAGACTCGGCTCCGTGCGGCCCCCGTCGCTGGAGACGAGTTCCTTCACGTACAGGCCGCCCTCGCCGTGGATGCGGAGTTCGGCGTGGCGGTCGTCGGTCAGTTCGCCCTCGGCGTCGTACACCGTCCGCGTCCGGGTGATATCGGCCCGTCGGTGGGTCACTCGCTGAGGCGTCTCCTGCTGGATGGTTGCCCCGTCCAGTTCTGCCAGTGCGTCCTGCAGGGCGTCAGCGTCGACCGCGTCGCCGAACTCCACGTCCATTCGGTAGGTCTTCGAGGCGTCCAGTTCCTTGACGCGCTCGACCATCTCGTGGGTCGCCAGGTGGAGGTCCGTCACTTCGACCTTCCCGTCGGCGAAGGCGTTGATGTCGGATTCCAGCACGTCGGCGTCCACGTCGCGTTTGCGCGGCTCCATCACCTCGATGACGAACGGGCGGCCGGAGTCGAGCATCCGTGCGTCGACGTCTTCGCGGCCGGCGCCGTGGAACACGGCTTCCTCGCCGTCCATCGCTTCACGGACGACGGGCGCGGACAGTTGCTCGACGCTCTCGTCGTAGCGGTAGCCGCTGCCGTCACAGCCGTCACAGGGCTCGCCCTGCCACAGCCCGGTCCCGTTGCAGTCGTTGCAGGGCCACTTCGTCTGGGGAATGTCGCGCTTGAGCTTCCGGTAGCGGCCGTAGACGAACGCCGAGTTGACGTGTGTCTCTACTTCGTCCGTTGCGAGGTCGAGCGTGAGCTGGACTGCTGGACGGCCGAACTCCACTTCCGCGTCGGTCAGGTCGCCGATCCGCTTGCCAACCTCGCGGTTGAGTTCGGTCTTCAGCGCTTCACCAGCGTCGGGGTCTAAGCCTACGTCTTCCCGGAGCAGTTCGTCGTTCTCTTCGAGTAGCGGCGGCACCTTCGTCCCGACCTGGTAGGTGTCGAACTCGTAACCGCGGACGGCGCTTGCGGCCTGCTCGGCCCACCAGTCGAAGCGGTCACACTCTCCTTCACAGACCCAGCAGTCCTCGCTTTCCTCGAAGGGGTCGTCGTCTGCAAGTGCAAGTGTCACCCGCAGGGCGTGGCCCCGTTCGGCGTTGGCCAGCCCGAAACTTCGGTCGGCGAAGAGCCGGCCGAGACAGGAATCACACAGCGGCCCGGTGGCAAGCGCCGCACGGGCGTCCTCGAGTATACTCATTGCCTGAGCCGACGCGTCGCCTCCGTAATTGCGTTTCGACCTCTCGGTCGTGGGAGAGAGTCGGCCTCACTCCCCGGTAACGGTCTCGTCATCCGCGCCCGTCGGCGGCGCTTGGTCGAATAGCTCGCCCGGAATCTCATCGGTTGCGATGGAGATAGACCGCTGGGGGAACGGGATCTCGATGGCCTCGGCTCGGAACCGCTTGTAGATAGCGCTGTTGAGTTCGTGTGTCGCACGGGCTGTCAGGGCCGGGTTGCTGACCCAGCACAGCAGTTCGAAATTCAGCGCAGAGTCGCCGAACTCCCGGAACCGGACCCGCGGGTTCGGCCGGTCCTGCACGAGGTCCTCGGCTTCGGCCAGTTCCAGGAGGATCTCCTCAACCCGGTCGATATCCGTCCCGTAGGCGACGCCGACAGGGACGCGAATCCGGCGCTTGCGCCGCGGCGTCGACTCGTTGACGATGGCGGCGTTGTTGAGCTTCGAGTTCGGGACGGTGACGAGGATGTCATCGCGGGTGCGGATGACCGTCGACCGGACGGAGATGTCCTCGACGCGGCCACGTTCGCCAGTTTCGAGGACGACGAAATCGCCGACTGCGTATGTCCCGTCCAGATACAGCGACAGCGAGCCGAAGAAGTTCGCCAGCGTGTCCCGAGCCGCCAGGCCGACGATGATACCCATAATTCCCGCCGAGGCCAGTAGCGGCGTCACGTCGATGTCCCACAGAATCAGCAACAGTAGGACGCCTCCGCCCGAGATGAGTGCGCTCCAGACGTTCTGGAGGATGGGGACCATCTGGCGGTCAATGTATGCTGAATCTGTCGCGATGGCGGACGCCTGACGACCGATTCGAAGCAGTGTCACCATCCAGACGATGACGACCAGCGAGAGCGTCCCAGCCTCCAGCGAGACAGCGACGGCCGGGCGAATGTCGTAAATCTGCGCGCCGGCGTACGCACCGCCGAGGCCGACTGTGACGTACACGGCGGTGTGAATTCCACGGAAGACGATGTCGTCGATGTCGCCCTCGATGTGAGGCGTGACCTGCTTGAGCAGTCGGTCACCGAGGACGCGGATGACCAGTGCGAGCGCGACGCCGCTACCGACGAGCACCAGAAACCCCTGCCAGGCTGGCAGTCCTGACAGCAGGTCTACCACCTCGCTTCCCAGTTGCATACCCCCGCTTGGACACCGGGGCTATATATACTGCCACGTCGACGGCCGGAACCGAACGGCCTTTGTCCCGCGGCGTTCGCTCCGTGGGTATGAACCCGATTCTCGTCGCTATTCTGCTGGGCCTGCTGCAAGGGGTGCTGGAGTGGATTCCGGTCTCCAGCGAGGGCGGCGTCGCCCTCGCGTCGACGGTGGTCACAGGCGTCTCACCCGCCGCTGCGACCCGCCTCGCACTCTTTCTCCACGCCGGGACGGCAGTTGCGGCCACGGCCTACTACCGCACCGAGGTCCGAACTATCCTCCATTCGATCCGGGAACTCTCTCGCCGCCCGTTCGCCGACGAGACGGCGGATCTCTCGTTTATCGTCATCGCGACGGCGGCGACCGCCGTCACCGGCCTCCCTGCGTATCTGGCTCTCGACGCGGCCGTTTCGGAGCTTGAGGGTGGTCTCTTTCTGGCGCTGGTCGGCGGCCTGCTCGTCATCACCGGCCTCCTCCAGCGCTTCGCCGCGGCGCTGTCGCTTGGCGAGCGTGAGGTTCCGGACGGGCTCGATGCCGTTCTGGTCGGCGTGTTGCAGGGACTGGCCATCCTCCCTGGCGTCTCCCGGTCCGGGACGACGGTAAGCGCGCTGTTGCTCCGGGGCCATGAGGGCGAGTCGTCGCTTCGGCTCTCGTTTCTGCTGTCGATTCCGGCTGCGCTCGCTGCCAACGCACTGGTTCTCGTCGACGACGGCGTCCCCGCAATCGACCCGCTACCGGCTGTCGTCGCTCTTGTCGTGAGCGCTGTCGTCGGCTATCTCACTGTCGACGCGCTGGTCCGACTGGTGCGGCAGGTCCCGTTCTGGGCAGTTTGTACGGTGTTCGGCGGTCTCGGCGTCGTCGGTGGGTTGCTCGTCGCGCTGTAGTCCCAGGCGTGATCTTATTCTTCGTACTCGACTTCAGTACCGCTGGCGACCGGCTGAAGGATGTACTCGCCGGTTTGGCCGCGTTTGACCGGCGTGAAGTCGGCTGTGAACACGGTGCGGGTGTCCGCACGGATTTCGTACTCCTGTGTGAACTGTAGCGGCGCGTCGCCGGGCGTGTCAACCGTCGCGTCACCGCCCTCTGCGAGCGTCCCGTCGACGCCAGTCACGTCGAGCTGGAGGTACTCGTAGGTGTCAGCTTCAAGTTCGGTCTCGTCGACGAGGGCGGTGTTACCGTCCTGCAACTGGACCAGATCGGCTTCTTGGGCCTCGTCGAACTCGTGGTACTCGCGGGCGTCGCTCGTGTCCGCTGTCGTCGATTCCTCGGTCGCTGTGTCCACCTCCGAGGCTGGCTTGACCCAGATGCCGGCCATCCTGATAACACACGATTCGAAATCTCCGATGTCGCCCGGTTGGTCGGTCACCTGCGTTGCGAGCATCCCTGTTTCGGCGCTGCTCCCGGCACAGCCAGCGAGGCCAACTGTACTCGCTGCTGCGAGGCCGCCAGCGGCTTTCAGATAATCACGTCGCGATGTCGTTCCTGACTGCTGTTGGTCGCGCATACACTGGTCGAGAACCGTCCCGGGGTAAAGGAGCCGGCAGATAGTCGACACGAGTTCAGCCGAGTTTCTCCCGATTTGCCGGACGTGAACGGTTTATATCCCAGCACAGACCGGTCGGTACCGACCAGAACTGTTCCGGCGACGATGGAACTTATTTATCCCTTGGTATCAAATCTGTAGTACCAGCGGCTATGAGTGGTGACGAACGCAAGCTAGTCGACACGTCGGGGGACTTCCAGTACGTCGTCCGCGACGGTGACACAGTGACCGACCCGAAGTGGCGCTCCTGTCGACTTATCGTCACCAACAAGCGACTCATTCTGGCGACGAACGGCTCGAAACAGCCCATTCCGCACTCAAACATCACCCTCCCGTCGAACCCCGACGATCTGGTTCCCGACGGTGGCACCGGTGGCGCAACCGCGCTGGAGGTCGGCAACAACGTTCTGCTCGTCGATACGCCGAATCTGGACGACTTCCAGACGGAGTACGTCCGCGCGACCTTGCAGGGCGAGGTCATTCTCGCGCGACAGCAAGCGGTCGTCGGCGGTGTCGTTCAGGAGGACGCCGAGTGGAGCAAAGCGCGGTTTCAACTGGACGACGACATCATCCGCCTCCAGTTCCCCGGCGGCAAGAGTATGTCCTTCGAAATCGAGGATGTCGGCACTATCGAAACCGGGACCAGTACGGTGATGGGTCAGGAGCGGGAGGTCATCGAGGTCGAACACACTGACGACCAAGACCGTAGCGTCGAAACCCACATTTCGGGGATGGATCATCATACGCGGGCGCTGAAGACGTTGTTTACCCGCGTTATCGAGGACCGAGAGGACGATTACGAACTCTCGGAGATGGAGAGCCAGGTGTTGATGGCGCTGTACTCCGGCGTATCACCGTTTGAAATGTCTGATTTCGTCGGAACGACGCCCGACGAAGTCGAGGAAATCTACCAGAAACTGCTTGAGATTGGCGCGGTTGACGAGGTCCGGGTTCGGACCGAAGTTGCGCTGAACGCGCAGGGGCGGAATATGGCGAGTGAAGCAATGAGTGAGAAGTAGTGTGGCGCTACGCGCCACAGAACGAACGGCGAAGCCGTGAGTAGCGAGGGGCCGACCGAAGGGAGGTCCCTCGGATAGCGAACGGGGAGTGTTAGCGACCCGTGAGCACTAGTACGGCGCTACGCACTGCTGAACGACTGCCCTCGGCTCCGCTCCGGAGAATCATGCGGGGACCAGTCCCGAGCCGGAGTCGTAGGACAGCCTAGCCGAACGGCGCGCCCAGTGTGAACCACAATAGCAGTTCGCCTGCCACGCCCCACGGCTCGACGAACTCGCGGGCCGCTCCCGTTTCGCCGCCGTTACTCGGGCAGGTACTCGACGTCCTCAGCCTCCGTCACTGACACCCCATCCGGGAGTTCTGACTCCGGGACTGGCGTCAGCGTGAGGACTTCACCCGCCTCGGTCTGTACCCACTCCTGTCCTGTCGCTTGACTCCAATCGTGTGGCTCCCAGAACCCCGACTCGAAGCGCATCCAGATGTCGAGACCACTGTAGTACTCTCCCGTCGAACTTTCGTATATCATTGCTGACTCAACAGCGACTGCTGCCGTCGAAAAAGTCAATGCACCTACATGGTATTATTACTACCGGCAAGGCGGAAATTCGCCGGGCTTGAGAATGGAGGGATGCTTGGATAGCACGGGTAAAGCGGTGGTTCGGCCACTGTATGAGTATGTTTTACATGGGTGTCGTGAACGGACTGTGAACCAGTCGCAATCGTAAAAAACGGAGGGTGGCCTACTGCTGTTCCATCGCTCCCTCAAGCGACCAGAAGAAGCCGTAGTACGCGACGACGCCGGCGGCGAGCGTCAGGTAGTAAGCCCACTGTGGAGCCGATAGCAGATCGAAGATGACGCTCACAGCGGTCACCCAGGCGATGGCGAACACGAGGTCGACGAACATCCCTCGTTTGTGGTCGCGCACGTGGTCGCGGAGGGTGTCGACGACGCTCATCGGTGCCCTCGTACCAGCCGTGGCGGTCGTAGTCGGTTCAGTCCCATGCTAGTCACGCCTCGGTATCCGTCTCACCGTGAACGTCGACGACCAGCACCGGCAGCCGCGTCCGGCGCAGCACCTTTTCGGTGACACTACCGAGGATGACACGCTTGAGGCCCGAGCGGCCGTGGGAGCCCATCACGACGAGGTCGATGTCGTTGTCTTCGACGAACTTTCGGATGGCGCGGGCCGGCTCGCCAGCGGTGACATGCTCTTCGACCGCGATGCCGTGCTCGGCGGCGCGGTCGCGGACGTAGCCGGTGGCCTCGTCGGCGTCTTGCTTTATTTCGGTCATCTCCTCCAGGTTCCCCTGTCGGATACGGTCGACCTGCTCTGTTCCCAGCGAGTAACTGGTTGCGTCGACGTCGACGACGTACAGCGCGTGGACCGTCGCGTCGTACTTCGAGGCGATGTCGACTGCCTGATCGACCGCGTTTTCTGCGGTTTCGCTGCCGTCGGTCGGAACGAGGATGTTGTCGTACATTGGTTTAGTCGTCTGCGGGGGTGCCGCCGCCGGTGTTGTCGCCGACGACGTCTGCGGCGGTCTCCTGTTGCCCCATTGGTTCGGGGCTGTGACACTGCCGCACCATCTTCTTCGTCTCCAGCGGTGGCTCGGGCGTCGCTAGCGAGACGGCGATAGTGACGATGAACACGAGCGGCGTCCCGATCAGCGCCGCGCCGATGGGCGGGACGTACTGGGCGTATATTGGGACGAGTGCGCCACCCTCACCAGCGGCTGCGCCGAGCGCGCCGATGTAGCTCGGGAGGACGCTGTTGATAATCGAGGTGATCCAGATGAGCAGGCCGAGCACCATCCCGGCCAGTGCGCCCTGACGGTTTGTGTTCTCCCACCAGAGGCCGAGGAAGAACATCGGGAACAGGACGACGCCGGCCAGCGAGAACGCATAGGCGACCAGTTCGCCGATGAGCGCCGGTGGGTTGAACGCGGTCACCGTCACCAGCGCGCCCATGCCGATAATCGTCCCGCGACCGATGAGCACCTGCTGGCGCTGGGTCGCGTCGGGGTTGATCAGTTCGGTGTAGATGTCGTGTGCGACCGCCGATGAGGCCGTGATGAACAGGCCAGCTGTCGTCGCGATGGCGGCTGCCATCGCCCCGGCTGCGACGAGACCGACAAACCACGTCGGGAGGTTCGCGAACTGCGCGGCGAGCACGACGATCACGTCGCCTTCAGCGCCGGACATGCCGCCTTCCGCGGCATAGGCGCTCGCGCCCGTCGTCGTCTGGAAGAGGTCGACGCCGAAGGCCGCCATTGCGGGCGACGCCCAGTAGAGCAGGAGGATGAAGAACAGCCCCCACACGCAGGACCAGCGAGCGACGCGCTCGCTTCTGACCGTGTAGAATCGGACGAGGACGTGTGGGAGGCCACAGGTCCCGACAATGAGCGAGAACGCCGTCGCGATCCAGAGGTAGAACGGCTGGTTCACGAACGGCGCTGAGAACTCGCGGCCGAGGTCGGCGATCAGCGCGCCGTACTCGATCTGCGGGAGCACCGTCGAGTAGCCCTGCGAGAAGCCGACGACGTACACGCCTGCAAGGAACGCGACGATGAGGATGGTGTACTGGACGGCCATGTTCTTCGTCGCACCCAGCATCCCCGAGAGCGCGAGGTAGCCGACGGTGATGGTCATCATCACGACGATCATCGGGATGATGTCCAGCCCGAAGACGTACTGGCCGACCAGTCCCATGCCGCGGGCCTGTCCGACGGAGTAGACGTACGCGATGAGCAACGTGGTGAACGCGGCCAGCGCGCGGGCAGTCGGTGAGTTGAACCGGTCACCCACGAAGTCCGGCGCGGTGTACTTTCCGAACCGCCGCATCTGCGCCGCCAGGAAGATGAGCAGGACGAAGTAGCCGGTCGTCCAGCCGACGATGAACGCCAGGCCGTAGAAACCGCTGAGTGCCACCAGTCCGGCCAGCCCCAGATACGAAGCCGCGGACATCCAGTTCGCGCCGATGGCCATCCCGTTCTCGATGTTGCCGATGCCGCGGCCCGCGACCCACATCCCCTCGGTGTCGGCCACCTTGAACACGTAGCCGATGACGAGGAACGACGCCATCATCAGGAAGACGATAATCGCCGGGACGAGCTTGAATGAGATGTCGAGCGCATCGGCCTGTAGTGGGACCGTCACTGCTCGACACCCCCGTCAGTGGCCGCTGGCTCGCCCGCCTCGGGAGCCGTATTCTCGACGGAATCGGAATCGATGCCGTACTTCTGGTCGAGACGGTCCCGGTAGCGCGTGTACACTACTGCCAGTATGAGCGCGCCCGTGGGTGCACCGAACGAGACGAGGAAATAGTGCAGCGGAAAGCCGAACAGGGGCGTCTGCACGGTCATCATCTCCGGCGCAAGTGCGGTCAGCGTCACCGGGCCGAACACGACCAGCGCCCAGAGCACGAAACTGCTCCAGATGATCTTCAGATGGTCGCGCATGAACGGCGTGCTTGGTCGTAACAGGTTCACCTCCCTGTCGAGGTAATCGATGTCGTCGTGGGCGGCCGCCGTGCCGCCACTTGGTTGTATATTTGACTCTTCTCGGTCTGCATGCGTGTCTCTTGACATGGGTTGATAGGTTGAAAATTCGTGGTGCTGTTCGCCGCTACGGCTCAGTCTCCCTGAACCTTGGTCTCGATATCACTGACGACGTCAGGGTTTCGCAGCGTACTCGTATCGCCCAGTTCTTCGCCGTTCGCGATGTCTTCTAACAGGCGGCGCATGATTTTCCCGGAGCGGGTCTTCGGCAGCTCGGGCGTGAAAATGACCGCTTCCGGCCGGGCGATCGGCCCGATAGCGTCCTCAACACCGTCGATAATCGCGCTTCGAAGCTCCTCGTCCTCTTCGTAGCCGTCCTCGGTGATGACGTAGGCGTACACCGCCTCGCCCTTGATGTCGTGGTCGCCACCGACGACGGCGGCTTCAGCGACACCTTCTACGCCGACGATGGCACTCTCGATCTCCATCGTCCCGAGCCGGTGGCCGGAGACGTTGATCACGTCGTCGACCCGTCCCAGCACGGTGATGTAGCCGTCATCATCGATTTTCGCGCCGTCTTCGGGGAAGTACACCCAGTCGTCGGAATCGTCACTGTCGGTGTCCGAGTACTCCGCCCAGTACTCGCTGATAAACCGCTCGTCGTTCTTGTACAGCGTCCGGAGCATCCCAGGCCACGGCTTGTCGACGGTCAGGTAGCCGGCGCGACCGGGTTCGACTTCCTCACCCTCGGTGTCGACAATGCGCACGTCGTTGCCCGGCAGCGGCGGGCCGGCCGACCCGGGTTTCATGTCTTTGATGCCGGGCAGCGTCGTTATCATCATGCCGCCGGTCTCGGTCTGCCACCACGTGTCGACGACGGGACACTCCTCGTTGCCGATGTGCTTGTAGTACCATTTCCAGGCCCGGGGGTTGATCGGCTCGCCGACGGTGCCCAGCAGGCGCAGGCTGGAGAGGTCGTGTTTTTCGGGGTACTCCTTGCCCCACTTCATGAACGCGCGGATGGCCGTCGGCGCGGTGTACAGCTGGTCGGCCTCGTACTCCTCGACGATGTCCCAGAGGCGGTCCTTGTCGGGGTAGTCCGGCGTCCCCTCGTACATCATCGTCGTCGTCCCGAGCGCGAGCGGGCCGTAGACGATGTAGGAGTGGCCGGTAATCCAGCCGATATCAGCCGAGCAGAAGTACGTGTCCTCGGGTTTGATGTCGAGTACTGCCTGGGAGGTCCAGGCCGCCCAGGCGAGGTAGCCGCCAGTGGAGTGCTTGACACCCTTCGGCTTCCCGGTGGTTCCGGAGGTGTACATGAGGAACAGCATATCCTCGGCGTCGCGGTCGACCGGATCGACCGTTGCGCCCTCGTTGTCGGCGATGACGTCCTCGAAGGCGACCTGGTTGTCCGCGTAGTCGTGGTCGAAGCCGTCGCCGTCCATCAGGCGCTCGGCGACGATGGCGCGTTCGACCTCGTGGTCGACACCGCTCAGTCCTTCGTTGGCTTTGTCGAGATGGTCGAGCGGGTCACCACGGCGGTAGTAGCCGTCGCAGGTGACCAGATACTCCGAGTCGGCGGCGTTCATCCGCGTCGCGAGCGCGTCCGCGGAGAAGCCGGCGAACACGACGGAGTGAGGCGCGCCGATGCGGGCACAGGCCAGCATGGCGATGGGGAGCTGTGGAATCATCGGCATATACATCGTCACGACGTCGTCCTCGCCGACGCCCATCTCCCGCAGGCCGGCCGCGAACTCGTTGACTTTCCGGTGGAGTTCCTCGTAGGTGTAGGTGATGTTGTCTTCTTCGACTGGCTCGCCGACCCATTCGATAGCGGCTTCGTCGCCGCGCTCGTCGAGGTGCCGGTCCAGGCAGTTCGCCGACGCGTTCAGTGTGCCGTCGGTAAACCACTCGTAGAACGGCGGGTTCGAGTCGTCGAGTACCTGATCGTAGTCCTCCTCCCAGTCGAGGAGGTCGGCGGCTCCCTCCCAGCACTCCGGCCAGTTTTCTTCGAACTCGTCGTAGATACCCTCGTCCGTGACGTTCGCCTGCTCGACGAACGACTCCGGGGGCTCGAAAACCTCCTGCTCCGCAAGCCGCGCTTCTAGCTGGACATCTTCATCTGACATGGTCTATCATCGATATTTCACAGCGGCCATATAAACAGGGGGTCTAACTACGATAACATGAAACAGGGTTTCAGTTGTCGGTCGGCCGTCGAGGCTCAGCCGGCCGGTCGTCGAAAAACGCGGTCAGAACCTTCTGCTGTGCCTTCCTGAGGTGATTATGCAACGTCGGCGACGAGACGTCCAGCGAGTCCGCTAGCTCCTCAGCGGTCGAGCCGCGAGGCCACTCAAAATAGCCGCTGTGGTAGGCCGCCTGAAGAACGGTCTCTTGGCGGTCTGAGAGGGTGTCGGCGAGACGGTCGCGGAACCCGGTGTCCGTCTCGGCCGGGCGCTCCGTCTCTCGCTTCGCTGCTAACGATGTCTCCCTGTAGGCGTCGGTGACGGCGTTGACCGTTGGTCTGATATCGGCCTCACCGGGGAGCTCGACTGCGATAGTTGCGACACCGTCAATGGCTGTCACGGACTGGATGCGGCCGCCGCTCTCGACCAACTGGAGTGCTGGCGTATCGGTGACGACGACTTCCAGTAACACGCCGTCGCTGTGCTGTTCGAGGAGTCTGGCGTCGGCCACGCCGTCATCGTCGTCCGCATACGAGAGTATCGCGTCGGCCGAAGCGCCTTCGACCATCAAGTAGTACAGCAGTGACTGGCCCGCAACAGGGACGACGCCGGACAGTTCGACCGTACACTGTAGCGCCTCGGAGACACCGGCGGTAAAGGTTCGCTCGTCCCCACAGTGGAACTCCAGCTCGGTCACCGTGTCGGCAAGCAGGAGTCGCTTGCGTTCGGCGGCGACCTGCGCGTGGCCGACCTGTATGCCGAGCGCAGACAGTGCGGCACCTTCGGTGTCAGTGAGGCCCTCACCCGCCGCGACTCCGAGGACACCGGAGACGGTGTTTTCTCTGACGAGTGGGACCAGAGCAACCGATCCAGTGCTGTCGTCGACGATGTGAACCTCACCCACGTCAAGCAAAGCGGTGACTGACTCGATGTGGGCCTCGATCTGCTGTCCGACAGCCGGTTCCGAGATTTCTGCCGTCGCGCGCGGTGTCAGCCCGTCGCCGGTCCGTTCGGCGTGCCAGGCGAACTCGAAGCCCGCCGTCTCCGTCAGGTGTTCACAGACTGTCGTCGCAATCGCTTCACCAGTTGCAGCGGCCGCGAGCGCCTCGCTGACCGCCGTAATCCAGCCGACAGTTCGTTGCGGTTCGCTCGCGGTCGCCTGCCCGCCGGACCCGTCGACGGCCGCGACGATGGTTTCGCGGTCCGGTTCGTCAAGCAGCGGGTCCAGCCGGTCGAGTCGGTCCCAGCCGCCGAGCGCACAGACCACGTCTGGCGGAACGCCGTCGTCCAGCAGGCTCGCCGCGAACCGCCACCGGAGGTCACGCGAGGAAACCTCCTTCAGGCGCGGTGTCGTCTCAGCGGCTCGGTCGGCTACCTCGTTGACCAACATCTGGAGCCGACGCGGGGAGACAGAAAACAGCGGCTCGTCGTCCACCCCGGCCGCGTTCGCGTACTTCCGCATGTCGTGTTCGACCGAATCCGGAAGGGACGTCTCACGAACCACGTCACCGTCCTCCCGAACAGCAAGCAGGCGATGCCCCTCAAACTCGACGATGTCGGCCAGCCGTACGGCGGTCATCTCCGCCGGGCGGAGGCCGACCTCCGCACCGAGCCGGAGCACGAGGTCGGACCGGTGCGTTTCCGCCGCGCGCCGGAGCTGTTCGTACCCTCGCTCACCGATGCGGTCCGCTTCGCCATCCATATGTTTCGGAGATTCACAGAATATCGAAATAAGTATTGCGCCTAGCGCGCCGATTCCAACGAGAAGAGGACAGTAAGACGGTCAGCAAAGACGCTGTCGCCGCGGGTACGCTTCGGTGATATAGAAAGATACGAAACAGCTCACTCTCTTCTCGTCGTCGACTGGATCTCGCCGAGGATTTCGGGGTTACGTAGCGCGCTGGTATCGCCCAGTTCGTCGTCGTTCGCCACTGCGGTCAGCAGGCGGCGCATAACTTTGCCCGACCGTGTTTTGGGGAGGTCGGGCGTGAACACGATTTCCTTGGGGCGAGCGATACCGCCGATAGCGTTGACGATAGCGTCTTCGATGGCTGCCCGGAGTTCATCCTCGGCGTAGCCGTCTTCCGGGGAGGCGAACGCGTACACCGCCGTTCCGGTCGTCTCGTCGTCGGCACCGACGACGGCGGCTTCGGCGACGCCGGTAACGCCGGCGACCGTCGACTCCAGTTCCTTGGTGCTGAACCGCCGGCCAGCGACGTTGATTGCGTCGTCGATCCGGCCGAGGAACGTGATGTAGCCGTCATCGTCGACTGAGACGCTGTCTTCGGGGTAGTATCGCCACTCTTTGGCGTTGTCCGGGACGCTACCCCAGCCTGACCCGTCGAGCAGTGCCCGCGGCATCCCCGGCCAGGGTCGCGTCACGACGAGTTCGCCGGCCGTGTCCGACTCGGCGACCGCACCAGTGCGGTCGACGACGGACGCCTCGATTCCCGGTAGCGGCGTTCCCGCGGCCCCGGGTTTCATCTCGTCAACGCCGGGCAGCGTCGACACGAGCACCGCGCCGGTTTCGGTCTGCCACCAGGTGTCGACAACCGGGCACTCGCCGCCGCCGATGTGTTCGCGATACCACTCCCAGGCGCTCGCGTCCATCGGTTCGCCGACGGTGCCCAGCAGGCGCAGGCTGGAGAGGTCGTGCTTCGCGGGGTACTCCTCGCCCCACTTCATGAACGCGCGGACGGCCGTCGGTGCGGTGTAGAACACATCGACGGCGTACTTTTCAATGAGCTTCCACAGCTGGTCCTTGTTGGGGTGGTCCGCTGTGCCGTTGTAAAGCACTGTTGTCGTTCCGAGTGCGAGCGGGCCGTAGACGATGTAGGAGTGGCCGGTAATCCAGCCGATGTCGGCCGAACACCAGTACGTGTCCTCGGGCTTGATGTCGAGAACTGACTGGGCGGTCCAGGCGACGTGTGCGAGATAGCCACCAGTCGTGTGCGTGACGGCCTTCGGCTGGCCGGTCGTCCCCGACGTGTAGATACGAAAGAGTGGGTCGTCCGCAGCCCGCGAGACGGGCTCGACTTCGGCACCCTCGTGGGCCGCTAGCAGGTCGTGATAGTCGTCGTAGTCGTCGCCTAAATGCACGTCACGGCCCAGTCGGTCGAGCACCACGACCGATACGTCGTGGTCGACGGCGATTCGTGCGTTATCGGCCTTGTTCTTTTGTGCGACGGCGCTGCCGCGGCGGTAGTAGCCGTCACAGGTGATGAGGTACTCCGACTCGGCCCGCTCCATTCGCGTCGCCAGCGCGTCTGCGGAGAACCCGGCGAAGACGACGTTGTGTGGCACGCCAAGGCGTGCGCAGGCCAGCATCGCGACCGGAAGTTCGGGTACCATCGGCAGGTACAGCGTCACCACGTCGTCCGTGCCGACGCCGCGGTCCCGCAGTGCCGCAGCGAAGGCGTTGACCTCCCGGTACAGTTCGAGGTAGGTGTAGGTGCGGGATTCGCCGAGGTGGCCCTCCCAGACCAGTGCGAGTTGGTTCTTCCGCTCGGGGAGGTGCCGGTCGAGGCAGTTGTATGCGGCGTTTAATCGGCCACCGGAGAACCACTCGAACGGTGGCCCGTCCGTCCCACGGAGTACTGTCTCGAACGGCTCCGCCCAGTCGAGTAACTCGGCGGCTTCGCGCCAGCAATCGGGCCACTCCTGCTCGAAGCGGTCGTAGACAGTCGGGTCAGTCACGTTCGCCTGTTCGACGAACCAGTCCGGTGGTTCGACTGTCTCTCGCCCCGCCTGGGACTGTCCCCGATCCGGTTCGTCACCCCGTGTCATCAATTGACGATACATCGCCGCACGCAAAAAATATCCTATCTAATTGTGTATGATTCCGCTGTGGGCGAGCCGCCAGTGCAGTCGGCCGTTCTCACTTTCGACACTGGCGACGGAACTTATATTGAGTCCTGCGGACAACGGATGTACGAGAGGCCGGTACGGGGTATGAGCGACACCGAAAAGAAGATTGCCGATACGAAGGGGCAGTTCCTTCAGGCGGTCTCACAGGGCCAGCGCCTCACTGACGCCGAGTGGCGAAACTGTCGCATCGTCCTCACCACTGAGCGGGTCGCCCTGCTGGGCGACGACAAGCGACAGATCTCACTGACCGACATCGACCGTATCGCCGACCGATTCGACGTCAACCAGCAGAGCGCCGGTGTCTCCGACTACGTCGCCCTCTACGTCGGTGAGGACGTCATCCTCGTGTCGGCATCGAACCACGAGGCGTTCGAGACCGATTTTTACCGGGCGAGTCTCGACGGCGCAATCGTGCTGGTTCAACACCCGGCACTGAAAGGCGGCGTCGTCCAGTCCGCCGAGTGGACGAAAGGGCGACTCAAGGTGACCGACGAGGCGCTGAAGCTCGCGATGGCCGACGGGCAAGCGGTTGTCATCGACCGCGCCGACATCGGCGACCTCACTGTCGAAGAGAAACAGGTCAGCGGCGAGGAGCGGACGGTCATTCAGGTCGAGCACAGCGAGGACGACATCAGCGTCGAAACGCACCTCGCGGGGGAGGAGTTCCACGCCACTGTCCTCCGGACGATGCTCGAAGAGAGCGCCGAACAGAACCAGGCCGATCTGGACCTGAGTTCGACGGAGAAACGGGTCATCATGGCGCTGCACTCCGGCGTCTCGCCGTTCGACATCCCCAACTTCGTCGGCATCGACGTCGAGAAAACCGAGGAAATCTTCGACCGCCTGATCGAACTCGACGTAATAAGCGTGCTCCGAGAACGGACCGAAGTGAACCTGACGACGAAGGGGCGTCGGGTCGCTGGCGAGCGGATGGGCGAGCAGTAGTCCGCAGTTCTGGACTGGGAAGTGTTGATACGGATTTGATGCTGCGGTCGCCTGATACGTTTGATTTTCACACCACAATCTGGACATGCGTGGCGAGTAGCCACCGACGAATCTCGGTAAGGCCGCCATATTGAAGCCCTTCCTCCGTCTGCAACAAGTATGCACATCGATACGGCTGTGGTCCTCGCTGCAGGTGAGGGGACTCGCCTCCGGCCGTTGACGCGAAATCGGCCAAAACCAATGCTGCCGGCCGCGAACCGTCCGATCCTCGAACACGTATTCGACGCGCTGGTCGAGGCAGGTATCGAGAAACTCGTCGTCGTCGTCGGCTACAAGCGCGACCGCGTTCAGGACCACTTCGGTCCGACGTACCGTGGCGTTCCGATCTCCTACGTGAGCCAGACGAAGCAGCTCGGCAGTGGGCACGCACTCCTTCAGGCACGGAACGCTGTCGACGGCCCGGTTCTGGTGATGAACGGTGACCGTCTCGTCGACGCGGCCACCATCGAGGCAGTAGATACTTCCTACGCGGAGACCGGGCAAACAAGCATCGCTGTCGTCGAACGGCAGGACACCAGTCGGTACGGTGCTGTCGAGGTACAGGACGGCGACATCGTTGATATCGTCGAAAAGCCCCAGCGCGACGAGTTCAGACTCATCAACGGCGGCGTATACGCTTTCGACGGTGATATCTTCGAAGCGATCGACGAAACGACGCGCCACGCCGGCGAACTGGCGCTGACCGACACTATCGAGCTGCTGCTGGAATCTAATCGAATCCGGGCGGTCGAGGTCGACGGGATGTGGGTCGATGCGACCTACCCGTGGGACCTGCTGACCGTTGCCCGCGAGGTGCTGGCGCGGGGTCGGGTCGTCGAGTCAGCCCGCGACGAGCAGGTCTGGGTCGATAACTCCGCACGCGTCCACGACGAGGCGACCCTCCAGTCGCCGGCCGTCATCGGCCCAGACTGTGAGGTCGGACCGGACGCTGTCATCGGTCCGAATGTCGCGCTCGGACGCAACGTCACCGTCGGGGCCAACAGCGTCATCCAGCACACTGTCCTCGACGCTGACACGCGTGTCGACCCGAGTTCGACCCTCATCGACACTGTCACCGGCCAAGACGTGAACCTGGGCGTCAATACGGTCGTCCCCGGTGGCCCAGCCGATGTCCAGGTTGGCACAGAAGTGTTCGAGGACCAGCGGTTGGGCGCCGTCATCGCCGACCGTGCTGTTGCGCTCGGGGACGTGAGCTTCGTCTCCGGGTCGCTCGTGGGCCCCAACGCTCAGCTCGCCACTGGCGTGACAGTCGATGGGACTGTCCGCGAGGGTGCGGAGGTGGTCCGCTGATGTGTGGAATCATCGGCTGTGTCGGCCGCGGCGACGAGACGCTCGACACGCTCGTCCACGGCCTTTCGAAACTGGAGTACCGTGGGTACGACTCCGCTGGTGTCGCGCTTGCGAACAGCCATATCGACCTTTGCAAACACTCCGGCAAAATCGCCGACTTGCGTGAGGCTCTCTCCGAACGAACGCTCTCGGGCTCGGTCGGTATCGGCCACACCCGCTGGAGTACGCACGGACCACCTACCGACGAGAACGCCCATCCGCATCAGGACTGCACCGGCGACGTCGCAGTCGTCCACAACGGCATCATCGAGAACTACCAGTCATTGCGGGACGAACTCGTCAGCGCCGGCCACACCTTCACATCTGACACCGATACGGAGGTCGTCCCCCATCTCATTGAGGACGCGCTAGAGGCGGGAGCTGACGCTGAAGACGCTGTCAGAGAGACGGTCGACCGACTTGAGGGAAGCTACGCCGTCGCTGTCGTCGTTGCCGGCTGTGACTCGGTATTTGCTGCGCGAAACGACTCCCCGCTCGTGCTAGGTATCGACGACGACGCGACATACCTGGCCAGTGATGTGCCCGCCTTCCGGGACTTCACTGACAAAGTTGTCTACCTCGCTGACGGCGAGTTCGCCCGACTCAACGGTGCCGGATGGACCGTCACCGACACCGACGGCAATGTCATCGAGAAAGACATCGATACCGTCCAGTGGGATCCAGAGGAGACCGGCAAGAGCGGCTACGACCACTTCATGCTCAAGGAAATCCACGAGCAACCGCGTGCGCTCCGGCAGTGTCTGCGGGGCCGAGTCGACGAACTCGCCGGCACGGTCGATATCGGCGACCTCGGCGACCTCTCCCCGACCGGCGTCCAGTTCGTCGCCTGCGGGACTTCCTACCACGCTGCCCTACACGGCGCGCAACTGTTCCGCGAGGCTGGTATCCCCTCTCAGGCGTTCCTCGCCAGCGAATACGCGACCGCGACCCCACCGATCGGCGACGCGCTCGTCGTCGGCGTCACCCAGAGCGGCGAAACCGCGGACACGCTTTCGGCACTTCGGGCGGCCCGTCGCCGCGGCGCGCGCACGCTGGCCGTGACTAACGTCGTCGGCTCCACTGCGGCCCGCGAGTGCGACCACGCGCTGTACATCCGTGCCGGGCCGGAAATCGGCGTCGCCGCGACCAAGACCTTCGCCTCCCAGCTAGCCGCGCTGAACCTGCTCGCGCTCGGAACGTCCACAACCGGCGACGCCCGGCAGGTCATCAGCGCACTCCGCGACCTCCCCGGCCACGTCCAGGAGGTCCTCGACGAATCTGCCGCCCAGGAGGTCGCTGAGTTGTATCAGGATGCCAACGCCTACTTCTTCATCGGCCGCGGGTATCAGGAACCAGTAGCGCTCGAAGGCGCGCTAAAGATGAAAGAGATTACCTACAAGCACGCTGAGGGCTTTGCTGCGGGTGAGCTGAAACACGGCCCGTTGGCGCTGGTGACCGAGAACACACCGGTGTTTGCTATTGTGACCGGTGACGACGAGCGCGCCCGCAAGACGATCGGCAACGTCAAAGAGGTTGAAGCACGCGACGCCCCAGTGGTCGCGATCACGGATGGACAGAGTGACGTTGAACGATACGCTGACCACGTGCTCCAAATTCCAGAGACCCATCCGCGAGCCGCTGCAGTGCTTGCGAACACGCATCTGCAGTTGGTGTCGTATCACACGGCCGCGTTGCTGGGGCGAAACATCGACAAGCCGCGCAACCTAGCAAAAAGCGTGACAGTCGAATGAGTCGCGTGTAGCTGGCTACTCGCGCTAGTCGCTGTTTTCTGGTGATTCCGGCGGTTCGAGGAGCTTTATCGCCAGCCTGACTGCTTTTGAACCCGAGAGGGTATTTTCGATAGCTCGTGCCACCGAGACGAGACTAGAATTTTCCCAGAACCGTGTAGCTTGAGCTGTACAAGCGTCGAGAACAGCGAGTACCGGACCGACAGTGTGGGTTTTACGTAGATCGATGACGAGGGCCGCTGGCTCCGGTTCTGTCGTGAGCCAACGGTAGATCTTGGAGCCTCTAGCTATCTTGAGTAACCGAGCACACATTCTGCTGAGTGTTGAGCGCTCGAAACTCCGTGTGAACGCATCGGAAAGCGACTTCAGTACCGAATTCTCGACAGCCGACTGGAGACGCTGTTTTACCATTGTGACGTCTCTGTGGCCCTCATCGATAGCCTGAAATCACAGTCGCTTTGATCGTTACGGTACCTAGGTCCAGTGTCACGACACGTCCCTGCTGGAGTGTCTGGTCTTTGAATGTGACACCCGTATCAGTCTCTCGGACAGAGAGGTTTGCGGTGAAGGTGACGTCTTGGTTTATTGGATGCGTCCGTTCGTATATCTCTCCGTCCTGTCCCCTAGTGACGATCGTTGCGTTCTGACGCTGGACGGCCGAAACCCGTGCGACGGTTTCACCACCGAACGACTCTGTCATCCCCGGAGAAATACTGTTAGCGAGCAGTGGAGACACGTTTGATAACTGTAACTTGACATCGCGAGTTGCTGGCTGACCGCGTTGCGTCGTCGCACCGACCCGCGTGATTTCTCCCTTAATGAGGCCGTCTTCCGTCGGGAGGGAGAGGCTTGCTCCCGGCCGAACCATCGCCTCGCCGAACGCCTGCTGTTCACCGTAGGCGACGCTCTGGAGTGTCAACCCGAGGAAAACGGTCTTTGTATCGGGGTTGTCGGTTCCGTATGTTGTAACCGACTCGATAGTCGCCACTTCTCGTCCTTGTACACGGATCGGTTGTCCAGCGCTGAGACGTCTGGCGTCGGTTTCTGAGAGATTTGCTCTGACTACTACTTCTGTCTCAGTCGTGGTCAGATCGGCGCCCCCACCGACGTCTCGGATTGTTCCGGCGGCAGAGTAGGTTTCAGTCAGAAGCTCAAGCTGTCGGCCGTACCGCGGTGGTGAGCCGCTATACTGGATAGTCTCTCCCGAATACGGAGCCGACAATTCGGCCCGTACCATTACCCGCGCTGACTCGCCCTGTGGGGCGAGATATATATCTGTGACCGTGAGATCCGAATTCCCAGACGGACTGTAGCTGTCCCCGATAGACATCTGTGAAACGATGTACTCCGGCTGGGTGCCGAGGTCGATCGTCACATTCGTCGTCTCAGTTGTCGGGGCCGAACTCGATTCGCCATCGTCCATCAGTACAAGGCCGATTCCAGCGATTAGGACAGTAAGAGCAAGCACAACGACGAGGGCATCAATAATATTGATAACACCAAACAGATTCCCTTCGTCGTCGATGATATCGGAGTGCCCTTTCATCGACTTCATACAGGCCCATTTCCCGGCCAGTGTATGGCCTTTTCGTTTGGTTTCCAAGCACTTTGTATCCATGCTGAGCGCCTCGTATCCAACCTTCCGGTGACGCTGATACCTTTCTCGTGACCGGCACAGTGTCTGTCTTCTCTCTTTGTAAGCCAAATATGCGCACTTTCAATGATAAAACAGAATTGAGTGGGTTTACAATACGGCGGTAACAAACTTTTTCAGACTATCTGATTGCAGAATTAACTGTCCGACCGAAGGGTCACGCAGCGTGTAACGGTTCTATGGGTTTTTATACGCGACTATTATATCAATAATAACGCTCCAGATCTGTCTCGAAACGAGTTTCATATCATAGCTAAACGACTGGTCGCGCACGTACTCTAGATCGTATCGCAGCTTTTCGCTCGGCTCTTTCCCAGTCACATGATTAACCTGAGCAGGCCCTGTTAGGCCCGGTTTGACGAACCATCGTTTCTGCCAGTCAACGACGCCGGTCTGGATATCCGAATCCAGTTCCGGGCGTTCGGGCCGTGGACCGACAACGCTCATATCGCCCCGCAGTATCGACCAGAGCTGAGGAATCTCATCAAGGTGCGTCTGACGTAGCACTTGCCCAACTGATGTCACACGTGGGTCAACTCCACCTGCATCCTCGTCACTGATTTTCGCGCCGGTCTCGTCTTCGGCGTTCTCGATCATCGACCGGAACTTGTAGATGGAGAAGGTTTCGCCGAACACTGCTGTTCGGTCTTGCCGGTACAGTATCGAGCCGCCGTCCTCCAGCTTTATTGCGACTACAATTCCAATAATCACCGGCGATAGCGCGACCAGTCCAGCCGATGCGAACGCGATATCGAACGCGCGCTTGAGAATGTAGTCCTGTATGTCCCATGGTTCGACCTCCACATCGACTAGTGTTCCGACCCCACTGCTGGTGGTCAGTACGGAGTCTGTATGGTCCCGGTGGACTTTCGCGTTGACGCCGTACTCGTAACAGGCGTCGAGAGCGCCGAAGAACTCTGCCCGGTCGGCGTGTTCAAACGCCAACACGACCGTATCGATATCATACTCGACGAGCACGTCTTCGATTCGCGAGAGGCCACCCAGCCGTTCCAACCCGCTGGGGTTCGTTCCGCCGTCAGCGATGGCTTCGGTCCGTTCGATTGCCGTCATAACACTCGTTGGGCAGAGATAGCCCAGAAGTGTCCCGTCGACCTCACTTGCTACTTCCTCTATCACCTTGAGGTCGTCCCCAACGACGATGGTTCGTTCGCCGTTTGACGACGGTCGCTTGCGAATCCACACGAACCACGCGGGCAGTGCGACCAGTAACAACGGTGTCACTAACACGACAGTCAAGCGCGGTAGTTTGTATGAATAGTCGAAGTAGCCGATTGTCGCCAGAACGAGAGCTGCCACGAGCACCCGCTTCTGGGCCAGCGCTACAGCGTCGAGAATTCTCCGCGGACGGGGTTTGTACAGCGGGAGGAACACGCTGACGACGACTGCGGTCGTGACTAGGAGTTCGATCGTGAACTCCGGCCCCTCTGGGGGATCGGTCGGCAACCGACTGAGTATTGGGATGGTTGTCGCTATCGACTGGATGGTAGCGTTGTTGACAAGTGCGACGGCGACCGCTGTCAGCACGACGACGCCGGCTACACTTGCGACCCGGTACCGCCAGCCACTATCCATTATCAGTGTGATTGCCGAGTTCCGGGATAAGTCCTGCGTCCCGGGACTCAAATACTGAAGCTACTGTGCGTGGACACGCAGTCCAACCGTCCTGAATTCGTGAGTCGATGTATCGACAGCGAACGTACCAGCGCAGTTGTGTCAGCTATCATAACGTCGCTCCGACTCGCGTTGTGCCTGTTCTGTTTGGTGCTGTTCGATGGATATCGTCTCACGATGTTGTCAGACTTCCGATTGAAATGCCGTACAACTGTGTGGCCTACATGACCGCATGAGTACACTAGTTACTGGCGAGACGACCCGGTTTAGTCTCTCACTCGCTTGCAGCGATGTTCTCGGCGGACCTCTCCGGGTCAACCTCACCCTGTAGCCGTTTCTCGGCCTGATCTCGGTCCTCGGGATAGCCGATATCGTTCCGCCAGCCATCCATGCGGATCGCATCGATCGTTCGCCCAGAGTGCAACAGGAGGTCAATCGCATCACTGATTTCGTACTCGCCGCGGTTGGAGGGCTGCACCAGATGACAGGCGTGGAAGATGGCCGGCGTGAACGTGTAGAACCCGGTCATTACAAGGTTCGACGGCGGGTCCTCGGGTTTCTCGACGACCTCGGTGATCTCGCCATACTTGTTGGTGTCACAGACGCCGTAGCGCCCGGCCTCGTCCCATGGGACCTCCTCAACGAGGAAAGCGGCGTCGGCACGTTCCTCCGCCTGACGGTTAACGACGTCTTGGAGGTTCGCTTCGAAGATGTTGTCGCCGAGCATCAGCATGAAGTCGTCGTCGACGTGCTCTTCGACAGTCAGGAGCGCGTGGGCGAGGCCATTTTGCTCGCGCTGGTGGGTGTAGGTGATCGGGACGCCATCGAACTCGTCCTCGTAGTGATTAATGATGGCCTGCTTCTTGTAGCCGACAACTACCAGTAGTTCGTCAGCGCCTAGCTCGATCAACTGCTCGAAACAGTGGGTCAGAATCGGTTTCCCCGCGACCTCTACCATCCCCTTTGGCTTGTCTTCAGTCAGCGGGCGGAGACGGGTTCCTTCACCAGCGGCGAGTACGACAGCTTTCATATCTCTCAATTCGTTGGCCGTCCGATAAAACTCTTGTCGAATTATAAGATCCGAATTATAATATCCGCCCCTCGACTACTGCCGCCTGATGAACGTCAGTATTGTCGGAAGCGGATACGTCGGGACGACGGTCGCGGCGTGTCTTGCGGATCTCGGGCATGAAGTCGTAACGATAGATATCGACGAAGACATCGTCGACGCAATCAACGACGGCGAGTCGCCGATACACGAACCTGGCCTCGACGAACTCGTCGCCGAACACGGCGGCGGTCGACTTCGGGCAAGCACCGACTACGAGGAAATACTCGACACTGAGCTGACGATGTTGGCGCTCCCAACGCCCTCGAACGACGATGGAAGCATCGACCTCCAGTTCATGGAAGCCGGTGCGGCATCCGTCGGCGAGGCACTGGCCGGCGCTGAGAACGCGGCAGCGGACCCACACCTCGTCGTCACGAAGTCGACTGTCGTCCCGAACACGACCGAAGATCGGCTCGCTCCACGTATCGCTGACGCCGGTCTCGAACGCGGGACGGACTTCCTCGTCGCGTCTAATCCCGAGTTCCAACGCGAGGGGACGGCTGTCGCGGACTTCCTGAACCCCGACAAACTCGTCTTCGGGACGGACGACGACCGAGCTACGGCCCTGCTCCATGACCTCTACGCGCCGCTACGCGAGGCCGTTGACGGTGACGTGCCGGTCGTCGAAACCGGTATCGCCGAGGCCGAGATGATAAAGTACGCCAACAACACGTTCCTCGCGACGAAAGTCAGCCTCATCAACGATATCGGGAACATCTGCAAGGAGTTCGGCGTCGACGCCTACGAGGTCGCTGACGCGATCGGACTTGACGACCGCATCGGCGAGCAGTTCCTCCGCAGTGGTGTCGGCTGGGGCGGCAGTTGTTTCCCAAAGGACACGGACGCCATTATCGCCGCGGCGCGGGAGCAGGGATACGACCCCGCAGTCCTTTCGGCGGCCGTGGAGCTGAACGATGCTCAGCCCGAGCGCCTCCTCGCTCTCCTCGACGACCACGTCGACGTGTCCGGGAAACGCGTCGCCGTTCTCGGGCTGGCGTTCAAACCCGGCACCGACGATATCCGGAACACGCGAGCGGTACCGGTCATCGAGGGGCTGCAGGAGCGTGGCGCAGACATCGTCGCCTACGACCCTGTCGCGACCGAGAACATGCGCGAGCGCTATCCTGATATCCAGTACGCTGACTCGGCCGCGACAGCTCTTGAGGGTGCGTCCGGCGCCGTTGTCGTCACTGATTGGGACGAGTTTGCCGCTCTCGACGCTGAATTCGACGACATGGCCGACCCAGTTGTCGTCGACGGCCGACGCATCATCGAGCGGCGCGACGGCATCACTTACGAAGGATTGACCTGGTAGCGAGGTCAGTTCCGCGCTCGCATCCGTCTGTCGAGGACTGCGACCGTACCGGCCGTGAGTAGCGCCACCACGAGTACGGTCGGGTCCGAAGACACGTACAGGCTCGGCGTCGGCGGCCGCCAGTTCGTGAACGGATACAGCCAGGCGCTCGCTCTCCCGTCAGCGTACACTCGCATCCCATCGAGCAGGAGTGATGTGAGGCCGCCGAACGTCACGAGGCCGAACACTGGTCTCCAGTGCCGACGCTCGAATGCGACGGCGATGATACCGGCTAGTAGCAGGACTCCGCCGAGTGTGGAGAGGGGCATATAGGTGAACGGAACGCCGAGAAGCGCTTCGACTATCCTCCTGTCCACCACGATTCCAACTTTCACCAGATCGGGAATCGCCGCACCGCCCATCCCAACGACGACCCAGCGCTGATCGACCCAGTCGACGCGCCAACTCGCGGCCGTGAGAAGCATGTACGGAACGAGAAGGTGTGTCAGCAGGTCAGCCATCACGGGCCTCCAGTGTCCACGTCTCTCGGTCAATTCGCCAATACCGGAAGAACAGGAGCAGGAATCCGAGCGCGCCGACAGCCGAGGCGCCGTACTTGTAGAACTCCGCCCACCGACTGCTGTTGACGACTTCGACGCGCTCGGCCGCTATCGTCCCCCCTGGTTCGACCGTTCCGTACACTTGGACGACGCCACCGGGTTCGACAGCTGTCTTTGTCCCGGTGACTCTGAGTGTGATAGCTGCCCCATCGCTCTCGACATTGATTTCCATCTCGCTATCGCCGGTCTCTGTCACCGTACCAAACACCATGAGCTGCTGCCCGACGTACGACTCGTACCCAGTCGAAAGGTCTGCCGCGTCTGGATACGGTGACCGTTTGTCCTCTGTCATCTCCGCGTGAACGAACAGTCCTCCGAGTGTCAGACACAGCACAAGCACGATGCCGACACGAACCCAGACGCGCACACCTTCTGTTCTTTCGGTGGGTACAATGGTCGTTTCGCTTCAGAACCACAGGCGTCTCTGAAAGTCACCCGACAGTGACGTTACCGCCGCCGTACACCATCTGTTCTGTGACTTCGACGGTCGTTTCACTACCGTTATCGGTCGTCACGGTGTACGTCCCGGGATTTGCGACGGTAACAGTGAAATTACCGTTTCGGTTGGCTGTCGTCTGGCGCTCGTAGTCGACCTCCCTGTCCGAGACACCGACCGTCGTTACGACCGAGACGGTCGAATTCGGGGCCGAAGTCCCCTGTATCGTTCCACCGGGAACGACCGCGAACGCCCTGTGGCTCCCGTCTTCGCTGGTGAAGAGTGGTCGGTAGTGAGCCAGGCCGTCCACATCCCCGTTCCGGCTTCCGAAGTGCTGGTGTAACCGAGCGTACATCGTAGTCGGTGCCTCGATATTGGTCTCTGTGGTCACGACATACCCAGCTCGGTTGGAAATCCGATTGTAGGCCGCATCAGGGTCTGTCGCTCCGACGAACGGCCCGTACGTCTGGCGAGCGTAGCCGTAGCTCTGGGAATCGCCGTTGACGAAGTAGTTGTACACCCGGTTCTGCCCCCAGCGGCTGAGGACGTAGCTTTCGGGGTATTCGAGACCACGCTCGGCGGCATCTGCCTCGATTGCAGTCGCCGCGTCGTACGTCCCGTCCTCGACGAGTACCTGACTCGTTTTGACTGGAACCTGCACTATCCCAAGGGCCCCGAACAGCAGAAACAGCACGAACAGCGACGCAGCTGCGCGGGTGTCCGGAACGAGTACGTCCCGCAGGTCCCTATCACCAGTCGTCAGCACCGGCCGGGCGAGATCGACCCACGAGGCGACCCAGACGAACGCGAGGCTGGCGAACAGCGCGAGAAACGGGGCCAGTTCGCCGACAAAGCGGACCTGAATCACTGCGAGGGCGAACAGTACCCAGGCGTAGCTACTGGCGACGAGCCAGCCGCTCCGGTCGTTCCGAGCGAGGTCGACGCCCCACGCCATCGCCGGGAGCGCTAGGAACAGTGTCAGGCCGAGCAGGAACAGGAAGCCGAATGCATCCGCGCTGAATAGTCCATATGTCTCAGCGATCCCGTCGGACCGAAATAGGAGATCGAGACGCCTGTTGAACGTACCCCACTGTTCTGTGAAGCCGAAGCGAAAGAGGAGGAGACCGACGACGCCAAGCCCGGTATTAACCACAGCCAGTTGCTTGGCTGTACCACCCACCCGCTTGGCTACTTCTGCTGTCGCAATGACGACAACAGTGCCCAGCGTCAGCAGTGCCGGTGCACCGGCGACGAGCGCAGTCTGCCAGCCGGTGATAGTGTGGACACTCCCAGCGAGTATCGCACCGAGGCTAACGCCGGCAAGGACTGGCGCGTTCCTGACCAGTGCCGACCGGTCGTTCGAGACGTCCAGCAGTGTTTGTCCAAGCACCACCAGACTGACTGGCAAGACAAGCAACGGCCCGGCTTCCCACGCGAGCACCTGACCGGCAGTCCCGACACCGATGCCGACTGCGGCGATCCACGGCTGTGGTCGACGAAGTGACGTTCGGTTCGTGGCCGTCGTTAGCGCGACTACGAGTGCAAGGGCGGTGAGTCCCAGCCATGGATAGTCGAAGGCGTGGTGATCTGCGAAACCCAGGCTCGTCCGGAAGGCGTGGCCGGGAATAAACGCGAGAAAAAGGACCGATGCGAGGCCGACACGCCGGTCGCTGGACACTCGAACCGCGAGCAAATAGAGCAGGGCGCTCGTGACGAGTGCTGACACGACCGGATACCAGGCAAGAACGTGGCCAATGACTGTTTTGCCCCCGCCGAAGAGGCTGGAAACCCACCAGAGCGTCGCGATAGTGAGTGGCTCCCCTTTTGTCAGTGCTTGTGGCAGCACGGAGAGTGCCCCGAAATCAGCCGCGCTACCAGCGTTCGCCGCGACCTGTTCGACGTGGTACCTGTAGTAGTAGGGATCGTTACTCGATAGAACGATGTCGCCGCCGCGATATATCGACCCGATGACGTACGTTCGGGCGACGAAGACGACCGCTAGGGCGGCGACAAGCAGGCCAGTTGCTCGCACGTCGAGATTAACGCGTAGTGCGTCACCGAGCGCTAGCCCGTGCCCGCTGTCGCTACCGACCGCAGATTCGCCATTGAGCGCGGCTCGCACAGCGTCGGGGTCGGCGATGCGGTACTCGTCACCGTCCTTCTCGACAATGCCAGCGGAGACGAGTTCGCCGAACTGGCCCGAATCGAGGGGAATGTCGTCAAACGTCCAGCCGTCACGCTCGTCGTCGACGGCCAGAACCGCTTCTGTCGCATCTCGTAGCTCGGGCCGGTCATCCAGTACTGCTCCCGCCCCGGGCGTATCGCTCATGTGTTCTCTCTTTCCGGTCTGGCGAATAAATCCATCGGGACTCGATGTCTACGTGTTCGATGATTCCAGTGTGGTCCGAATCGCTGACTCTACGTCGTGTTCCGGCGTCCAGCCAAGCACGTCAGTCGTTCGGTCGGTGTCGACCGGGAACGAGTCGACGAGCGTCTCGTCGTCGCCCCGCGGGTTCTCGACCAGTTTCACGTCGGCATCGATGTCGGCGACATCAGCGGCGATATCTTTGACAAGGTTGGCGACAGTGTGGACGCCCGGGTCCTCGTCGCTCGCAATTTCGTATTTCTCGGCGCCGGTCTCGCCGCGGTCCAGTTGCTCAAGTAGCCGTTCGCAACTGTCGACGTAGGCCCGGGCAACGTCCTTGACGTGAATGAAGTTCCGGGACTGCGTTCCAGGCTCGTAGACGGTCAGCGTCTCGCCGGCGAGCGCGCGATTCACGAAGAAGTTGATGACGGTCCCCTTCGAGACAATCTGACCGTCTATCTCGTGGCTCCCGTAGAGGTTCGAGATCATGAACTGATGGGCCGGGAACGCGCCGTCGGCGTACGTCTCGATGGCGCGCTCGTTGAGTAGTTTCGTCCGCCCGTACCAGTTCAGCGGGTCCCGCGGGTGGTCGACTGTGATTGGGAACTCTCGCGGGTCGCCGATGACGGCCATCGAGAATGGGAAGATCAGCGCTGCGCCGGTCTTGCGGCAGAACCAGGCGACGTTGTCGGTTCCCTGCACATTGACCTCGTAGGCTAGATCCTGCTTCTGCTCGCAGTCGTCAACGCCGGATATCGCTGCGAGGTGCATCACGACGTCGGCCCCGTCTAGCGCCGTTTCCAGACGGTCCCGGTTCCGGATGTCGACGTGTTCGATGTTGACATCGCCGACGGACCGCACGGTACCGAGATAGAAGTTGTCGATAGCGGTGATCTCCCAATCGGGGTGGGCCTGCTGTAGTTCGTAGATGACGCGGCTGCCGATGTAGCCCGCGCCGCCGGTGACGGCGATGTGGGGCCGTTCGCTCGTGGGTTCTGTCTCAGACATTGGTGGTGAATTTCTCCGCGAGGTCGCGGACGCCTTCGCGGAGCGTCCACGATGGTTCGAAGCCGGTCCGATTCAGCCGGTCGAAGTTGACGTGATACGACGGTCCGGGATGCTCGTCTTCGAGATAGGTCACGTCGACCGGGGCGACCTCGTCGGCGACGATGTCGGCAATCTCAGATATCTGGTAGTTCGCGTCCATCGACCCGACGTTGTACACTGGTTCGTCCCAGGACTCGGGGTCGCACGCCGCCTCCGCGTAGGCGCTGGCGGCGTCTTGGACGTGGATGAACGGCCGCCAGTTCGAACCGTCGCCGTAGACGGTGAGCGGGCGGTCAGTCAGCGCGCGGAACACGAAGTAGTTCACGACGAGGTTGAACCGGATGCCTGGCGAGTGGCCGAAGTTGGTGGCCATCCGCAGGGCAGTACCGGTCATATCGAACTCCTCGCAGTACTCCTGCAGTAGCGTCTCGGACTGCAGTTTCGTCTCCGCGTAGGGGTTGATCGGGTCCGGGTCGACTGTCTCGTCGATGTCGGTGCTGGTCGCGCGGCCGTAGACGTTACACGAAGAAGCAAAGACGACGTGGTCGACGCCGAGTTTGCCGGCCGCAGTCAGGACGTTTTCAGTGCCGTCGTAGTTGATGGCAAAGGTCTCGTCGCGGCGTTCGTGTGTGCTCGACGCGCCGGTGATGGCCGCGAGGTGGATGACGCGGTCGACGCCGCGCATGGCGCTCTCCACGTCGCCGTACTCGCGGACGTCGCCCCGGCGAAATTCGAGGCCGTCCCCCAGCGTTCCCAGCAGCGCCCGCGGCGACCCCGAGGAGAGGTCGTCGAAGACGACGACCTCGTCGACGCGGTCGTCTGCCCGCAGCAGCGGGACCAGCGCGCTGCCGATGTAGCCACAGGCCCCAGTGACCAGCACGTCCATCGTCAGTCCTCGCTCAGGACGCCCGGGAGGAACCGATCCTCGTGGGCTTCGATGGTGTCGGCGTAGCGGGTCAGCGTCTCGAAGATGTCGCCGACGCCGTCTTCGAAGGACTGGGACTGGCCGCCGATGAGATCGGCGTACCGGTCGTTCTCGATCTCCATCTTGTGGGTCTCGTCCTCGTCGCGGGGGTTCTCGAAGTGCTCGACGTCAACATCGAGGTCGTACTCGCTGCCCACGTCTGCAATTGTCTCGGCGATCTCGACGATGCTGATGGCGCGCGTGACCTGATTGTACACCGTCAGCCCTTCGGGGCGCTCCTCGGGGTCGGTCAGGGCCACTTCGGCTAGCCCTTCGACGGCGTCCTCTAGCGAGATGAACGGCTTGCGCTGCTCGCCTTTGCCGTAGACGGTGACGGGATAGCCCGCGACGGCCTGCGCGCAGAAGCGGTGGGTAACCGTCCCGAAGTAGTAGTCGAAGTCGAAGCGAGTCTTGAGCCGGTCGTCAGCGCGGGTTTCCTCGGTCTCGGTCCCGTAGACGATTGCCGTTCGCACGTCAGAAATCGGAATGTCAAACTGGGTGTGGGCCAGCCGCATGTTCTGTGCGTCGAAGCCCTTCGTCGCGTGGTACCAGCTCCCGCCCATGTTGGGGAACGGCACGTCGTCGCGCTCGCTCTGGTTCTCCATCGTCGCGCCGCCTTCGGGAATCGGGAACTCCGGCGCGCCGTAGACGCCCGTCGTCGTCGTCTCGACGAAGTGGGTGTCTGTGAGGTCGTGTTCTTCGAGACCCCACAGAAGGTTCCGCGTCGCCTGGAGATTGTTGTGCTGGGTGTAGTTCGCCCGCTCGCCGTTGATCTGGGAGTACGGCGCGGACGGCTGTGCGGCGGTGTGGACCACGACTTCTGGCTCGTGGACCGCCAGCAGTTCGTCGACGAAGGACTTCTCGGCGAGGTCGCCCTCGACGAAGGAGAGGTTCGTCAGGCCGTGGACCTCACGAGCCGCGTCGAGGCGTTCGTCGATGCTGGCCACTGGTGTCGCGCTCGTCGCGCCGACGTCCTCGACCCACTCTCTTCGGGCGAAGTTGTCGACCAGCAGCACTCGCTCGTCCGTTCGGTCCGCGATCCGCAGTGCGGCCGGCCACCCGACGTAGCCGTCGCCGCCAGTGATGAGGATGGTCATAGTTACTCAGTTAGTGAGTAACTACGATGCGTAATCAATCTTCTGGTCAGTTACCTGCTGGTCTCGTACAGCCTGATTGATAATGCGACACGTATTCGGCCTCAAAACAACAACTTTCACCCGCTACTGGCCGATATCGAATCGGTCGAAGTACTCGGAGACGTACCGGTTCGCGTCCGCCGGTGGCTCCGTGACAACCTGATAGGCGTCGTGCTGGTCATCAAGTGTCATCTCCTCCCCGTCGTCGGGGACGACTCGGTAGACGATTGGTATTGTGTGTCTGGAGTCGACGCCGTCGACCGACGACGTGTCCCAGAAGTGTTCGCTGACGCCAAGTCGTTCCGTTTCAACCGACGTGAGGCCAAGTTCCGCCTCGGCGATGCGTGGTGCTGCGTCGTCCAGTCGCTCACCCTTAAACAGGCGGCTCCCCGGCCAGAACCACTCGCCTTTGGCTGGCTCGTTCTGTCGTCGTGTGAGTACGACGCCGCCCTCGTATTCGACGACCAGGTCGACACAGGGTTGGGGCATGTTGTCGAGACAGGTCGCGAACGTCGCTGTCGGAATGCGTTCGTCGTGGATATCCATGTCTTCGGCTTGTGGGCCGCCGATGAAAGCACTCCCCATCTCGCCGTTTCGCAACCGTTAAAACTGACCCTGTCTTCTATCCGATTGCTATCGCACGGGCCGGTGGGGTAGCCTGGTATCCTTCGGCCTTCGGGTGGCCGTAACCGCGATTCGAATTCGCGCCGGCCCACTTTTCCAATTCAAACCGGTCAGAGACATTTTCGGTTTACAGGTACCGTGTCGTGTCCTCGTGAGCGAAGGAACTGTGCGCTCGTGGCGTTTTGCTCCGCGGTGGCTCGAATTCGGCCTGATTCCCGTTTTCAATTACGGAGCCGAGACGAAACAAGACCGCTCTCAGCGCCGATTATCAGCCTGTGTTCCGACCCCGAGCAACTTCGTAAGCCTGTCCGCGGAACCGGAACCGACGACTGTTCGAATCGTAGCCGAGGACGCCGTCGACGGCCCGTTCGTCGGTTTCGACGACGACACGGCTCACACCGTCGGTCAGGAACGGGAGAGCGTTACGAAGTCCACCCTCGTACGTGGCGAACCGACCGCTCGCCATCACTTGTTCGGCGATAACCCGCTCGCTCGCGCTGTCGGTGCGAGTCAGTGAGAACGTCGCGTCGGCAGGATGCTCCCCATCGCCGTGGCGGCCAGTCGTCACCGTGATCGTGTCGCCGTCACGCGCTGTCGATACGCCGTCGGTTGGCGTCACGGCAGCCCGGTCGCCGACCAGCTCGACCAGCGCACCGCTCTCGGCTATCGGATGCCCGTAGCCGGCGACGATGGCGTACTCGCCGCCGCCGAGATAGCCCTGCGTGAGGCCGTCACAACGGCAGTCGCCGGTTCCACAATCGACGGCCTGTCGGTTAAACGTCCGGAGGTCCCACTGTTCCCGACCGCCCGGCACCAGGATGCGACAGTCGTCGGTGTGGCCCGTCGGCGCGATGTGGAACCACTCGCCGTCGACGAGTTTGTAGAGATTCCAGTGGCCACACTGCAGTCGCTCGTGGCTGTTGTTGACCATCTCAAAGCCCACCTGTGCGTCCAACTGTACTCGCTCGGCGGTCGGGCGAACGAAGGCTGAGGTCGTCTTATTTGCTTCGTGGAACCACTGGACGCTGCCGTCGCCGGGAAACGATGGGAGCGAGCGGCCGGCGAACCGGGACTCCGTCTCCGGGCCGGGATGCCGTGTGTCCCAGACAGTAACTGAGAGCGTTTCGTCCCGGCCTCGGAACTTGTAGGTCCCGGTCGGCCGCCCGGACTGGCCTGGTTCGCCGACGAGTGCGTACTCCAGTCGGACCCATTCACCGGGGTCCAGCCGGTGGGTTTCTGGCATCCACGGACCGACGTCGTCGACGCGCCAGTACCCCTCTTCTGTTTGGCCGAGCGAGGGCACTTCCTCGGCGAGTTCGTTGTTCTCCGTGGGTGCAAGATGGAGGCGGGCTTCGTGGTCATAGCCACTGGGTTGGCGGCTATATGTCCGTCCGACCCCCGGAATCCAATCGATTCTGAACGTGTTCTCGAACTCGTTGCCGTTCTGGAGCCAGCCGCGAAGCGTGGCCGGATGGCTGTCGGTCGCCGTCCGGTCGAACCAAAACCCGATTCGCGCTCCGTCGTCGGTGTGGAGTCCCGGCGAACTGAGGGCGTAGGTTCGCGGTCCGGTTGCCAGTTCGATGACCGTCGTCGGATTCTCGGGTCGGGGTGGGTCGCCCGTATCTGTCGGCGTCTCTGCTCCGCTGTCGTTCGCGTCGGTTGGTGACTGGTCCGGTTGCGGTGCAGGCGTCACGCTGTCAGTTTCATCCGCTCCAGGGGCACCGAACGAACAGCCGCCGAGCCCGGCCAGCGCACCCGGGACCGACGCGAGGAGGGCACGTCTGCGCATAGTCGAGTGGTCCGCCGCTCCCGGTAAACCCTTTCTGGACGCTCAGACGGCGTTTGTAGCGTTTTTACGACTCAATTTGAAGGCGAACTGCCTACCTACACTTCCATAGCCCCGACCTTTCAAATCCGGGCTGTCACCTCTCCGCGAACATCTCGACGACGCGGTCTAGGTCGGGTGACAGTTCCTGCATCACGTCTGTCGTCGTGAGAATACCGACGCTGTCGGCTTGTCCGTCGACCACGAGCCGCTTGATGCTGTGCTCGACCATTGTATCGATGGCTTCCTCTAGCGGCGCTCCGGGTTCGATGGTCTTGACAGGGGTTGTCATCAGGTCACCAACTGGCGTCGTATCCGGGTCCATTCCATCGCGGAGGCCGGCGATAATGTCCGTTTTCGTGAGTATGCCTCGTCCATACTCGGTTTCGACAATGACAGAACCGACTGCTTCCGACGCAAGGAGCTTCGAAACGTCTCGGACGGCAAGCTCCCGGTCGACGGTCTTTACTGGCTTGGTCATCACCTGCTCGACCGGTGTGTCAAGTGAATTCATACCACAAGTTAGCAAACACACATAATAAGTCATTTGACTCCCGCAACCCGTGTTGACGTGGCCTTACCAGTCAAAGTCCTCGTGAATCGCCAGTCCCTCCTCATGACATATCGGTCCGACGACGTCGGTGACGCCGGCGAGAATTTCGTCGGAGCGGACGGACTCTTCGTGGCCGCTGAAACCGCTCATTTCGTCGCTACCGACGCTGTACACGATCCGGCCGTGACCCGCGTACCGGAGCCCGCCGGCACACATCGGGCACGGTTCGGTGCTCGTGTACATCACGATTTCCATGCGCTCGTCCGGGTCAAACTCGCGCATTGCTCGGTGCGCCAGTTGGAGTTCCGGATGGCGGCGCACATCGGATTCGGTGAGGACGCGGTTCGACGCCTCCATGACGATTTCGTCGTCACGAACGAGTACAGACCCGAACGGCCGGTCACCACGGTCGACAGCGGTCCGAGCCAGCTCGAACGCACGCTGCATATGCGTTTCGTGGTCGAACTCGTCGAACTCTGAAACGGGCATAACGGCGCTTCGACCCGCAGTCGGAAGTAGGCTCGGCGAGGGACACCGCCGCCGTGACCTCGACGGTGGCCCCACTCGGCATCTGGCTCCCCGTCGGCACGGATGAGAGCTGACGGGTTCGCGGTCGATGCACGTAAGTCTGTGACCGGCTTCGCACCCGTATGCGCCAGTTCGTCATCATCGGTCACGACGCCCCGACGACGCCGGAGTTCTCGCTCGACGATCTGGCCGGCGCGGCCGGCCGGCTCGACGTGCTCTGTCGGTGTGTCACCAGCGCGTTCTTCCTGAGCCATGCTATTCGGGAAGACGTGCGGGTCCACCTGGTTCTGGGCGACGAGTACACCGTCACGTTCGAGGGGAGCGACCTCCGCCGGCTGAACCCGGACGAGCGGTCCACGGCGGCACTGATCCGTAAGGCATTGGAAGAGCGCGAGGAAGCCATCGGGCACATGCCGGTCGAAACCTCGCCGGGCGTGTCACTCACGCGGCGGGGGTTTGAAGCGACACTCGAGGACGTGGCACGCCGGGGAACCGTCGTCCAGTTGCACGAGGACGGCGACCCTATCGTCGACGTTGCCCCGCCGTCGGACCCGGTGTTCGTCCTCTCGGACCACCATGACTTCCGGGACGAGGAAGCGGCGCTGCTGGCCGACCACGCGGATGAACGTGTTTCGCTTGGCCCGAAGGCCCTCCACGCTGACCACTCGATCACGGTCGCACACAACTATCTGGACACGGCGGGGTTCGAGCAGTACTGACGGGGCACGCTTGGAGACTGCCAGAAGGGTTTTCCTCCGCGGTTCGCTGAATGACGTATGGAATTATTGGGTTCGGAGACAGCGCCGGGTCACGCTGTCCGACGACGCACCAAAGCGACGGGGGATCGATGACCGACCGGGAACGTCTGTCCCGCCGTGCGGTTCTGCAGACGGTCGCCGGAGCCGGCCTCGCATCCGTCGCCGGCTGTTCGGGGCTCGAAAGCGAAAGCGACGACGCGGCCTCGACAGTCGAGGGCGAGCGAGCCGAAGAACTCGCCCGACGGTTCGCACCGACGCTGTACTTCGATCGGGCGGAGCCGTGGTTCCCGACGGACCCGCGGCCGTACACCAGCGAACAGGACGGCGAGACCGTCGTTGACGGATTCGACGCCTTCGACGGGTATCACGAGCGGATGAGCGACGGAGACCCGCCGGACCCGACAGCGTTCTACCACGTCGTCGAGTACGACAGTTCGCCGCTCGCCGTTGTCCAGTTCTGGTTCTATTCGGCGTTCGACCAGTTCACGACGAACTTCCACTGGCACGACTGGGAGGTCCTGCACGTGTTCGTCGACACGGCGACGGGCGACCCGCAACTGTACGTCGCCAGCTCCCACTCCCGGAAGGTGCCCAACAACGAGTTCCTCGACCCTGATCCGGAGATGGTGCCGCGTATCCTCTCCGAACTGGGCTCGCACTCCAGCGCGCTGTCGGTCAACGACGTTCGCGACCGGTTCACCCGGCTGCCGGAGGGCGACCGGTTCGCGGATATCACGAACAGCACGGTCGAGACCATTGAGGACCTCGCAGAGATCCCGGTCGCCTACGGTCTCCCGCGCGACGAAGGGTCCCGGCTCCCCTATCTCGTGCCGGAGCACGAGGGTGCGCCGCTGTACGAGCACGAGCGGCTGCCGTCGGTCAGCCGCGAGGACCTCATCTCGGAGTCACTCACCGTCCGCTCGTTCGACAGCCTCACCGAACCGCCGACGGACCTGCCGACGCGGGAGACGGGACTCGTGTTCCAGCACACCGACCGCGGCGAGGCTGACCCGGACATCGAATACGACCTCGTACCGAGTAGCGAACTGGAACACATCGCCGATTTCACCGGCCCGCAGTTGAGCTTCGAGTTCGCCGTGCTCGAGTTCGCTGAGGACGCCGTCGCGGGCCATATCACGACGACGGGCGCGCCCTGGGACCAGCCGCGGTACGAGAACCCCGCCGCGGACATTTCCGAACCGAACCACCGAGCGGCGCTGGCCGAGCGCTACGACGCCATCGGCGCCCCGGCGGAGATACGGACTGTCGTCGCTAGCCTCTCGGAAGCTGTCTCGAACGACGACGCCCCCGAAGACGAAGGGCTCACGACCGAGGACACCACTGTCGAGTCCGTCGCTCTACTGGAGAGTGACCCAGAGGCCGTCCCGACCTTTTCGGGTCTGGCCGTCGTTCAGGACGTGCCCGCGGGCGAACACCGGTTCACCGTCAACGGGGCCGGCGTCGCGCCACACAGCGAGTCAGTGTCGGTTCCCGAAACGAGCGAAACTGAGGGGCCGACCAGAGCCGGTGTCGACGGCGAGGTCCCACTCGTCGCCCGGGAGAACGCCACCCGCCTCGAGGTCGACCCGTCGGGAGCCGACAGCGACCTCACCGACCTCGCCGTCGAGGACGACTTTGCCGGCCGGCTGTACGACGCCCCGCTCTCGGAACCCGACGCTGTGTACGTCCACGGCGGTGGCGCGTATACGACGGAGGTCCGGGACCGCGATGACGAGATCGGTGCGTTCCGGGTAAATCCAGAACCCGAGGCCGACACTGCCGCACAGATAGAACAGCCCCGGACCGGCAAGGCGTCGCTGGCGTCGTTCCTCGTCGACATTGCCGAGGAGACGCGGCAAGCGGTGCTCGACGAGATGGACGATGACGGTGATTCTGACGATGATGACGGCACTTCCGGGAGCAGTGGCGGCTCCGGGAACGCTATCCAGGGCCTCGAACGCGCACTCGCCGCAGTCGTCGAGGCGGCTAGGCGAGCGACGGAACGCGCCGAGGCTGGCGACCGCGGGAACGCTGACAAGCAACTCCAGACCGTTGCCGACCGGCTCCAGCGCGTCGCGACCAGAACCGAGGACGCCAGCGACGCCCTCTCGGACCCGCTATCGAACGCGGCCCGACGCCGCCTGGAACAGGCCAACCGTCGGACGGAGCAGGCACAGGCCGCCGACAAACTGTAAGACCCGTGCTGATTTTGCTGATGAGGCCAACACTCCAAGTATGGATGAGGAACTCGCCTGGGAGACGCTCGATGCCGAAACCGCCTACGCCTGTCCTGGGTTCGATGTCGTCCGTGAGGACATACGCCTGCCCGACGGCACGGAGGGAGAGTTCGATTACGTACAACACGGTGAGAGCGTCATCGTGCTCCCGCTTACCCCCGACGGTGACGTGGTTGTTATCGAGGAGTGGCGACAGCCAGTCCGCCGGGTCAACTACGGTCTGCCTGCCGGGACGATGGAGGACGAAGACGACGACCCAAGCGCCGCCGCCGCTCGCGAACTCCGCGAGGAGACGGGCTACGAGGCCGATACGTTCGACCACCTCTACACGGGCGAACCGGCCAACGGAAACACCGATTACGTGTTCCACTACTACGTCGCACGCGGATGCGAGGCGACAGCCGACCAGAATCTAGACCACAACGAATCGATTCGGGTCGACACTGCCGACTTCGACTCGCTGGTCCAGTCGGTGCGCGACGACACGCTTCGCGATAGTCGGTCTGCCGTAGGTATCATGTACTACGCCCTGTTCGAGCGGTGAACTGACGATAGTTTGAAACCTTGTGGGGTGGTATCACCCAACACATGACCTCGATTGCACTCGACGAACAGACTGAACGCCGGCTGGATAAACTGCGCGCAGCCGTCCGCCGTCGGACCGGCCAGCCGATTTCGCGGGCGGAACTGCTCGAACGACTCGTCGAGGACGCCTACGGGTCCCGCGATGAGGTGGTTGCTATGTTCCGAACGTCACAGGCGTACGTCGCCGACGAGGACTCAGGGACCGTCCACCGGCCCGAGCGGAAACTGGTGCCCGGTGGGGCGGAACAGCCCGACGAATAGCGGCGCTGTGCCGGCCGGCACGTCCCTCGGCTCCACCGCCGCTATCGGCTTTCGAATGCTACGAACGGCCAGCCACGGGGGAACACAACCCTTAGGCGCACCGACCGATGACGACGTGTAATGACGAATTTCGAGGTCCGCCAGTACGACGCAGCGGGCCGGCTGGGCGAGCTAACGGTGCCACGGGCCGGCGTCACCGTCGAGACGCCGACGATCCTGCCGGTGGTCAATCCACACGTCCAGACGGTCGCACCGGCAACGTTGGCGTCGGAGTTCGGGGCGGAGATACTCATCACGAACAGCTACATCCTGCACGGCTCCGATGACCTCCGTGAGCCCGTGTTGGAGCAGGGCCTCCACGACCTGCTCGGGTTCGATGGGGCTATCATGACCGACTCCGGGTCCTTCCAGCTCGCCGAGTACGGCGACATCGACGTGACCACCGAGGAGATTCTGGAGTTCCAGCACGAGATCGGCTCCGATATCGGCACGCCGGTGGATATCCCGACGCCGCCGGACGTGGACCGCGAGCGGGCGACCGAGGAACTCAAAACGACACAGGAACGGCTCGAACACGCTGCCACCGTCGACACCGGCGAGATGCTCGTCAGCGCGCCGGTTCAGGGCGCGACATATCCGGATCTGCGGGAGCGCGCCGCTGCAGACGCTGTCTCGACTGGACTTGACGTGTTCCCGCTGGGAGCCGTCGTCCCGCTGATGAACGAGTACCGTTACGCTGACCTTGCAGATGTTGTCGCGGCCTGCAAGCGCGGGCTGGGTGAGGTCGGCCCGGTCCACCTGTTTGGTGCGGGCCACCCGATGATGTTCGCGATGGCTGCGGCGCTGGGCTGTGACCTGTTCGATTCGGCAGCCTACGCACTGTACGCCCGCGACGACCGGTATCTCACGGTGCAGGGGACGGAACTGCTCGACGAACTGAGTTACTTCCCATGTCACTGCCCGGTCTGTACCGACCACACGCCGGCGGAGCTCGACGCGATGGACGCCGACACGCGTGAGGAACTGCTCGCCCGTCACAACCTCCACGTCACCTACGGCGAGATTCGGACGGTCAAACAGGCAATTCGCTCGGGCAACCTCATGGAACTGGTCGACAGCCGCGCCCGCGGTCATCCGGCCATGCTCGACGGCTTCCGCGCGCTGCTCGACCACGCCGAGCAACTCGAACGCACTGACCCGGTCTCGAAAGACGCGTTCTTTTACACCTCGAACGAAAGCGCCCGTCGGCCCGAGGTCCGACGCCATCAGAACCGACTGGAGCGCCTCCCGGTCAAGGGCGAGGAGGTGCTGCTGACCGAAGGCAGTTCCAGTGCACAGTACGACGAAAGCTGGGGCGTTCTGCCCCCGTTCGGTCCGTATCCGCGAGAACTCGCGGATACCTATCCGTTGACCGCGGAAACGCCCGACCGGACCGACCGCGCGGCCTACGAGGCCGCAGCGACGGGGGTCCGACGACTGGTCGAACTCCATCCTGACGTGTCCTTCACGCTGGTCCACGACGACTGGCCGGCGACGGCACTCGACCGCGTGCCCGATAGCGTTCGCCTGCGTGACCTGCACGCCCGCGACTGACGGCGCAATTATCTCGGCGCTGGTCAGACGGTCGGCACATCCACGTCCGCATCGGCCGCCTCGCGCCAGGACCGGGTCGGCTCCCAGCCAAGCATCGCTGTGGCCTTGGCCGTCGAGTACGCTGCGGCGTCCCCCTCGACCGTGCAGTCATCCGGAACGCTGCCGTACTGCTCGCGCATGAGTTCGGCCAGCGGCCGGCCCAGCGCGTTGTCGGGGCCGACGCAGTTAAACGCCTCGTACCCCGTGACCTCGGCAGTGAGGGCGGCCTCGACGAGGTCGACCACGTCTCGAACGTCCACGTACGACCAGTAGTTGCCCGCCCCAGCCGCGAGGTCGTCGACGTAGTCCTCGGACCGACAGGGGTACTCACCGGGAATCTGTATCCACGAAGGGCGAATCGACGCCACAGAGACGCCGTCCCGACGGGCAATCGTTTTCCCGATCTCCTCTGTGACGACCTTCGAGAGCCCGTAGTCGTCCTCCGGCCTGCACGCGTGCGCTTCGGTGATCGGGAGTTCGTCCGGCACGGGGGTCTCCTCGGCGAAAAAGAAGCCGTACGCGCCGTCCGAAGACCCCTGCACCACGTCAGCGCCGACACGGCCGGCCGCTGAGAGGACGTTATGTGCCGCCAGTGTGTTGTTCTGGAACAGGTCTACCCCGGGGTGGTTCCCGGCGACCGGGATCGCAGCCCAGTGGACCACCGCGTCCGGGTCGATGGCAGTAAGCGCGTCGAAGACGCCCCCGGCATCTGTCAGGTCAAGCGCTCGGTACCCGACAGCCGGATGGCCCCCATTATCCGGCAGTTGTCGGTCAAGAACTGTTACCTCGTGCGGTTCGGCGAGACGGTCGACGATCCAGCGACCGGAACTTCCCCGGCCACCGGTTACGACTACATCCATACCGGATCTGAAGCCGCTAGCATCCAAAGCGTGGCGGTGTACCGCGTCTTCAGGAACGACGCCAGTTACACGTCCAGCCGGAACCGTTCACCGTGTGTGAATGTCGTCCAGCCGAGAACGCGTTCGTCCCGATGCGGCCGGTCGGGGTTGTCAATTGCCGCCTGCTGCGCTGAGACGTATGTCGGGACGTTCTTCACCGGCTGTCCGCTCTGTTTGAGCGCTTCCAGATACGCGTCTTTCTCGTAGTACGAGTAGGCCACCTCGTACAGCGAGGACGCCGATTCCTGCTTTCTGGCGGGGAAGCCGTCATTGTTGACGAACCGGTCGGGGTCGCCCTCGCCCATCGCTTCCCAGGCCTCTGGGTCACCCACGTATGGCGCGTGGGCGTCGAGAATCCGCTCGATCGCCCCTCTGTCGCCGTCGAACTTCTGGTACTCGTACAGCGTGGGACCATCGAGTTTGTCGGCATAGAGTCGGCTGAGTTCCGCGGCGGTGAGCAGCGCCTTCGCCGCATACAGCGAGTACGCTAGGCTCGACGCGCGAATGATCTCGTTTTTCAGCAGGCCGTCCTCGCGGAGTTGATTGAAGCCGGTCTCACGGTTCCGTTGCATGGCCTTTCGGAACCGGTCCCAGTCTCGGAGATACACGGCTCCAGCGGCGTGGGTCATCTCCTGCCAGTTGAAGATATTCTGCTGCCCCATTTCGGTCGGAATATTATGACCCACGTCGTTCAGGAAGGTCCGGACCCACTCCTGCAGATCAGCCTCCGTGCCGACGCCGTCGTCGTTCCACGCCTTGTGGCCGCGAACGAGTTCCGCACCCCACCACATTTTGGGGAGTGTGATGTACTGTTCGATGCTGTTCGTTTTGACGGGCGCCATGTAGGTCTTCGAACGCAGGAACCAGTGGTCAAGCAGTTCGATAGCTTTCTCGGCGTACTGGTCCGCGCCGGTGTACTGATAGGCGAGGCCGAGGTCACGGATCCGGTCCCCCGTCCTGATGGCGGCGACGTAGTCCTTACGTTCCGCTGGGTCTTTCGGCCCTTTCGTCTTGAACTCGTGACCGTCGCCGTTGTCTGTGACACTCTCCGAGTCCGCTGCCATCGCGTCACGGACATCGTCCATGAAGGCCTCGTGGGCCCCTGTCCACGGGTTGTCGCCGTTCTCGACACGGGACTGTATCGCAGCTAGTGTGTCGAGATGGACGAACATCGCGGGCCTGCTTTCCGTTGTCGACTCCGATACCTGTTCCGTCGGTGTCGGCTCCGTCTCGTCTGACGCGGCCCTCGCACCAGGATCTCCTGAGGTGAGGCCGGTCGAACAGCCCCCCAGCGTTGCGGCTGTCCCCGAGAGGGCGAGCAACACGCCTCGTCGTGTCTGTCGCTGCACAGGTAGTCAGTCACCCTCGATAGATTTAGTTAGGGTCCAGCTAATCAGCGGATAGCGCCCGGTTCGCGACAACCACAAGCGGATAGCTATCGACTATAACAGGCTGCGGTGGTGCCAAAACACCCCTCCGTCGCCACTGTACCCGTTGCTGGCACAAAGGCAAGATAGTTGGTCGCGCGTGGCTGACGCCATTGCATGACCGACTACTTCGAGGTCCACGAGCGCGACAGCGCCGCGCGAGTGGGTGAGTTACGCCTCGTCGACTCCGTGACGACGCCGGCGCTGGTCGACGACGTGGACACCGAGACGCCGGGCAACTGTCGACATGTCCTTGATGATGCTGGAAGCCGCTGGTCCACCGAGCGAGACGCCCCAGACGGTGACGAGTCGCTGCTCACCGTATTGCCCCACCGAGGACTCCCCGCCGGCACCCCGGACGAGGTCGCCGAGGCCTTCGCTGTCGACTATCCAGATGTCACGTTCCCGAGTGCAGCCGTTATCTCGCCCGATACTGCGACCGACCACAGCAGTGACGCCTACGTGCTCGCCGGTGCGCCCGGCTACGTCGGGCACGCGTCAGCGTTCGTCGACGCCGTCACCACTGTCCGGGAGCGTATCCCCGCAGACACCGCGCTCTACTTGCCCGGCGTCGCCACGCCGCGAAACGTCGCGACGCTCGTCTACGCCGGTGTGGACCTCGTGGACCCCGACCGCGCCGTCGTCCGCGGGACCGAGGGCCGGTATCTCACGACTGACGAGGCGTACTTCCTCGAAGACCTCGACGAACTCCCGTGTGCGTGCCCAGCTTGCCAGCAGCCACGCGAGGAGTTCGACCGCCAGGACTGTGTCGAACATAACGTCAACGCGCTCGCTGCTGAACTCCGGCGCGTCCGCCGCCGTATCCGCGACGGTCGTCTCCGGGACTACATTGAGGGCCAGGCCAGGCAGGACAACTGGCTCACTGCGACCTTCCGCCGACTGGACCAGCAGTACAGCTATCTTGAGGAGCGAACACCGCTCATTCGGCGGGCCGACCTCTCGGCGGCCAGTGACGACTCGCTCCGCCGGGTCGAGATTCAGCGCTTCGCCGAGCGGGTCACCGACCGCTACGTGCCGCGTTTCGACGACCGGCCGCTCGTGCTGGTCCCCTGCTCCGCACGCAAGCCCTACAGCGACTCACAGAGCCACAAACAGTACCACGACGCCATCAAGTGGCGCGCCCACGTCGTCTCGATGACCTCGCCCATCGGCGTCGTGCCACAGGAACTCGAACTCACCTACCCAGCCCAGCACTACGACTCCGTCGTCACGGGCAACTGGACCGCCACCGAGATCGAGTTCGTCAGCCGCGTGCTCGAACGCTATTTAGAAGGCACTGACTACCCAGAGATTATTGCCCACGTACCCGGCGAAGGCTACCGCGACATCTGCGAGCGCGTAGCCGATTCGCTGGGACAGGAGTTTACCTACACGGTCACCGACCACCCGACGACGGCGGATTCGCTGGGGAACCTCGCTGCCGAACTGGAGGGCTGGGACCGCTATCCGAAACGGGAACGCGAACACAACACTATCCGCGCCGTCGCCGACTACCAGTTTGGCGAAGGCGCGGGCGACGAACTGTTCGACGACCTCTCGACGCAGGGCCGGTATCCACAACTGCGCGCCGACGACGCCGACGGGGAGCAGTTGGCGGCGCTGGCCCAGCAGTACGGCGTGCTCTCGCTGACCACCGTCGGGGCACGTCGCTGGGTCGAGAGCGACGTGCCGACGAAAACCGTCGAGATCGAACCGTTTGTCCCCCACGGATCGGTGCTGGCGCCGGGTATCACCGACGCCAGCGACGATATCCGCGTCGGCGACGACGTGGTGATTCAGGGCGACGCGGCCTTCGGTGTCGGTCGCGCCCAGATGAGTGGCCCGGAGATGCAGTCCTCGACGCGGGGTATCGCCGTCCAGATGCGTCACGTCGACGAGCAGTAGGTCGCTCCGCTGGTGTCGGGTACTGCTGTCGCCTGACCACGCGACTTATTTATCGAACGGAAGAACCGCCACTATGGACGTATCGGGGTTCCGCCGCTACCTCCCTGCGGTCGGCTTTTCACTGTTGGTACTGGTCACGTCGCTTCTCCCGGTTCCCGAAGGGGTGAGCGAGCAGGTCCCCACGCTCCTCGGTTTCGCGCTAGATAAGTGGGTTCACGCGGCGAGTTACGGGACACTGGCAGTACTGCTCGCGTGGGGACAGCGCGCCCGCGATGCGACCACAGTTGCAGCACTCGTGACACTCGCTATCTGCTACGGGGCTGGTGTGGAATTGGTTCAGGGTTTCGTCCCCTCGCGCGGGACGAGCGGCGCTGATTTCTTCGCTAACTCCGTCGGGGCTGCGCTGGCCGGGGTGGCGTGGCTCGTGGCCCACCGAATCGGCGCACTTTCCGACCAAACCGGCCCACAATCCCGGCAGTAACGAAGCGGCTTTACGCGCTCATCGGCTACCTCGCCCCAATGAGCAAGCCCAGTCCCGAGGTCTACGAGGAGGGCAAAGGCATGGACGCCCACAACTCCGTGATGCGTGACATCCGGTCGCGCAACGACTCGACCTACGACCCTCGCGAGCCGACCCGTGTATGGCTCGACGAGGACAACACACCCGATGGTGTCTACCAGAGCCTGACTATCATTCTGAACACCGGCGGCTGTCGGTGGGCGCGCGCCGGCGGCTGTACGATGTGTGGCTACGTCGCCGAGAGCGTCGAGGGCGGGACCGTCGCCCACGAAGACCTCATGGCCCAGATTCAGCACTGCCTGGATCACGAGGCGGAGAACAGTGACGAACAGAGCGGTCTCATCAAGATCTACACCTCGGGGAGCTTCCTCGACGAGCGCGAGGTGCCGGCGGAAACCCGTCAGGCCATCGCCGAAACCTTCGCCGACCGCGAGCGTATCGTCGTCGAGTCGCTGCCGGACTTCGTCGACGAGGAGACGGTCGGCGACTTCGTCGATGTGGGCCTGGAGACGGACGTAGCCGTCGGGCTGGAGACAGCGACCGACCGCGTCCGCCACGATTGCGTGAACAAGTACTTCGACTTTGCCGACTTCGAGGCGGCCTCCGAGGCGGCGCAGGCCGCCGGTGCCGGCGTCAAGGCGTACCTCCTGATGAAGCCGCCGTTCCTCTCCGAAGCCGAGGCCGTCGAGGATATGAAGCGGTCGGTGCGACGCTGTGCGGCCGTCGACGGCTGTCACACCGTCTCGATGAACCCCTGTAACGTCCAGCGCTACACGATGGTCGAGGAACTGTACCACGACGGCGGCTACCGGCCGCCGTGGCTCTGGTCAGTCGCCGAGGTGCTGGAGTCGACCGCGGACGAGGATGTCATCGTCGTCTCGGACCCGGTTGGCCACGGCAGCGACCGCGGCCCGCACAACTGCGGCGAATGTGACGACAAAGTCCAGCGCGCTATCAAGGACTTCGACCTCCGGCAGGACCCGGCGGTGTTTGAGCAGGTGAGCTGCGAGTGCGAGGCGACGTGGGACGCCGTCATCGAACGCGAGCGTAGCTACTCGCTCCCGCTCGCTCGGTAGGGACTTCGAGCACTAGAGACCGTGTGACGGGCTGTCGACCAATGCTTATCCGTCTTTCGCGCATAATACTGTTCGATATGACCCCGAACGGTGACCAGGACAGGCGCAGTTTCAATACACGCGGGACAGTCACGGAATGTGACCTGTGCGGTGAACGGCGGCAGTGTATCGACGACGATGGCATGGTCGCCTGCAGTGCCTGCCAATCCGACCTGCTGCCGTCCGGCTGGGGTCTCTGAGGCTACTTCTGGTGCCACCTCGTGCCACTTGCTTACGATGACTCATCCGGCCCCGACTGTTCGATAGCGGGAATGACGCCGACGGTTGCGGTTGCTTTGAACGAGGCGACAAGCTCCGCGCCTGTGGTGATGTCGAGTTTATCGAGGCTCGTGTCAGTCACCAGCGCCGACAGCGTCATGTCCGGGTCGACTGCCAGTGCGACCAGCGCGATAGAGGTCCCCTTCTCGATACGCTCGACGCTGCCGACGAACTGATTTCTCGCACTCGTCCCCGCTGGTTCGGGAGCTTCGTGCGGCGCGTTCAGCGTCACCGTATCGGCGCGGATGCCGACTTCCACCGCGTCACCGGGGCCCGCTTTGGTGTCGACGATGGCCTGGACCGTCCCCGGCGGCGTCTCGACGGTCGCCAGTTCGCCGTCCCGGTCCACGACCGTCCCCTGGAGGACTGTCTCCGCTGTCGTTGCCACCCCGTCGAACTCGGCTTGCAGTCGCTGAAAGCGGGCCAGCAGTTGCTCGGCAGCGGTCGTCAGTTCGCTGCCGCCGCCCCCGCTACCACCGCGACTGCGGTCGACCAGCGGACCAAACGCGTCTTCGAGTTCCACGATGCGGCGCTGGGCGTGCGCGTACGACCGGCCCAGCGCGTCGGCGGCGGCGTTCAGTGACCCGTGGGCGGCGACCGCTTGCAGGAGCGTCCGGTCGCGGGCGGTCAGCGCCACGTCGCCCTGCTCCAGTTGCACTTCGACGTCCGCAGTCGCGTCCATATCTTGACAATGTCGTTCCCGGATAAAGGCATTGCCGCCGACCAGCCCTACCACCGGTGATCGGAGTGGGGTATGAAGCGGTCAGTAGACCAGCTCTCCGGAGATGAACTTCTGGGTGCGGTGGTCCGACGGGTTCTGGAAAACCACTTCTGTCGGGGCTATTTCGGTTATCTGCTCGTCGAGTAGCACTGCAACCCGGTCTGCGACCCGCTCCGCCTGATGCATGTCGTGTGTCGCCACCACGACACCGATACCCCGGTTCCGGGCCTCGGCAATCGCGTCCTCGATAACTGCAGTGTTCCGTGGGTCCAGATCAGATGTCGGTTCGTCGAGTAACAGCAGGTCCGGGTCGTAGGCCAGCGCGCGGGCGAACGACACCCGCTGGGCCTCGCCGCCCGAGAGCGAATCCGCGTGCTGGTCCATCTTCTCGGTCAGCCCGACGACGTCGAGGGCCTCGTGAACGGCCTCCGCGGTGCCGTTCGAGCGAACTATGGACTGGAGTTCGCGCTGCAGTCTGGCTGTCCACGACCTGCGGATTCGAAGCCCGTATTCAACGTTGCGAGCGACCGGCGCGTCGAACAGGCTCGCTTCCTGAAACACCATGCCGATACGCCGACGCAGCGAGAGCCGTGTCGCTTCGTCGACGGCCCACACGTCCGTGTCGTCGAAGGCGATGGTTCCCTCGTCCGGTTCCAGTGAGAACGCGAGCAGCCGAAGCAGCGTCGTCTTCCCGACGCCGGACGGGCCGATGACGGCAACGACCTCGCCGGGTTCGATCCCGATTGAGAGGTCCCGGAACACGTCGCCATCTCCGTAGGCGTGTGATACGGCCGTGACATCGAGCATTATCGCTGCACCCCCTGGTCGCCCAGTCGGATGACGATAGCGTTGACCGTCAACACGAGCGTGACCAGCACGGCCCCGAGAATCATCGCCGTCTCGTACTGTCCCTGTCGGGCTTCGAGTTGAATCGCGGTCGTTAGCGTCCGCGTCTTCGAGATGCCGCGTGCGCTCGTGATGTTCCCGCCGACGATGAGCACGGACCCGACTTCGCTGATGGCACGGCCAAAGCCCGCAAGCACTGCCGTTGCGATACCGTATCTGGCCTCCTTGAGTACGACTAGCGCCACGTCGAGGCGTGTTCCGCCGAGAACGTGTGCGGCGTCGCGGACGTTGTCGTCGACGCCACTGATGGCCGCGAGGCTGATCGCCGTAATCGGCGGCGTTGCCAGGACGAACTGAGACATGATCATCGCCTCCTTGGTGAATATCAACTCTAGGTCCCCCAGCGGTCCCTGGTTCGAGACGGTAAACAGTACGAGAAGACCGACGACCACGCTTGGAAACCCCATCCCCGTGTTGATGACCGACTTCACGAACTGCTTGCCGGGAAAGTCAGAAAACCCCATCACCACGGCGATCGGGAGGCTGAAAAGCGTACTCAGCGCCACGGCGATGACACTCACGTACAGCGAGACGTAAATGATACTGGACACGTAGCCTTCTCGGAACGGAAGGTCGACCACGGCCATCGGCAGGTATCCGACTGACTCTAGGGCCACGCTTACTCGTCCGAGTCGCTACTCCAGCCTTCCGGAACGTACTGCTGGAAGTTGGGGTCCTCGGAGACGGCTTCCGGGAAGAACAGCTGTTCTCCGTTGACCTGATAGTTCGCAATCGCGTCCTGGGTTCCGGGGCTGGTGATCCAGCCGATGTATGCCATCGCCAGGTCGTAGTTCGCGTTGTCGTGGACGCCGGGATTGACCGCCATAATCCCGTACGGGTTCGCGAGGATCTCCGGTCCGTCCTCGATCGGCCCCTGCACCAGAATGACGAGGTCGATCTCCGAGCGCTGGGAGATGTACGTCCCGCGGTCCGAGAGCGTGTACGCGCCCTGCTGGTTAGCGATGTTCAGCGCCTCACCCATGCCGGTCCCGGTCTCCTGATACCAGTCACCGCCTGGTTCAGTTCCCGCCGCTTCCCAGAGGTTGAGTTCCTTGGTGTGGGTACCGGAGTTGTCCCCGCGTGAGACGAACTGGGCCTCCGACTCGGCGATAGTTGTCAGTGCATCGGTCGCTGAACCCATGCCCTGAATCCCTGCCGGGTCGTCTTCGGGGCCGACGATGACGAAGTCGTTGAACATCAGGTCCCGGCGGTTGATGCCGTATCCGTTGCGCATGAACTCGTCTTCGAGACCGCGGGCGTGGACCATCACGATGTCCGAGTCACCGTTGCGGGCTGATTCGAGGGCTGCACCGGTCCCCTGTGCGACTGCGTCGACCGACACGCCGTACATATCCTCGAAGTCGGGGTGGATCTCGTCTAGCAGGCCCGTGTCGTACGTACTCGTCGTTGTCGTAAGTGTCAGAGTTTCGCCGGCCACCCCTGGCTGACCGCCGCCCCCCGATTCTGCTTCCGTTTCCGCTTCAGTCTGGCCGCTGCTTTCCCCGGACTGCGCACATCCGGCGGTAGTTGCTAACGCGCCTGTCCCTATCGCCGCAATGAACTCTCGTCGTTGTATCGGCATAGATACATCGTTGGCCTAATAGCAAATATAATTTATGCTGAATAAACTGTCGTATCAATTCTGTTAGGGCCGTGTGGACGACGGCGGTGGCAGACGCCCCTCGTGGCTCGTCGTCTTGAGAAGTACTGGCGACAGCGTAGCCACTCGTGGTAGACACGAAACGGCGGAAGAAGGCTCCCCCGTCAGCGATGATTCATTGCCGAGAGCGAATGCAAGTGGCTGATGCACTCTATCGCCACCAGCCGCAGCCAAACGCTTTGTCCCCCTCGATTTCACTTCCACTCCGGTACGCGTGTGTTTATACGGCTTGACCGCCAAGGCCGAGATAGGGACCGCCGGACTATGTCACACGCTCCGCTGGTCCCTTCCCCTTTGAGACAAGCACGGATAGCCCCGCGGCTGTTCGGATGCATTCCAGTCGATTATGAAACCGCCACAGTAACAGTCTGGTTTGCGAACGCTAGTCAGCGAAGCCCGTGAGAACGCCGCGGCCATCGGTCCGACCGAGGTCCGACAGTGTCGCCCGCTCCGGGTGGGGCATCATGACGGCGACGTGCTCGGCTTCGCCGGTGACGCCGGCCACGCTATGCTTCGAGCCGTTCGGGTTCGCCTCGGGTGTGACAGTCCCGTCCTCGTCACAGTACTTGAACAGAATCCGGTCCTCGGCTTCGAGTTCGTCCAGACGCTCGTCAGTGATCTCGTAGCGACCCTCGCCGTGAGCGATCGGGAGTTCGACGACCTCGCCGTCCTCGTACTGGCTGGTCCAGGGCGTGTCGGCGTTCTCGACGCGCAGGTGGACGTGCTCACACTGGAAGCGGGCGCTTTCGTTGGTCGTGAACGCGCCGGGAGTCAGCGACGACTCACAGCCGATCTGTGCGCCGTTGCAGATGCCAAGTACCGGCGTTCCCTCGCTCGCGGCTTCGCGGATTTCGGCCATGATCGGCGAGCGGGCGGCCATCGCGCCGGCACGGAGGTAATCGCCGTAGGAGAAGCCGCCGGGGAGGACGACGCCCTCGACATCCTCGGGAAGCCCGTCTTCGTGCCAGACGAGGTCGGCGTCGAAGCCCAGCGACTCCAGCGCCTGTACGGAGTCGCGATCGCAATTAGAGCCGCCGAACTGGATGACGGTAATAGTCACGCGAGCCACCCCATGTGGGAACAGACGATTGCCGTCAGTTTCGAGGCGATGGTCATTCTGCCTGTGCCACCTCAATGTCGTAGTCGTGGATGGTGGGGTTCGCGAGGAGTCGCTCGGCCATCTCCTCGGCGCGCTCGGCCGCGTCGTCGGCGCTGTCGGCGTCGAGGTCCAGTTCGAACACGTCCGCCGAGCGGAGGTCGTTCAGATCGAAGCCGAGCCGTTCTAGTGAGCGCTGTGTCGTCTCGGCCTCGGGGTCGAGGACGCCCCGCTTGAGCCGGACTGTGACGGTCGCGGTAAAGGCAGTCATTACTGGCAAGCGAGCGGGCAGCGGAGAAAACGCTTGTGTTCTCCCGACAGGTCACGTCCCGGCACCGACCGGCGTCCAGTTGGTCGGCTGGTCGCGCAGGCCGGCCACCCGGAGATCGAGGGCACCCTGGTCGGCGCGAACGTCGACCCGGCCGTCGAAGAACCGAGCCACGCTTTCGACGACCTGCTCCTCGTGGGCGTTCGGGTCGAGCACGCAGACGCCGAGGCCGTCCGCGGTTCCGACCCGGCCGGTGATGGTGTTGAGGAACCGGTACACCGCCCTCACGTCGTCGCTATAGACGAGTAGCGGCGTCAGCGTAATGATGCCGGTCCGGACCCGCGTGTAGCCGCTGGCGTACGTCGATTCATACTGGCCGGAGTACTCGATACCGATACCGGTCAGGTCCGCCGGCGTGTTGACTGTGGACACGCTGTCTTCCGGCAGGTCGCCGCTTTCCTGTGCGCAGTCGATGACACGGACCCGGTCGCGGTCGAGGACGCCGCCGTGGCGCTCGAAGTCCTCCAACATCGTCGTGGCGTCGCTGTCCGTCGCGATGAGGACTGTCCCGCCGTCCGCGTCGGAGCTACAGAGCAGTCGCAGTCCCATCTCCCGCGCTCCGCTCAGAACCGGGCCGGTGACGAGCAGGCTCGTCCCCGGTTCGACCGGATTCAGCGGCAGTCCGTCGAACGTGTATCGGTCGTCCCGTCGCTGTGCCATCAGGAACCCCCCTGCAGCCGGCGTCGCAACAGCAGTTGTTCCTCGACCTCGTCAGCGAACCGCTGGAGGTCGTCCAGCTCTGTCTGCGTGTAGCGCCGCGGTTCGCCGTCGGTACAACAGACGGCACCGACCGCGTTCCCCTCCTCGTCCGTGATTCGAACGCCCGCGTAGGACCTGATATTGAGCTGTTTCAGCGCGTCGACCGCCGCGAAGCGCGGGTCTTCGTGGGTGTCTTCGACGACCATCGTTTCGTCCGAGAGAATCGTATGCGTACAGATGGTGTCTTCGCGGGAGAGGGTCCGCCAGTTAGCTCCCTCACACGCCACGAACCGCTCCTCGTGTTCGTCCATGAGGCCGACGAAAGCCACGTCGATGTCGAAGTGGCTGGCCATGAGCGCCGTCAGCCGGTCGAACGCGTCTGTCGCCGCCAGCTGGTCGATGTCGTATCGCTGGACGGCGGCTAGCCGCTCCGTCTCGGTCTCCGGAATCGGGTAGGCCGCCTGCGTTACCTCAGCGGCAGCCATGGCAGCCACATCCGCAAGCCGCTCCCGGGACTCCGGGACCGTCCGCGGCACGTATTCGACGACCTGTTCGGGACCGCCACGAGGGAGATCCGACGGTGCGTGTTCGGTATAGAGGATCACTACACAGGCCGGGTTCACCGAACGAACCGCGTCTACCACGTCGAACCCATCCCCATCCGGGAGATCGAAGGCCGTCACAACGCAGTCGACCGACCGGTCAAGTGCTGTGGTCAGCGTATCGAGGGACCCAACTCCTTCGACTGCGAGTCCAGCGTCGCCAAGTGCGTCGGCCGTCTCGGCGCGCTCGTCGGCGTCCGGCTGCGCACAGAGAACCGTCGGCGAATCACTCATCACTGCCGTACATACACCGACTGATACACAAAGGGTTGGTGGCCACGCTCGGTGGAAAACGAAGGCTTTTGCCGTGGGACTGCCGACTCTGCGTCAAATGAATCACGACGCTGTCCGGAGGTGGGTATCGTGACTCGCGATCTGACTGAGATTACGGTCGTCGGTGAGGACGACACGGGCCTCATCGCCGAAGTGACCTCGCTCCTGTTTGAGCGCAGCATCAACATCGAGGACCTCGACCAGGCCGTCCGGGAGGGCGTCTTCCGGATGACCATGCGCGTCGACACGTCCGAGATGGTGACGACGGAGGAGAAACTCCGCGAAGACCTCACCGAACTCGGTGACGGACTCGGCGTCGACGTGCAGGTCCGGTTCCCCGCCGACCGCGAGACCCAGACCATCGCCGTCCTCGTCACGAAGGAGTCACACTGTCTGGAGGCACTGTTCGAGGCGTGGGCCAACGGCGACCTCGGGGCCGACATCGAGGTGGTCATCGGGAACCACGACGACCTCGAACCGCTGGCAGACAAGTACGACGTCCCGTTCCACGATATCGGCGACGAGAAAGGGACGCCGGACGAGGACCAACTGCTCGACTTGCTCGCGCAGTACGACGCCGACCTCATCGCGCTGGCCCGGTATATGCGCATCCTCTCGCCCGATGTCGTCTTCCGGTACGAGAGCCGGATCATCAACGTCCACCCGAGCCTGCTGCCCGCCTTCCCCGGCGCGTCGGCATACATGCAGGCCATCGAGGAAGGCGTCCGCATTGCCGGCGTCACGGCCCACTACGTGACGACGGATCTGGATCAGGGACCGATCATCACCCAGCGCGCGTTCAATGTCCCTGACGATGCCACCGAAGAGGAACTCCAGCAGATCGGCCAGCCGCTGGAAGCCGAGGCGCTCATCGAGGCTATCAAGCTCCATCTCAACGACGAAGTGAACGTCCACCGCGGCCGGACGAAGCTTCGGGACCCCGAGGAGACCTCGGCCCAGCTCGGCGCACCGGAAAAACTCGATCAGTTGAACCCCGACCGTCCCATTGACGGCCTCGGCGAATTCGTCGCCGAGGACGACGGTGAGATAGAGGCTGACGACTGAAAACGCGCTATCTTTTTAAACCTCTCAGAGTTCACCAGCGGCGCTGACGGCATCGTCGAGCGACGGCGCGTCGAACACGTCGCCGCCGACGTAGGCGTTCGTGCCGGCGCAGTAGAGGTCCCGCGCGACCTGGATTACGTCCTCGTCGAGCGGCTGCGGCGACTCGTCACAGAGTGCTTTCCAGTCGGCGACGCCCTCAGTGTCGGCCTGCTGTTTGGCCTCGCTTACGGCTTCGACCCACGCGGACTGGGTGCGCTTGTGGTACTGGCGGATGACTTCCTTCGAGACCTGCTGGCTCTCGTAGGAGAAGCGGTTCTCGTCGAACGTACCGACCACATCGGCTACGCGGATCTCCCCGTCGTAGTACAGACACTCGATTTTCCCGTCCTCGTGGACGAGGTTGGCCTCGGCGGCCTGCTCGGTGACGATGTGGTTGACCGCACGGGCCAGTTCTTCGAGGCGATCGATGCTGGCCGCGCCGGCGATCCGGTCGGCTCCCTCTCGGTCGAGGTAGCGGTCTTGCTCCTCGTATTTCGTCGAGAACTCGACGATGGGCTCGTCGAGGTCGACGACCTCGTCGGGCCACGTGTCGTAGTCGAGCCCGTGGTCTGCAGGCTCGGTCCGGGACCGAAGTGACGACCCGACGCCGACTCGATTCCGGAAGACAATCTCCAGCGGGATGAGGTAGTTCTCATCGGCCCCCGTGTGGTAGGCGTCATAGTCGTAGCTCCCGTCTTCGAAGGGGAGGTCCGGGACTTGCGTGAGTTCGATGACCATCTCCTCGGGGGCGGCGTCGGCCGACAGCGCCTCGCCGAGGTCGAGTACCTCGTCGCTGCCGGGGAGCCTGACGCCCTCGTAGTGTGTCGGGACGTGGTTCTCCTCCAGTAGCTGGAAGTTGTACGCGCCCATCGTACACAGCGACGCGCCCTTGTCGGGGATCTGGTCCGGCATCTTCCCCCAGTCGAAGACGGAGTAGTCGTCCGTGAACACGAACGCGCCGCGGCCGAGCCCCTCTGCCGTCGCCGGTTCGTCCACGCGGAATTCCTTGACGCTCGTCATTGTGCCCGCCTTTCGCGCCGGGGACAAAGACGTTTCTCATACTGTTGGCTATAACTATTTCAAGATATTCGCGGTAGCGAAATTCTTTCCAGACAGTATCACTCGCGCTCGGAAGGCAACGTTTTCTGTCGGGCTGTCGACTGACCGGCTGATGGCTTCCAGTCTGTTGGTCGAGGTCACGATCATCGTCGCCGCGACGGTCGCGATCTGGAAAGGGAGCGACTGGCTCGAAGCATCGAGTGAACGGCTCGCGACGTACTACGGTCTCCCGGAAGTCGTTCAGGGCGCGATTATTGTTGCCGTCGGTTCGAGTTTCCCGGAGCTTGCGACCGTCGTCGTCGCGGCACTTGGCGGGTCGATGCCGCTTGGCGTCGGCGCAATCGTCGGTTCAGCGATATTCAACGTCCTCGTCATCCCCGCAGCCGCGGGCGTCGCGACCGACGACGAACTCGAATCGAGTCGGACGCTCGTCTACAAGGAGGCGCAGTTCTACATGCTCGCCGTCTCAGTCCTGCTCATCACGATGGCGCTTGCGGTCATCTACTACCCCGGCGAGGCGACGCTCACGGGCGTCATCACGCGGCCGCTGGCGGCGATTCCGCTCGCGCTTTACGGGCTGTACGTCTTCATCCAGTACCAGGACACCGCTGACCACGATCCGGGAGAAGACTGGACCGCTGGCATCTCTGTCGGGCGGCAGTGGCTCTTCCTCCTGCTGGGCCTGGCTGTCATTCTCGTGGCTGTGGAAAATCTCGTCCACTCCGTCAGGGTCATCGGTCGGGCCGCCGGCGTTCAGGAGTTCCTGCTCGGCGTGACGATTCTGGCGGCGGCGACGAGCCTCCCCGACACGCTCGTCAGTGTCAGGGCAGCCCGCGACGACCGCGGGGTCACGTCGCTCGCGAACGTCCTCGGCTCGAACACCTTCGACCTGCTCGTCGCCATCCCGCTCGGCGTCTTCATCGCCGGCGCGTGGACTGTCGACTTCGCGATGGCCGTGCCGATGTTTGGCGTCCTGACCGGGGCGACGATTCTCCTGTTTACCGTTCTCCGGACCGACCTCGTGTTGAGCGAACCCGAATCCTATGCGTTACTCGGCGCGTACGCGGCTTTCGTCGCCTGGGTTATCGTCGAGACTGTAGGCTGGGTCGGCGGCGTATTGCCGACCTGATGGAGCGACTGCAGTCGCTTGTGTGCCGGAACACGAGGACCTGTCGACCTTGTGGACCATGTGCGTACCCATACGTTTTTGACCGTTCTTTCCCTCCTGTCCAGCAATGCCGGACGTCCCAGAGACCGTCGGTACTCCGGACGGTTCCACCGAGTTCGAGCACCGTCCGACGACTGACCAGTCGTTCGAGAACGCGCTCGCCAAGGCGAGAAACGGGACGCGACTGACAGTCGACGACGCCGTCGAACTCTTGACCACGGGCACCGATCGGGACGGCATCGACCACGACCGGAAAGAGCAGGTGCTCGAAGCGGCTGACCGACGCCGGGCGGAGGTCGTCGGCGATGAGGTCACCTTCGTCGCGAACCTCAACAACAACGTCACGACGGCCTGCAACACGGGCTGTCTGTTCTGTAATTTCAAGGACCGCTCCGAGCAGTTCCGGAGCGACTATCAGGAGGACCATGGCGGCTTCACCAAGACACCGAGTGAATCCCGCGAAATCGTACAGGACGCCCTCGACCGGGGCATCTACGAGGTCTGTTCGGTGTCGGGACTCCACCCCGCCCTCGCACTGGACGACGAACACAGAGAGATACTGGAGACGAGCGATCGCGGGGACCTGAACTACCGCTCGCCCGACGAGTACGAGAAAGACCCAGCTACCTACTGCGAGCAACTCAGCGCGATGAACGTCGGCGATGTCCACCTCCACTCGATGACGCCGGAGGAGGCCTATCACGCCCGCCGCGGCACCGACTGGTCCTACGAGGAGGTGTTCGGCCGACTGCAAGACGCCGGCCTCGACAGCGTTCCGGGTACGGCTGCAGAGATCCTCGTCGACGAGGTCCGTGACGTCATCTGTCCGGGGAAGATCCGCACCGACGAGTGGCTCGAAGCGATGGAGGCGGCCGCGTCGGTCGGCCTCGACATGACCTCGACGATGATGTACGGCCACGTCGAGAACGAGCGCCACCGCGCGCTGCACCTGCAGCGCATCCGCGACCTGCAGGACCGGACCAGCGCGATCACTGAGTTCGTCCCGCTATCATTCGTTCACGAGGAGACACCGCTGTACGAGCGTGGCATGGTCGACGGTGGCGCGACCATCGACGAGGACGAACTGCTGATCGCCGTCTCGCGGCTCTTCCTCGACAACGTCGACCACATCCAGGCCTCGTGGGTCAAATACGGCGACACGCAAGGGCTGAAGATGCTCACCTGCGGTGCAGATGACTTCATGGGGACTATTCTCTCCGAGGAGATCACCAAACGCGCCGGCGGCGACTACGGCGAGTTCCGTTCGTTTCAGGAGTACGCCGATATGATCACTGCCATCGGCCGCACGCCCGTCGAGCGATCGACGGACTACGAACAGCGGCGCGTCATCGATCCCGACGCCGACGTACTCGGCCCGCAACTCGGGCCACAGGCTGACGGAACGCCGTTGCTCGAGTAAAGTAGTGGACCACGGCTGGGCACTGGCCGTGGTCGACGTGGTAGAGTATTCCGCCTGGCACTGCTGTCAGAGGCACGCCCAGGCATGATACATATTGGTCCGCCAGCGTTTGTGTAGATATCGCCCAGAGAACTAGGTGATTGATGTCCGGTGTCTGTTCTGGCCAGGCTGACCGTTCACCTGAGGGGCTGGTCGCCGGTGTCACAGCGTCACTGGATTCACACCCCGGTCCAGTATCGACCGGAACCGCTCGCCGGCCTCGTCATCGGTCTCGATGGCCGTCTCGATGGGCTTCGAGAGCCAGCCGTCGTCGACGAAGTGGTCGTAGACCGGCAACCGCTCGCTCAGTGGCACCTCGGCGGCCTCGGCGACGGCCGTCAGTTCCTGCAGCGCGGGCCACTCGTACTCGGGGTTGATGTGGTCGACTGTGACCGGGGAGACGCCGCCCAGATCGTCGATGCCGCAGTCGGTCAGGTCGCGGGCGGGCGCGAGGTTCGGAGGAACCTGTACGGACACCTCCTCGGGAAGCGCCGCGCGGGCCATTGCTGTCACCCGGCGCATTGTCGCCAGGTCGGGGGAGCCGCCCTGCCAGCGCTCGTTCTCGACGACGGGCTGGACGATAACTTCCTGGATGTGACCGTAGCGCTCGTGCATCTCGCGGATGGCAAGCAAGCTCTCGGCGCGGTGTCGCCAGTCCTCGCCGATGCCGACGAGGATACCTGTCGTGAACGGCACGCCCAGTTCGCCGGCCACCCGGAGGGTATTAAGTCGCTGACCGGGACTTTTCGCTCGCGGGCCGCCGTGGGCCTGCACCTCGGTGGTCGTCTCCAGCATCACGCCCATCGAGGCGTTCAGGTCAGCGACGTGGGCCATCTGCTCGCGCGTCTGATCGCCCGGATTCGCGTGCGGGAGCAATCCCTCTTCAAGGGCGATTTCGCAGGCTTCCCGGAGGTATTCGTGGATGGAGTCGTGGCCCCACTCGGCAAGCTGGTCGTGGATCGCTGTGTAGCGGTCGTCCGGATCGTCGCCGAAGGTGAACAGCGCCTCGGTACAGCCGGCGTCGGCCCCGCGACGGCAGGTCTCGCGGATCTCCTCGGGGTCCATCAGCTCCGCCTGCCCCGGCGGGTCGTAGTACGTGCAGTAGGTGCAGGTGTATCGGCAGGCGGTCGTCAGCGGCAGGAACACGTTCCGGCAATAGGACAGCGCCGACGCGGCCTCGACGTCTTCGGGCATCACCGACAGCAGTCGCTCGATGTCGGCGTCCGGGATCTCGATAGCGACGTCATACGCGTCCGTGCCGGGTATCACGTCCCGGGGTGTGCACCCCACGAACAAAAACCTTCACTCGCGGCTCACGGTGACACGGCCGTCTGTGAGTGACAGACTGAAACCGGCGTCAGTGAGCCAGTCCGCGGCCGCGCCGTCGCTGTGTAGCAGCACCTCAGCGAGGTCGGCCGGTTCGTCGATGTCGGTCGCGAGCCGCCGGGAGTCGACTTCGGTCACGCTGGCTCCCACGTCCCGGGCAATCCGCCGGTGGTCACGTATCGACGCGCCGTGGTAGTCGACCCTGAACTCGGGGTGCCGACAGACGAAGGCATTCGTCCCGCCGCCCAGGCCCGGGGCCAGCACGAAATCGGCGTCGGGGGCGAGCAGTCGCTCGATGCTTTTCGGGGTTACGAGCGGCAAATCTGCCATCACGACGGCAAGCTCCCCTTCGCCGCTAGTCACTGTCGACGCGAGCAAGTCGTTGACGAGCGGGTCGAGTCCGCGATCGTCGACGGTGACCGGCACGGCACAGTCGACCGGTGCTGTCGAGATGATCTCCGGTTCGTGGCCCGCCGCTGTCACCGCCTCGACGACGTCTGCAAGCATCGCTTCGGTAAAATCACGGCGCTCGTCGGGAGAAAGAACGGATGCAAGTCGCGTTTTGGGATCAGACCCCGAGACGGGGACGACGAGACGCATTACAGCTTGGAGTACTCGTCCTCACTCATCTGGGTGTACGCGTAGTAGCCGCCACCGACCAGCAACAGGAGGACGACGAGTCCGCCGCCGACCAGCAGGAGCGTTTGCTGAGTCTGGGCGCTCTGCTGGGCCTGCTGCGCCTGATTCTCGGCCTGTCCGGCGAGATCCTGGGCGTTCTGGAAGTTCCCGTTCTCGTATGAGGAGATGGCGCTACTGACTAGCTCCTCGGCCTCTTCGTTCCCACCGGCTTCGTCGATTGCGGCCTGCGCGTCGTCGATTGCCTGTCTCGCTGACTGGCTCTCTTCAGTGTAGTGGTGGACGGTATCGTTGCGGAACTCGTCCTCGTTGCTCCCACTGATACGACTGAGCGAGGCGACCTGATAGTTCTGTGCCGGGTCGTACGTGTAGTTCGAGATGGCCGGCGTCGTGCCGACGAGCTCGATGCGAACCTGGTCTCCGTTATTGTCGATCTCCAGATCCTGCTCGAAGGACTGGTCGCCATAGGTTTCTTGGCTCACCTGGCTACCCGCACGTAACACGGTAACCGTCCAACTAACGTCCTGGAGCTCGGTCGAACCGGCGAGCGTCCATTCGTTCGGCGCGTCGGTGAACGGGTCGTCGATAGTGTACGTCACCGACACCTCTTCGTCGACGGCCGTCTCGGTCGGGACCCCCTCGGCAGAGACAGAGAACGCACTCGCTGTGCCGGCGGTCGCGAGCAGCGCGACAACACAGAGGAGTGCGGCGGTCTTGTTAGAACAGCGGATCAAGTTCATCTTCGTCGTCTTCGACCAAGTCCTCTAAGTTATCTTCGCTTTGGTTACGGATATCGTCGATGTTGTCCTGGGCCTCGATGGCGACCTGCTGGAGTTCCTTGATGCGGGGAACGTTGTGGACGCCGGCCAGCAGGATGGACGCGGCCACTTTCGGGGCGTTGGTCGGATAGTCGCCACCGCGGACCTCCATCGAACCGGTCTGCTCCTCGAGCCACTTCCGGCCGCGTTCTATTCCCTTCCGGTTCAGGTGCTCCGGCGGCCCTGCCATCACGAGCAGGGCACGCTCCGCACCCTCGATCTCACAGGGAAGCGTCAGCCGGCCGAGTGCGGCTTTCCGGACGAGCGACGTGATACGGTTCGTCGTGTTCGCTGTATCCATCCCGTCGTCGGACGAGTCGTCGCCCTTGAACCGCGAGAGCAGACCGCCGCCGCCGGAGGATACCTCGACGTCCTCGGAGGCATAGCCGACGGTGGACACGCCGCCACCGTCGAGCGTGTTGATGATCTCGGAGGAGTCGACGACGCTTTCGGCGACGTTGTCGCCGGCCTCGATTTCGCCGGCCCCGAACAGCACGCCGAAGCGCCGGACGATCTCCTCGTTGATGTGGTCGTAGCCGCCTTCGACGGACTCGCCAGTCTGTCGCCAGGCGTCGTTGTCGAACACCATCAGGTTGTCCACCTCGCGCACGAACGTCTGGAACGAGCGAGCGGCGTTGAGGGTGTAGATGCCACCCTCGTCACTGCCCGGCAGAACGCCCAGCCCGTACACTGGTTCAGTGTAGATGCGTTTGAGGTGTTTCGCGACGACCGGCGACCCACCCGACCCCGTCCCGCCACCGAGCCCGGCGACGATGAGGAAGGCGTCGACTTCGTGAACGGGGATGTTGTCGATCGCGCCCTGCACCTCGTCGATGTCCTCTTCGGCGATTTCCGCGCCGAGTTCGTTGTCCGCGCCCACGCCGTGGCCCTTGACGCGAGCCTGACCAATGAGTACTCGATTCTCTTCCGGAATGTGTTCTAGCCCAAGCAGGTCTGCTTTTGCTGTATTGACCGCAACAGCAGAGCGGACGATTCCCGAGCCGGTCTCCTTGTCGTACTCGAGGAACTTGTCCACAATTTTGCCACCGGCCTGCCCGAAGCCGATCATCGCCAGTTTCATTATATAGTTCTCCGCTTAAAGGGTCAAAGAGCGATAGCGAGTATAAGTGTTTTGCCCGGATCTCAGCCTTGAAAGCCAGGATTGAAAATCAATACTAGCTAACATAACTCCCTTTAGGGGGTGACTACTGCCGACACTTATCTGTGGAGGTATCCGCTGAGTGTCGTTAGAGAGCCACTACTGGCGCCGAACGCGTCGATTTCGTTCGTTGCCGGAGTGTTATCGAATTTGAGTGAGCGGTACTGGTCGGCACCCATCGGGAACCCGACGCTCCCCAGAACAGAGAGACCGACCTTCGCTAGCGGCATCGGGAGCGGGACGATGCTTACCGACGATCCCTCGGCATCGTACACCTGATTGGTCACGTCCCTGAGCGTCAGCACTTCCGGTCCACCGACCTCGTAGGTCTCGCCGACGTGCGCCTCGGATTCGATGCTATCGACGAGCATCGGCACGAGGTCACCGACCCAGATGGGCTGGAACTTCGTCTGTCTGCCGCCGCCGGGAAGCGGATACAGCGGGACGCCGGGCGCGAACATCCCCTTGAGACGCTTCGTGAACGAGACGAACTCCCCGCCCTCACCGAAGACGACCGATGGTCGAAAGATGGTCCAGTCCAGCGAAGACTCCGTAACGACCTGCTCGGCCCGGCCCTTCGACCGGATGTAATGCGTGTCGCCATCGGGGTCTGCACCCAGTGCGCTCAGCTGGACGTACCGTTCGACGCCGTGTTCCTCCGCGGCCTGCACGCTGTTTTCGGTCCCGCCGAGATGGATGCGTTCGTGCATCTTGTCCCCGCCATCCGGCTTGAACAGGGGCGACAGTGCGACCAGGAAATACACCGCGTCCTGATCTTCGAACGCCCCCTCGATGCTCCCGTAGTCTGTGACATCCCCGGCGACGGTTTCGACGCCGTCTGGTAGCGTCGCGTCCTCCGGTGATCGGGACAGCGCAGTGACGGTGTGTCCTCGCTCATCGAGTTCGCGGCACAGGTGTTGTCCGATGAAGCCAGTCCCGCCGACAACAAGTACATCCATAGGCTCCAGTACGGTCGGTAGAACCGTAAAGGTGGGCGTATTTGTTCGTCTGGTCGGCCCGCAGTCCGGTCACTTGTGTCAGCTTACGGATGCACTGTCGGGTCGGGGCGCTTACGTCCCCCCACACGGATTGTGAGGTATGCTCGTCACGCTCGAAGGCTTGGACGGGAGCGGCAAGACGACCGTGTGGGAACGGCTCCGAAGCGACGACACGGTCCCAGATGACGCCGTCTTCACGCGCGAACCGACCGACACCTGGTACGGAGATGCCGTCCAGCGCTCCATCGACGACGACGACGCGGACTCGCTGGCCGAACTGTTCCTCTACACGGCCGACCACGCCGCGCACCTTTCGGATACGGTCCGACCGGCACTCAGCGAGGATCGGCTCGTCGTCTCCGACCGCTACAGCGACTCACGGTACGCCTATCAGGGTGCGACACTCGAAGCGACCGGGACGTTCGACGACCCGCTGTCGTACGTCCGGGAAGTTCACGCCCCGTGGACCCGTCCGCCGGACCTGACCGTGTATCTCGATCTCGATCCCGAAACCGCCGCACGGCGAAGCGGCGCGACGAACAAGTTCGAAACCGCTGACTACCTTTCAACGGTTCGGGACAACTACGAGCGACTCATTGACGCCGACCCGGAGCGGTTCGTACGCGTCGACGCGACCGCCGACCCGGACACCGTGTACGAACGCGTCCGAGCGGCGATTCTCGATTAATCCATCGACGCCGGCAGTTCGACCTCGTCGGGGGCGGGCATCCAGAAGTAGTCGAACGTCATCCCGGTAGCGAGTGGTACAACGACAGTCACGAGCATGACGGCAGTCGTGGACCCGAGGTTCGCACCGAGACTGAACACGCCACTCAACACCAGCAGGATGACGACCATGACGACCGGACAGAGGAGTAGCGAGTAAACGAGGCTTCCCCACCGCGTGTGCAAGCGGACGCGGAAAAAGCGCGTCATGAGCGCCGTCACAGCACTGTTGACCAGCACGATGACGAGCAGGCCGATAATACCGGCGACACTGACCATGTTCGACGTAGGGCGGCAAGTCCCTTTGCCGTGTCGAAACAACGTGACCCGCTTACTCTAAACAGATGTACGTGCGCGTGTCAGCGACGCCGTTGAGGTCACGGACGTGGCCCGAGACCGACTGCATGATATCGTACACCTCCGTGCCCGTCGCTTCGGCGATGATGTCGTACTGCCCGGCGACGATATGTGCCTCGGTGATACCCTCGGCGTCGCGAACCGCCGCAAGAAGTTCTTCTGATTTGCCGGCAGCGGTCTTGATCATAATAAACGCGCTAACCATATTGTGGTGTGTCGTGTCATAGCACGAAAAAACTTCCGTCAAGAGACAACAATAGCTTCGTTGTTTGATATCGTGGTCAAGGCGTCCGGTGGTTCCACCGGGTGGGTACTTTTATTCACCCCCGTCCCATAGGAGAGTGTATGCGATTCGTTATCGTGGGTGCAGGTCGTGTCGGACTGCGGACGGCTCGCGTCCTGCAAGAGAGTGGCCACGAAGTTGTCCTCATCGAGCGCGATGAGAACGCAGTTGAGCGCGCGCGAACGGCTGGCTTCGAGGTGATCGCGGGCGACGGCGCTATCGAAGAGACGCTCGGCAACGCCGACCTCGAAGCTGCCGACGCGCTCGGCGCGCTCACCGGCGACCTGAACGACAACTTCGTCGCCTGTATGATCGCCAAGGAACACGGCTGTCGAACCGTTATGCGTATCGACGAGGACTACCGCGAGGAGATTTACCGACGCTATGCTTCCGATGTCGACGAGGTCATCTACCCCGAGCGGTTGGGTGCTATCGCCGCGAAGAACGCGCTGCTGGGCGGGAACATCCGCGCAGTCGCTGACATCGCACAGAACCTCCAGCTCGTGGAGTTTACTATCCAGCGGCAGTCGCCGATGGAAGGGTACACGCTGTCGGAACTGGAGCTTCCGTCGGATTCCCGGCTGATGGCGCACGGGAAAGGTGAGGACCCGCTCGCCATTCCCGACCCGGACGAAACGCTAGAGGCCGGTGATCGAGTCGTGATACTGGCCGACTTTGGGACGCTCTCCGATGTCCGTAGTATCGTTGTCGGTGAATCAGAACGCGCGACCGCGCTTGGAGGTGCCTGAATATGGTCATTGCCTACGTGATGGTCAAAGCCCACACCGGTGACGCGGACCGTCTGAAAGACGACATCGAAGCCGTCGACGGCGTTGTCGAGGCCCACATCGTCGCCGGTGACGTCGACTTTATCGCAAAAGTAAACGTGGAGACGCCCGCCGAAGTCAAGGACGTCGCAGCGACACACATCCAGGAAATCCAGGGCGTCGAAACGACACAGACCTATATCGCGATGGATTGAGACGGAGCGCTCTCTCTGTTTCCGTGCCTGGAACCGTACAGCTACAGCGGCGTCCCGCCACGAGAGCCCTCGCTCCCGCCGGTACTCGCAGAGTTGAGTAAGTCAGCCACGACGCCGACGTAGTCGTAGCCGGGAATGACGCCCTCCACGTACGTCCCCTCGACGTACTCGACGAAGGTCTTGGCGACGTCCGCGGCCTGCCGTTCGCCACCCATCGTGTACTCGAAGGTGACCACGACCTGCTCGCCGTCTTCGACGACGCTGTAATCGTCCAGTTCGACGGCAGTTCGGGTCGCTTTCGGCGCGTCTTCGAGCCGTCGTGCCAGCGTTTCGAGCCAGCCGTCGACGACGGCATCACCAACTTCGTCGCTTGTCGCGGCCTGTAGCGACGGTGCTCTGACCGTCACCTCGTAGTTTGTCCGCCACTCTTCGCCCTCGGTCGCAGTCACGCGGCCGTCGAAGTTCGTCGTCTCGACAGCGTAGCTATCTCCGGCTGGGACGAGCGCATCGTGTCGGCCGAACGCTTCGGCAACGTCGTCTGGCACATCAGTCATTACGCCAGCATAGGCCACAGACGTGCAAAAACGCGTCGTGTCCGGACACTCTCTGTCGTGTCGCTACCGCACCCGAATCTGTCACCTACACAAGCTATGCCATATCTGAGACACGCCGGACCACCGTGCGTGTCTCCGTGAGCGATCAGCGTTGCATCTTGTGACCGTTTGCGGCGAACTGCCTCCGAGTCACAGTATCTGCTGGACGGTGGTTCGAATCCCGTTTGCATCGTTCTTCGTGTCCACTTGTCGCAGAATGCGAGGGATGGGATTCGAACTCGAATGCAAACGCTCGCGTTGCTCGCGTTTCCGTAGTTCGAATCCCACTACGACATTCGCTGCTCACGGATTGTTCGCAACAGAATGCGAGGGATGGGATTCGAACCCACGGACCCCTACGGGAGCGGGTCTTAAGCCCACCGCCTTTGGCCAAGCTCGGCTACCCTCGCGCAGATTGAACTCTGCGGGGGCTAGTGAATGGTCCTTTCGGTCTTGGACTGCGAGGAGGGAACCGCCTCATATCACAGTTACGTCAGTGAGACTCGACAGCGAGCATGACACACCGATTCGACTGTCACCTCCTCCGGGTCCCTACTCTTCGACCGGGAGTCTCTCGGTCGGAAGGAACTTTGTCCGGTCCGCGTGGTCGAACGTAGCGACGGGTGTCCCGTCCAGTTTCCTGAGCAATGTCTGGAACGTCGCACCGTCGTTCGCAGCGCGAACCGCGTTCCCGGCATCTCGGAGCTCGTACGCGCCAGCGATGAAGAGCGACGCTGCGTCCGGGTCGAAGTACTCGACGGCCAGAAACACCTGTTCTCCGACCGTCCGCCGGTACACGTCGTACGCTTCGAGGGGATTCGATTCGACCAGCCGCGCCACGTCTTCGGCCTTGTTGCCCGGAATGACGAACACGAGTTCGAGCCCGTCACCGTCGTCGACTGTCTGCAGGCCCGCATCCCCGGCCGGGACGACGACGGCCTCGCGGCCGTTAGAACGCCGCTGGTCTGCCAGTGCCTGTGTCTCTTCTAACGTCTGTTTCCACGATACCTTGCGGTCGTCCGAACCGGCGGCAAGCCGTTCGAGGTCGTCCGTCCCCTCGCCACCTGTCTTTACCATACCCTGTCGTTACGCCCGCGGGAGGTAAATGGTGGTGTCACTGGACGCCGAAGACGACCTCCATGCTCAGGGAGAGCCCGAGGACGAACAGACTCGCAACGAAGAGTTTCACCGGCGGCGAGAGTCGATCTTCGGGCGGGGCGAGCGTATCGAGCGACGGGGCGACACGGGCCAGCGCTGACTCGAACGGCGTCCGCTCGCGCGCTGACACGCCGAACGACACGTCGGACCCGTCTGGCTCGTCGGAATCGAGAGAGGGCGCACGCCACAGCGTGACCGAGGCGTAGCCGAACAGCGCGAAGCCAATAAAAAACAGGACGAACTTCACTGTCACCCAGCCACCGCCACGGAGCGGCGAGAGCACGCCGCCGATAAGCGTAGCTGTGAGCGTTACACCGAGGGCGTACCACAGCAGATCGAGTACCTTTCCCGCCAGGTTATCCATCGTGCGTGTCGTAGCCACGTTGGCGCAGTTCTTCGCCAGGGGAGACGTGCTCCTGTGCATGCCGGTGACAGAAGCTCATCTGCCTGTCGTCGACATCGTAGTACTGCGGCGTTTCGGTGTCACACTGACCGCCGAACACTTCTCTGAGGTAGGCACGAGCGGCGTCGGGATCGCCATCACTGAGATACGTCGCCGCCTGCTCGACGTGCTCCTGTACGTCTGGCGGAAGGGTCACGTCGTCGAACTCCTCTTCGACGATCTCCTCGCTGTCGGCCAGCGCGGTGTCGAACCCGAGCCGTTCCTTGAGCCGCTCACCGACCGACTGCTCCGCGCGGGACCGCTCGCGAATGACGTCACGGAACTCTCGGATCCGGTCCCACACCGCATCGCTAGCGTCTATGTCCTCTGGCCGAATCCGAACGGGACACCGCGTTGCGAAGGGACACCCCTCCGGTGGGTCCCGTGGACTCGGTGGTGATCCCGGCAGGGTAATCCGGTCCACCTGTACCGTGGGGTCAGGTTCCGGAATCGCCGACAGCAATGCGCGCGTGTAGGGGTTTTCCGGGCTCTGGAACAACTGTTCCGTCGGCCCGACCTCCATGAGGTTCCCGAGATACATCACCCCGACGCGGTCACAGATGTGCCGGACCACGCTCAGGTCGTGCGCGATGAAGAGATACGTGAGGCCGAACTCCTCTTGCAGTTCCTCTAGCAGATTGAGTATCTGGGCCTGAACGGACACGTCGAGTGCCGAAACGGGCTCGTCGAGGACGACGAACTCCGGTTCGAGTGCGAGTGCGCGAGCAATGCCGATTCGCTGTCGCTGCCCGCCGGAGAACTGGTGGGGATACCGGTAGTAGTGCTCCGGCATGAGCCCGACCTGGTCGAGCAGTGTCCGCACCTTTTCCCGACGCTCGCGGGCCGTGCCCTGTTCGTGAACGTCCAGCGGTTCGCGGATGATCTCGCCGACAGTCATCCGGTCGTTGAGGCTCGACTCGGGGTCCTGAAACACCATCTGGGCGTTGCGGCGCCACTCCTTGAGGTCGCCGCCGCTAAGTTCGGTTATATCCGTTCCATCGAAGGAGACCGCCCCGGACGTGGCCGTCTCCAGTTGGATGAGCGTCCGACCGAGAGTCGTCTTGCCACAGCCGGATTCACCGACCAGTCCGAACGTCTCGCCGCGTGCAATCTCGAAGTTCACGCCGTCGACGGCTTTTACGGGATCGCTTCCAAGCAGCCCGCCGTCTTCGTAGTACGTCTTCAGATCCTGCACATCGACCAACGTCTCGCCGGTCTGGTGGGACACAGTGTCGACGACTGATTCACTCATCTGAGCCACCCCCCTCACTGTGTCCGCCGGTGTCACCGGCACTGTGGCCGTGGCCGCCATCGGCCCGTGCGTCGCTGTCTTCGGGACCAGTATCCTCACTAGCTTTTCGGCGCTCAGCCGGCCAGTCATCCGCCGACAGTGCTTCGTCTGCTTCGACGCCTGTCTGGTCCGCGTTCTCTTCGTGCTGTGTCACAGTGTCGTCGGTAGGCATATCTTCGGGGTACAGGAGACACGCGGCAGTGTGGTCTGCTGATTCGCCGACCTCGACGTGCGCGGGATGGACCCGCTCACACTCGTCGAAGCCCTTCGGGCATCGACTGACGAACCGGCAGTACGACGCCGATTCGTGTGGCGTCGGTACGTCCCCTTCGATAGTGGGTAGCCGATCCGTACTGGGGTTCCGGCCAGGAATGCTCTGCAGTAATCCCTGCGTGTATGGGTGGTGTGGGTTCGCGAACAGTTCCTCTACGGGTGCTTGCTCGACGACTTCGCCGGCGTACATCACGGCGACGCGGTCGGCGACCTCCGCGATGACGCCCATGTCGTGCGTAATGAACATGATACCGATGTCACGCTTCGCCTGAATTTCCTGTAGCAGGTCCAGAATCTGGGCCTGAATGGTGACATCGAGTGCTGTCGTCGGCTCGTCACAGATGAGCAGATCTGGGTCACAGGCCAGTGCCATCGCGATGACGGCTCGCTGACGCATCCCGCCAGAGAACTCGTGTGGGAACTCATCGACACGCCGTGCCGCGTCGGGGATGCCGACTGCACGCAGCAGTTCGATGGCCTCCGACTTGGCCTCAGCGCCCTCCATATCGCGGTGGAGCTCCAGCGCCTCGATGATCTGGTTCCCGACAGTGTACACCGGGTTGAGCGAGCTCAGCGGGTCCTGAAACACCATCGCGATGTCGCCGCCACGAACTGACCGGTATTGCTTCTCCGAAAGCGCCGTCAGCTCTCGCCCGTCCAACCGTATGGACGACTCTTCGCGGATTTCGCCCGGACTGTCGACCAATCCCATTATCGAGCGTGCGGTGACGCTCTTACCCGAACCGGATTCGCCGACGATCCCGAGCGTCTCGCCGCGTTCGATATCGAATGAAACGCCGTCGACAGCGCGGATCTCCTCTTTATCACTGTGGAACACGGTCCGGAGGTTGTCAACGGCCAGCAGCGGCTCGCCGTCTTCGGTGTGGCTCATCCGCCACCACCTCCGGCGGCCGCGCCAGCTGCACCGCCTTCAGCACCCTCGCTCTGTGGGTCGATAGCGTCACGAATCCCATCACTCAGTGCGTTGAACCCGGTAACGACCAGCGTAATCAGGATACCCGGAATGAGCGAGATGTGCCAGGACTGACTGGCGATGTACTGTTGCCCGATGTTGATCGCCCGCCCCCACTCGGGAGTCGGGGCGGTAATCCCGAGCCCGAGGAACGAGAGCGCAGAGACGGAAATAATGACGCCACCGAGCGTCAGGGAGGCGTAAACCAGGAGATAGCCGAGGATATACGGTGCCATATGTTTCCGCATAATCACAGTGGGTCGCTGGCCGTAACTCTTTGCCGCGTCGACCCACTCCTGTTCGCCGACCTGTAACGCAGGGCCACGTACCGCTCGCCACAGCCCCGGCCAGCGTATTAACGCAAACAGGAGGATGAACAGCATCGCTCCGTTGTACAGCTCCGCTATCCAGTGGTTCTTGAACACCACTGTCGCAAGAATCACCAGCAGTAATGCTGGCATTGCCTGCACGGAGTCACTGGTCAGTACCACGATGAGGTCGGCCACCCCCTTGTAGTAGGCGGTAACTAATGCCAGCGTCGTCGCGATAAAGCCTGCAATCGCCATCGACCCGAGGCCGATGAACAGCGACACCCGTGCGCCAAAGGCGAGGAAGGTGAACAGGTCCTTACCGCTGACGAGCGTTCCGACGGGATGGAACCGCCCGAAGTCGTCGTAACTCCAGATTCCGACGTTGCTGTCACCGCTCCCGCGGGAGGCGGAACCAAGATTCGCCTCGCCGATCGTAATTGTTTCCACCGTCTCCGTATCCGCGTCGTAGTACTGCATATCGTGGGAGTACGGTCCCTGGATATTCTCTTCGGCTGTCGTTGGGCCGACAACGGGAGCGAACGCGGCCATCGTAATGAAGAAGACGACGACAGCGAGCCCGAACAGGCCCCAGTAGTGGCTTCGGAGTCGGTCGATGACGTCGTCAGTCGGTGTCCAGTCAGCAGCGCGATAGTGTCGACGGAACGTCACGTACCCGTACCACAACCAGCCCAGCAAGACCGCAACGTATGCATACACCAGCAGGAAGCGAATGAGCCATGCGTACTTCGGCTCAAGGCCGAGGAACGTGCCTTGCCAGGCGCTCCCGTCGTAGTACCCTCGGTTGGGTATCAGTTCGCGGCTCAGCAGGTGCGGCAGTTCGCTGAAGAACGCCGACGCACTGGCGAACGCCTCGGCACCGGGCGCGCCCGGAAGTAGCCCGAGTCCGAAGCCAATCGCGCCGAGCAGCCCATCGAGGTACGTCGGTCCCTCAAGCAACAACAGGAGACAGAGCCCGGCCCCCCACAGCAATGCCGGCCCGGGGTGGGCCTTGAGTCGGTCCCGTAACGGCTGATCGATGTCTTCGGTGAGTTCTGTCTCCATCATGCGTCGTACCCCACGCGTGGGTCGATAATTGTGTACGCGAAGTCCTGTACGATATTCAGCCCGACGATAAGGAGGATAAACAGATACATCAGTGTTCCAACAAGCGGGAGGTCACCCTGCTCTGCCGCTCGGAAGAACAGGAGACCGATACCGTTAATCGAGAAGACAGTTTCGACGAGTACTGACCCGCCAATCAGGATGAACGCTTCCGCAGTGATCACCGGCACGAGCGGAATCAGGGCGTTTCGGAAGATGTGCTTCCACACCAGTACTCGCGGTGAGACGCCTTTGGCCTTGGCCGTTTCGACGTACTTCGAGTTGATCGTTTCGAGCACGGCAGTTCGGCCGATACGCATCTCTGTCCCCATCGACGCGGACCCGAGCACCAGTGCGGGCGGCAGTATCTGCTTTGTCGCTTTCGCGAGGTTGGTCCATGCCTGTCCCGGGTCAGTTATCAGTCTCGTGGGATTCTTGAGCACGGCAAGGTTCGGCGAGGTCACGACGTTCGTCTCCACGATGAAGCTGGTCCAGCTGAACCCGAACAGCTGTTCCGACTGCGAGAGCACCGTCACCAGAATGACCGCGAGCCAGAAGTTCGGCATCGCTCGCCAGACAATCCCACCGAAGGAGGCGAAGTAATCCGAGAACGTATTCGGATTCAGGCCGGCGTAGAAGCCCAGCGGAATGCCGATTCCGAGGGCGATCAGGACCGCCCAGAATCCGAGCCAGATCGTCCGCGGTGCGTAGCTAATGATAAGGTCGATGGCCGGCGTCCCGGAGTTGATAACCCACGACTGGCCCAGATCGAACATGAACAGGTTTCCCATAAAGTCGAAGTACTGTTCCCAGAGCGGTTCGTTCAACCCTAACCGTTGTTCGATCTGTCGGATCGCGCGTGCGTCACCTTGCGGGCCGAGGATCGCCGCTGCAGGACTGAGCGGCCCCAGCCGGATAATTGCGAACGTTACTGTCGTCCCGAATATAATAACAGGGATTGACAGTACCAAGCGCTTGAGCATATACGTAGCACGGCTCATGGCTTAGCTTGTCTCCGTTGTACGGGTACTTGTGAGTTCATAATCTCTGAGGGCTGCGAAGTTGTTCCCGTCACCAACCGCGACGGGGACGATTACGCCAGCAGGGACGCGATTACTCTCTGTCTCCGAGCGACACAGTGTTCATCTTCTGTCGGCTCGGCCCCATCCCAGCCGGCGGCGTAAAGTCAACGTGGTCGTACCAGAACAGCTCCCTCAGCTCGTGATACACCGGCAGCATTGCGATGTCTTCCCAGTTTGCGTCCTCGAGTTGGACGTATGCGTCGTTCCGGGCGGCCTGATCTTCCTCTGTCGGTGCCGGGTTGTCGCCGATTGACTGATACGCCTCCTCAGCCCGCTGTGCAGCGTCGCCGTTCTCCGGCTGCCAGTTGACGTACGAAATCGGGAAGTCGAGGCTTGTATCGGTCTGTGGCGGGTTCAGCAGCTGGAGGAAGTTGTCTGGGGCGGGCCAGTCGGCGACCCAGCCAAGCGAGTACATCTCTAGCTCGCCGTTGCGACCACGTTCGAGGAGCGTGTTGAACGGCGCTTGATTGACTTCGAGGTCGATGAAGACACTCTCAAGCTGGTCTCGAAGGATGCTTGCGGTTTCGCTCCAGGTACCGGACTCGTAGATTGTCAGCTCCATGGCGAAACGCTCGTTTTCGCCGTAGCCAGCCTCTTCCATCACCGAGCGGGCCTCTCCGAGCTGGCTGTCGTCGTAGCCGTATGGATACTCGTTTTCGGCGCGGTCGTTGTAGTTCTGGGGGCCGCCGGGGAAGATGGATTTCGGCGTGAAGTTGTACGCGGGTTCGCCGCGCTGTTTGAACACCTGTTCGACAACAGTATGCTGGTTCATCGCGTACGCGACCGCCTGACGGACCGGCTTGGGCACGCTGGCCATATCAAAGCCGAGATAGAACACGCCGATGGTCGACACACCGGAGTAATTGGCCGTGTCGCCGTTTCGCAACTCCCCGTAGGTCCCGTTCTGACGACCCTGGTCATCTTCTTCTTCGACAGATACCTTCCCGGGGTCGTACTGCGCTGTGGGGAGCTCGAAGATATCGGCATTGCGGTTCATCGCGTAGTTGTAATTGGCCGAATCGCTCTCGATGACCGCAAAGTGGACGCCGTCGACGCTCGGGCTCTCGCCGTAATAGTCGTCGTACGCGCTGACCCTGGCTTCAGTGCCGGAGTCCCACGTATCGAACTCGAATGGCCCGTTCCCGACTGGGCTCGAACTGGAGAACTCGGCCTGTGTCACCTCGCCCTCGTATCCTTCGATGTCGCCGACCATGCCCTCAGGAACTGGTGAGAAGGAGGAATACGCAAGCATTTCCAGCGTGGAGGCAAATGGCGCGTCTAGCTGGATTTCGAGCGTCGTTTCGTCAACGGCCGTGACGCCGAGTGTCCCGGGCTCGTACACCTCCTGTTCTTCGCCGTCGACCGTCTCGGTCGTCGTTTCGTGTGTGACGCCCAGCGAGTCCAGAACGAAGTAGGCACGACTGGAGTTGTCAGATGCAGTCAGCCGTTCGAACGCGTAGACGAAGTCACTGGCGGTTACGGTGTCCCCGTTGTGGAAGGTCGCATCTTTCAACTGGAACGTGTAGGTTGTGAAGTCATCAGATACTTCATAGTCAGCAGCCATAAGCCCCTCTACAGCGGGCTGCGCGTCGGGATAGTTCATCAGCGGGTCGAACATCTGCTGGATAACGATTCCTGACTGGGTGTCGGTCGCCTCGATGGGGTCCATCGTCGTCATCGTGCCCGTGTTGACCCGCCAGAGGTCCCCCTCTTGTTTCAGGTCGGTCCCGACATCGCCCCCACTGCCGTCTGTCGAGTCCATACCGCCGCCAGTCCCCTCCTCTGTTCCCTCAGTCTCGTCGCTATCACTGGAACATCCTGCCAGCGCTGCGGCTGCCGCAGCACTGCCCGTTGCTTTCAGAAACGATCGCCGTTCCATGCTACTTGAACGTGGCATATTGATACCCAAATTGCCCCCTACAAATAGAAGTTATGTCATACAGTAGCTTGAAATATTAAACTGCTCGCATGAAGAAATTCAGTTTATTATCTATAGTAATCTTACATGATATATCCTGTAACGGCTATTCTCTGGATAGGGAAACCCACCCCCGCAGAATCGATTTTTCGGAGTCTCTGACCGCACGCACCGGTGTCGACGTGGACTGACAGATATCAGTAACCGCTGTCGCGAGCAGCAACTGCGCTACCAGTCGACGGAGAGTGATCCGTCGCCGTTCGGGTCCGGGGCGATTTCTTCGTTCGTTCGCCGGTCGACGACGTGGATGATGCCACGGTCTTTCTTCGCCGGGCAGGCCTCCGCGGCCGCGACGTTGTGATCGAGCTCCTCCTCGTCGATGAAGTAGGTCTCGGGCTTGGCGATGCCGGTGTCCAAGTCGAGCGTCCAGTTGCGCGACTTCTCGGCGCACTTGCCCGCGCCGAAGCACTTGTTGGCCTCGAAGATGATCTTGTACGGTTTCTCCTCGATTGGGGGGCCGTCCTGTTCGCCGATTTCGCTCGGGTCGACGTGGTCGTCCGCGTCTGCCATTACACTCTGTTCGAGGCGGACCGCCTTTCGATTGTCGGTCTCGCTGCCGCCCCTTCACGACGTTTCGACTGCCGGCACGACCTCGACAGCGTCTCCGACGCCAAGGTCCGAACCGCGGTTGGCCTCGGGAACGCGGGCGATGAGCATTAGCGTGTAAAAGTGATCGAAGGCGTCGCGGTCGGCCCACTCCGGAAACGTCTCTTGCCGGCGTTCGATGAACTGTTCCCGGAATTCCGGTGTTTTCTCGCCGGTGTCGGGGTCCCGCTGAGGGACCACGCAGCGACCGCAGGGAGTCACCCCTTCGAAGCGAACGCCGCCGGCCCGGAAGGCAGGAGCGTCCGCGCCGACGAAGCGGTCCTCCCAGAACGCCGGGACCCCGCCGATTTCCACGTTCGCCCGGAGTCGCCGTCGCAGCCCGGCAACGGTCACGTCGTCGAACCACGACGCCACGGTTTCCAGCGTCGCGGTGCTGATGACCGACGGCCCTATCTCCCGGCGGTCGACGTAGCCAAGCGTCTCGTCGCGCTCGACGGTCAGGTCTACGTCGAAAAACGCGCTGAGCCACTCGGTTGCCCGCGAACGGCCGCGCTCGTCTCGAAGTTCAAACGACGTGCTGTCGTCGTCGGTGGTGACCGACAGCGTTCCTGTTTCGGGATCGTAGCCGGTGTCGATGTCGTGGACGCGGTCGGTCCGCTTCCCGTTGATCACGTCGCCATCGGCGTCGAACATGGCGAACTCGCGGTCGTGCGCCAGTGTGCCGCCCGGGCGGATCGATACCGATTCGCAGTCCATGCCGTCCAGCGCCTTGACGGGGTAGACGGTAAGTCGATCGACGTGTGCCACTATTGGTTGCTCGGTCGGAACAACGAAAACGTTGTGTGGTTACCGGTGAACTTCGACGGATTCGAGTAGCATCTCCTCGGTCGGCGCGTCGTTGCGGTCGGTGTCGACGCTGCCGATGGACTCAACGACCTCCATCCCGTCGATTACCTTCCCGAAGACGGCGTGCTTGCCGTCGAGGTGGGGCTGGGCGTCGAGGGTGATGAAGAACTGCGAGCCGTTGGTGTTCGGGCCGCTGTTGGCCATGCTGAGGACGCCCGGGCCGTCGTGGCTGAGTTCGTCGTGGAACTCGTCGTCGAAGGAGTAGCCGGGGCCGCCGCGACCGGTACCGGTCGGGTCGCCCATCTGGATCATGAAGTCCTCGATGATCCGATGGATGTCGATGTCGGTGTACAGCGGGTCGATGCGTTTCTCGCCGGACTCGGGGTCTTCCCACGCACCGGTCCCTGGACCGACTTCGGTTCCGTCGTAGTCGTCGGCACCCTCGGCCAGGCCGACGAAGTTCTCGACGGTGGTCGGCACGCGCTCGTCGTACAGTTCGACTTCGATCTCGCCCTCTGTCGTGTGGAGGGTCGCAGTTAGGTCACTCATACTCAATCGGAGGGAAGCCCGGCAGAAAAGCCTGCCCACTGACCGAGCGTTCAAGTACTGAAACGAGGCCATCGCCGCCATGGCTTGAGTAGCTGTCGCGTGGCGAGTTGCGGGAGTCCGACACGTCGCCACGCGAGCGAGAGTGTCGGCTGTTCGCTATACCTGGCTACGGTAGGTGTGACAGCAGCAGCTCCGACACCTGCTCGGGGGCGTCGAACTGGACCCAGTGGCTCGCCGCCGGGAGCCGCTCGACCCGACAGTCCGGGACCCACTCTTCGAGGTCTTGCGTTAGCGCGAGCGAGAGTGCGTCGTCCTGCACACCCCAGACAAGGAGCGTCGATGCTGTCACCGGACGGTCGCCGACGCCGCCCTCCGTGACAGTCAGCTTTGCGTTCCGCCGGACGAGCGCCCGGTAATAGTTGACTGCGGCCGTGCGTGCGCCCGGCCGCCCGAGCGCCCGCTTGTACCGCCGCACGTCAGTCTCGGTGAACGCGTCGGGACGAGTCGGCCCATCAGTGAGAATCCGCTCTAACATGGCGAAATCGTTCCAGCCGAGGCTGGCCTCCGGCAGCACGGGAAGCTGGAAGAACAGCACGTACCAGGACCGAAGCAGTTGGTCGACTGAGCGGCGGAGCTCTCGCTCGTACGCCGACGGGTGAGGTGCATTCAGGACTGCGAGCTGGTCGACAACATCGGGCCGGTCGATGGCGGTCTGCCAGGCGATTACACCGCCCCAGTCGTGCCCGACGATGTGGGTCTGTTCGCGGTCGAACGCTGAAACGAGGCCTGCGACATCGGCGACCAACTCGTCGATGTGATACGCGGCGACGCCGTCGGGCTTGTCAGAGTGGTTGTAGCCCCGGAGGTCCGGCGCAACCACGCGATAGCCAGCGTCCGCGAGCGCCGGAATCTGATGTTTCCAGGCGTACCAGAACTCTGGAAAGCCGTGTAACAGAACGACGAGGTCGCCGTCCTGTGGCCCGGCGGTCACGGTATGCAGCCTGATACCGTTTGTATCGACCAGCTCGTGGACTCCGGGAGTCTCCGATGCGGGTACCGTCCACGCAGTGCTGTCACGAGCGCTAGCGTGTTGTCCCATCAGAATGACTTCGCCCGCTCGGTAGAAGTGGGTTCCGCTCTGCCCGCCGTCGCCGGATTAGAAGGCCCGAAGCTCGTCGAGTGTTTCCGCTGCACTGCCGTCAGCAATTGCCTCACGGGCCTGCTCAAGACCGTCCTGAATGCTATCAGCGTCCTCACGAGCATAGATGCGGAGGGCGGCGTTGAGCGCGACAGCATCGGCAAAGCCGTCCTCGCGCTCGCCGGCCAGCACGGCCTCGGTTATCGCTGCCGACTCTTCGGCCACGTCGTCAACCTGGAGGTCCTCGCTCTCGATGTCCATTCCGTACTCGCCGGTGCGGATCTCGAAGTCCGCGATGTCCTCGTCGTCGGACTCGTCGCCGGTGACGGGCCATTCGGCAACGATGGTCTCACCGGGGCGAACGTCGTCGTAGCCCTCCATTCCTTGGAAGAACAGGGCACGCTCGACGCTGCTGGTCTCGGACTGGACGAGCGTGCGGACCATCTTCTTCGCGAAGGCCAGATGGTAGAAACTGCCCAGATGCACGCTTGCGTTGGCCGGGTTCGCGAGCGTTTCGACAGTGTTGACGAACGTCCGGACGCCCATGTTGTCGCGGCGCTCGAACAGGGCGTCGATACCGGGGTTGAACTCGGGCTGATAGTAGAAGCCAAAGCCGACCTCGTCGACCATGTCGGCGCTTTCGCTCGGCTCGACTTCGGTTCGGACGCCCAGTTCGTCTAGCACGTGCTTGTAGGCGTCCTGCTTCTGCGTCGGGACGCGGTCGCCGGAGTGGACGACGACGGGCGTGCCGGCGGCGGCGGCGACGACACCTGCGCCGACGCCGAGAATCGCGGACCGACCCTTGCCGTCGTAGTTGGCCCCACAGTCGACCGGGTCAGCATCGGGCGTGGCTGTCTCGACCGATTCCTCGGACATCACGTCGACGTACGCACCCAGTTCCTCGGGGGTGTTGCGTTTCCAGCGGTTGGCGAGCCAGAACGCGCCGAGCGTCGTGTGGTCGGGTTCGTCGCCGAGGATGCGCTGGAACGCCTCCCGGGCCTGTGTGCGGGACATATCGTCGGCCGATTTGTGACCGGAGCCGACAACTTCCGTCATGAGTCGTTTGAGCGGCCATTCGCCGTACTCCCGGGTCGCTTGCGCCATGGAAACGTGTTCGGGCCAGAGTTCAAAAGCCCCTGCGTTTCGTTCTCAATCTGTGGGAACCGACCGCCTTCCCGAAAGGGATACACGACTACGCTCCTAATCGAACACAATGAGTCTCAAGTCGGGTGAGTGGCGCGAGCAGATCGATGCGGTAGACGCTGCGCTCATCGACGAGTTCCAGAGTGACTTCCCGATTCAGGAACGTCCCTTCGAAGCTGTCGGTGACGCGCTGGGGGTCCCGGCAGGGGAAGCACTCGACCGGGTCAAAACGCTCCGTGAGGACGGTATCTTCCGTCGATTCGGCCCGGTCCTCAATCCGCCGGTCATCGGCTCCTCGACGCTGGCAGCCGTCAGTGCCCCGGAGGACCGGTTCGACGAGGTCGCAGAGATAATCAATGGGTATCGACAGGTGAACCACAACTACGCTCGCGACCACGAGTGGAATATGTGGTTCGTTGTCACTGCAGGCTCCCGACAGCGGCGCGACGAGATCCTGTCCGAGATCGAGGAGCGAACCGGCTGTTCGGTACTCGTCTTACCGATGTTGACCGACTACTATATCGATCTGGAGTTCCCGGTGGTCAACGGTGACCGGTTCGCCCGGGAGAGTCTGGAGACGACCGACGCCACTGCAACCCGAATAAGCGAAGACGCCGCCGCGGACCTCTCGGAACTGGACCGACGGTTGTTGCTCGAAATCCAGACCGGCTTCCCGCTCGTCGCGACGCCCTACCGGGACGTGGCAGACGCTGTCGATGCCGATGTCTCCGAAGTGCTCTCGGCCATCAGGCGGCTCAAGCGAGCCGGCTGTATCAAGCGCATCGGCTGTGTCGTGAATCACATCGTCACCGGGTTCGACAACAACTGCATGGTCGTCTGGGACGTGCCGGACGACGCCCTCGACGAGCGTGGGCAGGCAGTCGGCGAACTCCCCTACGTCACGCTTTGCTATCACCGGCCACGCCGCCCGGAGCAGGACTGGCAGTACAACCTCTTTACAATGATCCACGGACGCGAAGCGGACATCGTGGACGAGAAGATAGACGAACTCGCGACCGACCACCTCCCGTACGACCACGGCCGACTGTACTCGACGGAGACGCTCAAACAGACTGGTGCACGATACGACGACATCGTCGGCCAGTAACCGTTCTCAGTCAGGGTGTCCCGGGAACGGTGGCCGGAACCCTTTTGCAATTATACTGTAAATATGCTAGCTAATGACAAAGGGTCGGCAAGCGACAATCCTCGTTGTCGACGATGAACCAGCCGTGGCCGACGTGTACGCGGACCAGTTAGGGGACCAGTACATAGTCGAGACGGCATACAGCGGTGAGGCCGCCCTTTCGAAGCTAGATTCTGCAGTCGATGTTGTCCTGTTAGACCGACGGATGCCGGACCTCTCCGGCGACGAGGTACTGTCGGAGATCCGTGAGAAACGCTACGACACGCGCGTAGCGATGGTGACCGCAGTGGACCCCGATTTCGATATCATCGAGATGCCCTTCGATGACTACGTCCTGAAACCGGTGTCGAAAGAGGACCTCTTTCAGACGATCGAACAGTTGCTTCGGTACGCCGATTACGAGGAACGCCTGCGTGAGTGCTACTCGCTCACGGCGAAATACGCTGCACTGGAATCGTCGAAACCACAGACGGTTCTCGATGAGAGTGAGGAGTTTACTGCACTGGAGGCTGAGCTCGCGGAGGTCCGGGCGGAGCTTGACGAACTCACGGATTCGTTCGACGCCGCGGACTTCGAGTTACTGTTCCGGAATTTCGAGACGGACGAATCAATGCCGGACAACACGCAGCTCTGACCCGGTTCGGAGCGGGTCGTCTCTGCGGTGGCGATGCTCACGGCGACTTCCCACCCTTTCGAAAGCACTAACCGATTCTCTTCCATAGGAAGGGCAATGAGTCAACAACTCCCGGACGTGCAGGCGTCGAGTCCGGACGTAACGGTCGGTCTCAATCGCGTCGGTGTGACGGGTGTCGAGAAACTCGTCAAACTGGGGCGTCGCGACCGCGACCCCATCGTACTCATGGCGGAGTTCGAAGTGTTCGTGGATCTGCCGTCCTGGCGAAAGGGGGCCGACATGTCCCGCAATATGGAGGTCATCGACGAGACGCTGGAAACCGCCGTGTCCGAGGAAGCCTATCGGGTCGAGGATGTCTGTGGCGACGCCGCCGAACTTCTGCTTGAGAAACACGATTACACGACGAAAGCGGAGGTCCGGATGGAAGCGGAGTACGTCACCCACGAGTCCACGCCGGCGTCCGAAATGGCGACACAGTCGACCGCCGACATCATCGCCTCGGCGACGGCGACCGAAGACGGGACGAGCGAGGAAATCGGCGCTCGCGTCACTGGGATGACTGTCTGCCCGTGCTCACAGGGGATGTCGGCCTCCCGCGCCCGCGAGACGCTCCAGCAGCTCAACGTCGACGACGACGTCATCGAGGAGTTCCTCGAAACCAACCCACAGGCCGGCCACTCACAGCGGGGCCACGCCACGCTTACCGTCCAGAGCGATGGCGCGCCCGAGGTCGACTTGAACGAACTCATCGAAGTCGCTCGGGATTCGATGAGCGCCCGCATCTACAACCTCGCGAAGCGGCCCGACGAGGACCACATGACCTACGAGGCCCACAAGGACGCCAAGTTCGTCGAGGACTGCGTTCGCGCCCTTGCCGAAGGCGTCGTCGACACGTTCCCGGATCTGCCCGACGATGCCGTCGTGACGATGAAACAGTCCAACGACGAGTCCATCCACCAGCACAACGCCCACGCCGAACGCGTGGCGCAGTTGGGTGATCTGCGGCAGGAAGTCAGCGAGGATTGAGCGCAGCGAAATCCTCAGAACGTCGAAGGGGCGCGAAACGCTATGCGTCCCGGTTGGAAACGCCGAAGCCGTGAGCGTAGCGACCCGCGAAACCGCTGGTAGTTTTTGTGCGTAACGATTCACTGGAAGACGGACACCGTTTGCGGCCCGATTTCTCCCCGCCTCCAGCGTTCCAACTACGGCGGCCCGACCGGTTTCGCTTCGGCCCACTGTTCTTCGAACGCCTGGCTAATATCGGCAGTGAAATCGGAGTCTTTCATGTCGATAACGCCGAAGGTTTCCTCGCGGCCAAGCGGGTGCGGGACCTCGATACAGACTTCGACCCCATCGAGTAGCTCGAACGTAGTCCTGATGTTCGGACTGGCGCGGGCGCTGTAGTTGTCGTAGTGGAAGAGGCGCTCGTAGTACTCGCGGTTGGCCTCCTCCGGGAGACTCTCGAACAGGTCCGGTCGGACAAGCAGGGACACCTCGACGCCCCGTTCCAGCGCCGCTTCGAGTTCATCCACGATTCGCTCGGTGCCGGAGAGAATGTCCACCTGACGAGCGGGTGCCGAGCCGACCATGATGATCTCGTCGTCGGCGGCAGCCAGCCGTTCGAGCAGCAGGTCAAGCGAGTTGTCGGGGCCGACGGCGGCCGTCCAGAACGGTTCCTCGACGGGATCTGCCGACTCTAGCTGTGAGGAGAGGTCGTCAACGATCTCCTCGTACTGGCCGACCTTCTCCTGAAGTTCGCGCTTCTTGTCTTCGAGTAACCGATCGAGGGCCGTGTCCGGCTCGACCGCGACGTATTTCTTGGGCCGGCTGGCGGTCTGGCTGCGGACCAGATTGTACGTTTCGAGGCTGTTTAGCACATCGTAGATGCGGCCCATCGGCACGTCGCTGGCCCGCGACAGCTCCTTTGCCGTTGTCGGTCCTGTTTCCAGGAGTGACCGGTATGCTCTGGCTTCATATTCGGAGAGTCCGAGATCTCTGAGACTGGACATACCCATACATCAGGGTACGTGTGCAAAAACTTGTCGGGGGTTTACCGTTTGTCCACGTTTGCGGCCGTTGTTCGTGTCAGCGCTCGCCAGTTAGCGAGGCTTCGAGGTCGCCCGGCGTCGTCCCCTCGGCGACGATCGCGTCCCCGTCGAGGAGCCGTGCTGTGCCGTCGCCGTCCGGCTCCGGGACAACGGTGGTCTCGTGGTCGGCCAGCCGCAGCGCCGCACGGTGGAGGTCCGTTCCGGCTTCGGTGCCGACCGTGAGCGTCTGAGGCTGCTGAAGACGGGCCGCGACGCCAGCATAGCCGGCGACCTCGACGCCCATCCGTTCGGCTGCGCCGGCGAAGGACTCGACGGCCGACAGTGCCGCGTTGCGGTATCGGTCATCGCCAGTGAGCGCCGCGAGGTCGACCAGTGCGTCGGCCAGTTCCACCGTCGCGTCGAGTGGATGGAGCGACCGGTTACAGAGTCCCGCCCCGCTGGTGGGCCCGTCTCGGAACGCGCCGCCGTCCTGCTGGCGGTTCTCGATGGTCCAGTCCGCGATAGCTTCGGCTGGCCCCGGCTCACCGAGGACCTGCCAGCTCGTCGTCAGGCCCTGGAGGAGCTGGGCCTGGTCCAACAGCAGCCCGGTGTCGCTGTTCGCGCCGTCGTAGTGGGCGACCTCGCCGCCGTCGACGAGAGTATCACAGACGGCGTTCCGGGCGCGACTGGCGTACTGCTGGGCGCGCTCGTCGTCGGTGTAGGCTGCGACCCACAGCAGGGCATCGATAGCGAGGCCGTTGCGGTCTGCGAACACCGTCTCGTCGACGTTCGGTGACACTGTCCCTTCGCGTTCTGTCGGCTCTAGGCGGTAGTACTCGTCCGATCCGGCCTGGCTCGCGGCGAACGCGTCGCCGGCCCACAGCGTCGTTGTGAGGTAATCGACGGTCCGCTGTGCGGCGTCCCGGTACGCTTCAGTCCCGGTGTACCGGTAGCCGTGAGCGAACGCCCTGACCAGGGCGGCGTTCTCGTCCAGTAGTTTCTCTCTCCGCGGGTTCCCCCAGCTACGCTCCGTCGAGTACCGGAAGAAGCCGCCGTCGTAGGTGTCGAGCAGGTGGGTTCGGATCGCTTCCAGCGTCCGGGTAGCCTGGTCTCGCGCACGGACGAGGGCGAACTCCACGGTCCGCGGGAGCGGAAACTTCACGTCGGTTCCCCAGCCGCCGAACTCCTCGTCGAACGCGCCAAGCAGTTGCTCGACCATGTGCTCCTCAATGCGCGGGCGGAGCTCGCCGGCAGGGGGTGATTCGTCCTGTAGCTGCCGGGGAATCGAGCCCGCCGCTGCGCCCTGGGCATCCCACGACTCCCGAACGGAGTCCAGAATACCGCGGAACCCGTCCGGCCCGAGGAACGTCGCGCCGGTGATGACCTCACCCTCCGGAGTGAGAAACACCGTCGACGGGAACCCACCCATCGTGTACCGCTCCCGGACGCGCGGATTGCGGTCGGCGTCGACGCGGACCGGGACGAACCCGTCGTTGATGTTAGCCGCGATACGCGGTTCACCGAACGTGCCCCGGTCCATCGCTCGGCATTCGGCGCTCCACGGAACCGTCAGCGCCAGCAGTACCGGCTTCCCCGACTCGGCGGCGTCCTCAAAGGGGGCTGTGCCCCACTCGCGCCACTCGACCTTCGTGTCGCGTGCGTATTCGTCCATACCGGGTGTGGGCGGTGGGCGTACAAAGGCCCTCTCACTCCTGGCGAAAGACCGATTGGCGGCGCGACCCAAGCATGGGCGATGGATACCCAGCAGGCGATTCCCGAAACACCGGAGCCGGTCACACCGGGTGACCGGCCACCCCGTCTCGGCCGCGTCCCGTTCATCCACAACACCGCCGCGATGTTGCGTGACCCGCTCGGGTTCTATGACCGCGCCGGTGCTCACGAGGCCGACGTGGTGGGGTACAGCGTCGCCGGGACGACAGGCTGTTTCGTCTGCCATCCCAATCTGGTCGAGCAGGTGCTGGTGACCGATGCCGACGCCTACGAGAAGGGACAACTTCTTCAGGACACCCTCGGCCAGTTCATCGGCGAAGGGCTGTTCCTGCTGGAGGGCGAGGACTGGCAGCGCCAGCGGACGGCGCTCCAGCCAGCGTTCTACCGGGAGCGAATCACCGCCTACGGCGACACGATGACCGACTTCGCCGATCGGACGGCGGCGGGCTGGAGCGACGGCCGGCGTCTCGACGTACTCCCACATATGCAGTCGCTGACGCTGAACATTCTCGGCAAGACACTGTTAGACGTGGATATCGAGACCACTGCGGACGCGCTGGAACCGCTACTCGACGCGTTACGCAAACGACTGGACCCGCGGTCGCTGTCGGCGTACCTCCCGCTGTGGGTCCCGACGGCAACGAACCGCGCTGTCAACAGCTCGCTGGCCGAGTTCCAGTCAACGCTCGACGATGTTATCGCTGCCCGCCAGCGCGAAGACGAGAACGCTCGCGAGGCGCGCGACGACGTACTCTCTCTGCTGCTCTCGCTCGACGACGAGACAATGGACCGCGAGCGACTGGGTCACCAGCTCCTTACCTTTCTCGTCGCCGGCCACGATACGACGGCGCTGACGCTCACCTACGCCTGGTTCTTACTGGCGAACAATCCGAAGTGCCAGCAGCGCCTGCACGAGGAACTCGACGCGACGCTTGGAGAGAGCCAGCCGACGCCCGAGGACCTGTTCGAACTGCCGTATCTCGATGCGGTGCTGAACGAAGTCCTGCGGCTGTATCCGCCCGCGTTCACGGTGTTCCGACAACCGACGGAGCCGGTGACTCTCGGCGGATACGAGCTCTCGACGGACGCCCAGCTCACCCTCCCGCAGTGGCTCGTCCACCGGGACGAACGGTGGTACGATGCGCCCGACGCGTTCCGCCCTGAACGGTGGGATGACGACCTCGAAGCGTCCCTCCCGGACTACGCCTACTACCCCTTCGGTGGCGGCCCGCGCCACTGCATCGGAATGCGTTTTGCCCGGATGGAGGCCAAACTCGCCCTGACGACCATCGCCCAACAGTACGCCGTCGAAGCAGTCACCGAACCGCCGCTCTCGCTCGCGATGCAGATTACGCTGAGTCCCACAGAACCGATCGAAGTCCGACTGCGGGAACGCTGACTCGCTCCCTCGGCGGTCGACAGCCTGGTCCCGCTCTCGAAAGGCGTTTGGGGGCGGGCCTGCAAGCAGTCGTATGCTCCGGGCCATCGGGCTATTGCTGCTCATCCCGCTGTTCGACATCGTGTTGCTGGTGGCACTCGCAACAGGAGTTCTATTTCCTGTTCCGCCGCTTGTTCTCATCGCCCTCGTCGTCCTGACGGCACTGATCGGCATGCTGTTGGTCCGCGCCGAAGGCCGTGCGACGCTTCGGAAGATCCAACAGCGGCTCGCCGTCGGTGAACTCCCGACCGACGAACTCATCGACGGTGGCCTCCTCATTGCCGCCGGCGCGTTCTTCCTCACCCCCGGCCTGGTGACGGACTTCGTCGGCCTCCTACTCGCGGTACCGTTCACCCGGTACCCCGTCCGCGCCGCCACACGCCGCTGGGTCGTCCAGCCGTACGTCGACGCCAAGACCGGCGGTTTCGCCAGCGGGCAGGTGTACATCGGCGGCTTCCCCGACGACGAGAACGGCCCAGCAGGCCCCGGCCCGACCGGTCCAGAGGGTGGCCCTAGTTCGGGCTCTGGTTCCGGTCCCGGAACCTCCTTCGACCCAGACGAAGCCACTGACGTCGACTTCGACGACAGCGACGAAAACTGAAGCCCTGACGCGGTTTCACATCCCCAACCGGCCGCGAAACGTTACCCTTTTCAATACCCCTCGGGTACAAAAGAATGCGTTGGGCCAATAGCTCAATCAGGTTGAGCGCTCGGCTGATAACCGGGAGGTTCGCGGTTCAAATCCGCGTTGGCCCATACCGAGTTCTTCCCGTTGTTGGCTTCACAGAAACCGGAGCCACGGCGCTGTAGTTCGTCGATTTCGACGGAATTGAAAGATGCCGTTGAAGCAAGGTTCTGTCAGCTCGCAAGGGAACCTTGCGGCCGCCGCAGTCTAGCGGTCACTCCGCATCTATCCACAAACGAGCATTGACAAGAGCAGATGTACGTGGAATAAATATGCCCTCCACTCGACGCGGCTTTTTGACCGGGAGCGGTGTGGTCGTAGCGTCGCTATCTGGCTGTGCCAACTTTGGCTCCAGCACACCTTGTATCGCCAAGTTAGCGGTCACGCTCGAAAACCGAACGAGCGAAGACCAAGTGTTTCATTTCGCTGTTGAGACGAGCGAGGAGCTTCGAGAATGGGTAACACAGACGGTCGCCTCGAACACCAGCGAGGCTGTCGTGAGAGAGCCGGACGAGAAGTTCGAACCCGTGGCCATTCACGGTGTCGTCGATACTCGCACGGTCCGTGGCGATCTCCTCAGCAGCAGTGAAGCTGGGACACGCAAAATATGTCTACGGATCACCTTCAGATGTAGCGCGGCCACGGAACCGACATTCCTGCAAGACACAGATATCCGTTGCTGACGGATCAATGGGGCGGTGAAGTCCACGTTCACCGAAGCGGTATACAGTAGCTAATTGTCCACGACTGTCAGAGAAACCCCAGCCAGAAAACTTTCCTTCCGGTTGGCTGTCAGTATCTATATGCGACGACGCCAGTTCCTCGCGAGCGGAACAGCCCTCCTCTCGGTCGCTGTCGCCGGCTGTGGTCATCCCTCCGTCGTGCTGGACATGGACGACGCGACAGCGGCCGACATCGCCGACGAAGTTTCGATGTCGCCCGATCCCGAGTCGACGGAGTACACGGTCGCCTCGGAGGCCATCGAAAACAGCTCTGCGACGCGCCGAGGGCGACACGAGCTGTTCGACCAGATTGATACCGTCCGTATCGATGATGCCTTCTACGAAGTTTCGGAGACGGCACTCGAGAGTAGCGACGTGACGGTGTACGAGGTACGGATCGATTTCGATCCGGATGATTCGACGGCTGAGATCGGCGAAATCGCCTACGAGGAGCTACCGGCGGTAGACCGCCAGCGCCTTGACCCGATCATTTCGGACGACGACCCGCCCAGCGGGGACGGGTATGACGTGGGTGTCGGGTACGGCACTGCCGAGGAAGTGGGGAACGGCTCGGTGTTCGTTCCCGAGCAGCAGTACGATATTATCGTCCACGACGGCGACCGCTACCGGGTGACGGTCAGCACACGAACGACGACGGAGACCGAATACCGGTACGAGGCGACGGAAGTCGCGTCGGGTGTCGACTCGTTTGCTGACCAGATTCGAGACCAGTACCTGTTCACGCTCACGGGCCTTTCCGAAGCCGAACGAGAAGTCGTTGAAGAGGCGATTGACGGCGGCTACTTCCAGGATGACGAGGCCTTTCGGTCGGTCACTGACCGCATTCGGGAGCACGAAGGGATCGAGGTCACAGATAGCTACGGGACGTGGCTTCTGGCGTACGAACAGGTCGAGTATCTCACGTACGTCGAGTGATAATCCGCTGTCAAGGACTGAGGCTATTCGGCCGGTGTGTCGGACCGCCTTGGAGTCAACGTCTGCAACAGGTCGGTTATAGTAGCTCTTGAAATTCAATGTACACCTGATCGCACGAGGGCAGTGCGCTCAGTGTGTCACTCGTTTCAATTGGTACTGCTGTCGGTGAATTCGTCGAATAGGTCGACGACACGCTTCTCGATTCCATCTCGGATTTCCCGGACCTGCTCGATTGGCTGTCCGTGCGGGTCCTCTAGCGCCCAATCACGCACTGTGACATCGGCGTCGAGTTCGAGCGTCGAACACCCCATTGTCGCAACGACAGTACACTCGTTGAGTTCGTCGTCCGAAACCGCTTGTGGGGCCCGGTCAGAGAGGTCGATGCCGAGTTCAGCCATCGCATCGACAACCCCTGGATGCACTTCGTCCGCGGGGTCTGTGCCGCCCGTCAGGATTTCGACCGTATCTTCGAGTCCGCGGCGGGTGCGTTCCCGCTCGGCAAACGCTGCGGACATCTGGCTCCGGCCCGCGTTCTGGACGCAGACGAACCCGAACTTCAGCGGCGTATCAGTCATCGTGTAATCGTACCGAGCGAGTGGAATAATCCTTCCTAAGACAGCTATTGTGGGCTATATATCTGAGAGCCTCCATCGTACGGCAGTAGCGGTTGGCGAGCGGAATACTTCCATGTACGTATAATCCCTCGACATTGAGGGGGCAGTTCCTTCGTCTATCCAAGTCCGTGCCTGAGTACATGCCGGAGTACCGCTTCACATGCCCGAACTGTGGTGCGTGTGCAACGGTCGACGATGGCGTCCGGGAGCGCCTGTTGGTTGTTGGATGCCCGGTTTGTGCCGAAGAAGTCGATGTCCCGGCGTTTGTCGAGGTTCCGCCACACAGCACCAATCGAACCTGAGCCACGCCGTTGCCCGTACTGAACTGGTCCAAGAACTGGGATGTCTGGCTCGTTTTCAATTATTACACAACTTATTTGAACCTATCTTAAGACTGACTGCACATGATAGAGGACGCACTTCGCTATCAGACACAGGGCGATGACTGGGCCAAACGCGTCGCAGTCGGTGGGGTTGTACTGTTTTTCGGCTTTTTGCTCGTTCCATTGTTCACGTTCCAAGGATATATGCTCGAAGTAATGCGCCGTGTCCTCAAGGGTGAGACTGACACGCCGCCAGCCTGGGACGAACTGGATCTGGTCGACATCACCGTTGACGGAGTCCGACATACGGTCGTCGTTATTGGATACGGTTTGCTGCTCACTCTCGCACTTGCTATCCCGGGCCTGCTGGTGATCGGCGGTGGACTCGGCGGCTCGGAGGGGTTGCTGCTCGTCGGTTTTCTCGTCGCTGCTTTGCTCTACTTTATCGGAGTTCTTGCAATGGCAGTGATACTGCCCGTTGCGACAGGGAACTTCGTCCGGGCTGACAGTATCGCTGCGGGCTTTGACCGTGATGTTCTCTCGTCTGTCGGGACAAGTCGGACAATGCTGATGGCCGTGGTGATGGCGTTTGCGGTCAACATCCTCGTCTCCGTTGGAGCGACCGTCTTGGGATTCACCATTGTCGGCTATCTCGCGGTTCCGTTCCTCGCGTTCGTCGGCCAGTCCGCGATCATGTATATCTGGGGGCGTGGCTTCGCGGACGCATACGAGGAGGAGTACGGCGAACCGCCGCTCACACCCACCACTTCGACTGGCGGGACACACGGGTCCAGTCCATCCACGGCAGGGATCGCCTCAGGTATGAACGATCCGGTGGATGATAGGTACGCCGACGATTCGGGCCGGAACGACGGCACTGACGATAGCGGATTCGGCACTTCAGCCTGGGATGATACCAGTGACGGTGACAGCGGGCGACGCCGATAACGGTTGCTGGACACAGACCGTTTACGGCAACGCAAGGCGCTGTTAGAAATCGCTTAACTGCGACTGCAGCCCGGCGACGAGCTCGGACTTGCGACGTAACTGCCCGAGAGTGACGGGGAGCTGGTCGGCGATAGCCGTCAGCGTCTCCCGGAAGGACTGGGCGGTCCCGGGTTCTCCGTCGAAGGCATTCCGGACGCCCTCGCGCACCTGCCAGACGCCGACCGGTGCCCAGTAGTCGTCGGTGATTTCCCGTAGCACCAGACACTTCGCTTGTTTGTCGCGCTCCTGTAGGTGTTCGAGGATGCCGAGTCGTGCCGCGTAGTACGCTCCCGCAGTCTCCTCGACGTAGGCGGTCCGTCCCTCGTAGCCCTCGTGAGCGCTGGACATGTAGTAGCCCGTTTCGGGGCGTGGGTTCCAGACGCTCTGGGGCGCTTTCATCTCGACGAGTTCGAACTCCCAGCGACCGGGTGCGAGCACGACCCAGTAGCGGTTCCCCATGTACTCGTTGTACCACAGCTCCGGCTTGTCGATGGTGTCGGCGTTGCGCAGCGTACCACGGACGTACTGCCCGACCGTGTCGTCGACGGCAGTGATCGACCATCGTGTCGGCACCAGCGAGCGCTCGCTGGCCTGCCCGAGCGCGCCTGCCGAGAGAATGGTGTTGATGTCGTATACGTCGAATCCACGGCGGTACAGGTACGCCATCGCGCCCTCGGCGCGCCAGTCGTCGTCCGACAGCGTCTTTTCGACGGGTCGGGGCACGTGTGGGTTCTCCGCTAAGTCGGCATCAGTCGCGTGGGCACGCGGCCCCGTCGGCGTCCCAACGTCGTCGAAACTCACATCCATCTCGGGAGTCCCGTCGAGACCGACCTCGACATCGACGGGATGGTCCGCGATGGCGACTTCACGCTGGACGCCGACGAAGCCGTTCCAGACATCGTGGACCCCACCACCGCCGCGTCCGCCACCGGCGCTGACGGAATCGACGGATGTCGTCTGAGTGGAGTTCACCATACCGGTCCGGCGCTGGAGCACGTCCTCGATACCCAGTCCCTCCTGATACCAGTCGCCGCTGGTCGCGAACCCAGCAGCAGCGGCATCGGTATCGACCGGAGAGAGCAGGCCTGTCGAGACGTTGGGATACCCCGACCGGCCGACGAATATCTCCGGGGCCGTCGATCCGAACAGCGAATCGCCCTGCACTGCCGCCTCGAACTGCTGCTCGACGTCTTCGAGGTGGTCCGTGATGGCGTAGGACTTCTCCGCCGCGAGACGCCGCCGCTGTGCGGCTTCGTCCTCCTCGAATCCCTCGATGAACTCGTCGAGTTGCATCTGTCACGCCTTCGGTCCTCCCCGATAAGAACCTTTCCAGCGGTCCGTGGGAGAGCAACTCTTACAGGGTTGGATTGAGTAACAACAGGTGATATAAATCATGGTGAATACCACGAAATGGTTCCTGCTCGGCACAACGCTGGTCAGCCTGGCTGTCATATTCGTCTCGGCAACCATTCCGGTCGCGTACCAGCAGGCACTTGTCAACCTTCTCGTCGGGGAACTCGCAGCCCTCACGCTTGCCCATTCCACCTACCGTGTCTCGTCGGGCAAGCAGGTCAGTCCCGTTGCAGCGGTGGTTGCGATCCTGTCCGGTATTATCCTGTTTGTCTCGCCCATTCTCATTGAGCCTGTCGACCCAATCCTGTCAATAATGTTTGCCGCCGGAGCCGTTGTCACCGTTGGCGGGCTGGTCGGCATTCTAGGTCGGTTCCTTGGTGGTGAAGAGGGTCGACAGACCGGTGCCGAGCGAATCAGCAGGAACGCCGGGAACTGACAGGCCGACCACAACGTCTATACCGACGGGTCAGCCACCCTCGGACAATGCCGGTCATCGAATGCGACGAGACGACGGCCCGCGAGCGTCTAGCGGATGCGGGACTCGACATTGAAGCAGGAAACACCGATCACGAGCGCTGGCGTGTCGACTACGGCGGTGCGACGGCGGTCGCCTACGACGGAAAAGTCGTCGTACAGGGCGAGGAGACCGCACAACTTGAGGCCCTGTTACGCGGCAATGACGGCGGGCGCGTCCATGCGTATTTTGATGGCGCATCGCGTGGCAATCCAGGGCCGTCCTCGGTCGGCTACGTGCTGGTCGACGACAGCGGGATCGTCACGGAGGGTGGAGAGACGATCGGTACAGCGACAAACAACCAGGCGGAATACAGAGCGCTCATCCGTGCGATCGAAGTCGCACGCGATTACGGATTCGACGATGTCCATATCCGGGGTGACTCAGAGCTTATCGTCAAACAAGTCCGTGGTGAATGGGATACGAACGACCCGGAACTGCGCGAAAACCGCGTCCGCGTGCGTGAATTGCTGACCGGTTTTGACGACTGGCAGATCGAGCACGTTCCGCGAGAAATAAACGACCGTGCGGACGAACTAGCAAACGACGCACTCGACGATGACTGACCTGCCGACAGACGTGATCGAACGGGCCGAACGGCTGACCAGACTCGCTCGCGAGGCAGTCGACGATGCCGAGGCCGACGCCTACAGGACCGAACGCGACGAAATCCTCGCCGAGTACGACTACACCGCTCGCATCAGGAACGACGAGACGGGTGACATACTCGTCTGCCATCCCGTCGAATGGGTCGATGATGGCGTCATCCGTCCGGAACGGGTCGACGATATTGACCGTGGCGTCGAGATACGGCTTTCGGGTCCCGGCGACCCGGACGAGTGGGAAGAGATCGACGCTGCAAACCGAGCTGTCGTCGAAGCTGTGACCGAAGCGCACGGTGAGACACACGGCGCCAACGCGGAGCTGCTCGCCGATTTCATGAGCAACCACTACGCGAAACCGATCTCGGAGGCGACACCGGACGAAATTCAGGAGTTTCGGGACGACTACGTCCGACGGAACGCGTGGCCAACTGCGGAACAACAGTCGGTCCTCGACCGGTCGATCCGTCTCACTGTGAAAGAAGCCGGTGGCTGTGTTCCCGACGCGTAACTGTTCGGCATATCTGTCGGTAGTCAGGTTTGTTTCGCGTTAAGAATTGATTAACAGTAGTTCGCAGGTGCCCAGGTGCGAGTCTACTGCTGTGCCGCGATCAGATCACGGAGTTCGTCGGCTCGACCGTCGTCGGAGATGAACTTCCCGAACACCCATCCGAGCTGGTCGAGGACTGCGTCCTTGCCCGACTCTGTCAGGGAGTACTGGTTCGTTCGCTTGTCGAGTTCGCTCTTCTCGACGAGTCCCATCTCGACGAGGTCGTCGAGGTTCGGGTACAGGCGACCGTGGTTGACTTCGTCGTTGTAGTATTCTTCTAGTTCGCGCTTGATAGCGAGACCATACCGCGGCTCTTCAGCGAGTATTACCAGGATATTCTGCTGAAAAGCGGTAAGTTCTTTTGCGATGCCCGGACTGTCAGTAACTGTTTGTGCCTCTGACATAGTTGAGTAAATGTCAGCAAGCTATTTAACACTTGTTAACCCTGGCGCACAACGCCTGCTGTGGGGCATTAACCCCCACACAACTAGCAGGTACAATAATATCGAGAAAGTTATATTATGTGGCTTCAGTTGAATTGAGTTTCCGATTAATCTGCTTTCAGATTGTCGTTTACAGGTAGTAAGTGTAATCTAAGAATATATCTATAGTTAGATATTATTGGGTTATATAGCGCATAATACCGAATAGCTACGGCTATTACGAAAGGATTTTTTGATGGCGTCGCGCAGTCGCCGGTGATGACGAACCTCTGGGAAGACCTGGAAACTGGACCGAACCCACCCGAAGAGATCTACGCTGTCGTCGAGTGCCTAAAAGGCGAGCGTAACAAGTACGAATACGAAAAGGACATCCCTGGTGTCGTCCTCGACCGTGTTCTCCACTCGAACGTTCACTACCCGTCTGACTACGGTTTCATTCCGCAGTCGTACTACGACGACGAGGACCCGTTCGACGTGCTCGTTCTCGTCGAAGACCAGACGTTCCCCGGCTGTGTCATCGAGGCCCGCCCCGTCGCCCTGATGAAGATGGACGACGACGGCGAGCAGGACGACAAGGTCATCGCAGTCCCGATTGAGGACCCGCGCTACGACCACATCGAGGACCTCGACGACATCCCACAGCAGACCCTCGACGAGATTGACGAGTTCTTCTCGACTTACAAGAACCTCGAAGAGGGCAAAGAAGTCGAGACGCTAGGCTGGGAAGACAAAGAAGCCGCAAAGGACGCTATCGTCCACGCGCAGGAACTCTACGACGAAGAGTTCAACTGACGCGTCCGGGACCACCTTTTGCGGTTTTTGTTCCGCTGGCGGTGTATTTCCAGAAGTAATACCGGCAGGTGTCTCCGATTATGTATGAGCATGGGTAATCTTTTGTCCGTGTAACCGCTATCTGTACGCGTATGGCTACTGATGACACCGACGCGGCGCTTGACCACACGACTGTCGTTCCGCGAGCCGAACGACGGTCGACACCCGGAATCGCACACCTGACCGTGGTTCCGGAGAACGCGGACCAGTCGTCCTGACCGCTGGGCTGTGTCGATGATTTTGCCGCTTTCGGTGACGCGGCTCCGAAAAGAAGTTTCTTGTTCCTGACCTGACTAACGGGTCGTATGGGATTATTCGACCGATTGAAAGGCGACGACGCACCGCGTGTTGCCTTCTTCGGTATTGACGGCGTACCGTTTAGCCTCATCGACGAGCACCCTGACGTGTTCCCGAACCTCACGGAGATGGCGTCGGACGGAAGCGCCGGCCCAATCGACAGCATCGTCCCCCCCGAGTCTAGCGCCTGCTGGCCGGCGCTGACGACCGGTGTTAACCCCGGACAAACGGGCGTCTATGGTTTCCAGGACCGCGAGGTCGGGTCATACGATACCTACGTCCCGATGGGACGTGACGTGCAGGCGACGCGCCTCTGGGACCGCGTCACTGACGATGGCCGCAATGCCACGGTGCTCAACGTACCGGTCACCTTCCCGCCACAGCGGAACGTCCAGCGGATGGTGTCGGGCTTTCTCTCGCCGGGCGTCGACAAGGCCGCCTATCCGGACGAACTCCGTGACCATCTTCAGGACAGCGACTACCGGATCGATGTCAACGCCAAACTCGGCCACGACGACGACAAGAGCGACTTCGTCGAGGACGCCCACAAGACGCTCGAAAAGCGTTACGAGGCGTTCAAGCACTACGTCGAACAGGACGACTGGGACCTGTTTTTCGGCGTGTTCATGACCACTGACCGGGTCAACCACTTCCTGTTCAAAGACTACGAGCGCGACGGCGAGAACCAGGAGGCGTTCTTCGAGTTCTACAAGCAGGTCGACGCGTATCTCGGTGACCTGCGCGACCGACTCCCCGACGACGTGACGATGGTCGTCGCCTCGGACCACGGCTTCACTTCCCTCGACTACGAGGTCCACTTCAACGAGTGGCTCCAGCAGGAGGGGTGGCTCGACTACGCGACCGACGACCACTCCGAACTCGGCGATATCAGCGAGGACACGAAAGCCTACTCGCTCATCCCCGGACGGTTCTACATCAACCTAGAGGGCCGGGAGCCGAACGGCAGCGTTCCCGAATCCGAGTACGAGTCCGTTCGTGCGGACCTCAAGGAGAAACTCGAATCGCTGGAAGGCCCAGACGGCAAGAAGGTCGCCGACCGTGTCGTGACCAAGGAAGACGCCTTCCGTGGCGACCACGACGACATCGCGCCGGATCTCACCGTCGTCCCGAACCACGGGTTCGACCTGAAGGCCGGATTCAAAGGCTCGGAGGACGTGTTCGGTGTCGGGCCGCGAAACGGGATGCACAGCTTCGACAACGCGACGCTCATGGTCGATGACCCGGACGTTCGCATCGAAGATGCCGACCTCTACGACATCGCGCCGACCATTCTCGACCTGCTCGACCACGACTTCGACCGCGCGAAGTTCGACGGTAGTAGTCTCGCCTGAGGCTGCCGTCCCAGTCGAGTGGTCCCGGTATCTGCGCCGAAAACAGTTTAGAACAGTCCGTCCAGCTCGTCGCTTGTGAACTCGTCAGGGTCGGTCGTCCCGCCCTGTGAGTTCGCTGCTTCTGTGGCGCGCTCCATGAATTCGTCGACCCGTTCGGACCGTTCGACGCCCGAAAGGACGATCAGCGACGCGACTTTGTCCGACCCGAGCGGGAAGTCCCCGCCCCGGACCTCCATACTCCCGGTCTGATCTTCCACCCAGCGGCGCGCTCGTTCGACACCTTTCCGCGAGAGACGTTCGGGGTCACCCGCGACGACGAGGAGGGCCGAGTCGGCCTTGACCGCGTTGGGCAGGCTCATGCTCGTGAGGAGGGCTTTCCGGGTGACGCTGGTGATGGTGTTGACGTTCTCGCTGGCGTCCTCGCTGGCCTCGGCGCTGGCGTAACCGATAGAGGCGATGCCGCCGCCCCTGAGCGTGTTGATGATCTCCGAGGAGTCGACGACGCTCTCGCCGACTCCCTCGACTGCCTCGCCGGAGGCGAACAGCAGGCCGACGCGCTGTGAGATGGCGTCGTTGACGCGCTCGAAGCCGGCGGCGACGCTGTCGCCGCTGCCCCGCCAGGCGTCGTTGTCGACGAGGAGGAGGGAGTCGGCCTCGCGGGCAGCGGTCTTGAGCGAGCGACCGGCGTTGGCCTGATAGAGGCCACCTTCGTCCCGGCCGGGGAGAATACCGAGGACGTACACCGGCTTCTCGTAGATGCGCTTGAGTTCGCGGGCGAGCATCGGTGCGCCGCCCGAGCCGGTGCCGCCGCCGAGTCCGGCGACGACGACGATGGCCTCGGCCTCGGTCGTGATGCGACCGTCGAGTTCGTTGAGCACCTCGGTGGCGTTCTCTTGCATAATCTGTGCCCCGAGCTCGTTGTCACCGCCGACGCCGTGACCTTTCACCCGGTCCTGTCCAATGAGGGCTGTGTCGATATCGAGGTTCTGGAGGTCGGCCCGCGCCGTATTGACGGCGAGAGCACCCCGGACAGCGTCAAACCCCATGTCGTAATCGAATTGGGCGAGCGACTGGGTTACTTTCCCGCCAGCCTGCCCGACACCAATCAGGACGACTTTCATATCAAATGTCTTGTGAGGGTGACTAATCAACGTTGTCCTCACACTGTGAACGGGCGACAAAGAGGATGAAACGGCCCTTGGTGTGGAATGCAGGACCCGGTTGCTAGACGTGAAGCGTGCTGGCTGGTTACTCGACCCGGAGCGTATAGATCCGTTTGCGCGCGTCGGCGAAGGAAAACCGGGAGTCGATGACGCCAACATCTTCGAGACGAGAGAGGGCGTACCGGACGGTCCGCGGCGGCAGCAGCGTCTCCTCGGCCAGTTGGCTCTGGGTCAGAGTCTCGTTGTACTCCAGAACTTTCGCGACGAGTTTCGCGCTCGGCGGGAGATCGCGGACGGCCTCCCACCCACTGTTCTCGTGCTCGCTGTCGGTATCAGCGGACTGGATATCGGATGCACTCATGGTACTACCACTGTATCCAATACAGAGTGATAATATTTACTGTTCGCAATTATGCTCTGTGGAAATCTTTCGGCAAAAAACGCGGCCGCGGACGGAGTCTATGCCCGAAAGTTTACCTTCGGTACATCCGGTGTCACAGACGTGGACGAAGTCGAGGTCAGCACGGTTGTGTATGTCCCACCCGAAGAGGTCTACGAGTTTCTGCTGGACTTTCCGGGCTACGCACGATATTCCGAATACCTCGACCGCGTGGTACAGGACGGCGACGGCTCGCCGGGGACGAACTACGACCTCGTGTTCTCGTGGTGGAAGCTCTCCTACACCGCTCGGTCGGAGGTGACTGACGTTTCGCCGCCGACGCGCATCGACTGGCGGATCGTCAAGGACATTGACGCCGAAGGGTACTGGGCAGTCGAACCTGACCCGGACGGCGTCCCAGCGGACGTGGAGACGGCGTCACGGGTGCGGTTTCACGTCGCGTTCGACCCCGGGTCAGCCTCGGACAATGCCGTCGACCTCCCCCGACTCGTTTCGATGGACTGGGTTATCGAGAAAGTCAAACCGCTCATCCGCAAGGAGGCGACCAAAATCGTCGAACGTGTCGTCGAGGATCTCGAAGGGCAGGAGCGGGATGTCGATCTGGAGATTCACGCTGGCCCGGATTCGGTGTAACGCGGCGACGGAGTGTTACTCGGGCGTCTCGTAGTCGCCGCCGTACCGGATGAAGAAGTACGCGAGTCCGAGCGTCGCGACCATCACGAACGAGGTTGCGACGCCGAGCGTTTTCGCGCTGTTTGGCACTTCCGGCGGGCCGGCGCTCTCGCCACCGCCGCCACCAGAGGATTTCGTCGGGTAGTCCGTCCCGACAACGATAGCCCCCTTCATCCCGAGGCCTTCGTGTGGCACGCAGACGTAGGGGTAGATGCCGTCCTCCTCGAAGGTGTGCTCGTAGTTGACGCCAGCACTGGAAGTCGTACTACCGGAGTCCAGCGGCCCGTCGCCGTCCGAGACAACGTTGTGGCCACCGCCGTTGCCTGTCCACTCCCACTGGACGGTCGCGCCGTTGTCGACGTGAATCGCGGGCGGGCCGAAGCCGTAGGGCTGGCCGTTGTTGTCCACGCCGACTTCGACTGTCGCGGTGTCTTGTCCGGTCGCATCGGCGACCGAGCCATCGAAGTTTCCAACCTGGTCGAGGAACCCGCCGAAATCCGGCGACCCACCGCCGCCACCACCGTCGCCGCCTTCGGTACCTTCCTGTGCGGTCGCGGTGCCTGCTGCGGCCGACGCAGCCGTGGCCCCTGCCGCCGTCCGCAGGAAGCCCCGGCGGGACACGTCCGCTCTACCGTCTGTCATACCTGACCGTTTGTGACTCCCCGTCCTGAATATGTCGGTTTCGGATCGGGCAGTACTCTTCACAGCGATATCACAACAGTCACGGCTGCCGTGAAACATTTAACGCCGGTAGAACGAAACCACCGGTATGTCTACCGGAAGCCACGGGGTCGTCGGCGGGGTCCGTATCGACCTCAATAGATTACACGAAACGTGGATGGAACTCGTGTATCCACGTCAGCGAAACGCTAATGACACCGTCCTCGGGACGTGGACGCCGGACTCTGCGACCGGGTTGGCTCTCTATCGACTCTGGTCTGCGCTCGGTGTCCCAGTCATTGCGCTGGTGTATCCGCTGGTCCTGTGTGGCGTCGTCCTGCGGTACCAGACTCGTCGTATCGACGGCACCGCGACGCGGCTTGGCCTTGTCGGCGTCATTCTCCTCTCTGTGCTTGTCTGGGGCGGCTTAGCGGTGCTCGTCCGGTTTGAGCCCGGGAGCATCGACCTCGTGTCGGGTGGATTCACCGCTGTCGCTGTCGCCGGCGGCGTCGCGACGCTGTCAGCCGCGCTCGCCGTCACGTTCCGGCGCGTCGGCGGCCGCGGGACGACGGTCGCGCTAGCGTATCCGTTCGCCATGACGGCCATCTTCCTGCCGCCGGTCGTCGCGGCGCTGTACTCGACGACTGTCGCCTCAGTCGTCATCCCAGCAAGCGACTCACTGTCCCGGTGGTTCCTCTATGAAGTGCTGGCTTCCGTCGGCGTCGCGGAGTTCTTCATCGAGAACTTCGACCGGGAAGGCATCGCTTACGTCATCATCTGGCTCGGGATTTCCATCCCGCTGGGGTGGGTGCTCGGTCTGCTGGTGACGCTTGCGGACTTCGTCCGTCCGACTGAGTGACCGCAATTCGACGACTCCGGCTCCGGTGACAGACCTTTCCTGAATCCGACGGGAGACTCACGAACACGGTCAATTTGTCGTTTGATAGAATGGCCTCACACACAGCCGAACCAGCCGACATACAGCCGTGCTGGTAACCGAGTGGGGTTGAAATAGGAGTGATTTAGCGTAGTGGTCCCGTGACCGTGGACCGAGAGATTGTTACGGACTGGCGCGGAACTCGCCGTGCTTCATCCCAAAGAAGAACGCGATGACCGAGAAGACGATCATCGAGGGTAGCACCATCATGAACACTGTCGAGCGACCCATCACATCCATAGATATGAATGCCACCGTCGCGATGGCGACAATTACAACGAGTGGGGCTACCGCGGTCTTGAAGTCAAAACCCATACTCTTGCTTGTAGCCGGACAAATAAATTCTTTAAGAAAGCAACAGCGTCCATCAGCTGACTGACCAGCGATTCCGCTTTGCATCCGCACCAACACGGCGACTACCGCGTACCCGCTACGCACATTGATGACGAACGTCCGCCGGATTGCTACGCTGGTGTCGCGTCGGCCGGCCGAACAACGGTTTCCTCGGGCGCATCCCCGTCGGCAACGGCGATATCCGCAGCCTCGTCGCCGCCGAACACGACCGTCGCACCGGTCCGCATCGGTGCAAGCAGTCCGGCGACGACCGCGCCCGCAGTTGTCATCGGTGCCCGGAGCGCGACGGTTGTCTCCGCGTCGATATCGTAGTCGGCGACGACACGGCCGCTCTCGGCCATTAGTTCGCCGTGCGTGTACGTTCTATCGGCCGCCAGTACGCCGTCCTCGGGCGAAACTTCGCCTGGCGGCTGGAGCGGGTTCTCGCTCCACAGTTCCCGCTCGAACTGGGCGACGGTTGGGTCATCGACCGGGCCGCCGTAGGCCAGCCCCTTCGTTCCCGGTCCCTGCGTGTAGCGGTCGAGCCACGCTGCCGGCGCGATAAGCGCCGTCGCGTCGACCGCATTCGGCGGGTCCATATCCACGACTGCGCCGTCAAGCGCCGCCGCGAGGAAGGCAAGCAGTGCGTCCGGCGCGTCCCGGAGGTAGCCCGGCCGATCTTCGTCGGTCGGCTCTTTGGGACCGACGACGACGGCGACCCGCGTTCCGTGTCGGACGCCGTAATGTCGTAGCAGATTCCCGCCTTTCCAGGCGTTCGTGGCGAAATCGGAGTAACTGTACGGTGTCGACCGCTCCGGCGAACGAAAGAGGACGCCGTCGCGGTCGCGGGCCTGCGCGACAAGATCACCGAGTACCTGCATACGTCGTCATTCGGCCCCACCGATGAAAAACAGCGCGGCCACAAAGCCGATGTAGGTGGCCTCCTCCACGCTCTAGAAATGAAAAGACAGAAACAAGTCGCCGACGTGCTCAGGCACAACGACATCGACACACCGCCCGCCCACCGGCTGCTCGACGTGGTAGCTGAACTCGGCGATATCGCGGCCGAAGTCAACGAGACGACCGGCTATGGTGCCGACTCGACGGCGCTATCGATACGGGAAGATGAACTCGGCGACGCCCTGTTTGCGCTGCTTGCACTGTGTGAACGACTCGACGTCGACGCCGATGCTGCGCTCGCAACGGCGCTTACAAAATACGAAGGACAGTCTGGCTCAGACGGGACGCCGGCGAGCGGCGACTGACTACAGCGAGTTCTTCAGTTTCTCGAAGAAGCCTTCCTCGACGTCGACTTCCTCGCCACCGGCCTCCGCGAACTGTTCGAGGGCTTCCTTCTGTTCGGCGTTGAGGCTGTCGGGCGTGACGACCTGTACCTGAACGTAGAGATCACCCGTGCCGCGTCGGCGGAGTCGAGGCATTCCCTTCCCCTCTAAGCGGAACACCTGTCTCTTATACACATCTCTGAGCGGGNGTGTCGCCGAAGACGGCCTGCGGGAACGAGATGGCCTGCTGGTGTTGCAGGTCGTCGCCGTCGCGCTCGAAGTCCGGGTGGTCGCGGACGCTCACCTCGATGAGCAGGTCGCCGTTCGGGCCGCCGTTTTCTCCAGGCGCGCCCTCGCGCTGCATCCGGAGCGTCTGCCCGTTGGCGATGCCGGCCGGGATCTCGACTTCGAGGCTCGCGTCGTTCTGGACGACGCCGTTGCCCCGACAGGTCGAACACGTCTCGTCGTACAGCGTCCCCTCGCCGTCACATCGGCGGCAGGTCGTCGTTTGCTGGACCCGCCCCATCGGCGTCTGCTGGACCTGCGTCGTCTGACCCTGCCCGTTACACTCCGGGCAGGTCTCCGAGTCGGCCCCCGGCGGATGCCCGGCCCCGTCACAGTCGTCGCAGGCTTCCGGTCGGGTGACGTCCAGCTGCTTCGTCGCGCCGTTGTAGGCCTCTTCGAGGTCGATTTCCAGTCGCGTCTGGAGGTCCTGGCCCTGTCGCCGTCGGCTGCCGCCGCGCCCGCCGCGGCCACCACCGCCGAAGAACTGGTCGAAGATATCCTGCATATCGAAACCGCCAGCACCGCCGCCGAACGGGTCCCCGCCCATGCCGCCGCGGCCGCCGCCACCGCCAGCGCCGCCGCGCTTCTCGGCCTGCTCGAAGCGCTCGTGGCCCATCTGGTCGTACATCTGGCGCTTCTCCTCGTCGGTGAGGACTTCTTTGGCCTTCTTGGCCTGCTTGAACTTCTCTTCGGCGTCGGGGTCGTCGCTCACGTCCGGGTGGTATTCCCGGGCTTTCTCCCGATAGGCCTCCTTGATCTCGTCTTCGGAGGCGTCCCGAGAGACACCCAGTATCTCGTAGAAATCCTGACTCATTCGTTGTACAAGGCTTAGACGATTGAGCTACTTCAAAAGAACGGGTTGCCGACTAATCGTGTTCGACCCGTACCGGGGCGCTTATTTTCGTCCCGGGAGAGCCCTCCAGCAATGAGTCCCGAGTCGTCGCGCGGTCGAGGTCTCGTCACGGTCGAGCGAGTCGCAGTCTGGGGACTCGCGGCACTGGCCGTCGCCGGGCTGGTCGCACTCGTCGTCGGTCCGGGCGCTGACCTGCGGACGGCGTCGCCGTCGGTCACTCTCGACGGCCAGTTCGACGCCGAGACGGGCGCGGTGACGCTTACTCACGCCAGTGGGGACCGGCTCATGGACACCAGTACGCGCGCGCTGGCGCTCGTCGTCACCGACGCGGACCGGAACCGCTCGACCACGCTGACGTGGGCCGAGGCGGACCAGTTGCCCGTCGGCCCCGGCGATACGGTCGTCGTTGACGACCCGCGCGTGGACTCGGACGGCGACGGGAACTACCTCGACGGCGACGTCTCGGTCGGCTTCTATCTCGACAGCGGCGACACCGTCGCGGTCCGCTGGACCGGCCGGCCACTCGGTGCGCCGGACGAGCGGACAACGACGCTCGACACAGTAACGCTCGGGAACGAGACTGGCTGACTGTTTCCTCTCACAGGTGGTCCGCTAGAGCAGCTTCGGGAAACGTCTCCTCTCGTTGGCGGCGGTTCCTGTCCCGTGTGCAGTCACAAATGAACGGATCCGGTGCGGACATACACGTCCCCGGTTCCGGTTACGGTCACTGCGTATTCGCCCAGTTGAAACGAGAGCGAGACGGCACTGTCTGGCTCTGCCGAATGGACAAATAGTTGATCGAGCGCGTCCGGATCGAGCGTTTCAATAAGGGGCGATAGCTCTATCGCCTCTTGCTCAGCCGCAATCGCGACCGTTTGTACGACCGCCACTGACGGTGAGATCGAACCCCAGTCGAACTCCGCGTGGAGCGTGTCCGGGCCGTCAGATGTTCGGTCGGGCCGCCTGTCGGACCCACTCATTATTAGAAATATGTCGACCAATCATATTAATTCTACTGTCAATTCATCAGTCGGAACCGTGATGTATAAAATAACTATCTGGTTATCGAGTAAACAGCGGTACTGAGTTTTCAACGTCGGATGTGAAGTATCATTTATGACTGCAATCTTATATACTAGCTATCGGCTAAACTTGTATTTCAATGTAGACTGTTTCCACGAGACGTACCGCTGCAGATGGCGAAACAATTGCTGTGTGTATCTGGGACAATTGTTCTGGTGGACTCTCAGTCTAGACATACTGCTTGCGGACAGCGTGTACAGCTTTCGTGAAAGTGGCACGCAGCAGATGTGGTTGGGACACATAGGATGCCGCGTGCCAACTATCTCTACTCCGGACCGATGTATAACAGTTGTGTGATTAACTGAGTAAACAAGGTATGGGGCCGAAGCACCGACACACAGATGAGCACTTGCGATAGCTGACATCCGGATCGCCATAATACGCTCCGGACTGTACTGAGAACCGCTAATTCGGTCGAGAGACGACAATGTGGTAGTAACAACGTCTTTTACCTGTGAGCATCATCTTCCTACATATCCTCGGCTTCCACCGAGATGAACGTTGGGACACATGACATCTGATGCAACACACGAAGAAGCGATAAGTTTACTCCAGGAGTTGGGCCTGAAAGAATACGAGGCGAAGTGTTTTGTGGGACTTTCTCGGATGTCCAGCGGCACGGCCAAAGGATTGAGCGAGGTAACTGAAGTCCCGAGAACGCGTGTCTACGACGCAGTCCGGATTCTCGAAGCGAAGGGGCTGGTCGAAGTCCAGCATTCGAGTCCCCAGCAGTTCCGAGCCGTCCCACTCTCCGAGGCCACCGAAACGCTCCGCGATCAGTACGAAGAGCGTGTCGAGCGCCTCCAGTCCGCACTGCGCGAGATGGGACGCATCGAACCCGAAGACGACGAGGCCGAGTTACAGGAAGTCTGGTCGCTCTCCGGGTCCGATGCTATCGAGAACCGCGCCGCAGCGATCAGCGAGGACGCGACCGACGAAGTGGTTCTCGTCATTGGTTCCGAAGCGGTCCTCACCGACCCACTGATTGCGCAACTCAATTCGCTTGACGCGAACACCGACCTCATTGTCGGGACCGGGTCCCCCTCGATACGGGACCGCGTGGAACAGGAAATCCCCCGCGCCACCGCGTTCCTGTCGGAACTGGACTGGCTCCACAGTGAAATGACACCGGAGGAGGACGCTGCCGTCGGACGACTCCTCCTTGTCGACAGGTCGACAATGCTCGTTAGCTCAATCGACCCACAGACTGGCGACGAACAGGCCATCTTCGCGACCGGACTCAGGAACGGACTCATCGTCATCGCGCGCCGCCTCCTCTCGCAGGGCGTCGTCGAAATGACGCCACTCGAACAGGACTAGTGAACAACGGGGTTGAATCTTTGCCCTCCCTCTATCTCACTCGTCGTAGCTCTCGGACAGAAACGCAAGGAGCGGTCGGACCTGTTCGTACTCCGGGCCGCGTGTTACCCGGTGGGTTTCCCGGTCCCATTCGATGAGCCCCATCTCCGCCAACTTCGGGAGATGACGGTGATAGAGATTCGCCGGGATTGCCGGCTCTCCCACTGGTGTCCGCCCGCCGTCGAACTCCGAGATAGACGGCCGCCATCGCTCCGTGTCACGTATCGCTAAGAGTATCCGCCGACGATCCTCGTGTCGCACCGCGTCGAGATGGGAACTCAGCCGCTGCGCCTGAGTCTGCTTCTGGTCGCACACTGTGCAGTCGTACGCTCGACTATATGATATATATACACTATTTTCATTATCTTGTACTGTTCTGATTATCAGGGTCACCACCGCTAGGCTAACCCTACTAATGCTCCGATCGATGGGCTACAAGCATCGTCACGGCGATGTGTCCACTTACGGCGACCACCGACTCAAAGTGATGGAACCCAGCTATGTACTGGATAGCTGACCTTTCTGACCCAACCCGCTCGTTTCACAAATTTGCCACTACTCAGCACACTCGTGGCCCTCCCTCAGTACTTTCGTCCGAGCAGAAAATACGCGCCGATTGCTGTTGAACGTCCGTCAGATCACGTCTAACGGGCTGGTGAAAACGACTTATTCGTCGTCGGCTTCGTCGAACTGAAAAATCTCGCTTCGCTCGGTTTTTCAGACACCGATAGACTCACTACGTTCGTCTATCGAGCCGACGACTCGGACTCGGCCTTTCAGTCCTCGTCCTCGTCGTCAACGTCTTCGAAGTCGGCGTCGACGTACTCCTCGCCCTGCTCGGCCGCACCGCCCGCTGCGCCGCCCGGACCGGCAGCACCGCCGGGGCCGGCCCCGGCTGCGCCGCCCGGACCAGCGCCCGCGGCACCGCCTGCGGCCTGCTGGGCCTCATCCTGGTACATCTGCTTGCCGATCTCCTGCAGTTCCTCGCTCAGGGTTTCGGTGACGTCCTCGTAGTCCTCCTTCGTGGCGTCCTCGTCTTCGAGGACTTCCTCGACGTCCTCGATTTTCGCTTCGATGTCAGACTGGAGGTCTTCGTCGATTTCTTCCTCGTTTTCGTCGAGGAGTGTCTCGGCGCGGCGGACGGACGCCTCGGCCTCGTTGCGCGCTTCGATGCGCTCGCGGCGCTGCTCGTCCTCTTCGGCGTGCTGTTCGGCCTCCTGCTGCATTTCCTCGATCTGGTCGTCGGAGAGGCCAGCACCGCCTTCGATAGTGATGTCCTCCTTGTTGCCCGAGCCCTTGTCTTCGGCTTCGACGTTGACGATACCGTTCTCGTCGATGTTGAACGACACCTCGATCTGCGGCGTGCCTGCGGGTGCCGGCGGGATGCCCGAAAGCGCGAACGCGCCCAGCAGTTCGTTCTCCTCGGCGATTTCACGCTCGCCCTGGAAGACGCGGATCTGGACCTGCGTCTGGTTGTCCTGAGCTGTCGTGAAGATCTTCGACTCCTCGGTCGGAATGGTCGTGTTCTTCTCGATGAGCCGCTCGAACAGACCACCCTTGACCTCGACACCCAGTGACAGCGGCGTCACGTCGAGCAGGACGATGTCGTCCACGTCACCGCTCAGGACGCCAGCCTGGATGGCCGCGCCCAGCGCGACGGCCTCGTCGGGGTTGACGTTCTTCTTCGGCTCCTGCCCGGTCATCTCCTCGACCTGGTCCTGCACCTGGGGCATCCGCGTCGAGCCGCCGACGAGGATGACCTCGTCGATGTCGCTTTTTGTGTAGTCGGCGTCGGCGAGCGCCTGCTCCGTCGGGCCGACGGTGCGCTCGATGAGGTCTTCTGTGAGAGACTCGAACTTCGCACGCGTGATCTTCTGTTCGAGGTCCAGCGGACCGTCATCTGTCGTCGCGATGAACGGGAGGTTGATGCGGGTTTCCTTACGCGAGGAAAGCTCGATCTTGGCTTCCTCGGCAGCCTCGGTCAGTCGCTGGAGGGCCTGCCGGTCGTCGCGGAGGTCGATGCCGTGTTCGGCCTCGAACTCGTCGGCGAGGTAATCGATGATAGCGTGGTCCCAGTCGTCGCCACCGAGGTCGTTGTCCCCGTTGGTCGCGACGACCTCGTAGACGCCGCCACCGAGATCGAGGATGGAGACGTCGAAGGTTCCGCCACCGAGGTCGTACACGAGGACGGTCTGGTCGGACTCGTCGTCGAGGCCGTAGGCCATCGCAGCCGCGGTCGGCTCGTTGACGATGCGCTCGACCTCGAAGCCGGCGATCTCGCCGGCGTCTTTGGTCGCCTGACGCTGTCGGTCGTTGAAGTACGCCGGGACCGTAATAACGGCCTTCTCGATCTCGTCGCCGAGGTACTCCTCGGCGTCGTGTTTTATTTTCTGGAGAATCATCGCCGAGACCTGTTCCGGCGTGTACTCCTCCCCATCCAGTTCGACCGTGTAGTCGTCTTCGCCCATGTGGCGCTTGATCGACTGGATGGTCTCGTCTGGGTTCTTTATCGCCTGGTTCTTCGCCGGTTTCCCGACGAGTCGCTCGCCGTCGTCGAACGCGACGACGGACGGTGTTGTCCGCTCGCCTTCGCCGTTGACAATGATTTCAGGGTCGCCACCTTCCATGACCGCGAACGCGCTGTTCGTGGTCCCAAGGTCGATACCCAGAATCTTGTTGCTCGCCATCTTACCCGCTCATAGCGGATTCGGCCGGTTAAAAGTTGCTAGATGTGCTGATGCGAAAAACGGTCGAAAGGGCCTCCTCCGGGCGGTTTTATACTCGGCGGCCCTCTCTGACCGGTGATTATTTAATGTACCGCAATACGACCGCTGCACCGACAGCGGTGGCCACTACTCCTCGCTGACAGTGACCTGTGCCTCACGCAGTACCTTGTCGGCCATCTCGTAGCCCGGCCGGTGGACATCGGCGATTGTCCCGTCCGGCTGGTCGCTGTCGACGCGGGCGAGCACCTGATGCTGCGTCGGGTCGACATCTCCGCCGGGTTCGGGATCGATAACCTCGACGTTCTCGGCGTCGAGCACGTCGTCTAACTGGCGAAGCGTGGATTCGACCCCTCCCCTGATATCAGTATCTTCGTCTTGGTCGAGTGCGCGCTCAAGGTTATCTCGAACGTCGAGCAGGCGCGTCACGAGGTCCTCGGTGGCACGCTTCTGTTCCTGTTCGCGACGCTTGTCCATCCGCTTCTTGTAGTTCTGGAACTCCGCTTGCTTGCGTTTGAGCTTCTCCTCTAGCTCTTCGATGGTTTCGTCCTGCTCGCCGACCTGCGATTCGAGGCTGTCGGCTCGCGTCCGCAACCCAGCGAGCTCCCGGGCGATGTCTTCAGGGTCCGACTCGACGACCCGGTCGATCAGCTCGTCGTCGACATCGAACTCACCAATGTCGACCTCGTCCGTATCGACATCTTCGGGTGCGCCCTCGAGATCAGCGTCGACGTCGCCGTCCGCTTGCGCCTCGCTTGCGGTCGACTCCTCCGTCGCGGCCGTGTCGTCGGCTGCGTCCTGCTCGGTCATACCCGATAGAAGTCGTCACGTGGATAAAAGGATTCAGAAACGGCGTGGCAGTGACACTGTCCGGCGGCGTCGGCCTCACAGGAGGAAGCTAACGACCATCAGGACGAGGAAGCCGACGACGAGGATCTTCGCGATTCGCATACTGAGCCCCGCCACACCGCTCAGTCCAGCCAACCCGGCGACGACAGCGAGGACAAGGAACAGCAGCGCCAGTTCGAGGAACCCGCCGCCGGGTTGGAGCGGGACCGCAGTCAGTAGGTGCTTCATGACTGTGTGTAGCGCCCCTCTCTCAATTTATTATACACCTCATAATCAGGGATCGACAGCGAACGCGCTTGGATCGTACTGGAACCGCGTCCGGTAGGCCGCCCACTCGTCGAGTTCTCCGAGACGGTACTTGCTGAACGCCGGGTTTCGCACCAGTTCCAGTTCAGCGAGCCGTTCCTGAACCGGGTCAAACAGGGTCGTCCAGTCGAGTTCCCGGAGCGACTCGTCCGGCTCCGCCTCGCTCTTCGTGAATGTCAACCCGTCGTCGGTTCGCTCGATAGTCCCGTACTGGTACCGACTCCAGACAGTGTACTCCCCGAACGGAACGGTTTCAGTCGGCGGTGGCGGTCGGCGGTACTGCGCCTGAAACCGCTGGTGTTTCTCACCGCCGCCCCACAACACTCCGCGGGTGAGAAGTTTGATCCGCTGGTTGGCGTCCACGCCGCTGTTGTAGACGATACGTGCATGCTCATACTCGCTGGACTGGAACTGTTCGGCGACGCCGTCGTCGTGGTGGATGTCGACCTCATGTTGATACGGCAACGGCGTCCGGAGGGCGCGTTCGAGCACCGAGACCGTCTCAGCACCCCGGCGCAAATCGTCGTATGGCCCCGTGCCACGCCACTGCGCCGGGTCGGCCTCGTCAGGGTCGACCCATCGGTCCATGTCAGTGATATGTGGTAAACAGTCTTAGTTTTTCCCACGGGGCGGATGGGTCCGCTGTTTTCACACCAACACGCGGTCGAGTTCGACGACGAGATCGTCGTCGGCATCCGGGTCGCCGACGAGCGTCCCAAGACAGACCGCCGCGCCGTCGGGCGTGACGGAGACGATCTGGGAGCCGATTTCGGGAACTGCGTCGCCTGCTTCGGCCGGTCCGGCTTCGATGACACCTGGCGCATACACCGGCGCGCCCTCGGCGACTTCGCGGGCGGCGCTGGGCGCAATCGTGACCCGCGGTAGGTGGACCAGCGCGCGCTCTGCGGGCTGGATAATCTCGCGCAGTTGTGCTTCGTCTCCATCCTCAGCAAAGGCCAGCGCGTCCACGAGTTCGTGCATCGTCGACAGCGACGCGTCGTCGAAGGTCCCCGTCGCCGTCCGGCGGAGGTCCCCCATGTGTGCGCCGGTCCCCGCCGCCAGCCCGATATCGTGACATAGTTTCCGAATGTACGTGCCCGAAGCGCACTGGACTCGCAGGAGTAGCCGGCGCTCGCCCTGTTCGAGGATGTCAAGTGAGTGAATCCGGCGGGAACGCAACTGGCGCTTGACTGCGCTCTTTCGCGGTGGCTTCTGGTAGATGTCGGTCTCGAACTCGGCGACGATATCCGCGATATCGGCCGGGGCCTGGTCGTGGAGTTCCAGCACGGTGACGTACTCCTTGACGGCGCTATCGAACACCTGCGCCATCCGAGCGGCGTCACCGAGCAACACGGGCAGACAGCCAGTCACCTTCGGATCGAGCGTCCCGCCGTGAGCAACCCGGTCTTGGCCGGTGGCGTCCCGGATCCAGGCCGCGACCTGGTGAGCCGAGGGTCCCGGCGGCTTATCGAGGTTGACGACGCCGAAGGACCGAAGCGAATCGAGATCCCGTTCGTCGGGCGGGGCACGGAGCGTCATCGGCTCAGAACTCGTACCGGATGTTCTCGACAGGGGCTTTCCCCTCGTCACCGTCTGGGCTGTACGACTCGACGGCGTGCAGGGTGACGCTCAGGACGCCTTGCGGGTCCCAGCGGGCGGTGTTGACCGACAGATCGTAGATAGAGAGGTCGTCGAAGTCGATGTCGTAGTAGTCGCTGTAGCGCTGGGCCTCGCTTTCGCCACGCTCCCGGGTTTCGGTCTTGGCCTGTTCGAAGGGCTTGTTCTCCCGCGTCGCGATGCGGTCGGCGCGCACGTCCAGCGGCGCAGTCAGCCACAGTTTCATGTCGGCGTACTCGCCCGCCATCCAGCCGGCGAGCCGGGACTCCAGCACGAGGTCGTCGCGCTCGGCAGCGATGTCCCGGAGTCGGCGGTCCAGATCGCGGTCTATCTGGTCGTCTTCCTCGGCGGCCTTGTTCAGTTCCAGCGGCGTCATTCCGCGTTCTTCGGCCAGCGAACGGAAGATGTCCCCGCCGCTGACGTGCTCGTAGCTCAGGGCGTCGGCCAGACTCTTGGCAAGTGTGCTCTTGCCGCTACCGGCCGGGCCGGAGACGGTAATCAACATAGAGATGTTCGGGAGGCCCCGATAGAAAGGGCTGTCTCTTCGCGCCTAGCTGGTCGGCGTCGTCTCGACGTTGAGCGCCTTCCGGATGATCTGGGTGAACGACAGCGAGCACAGGAAGTACCAGACGATCCACGCCTGGACCGGGCCGGCGACGCTGTTGCTCCACGCTTCGACCTCGCCGAAGATGGGGAGCGTAATCACCGGGCTCGCATCGACGCCGGCTCCGAAGACAATCCAGTAGAGCCAGAGGAACAGCGGGATGTTGACCAGCATGATCCACACCATCGGGCGGAACTGCTGTTTGAACATCCCCATCTGATCGGTCATCAGCTCCATCTGCTCTTCTTCGAGCCGGTCCAGCGCCTCCTGGTCGTCGCGCTCCTTCGCGGCCTTGCGGCGTTCTTTGAGATCTTCCATCTTCTCCTGGTGGTCACCCATCCCCGACATATCCATGAGGTTGTCCTGCAGAATCGTCGAGGTGGTCCCGGTGATGATTGCGAGCACCAGGATAACGACGTAGAACGGCAACATATCGTTGAGCGGCCCGAGGACGATATCGATGACCCCGCCCGCGATAACATCCCGGACGGAGGTCATCGAATAGCCGGCAAACAGGCCGAGCGTCCCGAGGCCGGCGAGCTTGTCCCACTTCGACCAGCCGCCGCCCTCGTCATCGTCACTCGGTGCCGCATCGGACTCTTCGAGCGCTTCGCGGACGCCGTCGGGGTCGTCGATAACGAACCCATCACCGTCGGCGTCGATGAGCAGGCCGGACTCGATGAGCCGCCCCCATTCGCCGCTCGTGAGGTCGTCACTCACGTCACTCCACGTAACGGTCCCGTTCTCTTCGGCTGCAGCGAGCACCGTCGTGAGTGCGTCAGTCATTGCCTCGCCGTCTTCGGCGAGTCGTTCTACCTTCGGCGCGGTACGTGCCATTGTGTGTGTTTGAGGTGCGACGGCATATCAACGTTTTACTCTGACTGTCTCGACGGTGTCGGTCTCGAACGATCGTTCCGTCGCGTTTCAGGCCGTGTGTGCGTCGACAGCGTCCTGAATCTCGCTCCAGACTTCGTCGGGTGTCTGCTCGCCATTGACGGCGACGAAGCCGTCGTGGTCCCCGTAGTGGTCGATGACCGGTGCGGTGTTATCGTCGAACACGTCCAGTCGGTTGCGGACGGACTCTTCGTTGTCGTCGTCGCGCTGGATGAGGTCGCCGCCACATTCGTCACAGACACCGTCTTCCTCGGGCTGATTGAACTCGACGTGGTAGTTCGTGCCACAGTCGTCACAGACCCGACGACCCGTGAGTCGGTCGACCAGCTCCTCGCGGGAGACATCCAGCGAGAGGATCACGTCGAGGTCGGTCATTCCTTCCAGCTCCTCGGCTTGGTCGAGGTTACGCGGATAGCCGTCGAGCACGAACCCGTCGGCCTGCGAGAGGGCTTCGTCGACGATAGCGTTGACCACCGCGTCGGGCACGAGGTCGCCTGCCTCCATGTACTCGCGAGGCGTGTCGTACTCGGTGTCCATGTCGCTGATGTCCATGTCCTTGTTCGCCCGGAGTGCGTCGCCCGTCGTGACGTGTTCGACGCCGTACTCCTCGGCGAGGTTGGCGCTCTGGGTTCCTTTGCCGGCTCCCGGCGGCCCGAGAATCAGGATTCGCGGATTCGACATAGGCAGGGTTTCCAAGGGGTCGGTTAAATGGTTGTCCAAATCATGCTGGCGGGTCACGCTGCCGCCACCCAAAGGTGTGTAGGCGTTCCGGGCGAACACGGGATATGATCGAACCCGGCGCGCCAGCACCCGAAATCAGCGTACAGAACCAGTTCGGAGAGACCGTCTCGCCTGACTTCGAGGAGCCGACCGTAGTGTACTTCTATCCCGAAGATTTCACCGGCGGCTGTACCATCGAGGCCCGCGACTTCCAGGAGCACCTCCCGCAGTTCCGCGAGGGTGGCATCACCGTCTACGGCGTCTCGATGGACGACGTGGCGACCCACGACGAATTCGCCGAGGAAGAGGGCCTGCTGTACGACCTGCTCGCTGACCCCGACGGGACCGTCGCCGAAGCGTTCGGCCTCGACACCAGCGGCGGCCGGACGGACCGCCGGACGTTCGTGCTTGCCGACGGCGAGGTCAAGTCCGCCTACGATCCGGACCTCTCGAACCCCGAGGGCCACGCCGAGGCAGTGCTCCGGGACGTTCGAAACGAGTACGTACAGGGCGGATAGACAGCCACAGCACGTCCTGTGGTACTGATCGCCGTTCTAGAACACTTCCGCACCGCGGCCGATACGCGTCTGGTAGACGCGGGCGTCGACCCCGCGTTCGCCGAAGGCGTCCAGCATCGTACTCGCGATCTTCCGGCGGTCCTCTTCTGCACACGCGGCGATGACGGTCGGGCCGGCTCCGGAGATAGTGACGCCGGTGGCACCGGCCGCCAGTGCAGCCTCGCGGACCTGTTCGTAGCCGTCGATGAGTTTCGCACGGGCCGGCGTCACGACGGTGTCGTGCATCCCCTGACCGACGAGTTCGGGGTCGTCGCGGTGCATCCCGGTTGTCAGCGTTGCGGCGTTCCCGACCGTCTCTACCATCTGGTCGACGCGGGCGGTCTCCGGGACGACGTTCCGAGCGTCCCGCGTCGAAACCACGATATCGGGCAGACACGCCACGAGCGGGATGTCGGCGTCGACCTGCGTGACGCCTTTTTCAGTTGCGATGGTGAAGCCACCCATAATCGAGGGAGCGACATTGTCGTCGTGAGCGTCGCCCGAAACGACGGCCTCGCCCTTGGCGGCGATGGGGACCAACTCCTCGCGGGAGTAGCCGCGGTCGTACAGTTCGTTCAGCCCGACAGCCGCCGCGGCGGCGCTGGCGGCAGAGGAGCCCAGCCCCGATGCGGGACGGACGCCCTTGTCGATCTGAATGTGGGCCGGCGCATCGAGTGCCTCGGCAACCGCGCCGACGGTGTTTTTGTCGGGGTCCTCCGGGATGTACTGGCTGCCAGCGCCAGTCACTTCGATGGTGACCCGGTCGGCCTTCTTCAGGCGGACGACGTCGGCCGGACGCTCCAGTGCGACACCGAACACGTCGAAGCCGCTCCCGAGGTTCGCACTGGTAGCCGGCGCCCGGACTGTCAGCATGCCTGCGAATTTCAGCAGTGTAGGCAAAAAGGTAGCGAACCGACACTGTGGCCGTTTCGCAGTACTGAGAACGCGGCCCAAAGGCATAATACGGGGAAACCTGACCTTGGAATAGGTATCGTTATGGATGTCGACATCGCCACGGTCGCCATCCTCGGGAACGCGGGTGGGGCGCTCATTGGTTTTACAGTTGCGGTTATTGCTGGTCGAAAACGGGATGTACTAGGTCATCGCCAGTACGGCTGGCTTGCGCTGGCTGGCGGATGCTGGTGTGCCATCTCCATTGTGAAAGTCATGGCCGCTAGTCCAGAAGTGGCAGAGACGGCTTACCTGATAGCACGAACCGTATCGTCGCAGATAATCGCCATTTGGATTATTTTTGTGCTTGTCTACACCGGTCGCCGCTCGTGGCTCCGCCCCTCCCGCCTCATTCCGGTACTCATTATGGCGAACGCAGACGTGCTGCTGCTGTTGCTTGGTCAGGGCCGCTTCGGTCAGGCGACGGTTGTCCCCATCACTCAGAACGGCGTGACGCTGCTCGCTATTCAGCGCGGGGCTGCCTTCGCGGCTACTCTGACAATTTCTTATATGCCGGCGCTGCTCGGGTACGGGTTTCTCATTGAATTTCTGTCCCGGTCAGAAAACATCTACCGGCGTCAGACTGCGATAATCGGCGCTGGAGGTGCTTTGCCGATGATTGTCGCCCTGCTGTACGACTTCGGATACACGCCCCATCCCGGTATCGATTTCACCCCGGTCGTGTTCGTAATTAGTATGCTGTTCGTCGGCTGGGCGCTATTCAGGGACAAATCTCTGTCTGTGACAACACTGTCTGGTGATACCCTCGTCGATAATCTCCCCGACCCGGTCATCGCCCTTGACGACGACTGTGTCATTATCGATTACAATGCTGCGGCGGCCAGCGCGCTGGATCATCCGGACCCTGACGGAGAACCACTCGATGACCTTGCCCCGGAGCTCGTTGGCCACATTGAGCGCGGCGAGGTGTTCTCGTTCGGGGATTCGTTCACCTACTATAACCCACAGACGACGAGTCTCACCGACCAGTCTGGGACGGAACGCGGTCGCCTCGTTGTGCTCAGGGACGTGACCGGGCAGCAGCGCCGGCAGGACCGACTCGAAGCGCTACAGGCCGCGACCCAGCAGTTTATCGAGGCAGAGACCGCCGAGGAAGTCTCGGAGATGGCCGTCGAGTTCGCGACAGCCGTCCTTGACCAGAATGCGGCGGGCGTGTTCCTCGAAGACGACGGCGTCCTCGAACCGACTGTGATTAGCGAATCGATTGCGGAACACGTCGACGAAGAGCTGCTGTACGGTTCGCCGACGGACGAGCCCGAAAGCAAACTTTGGAGGACGTACGAAACCAGTGAAATACGGGCTGTCTCGCTCGACTTGGACGGACTCGACCCGCTGGACAACGCGCTGATGCTGCCGCTTGGCCCTCACGGTGTGATGGCGATTACGTCACACGACAGCACCCTCGCCACGGAGGATAGGCGGTACGCCGCGATTCTCGCGCAGACGACGCAGGTGGCCCTCGATCAGGTCGAGCGCGAGCGCGAACTCCGCCAGAGCCGAAGTTCTGTCCAGCGACGCCGCGAGCAGATCGAGTTCTTCAACGGCGTCCTCAGACACTCGCTGCACAACGCGATGGTCGTCATCCGCGGCCGCGCGGAACATATCAGAGACGAGGTCCCGCCGCGGAAACAGCGCCACCTCGACAGCATCAGCGACTGGTGCGGGAAGCTCACGGACATGAGCGAGACGATACGCGACATCAACAACACGGTGACGGCGAGCGAAGCCGAGCGGCTAGACACCGTCGACCTCAACGCGACGCTCCGTCGCTCGATTGAGTCCCTCCGTGTCGAGTACGATTCGGTATCACTCTCTTGTGAACTAAATGGCGACTACCGCGTGCAGGCGAACGAACTGCTCGAAGAAGTCCTCCAGAGCATCCTCCGGAACGCGGTCGACCACAACGACGCCGACACCCCGCGAGTGATTGTAACGGTCCAGCAGGCCAGCGACTGGCTGCAGGTCCGTATCGCCGACAACGGCCCCGGAATGAGCGACGAACTGAAGACGACGGTGTTCGAACGCGGGCTCTCGCCCGACCAGACCGCCGGCGGCTTCGGGCTCTACTTCGTCTCGGTCATGATGGACCTGTACGGCGGAACGCTCTGGTTCGAAGACAATCACCCGACTGGGACTGTCGCCATCCTCGAATTCCAGCAGGCGGTGACGGGCGACGAGGCGGAAGACGACCCCGGGCCCGACGACACCGAGACGGCAGCGACCGAAGCGCAAACTAAATCCCACAACCGCTGATAGGTCGGGGTATGATTGGCGTCGTCGGTGGCGGTATCGCCGGCCTTTCGGCAGCGTACCGGCTCCAGCAACGTGGTCACGAGGTACGTGTCTTCGAGGCGAGCGAGGACTTGGGCGGTCTGGCAGCGACCTACGAAACGGCTGGGGACCCCATTGAGAAGTTCTACCACCATCTCTCGAAATCCGAGGAGACCATCGTCGAACTCGCCGACGAACTGGGCCTCGGTGACGCGGTCGAGTGGCACATCGGGGAGAACGCCTACTACGTCGACAGCGTCGTCCACCCCATGGACAAGCCCTGGGAAATCCTCTCGTATCCGCACCTCTCGCTGTATGATACGTTCCGGCTGGGCATGCTCGTCCTCGATATCGACGTTCGCGGCGGCATCCCTTCCTTCGACACCTACGAGCGACTGGAGGACTTCGAGGACGTGCCCATTGAGGAGTTCGTCGTCGACCACACTACCCGAGGCGTCTACGAGAACTTCTTCGAGCCGCTGCTCGACGCGAAGTTCGGCGACCGGAAAGACGACGTGAGCGCGGCGTGGCTGCTCGGCCGTGTCAAGTTCCGCGGCGAACGGGACATCCTGAACGGCGAGATTCTGGGCTACTTCGACGGCGGATTCGGCCGGTTGCTCGACGCGCTGGTCGACACCGTCGGCCGCGACAACATCGCCACTGGCACGCGCGTCTCCGACATCGATACGAGCGGCGGGACTGTCTCGTCGCTGACGGCCACCGACGGAACTGAGACGACGGTTCACGACGTTGACAGCGTCGTCGTCGCGACGATGCCGAACGTGCTGGAAGCCCTGACCGGCTACACCTGCGACATAGACTTCCAGGGGACGGTGTGTTCGGTCATTAGCATGGACGAACCCCTGCTGGATACGTACTGGCTGAACATCGCCGACGACGCCCCCTTCGGCGCGCTCATCGAGCACACGAACTTCGTTTCCGCGGAACGGTACGGCGGCGAGCATCTCCTGTATGTCGCCCGCTACATCCAAGATGAATCCGAGGCCATCTGGCAACAGAGCGACGACGAGGTCGCCGAGACGTGGCTGCAGGGCATCGAATCCCTCTTTCCCGAATTCGACCGTGACGCCGTCAACTGGATTCGGACGGGGCGCAATCCACGGACTGCGCCGGTCTACGAACGCGGGTATCTGGACATGGTCATCCCGTACGACCTGGGTGACGATGTCGCGGACGGCCTCTACTACGCCGGGATGGCTTCGCGCGCTCAGTACCCGGAGCGCTCGCTCAACGGCGGTATCGTCGCAGGCTTCGAGTGCGCCGATCGGATCGCACGCGATCCGTCAGCGGCGACGAAAACCGACGATTCGCCGCTTTCGGAAGCCCAACGCTGAGCGCTTTTCTGCCCTCAAACCCGTTTTCTCTCGGAAAGTCCAATTCGGCGTGTACCGCGCGAGTCAGTCGCCGGCCGCGCTTTCCACGTCGTCCTCGTCGATGACCGGCGCGTCGGTCGGGCTCACGTCGTCCGGTTCCTCTCGGCCGCCACCGACGACCATCTCCCCGTCCTCGGTTTCGACGTAAACGTCGTCGGCAAAGCCACCGACAGCGTGGGGGTGTTTTGGCTCGTCCAGTCGCTCTGGTGTCGACGGCGCATCGGCGACGCCGTCGGCCGGCCGGAACGCCCCGAGCGGGTCGTCGATGGTGATGCCATGCGCGTCAAAGAAGTCCGCGTACCGCTCGTAGTGGTCCTCGAGTTCGTCGGCCGGGAACTCCATCATCTCCGTCCAGCCGTGGTTGTAGAAGTCGAAGTTCGCCTGAATGTGAGTGATTTCCCGAGCCTCGGCCTCCGAGTAGTCTGCCTGTAGCGCGGCCACGTAGGTGTCCATCGTGGCGTCGAAGAAATCATCGAGATGGTCGCGCCGCTCCTCCCGGTGAGCCTCGTCAGCCTTCCCGAGGAAGATCTTGGTGTGGAGTTTCACCAGCCCGTAGTTGGCCACCGACCGGATTCCGGGTGTAGTCAGCGCCTTCTTGCTCGCCCAGTGGCGCGGGTTCTGGTAGATTTTCATTCTACTCCCGGATATGGGGCCCAGCGCCTTCAAATCCCCGACTATCGGTGTCTTCAGGTCGCTATCGGAAACGATACGCAGATAGCAATCCACATTAAGCCCGATTTCGTATCGGCCGTACATGAGCACGTCGCACGTAATCATCGGTGACGGCATCGCGGGTGCGTCCGCAGCCGAGACAATCCGGGAAGCGGATCCGGACGCGTCGGTCACAGTCCTGACCGACGAGGGGGAGGCACTGTACAACCGGATCCTCATCAAGGAGTTCGCCAAGGGGAAGCTGCCGGAAGCGCCGATCTCGATCCACGAGCCGGAGTGGTACGACGAGCGCGACATTGACCTCCAGCTGAACACCCACGTGACGGACATCGACCCCGACGCTCACGAGATCCAGACCCACGAGGGGGACACCTACGAGTACGACAAGCTGCTGGTGGCCACGGGTGGGACGCCGGCACAGCTCCCGGTCGAGAATAGCGACGCCGACGGCATCCACCACTTCTGGACGTTCCAGGACGCGCGTGGCATCCGCGAACACGCCGACGAAGCCGATCAGGGCATCATCGTCGGGGCGGGACTGCTCGGCATCGACCTCGCGGCAGTCTGTGCCGCACAGGAAATCGACGCGAAGTACCTGATGCGTGGCAACCGCTGGTGGCGCTACGCGCTCTCGGAGGACGGCGCGGAAATCATCCACGAGGCGCTCGAAGAGAACGGCGTCGAACCCGTCTTTGAGTCCGGCGTCGACCACTTCGAGGTCGACGACGACGGCAAGGTCACCGGTGCAGTCGACCCCGACGGCAACCACTACGACGGCGAGTGGGCGGGTGTCGCCATCGGCCTCGACTTCAACACGGAGTTCCTCAACGGGACCGGCCTCGAACTCGACGACGGCGTCGTTGTCGACGAGTACATGCAGACCAACGTCGAGGACATCTACGCAGCGGGCGACCTCACCCAGTTCTACGACACTATCCTCGACTCCCAGGCACAGAACGGCGCGTGGGGCTCGGCCAAGGAGCAGGGCTCGGTCGCCGGGGCGAATATGGTCGCGGACGCCGAGGAAAAGGAGTTCCGCTGGGTCTCCTCGTACTCCATCACGCACTTCGACTTCCCGTTCCTCTCCTTCGGTCACCCGACCCGTGGTGACGACGAGGCCGAACGGAAGTACTCCGACAGCGAGTGGCGGCGTCTCGCCTTCGAGGACGGACAGCTCATCGGCGGCGTGCTGATCGGTGACCTCTCACAGCAGTCGACGTTCAAGAAGCTCATCCGCCAAGAGCGCCAAGTCGCAGACAAGAAGGAACTGCTCCTAGAGAAGGAAGTGGACCTCGAAGAAGTGAAGGCACAGACGCCCGCGCCGGCCGAATAAGGCCAGCCGACACCGATATTTTACGCGCTGCGGACGCAGCGACGCGTATACGTGACGCCCTTTCCTGCGTCCTTGCCCGATTCTCCCGTCGTAGTGGCCAGTCGGGTGAGAGTGAGGCAGACGAAACAGGCGATGACGGCGGCGGCTTCGCCGGTTCGCCGAGCAAGACCAGTATCGCCAGCGGTGACTGTCAGCGGGAGAACGACGCCCTTTTTTCGCCCTAAAGCGGAGAGGCGCGTATGGATGGCGGCAGCGGCGATATGACACTCGCGTTCGACCTCGACGCCCTCAAGCAACTGGCCTACCCGGACAGCGTGTTCAACGACGCGCGCCAGTGGTCCGAATACGTCGGCGTCATCTCCGAACAGCCCACCTACGTCGTGACCAACTTCACCCGGAAACACCGGATCAGACAGGACTTCTTCTCTGGGCCGCGCGGCCGCGAGGAGAGCCTCGAAAACGTCAAAGAGCAGTTCGACACTGACCGGCACGTCTTCGTCGGTGCTGACGACGAGGACGCCGATCTCGCTGAGGCGGCGGGCTGGGAGTACCTCCCTGTCACGCAGGCCGCCGAGGCGGCTGACTGGGACCTTGGCGAACCGGAGACACCGGACGCGACAACTGACGAGGACGAGGCGCGCGACGACTGGCCCTAGGCGACACAACCCCGTTGTCGGCGGGGGGAATCTACGCTTCGACTAGTTTTATATTTTCCCGGAGAGCGACTGAAGATATGGCCCTCCATATCGGCGACGCGTTACGGCGCGGCATCGACGACATAACCGGCGAAAACGGCCTTCTGGTCATGGGTGTTTTTCTCCTGTACAACCTCGGAAACACCGTCGCAAGTTCGTCGGTAATGGAAGTGCTGTTCGACGAGTTGATGGCACAGGGCAACCCCAGTGGCGCAGGTGGCCCTGCTGGGGCGGGCAGCCCGGGGTTCTCGATGGCGGACTTCGTTGGGCCGTTCAGCCTTGATCTGGCGGCTCCAGTCGCTGTGGTGTTGCTGCTGGTGTTCCTCGTACTCGGACAGCTCGTCAAGTTCTGGGGTATCCGGCTGTTCGCAGACCAGAGCGAAATCAGGAGCGACAACGCGTCGGAGCGTGCCGTGATGGCGGTTGTCCTTGGTGGCGGCATCGCAATCGTGATGTTCGCAATCTCGATGAGCTCGACGTTTTTCCAACTCAACGGACAGGCGTTGCTAAGTCTCGCTGCGTCGCTCGGTAGCGTTCTCGCCTCTCTGGTCGTCGGCCTTGCACTCGTGTACCTGCTGCAGGCGATTGCCCTGTTCGACGGCGGCTACGTCCAGACAATCAAACACTGTGTCGCACGCTTCATGGACGCTCCGGCACAGATAATCGTCCTGCTGTTCATCCTGGCGCTTCTCGGTATCATTCCGGGCATTCCCTCGACGGCGTCCGTCATCTCGGCGTTCCTTCCCGGCTCGTTTGACCTGCCGTCCCAGTCGGTTCTGCAGGTCGCGTCGATGGTGTTGAACGCGCCAGTGCAGACGTTCAGTCTCGCCGTGATTACGGACGCCTACATTCAGGTGCGAGACGGACAAGACCAGACCCAGTTCTGAACATAGCGCTTCGACTGTCCCCTGCTGATACCATCGCGCCAGCCATAGCCCTTCGTTCGCAGGTCTGACCCGCGATCAGAGACCGCGGTGTTTAACCACGCGAACATACAACGACAAGCAATGGCTGAACCGCGCGTGCCCGGCGGGCGCGAGTCCGAACTCGAACTGGCCTGTGGCGAACTCGTCGACACGCATGATCTCCATCTGGGTATGCGGGAGTTCGCGTGTGACTGCGGGAAGACACACGCCGTCGTGCTCGATCCGCACCCGCTGGCACGGTTCGTGCCGGAGTTTCTCACTGAGGTACTCCACGCGACTATCGAGACCAACGACGACTACGACGAGTTCACCACTGTTCACTTGATGGGCGTCGTGATGGAGGAGTTCCCCGAAAAGGTCGTCGCCGCCGACACCAGCGAGGACGGGTCGGTCGGCTTCTCGCTTGCGTGGGTGAGCGACTTCGACTCCCGCCGCCTTCACGAAGTTGTCGTCGAACTGCTCGTGGAACTGATGGAACATGCGATCAGCCACGCCGAGGACGACGACGTGATGGCGGAGTTCGAGGAGCAGATGCTTCAGTTCGATGTCGATGCGTTCGTCGAGCAGTACCGCGACGAGCGGGACTTCGACGGCAGATCTGACACCGCGATCTGAGGCCTGCTGCGTCCTGAGTACTTAGTGGCGCGGGCTCGCATACTCACGCATGGCGGGTCGCGTCGCGGTCCTGCTTGCGCTCTTACTTTTTGCGGGCTGTGGAGCCTTCGGTGGAGCGGAGCGACAGACGGTAACGCCAGTTCCGGTCCCCGAACAGTCACAGGACGGCCGGGCCGCCCCCGCTGTGACCGGGGACACTGTCGATGCTAGACGACTCGCAGCGGCCCACCGGCGTGCGACGCGGAACCGCTCGTACGTGCTGGGTATGCGGCTGTCGCTGGAATGGGGGACGCAGATCGTCTCGCTCGTCGTCGAAGACAGACATCACTACCAGTTTCGGACTGAAATTGTCGACCAGAACTACACCAAACGGGTGTATACCAATGGGAACCGACGCTATGTCTACGACGAGCGAGCCGAGGGGGCCTGGACCGCAACGAGGCGGCCAACCCCGGTCAGCGGGGTACTCGACCCCGACCCCGCTCGACTCATCGAAGCCTACCTCGCGACGAACGTCAGCGTCGAGCGCCCGAGGGACGCCTGTGACGCCTGTCGCGTGACGCTCACGGCGACAGAGCCGCCGTCGGCGTTCAAACCGGCCAACAATTACAGCGTGCAGGCGACTGTCCGACCGGACGGTCTCGTCCAGTCGCTCACCGTCTCGTACTGGGACCGTTCCAGAAAAGCTCCGGTTAGCTACGAAATACGGTACTCCGCAATCGACGACACAACCGTTTCTCGACCGGCGTGGGTCCAACAGCGCTGGGGGAACGCGACAGACAGCGACCCCGAACTGTCCGACAGCCAGCGACACGCCGCCGTCGGCTGATTCCCCGAAATATGCCGTCTGACTGTTGTCTGACGGTGTTATATGATGGTAGCGGTGTTGTAACTGTGTATGGCTATGCGTGAGGGAGAGTTCGAGCGCATCCTGACAGTTCTCGAAGAAGCCGACGCCGACGGTACACTGACGGCCCGCGAGATCTGTGACCTACTCGAAGAACACGACGAGGCGTTCGGGAGCGCCCACCGTGTTGCGACAGTCCTCGGTCGTCGTGCCCAGTCCGGCGAGGTCGAAGTCATTCAGGGTCAGCCCTACCGATACCGCGTTCCCGACCGCGACAACTGACCGCTTTCAGCACCGTTGCCGCCGGAATTCTTCCTTACGCTGCCTCTATGAGATAGCCAACCGTGTGACACTCATACGTTACGATATTCGAAATTAGGCTTCGAGCTTCGCATTGTTTCGCCGGGCTTATTACGATGTGTAGACTCCGCTCGTACAATGACAGCGGACGAGGACCGTACAATCCTGCTCATCGGCAGTGGCCCGATCAAAATCGGACAGGCGGCCGAGTTCGATTACTCCGGCGCACAGGCGTGTCGCGCCCTTCAGGAAGAGGGTGCCCGCGTCGTGCTCGTGAACTCGAACCCGGCGACGATTATGACTGACCCGGAGATGGCGGACAAGGTGTATCTCGAACCCATCAACACCGAAGCCATCTCTGAAATCATCCGGAAGGAAAACCCTGACGGCGTCATCGCCGGCCTAGGCGGCCAGACCGGCCTGAACGTCACGGCTGAACTCGCCGAGGAGGGCGTCCTCGACGAGTACGACGTGGACGTGATGGGCACGCCACTGGACACCATCTACGCGACTGAGGACCGCGACCTGTTCAAACAGCGGATGGAGGACATCGGCGAACCGGTGCCGCGCTCGACGACTATCACGCTCGACGAGGGCGAGTCGGTCACCGACTTAGACGAGGAGTCGCTCGTGGACCGCGTCGAAGCGGCCGTCGACGAGGTCGGCGGGCTCCCCGTCATCGCACGCACGACGTACACGCTGGGCGGCTCCGGCTCCGGCGTCGTCGACGAGATGGACGAACTCATCGAACGCGTCCGCAAGGGCCTGCGCCTCTCGCGCAACAACGAGGTCCTCATCACCGAGTCCATCTCCGGCTGGGTCGAACTCGAATACGAGGTGATGCGCGACGCCGACGACTCCTGTATCATCATCTGCAACATGGAGAACATCGACCCGATGGGTATCCACACCGGGGAGTCGACCGTCGTCACTCCCTCGCAAGTCATTCCTGACGAGGGCCATCAGGAGATGCGCGACTCTGCGCTGAAGGTCATTCGCGACCTCGGCATTCAGGGCGGCTGTAACATCCAGTTCGCCTGGCACGACGACGGCACGCCCGGCGGCGAGTACCGCGTGGTTGAGGTCAACCCCCGCGTCTCCCGCTCCTCGGCGCTGGCCTCGAAGGCGACCGGCTACCCGATTGCCCGTGTCACCGCGAAGGTCGCGCTCGGCAAGCGCCTCCACGAAATCGACAACGAAATCACGGGCGAGACGACTGCTGCCTTCGAGCCGGCAATCGACTACGTCGTGACGAAAGTGCCGCGCTGGCCTATCGACAAATTCCGCGACACGGAATTCGAGCTCTCGACCGCGATGAAATCCACCGGCGAGGCGATGTCTATCGGCCGGACCTTCCCCGAGAGCCTGCTGAAGGCACTTCGCTCCTCGGAGTACAACCCGGCCGCTGACTTCAACGAGATCGACGACGCGGAACTCGAAACGGAGTACCTCGAAAAGCCGACGCCGGACCGCCCGTACGCGATGTTCGAGGCGTTCTGCCGCGGCTACACCGTCGAGGAAGTCGTCGAAATCACCGATATCAAGGAGTGGTACGTCGAGCGGTTCAAAGAGGTCGCTGACGCCGCCGACGCCGCCCGCGAGGGCGACTACGAGACTGCCGCACAGGCCGGCTTCACCGATCAGGAGATCACGGCGCTGGCCGGCGGCGAGTTCAACGACACGCACGTCTCCTGGCTCCCGGCCGATCTCGATGGAGACGGCGGCGACGAGCCGGAAGTCGAGGCAGCGACCGACGGTAGCGGTGTGCAGATCGAGGACGTCGAGACCGACACGACAGACCGCGACTTCAAGCTCGTCGACACCTGTGCCGGCGAGTTCGAGGCGACGACGCCGTACTACTACTCGACGCGGGACCCGCTGTCGGGTATCGACCGCGACGAGCTCCAGATCGACCCGGACCTCGAAAGCGTCGTCGTCGTCGGCGGCGGCCCCATCCGTATCGGGCAGGGCGTAGAGTTCGATTACTGTTCGGTCCACGCCGTCCGCGCGCTGGAGGAACTGGGTATCGACGCCCACGTCGTCAACAACAACCCCGAGACGGTGTCGACTGACTACGACACGTCCGACGGGCTGTTCTTCGAACCGGTCACCGCCGAGGAAGTCGCCGACGTGATCGAAGCAACCGACGCCGACGGTGTGATGGTCCAGTTCGGCGGCCAGACTTCCGTCGACATCGGCCACCCGCTCGAGCAGGAACTCGAACGCCGCGACCTCGACTGTGAGATCATGGGGACCTCCGTCGACGCGATGGACCTCGCTGAGGACCGCGACCGGTTCAACAAGCTGATGGACGAACTCGGAATCTCACAGGCCGAGGGTGGCTCTGCGACCTCCAAGGAAGAGGCCCTCGACCTCGCCCACGACATCGGCTACCCCGTCCTCGTGCGTCCGAGCTACGTGCTCGGCGGCCGCGCGATGGACGTGGTGTACAACGACGAGGACCTCGAAACGTACATCGAGGAAGCCGTCCGTGTCAGCCCAGACAAGCCGATTCTGGTCGACGAGTTCCTCGCCGACGCCGTCGAGCTAGACGTCGACGCCGTGGCCGACGAGGACGACGTCCTCATCGGCGGTGTGATGGAACACGTCGAGACGGCGGGCATCCACTCGGGCGACTCCGCCTGTATGATTCCGCCACGCTCTCAGGAGATCAAGGACGTGATGCCACGTATCCGCGAAGTCGTCGAGGACATCGCCGACGCGCTCGACACCGTCGGTCTGCTGAACGTCCAGCTCGCCGTTCGTGACGGCGAGGTGTTCGTCCTCGAAGCGAATCCGCGCTCGTCCCGTACTGTCCCCTTCATCTCAAAGACGGCCGGCGTCCCGATCGCGAAGATCGCCGCCAAGGTGATGTCCGGCGCGACGCTCTCGGAACTCGACGTGCAGGAGCAGATTCCCGAGCAAGTCTCTGTCAAGGAGGTCGTCCTGCCGTTCGACCGCCTGCCTGGTTCGGACCCGCGTCTTGGCCCCGAGATGAAATCCACCGGCGAGGTCATGGGGACCGCCGGCTCCTTCGGCAAGGCCTACCAGAAGGCCCAGATGGCCGTCGGCAAGGCAATCCCGCTTGAGGGGACGGCCATCGTCGATCTGCCCATCCTCGGCTTCGAGGAGCACTTCGACGTACAGGACTTCGATGACTACGACGACACCGACGCCATCATCGACGCTATCCAGAGCGGCGAGGTCGACCTCGTCCTCTCCCGCGACCGCGACGTGCTGGAAGCCTGCGTCGAGGAGACCGTGACGTACTTCTCGACCCACGAGAGCGCCGAGGCGGCGCTGGAAGCAATTAACTCCGCCGACCAGCCGCTCGCCGTCCAGGCCATCGACGAACGGCCAAAGACCCAGCGCGAGTGGGGCGCTGAGTAACGCGATCGGTCGTTCTCGGGATTCGGTCAGGCACCGCGGCGGCACTGATTCCTGTCACTCGAACAGATGGGCACAAATACTTATTCGTTGGACACGTTCACATACACTTCATGGCCGATGTCGTGCGTGTCCTACACGTCGAAGACGACCCCGAGTTTGCGTCGATGACGGCAGCGTTTCTCAGTCGTACCGACGACCGGTTCGACGTGGTCTCGGCAACGTCGGCGGACGAGGGACTGACTCGGCTCAGTGAGGAACCGATCGACTGCGTCGTCTCCGATTTCGATATGCCCGAGCAAGACGGCATCGAGTTTCTGGAGTCCGTCCGGGCTGTCGATGAAGACCTCCCGTTCATTCTCTTTACTGGGAAAGGCTCTGAGGAAGTGGCCAGTGAGGCGATTTCGGCCGGTGTGACGGACTACCTCCAGAAGCAGCAAGGTACTGACCAGTACACGATTCTGGCCAACCGCATCGCCAACGCGGTCGAGCAGTACCGGTCACAGCGGGCACTGGATGCGAGCCGGAAGCGGCTCTCGCTGTTTATCGATAAGTCACCGCTTGGCGTCATCGAGTGGGACGAGAGCTTCGAGGTGGCTCAGGTCAACGAGAAAGGCGAGGAGATTCTGCGGCGCGGGGACGCGGACCTCGTCGGCAAGGAGTTCGAGACGCTCGTCCCGGACTCGGCGCTGGATGCGGTCGAAGAGACGATCACGGCCCTGAAGGAAGGCAGTGGGGGATACTACACAGTACTCGACATCGAAACCGGCGATGGCGAGCAGATCGTCTGTGAGTGGCACAACCGCATCATCCGAGAGGACGGGGAGACCGTCGCGATCTTCTCGCAGTTTCAGGAGATAACGGAGCGCCGGCAGCGACAGCAGCGTATCGAGGCGCTACACGACACGACCCGGAAGTTGATGCACGCTGAGTCACGCGAGGCTGTCGCCGAACTGGTCGTCGAAACCGCACGCGACCTGCTCGGATTGCCGCTCAGCGCTGTCTTTCTCGCCGACGAGTCGGCCGACGCTCTCAGACCGACTGCAGTGACCAATCAGGCACGGGCGATCATCGACGAGCACCCGACGTTTAGCGAGGGTGACAGCCTCGTCTGGAAGGTGTTCGAATCCGGCGAACAGCGCGTCTTCGACGATGTTTCCACGAATCCTGGCCGCTACAACCCCGATACCGACATCAGCAGCGAGATTCTGATCCCACTGGGCGATCACGGCGTGCTGATCGCCGCATCGACCGATGCCGATGCGTTCGAGGACGCATCGATCTCACTGATGCGGACACTCGCTGCCAACACCGAGGAGGCGCTTTCCAGACTCGATCGACAGCAGGAGCTCAGAACGCTTACGGAACGCCACGAACTCGCGCTCGAGGGTGCCGAACTCGGCGTCTGGGACTGGAACGTCAAGACGGACGAAGTCACCTTCGACGAGCGCTGGGCCGATATGCTCGGCTACTCGCTCGACGAACTCGACCCGTCGGTCGACACCTGGGACGAACTGATCCACCCCGACGACCGCGATCGGACCTACGAAGCACTGGACGCCCACTTCGATGGCGAGACGGAGATCTACGAATGTGACCACCGGCTCAAGACGGCCGCCGGCGACTACCGCTGGATCCGCGACATCGGCAAGGTGTTCGAACGCGACGAGCACGGCGACCCGGTCCGTGCGGTGGGGATCCATCAGGACGTGACCGACCACAAAGAACGGAAACAGGCCCTCGAAGACACGAGCCGCAAACTGCAGGTCATTCTCGATACAGCGCCGACGTACATCCTGATGAAAGATACTGACAGCCGCTTTCTCTTCATCAACAGCGCGGCCCGTGACCTCTACGGGATCGACGCTGACGAGTCCGTCGTCGGGACGAGTGATTACGATATTCTCCCGGACCACATCGCGGAGCAGACCCACGCCGACGATCAGCGAGCCCTCGAACAGAAAGAGACCGTCGAAGTCGAGACGGTGATTCCCGTCGATGGGACGGAGCGGACACATCTGACGCGGAAGACGCCGATACTCGACGAGGATGGCGAGCCGTATGCCCTCTGTGTCGTTGCGACCGACATCACCGACCAGAAACGGCGCGAGCGGGAGTTGGCCCGTCTCACCGACGAGTACGAGGCGGTGTTCGAGAACACGAACGACGCCATCGCGCTCGTCGACATCGAGGGGTCGGCAGACCATCCGACGTTCCGCTACGTCCGGACGAACGAGGCATACGAACGACAGAGCGGGTTCGACACCGAGTCACTGACTGGTCAGACCCCAGTCGAAGCTGCTGGCCCGGACAGCGGTCGTCGAATCGCCGACCACTACGACCGGTGTGTCTCGGCCGGTGAAACCATCACGTTCGAGGAGCGGGACCTCCACCCGACTGGTGTCTGGGAGACGCAGGTGACACCGATCTTCGCTGACGGAGAGATCGATAGACTCGTTGCTATCTCTCGGGATATCTCCGACCGCATCGAGTACCGAGAAGAACTGGAGCGGCAGAACGACCGGCTCGAAGAGTTCGCGAGCATCGTTAGCCACGACCTCCGGAACCCGCTTAGCGTCCTCGAAGGCTCACTCGCCCTCGCCAGAGACACCAGAAATGACGAGCAGTTCGACCGTTGTTACCGTGCAATCGACCGCATGAAGGAACTCATCGAGGATCTGCTGACGCTCGCACGTGAGGGGGACACGGTATCCGAAACGGAACCGCTCGACCTCGAATCGACTGTGCAGTCCTGCTGGCACGCCGTCGAGACGTCTGATGCCACCCTCGAAGTCACTGCCGAGAGCACGATCTACGCGGACGAGAGCCGCGTTCGCCAACTCCTCGAGAATCTCATCAACAACGCCGTGACACACGGTGGCTCGGCCGTCACTGTCGAGGTCGGCGATATCGGTGAGTCGGGCTTTTATGTTGCCGATGATGGCGGCGGCATCCCGGCTGAACAACACGAAACCGTATTTGAGAGCGGCTACACCACTACCGATGGTGGCACCGGCTTTGGTCTCGCTATCGTCAAGGAGATAGCGGCGGCACATGACTGGTCGGTGTCCGTGACTGAGAGCGACGACGGCGGCGCACGGTTCGAGTTCAGGGGCGTCAGACAGGAATCATAGAGCGTCTGTGCCGTAACGGCTGTTCTCCATGCATCATCTTTCAAGTATTACATCTAAGAACTGTTGGGTCGATGTACTGGTCATAGATAGTAGCCGATACGCTATCAGTGACTGCCTGTCTTGTTCTGGGTCAATAATGGCACGTTCGTAACACTCATTCCCGGGGCTGTGACACTAGCTGTATGGATCGCGTTGCAATCGCTGTCGCCGCTCTGGGAAGCCGATGATAGAGGACGTGACCAAGCGGGCGGAGACAGTCGCTGAAATGGCTCCCGGTGACTCGGTTACGACAGGAGTCCTCGCTGGATACAAGAGTCGCTTCTCCGAGTCACCACCGCTGAACAACCCACCGCTGACGTACCTCGACGGCGCGGAAGCTCCGGCGTATCTATTGACCAACGGGAAGCGCGGCATCGGGCGCGGGACGAAACGCAAGACCGACTCACCGGTCGGGGACCGACGGACGGTCATTCTGGTCACCGGCCGCCGGACGCTCTGCCTCATCGGGAAAGACGAGGACGACGAGGTCATCGAAATCCCACACGAGGCAGTTGCCGACGTTACCACCAAGTCCGGGTTCCGTGCGCACCGCCTCGCGCTCAGAACCCCGCGGAAAATGTACCACTGCTGGGTACATCGCAAGACCGACAAGACAACCCTCAACGAGGCCGCAGAGTTCATCGAAAACCATCAGCAGGACAGTCCGGACGCGATCGACGGCGACGGTACCGCCAACCGGGTGATGTATCGCGGCCGTCCTGTCGCGCCGCAGGACAGCACGACCGAAACCGGAGACAGCGACCAGACCACATACTACCGCGGACAACCAATCGACGACGACAGCGACTGACAGACGTGGTTCATGCGTGTGCAAACCGCGCTACTGCTCGCGAGTCAGCCCGTTCCCCGTCGTCGGGCGGCGGTACCGCCCGACTGCCTGCGGGATCGAAGGTCCCGCTCCGCTCGCAATTCGAGGACCGCTCCCTGTAGTCGCGCCCCTCGCTCTCCTCACGTTCGTTACCACTCACCGCTCGGAAGTCCGGGGACCCCTCGCTACGCTCGGGCTCTCCCTGCTCACGGCTGCGACGTTCGTGTTTCGCGGTTCTCACCCGCTTCGCTCGCTCCGAACCGCGCCACTGCTCGCGGGTCACGTTGTTCCCCGCTCGCAATTCCGAGGGCCGCGCTTCGCGCGCCCCTCGCTACTCCCCCGCCATCCCTAGCACATCATCAAAGAAGCCGAGCGAATCGTGCGGACCGGGGTTGGCCTCGGGGTGGTACTGGCGCGTGATGATGTTCAGGTCGTCGTTCTCCAGTCCTTCCGGCGTGTCATCGTTGACGTTGACCTGGGTCACGTCGAGCTTGTCGCCGGGGTCCGCGACGGTGTAGCCGTGGTTCTGGGTCGTCATCACGACCTGATTGGAGCGCAGGTCACGGACCGGCTGGTTCACGCCACGGTGGCCGAACTCCATCTTTTCGGTTTCGCCGCCGAGCGCGTTGGCAACGACCTGCTGGCCGAGACAGATGCCCGCGAGTGGCACGTCGCCGACGTAGGTCTCGACGAGTTCGCCGGCCTGTTCGAAGTTTTCGGGGTCGCCGGGGCCGTTCGAGATGAACAGCAGATCCGGGTCGACCGCGGCCACGTCGTCCTCGCTGGCGTCATAGGGGAACACGTGGACCTCGGCGTCGCGTTCGACGAGCGACTCGGTGATGGAGCCCTTCGCACCGCAGTCAACCAGCGCGACCGTCGCACCGTCGCCACCCTCGTTGTGGACCTCCACCTCGTCGACGGAGACCTGCGCGCCGATGTCGGTATGGTCAGACATATGCTTACACCCGTGGAGTTCGTCGAGCGCGTCCTGCTCGGTCACGTCCGCCCCGGCGGCGATCCCGCATTTCATCGCGCCCTCGTCGCGGATCTCGGTGACGATGTCGCGCGTATCGAGGTGGTCGACGGCCGGGATACCTTCTGATTCGAGCCACTCGGCCACGTCGTCGGTCATCTCGCGAGCCACTGCCGCACGCGGGTGGACGCGGTCCGACTCGAAGCGTTCCTCTCGGACGCCGTAGTTCCCGATGAGCGGATAGGAGAACGTCAGGACCTGTTCCTCGTAGGATGGGTCAGTGAGACTCTCCTCGTACCCGGTGTACGCCGTTGTAAAGACCAGTTCGCCGCGGGCCGTCCCCGGAGCACGAGCGCGCGCCTCGATGACGCGGTCGCCTTCGATTGCCACGTATGCGTCAGCCATTACGAGATGCGTATACTATAGTGGGCCATAAGGGTTGCTTTCGAAGACGAATTTCGAATTTCGTAATCCTCAAGTTACGACCGGTGATACTGTCACATCTCGATGGACGACCTCGACAGAGAGATACTCTCGATACTCCGCCGGGACGCCCGAACCCCGTATACGGAAATCGCGGACCGGGTCGGCACGTCGGAAGGGACCGTGCGAAACCGCGTCGAACGACTGGTCGAGGACGGTGTTATCGAACGATTCACTGTCGCGACGCGGACTGGCAACGTGAAAGCGATGATCGAGGTCAGCGTCGATGTCAACGTCGATACGGCCGAGGTTTCGGACCGTATCGCCGATTGGCAGGAGGTTGATTTCGTGTGGCAAGTCTCCGGCGAGGAGGATATCGTCGTCGTCGTCGACGCCGCCGACACCGACGCGGTCAACGGACTCATCACGCAGGCGCGTGAGTTGGAAGAGGTCGTGGGCACGAAGACGAGGCTCATTCTGAACGAACGAGTTGGGTGACGCGCGGCACTGCCGCGCGAGCCAACTCGGTGAATTGGAATTCGCCGAGTGGGGTTGATTGTAGATGGGCGCGTCGGGTGATGGGTATGGCGGAGCCGTAGTCGTTACCAGCTCGGATATGACACCTTGATTTCATACCTATTGGGCTACGAGAGACGATATGCAGTTCCCGGCGGGTCTGGATATCGACATCGTCTCGACGTACGGACAACTCGCGAGCGACGGGGCGCAGTTCCTCGCCGCTGCGGCGCTCCTCTACGCTATTGGCCGGCTCATCGTCGTACCAGCGACTCGGTGGGCCCTGTCACGGACGGCGACGAATAAGACGGTCGCCAGTGCGCTCACCAGTGGCGTCCACCTGCTGTCTGTGGTCTTTGCGGTGGTCATCGGGGCTAGCGTTGCGGGCTTCCGAGGAGCGCTCGCTGGGTCGACGCTGCTGGCCGCAGGCATTACACTGGCGGTCGGGCTGGCGGCACAGGACGTCCTCGGGAACTTCGTCGCCGGCGCGTTCATCGTGACGGATCCGGACCTAAACGTTGGTGACGTCATCGCCTGGAACGGGATGCAGGGGACGGTCGTCGACATCGACCTGCGAGTGACTCGGATCCGGACGCCGGACAACGAGCGCATCATCGTCCCGAACACAGAACTGGCAACGAGTGCAGTGACGAACCAGACGTCAACAGGCCCAGTGGGTATCTCCTACCAGTTTGGCGTCAGCTACGAGGACGACATCGAAACGGTCCAGGCCATCATCGAGAACGCCGCTCGGGACCTCGACCACGTCTCGGAGAAGCCGGCACCGACAGCCAGAGTCAGCGACCTCGCGTCGACGGCGGTCATCCTGACGGGCCGGATCTGGATTCCCAACGAACGGCGGAATCGGCTCGCGTCGGTCAGGGCTGCGTTTATCGAGCAGGTGCAAGCGGACTGCCACGCGGAGGGCATCGACCTCAGCGACACGAGCCAGCACGAACTCTCCGGCGACATCGGGATTCACGACAGCGTCAGGCCGACACACGAGCGAACCGAGTAACCGCCGGCCGACACAGGTTCAAAGCCCGTGCTGTCTGCGAGATTCGCAGCGTCCGTACGTTTATACTTGCTCATAAGGTGGTATGTATATGGATGAGAAGCGCTTCGTCGTCGCCCTCTTCGGTCTCGCTGTCGCGGTGGTGGTCGGCGTACTCGCATATCAGTTTATCACGGCGTTGACTGTCTCCGTGTTTCTTTATTATTCGACGCGGCGGTACTACAACTCCCTTCGCAGGCTCCGCCTTCCAGCGCGAGTGCGTGCGGTCGTCGTCATGGCGTCGCTGGCGATTCCCCTCCTGTTGCTTGTCAGCTATGCCGCCGTCCTCCTCATCGTCGAAGCCCGACAGTTCGTCACCCAGTACGCGCTCGTGGATGTGGCCGTAGCACACGTCAGCTGGCTGGACGGCGCGGACTCCGTGCCAGACCTCACCGTCGAGGGGCTGTACAGCGCCTATCAGTCGGGACAGCTCTCGCCGTTCGTCGACTTCCTCAGCGAGAACGCGATGGTGCTTACGTCGGTCGCCTCCCAGTTCTTCCTCAATCTGTTCATCACGACCATCGTCACGTACTATCTCCTCGTGGACGGGCGGCGCATCCGCGAGTGGCTGCTCCGGTTCGATGACGAGGCCATCATCCGCGAGTACCTCGAAGCCGTCGACGAGGAACTGGAAGCGGTGCTGTTTGGCAATCTCTTGAACGTGTTGGCGATATCGCTCATCGCCATCGCCGCGTTCACCGGCTATAACGTCGTCGCGCCGGCGGCTGTCGAGGTTCCATATCCGACACTTGCTGGCGCGCTGACCGGTATCGCAAGCTTGATTCCCGTCGTCGGGATGAAAGTAATCTACCTCCCGCTGACCGGTATCACCGCGCTCCCCGTGGTGCTTGACGGTCAGTCTTCTCTGCTCGCGTACGTGCTCGGGTTCCTCGTCGTCGCGGTGGTCGTCGTCGATACGATTCCGGACCTCCTGCTCCGGCCGCTACTCAGTGGCGAGAACACCCACGTCGGGCTCCTGATGCTCGCGTACACGCTCGGCCCCGTCGTGTTAGGGTTCTACGGCCTGTTTTTCGCGCCGATACTGCTCGTCGTCGGACTGACATTTGCGAACACGGCGCTGCCGCGGCTGCTCGGAGCCAGCGATCCGGACGGTCTGTCGCCGGACCAGATGCGGCTCAGAGACTTCCGGTAGGCCGTCTGAACGCCCTTGCGACGCTCTCACTCCAGTTCGTCGTCCCTTAGCCCGTCCAGTAGGTGTATTGCACCGTGTTTGTCCAGCGGGTCGTTGGCGTTCCCGCAGTGAGGCGACTGCACGCAGGCTGGACAGCCGTTGGCGCAGTCACACGCGGTCAGCATTGAGAGCGTGGTGTCCATCAGCGGCCCGATGTCGTGGTAGCCGGCCCGCGTCAGGCCGATACCGCCGGGGTACCCGTCGTAAATGAAGATGGTCGGCTCGCCGGTGTGGGGATGGCGTGGCGTCGACAGCCCGCCGATGTCGCCGCGGTCACAGAGGTACTCGAAGGGAAACATCGAAATCATCGCGTGTTCGGCGGCGTGGATGGCCCCTGGGAAGTCGCCGGCGTCACCACCGTCGGTCGCTGCATCGCCGGACTGATCGCCGCCGTCGCTTCCGCACTCGCTCCTGAGGCCGCTCTCAGCCCCGTACGCCCCCTGTCGTAGCTCACTTTCCAGGGCCGACGGTACGGTGTGGTACAGCGCCTTCGTCTCTAGGGTCGTCTCCGGTAAATCGAGTGAACGCTGGCCGAGCACCTCCCCGGAGGAGCCGTCGCGGCGCTCGTAGCCAGTGATCTGCTTGCGCATCGTCACTGAGGCGAAGCGGACCGGTACGTCATCGCGGGTCGGCAGTCGCCGCTCCGCCAGGTCCGCCTCGACGGTGATGGTCTTGTCGTGCAGGACGCGAGTGAAGTAATCGGCCCACGTCCGGTCAAGTTCAGCCACGCCCGTATCGATATCGAGGTCTGTCACCTCGTAGCGCCGGCCCTGATGGTGGTAAATCGCGCCGGGGTGGGCGTCCCGCAGTGCATCCTCGACGGGGAGTTTCGCTATCACGTCGCCCTTTGCGACGAGTTTCACCTCGCCGTCGTCGACGGTCCGCAGGTTCATGTCGTGGTGTGGGCTACCGTTGCCGAGCCAGCGCATTCCCTGATCGGTCTGGCGGCGGTCGAGCTTCCCGGCCGATTCGAGGCCGGAAACCACGTCGGGGAACGTCTCTCCGAAGTGACGGTCATCGTCCGGCGAGAGCCAGTTCTCACAGGCGGCCGCGTGAACGTGGTCCGGGAGGAGTTGCTCGTTTTCGGGGTTGGTCACGGCCTGTTCAGCGCCTGTTTCGAACAGCGCGTCGGGGTTGCGCAGGACGTACTGGTCCAGCTGGTCCTCGCCACCGACCAGCGCGACGAGCGCAGGGTCGGTGCCGCGACCGGCCCGCCCGGCCTGCTGGAAGGCCCGCATCCGCGTGCCGGGGTAGCCGTCCAGCAACACGGCGTCGAGGCCGCCCACGTCAACGCCCAGTTCGAGCGCGCTGGTCGACCAGACGCCCCGCAGGTCACCGGATTGCAGGCCCTGCTCCAGTTCGCGCCGCCGGTCATCGGTCAGTGCGGCCTGATACGCGCCGACGCTGTCGGCGAGATCGTGCTCGCCGCGACTCCGGAGTTCGTCGGCGCTGTCGCTAGCGTAGCGCTCGGCCGTCTGGCGCGACCCGGCGAAGACGACCGTCTGGAGACCTCGCTCGACGAGGTCAACGAACAGCTGTTTCGTTTCGACGTGGTTCGACTTCCGGCGGCCGCTCCCCCAGCCGTCGCCATCGTACTCGGGCGGGTTCCACAGCAGCCAGTGACGCGGCCCGCTGGCACTGGCGTCCTCATCAACCAGCACGAACGACGGCTCGGGTTGGCCCGTGACCGCTGCCGCGTGCTCCACTGGATTGCCGATGGTCGCCGAGCAACAGACCCACTCCGGGCCGCCCGCTGTCCCGCCGTCGCTTCCTGTGCCCGTCCCCCCAGCGTCGAACCGCTCGGCGACCCGCTGGAGGCGGCGTATCACCAGCGAGACGTGGCTGCCGAACACGCCGCGGTAGCCGTGGACCTCGTCGATGACGACGGTTTCGAGCCGCTGGAAGAACCAGTCCCACAGCCGGTGAGCGTGTGGCAGGATGCCGTAGTGGAGCATGTCCGGTGTCGTCAGCAACACGGTCGGCTGGCGCTCGCGGATGGCCTCCTTCTCGGATTTGGACTGCCGGCCGGTGTACTGGGCGACGGAGACGCCGGAGGCAAACCCGAGTCCCTGCGCCAGTTCCGACAGCGTCTCGGTCTGGTCGTTGATGAGCGCGACCTGTGGTGCGATGTACAACGTCGTCGCCCGGCGGTCCAGCGCCCGCTCGAACGCCGGGACGGTGTAAGCGAGGCTCTTGCCGCTCGCCGTTTCGGTTGCGAGAACGACGTTGTCACCGGATCGGACTGCCTCGATCGCGTCCACCTGGTGGGTGTAGAGGTCCGTGATGCCCCGGTCTTCGAGGACGCCGGCGAGCCGGTCCGCAACCTCGCAGTCAGCGGTCCGTGCGTCCCGACCGGGCACCGTCCGCTGGTCGACGATCTGTCCCTCGTAGTACGGACGGTCCCGGAGCCACGAAATCGTGTCGTCCACGGACGAAGTACGGGAGCGAAAAGTATCGGTGTTGCTGTTCTCGGCCGGGATACCTCAGTCGGCGGTGACTCAGTCAGTGGTCGACTGATTGAGCGGCGGTGTCGCATCGTGCTCCGGTGCGGGCGGCAGGGACCTCACCGCTGCAGGGAGCGCAGCCAGTGGGACGGTGTCGTGAGCGGTGCTGGCGTGGGTACTCTCATCCGTCTCGACAGCGAGGAAGGTATCGCCCGCCTCGATAACTGCACTGTTGCCCTCACCGGTTTCGCCTGCTATCACGACAGCATCGGCGGCCCGCGCGAGTTCGACCGCGCGCTCGCGGGCTGCGTCGTCGATGCCGGCGAAGGCCGGGATCGTGACCGCCTCACAGCCGAGATCCCGGGCGCGCTCGGCGGCTATATCCCCGGCGGGCACAACGCCGACACTGACACGACAGCCTGCCCCGACGAGCGCCGAGACGGCAGATGCCGCCGGCTTGCCAGTCCCGACGACGTGGACGCGACGGGCAACCGACTCTTGTTCAGCAAGCGGCGTCACAAGCGGCGCGTCGGTGCCGGGTTGGGTCGTCACTAGCGTCTCCGCGTCGAAGGCGTCCCGCAGCGTGTCGCTCGTGAGAACATCGGCGGGACGGCCCGCAGCACGGATGCCGCCGCCGGCGAGCAACACCAGTTCGTCGCAGTACCGGGCGGCCAGATTGAGGTCGTGGATGGCGGCGACGGCCGTCTTCCCGTCTTCGACCAGTGTCCGGACGAGTTCAAGCGTCCGGACAGCGTGGTTGATGTCGAGGTTCGCCGTCGGCTCGTCGAGCAGGAGGACCGGCGTCTCCTGTGCAAGCGCCCGAGCGAGGAGGACGCGCTGGCGCTCGCCGCCCGAGAGCAAGGTGAACGGGCGGTCGGCGAACTGGGTAACGCTCGCGCGCTCCATCGCTCGCTCGACGGCGCGCCGGTCGGCCTCATCCATCCGGTCGAACCGGCCGAGATGCGGTGTCCGCCCCATCTCGACGGTCTGCCTGACGCTGAAGTCGAACGACAGCGCGGTTCCTTGTGGCGTGCTCGCGACGAGGCGGCTCACCGCCTTCGCCGAGCGGTCCGAGATCGGCTCGCCGTCGACGCAAACCGTTCCGTTGTCCGGGTTGAGCGTCCCTTTCACCGCTCGCAGAACGGTCGTCTTGCCCGCGCCGTTAGGGCCGACGAGGCCGACGAGTGACCCGCGGTCGACGCTGAAATCGACGCCCGAGACGACCGATTGCTCACCGAAGGATACCGCAAGGTCGGACACGTCGAGCATCGGCCCGACTCGGTCCTGTTCCGGGTCCGCATTGTTGGGCCCAGCTGAGCCGCTCATAACTCGTGCACCTCCCGCTTTCGGAGCAAGTACAGGAAAAACGGCGCGCCGAGGACGGCGGTGACGATGCCGACCGGGACCTCGGCGCTGCCGGAGCGCGCGAGGGTGTCCGTTGCCACGAGGAACGACGCCCCGGCGAGGGCCGCCGTCGGGAGCAGTATCCGGTGGTCCGGCCCGACGAGCAGCCGCATCACGTGAGGCACAATGAGGCCGACGAAGCCGACGATGCCGGCGACGGCGACGCCCGCCGCCGTGATGACCGCCGATAGCGCGAGCAGGACCCGCTTCGTCCGTTCGACTTCGATACCGAGGCTCTGTGCGTCTTCCTCGCCGAGCAGCATGACGTTCAGGTCGCGTGCGTACGCGAGCAACACGACGAACGGGACGGCGACGAGTACGACGCTGGTAGTCACTTCGGGCCAGGACGCGCCTTTGAGATGACCCATCAGCCAGTACAGCGCCCGGCGGATGCTCTCGCCGCTGTGGAGCAACAGGAACGAGACCACCGCGCCCAGAAACGTCTGTATCGCGACGCCGGCCAGCAACAGCGTCGCGACCGGTGTCCGGCCGTTCCGCGTGGCGATAAGATAGACGCCGAAGGCCGCGACCAGCGCCCCCGCGAAGGCCGCGCCGCGGAGGCCGAGTCCGAACGGGATCACGACCGGCGCGACGATGAAGCCGACCGCGCCGACCGCTGCGCCGGAGGAGACGCCGATGATAGAGGGGTCAGCCATCGGGTTCCGGAAGATGCCCTGCATGATCGTCCCTGCAGCGGCGAGCGAGAAGCCGACGACCGCCCCGAGCAGTATCCGTGGGAGTCGGACCTGCATCACGATCTGTGTCTGGAGATCGCTTACGCCGTAGGAGAACATGTGGGCCGTGGTCACGTCGATGGCAGGGCCTGAGATCGAGATACCAGTCGGGACGACGACGGCGTTGAGCAGCACTTTCCCGACGACATCGGGCGGAATCCACACCGGGCCGATGCCGGCGCTCGTCGTCACCACGGCACAGAGGACGGCGACGAGCCCCGCCGACCACCCGACGGTCCGACCCGCGAAACGCATGTATGAAAGCCCAGTTGCAGTAGATAAGTATTTATTGCTCCTGACACCCGCCTAGGGTATGCGACGACTTTCTCTCGTATTCGTCTCTGTCTTGCTTGTCGGCTCGTTCGCGGGTGTCACTCCAGCTTCAGCAACAGCAGCCACACAAGCGGAGGGCTGCTCGTTTCCGGTCACGATGACCGACGCGACCGGGACTGAGGTCACTATTGAGGAGCGCCCGAATCGGGTCACGACGATCAACCCTTCGGCTGCCCAGACGATGTGGGAGATCGGCGGCCGCTCTCAGGTGGTCGGGCTCACCCAGTATGCAAGCTATCTGGACGGGGCTGAGAGTCGGACGAACGTCTCCGCGAGCTTCGGCGTCAACGTCGAGCGCGTCGTCAGTACGAACCCGGATCTGGTGATCGCGCCGAACGCCAGCGCCGGTGACGTGGCCCCGCTCCGACAGGCCGGGCTCACCGTGTATCACCTCCCTGCCGCGACGACTATCGGGGATATCCGGACAAAGACGACGACTATCGGACGCCTGACCGGTAACTGCGAGGGTGCGAGCGAAGCCAACGCCTGGATGGACGCGAACGTCGATTCCGTTCGGCAGGTCACCGCCGATGCCGAGGACCGACCGACGGCGCTGTATCCGCTTGGCGGGGGGTACGTGGCGGCGGGCAACACCTTCGTCACGTCACTCATCGAACTCGCGGGCGCGGAAAACGTCGCGGCCCGCAACCACACGAAATACCCACAGCTCAGCGACGAGGTCATCCTCCAACTCGACCCAGCGGTGCTCTTCGTCACCGAGAACACGGCGACCATCGCGACGACCGAGCCCTACGCCAGCACGACTGCGGGCGAGACCAATTCGACGGTCGCTGTACAGGTGCGGAACATCAACCAGCCCGCCCCGCGGAGCGTAGTCTCGTTCGCACACAACGCCACCGCGCAGCTCTATCCGGACCGGTACGACGCCGACAGCTACGTTCCCCGGTCAGCCGTGACCAAAACGAGCGAGCCTACGCCCGCGGACCACACGCCGAGCACTGACCAGTCCACGACCGACGCCAGCGGTCCCGGTTTCACAGCTGTCGCGGCGCTTGTCGCACTGCTGGCGCTGGTCTGCACACAGCAGTTCCGCCGCCGGAGGCTGTAGCGCCATGGACAAACAAGCTATCCGTGAAACAGTCTGGGACGCGCTGGAAGACCGCGGTATCGCTCGGTTTCCGTTTCCGCCCCACGACCGGATTCCGAACTTCGCGGGCGCGAGCGAGGCCGCACAGCGCTTGACCGAGACAGCAGTCTGGGACGCCGCGGAGACGGTGAAGGCGAATCCGGATTCGCCACAGCTCCCGGTCCGCCGGGCGGCGCTGCGGGCCGGCAAAACGGTGTATATGGCTGTACCACGGCTTCGGGACGAGCGCTGTTTCTACGAACTCGACCCCGACGACCTCGACGACATCGAAGCCGCGCCGGCGATTTCGAACGTCGCGGATCACGCCCGACAGGTCGGCCCTGAGGCGGTCGGGAGCGTCGACCTCGTCGTGTCGGGATCGGTCGCAGTCACCGAAGACGGCGCGCGAATCGGGAAGGGCGAAGGGTATAGCGACCTCGAATACGCTGTTCTCCGTGAACTGGGGCTGGTCGACGGAACGACGCCGGTCGTGACGACGGTCCACGAACTTCAGATCGTGGGCGGTCCGGCGGGCGTCGTCGACACCACTGCTCCCGTCGACGACCACGACGTGCCGATGGACTGGATCGTGACGCCGGACCGCACTGTCGAGACGGCGACTACACACACGACGCCAACGGGCATCGATTGGGACGCGCTTTCCGCGGACCGTATCGACGAGATTCCGGTGCTTTCCTCGCGCCGCCCCGACTGAGTGACCGGGCGCTATACCGGCTCAAACCCTGGTAATGAAAGCTTACCAGCGGTACAACTTTACCGCCACATGCCTTGGAAGGTGTATGGATACACCCGTGGCCACGCCGAACCGTCACGGGGCGGATGGAACTACCGGGCGGGTACGCGTTCTCTATGTCGACGCGGACTGCGACGACATCACGGCGGTCAAAGAGACGCTGACTGGTAGCGCCGACGAGTTCACTGTGACGGTATGTGAGACGGCGGACGACGCGCTCAATGCCCTCGAAGACGCGTCCTACGACTGCGTCGTTAGCGAGTACCGACTCCCGGACCGAGACGGAATCGAACTGTTGAGCGTGGTCCGGGACCAGTCCTTTGACCTCCCCTTTCTCCTCTTCACTGACGACGGCGACGAGAGCGTAGCCAGCGACGCTATCTCTGCTGGCGTCACAGACTACGTGACGAAAACGCCGCTTTCGGAGCAGACGGAACTGCTCCGACAGCGAATTACCTCCGCTGTCGCCCGCTATCAGGAGGAGTCGGACATCCTCGACCGGATGACCGACGCGTTCTTCGCGGTCGATGAAAACTGGGAGTTTACCTACGCTAACGAACGCGGCCGGCGCGTCATCGGCCGTGCGATGGCGGTCGACGGAGATACCACTGACTTGCTGGGGCAAAACATCTGGGAGGCGGTCCCGTCGATAGAAGGAACAGAGTTCAGCAAGCAGTACCGACAGGCGATGACACAGCAGGAGCCAGCGTCCTTCGAGGCGTACTTCGAACCACTGCAGACGTGGTTCGAGGTATCTGTGTACCCGTCGCCAACCGGGATTTCGGTGTACTTCCGTGACATCACTGAGCGCCACAAGCACGAGGAGGAGATAAGGGGTAGAGAGCGGACACTTCGAGAGATTTACCGGGTCATCTCCCGCAAGGATCTCAATTTCGAGGACAAGGTCGAGCGCCTGCTCGAAATCGGGCAGCACGCCCTCGGAACCGAAACGGCCGCGCTCTCACGCATCGATGGCGATATGTACGTCTTCGAAATCGTCCGCGACCGGAGAGGAGCCATCGAGGCGGGCGATGCAGTCCCGCTGGACACGACGAACTGCGAGCGGGCCGTCGTCGAGGAGCAGACACTGGTCCTCGCCGACATCGCCGAAGACCGACCGGAACTGGCTGAACGGGCTGGCTACACGGAGATGGGCGTCTCCTGTTACCTCGGAACGCCCGTTGTCGTCGACGGCTCGGTGTACGGCACGTTCTGCTTCTACGGCACGGAGCCCCGCGATTCCTTCTCCGAGTGGGAAGTCACGCTCGTGGAGTTGATGGGAAACTGGGTCAGTTACGAACAGGAGCGCGAACGCCGCGAACAGGAACTCACCCGCGAGCGAAACCGACTGGAGAAGTTCGCCAGCGTCGTCAGCCACGACCTCCGGAACCCGCTCAATGTCGCGTTCGGCCGGCTCACGCTTGTCGACGAGGCGTACGACGGGGACCCGGAGCACGTCGAGGCACTCCAGCGGTCGCTCGAACGGATGGACGAACTCATCGACGACGTACTCGCGCTCGCCCGCGGCGGCCACAAAGTCATCGACGCGACCGAAGCGTCGCTAGACGATATCATTACGGCCGCCTGGGACACCGTCGAGAGTTCGGACGCGACGCTCGAACGCGCCGACACGGACGCGCGGATCACGGGTGACCAGACACGTCTGCAGCAACTGTTTGAGAACCTCTTCCGAAACAGCGTGGAACACGGGAGCAGTCAGACGGCGGCCGATGAGAGCGACGATCCCGTAACCGTCCGTGTCGGGACGCTGCCGGACGGGCGGGGATTCTACGTGGCCGACGACGGTCCCGGTATTCCCGAGGACACGCGTGAAAAGGTGTTCGAGCGCGGCTACACCACAAGCGACGACGGGACCGGCTTCGGGCTGGCTATCGTCTCCGAAATCGTCGACGCACACGGTGCTCGGATTACCATCTCGGAAAGCGAGGACGGCGGTACGCGCTTCGACGTGACCGGTATTCAGATCGAGTAACTATAGCTGGTCGACGCAGTCTCGGATGAGGCCGTCGACGTTTTCGGGGAGCGTCGGGTGGTAGGCCCGGTCCGGCAGGTCACGCACGTCAAGGCCGAGTTCGACGATGGTCTGGAACGTCTTGGCGAAGCTGTCCGCGTGGTAGTGCAGGCCCTGCCAGCCGAGTACTGTTCCATCCGAAGCGTCGACGACGAGCTTCGCAAGCCCCTCGGGCACGTCTTTCGACTTGAACACGCCATCGTCGCTGGCCTGTCGCGTCGCCGTGACGACGTCGTAGCCCGCCTCTTTCGCCGTCTCCTCGTTGTGGCCGACGCGAGCGAACGGATACACGCCCAGCCCGGAGAAGATGACGTGGTGGTGGACGTTCCGGTATTCTTCGAGTGAGCCACCGGCCTCCTGCTGGAGGATATTCTCGGCCGCGGTGAAGCCCTGTTCCTTGGCGACGTGGAGAATCGGCTCTTTGCCGTTGACGTCGCCGACGGCGTAGATATGGTCTGCGTCACGAGTCTGCATCGTGTCTTTCGCCCAGTCGCCTTCGACGGAGACGGGTGTGTTCTCCAGGCCGAGCCCCTCGACGGTCGGGCGACGACCGGTAAACAGGAACAGCTGGTCGGCCTCGAACGTCTCCTCGCCCCCGTCGTCGTACTCGACGGTGAGGCGGACGCCGCCGTCCGCAGTCTCCTCCAGCTCCTTCTCGTAGCAGTTCGTCGGAATGGTCACGTCCCAGTTGTCCTCGTAGATGTCGAGCGCCTCGTCGCCGAACTCCGGGTCGCCTTCGTCGATTGGCCGGTCGTCGTGCTCGATAACGGTGAGCTCCATGCCGCCGGCCTCCGCCAGATACGGGACCAGCTCCATCCCGATGTACCCGAAGCCCATCACGATGCCTGAGTCAGGGAACTCCGTTGCGTCGAGTACCTGGTCGCTGGTCATGAAGTCGACCTCGTCGATGCCGGGCGTGTCCGGGACGTTCACGCTGGAGCCGGTCGCGATGACGACGTAGTCGGCCTCGTGTTCCTCGCCGCCGGCCCGGACCGTGTGCTCGTCGACGAACGTGGCAGTGTCGTGGATGAACGTCACGTCGTCGCGCTCGGCCATCTCGTGGACGGAGTCTCGCCGGTGCCCGGCCCAGCCCAGCACGTGGTCGTCCTTGCGTTCGACGACGGCCTCCAGATCAACTTCGGGCACGTCGCCGACGAGACGGTCGTCGTGGCGCGCCTGAAAGCGATGTGCCCCTGCGGAGAGCACTTCCTTGGATGGCATACAGCCACGGAGGATACAGAGGCCGCCGCCGGGCTCGCCGTTGTCGATGAGCGTGAGTTCGATGTCGTCCGCCTCGACAAGGTCGCCGGCGACTGCGGCCCCGGCACTGCCATACGCGCCGATGATAACGACGTGAGTCATACCAGTGCTAGGACGATGCCAGCAAATAAAGGCTTCAGTGGCGTGTTTCGCCCGGACACGACCGGGGTGGGCCGTGCCCGCGGCCACGGCTCAGTCGTCGCCGTCGACGGGTGCGGGTGGACGCGATCGCCCCAACCCGAGTAGGCCACGAATCGACCAGTCAGCGTTGAACACCCGGTCCCAGACGACGAGCGCGGACGGGATCACCATCAGGGAGGTGAGGAACGCGTACCCGATCGACATTGCCGTCAGGATGCCGAACTGGCCGATTGCGGGGAACACAGCCAGCCCGAGCACACCGATGCCGAATGTCGTGGTGAGCATACTCCCGAACAGCGCCCCGCCAGTCCCGCGAACCGTTCGGTCCAGTGCCGTTTCGAGGTCGTTCTTCTTGAACTCGTCGGCGAACCGGTGGGTGACGTGGACAGAGTAGTCGACCCCCAGCCCGATAGTTATCGCCAGCATTGTCGCTGTGAGCGCGTTGAACGGGATGCTGAGCAGTCGCATCGTTCCGCCGAGCCACGCCACTGTGACGACAACGGGAATCATGTTCACGAGGCCGAGCGACGGCCGCCCCTCCAGCATATTGTAGATGAGGATGAGGAACACCGATGAGCCGACAAGCGCGATCGCCAGTGACTGGATGGCTGACTCCAGAATGAGGTCCGAGACGGCCTGGAACACGACGACAGAGCCGGTTGCCGTCGCTTCATACCGGAAGTCGTCGGCAACGCTTCGCGCGTCGGCGGTCACCTCTGCGTCGGACGCGTCCGATTCGACCGTGTAGACGACGCGTGCGCTCCGATAGTCCTCAGTGATGTATTCGAGCGCCGTACTACGGGCCGGCGAGTCGAGCAGATACTCGTATATCTCCTCGAGATTATCGTCAGGGACCCCGTTGTCGTTCCGGTCGTTGCGTTCGACCATCCGGCGGAACTCGGGGTCGCGCTCTGCCTGATCCTGAATGACCGTCACGATAGATGTCGAATCAGCCCGCCCGTCTTCCCGGACGAACGAGTCCGGCGGGTTGTTGCCCGCCCGATACATCTGTTCGAGCGCCGCGTCGTTCCGCATTGGCCCCTCTACGTACACCGTCGCTTCACTGGACTGGGTCGTATCGAACCGCTCATCGAGGAAGTTCGTCACCTCCGTTACAGTGTATTCGCTTGGGGCGAACGGTTCCGGCAGGGCCTCGACGAAGTCCGGGTTTTCCTCGGGCGGCAGAAAGTCCTCCTGACTGAACGAGGTCGAGACGCCGGTGGCGTAGTAGCTGGCACCGACCGTCGACACGAGGATGAGTACGAGGAAGATGATCGGGGCGCGGTTCGCGATGACGACACCACCGCGCAACACGCCGCTGAGTGCCGAATCCTCTGCGCCCAGCGGCGTCTCGCTGAACGTCGGAATGGGGTAGCGCTGGCGGAGCCGGTCCAGTTCCACCTTTGCTGCGGGCAGGAACACCCCGAAGATGAGGAAGGTGAATGTGATACCGACAGAGGCCACGTAGCCGAAGTCCTGAATCGGCGGCAGTGCGCTGGTGAGATTCGCAGCGAACCCGATGACCGTCGTCCCGGTCACAATGAAGAACGCGACGAGCAGCTGGTCGGTCGTGATCCGCATCGACTTCTGGATAGATTCTCCGGTTTCGCGCTCCTCCCGATACCGGTTGACGGCGTGAATCCCGAAGTCGATACCGACTGCCAGTAACAGCGGTGGCACGGCAATGAGCATCTGCGAGAAGGGGATGCCGGCAAGCCCCATGAAGCCGAACGTCCAGACGACGGCCATAAACAGCGCGAGCAGGCCGAGTGCCATGTCTGCGAGGTCGCGGTAGGCAATCGTCAGGAAAAACAGGATGAACAGCACTGCTGCGGGCACCGTCAGGATGAGCGAGTCGCCGACGACGTTCGAGAACTCGTCCGCAACGATACCACTGCCGAACAGGGTAATGCCACCGTGGTCAGCGCTGGCGACAGTGAACCCGGACTGTTTCTGGATGCTCGTCAGCGGACTCGAACCACCCTGCCCCGACCCGGAGGAGATGCCGGCCGGGACCTCGTGTGTGACGACGCCGATTGTCGCCGACGCCGAGGCAGCTTTGCGGTTGAAGTCCTTGCTCAGTAGCGATTCGAACCGGGGATTCTGCTCGGCCGCGCGCCTGACGGCGGCATCGATCTCACTTGGCGTCGCTGATTCGACAGCATAGACCTGCTGTTCGGTCGTCGTCGCCTCCGGGTTTAGCTGTTGGGCGACGATGCTGGCGGCGCTTGACGTCGACGTGACACGGAGTTCCGCGTGCTGTTCTAATCGATGCTGTGACCTGAGCATCCGAAGCAGCGCCGGCTTCGAGAGCACGTTGGTCTCCCGCTGGATGAGCTGTGTACTCCCTGTATCCGGTGAGAAGGTCGGCGAGAACTTGTCATTGACCTCCTGCAGTGCCTCCTCAGCCGGCAAGTCGGTCGTAAACTGCGATGTCCCGGAGTTAGTCGAGACGCTCCCGAGGCCGGCGCTGAAGACCACCGTCACGACTAGGAAGAGAAGCACCACCTTCCGTGAATCGTGGACGATGCGGTCGTCCGCCCAATCGATGTAGCGCTGGTAGTCCATGCGTTAGCGGAACCTGAAGTAGCCGCCGATGGCCAGGGCGGCCACGAGTGCAACGCCGATAATCGCCGTTAGCGGCGAACTGCCACCGCCGGAGTTGGTCACCGAGACGGGAAGCCGGTAGGTGTCAGAGACCGGCGTATCTCCGTCCGGCTCCTCGTACTGGAAGTCAACCGAGACGGGGTAGTTCTTCGTCATCGCGGCACCGCTTGCACTGATACCGAACTCGATGGTCGTCGACTCGCCTTGGTCGAGGCTGTCGATGTACGCCTGGTCGTCCGAGACGGAGATCGGGGACTCGGCGAACAGCTTTGCCTCGATGTCGGTCAGTCGCTCACCGGCGTCGTTAGTGATGGTCACTTCGAGCGTGCTGGACCCACCAACGTTGACGGACGCGTTCGTCGACTCGACGAGGAACTCGTCGGCGCTACCGTCGACACTCTGCCGGACTTCGAGCGTGTCGCTCTCGCGCCTGTCGCCCTCGCTGTTGCGGTAGTTGGCGACGAAGTCGAACTGCCGCGGACCGGAGTTTGCGTTGTCCGACACCTCGGCGTCGAACGAGACGGTTGCCGACTCGCCCGGTTCGAGATCGCCGACCGCGTACTGGGTCTCTTTCGGTGAGATGTTGTCGTGGGTGCTCGCCCAGTTCAGGACGACGTTCCGAACTGTTCGGTCGCCGGTATTGGTCAGTGATGCTTCCAGCGTGCCGTCGTCACCTGCCTGCAGGGACGATTCGACGTCACCCATGGCGAAGGACTGTTCGGGCTCGGGTGTGAGTCCCAGCGAGATGTCGTCAGCGACGCCGGCATCGCCTTCGGGGTCGTCGTAGCTCACTGACCCCGATAGCGCGTAGCTCTGTGTCTTGGCATCGTCACTGGCGCTCGCGTCAACGCTCACTGTTCGCGTTTCACCCGGCTCCCAAGAGCCGACGAACTGCGACGTGGATTCGGACTGTCCGAACGTAATCGCGCTGTTCTGCGTGGTAAGTGTCACTGTCGCGTCTGAGACTGTGACAGGCCCGTCGTTGCGCAGAGTCACATTGTAGGTCCCGGAGTCACTGACAGCGACATCGCTATCGGTACGTTCGACAGTGAACGTTTGCTCGCGGGCAGGTGTAATTCCGAGCGAGGAGGCGGAGGTACTCTTTCGTACCCCGTCCGTGTCGTCGAAGTCGACTTGCAGGTCGAACTGGTACGGTTCGGCTCTGGCGTCACCGCTCGCACCGACGCGATACCGGAGCGTCCGCTGTTCACCAGCTTCCCAGGTATCGATGAACCGGGAGCTGCTGGTGTCGCTACCGACTGTGAGTTCAGGGTTTGTCGACTCCAGCGTTACTGAGGCTTCTCGGGCTGGTTCGTCACCAGTATTCTCGACGGTGACTGCGACCGTCCCAACCGAGTCAACGCGCGCCCCTGAATCGACGCTCACCACGTCAAAGGCCGCGTCGTCGTCGATTTCGAGTTCGAGTTCGATCCGTTCGGTGGTGGATTTTTCGTCACGTGCGCCGTCACCCTCGGAAATGTAGCTCGTGTATTCGTACTCGACGATGACGGGAACGGTGTAGTCTCCGGGACTTGCGTCGTCATCGACGCTCACCTCGAAGGAAATCGGCTCTGTCTTGCCTTCCGGGACGGAGCCGACGGCCTGCTTGTTCGTTGTCACCGTGATCGGGGCATCTCCGTCATTGACCTTGACTGTGGTACCGCGGGCGGTCGTTACTTCGCTACTCCGAACCGCCTGCGTCGTCGGGCCGGAGTCGACCGTGCCGCTGTTGACGAGCACAACGTCGAGTGTCGTCTCCTCACCGGGCGTGACGGTATCATCGACGAACGTTGCGTCGAAGTCGGGGCTCCCGGATACGGCGGCGATCGCCGTTCCGGACGCCATGAGCAATGCGATAACAGCCAGCGTCAGTAATGTTCGTGGTTTCATGCGTAGGACACTTCGGACATTCCTTACCGTTTGTTTCTGTCCGGAGCGGAGGTCATGCTTGGGAGATCGGGATATAAACCCACATACGTCTGTGCAGACTCCCGTCCGAACCGTGTACATCGAACGAACGTTCGGTCGCCTATCAACGTTGTGGTTCAGTAACAGTGGGAAGATATTTACTGCCCGAACGAATATTCGGTCGGGATGAGTGATGGAATTCCGTTTGCCGGGGAGCCAGCGGACTCGCACGAGGCGATAATGCGAGCCACGTTTCGTGCCCTCCGAGAATACGGGTACGCCGGACTTTCGATACAGCGAATCGCGGACGAGGCCGACCTCAGCAAATCGACGTTCTATCACCACTTCGATGGCAAGGAGGACCTTCTGCTGTCGTTTCAGGAGTTCATCCTCACGGAGTTTAACCGCATCTTTCAGATCGAGTCGACCGGCGACCCCGAACAGGACATCAAGACGTTTGTCAGCCTCGTGCTCGACGATTTTCCTGACTGCGTCGAAACGCCCGAGAAGAACGCCGTACTCGGTTCATACGTCGAGATGCGCGCTCAAGCAGTCCAGAATCCGGACTTCCGCGAGAAGTTCACTGAGACGGACGAACTGTTTACTCGGCAACTCGTACAGATCATCGAGGACGGCATCGAACAGGGAGTCTTCGCCGAGGTCGACCCCAACACGGTTTCGCGATTCATGATCACGATACTCGACGGTGTAATCCTTCAGAGCGCAACACGCAACGACAACCCTGTCGCCGCGGTTCGGGACACCATAGACGAGTACATCGAAGAGACGCTGATTCTCGACACCTAGCTTCGGCTGATCGACTGGTACGTCTCCTTCAGCTCCTCGAAATCATCGTTTTCGGCGTGCAGCACCCACTCCAGTTCTCTGGCTCGTTCTTTCAGCCTTGTGTACTCGTCGCTTGACTCCAGTTGTGACGCGGATTTCTCGCGTTCCAGCACGGAGAGCTTCGAGGAGATCCGGAAGTACTCGTCGAGCCTGTCGTCTTCGACGGACCTGTCGAGGTGCTGGTCGAGCGTCGACAGGAGCGTCGACTGGTCAACCGGTTTCTGGAGGTAGTCGTCGAAGGGCATCTCCAGAATGTTCAGGTCGGCGTCGACTGCGGTCAGCATGATGATGATGCCATCGTACCCCCGCTCGCGCAACCGTGAAAGCACGTCGTCACCGTGGACGTCGGGCATTCGTCGGTCGAGCAACACAGCGTCGAACTCCGGACCGGCAGCGTCGAGCGCCGCCTGGCCACTGTACGCGACAGTCGTCTCGTAGCGCTCGCCGAGTTTCAGAGCCTGCGTGTCGGCGACGTCATGTTCGTCGTCGACGACGAGCACCCGCGGCGGGCCGCCTGTAGTTCTTGACACGGTACTACACCGTTATACGGCTGGCAACTGTATATGGTTTTATACGGAACGGAGGAGAAAACCCACGGATTTAGCCGTGGGATGAATCCGTAAGCTCCGTGTCACAACCCACCGACGATAGCAGCCCGACTCCCAACCATTAAGTACCAACTCGACTACATATAAGATATCGACGTGCGGCGTACTGTTCCTGTTGCGCTCGATGTGGACAGCGACGACGCCGCACGCCTCGAAGACACCGTAGACACCTTTCTCTGGTGCGCTCAGTACGTCGTTGACCACGCCTTCCAAGGCGAGTCCGTCACCACCAGCAAAACACAGTTGGATGACGAAACCTACGACCACGTGCGCGACAAAACAGACGGATTCAACGGTGGCCTCGTCCAAGCCGCTCGGAACAAAGCCGCCCAAGCCTGCAAAAGCGTCGTTGCCCGCTGGAAGAACGGAAAGAAAGCCTCGAAACCCACATTCACCAGCCCGCACGTCGTCTACGACAAGCGTACTGCGACGTTCCTCGACGACCACGTGAGCCTCGCCACCACGGACGGGCGAATCGAAGCCGACTACGTACTACCTGACGAGGACAGCGACACACCGCACTCCGCATACCTGTTTTCAGACGAGTACGAGACGACGAGTGCGGAACTGCACTATCGTGACGGTGACTGGGTGCTTCACATCCACTGCAAGAGGGACGTGGAGCCTGGCACGTCGGAACAGGCAGCCACCGAGAACGGAACGGTTCTCGGGGTTGACCTCGGCGTGAACACCCTCGCCGTCACCAGCACTGGCACGTTCTGGACTGGTAACGAGTTCGACCACTGGCAGCGTGAGTACGAAAAACGCCGTGGTTCGCTCCAGCAGTGCGGGACGCGCTGGGCACACGAGAACATCCAGTCCGTCGGGCGGAAAGAGGAAGGACGGTTCAAGCTGATGCTGCACCGCATCAGCAACGAACTCGTCGCAGAAGCCCGTGACAACGGGTGTTCGGTGATAGCGTTCGAGGACTTGACTGACATCCGCGAGCGGACTGGTGCGTCATGGGGGCACAAATGGGCGTTCGACCGCCTGTACGAGTACGTCGAGTACAAGGCCGAAGAATACGGCATTGTGGTCGAGCAGGTTGACCCGGAGGACACGTCGCGGCGTTGCTCGCACTGCGGGTTCACGCACCCAGATAACCGCGAGGATGAAGAATTCGAGTGTTTGAAGTGTGGATACGAGAATCACGCGGACTACAACGCTGCGAAGAACATCGGACTACGGTATCTCCGTTGCAACCAAATTGGGGGCGACGGAGGCGCACCCTTGGGCGTGCGCTTGAACAGCGGGACGCTGAACGCGAACGGAGGCTATTCTCCTGCCGAGGAATCGGCCAGAGCGGGAGTCCACGCTGAATCCCACGGCTGAAGCCGGGGTAGCTCAACGGCAGCCGCCTCTCGAAAAGCGTTAACCGATGGCCCGTTGAGTGTATCCCGATGAGCAAGTCGTCGGCGGGCACAGGCGGTCGACATCGCCTTGGGAGCCTCGCGGCCGTGGTCGGTTGGATAGGGGCAGGAGCGGTCGTGTTTGCCACCGTCGCGCTGGTGGTGCAGTCGGTGTTTTCGCTCGCGTTCTCGGAACAGGTCACTATCGGCCTCGGTCTGGCGCTCGGCGGCGGGCTGGGCGGCGTTTCCTACCTTCTGGTGACTGATTCGCCCGGTGAGACGACTGACGAGACGATGACCGTGTCGGCAGACGCCGAGCAGACACCGGAGCCACAGCCGGTGGATCTCTTCGACGGTCATCCAGACCCGGTGTTGTACTTCGCCGATGAGGGCCACGGTCCGGTCGTGCGTGCTGCAAACGAGGCGTTTGGGACCACGTTCGACGTGCCGTCCGACCGCCTCAACGGAACGGCCCTCTCCGAGGCACTGCTCGTGGCTGGTATCGACGAAGTGGACGCCGAGACAGTCAGTACAACTGACCTCGATGTCGTGGCCCTTTCGACAGCACTCGACGAACCGAGACAGTTCCGGCTGCGGACGGCCGGCGCCCCGTCGGCCGGCTACCTCCTGCTCACGCCGCTGGGGACAACGGGCGATTGAACGGTCGAACGCCGCCCGCGGGTCGGCGGCGTAACGGAACTTTAAAGATTCCATCCCGGCGAGATTCTGGATAGGAATGCTCGCGTCACCGCTGCAACTCATCGATAGTTTCCTGCTGAACTACACCATCGGTGATGTCCTGCTACTCGGCTTTGTCGGTGGGCTCGTCGCAATTCTCCCGCAACGATCGCTCCGGATGCTGGGACTGCACACGATTGCGCTGGGTGCACTGCTCGTGATTACGCCGGCGTCAGCGATGGAACCAAACAGTGCGAGCGTCCTCGCATCGTCGTTCCAGTACAAACTGTTCGGTCTGGTCCTGCTCGTCCTCGCACCGGTGCTGTACGCCGTCGGTCGGCGTTAGGCCAGCTTGTCGAGTGCGGTGAAGAAATCAAGCGGCGGCCCGGCGAGCCGGACCGGTTCGCCCGCACGCGAGACCGTTATTTGCTCCGGCGGGACCACGTCCTTTCGAACCCGACCGTCACTGACGACGACACCGCTGTCGGCGTCCGTGAGTTCGACGACGATTTCGCTGTCAACGTCGACGACCAGCGGCGGCGTCCCCGTTTCATCTGCCATCCCGGTGATGATGAGACCGGCCACGTCGGGGTGGACGAGCGGGCCACGTTCGCTGAGATTGTACGCCGTCGATCCGGTGGGCGTCGCCACCAGTACCCCGTCGGCGTGGCCGGACGTGTACAGCGAGTCGTCGACGTACACGTCGAGCGTCGCCCCGCCGCCGTGACCACGGCGCTCGCCCTGGATGACGACCTCGTTCAGCGCCGGCGACAGCTCCCAGTCGTCGCCGTTGGCCTGTAGCCGCGGCTTGGCCCGCGTCCGGGCGCTCCCGGTCTTCTGGATGTGTTCGACCTCCGCGACAACCGTCTCGACGGCTTCTTCGGGTGCGATAGCGTTCAGAAAGCCGACCTCGCCGAGATTGACCCCCAGTATCGGCGTCGACCCCGCACCGCGGGCCGCGTACAGAAACGTCCCGTCGCCGCCGATACTCACGACGAGGTCACAGGTGGACATCTCATCGACCGGAGCCGAATCGGGCACGGCTGCCTCCCATGCGTCGTGGTCACCCAGCGCTCCGGCGGTCGTTTCGTCGACAACGACGGCCGCCGACGTGGCGCGCAGTCGGTCACACAGTGTACTCGCAAGCGACATGGCCCGGTCGTTGTCCCGCTGCGCGACGATCCCGACAGTCATTGCCGGACGTTCCCGCCGGCCGTATATAAACCCTCTACGACGGCAATTATATCAGTCCCGACGCGTATCCACTTCCATGGGCCGTTCGTGTGGCTGGTGGTCGTGCGTATGAGTGAGGACAACGAGTCCGACGACGACTGGTTCGAAAGTGCGCTGGACGACGAGGACGGCGACAGCGAACCAACGGAGGCTGAAGACACTTCGACGACACCATCCGGGAGCGATGCCGAGGAATCGGCGTCTAGCGACACTGTGCCGTTTGAGACCGACGGCGACGACGGCAACGCCGATAGTAGCCCGTTCGATGACGACGGCAACGACGACGGTAGCCCGTTTGACGATGGCAGCGCCGATTTTAGCGAAGACGACGATAGCAGCCCGTTTAGCGACGACGACAGCACCGCCTCTGGCGGGGACAGTGACAGCAGTCCGTTCGACGACAGCGGCGATGACCCCTTCAGTAGCGAGAGTGGGGCTGCCGACGCTGGGTCCCCCGGCAACGACGGCGGCGGGCTCTTCGACGACGACTTCGCCAGCGCGTTCGAGTCTGCCGGCAGCGGTGACGGTGACAGCGGTAGCGACTTCGAGGAGGAGTTCGAGTCCGACATCCCGCGGGTCGACATCGGTATCGAGGGCCTCGATCAGATGATTCAGGGCGGGGTTCCACAGCGCCACCTCATCGTCACCATCGGTTCGGCCGGAACCGGGAAAACGACGTTCGGACTACAGTTCCTTCACCACGGCCTGCAAAACGGCGAGAACGCGGTGTTTCTGACCCTCGAACAGTCTCACGACGCGATACTGGACACCGCCGGTGACCGCGGCTGGGGGTTCGAAGAGTACGAGGAACAGGGCCAGCTAGCGATTGTCGACCTCGACCCGGTCGAGATGGCAAACAGCCTCGATAACATTCGGGGTGAACTGCCGGCGCTCATCGAGAAGTTCGACGCCGACCGGCTGGTACTCGACTCTGTCTCGCTGCTCGAGATGATGTACGACGACCAGTCCCGGAGACGCACTGAAGTGTTCGATTTCACCCGATCGCTGAAACAGGCCGGCGTGACGACGATGCTCGTCTCCGAGGCCAGCGAGAGCAACCCCTTCGCATCCAGACACGGTATCATCGAATACCTGACCGACGCCGTGTTCATCCTGCAGTACGTCCGGTCAGACACCGGCGAGACGCGACTCGCCGTCGAGATCCAGAAGATACGGAACGCGAACCACTCGCGGGAGACGAAACCCTACGAGATAACGAACGACGGCATCTCGGTCTACCAGCAGGCCAACATCTTCTAAACCGTTGCCGTCCCGACCGACTCCGGTTCGTCCCGCTCGTCGAGTGCGGCGTTGTAGCCGCCGGCCCAGAGATCTGTCGCGACGACCAGCACGTAGAAGGTGGCGAACGGACTGAGAATCACGGCGACGAGCGAGCCGATGAACGGAACGACGTTGAGCAAGTTCACCACGACGTTGGCACCGATGAACAGCGCAATCGAGACCAGCCATGGTGTCGCGTACTCCGGGGACAGGACCAGTTTCCGCAGTGTTCCGAAGTCGAACCCGGCACCGAACTCGCCGGTACAGGCGAAGTGGATAATCGCGGCCGTCGCCACGTAGCCGAACACCAGCGACAGGACGAACGAGATTGCCAGTCCGCCGAAGAGGCCGGCCAGACCGGCACCCGCTCCGGCGCGAGTCCCGGTCGCCATCGCGACCAGGCTGCCGCCGACGGTCACCCCGAACACGACGAGCGGGACGAGCATGTACACGATGCCAATGACCCAGGCTTTGACGCCGTCGACGAGCAGTGCGCCCCAGTCTTCGAACGCCGGTGGCTGTGTCGCTCCGTCTGCCCGTTCGCGGACTGCCTGAACGAGATAGCCGTACACGAGGATGGCAGGGACGACGAGGAACGAGAGGAGGCTGAGGACGCCGCCGATGAGTACCGTTGTGGTCCAGTCGTCGTCTTCCATGGGGTATCTGAGTGTATCCTCTAGCGAATCCATGGCTATTGATCACACCCCTCACAATTAGTTACAGACACCTTGCTGGGTTATTCGCTCGGCTTACCGCAGGACTGCAGTGTACCGATCCCAGCAGTATTTGTCTCATATCGTCCCGGCTTGCGGAACCAATAAATCACAACCGGGCGACAGGTGGGATATGGTACTACTCGTGCCCTTCGACGGCTCGGCCCTGTCGAAAGCCGCGCTAACGCGGGCGATGGAGTTCGCGGACTACCGCGACGAGGACATCACCGCGCTGTCCGTTATTCCGGACGATGCGTCGTATGCGCGGGGGCGGGGCTGGCTCGACGATACTGAGGAATTCGACACCGAAGCTATCGCCAACCGAATGCGAAAGCAGGTTGAGTCGGTCGCCCCGGCAGCGTCGTTCCGCTACGAGGTCCCGGAAGACGTGAGTTCGATGGCGTCGACGACGACGGATATCACCCGGACGATCAGAGAAGTCGCTCACGAAGAGGGGGCCTCAATCGTGTTCATCGGCAGCGAGAACGCCGGGCGGGTGTCGACGCCGGTCTGTAGCGTCGGCTCACCGGTATCAGAAGACCCCGAATACGACGTCCATATCGTCCGACACCCGTAGCGCTATCTGACGACGGTTACGGGGATGGACGCTCGTCTGACGACGATTTCAGCAACACTACCAAGCAGGATACGGGACATGCCCGAGCGGCCGTGGCTCCCCATGACGATCTGGTTGATGTCGTGGTCGTCTGCGTACTCCACGATGACCTTCGTTGGTCGCCCGACCTCGATGACGCGTTCGACGGACTCGACACCGGCCGCAGTCACTTCTGCCTCGAGGTCGTCGAGGAGGTCCTCCGCTGTGGCTTTCTGTTGTTCATACCACTCCTCGGAGAAGGAGGGAATCGAGGCCTCCGCGCTGTAGCCGGCCTCTGCGGGGTTGATGACGTGTAAGAGAACGATCGTTGCGTCGGGATGCTCCTCGGCTGCGAACGAACAGGCGACCGTTGCTTGATCTGAACTGTCGACCGGAACAAGGATTCGCTTTGCCATACGCCCACTTCCGCTGGGGCCGGTTTGAATCTTCGGCCCGCTGCAATCGGTGAGCAGGCCTTCGGTTCGTCAGTCTCGCCCGTGACGGGTAACGCATGTCGACAGGCCGATCAGTTCGACCGGCTCGGAGTTATCGGGCGAGTAGACGACTCGCTGCCCTTTCTCCATGTAGGGAACCTTCGATTCGAGGTTGCTGGGGATGTTTACCGCCGAGATGGCGTCTTCGTCGCCGAGGTTGAGAACCATCGTGGTGTTGATCTGTTTGAACACCGGGTCGGCGATGTCCTGCGGGTCCTGCGTGATGAGGTACAGCCCGAGGCGCTCCTTGCGGCCCTGTTTGGCGGCCTCTGTGAACTTCCCAATGACCTTGCGGCCCTGGACGCTGTCGGCGTCGGTGAGGAAGTTGTGGGCCTCGTCCATCCCGAGGACGAGCGGCGTCTCCTTGATGCGGTCGTAGTCCGGGTCGTTCGAGAGCTTCTGGTCGATGAGCAGGCTGGAGACGGCAAGCACGATAGTCGAGGCCGTCCGGGAGTCAGTGATGTGGTAGGTCGGGATGACCGTCAGGCCCCCGTCGCGGACGAACTGCGAAATCTGGTCAGTGATTGGCCGGGCATCCTGATCGAAGACTGCGCCGAAGCCCTGGACGCGACGCTTGACGGCGTCGAACGTGGCCTCGTGGACGTCGCCCGCCTCGTCCAGTTCCTCCTTGAGTGCGGGGTCCCCGAGGAAGGTCCGGAAGCCGCTGTAGGTCCCACCCTCCCCATATTCGCGCTTGAACCGCGGGAGCAGCGTGTTCACCAGCGCGCCGTACTGGTTGTCGTTCAGGCTGGAGCCGGCGATGAGCCAGGGATTGTCGTGGACGAGCGAGAACGGGATGGTGAACTCCACCTGCTCGGCGCGGTGGTGGCTGGCGTTGTAGTCGGCCCCGGCCACCTTCGGCACGAAGGCGATGGTGTCGTCATGCCCGCCGTAAGCGACGCCTTCCCGCTCACAGCGGCGCTCGAACTCGTCGGTCATCTCGGGGTTGTCGTCGTGCATCTGGGCGTACTCGTCCTGTGGGTCGAACTGGACGACAGCGAGTTCGGGCGTACGGCCGTCGCCCATTTCGTAGGTCCGGCCAAGATACTGCCGCAGGACGTTCTTCGAACTGTGGGTCTTTCCGGACCCAGTCCCACCTGCGACGAGGGTGTGCCGGAACACGAGCGGGTCACCGGCCACGTAGTCGTCTTTCAGCCGGTAGTCGATGGTCGGCGGCTCGGCGGCGGTGCGGACCTTTTCCCCACCGACGGCGAGGTGGCCCAGAAAGACGCCGTCCTCGGGAATCTTCAGACCGGTCTTGATTTCAGACTTGTCGGTGGCCTCCCGGACGACAGTTTCGGGTTTGGGGACCCGGTCGGTCATCCGACGTTTGAGTTCGCCACCGTCGCCGGCTTCGCCGGCTGCTTGCGACGTCTCCGACGTCGCTCCGTCGCTGTACAGCACTGCAACCGGCTCAAGCTCGGCGATGAATTTGAAATCCCGCTCGTCGATGCCCCGCTCACGCATCGCTCGCCGGGCGTGGATTTCGGTCGCGTCGTCGGCGTGGAACTCCTGGGCGTACTCCAGCGCCTTGATACGACAGAACAGGCGCTCTCCTCCTGGGTAGGGGACGAGCAGATACGTTCCGATGCGCAGGCGCGAGCGGTTCCGTGCGGTGACGTACGCCCGCAGGACCGTTTCCTCCGCTTCCTCGCTGATACGGAGACCGTTCGCCGCTGAGAGGACACCGAGACCAGTGTCTGTTCCGGCCGGTGTCACGTCCATATCTTCGAAGTCGTCGTCTGTAGATTGTGCTGTCGGGTCAGTGCCCGCCGCCGCGTCGACAGCCCTATCACCGTCATCGGCCGTCTCGGCCGACTGTGCGGCCTCGTCGTCGGCCGCCGCGTCGTCGCCATCGAAATCAGTGAAATCCCCGAGGTCGGACATACCCCAGTTCAGGGTAGCCGGGGATTAACACCTTTCCCCAGCATGAATGTGAATCCTTACCCGGATGGCTGTCAACGAACGCATATGAAGCCGACGCGGGTGATGTCTTTCAATGTTCGGTACGACACCGCCGGGGATGGGGTAGACGGGTGGCCCCACAGGCGGCGGCTGGTGGCGGGGATAATTCAATATCACAATCCTGATATTATCGGCGTTCAGGAAGCGATGGCCCACCAGCTTCGAGAGCTAGAGGTGTTGCTTGACGGCTACGAGTGGGTCGGAGACCCGCGTGACTCCGTCGACGCCGGCGGGGAGCACACGGCCATCGGCTACCGGACCGAGCGCTTCGACTGTGCGGCCACGAACACGTTCTGGCTCTCCGAACAGCCCGCCGAGCCGAGCAGCGTCGGCTGGGACGCCGCCTATCCCCGTGTAGCGACCTGGGCCCGCCTTCGTGACCGCGACACCGATGATGACCTGCTGTGTCTGAACACCCATCTGGATCATCAGGGTGCTGACGCACGGATTTCAGGGATCGAGCTGGTACTCGACCACCTCGATTCTGTCGCCTGGGACGCGCCCGCGGTGTTGATGGGCGACTTCAACTGCGTCGTTGGCGAACCGGCCTACGAGCGCGCTGTGGGACACGAACTCCCTGACGGTCGCCGTCTCGTCGATGCCCGCGACACAGCGACCATCACCCACGGCCCGACGACGAGCCGAACCGACTTCCACGACCTGCTCCCCGAGATGGGTATCGACCACGTGTTCGTCAGCGAGGACGTGGCCGTCGACACCAGAGCGGTCATCGCCGACCGCGACGACGACCACTACGGCTCCGACCACCTGCCCGTGGTGGTCGACTGTGAGCCCTGAACTACGAAACGCTTCGCTGTCCCACGGTATAAATATTCAATCTCGTTATTATGGAACGATAGTATCGGCGGCACCTACAATTCTCCGTATATAACCTGTTTGAGCTAACCACGGGAGGCCACGCCTACCAGTCATGACCCAGCTTTACCGGAGAAAAGCTGCAATGGGGGAATTAGATTGTTCGCTAGATACCGTATACAGTATTGCAAGAACCGATACAAGCAACAAAACAGTGACCGAACTCCAAGCCCAATGTGACAGAATCGGTTTTGCCGCCTGCTCTGACAATCGCATATCCTGACCGATGAAGTTTGGTAATTTATACACTGGCATTAGAAGTAAATACACCAGCGGACGGATTGACAGTGCACCAGCCAGCATAGTCACGTAGACGCGTAACAAATCGGTACCTATTGCGGCACAATAGCCGAGCCCCAACAAGACGGGCAGCCATCTGTACACTGGTGCATACGGATATACCAATACCGCCGGTATTATCGGAATCATCAAGGCTATTTCGGGTACAGAGAAATCACCACGAATTGCCCATACTGCTGCTACACCTGTTGTTAGCGGAAATAGGTGGAGGCCGAGCGTTGTTGACTGTCCAAGAAAAGCACTGATTAGAGATTGGGCTGAGAATGTCGTTATCGGCCGGTCTTTCAAGAGAAACGGGTGGGATGTATCAAGCGCCGCCAAAATACTCTCTGGTGCCATTCCAACGATCAGGCCCGCAGTCAGACAGGCAATCGGGAGCGCACCCAAGATAATCTCACGATAATGCACTCGGTAGCGAACAACCAACACGAGTGCCATGACAGCAGGATACAATTTTAATGAGGTAGCTACTGCGGCCGATGCGCCGGCAAGCATCCAGCGATCATTGTGAACAGCAACTAGTGTGCTGACGACCGCTAGTGCAACCAGCGCGTCTGACTGACCGAAAAAACCTGTGTAGTAGATTGTGAGTGGTGTTCCGAGCACCAGTAGTGCCCAGAGTCGCCGATCAACATCGCTCGGTAAATAAACAATAATCACCAGCGAGCCCACGAACACAGCTTTTAGTGCTAAAATAGTCAAATAGTATGGCGTCGTGATAGAGTAACCCAACAGTTTTGCTGGAGACAAAACAGCAGCAAAAAGCACGTATGGCAATGGTGAATATGCGGAGTGTGGTAACGAGTACACTTCCGTACTAGATATTACCGCCGCCGCTGCCGACAAAAACGCCTCCGTATCCGTGTCTCCATAAAAAAAGCTCCCGCCAAGAGTTAGCACTAGAGTGTATGTAATAACCGTGAGATCAAGCACCGAGATATTCTCTAATTTAAAGTAATTAGAAATAACTGGTGTATTATCTATATAATTCAATAATTTAGCTTTACTATCCATGTTGGAGGAATCGAAGACCAAGTAAAAAAGTCCGGCGACAGACCAAACAAAAGACGGCATCAACTATTGACGCATCATTGTGATGATGGCTTACGCAACAGTCCACAAAAGTTATTAGCTGGAACTATCCCTACAGCTGTCAGAGTATTGATTACCGATCGCAAGATAGACCATGCGAGGTTTGCCGCCAAGTGTCCAGCGGCTGTACTGGCTCACGCTGTATGAGGGCCGCTATCGTTCTCATTAGGTGCGACCAGTAGCAGCTTGGTGGGCCCGATAGTTGGCCTGTGTAATATCTACAGATCAAGAAATATGACTGTCTGTCTCGGTGTGTGCGTAACTAATTGGCTGTTACACCGCCGGTGTACGTCTTGGACATATCGACACTGTTCGTGATTCTCGATAGGACGCGCCAATAATGGAGTGTGGATCAATGTCAATCTAACAATCCGTCCCTTGGAGACCCCGTCCTGATGGGGAGCATCTACGCCCGGCGTGTTAATTCGCGTTGATTCTCACAACATGGACAGGTCCGTTACTGTGGACAACCTCGTACGTGTCTGTCGAGTTGAGCCCTCGGACCACATCGGCGGAGTGCCGATTAGTATAGAAGTAGTCTGCTGAGGGGTACGCTTGGAGCGTAGCGTTGATACACTCAGCTGATTCGCAACTCACCACTGAGTTATACTGTTGCCTTGTTCGTTCGTATTCCTCAGCAGAATATTCAAACTCACTGCCAAACCAAGTGGAGACATCGGTTCGGTCAGTTAGAGCTGGGAACCAATCTTTGGACCATGAGACCACGACAAACGTCGCGTCGCTTGAAGTTTCATCCTGTATCCACTGATACGTCTCAATTTCGTCTTCACTGATAAATGCGTTGAGGTTTTTGGCTGTTGTCACTCCTGCTGGGACTGTGGTCAGAAGCAAGATTATCGCCCCAACGGCCATGAGATGCTGCCGTTGTGGATAGAAAGAATGGCTGTTGTACTTCGTAGTCACATGTGTGATGACGACGGGGAGCGTCTCAAAGACTGCAACCGCCGCGAAGACACACCCCGTAATAAGCCAGCCTGTCGGGAGCGGCCAGAATTGCCAAAGGCCGATATGCACGACAACGAGTGCTACGTTCTCCCGCTGATACAATTTGTGGCAAACTCCAGTGAGTGCAACAGCGGCGAGAATTGTCAGATTAAAACCACCGTGTGCAACTGGATTTCGCGGGAACGGGATTGTGGAGATCGTGCTTGCCCGGAGGAACATCTCTGGCCCGTGGTTGAGCACTACAGTGCTGAACCAGGGAAGACTGACACCGAGTGCAACCGTGCCAACGATGCTGTATGTATACAGACGGTCCTTCCAAGTCTGCGATCGGCAACTAGCGGCAATCAATGTTGTCACTATCGCAGCAACCGCCCCGTACTGGAGGTGAGTTAATCCGGTCAGACCGACCAGGAGGCCACTAAGTAGGATATCCCGTGACTGCGCTGTGCGGAAAGCTCGAAGCGTTACAGTAGTTGACAAAATAAGAAACAACAGCGCGACACCACGCACGACACCAATAGCACGTAGTGTAGCTTCAATGATATCGGGGGTGGGTCACAGCGATAACTACCGCACCGGTTACCAGTAGCTCAGAGTCCAATTCTTGTTGGGATAGGTACACCAAAGCCGATCCGACGGCAAGATAGATAATCACAGGAAGGTACAGACTGATCTGAAGCCAAGATACTGGCAGGGTGTACTTCAGAGCAGCGAGGAGATACAGCGCAATTGGCGGATAGCCAAAGGGTGTCCCTCCGGACGTGTAGTTTGGAATCCGCTGCGGATATACGAACTCGTTTTCGAGGATTGTCTCAGCCGCTTCGGAATAAAAGCCAGCAAAATGAGCAGGATACTGACGATCCAGTATAAACGAGAACGCGACTAAACCGAGAACTCCAGTGATGACGAAGCGGCTCAGTAATCGGTCTCTCTTGACCGAATCAAATTTGAATTGCATACCTCTGCATAGAATCAACCCATCTGATAAGGGTTTCTCCACCCGAGAAGGGAGTCCCCCATTCGATTAGTGTGCCAGCAAATAAAACAAACAGTGATCGTTAGACCAGATATCTCTGAACACCGGTCCTGTATTGAACCTCTACTTTCCACGGGATCGGCACCTTACCCGCCGTCGCTCTTGACAAGGCTTGGCTTCCGGTACGTAACGGGGAAAGCACGTCTACATCATCTTTCAAACTCAACCGAACACTTACGCCAGGCCTGAGGGAGAATCTTTTGCCGCTGGGACCCCTATCTGAAACCATGTTGCTTATTCGGGGGACAGCAGGCGGAACGGCGCTGACCGGGACGCTGTACGAACCGGGCGAGGAGCCGCCCAAGTTCAACGGCGCGCCGGACGAGGGGACGCCCTACGTCTGGGTCTGTGACGCCTTCTACGAGGTCGAAAGTGGCGGCCAGGTCCAGTCAATCGGCGACCGCGAGATCCGAATCGCCTTCGAGTCCCCAATGCCTCGCGGCTTCGAGACGCGCGATGCGGCCATCGACGCGGCCAAAGAACACGTCCGGACGCAGTTCGCCCGGCTCGGTGTGGCCGGCGAGACAGTCGACGTGACGGTTCAGCAGGCCGAGACGGCGTAGTCGAACCGGTATGCTTTCCCGCCGTTTTCTGAGTCAGCGAACGACCGGTGAGTTATACAACGGTCTCGGGTGAAACCGCTGCACGTGGCCGAGGACCCGTCCCCGACCGAGGTGTTTGCCCTCCTCGACGACGAATACGCTCGCGCACTCCTTGCAGCCACGAGTCACAGACCGATGACAGCAACTGAACTCAGCAACGACTGCGACATGTCACTCTCGACCGTGTATCGCCGTCTCGACGCGCTTGAGGACTGCAGCCTCGTCTCTGCTCGAACGCAAATTGCGGATGACGGGCATCATGTAGACGTGTACGAGGCACAGATGGACGAACTCACCGTGTGTCTCACCGAAGGGACCTTCGACGTGAGCCTCTCCGTCGAGTCAAAGACACACGAGTTCGCCGATGCGTTGGTAGACCTCTGGGAGGGGCTCTGATGGATTTTGCCGGCCTCTCCGCCGAAACGTGGGTTACCGTGAACACTGCGTTCCACCTCGCACAGACGGGGGTCGGACTGCTCATTGCTGCATTGGCGCTCGTTGGCTACCGTCGACGGCGGACCCGTTCCATGCTCGCACTGGCTACCGGAATCAGTCTCCTCACCTTCGTCTCGTACCTCGTTACCCTTAGTGCCGTGCAGGTCCTCCCGCGAGTGGTGTTTCCTCTTCCGGGCACTATCACGGAACTCGTCGGTCTCTTCGTCCTCCTCTACGCTATCGTGCTGGCCCGTCGTGACTAACCCCTTCAGAACGATTCTTCGACGGCTCCCCACCGGATGTCGTTGTACTCCCGCTCTCGGTCAGTCTCGAACGTTCGCTCGATGCGGCGGGTAAGTTCTTCGCTGCCCTGCCGGTCGATTTTGGCGAGTTCGTCGGCCTTCCCAATAGCCAGTGGCGGCCCCTGTTCCCGGGCCACGTCGTGGAGTATCTGTCGCGTGAGTTTGGCCCGTTGGTCCGGGTCTTGGGTGAACGCGTACGGGGCCTCGACGCGGAACACCAGGTCCGAGCGCGGGTCGTAGAGGACGAAAAACGTCACTTCGTACGCTTCTGGGTCGAGCGACCGCTCGATGCCCAGCGCGTCGCCGTCGGCGGCCATGATGCCGTCAGTTCCCCCCCGAGAGCGGAACCAGTTCGTCGCGGTGAGACAGTCGGTCTGCCGCTCGCCCTCGTCGTCGCGGCGCTCCAATATTCGGCGGAAGAAGGCGGTATCGTTCACCCACGGAGCGTTGGTCTTGCGCCGTAATGCACGCGTGAGAGCCTTCGTCGAGGAGTTCTTGATAAAGCCCACCATCGGGACGTCCCGCTCGACGAACCGCTCGACGAGGTCGACGTAGTTGTTCACGACCGTTTTGGGGCGGTCGTCCTCCGCGAGCAGGTCGGCCAGTTCGGTGTCGCGGTCGGCCCATCGGAGCACCCCGGTCGGGTAGATGGGGCCGTCGAGGATGAACAGGTCCTCGACCATGTCGGCGTTGGTCAGTGCGTGCTGGCTCTCCGCGAGGTACAGCGCCAGCGCGTGGACGACCCGCTGTTCGTAACGGTCGACCTGTGGTACGTCGAGGACGCGCCGCTTGGCGTAGCCGCGGTCCCCGCCCTGCCACTCGCCGTCGAACCCCAGAGTCGCATCGTTCGAATGAACGGCCATGATGATGGTCCGGCCACGGTGGAGTTCGACATCTGACGGAACGCTGCCCATCGCCGCCTGTGCCACGTCCAGCACCAGCCCGTTCTTGAACGTCGTCGGATTGATCGTCCCCGAGTCCAGGCCGTGCTGGGTCGGAAACGGCGGGTCCGCCAGCGCGATATCCTCGATGGGGACCTTCCTGCGGCGCTGCTCGTCCAGTGGCTCCAGAATCTTCGTTCCGTCCTGCCACAGCGGGTCCAGAAAGTTGTCCCACACTTCCTCGGCAGCCGCCTCCTGGTCACTCGTCTCGACGGTCTCGCGCACCTGCCCGGCGAGCTTGGCGATCCCGTCGACGTGGACCGGGTCCAGCGTCATGCCCGTGGGTTCGCCGGGACGGGCATAACCCTTTGGTCGCCCGCCGACTCGGTGCTCATACTGGCGACTGGACGTCTGTGACGAATTTCGCCACTCCAGGTAGCGAATATCTTGTAACAGTTACAGCCGACAGTATTACTCCTTGCCGGACTCTTCACGGAGGATGCGTTCGATCGCCTCGGCGATCTCTTCGTAGGACTGCATGGTCAGGCCGTCTGTGGTGATGAGCACGCCCTGTCGTTCGGTTGTCGCCCGCACGAGGTAGCCGTTGGAGAACGCGCGCACTGTGAAGCGATAATCGCCCAGTTCGGACTCCTGATAGGCGTTCTTCGTCTGCTTGTACCCCTGCCACTCGTGGCCGACGAAGTCGTTGAGGTCGGCGTCCTGTTCGAGGTCCTCCCGCAGGTAGAGTTGCTCGAAGTTCGCACGTGTGAAATACGTTACCGAGCGGAGCGAATCGCCTGTCGCTGTCCGGGCTGTCGTGACGATTGCGTCGGCCAGATCCTCCGAGAGAATATTTCGAGTCATGCCCGACCGAAGGCGGGCCACCCTCTTAATTTCAGGGTTCCAGATACCGACAACGATAGCGGGGCGGAGGCGGGGGAATAGCCCCATCAGCACTGCCGAATTTCGCATTATCGACCGTCACGTTCGGTGCTGACCGACAGTGTATTACGCCGGTCGCGTGACCCACCGGGTATGGACGCCGGACTCATCATCTTGGACGGCTGGGGCCTGAATCCGGACGACGATGTTCGGGATGCCGTCGCCGCCGCCGACACGCCGAACTTCGACCGCTACCGAGACGCAGGCGCAGCGTCGACGCTTGCCACCCACGGCCGCCGGGTCGGCCTCCCGGAGGGTCAGATGGGCAACTCCGAGGTCGGCCACCTCAACATCGGGGCCGGCCGCGTCGTCAAACAGGACTCCGCTCGCGTCAGCGACAGTATCGCTCGCTCACGTGGCGAATCACCGCCCGACGACGACGCGCAGGACCCGCCATTCTTCGAGAACGAAACGATTCTGTCGGCCTTCGAGCACGCCGAAGACCACGGCGGCCGGGTCCACTTCATGGGCCTCGTCTCCGACGGTGGCGTCCACTCGTATCAGGACCATCTCCATGCGCTCATCGAACTCGCCGGCGAGCGTGATACCGAGGCCGTCTCACACGCCTTCACCGACGGTCGTGACACCTCGCCGACCGGCGGCGAGGAGTACCTCGCCGACCTCGAAGCCAATGCCGAGGAGCACGGAACTGGCCACGTCGCCACCGTCTGCGGGCGCTACTACGCGATGGACCGCGACCAGAACTGGGAGCGGACCCGCCGGGCCTACGACGCCATCGTCCACCGCGAGGGCGACCACCACGCCGACGACGCCGTCACGGCCGCCGCGGAGTCGTACGCTCGCGACACCACTGACGAGTTCATCGAGCCGACGACCGTCGGCGACCACGCTGGCCTCGAAGGCGGCGACGCGGTCATCTTTTTCAATTTCCGGTCGGACCGCGCCCGACAGCTCACCCGGATGCTCGGCGACATCCGCCCGGACGACTGGGGAGCCGACACCGAGCCGCCGGACACCCGGCTGGTGACGATGACGCAGTACGACGAGACGTTCGACCTGCCGGTCGCGTTCCCGCCGAACCAGCCCGAGGATGTTCTCGGCGAAGTGCTCTCGGACGCCGGGCGGACCCAGATTCGGCTGGCCGAGACGGAGAAGTACCCCCACGTCACCTACTTCCTCAACGGCGGCCGTGAGGTCGCGTTCGACGGCGAGAGCCGCGAAATCGTCGACAGTCCCGACGTGGCGACCTACGACATGCAACCGGAAATGAGCGCGCCGGAACTGGCTGACACCGCTATCGAGTTCATCGAGACCGAGGACCCCGACGCGATGGTCCTGAACTTCGCCAACCCCGATATGGTCGGCCACACCGGCGACTTCGACGCGGCGGTGACCGCCGTCGAGGCCGTCGACGAACAGCTCGGCCGGCTTATCGCGGCAATTCAGGCTGCCGGCGGGCACGCACTCATCTGTGCCGACCACGGGAACGCCGACGACATGGGGACCGTCGAGGACCCGCACACGGCCCACACGACTAACCCCGTCCCGTTCATCTACCTCTCTCCTGACGGAACCGCCGGCGGTCGGACCGCCCGCGACGGCGGGACGCTGGCCGACCTCGCGCCGACGATGCTCACACTCATGGGAATCGACCGGCCGGACGCGATGACTGGCACGCCGCTGGTCGAGTAGCGGGCGGCGCGACCACGCTAGCTTTCGAGCACGGAGAGATACTGCGGCGGCACGCGGGCAGTGGTGTACGTTTCGGTCCCGCGCTTGACGATCCGGCGGTCGTCGGCCTGCATCGCCGCGGCGTCGACAACGAACACGACCGGGTCGGCCGCGTGGCGACGCCCCACCTCCCGGGCTGTTGCGACGGATTCTGAGAGGTGGACCGTCTGACGACCCATCGGCTTCAGCCCCGCCTCGCGTATCGAATCGGCGTTCCGCGGGGCAGTCCCGTGGAACAGTGTCGACGGAACGGGGTCGGCGGTCTCGTTGAGGGTCACGTCGATGGAATGCCCGTACGCCGCCCGGACACGGCCGCCGACGGTCGCTGTCTCTGCCTCGTCACTGGCTCCCGTCCGCTCGAACCGTCCTTTCGGGTCCGTGGCGATGACGCCGGCCAGTGTCGCATCATCAGCCCAGTCATACTGTCGCTCGACTGCATTGCAGAGGGACTCGAAGTCCGTCCACCCCGCTTCGTCTACCTCGATGCCTGCGTCGTCGGGGAAATGTCTGAGCGCGCCCGAGACGAACTTCGAGAGCTGTCGCCGCCGTGCGCCGTCGAGAACTTGAGTCCCCGCTCTGTCACAGACCGGGCACGTGTCGCCCTCGAAGTAACCGTCCTCGGGACACTGACGAACCGCGTCTGGCATAGTCGGGACTGAGCCACGACCGTACAAAAGCCTCATGCGGAGGGGTTTGCTGCCCGCGGCAGCAACGCCTGTTCCAGCCGCTCTCACCGATGACCACGGCAGCGCCACTCCCAAGGTGGCCTGCCACTGCAGGTGACGGTGCCGGATAGCTTCAAGTAGGTACAGTCGTCAGTGAGCCATAGCGAAATGCCGTCCCCAACAGACCTCGAACTCGGTGGTGAGCGGTCCGACGTGTATCGGTTCGTGGAACGGAACGGCCCTGTCGCGCCCGCGGAGGTGGCCGAAGCCATCAGCGTCGACCCCGAGCGGTTCCAACACCACGTCTCCATTCTCAAACGGGACGACCTCATCGAGTCCACCGATGATGGGAAGCTCACCGTGGCGCTGCACGACGGTGAGACGGCCGAACACTACGAGGCCGGTGTCAGCTACGAGATACGGCCGTCCCGGCCGCCGGACCTCTCCGGCGTCGTCGGTACGATCCGCGACGTGACCAGTGAAGCGCCGTATATTATCGCGGCCGGCGTCGCCGAGCAACTGGCCTACGAGGACACACTCGTCCGCTGGGGCCCCAACCGCTGTCGCGTCGTGTTCGTCGCCACCGTCGACGACGATGTCGTCGGCTGGGTCCACGTCGCCATGTCCGAGGTGGACGAACTCGCGTCGACGGCCGAACTCACGCTCGGCGTGATGGAGACCTACCGCCGCCACGGGATCGGGAGCCACCTGCTGCATCGCGGAGTCGAATGGGCCGCCAGCCGTGGCTGTCGGAAGGTGTACAACAGCCTACCGGCCACGAACGAGCGGGCCGTCGACTTCCTGCAGGAGGCCGGCTGGACGGTCGAGGCTGTCCGCGATGGCCACTACGAAATCGGCGGTGAGCTGGTCGACGAGGTGATGCTCGCTCGCCGACTGGACTGAGACGGACTCCCGGTAAGTACCACTGCCTGCCGAACGGAGCGACCGCTGGCAGCGCCCTATGGGTTTATGATTATTTGCCGACAATTGAGGATATGACAGTTGCCGAACTGGAAGACTTCGGGATGCTCCAGATGGACAGCGAGGACATCGAAAAGGCCCTCGAACCGAAAAGCGTCGGCGTGCTGGGTGTCCCGACTGACGCCGCGCCGCTACTGCGCCCGCTCAGTTTCTGGTACGACGGCGACGCCGCGCTCTACTTCGTCTACGTTCTCGGTACCGACAGCCGGAAAGTGACGGCGAGCGACGACGCGGACGTTGCCCGGTTTCTCGTCTACGATATCGAAACGACGTTCAACTGGCGCAGCGTCCTGCTGACGGGAACCATCGAACGAGTCCCCGAGGACGAACGCAAGGCAATCGAAGAACGGATCGACACGTCTTGGAAGCCAGACGTGTTCGAGCGGGCGGCCGAGACGGAAACCACAGCGCTGTACCGGTTCCGAATCGACGACCGCGCCGGTATCAAGCAACTCGAACTCCCGCCCGAACTCAGAACCGAATCCTCGTCGAGTCGGCCGGACTGACTGGATTCAGCCCGTTCGGAAGGAGAAATCGAGCGTCGGCGCGGAGTGGGTCAGCGACCCCATCGAGATGATGTCCACGCCCGTTTCGGCGTACGCCGGCACGTCCGCAACGGTGATGCCGCCGCTGGCTTCAGTGAAGGCATCTGCGTCGGCCGCCGCCACGAGGTCGGCCGCCCGCTCGGTCTCAGCAGGGGACATGTTATCCAGCAAGACGATGTCTGCGCCGGACTCAGCGGCCCGTGGGGCGTCCTCTGGGGCTTCGACCTCTACGTCGAGCTTCGTCGCGAAGGAGGCCCGCTCGCGGAAGTGCTCAATAGCGTCAACGAGGCCCATTTCGGCGATGTGGTTGTCCTTGACCATCACCATGTGTGAGAGGTCAAGCCGGTGGGTGTCGCCGCCGCCGGCCGCTACCGCCCGCTTCTCGACGCCACGCAATCCCGGGGTCGTCTTTCGCGTCCCGGCGATGCGGGGCGGTGAACCCGTCGCAGCCGATGCTGCTGCATCGACGGCGGCCCGGGTCTTCGTTGCCACGCCTGACGCGTGGCCTGCGACGTTCACGGCGACGCGCTCGCCGCGGAGCACCGACTGCGCGGGGCCGTCGACGCGAAGCACCACGTCGCCGGCGTCGATAGCGTCCCCGGAGTCGACCGGTGTCTCTACCGCACAGTCCAGATACTCGAACACTGCAGTGGCGGCGTCGAGACCCGCAACTACGCCGGACGCTTTTGCGACTAGTCGCCCCTCGGTCGTCCCGGGCACGTCGTTGGTCACATCGTGGTGGCCCACGTCCTCACGGAGCCACCGCTCGATGTCGCTGTCGGTGAGCATCAGTCGGCCGTGGACTCCGGTGGGTCCTCGCTCGCGTCAACGAGGTTGTGCGTGCCGACGCTCTCCTCGTTCTCGGCGGCGTGGCGCGCGATCAACAGGGCGGTGACGCTGGCGTGGCGGAGTTCGTACAGCGAGCGACTGGTTCGCGTACGGACGTAGGCGTCGACCTCGCCCTTGAGCCGGCGGAGGACAGCCATCGCTCGCTGCAGCTCCGCGGGGTCGCGCTCGACGCCGACGTTCTCGTCCATCACGCGGGTCAGCCGCTGGAACTTGTCGCGGGCGAACCGCTCGGGCAGGTCCGGGTCGCGTTCGAGCAGTTCCGGCGCTTCGATTGGTTCCGGATCGGCCCCGGCAGCGTCTTCGCCGGCACGCAGACCCCAGACCAGTCCCTCAAGCAGGGATGTACTTGCGAGGCGGTTCGCGCCGTGGACGCCGGTCCGGGAGCACTCGCCGACGGCGTAGAGCCGATCCAGCGTCGTCCGGCCACGGTCGTCGACGCTGATGCCGCCACAGAGGAAGTGCTCGGCGGGCGCGACCGGGATGCCATCTGTCCAGTCAACCCCGTGCTCCTCACATCTGTCGGCGAGGTTGGGGAACTCGTCGGCGAAATCGAGCGGGGAGACATCCAGTGTCACTTCGCCTGTTGCCTCGCGCTCGGCCTTGACGGCACGGGCGACCACGTCACGGGGCGCGAGTTCGGCGTCGGCGTGGTAGCCGGGCATGAACCGCTCGCCGTCCCCATTTCGCAGGAGGCCGCCCTCGCCGCGAACGGCCTCGCTGACGAGGAATGCAACGTCAGCGTCGCCATTCTCCTCCAGTACGCACGCGGTTGGGTGGAACTGCACGTACTCCATGTCCTCGACCTCGGCTCCGGCAAGCGCGGCCATCCCGATGCCGTCCCCGGTCGTGTTGTCGGGATTCGTCGTCCGCGGGTAGAGGTCGCCGATGCCGCCGGTCGCCAGCACGACGCTGCCGGCGAAGTACGGGTCGACCTCACCATCGGATTCGAGCATCGCGCCGTGGACTCGGCCCTCGTGGCGGATGAGTTCGAGCGCGGCGGTGTCGTCCAGAATCTCCACGCCGTCGTGGTCGTCGATGTAGTTCAAGAACGGGACGTGAATATGCTTGCCCGTCGAGGCGTCCACGTGGAGAATGCGGTCCTCGCTGTGTGCGGCCTCGCGGGTGAAGTCGTGGCCCGAACTGTTCTGGTCGAAGCCGACGTCGAGCGTCTCCAGCAGCACGTCCTCGACAGCTTCGTTGGCGTTCTCGACCAGCACGTCGACGGCCTCGGAGTCGGCGGTGCCGTCGGAGGCGGCCATGATGTCGTCTTTGAATTCTTCGGGCGTGTCCCGAGAGACGGCGATGCCGCCCTGAGCCCACCAGGAAGAGGAGCCTTCCGGGCGGGTCGCCTTCGTGGCAAGCGTCACGTCGTCACCTTCGCGGGCCGCGGCGAGCGCCGCCGCCAGTCCGGCGATACCGGAGCCGATGACCAGTACGTCCGACGTAATCGGATCGTCCGTCATGGTTAGATCTCCAGCATTCGGTCCATCGCGACCTGTGCCAGTTCCTTCTCTTCGGGCGCGACCTCGATGACGTTACGCTCGCGACCCTCGACCAGTTCCTCTAGCACCCACGCGAGATAGTTCGGGTCGATCTGGCGCATGGCGTTGCAGTCCATGCAGGCGTCGCCACACAGCGGGACGACGTTCACGTCGGGATGCCACCGCTGGAGATGGTGCGTGAGGTGAATCTCCGTGCCGATTGCCCACGTTTCGCCGGGGTCGGCCTCGGCGACGGACTCACAGATCGTCGACGTCGAGCCGGCCACGTCGGCGGCCTCGACGACCTCTCGTCGGCACTCGGGGTGGACGATGACGTTTGCGTCGGGGTAGTCCTCACGGATGGACTCGATGTGGTGCTCGCGGAAGCGCTCGTGAACCTGGCAGTACCCCTCCCAGAGGATGACGTCGTTTTCGACGGCGTCGGCGGCGTCGGTGCCCTCGGCGTCCCAGGGGTCCCATTCGACCGTCTCGTCGGCCATGTCGAGCCGGTGGGCCGTGTTCTCCCCAAGGTGCTTGTCGGGCAGGAACAGCACCTTGTCGCCCTTCTCGAAAGCGTACTCGAAGGCCTTGTGGGCATTCGAGGACGTACAGACCAGACCGCCCTGCTCGGCGCAGAAGGCCTTCAGGTCAGCGTAGCTGTTCATGTACGTTATTGGGATGATCTCCTCGTCGTCGTCGAGCGCCGCGGTCAGTTCCGCCCACGCGGCGTCGACCTGCAGCGCCTCGGCCATGCCGGCCATCGGGCAGGACGCCTCCATCGACGGGAGAATCACGGACTGGTCGTCGTCTGTGATGATGTCCGCGGATTCGGCCATGAACGTCACGCCGCCGAAAATCACGTAATCGGCGTCGGACTGCGCGGCTTCCTTCGAGAGCTGATAGGAGTCGCCGATGAAATCGGCGTGTTCGACAATCTCCTGCCGCTGGTAGTTGTGGCCGAGGATGACCACGTCGTCGCCAAGCTCGGCGAGCGCGCTCTCGATGCGCTCGGTCCGCTCGTCTGTCTCAAGGTCCCGGTACGCCGGCGGGAGTTGCTCGAGGTTGTCATACTTGAAGAGGCTCAGATCCGTCTCGAACGCGGCGGTTTCCATTTCGGGCACGTTGTATCCACCTGTGGGTGCTCGAACTTCGGAACTACTCCGTGAAAAGATTTTATCTTCAAAGAGGTTGGTTGGTGGCGGAGAAGATTGTATATATAGTAATGGTGGCCGAATCAGTTCTGTTAAAGGAATTGGTAGCAACTATAATTCCGTTTCTGGAATTGGTGGTGTATGGATTTTTATATCCGGGTTTGGCGATCAATTCGCTTCTATATTCCGTATTGTCGAATCATGTTGTTTGTTATCGAATGACGGAAAACGGAACAATTCGATACCTCGGCCTGTTTGATTCAGTCGCTGGCGTCGAACACTACGTCGCCGTCGCTGACGGTCAACGCGACTGCGATGTCGGAAATTTCATCGCTAGGCACCGCCCACGGGGAGGTGGATAGCACGGTGAAATCCGCGACCGAACCTGCCGTAATCGTGCCCATCCGGTCCTCGTCGAAGCCCGCATACGCAGCACCGCTGGTGTACGCCCGGAGCGCTTCGTCGACTGTCAGTCGCTGGCTCGGTTCCGGCGCAGTGACGGCCTGCTGGATACCATACAGCGGTGAGAGCGGCATACAGTCGCTCCCGAAGGCCAGTTGTGCGCCGGCATCCACGAGGTCGCGGAAGCGGTTGGTCAGCTCGCGGCGCTCGCCGAGGCGCTCGTCGTACAGGCCGCCCGGCGCTGCCCAGCGGTGGAAGTTCGGCTGGGCCGAAACGACCAGCGGCGACGCTGCCAGTCGCTCCACTAGGTCGCCGGTGAGGACCTCGGCGTGTTCGACACGATGGCGCTCGTCCGCGGCGTCGACGGACTCGATGGCTGAGAGCAGCGAGTCGATAGCCGCGTCGCCGATGGCGTGGGCGGCGAACTGGAGGCCGGCGTCGTCGACCGCCGATACCAGTTCCCGGAGGGCGTCCGGGTCCGTCCGCCACTCGCCGACGCTGTCGCTGTCGGCGTATGTGTCTCGGAGCCGCGCGGTTCCAGCCCCGAGCGACCCATCGATGTACGTCTTGATCGCGCCCGTCCGGACGCGGTCGCTCCCGTGGTTTGTCACCAGTCCGAGTTCCCGGACCGCATCGAGGTGGTCCACCCAGTAGTTGAGCCGCACCCGCAGGGAGAGGGCGTCCTCGTTGTCCAAATCCCGGTACACTCGCGGCGCGTGCGACTGCCGCACCATGTCGTGAACAGCGGTGATTCCCTCCGAGAGGGCCATCTCCTGTGCGGCCAGCAGGTACTCCCGGGTCTGTGTGTAGTCGGGCGCGATAGCGTCGAAGACAGCTTCGGCGGCTTCCTCGACGAGTACGCCGGTCGGCGCTCCGTCCTCCGTCCGAACGCCGTCGTCGGGTAGATCCAGCACGTCCAGCGCGGCGTGGTTCACCGATACCGTGTGGATGTCCTCCCGCGCGGCCGCGACCGGACGCTCAGTGCTTACCCGGTCCAGTGTCGCCGCCTGCAGCAGGTCGCCGTCCCAGTCGCTCTCGTCGTAGCCGAAGCCCAGAACCCAGCCCTCGCCGTCGTCGGCCGCCAGCAGCCGGTCGATGCAGTCGTCCGAGCCATCTGCCCCAGCGAGGTCTGCTTCGACCGCACGCCGGCCGACGATGTCTAGGTGCGTGTGGGCGTCGACGAAGCCGGGCAACAGAACGCCACCGCGACAGTCGACGGTCTCGGCACCCGCGGTCGAGAGTTCGTCCGGATCACCGACAGCGGTAACCATGCCGTTTGTTACTGCAACCGCGGATGCCGGGTCGTCGCCGGTCAGTGGTCGCACCTCACAGTTCGTGAATACGCGGTCGACCATACAGACTCCGGGCGCGGCGACTGGAAAACCCTTGGCCTGCCAAGAGCAACTGTTAGGAGTCCCGAAGCCACACCGGTCAGTATGACCGACTCCGACGTCGTCGCGCTCGCAGAGCGCGTTCGTGACGGTGAGTTGCGGCTCTACGAACTGGAAGACCACGCTGACCCCGACACCGCAGCAGCGGCCCGCAGACACCTGCTGGCCGAGGAGACCGACACGGACCTCTCTGCGGTCGGCGACTACACCTTCGACGCCGCCGACGCCGAGAGCAACATCGAGAACATGGTCGGTGCGGCGCAGGTCCCGATGGGCGTCGTCGGCCCGTTGCCTGTCGACGGCGGGGCCGCCGAGGGTGACCACCACCTCCCGCTGGCGACCAGCGAGGGCGCGCTGCTAGCCTCAGTCAACCGCGGCATTTCGACCATCCGCAACGCCGGCGGCGCGACCGCTCGCGTCCTCAAATCCGGGATGACCCGCGCGCCGGTGTTCCGCGTCGAGGACGTGGCCGAGGCGGGCGAGGTGTCGGCCTGGGTCCGCGAACACGTCGACACGCTGGCCGATGCCGCCGAGTCGACGACGAGCCACGGCGAACTGCAGGACGTGACACCCTACGTCGTCGGCGACAGCGTCTTCCTGCGCTTTTCCTACGATACCAAGGACGCGATGGGGATGAACATGGCGACCATCGCAACAGAGGCGGCCTGCGATGTCGTCGAGACCGAGACGCCGGCCGACCTCGTAGCGCTGTCGGGCAACCTCTGTTCGGATAAGAAGCCCGCTGCCATCAACGCTGTCGAGGGCCGGGGCCGCACCGTCGCCGCGGACGTGTTGATTCCCCATGAGCAGGTCGAGGACCGACTCGATACGACCTCCGACGCAATTGTCGAGGCAAACACTCGAAAGAACCTCGTTGGCTCCGCAAAGGCCGGCGCACTGGGATTTAACGCTCACGCCGCCAACGTCGTCGCCGCCGCGTTCCTCGCGCTCGGGCAGGATATGGCACAGGTCGTCGAAGGGAGCAACGCTATCACGACGGTCGACACCCGCGAGGACGGTCTGTACGCCTCCGTCACCATCGCATCGCTGGAGGTCGGTACCGTCGGCGGCGGCACGGGCCTGCCGACACAGTCCGAAGCACTGGACGTGCTGGGGTACAGCGGCGGCGGCGACCCCGCCGGGAGCAACGCCGACGCGCTCGCCGAGGTCATCGCTGCCGGCGCACTGGCTGGGGAACTCTCTTTGCTTGCAGCACTGTCGTCGCGCCACCTCTCCTCGGCGCACGCCGACCTCGGGCGGTAGTCTCGGCTTCGGGGCGGTGCGCTATCGCTCCCGGCTCTGGCTCACCAGAAAGCCGGCCCCCGCGACGAGCACGACGACCCCAGCGAGCAGGAGCGCTTCCCGCCCGAGCAGCGGGCCAAGCACGAGCAGCGCCCACGCGACGGCGAAGACGCCGTGGGCAATGGCGAACAGCCGCCGGCCCCGGCGAGCGAACACGACCGTTCCCAGTGCGAACCCGAGCGTGAGGACGACCGCCGAGAGCGCGACGGTGCTCACCTGCAACGAGCCGACTGCGACGGGTTCGACGACCGGCGTGAGCAAGAACAGCAGTCCCGAGAGACCGACGAGCGTCCCGACCGCAACCGGTCCGGGCTCGAAATCCAGTGTCGCGGTCATAGCAGCCGGTAGTGCCCCCGGCTTTCCGATGCCTTGCCGGCACGAACCAGTTTCTGCAGTGCCTTCCGGGTGTACGACGCCGGCACACCGCGTTCCTCGGCGTAGCCCACGATATCATTCTCGGTTGGCTCGTCCATCTTCCGTAGCGCGTTCGTTACCGTTTCCTTGCGGCTCGACCCGCCCGTCGCGCCCTGCTCGGCGCGATCGGCAGCCGCTGACACGGCGTCGGTATCCACCCCCGAATCTTCGAGGTACGTCTCGTCGTCTACCCCTGCGTCGTCGACCTGCCGCTCCATCTCGGCGTAGGAGTCCAACTCAGCGAAGGCGTCGCCCTCTCCCTGGCGGTTGGCCAGCATCGATGCCCGAACCTCGCGGGCGTGGGCCTCGTCGTCCGTCTCGACGAACTTCCGGCGCTTCTCGTGTTTGCGGCGCGTGCCACACCGCGGGCACTGCGTCGTCTTCGGTCGTCCCTCGGTGACCCACAGCGCGCTACACTCACTACACCCGACGACCGCGTACATACCCTTCCGTCAGGGCCGGATGGTACTGAATCCACCGACGTCTGGTGCCGGGGGACGAACGCTTAGGTGGAGTGGGCGCGACAGCACCGCGCATGGAAGAAGTACCACAGGCGGCCTGCGAAACAGTCGAAGCAGTCGACGGCGTGCACCTGACACAGATGGCCGTCGGAGAGCAGATGAGTGTCCAGCAGTTCCATATCGAACCCGGTGCGGCCGTCCCGGAACACAGCCACCGCCACGAACAGGTCGGCTATGTGGTGAAAGGAACCTTCACCTTCCATGTCAACGGCGAGGAGTATGTCATCGGCCCCGGAGACTCCTACGTGGTCCCGAGCGAGGAACCGCACGAGGCGCGCAACGACGGCGAGGAGCCAGTCCGTGGTATCGACGTGTTCAGTCCGCCCAGAGCAAACCCGGACTGGCAGGACTAACCACAACTGTTTGAGTCCTCCAGCCGTATGGTAACCAATGACGCGAGCAGTGGCTGCTATCGTGACGCTCGCGCTGGTCCTCGCTGGCTGTTCCGGGTTCGTCCAGCAGGACAGTCCAGAGACGGTCACGCCGGCAGCGGTGCCGACTGATGGGGTCGGGTATCCGCCGGGCGTGAGCGACGACGCAGTGATTCCGTCAACGCTGGCCAGCGCTCACGCACGGACGCTTGCGACGACGAACTACACGGTGGTCACTCGCCAGCGAGTCACGGACCGAAACGGGACGGTACTCCGGCGGTCAAACCACACGCGCTACGTCGCAGCGAACAAGACGACGTACGCAGGGCAGTTCCGCCAGAACGGCACCGAACTGAACGCGTTCACCACCCGCATCGACTACTGGACCAACGGTTCCATCGTCGCGGCCCGGTACGATGAGCGAGTGAACCGCCGCAGCCAGGTCAAGTGGGCTGTCCGCGACGACGGCCCGGTCTCGGATCTCTCGGAGCGCCGGACGATCCGTGGGATCGGGGAAGCTGTCGACCTCTCCGTTGCCGAACGGAGTGATGGCGGCGTCGTCCTCGTCGGCACCCGCTTTCGGAACCCTGACAGACTCAACACACCGCTGTTCGTGAGCGATCCTCACAACGTCTCCGTCCGCCTCCGTATCAACCACGACGGCACCGTTTCGGCGCTTCGGCTCGCCTTCGATGCTGAACGAAGCGACCAGCAGGTTCGTGTCACACAAGAGATGCGGCTACGACATATTGGGTCGACGACAGTGGAACAGCCGGAGTGGGTCGCAAATACGACCCAGCGGTCGCTTCAGGACTAATAGTCCGCCTGCAGAGAACAATCAGGCGCTACCGAGTGCGGGCAGGACCCGGCGTGAGGCGAGCATATAGCCGGCGTACAGGAGGACCAGCCCCATGTACACCTCCCAGGTAGCGAACGCGGAGATGCCGCCGGACAGGTCCGTAAGAGCGGCCTGTTCGGTGAGTGCTCCCCCCACAGTTAGCCCGGTCGCGAGCAGCGTTGAGAGCAGGAGTTCGAATAGCTCCGGAATCGATTCTGAAACCATGTATGCACAGATATCACTACGAATACGCTTGTAGCTCTTTCGATCCGAGAAAGCTTAGTAGGCCTACGAGAACAGACCTGTATGAGTCAAAACTGGAACGCGGACTACGCGACACTCGCAAAGCGCGGGTTCACGCTCGGGGCAGGGCTGTTCCTCTTCGGCATCGCGGGCGAAGTTGCCGGGAGCGCCGTTCTCGGGACGCTGCCTGCCTGGGGCGACACGCTGCTGGTCGACATAGAAATGCTTGGTATTCTGCTCGGACTCCTCTCGCCGCTCGTGTTCGGCGTGGTTATGCCGCTGACCGAGTAACGCTTCTCGGACCGGGTACGCTCCGTCGACAAAGGAAACCGACGAGTGATAGCGCTGTTCTATTGACAGACCCCGCGCCTGTCTTGTCGCTCTCGAGCTGTAATGTACGATAAAAATGGAGCGTCTCTGTAGTCAGCGCGACTCGCTTATGCGAGTTTCTCGATATTCGCACGGTGTAACCGTGCGAGCCAGAGAAGTTGGCTTCAGGCCAGCTTCTCTATGTTCTCGACGACCTTCTCTGCGAACTCGCTGGTGGCGAGCTTCGTGCCGCCCTCGATCTGGCGTTCGAGGTCGTAGGTGACGTTGCCTGAGGAGATAGTCTCCTCGACGGCGTCACGAACGAGCTCGCCGGCGTCCTTCCAGCCCATGTATTCGAGCATGAGGCGGCCGGAGAGGATCATCGCGGTCGGGTTGACCTTGTCCTCGCCGGCGTACTTCGGTGCGGAGCCGTGGACCGGCTCTGCGAGACAGCGGGCCGAGCCGAAGTTCGCACCGGGGGCGATGCCGAGCCCGCCGATCTGTGCGCCGGCGGCGTCGGACATGTAGTCCCCGTTGAGGTTCATCGTCGCGATGACGTCGTACTCGTCGGTCCGGGTCAGGAGCTGCTGGAGCATGTTGTCGGCGATGCGGTCGTTGACAACGAGTGCGTCCTCGGGCGCTTCGCCGTCGTACTCGTCCCACAGCTCGTCCTCGGTGATGACGTGCTCGCCGTACTCCTCTTCTGCGACCTCGTAGCCCCAGTCACGGAAGGCACCCTCGGTGAACTTCATGATGTTGCCCTTGTGGACCAGCGTGACGCTGTCGCGGTCCTCTTCGAGGGCGTAGTCGATGGCCTCGCGGACGAGGCGCTTGGTCCCGAACTCGGTGATCGGCTTGACACCGATGCCGACCGGGCCGTCGTGGATGGTCTCGTCGAAGTTCATCTCGTCCTCAACGAACTCCTTGACTTCCTCGACTTCGTCAGTGCCGGCCTCCCATTCGATGCCGGCGTAGACGTCCTCGGTGTTCTCCCGGAAGGTAACCATGTCCATCTCCTCGGGGTCTTTGACCGGTGACGGGACGCCCTCGATGTGGTAGGTCGGGCGGACGTTCGCGTAGAGGTCGAGCGTCTTGCGGAGCGCGACGTTCAGCGAGCGGAAACCAGCGCCGACCGGTGTCGTCAGCGGGCCCTTGATAGCGACGTTGAACTCCTTGATGGCTTCGACGGTGTCATCAGGGAGATTCTCGTCGTACTTGTCCCGGGCGGACTGGCCGGCGTAGACGCGCATCCAGGAGATGTCACGACCGGTCGCGTTCGCGGCAGCTTCGAGCACCTTCTGTGCGGCCGGTCCGACGTCCGTTCCGATACCGTCCCCGTGGATGATGGGGATGATCGGGTTTTCCGGAACGTCAAGTTCGTCGTCCTCCGTGACCTGAATCTGCTGTCCCTCGTCGGGAACCTCCACTTTGTCGTAATCGTAGCCCATATTCCGCCAATTGATAGTCGCCCCTAAAGGCGTGCCGCTTTGCCTCAGACGTGGTAACACAGTGCGTAAAGAAAGGCCACGACCGCACGCCGGCACGTCATTATCGCAACTGCCGGAGGTGATATGCCTTTCGTGTGTCAACGGGGCTGTATGCACGTCATCGTCCACGGCGGCGCGGGCAGTCCACCGGAGTCACCGGCTACTCGGCAGGAAACGCTCACAGACGCCGCTGAACAGGCAACGGAGGCGGAGGGTCCGATGGAGGCGGTGCTGGCCGCGCTTCGGCCCCTCGAATCCGACCCGGCGTTCAACGCTGGCGTCGGTGGCGCTGTCCAGAGTGACGGCGAAGTCCGGACTGACGCCGGAGTGATGACCCACGATGGCCAGACCGGCGCGGCGTGTGCAATGTCTGGCGTTGTACACGCTGCGGACGTAGCCTATACTGTGGCAACTGAGACGCCACACGTCCTCCTTGCCGGCGACGAAGCCGTTGAGTTCGCGGCGAGTTCCGGCGTCGAAACCGGTCGCGACCTTACGACTGCAGAGACCCGACAGCGATACGAGGCCGCTGACCCACCTGATGGGGGTCCTGCCGACCATCTCGACTGGGTCCGTGAGCATTTCAGCGGTACTGACACCGTCGGCGCGGTTGCGACCGACGGGGACCGGCTCGCCGCGGCGACTTCGACCGCCGGGCGCTGGTACGCGCTGGCTGGTCGGGTCGGTGACGTACCCCAGATCGGTGCTGGCTTCTACGCAGACGACCGCGGCGGCGCGAGCGCGACCGGTGAGGGGGAAGCCATCGCCCGGTTTGGGTTGGCTCGCCGCGCCGTCGAACTCTTAGACACGTACGGCCCGAAACAGGCCGCGGAAGAAGCGATCGCCGAGTTCGAGGACGCGACCGGCGGGCGTGCTGGCGTAATCCTTCTCGACCACGCTGGCCACACCGGAGCCGAACGGAACACTGCCGCAATGCAGACCGCGACGAGATAGCCAGAGGGAAACCCCTTTGCCCGCCACCGACTAACCGGCGTGCATGACTGACGTGGACTTCGATTCCGAGGAGTACGAGAAATGCCGCGAAGCGGGCGAGATTCTGGCACAGGTGCGCGACGAGGCGGCCGAACGCGTTGAGGTGGGCGTCTCCCACCTCGAAGTCGCGCAGTGGGCAGAGGACAAGATCCGGGAGCTGGGCGGGAAGCCGGCGTTCCCGGTGAACATCTCCATCGACGAGGAGGCAGCTCACGCCACGCCCGAGCGCGACGACGACGCCACTTTCGGCGAGGAGATGGTGAACCTCGACATCGGCGTCCACGTCGACGGGTGGCTCGCCGACACCGCCGTGACGGTCGACCTCTCCGGGCAGGACGAACTCGCCGAAGCGCCCGCCGAGGCCTTGGACGCCGCGCTGGACGTCGCCGGCCCCGGTGTCGACGTGGGCCAGATCGGCGCAGCCGTCGAGGAGGTCATCGAAGGGTACGGCTACAACCCCGTCGTGAACCTCACCGGCCACGGACTCGGTCACTGGGAGCAGCACACGTCGCCGAACATCCCGAACCGTGAAGTGGCACAGGGCGCGACGCTCGACGTGGGCGACGTGGTCGCTATCGAGCCGTTCGCAACCGACGGCCGTGGCAAGGTGCAGGAAGGGGCCGACGAGGAGATTTTCGCCCTCGAACGGGAAGGGTCGGTGCGGAACCGGCAGGCCCGGCAGGTCCTCGAACAGATCACCGAGGAGTACCGCACGCTACCGTTTGCCGCCCGCTGGCTCGACTCGCCGCGAGCGGAGATGGCGCTTCGCCGCCTGAAACAGCAGGACATCGTCCACGGCTACCCAGTGCTCAAAGAGCAGGACGGCGCGTACGTCAGCCAGAAGGAACACACCGTCATCATCACTGAAGACGGCTGTGAAGTGACGACGCGCTCGCGGTAGCGCGACACCGGTTTCGAACCCGTCGGGTGATCTCGGACTACTGTTTTCGAGTAGCAACGCTATCGCTCGGAAGGCGTGGAAAGGGTGGGGTGTGTGGCCACACAGTCAGAGACCGTGTGGCGTATTGAAACGGGTGGGTGGGGGGTGTGTGGCCACGCAGTCAGAGACCGCGTGGCGTACGGAAAGGGTGGGGTGGGGTGTGCGGGATGGTTAGGCGTTGTTCATCCGCGTCGACGTGGTTGTCCCACAGATTTGACACTCGCTAACCCGATACGGCTCTCGGGAAAACGCCGCGTTTTNGGGGTGGGGTGTGCGGGATGGTTAGGCGTTGTTCATCCGCGTCGACGTGGTTGTCCCACAGATTTGACACTCGCTAACCCGATACGGCTCTCGGGAAAACGCCGCGTTTTCGCGTTTATCGGACTCTGTCTGTATCTGGACACGCACAGCGTGCGGTGTCTCACGGTCACACGTCGAACAGTGTTCGGCCATGTCAACGCCGTCGTTTATCGCTGCCATCCCGTCTGATACAAACCCGGTAGAGAGTATAAAAACCACCTTCAGTTCTGGTCCGTTCAGCACTGTTTATCGCAAGACAGCGACCGATTTCAGTCGATTACAATCGTATATTCGACGAGAATGTTTAAAAAGCATTCTGAGGCCACAGAACCCGGTCAGATTGCGTGAACGGCCAATGCTTTTATATACTCCTTTCCCGACATCAGCCACGTCGTTTTTGCTGATGGGTCGACAACTGGCGGTATGGACAAGGTGTTTGCGCCGTGGCGCATCGAGTGGGTCGAACGCGAGGAGGCGAACCCAGATGTCGATTGCGTGTTCTGTGCGTTTCAGGCACAGGACGATGACCGGGCGAACAATCTCGTGGCGCGAAGCGACCACGCCTTTGTCCTCCTGAACAACTACCCGTACAACCCCGGCCACGCGATGGTCATTCCCCACACCCACACCGGCGAGTACGGTGACCTTGACGACGAGGTCCTGCTCGACCACGCTCGACTGAAACAGCGGACCTTCGACGCTCTCGAAACTGCACTCTCCCCGGACGCGTTCAACGCCGGGCTGAATCTCGGCGGCTCCGCGGCCGGCGGTTCCATCGATGACCACCTCCACACCCACATTGTGCCGCGGTGGAACGGCGACACCAACTTCATGCCGGTCATCAGTGATACGAAAGTCATCGTCGAGGCCGTCGAAGAGACGTACGACCGGCTCTACGCTGCGTTCGCGTCACAGGACGGGACGACCGATCCTGCGGATGGGGCTGTCCGAGTCGAGTAGATCGGCTGTCCTGGCATCCAGCTAAGCTACGGTCTTCGCCGGTGGAACTGTGGTGAAACAGCTGATTTCCGGTAGCTGAAAAGCATCGGGTGGGCCTTTTTCAGTGGCCGTCAAACCGTCGTATGGTCCCATGACCCAAGAAGGCCCTCCAAATCACGGCCAGCGTGACAAGTACCCGGCTCCATCCGGTCGCCGCCGCTTCGTCAAAGGACTGGTCGGCGCCAGTGCGCTGTCGGGGGTGACAACCGTCGGTGGCCTCGCAGTCGACGCAACGACCGACCAAGGCGGCGTCGGTGGCGGTACCGTGTCCTATGTCGGCATCCGGAACATCGCTGGCCCGGCGAACCGACCGATGCCGATCGTCCCGCTGGAGATATCCGATGGCGCGCTCCGCGGCATCTGGCCGTCCGTCTCAGAAGAGACAGCGGGCGGTGATACCTTCCGTATCGCCAAGGGCGAACTGGGCGGTCTGACGTACTCCCAGCAGTGGTTCCAGTACTGTGGGCTCGAAGTCGCTGCGGGACTCGAACCAGACCCCGAGCGAGATGGGTTCCTCAGGTCGAAGGCGACGTATGACTGGCAATCACAGTTGAACGACGGCGATAAACTCCGTGTCGAGCACTTCGAGGACTACGAGTCGTGGGGAAACGACATCGGTAGCGACGGTCTCGGCAAGCCAGCGGTCGCGACCTGGCGCTCACAGGGCGAGGACGTCAAGGAGATTCAGATTCAGGTACTCCGGACACCCGCCGTTTCGAAGATGGCCGCCGGTGAAGACGAGTACACCGACCTCACCGGTGAGATACGTGAATTCATAGACGCGGCCACTGCCGAGGATTTCATCGCATGGGTGAACCGCTGTACGCACCTCTGCTGTAATCCCGGGTACAAAAAGACGCCTGGAAGCGCGAAGTTCGAAGCCGCCGACAAGGTGTACTGTAACTGCCACCAGTCGGTGTATGATCCGTTCTCACCAACGAAGGCAACCTTCGCGTCCCGGCCTCGGCCACAGGGATAGGTCAGTGTCGAAGCGGCTTTGACGGCGGCCCGACAACGGGGGAGCAATGTCACGCCGCGCGACGCTCAGGCGGGTCGGCCTGCTCGTTCTCGGCGTCAACCTTCTCCTCGTGCTGCTGAAAGCCGGCGTCTGGCTCACCACTGGAAGCTTCGCCGTCCAGTCTGAGGCGGTCAACAGCGCCGCCGACACCGCCTACTCGCTGGTCATCGTCGCCGGGCTGTATCTGACGACCCGCCCGCCGGACTTCGAGCACCCTCACGGCCACGAACGCATCGAGCCGTTCGTCTCGCTGTTCGTCGCCGCAGGTATCTTCGCCGCTGGCGGGTTCGTCCTCTGGAACGCCGGGACTGCCCTATTGACCGGAGACATTTCGGTGACACAGGGGCCAGCCGCTGTACTCGTACTCGTGTTCTCGGCCGTCGCGAAGTACGCCCTCTACCGCTACTGTCTCCGCGCGGGCACGGACCGGAACTCCCCGGCGCTCATTGCGACGGCGAAGGACAACCGCAACGACATCCTCACCGCCGGCGCGGCGCTGGTCGGTGTCGCCGGTGCAATGGCCGGCTATCCCATCGCCGACCCGCTGGCCGCACTCGTCGTCGCCATCGGCATCATCTACACCGGCATTGAGGTCGTCCAAGAAAACGTCACGTATCTCGTCGGCGGCGCACCACCGGAAGACCTCCGCCGCGAGATTCTCCGCCGTGCGCTTGACCACCCGAAGGTCAGCGGCGCACACGATGTCATCGCCCACTACGTCGGTCCCGAAATCGACGTGAGCCTCCACATCGAGGTTGAAGGTGACCTGACGCTGTTTGAGGCCCACGACATCGAGACGGCGGTCATCAAATCTATCGAGGAACTTCCGGAGGTCGACGACGCGTTCATCCACGTCGACCCGAAGGAACTGGGGGAGTGGAAAGACGACGAAGAAGTAGAGCGGCTTGCCGATCTGGAGTGACGTTTTAGTAGCTTCCGTGCCATGCCGTAGCATATGGGTGACGACTCATCACGTAGCTGGCTCGCGCTTGGACGACTGTTGTTCGGTCTCGGTCTGGCTCTGCAGGCCACCGAGGACTTCCGCGACATGGAAGACGCCATCGAGTACGCCGAGTCCGCGGGCGTCCCCGCGCCGGACCTGCTGGCCCCGCTGGCCTCGGGAATGATGCTGGTCGGTGGGCTGGGGACGGCGTTCTGGCGGCTCCCCCGGATTTCGACCGGTGCGGTCGCCACGTTTCTGGCCGTCGTCACGCCGACGATGCACGACTTCTGGAACGCCGACCCGGACAACCGGGGCGGCGAACGCCTGGCTTTCTTCGGGAACCTCGCGATGTTCGGCGCAGCGGTCACGTTCCTTCGCGAAGCCTACAGCGGCGACTGAGGGGCCGGTCGTTCTGACTGAAAATGTGAGCTGACGACCCGTCAGTCCGCTACCTGCGCTCGCTCGACCGGCTCGCCAAAGGCGTACACGGTGTTGTGGCTCGTGATCGCCACCTCGACCGTGTCGCCGATTTCGAGGCCGCGCTCCTGTGCGTCGGCGATGACGACCTGCCGGTAGGCCTCGTCGTAGCCCACCAGCGACTCGTCGGTGCCGTCCTCGACGAGCAGGACCGAAGACGTGCGGCCCACCATCTCCTCGTAAGCCTCGGCCATCAGTTCCATCTTCGCCTCGCTCATCTCCTTCGAGCGGTCCTTCTTCGTCTGGCCGCCCAGTCCCTTCATGTCAGCGGCGTCGGTACCGGGTCGCTTCGAGAAGCGCGTGACGTTGATCTTCTCGGGGCGGGTCTCGCGCAGCAGCGCCATCGATTGCTCGTGATCGGCCGGCTCCTCGGTCGGGAAGCCGACGATGAAGTCCGTCGATAGCGTCCAGTAGTCTAGGTGGTCGTCCAGCGTCTCGACGACCTCCAGATACTCAGAGACGGCGTGTTGCCGGCGCATGTCGGCCAGCACGTCGTCGCTGCCGGACTGGACCGGCGCGTGGATGAAGTTGTACAGTTCGTCGTGCTCGGCGAACACCGCCGCGAGTTCCTCGCGAACGCCGTGGAGGCCCTTCGGGTTCGCCATGCCGACACGCACACGGAAGTCGCCGTCGATGTCGGAGCAGATGCGGTCGAGTAGCTCCGGCAGGAGGCTCGTCCCCTGGTTCGTGTCCCAGCCGTAGACGCCGGTGTCCTGGCCGGTGATGCGGATTTCTTTTGCGCCGGCGTGGACGAGCGCGCGAGCCTTCTCGACGTTTTCCTCGACTGAGGGTGATTCGATCCGCCCGGTCGCCTGCTTGGTGATGCAGTAGGAGCAGTCTGACATACAGCCCCGGGCGATGGGGAGGATGCCGATGACGCCGTTGAGCACCGTTTCGGTGTCCGGCGTGATCGTCGGGCACTCGCCGTTGAGGACGTACTGCGGGACGTCGTCCCAGTGAAGCACCTCGGCGTCGATGTCGGCGCTCTGGAACTCCTCGCCCTGTGCGAGCGCCATACAGCCCGTGATGACGAGGTCGGCCGGCGTTTCGTTGTCGAGTTCTTTGGCCCGTGCGAGCATGTTGCGTTCGGTCTTCTCAAGCACCGTGCAGGTGTTGAGTATCGCCACGTCGGCGGACTCCGGGCCGTCGGCGGGGTGGTGCCCGCCCTCCCGGAGCGCCTGCTCGATCTGCTGGGTTTCACCTCTGTTCGAGGTGCACCCGTACGTCTCGATGTGATACCGGGCCATTCATTCAGATACTATCGCCAGGACGGCAAAAGGGCGACGGATTGGACCGGTCAGTAGCCGTTATCTGTATCCGCGTCGTCCCGATCTGTCTCCGGTTCGGTTGGAGTCTCGCCTTCCGTCGCGGCCTGCCACTCCCGAACGATGGTATCGCCGCTCGACGCACCGATCCGCTCGGCTCCAGCCTCGAACATCGCCTCGGCGTCGGCCCACGACCCGACACCGCCGCTGGCTTTCACCGGGAGGTACTTGCTGAGGATCTCCACGTCGTGGACCGTTGCGCCGCCCTCGCTGAACCCCGTCGCCGTCTTGAGGTACGCGGCGTCGGCGTCTGCGACGATCTGTCCGACCCGTTCGAGTTCGTCGTCGGAGAGCAGCGGCGCTTCGACGATGACCTTCACGGGAACTGGGACGCTGGCGACGACTTCAGTGATGTGGTCCCGGACGGCGTCGTCCTCGCCGGCTTTGAGCAAGCCCACGTTGCACACCATATCCAGTTCGTCGGCTCCGGCGTCCCAGGCCAGCTTAGCCGCCTGGCAGACGCTGTCGGTCTGCCCCTGGCCGTGGGGAAAGTCGATGACCGCCGTGAGCGGGACGTTCGCGTACTCCGTCGCCAGCGGGAGGTAACACGGTGGAATGCACGCCCGCATCCCGTACTGCAGCGCCTCGTCGAGGCAGGCTCGTACGTCGTCCGGTGTCGTCGTCGGTCCGAGGACCGTATGTTCGATGCGGTCTGGTATGTCGTCCATACCGCGGGGTGACACGCGGTGCCTACGTAAAGACGGCGGGCGGCAAACGGTGGGGGCTACTATCTCCCTGTCCGACGGTCGTCGCTCGTGCCGATGTGCCCTCCCTCGGTCTCGTTCGGAAGGTTTTCCCTCGTAGGCGTCGGCGTGAGGGACATGGTACTGCCTTCGGGGTTAGCGCTCCCGCCGCTTGAGTACACTGTGGCGCTGCTTGCGGGCACACTCGTGGTGACGGCGCTGTTGTACGCCCTCGAACCACCGATCGACCAGCGGACCGTGGTCGCCTTGACGCCGTGGATGGCACTTGGCGGCGCGCTCCACGCGTTCCACCAGCCGCCGATTGCAGCGTACAGGCCCGTGGTCGCACCGCTGTTCGGCGCACCGGCGGTGTACCTGACGACGTTCGTCACGCTGGGTGTCGTCTGGATCACGCTGACGCTGTTCAGTGTCCGGCGCGGCCACAGCGAGACGATATCGCGCAATCTGGGGTACATCGGCATCGGACTCCTGACCGTGTTGCTCGTTATCGCCGTCGTGATGGCACTGGAATCCGGCCTACTGGGGCTCATCTGGCCCACCGTCGCTGTCGTTGTCGCAGCTGTCGTCACGGCGGTGACGGTGCTTGCGGTCGCGCTGTGGCGGACGCCAGTCGTGGTTCGAATGCGCTATGCGGCCCCGACGGTCGTGTTCGCGCATATGCTCGACGGCGTCTCGACGGCGGTTGGCGCTGATGTCATCGGCATCACGGAGCGGACACCGATCCCGGCCCGAATTATGGAGTTTGCCGGGACGCTCCCGACGGCTTCGTATCTTGGCAAAGGCTGGCTGTTCGTGTTTGTCAAACTGCTCGTGGCGGTTGCGGTCGTCTTTCTGCTGGACGACTACCTCGAAGAAGATCCCGCAGAAGCCAGCCTGCTGCTCGCGCTCGTGACCGCTGTCGGAATCGGTCCGGCCACGAACAATATTGTCCTGTTCCTGTTTAGCCCGGTCTGAAGACGGCTACTCTGCAACCGGATCGTCGAATCCATCCTGCCGTTCCTGTTCGAGTCGCTGACACCCGAACACGAGCGAATCCGGAACGTCCGTCGCGCTGGACTGTAGCGATTCGAACACGATGGCCACCTCTTCGAACCGTGGTCCGCGACCGGCGACCAGTGGCTCTGTATCCCACGTAATGAACTCGTGGTCGGACAGCATCGGCAGGTGACAGTGGTACAGTTTCTGCCGAAGGACCGCCGGGTCGCGCGGGACGTTGGGGTTTACCGCACTTTCGGGGAGTGGGACTGTCTCGTCGGGGTGGGCGTCCGACAACGAGAGAATGAGCTGTCGCCGCGGTTCGGCCGTAACGGCCTTGAAAACATCGTCCCAGCGTTTGATCACCTGCTTTCCGTTCTGGTAGCGCTGCTGTGTCATGATATAACTTGTGTCACTTTTCTACACGACTACATATATATCATCGTGGTGTACTATATTGAGTGAATCGACTGCTGAGGGCGGCTGTATCTGGTTATATTGAGACGCCACAGTTGCGGACGCTGAAACAGGCCTGCTGGCACTCGGTGGTACATGCGGAACAAATATGCTGACGGCAGGCCGTCTTGGCCCCGGACCCCCTGTCCTGAGCTGCCGTCGCTGCGCCGCGCTGGTCTCATGACACAATGCTCATTGGCACTGCGAACGAGGGACGATACGTGCTTGACTACCCCATCGCGCAGTGGGCGTTCGTCTGTGTCGTCGCCGGTGCGGTCGTCGGTCTGCTGTTGAATATCCCGATGGTGACACAGGATCAGGGGTATCTGCCGGCACACGTCGCCGCGGCCGGCCTCACTCGTGCCGACCCGGCCGCAGTGAGCCGCCCCCTCGCCGTCGCTGTCCATCACGGCACCGCCCTCGTCGCGGCGCTGCTGTACAGCGCGGTCGTCGCTGGCCTTTCGTTTGTGCTCCCGACGGCGGTCTCGCTCAACGGTGTCCCGCTGATACCCCATATCGTCGGTATTGCAGGCATCTCCGCGTTCATCTACTACTTCTTCGCTCGGATCGCCATGCCTCGCTTCGGCGGTAGCGTCCGGGCCGACGCTGACGAGATCATCCGACAGTGGGCACTCACGGCGTTCATCTTCGGGACGGCGCTCGCGCTGTTCGTCCCGGTGCTCGTCACCTGGCTGTGAGCTACGTATCCTCGACCCGCTTCGAGAGGTTTCTGTAGGCCCCGAGATACAGGAAGACGCTGGCGAGCAGTGCGAACGGGACGACGAGGGTCCACGAGGGGCCGTCCGGCGTTCCCGCGCCGACGGTGTAGCCGGTCAACAGTCCGAGGACGACTCCGGCGGCGAGAGCGATACCCGCCGGCCCTCGCATCCGCCTGTCGAACAGCGAGATATCGTCTGCCATACGTCCTCCCTCGCGGCCGTCCTACCTCACTGTTGTGACCGACGGGAATCCACTGACTACTAAATAGTTCCGTGCGACTGGCCTGTATGGCGAAACAACCGCATCTACTCGTCGAACCGGGTGACCTGACAGACATCGCGCTCGTGCCGGGCGACCCCGGCCGCGTCGACCGCATCGCCGGTCTCTGTGACGACCACGAGGTCGTCGCGGAGAACCGCGAGTACAAACTCGTCAACGCGACCTACGACGGCCGCGAACTGACGATCTGTTCGACCGGTATCGGGTCGCCGTCGACGGCCATCGCCGTCGAGGAACTGGAGGCGGTCGGCGTCGAGACGCTCATCCGCGTCGGAACGACCGGTGCGCTTCAGGAAGGCATCGAAATCGGGGACATGGTCGTCGCCAACGGCGCTGCCAAGGACGAGGGAACGTCCCAGCGCTACGAATCCAAGTCCGTCCCGGCCGTCCCCGACTACGATGTGCTCTCGTCGCTGGTCGACGCCGCCGAGGCGAACGACGAAGACGTTCACGTCGGCCCCATCGCCACGGACGACGCCTTCTACGCCGAGACGGACGAGTACATCAACGACTGGGAGGCCGCCGGCCTGCTGGCCGTCGAGATGGAGGCCGCCGCACTGTTCTCCCTGTGTCGACGTAAGGGCCTGCGCTCGGGCGCTATCTGTACCGTCGACGGGAACCTCGTCGAAGGGACACAGAAGGGCGAAACCGAGGACGAGGAACTCCCGGAAAAAGCCAAGAACAACGTCGAGCGCGCCATCGAGATCAGCCTGACGGCGACCACGTCGCTGTAGGCGTCGGAACTGCTGGATTCTGCGAGCGCCGTCTGGGCTATCGGACCCGCATGAGCGGCCGGCCGCGCCGCTTCCCGGCGGAGGGCTTAACAGACGTTCTCCCGTGGGAAACTGTATGCTCGACCAGTTCCGGAAACGCCTCCGCGCGGCGGTCAGACGGCTCCGGCGGGTTGAGCGCCGTGAACTACAGGACTTCAGACGCTGGGCCGAGGTGACCAAAAACCTCGTCCACCTCTCTATGCTGGTGTTCGTCCCGCTCGCCATCGTGCTGGTGACGACGCTCGCGAACGCCGTCCCACAACTGAGTTTCCTGCTGTTTCCGCCGCTCGCTGCGGGGTCGTACACGCTGTTCGTCGACCCGACGAGCAAGTACTCTGACCCGAAGCGGTTCGTCGCGGGACTCACTATCGGCGCGGTCTGTGGGCTGGGGGCGCTTGCTGTCTCGAACAGCTATCTCACAGCCGCGGGCGGACAGTTCGGCGTCAACGCGCTCGGTGCTGGCCTCGCCGTTTTCGCGACTGGTGTTGTCACCTGGCCGCTGGACATCGAGGAGCCGTCGTCGTACTCTACCGCCCTGCTGGCGCTGCTGGTCGAACCGAACCAGCGGGCGACGTTCGTTGCCAGCATCTTCCTCGCCAGTACACTCGTGGCAGTCCTCTTTGTCATCTGGCGCGAGCAGTTCTACGAGCAGCGAGCGACGTACCTGTACGAGTCGATGTCCGGTGACGACCACGTTCTCGTCCCGATGCGCGGCGACTCAGCGGGCCAGACAGCGATGCTGGGCGCACGACTCGCGGCCGCCCACGAGGCCGGCAAAGTCGTCCTGCTGGACGTGGTTTCGGACAGCGATACCGCCACGGCCCGGCAAGCCCTCACGCGGGACACCATACAAATGGACATCCGGTCGGAGAGCGGGTCAGACTCACCATCGGCCCGGACCCGCCTCGTCGGGGATGGCGGTGACCCGGCCACTGCGGGGATGTCGCCCGACAAGACCGACCTCGAAGCGGAAGTCGACTGGCTGGAGACCCACGCCGACCGGATCGAGACGCGAACGGGCGTCTCCTGTCAGGTCGTCGTTGCGAGCGACGATGGCTCGCCGGCCAAGACGACGCTGCAAACCGCGGCCGAAACCAACTGCGACCTCATCGTCGCACCCTACGAGAGCCAACATGGGGCGCTGACGCCGTATCTACAGCGGCTGTTTCGCAGTCAGAGCGACATCGTCGTCCATCGGTCCCGGAGCGACCGGACCCGCTGGAAACAGGTCATCGTCCCGGTGCGGTCTGTCAGCGACGTGGCCCACAACATGGTCGACTTCGCCACGCGACTGGCCGGCCGAAGCGGGCGGGTCGCTGTCGCGACCTGTATCGGCTCCCGTGGGGACCGCCGCCGGGCTGAAGAGATGCTTGCGGACCTCATCGAACCGTACGAGGGCGCGTTCGAGACGAGGGTTCCACGGACAAGCATCCAGACGTTCCTATCCGATACTGCATCGCAATACGACCTCGTCATGATCGGAGCAAGCCGTGACCGGAGCAAGGCGTCGCGGTTCATCTCCCCGCCGACGTTCGAACGGCTGGAGGACGTGGAGACGGACATCGCTATCGTCGACCGTGGCCGGCCCTAGATATCTGCGTCGTCCTCGTCGTTCACGTCGAGCAGGTGGTCGGCAATGTTCTCCATCCCCTTCCGACCCAGTGCCGACTGAACGATGAGGTGGCCACCGAGCACTGCCGGGCTGATGACTGTGTCCGCGCCCGCTCGGCGGAGCTTCTCGATGTTCTCGCGGTCGGTTGCCCCGGCGACGATGTTTACCTCCGGATTAAGCGTCTGTGCCGTCAGTACCGCCAGCGCGTCCTGTGCGTCGTCGTTCGTCGCTGCGACGACCGCCGCGGCTTCCTCGATACCGGCCCGTTGCATCGGCTCTTCGTCGCTCGGGTCCGCGGTCAGAACGGCGATGTCCTGTTGTTGGAGCCGCGTGGCCGTCTCCGTGTCCGGCGTGATGACCACGAAATCGATTGCGCCGGTCAGTTCTTCGATAATCGGTTCCGTCAGGTCGCCGTGGCCGAGCACCAGTACGTGGTTCTCGAGCAAGTCCAGTTGTGCGTCAGTCATGTTTCCGAGTGCCTCCGAAAGCCGCTTCTCGATTGCCGGGCCCAGCAGTGACCCAAGCGCGATGGCGAAACTGGCCGTTCCGAGGACGACTACCGACATCCCGAACAGTTTCGCCTGCTGGCTCTGTGGGGTCACGTCACCGTACCCGACGGTACTGGCCGTGACCAGCGTGTAGTAGAACGCATCGGTCGCCGTCGACAGATTGGTGAACTCGTCCCGGAGCGCGTACGACCCCGCCGTTCCGTACATAAGCGAACCGAGGAGTGCCGCGCCCGCGGCCAGTTGCGCTGTCGAGAGGTCGACCGCCCGGTCGAACCGCCGCCGGTTCAGTAACATCGCCGGGAGCGAGAGCAGCGAGAACACGACGAGTGGTATCGACAGCGCTGAACTCGGCACTGTACCGACGAACGGAATCGACACCTCGGAGCTCTGTACCAGCCCCTGAATCGCCGCCACGGGCAGTAAGACGATGGTCGCGTACCACGCGATTCGCAGGCGGCGTCGGAGTCCGACGACGCTGACGAGTAGCGTGAATCCGGTGAGCGCACCAGTAAATCCGGCGGTGCGCTGGATGCTTCGCGGAATGAGGTCTCCGAGCGGTCCGCTGATCGATACGGCACTGATGTTGACCACACCAGTGACGAACGAAAGCACCGCCACCAGCACTGGCAGGATGATCGTCGTTCGTGCCCCCAACCAGTTCCGCGGCCTGTCCATACCCATCCAGATTACAGCGGTCGGTGTAAATGTACTGTCCGCGGGCCGGAAGCGATTTACTACCGGCCATGCAGGATGTGGACATGGCTTCGCTCCCGGTCGAGGTGTTGATGGGGATCTATCTGGGGTTGTTGGTGGGAGTGATACCGGCGCTCGTGTCGTGGGCGCTAGGGTTTACTTTCAAGTACTTTACTGGTATTACCGTGCCAGGGTTCGGTGTTGTCGTACTGGCAATCGCACTTGCCGGCGTTAGCGGCGGCCTCATGGCACTGGCGGACAAATCGATTACGCAGGCCCCCAACGCCGAGCGAATCATTACTGCAATCATCCTCGTCGGGATGGTGTCGCTGTACGCACATAGCAAGGGTGACCAACTCGGCGCGAACTTCCCGAAGCGGCTCTCCTTACAGGGGTTACGTGACAAGAAACTCTCCGCCGACGTGGTCGAGTTCGTCGGCGGCCGCGACGAGGTCCGTATTCGCATCGTCGGCGACGTGGCCGACATGGAGGGGTATCCGCCGCTCTCCGAACCGCTCCGGGCCGAGATCCGCAACGAGGAGTGGCGGTTCCCGGCCGACCTCCGTATCGGCGAACTCGAACGCCGGATGGAGGAGCGGCTGAAATCGGCGTTCGACCTCGGCGATGCCGCTGTCTCGATAGACGAACAGGGGCAAGCGACGGTCGTCGCCGCGCCGCCGTTTTCGGGCCTGTCCAAGCGCGTAGGCGACAATCGCCACGCTGTTTCGGTCGAGGCGCTGTTGCCGACCGGGCTGGCCCGCAACGACGAGGTGACAGTACTGACTGAGGACGCACAGGTTCGGGGGACTGTCGTCAGTGCCCGGTCGGACCCGGTGGCAGATGAGACGCCGGCCGAGACGCCAACGGAACCGGATATCGCGGACGCCGAGGCACCCCCAACGCCGGTCCAGGCACCGACGACCGACGGCGGTGAGGGCCGACTTACCGTCGCCGTGACTCGGACGGATGTCCAACCACTCCTTCGGTCAGCCCGGCCAAAGGTCGTGGTCGAACCCCGCGGGACACACCGGGAGTACGAACTGGTCTCCCTCCTCCGGCGGGCCGGGAGCCGGTTTCGCCGTCTCACGGTTCGCGCCGACGGCCCGCTCGACGGGACGACGCTCCGGGACGCCCACGTCCGGGAGGCCTACGATGTTGCCATCGTCGCTATCCGGACGCCGGACGGCTGGCAGGTCGCGCCCCGCGGCGACGCAGCCGTCGAAGCCGGCGACGAACTGTACGCGATTGGCCGCCCCACCGACCTCGATGCCTTCGTGGAGGCGGTCGCATGACGCCGCTCGGCCCGACGCTGCTTGCACAGATCGGTGCAAACCTGCAACTGGGGACGGTGCCACGGACGCTTGTCGAGGGCGTTGTCCGGCTCCTCGCTATTACGATCCTCGCCGCGACGCCCGCGGGCGCGATCGCCGTCTTCTACCGCTGGTACGTCCGTGAACGCATTCAGACCGGGCTGGCGCTCCTGTTTGGACTGACTGCGGTCGTCCTCGTTATCGGCGCGACGACCGCGCTCAGTGAGGTCATCCTCGGCGACGACGACGTGCTGGCGGCCAGTGCGGTCCTGTTGAATCTCGCTGCGTTCCTCGCCGGCGGCGTCGGGGCCTACGGCGGACTGCGGGTCGGGGACCGACTGGGCGTCGACCTCTTTGCCGCAACCGGGGGCCGAAACATCGACGCCGACGTGAGCGAGATCGTCCAGACCGTCGGCCGCGTCACGTCTGTTCGCCTCCCGGAAGACATCGACGACATCATCGGCTACGATCCGATGCCTGAGGAGACGAAAGAAACGCTCGCTGACCGCCGCTTTCTCTTCCCTCGGCGGCTGACGAAAGACGAACTCCGCGACCGGCTAGTTGGCCGGCTCAAGACCGACTACGGCGTCGGCCACGTCGACGTCGAACTGGCCGACGACGGCACCGTCGAGTATCTCGCCATCGGCTCGCGGGCGGCCGGTATTGGCCCGACGCTGCCGCCCTCGACGAACGCCGTTGCCATCCAGGCCGACCCGGCCCATGCCGCGAGCGCTGGCGATCTGGTTCAGGTCTGGGAGCAAGCGTCGTCGAAACGCGTGCTCACCGGCGAACTCCGGGGCGTCGCCGACGACGTGGTAACGGTCGCTATCGACGCCGCCGACACGCCGAAACTCGACCCGCAAACGCAGTACAAGCTCGTCACGCTCCCGGTGCAGGACCGCTCCGACCGGGAGTTCGCTTCGCTGCTCCGTGCGGCCGACGAGACGATGGGCACCGCCACTGTCGAACCGGGGAGCACGCTTGACGGCGCGCCGGTCGGCAGTCTGGCAGTCTCGGTGGTCGCGATTACCCACGACGACACAGCGCCGGAGACAATCCCCTCCCGCGAGCGCGTCCTCGCAGTTGGAGACACAATCTACGCAATCGCTACCCCGGACGCGTTGCGGCGGCTGGAGGAAGCCACGGAAGGGACAGGCGAACCGACTTCCACGGCGGCTGTGACAGACGAGCGGGGAGACGATACTGATGACTCGGACGCTCAGCCAGGCGCGTCTGACGCTGCTGACCGGAGCGAACAGACTGACGGACCGGAACCGACAGCGTCCGACGCGACCGACGACGGTGCTACGAACGTCGACGGAGCCGAGACTGCTGCCGATGACACGACCGACGCCGACACGGACACAACCACGGCTGACACCGCCACTGCCGACGAGCCAGCAGACACCACTGTCGAGGATGAAGTGGCTGATACTGACCTCGCTGACGTTGGCGCTGACGATAGGACAACCGAGGCCGGTGACGAGCCTCCCGATGACGACCCGCTGGAGGCACTCCGGAATGCCGACGTAGAGGGCGCAAGCGACGATCTGACGGCTGATGAAGCGTTCGACGACCTGCCGTCGGACAACGGCGACGACACCGTCGAGGTGTGGGACCCGGAAGAGCGAATCAGCGGGACTGACGACGAGTCTGCCGACAACGACGCCGACGATAGCGGCTCGACAGACTCCGAAGCGCCGAGCGGGGACGGAGACGGCGCAGACGACGAACCGGACACTGGTGACGGTTCGGAGAAATCAAACTGACAGGCAGGTCTCGTTACTGCCAGATACACGCCGTCGCGGGCTGCCCTTCTCCCGTTCGTCTGAACGGACCGGTCACGCTATCGTCCGGAACCCTCTTTTGCCGGACGCCCGGAGTACAGCTATGGAGTGGAAACTGTTCGCACACCTCCGGGACGCGGCCGACGGCCAGTCGGTCAGCGTCGATATCGAGGAGGACGCCACGGTCGAGACGGCACTCGATGCGTTGCTCGCCTCTCGACCGGCGCTCGCCGAGGAGGTGCTCGACGAGAACGAGGAGTTGGCTGACCACATCCGGGTGCTCGTCAACGGCGAGGACCCGTTCGCCGCCGCCGATGGGCTGGCGACAGCAGTTGACGAGGAGACGGAACTCGCGTTGTTCCCGCCGGTCAGCGGCGGGTAATACGGACTGGTGGCCGGATCAGTTCTCCAGCGGTCCTGCCACCGTCACGTTCGAGATGATGATACGAACGCCGTCCTGATATTCGGTATCGAGCACCACGTCCCACCCGTGGGTCCGGGCGAGCATCCGCAGGTTCGGGAGCGTCATCCCGGCTTCGGCGTCCGGCATCGCGCCGCCGTACTCGAAAAAGGCCTCCGCCGCCGTCTCGCCCGGCGGGGTCCCGTCGTCAGTGATGACGATCTCGTCGGCCTCCCGGGACACCGCGACCGTCGACGCGTCGTTGTGTGCCGCGAACGTGAACCCGCTCTCGAAGAGGTCCCGCAAGCGTGTCGGGTCGGCGATGACCTGTCCCTTCACGTCGGCCACCATGGTGAGACCGTCAGTGTCGGCACGGTCCCAGGCTCCTTCGATGACGGGCTGGAGGTCGACAGGCATCGTTTCGTCGATTGTCTGTCCATGTCGAGCCAGCGTCGCGAGTCCGTCGACGATTTCGGACATGCGGTCGGCCGTCTCGGACGTCGACTGGAGGGATTCTTTCGCTAAGTCGACGTTCCCGCGGTCCAGCGCGTCACCGGCGGCGGAGACGCGGCCGGTGATTATCTGGAGCGTGTTCAGGAGTTCGTGTCTGATTGCAGTTGCGAACCCCTCTAACTGCTCGTTCTGTCGATCGAGTTCACGGCGACGCCGCTCGCTTTCGGTCACGTCGGTGAAGACGAGCATCCGACCGATATCGACCTGTCCCAGCGAAAACGAGGTGTTGCTGACGAGGTAGTACTCTGTCCCGTCGTCCCGGTTCCGTTCGAGAATCTGTTCGTCCGTTTGCAGGACCTCTGAAACGGCCGGTAACACCGTCTCAAGCTGCTGCCCCCGGCTTCCGGCCAGTGCCGGGAAGAGCCGCTGTGCTTTACCGTTGGACTCCTTGATGTGGTGCCCGTCGTCGAGATACACGACAGCCTCGTCGACGCCGTCGGTCAACTGCACGGCGAGAAACGCCTCGTCGTACACGTAGAGGACGCCAAACGCGAACAGTGCGACGCCGAGCGGCTCGTGGTTGATGTCGAGCAGGATCTCGCTAACGTACCCGACGATATCAAGGACTGCTGGGACTGCCGTGATCCCGACGAGAACGCCGAGCGGACGGGTGTCGTAGTCCGCTTCGAGGAACAACTCGAACAGCATAAAAAAGCCGACAGTGACGAGTGCGTAGGAGAGCCCCGTCACCACCCAGTGAAACACGCCGTGTGTGATCGCCAGATGCGGGAACGGGTCAGCAATGAACTGCGTGGCGAAGTAGAGGCCGTGAAATGGGTTTGTCAGCTTTATCATGACGATACCGAGATACGTGCCCACAGCGACCGCACGGTACAGTCGGTTCCGGTGGAATGCCCGCCCGGTGTACGCCGAACAGAAGTACAGCCACGCGCCGACCGTCGCAAGCCCGACGATGAGGCTACCGAGGTAGAACGCGTATCCAAGCGTCCCAGGCGTGATCAGGAAGCCGAGTTCCAGCGCCGCCCAGCCGCCGCTACAGAGAAGGAGTCCGACCATCCCGCGGCGGGTATCGGGGTCTTCCATGCGAGTCGCTCTGTAGAGCCCGACACCACATCCGACTGCCGCGAGGCCGTACGCCGCAACATATGCGAGAAATGCCGGCGGGCTCCCGAGCAGATTCATCTACCGATGGTATGGCAAGTATTTCAATGAGTGTTGTGACCGCGTTATCGGTTATGATAACTCTTAGCATGTCATATAAACCATCAATTGCTCCGTCTATCCAAAGTCTGTCAAGACTCGCGTACAAGATACAAGGTGCGTATCTTGCACAAGTAGTTATTCAGATAGTGGTGGACGAATCGTTTAATACAGACTTTGTATCACAGTTGTCGGTACACATTTTTGTCTCGTCCTAGTGATCGATGAGAAATTACCACTTGTTGTCTCAGTGGGGCTTAGAACGTCGTGGTAGTTCTTTGCGTATTATAATGCAATATACATTCTACTGAATCGCACATAGAGTACACTTGGCAAATATTAAGATGAGGTTATATACCATATAATGCGTATCTACTTCATGAATAGCAGAGTCTACGCAACGCTGTGGGTCACTGCCGTCATCGTCGCAATCATCGGCGTCGTCGCGCTTGGGGTCCGATCCACTCTTGATGGATGGTGGCTAGTTGCTGCCGGTGGTAGCGTACTCACCGCCCTTGCGATTCGGTCTGCGTTTCAGACTACACAGGCCCGCGTTGCTTGGCCTCTCGGTGGGATGTACGTACTCGTGACTGCCGCACTTCTCAGTTACGTCGCACTCTTTGCTGCTATCGGGATCCCATGGGGTGACATTCCGTTCTGGGCACGGGTAGCGGTTCTTGTCACCGGTGCGCAGGCGCTATTTCTCGCCGCCGCTGTTCGTGTTACTGGAATACCATTTGTCGAACGGGTGGTTGTCCCTGCCGCAGGTCACCTCTTGCTGTTTGCCGGGTCAGTTTTGATCGTTGGCGTCCTCCTGTTCGGAGTCCCGTGGGTGGTGACCTACGCAGTGGCACTGATCTATGCGACGGGGTTTTCAGCACTCGCGCTGCACACCTTCTGGCTCGGTCAACACGCTGATTCAGTAGTTCCTCCGAGACCCTTCACAGTCCATCGCTACTGGGAGCAGGTGCTGATCGTTGCATTAATTGTCGGTCTGGTTAGCATCGCAATCGCCAGTATCACCCTCAGGGGCAACGTCTCGATCGACCTTGCCCCGGGAATATCGCAGGCCAGAATAGCCTCCATCATCGCCGCTAGCGCCGCCATAATCGCGGTTGCCACGCTCGTCCCACCAGCTGTTCCGGTCAAACTATTGAGGGGACTCACCGGTCCAATTTCGACGATTACCCAACACGCCGTGATGACACTCATCATATTGAACGCGCTAGTCATCGCGTTGCTGTTCGTGATTCCATCAGCATTTCCGTGGATTCTGGGTGGATATCTCACGCTCCTCATCGTCGGGGTTATGATCGAGTACGGAATGGTCGCACACGCTCTTCGCAACCGTCCCGAACGCTCCTCAGACCATGCGTTCCACTCACTGAATACCCTCCTGTGACGCTGGTTGTCACCGCGTTCGACGAGGCTGATGTCCTTCCAGCGAGTCTCGACAGCAACCTCGATGTGCTCGATGAACTCTCGGTACTGCTGGTCCCGGCAGAGAAATCTACGGACCGGACGGTGGCAATCGTGGAGGAGTATCGGGAACGGTATCCAGATCGCGTCCGCGTCATCGAAGGAACGACCGGTTCGAAAGCAGGCGATCTCAACCTTGCTTGGGAGCACATCGATACCCCCTATGTGCTGCTTCTCGACGCAGACGAGACCGTCAATGCAGGCTTTGTTGCCCGAGGACTGGCCGTTCTGGAGGATTTTCCATCTGTCGGTATCGTCCAAGGTCGAAAAGTCGAGCGCCATCCGTACGATAGCTGGTTGGCACGATTCGTGACCATCGAGCGTCGACACAGCACGTGGATAGATCACCCCTTTATGCACGACGTGTTTGGGGCGAGTCACTTCGCTGGGTCTGCAGCGCTGTTGCGCCACGAAGTACCGTTGGCTGTTGATGGTTGGTCGGACGAGACGCTTACCGAGGACATAGATCTCACACTGCGCCTGTATCTCGACACTGACTGGCGTGTTCGATACGTGCCTGGGATGGTTGCACAGGCACTCAACCCTAAATCTGTCCTGGCGCTCGTACGGCAACGTCGCCGGTGGGCACGCGGATGGGTCGATGCACTCGCGACGTATGGCGTCGTTATCCTCCGCAACGGTCGACGACTGGGCTGGACCCGAAGCGTGGGATTGATTTGGTTGCTGTTCATGGCGGTCAATGCACCGCTTTACACTGTCTTCCCCGCACTCATCGTCGTCTGGTTGCTCGGACTGGCTCCGACGGTTCCAATCTGGCTAGTGGCGAGTCTCGCGATTATCGTCTTTCCCGCAAGGGTCACGATATTCGGGTATGCTGCTCTCCGTGATCCGGAAATACCAGTTCGAGCGAGTCCACTCACCATCCTGGAACTAATCTTCCACGCGTATCTCTGGATCCCGTTGACCTGGCTCATTCAACTACACGCGCTCTATCTACAGCTTTCCGGCGCGCCCAAAATCTGGGAAGGAACAGAGAAGGATACTGGAAAACCCAGCAAAACCCCATCCTCTTCGCCCGTAAGGGTTGGACAGGCTCGACGAAGATAAGAGCCTTAGCCCATAAGTATCAAATTTCCAGAACTATCGCTTCGTCGTCGCTCCCATTATGCAATTCTGACCATTAGATACTGAACTTGACCCCCTAAATTCAGCAGTCGCTGAGTTGATTGGTTAGGGATATGCTGCATTTCACACCGCTGGATTACCGTTATGACTGTGGATGACAGACGATTATCAGCAATCGAGCGAATGGGCCAAACAGCATCGAGAGTCGTTGACAACGCGCCATACCCACGAGGATGTCCTCACCGATCGAGAGTTCGAATTACTGTTAGAGCATGCAGTTCACTCCCCGAGCCGCAGGATCTCCAAACACGGTTCGTGTGCTTGGCATCTGGTCGGCTTGGACTTCGCGCTGGTGCGACCTCTCACTTCCACGCAGAGTGGCTCGATTGGGATCGGATGCTTCCTCGCATTCCACAACACAATCCTGCGAGTGTGGGTACTGTCGGCGGCAAGCAACACAAGAGACGACGCATAATGAGGATCTTACACACGAGGAAGCGATGGACGCGAGGTGACATCCCAAGACAGTCGCCTCCGCGCGATCTACCCCAATCGACCTCTCGCTTCGGTTGGAACTGTGTCTGGTACGGTTCACCGGCCAATATGATTCGTTTCCGGGGTCACGCAGTGCTGTGAACAGGCGAGTGACGGCCGCTGCCGAAGATGCAGACATCAACGGTCAGGTATATCGGCATTGTCTCCGAGCGACTGCAGCCAGCTATCACGCGTATCAGGGGGTCGTACCGGTTCCACTCCAAGCACTGATGGGCTGGCACGATCTGGCAACGGCACAGAACTATATCCGCATTTCAGGCAGGGCAACAGCCGACGCGCTCCGGCAGGTTCACCACCAATAACGGTAATCACACATCTATCATTTCTCAATGCGACTGCTGAATAGAACGCGCATATTGATTACAGAAGACGAGTCAACACAGAATAGTGTGTACAATATTCTGAAAGCATTGTTAACCCCTATCTCTGTTGGTTACAACTTACAAGTAGATCTTTTTCTGTCAATCTAGGTAATAATCACCGTTGCCAACAGGTGTTTTCCCCTGAAAAATAACTCTTGGGCATGGCAAAGATACAATTTATTACTATTGCTTGTAATGATGCGGAACGGCTGGCGGAGTTCTGGGCGGCAGCCCTCGATGGTGAACGGCAGGACCTTCCGGCATCGCTTGATCCAGAACTTGTTGAGCGTCCTAGCGGTAGCCCAGATCTGCTGTTCAAAGAACAACCGAAAGGAACGGAGCGAGACCTCCCCATCCATCTTGACTTGGCAACCGAGAATCGTGAGGAGACAGTTGAACAACTCCGTCAACTCGGGGGAACCGTCCGTGAAACCAAGACCGAAGCGTACGAAACGCACACTTCAACCTGAACAGTAATGGAAGATCCAGAAGGAAACGGCTTCTGCGTGAGCGAATATCAACAATAGCTGGGTGACAGTGGCTTTTTCAGTTAAGGATACTTGAGATATTTGCGGACAGAGCCAAATCAAGTACTCACCAGCTGAAACAAATGGTGAAGCTGTGCTGCATATATCCTCTATATCTTGCACTACTTTCTGTAACTATCTCCACCGCAACATTTTCTATCCCGAACTGCGGCACAGTAAGTCGGCTGTGGCTGTTTCTATGACACGCTGAACCCTTCGAGACCGTCTATCTCGAACACGAAGTCCGGGCACTCATCGATGTTCCCGCTGGCGTACGCGGCCTGGGCGACGTGGCGCGGTGTCTCGGGGATGAGGACCCGCGTCCCGTCAACGCCAAGGCTCGCTGCGTCGGCGGCTATCGCCGTGAACAAGGCCCGTGCAGCGTCGGTATCGCTCCACACCCCGACCGCGTACTCTGCGAGTTGCTCGCCGTCAGCTTCTGCCGTCCGGACCCGACAGGCCATTCCTTGTGGTTTATCCCCGACGGTCAGGACCGCTTGGTCAGTCGCCAGCTGGTCGAGCGTTTCCCGCGTCAGCGTCGAGAGCGCCCAGCTCTCCCCGCTGTCGAGTGCAAGCCCGGACAGGACACCTCGGCCGTCGCTCTCCTGCCAGTAGCGCCACGCTGCCGCGGGGTCGTTTCCGACAGTCATTTCGGGCGTCTCGTCCGCCGGATCGGGGTGCGCCCAGCGGAACGACGTGACCGCTTCGAAGCCAGCAGCCAGCGACTGGCCGAGGCCGGCCTCGTTCCAGGAAAACACCATGCTTCGACCGACTGACGCGCCGGCGTCGGCCGCCCATTCAATGAGGTGGTCAGTCAGCAGCGACCCGATCCCCTTCCCCCGGTGGTCCGAGTCGACACGCATCCCCTGAAACCATGCCTCGGTCTCGGTGAGTATGACGGCCTGCGCGATGCCGACGGCGTGGCCGTCGACGTCTGCGACGAGGGTTTTCCGGTCCGCGCCGTCGTCGTTGACCCACTCACGGAACACGTCGGGGATGTAATCGGCCATCGCACGGTCGGCCCAGACATCGCTGGTCAGGTCGACAATATCGTCATAGTCGTCGTGGCGAGCCGTCCGGACAGTCGGCGACATACCGGGAGACTCGCCCGCGACAACAAAAAAGAGACGCTCCGGTGTCGGAGTCGCTGTTCGCACCACGACCGCATCACTGCGCCGGCCCCGGTGCTACAACCAGGGTGTCGAGCGCTGCTGAATCTCGCCGGCAAGGGGCTCCTGCATCGTATCGGCAACGTCGTCGCTGTTTGCCAGCGTCCACATGAGTTTGACCTTCGCTGTGCCGGGGAGCATGTCCTCGCCCTCGATGACGCCGGCGTCAAGCAGGTCCCGGCCGGTGTCGTAGACGCGGTCACAGACACGCCCTTCGAGGCACTGGCTGGTCATAACCAGCGGGATGTCCAGTTCCTCGATGGTCCCGATCCAGTCGGTGTTGACGTGGCCTAGTCCTGTCCCCTCAATGACGATGCCCTCGCTGTCCTCGGCGGCAGCTTCGAGCAGCGACGGGTCCATCCCCGGTGAGAACTTCAGGAGTTCCACGTCGGTTTCGATATCGTCGTGCAGCGCCAAGTCGACGGCGTCCCGTTCGGCGTATTCACGGTGGAACGTGACCGTGCTCTCGCCGTCGATGTCGTAGTCGACCTCGCCAAGCGGCTTCGCACCGACCGTCTCGAAGGCATCCCGGCGCGAGGTGTGGTTCTTCCGGACGCGAGTGCCGCGGTGGAGCGCACAGCGGTCGTCGGACTCGTCGGCGTGCATACAGACCAAGACCTCCGCGCAGTCGCTCGTCGCGGCCTCGACCGCCGAGACGGCGTTCATCACGTTATCGGAGGACGGGCGGTCAGCCGACCGCTGGCTGCCGGTGAAGACGATTGGGACCGGCGTGTCGAGCATGAACGACAGCGCCGACGCGGAGTACTGCATCGTGTCGGTGCCGTGCATGACGACGATGCCGTCCGCGCCGGCCTCGATTTCCTCGTGGACCGCCTGCGCGAGGTCCTGCCAGACTGCCGGGGTCATGTTCTCTGAGAGGATGTTGGCGACGACGCGGCCGCGGTAGTTCGCCATCCCGGCCAGATCCGGGACCGCTCGTAGTACGTCCTCGGCGTCGAACTGGGCCGTCACCGCGCCGGTGCGGTAGTCGACCGTCGAGGCGATGGTTCCGCCAGTGGAGATCAGCGACACCGTCGGGAGGTCGTCGTCGAACTCTATTGCTGACTGGCTCTGTTCGTCCTGTGCGCTCTCGACGTCGTAGACATCCGACTCCAGCACGTCGACGGATGCGTCCTCGCGGTCGATGCCGACGTTGTACCCGCCGTCAAGCTTGACGACGAGATGCTCTGGGGTGCTGGAGGGGAGCAACACGCCCTCGTAGGTCTGGGCCGCGCGCTCGACGCGGACCCGGTCGCCTGCGTTCATGCGCGGCACTTTCCGCCGGTGGGACTTGAACCCACTCGTTTCGGTGTGCACCGCGGTGAGTCTCGGCCCGTACTGTCGCCGTGCATCACTGCAACCGCCGCTACCCTTCCCTGTGACACTCGCCCCTTGTCTGGCAACCCTGAGAAAAAAGCGTTGCAGCTGCAAACCACGGATGGTGTCGTCCCACAGCGTTATCCCACTAGACAGTCATCTAACAAGTATGGCAGACAACAAGAACGGCCGCGAAGCCCAGGCCCAAAACGAGGAGCGCCGCCAGCGGAAGCGCGCTATCGCCGAGGAGCTTGAGCGCGCGGACGAACCCGAGCCGCCGGTCGATCCGGCGGAACTCGCGTACTTCGAGACAGAACTCGAATCGCTCGAATTCCCGGCGACAGCGGCTGACGTGGTCGCTGCGGTCGGCAATCGGGAAATCGAGTCGGTCGATGGGACGTACACTGTCGCGGACCTCCTGCCCGATGCGGAGGTCGAGTCCTTCGAATCGCCAGCCGAGGTCCGGACGCGAGTCCAGCGGCCAACGGTAGCGGGGGCGATGAAACGCGTCGTGGAGGCCGCCGCCGAGCACCAGAGCGCGTCCTTTGGGGCCTCACAGCGCGACGGCTACGAGCGGACGTTCCGGGAACTGCGGGCTATCGACGCGGATGACGACGACGAGGGCATCCGGGTTGTCGCCGACTGGATTATCGAGCGCATCCACGAGAAGGAGACGCTTCCCGGGTCCCGCGACGTCCGCCGACAGGCGGCGAAGTTCTGCCGGTCGAACGGCTACTCGGTTCGCAACGACGAGTGGCTCGGTATCTGAGCGACACACCACTGGTCCCCTGACTGCCGGCAGACCCCACAAGGACCATACTACTCGCGGTCCCACACTCTGTATGGCCGAACGAACCGAGGAACGGACCCGCGACGCGAACGCGAACTCGGGCAGTGACCTCGGCGTCGATGTTGGCACAACCGAGTCGGTCGAGACGGATGTTGCTGTCGGGGAATCGGGCGGAGCGGAGCCGTCTGTCACCGAAACGTCTACGAAAGACAGCGGGAGCTACTTCTCACTGCGGGCGCTGCTGTTCGCTTTCGGGGCGGTCGGCGGCGGAATGGTGCTCGGCGGGCTGATACCGCTCGTGCCGTTCACCGAACTGGTCGGTATCCTGCTTGGCGGCTTCGTTTACGGACTGCTCGCCAGCGAGCGCCGATACGTCGAACTGGGGCTGGCGGGCGGTGTCAGCGGCGGTGCGACGGCTGTGCTGTCTCTCCTCCCACAGCTCGCCGCTGGGCTGAACGGAACCAAACTGTTCGCCATCGCCGGCGGCGTCGGCCTCGTGCTTGCGCTCGTCGGGCACTACTTCGGGCGTGACCTCCGTAGCGGACTGACGAAAGACCTGTAGTTCTCCCGACGGTACATTCTGGCCAGTGGCGCGACCGCCCTTTCTGGACTTACTGTACTTGATAATCCTGTCGTCTAATATGCCGCACATCAGTCGGCCAAACGATCTCGAAGTGTCCTGCCGATAGCCTGCCTGCGAAAGAGTCCCCCGATAGCAGTGTCGACGTGAACGGACTTCATGTTGCGTAATATCGATTGTCTCGGTCTTGTCATCTGGTAGTAAAATAACCCATATATCCAGAATATTGGGCTGTATCTGACCATCTGATACACTTTCATGTATCTAGGTCATAGTATATTGAGTTGGCAATGCTTATAACTCTCGTATGTAAACCCCGGAACAGAACGCATGGCACCAGAAACGTACGGGCTTATCAGCCTGTTTCCGGCGATGCTCGCCATTGTACTGACGTTGTTCACTCGCCAAGTACTGCTCTCGCTGTTTGCAGGTATCTGGATCGGCGCGACAGTGCTCGTCGGTTGGAACCCAGCCGCCGGCGCTGCTCGGAGCCTCCAGTTTGTCGTAGATAACGTGACAGAGTCGTTCAATGTCAAACTCCTCCTGTTCACGTTCCTCATCGGGGCAATGTTGGGGATGATCTTCCTCTCTGACGGGATGAATGCGCTGGCATCACAGATGGTCAAGCGTATTCGGACTCGTCGCCAGGCGGCGCTTGGCACGTCGCTACTGGGGATGACTATCTTCGTCGACTCGTACGCCTCGACGATGATTACCGGGTCGGTCATGCGGCCGATCACCGATAAGTTCGACATCAGTCGCGAGAAGCTGGCGTACATTCTCGATTCCACCACTGCACCAACCGCGTCGATATCGGTCGTCTCGACGTGGCTCGGATTCGAGGTCGGACTCATCGCCGAGCAACTGAGTACAATTGGGGTCGATCGTAGCGCGTTCCTGCTGTTCCTCGAATCGATTCCCTATCGGTTCTACAGCTTGCTCGCACTTGCAATGGTTTTCATTGTCGTCATCGCGGATCTTGACTTCGGCCCGATGGCGAAAGCCGAACGCAGAGCCAGAGAAGAGGGCAAAGTCCTCGGCGACAACGCTGATCCCCTCATGGAAACGCAGGAGGATGATATCGTGACGCCGGACCATGTCGAGCCGCGGTGGTGGTACTTCGCCGCGCCAATCGCCACACTCGTCGGGGTGACCGGGTTTTCACTGTATTACTCCGGCGGTGGGTTCGCCGGACGGGGCCTCACCGAGGCGCTGTCGAACGCGGCCACTGCGGATGCCATCGTCTGGGCCTCGTTCTCGGCCTGTCTGGTCATCCTGACGATTCTGGTCGGCCACGCACGGATCGCGGTCGACGAAGTGAGCGACGCTATCTTCGAGGGGTTCAAAATGGTGATGTTCCCCGTTGCGGTGCTCTCGCTCGCATGGTCCATCGGTGCTGTGAGCCAGGCACTCGGCGTCGGTCCCTACGTCGTCGCTATCAGTGAGGGGATTATTACGGCTGGGATGCTGCCTGCCATCATTTTCCTCAGCGCCGTTATAATCAGCTTCAGCATCGGCACGTCTTGGGGGACGATGGGTATCCTGTTCCCGGTCGCGATCCCGCTTGGACACGCGCTCGGCGCGCCGCTGGCACCGGCTATCGCGGCAATTCTGACTGGCGCGCTGTTCGGCGACCACTGTTCCCCCATCTCGGACACCACGGTGATGTCGAGCATGTTCGCCGCGAGCGACCACGTCGACCACGTGAACACCCAGATTCCCTACGCAGTGCTGGCCGGCATCGTCGCAACCGGACTGTTCCTGATGGCCGGCTACGGCGTTCCGGCGTACATTGCGCTTCCGATCGGACTGGCCGCTGTCGGGTCAGTGACGTACCTGCTCTCGGAACAGCTTTCGGTCGAGGTCCCGAGTTCGTACGGATCGAAGGCGGACTGAGACTGTCCCGTCCCGAAGCGCTGTTTCACCGTCTAAACGATTTCCCACCCGTCGTCGGTCTGCTCAACCACCTCGTCGTCTTCGAGCCGATGAAGCGCTTCCTCGACGATCTCCGGCGGGGCCTCTATTTCTCGGGCCAGCGCCGGGACGGTATCGATACCGTTTGCGAGTCCGCTGACCAGTTCTGCGTACAGCCGGCCGTCGCCGTTCTCGAAGCCGGAGTCGATGCGGTCCCGCACGTCGGTCAGACGGGCCTGTACCCACCGCTGGGCTAGCGACAGTTCGTTCTCTAGCTGCTGGAGATGCTCTAGTTCGCGTGCCAGGTCGTGAAAATTCCCGGCATCCTCCTCCCCCACGTCTATCGAGAGGTGGCGGCAGGAGGGCATCTCGAACTCGGGGTTCGCCGGATAGGCGCTCTTGGTACCGAACTCGTAGGGAGAGACACGGACCTCCAGACGGAGGTTCCGGGCGATAGAAAAGTACTTTCGGCGTTGGTCGTCCGTCCGAGAGTCGACGAGCCCGGCGTCTTCGAGCTTCTGGAGGTGGTCGATGACGGCTTTCGGGCTGACGCCGATGTATTCGCTGATTTCGGTGACGTAGCAGGGCTTGTGTGCGAGTAGTTTGAGAATCCGCCGGCGGTTGGCGTTTCCAAGGAGATTGAGTAACTCGGCGGAGTCCATCGATACGTAGGTAGCGGGTCACGGTTCAAAAGCATGACTCTCGTCGGGCGGTTTGCTGGTGTGTCGCCCGGCTACGTTAGCTGGCCCATCCACGACTCGCTCTGTGAGCCGCTGTTCCCGCTCCCCTGACCGCTTCCGCCATCACCGCTCTGTCCGCCACTGTTCCCTTGCCCGCCACCATCTCCTTCGTTATTCGCATTGTCGTTGCCACCGTCAGCATCGTCATTGCCTCCGCTAGAACTGTCGTCGGAGCCGTCGGCACCGTCACCGTCGGAACTATCGCCAGAATCGCTGGTATCGTCACCGTCAGAATTGTCGTCCGAATTCGACGAATCGGCTGAATTGTCTGTTCCGTCGCCGTCAGAACTCTCCCCCGAGTCATTGCTGCCTTCCGCGGTATCGTCGCCGTTGTCGCGTTCATCCCCGGCCCCGCCGCTGTTACCCCTGTCGCTTCCCTCTTCAGCCCCGTTTCCCTGCGTTGTTTCGTCGGACTCGTCGGTTTCGTTTTCACCGTCGTCAGGTCCATCGTCCGGTGGCCCTTGCTCGCTCTCGTTACGCTGCTGTCCCGGGGCATCAGGGGGCGGTCCCCGCTCGCTTTCGTTGGCACGCTCCCCGGACGCGTTTGCTGGTGGACCCTGCTCACTCCGGTTGACTCCGATGTCGTCGGGCGGCCCTGTCTCACTCTGGTTGACGCCAGCGTTGTCCGGTGGTCCCTGCTCACCCGGGCCAGCAGTCTCTGGCGGTCCGGCGATGCCGCGAGCGACCGCTGCGACCTGCTGACCGGAAAGCTTGCTTGCGTTCTGTTTCAGTCGCTCCAGTGCGGTGTCGTCCACGCCGGTCTGTTCGGCGGCCGTGTCGGTGTCGTTGATTGCGGTCTGTAGGCCTGCGATCTCCGCAGTGAGTCGGCTCTGTTGAGCTACGTAAGCCTGCTCACTGATGGTGCCGTTCTCGTATCGCTGTTTGAGTGTAGCGTTGCGCTCCTGTAGGCGTTCGAGTCGGCGTTCGAGCGAGCTGGCTCTGTCTGTAACCAGTTCGGCTCGTTCGGTTCCATTCGATTGGTTGTATGCCGACTGCCACATCCCGTTCTCGACCGTATCGTTCGCGGCAGCGGAGTTCGACTGCAAGAACGCAGTGAGTTGCGTTCCCATCCCGTTGGCAGAGTCGTTCTGCGTGGCCACTGTCTCCGTCGCGGTCTCCTGTGCTGTCACAGCCGGGAGGCCGACAGCCACAGTCCCGACGATGACCAGCACTGTGAGGAGCGTGGCCTGGCGTGGGCTCATTCCTATCCCTACTTCTGCCCTCCCACATCAAAAAGAAACGCCTTCGTTCGTGTCGTTTACAGACGATTGAAACTACCTCAGATAGTCCAAGAGTGTTTAAGATGTCTTTTGTACCGACTTCTCCACCGGCAGCAGTCGCCAGGCGATTCCAACCGACAGCACCGAGAGTGCGACAGTGGCGAGCGGTAACACGAGGCCCGGGTCGTACCGCAACGGCGGATGATATCCGAAGCCGTAATCGAGCACGTCGTTACCGAGTGCCAGCACCAGCGCGGTCACGAGCGCACCCTTCGTTGTTCGAGCGTAGTGCGGGACTAACAGCCCCTCGGCGACGAAGCCGAGGTGGGTGATGATGATGCCAAAATACGCCCACGGGGCGGGGAAGTAGGCGTCGAAGCCGATGTTTAACGCCACGACGGTCCACAGCCCCATCTTGACAAGCCAGACCAGCGCAATCGTGTGGAGGTACGCCAGTGGCACCGTCAGCGGGACCTCGTCGAGTGACTTGCCGAGGAACGGCAGGAGAGTAGCTACCGACAGCGTCATCAGGAACAGCGCCGCTGGCGAATCAGCGAACAGTGGCCAGAGAAACGTCGACACATCTGCAAGCTGTTTCTGGCCCGGCATCGTCTCGACGTAGAACCGGACACCGACGAGCATCGCGACGGCGTTGACGACCAGTAGCCACACGAGACTCGGCGTCTGTTCCAGGTAATACCGCGCGTACCGACGTGGCAACGGCCCCCGCTGCTCGCTCATAGGTCGACTCGGGGCCGGCCGTGGCAAAGCCCTGTCGGACGGGAGTCGGCATCGGCTCACCGGCCCCCCGAATCCGCGCCGTTTGCACGACGTCAAAAGGTTGCCGGCGAACACTTATGTATGTCAATGACACACATTCAGCTGCACCGATGTTCGAACAGTTTTCGCGCGGATACTACCTCGGCCGCCTCTACGTCGAACCGAGAGACGACGCGGCGGCCGCGATGTGTCGCCAGCAGCACGAGCGAGTGAACGAACAGTTGTACGCCTCCGGGGACGGGGTCGAGCGCACAGACTATCCGCTCGTAATGAAACTCGGCTCCCAACACTTCGCTGTCCACGGGGACGAGCAGGTCCCGGCGGACACACTCGTCGTTCCCGAAGCGATGCTCGAAGACGCCAACGTCCGGAACCCGCCCAGCCTCGAAGAAGTATTTCTGGCGAAAGCGGACCACGCCGCACAACTGCTCTCTATCTCCGAGGGGACGCCGACATTACCTGATACGGCGGTCTGAGGCGCAGAAACTCCGCTTTATTGCATTCTCACCGTCCCCGAGCGGGTCGGAGCTCTCGAAACGTGGTATAAGTAGGTTATACGCTTAAGCTACAGACCAATGCGGTTCGGGACCCTCTATTCACCTGTATGTCACAGCAAAACCACGCTGAGGTTCGGGATAGCGCTGCTGAATCCAAATTCTACCTTCCCGCCGGGGTTACCCCATCATCAGGAACCAGTTGGTCCGAGCGTCTGTGGGCCATGCTGTTCAACTATCGCGTCTGAATCGGCGACATCGCTGCGCGGGAACCCGCTGACCAATGACGAGACTCTCTCGCAGACGCACCAGCTCAGACGAAACACGAACGTCGGAACAGCCCTCGCGCGGTCGGAAACAACGACCGACTCAGTTAAGCTACCGCACGACTACCCTTACCCAGTAACAGGAAATCGAGATAGATTCCTGCCGGGCGTCTCGGCCAACCATCGCAATCGCACGCTCTGGCGCACGCACGCTACTCTACAACATGACTGATATCAAGGCAGTCGTCCGGGTCGAGCACCCTGACATCGTACTCACAGCGACCGTGACTCACGCGCCGGGTTCGAAAGTCAGGTCCGTGTCAGAGGCGGGCACGGACCCGACATCGGGCAAGTTCTTCTACCACATCGAATCGTCCGACTTCCAGCAGTTCGAGGACGGATTACGGAACGACAGCACCATCGGCAAATTCGAACGCGTCATCGAAACCAGAGACGACGAGGCCATCTACAGCTTCGAGTACACGGACAAAGCGAAGATCCTCTCCCCCGTAATCTCCGACGTGAACGGGGTTATCCTCGACATGGCAAACGACGGGAGCGCGTGGATACTGACGACCTGGATGCCCGAACGGACGGCTCTTGCTCGTCTCTGGGACTACGCGCAAGCGAACGACATCGACATCGATCTGCTGCGCGTGAACGAGTACGCTAGTCTGGGGAACACGGACGCAGGGCTGACCGACAGCCAGCGCGAGGCGCTCCTCGTCGCACTCGAAAGGGGGTATTTCGAGGAACCACGGAACGCGACCCTCGGCGATGTCGCCGCCGATCTGGAGATCTCTCAGCCTGCGGCCGGTGGTCTCCTTCGACGCGGCATCAAGCGGCTCATCATCTCCTCGCTGCGAGATGACGGCGAACCGCCGGATTGATCGGTAACGCTCCGGTGTGGTAGCGGTCCGGGAAGTCACTTTTAAGCCCGTCCCCGTCTGCCATCCAGTCGATGCTTGACCGGTTGCTGGGACGAGCGTCGCTGAAAGAGCGGGTGGCCGAACTCGAAGAGGAGAACCACCACCTCGAACGACAGCTCGACGCCGAAAAGGAGCGCCGCGCCGACGCAGCGACCGAACGCCAGCGGGCCGAGACCGAGGTCAATCGGCTGGAGGACCGCGTCGCCGAACTTCAGGACCGAGTCGAACGCCTGCAAGACGAGGAGGGTGAATCGACGTTTCGGGCCGAGGAGACGCTCAGTCGGGCGCGCCTGAGTGAGGTCCTCGACCGGCTGCAATCCGTCGAGACGGAACCGGAAGGCGTCTTTACCGCCTACGTCGATGCGGAGCGCTCCCTGCCGGGTCCAGTCCGGGACGCCTTCGGTGACCGCGCATCGCTGGTCGCCAGCGCCGCGCCGTGTCTCGCAGTCACCGACGACGCCGGCATCCTGTCGGCGTGTCTGTCCGTCCCCGCGCCGCCGTCGCCGTTCACCGGGTGGGCCGACACTGTTCAACTGGAGCGGTCGTGGTTCGAACCGACCGGCGAGCATGTCGTCGCGCTGGTTCGCTCGGACCTGTTCGCCATGGGCGAGTACGACGGCCGGGAGCAAACTGCGTTCCACGGGTTCGATTCGGAGCTGAAAAGCCAGCACTCCAAGGGCGGCTTCTCACAGAGTCGGTTCGAACGGCTCCGGGACCAGCAGATCGACTCTCACCTCGACCGCTGTCGGGCCGCCATCGAGGAGGTGTCGCCCGACCGGCTGTACGTCGTCGGCGAGGGATCGGTCATCCACGAGTTCGAGGACCTCGCGACGACGAAGCCGGTCGACGCGACCGGGGAGCCGGACGCGGCGCTCGACGACGCCGTCCGGTCGCTGTGGACCGTTCGGCTTCGGGTGCCGTAGTTTGGGCCCTGTTCATTCCAGCACCCTCGGTGCCGGTTCCGTAGCTTTTTCGCGGGGCGGTGATTCTGTCCGGCCATGGCCGTAGCCATCTTAACACACGACGCCTTCCACGACCGAGCCAAGACGGCAGTCGGGCTGTTGCGGTACGGTGACCGAACGGTGGAAGCACTTGTCGACCGCGAGCGGGCCGGCCAGCGCGTCCACGACTCGCTGCCGGACGTGCAGGACGCCCCGATTGTCGCGTCGATGGCCGATGCACCCGACGTCGACGCGCTCGTCATCGGCATCTCGCCCATCGGCGGCGAGTTCAACGAGTCCTGGCGCAAAGACGTGCGAACGGCGCTCGAACGCGGGTGTGACGTGTATTCTGGACTGCACGACTTCCTGGCTGACGACGAGGAGTTCGCCCGCCTCGCCGAGGAACACGACGCCGAACTCCACGACCTCCGCAAGCCGCCCGAGGATCTGACCGTGGCAGCGGGAACGGCCGGCGACGTGGACGCGACGGTCGTCACGACCGTCGGGACCGACTGCTCGACGGGGAAAATGACTGCCTCGTTCGAGATCCGTGACGCCGCCCGGGAGCGAGGCCTCGATGCCGCTGTCGTCCCGACCGGCCAGACCGGCATCGCCATCACCGGCTGGGGTATCGTCATCGACCGCGTCATCGCTGACTATGCCGCCGGCGCCGTCGAGCGGCTGGTCGAAGAAGCGCAGGCGGCGGACCTCCTCGTCGTCGAAGGGCAGGGTGCGCTGGCACATCCGGCCTATTCGGGTGTGACGACGAGCATCCTCCACGGATCGGTCCCGGATGCGCTCGTCATGTGCCACGAAGCCGGCCGCGAAGTCATCCACGGCTACGAGTCGTTCGATATTCCACCGCTCCCCGAGTACGTCGACATCTACGAGCGACTGGCCGCGCCTATCTCGGACGCGTCCGTCGTCGCGGGCATGTTGAATACGCGCCACCTTGACGACAGCGAGGCCGCGGATGCCGTCGCAGGATACAGCGACGCTCTGGACGCGCCGGCAACTGACCCCGTCCGCCACGGCGTCCCCGACGAGGTACTGGACGCCATCCTATGAACTGGCGCGTCGATCGTCACGACCTGCCGCTGTCGAACCCGTTCGGCATCTCGCGAGAGACCAGCGAGACGAGCGAGACTGTCATGGTCGAGGTTACACACGAGGGAACCACTGGTATCGGGGCTGTCACGCCGTCGGCGTACTACGACGAGAGCGCCCAGTCGGTGGCTGAAACGCTCCCTGCGCTCTGTGAGACCGTCGACCGCATCGGCGACCCACACGCCCAGCAACGCATCGAACGGGAACTCGCCGAGCAAGCGCCGGACCAGCCCGCCGCTCGGATGGCACTCTCTATCGCCGTCCACGACCTCGCCGCTCGGCAACTGGACCTGCCGCTGTACCGCCAGTGGGGGCTCGACCCCGACGCGGTTCCGCCGACCACCTACACGGTCGGCATCGACTCGCCCGAGCGGATGGCCGAGAAAGCGAGAGAGGCGGCCGACAGCGGCTTCGGCCATCTGAAGGTCAAACTCGGGACTGGGGACGACCAGGCGCGACTGGACGCGGTCCGGGACGCTGTTTCCGACGCCGAGATACGGGTCGACGCCAACGCCGCCTGGACTGCACAGGAAGCTATCGACAATGCGGACTGGCTTGCCGACGCTGGCGTCACGATGCTCGAACAGCCGGTTGCGGCCGACGACATCGACGGCCTCCGCCGCGTGACCGACGCAACTGAGATTCCCGTTGCCGCTGACGAGTCCTGCGTGACTGCGTCGGATGTTCCGCGGGTTGCTGACGCCTGTGATATCGCCAACGCCAAGCTCGTCAAATGCGGCGGCCTCCGGCCCGCAATACGGCTGCTCAACACCGCCACGGCCTATGGCCTCGACTCGATGCTTGGCTGCATGGTCGAATCAAACGCCAGCATCGCCGCGGCGGTCCACCTCGCGCCGTTAGTCGACTACGTCGACCTCGACGGAGCGCTCTTGCTGGCGTCAGACCCCTACGCCGGCGTGCCGCTCGACAGCGATGTGTTCGACCTCACTGCAGTGTCGGCCGGCACCGGGGTCCGGCGGATGCGAGATGCGTAGCTGCGAAGTCGCACAATAAAAATCAGGTTCGCCCGGTGACTACTTACGCCGACTTGACGGCGTCCAGCAGCTCTTCGTAGTCCGGCTCGTTGGTCGGGTCGTCGGCGACCCAGCTGTAGGCGACCTCGCCGTCGTCGTCGACGACGAACACGGCGCGGTTTGACACACCGAGCAGCCCGAGGTCCTCGATGTCAATTTCGAGGTCGTAGTCCTGAATCGCCGACCGGCCCATGTCACTGAGCAGGTCGAACTCCAGCCCGTGCTCGTCGCGGAAGGAGTTCAGCGAGAACGCCGAGTCGGCGCTGAGGCCGAGGACCGTCGCGCCGGCGTCGTGGAAGTCACCGAGGTGCTCCTGCAAGGCCACCATCTCGTTGGAGCACGGCGGTGTGAACGCGCCCGGGAAGAAGGCCAGCACGACCGGTCCGTCGCCCAGGTGGTCGCTCAGTTCGAAGTCCTCTACCTCACCGTTCGCGATTGTCGCCGAGATGTCCGGCGCTGTGTCGCCTGTGGATACCATCACCCGAATATAACGGCGTCAGCCGAATAAATACCCGCCATCCGGCAGGGGATTCCCGGCGCGCTAGCAGGAGCAGGCTGCTTACAGCCACTCCTCGAAGGAATGGTGTTCGCGGCTCGCCGCAATGTAGTCCCGTTGCATCGACTCGATGGCTGTCGAGAGGTCATCGCCGTCGTCGATGTACTCGCGGACGCGGTCGATCTTCCAGTCGCTCGGGGTCATACCGGCTTTGTAGCGGGCTTCAATCGGGTCGAGATACTCGTCGATGCGAGCCTCGGGCACGCCCTGCTCGGATAGCCCCAGACGGGCGTACTGGAAAACCTCGTCGTAGATGTCGTCGTGATCAACCGTCCGCTCGCCCTCGGCCGTCACCCACGAGAGGTCCGCGTCGGAGCCGTCCTGTGCGGCGCTGTAGAAGCTCCGCCTGGCCTCCTGCCACGGCAGTTCCGCGGCGGGGTGGTCGGCGACGACCAGCCCGCGGATGAGGCCGACCGTCAGCGCCTGTAGCCCGATCATGTCCTTGGCGTGAGGCTGGGTCGGGAGCGGGCGGTACTCGATGCGGAGCGACCGCTCGGTGCTTGCTCCCTCGACCGGGGTTCCGCCGGCGACACAGCGGAGCCAGCGCCAGTAGGTCCCGCGCTTGTGGTCGAACTCCCAGAACTCGTCTTCGAACCCGGTCCGGTCATCGTCGTGCAGGAACTCCCGCAGGAACGGCGCGAACAGGTCGTCGTCGACGACACGGCCGACAACATCCGTCGTGTCGTCGAGGTCCTGCGGGACCCGAACCTTCGGGTTCTCGCTGGTGTTGACCGACTGCTCGAAGGCCGCGATTCGGAGTTCGTGGTGGGTGTTCGCACAGAGCCACTCGCCGTCGGTATCGCCATACATGTCCGCGGGGAGGAACGGCGAGTTCACCGACAGCGCAAGCAGCGGCCCGAGCGTCCGGATCGCGGCGTTGTAGTACTCGGGGAACGCTTCGGCGTCCGGAATCTGGAGGTGGGGCTGGATCGAGGTGGCCAGCGACTCGAACAGAATCGTCGGGAACGACCCGCTGTACCCCGGCACGTCGAAGTCGATGCTGCCGCCGGCGTGGTCCAGCGCCTCGTTGTCCAGCGCCACGTATCTGGGGGCCTGCCGCATGTTGTCCGCGAGGACGACGCCGTCGTTCGTCTCGTGCGCCGAGAGGTACTGCTCGCTGCCTTCCTCGGGTGGGATGGTCCACATCGCGTCGAGGACGAGTTCGCAGTTGTGCTTGCTCGCTTGCTGGCGGGCCTGTTTCGTCTGCATCTCCACCGCCGTCGTCTGGACTTCCATTCCGGTCTCGCCGAAACTGTTCGGCTCGGTGTTGACCTCGGCGTTGTGCAGGCCCAGTTCCTTGTTGGCCTCCCCCTCGAACACCACGTCGGGTAAGGGGGTCAGCCGCCCCTTCCAGTCCTCGGGATCCATGTACGGCTCGTCACTTTCTTCCTCGACTGACGACTCGACGGCCGGTTCGGCCTCTTCCTCCTCTGGCGTCTCCGGTTCGTCCTCGGCCAGCGGACTGTCCGGGTCGATGTCGAGCGACGGTCCCTCTCCGGGACCGAAAGAATCCTCGGGCTCGTCAGCGGTTTCGCCAGCATTCTGGTCCGGAGGCGCATCGCCGCCGGGTTCCAGTGGATTACTATCGTCTGGCTCCAGTGACGCCCCGTCGCCGTTTGGTTCCAGTGATGCGCCACCACCGCCTTCTGGCTCCGCTGGCGCGTCGAGTGACCCGCTCCAGGCCGCGCTTCCCGATCCGCTCAGGTCGTTGTTCAGGTCCTCCTCGGTGGCTTCCTCGCTGTCTTCCCCATCGTCCGGTTCGGGCGGGTCCGGCTCGGCGTTGATCGCGTATAGTTCGATCTCCAGACCGACGGAGAACGCCTCGTTGTCGAACTCCCCGGCATCGATGGCTTTCCGGAGCTGCATCGCCTGTTCGTCGACCCGCTCAGTGAACGCCGCGGCAGTCTCGTCAGCGAGCGACCGGGTCACCAGGTCGACGATATCGTCCATGCTCGGTACTGTGTGGGTTCTTCCACTATAAGTGACCCGTCGTTGTCCGACGGGATGTTACTCGAAGAGGTCTTCGTGGCGGGCCGCGAGGTTCGCGTAATCGCCGGAGCTGAACGCCTCGAACACTTCGTTGGGATCGATAGTGGTCTCGGACAACGGTGTCACTGTGGCCGGACTCCCGCGGACAAAGGACTCCGCGGGGACCTCGTATCCCGGTGGGACGACCGTTCCCATCGCGACGATAGAGCCCTCGCCGATGGTGGCATCGCTGACCGTCGAATTGAACCCAACGAGCGCCCCGTCCTTGACCGCTGCATCGTTGAGGACGGCTCCGTGGCCGACCATCACCTTCTCGCCGACGGTCGAAGCGTGGACGATAGCCCCGTCACCGATCGCCGATTCGCGGCCCACCTCGACGGGGGCCACGTCGCCGCGCAACACGACACCGGGCCAGACGTTCGCGTTCGGGCCGACGGTGACATCACCCACCAGTGTCGCCTCGCGGCTGACGTGGGCGTATCCGTGGATGTCAGGTGTGGCTCCCTCGAACTCGTACTCTCGGCTGTCCATACTGCCACCATCGTGTCGGCGGCTCGAAAAGATACCGGTCAGAACGGGGTGGTACCGGTCGTATAGCCGCTGTCGCGTCCGTCCTCACTGCACCCGGAGTGACACCGCGCTATTCGATGTGGACGACGAGGACGGGGACGGGTGCGCTCTGAACGACGCGCTCGGTGACGCTCCCGAGATTGGCGACCCGGTCCCGTCCGGTTCGGCCGTGGGTGCCCATCACGATGAGGTCGATGTCCTCCTCTTCGGCGTAGTCGGTGATCGTCTTGTGGGGAATCCCTTCTGCCATTGTCGTGAGGACCTCGACGCCGGCCTCCTCGCCCCCGACCACGATGTCGTCGAGCGCGACTTCGCCCTCCTCCTCCAGCGACTGCCGAACCTCATCCTGATTGGCCTTGTCGGCCGCGACGTACAGCCGTTTGTCCACGACGTACAGCCCGTGGAGGGTCGCGTCGTTGTCGCGCGCGATCGAGGTGGCGTGTGCGAGCGTCTCCGTCGTTCCCGAACTGCCGTCTGTGGCTACGAGCACCGAATCGTACATATCCGGCTTCTCATGCGAACTGTGCCCACATAGTACTCCCTATCACACTGACACGGTCCGTGACTGTCCAACCAGTGGTGGACCCGTTTGATTCAGTTTCCGTCGTTCAGTGTATAACTGTTCTAACCATTATTTGTCAACAGGAATACTTTTGCCAGTAGCTACCTATTAATTTCTATACGATGCAGGGGAGCACGCAGCCAGACGGGACACGGGCAGAACTGTACGTTCGTTCACTACTGCCCGACGGGCACACGCAGCAACAGGCTGCGGTCATCGATCGACTTCAGGGGCTGTCGGACACTGATGCTCTATCAGATGTCTCTGTTCAGGTTATTGGCCGGCAGATACCGTCCACACCAGCGGAGGCACGGACCGAACTTGGGCTATTCGCACTCAACCGAGTTAGCGTCTTTCAGGAGTGGGCAAAACGCAACGGATGTTCACTCGAACCTGCGTTTCAGGTCCGGTCGGTTGACTCCGAAATATCGGGAGAACAGTACCGGGCACTTGTGTTTCCGGTCCAACTATTAGCCGAGTACACCGGGTCGGAACTCAGGTGCGTGACGCCGCACACGACCGATGGAGAGACCGTCACTGTCATGGACCGGCTTACCATGATCGAAGGCGAGGAAGAATCGACGTTCGCATCGCTGGAACGGGCAAGCGCGGCACGGCCGCCGGCCCAGTCCGAGCTGTCGGCGGCCGACACCGCCGACGAGGATTCGGACCCGCCGTTACCAGAGTAACGCCAGCGTCGCCCGCGTCTCAATACACTTATCCCCGGCCGCCGTCGTATCCTCGGGTATGAGTACGGTCACGGTCACGCTGCCCGACGGGACCCCACTAGAGGTCGAACGCGGCAGCACGGTCGAGGATGTCGCCTACGAAATCGGGCCAGGGTTAGGTGACGACACGGTCGCCGGCGTCGTCGACGGCGACCTTGTCGACAAACACGCGCCGTTGACAGAAGACGTCATGCTCGAAATCGTCACCGAGAGCAGTGACGAGTATCTCGACGTGCTTCGGCACTCCGCCGCCCACGTCTTCGCACAGGCCCTGCAGCGACTCTACCCTGATGCCAAGCTCACAATCGGGCCGTGGACCGACAACGGGTTCTACTACGACATCACCGGCGTCGACATCGACGAGGACGACCTCGAAGCTATCGAGGCTGAGGCCGAGGAGATCATCGAGGAGGACCTCGATATCGAGCGCGAACTCGTCGACCGCGACGACGCCTTCGAACGCTACGAGGACAATCAGTTCAAACAGGACATCCTCGAAACCGAGGCCGCGGACGACGAGGAAGTCTCTTTCTACACGCAGGGTGAGTTCGAGGACCTCTGTCAAGGCCCCCACGTCGAATCGACCGGCGAAATCGGCGGCTTCGCGCTGCTCGAAATCTCGGCGGCCTTCTGGCGTGGCGAAGAGGACAACGAGACGCTGACCCGCGTGTACGGAACCGCCTTCCCAACGGAGGATGCGCTCGATGAGTTCCTCGAACAGCGCCGCAAGGCCGAGGAGCGCGACCACCGCAAGATCGGCCAGGAGATGGACCTGTTCTCCATCGACGAGACCACAGGGCCGGGTCTGCCGCTGTACGAGCCTAACGGCAAGAAGATCCTCAACGAACTGTCGGATTATGTTGCCGGGCTCAACCGCGACGCCGGCTACGATGAGGTCGAGACGCCCCACGTTTTCCGGACTGAACTGTGGAAGAAGTCGGGCCACTACGAGAACTACGTTGACGACATGTTCCTGCTCGACGTCAACGACGAGGAGTACGGCCTGAAGCCGATGAACTGCCCGGGCCACGCCACTATCTTCGAGCAGAACTCCTGGAGCTACCGTGACCTGCCGGTGCGGTACTTCGAAGACGGGAAGGTCTACCGCAAAGAGCAGCGGGGCGAACTGTCTGGCCTCTCCCGGACGTGGGCGTTCACTATCGACGACGGCCACCTGTTCGTCCGCCCGGACCAGATCGAGGAGGAGGTGCTGGCGACGGTCGACATCATCCTCGACACGCTCGACACGTTCAACCTCGACTACACCGTCCAGTTCGCCACCCGGCCCGAGAAATCCGTCGGCGGCGACGAAATCTGGGAGAAAGCCGAGTCGCAGCTCGAAGCCGTCCTCGACGAGCAGGACATCGACTACGTCGTCGAAGAGGGCGACGGCGCCTTCTACGGCCCGAAGATCGACTTCGCCTTCGAGGACGCGCTCGGCCGCCACTGGGACGGCCCGACCGTCCAACTGGACTTCAACATGCCCGAGCGGTTCGACCTCTCCTACACCGGCGAAGACAACGAGGAGCACCGCCCGGTGATGATCCACCGCGCGCTGTATGGCTCCTACGAGCGGTTCTTCATGGTGCTGACCGAGCACTACAACGGGAAGTTCCCGCCGTGGCTCGCCCCCGAGCAGATCCGCCTGCTACCGGTCAGCGACGACAACATCGCCTACTGCGAGGAGATTCAGGAGGAACTCGATGACTTCCGTGTCACTATCGAGGACCGTTCCTGGACCGTCGGCAAGAAGATCCAGCAGGCCCACGACGACCGCGTCCCATACATGTGTGTCATCGGTGACAACGAGGAGGAAGCCGGGACTATCTCGGTCAGGGACCGCAAGGAACGCGAGGAGAAAGACATCGACATCGCCGAGTTCCGCGACCACCTCGAAACCGAAGTCGAGCAACAGCGCACTGCGGTGACGTTCCTTGCCGGCCGATAGCTGCTGTTCGCTCGGCCGATTCTCGCTGCCGATGTACTGACTCCCAGGATGTGCCGGGCACGTGCTTTTAACCCCGGCGGGCGAGCCGACCTGTATGACCACTGACAGCGGTGAGTCGAGCGATACCATGCGGGGGCGCGCTGCGGGGGACACGCGACTCCTCTGGTTCCTCCTCGATGCGGACCGCTGGATCGTTACCGCCTTCCTCTCCGGTGTCCTATTTTTTGGGGTTCTCGCAGCCGGACACTTGCACCCCACACCGGCTATGACGCTGCTGACCCGTGGCGACCCGGTCGAAACGCTGTTCCAGGCACTGATTACGGGGACCATAACCGCGGTTACCCTGGTCCTGACACTGAATCAACTCGTCCTGTCACAGGAACTCGGTGCGGTGGGCGATCAGCGCGAGCGGATGGACGGATCGATGCAGTTCCGCGCCGACGTGGCCGACGCCATCGACACGCCAGTCAGTCCGGCAGAGCCCTCGGCGTTCCTCCGGTCGCTGGTCCGCGGGACCGCCGAACGGGCCGAGAATGCCCAGAACGCCGCCGAGGGGGCGGCGCTCGATGACGACCTGTCGGCGTTACTGTCGAACTATCTGGCGGACGTGACGAGCAACGCCGACAGGGTTACCGACCAGCTCGACGGCGGGACCTTCGGCGAGTTCGATGTCGTCAAGGCCGCATTGAACTACAACTACTCCTGGAAGCTGTACGCCGGTCGCCGCATCCGGGAAGCCTACGCCGACGAACTCACCGACGAGGTCGACGACTCGCTTGCGGAACTCGTCGAGACGCTCGAACTGTTCGGCCCAGCCCGGGAACACTTCAAGACGCTGTATTTCCAGTGGGAACTGTCCGACCTCTCCCGGACGCTGCTGTACGTCGCCATCCCGGCGCTTACCGTCGCAATCACCTCGCTGTTGTTCCTCGATGTGCAGGATTTCGTCGGCGTCACGGCCGGCGTTTCCGACGCGTTGTGGCTCCTCGCGGTGACGGTGACAGGGTCCCTGCTTCCATTCACGGTCCTGATATCGTACGTCCTCCGTATCGTCACCATAACTAAACGAACGCTCGCAATCGGCCCGTTCATCCTCCGCGAGACGAACCGGAGTGTCGACGTCGACTGGGAGTGACGCCGTCACATCACACGGTATAAGTGCCGGTCCGGACTCGCTAATACTATGCAAATTGGCTCGCGTCGGTGTATCCTCAACCCCGTCAGCGGCGACGGCGAACACGCAGACTACGTGCCGCGGCTGATGGAAGCACGTGGGTTCGAGGTGTACGAAACCGAAGCGGCAGGCGATGCTGTCGAACTCGGCAGCGAGGCCGGCAGGGCCGAGGCATCTGAGGTCGCGGTCTGTGGCGGCGACGGGACGGTGAACGAGGTCGTCCGTGGGCTCGACGACGCTGGCCACCTCGACTCGGTGACGCTGAGTGTTATTCCGGCCGGAACGGCGAACCTGCTGGCCGGGAACATCGGTGTCACGGACATCGAACACGGCGTCGAAATCGCCGATGTCGGAGAGGCGCGGCCGGTCGACGTGGGTGTCGCCGGCGACGAACCGTTTCTGGTCTCCTGTATCGCTGGCCTCCCCGCAGACGCCAGCGTTTCGACTCCGGGCGACCTCAAAGAGCGGTTCGGCACGCTGGCGTTTCTGCTCACCGGCGCACAGGAGGCGCTCCGTTTCGACGGGCTCGACATCACTATCGCGGCTGTTGGCGAAGACGGGCCGTTCACCTGGTCCGGCGAGGCCACCTGCCTGCTGGTGGGCAACGCCCGCAAGTTCGTCGCCGAAGGTGGGCAAGCAAACATGGAAGACGGCCTGCTCGACGTGGCTATCGTTGAACAGATGCCAACAGGGAACCTCGTCGCGGAGGCCATCGGCCAGCGACTACTGGCGCTTGATACCGACGGCGTGACCCACGTTCGAGCGGAGGAGATTACCGTCGCCGGGCACGGCAAGGAACTCACGTTCAGCCGCGACGGCGAACTCAGCACGCACGAGACGCTGTCGCTGTCGGTGCGTGAGACCACACTGACGCTGCGAGTCGGGCCGGGCTACAAGCCAGACCCGGCGTGACGAGACGGTGCGACCGGCGGGCAGTGGTGAGTGAGCCGCGTCCGCTTGCGTAATTCCCTGACAGCGCCCCGGACGTTTTTATCGCCGTCCGTCGAGGGAACTGGTATGCCCTCGCTTTCGATGGGCGCGCTCGTGGTCTTCGCGCTCGTCGTTGTCGCCCTGACGCTGTTCGTCACCGAGTGGCTCCCGCCTGATATGACGGCCATCGCTGTCCTCGTCGCGCTGGTCGTGCTGGAACCGTACACCGGCGTCCCGGCGCGGACAGCCATCGAAGGGTTCGCCAGCCCGGCGGTGGTTACCATCGTTGCGATGTACATCCTCAGCGCCGGTGTCGAATCGGCCGGCGTTGTCGACTGGCTGGCCGGACGGCTCGCGGCGCTGACGGGCGGCGACGAACGGCGGCTGCTGACCGCCATCGTCGGCACGACGGGCGTTAGCGCGGGGTTCGTCAACAACACGCCGGTTGTCGCCGTCTTCATCCCGCTGGTCACCGGCCTCTCGGAGCGATACGGTATCTCGCCGTCGAACCTGTTGCTGCCGCTCTCGTTCGCCGCGATGCTCGGCGGGACGCTCACGCTGGTCGGCACTGCGACGAACCTGCTCGCGAGCGACCTCTCGGCGCAGTTGCTCGGCCGGCCGTTCTCGATGTTCACGCTGACGCCCGTCGGCGTCGTCGTCCTCGCTGTCGGCGTGGGCTACCTGCTGACGGTGGGTCGGGCGCTCGTCCCCGAACGGGTCCACCCCGCGGCCGACTTCACCGAGGAGTTCGAGATGGACCGCCACCTGGCGCAGCTACGTGTTCGCGAGGCGTCACCGCTGGTCGGGCTGACGGTGCGGGAAGCGCTTGAGGGAAGTGTCCCCGACGACGCAGTCGAGGCGGTCGTTGACGCGGTCGACGCAGGGGAGTCACTGCCGACCGAGGCCACCGTCGAACAGGTCCTCGCCGTGAGTGACCCGCTCGACGTCGACGTGCTCCAGATCGACCGCAACGGCGAGTCGTTCTTCGCAACGGCCACCGACCGGCCGCTCGAACCCGGCGACGTGTTGACGGTCCGTGGCAACCGCCAGGCCGTCAACCAACTCGCTCAGACGCTTGACCTTCGGGACCTCGCCCGTGAGTCCGTTACGGCGGACCTGCTGGCGGAGAGCGGGCATCCGGGCGTCCTCGCGGAGGCCGTCATCGACAGGGAGTCGCGACTCCGCAGCCGAACGCTCGCCGACGTACAACTTCGCAGTCGGTTCGACGTGACGGTCCTCGCGGTCCGCCGCGGCGACGAGATCATCCACGAGAACCTCACGGCTATCGAGCTGTCCGCTGGCGACCTACTCTTGCTCCAGACGCCCCTTGACGAAGTGGGACACCTTCAGGACGAGGGCTACCTGACCCTGACCGAGGGCCCTCCCGAGCTCTTCGACGCGCTTGACGGCGGCCAGCCCTCGCTCGACGCCGCTGCAGCGGTCCCACTCGTGACCTTGCTCGCTGTCATCGCGCTTGCGGCACTGGACCTCCTCCCGATCTACATCGCCGCGCTGGGCGGCGTCGTCGCCACGGTGGCGACCGGCACGCTAAGCGCGTCGAAGGCCTACGACGCGGTGAGCTGGAACGTCGTGTTCCTGCTCGCCGGCCTGCTCCCGCTGGGGCAGGCGATGCAGGCCACCGGCGGGGCCGCGTTCGTCGGCGCGCTCCTCGTTGACGCCGCCGGCGTCCTCCCGCCGCTCGCGCTGCTGGCGCTGGTGTACCTCCTGACGGCTGTTCTCGCCAGTGCCATCACCCCAGCCGCGACGGTCGTGCTGATGATCCCGATTGCCGTCGCCACCGCCGCCGAGATCGGCGTTTCCGGGTTCCCGTTCCTCGTCGTCGTGACGTTCGCGGTCGCGACGGCCTTCCTGACACCCATCGGGTACCAGACGAACCTGATGGTGTACGGCCCCGGCGGCTATCGCTTCACCGACTTCGCGCGCGTCGGCGGACCGCTACAACTGCTTCTGTGTGCCGTGACGACGCTCTCGGTGTCGGTCGTCTGGCCGCTGTAAAAGTCCCGCGTCGCCGCGTTACTGCTCGTCCTCTTTCAGTTCGTCAAGTTCCGACTCGACCTCGCTCTCGTCGACGTCGACCTGCGTACTCTCGTCGGCGAGTTCCTGTTCAAGTTCGGCTTCGGAGACGTCCGCGTCGCTCGACCCGCTGTCGCCGTCCTCGGCTTTCCCCATCTCGGCTTTCAGCGTGTCGAGTTCGGCGTCGACTGACCCTTTCTGTCGGACCTCCTCAAGCTCCCGCTCCAGCGAACTCTCGTCCGATATCTGGCTTTCGAGGACGCCGTCTTCGCGGAGTTCGTCCATCGCCTGTGAGCGGGCCTCCATGTCCTCGGTGCGCTCCTCTGCCCGCTCGATAGCTTGATTGATATCCTGCATCTCGTCGCCCGCGCCGGTCATCGCCTCGTTGACGCGCGCCGACGCCTTCGCGGCCTCGTGGCGAGCCTTCATCGTTTCCTTCTTCGTCCGGAACTGCTCGATCTGTTTCTGGAGTTCGTCTTTCTGCTCGACCAGCTGGTCTTGTTGGTTCTGTAAGTCCTGTATCTGGCCTTCCAGATCCTCGATCTGGCTCATCTTCTGCTTTTTCTTCTCCAGCGCCTGCCGAGCGAGGTCCTCGCGGTCCTGCTCGACGGCCTGGCGCGCCTGTTCGTTGTGCTTCTCGACGTTCTCTTCGAGGCGGCGCTTCTGAATTTCCAGTCGCTTCTTCTGGGTCGTCAGGTCCGCGATGCCCTGCTTGACGTCTTGCAGTTCGTCACGCAACTGCTCGTAGCTGTAGTCGAGGGTCTCTGTCGGGTCTTCCGCTCGGTTCAGGACGGCGTTGAGTTTCGAACGGATGACGTACGACGCGCGCGAGAGGATTCCCATGTATCCGCATTGGTCTCTCCAACCTTAAATTTCTTACAGAGGGCTGGTGAGTGAACACGTATGACTACCGTCGGGATACCGGGCGGACGAGATGTCACCGCGTCGCTCGACCGACCCGAGTCTGACGCTATCGTCGTCGCGTGCCCGCCACATCCACAGTACGGTGGCAAGCGATCTGACAGTCGCCTGAAAGCGGTCAGTGACTCGCTGGTCCCCGACATCGGCTGTCTCCGCTTCGACTACGGCCCGTGGGACGAGGGACGTGGCGAACGGACCGATGCCGAGAACGCCCTCGCGTGGGCCGCTGAGCATGCTGACACCGTTGGCTTGTTTGGCTACAGTTTCGGCGCAGCCGTGGCGTTGCGGGCGGCCGCTGAGTACGACACTGCGGCCGACCTCGCGGCCCTGTCAGTGCTTGCGCCTCCGGCCGGACTGACCGAGCATCTCGACGCTGTTGCCACGCTTGAGACCATCGACTGTCCAGTACAGGTCGTGGTCGGGGAGCGCGACGAGACAGTGGACTGGGGTCCGGTCGCCGACCGGGCCACCGAACTGGGACTGACGGTTGAGCGCCTGCCAGCCGACCACCACTTTGTCGGCCAGAGCGGCCGTATCAGTGAGACTGTCGGGCCATTTCTCCGTGACCTCCTGTAGCTGCTAGGAGCACACCGTTCAGGGTTCGTGTTTGATTCGGGCCGTCACTCCAGTATCCAGTGAGAACAGCGGGCAAGTGCCACGCCTGCTGGATAGTATCGAAAGACAGAGGCGCTGTCGGCCCAATCTCTGATCATGAACCGCCCGCTCGCGTTCGCTGCCGTTTCGTTCATCGCCACACTGGTGGCGCTGCTAGTTCTGATGCAGACGGCGATCGTTGCAGGCGGGCCGGAACGGGCGCTCATACTCGCCTCGGTTGGTGCCATTGGGACGTACTTCGCTATCCGGTCCGGCGTACTCAAGTCCTGACTCCCGGTCGAAGATACATTTATACTATATACTGATAAATAATGATATATGGCAACACGAAGCAGGGGTGCGGTATCTCACTCCACACGGCACGGCGTCGTCTCGTTTCTGGGCGGGTTCGTCGCCGGCTACCTGCTGTTTGTCGCCATCGGCTCCAGTCCAAGTGATGCGGTGTTCTCGGCGCTGTCACTTGCCGCGCTCGTGGCTGCGTGGCGCGTCCTCACGCAGCCCTCACTGTAGCCGCGTTGACACTGCGACGGGGTGGCGAACAGTGCGCGCTCCGAAACCGTTTAGACTACGCGGGGTTCACCGTCGGTATGCCGACCGAACCCGAAACGGACTACGACCCGGAACTGGGTCGGAAGTTCATCTTCGTCACCGGTGGCGTGATGTCTGGCCTGGGGAAAGGCATCACCGCCGCCAGCACAGGTAGATTACTCAAAAACGCCGGGTTCGACGTTACAGCGGTCAAAATTGACCCGTATTTGAACGTCGACGCCGGTACGATGAACCCCTTCCAGCACGGCGAGGTGTACGTGCTCAAAGACGGCGGGGAGGTCGACCTCGACCTGGGGAACTACGAGCGGTTCCTCGACATCGACATGACCTTCGACCACAACGTCACCACGGGAAAGACCTACCAGCACGTCATCGAGAAGGAGCGGTCCGGCGACTACCTCGGTCGCACGGTTCAGATCATCCCGCATATCACCGACGACATCAAGCGCCGTATCCGCGAGGCCGCCGAGGGCAACGACGTCTGTATCATCGAAGTCGGCGGCACGGTCGGGGACATCGAGGGGATGCCATATCTCGAAGCGCTCCGGCAGTTCGCCCACGAGGAGGACGAGGACGATATTCTCTTTACCCACGTCACGCTCGTCCCATACTCGAAAAACGGCGAGCAGAAGACGAAACCGACCCAGCACTCCGTGAAGGAACTGCGCTCCATCGGTCTCCAGCCCGACATTCTCGTCGGTCGCTGTTCGGACAAACTCGACATCGACACGAAAGAGAAGATCGCGCTGTTCTGTGACGTGCCGACGGAAGCAGTCTTCTCGAACCCGGACGTCGACGACATCTACCACGTCCCGCTGATGGTCGAGGAGGAAGGCCTCGATCAGTACGTGATGGAAGAACTCGACATCGCCTCGGAGGCGCTGCCCGAAGACGAACGGGAGAACCGCTGGCGCGACCTCGTCACGCAACAGACCGAAGGCGAGGTCGAAGTCGCTCTCGTCGGCAAATACGACCTCGAAGACGCCTACATGTCCGTCCACGAGGCGCTGAAACACGCCGGGCTGGAGAAAAACGTCGACGTGAACGTCCGGTGGGTCAACTCCGAGAAGATGAGCGATCACCACGCCGACCGGATGCGCGAGGCCGATGCCATCGTCGTGCCGGGCGGCTTCGGTGCCCGCGGTACGGAGGGCAAAATCGAGGCGATTCGGTACGCCCGCGAGAACGACGTTCCGTTCCTCGGCCTGTGTCTTGGCTTCCAGATGGCTGTCGTCGAGTACGCCCGGAACGTGCTGGACCTGGGCGGCGCTCATTCAGCGGAACTGGACGAGGACACACCACACCCCGTCATCGATATCCTGCCCGAGCAGTACGAGATCGAGGACATGGGCGGGACGATGCGGCTGGGTGCCCACGAAACCGAAATCGACGCGAACACGCTCGCCGCAACGCTGTACGGCGGCGAGTCCTGCACGGAGCGGCACCGCCACCGGTACGAGGTCAACCCCGAGTACATCGACGACCTCGAAGCCGCCGGGCTGAAGTTCTCCGGCCGCGCCGGGAACCGTATGGAGATACTCGAACTCGGCCCCGAGGACCATCCGTACTTCATCGGAACGCAGTTCCATCCTGAGTTCCGCTCCCGACCGACGCGTGCCAGCCCGCCGTTCGTCGGCCTGCTCGAAGCAGTCCTCGGCGACGACCCCCACACTGCGACGACTGAGGAGGTGAGCCACTGATGGTGAACGTCGACGAGTTCATCGAGGAGGCGAAAGCCGAAATCGCCGAGGAGATCGGGGACAAGCACGCCGTCATCGGGCTCTCCGGTGGCGTCGACTCCTCGACGGCCGCTGCGCTTGCCTACGAGGCTATCGGCGACCAGCTCACTGCCGTCTACGTCGACACTGGGCTGATGCGGAAGGGCGAGACCGACGAGATCCGCGAGACCTTCGACTACATGGATTCCCTGCGCATCGTTGAGGCGCAAGACCGCTTCCTCGACGAACTCGAAGGCGAGACCGACCCCGAGGAGAAGCGCCACATCATCGGCGAGCAGTTCATCCGGGAGTTCGAGACAGTCGCCCGCGAGGTCGACGCCGACTACCTCGTGCAGGGGACTATCTACCCGGACCGCATCGAGAGCGAGGGGACGATCAAGTCCCACCACAACGTCGGTGGCCTCCCCGAGCGGATCGACTTCGACGGGATCGTCGAGCCGATGCGGGACCTCTACAAGGACGAGGTCCGCGAGGTCGCTCGCGCGCTTGACCTCGAAGAGATCATCTCCGAGCGGATGCCGTTCCCCGGCCCGGGACTCGCCGTCCGTATCATCGGCGAGGTCACTGAGGAGAAACTGGAGGTGGCCCGCGAGGCCAACCACGTCGTCGAGGAGGAACTGGAGGAGTACGAGCCGTGGCAGGCGCTGGCCGCCGTCATCGGCAAGGCCACGGGCGTCAAGGGCGACAACCGTGTCCACGGCTGGGTCGTCGCCGTTCGCTCCGTCGAGAGCCGGGACGGCATGACCGCCCGCGCACAGGAACTCGACTGGGACACGCTCCAGCGCATGCAGTCGCGCATCACCGGGGCGCACGAGAACGTCGCCCGCGTCGTCTACGACGTGACCCACAAACCGCCGGCGACAATCGAGTACGAATGAACGTCGTTCTCGTCGGTACGGACCCCAACGGACTCACGGACGCGCTCGAAGCCGAAGGACACACTGTGACGGTCGCTGACGTGGGCAACCGCCCCGGGCTGGAGGAGGCCGGCATCCACGAAGCGGACGTGTACCTGCTGACCGAGATGTCACAGGCTACCTCGATCGCTGTCGCCAAGGACCTCAACCCCGACCTCCGGGTCGTCGTCTACGCAGAGGGCTCCCTGCCCGACTTCGCCAGCCGACAGACGGACCTCGTTGTCGATCCGGGCCTGCTCAGTTCCGACGCTGTCGCCGAGGAACTGTAGCGCAGTCCCGCGTCTTCCGGCGCTTGTTCACACCGTCGCCACGAGGCGGTCCAGTCGCTCCGAGCCGTTTTTTTCGAAGGGGACGCCGTGGCCCGGGACCGCGACCTCGAAGTCGGGCGCACGCTCGACGAACTCACTGATACTCCGGGTGACGGCGTCAGTGTCGTAACTCATAAGGCACGGCGAGGGCTCGAAGCGGCCGCTGTCCTCACGGACGAGGTCACCCAGCAGTCCCAGCGACAGTTCCTCGCTGACGTAGCAGACGTGGCCCGGCGTGTGGCCGGGAGTGTGATAGGCCGTGAAACTGCCGACTGTGTCGCCGTCGTTGAGGGGGACGACGTCGTTGTCCGGCGCGTGGAGGAACGGCGAGACGAGGCGCTGGAACGCACCCTTGTGATTTCCCAGCGGCGGCGACCGCTCACCGGTGACCAGCGGTGCGTCCCGCTCCCCGATGTAGACGGTCACGTCGATACCGTCGAAGGCCGTCAGTCCGCCGACATGGTCGAGATCGAAGTGCGTAAGGAGGATTCGGTCAAGATCCCGGAGTTCGTAGCCGGCATCGCTCAGGCCGGCGATGAGTCCGTTGCCGTGCCAGGGCAGCCCTGTGTCGACGAGTGTGAGCGCGCCGTCGTCGTCAACGAGCGTCGCGTTGACACCCGTGAGATCGTACCACCAGATATCATCGGCGAGCGCCGTTACCATAGCGCGAGGTTGGAGTGGGGATTCCTAAACCCTTGGTCGCGACGCTGCGTGGCCACAGATCCGGTCGGCCGTGACACTCAGAACGGTAACTGCGACCGGACGAACTGCACGCCGGTTTTGACCTTCGACGGGTCCCGAATCTGTTCCATCTCAGCGTCCGTTAGCTCGAAATCGAAGACGGCGAGGTTCGCTTCCAGATGCTCGCGGCTGGACGCCTTCGGAATCGCGGCTACGCCGTCCTGCTCGAGGAGCCACCGGAGCGCGACCTGCGCCGGGGACTTCCTGTACTTGTTGCCGATCTGGACGAGCGCGGGGTCGTCGAGGACGCCGCCGCGGGCCAGCGGGCTGTAGGCGGTCAGGAGTACGTCGTGGATGCGACAGTAGTCCAGTAGTTTCCGCTGGTCCCAGTAGGGGTGGTACTGCACTTGGTCAGTGAAGATCGGAGCCGACGAGATGTCCCGCGCCTCGTCCAGCAGCGCCGGTGAGAAGTTGCTGACGCCGATGTGGCGGACCAGCCCCTCCTCGACCAGGTCGTTCATCGACCCGAGCGTCTCCGACAGCGACGCCATCCACGGGGTGTTGGGCCAGTGGATGAGTAGAAGGTCCAGATAGTCCGTTCCCAGTTTGTTCAGGCTCTCCCGCGTCGACCGCCGAACACTACGCTCGTCACGGTTGGACCCGTCGAGTTTCGTCGTCAGGAACACGTCTTCGCGGTCGACCGCGGCGGCCTCTATCCCTAGCCCGACCTGCCGCTCGTTGCCGTAGGCCTGTGCGGTGTCGATATGGCGATAGCCCATCTCTAGGGCCGTCTCGACAGTCTCAGTACAGGAGGGGCCGGTCAACTGCCACGTTCCCAGGCCGAGTGCGGGGACCGACGTTCCCTGGATCTGAATCTCGTCCATATTCTCCGTTTGCGTCACACCGGTAAAACGTCGGTGTCGCTCTGACGACTCGATGTGGCTGAGAGTTCAGGGGTATGTCGTGGCTACTGGCGGGAACCGTCGATATATATCATGAACAATTTCTAGGTATTAAGCGCATTTCCGATCTAGCTGCGATGTCTCGCCGGAGACAGGTGAGAGGCAATGAACCAACAGTATCCACGACGGCGGTCCGTATCGGCGGACGAACAGCCCGGGAGGGGAGGCGTCACGGATGAGTGAACTGGCCGGCGTCTTCGTCTCGTTGACGACCGGGTCCGGCAGACACGAGGGAACCGACGATCACGTGTACCTCGGCGTCTGTGGCACGGTCGGCGGCCGCGAGTTCGCACTCAATGTGGAAAACTTCGACGACTGGGAGGAAGGGAGCGTCGTGACCTACTCTTTCGGACAGTACGCAAACTTCTACGGCGGGAAGGACCCGCGAACCGCGGCCGATCAGCTCGACCGGATGACGATTTGCCTGCCGAACATAACGCACGTCTATCTCCGCAAACAGGGGGACCGTACGACGTCGGGCGACGATTTTTGGGAGCTAGAGGAGTGCCACGTCAATCTCCATTCACAGTCCTCGACTCGACAGTTCGTCTCGACTGGGACGGCGCGGCTCGGGAACGAATACGGACACAAAATCTGGCTGGCCGAGACGTTTCATCAGGGAACGTATCGGGACGCGCGGCTCCCCGCGGATGGGGCCGCGGAGTGCGAACGTCAGCGGGAGTGAATCGCCTCAAATAAACGGATAGCAATCAGGCCCGTCACACTGTCAAAACGCCAGCGGGCCGTTTTTCAGCGCAGGTACGAGCAGCCAGGGACCTGTGGCGGTGCCTACTTCTCTAGGATCGTTCCGCCAGAACCGACTGCGATGTCAGTGCCGCCGCGGACGACGGCCTTCAGGTTCTCGCCGGCGGGGGTCTCCTCCTGTGTCCAGTCGCCACCGCCGAGGGCGTACACCTTGCCGCCGCCACCGACCGTGTAGCCGGTGCTGTCGTCGTCGGTGACCTCGATGTCACGCAGGCCGGCGTCGCCAGTGTCGGTCGGTGTCCACTCGGAGCCGTCCCAGTGGAATATCATGCCGCCACCGCCGGAGACCCACACGTCGTCCGGGCCGTCGGAGTCGACGCCGTAGAAGTTGACGTTGGCGTCGGCGAGGCCGATCTTGTTCCACGTCGCGCCGTCGTCGGTGACGAAGACGCTCTTGTTGCCGTCGACGATGTGGCCCGAGCGGACGTCGTGGAAGTCGACGGCGTTGATGGCCGACCCGGAGCCGGGCGTGGTGTAGTCCCACGTCTCGCTCGCGCCGTTCTCGAAGCTGTAGTACATCTTCCCGGAGTCGCCGGCGATGTAGACATTCGCCTCGCCGGCGCTGCCGGTCACGGACACGTCGTTGAAGTTGTTGAACACAGTTGTTGAGTATGAACAACGCAAACAAGAGTGCACGGTGGGGGGTTAGAACATTGATATACCTACATCCGTGCGCATATAGGTGACTTTCTCACACAGATTGGTGAAATATAGTCAGGATTTAACCGATTGATTCGTTTTGAGAACAGTTCCATTACAAACAGGTGGTTTAAGATGGTTAAGGGGAACGGTAGTAGATTCTATGGGGCTGTACGTACCGTGGGACGTTTCAAAATCAAGCCGATTCTAACCACACTCACGCCGTTCTAAGAGCGTCCACACAATGTGAGCTAATGCGACGATTTTCAGGCTGTTGAGGAATAATTAAACGGGGAGCAAGGAAACTACCTCAGAGACTGTAAGAATCCCTCTAAGTCGTTGAAGCCCATTGAGAGGGGGGAGTGCAGAGAGTCAATGCGTCGGAGCTTGCCGAAAGGGGATACAATACTAATTGCTGTGTTCTCCTTACGTTGCGGAGGGAGAACTTTAAAAAAGAGAGAGAAAGGAAAGGGGACTACAGGGGATAGGATAGAGAGAGCAAAACGTTGGGGGAACTATCGGTACAGCGGCTACTTGATTACATATGAATCCAGAGGTAGCTTTTTCTGTCACTCTGCCCAATGGATGAATCATGACAGAGGGGAACAGTAGAGAGGAAACCCACTTTCTTAACGAACCAGAAAATGAGTCTGCTGATGAATTTCTACAACGACGACTTGAATTTATTGAAGAACACTTTGCATATGAGAGACTATGTGGACTCTCAAAAGACGGTCTACGAGAGGAATTAGATACCTATCAAGCAATGCTCACCGTAACAAAAAACCGATTTTCGAATTTCAAATACTCTGACGACCCTCTCCTGTATGCAGTGTGGGCAGAAAATATGGATGAACAATTTGAACCACTAACAGCTGAGCAAGAAAATCAAATTGAAGTAACAGACAGTATTGTCCACCGGAACTTTGATAAAGCAATTGAAGATGCAAAAAATAGGCGATTTGAACGTATATCTAACCTATTATCCTCAATTCCTGGTGTAGGACGGAATTGAAGCCAGCTTTAAATTATAATATCCTGATATATTCGGTGCGTAATGCCGCCTCCTAAGAAGTACGTTGAAGTGGTATCTATCGACGTTTACCCCAGGATTAGGAGGAAGGAACCGACTCTGAACCGGCTCCGTGTTTCCGAACGGCGTCTTTGAGGTCTTCATTAGCAAATTTCAGATACCGTTCCGTCGTGTCAATATTTGCATGGCCCATCAGCATTTGTAGCCTTCGAGTGTCCATTCCGTTCTTGATACTCTGAACTGCGAAACTGTGTCGGAGGATATGGGCTGTTATTTTCACCTGTTCTTGACCCGAGGCGTCAGTATAAAGAACGGATTGTAACCCGGCTGATTCAGCCGCATTTCGTACAACACGCCCAATTTGTTTTGGGCTTATTTGTTCTGTTTTGTAGGTCGGAAACAGGTATTCACTTCCTGCTGTTGAAAGTGATTTGCGTTCAACGTTTACCCACCGTGTCATGAGGGTATCTAAAGATGATTGATAGAACACAGTACGATTCAGATGTGTTTTTTCAGCATGGACCTTGATAGCCCGCTCATCGGTATCTACGTCTTCTAAACGTGTTTCTGTCAGTTCCCCACGTCGAAGACCGGTCTGATAGAGTAGCCGTATAATCAATTCGTTTCGCAGTGTGGGTGTTGACGCATTTTCATATAAATTTTTGACTTCCTTTGGCTCTAAATAGTCTAATTCTTTGGATTCCTGTTGTTTTCTTGGCTTAACATTTAATGTCTGCCAGTCAGATACATCAAGGTCTTCTGCTGGATTCTCGAAGTCGGGAATCCCGTATCCCCCTTCTTGTCTCATTTCTCTCAGTTCATCATACAAGATTGAGATATGCCACCGCCGACTCTGTACAGTTCCGCCAGTTAGACCGCTCTGTAACTGTTGCCGAAGGAATACCTGTAAATCGCCAGTTGTGGCTTCCCATAGGTCCTTGGAGGGACGCCCTCGACTGTTGTGGTCAAAATCTTTCTCACCGGGTTCTGCTAACCACTTGGCCCATACTTTCGCTGTATGGGCATATGTGCGGGCAGAGCTATCTGCTTTCTTGGTTTCCTGCCTGCTACGAAACTCGCTAAGTAAGGTATCTGTGTTCATTCCTCAGCCTTCCAGTAGTAACCATTTGAAGAACGAACCATTCCAACCCCGTCAGCCAAATCTTCGAGAGTGTCGGAAACATCGCTGGTATCAGCTCCAATACGTCCCGCAACTTCGCGGGGTTTCTGACCGACACTATCCGGAGAGGGTTCGTTAGGGCCGGGGACATATGTTCCGGGGGCGGTGGGTAGCACTTCGAGAAGTACTTGTTTTAGATTATACATTTCCTCCGACTCCCTTTCTCGACTAAAGGCTTCTACCTCCTCCTGAATCTCTCCTGTGACCTTCTCAAGCCGATTGAGAGACTGTAGCATTTCGCTGTTCCCGTCAGTTCCTGTGTCGGCCTGTGCGGTGCGTGGGGCCGTATCTGTATCTGCTATCTCTCGCTGAACAGAAAGCCGTATTAAGTGGCTAAGACTGTCATACTCCGGGCCTTCGGCGGCATCTTCCCATTCCTCTTTGACCGACTCATCAATTCGGAAGGCAACAGTAGTATTCTCTGCCATCTACTCGAAACGTCTCATGGTGGCCGTATAGTGTTTGCGTTGTTAATACGCAATAGATGAGTTGTTGTTGGTGACGTCCATCGGGGCGCTGTGGTCGGTGAGCACGCCCGACTCCACGTCGTACTCGCCGATAGCGCCAGAGGCTCCGACGAACCAGAGGGCCTTGCCGTCGTCGGTCACGTCGGCCCCGTAGAGGCTGTTGCCGTTGCCGGTCGGACCGCCGCCGATGACCTTCTGCCAGCCCGTGCTGGTCCGTTCAAGTACGATGCCGCCACCTGCCACGGCGTACGCACCGGCCGCAGTGTACTCGACATCGTGGAGGGTGTTCCCGGTCGGGGACTCGACGGACTCCCAGGGGCCGGCCGCCGCAACCGTCCCGGAGAGGGCCGTCCCACCCAGTGCAGCTGCAGCTGTCGCGCCGATACCCTTGAGCACGCCGCGTCGTGTCGCGTTTCGATCGGACATGACACCCGAGCCTGTGGACTGCCGCCACTTCAATGGGGGGCGCAGTTAACGACCTTTCATGGCGATTTAACCGTTTAAACGGCCGATATTTGGGGGAATAGCCCGTAGGACGTGGGAAAATTGGCGGCCCGGAACGAACCGGCAAAATATCACGTTAAGTCGGGTAAACGGACACAAGACTGATAACACGAACCCGCCGCGGTGGGTCAGAACAGTTCAGCGACGAGAGACGGGGCTTCCGCCGCAATGATCTCGTCGATAGCGACACGGGCCGCCGCCGGGTCCGCGGGCAGGCAGAACACCGGCGTGTCGTTGGCGATGCCAGCCGTTGCGCGGACGGCGATGACGCCGGTCCCCTGTTGTTCGAAGAGGAGGCCCCGGTACACCTCCTCAAATCCCGGCAGGGCCTTCTCGAACAGCGGGTGGACCGCTTCGAGCGTCTGCTCTGACGGGGCGACGCCGAGCCCTCCCGCGGTGACGACGACCTCCACGTCGTCACGCCGGACCAGTCTATCGACGGCCTCCTGAATGCCATCGTAGTCCCCTCGAAGCCGTTCGCGGGCCGTGACCGTCTGGCCGGTCGCTTCGAGTGCTGTCTCCACCGCCTCGCCCGTCGGGTCTCCTTCCTCCGTCGCCGTCCCGACCGTGACGACGGCTGCGGCAACCGACTGTTCTTGCGACGTGTCGCCCTGCGCGACTGTCTCTGCTGTCGTTTCATCCGTTGTCTGAACCGCTGCTTCCTGCGGTGTATCCGCCGATTCGGTCGGTGCCTGTGGCTCAGAGAGGGGGTCCTGGTGTGGGGCCTCATCAGGCTCCTGTGTCGACTTATCAACTCCCCCAGTGTTCTGTGTTTCATCCGCTGGCTGGCTGTCTGTACTCTGGTTCGTCGCCTCGTCGATTCGTTGTGCGACAGAGTCGTCGGTTTCGGACTCTGATGTGTGTCCCTCACTGCCCTCCGCAGTATCATCCGTTGCAGGAGTCTCTGTGCTGTCAGTCTCACCTGCTGCTATATCGTCGTTTTCCGCCGCTCTGTCGGTCGCTTCGGTGGGCTCCGAACTGACGGCCTCGGTATCAGTATCGGCTGCCGCGGATTCCTCGTCGTCCCCCGTCTCGCCTTCGTCTGTCTCGTCGTCTTCCCCGTCAGTCGGACCTCGGCGTGTGTCACGGGACTGGAAATCCACCATACTATTCCATCGGTTGCAGTGGATAAATACCCTGATGACGGTTTGCGTAACCGCAACCTGTATAATATCTGAAATCGACAGTATTAAAATATAGCAAGAAGAACAAAAATGTATGGATGGGAGATACCACGTCGTCTGCCATGAGTGTGCGTTTGAGGGACTGTACGAAGACTCGTCAGTCGCAGAGGGACAGCGGGACGCACACGCTTCCGACAGCGGCCATCGGATGAGTCTGCGTGACATCTCAACCCAGGAAGCCCCTAGTCTGTCGCAGTAGCGGGACCGTTAGCGTTTTGCGCTCGCTTGCCTGACTCCGAGATATGCAGCCACGTTGTTCCGTCGGTATTACTGAAGGTCGTCCCATCGTGACGCACCGTCCGAGCGGGCGCGACGGGGGGCGTGTCGATGGCTGATGACGAGTCCGGCTACGTCCACCGTCCTGACACGGAGCCCCAGTCCGCAGACTCCCCTCGTACGGACAGCGAGACAGGCACGGAAGCTGCCGACGGTCCCGAGTTCGGAACGAGCGGCTGGATTCTGGTTGGAATGATCGGCGTGGCGTTCCTCTTCGTTCCTGGCGCGATTTTGCTCTTGCCGTCCGCCCAGAGCGTTATCAGTAGCTTCGGGCTCACGCTCCGGGACGCCTATCTCACGCTCCCACTCGTTCCGGCGTTCGTACTTGGTGCCTTCGCCGTGTGGTCTGCGGTTCGTTCGCAGTCGAAGTGACCGAGAATAGTTATATCAGGGACGCCATTACTACGCTACTGAATGGTCCTGTCGCCACTTACTGTCGTTTTATTGTCGGGTGTCGTCGGTATGGGCGTCGCTTTTCTGGTGTGGCTCCACCGGGACAGGCCGGGCGCGGGACCGCTGGCAGTGTTCGTTGTCGCGGCGAGCCTCTGGGCCGTGGCGTACGGTATCGAGCTCGCTGTGCCGGGGTTGTCTACCATGGAGCGACTCGTTCAGGCACAGCTGACGCTCTCAGTAATCATCCCTGTCGCGTGGCTCGTAACGATTATCGAGTACACGGGACACCCCCACTGGCTCACGGAGCGCCGAACAGCGCTATTGCTCGTCGAACCGGCGGTGTTTGTCACGCTCGTGTGGTCGAATCACGCCCACGAACTCATCTGGTCCGGCCACGGCACACAATCCGTCTCTGCATCGTCGGTAGCCCTCGCTCCCGCATACGAAGTCATGTACTGGGGGCACATGTCCTACATACTGCTGTTAATTCTCGCCGGCGGTGTCCTCCTGTTGCGGATGCTGTTCCGGTCGAACCAGGTGTTTCAGGGCCAGGGGGTCGCATTGTTGCTCGCCATCGCCGTCCCGACGGTCGTCCAGACGCTGTTCGTGCTCGGTGCGGTACCGACTCCGTTCAACCCGACGAGTCTCGGGTACGTCGCGTCGGGGGCCGTCCTCTCAGTCGCCATCCTCCGCGGGCAACTGCTCGACGTGGCACCGGTGACCCGGGAACTGGGCCGGGAAGCTATCTTCACCGAAATGGACGATATGGTCATCATCGTCGACGATGAGCGCCGAATCGTCGATATCAACGCGACCGCAACGGCGCTGTTTGACGGCGACCAGAACGCGGTTTTGGGCCGCTCGCTCCCGCAGACGTCTCCGACACTCGCGGAGACGGTTCCCGGCCCCGGTGAACGAACGCAGACTGAGATGGCCCTCGAACGTGGCGGCGGCGTCCGGTACTACGACGTGCGCGTGATACCGCTGTACCGCGCGTACGGCGTCGTCTCGGGCCATCTCATCAGCCTCCGGGATATCACGGACCGTCGACAGCGTGAACAGCGACTGGACGTGCTCAACCGCTTGCTCCGTCACGATATCCGGAACGAGATGAACGTCGTCAAAGGGAACGCGGACCTGCTCCGGGACACGGCCGACGCCGACGAACGCGAGCGACTCGACCGCATTATCAGTACAGTCGACGAAATCGTCGACCGCAGTAACAAGATCGGCCGAGTCACCGAGGCCCTGGAGACCGAGCAGCACAGCCCGACAGCGCTTCAGCAACTGCTAGAATCGGTCGTGAGCGATGCTCGGTATCGCCGCCCTGACGTGGCGATCACGCTCACCTGTGAGGACGAGATCTGGATCCGGGGTGGTCCGTCGGTCCTCATCGCGCTGGAGGAGCTGGTCGAGAACGCTGTCGAACATCAAGCGACCGACGAGAGGCCAGTTGTGGTCGAGATTACGGCGACACGGACCGACGGAACGCCCGGCGTCCGTGTGGCCGTTCACGACAACGGTCCCGGTATCACCGACCACGAGCGCGAGGTCATCCGCTCGGGGACTGAAACGCCGCTCAAACACGGCTCCGGCGTCGGGCTCTGGCTCGTCAACTGGATCGTCCGAAACCTCGGCGGCCGAATGTCGTTCCCCGATACGGACGAGCCGGGAACGACTGTGGAGTTGCAACTGCCGGCGGCTGAGCCAGCCCACGCGACGGACGAGCCAGCGGTGGTCCACAGCGAGAACGCTGATTGATCCCGGTAGCTACCACTCGATTTCGGCCTTGTCTCGCCAGAATCGCCCGCTCGGCGCGTCGGGTCGGAAGCGAGCGAGCCACACCGGCGTCTCGGCCCCCTCCTCGGGCGTCCGGGGGGCGCTCCCCTCCGTCATGTCTGTCTGGACGTAGCCTGGACACACCGAGTTGGCGACGAGGCCGTCGGCCGCGTACTCGCCGTCGAGGTACTTCGTCAGCCCGTTGACGCCGGTCTTCGAGATGCGGTAGGCCGGCGTACCGCCCGACTGGCTCTCGGTGATGGCCCCCAGCCCGGAAGACATGGTGACGACGCGGCCGCCCTCCTCGGCCAGCAACAACGGGAGGGCGTACTTCGTCATGAGGACCGCTCCCCGGAGGTTCGTGTCGAGGGTGTGGTCGATGACGTCGGTCGGCATCTCATCGAGCGGCTCTCGGGAGTCCATCACGCCGGCGTTGTTGACCAGCACGTCGAGCCGGCCTTGCTCGCGCTCGATGCGGTCGACCGCGGCGACCATCCCGTCGTCGTCGGTCACGTCGAGTTCGATAGCGTGTCGGTCCGTGGCCTCGATGTCGCCGGTATCGCGAGCGCCGGCGTACACCGTCGCGTCGAGGTCGACCAGCCCGTCGGCGATTTCCTTCCCGATGCCCCGCGTAGCGCCGGTGACGAGCACGACCTGGCCGTCGAGGGAGTCGTACAGCGGAACGTCCATACCCGGGGTTAGGCGGCGGGGCCGAAAAGGAAACGGGTCGGGGGCGGTGTCACTGCGATGCCTGCCGCCGAGTGGGATAGTGACTGTCGGCGTTAGCGTTCCTCGTCCCGGCGCATCGCGATCTCGAACCAGGGACAGAGGCGGAGCTGGCGGTAGTACTCGGGGTGTTCGCGGAGTCGCTCGTAGGGGACCCACATGACGCCGTCGACTTCCTCTGGGTTCGGTTCCAGCGAGGTGTCGTGGAGCGTGGCCTGGAGGACCGCACAGACTTCCCATTCGAGGCCGGCGTTCTCGTAGTAGCGCTTGTACTCGAACCGGTCGGTCACGCGGAGGTTCTGGTACTGCGAGGGGTCGATGCCCAGTTCCTCTTCGAGCCGTTCCTCGGTGGCCTCGACCTGTGTCTGGCCTTCGACGGGGTGGGAGGCGACAGTCCCGTCCCAGTGTGTATCCCAGAGGCGTTTGTTCGCTGCGCGCTGGGCGAGCAGGATCCGGCCGTCCTCATCGAACAGCAGGGCAGTGAACGCGCGGTGGCGAACCCCATCGCCAGTGTGAGCATCGAGCCGATTGACCAGCCCCTCCTCGTTGTCGTCGGCGTCCACTGCGATGACCTCCTGTCGGGCGTTTTCGTGCGTCTCGTCGACCGCGTCGGAACTCATATGTCGTACCTCTCACAGAGGCGCGTATTACGCGCTTCGACTTCCCGTCACCGCGCCGGGTGGTCCGAGACGAACTGTTTCAGGATCTGCTCCTCCGCACGGTGGAGCGTCTCGCTGCAGGTTGACTTCGCGATACCGACGCGGTCCGCCAGTTCTGTCAGCGAGCATTCCCGCGGTGTGTCGTAGTAACCCGCGTCGATGGCCTCCTGTACCAGTTCCAGTTGGCTCTCGGTGAGTACCTGCTCGGTTTCGAGGTGTTGCTGGATGCGATCGACGCTGAAGGCGATACCGAACTCCTCCAGTTGCTCGCCGAGTTCGGAGAGCCGCTCCTGTGGTGCCGATATCTCCCAGACGGCCTCGCCGTCGGACAGCGTAAACGGCATTTCAAGCGGGACGCCAGAGCCCTGGACCGGGAAGAGCAGGAGCGGCATCGAGGTCTCGAACTGTACCAGCGCGCTGTCGTCCCGGTGAGAGAGTATCTCAAGAGTCGTGACCGACTCGCGATTTTCGATATCACGGAGAACCGCTGGGAGGTCGTCCGATGTGATCTCCGCTAACCCGACACCGGAGTCCTCGCCTGGGAGCGCAGACAGGATGCGAAACGTCGCGTCGTCGTACGCTCGCGAGATGTCGCCGATCCAGATTTCATCCGGAATCGTGAGCGTGAGTTCAGCGTGTGGCATTGGTGTATCCGAATATATTCGTCCGACCTCTGCGGCCGTAATCCCGAACATGTTCGTACAGCCGCGATGGGAATAAGAAACTTGGGGGGTAGTGCCCCGCGCTGTCAACACGAAATCAGGCCGGACAAAACCAGAAAGCCGAACATCTCCGGGTATGGCGAACGCTTATTCCGCCGGCCGCTGGCCGTCCGGTATGGAACGCGTCTCGCTGACTCGGATGGTCCCGGCTGACCCGGAGATGGTCACCGCCCTGATAACGGACGTGGCACCGTTCATGCGCGCGGCAGGGTTCGACGAGGTGACGCTCAACGGGGACGACCTCGGTATCACGAACCGCGTCGGACTGTTCGAGATCGAACTGGACCTCGAAATCGTCGAGACCGATGCAGTGCTGCGGTACGAGCAGCGTCAGGGCATCTTCGAGTCGATGATGACAGAGTACACGGTCGAGGCCGTCGATGGCGGAACCGAAGTCACGGCGACGACGGAATACAACGCACTCGATCTCCCGGTGCTCGGCGAGATGATCGATTCGACCGTGATCTCGCGACAGCGCAAGAAGGAACTGAACAAGCAGTTCGACTGGCTCGTCGAACAGGTGACGTAGCGGTACGTGTGATTGGGGCTGTTCGGACGAATTCCTCTCCGCAATCCGTTGTGTATAATCACCCGAACATCTTCGGGATAGGACCGAGGGACGCCCGCCGTCAACCTGTACACATGAGCCATTCCCACGAGGACCTGCCGCCGGTTACAACCGAGGTTCACGACAACTCCTGGTCGGCGAACTTGGAGACGCCCGCGCACGCCGAGGACCCCGACGTGGTCGTCGAACAGGCCATCGACGCCGTCGAGATGACGACGGCCGGGAACCACGTCAATCTGGTGAGCCACGCCGACCACGGCCACCCGGACACCTACCTGTTCGACGCGCTGGCGGACGCCTTCGGCGAGACCATTTCAATGGAGTACGTCCAGCAGTGTGGCTGTGGGGGCCACGTCACCCGTGTCCACCGGGAGGCATAGATGCGCGGGAAACTCGACCTCGACGAGCAGCCCCTAGTGCTGATCTGGGAGGTGACCCAGGCCTGTGAACTGGCGTGCAAACACTGCCGGGCCGATGCCCAACCCCGCCGGCATCCCGACGAGCTATCGACGGCGGAGGGGAAGGCGCTGTTAGACGAGGCCCGCGAGTTTGGCGACGGCCAGCTAGTCGTCCTCTCGGGCGGGGACCCACTCGCTCGCGAGGATCTCCCGGAACTCGTCGACTACGGGACCGAGCAGGGGCTTCGGATGACGCTGACGCCCAGCGGGACGAACTCCATCACGCGAGACCGGCTGGTCGAACTCGACGACGCCGGACTCCGGCGGCTGGCCCTGTCCATCGACGGCGGCGATAGCGAGTCTCATGATACCTTCCGGGGAGAGTCCGGGAGCTTTGAGGCGACGATGGAGGCCGCCGAGGCGGCTCGTGACCTCGATATCCCATTGCAGATCAACACCACCGTCTGTGCTGAGACGGTTGAGCAACTGCCGGCTATCCGGGACCTCGTTGCGGACCTCGACGCGGTGCTGTGGTCGGTATTCTTCCTCGTTCCGGTCGGCCGCGGGCGAGTGCTGACACCGATTGATCCCGAGCGAGCGGAGCGCGTGCTATCGTGGCTCCACGAGGTTAGCGAGGAGGCATCGTTCGGCCTCAAGACGACCGAAGCGCCCCATTACCGGCGTGTCGCGATGCAGAAGCAGGACGAGGGGGCCAGCGGGCTCAAACGCCGGATGGGTATTCGCGCTGGCAAAGGGTTCGCCTTCGTGAGTCACACCGGCGAGGTGTTCCCCTCCGGATTCTTGCCGAAATCGGCGGGCAATGTCCGCGAGGAAAGCGTCGTGGACATCTATCGGGAGTCGTCGCTGTTCCAGCAACTCAGGGACGACGACGCGCTGACGGGCAAATGCGGGGCCTGTCGATACCGAACAGTCTGTGGCGGCAGCCGGTCGCGAGCGTATGCGACGACAGGGTACCCGCTGGCGGCGGACCCTCTCTGTGACTACCAGCCGGATGGGTTCGAGGGGTCGGTTCCCGACCAGCACCCGGCAGATTGAGGGGGTTTTTCACTCCGTGGGAACGCGCCTCGCCCGTTTTGTAATGTGGTGTCACAGTATCTCATATGAGCGACTCCGGAATTAGAGTGGAGCTGTCGGTCGACACCCCTGGAGCGTGTCCGGTGGCGAGCGTCTCGGACGAGGCGGGCGCGGCCGTGACCGATGTCGCCCGAAGCAGCCCGGACGCAGACGGGCAGGTCATCGAAGAGTTCACCGCGACGGGCACTGACGAGGGGGCAATCGAGGCCCGGGAGGACATGGACAAGGTGTTCGCGACGGGCAGCGGGGCCCGCTACCAGTTCTCTCGGTCGCGAACTGAGTGCGTCTGCGAGGCGGTCGAAACATACGACTGTCCGGTCGCGGATATCCGCGCCGAGGGCGGACAGCTCCACCTGACCTTCCACGCTCCCGATGTCGACCGGGTGCGCGCTATCGTGACACGGCTGAAGGAACTGTACGACGGCGTCTCGCTCCGGTCGATGCGGCGAAACGGCGACGTTGATCCGGTGGACTCGATTCTCGTCGATCGAAGTAAACTCACCGACCGGCAGCAGGAGGTGCTCGAAACCGCCGTCGAAATGGGGTACTTCCAGTATCCGAAAGGGGCCAACGCCGGCGACGTGGCGTCGGAGCTGGACATCTCCGTCTCGACGTTCGCGGAACACCTCGCCGCCGCCCAGACGAAACTGCTCGACAGCATTGTCGCGGAGTAGGATCGTGACGGGGAGATCCTACTGCCATCGGCGAGCGAACGCCGCTAACAGGAGATACGTATAGCAGAGTGCGCCGACAACGCCAGCCACTGTGCCGACTGATCTCATCCAGCCGAACCGACCGATGAGACCGAGTAGTTGTATGCCGAGTCCACCACCAAGCAGCCCTATCGACAGCAGCGCAGTCCGGTCATCAGCGTAGGGCCAGACGCCGACGGCCGGCGGATAGAACTGGAACGCCGCCCCGACCACAGTGAGTCCGAGAAAGCCCGCCAACATCGCCCGATAGTGTGCGCTGACCAGCGCCGGGTCCCGACCGGTTGCGGCGATAGTCAGTCCGAGTCCGATACCGACGACCCCGACCACCACTGCCAGTAGCACCGCGTAGAACCCGACTTGACGGCGCTCCGACCGCAGGAACAGGACCAGATATGACAGCGTGAATCCTGCGACTGCGATGGCTTCGATGACGCCACCGACGAGGAGAAGTCCGGGTTCGAACAGCCCGAAGCCGAGCAATGCGGGACCGACAGCGCCGGCAGCGATGACTACCGTAACGATCGGTCGCGGCGCTTCGGCAACCAGAAACCGGGGAAACAGCCGGAAACCGACGCCGAAGACGAACAGCGCGACTGTCCCCGTAGCGAGTAAGTGCGACAGTTGTTGGGGGTGTACCGACCCGAAGCCGGCGACGGTAACGAGCGCACCACCGGCCGCAAGTGCGAGGTAGCCGAGCGCTATCGGGACTGCGACGTTGGCAGTCCGGTCGACCGGCTCCCTGTGGGCGTTTGGACCGCCGGTCCCTGTTGCCACGCCAGTGACGTTGTCGCGAATTGTCCATCCTAGCGTGCTGAGAAACACTGCGACGCCGCCGGCCCAGAGCGCAGTCCCGACTGGTCGGAGCCATGGTGGACCGAGCGGTGTAAGCGCCAGCCCTGTTGTGCCGAGGACGGACAGCGGGAACTGGACGGCCGGCCCCAGTTCCCACGCGAGGTCCCGATCGAAGTACGACGGAACGAGCGCGTAGGCCTTCCCGAACAGGACGTGCAGGACGAACCCGTACAGACCGAGCGTAACGACGACGCGACGGGGCGCGGCGACCGCCATTGCGGCGTGGAAGCCGAGGAAAAACAGCGCGCTGACGGTGACGAACCACCGCGAGACGCGCTCGGGACGCATCTCACTCCGGCCGGATCGTGACGTGCCACTCCTCGTCGGCGACCTGCTCCGTGTCGTACTGGTACCCTTCCTTCGAGAGGACGTCGTACAGCGGCACCGGTTCGAAGCTGTTCACCAGCCGGAGCGCCTCGCTTTCGCTGACAGAATCGAGGGCGTTCATGATCTGTTCAAACGGTTCCCCGTCGACATCCCGGACGTCGAGTTCCTGTACCGATTCTTGGTGATCTGTGCTCATACGTCAGATAACGGTCCCCGCCAGTCAGGCGCTTGTCCCGAACGTGTTCGCCTCTGTAGCGGTACAACACTGTGATCGGAGGCTGAAAGCCCTAGCATACTGCTATGGTATCGCGCTACCGAAGCGTGGTGTAGCTCAGTCCGGCAATCGCAACGAACTGTAACGAGCGCAGGACCAGTACAGCTTGCTGGACGTGTGGGTCGCCGGCGTAGAAGCTCTGCATCGAGAAGAAGAAGTAGACAGCGATGGCGTTCTCGGCGAGCATCGCGACGGCGAAAGCGATGAGGCCGGCGACGAGTCCCGTCCGGAACGTCGCGTAGTTGCGGACCCAGACGCCCAGCAGTGGGAGCAACAATAGGACGTTAAGCCCGCCAACGATGGCTGCGGCGGTGATGAGCGGTCCCATCGCCATCAGCACCACCGCTCCTGTTGGCTGGCCGCGGTCCGGATGGTGGTTTGTCCCCTCATTCGTCCATCTTCTCCACGATTTCTTCGAAGGTGTCACGGTAGTTGTCGAACCGGTCGGTCAGGAAGTAGAGTTTGGCGTACTCTTCGTCGCCGGATTCGACCACGTCGTGGTCCTCTAGCTGTTCCATGTGATGCCTGATCGTCTTGTAGCCCACGTCGAGTTCGTCGGCGAGTTCGTTGGCGTTCATCGGTCGGTCCGAAAGAGCGTCGATGATACGCGCCCGGTTGGCGCCGCCGCGCGTCGCCGTCAGCAGATACCAGAGCGCTTTCTCCATCCCACTGTCCTCCTGGGAACTGTGTCTGCCCGTCCTATAGTCCTGTCTCTCCCCGCCAACCAGCGCGCTGGACTCGGATGCATGTGCCACGATGGAATACGAGAGCCAAGACGGGCGGCGAATAAAGCGTTTCTTCGCACTCTCTTCCGAGACTGTTCCAATTTCGGGACGACTGTCCGCGGGCCCACTCGTCTGCGAGCGCTCAGCGGACCGCCGCCGTCGCGTCGGCCATGATGTCGATGGCTTCCTTCAGCGTCTCCATGTCCGTCGCGTAGGAGATGCGAGCGTAGCCCGCGCCGTGTTCGCCGAAGGCGTCGCCGGGGACGACGACGACACCGCGGTCGATGACTTCGTTCACCCACCCGTCGGGGACCTTCGGCATCGCGTAGAACGCGCCCTTGGGTGTCGGACAGTCCAGCCCCATCTCGTCGAGGCCGTCCAGCAGTACGTCGCGGCGCTCCTGGAACGCCTCGCGCATCTCCGTCACCTGGTCCTGCGGGCCGGTCAGGGCCGCCTCGGCGGCGTACTGGGCCGGTGCGGACGCACAGGCCTGGGCGTACTGGTGGACCCGTAGCATCCGCTCGATACGGTCTGTCGCGCCGGTAACCCATCCGAGCCGCCAGCCTGTCATCGAATACGCCTTCGAGCAGGCGTTGACGACGACGACGTTGCCCGTGTCGCTGAACTCCGCCGGCGAGCGGTGCTCACCCTCGAACACCTGATGTTCGTACACTTCGTCGGAGATACACAGCACGTCGTGCTCGTCGGCGATACGGGCGAACTCCCGCATATCTTCCGGGGACTGGACCGCTCCGGTCGGGTTTGCGGGCGAGTTCACGACAAACGCCGCCGTGTCGTCGGTGATGGCCTCCTCAACTGTCTCGGGAGCCATCGTGAGGTCCTCGCGCAGCGGGACCGGCCGCGGCGTCCCGCCTGCGAGGTGTGTCAGCGCGTCATAAGAGACGAACCCTGGGTCCGGGAAGATGACTTCCTGCCCTGCATCGACGTGGGCTTCCAGCGCGATGTGCAGCGCTTCACTCCCACCCGAGGTGGCGATTATGTCCCCGGGGTCGACATCAAGGTCGTTGTCTCGTTCGTGCTTGGCGGCGATTGCTTCTCTGAGTGCTTCGGTTCCCTTGTTCGACGTGTAGGCGTCGACTTCCCCCGCCTGAATTGCCTCGACTGCCGCTTGACGGGCGTGCTTCGGCGTCGGGAAGTCCGGCTGGCCGAGTCCGAGGTTGATCGCGTCCTCGCCCGCCGCCTCGAACACTTCGCGGATGCCTGAGATCGATACCTGCTCTACCCGTCGGGAAAACCCAGTCATATTCTGTCTGGGGGCGGCCGGCCCGATAATTCTTCCTTGTGCTTCGGTAGCATTAGCGGCATCTGCCTGTTCTGTCGCTATTGCCAGCCGCAATAAACTTTTATACCGTTTATAACCGATACTTTACATATCAGAAAACAAAATAAACACGTATTTATAAAGCAACATATATAATTTTGTTTATTAGACACTGGGCTGCATGAGGAATTATATATTAATTTTATAACCCACCCATATTTAGTGGGAGTCGGATGTCCCGACATACCCTGCCGAAACCGTCCAGAAGATCAGTTATCAAGGCACTCGGTTCCGTTGTAACCGTCGCAGCTTTTGGTGGAGAAGTCAGCGCATCACAGGAATCTGATACAGAAGAATATCTGATCGGTATATCGAATGATAAAAACGCCTCTGATATTCATGACAAAATAAAGGAACGGTCTGACCTCGAACAGCTCGATATCCTCGACGTGAACGAGTCACTTTCGTATCTTCGCTCAGCAGTCCCGCAGAAATTCAAGAGCGAAATCCTTCCGACAGTCGAAACGATTGACGGCGTCAAATATACGGAATTCAACCACGTTCGCGAACCGATCGCCACGGTGCCGAACGATCCGAAGTTCGACAGCCAGTACGCGCCACAACTGGTCAATGCCCCGAAAGCATGGGATATTACGTTCGGAAGCGAAGACGTCACCATCGCCGTCATAGACACTGGTACAGATTACACCCATCCCGACCTTGACGGGCAGTTCGGGAGTCAGAAAGGACGTGACTTCGTCGACGACGACAACGACCCCGCCCCACAATCTGCTCAGCATGGGACACACGTCTCCGGCATTGCTGCCGGCGAAACGAACGACGAAACCGGAATTGCAGGTGTCAGTAACTCCCGGCTCCTGAGTTGCCGTGCACTCGGCCCGAATGGGGGCCGAACCGCCGATATCGCTAACGCTGTCGAGTGGGCGACCGACCAAGGGGCGGACATCATCAATATGTCTCTCGGTGGCGGCGGCTACAACCAGACAATGAAAAACGCCGTCTCGTACGCGTGGAATCAGGGTGTCCTCCTCATCTGTGCAGCTGGTAACCATCAGGACGGTGACCCCCCAAGCCAGCAGGACGTGTCGTACCCAGCAGCCTACGAAGAATGTGTTGCCGTTGGTGCCGTCGATCAGAACAAGAGCCCGACCGAATTCTCGAACTACGGCGAGAAGGTCGACATTGCGGCACCGGGTAATGACGTACTCTCATCTGTTCCGGGTGGAGACTACGCGCAGTTCCCTGGAACGTCAATGGCGAGTCCTGCTGTCGCTGGCGTTGCCGCGCTTGGACTGGACAGACACGATTGGCCCGCCAGCCAGACCCGACAGAACCTTCTCGACACCGCCCAGCCACTGGACGCAGACGGCCAGTTCGTCGGTTTCGGCCTCGCGGATGCATACAACTTCGTAACTGTCGGTGGTGGAACGGAAAACGAACCGCCGATCGTGACGCTCAACGACGACTCACGAACTGTCACTGTCAATAAGGAGGTCATCTTCGATGCCAGTGGCTCCCGTGACCCCGACGGCTCGATAACGAACTACCGCTGGGAGTTCGGCGACGGCTCTGACCCCATCGAGGGTGCGGACGCGACGGAGGTCAGCCACACGTACACCGACACTGGCGACTACACCGTCACCGTCACTGCGACTGACAACGATGGTGCTGAGACAACCACGTCAGTCAGCGTCTCCGTCACTGATGAATCGAAAGACCGTCTCACCGAAGAGCTGTCCGGGTCACTCGATGGGATGCTCGATTATGACAAGCAGACGTACTCCCTCAAGACGGAGTCGCCTATGCAGCTAATCCTCAGTCTCGATGGCCCATCTGACGCCGATTTCGACCTGTATGTCTCCTTCGACGGCCGCACACCCACTCCGAACGACTACGATCGCGCGTCCTATACGCAGGACAGTAACGAACAGATAATCATCGACGGTTTCTCACAGATCAGCGAGATCGGCATACTCGTGTATGTCTACAGCGGACGCGGAGACTACACACTTACCCTGGAAGAAATCGGAAAAACAAGCTCGTAATCTGCTTGCTATTCTCTCGTTTCGACTGATCCCGTGCGTAGCGTCCCTCTCTCTCTTTCCACTTTCAGTTCAGCTGGATTTCACGCTATCTGGACATCGCAATCGCGCCGCCACCGCCGACGCTTACTCGCCTCGTCGCTGGCGGGGCTTACCGGACCACGGACATCGCAATCGCGCCGCCACCGCCGACGCTCATCCCCACGATGCCGCGGTGATGATCCGCTCGCTCCATCGCGTACAGCATCGTGGTCGTGAGGATACCGCCGCTGGCTCCGATAGGATGCCCGAGCGCCACCGCGCCGCCGAGTGGGTTGTGTTTCTCGGCGGGGATGTCGAGTTCGTCGGCGACGTACACCATCTGTGCGGCGAACGCTTCGTTGAGTTCGAAGTGATCCACGTCGGCGACGGCGAGGTCGTTGCGCTCCAGCAGCTTTGCGACGACGTCCCGAACCGCGATGGAGAACTCCGACGGGTCGCGGTAGGCAACCGCGTAGTCCTCGACATGGGCCATCGGTCCCAGTCCATCGCGTTCGACCGTCTCGGCGTCGGCCAGCACCACCGCTCCCGAGCCATCGGAGAGCTTCGAGGCGTTGCCGGCGGTGATCGTGCCCCCGTCCGCAAATGCCGGCGGGAGCGCCGCCAGCTGGTCTACTGTCGTATTCGGCCGCGGTCCCTCGTCCTCGGTCACGAGGCCGTCAGCCGTTTCCACTGGGACGAGTTCCTCGGTGAACTTCCCAGACTGGATGGCCTCGCCGGCCCGATGGTTGCTCCGCCGAGCGTACTCGTCTTGGGCCTCGCGGCTAATGTCGTGTTCGGCGGCAATTTCCTCCGTCAGCGTGCCCATGTGCGCGTCGTAGTGTTTGTCCCACAGTGAGTCCCAGATCATCGCGTCGACGAGTTCGCTGTTCCCGTGCCGGCGACCACCACGCATGTCCGGAACGAGATACGGCGCGTTCGACATCGACTCCATGCCACCCGCGAGACACACCGACGCCTGCCCGGCTTCGATGCGGTCGGCGGCGGTCGTGATCGCCCGCAGCCCCGACCCCGACGCCTCGTTCAGCGTCGTCGCGGCGACGTCGTCTGGAAGTGGTGACTCGACGACGACCTGTCTGGCCGGGACCTGGCCAACGCCCGCCTGTACCGCGTTTCCGAGGCCGACCCAGTCGACACTGTCTTCGTCGACGCTGGTCCGATTGAGCAGTCCCTCCACGGTCGCCCTGCCCAGATCCACCGCTGTCCGCCCCGAGAGCCCGCCCAGCAGTTCACCGTGTGCGGTGCGTGCGCCGTCGACCAGAACCACATCCGTCATACGGGCTACATGAACCCAATCCTACAATACTGTTCGCCCGACGATGGACGGCGTCCTACTCCTTGGCTGCCGTCCGCAGTTCCTCGATAGCCGTTTCCAGTCGCCGCAGCGTCGCATCAGCGTCGGTGTAGCCCTGCTCGTACTCGCCGTAGGCGTCGTCGGCTTCGTTTAGGAATGCCTCGATGGCGTCATGCATCTCGTGGTCGCTCATGGCTATCCCGATGGCAGCCGACCGGAAAAGTCCCGCTACTCGCGGGTCACTGCGTCACGTCGTAGTCGACGCTCGCGTCGCGAAGCGCGTCGGTCACGCGCCCGACGGTGTCCTGTGTTGCGACGACGACGGCATCGAGTCCCCGCGATGCGGCGGCGGCGGCCACCTCGCCCGCCGCGAAATGTGTCGTCGGTTCGATGCCGGCATCGCGGAGCGCAACGACGGACTCGACGCCCGCGGCGGTAACAATAGGGACATCCGCACAGGCCGCGGCGATGTCGTCGATATTCTCGACCGGCCCCGACCGGACCGGCGGGACCTGTATCACGCTGACGTGGCCGGGGTCGAGGTCGATGACGCCCTCGAAGCCGGTGACGCCGACGACTTCGCCCTCCGCGGCGCTGGTCGTCGTCACGCCCGTCGCGTCGCCGCCGCCGGGGTCGGCGTGCAACAGTCCGTCCGATAGCGAGAGCGTCACCGTCTCGCCTTCCGCCAGATCTGCCGTGGCGATAGCGGCGTCCTCCTGCACGCTCCCGAGCACGTCGTCGGTGACGTGGTCGGCGAACCGGCGGACGTCGGTCGCGGACTGGAACACCCAGTCGACGCCCTCCTTGGTGACGCGGTAGCGCGACCGCCCCTCTTTTTCGACGAGGCCGTCGTCGACGAGTTCGCGGATGTACTCACTGACGGCCTGGCTCGTCACGCCGACGGCGTCGGCGATTTCGCCCTGACTCACTGCGGGCTGGCGCTCGGCAATCTCCACGAGGACCCGAAACCGCGTCGCGGCCCGCTTGTTCTCCAGGACGTCGACCATACAGGAGTCACGGGAGTCGCAGGTAAAAATACCACCGACACTGTCAGGCGAGATAATCGGCTGTGGACTGGCCGCCCGCGACGTGGCCCGCCGCCGTGACCGACAATATAAGCCTCGCCGGTGCCGACTGAACGGCGATGACAGCCAGCTACGACGACCGAGCGCTTCTGCTTGGGAAGACACTCGTCGTCGCGGATCTCCACGTCGGCCGGGGCACCGGCGGGAACCTCGAACTCCCGGTCGGGTCCGGTTCGGACATGGTCCAGCGGTTCCAGTCGCTCGTCGAGCGCCACGACCCCGAGGAGGTCGTCGTCGCCGGCGACCTGCTCCACTCGTTCCAGACGGTTCCCCGGTCGGTCGAGAGTACCGTGGCAGGGCTCAAAAGCGCCTGTCAGGCGGCCGGGGCACGCCTGCTTGTGACGCCGGGCAACCACGACACGATGCTCGATAGCGTGTGGGACGGCCCGACCGAGACGACACACCGGACCGGCGATACCGTGGTCTGCCACGGCCACGAGGCACCCGACGTTGATGCTGAGCGCTACGTCGTTGGACACGACCATCCGACGATCAGCATCGAGGGCCAACGCCAACCCTGCTACCTCGTCGGCAGCGGTCAATACCGCGGCAGCGACGTGGTGATGCTCCCGTCGTTCAACAGGCTGAACGCCGGCGTCGAGGTCAACGAGATGCGGGCCAGCGACTTCCAGTCCCCGCTGATCACCGACGCCGACCGACTGGAGCCGGTGGTCTGGGACGAGAGCGGGCGCGAGACGCTGTCGTTCCCGCCGCTGGGTGAGTTCCGCCGCATGCTATAACGGTAAGTATTTGACCCGCGACGGTGGACGCTGGAATATGGTTCAGACAGAAATCGCGCTGGGTCTCATCGCGATTACGCTGCTCTCGCTACTGCTGCTGTACTTCGCGACGATAAAGTACGTCTCTGAGGTCCTCGAAGGAGAGGGGCACGAACAGGAGGGAAACACGAATAGCGGCGGTCCGGCCGCATAGGCCGCCGGTCCTCTTCTGGAGTCGTATCGGCGTTTCTCTTATCCAAGCAGATCGGCGGCGACCTTTCCGCTTTCCAGCGCACCCTGTATCGCCGACCAGCGGGTGTAGTCGCCCGCCAGGACGGCGTTGCCCTCTGGCGCTGTCGGGTCCGGGAGCGCGTCCCGATACCCCGGCGGCTGAGCGAACTGCGAGAGCGGGACGCGGTCGGTCCGGAGCAACTCCAGCGCCTCGAAGCTCGCGCTCGGATACCACGACTGCAGCGCCGCCCGGACTTCAGCGGCCAGTTCCACGTCGTCTTCTTCGGGCGTTCCGAGGAACGTGGCGCTGTATAGCTCCATCCCAGCGGGCGCGTACTCGCTGGCGACCGCCGACAGCGGCGCGACGGTGTTCGGTCGGTCGTCCGCCGCGTTGAGGATGATGCGCTGTCCGGTCGTCGGGGCGCGGTTCGTCGGGAGTGCGAAGTACTGGGTGACACAGCCGACGGGCTCGGTCGGAATCGCATCGATATCCGTCAGCTCCGCCGCCGTTTGCGGGTCCGTCGCGACGACGGCACTTTCGGCCGTCACTGTTTCGCTGCCTACCTCGGCAGTAACCTCTCCCTCGTGGGTCTCCAGCTCTGTCACGGGCGCGTCGGTTTCGATGGTCGCGCCCGCCGAGCGAGCGCGGTCGGCGAGCTGTCGCGGCATCGCCTGCATCCCGTCGGCGGGGACGAATATCTCGCCTTCGCTCAGCATCTTGTAGGTGTACTCGAAGATGCTGCTATCCGTGCCCAGTGAGCGGTCGAGCGTGATGCCGCCGTAAAAGGGTGCGGCGAACCGCTCGACGAACCGCTTTGAAAATCCGTAGTCAGCGAGGTATTCCCGGATGGTCGTTCCACCCCGAGAGAGCAGTTCGACCGGTTCGACGCCGGCCAGTTCGCGCTGGAGTCGGAACAGCCGGAGCTTGTCGGCTGTGCGCACGTCGGTATTGAGCAGCGTCTGCGGTGCGGCGGAGGGATTCCGGAGCGGGTCCGACAGCACCGAGCGGTGGTTCGGGCTGGCGATGGTGGCCCCCGGCGTGAACGTCCGCGGAGCCAGCGCCTCGATGTCGAGTTCCCGCTTCGCCGCGGGATAGGCGGTGAACATGACCTGAAACCCGCGGTCGAACGTGTAGCCGTCCTCGTGGGCTGTCCGGACGCGACCGCCCACGTCCGAGCGCTGCTCGAACACTGTCACGTCCCGACCCGACTCCGCCAGGTGGCGGGCGGCGACCAGCCCGGCGAGTCCCCCGCCGGCGACGACGACGTCTGTCATACTCTCCAATTCGAGCGCCCGGGACAAGAGGGTGCTGAAGCGGGACCGGACCACACTTGGTTGTCCCGTCCACAGAGAAAGACATGGAGACGACTGCGGCGTTTCGCGGCCTCATCTGCACGGCGTGTGGCGCGGAAACCGACAGCACGGCCGACCGCTGTCCCGACTGTGGCGCGGTTCTCGTCGGTGACTACGACGTTCCGGACCTGACGCCCGCAGCACTGCCCGATGCGACGGGACCGAGCCGGTACGAGCCGCTTCGGCCGTTCTCGGGTGACGCAACGGTAACACTCAGCGAAGGGGCGACACCGCTGGTTCCGGTGCCGGAGCTGGCCGACGAACTCGGCGTCGACTCGGTGTACGTCAAAGACGAGGGGCGCAATCCGACGGCCTCGCTGGGCGACCGCAAACTTTCGCTCGCTGTCACCGCTGCCGCTCAGCGCGGAGCCGAGCGCGTCGCGACACCGTCGACGGGGAACGGCGCACAGGCCAACGCCGCCTACGCGGCCCGCGCCGGCATCGACTCGAAGGGCTTCGTCCCCTCACGCTGTCCGTTCCTCAACAAGGCGATGGTGAACGTCCACGGCGGCGACATGCGCGTCGTTGAGGGCCGGTATGACGACGCCGTCTCGGTGTCTGACGAGGAACTGGCCGACGCGTCCGACGGCTGGGTTTCGGTCGCGCCCGGCCACCCGTTCCGCATCGAGGGTGCCAAATCCGTCGCGTTCGAGACGGCCGACGACCTCGACTGGACGGCCCCCGACGCGGTGGTCCACCCCACCGGCCACGGCGAGACGCTCGTCGGTCTCGAACACGGTTTCCGGGCGGCAGCCGAGAGCGGCCTCACGGACTCGACGCCGCGAATCTACGCCGCACAGCCCGACTCGACGGCCGCCATCGCTGATGCCGCGAGCGAGGGCGCAAGCGAACCGGCGACTATCGAGCACCCCGACACCATCGTCGGTCCGCTTGAAGTCCCCGATCCTGCCGCTGGCGCTGCGGCACTTGACTCGCTCGACCGTTCGGGCGGCGACGGCGTCGCTGTCTCTGACAAGGACATTCTGGCCGGCGCGGTCGACGGCTGCGAGATGGGTCCGGAAACCGGTGCGACCGGTGGGACGGCAATCGCCGGCGCGCGGGCGCTGGCTGACGATGGGGCCCTCGACGATGACGATGTCGTCGTCCTGGTAAATCCTGTCGCCGGTAGCAAGGAGGCGGACCTGCTGCGCAGCCACCTCATGAGCCAGGGCATCTGAGAATTCGGGCGGCAGACCCGAGAGCGGGTCCGATACTGCCGCCGATCAGGCAGGTATCCCACACTTCGATGTTGTTTATACGGCTCTGACCCATTCACGAACCTAATGCGCGTTGCAGCGTTCAGCGAACTCACCGGCCCGGACGGCGTCTCGGTTATTGACCAAGCAACCCCAGAACCCGAACGCGGCGAGGCGGTGGTCTCCGTCGAAGCGTGTGCGATCAACCGCCACGACCTCTGGGTTCTCGAAGGGGATTCCGCGATGGTCGACACGGACGACTTGCCGTTTGTCAGCGGCCTCGACGTTGCCGGGACCGTCGACGCCGTCGGCGATGGCGTTACAGGTGTCGAACCCGGGGACCGCGTCGTACTCTGCCCGAACGAAACCTGCGGGACGTGTCGCTACTGTCGCGAGGGACCGGAGAACCTCTGTGAGAACTTCTCGCTGTACCACGGTGGCCTCGCCGAGGCGGCCCGCGTGCAGGCCGACCGCCTCGTCAGGCTCCCCGACGGCGTAGCGACGGTCGACGCGGCCGCGCTTCCGACGGCCTACATGACGGCCTTCCATATGCTCCGGCGAGTCAACGCCGGGCCGGGTGATCTGGTGTTCATCCCGGGCGTCACCGGCGGCGTCGGTGTCGCGGGCGTGCAACTCGCGTCCGTTCTCGGCGCTCACAGCGTCGGGACCTCGTCTTCAGCGGCGAAGCTAAACCGCGTCGAATCGCTCGGTCTGGACTACGCTATCAAGAGCACCGATCCGGACGAGATTCGGGCGGCAGTCGACGATATTGGGACGGTCGATGGCGTGCTTAATCACCTCGGTGGTGAGTACACGCAGGTCGGTCTGGATGTTCTCCGTCGCGGTGGCCGGATGGCCGTCTGTGGTCGGACCGGCGGCGGCACATCCGAGATCAATATTCCCGATCTGTTCCTCGGTCACAAACGCGTCATCGGGAGTACGATGGGGACACAGGGCGACCTAGAGCGGCTCGTCGGTCTCGTCGCTGACGGCGAACTCTCCCCGGAAATCGATGCAACGTACCCACTCGAAGAGACCGGTGCGGCGTTTGCGGCGATGCAGGACCGTGATAGCGTCGGCAAGCTCGTCGTGACGCCGTAGTCACTCCTAAGCCCGCGAGGGGTGTTTCCTGCCCTCAGCGACCGCCACTCACCGTGCGATGATGACTGGCACAGGCGAGTTACGGAACACTTTCTGGGCGACGTTCCCGACGACCAGCCGATCGGCAAACGAGCCACCGTGCGTTCCGAGCACGACCGCATCGAAGTCGCCGGCTCTGTTCAAAATCGCCCGAGCGGGGTGTCCCAGTTGCACCTCGGTGGTTATTTCGGCATCGTACTCGGCAGCGAGTTCGCGGGCGTCGTCGAACACCTTCTCCGCACGCTCCTCGGCGGCCACTTCGATGTCATCTGCAAGAGCAAGTGCGGTGGCCGCTCCCCCCAACGGTGAGGGTCCGCCCACGACGTGTAAGACAGTAATCTCCGCGTCGGGATGGTTTTCAAGGGTGTACTTGAGCGCTTGTTGGGCCATCTCCGAGTCGTCCATCGGAACGAGAATCTGTGCGATCATATCGCGACTACGGGCAGACTGTGGATAAAATGGTGGTGCGCTTGCTTCAACAACCTATTACCATCGGCTGTGAACGACTCTCTATCTCGCCGGCAGCTGCTGGCGGGTACGACAGCCATTGAACGAGGCATGCAAGATACAGTACACGTACGCAGCGCAGGCTGGGCCCCAAATTCACTCTATAACAGTGTGGTGGGAATCGAACGTAGTGTTAAATCAATAGCCTGTCAAACCGTGACTATGAGTCAAACGATCAACTCGATTCTCGTGCCGACCGACGGCAGTGACGGGGCACGGATAGGGGCCCGGCGAGGCATCAACCTCGCTGCCACAATCGGTGCCGACCTCCACGTACTGTCAGCGGTTGACGCCCGTGACATCGAGCCGGATCTGAACGCTGATAGACAGACAGAGCGAGAGCGGCTCCTCGAAACGGAGGCCGAACGAGCGGTGGACTCCATCGCCAGACTTGCCCGGGCACATCTCTCTGGGCATATCACGACCGCCGTCGAGTCGGGGATCCCGTTCCAAGCGATCAACGACTACGTCGACGCTCGCGACATCGATCTCATCGTTATGGGGACGCAAGGACGGACAGGGTTCGAACGGGTAGTCCTCGGGAGTGTTGCAGAAAAGACGCTCCGCACCGCCGATGTCCCGATCGTAACGGTAACTCCGGACGGGGACATCGTCGAAATCGGCGATCACCTGTACGAGAACATTCTCCTCCCGACTGACGGCAGCGAGGGGGCAGAACTCGCGGTCGAGTGGGGAATCACGCTAGCTGAGGTGTTTGACGCAACGATACACACGGTCTATTCTGTCGACACGAGTCGATTCGGCGGCGCTGAGGGGTCAGCAGAGATTCACGACGCGCTTGAGCAAACCGGCCAGGCGGCACTCGAGACGGTCCATGAGCGTGCCAGAGACGCAGACGTCAGTATCGCAGGCAACATCGCAAGCGGCCCGGCTGCACGCGCGATTCTCTCCTACAGCGAGGAACACGATATCGACCTCATCGCGATGGGAACACACGGCCGCTCCGGCCTCACGCGATACCTGACCGGAAGCGTCACCGAGACAGTTGTTCGTAATGCGGCTGTCCCGGTCTGTTGTGTCCCGATGCAGTGACAGGTGTTCAGTCTCTCCCTACGATGCGCGCTGTCTCGACGCACCAGACGCGTGCTGTTTTGCAGTGGTGTACGCTTCCCGGACACGCTTGAACTCGTCCTCGTTGCCACCGTGGTCCGGGTGGACCTCCTTGACGCGCTCTCGGTAGGCCGATTTCACGTCGTCCAGCGACGCGCTCTGGGTCAGGCCCAGTTCGCTGAACGCCTGCACCGTCGGGTGTGGTTCCTCCTCAGGGTCTGGGCCGAGGTCGACTTCGGGCGTCTCGAAGGGCAGGCGCGCGCCGAGGTAGACGCCGGGCATCTCGTGCTCGACCAGTACGGGGATAGTCGGCGACCGCTCGATACGGTAGTACGCCCGGGCGTCAAACGTGATTGCCACGTCCCGCTTGGGGAGATAGAAGGCGACGTGTTGCCCCTCGACGAAGTGGTTCTCGGCGAACTGCTCGTCGATGGCTGTGAGATACTCTCGGAGTTCCGCCCGGCGTCGCATCTCCCCGCCGTCTGTCGCCTGCCGGTTCGGCCGTTTGGCCGGAAACACACGGTTCGCGAGGACGAACAGACCGGCGACGACGAGGCTCCCGACGACACCTAAAACGAGCCCAAGGACCAGCCACTCCGGTAGGACGCCCGGTTGTGTCTGCACGACCCTCTGTTAGGCCCCAGTGGTAAAGAAATTCCCGCTCTCCGGTAACACGTGACTGCTCTGGGCGGACTGCTGTCTGTCACTTCTGGCTGACACAACTCCGTAGTCAGCGAGTACTGCGACCGAGGAATAACAATCCGTCTTAGCCGATGTATCTGAGGTCTTCGTCGGCGGGCGACGGGGAGTTCTGCTGCTCCATCTCCTGGATCTTCCGGACGACTTCCTCCATCTCGTCAGCACGGTCCTCCAGCGAACTGTAGTCGACCTCGAACCCAATGACGTCCTGCAGGATTTCGAGGACGGCCTGTGCGCTCTTGGGGTCGACCAGATAGCCCGACGTTTCGCCCATGAGGCAACTGGCCGGCACGTCCCGTCGCTTGCTCAGGCCCAGCAGTAGGCCGGAGACGCCGACAATGCCACCCGCGGGCTCGTCCTCGCGGAAGGCCACGCCAGACTCCTCCAGCGTCTCCTTGAACTCCTCGGTCGTCGTCGCACCGAGCACGTCGTACTCCTCAATGAGTTCGCCGGTCGGGACACCGCCGAGAGCGAACACCCGCTGGACGCCAAACTCGTCGGCGATGTCGAGGAACGTGTCGGTCAGGCCGTAGTGGCCCTGATTGTTCTGGGCCTGGTGGTCTCCAGAGAGCACGATCAGGTCCTGTCCCTCTTCGGGCGTGACGGCGTGGAACTCGGCACAGGCGAGCTGTGCCTGCCCGTCGTCGATGCTGACCTGTGGCGGGAAATGCGTCGAGTAGACGCGGCGGACGAGCTCGCTTTCGAGCTCCTCAAGCAGGTGCTCTGCGGCGAGTTTGCCGACGTGGCCGACGCCGGGCAACCCCTCGACCAGCACTGGTTCGTCGAGGTCGGGGTCCGCTACGCGCTCGATGTCGAATTCGTCCATACGGCTTATTCGCGGCGGCGGCGCTTAAGAGAACGTCGATACTCGCCGTAGCTGTCTTCAGGAGAGAACGGTGCGGGTGCGCTGTTGACCGCTTCGGCCCCGCAGTCCGGACAGGTGTCATCCAGCGTGTACACCGGCCGGTCGTGTTCGGACTCCCAGGCAGCACAGACGTGGATATCCGATTTCATCGGTGGTGAATCACTGGAGCGACAACCGGCTTATTCGTCGTCTTCGCTGCGTTCGCGGTGGAACTGCCCAGACCCACCGTGTTGCTCGACGACCTTCGCGGCGCGGTCAGCGCTCTCTTCGAGCGCGTCTTCGGCGGTCTTGTAGTCGGGCGCTTGCACCTGAATGCGGTACTCGGGCGAGCCGACGTAGGTCACTTCGAGTTCGATCTCGTCGGGGACCTCGCCGTTGCCCTCCGCGGCCTGGAGCGCTTCCTTGATGACGTCGACACCGTCGCTTTCGGGACAGGACAGGTCGACGTAGCCGGTGACCTGCACGTACGGCACCGAGACGTTGTTCCGGGCCGTCTGGACGATTGCGTCGATCTCCTCTTCGGAGAGGTCGACGTCTTCGAGGGCGTCCTTGCCGTGGATCGCCGCTGACTCGAACCCGTCGTACATCGAGCCGAACTCCGACAACAGCTCGTTCGCGATGGCGGCGTACGTCTCGTCGTCCAGATCCTCGCCGAAGGCCAGCTCCATCCAGTTGTCGGCCTTCTGCTCGTTTTTCCACTCCTGAATCTTCTCTTTTCGCTGGTGGTCGTTGACGTCCTTGATTGAGAGGTCGATCTGCTGGGCACTCTCGTCGACGTCAAGTACCTTGGCAACGACTGTCTGCCCTTCGTTGACGTGGTCGCGGACGTTCTTGATCCATCCGCTGGCGACCTCGGAGATGTGACAGAGGCCGCGCTTCCCCTCGTACTCGTCGAGGTCGACGAAGACGCCAAAGTCTTCGATCTCGTCGATCTTGCCGACGACGAGTTCGCCCGGTTCGGGCCAGCCGCTGTATTTCATCCTATCGGGCCTCGACGACGGCGGTCACTTCGCCTTCGATATCGGCCTTGCCGCCCGTCGGGCGGGCGATGGTGTGGCCACAGACGGCACACGAAACTTCGCTCGCGGCCTTCTCGAAGAGACTCTGTTCGTTCTCGCAGTCGGGGCATTCGACGGTGATGAAGCTTCCTGCCATCGTTACTCCTGGAACTCCAGTCGGCCGGCGCGCCATCCTTCGCGGAGGTGGGCCTTCCCACACTCGCCACAGCGGTACTTGAGGTCCGTCTTCTTGGTGGGCTTGTCGCCACCCGGGACCTTCGAGAACTTCCCGTCGTTCCCGATACCGGAGTTACGCTCGCGCTGGCGGTCGATCCACTTCATGCCGGTCTGACGGCCGCTACGGACTTTCTCGACCTCGTGTTCCTGGTGCTCGTTACAGTGCGGACAGTACGTATTGAATCGTCGTGGCATCTGCATAGATATCGGCCTTACCGAGCGATTTGACGTGCCCGCTTAAAACCCGTTTGGTTCGCACCTGCTGTCTGCCCCACAGTACCGTCCCTACCGCGTGACTAACCACCATACTCAGTCCGTCCGCGTTCCACCACCGCTCCGGCTACTGGAACCGGGCTGACGGTCCACTAGATTCGATTCGGACTGCGCCGAACACACCAGACTCCGAACCCGAAAGCAGTTCAAGATTCACCGCTTCACCAGCAGAGAGTGACCGGAGCTTCGTCGCCAGTTCGCTGTCGATGTAGTCAACGACTTCGTAGGTCTCGTCGGCTTCGACGTCTCGGAGCTCCATCCGTCCGTCGTCGTCCATCGGGCTGACGACGACTGAGACCCGCTCGCACGACCGCTGCTGTTGTTTCAACATACATGACTGTCGCTATTCCGGATATATAAATCTCGGCTATCAGGCTGTTAAGCATCTAGACCCGACCGGTAAGAATATAAGGACATTCTAGTTACAGGTAATTCCTCGACGCTCTCTGTCGGTTACTGTGCTGTGTCGCATTCGCCTTCGAAGTCACTAAGTACGCTGTTGGCAAAGGAACGGGCATGAAGAAGCTCATTATCCACGGCGACCCGGGGCTGCGAAAGGGCGGCCGCATCGAGTACGAGGACGAGGAGTACGAGGTGTTCTCGGTTTCGCGGCAGGGCGACTGGCACGGGCCGGACCGGCCACAGCTCTGGTGTACTATCGGCTCGGAGGACGAAGAAGAGACGTTCAAGACTCAGGAATACATTCCGATGCATCTGGACACGGACGACATCGAAGCTGAGGCCGTCACCGTGCTCCGCGAGCGCGCCCCGCCGAACGCCGAGTCCTGAGCGGCCCGCATCGTTCCCTGCAAACTCGCTGTTCGCCAAGAGTACCCCGCTCCTTTTTAGAAGTACTCCGGTCGGACCTGATAGATCGTGACGCCGCCGGCTCGTTTCGCTACGGTCACGCCCTGTAGCTGGTCGACAGTCACGTCGCCGTAGCGGGCTCGTTCGGCCGGGCCGACGTAGACGTAGCGCACGTCATATGCTTCGAGGAGGCGGCGTTGCTCGGTCGCGTCGCCGGTGTAAATCGTCTCCACGTCGTCGACGCGGCGGTCGTACACTGTGTCGTTGCGGTACTGGGCCTCGTGGGTCCAGCCCGCGACGGTCGGCAGTCCGGTCAGACTCGACGGCGCGCTCGCGCCCTTGCCCTCGTTGGCGTCCCACTCATAGTCAGCGGGGGCGGCCGTGACAATGGTTGGCCGGCCCTCCGTTGTCGCATCGAGCCATCGAATCGCTTCGGCTTCTTCTGGATGGTCGTCATCGAGGTATGCCAGCCCGTTTAGTGTGGGCTCTCCCGCGGCGTCGGCGTGATTCCAGAGCGCGAACGCGCCGTACAGCGACGCCGAACAGACCAGCAGGGCGACGAACGCGCGGACGCCGATGGTTGCCCACGCTCGCGCGCGGTCGCCGGTCGGCCGCCAACGGGTGAGCAGCCACGCCAGCACGGGGCCGGCGGCGACCCCCCAGAGCACCCACACCTGCATATACGTCTTGAACACGGTGTTCATCCGGCCGATGTTCTCCCTGACGAAGACGAATTCGACGACGAAAACGAGGCCCGCGCCGGCGAGAATCAGCACGGCTTCGAAGCCGACGGGCCGGTCGCCGCCGTCAGCGAGCGCCGGAACCGCGTCGACGGTACGGTCAAGTGTCGGCGAGCGCGCGAACAGCCACGCGCCGAGCAGTAGCGGGGCGAGCAAGCCGACCGCTGCGATGTCAAGCGTCGCGGCGAGCGCCGCCGTTCCGACGGTCACGAGACCGACGATGCGGGCCGTACTCTGCCCGACAGCACGCCCGGTCTGGGCGTACAGGTACAGCCAGAACGGGGCGACGAACAGGCCGTGGACGGCCAGAAGTTCAAGTAGCGAGGTCCGGTCGGGCAGAACCGCAATCTCGCGGCCGCTCGCCGGGCCAAGCCAGAATGGGAGCGACCAGAGCAGTCCCAGCGCAAGAACGCTGCCAGCGACGGCCAGCCCCATCCCAATCCGAACGCCCTCTTGACCCGGTCCGTTCAGTCGGAGCCGCTGTCCGATATCATCCGGGAGGAGCGTCGTCGGGTCGGCCGGCGCAACGGTAACCGTCAACAGGGCCAGTCCGCCCATCGACGGGAAGGACCACGTGTTCGTTACGGCCATGATGCCCGCGACGGCCGGGAGCGCACCGAAAAGCAGTGCGAGCCGCCGTCGACGCTCGGCGGCCGGCGTCTGGTAGTAGCTGAAACAGAGTGCGGCGGCAAGCAACAGGAAGCCCGTGCTCATCATGTGGGCGTGCATATCCCCGTTGAGCCAAGCGAACAGCGGGAACTCGTCGATGACCAGCGCAGCTCCGGGTTCGTACGTGCCGAAATCGGCCGCGCTGTCCTCAATGACACGGCTCGCGTCCCAGTAGCTGAACGAATCCGGCCCCGCTGCAAGCCCCTTCAGTTCGTAACCCGCCCGCTCGGCAACGCTCTGGCTCAGCCCGCCCGGCAGGAGCCAGACGAGGAACTTCGCGGGCGTCGAGAGATTGCTCGCGATGCCGACACAGAACGCGGTGAGGCCGGCGGCCAGTCGCCGTGGAAGGCCGCGATCGCTCGCGACAGCGCCCGCCAGTCCGTACGCCGCCGTGACCAGCGTCGCATAAAAGCCCGCCAGCGCGAGATTGTACGCGAACTGTCCGGCGGTGCCCGTTATTCTGGTGAGAATCGCCGCAATGAGATGCCCACCGTAGTAGTACGCGACCGGCTCGCCGGCGAACCACATGTCCTCCAGCGGGAGGCTGTCAGCCCGTACGAGCGACTGCAACAGCCCGAAATCGAGGAACTTCTCGCCGCCGATTGGGACAATTGCTGGGTCGAGTGCCCGGATACCGACGACGAACAGGAACGCGACTGTGAACACGCCGGCCGTCTCCGCATACGTTCGGGGATTCGGTTCGCTGTCCTTTCGCCAGACAGCCAGTGTACTCACGGCGAGAACGGCGACACCGAGCCAGATGCCGAGCGTCAGCGAGAGGCGACCGACGAAATAGGTGACCAGCCACAGTATCGAGACGGCGACCGGAACGCCAAAGGCGAGTCCGTGGTCGGCAAAGCGTGGGAACAATAGTCCGGCGACGGTCCCGCCAGCGTACAGTAATAGAAGGTAGAGGGCGAGCCAGATGGCGAGGAGCCCGTATTCCATCACTGAAGGGACCGGTTCGCTGGCCTATACGCTTTTTCGTTGCTCCCGCGGTTATCAACTGACTAGGGACCGGTAGCTTCGAACTGTTTTTACTTCCGCCTGTCCCACTATTCGGCAATGTCGCGTTCCGTCGGGGTTGTCCTTCCAGCCTACCGTCCCGACATGGACCAGCTCGGGACCTATATCGCCGCCATCGACGATGTCCTTGCCCCGCAGACAATTGTTGTCGAGCTCGATGCGCCACGAGACGGCGTCCCTGTACAGCTCCGTTCGCTCCCAATCGAAGTCCACACCGTGCCCTACCGTCGCGGAAAAGGCGCAGCGATCACCGCTGGGTTCGAGCGGCTGGAGACCGACGTGCTGGCGTTTGTCGATGCCGATGGGTCGACACCGGTCCGCTCGCTCGAACGCATACTGGACCCGGTAACTGAGGGCCGAACGGACCTCGCCGTGGGTTCTCGTCGTCACCCGGACGCGACGGTCGCAACCCATCAGACGTTCGCTCGGCGGTTCCTCGGCGACGGTTTCGCGTGGCTCGCCGGCCAGTTGCTCGACGCGCGACTGTACGACTACCAATGCGGTGCGAAAGCCATCGACGCGGCCGCCTGGGAGCGCATCCGTGACCATCTGTACGAGCCCGGCTTCGCGTGGGACGTCGAACTGATCGCTATCACTGCGGCACTGGACTTACGTATCGAGGAGGTCCCCATCGAGTGGGAGGACAAGCCCGGCTCGACGGTGTCGCCGATACGAACGTCGATAGACCTGCTCGAGGCGCTGCTGACGGCTCGCCACCGATCGAAGCAACTGCGCGACGATCGCCTTCATACGGCTCTGGCTGAACACCTCGACGAACCAACCGCCCTTATCGAGAAGGACCGATGATGGACATCGAACAGCAGGTTCGACGCATCGTTCCCGACCGGTTCGAGTCACTTGTGTCGGGCGTCCGGTTCGGCCAGTTCGTCTCCGTCGGCGTCGTCGGCGCAATCAGCGACAACACGGTGCTCGCCGTGCTTGGCCTCGCTTTCGGCGTCAGCGATATGTGGGCCAAAGCCGCCGGCGTCGAAACGGCGATTCTCGTGATGTTTCTGGTCAACGAACATTGGACGTTCTCCGGTCAGGGTGCCACCGGCCGCCGTTCGTTCGCCAAGCGACTCGGGAAATCACACCTCGTCCGGTCCGGCGGCGTCGCGGTCCAGCTTGCTATCTACTGGCTGCTCACGCAGTGGTTGACAGTTGAGCTTCTCGTCGCCGGAACTGATCTGTGGTTCATTGCCGCGAGCCCACTTGCCATTGGCGTTGCGATGCTGGTCAACTACGTCGCCGAGAGTATCTTTACCTGGCAGGTCCATGCGGACGAGTGAGCATAGCGCGTTACTAACTCACGGACGGCACTCGAATCACAACCCTTAATGAGGGGACCGAACTACGAGATAGTAGCGGGATGGGATAGCCAGGAGATTCCGGCGGGCTCATAACCCGCAGATCGGTAGTTCAAATCTACCTCCCGCTATCATTTTGCCGAACTCACTCTTCCAGTGAGACGTTTCACCGCCGAACAACGCTGAGTTCGGCAATTATAGCTGAGAAGATTTGAACGAGAGAACACCGAGTGATAGTGAGGTGTTCGCGTTGTTCAAATCTACCTCCCGCTATACTCTGTTGCTCACAAATTCGTGAGTGACTGGAGTAGTCCAGTATATTTGAAGGGGGTCACGAGCGATCAAAGAGAGCGACGTGAACGTGCTTCAAATCTACCTTCTGGGACATTTCTCGCGTTGTAGACTGCTTTCAGCCTGTTCACCGCTATTGCTCATTGCTGTGGAGGTACCCTTCTCTGGCCGCTGTAAGTATCCGGTACAGCGTGGCAACCAGTGCAATAACGAGCAACACGCCAAGGACCTGTGCAGGCGTGTTCTGTGTCTCGAATGCCCACGGGAGCGACAGCGCTACAAACCGAACGGAGACGATGAGTCCGGCGAGGGTCGTAACGGCGACCAACAGATACCGGGCAACACGCTGAAATGGGCCGCCGCGGTCCATCGTCTCGAGGCCGTATCGCTGTACCATCGCTCCTTCCAGTGCCAGCCAGAGCGCCAGCAGTGCGGCCACACTGAATCCGACGGTTCCGAGCGGGTCCGGAAGCGCGAGCCCCGTTAGTCCGGTGACAATTTTGCTCGCGCCGACGAGCAACCCGAGCGTCAGCGGCCCAAGTAGTACAAGCGAACTGAACACGGCGGCGAAATCCCCTGCAAGGGATCGAATGGAGGGAGACACAACGGTTAGTGTCGATTCAATATCTTGTAAGTCTACTGGTAACTGCTGGCGGCCTGCTTTCGAATTGCTACGGAAACCGTATCAACAACCGCTCTAATCGTCGCCGTGCTCGTCGACGATGGTGACCTCGCCGTCGATGACCTGAACGTTGATCAGCGTCTTGGCGTCGTACCCCGCTTCGTCGAGCTTGTTCGTCCCGTCGGCTTTCTTGATGACACAGACGATGTCGCGGATGTCCGCGCCGATGTCTTCGAGCGCGCCCGTGAGTCCGGCCAGCGTCCCGCCGGTCGAGAGCACGTCGTCGAGGACGAGCACCTGGTCGCCCTCGTACACGTCGTTGACGTACATCTCGCTCTCGGAGTAGCCGGTCACTTGGGACAGCGACACTTCCCCGTCAAGCCCGTACTGGCGTTTGCGGACGACGACGAGCGGGATGTCGGTCATCAGCGAGACGGCTGTGGAAATATGGATCCCCATCGCCGCCGGTGTGACGATCTTGTCGACGTCGTCGAGCTCTGCCTTCCGGATGATCTTGATGACGATTTCGCGCAGAAGTTCCGGTCGAAGCATCGGGACCCCGTCGCTGATGGGGTGAACGAAGTAGTGATAGCCTTCCTTCTCGATAATTGGTGCTTCGAGTAGGGACTTCTTGAGTCGGTCCATGCTGGCGGTACTACAAGCCCGTACTAAAATTCTCCGTCACCGACTCAGTAGAGCGTCAGCAACTCACCGAGTGCTCGCATCATGGGCAGGAGGTGTGCATCACCCAGTGCGTAGTACTCGACGGTCGTCAGCAGCAGAAACACAGCCGCCACGCCCGTTGCAGCACCGAGAAGCACTGTACCGATCTGCCCGGCTCGGCCTTTGGAGCGCCCACTCAGTGCCCAGATGCCGAGTGGAACAGCGCTCCCAAGCGCGAGCAGCGCGTGCAACTGGAACGCTTCGCCGATGCCGTTTACTGTCACCGCGACGAGCACCACGGTCACTTGCCCGCCGATCAACACTGTCCCCGCAACTGTCCAGAGGAACAGGCGCCAGTGATCCGTGAGGCTCTTGCGTACCGCCGGGAGCCGCACGAACAGATACACGCCGAGCGGATAGAGCGGAAACAGATACCGGGCAGTCACCTGTGCGTGCAGTGGCAAGCGGCTGTTGTACAGCAGGACAACGCCGACGAAAGTCGTTATGGCGAACGCGTCCACGACGCGGTCGGCGTTGAGTGTCCGGTCAGCCATCGACGATGGCAACCGTAATCGTCGGATGATTGGGAGTGCACCGACCATGCCGACGAGAACCGGCGCGGATTCGAGCAGTGAGAGATTGACGGATTCTTCACCGGCGTTATTGAGCGCACCGCTCGCGCTTCCCGACCGCACGAACGCGTGATACACGTCATTTGGTTGCTGCTGGAGTGTTTTGAATCCCGCAACGAGTTCGCCGCCAAGCAGCAGCAGTGGCTGCATTCCGCTCTTGATGGTCCCGAGCAGAGGTGCCAGCGACGTGAGCACTCCTCCGGACGCGCCACCACCGCCACTACCGCCACTACCCCCGGCACTGCTCGCAGCATTGCTACCGAGGGAGCCGCCGCCGGAAACCAGTCTCGGCGGTTTAATCGGGGAGCCGGAGATGGCGAGATTAGTGATAATGAACGGCAGCAGGGAGAGGGCGAAGACGACGCCGATACGAGCGAGCGTCCGTGGGCTGTTGTTCGGAGCCGTCGGGATATCGACGAGTGCCAGGGCGACACAGAGCAGGAGTGCTTCCGGAGCGTGTACCCACGCGTACAATCCCACCAGCGCGTAGGCGAGTGCCCTGAAGGTCGTCCGGTGCGTGACAACTGCCCCGTCTGCTGGCTTGCGGCTCCGATAGAGGCAGTACGCGACGCAGACGACCACCGTCCCGGTGACAGCGTGGCGCTTTGGCACCGTCGCCCAGAAAGCCAGCGGTGTCCCAGCTGTGAGCACAATAGCGCTCAGGAGTCCTAGCCGACGTGTGTGCACCCGACTGAGGAGCCGATAGAGAACCACCGGGGTAAACGCCGCAATGAGGAGATGCGTCAGCTGCAGCGCGTACAGATGGGTTCGGCCGGCGTCGAGTGGCTGTGCCAGTGTCACATTCAGCCCGAACAGCCCTAGGACTGCGACGGCACCGCCATAGAGGACCCAGTCGCCGTCGGTGTAGTAACCGCACTCCACCACCAGCGCTAACAGCGCCAACGACCAGAGCGCGACCAGTGCAATGCGGAGTTCGACAACGGCGGTGAGCAGGTCAAGCACGAACACGAGCGGCAGCGAGAGGACAATGACACCGTAGTTGCGCGCGTACCACTGGCCGCCATACCTGCTCGCCCCCGGCGTCTCTAACCCGGGACCGTAGGCAGCCTCGGTCATGGCCAGCTGTCCGTTCGAAAGGCTGTACAACCCATTTGCCAGCGTGTAGGAATCGTTGAGAACGAACGCCATCCGCCACAGCAACCCGAACAGCACGACTGTCGCGAGAAACACGGTCAGGCCGAGCCGGTCGCCAAACAACACCGCGTACACCGTCTCACGGGTGTTCGACAGTACGGGCGTCCGACGTCGGAGACGCCCGACGAACTCCGTCGCTGTCATTCGACCACCGATATCGTGACGTTGCGCGTCGCCACCACGCCGTGGCCCGACCCGTCGCGCTTGCTCACCGTCACTGTGCCGCTGTACTGCTTGCGCTCTATTTCCTCGTCGGTGAACGTATCGGACGCCAGCGTTAGCGTGTACTCGTCTCCGGTTGAGTCGTCTAGAAAGTGATTCGTCGTCCGTGTGTAGCCCAACTCCTCGATTGTAAGTTCGTAGACGAGCGTCGGCCGCCCGGTACGATTCGCGAACTGTACGCGGACCGGCGGTGTATCGAGGTAGTAGCTCGCCGCGCCGTAGGACCCCTTCTCAAGCGTTACGTCCTCCGACAGTTCGACTGCGGACACTGTGACATTGCCCGTTTCGAGTGCAACCGGCTCTGGTTCCGTTGCCAGTGTCACGCCGGGGAACAGCGGGCCAGAAAGCAGTGTGACGCCGAGTATGATGGCGATAACACTGGTGGTAACGGCCCGCGTTCTTTCCATTGTTACCAGTCAGTATATATCTGGTAATAAAAGTGTCGTGGCAACTTCTCATGTTTGATTCTGCAACATACAAAAATAGCGGAAAAGATAAATATTTCAACATAATGACGCTTCCGCTCACTGCATAAAAACGAAAAAAAAAAATGAACTCCGCTTATGCTTCCGGTCCAGTGTCCTGAGCGAGCGTTGCAGAGGTATCGCCTTCGATTGGCTCGTACACGACCCGGATGTCGTATTCACCATTCGGAGCTGAAGCACTTGAGGTACTACTGTCAATTGTGATACTGTTGCCAGCAGTCACATCATTTGTGCCCGCTACGCTTGAGCCTGCCACAGCTGCCCAAGTTTCATCGATACCGTCACCGGAATTGGATGTAGTTGATCCCCGGACGTGGAGTTCATTTGCTTGGATAGAGTCTCCACCGTCATGCGTAATATCGAGTGTATTCGCTGACTCACTGTATTCGAAACTGAAGCTAGCCTGGGGCGTTGCTTGTTGTGCCTGGTCCCCGAGACCGAGCACAAAGGAGGCGATTACTGCGGCCAGAATGACCGTGATTGCGACCATCAGGATGACCCCGATGACCGGCGACACTGCATCGTCGTCGTGGATGAGTTGTTTGATATCCATGGTTTGTTCGACGCACACCGCGAGTGTGACCCGAGTAGGAACCCCCTATAGGTCGAAGGACTTCCTTACCGGCTCGCGGGGTGTGCTGACTCAACCACATGGGATGTGCCCACTTATACTCACAGCACGTTTTAGACGTTCAATGTCGCCTTGAAAGCCTTCAAGGCTGGCTGTACCGCCGGAATTCGATATAGCGGTATTTGGATAGTTCAACGGTAAACGAGACAAACGAAACAGCGCAAGGCCGTGAAACAAATTGTGTACTTCAGTCGTCGGAGCCGGCTTCCTGCGCCACATACTCGGTCAGTGTCATCTCACGACCGGCGTAGGTATGATAGCCCGCGGAGACGCTGAGTACAACCGCGATCAGCGTGGCCCAGACCAGCGGGGGAATCGCCGTGAACGGATAGACGCCGACCCAAAGGATGGTCACGATTGCCAGGCTGACCGCACCGAGCGAGAGGTAGTACTCACGCCAGGGGAACTCGCTTCCCGGCACGATTTCGAGATAGATAGTGAGTTCCTCTGTGTGTGCAGTCTTGGAAATCGTCCCGTTCTCGTCATCGTAGTCGATGATACCCGTCTCATCCATGCGCGGGAGATGAGACTGCTGTAACGTGGTGTAGACGCGCTTCCGTTGTGCGCTCGTGACTGCAGTGTTCGGGCAGTCATACTCCTGTGCTGCGACGTGTGACGCGAGATCGCCGAGCTGTACTGGCCCGTCGTGTTCCCGTAGATACTGCAGCGTGTACCGACGCCGTTCGTTCTGCAGAACGTCGAATATCTCGCCTTTTGAGAGGCCATCGTCCGTAGTGGAGTCCGACCGTTCTACCTGCTTACTCATATTATATTCTCCAATCCCCACCACCCATCGCAGGGAATACAGCAGATATCAGGGTGTTCATCAGTTATAAACTCACGGATTTTACCGTCGGAAAAAACAAGACGTATGCGATTTTACGCGTCTGGTCCGGATGCAGTCGCGAGCGTTGCGGAAGTGTCACCATTGGCCGACTGGAAGACAACGTTTAACGTAAAGCTGCCCCCGTCAACTCCGACATCTACGGAGTTGCCAGCGACAACCTTACTGTTGCTTCCGGTGGCTTCAGAATTCGGCCACACTGGATCTGATGCGACGATATCTCCATCACCGAGATTAAGATCAGACCCTCTGAAGTAGAGATTGCTCGCCTTAATCGAGTCGCCACCATCATGGGTGACCGCCACCTGTCCAGTTGCTCCTGCGGTGCTATCATAGTCTGTGCTAAAGCTAGCCTGCGGAGCCGTGTTACTGACCTGATCGCCCAGTCCGAGGACGAATGTTGCGATAACGGCTGCGAGGATGACCGTGATTGCGACCATCAGGATGACCCCGATGACCGGCGACACAGCATCGTCGTCGTTGAAGAATCGTTTGAGTTCCATTGTTGTGTCCGCACGCATCAACAGGTCCCCCTGTTATGCCGTGCTTATCGAATCGTGGCTATGGAGATATATAAGTCTGCACCTGTATTATCAGAGCCTGTAATCACCCTATTTGTTAACAGCTATTCTGGGGTGCTTGAAACCAGATCTAGCCGACCTGGTCCGCGATTATCACAGAAGATGTTTTTAGAACATCATGAAAGGGCCAGCAGTGCTACCGTAACGAAGACCGCGAGGATGAGGATACTGAGTCCGATGCCGGCCCGCATCGGATGTACGAGGGTGTCGTCGTCGCGGAGCCGCGCAATCACGTCGTTCGGGGACGTCACCGTCCGCGTGACGATGCCCGTGGCCTGAACCACTGCGCGGTCGACGGCGGCGTACAGTTCGGTCACACCGACAACGAGCCCGCGGAAGCCATAGAAGACAGCGGGGTTGTACACCGAATCGATGTCGGGAACGCGGCCGAGCTTCGAGAGGGGCTTCTTCGTTACCGCGAAGCCGATCAGTCCGAGGACGGCGAGGACGACTCCCTCGATGAGGTGGGGGATGGTGTAGGTCTTGTAGACGTGGTGGACGACAGCCTCGCTCGTAACGTCGAACGGAAGGATGGCGAACAGCGCCGTGTCGTACACACCGTAGATGACACAGAGCGCGGCTACGGACACCATTGCCACGCTCTGCAGACGGTTCGCGTCCGGCACACTGCTGTCGTACTCGCCGTGGAAGAACGCGTAGTAGCCGAACTTGATGAACGACATGAACGTGCCGACACCGCCCAGTAGCAGCAGCCACTCGAGCGTATAGAACTCACCCAGCGGGAGCGGCCCCTTGCCGAAGGTATAGTGGCTCCCGGAGATGATGATCCCCTTGCTGACGAACCCGTTGAAGCCGGGGAAACCGGCGATAGACAGCGCAGCGACGGAGAACGCCCCCGCCGTGATCGGCATCTCCCGCCAGAGACCGCCGAGTTTCTTCAGACTCTCCGTCCCAGTCCGGTAGATGACGACACCGGCGGTCATGAACAGCAGGCCCTTGTAGAGGATGTGGTTGAACACGTGGGCGAACGCGCCAGCCTGTGAGAGGGCGCTCCCGATACCGACGCCGGCGACCATGTACCCGACCTGTGACTGGATGTGATAGGAGAGGAGCCGCCGCATATCGTTCTGGAACAACGCGAACAGCGCGCCGAAGACTGCCATCCCGCCGCCCATGTACGCGATGGCCTCGTGACCGTTGGGGAATGCGCGGTACATCCCGTAGACCCCGGTCTTGGTCGTGAACACACAGAGGAAGACGCTGGCTGCGATGTGTGGGCGCGGATAAGTGTCTGGCAGCCACGCGTGCAGGCCGATGAAGCCGACGTTGACGCCGATTCCGATAGCGGCCAGGGCGGCGGCCAGTCCGGGCGTGATTCCAGCCGTTTCCGGACCGCCCGGAACTGACGAGAACAGGAACGTTCCCACCTCGACGTAGTGCCGGAGGATGGCGGCCATCAACAGCGTGCCGCCCAGTCCGTGGAGCAGGGCGTACCGGAAGCCAGCCCGGACCGCCTTGCCGCCGTAGTGCCACACAAGCAGCGTGCTGGTAACGGCCATCAGCTCCCAGAAGAAGATGAGCGTCAGCCAGTCACCGGCGAACACAGCCCCGAAGCTGGTCGCGACGTATGAGAGAGCGTATCCGGTCTGTGTCGTGTCGGCCTCGCTGGCGTAGGAATAGAGCACGGCGACCGCGGCGATGAGCCCGAAGATGATACCCATCAGTCGCGAGAACGGGTCGACGTTCAGCAGGACGGCGTCGAACCCGAGGAACTGGGTCTGGAGATGTGCGCCTTCGGGCACCATGACGGCCCACGGTACCGCGAGAGCAGGTACGAGCACACCGACCGCGTGTCCGGCACGCCGCGGGAGCCGCGAGACGACGATTGCCAGCGCGAGCAGTACGACGACTGGCGGGACCATCGTTAGCGTCGACATCAGGCCATCACCCCCGGGAGATTGCTGACGATGGTATCGACGATACGCAGGAAGACGGCCGTGTACGGCACCGTCCCTAGCAGGAGCGACAGCGTAGCCGCGGTGAGTATCGGCCCGAGCATGAACCACGTGCTTTCGCCGCCGCGCCAGCCGCGGTCGTCCCAGCCTCCTGCGGGCGGGCCGCCGTGGTGCTCGTGCTCCTCATCGTGTTTCCCGAGGTGGTCGACGTGCTCAGGCTCCGGCACCTCGCCCTCGTCGCTGGCGGCGTGTGTCTCGTCACTGTCACCACCGTCAGCACGCAATTCACTCCGGCCGCCGAATGGCCCCTCAATGAGTGGTTTCTCGTCGTGGCCCTCTGGCGATTCGAAGTACGCCTGGTAGACGATAGGCCAGAAGTACGCAATGTTGAGGACGCCGGAGACTAGCAACGCGGCGGCGAATACGAGCCCGCCGCTTTCGAGGTTCAGTGCGCCGATAACGAGATACCACTTACTGACAAACCCGGCGACCAGCGGAATCCCGGCCATCCCGGCCGCGGCGACGGCGAAGGCGGCCATCGTCAGCGGCATCCGTTTCCCGATGCCGGCCATGTCGCTGATGTCGTCGGTGTGAGTTTCGACGTGGATCGCGCCGGCACAGAAGAACAGGGTGAGTTTCATGAACGCGTGGGCGGGGATGTGGAGCAGACCGCCGGTTAGAGCGTTCTCTTTGAGCAGTGCCAGCCCGAGCACGATATAGGAGAGTTGGCTTATCGTCGAATACGCCAACCGCCGCTTGAGATTGTCCTGTCTGAGCGCAATGATACTCGCGGTCAGCAGGGTGAAGGCCGCAATCGCGGCCAGCGGGAGGGCGACGCCGAGTTCCTTCATCGTCACAGGGCCGTATACGTCGAGGACAACTCTTGCGATGCCGAACACGCCGCTTTTGACGACCGCGACGGCGTGCAGCAGGCCCGATACCGGCGTCGGCGCGACCATGGCATCCGGAAGCCAGGAGTGCATCGGCATCAGCGCGGCCTTGACGCCGAAGCCGGCAGCAAGCAGGGCGAACGCCGCTCGTGCCAGCGTCGGGTCGGCCGTCGCGAGCGCTTCGATCCCGTCGGGGGTAAACGCGGTCGTCCCAGCGAGGACGAACACCAGAACTGTGCCACCTAGCACGGCGACCCCACCGCCGAAGGTGTACGCGAGGTACTTCCGGCCGGCTGCGCGGGCCTCGTCAGTCTCGTCGTGGGTAACGAGCGGATACGTCGACACTGTCAGCAGTTCGTAACAGACGAACAGCGTCAGCAAGTTCGACGCGAAGGCGACGCCGACAGCCGACGCGAGGCTGGCGGCGAAGGAGGCGAAATAGCGCGTCTGTGCGTGTTCGTCCAGACCGCGCATGTAGCCGATACTGTAGAAACTGGTGACGATCCACAGCAGGCTCGCGAGCAGGCCAAACAGCAGCCCGAGTGGGTCGACGTTGAATGCCAGTTCGATCCCAGTGGCGAACTGCCCGAGAACGAATTCGTATTGTGTCCCTGATAGGACGCCGGGGACCATGCTCGCGATGATAGCGAACTTTGCGAACGCGACAGTCAGGGTCACCCCCTCCCGCACGTTCGGGCGGCGCTTGAGCGAGAGAATCACGGGGATGGCCACTGTGGAGACGAGGATTGCCAGGATTGGGCGTAGCGACTCAGTCATTGGTTTAGAAGGGGTGGGAGCGTGTCCTCAAGCATTGCTTGTAACTCCGGTACGGCTGCGGTCAGCGCGACCGCGAGCGCGGCTGCGATGACGACGACGGCGATCATCCCGAACGAGACCGCCTGTCCGCTCCCGTCTGTTACGGGAGCTTCGTCAGGCTTCGAGTGGATGGTCGCCTCGGCGAAGTAGAGCCGCTCGACGAGGCGGGCGAAGTACGCGAGCGTCAGCAGCGTACTCGCGAGCAACACGGCCACGACAGCCCAGTTCTCGGCGTTGACCGCGCCAAGCACGATGTACCACTTGCCGACGAAGCCGACAGCCGGCGGAACGCCGACCATCGCCAGCGAGAGTACGGCGAAGGCAAACGCCGAAACCGGGACGCGGCTCCCCATCCCGGCGTAGCCGTTCACCGTCGTCGCGCCCGTCTTGCGCTCGATGACCCCCGTTGCGGCGAACAGCCCGCCTTTCATCACTGCGTGGCCGAGCAGGTGGACGGTCGCGCCGACGACGGCCAGCGGGGTTGCGATAGCGAATCCGGCGACGACGAGGCCGAACTGTGACACCGAGGAGTACGCGAGCATCCGCTGGACACTGTCTTGCGAGACGGCGAGCGCACTTCCCGCGACGATACTCACGCACGCCAGACCGACCAGCGCCCAGCGCGCGACAGGCACAGCGGTCAGGAACTCCACCGTGAACACGGAAAACAGCAGCCGAGCAAGCGCGTACGCCGAGACCGTCGAGACGAGCGCAGAAATGAACGCGCTCACCGTATCCGGGGCGTTCGCGTAGGCGTCGGGCTGCCAGGTGTGCAAGGGGAACAGAGCGACTTTCACCGTCAGCCCGCCGACCATCAGCCCGAACGCGGTCAGGACGAGCGTCGAGTCGTAGGCCGCCATCTCCCCGATTTTAGTCGCCAGGTCGGCCATGTTGAGCGTCCCTGTCGCCGCGAGCAGGTAGCCCACGCCGAGCAGATACAACGAGGCTCCGACGGTCCCGATGATGAGGTATTTCAGTGCCGCGACGGCAGCGCTGGCGTCCCGACCACTGGCCACGAGGCCGTATGCCGCGAGCCCCGTGATTTCGAGGAACACGTAGAGGTTGAACACGTCGCCGGTGACTGTCATGCCGGTCAGACCGGCGACCAACAGCAGGTACAGGCCGTAGAAGGGGCCTGAGTGCGGGCCGGCCTTCCGGGCGTACGCGAGCACGCCGAGAGAGATGACGGCGACGAGCAGCGCGACGGCCCCCGAGAGCCCGTCGACGACGAGTTCGATGCCGTACGGGGCGGCGAAACCACCGACCGCGTAGGAAACGGTCCCGCTCGTGCTGACGGTCCACGCGAGCAGTCCGGCCAGTCCGGTCTGGCCGACGAGCGTCAGTGTCGCGACGGGCCACCCGGCACGGTCGCTGACGAGACTGGCGACCAGCGGTATCGCGCCGCCGACGATCGGCAGGACCACCAACAACACAGGGATCTGTTCAATCATAGTAGAGCTGTTTGAGTTTGTCTTCGTCCAGCGTGCCGTACTCGGTGTAGATGCGGATAATAAGCGCCAGCGCCACGGCGGTCAGGCTCACCCCGACGACGATAGCGGTCAGGATGAGGACGTGTGGCAGCGGGCTGACGTAGGGGCCCCCGCCCTCCTTGATGATCGGCGGGTTCCCGCCAGTCCGGAACGCGAGCGTGATGAAAAACAGGAAGATGCCCGTCTGGAAAATGTTCATCCCGATGACTTTCTTCACGAGGTTCCGGGACTCGATGAGCATATACAGGCCGATACCCAGCAGCAGCATCACCGCGAAGTAGTTGTAGTGTGAGTTCAGCAGTTCAAACATTAGCTCTCATCCTCCGGTGCGTCGACGGCGTGGCCGAACCCGGCCGCAAGCAGGAAGAAGAGGCCGATGGCAACGCTCGCGACGATGCCACCAATGGCCAGTTCGACGAGCTCGATGGCGTAGGCGACCACATGGGAGATGAACTGCTCGTACAGGTGGTATTCGAGGAAGTTCCCCCCCAGAACTATCGTTCCCAGACCGATGGCTGCGAACGTGAGCACACCACCGGAAGCGAGTGCGGCGACGACACGGACGTCCAGCCACTCCCGGGCCGCGTCAATACCGTAGGCGAAGGCGAGCATCATCACGACTGAGCCGGCGATGACCCCGCCCTGGAATCCCCCGCCGGGGGAGTTCGCCCCGTGGAACATCACGAACAGGGCAAAGGTGAGCACGAACGGCGCGACGACGCGGACCGTCGTCATGATGATGGTGCTCTCGACGTAGAGTCCGGTTCGCTCGTCGCTACTCATGCGAACACCTCCTGCCTGAGGACGGTCAGTGCTGCGACCCCGGCCGAGAACACCACGACCGCCTCACCCAGCGTGTCGAACCCACGGTAGGCTGCGAGCACGGCCGTCACCGCATTCTTGACCTCCGTGTCCGCGTATGCATTGTCGATGTAGTGCTGCGTTACTTCGCCGCTGACGACAGGGTTTGCCGCGCCATCCGCCCCAATCGCGGGCAGCGACGGAACGGTCGCAACCATGACGACGACGAACGCACCGACCAGCACGACGGTCCGAACGCTGAGCGACTCGAACAGGCCGTTCTCCTGTGGGCGAACGGTGTTTGCCAGCGCCAGGATGAACAGGATCGTCATGATGCCGGCCCCGACAGCCGCCTCGGTCAGCCCCACGTCAGGGGCTTCGAGCATCACCCAGATGATGGAGATGCCGAGGCTGTAGGCGGCAAACGCCATGAGCGACGCCAGCACGTCACGGAGTACGGCCGCGCCGATAGCACAGCCCAGCACGAACACCAGCAACAGTCCCTCGATGAGCGAGAGCGTCATGACTCGCCCTCCTCATCGCCGGCAGTCCACGGCTCGATACCCTGGTCCTGTGCCTGTCTCTTATACACATCTCTGAGCGGGCTGGCAAGGC